>CAVQIA010000001.1:0-4922 GCA_963712475.1 uncultured Chloroflexia bacterium
CCAATGCCGATTGAGGCCGCGCGCCACACCCAGGGAAGGTAGCATCCCACAATCACCAGCCATGCGGTGACGGACATTAGAATCCGTCGACGCGAGACATTCCCCAACAGCTCGTAGAACGTGTAAGCAGCCAGCCCTAGACCCAGCAAGAACCCTCCCCCGTGCGAATAGAGGAAGCCCTCGACCGCCACGACCAAGAGCGCGCCATCTCCGACCTTGCAGCCCCGGCGGAGGAAACGCTCCAGGAGCCACAGACTGCACACGCCCAGCAGCATGAGCATGGCGTACATGCGCGTTGACTGCGCGTAATCAACCGCAAGAGGCGAAACGCCGAAAAGAGCTGCAGCGGTGATTGCTTGGATTCTTCCCATAAGCGCGCGGGCCAGGCCGTAGACTGCGGCGATGCACAACGTAGAGAACATGACCGAGTTGAGTCGCAAAAGAGTGTCGGAGGTACCCAGCCTCAGCCACGCGTGCAGTTGGACATAGTAGAGCGGGGGATGCGGGTCGGCCGCTAGCACATTCTCCACCACTTCCCCGATCGGTAAGGCGGCGAAGGTAGCCGATTGAAGCTCATCGTAGGACAGCCCCCGAGAGGGCATTGTGACTAGGCGGACCACCATGCCGATACTCGTCAGCAACAGGACGAAGATCCAGTCTTTGCGAAGTCCCAGCCAGCCCCTCGGAGCAACTCGTGGATGCAATGGGCCTCCATGGGCAGCCACGTTTCTTTTCCTGGCTAACATCGCAAAGACCCTCATTGTGCCCAAGTTTCCCCACTACAATCTGCGGGCTGTCCCAGTCGGGCCTCCACCACCTCCGTCACATGAAACTCGCGTGGGTAGGCACCCAGGTGGCCATAGCTCCCCTCCCGGCTGAGCACCCCGCGCACTTCGACGAAGAGCCGCGCCTCGGCCGTGCCACCCAGGTCGGTGAAGGCCTTTCCCAACTCGCCCATCACGTCCGTATCGCCCGAGAGCCACCACTGCTCGGCATCGCCGCAGGGCTGGAAGGATGAGGTCTCGAATCCCAAGACGACATGTCCCTGGCGCAGTTCGCTGCGCCCTGCACACGCGCTGAGTGTGGCTAGGACGATCAGTGCGGCTGCCGCTCTCACACCTCGCATGCCGGCCTCCCGCGGGATCACTTGAGGATGTAGTAGGTGCCCTTCTTGTCGCCGACTTTCATCAAGAGGCCCTGGCGCACCAGATCCGCCAGGTCCAGGCGCAAGGTCTCGGCGCCGACCTCGGGACACAACTCGCGGTACTCCCGGTTGGCGATGCGCCCGTGCTCGCGCGCGTAGTTGAGGGCGCGGGCCTGACGTTCATTCAGGTCGCGTTCCCACGCCGGCAGCGGGGGCCTCTCGCGCGCGGCGGCCAGCGTCACCTTGAAGGAGTAGGGCGTGGCCTGGAAGGCCGGCGGCGGCCGTCCATCCGCCACCATCTCTTCGATCATGCGGTCGATGCCCAGCCCTAGCTCTTCGACGAAGCCCCACTGGAAGAGGCCGGCCACCAGCCGCGGGTTGCGCGAGTAGTGCTCCTCGACCAGGTTGTCGAGGGCGATATAGCCCGGCAGTCCGCCGGGGCTCACGACTTCCAGCCGGTCGGGGTGCATGCGCAGTTCGATGCGCCGCCCGCGAATGCGGTAGTCGCGGTGGCACACCGCATTGACCAGGGCTTCGCGAACCGCAAACAGCGGATACTCGCTGCGCTCCTCGCGCACCAGGCCGCGCAACACCGCGCGCGAGTGCATCTCCTCGTTCAGAAGCTGCCAGGATTCTTCGATGAGATGCGGCAGCGGGCCACCGATCTCTTCCCGCCGGCCGTACCCCGCTTCGCCCGCCGCAGCATGGACTTCCGGCGCATCGAAGCGCACGAAGACCAGCGAGGCCTGGGGGAAGTGCGATTGCGGTGCGCGCCCAAAGAGCAAGAGCCCCGCGACCGTTGGCGCCCCGCCCTGGGTGTAGCCCATCTCCTCCAGGACCTCGTGCGCCTCCCCGCGCGCCAAGGCGCGGCGCCTTTTCTGGCGGCTCTCGAGGAATTCCTCGATCACCTGCGGGTCGAAGTCCTCCCACGCGGCCCCGGCCGCGATCTCCGATTCGAAATCGCCCGCCGATTTGGTGGCCGCCAGGAGGCGGATCTCCTCCCCGCCCAGCGCCCGGTTGTGGGCTCCCGACCGAATCAGCACGCGCCCATCCTCGAGGGCGTGCAGCTCGCTCGAACGCGGGACCTGCACGACCACCGCCGTGCGACCGTGCAGCTCGCGCTCCTCCCATTGCGTCGCGACCGGCGGACGGCACAAGGCCTCGGCGCGCCGCAACAGGTCTTCCGCCTCGTGCGCACTGAGCGATCGGCGGATAGCCCCGTGCTCGGTTAGCCCGAGCGCCAGGCCGCCGCCCTCGGTGTTGGCCAGGGCCACCAGGAGCTCGCTCACAAGGACTGGATCGGGGTCGGGCAGATAGGTCAGGTTGGCATCAGGCACAACCATGGGTAGTCATCCCCATCGCGGGTCCGGTGCAGAAGTCGATTGTAGTGCAGGCAGTCGAAAACGGGGGCGTGCCAAGGAAGTTATCGGCGCGAGTACGCCTGCGAACGATGCCGAACGTAGTGTACGATGACTTGTTCTCGGTCGGGATCAAAGCTGTAGATGATCCGATAGTCACCCGCTCGAATGCGAAACAGACGCTCCGCGCCCGACAGCTTTATCGATTGCCGAGGGCAGCGGGTCAGCGCCAAGGGCCTCGATGCGGGCCAGGATACGTCGTCGATGATCGGCGGGAATCGGCCGAAGGTCCTTCTCAACCGATGGCTTGAGCAGGACCGCGTAGCTAGCCATCCTCTTTGATTTGTCGCTTTATTTCAGCAACCGGGACGGGTCGCTCGCGACGTCGCTCCGCGACGACCGCCAGATCATGAAGATCCTCGAGGAGTTCGGCGATAGCGACTTAGGGGCAGGACGACACTGGTTCGCTTTCCATTCTTGTCGACGATATACACTTCTCTCGCTTCGATCATTATCTTCGCCTTGGGTCAACCCGGAGCCGAGCCTCTGCATTTGAATTATAGCCCTGCGAGCAAAAAGGACGAAAATGGCACGCCCACGAGCGCAGATCCCTCGGCCATGCCTCATTGTCAATCGCGCTCAGTGGTCTGCGCCCGAGCGCCTGGGCTTCGCCCTGGCTGGCGGACGCGCTCTCCGCTGCCTCGCCGCCGTTGGCTTCTTCCTGCAAGTCGGCCGAGATGCGTGCCACCGAGGCGATCGTATCGCCTTCCTTGAGGTTCATCATGTGTGTGCCCATCGTGGCCCGCCCGGCGCGCCGCACTTGTTTCACCTTCAGGCGCAGCGCCTGCCCACCGGCGGTGATGATCGTCAGGTCGTCGTCCGCACGCACCATGCGCGCCGCGGCAATCCGCCCGGTCACGTCCAGCATCTTCTGGGCAATGGTGGCCACCCCGCCCGTGGCGCGCCCCTTGGGCGCATACTCGCGCATCGGCGTGCGCTTGCCGTAGCCCTTGAAGGTCGCCACCAACAGCTCGCCTTCTTCATCCACGACTTCCATCGAGGTGACGAAGTCGTCCTTGGCGCGGCGAATGGCGTTGACCCCGGCCGCCTGGCGGCCCATCGGGCGCACCAGTTTCTCGGAGTAGCGCAACGCCTGGCCCTTCTCGGTGATCAGGATGATCTCCTGGGCGCCGGTGGTCACGCGCACCCAGCCCAGCACGTCGCCCTCTTCGAGGGTGATGGCCACCAGCCCCGAGGGCCGCACCGCCTCGAACTCCGAAAGCTGCACGCGCTTGATCTTGCCGTTGCGCGTCGCCATCGTGCAATACTCGCCGCTCTCGAAGCTGCCCACCGCTACCGCCGCGGTGATCGTCTCGCCCTGGGTCACCGAGAGCACGTTGGCAATCGTCGTGCCGCGGTCGGCGCGATCGGATTCGGGAATGCGGTGGGCTTTTTCGGAGTACACCTTGCCGCGGTCGGAGAAGAACAGGATCGTGTCGAGCGAGCGGGCCGGGAAGAGATAGGCCACCTCGTCCTCTTCGCGCAGTTCGTGCCCGGTCACCCCTTGCCGCCGCGGCCCTTGGGTGCGGTACAGCGCGCGCCGGCACGCGCTTGATGTAGCCGCGCTGCGTGATCGAGATCAGCACGCCCTCGTCACGCACCAGGTCCTCTTCGCGCAGCTCCTCGGTGGCATCCAGCGCGATGCGCGTGCGGCGGGCATCGCCAAAACGCTGCACGATATCCTGCAGGTCGGCCTGGATCACGCCCAGGATCTTCTTGGGATGGGCCAGCAGGTCTTCCAGGAAGGCGATCGTGGCCAGCGTTTCTTTGTGCTCGTCCTCGATCTTCTGGCGCTCGAGCGCCGCCAGCCGCCGCAGTTGCAGGTCGAGGATCGCCTGGGCCTGGACTTCCGAGAGCTTGAAGCGCTCCATCAGGCGCGCCCGGGCGGTGTCCACGTCCTTCGACTGGCGAATGGTCTTGATCACCTCGTCCAGGTGGGCCAGGGCGGTGAGCAGCCCTTCCAGAATGTGGGCCCGCGGCGGGCCTTGGCCAGCTCGAACTGCGAGCGGCGGGTGATGACCACCTGACGGTGCTCGAGATACACCTGCAGCGCGCGCTTGAGCGAAATGAGGCGCGGCTCGCCATCCACCAGGGCCAGCATCTGCACGCCGAAGGTGGACTGCAGCGGGGTGTACTTGTAGAGCTGGTTCAGGACCTGACGCGGCGGGCCGCCGCGCTTGAGCTCGATGACGATCGACATGCCGCGCCGGTCGGATTTGTCGCGCAGGTCGGCGATGGACTCCAGCCGCCCGTCGCGCGCCAGTTCCGCAATGCGCTCGATGAGCGCGGTCTTGTTGACCTGGTAAGGGATCTCGGAGATGACGATGCGGAAGCGCCCGCCGCTCATCTCCTCGATGCGC
>CAVQIA010000002.1:0-11723 GCA_963712475.1 uncultured Chloroflexia bacterium
CAGGGCATGTCGATTGATATTGTCGCGCGACGGCCCCTCCCAATTCTGGGAGGGGCCGCAGTAACGAGTTGCGTTTGGGCGGGTGCGGCTCAGTTGTTTTCGTCTCGCCGAGTACGACCGAGACGCTCATCTCGTTGGTGCCGCGCATGAATCCTATCGACGGTGTCGCCGGGGTTGTACTGGAACAAGGTATTGAAATAGGAGTGCGTCTCATCCAGGGCGGTCTTGCCCAGGCGGGTGATGATATCGCCGGACTGCAGGCCTGCTTCGCTGGCGGGACTGCCGGAGGTGACATCGGTGACGTATATGCCCCACTGCACGGCAGGTTATAAAAGGCGGCCACACGCGGCGTGACTGACTGCCAGCGGATGCCCAGGTACGGGCGGGAGAAGTAGCCTTTCTGGATGATCTGCTCCGCCACGGCGCGGGCAGTGTTGGCAGGGATGGCAAAGCCCAGCCCTTCGGCGACGGCGCCCGTGCCGGTGCTGCGCACCACCAGGGTGTTGATGCCGATCACCTCCCCAGCCAGGTTCACCAGCGGACCGCCGGAGTTGCCCTGGTTGATGGCGGCATCGGTCTGGATCAGGCCTTCGATCTGGTAGCCCTGACCGGTGTCGATCGAGCGCCCGGTGGCGCTGACACGCCGACCGTGACGGTGTTCTTGAAATCGCCCAGCGGCGAGCCGATGGCGATGACCGTCTCGCCGGGGTTGAGTACATCCGAGTTGCCCAGGGTGGCCACCGCCGGGGCTGGGCCATCGGTCTTGAGCACCGCCAGGTCGGCGTAAGATCCGTACCGACGATGGTCGCCGCTGTTCGCTGCCGTCGAGAGGATGACGGAGACTTCTGGGCACCTCGACCACATGGTTGTTGGTCAGGATGTAGCCGTCCTCGGAGATGAAGACGCCGCTGCCGCTCACCGTTTGGTGCCCGATGTCCCGAAGAAGGTGGTCTGCCCGGGGATCGTCCCGACGACGGTCACCACGGATGGTCCGACGGCCTGCGACGGACTTGGTGATCGTGGTCTCGACGTCGGTGGTATTGATCGATAACGTGCCGACCTGGCTGCTCGCAGCGGGCACACCGGCCGACGACGGGTTCATCGGGGCTGTCGTCGAGGCCGATCCATTGCGCACGACCTCGTAGACCACCACGCCGCCGGCGACAGCACCGGCAACTCCGGAGGCGCCGGCCAAAGCCACAACCAGCGCAACGTACGCGAATCGTTTCCAAGACGTAGCGAGCCTCCCTTTGGACCCCCTTCTCCCGACCGCCGCCTCGCGCACCATCCACTTCTCATGGCGAGGATGCCTATCGACCGCGTCAACCCACTTGCGAAATCCCTGCGAGGCGTGGCACCAAGCGTCGGGAGTAGGTTTCCAAGGCACGGATTATGCGATTTGATTATGGAGAATCGGTGAATCCCTGATGTGAGGCAGATGAGACCTGCACGACAAGGGAATTCTGAATGCCTTTCGTGGTGGAGGGAAAGACACGGTTGGGCGCGAGGGCTGGAGCCGACAGATCGACCTGCGAAGCGTTACATGGCCTCGACGCGGCGGATGACCTTTTTCAGCCGGGCAGTCTGCGAGGGTGACAGTTTCTTGCGCCGGCGTTCCAATACGACCAGGAGCTCCTTCTTGGTACTCTTGGTAAGGGCGCGCAATATGCTCTCGGCGTGAGTGGGCACGTCGCGAGGAATGCAGGTGCGTACATGACCGAGCAGAACGGGGAACAACGCCTTGCGAAACTTCGCGCCTGCGGCGGCCACGCCAGCCATCGTTCTCACGCCCCACACCACGGTGATAACCGTGCCATTCTTCGTTGCGCGCTTGACATCCTCGATGTGGCGCCAGATCTCCTTGGGGCGCTTATCGGCAATCGTCGCCAGGGCGATCATTGCACCCCACACCATTCGGTTGTCCTTCGCGCCCAGCAGCTTGAGGAACTCATCCACGTAGTCGGCGATCAGCCCCGGATCGATGTAGCCGATCTCGTAGAGCACCTTGAGGCAGTCGCTGCGAATGCTCTTGTTCTTGTGCCACAGCCCGCCGGCGATCTCCCGTATCCCCGCGCGGTCCTTGCGCGTGGCCAGCGCGCGGGCCAGTGCCTGGTTGGGCATCTCGTCGCGCCTATCTTGGAAATAGGCGATCTCGTTGATGGCGGGCACTAGCGCATCTGCCTGGTCGGTTGCCTTGGACGATAGGAGAGAGTTCTCCTTGTGAGGCGTGCCTCTCCCACTTGATTGTACGGCGAGTTGGCAAGGGCATTTCGCCGCAAGAGATGTGTCACCCTCCAGTGCCATGATGAACGGCCGATCTCCCCGATTCTTGACCTGCTGCTCGCGCCGCCCCCGAGGCCGCCAAACGAAGAAGGCCGGGCGCGCCCAACCCCGCCCCGTTCGCGCTTTATGCCGCTCCTGTAATGGCTATCTTAAGAGCTCTGCCGCAAGGACGACGAGCCCGCGATCGGGATCCAGCAGATAGAGCGTGTCTCCCTCGTTAGCCACCCCCGTCAGTGCGCCCGCCACATCGCCAAGCCCGTAGTCACCTGACGGCGACTGCTCTGCATCACCGCTCCTCGTGAGTGACAGGAAGCCGGAGAGATAGCCGCAGAGTGAGGCAAGGTCCGTCTCCCCTGTGAGTTCCAGGGTCCCGAGTTCTATGGGCTCCGCCAACTCCGGGTGTAACGAAAGGTCGAACTCCGAGAGTTGCCACGACCATGCGGCCCCGCCCTCCTCTTCCGAGAAGGCGAACAGGCGATCACCAAAGCTCGCCACATTCGAGGGGTTCAGATCTGCCATGCGTGCGCCGACCTCGGTCGGCCGGCCCGATTGCGCGAGGCTCACGACCCGCAGCCCGCCATCGAGATCGGCGACATACAGGTATCCGCCGGCAATCGCGATCGTAGGCAGCCCCATCGCCCGCGCGCGACCCAACTTCGCGAAGACCTCGTTGCCGAACATCTCACCGCCCCAGATTCCGCCTGGCGGATTGTAGGTTGAGACCTCACGCAGCCCTTGGGCGGATGCTACCTCCAAGATGTGGACGACACCCAGGCCATCCCGCGCCAGCGCGAAACCCCCTTCCCAGGCAAGCTCGATCGGGCCCGGCGCAGAGATCGGTACCGACGCAACGCGCACCGGCGCCTCGGGTTTGGATACATCGATCAGGTCGACAGCATCGCCCGCCGCCGCGATGACCTTATCGCCCGCGGTGACAATTCGGCCATAGCCTCCGGTTGCGAGAAGGAAGCCCGCCGCGAGCGGAGCAGCCGGATTGGCGGCATCGATGACGCGCAGCCCGCCCAACTCTGCCACGAAGGCGCGCGTACCCAAGAGGGCTACATCCGCGGGATTCTCCAGCGCGGGATACGTCCCCAGCTCGACCATGCGGACTGCGGAGCACGCATACTCCATGGGCGCCGGCGGAACGGTCGCAACGGTCAACGGTGTTGCAGTTGCCTCGGTGGGGATGAGCGTCGGACTGGCGGCTGTTGCCTGCGGCCCAACGGTCGCTTCGGGCGAGGGCGTTGCTGCCGGGGCACACCCTGTGAGGCATGCCAGGATGAGGAGTGCGATCGCGCAGGCGCGGTGTCGTGTCATGATGACCTCACTTCGTCATTGGGCGCGGCATGGCTGTCAGAGGAGACGTGGAGTAGATTAACACTCTTTCGCCGTACGCGCCTGCCGCAGCACGCCGGACCCACCTGTGCAATAATAAGAGAGCGGCTCTCAGCCGCGGCCTCGCACGCATCACCGGCCGTCATTCATCCCGGAGGTCGCATGACCCGCCTGACAGGGCCCTCACCCCGAGTTCATCTCTCCAATTACCATGCTGCCCGCTCTGCTATCGCTGCCATGTTGCTGCTCTCCATTGCGTGCAACATCTCCGCGATCGGCAACGCGGTCGAAAGGGGTGATGCCTTCAAAGAGGTCGTCGAACAAACAAACGAGGAAGGCAAGCGCATGGAGAAGGAATACCCGCCTGGGGACACGCTCCCAGCGGGCGACCTGGGCTCGCCAGTGGATCCCCCACTCGCACCCCCGCCGGCCGCGGTGGCCTCCAGCCCCCCAGCCCTCACCGGCCTGCAATTCCCAGCAGAGATCCCGGGGGACGGCACGCCGAAGGGCGGGTGGTTCACCTTCACCGACCTGGGCGGAGACTGCACGCGAGCAGTGTTCTCCGTGGTCAGCGCGACCAACTTCGCGGGGTTCGAATTCAACCCGCACGAGACCCTTACCTCAGGCGACTACTATGCCGGCACGAGCGAGTTCAACATCTGGTGTGAGGGATCGCAAACGGTGACACTGCGGGCCACGCTGTACGACGAGGCCGGCGCCGCAAGCAACTCGCGCGACATCACCTTCACCTGCAAGGAGTAGCGCGAGCATCTATTGCGTGTAAGGGGCATGGCATCGCCCTGCCCCATCCCTGTCCTCGTTCGGGCACGGCATGCCGTGCCCGAACCCACGCTTGATGGGCGCGAGCCCGATCCCAGTTCACTGCACCCACAACCCCTCCAGCTCGCCCTCCCCCATTGCAAGGCGGTAAGCCTCGCAACTCTCCGGCCTGAGGATCACCAGCGCGCGATTCGTCTCCTCGCTTTCGATCAGGCTCAGACCCAGCCAGCCGGAGGCGGTCCACTGCACACCGCTGATCGCCTGCGCCGGCTGCTCCGCCACTTCGTGCATCTCGCCTCCATCCGGGTGCATCACGAACAGGCTGCTGCTGTCGCGCCCGCGGTAGGCGATCCACTCCTCATCCGGCGAGACCGCTGCGGCCAGCATCTTCATCGACCCATTCTCGATCGTCGTCAGGTCCTGCGCCTCGCCGCTTACCACATCCACCACGCGCACCATCCACGCACTTCCGCCGGTGTACATCACCGCCAGGTACAGCCTCGCACCATCGGGCGAGAAGCCGATGACTGAGGAGTAGGCTGCCTCCGAAACGCGCCGCACACCGCCGTCGTCCGGTCTCACAATGTAGATCCCCTCCGCGCTCGAGCCGACAAACGCGATCTCCATTCCGTCCGGGGACCAGTGCAAGTCGTACCCTGCGCTGGCTAGCGGGATGACTCTCTCATCGAATGTGACGAGATCGATGATGCGGACTCCCTCCGCCGAGGGGTAGGCTATGCGCATCCCATCCGGCGAGAGCGCGCCGCGCGCGGCATCGGCGACGAGGAACTCGTTTCGTGCCCGACGGCAGTTCGTAAAGCACCATGCCCCACGATTCACTCCCTTCGAGCGGCTCGTAGACCAGCGCGCGCCCGACCAGGTCCGCTGGCGCAAGCGGCAGCCCGGCCACCGAATCTGCCGTCAGGCACGATCCGGCCTGGGGTGTGGTCTCGGCCGGCAGGTCGGTTCGCGGCGCGCTGGGAGCCCACTGCCCTTCCCACGCGGTGCGCGACTTGATGACGACCAGGTTGGAGACGCTCAGCGTGAGCGGCCCGGTCGGGACGTCGATGAAATCCAAGCTGGCATGCAGAGTGCCTCCCGTCACGCCCCCGCCCCCGCCGCCGTTCGCCGGGTGGCCCTCGATCTCCACGCTTAGTGAGTAGAAGTCCTCATCCGAGTGGAATTCGAATGCGTAGCCGCTGCGCGCCGCGTTGCTGACCGAGACCAGCGTGATCGTGTGGCCAGCCATCTCGACCTGCTGATCGAGGCGCAGCTCCTCCCCGGACTGCGGTAGGGTGCTGCTATCGAAGTGGAACTGCGCCCGCGCCTGCGGATCGGCCGGACCGACGACCACACCGGGGAACGAAAACGTGAGCGGGTACTCCAAGCCAACAGCCTTGAACTGATACGCGAACCCGAACCCTCCCGATCCGTCATTGACCTGCGGCTCCTGAACATCCTGCGCCATGCTGTACGAAACCCTGGCGCCGGTCGCATCGTGGATCATGGGCATGCCGGTGACTTGCGCCCACTCGCCATTCGCAACGCGTGGCGTGAACCGCCCCAGCACGATATAGCTGTCTGCCGTCTCGATCACCTGATCGAAGACGACAAACGCCTCGGACGGCACATTTGTCTCCTGGGGCGAGGGCGCGAGTTCGACGACAGGCAGGACGGTCATATCCGCAGGCGCCGGGACGAAGCGCAGCGGCAGCGCCCAGTTCTCGGGCACGGTGCCCGGCAGCGTCTCGCCGATGCACGGGATCACGAGAAGCGCGTGCGGCACATCCGCCGGGATGGGTGGGTAATCCTGCATGCGCTCGAGATGCGTGCCATCCGGCAGAAGCAGGTAGTTGGACTCAAAGCATCCATGATCAGCCTCGTTGTTCGGATAGGCCGAGCGCGGCACGCCGAAGATGCGGTACTCGACGTGCGTGCGGTCGGAGGTGAGCGTGGCGCTGGTCACGGTGATGGTGATCCCCTCGCGCGTCTGGGAGACCGGCTCGGCCAGGACGCGGATGGGCGCGGATTGGTCGACGATGCCGACGCCCGGGATGTAGCCGAGCAGCCCGCGGATGGCCGCGTAAACGCGCATCGGTCCGATGATCAGAGTGGTGATGAGCAGCGCGGCGAGCACAACGCCTGCGCCGACCCATGCGGAACTGAGCCTGATCCGGCGCGCCCCGCGCTGCGGCGCGGCCCGCGCGATGCGAGTCCAAAGCCCCTGTACGAATTCATCGCGCGGCGCGGGGAGGTCAGCCGCCGCGCGCATCTTCTCTACGAAGGGCATGCCCGATGGGTTAGGCATTGTCGTCCTCCATCTGGAATTGCAGCCGCGCGAGGAGACGCTCGAGCTGTTTGCGCACCGCGTCCTCGCGCTTGCCGAGCAGCGCACCGATCTCGGCGTAGGTCAGCCCGGCCGTGAAGCGCAGGCGGACGAGGTCGAGCTCGGCCTCGGGCAGCGCGCGGATCGTGCGCTCGAGGCGTTGGATCTCATCCGAACGGATGGCCACAGCCAGGAGGTCCGGGTCCGATCCCAGCGCCTCGGCTTCATCCAAAGAAGCGCTGCGGCCGGCCGTGCGGTAATAGTCGCGGCACTTGTTACGCGCAATGGTAAAGAGCCACGCCGCGAATCGGCCTCGATGGTTGTAGCGGGGCAACTGTTCGCACGCGGTGAGGAAGACCTGGGAGGTGAGGTCCTCGGCTTCGAGCGGGTCGCGCAGGCGGGCGAGCAGGTACTTGTAGACCGGCGTGACCCACTGCAGGTAGAGCGGCCGAAAGCGGGCCGGGTCTCGTTGTGCCGCGCGGATGAGCTCAGCCTCGTCGTGGGCTGAGGGCCTCGCGGCCGCATCGGCGGATGGGAACGGGTGGCCCATAGGGCTCCTTGGCAACGTGATGAGGTGCATGCATTCTCACATACAAACGCGTGAGGGGTGAAAAGCGGACAAACTGGAGGCAATCGTGGCGCTCGTCGTCCCTGCGTGCTCGAGGCGGGGACCCAGGAGAACGGACGCGGACGAAGTCGGCGGGAATTCGATTCCCGATCAGGCGGGATGGTTCACGGGGCGAATGGTCACCATCGGGCGGTTCGGCGCGAAGCGCACGAGGTCTGCGCGGCTGGGTGGGGAGGAGATGCCCTCGGCGCGCAGAATGGCGCCAAACGCTTTGGGGCTGCGGCTGATTTGGCGCACCAGGTAGTCCGCTATCTGGTCAGCGTCGGTTGTTACCTCGGCCAATCCGTCGAAGGCGCGCCGCCCAACGCGCACCTGAACCCGGGGGTTCGCCTGGATGTTCCGCAGCCAATCGGCCGCGGCGCCGCGCGCGGATGCGACGTGGATCGTTTCCCCTTGTTGCTCGAAGACAAGCGGAGTGACCCTTGGCCGGCCGGAATTGCGACCGTAGGTGGTGAGGAGCAAGAGGAACCTGCCGATGATGGGTCCCAGGCCCAGCGCGTAGGCAATGCGTGGACCGAAGTGGATCAGGCGCCAGAAGAAGCGCGGCGCCTTCATCTAGCGGGCCTTCTGGGCGGGGCTGACTTCTGTGGGCGACCGAGCCGACCTGAACAGATCGCGCACGAGCAGCACGCCACCAACGCCCGCGGTCATTAGCGCGAGCGTGAAGATTGCGAGCGAGATGAGGATGACCACCCACCAGAATCCTTGCAGTGGAGAATCACCCGAAGCCAAGCCCGTTGCGACGGCCAGCGATTGGCTGCCTACGAGCAACCCGGCTGCGATGCCGAGCGGCCAACCGATGAGCGCCCAGCGGGCGCGCGCGCGCATTGCCGCCCAGATGAGCAGCGCGCCGCCGGCCAGCGCGAACAGGAAGAGTTCAGCCGGCATGAGGTAGTCGATGCGCCAGACACGCTCGGAGGCGAAGAAGGCCAACGAGAGCAGGATGGGTGCCAAAATGGGGAACCACACGAGGACGGTACCCGCGATTGCCAGGGTCTTGGTGAGAGCGCGACGGTTTGGCATGGGATGTATGGTAACTCTCTTTGGCGTTAGGGGTACGTGTGGCAGCGGGATGCAGGCAAAGGTGTGCAAGCCCATGATTCCCGCTACGACCACGTGGGAATGGCGACCATATCTCTATGAACGTCGTCCCCGCGTGCTTACGGCGGGGACCGATATCATCCACCGCATGCCATTGGCGCTTCACGGTCGAAGTAGGATGTGGGGGGTTGGGGGAGCACGGGAGCGAAGCTCCCTGCTCCCCTGCAAGAAGAATCAAAGCCCCTCCCCATTTCATGGGGAGCCTGCCCTGCAAAGGGGGCAAGGAGTGGGGCTAGTGTGATCACTCTGCGGCGCAGGGTGTTGCCGCTACTTGAGAAGGAGAGGCCGCAATCCCTCGGCCCAGGCGCGGATCGCCGTCCAATCGCGGTGATCGCCCTCGGTCCACACGCCCAACAACACGCTGATGCGGAACTTGATCCGGTCGCCGAGCGTCGGCACCTTCTTGATATCGAGGACGCCGGCGAAGAAACCCTCGCTGAGCGGGCGGACCAGATCGCGCACCGGCTGCATCCATGTCTCCACGTAACTACGGACATCCCCCTTTCTCATGGCGAGCGTCATGCACACCTGGAAGGCGGCGAAGGGCTTGCGCGCGAGGTCGGCGCGGTGCGCGCGCACCCAGTCCATCGCCTCCGGCAGCCAATGGGCAGCCTGGATGGCGCTGCCGGCCACCACAGCATCGTAGGGGGCGAGATCCGCCACCTTCTGCATGGGGAGCATATCCACGAGCGCGCCGCCCTCGGCGAGCGTCTTGCCGATGGCCTCGGCCACGCCCGCGGTCGCGCCGTGGCGCGAGGCATATGTGACGAGGATCTTGTTGGGCAATGTAGGTTCTCCTACGAGCCATGGCGGGCCGGCCACGGTCGAGGACCAAGGGCTGCCCGCGCGGCGGGGCGGGCACGATTTCTATTCTATGACCTCTAGGAAGGCTGGCAAGTGCGCGTTCCCGTGCGACGGAAGTCGTGTCGGTCGAAGCTCCGGATGGGCATCCAGGGCACTGGTTACGAGCTAGGCGGAGCGCCATAGCTTAGGCGCTTCTCCTCGCGCCGACTGCCTCGCCTTTTCCTCTACCAACGCGTCCGATCTCGCGACGAGTTCTTCGGTGACCTTCCCCTGGTTTCGTGGACAGAGGAAATGTCCTGTACACTGGGACCAGGAGACGGGCCATGGGCAGCGGATATCGCACGTACACGCGGGAATTCAAGGTTGAGGCGCTGCAACTGCTCGCCAAAGGCGGGAAGAGCGCCGCGGAGTTGGAGCGGGAGCTGGGCATCACCAAAGGCATGCTGCTGAAGTGGCGTGACCGGTACAAAGTGAATGGCCAACAAGGCACTCTGGAAGCGAGTGATCTGGAGGCCGCCAATGCGGAGAACCGCCGTTTGAGGCGCGACCTGGAGGTCACGACCCAGGAGCGTGACATCCTAAAAAAAGCCATTGCCATCTTCTCCAGCAAAGGCGGATGATCTACGAGTTCATGGCTGAACACACCCAGGAGTTCGCGGTCGTGCGTATGTGCAAGGTGTTGGAAGTCTCGACGAGTGGCTATCACGCCTGGCGTCGGCGGGCGGTCAGCCCTCGGGAACAAGCCAACCGGGGGTTGCTGGAGCAGATCCGCAAGGTGCACGCCGAGAGCAAGCGGGACCTATGGCAGCCCGCGCGTGCATGCCCGGCTTCGGCCAGCGCGGAGTGGCCTGCGGCCGTCACCGGGTGGCGCGCTTGATGCGTTTGGGCGGGATTGTGGCTGTTCCGCCGCATCGACGCCGGCCGGCCAGAACCCAGGGGCGCGCGGAGACGCCCACCCGGCCGAACCTGCTGGCTCAGGACTTCCGAGCGGAGAGGCCGAACCAGAAGTGGGTGGCGGACATCACTTACATCGAAACACGCGAGGGCTGGTTGTATCTGGCTGCTGTCCTGGACTTGTTCAGCCGCAGAGTTGTCGGGTGGTCGATGGCTGATCGCCGCGAGGCCGCGCTGGTCGCGGATGCGTTGCAGATGGCGGTTGGGCGACGACGTCCCGGGGACGGGTTGCTGCACCATTCCGACCAAGGGGCCGAATACATGAGCCATGCCTATCAAGGTCACCTGGCCAAGATCAGGGCCCGTGTGAGCATGAGCGGCGTCGGGAGCCTGTCTGCCGCCAGGCAGGCTGCTATGACAACGCCGTGATCGAGAGCTTCTTTGGGACACTCAAAGGGGAGTGCGCCCGGCATCGCTTCTCCACTCGTGACGAGGCACGCCGCCATATCTTCGAGTTCATTGAGCTCTGGTACAACCGTCAACGCCTTCACTCCAGCCTGGGCTATGTCAGTCCAGCCGAGTTTGAGCACCGGCTCAGCTCACCTATGATTAGTGTCCACTGAATCGGGGCAAAGTCACACCACCACCCTCGGGTCGAAGCGCTCGCCCGCGCCCGACCGAATGGCAGCCTATTTTGCCGTTGTCCGCGCCTCGCCACTTCTTCCGATAGCGGGCACTCGAACGATCCGCGACGTGTGGTAGGAGATGAGATGCAGATCGGTGTCCGAGATCATCTCCTTGCTGTGTCGTACAAACGCCGGGAGAGCTTTCGGGCTAAGAACCCACACTCCTCTGCGTTGGGCGGATTCGGTATGCTCTACGTACCATCCCGGGAACAGGACGACTGGCTGTACGGGGAACCGTTTTCCAGTGCTCCTGGCCAGTTCGGAGACGACCCAATCGGAGATGGCCTTCACCTGTGCGATCGGATCATCGATGGGCTTCATCCCATCGATGAGTAGCCGCTCGCCGTCGAACATCACCTTCGAGTCCGAGAATTTCGAACGGGTCTTTGTTTCAATCACGAAGACGCCTTGTCGGGCTATCACCAGGTGATCGACATTGAAGCCCGTCGCCGGAATATCGTGGAATACCGCGGCTCCGTCCACTCGGAGTTCATCTAGGACTTCCGCCACGGTCTTCTCTCCTTCACTCGCCATCGTCAGGAGGCGAATCCTCTCCTTCGCCTTCCGAATTCGATACACGCAGTAGGCGAGCACCAGCGCCCAGCACACACCAAGGAAGAGCGGTTGCAGCCTAGCTTTGGTTAGGTCGAGGTACAAGACGTACGCGGGGAAAACCACCGAAATCGAGGCGAGCGCCGCGTAGAGGCCAATCTCATCAAGCCAGATCCGCGAGATATCCTCTTCGATGGATTGTCCAGGAGTGCGAAGGGGCCGTTCTTTGATCGGAGAGTGCCTCTTCGGCATTGTCGAACCCCCATTGTGGCATTGCGGTGTCGCGCCAGCTGTCGATCAGAATTCAACTACAGAAGACGAACAGCACTCC
>CAVQIA010000003.1:0-6563 GCA_963712475.1 uncultured Chloroflexia bacterium
GCCCCTCGCGAGCCTTCTGTTGAGGGGATCGGGTTGGTCAAGCCGGAGGCGATGGGATTGGGTTGAACATCGACCGTGAACACATGGCGGATATCTTCGATCCGCGGATAGCGCAGGATGACCTCCACCTGCCAAGTCCCCGCGACGCTCAAGTAGCTGCCGGTGACTTCATAGCGCGAGTTGCCGATGGGGGCCGCTTCGACCTGCGTGATTCCCAGATCGACGGCCATCGCTTGAAGACGTAAAAGCACTTGAGGCTGATACTCGCTCAAGCCGGCGGGCATGCCGTGCACGTCCACCGCGATCTCATTCACGCCGACGCGGGCGGGTGCAACCCAGAGCTCCATGCGCGTCTGCCCGTCCTTGTATCCGCCGATGTATCCCAAGCGCTGGCGCGCCTGCATCGCCTCGAACGCGGGAGCGGCCCCGGTCATCAGGCCGACCATCGCCAGGACGAGCGAACCGATCACCAGCTCGGTGCGTACGCTATTGCGCATCCAGTGCGTGGCCCTCTCCACCGATCCTTTGAGGCGCGGTGACAGTATCAGCAGGTTAAGGGCTCCCAGTCCCACCAGCATGGCGAACAGCCCGGACTTGACGGCCAATGCCGTTCCATACGTCGTCGAGACGAGAGCCTGCAGTGTGCGGACTTGAGTGAAGGCGCTGGAAGAGTCCGCTGAGGGCCAAGGTCGACACGCAGGTCAACGCCAAGCGAGAGAACTTGGGTATCAACAGATGGGCAGGGATCCCCGCTTCCCGCAGGAGCAAGAACACCGAAATCAACCCGCCCAACCAGGCCGACATGGCGGATATGTGAATCCAGTCCACCGCGACGGCGAGCGGGTTGTTGAGGGAGGCCGCGTGGCTTTGCAGGCTGAACGTGAGTAGCACGAGGAGCACGGGGATCGTTGCGATCCACCACCACGCCGCAGAACCCTGGCCCGGGCGGGAAAGCCGGCCAACCAGGAAGGCCGTGAGGGCCAGCAGGATCACACGCAACCAGAAGGCCCAACCGCTGGTGGGCTCAACCAACTTGGTCAACGCCTGAAGGTAAGGGACTTGAAAGGCTCCCCGGGCAGCCTCCCATGCCTGCCACATCAGGAACGCCAGTGAGAGAACGGCCAGGCTGAAGATGCCGATGCGCGCCAGCCGCCTCAGCCGTCGCGCGGCGAGGTCATCGCTGGATGGGATGGGCGCCTCCCATGCTCGGTAGGCCGGCCGCCAGACCAGGACGCCGAATAGAACGCTGCCTGCGGTCAATGCTGCCGCGATGTAACTCAGCCATCGCAAGAGCGTATCGAGCAGGGGCGGTCTGGCGGTGGCGGGGTTGGGCGCCCCGGGCGGCGGTAGAAGTGATAGGCCGGAGACTGACTGACCGACGGAGAAGGCGACGACTCCGTTTGTGATGTGACCGTCGACCAGGGAGCGAGCCTGCCAGATGATGTTGTACGCCCCGTCAGGCAGGGTGGGCAGGTTGAGCCTCAGAACCCGGCTGTCATTCGGATCGAGCGTTCCTGGGCCCTCGACCAAGATCGTGAGGTTGGCGTCCGCCAGCCGAACCTTTGAGAAGTCCGGGTCCAGTGCCTCGCTGAACACAAGCGTCGCCGTCGCAGGTGAGCTGGGCAACACCGCGCCGGCTTCGGGGTCGGAGCGAACGAGGTTGGCGTGCGCCAGAACGTCGCGAATGGGAGAGATCACCAGGCCGAGGAGGACCGCCAGACAAGCGGTGAAAAGGTATCGTGTGACTCGTCGTCCAGTGCGTGTCATGTTCAATCCAATTCGATGAAGGGGAAGACCAGCCACGCTCGTTGCATCAGCCGGTCATCCCCATTGCCTATGTCCTACGCCGCGCGTCTCCGCGCTGCCCCAAACCCGAGCGCTCCGAAAACGAGGCCGAGCAGCCCGAGGACGGCCCCGATGCCCCCGACGATCAGGGATGTCTGAGCGGTACGAGCCACCGAGGCTGTCGAAGCCTCCGCGGAGGGAAAGGACACCGAGGCCTTTGGCTCGACCGACCCGAACGTGTCTGGACTGCTGGTCATCGAGATATCCACCGGCGTCTCCTTGATCGTGCCGAAGATATGCCAAGTGTAGTCCCCAATCTCGGTTGGTATGACGTAGGCAGTATACGCGCCGTCCAGCTCCTCCTGAGGCTCGATGGACAACACCTTGGATGAGCTGCCGAAGATGATCTCCGCCTGCAGCGTTTCCTCCAGGCCATTGACCGGTTCGCCCGTCTTCTGGTTGGTCACGAACAAATCCAGACCATTGGGTTCACCCTGGATCGCGGGTTCATTGTGGAATCCGATCTCGATTTCGTAGTCGCCGACCTCGGTCTGTCCGTGGGCGAGCGCATCCTGGTGAAGCGCGAACACGCACGCAAAGACAAACACGATTGCGGTCAAGAACCTAGATTTCATGGTCTTCCTCCTCAAGGCACGTCATAGCGAACCGCCGAGGCGGTCGCTAAGCAACAGATGATATTGGGAGTGGGTCTCGAACCGATCAGGAGGAGGAAGGAATACGCGGCGGGGGAGGTTCCGGCAGCGGGGCCCACGCCCCCGCGACGACAGGCAGACTGGCTACCGGCCGCAGGAGCCGGCTGAGGAAGAGGATCTCGATCAGCAGGCTCACCGGGGCAAGGAGGTGCGGCAGCCCTTGGGCAGCCGAGGCCTTAGCCTGGTCGAGCAAGTAGCCGTGGCTGTGAGGATGCGTCGCCTGATATGGGCCGAAGTGCGGATGGACCTCACACGCCTCGGCTTCCAGCCAACATGCAGGAAGGCCCGGTTGTGCGAGGGCCGTGTATCCGGCCCACAGAATCATCAGAATGCGAAAGGCAAAGCGAGACAATAAGGACATTGCGGACGCATTCTAGCATATATGCCCGTTCGGCCGCCACAAAGGCGACTTGCAGCAGCCTCCCCGCGCACCTCGGGTCGATGCCAGCGACCTGGGAGATATAATTGCCATTGCGGTCCAATAGCTCACAATTGCCTGCCGCGAGCCGTCCATCATCGCTGAGGAGCAGCAATGATCATCCGAACTATCCGAACCCTGATTCTGTCGACGTTCACCCTGATGTCTTGCGCCTTCGCGCCATGGCCTCGGCCGGTATTGGCCTCGCCCATCGGCACGCTCGAGGTCATCGGCTTGAATGCCTCGGCCCTCAGCCACCTCACGGACGGTGACACGCTTCGACTGCGCCTCACGCTTGCAGAGGCCCGCGATCGAGGACCTCTCTGTGGACTTCTCGCTCGGCTCGGGCGCCACGCGCGTGGCCTCGTGCACGATCCTTCAACATGCGACTGCGTGTGAAACCGAGCCGTTGTTTGCGTTCGGATGGTACTGGAGCGCGGCCGACTCTACTGCGGCCACCCGCACACTGAATGTACGAGCCGAAGACGCGCTGGGGTTGTTGGCCGAGACGACCGTCGAGGTCGCACCGCGCCCGGTGGTGATGGTGCATGGCTTCTCCTCCACTTGGGATGCGTGGGCCAACTACCTCGGGCCCGCGGGTTACCTGGCGCAGAGCGGCATTCCGGGCTTCGCCGTGGGCGACGGACAGGTTCCCGGGGCGATGAACACCGGCAACATCGCCGAGCCCGCGCGCCGCACCAACACGATCGCCGAAAACGCTGCGATCCTCGGCGAGTACATCGCTCATGTGAAGCAGGCGACAGGCGCGCAGTCCGTTGACCTGCTCGGCCACTCCATGGGCGGCTTGATCTCTCGCGCGTACATCGACCGGGTGATGACCACCCGAGATGTGGCGCAGCTCATCATGCTCGGTTCGCCGATGGCTGGCAGCGATTGCGCCGACCTGCCCGCCTCGCTCGGGCTGTACCTCCCAGCCACGCTCGAAATCCGCCCGAGCTACGTGCGCGATATCTTCAACCCCCAGATCACCCGCCGCCACGGCGTCCCCTTCCACGCGCTGGCGGGGGTTCCGATCCTCGAGTCCTTCAAGTCACCCTGCACGGATGTGCCCACCGACATTGCGGTCTCGCTCTCCAGCGTCACCGCGATCCCGGTGCATGCGAGCCAGATGCCCGTGCTGCACAACGACCTCAACACATCGGCGCAGGTCTACGACGAGTTCGTCAAGCCCTTGCTGCAGACGCCCGCCGGCGGGTTCGCCGACGAGCCCGACCCGCAAGCGCCGGCACCGGCGGCGGACGCGCAACAGTTCTCACGCATGTTCACGGGCCACGTCGACGCGGGCTCGAGCACACAGATGAGCATCCCCATCGACCCGGGCATCAGCGTGGCGAGCTTCGCGCTGTACGACACGTCGCGCTCGCTGCACGTGAGCGTGACCGGCGCCAGTGGCAATACCATCGAGTTGAGCGCGGAGAAGAACGGCCTGGTGATCCTTGAGGATCCCGCGGCGCTGATTTACCTTGGCTATGGTTTCAAAGATCCGAAGCCCGGCGTGTGGCAGGTGCGCCTCGAGAGCACCGCGCTGACCCCGCCCGAGGGCGCCGACTACGCCCTGACGGCCCGTTTCGTCGGCGGTGCGCAACTGCTGACGGATGTTAACACCTTGCTGCCGGCGATGGGCGAGCAGGTTGCGCTGGTGGCAAGCTTGCGATTGGGAAGCGAGGACCTGCCGCTGCGCGAAGCCCGCGCATCGATCCGCCATCCCGATGGGAGTTCCGAAAGCATTCCTCTCAGCGTGAGCGGATCCCAGGCGAAGATCTCGATGCGCCCGGAAGGTGCGGGGTTGTACGGTGTGGACCTCACGGCGATTGGCAGCGCTCCGGACGGGACGCTCATCGAGCGCTCGGCCTTCCTGGCCATCGAGGCGCAACCGCAGGCGAGTCGCGGGCTGCCGCTGGTTGTCTGGGCGGTCCCGTGCCTAGGAGCGATCATTCTTCTGGGTGTTGTCGCCCTGGCAATGCGCCGACGTCGCCGGCGTTGAGAGCGCCATGAGCATCCTCCGGCGGGGGCGCCGCATGGCCCACGGCGAGCGGGCGGGGAGCAGCGGGGTGGCCGCATGCGTTCAGCGCGCCTCAATCAGGCTCAGGGCGCGAGTCCGAGAAGGCGCGAGGTCATCTCCCACAGTTTCTCCTGGTTGGCGATATCTAGCGAGTAAGCGCTCGATCGAATCTCCTGCTCGCCCTTGAAGAACCGCCCCGAGACCGAGGCATACTTCGGACTCGTCGCCAGGCTCACCAACCCGGCTGCGGCGCGCTCTGGCGGCCGGGACATGATATTCGTCAGGAAGCGCAAAGCAGCCGGGGCTTCTCTCATCAGGCCGGATTTGACCAAATCCGGGTGGTAGGCGTTTGCCGTCGCACCAATTCCCTCGAGGCGGCGTGCCAAAGCGTAGGTGAACAACAGGTTGCACGTCTTTGTTGCGCCGAACGCCCACAACGCCCTGAACTGCCTCTCGCTCTGCAGATCGTCGAAGATCACCGGCGTGGTCGAAGGCGCCGTAACAACCAGCACGCGGCGTGGCGTGGTGGTCCCGTGCGCGTCGAGCAGGAGCCGGGTGAGAAGAAACGGGCCGAGATGGTTGGTGGCGAACATCAACTCCCAGCCCTGCGGAGTGACCTTGCGAGTAGCGGCAAAGCGCGCGGCAGTGTGGATCAGCGCGTCGAGGCGGGAGTATCGTGCGGCAAAGCGCTGGGCCATCGCGCGCACCGAGTCGGGCGAAGACAAGTCGAGATGGAGAACCGCGAGCTCGGCCTTGGGGGACCTCGCCGCGAGGCGAGATTGAGCTAGCTTGCCGCGAGCTTCGTCGTGGCAAGCCAGAAGTGACGGTCCACCCGCGTTGGGCAAGACCCGCGGCGGTTGCCTCACCCAGCGCGCCGGTCGCACCGGTCACAATCGCAACTTCTCCACTCATGGCACTACCTCCAGTAGGCGCACGCTCTAGCCCATCGAGTCACTCGGGGCCGAACTGGTCCCCCAGGTATCTCTTGACAGCTCCGACCCGATGGACCGGAGCGGGCCGTCGTGAGGCCTGCTCGACCTCCAGCCCGTCCAAAGTCGGAGCGCGGACCTAGAACGGTTTGGACACCATCAGCACGACGACCACAATGATCGCGACGATCTCATAGGCGTGGCAGAACCGAACGACGCGGTCGTTCAGGGCGGCCCGTAGCTCCGCGGTGACCTCTCCGCGCTGAATGGCCAGGTCGAGGTGGCGGGCAAAGACCTTGCCCCGCGGAAGGAAGACCGCCGGACGAGAATCAAGAAACTGATGATCACGAGGTTCGCGACCAGCAGCCAATTGCGAGAGGCGCCCTGCAGGAACCCGAATATGGGAGCGCCCACCACGAGCGCGAGGAAAACTCCGAACACGATCACCAGTATGCTTCCAGGGATGACCATGTATCTTTCGATCGGGTCGGCCGCCCGGAAGATCAATGCGATGGCCTTGGGGTCCTCAGACCGCTCGGCCAGTGAGCGCGTCAGTTGTCTGGCGATAACTCCGCCCACCAGTACGATGGCGCTTGCCACGTGTAGAAACCGAATAGCCAGATACATGCTCACTCAACCTCCTCGCGCCGAGCCAATGTCCGCCACGAAACTGCCGCGAGGGCCCATCGGGCGAT
>CAVQIA010000004.1:0-1923476 GCA_963712475.1 uncultured Chloroflexia bacterium
CCGGCGGAATGGTTCCACCCGCGCGACAAGAGCAGGGGAAGAACGGCCAGCATCTAATGACGATCCCGAGCCAATCCGAATCTGAGGGCCTCCAACCCGGAGAGATGCTCGCCGGCGCGGGCCCTCGAGATGCGACGCCTTCGACCGGCGCCGGTGGAGCGAAGGCGAGACGAAGTCGCTGGGCGTCCGCATTCGACGCATTACTGTTGGGCCTGATTCTGATTGGGGTCGTTTTTCGGTTCAGCTGGTCGAACTGGAATCAGGATACCGACCTTCACCCCGATGAGTATGGGCTGACCAGCACGCTCTCGCAGCTGAGCGTGCCCAGCCTCCTTCGCGGACTACATCAACACGCGCCTCTCCCCACTCAGCCCGTACCAGAAGTACGACCTGCAAGGCAATCCCTCTGAACCTGGGCCGGATAACCGTATGCGCTGGGGCCAATGGCCGATCACACTGGTGCGCGTGACGGCGGAATGGTCCGACAACAGCGACTACGGCAACCTGCGCTTGTGGGGACGTTCACTCTCGGCGCTCGCCGACACCTTGGGGCTGCTCATCATCTTCCTGATCGGCGCGCGGCTGTATGGACGCCGGGTAGGGCTCTTGGCCGCGGCACTTAGCGCGTTAGCCGTGATGCAGATTCAGCAGTCGCACTTCCTGACGGCCGACAATTTCGCGCTGCTGTTCTCGGCGGCCGCCATGTACTGCGCGGTCCGCGCCGCCGAGCCTCTGGCCCGCCGCGCGTTCCTGGATTGGGATTGGGTGTGGTACGGGTTGTTCGGGATCGCATTCGGCATGGCCGTGGCCTCGCGCATCAACCTGGCGCTGCTCGCGATCGAGATCGTCATCGCCGGTGCGGTCGCGCTCGCGCGCGAAGGCCGCCTGCGGGCGCTGCGTACCCGCGAGGCGGTCGGCATGCTGGCGCGCCTGGCGCTGGCGGGTGTCCTTTCGCTGGTCGTGTTTCGACTGACGCAGCCGATGTCCTTCCGCGCAGTGAGCGGCGACACCACGCTGCTGACCTTGCACTTCAACAGCGACTGGACCGCCAGCATGGCCGTGGCCAGCGACGAGTCGCAGGGGATCGGCGGGGGCCCGCCCGGCGAGCAATGGACCAATCGCCCGGCGGTTGTGTTCCCATGGGTCAACATGGTTCTGTGGGGGCTTGGCTTGCCGCTAGGCCTGGCGGCGTGGGCCGGCCTACTGCTCGCCGCCTGGCGAATGGTGAGACATCGCGAGTGGCCGGCGCATCTGCTGATCCTCGCGTGGGCCGGCGGTTACTTCCTCTTCATGAGCACGCGCTTCGTCAAGTCCATTCGCTACTTCCTGCCGATCTACCCGTTCATGGCGCTCTTCGCCGCATGGCTGCTCATGTGGCTCTGGCAGGCAAGTCGCGCCGCCGCGAATCAGCCGTCGAGACGACTCCTATCCCGTGGAAGTATCGTGCGGGTCGGATCTGGCGCGGCCATCGCGCTCGTCCTGGGTGGAACGCTGGCCTGGGCGTGGGGCTTCACCGGCATCTATCGCGTCGACAACACGCGTATCCAAGCGACGCACTGGATCTATCAGAACATCCCGGGGCCGGTCAACCTGGTTCTGTCGTCCGATCAGGGGGACTACCGTGAACCGTTGGCAGTGCCGTTCGGGTCGGTGGTTGGCGACCAGGCACCGAGCGTGATCCAATTCGTGCCGCACGTGACGGGTTTAACAACTTCGATCCTCCTGCCGCACGTCCGTGTGGCCTCGCCGGGTGCGGATACGGCCAATGTGGAGATCGTTCTCTCAACCTCGCCCGATGGATCCATGCCCTTGGCCCGCGCGAACCTCACCGTGCCGGCCGTTGCGGCCGACATCCGCGGTCAGGCCGTCGAGGCCCCCTTCGGTCCTGCAGTCGTCAACGCGGGCACGGTCTATTACCTCATCCTCTCGACCACCTCCGGGCGCGTGGTGGCGGTGTCGGGTGCCTCCGTGGCCAACGAAGGCTGGGATGAGGGATTGCCGCTCAGGATCGAGGGACGGGACGCCTTTGGCGGACTGTATGCCGGGTTGATGATCGAAAACCGTTGGCCCGACGACGCTCACAAACTAGACATGTTCCTGCAGGTCCTCGACCAGGCCGATTACCTCTTCCTGCCAAGCCAACGCGGGTTGTGGACTCCGACGCGGCTGCCGCGCTCCTACCCGCTCACCGTGGAGTACTACCGCGCGTTATTCGATGGACGCTTGGGATTCGATCTCGCCGCATCGTTCAGTACTCCCATCCGCTTGGGTCCCCTTTATGTCTCCGACGTGGCCGGGAGCGTGGCCTGGGGTCACCCGCCGGCGCTGCCGGTGTACAACGACAGCCTGCTTGCGGCCGAGGAAGCATTCAGTGTCTACGATCATGCACCGGTGTGGATCTTCAGGAAGCGCGCAGACTTCAATCTCCAACAGGTCCAGCGAGTTCTCGAGGCGGTCGACCTGACCTCGGTGGTTCCGCCGGATCCACGCAACCCGGGGCCGACGGGCACTCAACTTCTCCTGCCGCCGGAGCGACTGGCAGAGCAGCGGGCTGGGGGAACCTGGTCGGCCATGTTCTCGCGCGAGAGCTGGCTCAACCGGTTCCCGCTCCTGGGAGCGGCGGCGTGGTGGCTATGGGTCGTCATCACGGGCTGGGCGTTTCTGCCTCTCGCCGCGATCGCATTGCGCGGTCTGCCCGACATGGGCTTCTCGCTGTCGAAGATCGGCGGGTGGCTGCTGGTCACGTGGATGTCGTGGATGCTGGCCAGCTTGCGCGTTCCGTTCGTGCGCATCACTATCGCCGCGCTCTGGCTGGGGCTCGTCGCAGTTGGCGTCGCGCTCGTCCTGCTTCAGCGCCGCAAGTGGATGAACGCGCTG
Organism: uncultured Chloroflexia bacterium; assembly: GCA_963712475.1. Taxonomy (GTDB): domain Bacteria; phylum Chloroflexota; class Anaerolineae; order Anaerolineales; family RBG-16-64-43; genus RBG-16-64-43. The sequence goes on from CAVQIA010000004.1 coordinate 2,878, forward strand.
CGCGACAATTGGCGTACGTGGCTTGTCATGGAGGAGTCTTCCTCGCGCTGTTCCTGTTTGACCTACTCCTCCGCTACGGAAACGGGGATCTCTGGCATCCGTCCTTCGGCGGTGAGAAGCCGATGGACTTCTCCTACCTCAACGCGGTTCTGCGAAGCACATCCTTCCCGCCCTTCGACCCGTGGTTTGCCGGCGGGTACCTCAACTACTACTACTACGGTTTCGTCGTCGTGGCGATCCCGATCAAGCTATTGGGGATCGTCCCGTCGTTCGCATACAACCTGACCCTGCCAACCCTCTTCGCACTGGTGGGCAGCGCAGGTTTCGGCCTGGCGTGGTCGTTGGCGACCCACCTCCGGCATGAGGGCCGGCCCGGGCTTTCGCCGTGGATCGCGGGTGCAGCCACGGCGGTCGGGCTTGTGCTGTTGGGCAACTTGGGCGAAGTACGACTTCGTGTGGCGCGCCATGCTCGGGGCAAGCACGCTCGGCCTGCCTCACAATGAGCTGTTCGGCCTGACCAACTTGATACACGGGCTCTGGGGCGGGCTGCGGCTGCTCGTCGGGCAAGTCTCAATGCCCTACAGCACCGGCGACTGGTATTGGTTGTCTTCTCGGGCCATCCCCGTCACCCCGGGTGATGCGGAGCCCATCACCGAGTTCCCGTTCTTCACCTTTCTCTACGGCGATCTGCACGCCCACATGATTGCCATGCCAATCACCCTGCTGGCCGTGGCTGCAGAAGTGGCGCTGGTGTTGCGACACCGCACAGTGGAGCGATGGCGTGAGTTCCTGCCGGTGATGCTGTTGGGCGTGCTGGCCGCCGGTGCGCTGCGCCCGACCAACACCTGGGATTTTCCGGTGCAACTGGGGTTGATCGCGCTGGCTGTGGGGTACGCCAACTGGCGATCGTGGAGGGAGTTCGGGGCCCCCGACACCGGTGGGCGAGTGGTGATCCGCGCGCTGGCTCAGGCCGCCCTGTCTATCGTCCTGGCATTCCTCCTCTACCAGCCCTATTCCAAGTGGAACGTTCAAGGATACACAGCGGTCGAGGTATGGCACGGCTCCACCACGCCGCTCGAACTCTTATCTGATCGTTCACGGCCTGTTCCTTTTCGTGATCGTCACCTTTATGCTTTGGCAAACGCGCGAGTGGATGGCTCGCACGCCGCTGTCGCAAGTCGCCGGAGTGCGCCCCGGGTCCTTCGTGGCAGGGGCGACGGTGGGCTTCCTGATCGCGGCCGCCACGATCGCCTGGTTGTATCTATCCGGCTATCAAGCGGTGAGCTTGGCGCTTCCACTCATGGTGTGGGCGGGATTGCTGGCGCTGCGCAAAGAACAGAACGCAGCCACGCGTGGAATCCTGGTTTTGACCTCGGTCGCACTGGCGCTGACGATTCTGGTCGAGGTCGTCGTGCTTAAGGGCGACATCGGTCGCATGAATACGGTGTTCAAGTTTTACCTGCAAGTATGGCTGCTCTTCGGCGTCGCCGCCGGGCCCGCGTTGGCGTGGGTTGTGGATGCGCTCGAGCGCGAGAGCGCCAGGTTGCGCGGGTTGTGGGAGACCGCGCTCGTCCTGCTGGTACTGGGTGCCGGGTTCTACACATACCGGGCCGGCCTGGCGAAGGTGCAAGATCGGATGGCGCTGGATGCTCCGCGAACGCTGGACGGCATGACCTACATGGACTACGCCAGCTACGCAGATCAGGGCCAGGACTTCTCTCTGAGCGAGGATTACGACGCGATCCGGTGGATGCAGGAAAACGTCCACGGTTCGCCGGTGATCGTCGAAGCCAACACAGTCGAATACCACTGGGGCTCGCGCTTCACGATCTACACGGGTCTGCCGGGGGTGGTGGGTTGGAACTGGCACCAGCGTCAGCAACGCGGCGTCGTGTCCACGCTGTGGGTCGAAGACCGCGTGCGCGAGATCGGCGACTTCTACTCCACGCCGGATGTGACCCAGGCCCAGGGCTTCCTCGCGCGATATGATGTGGCCTACATCATCGTCGGTCAACTTGAACGTGTCTACTATCCTGAAGAAGGGTTAGCCAAGTTCGACCTGATGACGAATGAAGGCTTGCTGCGGCGCGTGTACTCTGAGGGCGCGACGGCCATTTACGCGGTTGCCAATGTTCCTTGAAATTGGGATCCTTCGGAGTTCGGGAGGCATTGCCGCGTGAGCGCTCTGGCGGCGGGGATCGATTTCCTGCGCTGGTGGATGTGCCTGTTTGTGATCCAGGCCGCCGCCTGGCCGCTTGTCCACGGCGTCTTCCAACGGTCGCCCGATCGCGGATTGGCTTACGCCCGCCCAGCCGGCTTGTTGTTAGTCGGTTTCGTGTTCTGGTTGGGCGCCGTCCTCGGCCTCTGGCCGAATTCATCCAGCTCGGCCTGGTTCGCGATCCTGCTCGTGTTCGCGGCGGGTGTTGCGTGGGCTTGGCGGGGCGGACGCAATCCGTGGGCTGACCTGCGGGCGCTTCGCGGACGATTGCTCGGTCAGGAGGTTCTCTTTCTGGTCGCCTTTGCGACCTGGACCGTCGTCCGCATGAACAACCCGGAGGCGCTGGGCACCGAGAAGCCGATGGAGCTGGCATTCATCAACGCGGTGCTCAAGTCCGCCAGCTTCCCGCCCAACGATCCGTGGCTCTCGGGCTACGCCATCTCGTACTACCACTTTGGCTACATCCTGGTGGCGATGCTCGCCAAGTTGGCCACGGTGGCCGGAGGAGTCGCTTTCAACCTGGCTGTGGCCTCGTGGTTTGGAATGGCGGCGCAGACGAGTGCCGGGCTGCTCCAGAACCTCTTGAGATTCCGGGGCGGGGAGGCACGCGAGGCAAGTGGCTTTCGATCGGCCTCGCTCCTCGCGCCGCTCATGCTCTTGCTCATGGGCAATTTGGCCGGTCTGCTCGAGGTGGTGCGGGCTGTTCGCGTGGGTTGGGGGACGGGCGCGTTTTGGCGTTGGCTCGACATCCTTGAACTCTCCGATGCGCCCAGTGGAGCGGTGTCGGTCAACCCGCTTCAATTCCGCTTCTGGTGGTGGTGGCGCGCCTCGCGCGTGATCAACGACCTGGACCTCGGCGGCCGAAGCATCGGCCTGCAGCCCATCGATGAGTTCCCGGCATTCTCCTTCGTTCTCGGCGATCTTCACCCGCATGTGCTGGCGCTGCCCTTCGGGCTGGTGGTGCTTGGGCTGGCATTCGAACTGATGCTCGCGGTAAGGCATGCACAGCCTCTCGAGCCGCGCGCGGTCGCGGCGAGCGCCATGCCGTGGGCATGGATCGTGGCGGCCGGCGTACTCATCGGTGGGTTGGCCTTCTTGAACACGTGGGATTTTCCGATCTACCTTGCCATTTGCCTTGGCGCGACATGGTTGGGTTGGCGATCGGCTGTTGATCGCGACGTGCTCAAGGCACTCGTGGTGCGCTGGGCCGCTTTGATTGGCGTGGCTGTGGGCGCCTATATTCCGTTCTACATCGGCTTCGCGTCCCAAGCGGGAGGCATCCTCCCTAACCTGATCTTCGTCACCAAAGCTCAGCAGCTACTGGTCATGTTCGCGCCACTCCTGATCCCCCTGGCGGGGTGGCTGCTGGTCATGGTGCTTGCCCGGGACTCGGTTCCGGATTGGCGGCGGGGGGCGATCGCCGGTGTAGCCACCGTCCTGGGCCTGTTCATGATCTCGTTCCTTGTCGGCGGCCTGCTGCTGAGCGATCCCGAGAATATCGTTTTCGCGAACGAGTACATCCAACCCTACTCAATCCGCGAGGCAATTGCTCTCGTGCTGCGTCGGCGCCTCCTGGAACCTGGCTCGGCGCTGCTTCTGGGGACGCTCATTACAGTGATCGTTGCGCTCATCGCATGTCGGCCGTCCCTCGATGAAGGGAAAATCAGGCCCGATGCGACGGCCGCCGATGCGCGCGTCACCCGAGATTTCATCCTGCTCTTGGGCGGGGCCGGAGCGTTGCTGGTACTCGTGCCTGAGTTTCTCTACTTGCGCGATCAATTCGGCGTGCGCATGAACACGATATTCAAGTTCTACTTCCAGAGTTGGACCTTCTGGTCCGTCGCAGGTGCTTACGCCCTCGTTCAACTGTGGCGCAGTGCCTCCCCCAGCCCCGCGCAACAGGCCGTCTCGGGACAGCGGAGCGGACGATCCGTCACCTTCGTGAGCCCTGCGCTCGTAGCGCTGTCGGCTCTGTTGCTCGCCGCGGGATTGGTCTACACCCCGCTTGCGGTGTGGACCAAGACCGCGGGGTTTCAACCCTTCGGTGGTGCAACACTCGACGCGTCGGCACATTTGCAGAACGAATCGCCGGAAGACGCCGCAGCCATCGCCTGGGTCGATGCCAACCTGCACGATGGGCCATTGGCCGAGGCGGTGGGTGGACAGTATTCTGACTTCGCGCGCGTTTCGACCAACACCGGCATCCCGACCGTTTTAGGTTGGCCTGGCCACGAAGGCCAGTGGCGCGGAGGCTATTCAGAAGTCGGTTCGCGCGAGGCGGATATTGGAGAGCTTTACCGCACCACAAGCTGGGACGTGGCACAGGCGATACTCGAACGTTACGGTATTCGCTACGTGTACTACGGCGACCTCGAGAGAATGAGCTACGAGACCGTTGGATTGGCGAAGTTCCAGGAGCACTTGCGAGTGATCTACCACACAGAGGGCGTCAGCGTATTCGCCGTCGAACCGGGCGACGTGCAATCGGGAGACCAGCCGCCACTGCCGCCGCCGGAGCTAAGCCCATGACCTTGGCCGCTCGGTTGGATCGGTACGTCCAGGCACATTTCGCGTGGCTGTTCGCCGCGGCTATCCTGCTTGCCTTGGCGTTGCGTGTGCCCTCCCTCTCAACACCGCTGCTCGATGACTCCGAGGCCCGCCATGCATTTGCGGCGGTCGAACTCGCCTCGCGCAGGCCCGCCACGGCTGGGTTGGCCGACAGTGCGGCGCAGGCGGCGCTCACGGCCATGGTCTTCTCGATCGCAGGCGCCTCGACCGCCACCGCACGTCTCGTGCCTGCCCTGTGCGGTGTCCTTCTCGTTGCCTCCACAATAGTCCTGCGCAAGCGGCTTGGCCCGTCACTCACGTTGGGCGTTGCCCTGTTGCTTTCACTATCGCCGGCGTCGGCCGCGCTTTCACGGACGGCCGACGGCGCGATCTTGGGCGCGCTTGGCTTCGGTGCACTCGCAACCCTGCTGTACAGTCGGGGGGGCGACGATCGTCCATGGTTGGTCGGCGGGCTGATTGCATGGATGGTCGCGGCAGGGCCGGTCGGGCTGGGTGGAATCTTGGTCGTGCTCGTGGCCGCTGCAGTGGAGCACCTGCTTGGCGGGCGTTGGCGCTTCGCGGAGGGTGGCTCGCACGCCTGGCGGACCTTGGTTCGGGCGATTCGCGCTCCGACTTTCTGGATGGGCTTCGCCATCGTCGGCGCTTCCGCCTCAACGGCTCTGATCTTTCCAAGTGGTGTCGGAAGGCTAGGTGAAGGGCTAGCCGCTTGGGCCAGATCATTCGCGTTCGTTGGATCGACCGGCCTCGGCGAGGCGTTGCTGCTTGTGGTTGGATACGAGACACTGGTGTTCGTATTTGCCATCCCCGCGATGCGGGTGTTTCTCAAGTCGCCTGATCTCGGTCTGTTCATCCCATTGCTTTCAGCGACGGCGATCGTTTACCTGTTTGCGCGACCGGGCCGGCTCGCCGGCGATGCCCTTTTGCTGATCGTTCCCCTGGCTATCATGGCCGCGGTCGGGCTTCGTGAAACCCTGACCCACCTCTCGCCGGAAACGATGAACGGCATCATGGTGCTGGAGGTTGCGCTCATCCTTGGGTTAGGGGTATTCGCCTACCAGAGTCTCACGGCCTATGCCGTCCAACCGGACGCGCAGACCTACAGTTCATTGCGACTGGCCCTCGGCGGCGTGGCCATTCTCGGCATCTTCCTGGTTGCGGGCCTGTTCGCCACAGGCTGGTCAGGGAACGTGGCCGGGGCCGTGGGCGGATTGGGTGTTGGGCTGGCCGCCATGCTGCTCGTCGGCGAGCTCTCGGCCGTTTGGGGCGTGAGCTTCTCGCGACGGGCAAACGGGAATGAACTCTGGTGGGAGTCCGTCTCGCCTCACGAGCTGAGCTTGCTGGTTTCATCCGCCGAGGAGATCTCAGTCCACATGACCGGCGCTCCCAATGAGATCGGGCTTGTCATCCAAGGAGAGGTCCATTCGGCACTCGGGTGGGCCTTCAAGAACTTCATCCATCTCGAGTTCGTGGATCAGCCTTCACGCTCCTCGGATCCGGATGTGTACATTTCGCCACTCCGTGGCGATCCGGAAAGCGAGACCATGCCGGAGCTGGCGGCCAACTACGCAGGTCAGGCGCTCAGCATTCGTGAACGTCGCGCCTGGCATGGACTGCCTCCCGAGCCCATCGGCTGGTGGCTTTTCCGGATGGGGCCGGTGACGCGCGACCGAGTGATCCTGTGGGCCCGCGAGGATGTGCAATTCCCTCCCGCGCAACCCTAAGGCCCGCGTAATGCCATGGGTCGCCATTCCGTCGGCGCAGGGCGTCGAGCAGGTGACAGGAAACGCAGCTCGTTGCCTCCGGCGAATGGACCCGACGAATCGTGCGCGATGGTTCCTGAGCCATCATGGCCCTGCCAAGCGATCGGGGTCTTGGCGTAGGGCCAACCCGGCCGTCAATGAGAAGGGACGCAACTCGCGGGTATGATCATCGCCATTGATGGGACCTCGGCCTCGGGCAAGACGACCCTTGCCCGGCGACTGGCAGCACGGCTGGGATACCTGTATTTCGATACAGGCGTGATGTACCGCGCTCTGACCCTGGCCGCGATACGTCAAGGTTTGAGCATGCAAGACGAAGCGGCGCTCTCGACCTTGGCGGAGCGCATCATCATCGACGTCACCTCGCCTACGGTCCAGGATGGGCGGCCATGCACGGTGCTCATGGATGGGGAAGACGTCACGTGGTCCATCCGTTCACCGGAAGTGGATAGCAGCGTATCACCGGCTTCGGTATATGCCGGGGTCCGTTCGGCGCTGACCCTGCAGCAGCGGCGCATCGGGCTGCGCGGGCGCGTGGTCATGGTGGGCCGCGATATCGGAACCGTTGTCTTGCCCGAAGCGGAGCTAAAGTTCTTCATGAACGCCTCCTTGGAAGAGCGCGCCCGGCGGCGCCTTGCCGAACTAACCCTGCTGGGAGAGAGTGTCGGGCTCGAGGAAGTCGAGAAGTCTCTGGCCGAGCGTGATCGGATCGACAGCCAGCGTAGCGTGGCTCCGCTCCGCGCCGCGCCCGACGCCATCCTTGTCGACACCACGCACCTTTCGGCAGAGAGAGTACTGGACCTGGCGCTGGATTGGGTTGCCAAGCGGGAACAGGCGGCTCAGGCGAAGAACGCCCGCGCCCCCGCGGGCCGCGTGGGGAGCGACGAAGGCAAGGTGCAAGGATGAACGCTGGACCCTCGCCAGCTCACGAGCGACATGCGTGGGGCAAGCGCCCCTACCGGCACGCGGACTACGCGACGGTGCGCGGCGTCATGCGCGCGCTGCTGCGCGGGGTGGCTTGGCGAGTGCTTGTGCAAATCGAATCGGTTCAAGGGGTCGAGAACATCCCTCCCACGGGTGCGGCGATCATCGCCATCAACCACATCGCGCTGGTTGACCCGATCATTGTCTTGGGCGTCGTGCCACGCGTGATCGTGCCCTTGGCCAAGATCGAGGTGTATTCCTATCCTATCGTGGGCGTCCTTCCGCGCATGTACGGCGTCATCCCCGTCCGGCGTGGCGAATTCGATCGCCGCGCGTTGGATATGGCGCAGGAGGTCCTGCGCGCGGGAGAGATCGTCCTGGTCGCACCGGAGGGAACGCGGAGCCCGGCCATGCGGCCAGGCAAGGAGGGGCTTGCATTTCTCGCTGCGCGGACGCAGGCCCCGATCGTTCCAGTGGGCGTCGACGGGACGATTGGATATCCATCGATCGATCCGCGGCGATGGCGGCGAGGTGGGGCGCAAATCACAATCGGCCGCCCGTTTCGCTTTCGGCCGGGCGAGGGGCGGATGACTCGTGAGCGCCTGCGCCTCATGACCGACGAAGCCATGTATCGCATCGCGGCGCTCGTCCCCCCAGAACGACGCGGGGTCTACAGCGATCTCTCCCTGGCTAGCTCCGAGACCATCGACCTCCTGCCCGTTGCGCCTGAGGTGGCGGGCGCTGAGGCGGCTTCGCCGACGGGTGCCGGATGAATTGCCTTCTCGCGGAGGCAGATCCCGCTTATGCCCGACACCTTCGAACCTTGATGCGAATCTCTGCGTCTGCTGGATCCGAACAATGAGTGATGTGACCCCATCGGCCGAGACGGGTGGCCGCATCGCCGCGGTCGAGCCTGGGACTCTGGGGGCCCGCATGGGGTTGCTTCCCGGTGACCGAGTGCTGCGTGTGAACGGCCAGGCGGTCGAGGATGTGATCGACGTTCAGTTTTATGCGTCCGAGGAGGAGGTCCAGGTCGAGTGGGTTCGCGCGGGGCAACCGATGCACGCACGTGCCGGCCGCAGCGCGGGCGAGCCTCTGGGGATTGAGTTCGAGCATCCCACCTTCGACACGGATATCCGTCGCTGCAACAACCTGTGCCCTTTCTGTTTTGTGCTGCAGACCCCACCGCGAATGCGACGGACGCTGTACATCAAGGATGACGACTACCGCTACTCCTTCCTGTACGGTCATTTTGTCACGCTGACCAATCTCTCCCCGCACGATTGGACGCGTATCCTCGAGCAGCGTCTCTCGCCGCTGTACGTCTCCGTGCATTCGACCGATCTCGAAGTGCGCCGGGCGTGTCTCTCCAACCCCTCCGCTCCCGACATCCTCGGCCAGTTGCGGGAGATGGCCGATGCGCACATCGAGACACACACCCAGATCGTTCTGACTCCCGAATTGAATGATGGCCCGCACCTCGATCGGTCGTTGAATGACTTGGCCGGGCTCTTTCCGTGGGTAAGGTCGTGCAGCGTGGTACCGGTCGGGCTCACGCGCCACCACAAATATGGCCGGCGCGTCTTCACCGCGAGCGAATGCCGGCAGGTTGTGGATCAGGTCCAAGCTTGGCAGGAGCGCTTCCGCCAGAGGCTCAGTTCGCGCTTCGCCTTTCTGACCGATGAGTGGTACCTGGTCACGGGCCAAGCGGTGCCGGCTGCCCACGAATACGAGGACCTCGACTTACGCGAAAACGGACTGGGTATGGTGCGCGCCGTGCTCGACGAGTGGGCGGGCGTGCGCGTGAGCTTGGAGGCCCAGGCCTCCGGCCTGCGCGGCCGACGTGCCACCCTGGTTACCGCGCCCCTCTTTGCGCCAACGCTGCAACGCATGACGGACGAGTTCAACGCGCTGACCGGCACGAAGCTCAAGGTCGTGGTCGTGCCGAACGAGCGCATGGGCCCGACGGTCACGGTGGCCGGCTTGTTGATGGGCGAGGAGGTCTTGAACGCGCTGCGCACGGGGACCCTGGGCGAGACCGTCATTCTGCCGCGTTTGATGTTCGATCATCCGCAGGTTGTGAGTCTGGACGACGTCTCTCCGTTGCGCATCGCTCGCGAACTTGGCCTGCCCGTGGTCCTGGTGGATGGGATGGGGGATGTGCTCGACGCCTTGCACGGCGAAAGCCCATTGCTCATTCGTCCCGAGTTCGAGACGGTCCCCGCCGCGGTGCTCCGGGCCGGGGGCTGGGCGGTCGAGAAGTACCTTCCTCGCGAGGCGTAACCCCGATGCAAAACGGCCCCCCAACCGGGGAGCCGCTCTTGCGAGCGCATCTGCTGGCGCGCGAAGCTCAACCCGACAGGCGGCCGGCGACAGGAGCCAAAGGAAGGACCACTCGGAACTCCGACCCCTCTCCGGGTCGGCTTTCGACCTCGATCCGCCCGCGGTGTGTTTCCACGATGTGCCGCGCGATGTAAAGCCCCAGCCCCGTCCCCGGAGCGCGTTGTTCGCCCTCCTTCGCGCGGTAGAACCTCTCGAAGATGTGCGGAAGGCTCTCCGTCGCGATCCCCGGGCCGGTATCAATCACTTCAATGCAGCAACTTTCGCCTTCGCCTTGAGGGGCGCCTGCATTGCGTCGGGACCGCAGGGTGACTTGTCCGCCGGGGGAGTTGTACTTCACGGCGTTGCTGAGCAAGTTGAGCACGACCTGCTTGATGCGCACCCGGTCCGCATACAAGTCCAACCCTTCCGGATCCAATTGGCGAACGAACTTGAGCCCATTGCCGTGCATCAGCGGCGTGACGATCTCCGCGCACTCGGAAAGGAGCGGAGTCACCGAAAAACGTGTTGGCTGAAAGCGCGTACGGCCGGCTTCCAGGCGGGCCAGGTCGAGGAAATCATCGGCCAGCACATTCAGCCGGGCGATCTCCTGGCGCAGGCTGCTCAGCACCGAATGACGCTGGATCTCGCCTAGATCCGATCGGTCGAGAAGCGCGGCCGCAGTTCCGAGGGCGGTGAGCGGCGTGCGAATCTCGTGCACCAACTCAGCGATCAGATCGCTTTGTTCGAACAAACGCATATTCTCGACCGCCACGGCGGCTTGGCCGGCCAGGGCCTCGAGGGTGGCCATGTCCTCCGGGCTGAACTGGCCTCCGGAGCGGTTGATTACCTCGAGCACTCCGATGCACACATCCTTGCTCACCAGTGGGAGAGCGGCGAAGGAATGCGGGTAGGCGGGAGCGAGCAGGGCCACCTCGTAGTAGGTGAGTGAACTCTGCGTCGTTGGCCGTTGAAGCGATTCGCTCGCAAGCACAATGGGCTCGCCCTTGGCGAGGACCTGACCCGCGAGGCTGCTTTCTACGGGCACCTCGCGCACCCGCAAGCGCGCCAGGCCGGGGTGGGTCGTCGCGCCCACTTGCAATTCGCCTGAGATCGGATCACGCAGGAGCACGATGGCCCCTTCGCACTCGACCAGACGCGTGGCAGCTAATGCCACACGTTCAAGAAGATCGTTGAGATGCAGCGCCGAGGTCAGGTCGCGGACCAGGTCGAGCAACTGGGCGTAGCGCCGCACCAGGACCCGGTAGTTGCGGATGGCGGTGTCGTGCCCGACAGAGGAGGGATCAGCAGTTGTCATGGAGGGCCAGGTCGACGAGCGTGGGCAAGGCCAGGGCAACATCCTCGTGGAGGACGACATCCGCCCGCTCGTCCAGATAGGTGGGAACGCGATTGAGAATTATCAGACGCGCACCTCGCTCAACGCCTTCGAGCGGCAGCGACGCGGCGGGAACAACTTCCAGAGAGGACCCCGCGACAAGGATCAGCTCCGCGCGGCGGAATTCGCGACGTGCTTCGTCGAGCGTAGCGCGCGGGAGTTGCTCTCCAAAAAGGATGACATCTGGCTTAAGCACTCCGCCACATTCTCCACACACGGGGAGAGCACCGGGTTCGCGTAGCGCGGCCAAGATCTCATTGGACCCCGTCTGGCGATAGCACGCGCCGCAGGTTGCGGTCTCGAACGTGCCGTGCAAGCTCAATACTCGGCGCGAGCCGGCACGCTCATGAAGGCCGTCGATGTTCTGAGTGACGAGGCACTGCAAGCGACCGGAACTCTCCAATTCCGCGAGCGCGTCATGGGCCGGGTTGGGCTCGGCCGCAATCCACTCGCCCATGAGACAACGCATCCAGTCGTAGAACTCGTTAGGGTTGTAGCGAAAGGTCATCAGCGAGGCGGAGGCCGGGTCGTAGCGTTCCCACAAACCGGTGCCCGGAACTCCTGAAATCCGGGATGCCCGAAGGCGTCGAGATGCCCGCGCCGGTCAACACAACCGTGTAGTGGGAGGTGGAGATCAGACGAGCGGCCTGACGATACGTGTGCTGGGTCCGCGCTGTGGTGGCGGAACCTGCGATCATTCCGAGCCTTTGGCGATCAGGCGGTCGGTCAGCTGGCGCAGTTGGTCAGAGATAAGGGCGTTCGGATCGCGCACAATGATCGGGACTTCCAATTCGGCCGATTGGAAAGCGAGCTCCGGCGCGGGTGTGATGGTGACGACCGCCGGCTTGCCAATCATCTCCTCGATCTTGGAGCGGGCAAGTTGCAGGCTAGATCGTTCCCGATTGGCGAGCAAGAAGTCGATCTTATTGCGTGCAATGCCCGTGGCCTCCATGTCGGCCATGAGCGCGCGCGCCATGAGCACGGTGTAGCGCATCGGCTCGACCAGGATCAGAACCTGATCGGCCACAGCCAGAACCCGTAACGACGCAGCCGAGAAGCCGCTGCCGCAGTCCAGGATCAGGTGGCTGCACATCGTCGACAGACGGCGGACGAGCCCTTCGACTCGCTCCGCATCTTTGAGCAACACATAGTCGTGTGGCTCAGCAGAACTCAAGAGAACCCGTGCGCCGCTCGAGTGCGTGACCAGCTCCTTCTCGATGGCGCGCGGGTCGAGTTCCTCGCGCGGCTTCTGGAGCAATGCCGACAGGCCGGAGGGGCGAGAGATACCGAGCAGGAACCCGGCGATCCCCTGACCCGGCCGAAGGTCACACAGGATGACATCTTGGCGTTTGGCGGCCATGCCGACCGCGACATTGACTGCGACGGTCGTGGTCCCCAGCCCGCCCTTGGCGCCGATGAACGCGGTCACCTGGCTGCGCTTCGCCCCGCCGGACGGGGCTTGTGGCCGCGATCGCCCGAGCAGCGCTTTGACGTGTGCCAGAAGTTCGGCCGGGTGGGTGGGTTTGGGCAGATAGTCGTCGGCGCCCGCTTCAAAGCCTTGGACCTTGTCGTCCACCTGGGCTTTGGCGGTGAACATGAGGATGGGGACTGAAGCGAAAAGTGGGTCGGCCCGCAAACGGCGGCAGACTTCAAAACCGTCGAGGTCGGGCATCATGACGTCGAGCAGGATCAGGTCCGGGCGATCGCTGGCGGCTTTGCTCAACGCCTGGGTGCCGTTGATGGCGGCCACAATCGAGTACCCCCGCCGCTGGAGCATCATCCCCACGAGCTTCAGGGTGTCGAGATCGTCGTCGACGATGAGGATCTTCTCGGGCATGCCTGGCCTCCCGGCGAGAGTTTTCAGTCTAGCATAACTGCCTGCACCCGACAAGTCGGGGCGACCGTCCAACGCCAGACGAGTCGCGCGCTTATAATCAGGCACACACGGCGCGCACCACCCCCGCAGCCACATGCGCCGTGCCTACGTGCGCGGGTGTTCCGGGAAACGTGGATGGGATTTGAAGCCTGGATCGTCGGATCCATCCAAATTCCGCTTGTCCCCTTTCAATTATGGGGGCTGTTGGCCGAACTCGCGACCCTCGTGCTTGCGGCGGGCTTTGGCCTCAGCCCAGCGCGTCGGTTGACGAGTGCGCGCTGGCGCATCTGGGCCATGCTCTTGGTGGCCGCACCTGTGGCGGGCGCCGCATTGGCCGTGCGCCTGCCGGCGGTCGGCTTGAGCAGCCTTCCCGGCGTGCCTCTGAGCCTGCCGGCGGTGGCGGCCGGCCTGCTCACTTTCGTGCCGGTAATGCTCTCGGCCGGATTGACCGGCACTCTTCCCTCTCTCCTGCTCGGGCTTGTCATTGGCCTCACGCGTGCGCTGTTCGATACTCACCAGGTCCTGACCGTCGTCGAGTACGGGCTGGTGTCGTGGTGGATCGCACTGCTCTTGCGCAATGACTACTCAGGCGGGTTCTTTGGTTTTCTGCGCCGGCCGTGGGGTGCAGCGATCGCATCCTTGCCCGTGGCCCTCCTGTTGCGAGCGGTCGGAGATTGGAGCCTGGCCCGCAGTGATGCGCTCTCGAATCTCGACTTCGTCACCTCTCGCCTTCCGGCGCACCTTTTAGGCACGAGCCTCGAGTTGTTAGCGGCGGCGGCCCTCTGCGAACTCCTGCGGCTCGGGCTGCCGTCCATCTGGGCGCGACCAGGCGAGCTCGTCACCACCCGCTTCCAACGCTCGCTCGTGTGGCACCTGAGCCTGTGGGTGACTGTGCCGCTCACCTTGATGGCGACGGTCATCCTCGCGTCCGTCGTTGTGCAAACTCGGCGCCTGGCGCGCGCCGACCTTCTGACCCAGGCGCGGCAGGCCACGAGCTTCGCATCGCAGAACCTGCCTGCCGCCATCATGACCGGCCAAACGCTCTTGGAGGACATGGCCGCGGACGTTGCGGGCCTGGCGGATCGCCCGAACGAGCTTGCGGCCTACTTTGCAGATAGGCTGCGCCGGCCGCCGTATTTCCAGCAGTTGGCTTATGTGACGGAGGCCGGCACGCCCAGCACCAGCGTCCCCAGCCTCGCCGACCCCTTTTGTGCCTCGCTGGTGGAAGCCGAGGGCTGCCGTACGGCGCTGAACGGGTCCTCCTGGCTGGGCTGGATCGACATCGCCGGTTCTTCGAATCCGTGGCTCGAGATGATCCAGCCGGTGGTCAAGGCCGCTGGAGGCACCTCCGGAATCCTCGTCGGGCGTACCTCCTTCGACATCAATCCACTCCTCATCCCCATCCAGGCGACATTGGCCAGCCTCCCGAACTCCAGCGGCCTGCTACTCGACCGCGACTTCGACGTTCTCTATCCATCGATCGCTGAACCGTGGTCGGAAGGGCAACCCGCCGGCCAAGATGAGCAAGGTGGCTCTTGGTATTTCGGGACGACCTCCGATGGTCGCCGGCGTATGACCTATGTCGTGCCGCTCAGTTATCCGGATTGGCACATCGCGCTGCGAGTTCCGGAAGCCGCGGCGCTCAGCACCTCGTTGGCCGCCGGCTGGCAGATCGGCCTGTTGACCCTGCTCGTCACGCTCGTCACTCAGATGATCGTGATTGTCATTGCCCAGCGTATCACTCGCCCATTACGCCAATTGGTGCACGCCGCAAGCGCCCTGGCCGCGGGCGACCTTGATCGGCGCGTTGCGGTGAGCGGCGATGACGAGTTCGCCGTGCTCGGTCGCACCTTTGAACTCATGCGGCAGAACCTGCGCCGGCAGATACGCGATCAGGATTTGCTTCTGCAAGCCAGCCAGGGCGTGGCCACGCATCTCGAGCTCGTGCCGGCCTGCCTGCCGATCCTGCAAAGCGCGCTGTCGTCCTGCGCGGCACAGGGGGCGCGCATCGTCGTGGCCTGGGGGCGCCGCGCTCCTGCAGGGTACCCGGAAGTGGCCGCAGGTGAACTCGCGGGCATGATGGCGCCGCTCGACGAATACGTCCTCTCGCGCATTCGCGAACGATCGCCGTGGCTGGTCGGGGACGTCACCCAGGCGGAGGACTTCTTCCCGGCATCGCTTGCCGGTCACATCGGTTCGCTGATTGCCTTGCGCCTCTCGCATGCCGAGAAGTACTACGGCGCGATGTGGCTTGCCTTCCGCGAACCGCGAGTTTTCGATAGCGGGGTCGTGGAGTTGCTCACCGGGTTGGCCAGCCAAGCTTCACTGGCTGTGACGAACGCTAACTTGCTCGAATCCACGGAGGGGGAGCGTCAGAGGCTGGCGACCATCCTGGCAGCGATCCCGGATGGCGTCCTCATGACCGATGCCGAAGGGCGGCTGACGTTCGCCAATGACGCGGCGCGCACAATGCTGGGGGTTGCCTTACCCGGACCCGGCGAGCTGCTGGGCCGCACGCTGCACCCAGGTTTGGCGGAGGCAATGGCCGAGGCTGGCCCCGAGGGCCGCACCATCGAATTCGCGGCGCCCAGTGGCGTCCGTCTGCTGGCCTCGACCCGGCCAGTTCCTGGGATGCACGCGCATCCCTTGGGGCAGGTCTGTCTGTTGCAGGACGTCACCCAATTCCGTGAACTCGAGGACCTGAAGACAGAGTTCGTCAATACTGTGAGCCACGACTTGCGCCGACCGCTGAGACTCTGGTCGATGGCCATGTCAATATGCTGGAGATGCTCGGCCCGCTCAATCCCGCACAGAAGGAATACGTCGTGCGCATTCGTGACGGCGTGCGCGGCATGGCCCGGCTCGTGGGTGATCTCCTGGACCTCGGCCGCATTGAGAAGGGCATCGAGGCCCATGCGGCCGAGATCGATGTGCGCGGCCTGCTTGAGTCGCTGCTCGAAGAGTACCATCCGGAGGCGGCCAGCCACAACGTGCGTTTGGAGTTGGACTTTCCGGAGAGTTCGCCGCACCTGACGGCCGACGCGGCGCTGCTCGAGCGCGCCCTGGGCAACCTGATCGACAATGCCATCCGCTACAATCGCGCCGGGGGCAACGTTCGCCTGCGAGTTGAAGGCGGGGCGAATCAAGTCACGTTCACTGTCGAAGACAGTGGCGTCGGGATTGCTCCAGCCGATATGCCGCGCCTGTTCGAACGTTTCTACCAAGCGACGCGCTCAGAATTCGACGAGCGGCGCGGGTGGGGCCTGGGCTTGGCGATCGTGCGCTCGGTCGCCGAGTGGCACCATGGCCGCGCCTGGGCCGAGAGCCAGTTGGGCAAAGGCAGCGTGTTCAGGCTTTCCCTCCCCAGCCACCCATGAGATACGCGCGGGGTTCGCGCATCCCTGGGGTCATGGCAGGTCAATCACCACCGCCCCCGATCGCAAGTCTTGTCGCTAGGCCCCCCAACGGTTAAAATCCCTCCCATGAGCCGCATGACGTATGACGATGCGCTCGACTACCTATATTCGTTCGTCGACTACAGCCTGCAGCGGACGTATCGCTACTCGCCGCAGACGTTCGACTTGAGCCGCATGCGCGTCTTTCTCGACCTGCTGGGGAACCCGCAAGAGGCTTACCCGGTGATCCACGTAGCCGGCACCAAAGGCAAAGGGTCGGTGGCGGCGCTCTCGGCATCGGCCTTGCGGGCCGCAGGCTACCGCACCGGGTTCTACACTTCACCCCATCTCGTGGATTTTGCAGAACGCATCCAGCTCGGCGGGCACGATATTCCTCACGATCGGTTGAGCGAGTTGACCGAGCAGATCCGCCCCGAAGTGGCCAAGGTGCCGGGGCTGACGACGTTTGAAATCACGACCGGGCTCGCGTTCATGTACTTCGCCGCGGAGAAGGCCGAGGCCGCTGTCATCGAAGTGGGTTTGGGAGGCCGGCTGGACGCAACCAACGTGGTGCATCCGCTGGTTTCGGTGATCACATCCCTCTCCTACGACCACACGCACTTGCTGGGCCACACTCTGGCGGAAATCGCGCGTGAGAAAGCCGGGATCATCAAGCCCGGGGTCCCGTTCGTCAGCGCCCCGCAGGAGAGCGAGGCGTTGCGCGTGCTCGCGGCAATCGGCGAGGAACGTCAATCGCCGATGGTCCTGGTCGGCCGCGACTGGTTGTTTGCACCGTTGCGCCATTCGCTGGACGGGCAATCCCTCACCATCTGGTCCGCGGCCTCCCAGCAGAGGGTCAATGAGTACTTGGAGCGGGGCCAGCCTCAGCAATGGGAGTGGGTTCCGCCGCGGTTCGACATTCCGCTGCTCGGCTACCACCAGGTCATCAACGCCACGGTGGCTTACGCGGCCTTGCAGGTCGCCAACGGGCGCGGGCTGCGGGTTCCAGAGGAGGGCATCCGTGATGGTTTCCGAACCGTGGAGTGGCCGGCGCGCTTTCAGATTCTGCACCGGGCTCCCTTTGTCGTGGCCAACTCAGCTCACAACCGGGACTCGGCGCGCAGGCTGCGGACTGCACTCGACGACTACTTCCCCGCTCGCCGGGTCATCCTGATCTTCGGAGCCTCAGCCGATAAGGATATCAACGGCATTCTCGACGAGTTGATCCCGCGGGTGGCGCTCGTCTTCGTAACCCACGCCGAGCATCCGCGTGCGGCCGAGACCGAGGACCTCGTGCAGCGTATCCGCGCCCGCGGCTGCCAGGCGGAGGTTGCGGTTCCGGTCATGGAGGCCTTGGCGCGAGCGCTGGAAAACGCCTCCGAGGAGGATGTGATTCTCTCGGCGGGGAGCATGTTTGTCTCGGCCGACGTTTTGCGCGATTGGCCGCAAGTCTGGGAGCGCGACGCGCAGCGCCGCGCCGCCCGCAGGCAGGAGTTGCGCGTGCCTCTGACGAGCAGTGACGATGACTGGGCATGAGTTTCGCGAGTGGCAAATGCGCACCGAGTTCGCGGAGGTGCTGGGCAACCGCACCGAGGAACTCCAGCGCATTCATGATGCGACCGTCGACGCTGATGGCTTGATCAGCTGCGCCGTACTCCCGTTGCGCGATATGGTGCTGTTCCCGCGCATGGTGACGCCGCTATTCGTCGGACGGGAAACCACCCTGGCCGCGCTGGAGGCAGCGCACGCTGCGGGAGAGACTCTCGCGGCCTTGGCGCAACGCGACACGGAAATCGCCGAACCCGGGCCAGAGGATCTCTACCCCATCGGCTGTGAGACGGCCGTCGGGCGCGTGCTGCACATGCCGGATGGCTCGACCACTGTCTTGGCCCAGGGCCGTCGCCGAATCCAGGTGGTCGAGTTCACGCAGACCCAGCCCTACCTGCGAGCCCGCGCGCGTCTCATCTTCGAACCCCAGCAGCGCACGCGCGAAACAGAAGCCATGATGCGCGCCGTGTTGGCCCTCTTCGAGAAGGTCGTCCAGCTCAACCGCAGCCTGCCCGAAGAGGCTTATGTCTTCGCCATGAACGTGGACGAGCCCGGCTGGCTGGCCGATCTGATCACCTCCGCCTTGGGCGTGCCGATCTCGGACCGCCAGGAGATGCTTGAGACGATCGACCCCAATACCCGATTGCAGCGCTTGAGCGTGATCCTTGGGCGCGAACTTGACGTCCTCGAGCTTGAGAACCGCATCCACACCCGCGTGCAAAGCGAAGTGGACCGTTCGCAGCGCGAATACTATCTGCGCGAGCAGATCAAAGCCATCCAGAATGAGTTGGGCGAGGCCGACAGTTGGGCGCAGGAACTGATTCAACTGCGCGAGGCGGTGACCGCAGCGCACATGCCGGAAGAGGTCGACAAGAAGGCCCGCAAGGAAATCGAACGCCTCGAGCAAATGCCCTCGATGGCGCCCGAAGTTGCCATCGTGCGCACATACCTCGACTGGCTCATCGAGCTGCCGTGGGAAAAAGCCAGTGATGACAATCTCGACGTCCGCCATGCGGCCGAGGTGTTGGATGCGCAACACTACGGCCTGCCCAAGGCCAAAGAGCGGATCCTTGAGTACATCGCCGTGCGCAGCCTCTCACCGGAGCGCTTGCGCCAACCCATCCTGTGCTTCGTCGGGCCGCCCGGAACGGGCAAGACCTCGCTCGGGCACTCGATTGCCGATGCGCTCGGCCGGCGGTTCGTTCGGGTTTCCTTGGGCGGGATCCGCGATGAGGCCGAGATCCGCGGGCACCGGCGAACCTACATCGGCGCGCTCCCCGGGCGGGTTCTGCAAACAATGCGTCGCGCAGCGATCGTCAACCCGCTTTTCATGCTGGATGAGATCGACAAGCTGGGTGCGGACTTCCGAGGCGACCCGGCCGCCGCGCTGCTGGAGGTGCTCGACCCGGAGCAGAATCACGCCTTCGACGATCATTATCTCGACGTCCCCTTCGATCTTTCGAAGGTAATGTTCATCACCACGGCCAACACATTGGGGCCGGTGCCCTCCGCGCTGCTCGACCGCATGGAGGTGATCGAGTTCCCCGGGTACATCGAAGAGGAGAAGCTAGCGATCGCGCGTCAATTCCTGCTGCCGCGCCAAATTAGCGAGAATGGATTAAGCGGCGAGCGCCTGGCCATCCCCGAGCCGAGCGTGAGGCGCATCATACGCGAGTACACGTGGGAAGCTGGCGTGCGCAACCTCGAACGCGAGATCGCTCGTGTGTGCCGCAAGATCGCGCGGCAGAAGGCGGAAGGGCATCACCTGCCGACGCGGATCTCGCCCGCCAGCCTGCCCAAGTACCTGGGCCCGCCGCAATACTTCCAGTTGGAGGCGGAGAAGCGCGACGAGGTGGGCGTGGCCACCGCGCTGGCCTGGACCGAGGCCGGCGGCGACACCATGCCGGTCGAAGTTATCCTGGTGGAAGGCAAAGGTGGGATCCAGATCACCGGGCAGGTGGGTGAGGTGATGCAAGAGAGCGCACAGGCCGCGCTGTCGTACCTGAAATCGCGCGCCCGCGAATGGGGCATCGAGGCGGCGCGCTTCGAGAAGACCGACGTGCACGTGCACGTCCCCGAGGGATCGATTCCCAAGGACGGACCGAGCGCCGGCATCACGATGGGAACCGCGCTCATTTCGGCCTTCACCGGACGGCCGGTCCGGAAGGAAGTGGGCATGACGGGTGAGATCACCCTCCGCGGGCGGGTCTTGCCTGTGGGAGGCGTGCGCGAGAAAGTGCTTGCGGCCCACCGCATCGGGCTGAAGACGGTGATCCTGCCGGCGCGGAACGAGAAGGATCTGGTCGAGGTACCCCCCAAGGTCCGCCAGGACATGGATCTGCGCCTGGTGACGCACATGGATGAGGTTCTTGCCGTGTCGGTGCGCGGTCCCCTGCGGGCTAAGGCGGAAGCCAAGCCGCGTGAAGCACCCCGCAAGCCCGCACCCCCTCGCCGGCCGCGGGCTCGCCGGGCAGCTCGCACAACACGGACTCGGGCAGGCTAGACGTACGCGAGTACGACCGGCGCTACCTCTGGGTAGCAAGGCCGCACGGTTTCCTGTGCGCAGCCGATCGATCCGGGTGAGCCTCCGCGATAGAAAGCGATGTCTTGGCGCATTTCGCATCGCAATTCCTCTGAGCCCGTGAGGGGCAACATCGTGCCTGGCAAGCGTACCCTCGACGGCAAATACGTTCTCGTGACCGGAGCTTCATCTGGGATTGGCGAAGCGGCGGCGCTCGGGTTCGCCCGCGCCGGCGCGCACTTGATTCTGACAGCGCGCCGAGAGGATCGGTTACTGGCGCTCGCGGATCGGCTGCGGGGCGTCTGCTCCGGCTGCGAAACGCTCGTCGTCCGCGCGGACCTGACCCAAAGAGAAGAACTCGAGACGCTGGCCGCAACGGCCCTGGCGTGGCGCGGTCGCGTCGATGTGCTCGTCAACAACGCGGGCTTCGGCCGGTTGCGATGGCTCGAGGACCTCGACCCCGTCAAAGATGTGACCGCCCAGATTTTGCTTGACCTTGTTGCACCGCTGCTCCTAACACGGGCAATCCTGCCGGCTATGATTCGGCAGCGCGAAGGTTGCATTATCAATGTCGGTTCGGTCGCTGCGCTGATTGCGGCGCCGACGTACACGGTCTACTCGGCCGCGAAGTTCGGCCTGCGCGGGATGAGCGAGGCCTTGCGGCGCGAGGTGCGACCGTTTGGCATTGAGGTATGCCTGCTCTGTCCCGGCCCGGTGGCGACCGAGTTTGGCCAGCACGCGCGGCGCGACTCTCGCACCCAGCTCAGGGTTGCCCGCCGCGCCCGGCTTCCGGCGCAGCAGGTCGGCGATCGCATCGTTGGCTTGGCGCGGCGGCCAAGGCCGCTGGTGATGATGCCTTGGTATATGGGCTGGTTGTCCACCCTGAATGCGAGCCTGCCCGGCCTATCCGATTTCTTGATCCATCGTTTCTACACGGCGCGCCTGCGCCGGCAAGAACCCACGGATGGTGCGGCGCCGCACGCGCACCCATCGTGATTCGTTCGCGCGACTCATCCAACGTTCGGGGAGGGACACACACATGACCGCGACAGCGCTGACCCAGGAGGCCAAGCGCGCCTATGCCCGCGTGGTGAATGCATGGTGCCTGTACGACTGGGGCAACTCTGCCTTTTCCACGACCGTCGAGTCCGCCGTACTGCCGGTGTACTTCGCTCGTGTGGCGGGTAGCACCCTCCCGGGTAACACCGCCACTTCCTATTGGGGCTACGCCGCGGCACTCTCGCTGCTGTTGAGCGCTCTCCTCGCGCCACTGCTCGGTAGCATCGCGGACTACACAGGCAAGAAGAAGCGGCTGCTTGGGCTTTTCGCGGGGTTGGGCATCATCACCACCGCGCTTCTGGTCTCGGTCGATCAAGGCGATTGGCTGGCCGCGCTCATTCTCGTTTCGGTCGGAAGCATGGGCTTTGCGGCCGCGGCGATCTTCTATGATTCGCTGCTCCCCCACGTGGCCAAACCGGAAGACATCGATTTTGTTTCTTCGAAGGGTTATGCACTCGGATACCTGGGTGGCGGCTTGCTGCTGGCGGTGAACATCCTGATGATCCAGTTGCTGCCGGGCACGCTGGGCCCACGATTGTCATTCCTGAGCGTGGCCGTGTGGTGGGCGGTCTTCACCATTCCGCTGCTGCGCCTGGTGCCTGAGCCTGCCGCGAATACCCGGGGCATCGGTCAGGGAGTCAACCCGCTGGCGGCGGGGTTCCGCAGGCTGGGCCAGACGTTCTCAGACATGCGCCGCTACCGTCAGCTCTTCATCTTCCTTATGGCGTTCTGGCTGTACAACGACGGCATCGGGACCATCATCAAGATGGCCACCATCTACGGCGCCGAGATCGGCATCGGCGATACCTCGCTCATCGGGGCGCTGCTCATGACCCAATTCGTGGGCATCCCCTTCTCCCTGCTGTTCGGAAGGATGAGCAAGCGCCTGGGCACAAAGCGATCGATCATGCTCGGCCTGGGGTGGTACACGCTTATTTCCATCGCCGGCTACTTCATCAGCCAGGCCTGGCATTTCTGGGTGCTGGCCTTTGCGGTCGGCATGGTGCAGGGGGGAACACAGGCCCTGAGCCGCAGCCTGTTCGGCGTCATGGCGCCCAGGGCGCGCAGCGCTGAGTTCTTTGGATTCTACGACGTGTCGAGCAAGTTCGCCGGCATCATCGGCCCGTTCCTCTTCGGATTAGTCGGCCAACTGATGGGCTCGAGCCGCTTGAGCATCGTCTCGCTCATCATTTTCTTCATCGGTGGCCTCTTCCTCCTCTCTCGCGTGCGCGAGGCAGAAGGCATCAAGGTGGCGGACGACGAGAACCGGCAGACTGCGGCGGCTTAACTTCATCCACGGCGCATGGCGCACTGTGCATGCACGTCACGATCATCCGGCGGCCTACGAGGCCGCCGGATCTTCATCCCTCCCGATCAAATGCTCGGCGTCTTCGACCACGAATCATGTTCGAAGGCCGTGGCCCGGGTGGTATAATCTGCCGCGTGCCACGGTAGCTCAATCGGTAGAGCAATCGCTTCGTAAGCGATCGGTTAAGGGTTCGATTCCCTTCCGTGGCTCTCGCCCGCAAGGGCGTTTTTTTGTTGGCTCGCCTCGAGGCGGAGTCATGGCACGGCTCGTCGCGGCCGCGACTCGAGGTGGGTATAATCATCGCATGAAGAACTCGTCGAGTCTGACGATCGGAATCGCAGGTGGCACAGGCTCCGGGAAGACGACGGTCGCACAAACGATACTGGGGGATGTGCCGGAAGGCAGCGTGGCGTACATCGCGCATGATGCGTACTACAAGGATCTCCCCGACCTGCCGCCCATTCAACGCGAGACTCTCAACTTCGACCATCCGGATTCACTCGACACACCGCTGCTCATCGAACACCTGCGCGAACTTCGGGCCGGGCGGTCGATCGCGATGCCGGTCTATGACTTCACAACGTTCGCCCGCCGCACGGATACCCGGGAGGTCAGCCCGCGTCGCATCCTGCTGGTCGAGGGAATCCTCATCTTCGTCGACCCTGAACTGCGAAGTCTGTTGGATATCAAGATCTTCGTCGATACCGACCCCGACTTGCGTTTCATCCGCCGCCTGCAGCGGGATATCGCCGAACGCGGCCGGACAATCGAGTCTGTCATTCACCAATACCTCACGACGGTGCGACCCATGCACCTCGAATTTGTCGAACCCTCCAAGCGCTATGCGGACGTCATCATTCCCGAGGGCGGGTTCAATCGGGTGGCGCTGGATATGGTCGTCGCTCGCGTCCAGGAGAGCATTGCGCGGGTGGCGCGCAACTGACCCTCGGGCCCGGCTCACGCAGGCAAGAGAGCATGCTCGTCTTCCTCAAGCTCGGCGGCTCGTTGATCACCGATAAATCCCAGCCGCGCAAAGCGCGCCTGGAGGTCATCCGCCGTCTCGCAGGCGAGGTGGCACAGGCACGTGCGGAGCGGCCGGATCTGGCGCTCGTGCTTGGCCACGGCTCGGGTTCGTTCGGCCATGTCGAGGCCCAGCGGTTCGGAACCGTCCGCGGCGTGAGCACGCCGGCGGAGTGGCGCGGCCTGGCTGAGGTGTGGCGCGTGGCGGATCTCCTGAACCGGATTGTCATTGACGCGCTCGCCGAGGCAGGTGTCCCGGTCATGCGGTTCTCTCCTTCCTCCGGAGGCATCGGCCAGTCCGGGCGGGTGGTGGCCCTTCCCAGCGAGCCCGTGCGCATGGCGCTCGAGGGCGGCCTCGTTCCGGTTGTGTATGGCGATGTGATGCTCGATCAGGAGCGCGGCGGCATGATCGCCTCGACGGAAGCCTCTTTCGGATACCTCGCCATGCGCCTGCATCCGCAGACCATCCTGCTGGCGGGGCTCGAACGCGGGGTGTACTCCGACTTCCCGCGCGGCCGGACGGTCATCCCGATGCTATCGCGCAGGGATTGGGAGTCTCTCCGAGGCCACGTTGGCGGATCGGCGGATGCGGACGTGACGGGCGGCATGGCCTCCAAGGTCGAGGGCATGCTTGATTTGATGCGCAGCCTCCCGGGTTTGCGCGCTCTGATCTATTCAGGAGATACCGAAGGCGCCACCCGCCGCGCGCTGCTCGGCGAAGAGGTCACGGGGACGTGGATCCAAGACTGAGCGCGACGGCCAGCGCGCACCCGAACATCGCCTTGATCAAGTACTGGGGGAACCGTAACGAGGCGTTGCGCCTGCCCTCCAACCCCTCGATTTCCTTCAACTTGTCCGGACTGGAAACGGTCACCCACGTCACCTTCGACCCGGGTCTGGCGGCCGACAGCGTCGAGATTGACGGCCTGCCTGCAGATCGTGCCGCCGCCGACCGCGTTGTTCGCCATCTCGACCACATTCGCGCATTGAGCGGGCAGCCCGCGAAGGCGCGTGTTGTCAGCAGCAGCAATTTCCCCGCGGGCACCGGCCTCGCCGCCTCCGCCTCGGCTTTCGCGGCCCTTACGCTTGCTGCATGCGCCGCCTCCGGGCTGGCGCTCGCCGAAGATCGCCTCTCGCGCGTTGCGCGGCTCGGCTCAGGATCAGCTGCACGCTCGATCCCGGACGGCTTCGTGGCGCTCGAAACGGGCGATGACGATGAGCAAGCCTTCGCACATTCAATTGCACCTCACGCACACTGGGACTTGGTGGACTGCATTGCACTGGTCAGTCCGGAACCGAAATCGATAGGCTCGAGCGAAGGTCATCGGCTGGCGGCCTCGAGCCCGATTCAGCCTGCGCGGGTGGCCGACGCGCCGCGACGGGTTGAGGTCTGTCGGGGGGCAATCCGCGAGAAGGACATGGGACGGTTGGCGGAGGTGGTCGAGGAGGATTGTCTGATGATGCACGCGGTCATGATGACCTCCCATCCGTCGCTGATCTATTGGCTACCCGCCACGGTTAGCGTGATGCGCGAGATTCGCAACTGGCGTTCACGCGGAGTGGCGGTGGCCTTCACCATCGACGCCGGCCCAAACGTCCATTGTCTGTGCGAACCCGCAGGGCTTGAACACGTTGTCTCGGGCCTTAAGCAGATCCCTGGCGTCGCCCAGGTCGTTGTCTGTCACCCCGCACCCGGCGCCACGCGCATTCTCTGATCACCTCGACGGCAACGAAGCTCCGATCTTGGCGAGTCGTGAGCCGCCCTCAGTGGCCAACCCATATTTCTGCGATGAATCCGGCAAGTCGGATGATATAATCGCGCAATCGCTTCCGACTTTCGCGCGAGGTTGATCTACAGATGCTGGCAATGGTACCGGGTTGGTTGTTGACGGTCCTTCTGATCGGCGCGCTTATCCTGATTCACGAATTGGGCCATTTCATCGCGGCTCGGCTGACCGGCGTGAAGGTCGATGAATTCGGCCTGGGCTATCCGCCGCGGCTGTTGACGCTCTTCGTGCAAGGCGGAACCAAGTTCACGCTCAACGCAATTCCCTTCGGGGGCTTTGTCCGTCCCGCGGGAGAGGATGATCCGTCGATCCCAGGCGGTCTGGCTGGCGCGAGCAAGCGCGTGCGCGCGGCCGTCCTGCTGGCTGGCGTGTTCGCCAATCTGCTCACCGCGCTCATCGTGTTCACGGTCGGCTTCAAGATCGGCTGGCCGGACCGGGTGGTGATCCGCTCGGTGGTACCGGACGCGCCGGCGGCCCTTACCGGTCTGCAGCCGGGAGACGTGGTGCTCACGGTGAACGGCCATCAGGTGCACCAGAGCGCGGAACTGGCCGATGCGACCTACCAAAACCTCGGTCAGCCGCTGGTGCTTGTTGTTGGCCGCGGCCAGGACGAAATGACATTCGAGGTGACCCCACGCGCCTCCTGGCCGGAGGGCCAAGGCCCGATGGGGATTGAAATGCAGGCCCAGGTGGTGGGTACCTACACCTGGATGCAGTCTGTGGGACGATCGGCGGAGACCATAGGGGAGCAGGCCTGGTTGTTGCTGACCCTGCCGGCCCGGCTCGTTCAAGGGACGATCAGCGCGAGCGAGGCGCGCCCGATCGGCATCGTTGGCTTGTACGACCTGACCTCGCGCACGATCGAGACGGCGCAACAGACAAGCCAGTGGGTCATCCTCGTGCAATGGATGGGGCTGATCAGCACCGCGTTAGCGCTGGGCAACCTGCTGCCCATTCCGGCGCTCGATGGCGGACGTCTGATGTTCGTCATTCTGGAAGTGGTGCGGGGGCGGCGCATACCGCCGGAGCGGGAGCGCGCAGTGCATGCCGTCGGCTTCGCCTTGCTCCTGGGACTGATGCTCTACATCAGCTATCTCGACCTGGTCCGTCCGGTCATTCCCCGTTGAGGATCGCGGTGGCTAACCCCGAACGATTCGCAGCCGGATTGCGCGAGCTTGGCGAAGAGAACCACCGCGTTCCGGCCACTCATCTGCACTGGTTCTCTGATCTGGACTCGGACCAGGCGCGCGGCTTCCACGAGCACTTCTCTCGTCTGCCGCTCGATGCGCGGCGACGCCTGATGGAGCAGATGGTCGAAGCCGCCGAGGCCAACTTCGAATTGGATTTCGAGGCCATTGGGCGAAATGCTCTCGAGGATGAGGACGGCGAGGTTCGCCGGCTTGCCATCGAATCACTCTGGGAGAGCAAAGATGCACGCCTGGGTGAGCGCTTCCTGGTCCTCATGAGCGGCGACCCATCCGACGAGGTGCGCGCGCAGGCCGCCACCGCCCTCGGGCTGTTCGTCATGTTGCACGACTTTGAAGAGCTGCGGCCTGAACTCGGGCGGCGGATCGAGGACCGGCTGATGGCCCTCATCCAAAGCCCGGCCCCGCTCGCCATCCGCCGGCGGGCCGTCGAATCGATCGGATACTCTTCGCGAGCCGAGATTCCCAGTTTGCTGCGAGCGGCCTACGCCGAAGTTGAGTTGGAGATGAAAGCCAGTACGTTGATGGCGATGGGCCGCACGGCTGACAGTGCGGAATGGGGAGCCACGGTGCTCCGCGAGCTGCGCAATCCATCGCCCGCGATTCGCTTTCAAGCCGTGGGGGCAGCCGGATCGTTGGGGTTGAAGACGTCCGTTGCCGGAGCTGGTGGATCTGCTCAACGACAGCGATCGCGAGATCCGCGAGCAGGTCATCTGGGCGTTAGGTGAGATCGGGGGCGAGCGAGCGCGCCGCGCCCTCGAGAAGCTGCAACGCTCGGCGGGCGCAGGCGAACTCCAACTCATCGAGGATGCGCTCGACAACCTGGAGTTCCAGAGCGGCTTGGACGAATTTCGTTTGCTGGACGTGGATGGCTCGGGTAAGCGCCAACTCAATTGACCGGCGCGGCGCGCCTGGCACGAGCGGGGCGCGCCCCCCGCAATGGTCGAACCGCCTTCCTCGATGTCAGGGAATCCGCTGCAAGGTTGGTCGGCATGGATGCAAATCGCCCAACGCTCGTCTTCGATCTCGAATCGAAGTTCCTCGCCGAAGAGGTAGGCGGATGGGACCAGATCCACCGCCTGGGGCTCTCAGCGGCCGTTGTGCTCGACACGACCCGGGGTGCATTCACGCGCTACGTCGAGAAGCAGGCCAGCGAGCTGATTGCGATGCTTCGATCCGCAGCGCTGGTCATCGGCTACAACGTTCTGCGCTTCGACTATCGTGTGCTCGAGCCCTACGGCGGCGAGAACCTGGCCGCCCTGCCCACGATCGACTTGCTCGAACACCTGCACAGGAAGCTCGGGTTCCGAGTGGCGCTCGATTCGGTCGCCGAGGCTACCCTCGGGGAGGCCAAGTCCGGCGAGGGGCCTTTGGCGGTGCAGTGGTACCGCGCGGGCGAAATCGAGAAGGTGCTTGACTATTGCCAGAAAGACGTTGAGCTGACGTGGCGTGTCTTTCAACATGGGCGCACCCACCATCAGGTGTTCTACCGGGATCGGAGCTACCGTAAGCGATCCGTCGACGTGGCCTGGTAAGGGACGCGCGAACTGACAAACCGGCAGACGGCGAGGCAGAGCATGGATCAGGCTCACGAAAGGCTACGCGCCATCGTGGAAGGAGATGTACAGGGGGTGGGCTACCGGGTATTCGTCTTGCGCGCGGCCGGCCCGCTCGGGCTGCACGGCTGGGTGCGCAATCGATTCGATGGCAGTGTGGAAGTCGTGGCCGAGGGCGAGCGACCTGCGCTGGAGGCGTTGGCCCGCGAGCTCAAGAGCGGACCGCGCGCCGCCTCAGTGGGGCAGGTGAATTTGGAGTGGCTGACGGCCACGATGGAGTTCGCCGATTTCCGCGTGCGCCATGTGTAAGAACCCGGGCTAGGCGGTGCGGCCGCCCATCAGCGCCGGAATGTCGCTGAGCCGGCCGTCTTCGTAGCGCCACACTTCCGACTCGTAGCCGCGCGCGGCCGAAAGCGCAACGCAGAACGCGGCCCCCACGCCCGGCTCCTCGCGAAGTAGCCGGGCATACTCGACATACTGCTGACCCTTCGTTCGCGAGTTGACCTCGGCCGCCAAATTGCTATACTCGCTGACCATCAGCAACTTCCCAGGATGGCGATGGCGAATAGCCTCGTAGAACTTGCCCCCCTGATGTGAGAGCATGTCCTCTGGACGGGACCAGTGACAGTTGACGCCGATCCAATCCGACGCGAGCGCGGCGCTGTCGGCTTGTTGGAGGAAGCCCAGGGCATCTTGGCGTAGCCCGTCCACGCTTGGGCCGGGAGCCAGGCCGGGGAAGCCGAACTTGGCATCCGGGAAACGCTGCCGCAGGCGAGCCAGGACCTCCTGGAACCAGCGGCCGAACCCGCCCCCGTCCATCCACGTCCGCTCACATCCTTGGCTGCCGAGATTGGGCTCGTGATGGATTTCGAAGTAGCGGATTCCCATACGGTAATGACGCTGGAGATCGGCCTGCACGCCTTCGACGAATTCGTTGGCCGGCACGGCGCGTGCCCCGAAGTCCCCAACCAGCCGTACGAGAATGAACATCTCTGAGTTGATGGATCGCAATTGCATCACGTCCGAGTCGGGAGCAGTGACCGGCAACAGGACCGCCTCCAGACGAGCGCTGCGCGCGGCGCGTAGATCGGCCTCGGTGAGCGGGCCGTCCATCCGTCCGTGAGCGCCCACCAGGCACTTCTTCTCCGGCCACGGGTACGTGGAAGCCGGTAGCGCGGGCAGACCCTTCGCCATCCCAGCCTGACCGGGCCACACGAGGTAGGGCGTCGGGTCGAGGATGTCCTTCGGGTATCGCGTCAACCCGGCTGCGGTCGCGCCGATTTGCTTGAGCGTCAAGTGGAGATGGCTGCCGGTCGAGTTGCCGGTCGAATCCGCCAAACCCACGCGCGCCCCCATGCCCACCACCTGATTGAGAGAGACCAGTGGCCGATTGAGGTGAGCGTAGACTGTCTGATACCCATCGCGATGCTGAATGCGGACGTGCCGGCCATACAAATGTCGCCCGTGGCCATCGTGAACCTCGAACACGGTTCCATCGGCGCAGGCGTACACATTTGCGTTGGTCGGCGCGCGTACGTCCACACCCTCGTGACCCGGGAGGCCATAGCGGCGATAGATCGCAGGGTTGGCGCCGAACGCCTGGGTGATGACCGCATAGTCGGTCGGCCAGCGCAGGGCGAAGGGATACGTCTCACGCCCGTAGCGGTCGTTGACCGCAATGCGCACCGCCAGCAGCGCCTGCAACTCGGCCGGTGTCTTGGCCGAGAGCGGGTCGAGTCGCGCCTCGGGGTAGTGCGAGTTCAGCCAAGGGATGACCGCACCATGCACCGGGTGACCCAGGTAGGCGTTGGGAGCATCCACGACGCTGATCGTCTGGCTGGGGGACATGTACCGGCCGGCATTGTCGGCATCGCCCGTGATCGCCACGCCAAACGCCATCACGTAATCCCGCGCGGCGCGGACCCAGTTCCAGTAGTCCGGCCGCGGGAGGAGCAGAATCTGGTATTCGGCCATCGAAAACCCCGCGGAATCGGCTGAGATCGTGCAAGATGCAGCAAGGCATCAGGTTGCAAATCCCAGGCCACGTTCCCGCAGGGAGACGAACCGCCCTTGGCCGATGATCAAGTGGTCGAGCACTTGCAGGTCGAGCAGTTTGCCGGCCTCGACCAGTGAGCGGGTGAGGGCAACATCCTCGGGGCTTGGGGAGGGATCGCCGCTCGGATGATTGTGGACGACGATCAACCCGGCTGCGTTGTGACGCAGCGCCTCGCGGAACACCTCACCGATGCGTACCAGGGAGGTGTTCAGGGACCCGTGGTAGACCTCGACGATTCGCACCAGCCGGTTGCGCGTGTCGAGAAGCATCACGCGCAAGTGCTCCTGATCGAGCGCGCTCATCTCGTATTGGACGAGCGCGGCTGCTTGCGCAGGCGAGGCCACGCTGGGCCGGTCTTCGGGCGGCAAGCTGGCGATACGTCTCCCGAGTTCGATGGCCGCGAGGAGTGTGCAGGCCTTCGACGGCCCGACGCCGGACAGTCGGCACAATTCCGCGGGGACGGCGCGCTGCAGCCCGGCCAAGCCGCCGACACGCTGCAGCAGGTCCTGGCCAACCTGGACCGCGCTGCGTCCACGAGCGCCGACCCGAACCAGCAAGGCCAGTAGTTCCGCATGACTGAGTGCTTGGGCGCCGAGTGCAATGAGCCGTTCGCGAGGTCGATCTTGCGTGGGTAAGTCCTGGATGCGGTAGGATTGGACCCTGTCGCTCATAGTCCCCCCTTCGAATGAACGCAGGCGCCGCCAGTCTACGGCAGAACCGGGCGGCGCGCAATGCGCCTGGATGCAGTCGGCATGTGCCGGCCGAGGGGCGACATGCAGGAGGACCGGTCGTGGCAACTCGAGTCCCACACAACGTGGCTGCACCGGTCGTCGAGGTGTACACCGATGGCTCCGCCTCCCCCAATCCCGGGCCGGGCGGCTGGGCTGCCGTCATGGTGGAGGCCGGCCGGCGGCGAAACATATCTGGCGGAGAGGCCCACACCACGAACAACCGCATGGAGTTGCAGGCCGCGCTCGAGGCCATCAAGGCGCTGCCCCGGTCGAAGACGATCCGCATGCATACGGATTCGCAATACCTGCGTCTGGGAATCACGGAGTATCTTGCCGACTGGCTGCGTGCGGGCTGGAAGACACGCGGCCGACAGCCGGTGGCCAACCAAGACTTGTGGCAATCTTTGGTGAAGGCAATGGCTGGGCGCAAGATCACGTGGCTGTGGGTCCGCGGCCACACGGGCGACCTGCTCAATGAAGCGGCCGATCAGTTGGCGCAGAAAGCAGGCGCGCGCCATCGGCAGCCTCGAGCCGCGGTGGGGCGCGCTGAGTCAGGATGCGAGGCGTATCTGGGAGCGTCGGCCTCAGCGGCGCACGCCGGCTGGGGTGTCGTGCTCGTGTGCCGGGGCGCTACGACGAATGCTTCCGGAGAGGTTTCGGGCGCCACCGCCAATGCGCTCGTATTGCATGCGGCGCTCCATGCGTTGCGACATTCGTCGCGCGAGGCGCCTCTCACCGTTCACGCCTCGGCGCGTTACCTGGTGGAGGGTGCCGCGCACAACCTCGAACGCTGGCGGGCCAACGGTTGGCGCACCTCGACCGGCTCTGCAGTCCGGAATCGCGAATTGTGGGAGGCGATCGCGCAATTGACCAGGAAGCGAGATGTACGCTGGGTGTGGGAGGCTGCCTCGCCTACGCTCAAGGAGGCTGAAGCGCTCGCCGCCGGGCGGCGGGGCGCATCCATTGCAAGGCGGGCCTAGACGTCAGGGTTCGGGGACGGGCGAGACGCGCTCCGGCGCATCGTCGATCATGTCAAGGATGGCGGTCAGTTCGCCCCGTTCGAAGGTCGCGCGAAACGTCTCAACCAGGAACGGGTCCCACTGCGAGCCGGCGCCCTCGCGCAACATCAGCAGGGCTTCCTCCGGAGTGTGTGGCGTGGAGTAGGGCCGCCACGTGGTCAGCGCATCGAAGGCATCGACCACGGCCATCAGGCGGCCTTCGATCGGGATCTCAGTTCCCGTCAAACCGCGGGGATAGCCCGTGCCGTCCCAGCGCTCGTGATGCGAGAGGACATACGGGATGGCCGGGCGCAGGTGCTCGACCGGTTCGAGCATGCTCGCGCCGTTCTCCGTGTGCTTGCGCATCAGCAGCCACTCGTCCTCGGTCAGCGGCCCGGTCTTGTTGAGCAGGGCATCCGGGATCGAGAGTTTTCCCAAATCGTGCAGCAACGACCCAAAATCGAGAACCGCCAGCGCTTCCTCATCCCAGTTGAGCGACCGCGCCAGCGCCAGGGCGTAGCGCCGGACGCGCTCGACGTGCCGGCCGGTGTATAGGTCGCGTGCTTCCACCGCCTTGGCCAGGAGGATCACCGTCTGCAGATGGGCTTCCCGCGTCCCGGCCAGGTGAACGACGCGCCAGCGATCGAGGCGCGCCTGCACGGCGTTGATCAGCTCTTGTGCTCCGAACGGTTTGGGGAGGAAGTCGTCGGCCCCCAGCCGGCGGGCCGTGTCCATATCGGCCCGCGAGGAGCGGGCGCTGACGAATAAGAAGGGCAGGGGCGAGCCGGCCTGCTCCTTGCGCATCTGGTCGAGCATGTGGAACCCGTCCATCTCGTCCATCATCACGTCGGAGATCACCAGGTCCGGCGTTTGCCCGCGAAATCGTTCCAGCCCCTCCTTACCATTGTGGGCGGTTGTGACTTGATAGCCCGCATCCTCCAGGATGAGGGCCATGCCTTCAACCAGGCTGCTGTCGTCCTCGACGATCAGGATGCGCGATTTCACGAACTCACCTCAAAACGGCGATGAGCCATCCGATTATACAGCGGACGGCTCACCCGATTTGTGCGAATTGATTGTCGGCTACTTGCGTTCAGCGATGGGCAGGTAGGGTTCGCTCTCCGGGCCGACGTACACGAAGCGCGGCCGGAACAGGCGGTTATCCTGGCGCTGCTCCCAGGCGTGAGCCACCCATCCGGCGCTGCGGCCCACGGCAAACAACGGGGTGAACATTGCGGGGTCGATTCCCAGCGAGGCCATGACCACCCCCGAGAAGAAGTCCACGTTGGGCCAGATGCCCTTCTGGCCGAATTTCCCGACCATGGTCTTCTCGATCTGTTCGGCCATCGCCAGCCAATGTTCGGTGCCGGCGCGACGAGTGACTTCGTGTGCGTAGCCGCGCAGAATCGTCGCGCGCGGGTCCACCGTCTTGTACACGCGGTGGCCGAACCCCATGATCTTCTTTTTCTGCGCCATCGCCTCGTCCAACCAGGGCCCCACGCGATCCGGTTGGCCGATGCTTTCGAGCATCTTCATCACCTGCTCGTTCGCCCCACCGTGCAGTGGACCTTTGAGCGCGGCGATCCCTGCGACCACGGCTGAATACATGTCGGCCATGGTGGATTTGACGACGCGCGCGGCGAAGGTGCTGGCATTGCTCTCGTGGTCGGCGTGGAGTATGAGGAGTACGTCCGTCAAACGCGCCTCGAAGTCGTCGGGGAGGCGGCCCATCATCATGTAGAAGTAGTTCGCAGCGTGGCTGAGGTCGCTGCGCGGGGGCAAGATGGGTTGGCCGGCGCGCACGCGCCCGATCGCCGCCGCCACGGTGGCCATCTTGGAGGTGATCTGAACGGCCTGCGCCTGATGCGCCTCGGGGGTGTCGTCTTCGGCGTGCTCGTCGAAGACCGCCAGCGCCGACATCGCCGTGCGCAAGACGGTCATCGGATGGACCCCGCGCCGGCTGGCGTGATCGCGGATCAGGGCATAGATCTCCTGCGGAACCTCGCGCTCCTTGCGCATGCGTTCGGTGAAACGAGCCAATTCGGTGGACGTCGGCAGGTGGTCGTAGAGCAGCAGGAAGAAGACCTCCTCGTAAGTGGATTTCTCCGCAAGCTCTTCGATCGGGTGCCCGTGATAGACCAAGCGGCCGCCCAAGCCGTCCACGTAGCTCTTGGTGCTTTCGGCCGCGATGACGCCATCCAGACCTTTGGCGAAACTGATCTCGCCGGGACGCGCCACCAGTTTCATTTCTTCGCTGTAAGTTGTCATGTGAGGCTCCACTGCGAGTTTGAGATGAACCCGGAAGACCGCGCACGGCCCTCAGGCGCTGAGGCGCTCGAGAGTGGCCAAGCTCTCACGCACCTGCGCAGCCGAGGCCGCCAGCGCCTGCTTTTCCTTCGCATCCAACGAATACTCGACGACCCGTTCCACACCCGTCCGCCCGAGCTGCGTCGGCACGCCGAAGAACATGTCGCGCAGACCATACTCCCCCTCGAGCAGCGCAGAACAGGGAACGATCAGGTGCTTGTCCTTCAGGATGGCGTCCACCATCTGCGCCACCGCGGCGGCAGGGGCGAAATACGCGCTGCCGGTCTTGAGCAGGTTGACGATCTCACCCCCGCCTTTGCGCGTTCGTTCGACGATCGCCTGCAGCCGGTCAGGGGCGAGCACTTCGGTCAGCGGGACCCCCGCCACGTTCGAATGTCGCGTGAGCGGCACCATTTCGTCGCCATGGCCGCCCATGACATAGGTGTGGATATTCTCGACGCTGACACCCAGTTCCATCGCGACGAAGGCGCGCATGCGCGCCGAGTTGAGTATCCCCGCCTGGCCGACGACGCGTGCCTTGGGGAAGCCGCTGCGTTTGTAGGCCAGATAGACCATCGTATCCAGCGGATTGGTGAGCACGACCAGGATCGCCTGGGGAGAGAGCGGCACCGCGCTATCCACGGCACTGCGAACGATTGACGCGTTTGTGGTCAGCAGGTCTTCGCGGCTCATGCCCGGCTTGCGGGCGACTCCGGCCGTGATGATGATCACGTCCGAGCCGGCCGTATCGGCGTACGAATTCGTGCCGCGCACACTGACGTCGCTCGAGACGATCGGCAGTGCTTCCAGCAGGTCGAGCGACTTGCCCTGTGGCATGCCTTCCACGACGTCGAGCAGCACGATATCGCCCAGTTCCTGCGCCGCGAGCCAATGGGCAGTGGTCGCGCCTGTGAAACCCGCGCCGATGATCGTGATTTTGGGTCGCATGCCAGCCTCCTTCTTCGAGGGATTCTCCAAAGTGGGATGCGTTCGTCAGTAACCGATGTTAGGCTATCATCGATCGCAGTGGCGACTGCTTGGGCGGTCGTCGTGACCGAGTTCACAATCCGCGTGGCGCCATTGGAATGGAGGTGCGGAGCGGACGCTCGAGAACTCCCGACTTGGCGACGACCGATCTCGATGTTACATCGCAGAGCGAGCGCAGTTTACCACACGCTGCCGGCTCTTCGAATGCTATAATCGAACTCTTACTCCTCACCTCGACCGGCCCACGGTCCTAGAAAGCCCGAGCGCACCGCCGTCCATGAAGGATTCGAATTCCATTGCGTGCCTGGACCTGGAGACCACGGGCCTCAGTCCAGAACGCGATTCCGTTATCGAGATCGGCGTCGTTGTCTTTCGAGGCGATCGCCTCGAGGAGGAATGGAGCACGCTTGTCAACCCTGGGCATCCCATCCCCCGTGCGATCACCGAACTGACCGGCATCACGGACGCGATGGTGTCGGATGCGCCGCGCCTCGACAAGGCCCTCGTCACACTGGAGCCGCTTGTCGGAGAACGGCCAATCCTGGGCCAGAGCATCGGTTTCGACCTGGGCTTTCTCCAACGCCATGGACTGTTCAAATTCAACCCGGCTTACGACACCTACGACCTCGCGGCTGTGCTTCTCCCCACGGCTCCGCGTTACAACCTGGGAGCCCTGGCCAGCACGCTCGGGGTCATCCTGCCCGCCACACACCGAGCCCTCGACGATGCGCGCGCTACACGAGCCGTGTATTTGCGGCTGCTCGAACTCGCCGCCGAATTGCCGCTGGACCTCATCGCTGAACTGGTGCGGCTCAGTCAGAACTTGGAATGGGCAGGCGGGCAGCCTTTGGAGGATGTTCTGGCCGAGCGCATACGAGAGCACGAAGTGGTCGGGCCGCTGGCCGTGCCCGCGCTCTTCAACCTCCCCGTCGTCCGAGTTGCGGAGGCCTCCGAACTCTCGCCGGCGAGTGAACCCTCGCCGCTGGATATCGACGAGGTCGTGGCCGCACTCGACTCCGGCGGCGCGCTGGCCACGCGGTTCCCGAATTATGAGCGGCGTACCCAACAACTGGAAATGACCGCAGCCGTCGCCCGGGCGCTGAGCGAGGGACATCATCTTCTGGTCGAGGCAGGCACCGGAACGGGCAAGAGCCTGGCCTACCTCGTCCCGGCCGTTCATTGGGCTGTTCGCAACGGTCTGCGAGTCGTTGTCTCGACCAACACGATCAACCTGCAGGATCAGCTCATCAACAAGGACATCCCCGACCTGCAATCCGCGCTCAACCTCGATTTTCGTGCGGCGGTACTCAAAGGTCGCGCAAATTACCTGTGCCCGCGTAAACTTGAGGTCGCTCGCCGCCGCGGCCCGGAAACACCGGAAGAGATGCGCGTCTTGGGCAAGACCCTGGTTTGGCTGCGGAACACAACGACGGGTGACCGCGGCGAACTCAACTTGGGCGGGCCGGCCGAGCGCATGGCCTGGGATCGTCTATCCGCCCAGGATGAGCAGTGCTCGCTCGAGACGTGCCAAACGCTCGGTCATGGGACCTGTCCCTTCTACCGGGCGCGCGTGGCGGCCGAGAACGCTCACCTGCTCATCGTCAACCACTCCCTGCTCGTGGCCGACATCGCTGCCGAGAACCGCGTCCTCCCCGAATACGACTATCTGATCGTGGATGAGGCCCATCACCTCGAAAGCGCGGCGACCGACGGCTTGGCCTTCCATCTTTCGCAGCCGGATTTCGACCGCGTGCTGCGCGAGCTTGGGGCCTCGCGCAGCGGCATGTTGGGCGCGCTGACCTCGCTGGCGCGGCGTGCGCCCTCGATGAGCGGTGAACTGGATCTGCGTGCTTTGCTCGACCGCTTGGCCGATGGTGGAGAGAGCTGCCAGAGCGACGGGCGGACGTTGTTTGAGGCGTTGCGGCGTTTCATCGAGGCTCAACTGGAATCGCCCATTGGCGAGTACGGCCTCGATTACCGGTTGTCGCCCTCCACGCGCTCACTCCCGGGGTGGGAAGAGGTCGAAATCGCTTGGGAGAACCTGCGTGGCGCGCTAGACGAGGTACGCCGCGTGGCCTCGACGCTTGGCGAGCGCCTGACGGGAAGCGGGGGCAGTGTGGCCGAGGGGGATGATCTGGCCTCCGATCTGCTCGGGTGGGCGCGGCGGGTGCAAACGTTGATGGGCCAGATGAATCAGGTCTTCGCCGAACCCTCACTGCAGATCATCAACTGGGTCGGGATTCAATCCGAGCGCCTGACGATGTCACTCCACGCGGCTCCGCTGCATGTTGGGCCGCTCGTCGAACGCCATCTTTGGCACGAGAAGTCCGCGATCATCATGACCTCCGCGACACTCACGACGGCGGGTGAATTCGATTACCTGGTTCATCGCCTGAATGCCGACGAGGCGGATACCCTGGTCGTAGGCTCGCCCTTCGATTATGAACATGCCGCGCTTGTTTATCTTGTGTCCGATATTCCTGAGCCGAGCGATGTCCGTGGGTATCAGCGCGGAGTGGAGCAGGGGTTGATCGGACTGTGCAAGGCCAGCCGCGGTCGAGCGCTCGTGCTTTTTACCTCGTACGCTCAACTGCGGCAAACCCATCAGGCGATCGCCGCGCCGCTGGCGCGCGCGGGCGTGACCGTCTTCGAACAAGGGGAAGGCGCCTCGCGCCACTCATTGCTCGAATCCTTTCGGGCCAGCGATCAGGCCGTGTTGCTGGGGACGCGGTCTTTCTGGGAGGGCGTGGACGTTCCCGGTCAGGCGCTTTCGGTCGTGGCGATTGTGCGGCTCCCCTTTGCCGTGCCCTCCGACCCGATCGTGGCGGCCCGCTCGGAGACTTTCGAGGACTCGTTTTCCGAATACTCGTTGCCGGAGGCCATCCTGCGATTCCGCCAGGGGTTCGGGCGGCTGATCCGCACCCGCACCGATCGCGGATTGGCGGTGGTCTTCGACCGAAGGATACTAACGAAGTCCTACGGCCGATACTTCACGAATTCCCTGCCAGACTGCAAGGTCGAGCAAGGCACGCTTCACGATTTGCCGCAGCGTGCTCAGTTGTGGTTGGGAGAGTGATGGGCGCGAAGGCCCGTCTTCGGATCCGCAGCGGAGACCTCAAACTCGACACATGATACGCGGTGTCAAGCGCCACTCCTTTCTGCGCATGGCCTCCTCTGCGACTTCGCGGCAGCGGGTTGATGTTGCTGGCCGTGGCAGGGGCGGTGGGCCTCGAGCGCCTTTCGGAGGCGGGAGAAGCGCCTTCGGTTGTCCCGATCGATGTCGATTTCCCGGCACCGGAACTGGGCTACGTCGATCTCGCTGGCAATCCGTCGACCCTTTCGGATCTCCAGCCGCATGAGGTCCTCCTCAACCTGTGGGCGACATGGTGTCCGCCGTGTGTTGCGGAAATGCCGGTGCTCGCGGCGGCCGCCCGCGAGCATGCCTCGCGGGGATTGGTCGTGCTGGCCCTCAATCAGGGGGAATCCCAACATGCCGTGAGTGGATTTATCGAGCGATTTGGACAAGGGTTGATCATTGGGCTCGACCCGCACGAGGAGGCAATGCGCCGTTTCGGCACCACAGCCCTGCCTTCGACCTACTGGGTGGATGCACAGGGCCAAGTTCGGCTGGCCTGGTTTGGGGCGATCGACCGGGACCACCTCGAGGCTGCCTTGGCCCGTGTGGAAAAGTTGGGAGGCTTGCCGTGAATGCCGCCGCCATCTGGAACAGCGGTCTCTCCTTCATCGGCACCGCGGACTTGGGGTTCCGCATCCCTTTGGGAGCCGCGGCCGATGTCGGTGGGGCCAACGACGGATTCCGCCCGATCGAACTCATGGCGCTCAGCCTGGCCGGATGCACCGCAATGGACGTGATTTCGATCTTGCAGAAGAAACAGCAGGCGGTCACGGCCTTCGAGGTGCGTGTGCATGCGGATCGAGCAGGGGAACATCCGAAGGTCTTTACGCACATCGTCATCGAGTATCGCGTTCGCGGGCATGATATCGACCCTCAAGCCGTCGAGCGGGCAGTCGCGCTCTCGCGTGAGAAGTACTGTCCGGCCCAAGGAATGCTCGCCAAGGTCGTGCCGATGGAGCATCGGGTGGTCATTGAACAGGAATTGGCGCGTCCTGACCCCGATTCGGAGTGATGTGCGAAGCGTGTGGAGCCAGAGCTGCCATCGATGGCCGAGCGGGTTCTGATCACGGGGGCGACCGGCTTCGTCGGGCGAACCGTCTGCCAGATTCTTGTGCGACGCGGCTACGATCTGCGCCTGTTGCTGCGCCCTTCGCGATCCATCCGCGGTCTTCCAGCGGGGGGCTCCGAGGTGGCCGTCGCATCGCTCTCCGACGCGCGCTCACTGCGAGCCGCACTGGTCGGGGTCCAGACGATCATCCACTTGGCATCGGCCGAGGGCGAGCGGCGAAGGCGCGACCTGCTCGCGACCGATGTCGAGGGAACGGCCCTTCTGGCCGAGCAGGCTCGGATGGCCGGCGTTCGGAGGGTGGTCTACCTCAGCCACATCGGCGCCAGCCGGATCTCCGCCTTCCCCTTCCTTCAAGCCAAAGGCATCGCGGAACAGTTACTCATCGAGAGCGGCCTGCCGACCTGCATCTTGCGCACCTCCTCAGTTTTTGGCCCGGAGGATTTATTCACCAACGTGATCGCGATGACGGCCAGCGCCGTGCCGCTGGCCTTCTTCGTTCCACAAGGCCGTCCGCTGCTGCAACCGTTGTGGATCGGTGACCTGGCGGCGGCGATTGATTTGGTGCTGCGCCAGGGGATCGGGTTCGGGCAAGTGATTTCGATCGGAGGTCCCGAGCATCTCACGATGGACGAAGTGGTGCAAACGGTGTTGGCGGCCTGTCATCGCCCGCGCGTCCTGGTTCCCGTTTGGCCGCCCTACCTGCGACTGGCTGCCGCCATGCTGGACGGCCTGCTGCCTCATTCGCCGCTGACCCCCTTCTGGCTGGACTACCTGGCTGTGAACCGCACCTGCGAGGCGAATGCCTTGACGCGCTGGTTCGGCATTCGCCCGGCCCGGCTTGCGGATCAACTCGGCTACTTGCACAAGGGGCGGGGCCTGCGCGGGCTTATGCGGTACATCGTGCGGGGACCGCTGAGTCTCTCCCCAAGCTGATCTCGCAACCCACCCTGGGCGGTTGACAAGCCACGCGTGCAGCCCGACAATGTCTGATCGTGACTTGAAACCCTGCAGGGTCGGCCGCGCAACGAGTTAGGGAAGGATCCTCGGATGCGACTTGAATTGATCGAACTCCATCATATCCGCATGTCGCTGCGCGATCCCTTCGAGACTTCCTTCGGCGTCACGCGTGAGCGGGAGGCCCTGCTCGTGCGAGTGTGCGCCCGCGGTGGAGAGGGCTGGGGTGAGTGCGTTGCCGGCCAGCGGCCGGACTATTCCTACGAGACCGCGACCTCGGCCTGGTCCACGCTGACCGACTTCCTCATTCCGGCGGCCCTCGCAACCGATGCCGATGGACCTGAGCAACTGCGGCGGGCGCTGGACGGGGTTCGCGGGAACCCCATGGCCAAGGCCGGGCTCGAGGCCGCCGTTTGGGATTTGTTCGCGGCGCAGGCCGGGCA
Source organism: uncultured Chloroflexia bacterium (assembly GCA_963712475.1). Classification (GTDB taxonomy): domain Bacteria; phylum Chloroflexota; class Anaerolineae; order Anaerolineales; family RBG-16-64-43; genus RBG-16-64-43. The sequence continues at coordinate 44,020 of CAVQIA010000004.1, forward strand.
GTCGCTGGCCCAGTATCTGGGAGGCAAGGCGAATCGGGTGGCCGTGGGTGTCTCCGTCGGCATCCAGGAGACCACGGCGGCATTGCTCAAAGCGGTCGAAGGTTATGCGCGCCTTGGGTATGCGCGGGTCAAGGCCAAGATCCGGCCGGGCCGCGACGTCGAGGATGTGCGCGCACTGCGCAAGGCTTTCCCGGGACTCGCGATGCAGGTGGACGCAAACGCGGCCTATTCACTCGCGGACCTGCCGGTATTCAAGACGCTTGACGAATTCGATTTGGCGATGATCGAGCAGCCCCTGGGAGCCACCGAGTTGACCGATCACAGCCGGCTGCAGGCCCAGTTGCGCACGCCCGTGTGCCTCGACGAGAGCCTCAGCGATGTCGCCAGCGCAGGGGCCGCGCTTGATCTTGGCGCCTGCCGCATCGTCAATATCAAGCCTGGACGTGTGGGCGGCTTGGCCGAGGCACGCCGCATCCACGACATGTGCGCGCAGCGCGGTGTTCCCGTGTGGTGCGGGGGCATGCTCGAAACGGGGATCGGGCGCGCAGCCAACGTCGCGTTGGCGACGCTGTCTAACTTCCGGTTACCGGCCGACCTCTCGGCTTCCGATCGCTATTACGCCGAAGATCTGATCGAGCAACCGTTCGTTCTGAACAGCGATAGCACGCTGACTGTCCCTACCGGACCGGGGATCGGCGTTAACGTGCGCTGGGATCGGCTGCGGAAGGTCACCCTGCGGCGTGCCCTCATCAGGGCATGAGCCATTGCACCGCGTAGGCGCCTGCAAACGCGAACGCCAGCATCTTCACCGTCTTGCCGATCCAACAATAGAACAGGAACTTCGAAACGGGCATGCGCAGGATGCCCGCGATGATTCCCGCCACGTCGAACACCGGGTTCGGAATGAAGGCCAAGACGAGGATCGTGAGCGATCCGTAGCTGCCCATCAATCGTTCAAGTCGATCGACCCGCGGTGACCGCTCGAGAACGGCACGCCCCGAGAAGCCGGCCAAGTACCCCGAGAGTTCGCCCAGGGCCGCGCCGGCTCCTGCGGCCAGGGCCACCGGCAGCGGTGGAAACACCGCACCCATGCTGAAGACGAAGGCCACACCCGGTGCAGGCAAGAACAGCGTGGCGTTGGCCAGTATCGAAAGCAGGAAGATGCCCGGGTAGCCGTAGACCGCCAATTGCGCAGCGCGGTCGCGGATGGAGAAAATGTAGAGGGTGATTGCGATCACGGCGGCCAGGCTGAGCAGGCGGACGATCGTCAGCCATGGGCCCCGCAGGCCCGGACGAGCCTTCTTCTCCTCGTCGGCTTGTGATCCACTCCTCGACTCGGGCTGTGGGAGCGAGCCGTGGCCATTCATGGATGGATGGTCGTAGTGAACACCCAACAGGCCCCGGCCGAACTCGAGCGCGGCACGAATGGCCGCCGTCTTGGGAGCCTCACCCAGTGCGATGATATTCCCGCCCATGCCTGCGCCGGTGAGCTTGGCTCCGCGGGCTCCGGCCTCACGCGCGGCCGTCACCAGTCGCTGCAGCGCGGGCGTGGATACGCCGAGGCGCTCCAGCAGCTCCTGGTTGCGATTCATCCACACACCCACTTGAGGCACGTCGCCGCTGGCCAGCGCGGCCTCCGCTTGGCGCGCGCAAACGCCAATGTCGTCAAACAGTCGTTCATAGGCGGACGAGTTGCGCTGCCACGCCTCGCGCACAATTCCAACGGCGACTCGCGTCTCACTGCGCGCTCCGCAGTCGGCGATCGTCAGCTCGAGCGGAGCGCCGAGCGTCAGCGGTCGCGGGGGTGTGCCTCGCGTGAAGACAATCGCCCGCTCGAGGGCAATCACCGAGTTGTCGATGCCGGATGGCGTGCCATGGTAGATGCCTTCCACCTCGTACACGATCTTGGAAACGTGCTCCGGGGTGAGGTCCATGCCATGCGCTGAGGCCAAAGCCCGCGCCAGGGCGGTCGTCACGGCGGCGCCCGAGCCCAACCCGGAGGCCGCAGGAATGTCCGACGTGATGCGTAACGTGCCCCGAGGCAGTTGTAGGCCAAGCCGCGTGCCGAGGATCTCCATCGTCTGGCGCAACGGATGACTTTCAGGAAGAGCTCCGAGCGAGGATGACACGCCAACCCCGGGAGCGTCAATGAAGATGGGTGAGGCTCCAGGCTCGTACTCGACGCGCACGCGCAACGCGGGGACGGGCAGCGCTATCGCAGGGCGTCCAAAGACGACCGCGTGCTCACCGATCAAGATGACTTTGGCGCACGCGGATCCGGAGAAGCTCATTGCTGGAGGTAGAGGATGCCCATCGCGGAGAGCGCCCACATCACGACGCCGACCTGCAGGGGGCGATCCATCATGACGGTTTCCTCGGGTGCCCCGCCCGCCTTCTCGACCTGAACGAGATACAGGTAGCGGAAAATGCTGTAGACCACGAACGGAACCGTCAGCATCATCGAGTGGTTGGCCGGCAGATTGGGCGCCGAGAAGGTATACAGCGAGTAGGCGACGATCGTGGCCGCGGATACGATCTGGATGTAGCTATCGAGCAGGGGGATGGTGTAGCCGTCCAGGACTCGGCGATGATTTGATGCATCCTCGACCAGCAGCGCCAACTCGGCACGGCGTTTGCCGAAGCTGATGTAGAGCGCAAGCAAGATCGTGCAGACGTACAGCCACGGCGAAAAGCGTTCGACCCGGATCAGGGTCACGCCGGCGGCGACTCGGATGACAAATCCTGCGGCGACTGTCAAGGCGTCCACGATCGGCACATGCTTGAGCGCGAACGAATAGGCGAGGTTGAGCAGCAGGTAGCCCAGCACGAGCCACCCGAGAATCCGGTTGAGCCCAAACGCGAGTGCGACGGAGAGCGGCCCCAGCACGGCGGATACGCCGAGGGCCAATTGGACCGAGATCTCACCCGCAGCGATCGGCCGCTTTCGCTTATCGGGATGCAGGCGATCCTGGTTCCGGTCGGCCACGTCGTTGACGAGGTAGACCACCCCCGAGGCCAAGCACAGCAACACAAACCCCCCGGCCGTCCGCGCCAGTGCATCCAGGTGAAGGATCTGCCGGTCGAAGCCAAGGGCTGCAAAGATGAAGATGTTCTTTGACCATTGGCGGGGTCTCATACTCTTGACGAGCAGGCGCACTGTCCGCATATCAGAGTTCCTCGATCAGCCGCGCAAGCACCTGGCGCACGGACGCAGCTCGCGTGCCGACGCAGGGTAGCACGGCCCCCTCTGCCCCGGGAGCCACTGCCACTTGCACATCGCGAAGCGAAGCGGCACCCGCGACGTCTTGCTTATTGGCCGCCACCATGAACGGAACTCCGCTCGCCGTGAAGCGTGCGAGCAACTCGCGGGCGCCGTCGAAGCTCTTGGGTGCAGTCGAATCGACGACGAGCAAGACGGCATCGGTCTCGGCGGAAAGGATATCCCACATGAAATCGAATCGCTCCTGGCCGGGTGTGCCGGTGAGATGGACGACGGTGTCACCCAACGTCACACGCCCATAGTCCATGGCCACCGTGGTGTGGTCTTTCCCGTCACCGCCAGGGCGCGTCAGCCGGCGTTCGGTCGAAACGACGTCGATCTCAGAAATGGTCCGCACCAGGCGCGACTTGCCCGCTCCAAAAGGTCCGGTCACGAGCACCTTGACGTGGCGAGTCATCCAGGCTCACTTCTCCGCGGGAGGCGCCGTGGGTGGGCTTTCACGGCGAAAATCGACGAAGCGGTATCCCACACCGTGTTCGGTCAGGATGTAAACCGGGTGAGTGGGGTCCTTTTCGAGCTTCTGCCGCAAGTAGTTGATGTACAGGCGCACGTAATGTGTTTCGCCGCGGTATTCGTAGCCCCACACCTTGGCCAGGAGTTGATCATGGGGAACGACCCAGCCCGCATTCTGCACCAAGTGGTACAGCAACCGGTATTCGGTGGGCCGCAAGCGCACCTGCTTGCCCTCGACCCACACCTCGCGCCGATCGAAATCGAGCCGCAACCGATCGTCAATCACGAGCGGGCCAGCCGCCCCGGGCTGCGGGCTCTCCAGACGGCGTAGCACCGCACGAATGCGGCTGACAAGCTCACGTGGGCTGAAGGGCTTGGTGACGTAGTCATCGGCGCCCAGCTCCAGTCCGCGCACGCGTTCGTCTTCCTCGCCTTTGGCCGTCACCATGATGACCGGCACGGTGGAGAACTCGCGCATCATCCCCAGCACTTCGAAGCCGTCCATGTCGGGCAGCATCACATCCAGCAGGACAAGGTCCGGCAGGTCGTTGCGCAGCCGCTCGAGTGCTTGGGTGCCGTTCAGGGCGTCTGAAACCTGGAAACCGTCGTGCTCCAGGTTCATGCGGATGAATCGAACCATGCGCGGTTCGTCATCCACCACCAGGATTCGTCGGCGCGGTGTCGGGGGCATCCGGCTACTCGCGAACGAACGTCACCAGCCGCTCCTCGGCCTCGCCCGGCAGGACCTCGATGAAGGCCACTCGGCTGGCCGCCCAAATCACGGTCGTGACGTTCTCCTGCAGGTAGGGGATATCCTTCCCGTCGCGCCGGCGCGGGTGATGAACGGTCAGGAAGGTGGCCGTGGCGGGCGGCATTTCGTCCATCTCAGCCTGCACGGCCTCTTCGTTGACCAGATGCACCAACACGGTGATCGGCATCCGCGCCTCCGAGGCTAGACCTTGCGGAACACCTGGACTTTGAGGCTGCCCAGGCTGATCGTATCGTTCTCGCTGAGAGGCATCGGCTTCTCGGGGGTGAGCCGCGTCCCGTTGAGGAAGGTGCCGTTGGCGCTGCCTAGGTCCACGACCATCAACGAATCACCTTCATAACGCAAGTGGCAGTGCAGCCGCGAGACGCCCTTTTCATGCGCACCATAGCGATTGAGGTCAATGTCCGGAAGGATGGCCTGGGTCGGTTCCGCCCGGCCGAGAATGTAGTCCTGCTGGCCGCGGAGCGGAATGGCCACCGTGCTTCCCATCACGCGAACGGCGATCGAATCCTGCCGGGTGAGAAGTGCCGGGCCCTGTGTTTGGCGAGGCTTGGTCGTGATTTCTTCGGCTTCGTCGACGGGCAGGGAGACGGTCGGTGATGCAGCGTCCTCATCCACCATGAACCCGCACTCGGGGCAAAAGAGCGTGCCAAGGAACAAGGAGGCCTTGCAGCGTTGACAGGTGATCATCGCGGCCCCTCCGCGTGCGTTTCAAGCAGCGCACGCGTCCCGTACTTGACCCGCTTCTGCCCGCGTTCGGTCAACTTGTGATCCTGGGTCAGCGCTTCAGCCTCGGCGATCACTGTGCGCGCCAATTCACCGTGCCCAATCTCCAGAAGCTGCGTCGCCAACCGGTTGAGCCGCCGAGTTCCGAGCTCCGTCTCGCCCGACCGCGCATCGGCCAGGGCTTTCTCCTGCAGGTGATACAGGTTGACACTTCGGGCGGCGGTCAGCAACTGCCCCGAGATCGGTGCCGCTGCGGCCTCGTTGAGCACGGGCAGCGAAAGAGAGAGTGACGACTTGAGATGTTGGTTGGTCTGGGCAAGGTGCGCACCAAAGTGCATCGTGCAGACTTCGAAGGAGGGCAGCGCCTCGGGGATACCGGAGACGACGAATTGCAGCAATAGAGAGAGACTGCTCCCGCTGAAGATGGACCCCAGCCGCAGCGTCGTACCACCCGGCAACGGAGTGGGCGCGGGCGAGGTGCGGAACGCCGATTGCAGCATGACACCCGGGGCGGTGTCGATGGCGAGCGAGATCTGGTCGGCGTACACCGTCCCCAACTCGCGGAACTTCTGTTTGAGCAACCGGTTCAACGTGGAGAGGTTCTCGATGTAGACGGCCTGGCCGCCGGTCTTCGAGGCCAGGGCATCCAGGAAGATGTCGTTCCAGGCTTCGCCCACTCCGATCGCCGTGATCTCGATGCCTTCGTGGGCGGCCTCGTCGGCCAACTCCAAGCACGCTTGCTCGTCGCCATAGGTGCGGCCGTCGGTGATCAGAATCAAGTGATCGATCGAGCCGCTGCCAGCCCCCCGCCGCACTTCCTCCATGCCGGCTCGCAGACCCTTGAGGATCTCCGTCGCACCGCTGGTCTGAATCTCCGAGAGGCGGCTGTGAGCCGCGGTCGGCGTGAGCTGCGAATCTGAAGGAATGAGCAGTTCGGCCTTGTCGCTGAAGGTCACGACGCCGAACCGGTCCAGCGGGCGCAACATCCGGATGATCTCGACCGCCGATGAGCGCGCCGTGTCGAGGCGTTCGCCCGTCATAGACGTTGAGCGGTCGAGCACTAACGAGAGGTTGAGGGGTGGAGCCGGCGGGGCGTCATCGCGCTGGGGTGGGCGAACCGCGATGTGCGTGTAGAGGACCTGCGCCTCGGAGTGCACCTGCAACGCGGTCCGGCTGTGGTTGAGGTCGACGACGAACGGCTCGGCCGGCGCGGCGCTGGTCATTGCAAGCCTGCCAGCTCCACACAAATGACGGAGATGTTGTCGGGGCCGCCGGCGGCGTTGGCGAGCCGCACCAGCGCGTCACAGGCGTCTTGCGGCGTCTGGCTGCCGGCCATCGTCTCCTGGATGCGAGCATCATCCAGGGGTCCCCACAGGCCGTCGGAGCACAGCATCAGGCGCGCACCCGGCTCCCAGGGGATGGAGAGGAACTCCGGCTCGAGTTCGTCGGTTTGCCCGATGGCACGCAGCAAGACGTTGCGTTGAGCGAAGCGGGTGGCTTCATCCGGCGTGATCTGCCCGATGTCGATCAACCGCTGCACCAGCGAGTGGTCGCGAGTGACTTGCTTGATCTCCGGCCCAACCAGGTACGCCCGGCTGTCACCGACATGGGCCAGGAACAACTGGTTGCTGAACATGAGTGCTGCGGTGAGGGTCGTGCCGCTGCCCGGAAAGTGGCGTAAGACCGACTGGTTGGCGGCGATCATCGCGCCCTCCAAGATCTCCTGGATGGAGAGCTGCTCCTCGCCGCCCGATCCGCCAAGCCAAAGGGTGGTGAAGTGGGTCAGCACGTGCCGCGCGAATGTCTGCGCAGCTAAGCGGCTGGCGCGCTCGCCGAGCTCATGCCCTCCCATCCCGTCGGCCACGATGAAGAGGCCGAAGTAGGGCAGGGTGCTGTCGGCCTGCTGCAGCCCGGTGAGCGCAATGAGCGAATCCTCGTTCGCGGTGCGCACCCGGCCCACGTCGTGGCCGATGCCTACGACAAACACCGGGTGCCCGTTGGCAGGCGCGAAGTTCTTCTCGGGCGCCGGTTGAGCGTCCGCAGGGGGTGGAGTGTCGGGAGACAAAGAGGAGGCCTCGCTGGCTTTAGGCATTGGCGGAGAGCGCGTAGATCGTGTGGTCGCTCGAACCAAAGAAAACGCTGGTCTCATTGGCCGCGGGCGCACCCGTGATGGGACCCCCGCTCTTGAACTTCCATCGCAAGCGGCCGCTGGCCAACTCTAGACAGTATAGATAACCGTCCACCGAGCCGCAATAGACAAGTCCCTTGTGAATAAGTGGCGTTCCGGTCACCTGATCTTCCGTCTCGAACCGCCACCGCTCGCGGCTGCTGCGCAGGTCCGCCGCGTAGATGCGCCCATCCGCGGACCCGAATACCACCATACCCTCGGCCACGGCCGGAGAGGACACGATCGAATGCCCGGTGCGGAAGCGCCAGATGACCCAGCCCGAGGTCGAATCGACTGCGTACAGAATCCAATCCACTGAACCGAAAACAATCATGCCATCGGCCTCGGCCGGCGACGACAGCACGGCTCGTTTGGCATGGAATTGCCATTTGACCTCGCCGCGCAAGCTGAGCGCATAGACGTCGCCCGAGTCGCTGCCGAAGTAGACCCGGTCGCCTGCCACGAGGGCGGTCGAGCGCACAGGTGCTCCGGTATCGCACTTCCAAACTCGGCGGCCGGTCAGGGCCTGCACGGCGTGTAGCGCGCCATCGTCCGAGCCGATGAACACATGCTCGACGGCCACTCGCGGCGAGGCGCGGATCGGGCGCTCGGTGAAGTAGGACCATGTCAGGCGTCCGCTCTGCAGACTGACGGCATGCAGCCGCTGGTCCTCCGAGCCGACGTACACCGTGTCGTCGCTGACGTCCGGGCGCCCAGGAATGCCCCCCTCGGTGGCGTATTTCCAAACGAATTCCCCGCGCTCGGCGTTCAGTGCGTAGAGGTTGTTGTCGTACGCGCCCACCAGGAGCAGATCGCGTGTCAACGTGGGCGTGCCGCGCACCTCGTCCTCGCACTTGAAGGTCCATTCCACTTTGGGCGCGCCTGGCTGGTCGGCGGTGGTCGACCGCCCGGGCCCTTCCACGACAGGCTGGGGTGCCGCGAACTCTGTGACAGAGGTATTAATCGATTGTGCCAGGGCCTCGCCCATCGAGTGCGCATCTGCAAAGCGCGCCTTGGGGTCATAAGCCAGGGCCCTCTCCACCACCCCCACGACCGCCGGCTGCACCTCTGGCCGCAATTGCGGGATGGGCCGGTCCCCCCACGTGAACGGCGGCTCGAGGCGCGGGTCGCGCTGCGTCAACAGATGGTGAAGCGTCGCCCCGAGGGCGTAGATATCCGAAAGCGGCCCGGCCTCGCCGCGGTATTGCTCGGGCGGGGAGTACCCTTCCGTGCCGATCATCGTACCCTTGTGGTCCGGGGCGAACAGCTTGGCGATACCGAAGTCCACCAGGCGCAAGATGCCGTTCTCATCGATCATGACATTGGAGGGCTTCATGTCGCGAAAGATGATTGGCGGTTTGTGGTTATGCAAATAGCTCAGCACGTCACACAGCTCGATGCCCCATCCGACGACTTTGTCGATGGGGAGGCCGTGCGCCGCCTCCTCCAGGATCGCCTCGAGGTCCTTTCCGGTGATGTACTCCATGACCAGGAAGGACCGCTCGCCAATGGTGAAATAATCGTAGATGCGTGGAATGGCCGGGTGGGTGAGCGTGGCCAGCAGGTTTGCTTCGCGTTCGAAGCTCGAAAGAACGGCCTCGAGCATCGCGGGATCATGGCTCGAGTGCAAGAGCTCTTTGACCGCCACCAAGCGGGTGATATTGGGGAAGCGCAGGTCGCGCGCCTGGTAGACGGCGCTCATCCCGCCACGCCCCAGCTTGCGCAGCACGCTGTAGCGGTTCTCGAGCACCGTCCCCTCGCTGAGCGAGGAGGTACCCGTGTGCGCAGCCCGCAAAGGGGCGGTCATCGGATCGGTGGCCAGAGTGACGACTCCTTCAGGCCGTTCTGCAGGGACGCGGTCTCAGACGATTATAAGCATGCGACCCACGCCCTGCAAGCCGCGCAACGCGCAATGAGTGTCGCGTCGCCAGACACGCCGTTCCGGGTTCGGCCGACCAGACGCTAGGTCGGGTCGCGTGATCGGCGGTCGGTCCGGGCGCATGCGCAGCGCTCGACCGAGCGCGATCATGCGGAGGCTCTCCAGCTTCGAACCCAGTCGAGGGCGCGGATGAGCGCGGGCTTCCACTCCGCGGCTGGGACGGCGGCAGGCAAGTACAGTGCCCCACGGCTGAAACGCATCCCCTGGGGGACTGCGACCGGTTCGAGCCCCTGCGGGAGGTACAGGCGCAACACGAGGTTGCGGTTCTCCATCGATACGCTCTCCACGCCGGCCTCCAGCGCCCTCACTTTGACGCGCAATTGGTAAAGCAGTTGGTCCACGGCCTCCGGCAGCGCGCCGAAGCGATCCTCCAGTTCCTGGGCCAGGGCCAGCACCTCTCCATCCTGAGTGAGGTCCGCCATGCGCCGGTAGAGGCGCACGCGCGCTTCGTGGCTCGGGACGTATTCCTCGGGGATTGAGGCGTTGAGCGGCAAGTCCACGCTGACCAACCCGGTTTCGAGACCTGGCTGCACCCCTTCGCGTTGACCGCGCGCCCGGCGTACGGCCTGGGCCAACAGGCGCGTATACAGGTGGAAACCGATGGCGGCAATGTGGCCGTGCTGGCGCGCGCCGAGGATCTCTCCCGCACCGCGAATCTCGAGATCGCGCATGGCGATGCTGTAACCTGCTCCCAACTCGGTCTGCTCCGCCAAGGTCTGCAATCGCTCGTGCGCTTCCGGCGTGGGCCGGTGCCGGCGCTCGGTGAAGAAGTATGCATAGCCACGCATGGCGCTGCGCCCAACTCGCCCACGCAACTGGTAAAGCTGAGCCAACCCAAAGGTGTCGGCGCGCTCGACCACCAGAGTGTTGGCTGAGGGGATGTCGAGCCCCGACTCAATGATCGAAGTGCACAGCAACACGTCCACCTCGCGGGCGAGGAAGGCGGCCATCGCCCGTTCCAACTCGTGTTCGTGCATCTGTCCGTGGGCGACGACCAGCCGCGCCTCAGGGATGATCCGCTCCAGACGCTGGCGCGCCGCGAGGATGGTTTCGACGCGGTTGTGGACATAGAACACTTGCCCGCCGCGGTCGATTTCACGCAGGATGGCCTTGCGCACGGCACTCTCCGAATACGCGCTGACGCTGGTCACCACGGGGAGTCGTTCCTGAGGGGGTGTGTCGATGGTGGAAATATCTCGCACCCCGGTCAGGGAAAGGTAGAGGGTGCGGGGAATCGGGGTTGCCGTGAGGGTCAGGACGTCCACTTCGGTGCGCAGTTGCTTGAGGTATTCCTTATGAGAGACTCCAAAGCGTTGTTCTTCGTCGATGACCACCAGGCCCAGATCTTTGAAGTGCACGTCACGCTGGAGCAGGCGGTGCGTGCCGATCACGATATCCACCCGGCCCTCGGCCAATTCGCTCAGCACAGCTTGTTGTTCAGCGGGCGTCCGGAACCGCGAGAGCATTTCCACTCGGGCCGGGAAGGGGAGTAAGCGTTGTGCGAATGTCTGCAAATGCTGTTGGGCGAGAAGGGTGGTGGGCACCAGCACGGCCACTTGGCGACCAGACATCACGGCTTTGAAAGCTGCACGCAGTGCGACCTCGGTCTTGCCGTAGCCCACATCCCCACATATCAAGCGATCCATCGGCCGGGTGGATTCCATGTCGCCCTTGACGGCCTGGATCGCTTCGAGCTGGTCTTCCGTCTCGACGTAGGGGAAGGAGGCCTCCAATTCCTGCTGCCAGGGCGCGTCGGGCGCGAAGGCAATTCCCTGAGCCGCCTGGCGCCGCGCGTAAAGGTCGAGCAATTCGTGGGCGATGTCTTCGACAGCGTGCCGCGCCCGCTCGCGCGCCTGCCCCCACTCCGAAGTACCCAGCCGCGAGAGGGTGGGCGGGTGCTCGTCTGCTCCGACATATCGCGTGAGGCGATCCACCTGATGCACGGGGACGAATACCTGATCGCCCCCGGCAAACTCCACCTGCAAGTACTCGCGCGAGGTGCCCTCGACCGAGCGGCGCACCAAGCCGGCGAATCGCCCAATGCCGTACTCGACGTGCACCACGAAGTCCTGCGGATTGAGATCCGCGTACTCGGCTTCCGGAGGTAGTGCCGCGGCGCGCGCCCGCCTGCGAGGCTCCGGGCGGACCCAACCGAAGACTTCACCATCGCTCAGCAGATGGAGGGTGGTCTGGTCGGTGAGGCGGACGACAAACCCTTCCTGCAGGCCGCCTGTCACCATCGTCGTCGATCCGGGCTCCGGCAGTTCGATTTGCTCTTCGTCAGCTTGGAGCGTGCGAGGCGCGTCCGGCGACCGCTCGCTCCATAACTCCGCCAAGCGCGTTCCCTGGCGCGAGATGAGAACGGTTCGGGCATTGGACGTGCGCAGTTCCTCGAGATGCTCGAGTAGTGGTTTGATCTGCCCACCGAAGCGGGGGCCAGGGGTGAACGCATCGCCAAGTGGGATGTGCATCCCCGCTTCGGGATACGACGCCAGGACGAGCGATGGTTGCGATTCAGTCGCTTCGCGCAGGTGATCCCACGTGAGATGCGCAACAGGCGCCCCGTGGGGCAGCCATCCAGCGGTCTCAGCCTCCGCCCTCAACTGAAGCGCCTGACTCTCCCACTCGGCCGCGGTGTCTTCTGCCTCCTGGTAGTCATCGAAAACGAGTAAGGCGCCAGGGGGCAGGTGGTCGATCACACTCGCCGTTGGGTAGACCCAAGGCGCATAGAACTCCGAACCCGGAGCCACCGGAGCCTGCGCGCCGTCGGCGCCCGAGTCGAGGGTTGGCCAGTCCGCGGGGTCGGCCTGACGGCGAGCCGCGAGGTCGCGTTCGAGCACTTCGCGCGCGGGCGCCACCCTCACGCTGCCGATCTTCTCGGTCGAGCGCTGGGTTGACGGGTCGAAGCGGCGCAAGGTTTCTATTTCACCGCCGAAGAACTCGACCCGCACGGGCCCGGGTTCGGCCGGAGGCCAAACATCGAGAATCCCTCCGCGCCGGCTGAATTGCCCCGGCTCGAGCACGAACGGTTCATTGAGATAGCCGATGTCGGTCCAGGTGCGAGCCAACTCGTCGAGAGATGCCGACCCGCCGGGTGACAATTGGCGGCAGGCGCGCAGAAAGTCCTGGCGCGGCAGGGTGGGGGTCATCCAAGCACGCAGCGAGGCCACCACCACCAGCGGCGGACGCGTCTCCCGAGTCGGCAGGCTGTAGTCTGCGAGCGACGCCAGCGTGGCCAGGCGCTCGCGAATCGTCCGCGGTCCCCAGGGCAACGGCTCGTAGAACAACGTGGCTGGCTCGGCGAAGTTGAGCACGCGGGCTCGCGGAATCCACGCAGCGATATCGTCGCGCATTGCCAGCGCGCGGTCGTTGCGTGCAACCAGAACGAAAACTGGCGCGGGCCAGCGCGCCGCGAAAGCGGCCACCAGCGCCGGGCGCGCCGCTCGCAACAGGCCGAGGGCCGCTGGGCCGGCAGGGTGAGGGGATTTCGCGCGCTCCGCCTCTAGATGGGCCAGCGCGGCTTCGAAGGGAACCAGCCGTTCGATGGACGGCAGCAGCCCGCTGAGGTTCACTCGCGCTCACCTTCGGGTGTGCTCGCTTCGCCATTGAATCGGTTCATGGCCGCATCCAGCCCATGCTCAAGCACTGTCTGCAAGGCTTCGCTTGCTCGCGCGATCACCGCGGCGACTTCCGCATCTTGCTGGTGATCGAAATCCTGCAAGACGTAGTCCGCTGCCTGCATGACTCCCGGCGGCCGACTCACGCCGATGCGCAGGCGCGGGAAGGATTGGCTGCCGAGTGCGGTGATGATCGAGCGCATCCCGCGATGCCCGCCCGAGCCGCCGAAGGGGCGAAGTCGCAACGTTCCGAGCGGCAGATCGATATCATCGGCGCATACCAGCAGGTCCTCGAAAGGCACGTGGAAGAATTGAACCAGCGCGGCTACCGATCCGCCGCTGAGGTTCATGTACGTCTGCGGCTTGGCCGAGAATCACCCTGCGGCCGAGCAGGGTTCCGCTGGCGACGAAGGCCTCGAAGCGCTGGCGGGAAAAGGAGAGGCCCACACTCTGCGCGAGATGATCAACCGTGCGAAACCCGACGTTGTGGCGTGTCGCGGAGTGCTCGCGGCCTGGGTTGCCTAGCCCGATGATGAGTGTGACCTCGTCCATCGATGCCTTTCGTGGCGGTTGGATGCGTTCGAGGGGCTCCGCCAAAGCGTGGTCGTCGGCCGAATGCTTCGCGCCCCAGGACGCAGCGGGACGGACGTCCGCGCCTTGCCTACTGGGGCTCGTCGCACAAACGGCTAAGTTTAACACAGTCCGCGACCCGTTTACCCTTGCCGGGCTGCCGATCGAAGAGGCCGGAGGTGGATGGTAGACTCGCCGAATGCATAGCTTGTATGTGCACATCCCCTTCTGCAACCATCGCTGCGGATACTGCGACTTCAACACCTACAGCGGTCTCGGTTCACTTATCCCGCCCTACGTGGATGCGTTGGCCAAGGAGATACGCGAGGTGGGGACCCAGGGGGAAAAACCGGCGCTACACACCATCTTCTTCGGTGGAGGGACTCCCTCTCTGCTGACGGTCGGTCAGGCTCGACAACTCGTCACAGCCATCCGAGATTCCTTCACGGTCCAAGAGGATGCCGAGATCACGCTGGAAGCCAACCCAGGCGGGTTGACGGAGAGATATCTAGCCCAATTGCTCGCCCTGGGCATCAACCGCATCAGCCTGGGTGTCCAATCGGTGCACTCCGCTGAGCTCGCGGTGCTTGAACGCGACCACGGGATCGACACGGTCGTCGCAAGTGTCCGCGCCGCCCGGGCCGCTGGGTTTGTCAACCTAAGCCTGGATCTGATCTACGGGATTCCACTTCAGACGCTCCAGACGTGGGAGGAAACGCTCACTCGCGTGCTCGAGCTCGAACCCGATCATCTTTCCCTCTATGCGCTCACGCTCGAGCACGGGACCCCCCTCCGCCGAGAGGTGCGCGCAGGTCGGGTTGCGACGCCGGATGACGACCTGGCGGCCGAGATGTACGAACGGGCCGATCAGAGGCTGACGGCGATCGGCTTTGCTCAATATGAGATATCGAACTGGGCGCGCCGTGCGGCTGCGCCGGAGGTGTGGCGCTATGCAAGCCGCCACAACCTCCAGTACTGGCGCAACCTGCCGTACTTTGGTTTGGGCGCCGGGGCGCACGGCCATGTGAACGGCCGCCGCTACTCCAACGTCCTCGCACCGGCCACATACATTCGGCGCATGGAAACCGGGACCTCGCACGGCTGGCCGCTTTCACGCGCGCTGGCCCGCTTCGAGGCTCTCTCGAATGACGAGGCGATGCGCCAATCGATGTGGCTAGGGTTGCGGCTGACCGATGAGGGAGTGCCGGTTGAGGGTTATCGCCGGAGATTCGGCATCTCGCCGCAGGACCGGTTCGGTCGCGAAATCGAGGAGCTTCTGGCGCACGGCCTTATCGAAAAAGCGGTGGAGCCGGATCGTCTGCGGTTGACCGCGCGCGGCCGACTGCTGGCAAACCAGGTGTTCGTCCGCTTCGTCTGACCTGCCCGGCCCACCTACTTCTCGCGAGTCAGAAGCGAGGCCGTCAGCTCGCGCAGTGCCGATTCGTACTCGGGGAGAAGCGCCGCCCGGCCGATCGCGGCGAAGGCCCGTTCGGTCATGCGAGCACCCTCCGCCAAAGCGAATGTACGTACGCCGCAGCTCTCGAGTGCAGCCAGCATCCGCGGAACCAGTGCGGCGGCGAAGGGCTCGGCGAGGAGTTCACGGAACTCCGCACAGCGCTCGAGTCCGAACACAATGGGCAGGCTTTTCTTGCCGCTCTTCAGGTCGCTGGTCGCCGACTTGCCTGTCACCTGGGGGTCGCCCCACAGGCCGAGCACATCGTCCCGCACCTGGAATGCGAGCCCAAGGTGGAGTCCGAAATCCGCCAAGGCGTCGGATTGCGAGACGGGTGCGCCGCCGGCGATCGCCCCGGACAGGCACGCCGCGGCGATGAGCGCCCCCGTCTTGGCCTGCACCATTTGCCAATAGGTGGCCAGTGACGCTTGCGCTGCGCCCTCTGCCTTAAGGTCGAGGTACTGGCCGTGGGTCAGCTCCAGGCACGCGTGGCTGAGCACGAGCACCACTTCGGCCCGCGCCACAGGCGTCAGTGCTTCACGCTTCCCCTCCAGTGCGGCCAGAGAGGCCACGGCGAAAAGGGCATCGCCGGCATTGATCGCTTGCGCCGCGCCCCAGCGCTTCCAAATCGTCTCGCGGCCCCGCCGGGTTGGGCTCTCGTCCTGGATGTCGTCATGCACCAGGGAAAAGTTGTGAATTAACTCCACGGCGGCGGCCACCGGCAGCGCGCGCTGCCAGTCACCGCACGCGCCTCCGCACGCGAGCAATGTGAGCAGCGGGCGAATGCGCTTGCCAGCGGCAGCCGAACCTGCTCCCGTACCGGACCAGCCCATGTGATAGGCCAGCATCTCGGACAAACCGGGCCCCAGGCGTTCCGCGGAGCGCTGGGCGGCCTCACGCAACTCCTGTTCGATCGCAGGCAGCATCTCTTGCACCAAGCTCATTCGGATCACTCTTTGACCAGGGAGGTGTGACGCAATTCCGCAATCGATCCCACGCCGGCGGCGAACATGGCGATGCGCAGTTGTTGCGCGATCAGGCGAATAGCCTTGAGGGTGGCCTCCAGCGACACGGAGGCGGCCTTGAGGAAGGGACCGGCACTGCCCACCAGGTCGGCGCCCAGCGCGATGCACTTGGCGGCCTCGATGCCGTTGCGGATTCCACCGGATGCGACCAAGGGTAGGGAGGGCAACTCGGCCCGGCATTGCACCAGTGCCTCGGCCGTGGGTATCCCCCAGTTGACGAAATCGCCGGCCAATCGGGCAATGTCCGGGTCGGAGGCACGGTGCATCTCGACCTGGGACCACGAGGTCCCACCCGACCCCGCCACGTCGACGGCCGCCACGCCCGCTTCGGCCAGCCAGCGCGCGACCTTGGCCGAGATTCCCCACCCCACTTCCTTGACGACGACCGGAACCGGGAGCCCGCGACAGACCTCGCCGATTTTCGTCAACAAGTTCGAGAAGTCGTGGTCCCCTTCCGGCTGAAGCGCCTCCTGCAGGGCGTTGAGGTGCAGAATGAGCGCATCCGCGCGAATCATGTCGACTGCGCGCTGGCACTCAGCCACACCCACTCCGTGGTTGAGTTGGACCGCGCCCAGGTTGGCGAGCAACATCGTGGTCGGAGCCACCTCGCGAACCTGAAAGGAGCGCGCGGCGCCCGGGTCCTCGAGCGCCACCCGTTGAGAACCCAGGCCGATGGCAATGCCGGTCTGTTCCGCCGCCTCGGCCAGCGCGCGGTTGATGGCCTGCGCCTGTTCGGTCCCACCCGTCATGGAGGAAATAAGCAGGGGGGCGCGCAATTTGTGGCCGAGGAACACACTGCCCAAGTCCACCTGGTCGAGGCTGCGTTCCGGCAGCGCCTGATGAAGAAAGCGATAGCGTTCTAGGCCCGTCGTCAGCCCGGATTGCACGTCTTGGGTGAGATTAACGCGGATGTGATCCGCCTTGCGCGAGGCAGTGGGCGCAACTTCGGGCATGGCCTGGGGTTCCTTAAGCAGTTATCCGATTCATGTTACCAGCCGGTCGGAGGGGTGTCAAACAGCGCGGCTCGTCCTTGACCCACACCGCGCATGCGCTTAGAATCAGTCGACCGCCTGGACCCGAGCCTGGGACCACCTGGTACACGTGGAACTAGCCTCGGCGGTGCGGTCCGCCCAAGGGAGGATACTCTGATGACAGTAGCCACATTCGAATCCGTTCGAGCGATCATTGCGGAGCTGCTGGGCGTTGAGCCGGATAAGGTAACCGAAACCGCTCGCTTCCGCGAGGACCTCGGTGCGGACTCGCTCGATCTGGTGGAATTGATCATGGCCTTCGAGGAGAAGTTCGGCGCCGAGATCTCCGACGAGGATGCCCAGAAGATTACGACCGTCGGTGAGGCGGTCAAGTACATCTCCTCGCGCGCCCCCAAATAAGTCGGCAGGGATGTCCGCGTCCGGCGCAAGCCGGGCGGCGGATCGACGTGAATCTCAGCGGGCGAGGTCTCTCGAGGGAGCCTCGCCCGCTCAAGATTTATTGGCCCGGCGTGCCACCCGCCGAACCCATCCGCTTCTCACGAAGGCACGAAGCAGTCGGCCTCCAGAGATTGCCAATCCGGCATGTCCTCAAGACGCATGCGACCACCCAGCTCGGGGTGCACCTGGCGCACAAGTTGGGCAAGGTGTAATGCAACGACACGCATCGCAAAGTGCGCATTGGGACGGGCGCGCAGTTCACACAGGTGAAAGGCTTCCCTCAAATTCAAGGTCATCAGGAACCGGCGCAGATACCCGTTTGGGACCAGATACGCGGCGAGCGCCGGGTTCTCGCGCGCGATGCGCATGTAGCCCTCACGCGCCGCATCCATGGCCCGGCGGTAGCTTTCGAGCAGCTTGGCCTCGGCAAACCAACGCGGCGTCACGTAGCCCAGCTCGCACGTGAGCGGCGCGCTGGTCAGGCTGAGCATACGATGGCGCTTGGCCTCAAAGTAGGCCCCCTGGTCCGCCACAATTTCGACCATGTACGTTACGTGTTCGAGCTCGCGCGCGGGGTGGTCCCATTGCCCCATGTCCCCCAACAGAGCACCAGCCGCAGCCCGTCGTTTTTCCGGTGAAGACTCAACCCAGCTCATCGCCTGCGGAAGGGGAAGGCCCTCGGCGCGAACCACGAATGCCGCGAGTGCACGTGTTTCGGCGTCGGGCTCCGCGTACCGAAGGTACACAGCGCCCGCAGGCCCGAAGGTCTCCTCGGCGTTCCGGGCAAACGATCGCTGTTCTGCCGCGTCTTGGTTTGTCTCGGCCATGCGGCGCAGGTACGGGCTCGCTTGGGCGTACTTGACGAGGGTCGGCACCTCGCGCAGAGCTTCGCGGCGAACGTCCTCCCCGATTTCGCGGACCTCGCCCAAGGGGTGGGAGAGCATCTTCCGAATTGCATGCTCCAGAGCACGCGCGTTGACAGTCATGCCCACATTCGCAAAGACCGCGCTGGGCAAGAGGTAACGCGCGACGTCCACGTAGCGCGAACGTATCCGGCCGTCCCAACGGGCTGCGCTTTCGTCCGGCTCGCGTGGATAAGCGGCCTGCGCCACTTTCTTGAGCGGTTCAAGGGACTGCAGGTACGCCTCCAGCAGGAGCTCGCAGGTGTCACGATAGAGCTTCTCGAGCGGCGCCCCCCGGATCTCGGTGGGTATCACAAACGCTGTGCGATCCCACATCTGGTAGCGCGTGCTCTTCTCGGTGTACGACGCCAGCCGGTTGGATTCGATGCACTCAATGGCCAGGCGCGACACGTTCTCCAGCGCGATATGCAGCACGGCGTGTTCGGCCACCGAGGCATGGCCGTAGCCGACGACCCATCGTTCGTGGAATTGGGCGGAGGCTTCCTCGCTCAGGGCAGAGGCAATGACGTCGAAGGACTCCGGGGAGCGGGAGGTCTTGGCGAATGCGACGGCGATCGTCTCGGGGGATAGAGCTCTTGGGCTCAAGAGGTAAACGCGGCGGTCCGCCCCACCCATGACCCCTCCCTTTCCGCTCGGCCGCGATCACGATGCAGCCGATGGCCTGCCGTGCAGTCTCAACGACCGCGGCACATCAGCTCGAGCTGCGCAGGAGCGCACGCGACTGCTCGATGTCAAGGCGTATCTGCTTTAGCAGGGCCTCCACGCCGGCAAACTTGGTCTCGGCGCGTAGTCGGGCAACGAAGCTCACCGTGAGCGGCTGACCGTAGAGATCCTCGTTGAAATCGAGGATGTGCGTCTCGACGACTTGGGCCTCGGGCGCGCCGGCAAACGTGGGCCGCACGCCGATGTTGGTGACGCTGGGCAGGCGCCGGGCTCCCAGCTCGGCCCAGGTGGCGTACACGCCCCGCGCCGGAACCGCTCGCGCTTCCCACACAGCAACGTTGGCCGTGGGGATGCCGATCGTGGCTCCGCGCTGCGCGCCGTGCACGACCTGGCCGGTCAGGGCAAACGGCCGGCCCAGGCAGCGGTTGACTTCGGGTATGTCTCCCTCGCTCAGCGCGCGGCGGATGCGCGTCGAGGAAATCGGCTGGCCATCCTCGATGAGCGGATCGACGCTGTGGACTTCGAAGCCCAAGCGAGCGCCGGCGCGGGTAAGGTACTCCCGATCGCCCTCCCGGTTGTGTCCCAAGGCAAAGTCCATCCCGGCCCAAAGTGAGCGCAACCCCAGATCAGACTCCAACCGCGCGATGATCTCGGCGGCGCTGGTATGCGAGAACTCGAGGGTGAACGGATGCGTGATCACAACTTCGACCCCGAGTTTCGCGAGCAGCGCGGCTCGCTCTTCAGGGGTTGACAGATAGAGGGTGGAGGCACGCCTGCCAAGTACGACCGAGGGGTGCGGAAAGAAGGTGAGCACAGTCGGCGTGCCCGCTTGAGCATGTGCCTCGGCCACCATGGATCGCACCAAATACTGGTGACCACGATGCACGCCATCGAACGAGCCCACGGCGAGGAACGCCTTCTGCAATCGGACGCCGTCAAGGGTTGGGAAATGCTGCATCGAACCTCAAACCTCGGTCAGGACTTTTCGCGGCAGCCAACGCCGCCCGTCGGAGTCGGCCTCGACGATGGCAACAAGCTCGCCCGCTGGATCGACCGCCTGGGCTTTCCCTTGCGCGCCAGCGGCTTCGATGGCCATGCCCCGCTGCAACTGGACGACCTGCTCCGCGGCGAGTGCAAGCACCTGCCAGCCATCAAGTAGGGCCGTGGCGGGCAGGGCGATGTTCGGCCAGGTGGGCGGGGTGAAGTGCGATTTCAGTTCCTCCAGGGCGATCGCCTGATCGATCGAGAACGGTCCGAGGCGCAGGCGGCGCAGCGCCTTCAGATGCGCCGGCGACCCGAGCCGCTCACCCAGATCCCGCGCGAGCGAGCGCAAATAGGTCCCACGCGAGCAGCGCACCCGGATGTTCGCTTGCGGGGCGTTCCATCCGAGCAACTCGATGCCATAGATGCGGATCAGGCGAGGCTCGAGGTCGACGACTTCGCCTTTGCGCGCCAACTCGTATGCCTTGCGCCCCTCGACCTTGACGGCCGAATACGCCGGCGGCGTTTGGAGCGACTCCCCCTCAAAGGAAGCCAGGGCGGCCTCGAGCGCGGCCTGCGTGAACGAGACCGGCCCCGAGGCCGTCACCTGCCCGGCCGCGTCGTGGGTCGAAGTGGCCTGACCGAACTGAACAACAGCTTCGTATTGCTTGTCGGATTCGAGGAGGTACTCCGCGAGACGTGTGGCGCCTCCGAGCAGGACGACCAGGACACCGGAAGCCGAGGGATCGAGGGTGCCCGTGTGGCCCGCTTTGCGGATGTGCGTGCCTCGCCGGATGATGTTGACCACATCGTGGGAGGTCGGGCCGACGGGCTTGTCGATGACCAAGATAGCGGGACGCGCCACCGTCTAGCCTCCGCCGCGCCGCGAGGGGGCTTGGCTGCGCAGCCACTCGCGTGTGGCCTCGATGACCCGCGCCTGCACATTGTCCAAAGCGCCCGGCACCGTCGCGCCCGAGGCCGCCGGGTGACCGCCGCCTCCAAAGCGCGCGGCCAACGCGCTGACATCTCCGCCATTGTGAGCGCGCCAGCTCACCTTGGTGCGTTGCATATCCTGCTCGACGAAGACTACCGCCACATCCGTTCCCTCGATGGTGGAAAGGATGTTGATCAAGTCGGCGTCGTCACGACCCGGGTAGCCCGCGGCCGTGCGGTCGGCCAAGCTGAGCGACGTCCACACCAACCTGTCATCCTTCTGGATTCGAGCCAGGCCCGCCGCCCAGTAGCGTGTTGCGGCGAAGCTGCGACGATACAAGCTGGCTTCGACGATCGCCGGCAAGTCGGCTCCAGCCTCCATGAGTCGCCGCGTGTTGGCAATGGTGCGCATCCCGACGTTGGATGTCCGGAAGCCGAGGGTATCGCTGACGAGGCCGGTCAGGAGGCAGGAGGCCGCCTCGGCCGTGATCGGCAACCCGAGCGAGTCGGACAGCTCGCACACCACCTCGGCGGTGGCCGACGCCTCGGGATCGACCAGATTAACCTCGGCGAAGCGCGAGTTGGTCACATGGTGATCGATGTTGATCGTCGCGGGACGAGGCATCGGCGTCGGGAACTCCCCGATGCGATCGGCGTCCGAGCAATCGAGCAAGAGGCATAGATCCGCATCCGTGGGCAGCTGGTCCAGTACCCGGTCGGACCCCGGGAGGAAGCGGAAGGAGCCGGGCACGCCGTCGCGGCTTACGGGGCTCGCGCGCCGGCCCGCCGCCTGCAGCATCCAGGCCATGCCCAGCAGCGACCCGAGTGCGTCGCCGTCCGGGCGCTCGTGCGTGAGAAGCAGCACGTGGCTGGCCCCGTGCAATGCGCGCCGGGCGCGCCCAACCATCGTCTTATCCATGCTCGTCCGGCAGGTGACTGCCGGCCTCGGGATCCTTCAGCCGATCGATCAAACCCTTCCAGCCTCTCCGCGCGCTCCGGCGTCGGGTCCCAGTGAAATCGGAGTTGAGGGAAGGCCCGCAGCGGGATGCGCGCCGCAAGTTCATGCCGCACGTGACCGCGCGCGCCCTCCAGCGCTTTGAGGATCTCTTCGCGCCGCTTCGCATCCGCCTCGACCAGGCTGACGTAGACATCCGCGAAGGCGAACTCCCGATCCACTCGCACGTCGGTGACCGTCAACATCTGCAACCGCGGATCCGACAGGTCGCGCAGCACGAGGTCGGCCACCTCTTGGCGGATCCGTTCGGCCAGCCGCTCAGCACGCGCAACACTCGGCATGGGGCTCAGACCGTCTCGGTCACGATGCACTCCAGGAGGTCGCCGACCTGGAACTCCTCGAATCCCTTGACCGCCACGCCGCACTCAAAGCCCTGACGCATTTCTCGCACGTCATCCTTTTCGTGGCGCAGCGAGGCCACTTCGCCCTCGAACAGTTTCTGCGTGCCGCGCGATCACTCGAATGCGGCCGTTGCGGCGCAGCTCGCCCTCCCGAACGAAGCACCCGGCCACCTTTCCCATGCGCGAGGTGGAGAAGATGGCCCGCACCTCCGCGCGCCCGATGGTGACCTCCCGCTTCTCGGGTCCGAGCAAGCCCTTGAGGGCCTTCTCCACATCCTCCATCAGCCGGTAGATGATGTCGTACTGGCGAATGGACACATGCTCGCTTTCGGCGGCACGTTCGGCGGTGTGATCCACCTGCACGTTGAAGCCGATGACGATTGCGCTGGAGGCCGAGGCCAGCATGATGTCATTCTCGGTGATGTTGCCGGTTTCGGCGTAGAGCAAGTTCACTTTGAGATCGGCATTGCCGAGCTGCGTCAGGGAGGACACGATGGGCTCGAGCGATCCCTGCACATCGGCTTTGAGGATCAGGTTGAGTTCCTTGACCTCGCCGGCCTGGAACCGTGCGAAAACCTGCTCCAGGCTCAGCGCCTTCTTGGGCTGGGCCTGCGCC
This sequence comes from uncultured Chloroflexia bacterium, assembly GCA_963712475.1. Lineage (GTDB taxonomy): Bacteria > Chloroflexota > Anaerolineae > Anaerolineales > RBG-16-64-43 > RBG-16-64-43. The sequence continues at coordinate 66,921 of CAVQIA010000004.1, forward strand.
TCACGCGCGGAAAGCTTGCGTTGCGAAACGAGCGTGCGTGCTTCGCGGTCGCTGGGCAGCACCTCGATGACGTCGCCGGCCTGCGGCAGATCGCCCAGGCCGAGCACGGTCGCGGGCATCGAAGGCGTCGCTGCTGTTATGGGTTGGCCGCGGTAGTCGAACATCGCGCGGATCTTGCCATGCGCAGTCCCCGCCACCAGCACGTCGCCCACGTGGACCGTCCCATTTTGGACGAGCAGCGTGGAGATCGGTCCCTTGGCGCGGTCGAGTTCGGCCTCGATGACGCTGCCGATGACCTCGACCGGCCGGGTTGGCCAGGATGCGCGTGTTATCCGCGGTGAGCAGAATGGCCTCGAGCAGGTCTTCGATCCCGGTGCGCTTCTTGGCAGAGACGGGCACGACCATGGTATCGCCGCCCCAGTCGTCCGGCGTCAGGCCAAGTTCGGCGAGCTGCTGTTTTACGCGGTCCGGGTTGGAGTTCGATTTGTCGATCTTGTTGAGCGCGACGACGATCGGGACTGCGGCCGCTTTGGCGTGGGCGTAGGCCTCGCGCGTTTGCGGCATCACCCCGTCGTCCGCGGCCACGACCAGGATGACGATGTCGGTGACCTGCGCGCCGCGGGCGCGCATGGCGGTGAAGGCCGCGTGCCCGGGCGTGTCGAGGAAGGTGATCAGCCGCTCCTTGTGCAGCACCTGATAGGCGCCGATGTGCTGCGTGATGCCGCCGGCCTCGCCGCCGGCCACGTCGGTGCTGCGGATGGCGTCGAGCAGGGAGGTTTTGCCGTGGTCGACGTGCCCGAGAATGGTCGACCACCGGCGGGCGCGGAGTGAACAGCGTCGCGTCCTCCTCGCCCAGGGCGCGGCGCCAGGCCGGCGCCTCGGGCTCGGCGGGCGCGGCTTCGGGTGCTTCCTTATGCAGGCGCGCTTCGAACCCCAATTCCTGGGTAATGACCGCGGCGGTATCGAAATCGATCTGCTGGTTGATGTTGGCCATCACGCCATTGGCCATGAGTTGCTTGATCACTTCGATGGGGCTGACGTGCATCAGCTCGGCCAAATGGCGTACGGTGAGCGTGTCGGGGAGTTCCACCACTTTGTGTCCGTTGTCGCTCATCCCAAACCTCCTCTTCGGACCGCGTCCGTTCGGCGTCCGCAAGGACCGGTGGGAGCTCCCGCGGCAGAGGCGTCCTAGCTTATGGCATGACCCGGCTCACTTTCGGTGCGCCCCGCGCCGCACACGGGCGTGGCGGGCAGGGGGGCCTGGGTCGCACGAGGGGACGTCTCATCATCATCGCAGGCGCTCACGTGCCGCGCGCGGTGTCACTTTCTTCCACGGGGAGCGAAGCCATGATCGCCCGCAAGCGTTCGCGGTCGTCCGCAGTCAGCTTCACTCGTAACGCCGGCTCGAGCGCGCCGGAGAGTGCCCGGTCCCAGCACGTGCGCCGGTCGTGAATATATGCACCTCGGCCAGGCGCCTTGCCCCTCGGGTCGAACTGCAACCCGCCTGGCGTTCGCACGATGCGCATGAGTGTGCGCTTGGGCAGAACCTCACGGCAGCCCACGCATGTCCGCTGCGCGATGTGCTTCGTCCGCGGTGCGCTCTTGCGTCGAACGTTCATCCCATCCGTCGAGCGGCGCTCGCCGCCGGGCTATTCCTCTGGCGCATCCCATTCGCGCAGCCGGCTGGCCTTGCGCGTGCGATGGGCCACAGTCACTCCAAGGTCCGGGTCGAACACGACCGTCACCTGTTTCTTCTTCTTGCTCTTCTTCTTCTTGCCGGTGCCGCCCTCTTCTTCCTCGGTCTCTTCTTCGACGGCTTCGCCCACCGGCAGCGCCTCGCCCGGCGCAGGCGCCTCACCGGCCTCGGTCACTTCGGCCACTCCCTCGGCAGGTGCACCCTCCGCCTGCGCAGCCGGTGCCGCTTCGAGCGCGGCTTCGGCCCTCGACCGGCGCCTCCTCCGCAACGACTGCCGGGGCGGGTTCAGGCTCAACGGCTTTCGCGGCCAGGATGGCAGTCTGCAGCCGCAAGCGCAAATCCTCCAGGCTGCGGGCGCCCATTTCGGGCAGGGCCAGTACCGAATCCGGATCCAGCGTCAGCTGCTCGAAGGTCTGAGCGATGTTGGTGAAACCCGCCGCGGTCAGGGCAGCCACGAGTGGCTCGTCGAGCCCGATCTCACTCAGAGGAATCTCGTACGCCGGTTGCGGAATGTTCTTGCGGATCTCAGCCAGCCGGCGTGCCTGGGCCTTGCGCCGGCTTTCGCGCTGCAGCGAGAGGGCCAACTCGACCTGGCTGACCAACTGCTCCATCGCATGGTAGTCCTCGGGGGGCAGCGGGCGGCCTTCCGCCTTCTTGGCCAGGGCCTCGCTCACCGGCTTGATAAGCTCGGCATTCTGCAGCGCCAACTCGGCCAACTCGGGTTCGCTGGTCAGTTTGGCCAGCGCGTCGGAGGTGGCTTCGGGAATGCTCTTGATGTCGATCCGCCATCCGGTCAGCTTGGCCCCCAACCGCGCATTCACCCCCTCGCGTCCGATCGCCAGGCTGAGTTGGTCTTCGGAAACGACCACCAGCGCGGTCTTGCCTCGCTGCGGGTCGTCATCCAGATATACGCCGGCCACGCGTGCCGGGCTGAGCGCCTTGGCAATGAAGGCCGCCGGGTCAGGGTTCCACTCGATGACGTCGATCTTCTCATCGTGCAACTCGCGCACGATGGCCTGGATGCGCCCGCCGCGCATACCGACGCATGCACCCACCGGGTCGAGATTGGCCTGCAGGGCGGTCACGGCCACTTTCGAGCGGATGCCCGGTTCACGCGCGATGCCCTTGATCTCAACCATACCCTGATAGATCTCGGGTACTTCCGCCTCGAGCAGGCGCCGCAGCATGCTGCGATCGGCGCGTGAGAGAGTGATCTGCGGGCCGCGCGGCGTGCGCGACACATCTAGCAAGTAGGCGCGAATGCGGTCGCGAGGACGGTAGCGTTCGGTGGGCAGCTGCTCGCGCTTGGGGAGCACGGCTTCGGCGCGGCCCAGAGTGACCGTCACCGCTTGCGCACCCACGGCTTGGATTGTCCCGTGGACGATCTCGCCCTTGCGCGCCGACCACTCATCAAACTGCTTGTCGCGCTCGGCGTCGCGCAGGCGTTGATGGACGATTTGCTTCGCGGTCTGGGTTGCGATGCGCCCGAAGTCCTTGGGCGTGCTCTCCACCAGGATCAGTTGCCCGAGTTCGGCCTTCGGGTCCACCAGTTGCGCGTCCGTCAGCGTCACCTCGGTGCGCACATCCTGAACATCTTCGACGATTTCCTTTTCGGCGAAGATCTGGATCGTCCCTTTAGCCAGGTCGACCTTGGCCTCCACTTGCTGTGCATTGGAGGCGTTGACCGCGCGGCGATAGGCGTTGACCAGTGCCGTCTCCAGCACCGAGAGCACCACCTCGCGAGGCAGTCCGTAATGCTCCAGCACCTCGTTGAAGGCCAAGATAAACTCGCTTTTCATTGTTCTTTCTTTCTCCGTCCAAGGCCCGAGGGCCGCCTAATATGCAGAAAAGTGGGGGACACCCACTTTTCTGAACCCAACAACGTCAACCGAGGCAAACCTGTGCGAATTCTAGCACATTCGGTGCCCGCCAGCAAGACCCCTCCGCGTTCCCTGACTGCGTGCGCGGTTGCCTGCCAGGCCAGGCTCCCAGGATCTGTGCCTCAACTGCTCAGGCGGTTGGCGTCAGAAAGGTTTCGAAGACTTCGCGCAACATGGCTTCCGGAAGCGCACCCATCTGACGGTTCACCGGCTCTCCCTGGCGAAAGAAGATCAAGGTGGGGATGCCGTGCACATCGTATCGCTCCGCCAGATCCTGGTTGTCATCGGTGTTGACTTTGGCCACCACCAATCGGCCGTCGAATTCCACCGCGAGCTTCTCCGAGCGCGGGGGCGATCGTCCGGCACGGACCGCACCACGGGGCCCAGAAATCCACCACGACCGGGGTGGGGGCGTGCAGGACCTGACAATTCGAAGTCCGTTCCGTTCACGTGAATGGGTTGCTGCATCTGAACTCCTGAACGTCCCTTGGATTCGATGGTCGTCTCTTGCCGCGGCACCGGCTCCACGGCGTGCCGGTTCCACACGCCCATCGATGCGTCGTGTCCCTCATTCGCCGTCCCATTCTGCCGCCGATTTGGGTCCTTCTACATGGGATATCGGTCACGTCTCCGACAGTCCATTCGTCCTTGCCTGGCATGGCGCGTGCCCGCGAATCGGTTCAACGAGACCCGGCGCGGTAGGTCGCCGATTGCGTGTCTCTATCTCCGCCGGACACGCCTTACCGTTGCCCGGGCTGCGAAGGCCGAGGCAGGCGTCGAGAGGCAACGGACGCCCTCGGCCCTCGTCGGCCTCTCGTGCGCCCGAGGAATGAATCCGCGGACGCGGCCAGAGGGGTAGGCCATTGTATAATCGAGCGAGCCCAACCGAGTCTGTCGATGCCCGAGACCCTCCTGAGCCGCCCGGGTTATGCCGTCCAGCTCCCCGTTTTTGAGGGGCCGCTCGATCTGCTCTTGCATCTCATCGAGCGGGCCGAGCTGGATATCACACGCGTGGCTCTGGCGCAGGTAACGGACCAGTTTCTGAGCTATCTGGCGGCGATGCAGGAGCGCAACCTGGAGGAGGTGGTGGGCTTCCTGGTTGTTGCCGCGCGCCTCTTGCAGATCAAGAGCGAAGCCCTGCTCCCGCGCCCACCGCAGCGCGAGGTGGGGGAAGAGGATCCAGGCGAGGAGCTCGCCCGCCAGCTGCGCCTGTACCGGGCCTTCAAGCACTCCGCCGAGTTCCTTCACCAGCGCGTGCAACTCGGGCTGCGCAGCTACGTTCGCTTGGCACCTCCACCTCGCGTGCCCCCGCGCTTCGACCTGAGCACGGTCAGCCTCGCCGACCTGACGCGGGCCGCGGCCCAGGTCCTCTCACGCTCGCCCGAACCGCCGCCGCTCAATCTGCTGGTGAGCGCACCCAAGGTGACAATCCGCGAACAGATCCGCCGCATCGCGAACGCGATTCGTGCCGAAGGTCGAGCGGCCTTCCACCGCGTGGTGCGCGGTTTCCAGACGAAGATGGAAGTGGTTGTGGCCTTCTTGGCGATGCTGGAACTCGTCAAGCGGCGCCAGGTCGACGCCCGTCAATCCGAGTTGTTCGGCGAGATTGAACTGGTGCCGACCGAGACCTGGAACAATGACGAGGATTTCGAACTCGAATTCGGCGAGTAGCCGCCTGAACTCCCGGGCGCCGACGATCCTCGAGCCGTCAAGCCAAGCCTCCTTCCGCGATCCCCACGCCATCCTACGCGAGACCCGATGCCCATCCGACTGTTGCCGCCCGAGCTGACCGCGAAGATCGCCGCGGGCGAGGTCATTGAGCGGCCCGCCTCGGTGGTCAAGGAGCTGCTCGAGAACGCGCTGGATGCCGGCGCCCGCAGCATCGCCGTCGAGATCGAAGCTGCGGGCACGCGGCGAATACGTGTGACCGACGACGGCCGCGGGATCCCCGCGGCCGAAATCAGCCTGGCCCTCGAGAGGCACGCCACCAGCAAACTGGCCCAGGCTGAAGACCTCGAGCACATCACCACGCTCGGCTTCCGCGGCGAAGCGCTGGCCTCGATCGCCTCCGTTGCTCGCGTGACCCTGGCAAGTCGAGGCGCGGATGAAGCGATTGGCGCGCAGATTCACGTCGAGGGAGGGCGCGCCGGGGCGGTGAAACCGCTGGGCGCCGCGCCGGGCACGACCGTGACCGTTGAAGACTTGTTCTTCGCCGTGCCCGCTCGGCTCAAGTTCCTCAAGTCCGAGTTGACGGAGCGCCGTCAGATCGAACTGGTGGTTTCGCGATACGCGCTGGCCTATCCGCAGGTGAGGTTCGCACTGGATGTTGGCGGTCGGCCGACCCTTCGGACGAGTGGGAGCGGCGACCAACGCGAGGCCTTGGCCAGCGTTTTCGGATTAGATGAAGCGCGGCAAATGCTCGAACTCCAGCCGCCGCCCTCGGCGAGTGACATCTCGGTCAGCGGATTCGCCAGCCCGCCCAGTCTGACGCGCTCCAACCGCAAAGAGATCATCCTGTTCGTCAATGGCCGTTGGATACAAGATGCGGCGCTGAGCGCGGCCGTTGTCCAGGCCTATCACACGCTGCTCATGGTTGGCCGCTACCCCATGGCAGCCGTCTTCGTCAACATACCTCCCGACGAGGTCGACGTCAACGTCCACCCCGCCAAGAGCGAGGTCCGCTTCCGATCTGCGGAACGTGTTTTCTCAGCCGTGCAACGCACCCTGCGCACCACGCTTATGCATTCGGGCGCGGGCGCCGCTTCCGATGTCTCCGGGTGGAGGGCCGCAGGCTGGGCGGAGCGCTCCGAGACGCCCGTCGAAACGGCTTGGCTCGGTCCACCTGCTTCCCCGGCGCCAACATTCGCCGACGACGAGGCAATTAGGGTGGCAGTCGCTCCTCCGGCTAGTGTCGGCATGCCGCACTTTCACCTGCCTCTCCTGCGCGTGATTGGCCAGGTCGGGGCGACCTATATCGTGGCCGAAGGGCCCGACGGCTTGTACCTCATCGACCAGCACGCGGCCCACGAACGGATCCTGTTCGAACAATTCCTGCGTGAGCGCGACGAGCATCGCATCTCGCAGCCCATGCTCGCGCCGGTGGTGTTTGAGCTGCCGGCGGCCCAAGCCGGCCTGCTCCAGGCCGAGCTGGAAACGCTCCGCGGTCTCGGCTTCGACGTCCAAGCGTTTGGCGGCTCGAGCTTTCAGGTGCGCGCCGTCCCGCATCTGGTGCAGGCCGCCGATCCGGTCCAGGCCGTGCGGGCGGTGGTCGAGGAATTCGAAGAGGACGAAACACCCCTGGCGCGCGAGAAGGAACGCCGCCTCATCGCGCGCATCTGCAAGCGCGTCGCCGTGAAGGGCGGTCAGACGCTCAGCGTGACTGAGCAGGAGGATCTTGTCTCGCGTCTGGAGGCGTGCGCCTCACCGCGGACTTGCCCGCATGGTCGCCCGACGATGATCCACCTCTCTGTGGATCTGCTCGAACGCCAATTCGGGCGCAGGGGCTGAGGCGCGGCGAGGCTAGCTCTTGCTTGCGGGGAACTCCGGCGGGGTGAGAACCCCGCGTTCGCTGTTGATCTTCGCGATCCCATTGCGCACCTGCGAGAGCAGGTGGGTCACTTCGGCCTCGATCTTCGAAAGCGATTCGAGAACGTAATCGTCGGCGTCGCGGCGCATGCTCTCCGCTTCTTGGCGCGCCTGGCTGAGGATCTGCTCGGCTCGCGCCTGGGCCGCCGTGGCGATTGCATCTTGAGCCACGAGCGCTTCGATGCGCTGGCGACCCAACTCCACCGTGCGCGCTGACTCTTCCTGGGCCTGCGCCAAGAGCCGGTCGCGCTGGGCCAGGACCTGTTGCGCCTTCTTCACTTCCTCGGGGATGGTCACCCGCAGTTGGTCGATGAGCTCGAGGAATCGATCCTCATTGACGATCGTGTCATTGGTGAATGGGAAATGCCGGCCGCTGTTGAACAGCTCCTCCAACCGATCGACGAGGTGAAGGATGTCCATGCCTGCCTCCGACCCGGGGGCCCGCGCAAGAGATAGGCGGTGGGCTTTCGCGGGCGCGGGGGAGCGCCCCCTCACGGTTCGCCGCCTCGCGCCAACCGCCTGCAACGTTCCATGCAAGCGTACACTGAATTGTATCGGCCGTCAATTCGGCGCATGAACCTGAGTGCAATGCGCCGGCTCGACCCGCCCGCCTAGTCGCGCAAGGATGTCATAGGGACGATGCGCTGCCCCTCCTCACCCAGTTCGGCAAATCGCCGGGTCAGCGCGGCAGCCACGTCGGGAGGCACCATGCTGCGGACATCACCGCCCAACGAGGCGATCTCGCGCACGGTGCTCGAAGAGAGAAAGGTGTGTTCCTCACTGGTGATCAGCGCCATGACTTCGATTCCGCTCACCAGGCGATGGTTGGCGAGTGCCATGCGAAATTCGTGTTCGAAGTCCGAGAACACCCTCAGCCCTCGCACGATGACCTGCGCGTCGATGCTGCGGCAGAACTCCACGGTCAACCCGCTGTAACCCATAATCCTGAAGCGGTCTTGTCCCGCCAGAGCGCGCCGCACGAGGTCCAACCGCTCCTCGGGGCTGAAGAGCAGGCTCTTGAGCGGGCGGTCGTACACCGCCACGACCACTTCCTCGAACAGGCGAGCCGCCCGCTGGGCGATGTCGATGTGGCCGTAGTGGATGGGGTCGAAGGTTCCAGGGAAGACGGCGCGAACCATCAGGACACATCTCCTTGTCCGGGCATCCATAAGGCCGCCAGTCGCTCGGCCAGGAGTTGATGTTCCGGACGCTCAAGGCCCGGATCCGCCTCGTAGAGGCGGCGTGCAGCGGCGCGGGCCTGTTCGATAAGCGGCAGATCGGTGAGCTTGGCCAGGCGCAGATCGGCATAACCGGATTGCCGTGTCCCCAGAAAGTCCCCGGGGCCGCGTTGTTCAAGATCGCGTTGGGCCAGGACAAACCCATCCTGGGTTTCCTCCATGGCCTTCAGCCGTTGATTGTCGGCCTCGCTCTCGGAATCCGCAACCAGCAGGCAGGACGAGGCATAGGGCCCTCGGCCGACCCGCCCACGGAACTGATGCAATTGAGCCAACCCGAAATGCTTGGCGCCCTCGACCATCATGACTGTGGCGTTCGGAATGTCGACGCCCACCTCCACCACGGAGGTGCTCACCAGGACGTGCACTTCACCGTCGCGAAAACCGCGCATGACGTTTTCTTTCTCGTCGGCCTTCATCCGGCCATGCAGCAGACCCAACTGCCACTCGGGAAACACCTCTTGCTGCAAGCGGCGTGCTCTTCGACCGCGGAGGCCGCCTCGGTCTTTTCAGATTCTTCGACCAGCGGGCAGATCACAAATGCTTGCCGTCCCTGGCGCAGTTGGCTGATGATGTACGCGTAGGCGCGCTCGCGCTCGGTGGGCAGCATGATGCGCGTCGTGATCGGCTGACGGCCCGGCGGCATCTCGTCCAATCACCGACAGATCGAGATCGCCGTAGACGGTGAGCGCCAGCGAGCGCGGGATGGGCGTGGCCGTCATCACCAGCAGGTGCGGTGTGCCGCCTTTGGCCCGCAGCGCCGCGCGCTGTTCCACACCGAAGCGGTGCTGCTCGTCGATGACGGCCAGATCGAGGTGGGCAAACTTCACGGTGGGTTCGAGAAGCGCGTGCGTTCCGATCACCACACGTATCGTTCCCGACGCAAGGCCGTCACGGATGGTCGCCTTCTCGCCTTCGGGGGTCGAGCCAAGGAGCAGCGCAATCTCGTCGGGTCGCAGCGGGTTGGCCGGATGTTCCCGCGCCGCTTCCGTCTCGTCGGCAAGGAACCGTGAAAACGTGCGGAAGTGCTGCTCCGCCAGGATGCTCGTGGGCGCCAGGACGGCGACCTGGCCCTGCGCGGACACGACCGCGAAGGCGGCGCCGGCAGCCACGGCCGTCTTGCCCGAGCCGACATCGCCCTGGAGCAAGCGATTCATCGGTCGTCCGGAGGCCAAGTCCGAGAGGACCTCGCTCAACGCCCGCTCCTGGGCCACCGTGAGCGCGTAGCCTAACCCAGCTTTCCAATCGGCCAAGTTCGCGGGCGCGGGGAACCGGGTCGCCTTGGCCTGCTCCCAATCGGCTTTCTGCTGCAGAACGCCGATTTGCAGGCACAGCAGTTCGTCAAAGGCCAACCGGCGCTGCGCCGCACGCAGGCTCTCCCAAGAGTTCGGGAAGTGCGCCTGCTGCAGCGCCGCGTTCAACCCGATCCATCCGCCTTCTGCGAGCAAGTCCTTCGGTAATGGTTCGGGCATGCGCGGAGCCCAGTAGCGCACCGTGCTTTCCATCATCCGCCGCATCGACTTCTGGTACAGGCCGGAGGTCAGGCTGTAGATCGGAACGATGCGCCGAGTGTGAAGTTGTTGGCGTTCAACCAGTTCCCATTCGGGGCTGTTCATGGTCAAGCGGCCCAGGTACTGGTCGATGCGCCCGGACAGCGCCAGCATATCCCCCGCGCGGAAGCGCTGGGCCAGCCAGGGCTGATTGAACCAGCTGACCCGCAATGCGCCGCTGCCATCGCTCAGCACGGCTTCCACGATCACTCGCTGACCGCCTCGCGTGCGGCGCGTCTCGACCGACTCGAGGGCACCGATGACCGTCACCACCTCGCCGTACCACAAGCGGTTGATCGGTTTCAGGCTGGAATAATCGACGAACCGGCGTGGAAAAAACCACAGCAAATCACCCAGGTTGAAGAGACCCAGGCGTTCCATGGTCTTCGATGTTTGCGGGCCGACCCCCTTGATGACGGTGAGCGGCGACTTGAGCGCCGACAGATCGCGCGCCGCCGGCTCAACCGGCGGCGGTGGGGCCGCAGGCTCCGTGTTCGGGGGCACGGGCGGTGCCGCATCGGTGGGCTCGGGCGGTTGCGGCACATTCGCGACGGGGGCTGGCGCGGGCGCAGGAGCCGCTTGAACTCGGCGAGGTCCCTGGCGTTGGCGCTGTGCCATCCGCCTGGCCGTCTGCAGCGGTGCCGCTCAGGTTGTGCCACAGGCCGCGCAGCATCTCGGCGCGGGAGGATGGCGAGAGGCGGTCGTAGTCGCGCAAGCGGCTTTCGACAAGTTGAATGGCTCGCGCGGGCAAGCCGGCGGCCTGCGCTTCCTGCGTCCAACTCTCGAGGATGCGCACAAGACCGCCCATCACGGCGCGGTTGTCGTAGCCGCGTTCCGTCTCAAGGCTGATGATTTTGCTGAGTCGTTCGAGGGCAGGATTCATGAAGTTCGATTATACGCGGGGAGCGGCCTGCCGACGGTGAAGCCGGGGATCACGCTCGGCGGATTCCCGCCAGCCCCACGGCTCCTTGCCCTGTGTGAATGCCGATGACGGGCGTGGCTTCGACGAGCCATGGAGCGCCTGCGTCGAAGAGGGTTTCCAGGCCGGGGAGCGCCGCCAGATGCGCGAGCAGGCCGCGCGCCTCGTTCTCAGCCCCCACGTGTAGCACGGCCAGCCGGTCCATCACACCCCAACTGCGCGCCACATCCACCAGGTGCATCAGGCCGCGGGCGCGAAGTCCGCACTTCCGAGAGCTTGCGCACGGTGCCTTCGGCCACGGTCACGACCAGCCGTATCTGAAGCAAGCTGCCCAGCTCGGCGCGCAGCCACGAGATGCGTCCGCTTCTGCGCAGATTATCGAGTCGGTCGACCATGGCAATGACGTGCGCTCGGGGTTTGATCTGATCTAAGAACTGAAGGATCTGCGCCGGCGTGGCGCCTCGAATTGCGGCCTCAGCCGCGGCCATCACCTGAAAGCCAAGACCGAGCGAGACCTGCTCGCTGTCGAAGAGTTGCACTTTGCCGCGGAACTTCTGGGCCGCCACGCGGGCTGCGTTGGTGATGCCGCTCAGCTTCGAGGAGATATGGACGGAGAGGATCTCGTTCATTCCACGCGCGAACATCCGATGGTAGGCCTCCTCGAATGTGCCGCTGGAGGGCGCCGCCGTTGAGGGCAGGTGGGCGAGATCGGGGATGCGTTCGTAGATCTGGCTGCGCGTGATGTCGATCCCCTCGCGCAGGGCTTTGCCGTCCATCACGACCACCGCCGGCACGACCTGGATGCCCAGTCGCTCGACTTCGGCCGCGGGGATGTCCGCTGTGCTGTCGGTGACGATGCCTGTGGGCATGGGCTGGCTCCGGGTCTCAGGCCACCGGCATGTCGTAGGCCACGAGCCCCAGCGCGCGTGGCCCGAGGAGCGAGGCCACCGAAGCGCTCAGGCGCGCAATGACAATCGGGCAGGTGGGGAATAGTTCGCGCACGCGCTCGATCAAGAGGTCCACGTCGGCCTGCAGGTGGTCGGAGCCCTGCAGGATGGCCAATTGACGCAGGTGCGAAAACTCGCCAACGAACTCGATCAGTTTCTCGATCGCTTGCTCGCGCGTGCGCACCTTCTCCAGCGGGACGAAGCTGCCGTCTTCGAGGGAGAGGAACGGCTTGATACCCATCATCTCGCCGAGCACGACTTGCGAACGGCTGAGATGTCCGGCGCGCTGCAAATAGGCCAAGTCCTCCACCAGCACGACGGCATACAGCCGCGGAATCAGATAGCGGATGTGTCGCACGACGTCGTCGAGCGAGGCACCCGCATCGGCGAGGCGAGTGGCCTCTTCGACCAGAAGCCCGAGACCGGCTGAGGTGGTCAAGGAGTCGACGACGGCGATGTTCGTGCGCCCCAGCAGGCTCTCGCTGGCGGCCCGCGCGTTGCGGACCGTGCGGCACAGTTTGCCGGAGACGTGCAGGCACAGAATGTCGGAGGAGCAGTGGGTCAGGCTTTCCAGCACCGAGGTGTAGGTCTCGACGCTGGGGGAGGCTACGACAGGAAGGACGCTCGGCGTGCCGGCCATCGGCTGCAAGTCGCCGGCGCTGATCTCGCTGCCGTCGAGGTAGGACCGGGTGCCCAGGTGGATGGTGAGGGGCAGGATAACCGTGTTGTGCTTGGCCGCGAAGTCCGGGTCGGCCAGCCACACCGTGCTGTCGGTAACCACTCGCATTCTATTCATATCGGTCCTTGCCCTGCCGACGGCGACTTCATTCCGGCCGGGCTATTCCACCGAAAGGATGAAGGGGTAATGCGGCTGCCCCCCCTCGTGCAATTCCACCTCCAGCGAGGTGTAGCGCTTGCGGACCTCATCGGCGATCTGGTTGGCTTGTGCGGGAGTCAGGTCGCTGCCGTAATACAGCGTGATGAGCTCATGTTGCATCGCTTGCATGTCCTCGAGCAATGCAAGCAGTGTCGTTTCAAAGTTTTCGCCGCTGACCACTAGAGTCCCGTTGTGTAAGCCGATCACCTGGCCTTCGCTGACGTGTACGCCATTCAGGTTCACGCTCCGCGTCGCCAGCGTGATCTCGCCGCTTTCCACAACGCTCAGCGCTTGGGTCATCGCCTGGGCCACCGTCTCCAGGTCGCCGTCGCTCGCAAAGGAGAGCATGCTCGCAATGCCTTGCGGGATCGAGCGTGAAGGAATGACCCGTACCTGCTTCACCGTCAATTCGCGCGCTTGGTCCGCAGCCAGTTGGATGTTCTTGTTGTTCGGCAAGATCACTACTTGGTCGGTGGGCAAGCTCTCGAACGCGTCCAAGATCTCTTGCGTGCTCGGGTTCATCGTCTGACCGCCCGAAACGACCGCCGCCACGCCCAAGCTGGCAAACACACGCGCGATGCCCGGGCCCGGCGCGACGGCCACCGCCGCCAATTGCCCCGGCGAGACCGGGGCGAGGCGCAATGCCTCCCCGCCCGCAGCCTCCTGTGAACGCTTCTCCATCTGCGTGACCAGGTTTTCCACGGCGATCTTCGACACCGATCCCAGCCCCATCACATAGTCAATCGGTTCGTAGCGCTTGTCGGTGGGCACATGGATGTGCAGTCGGTAGAACTCATCGCCTTGGCCCACTTGGATCGAAGTGCCCATTTGCTGCAACCGTGCGTAGAATTCATCTAGGTTGAGGGGCTCGCCCGGTCGGAAATCGATGACCACTTCGAAATCCTGGCCGGGTTCGGCCGACTCCTCCGCCTGGCGGAGATTGAGGGCCGAAAGGGGTTGCACCGCGATCGTCGGCTGGTCCAGGGCCTGCCCCTTCGCAAAGCGCAGCATGCCCTCCAAGATGAAGAACAACCCCTTGCCTCCCGAAATCGACAACGCCCGCCTCCTTGAGCACCGGGAGCAGTTCGGGCGTGTTCTGCACCGACACATCGGCAGCGGCAACCACGCGTTCGAGGAGAGCGATCGGTCGGTCTCCGGCGTCCGCTGCGGCGCGGGCCTCGCGGGCCACATCGGTGGCCACGGTGAGGATCGTCCCTTCGACCGGGCGGACGACTCCCTGATAGGCCATGTCGCGCGCGGCGGCCAAGCCGCTCGCCAAGGCGGGTGAATCGACCTGCGCCATCTGGTCGAGGCTGCGCGAGAGGCCACGCCACAGTTGCGAAAGGATGACTCCTGAATTTCCCCGGGCGCCCATCAGCGCGCCGTGAGCCAACGCGCGGGCTACTTTGCCGGCGTTCGCCTCGCGGGTCTCGCCCAATTCCTGACAGGCGGCCTGCATGGTGAGCAACATGTTGGTGCCGGTATCTCCATCCGGCACCGGGAAGACATTCAGGGCGTTGACCGTTTGCTGGTTGACGCCTAGCCAGGTCAATCCGGCGCGGGCCAATTGGCGCAGACGATGACCGTCGATCGTTTCGGGCTCGGGGGGCGTGCCGCTCGCCGAACCCCGCGACGGCCGCTCTGTCGCTGTCATCATCCGCAATTCAATCCTGCGCCGAAGGTGGGGTTCATTCGGGGCTGCTGACGCGCAGACCCTGCACGTGGACATGGACGGCGCGCACCGGCACGCCGAAGGCCCGCTGCACATGGTATTGAACGGCATCGGCCAAACTGCGGCTGACGCTGGCGATGCGCAGGCCGTATTCGAGGATGACGTAGATGTCGAGGATCAGACCCTCGTCCTCGACCGTGACCTCAACCCCCTGCCGCGGGTCGCGGGCAATGGGGTTGATCCAAGTGTCGATCATGCGATGCGCGGCCATGCCCACCACGCCGTAGGAAGCCTGGGCGGCGTGGGCCGCCAGCGTGGCGATGGCGCGCCGCGAAATCGTTATCGCTCCGAGGGAAGTGAGTTCAGTCGTTGTCATCTGCGATGGCACCTGCTGAGATGCGGTCCTTCATGCGTCCTTGTCGGAGGCCGGGCGGTATGGTAAGATAGGAAGGTCAATCGACCCATCAGACGGAAAGGGATCTCACGTCATGGCCAAGTGTGCACATTGCGGCAAGGCGCTCAGCTTCGGACACAATCGCAGCTTCTCAAACCGGGCGACTCGCCGCGCGTTCCGGCCGAACTTGCAGAAGGTCAGCGTGCTCGAGGGACGGCGGACGGTGCAGAAGGTTCTGTGCACTAAATGCATCCGGACGTTGGTGAAGACGGGCTAGGTTCTCATCCAGGCCGGTTCGGGTCGGTGTGCCGGGTCGGACACCGACCTTTTTGTTGACTAAACCCGCCGACCCTATCCTCGTAATGATACCTGCCGCCCGGCCAAATATCAATAGCTTCGAGTTTCACCCTTGGATTCGCGCTTGGCTCGCGGGGGTCCGGGGTGGCACGCCTCCTGCTCGGCTATGGCAGGGGAGGTGGGGAGAATGAGGCAGCGCCGGTTGGCTGGGCAGGCGGCAGTGCTCGCGGCTGGTCTCTGGCTGGCCAGTTTGGCCTGCTCGCGCAGCGGGATCCCGATACCTATACGCAATTTGGCCCTGCCGTTCGTTGAGCCAGTCCCCGTCGGCCCGACGGCGTTCCAACCGGTGACCTCCGCTCGGCGCATCCCAACTCCCGATCCCATCCGCGGCTCACCCAATCCGGGGTCACAACCGTCGTCCTACGCGGTTCAAGCTGGAGACACGCTCGGGGCGATCGCGGATCGCTTCGGGGTGAGCTTGGCCGCGCTGCGAAGCGCACAACCCAACCCTCGACCCCGCTCAACTCACGATCGGTCAACGGGTCGAGATTCCCATCCCGGATTCCGAGCAACCCGGGCCCAGCTTCAAGATCATCCCCGATTCCGAATTGGTCTACGGACCCGGCTCGATGGACTTCGACATTGAAGGGTTCGTGAACACGCAGGAAGGTTTCCTCTCGGCGTATGATCAAGTCGTTGACGGGCGGGACCGCAGCGGAGCCCAAATCGTCGAACTCGTCAGCCAGCGCTATTCCGTCAACCCGCGTCTCCTGCTGACTGTCTTGGAATTCACGGGTGGATGGGTCACCGACCCCAGCCCGTCGGCGTTCCGTCAAGGGTTCCCGATCGTCTACCTCTCGGGCCGCGATGGCCTGTACCGCCAATTGACATGGGCAGCGAACGAGCTCAATCGCGGCTTCTATTCGTGGCGCGCTGGGGGTTCGGACTACTGGACCTTCAGCGATGGCAGCGCGCTCCGCGCCGGCCCCGGGATCAACGCCGGTACCGCTGCGGTGCAACAACTCATGGCTCAACTTTATTCGCGTGGCGACTGGGAGCGTGCGGTCGGCGAGCAGGGTTTATTCGCCACATACGACAGTTTCTTCGGCTACCCCTTTGACTGGGGCTACGAACCCCTCGTGCCTTCTGGTTTGACTCAACCCGAACTGCGCTGGCCGTTCGAGAATGGGCATACGTGGTACTTCACCGGCGGACCTCACGGTTCATGGGATACGGGTTCGGCTTGGGGCGCGCTCGACTTTGCACCGGGGAATGTGCCCCTCGGGTGCTCCTCCAGCAGCGATTGGGTCGTCGCCGCTGCACCGGGACTCATTGTGCGCAGCGATGAAGGCGCAGTGGTGCAAGACCTGGACGGCGACGGCCACGAACAAACTGGTTGGGACATCTTCTACATGCACGTCGCTTCGAACGATCGAGTGCCCTTCGGCAAGTACCTCCAAACGGGAGACCGCATCGGCCATCCCTCGTGCGAGGGCGGGGTGTCGACCGGCACGCACCTCCACATCGCGCGCAAGTTCAACGGCGAGTGGATTGCGGCCGATGGCGAATTGCCCTTTGCGCTGGGTGGGTGGGTCTCTGCGGGAATGGGTCGGGAGTATGATGGAACTCTCTCGCGCGATGGCACGCGCATGGAAGCCTGCGAATGCCGCGCGTCATCGAATGCCATCACTCCCTAAACCCAGGAGATTCGCTTGTCGGCGCACGGGATGAACTTGCGCGTGTGGCGTGTCGCCGCCGTCGCGGTCACGGTGGCGAGCCTGGCGTGTGCGCGTCAGGGGATTCTTCTTCCCGGTGAAGGGACTCCGCTCCCGACGGTGGTTGCGCCTGCGACGGCAACAGCCACCCTCGTGCCACCTACGCAGACTCCGCCCGCGCCGATAGCCACGCTGCCGCCTGCATCCAGCCCAACAGTGATGTGGACTCTCGTCCCGCCTGCCTCGCCGACCTTTCCGGCCACCCCGACGCTGGTGGCTACGGCCAGCTTGCCCATCGTGTACCGCGTCCAGGCCGGCGACACGCTGAACTCACTTGCGATTCGCTTCGGCGTGACACCGGACGACATCAAGGCCATGCAGACAGGCGTGCCTCCAGGGCAAGGGCTTCTCGACCCGGGCCTGCAAGTGGTCGTGCCCTCGCGCCTCGGACGAACCACCGCCAACGATCAGCTCATGCCCGACAGCGAAGTCGTCTTCTCGGCCAGCGCTGCCGCCTTCGACGTGGCGGGCTTTGCCCGTGACAAGGGCGGCTACCTCGCTCACGCGCAAGCCGAGAATGGTCTAGGTAGCGCGGCGGCCACCCTCAAACGCCTGGCTCTCGACAACTCGGTGAACCCCCGGTTGCTGCTGGCTCTCCTCGAAGACTCCAGCGGGTGGGTCACTCGGCCGTCGCCCTCAGGCGACGCGCTGAACTACCCTTTCGGCATCCACGAGTCATCCGAAACGGGCTTTGCCGCTCAACTCATCCAGGCTACCAACCGATTGGGGATCGGATACTACGGTTGGCGCGATGCCAGCCTGCTCGAGCTCGCCTTCCGCGACGGCTCGCGGCTGCGCCTGGCACCGGACCTCAATGCCGGAAGCGTGGCCCTGCTCTACTACTTTTCGGTGGACGCGGCGGACGAAACGGATTGGCTCAGCGATGTGCAGTCCTTTCTGGCCGTCTATCGCAACCTGATCGGGGATGCCTTTGCTCGAGTCGATCGCTTCGAACCGCTCTACTATCCGACGTTGACGCAGCCCGAGTTAAACCTTCCGTTCTTCGTAGGGCAGCGCTGGTCGTTCACCGGAGGGCCTCATGGGGCGTGGGAACGCGATGGGGCTCGCGCCGCACTCGACTTCGCGCCGCCGACGAGCATCAGTGGCTGTGGGATGTCGGATCTGTGGGTGACGGCGTCCGCGCCGGGTATGGTCGTGCGCAGCGAGAACGGGGTCGTGGTTCTCGACCTCGATGGAGACGGGCAGGAGCAGACCGGCTGGAACCTGCTCTATCTCCACATCGCCAGCGCCGGTCGCGTGGCCGCCGGTTCTCGCCTGGAAGCGGGCGACTATATCGGTCATCCCTCGTGTGAGGGCGGTGTGGCGACTGGAACGCACCTGCACTTTGCACGCAAGTTCAACGGAGAGTGGATGCTGGCCGACGGCCCGCTGCCCTTCGTGCTGAGCGGATGGCGAGCGCTGGCGGGCAGCCAGCCCTACGAGGGAGCGCTCTTGCGGGGCGGCGATCTGGCGGTTGCTTGCCGCTGCGCCTCGAGTGACACACTCGTATGGCGCTAAGAGCGCGGGCGGCGACGTGACCTCTTCTCCTGCTCGGCTGATCGTCCTCGCGCGTTCTTGCCTCTTGGCCGCGACATTCCTTCTCGGTGCCTGTCTGCCGGAGGAGGCAGTCCGTCCTGGGTTGCCTGAGGGAGGCGAGTCGCTCACTCCCGCGGTGCCCGCCTTGGCGGCGACGCCGCTGCCCACGCGCTTGCCGATCGTGCCCGGCCAGATCATGCCCTACGCCGCGCAATCGGGCGACACTCTGGAGTCCGTGGCGGCCCACTTCAACACCACAATCGACGCCATTCGCAGCGCAAACCAGGGCCTGCCGCGCCGGATTACGACCCTTTCGCCGGGTCAGGTTGTGCGCGTTCCGACGTACTTCGCGCCTTTCACCGGGACGCCCTTTCACCTGCTCCCCGACGAGGAGGTGGTGAACGGCCCGGCGCGAGCCGGGTGGGACCTTGCCAGCGAAGTGGAGGGACGGGGCGGCTACTTGGCCTCGTTTCACGCTTACACATTGGGTGGGTTCCGCGAGGGCTGGCAAGTCGTCGAGAAGGTCGCCCAGCGCTACTCGGTCAATCCGCGCCTCTTGCTGGCTCTGCTCGAGTACCGCACCTCCGCCCTGACCAGCGACTCGCTCACTTCGCAGCAGATTCTCTATCCAATGGGCACCATTGACCCGGAATGGAAAGGTCTCGCTGGCCAACTCTACTGGGCTTCCGAGATGCTCAACAACGGTTACTACGGTTGGCGGGGGGGCTCCTTGCATCAGATCGTTCTCGCCGACGGCCGGGTTACCCGGCCAGATCCCTGGCAAAACGCAGGCACTGTGGCCGTCCAGTACGTGCTTGCCCAGTGGTTCGGCCAAGAGGAATTCGACTCCGCAGCCGGCGCGCAGGGTTTCATCTTGACCTATCGCGCGTTGTTCGGCGATCCGTTCGCGATTGAGACCGCGCTCATCCCGGGCGACCTCACCCAGCCGGAACTTGCGTTGCCGTTCGAGCCGGGAAAGGTGTGGGCCTATACCGGGGGCCCGCATCCAACCTGGGGAGAGAGCCTGCCCTGGGGAGCGCTCGATTTCGCGCCACCGTCCACAGTGACGGGGTGCATCACGAGCCCGGAGTGGGTCGTGGCCGTGGCGGATGGAGTCGTGGCTCGCAGCGAACTGGCGACCGTCGTGCTCGATCTCGATGGGGACGGGGATGAGCGCACTGGATGGGTGTTGTTCTACTTTCACATACAAACCGAAGGTCGCGCGGTTCAAGGAGCCCACCTTGCCCGAGGCGACCACATTGGACATCCTTCGTGTGAGGGCGGCCGGGCGACCGGCTCGCACGTGCACGTCGCCCGCCGCTACAACGGTGAGTGGATTCCGGCCGCCGGCCCGCTGCCCTTCACCCTGAGTGACTGGGTGGCGGGGTCCAGCGGGGCGGCCTATGCAGGCACGCTCTCGCGGTTCCTCGACATGATCAGCGCATGTACCTGCTCGACCTTCGCCAATCAGCTCGCGCTACCCCCGCCTCCTGCGCCCCAGTGAAGCTCAATCCGGGAGAGTCGGGTGGCCGCTGTCCAAGGTGCGGGTCCCAACCGGTAAGGCGGCCACCGCGCGGGTGCTTGACCGGCCTCGAACGAACGCTTACACTGAACGATGTGTCCAAGTTGGCCGGGCGATCGCGACGACTGTTGCCGTCCGAAGCAAGTGTCTTCGGGCCAAGAGCAGCCGTTCGAGGAAAGTCCGCGCTCCTGAGAGCACGATGCCGGGCAATCCCCGGGGCGGGGTGACCTGCCGGAACAGGGCCACAGAGAAGCGTAGTGCCGCGGTCTTCGCGGCGAGGGTGAAACGGTGGTGCAAGAGACCACCGGCGCCGGCAGCAATGTCGGCGGCCAGGCAACCCCCATCGGGAGCAAGGCCAAACAGAGGCGAACTGCACGGTTCGCTTAGTGCGGTGCGGATCTGCTCGATCCGCTCGAGCCTCGGGTAGGCTGCTAGAGCGCGTCGGTAACGCCGCGCCGAGAGAGATGACCGCCCAGCCGAGGGCTTCGGCGCTCGGCTGACAGAACGCGGCTTATAGGCCGACTTGGGCATGTTCGGCGAGCGGTGGCGCCAGCCACCGCTCTGTCGTCCTCACAACAACCTCTTCGAACCGTCCCGCCATCCCTCCGGCCGTCTTCCTGACGCAAGCCTTAAAACATTCGCCAGGCACTTGCCCCGGTGGGGCAATCCGCATATACTGTGGGTGCTTGTGGGGCAAAGTGGAATAAAGTGGCAAGACGCCGGCTACCCGGCGTCTGCTGCTTAAGAGGCCATTAGAACAAATGTTCCTCGGTGAGTACACTCACAACGTCGATGACAAGGGGCGCATGACCATCCCCTCACGCCTGCGCGCCGGCTTCGCCGGTGGGGCAGTCGTCACGCGGGGGTTCGAATCGTGCCTCCTCGTCTATCCGCTCGAGACCTTTCGCCTTCTCGAATCGAAGGCGCAACGTTTGAGCACCACCGACCCCGCCAACCGCGCGCTCAATCGCCTGCTGTTCGGCGGCGCCGCCGATGTGACGCTCGACTCCGTCGGCCGAGTCCTCATCCCACCCTATTTGCGTGCCTACGCCCAACTCGGCGACGCGATCGTCATCGTCGGTGCGGGACAGTATCTCGAGGTCTGGGACGCGACCAAGTGGGCGGAGCAGTCGGCCTCCCTCAACAATGCCGAGGCCAACTCCCAACGATTCGCGTCGCTCGACCTGGCGATCGGCGGCGAACGTGAGTGAGGGAGAGCCTCATCCGAACGCGACCCCCGCTTACGCAGCCGCGAGCCACGGGCATGTGCCCGTTCTGTATAGCGAAGTCTTGACCTTTCTCGATCCGCGATCCGGCGGGCGCTATTTGGATGGCACGCTTGGGGCAGGCGGACACGCGCAGGGTGTGCTCGCCGCCTGCCGCACCGGATGGATTGCTGCTCGGCCTGGATCGAGACGGCGAGGCCGTGGTCCGCGCGGGACAGCGCCTGGCGCCGTTCGGCGAGCGCGCCGTTTTGCGGCAGGCCTCCTTCCGCATCGTGAAGCAGATCCTCGCCGCACTGGGTTGGGATGGCCTCGACGGTGCGGTGCTCGATCTGGGGCTCTCGTCGCTGCAATTGGCCGAGGCGGACCGCGGCTTCTCGTTCCTCGCGGATGGGGCACTCGACATGCGCTTTGACCGTGCCGGGCAATCTGAGACCGCGGAGGACCTGGTCAACCACCTCTCGGAGCGCGAGTTGGCGGAGCTACTCTGGGAGTACGGTGAGGAGCACGATAGCCGGCTGATCGCGCGTGCGGTCATCCGCGCACGGCCGGTTCGCTCGACCCGCGACCTGGCCGAGGTCGTGGCGGCGGCCACGCGGCGAACCTCGGGGACGGGCCCTGCGCGCATCCATCCCGCGACACGCACCTTCCAGGCCCTGCGCATTGCCGTCAACGATGAGCTGGGCGAACTCAAAGCCGGGCTACCCGAGGTCGTCGGCGCCCTCAAGGTCGGCGCCCGGGTCGCGGTGATCTCCTTCCACTCGCTGGAAGATCGCATCGTCAAGCAAACGCTGCGTGGGCTTGCGGGCCGCGCTGCGCGCACGGGTATCCCATGGCCTGCCGATCTTCCGGCGACGCCTGTACTTCGGGACCTGACCCCCAAACCGATCCGCCCGACCCCGAGCGAGGTCGCCGCCAACCCGCGCGCGCGCAGCGCCCGGTTGCGTGTCGCCCAACGCGTGACGGCCAGCGACGGATCGGGCCCGCGCGTCACGCGGAGCGAGGGCCGGCGCATGAGACCCGCCAACGCGCAACGATCCGGCACGCAGCGTATCCGCGCCTACCGCGAGGCACCCTGGCGCGTGCAGACGCGCGCCCTGGCGATCGGCCTGGTGGCGGTGCTGGGCATCGCGGCCACGCTCAGCCTGTTTATCTTCACCGGTGCCCAGGCGGCCGAGGCGGGCCTGCAGGTGCAGCGGCTCATTGGCGAACGCGATACGCTCCTGCGCCGGATTGAGGCGCAGCAGGTGAGCCTCGCCCAACTCAACAACGTGTCCTGGTACCTCGATCGGGCGCGCGAGCTTGGCTTCGAACCGATCGATCCCCGGGACGTGACCTTCGTCCAGGTGCCCGCTTCGATCGAGGCCACGCCTTCGTACCTCGGGCCGTCGCGCATTCTGTACGTCGACGCCGGCGTCTCGCTTGCGCCGGCCTACCGCGAAACCCTGCTTGAGTGGGTTGTGCGCGCATTGCGGGGCGGAGAACAGCCGTGACTGCCCTGGACACGCGGGTCAAGATCGCGGGTGGGTTGCTGCTCGTGCCTCTGGCGGCCAGCGTAGTGCAGCTTGCGCGGTTCCAGATCTGGCCAAGCCAGGCGCGCGAGGCGCTGTATGCCTCGCCCTATCCGATCACGCGCCACATTGAGACGCCTCGAGGCCGGATCTTCGATCGCAATGGCCAACTGCTCGCGGGGAATCAGAGCCACTTCCGTGTCTATCTCGACAACTGCCAGAGCTACTTGTGGACCCAGGAGGCACTCACCGCGAGCGATCAGGACCAACCGACGGTCACCCTGGCGGGCGTCCTTGCCGAGTTCATGCAGGTGTCTGGCGTAACGGTCAATATCCCCGGCGTGACCCAATCGCTCCAGCAACTCGATCAAGGGCTGCGCGAGCTGACTCAAGGGCGCCAGCGCCTGCGAACCTGCACGCTTGCGGTCGACGCGGTGGAGGTTGCGGGGCAAGTTCAAGCGATACCGCTCTGGCTGGACGAAGATCAGGAAACGCGGTTGCTCATTGCCCAAGGTGAGTTGCCTGACGCGAAGGGCGCGTACCAATACGACCGGCTCCTCGCTGACTTGCGGACGGAAGCCTGGTTCGCGCGAGACTATCCCCAAGCCTCGCTTGCATCGGAAGTCGTCGGCTTCAGCCGGCAGTCCGGGGACCGGCCAGGCGATCGAAGTGAGAACGGGGTGGTTCGCTTCTACCTTGAAACCGGCGATTGGGGCGTCGAGAACTACTACAACGACATCCTTCAGGGTGCTCGCGAAGATATCCTGTGGACCGTCGTGCCGGTTGAGATCACGCGCAATATGGACCGCGCCCAACCTCCGGCCGACCTGCTGCTGACTATCGATCGGGAGATCCAAGCTGAAGCTGAGGCGGTGTTGCGCGAGGGGATTGAGGCGAGCGAGGCGACGCGGGGTTCGATCCTGATCATCGCCCCGCAATCCGGCGAAATCCTCGCCATGGCGGATTATCCGGCCGTCGATTTGACCCACCCCGAAGGCTTCGAAGACGCCTTCCACGCCAAGGGACGACTACCCAACGACCCGCAGGGCCAGGTGACCTCCCTCAACGTCGGTGCGCCCTATGAACCCGGCTCCATCTTCAAGGTGCTGACCATGGCGGCCGCCCTGGATTCGGCGACCGTCGTGCCCGATACGATCTACGTCGACGAAGGCTATTTCGAGTACGGCGGGGTGGTCGTCACCAACTGGCGGTCGCGCCCCTTCGGTGTGCAAGACATGACCGGCTGCCTGCAGAACTCGATCAATACCTGTCTGGCGTGGGTGGCCTCCCGCCTCGGCCCTCAACTCTTCTACGACTACATGGACCGATTCTGGATCGGGCGAGCCTCGGGCGTCGATCTACCCGAACGCAGCGGTGACCTGCGGCGGCCGGGCGATTTGGACTGGACCGACTCGACCTTGGCCACCAACGCCTTCGGCCAGGGCGTTTCCGTGACACCCCTGCAGATTGCGGCGGCGATTTCGGCGGTGGCCAACGACGGCGTCATGATGGCGCCGCACATCGTGCGCAGCATTGTCCGGCCGAACGGGGTGGTGCAGGCGGTTCGCCCGGTGGCCCTCAGCCAACCCATCTCTGTTCGAACGGCGAGCACCCTCAATGAGATGTTGGCGCGGTCACTCGAGATCGAGCAATCGGCGGCCCTGGTGCCGGGCTACCGCGTGGCCGGCAAGACCGGGACTGCTGACATACCGCCTTACATCAACACCAAGACCGTAGCCTCCTTTGTGGGGTGGGGGCCGGTTGACGATCCGCAGATCTTGATTCTGATCCGCATCGACGAGCCTACGTCCGAAGGGGATCGCCAGTTCGGGTCCATCACCGCGGCGCCGCTTTTCGCCAGGCTGGCACCGCGGGTTTTTGCCATCCTGGGCATCCCGCCGGACCAGGTTCGGCAACAGTTGGCGGCGACGCCTTAAGGCGATGCGGACGAACAGACGATGCTGACGCTGGGGATTCTCATAGAAGCGCTGACAGGACAGGCGGCCACCGCCTACACTCACAGCGCCCTCACGCGCCAGGTGCTGACGGATGCGGTCATCGATTCGCGATTGGCCATCCCGGGTTGCCTGTTTGTGGCGCTGCGTGGCGAGCACAAGGATGGGCATGAATTCGTGGCGGATGCCTTCGAACGCGGCGCGGCAGTGGCCCTGGTCGAGCACGAGGTTCCCGGCTATGCCACGCTCGATCTGCGTCCGGGTGCCGGGTTACCGGCCACTCAGCCGGTGGGTGGCAGCCGCGCGGCGCTGCATCTGTGCGTATGCGTGGAAGACGTCCTCAAGGCCTTGCAGGCCACGGCCCGCCATTGGCGCCTTCAATTGGAAGACCTGCGGGTGATCGGGATCACAGGCAGCGTGGGCAAATCCACCACGAAGGAGTTGGTGGCGAGCGTATTGGCCACACATGCGCCCGCTCTCTCGAGCGAAAGCAGTTTCAACAACGAGATCGGATTGCCGCTCACACTGCTCAAGGCGACGCACGCCCACCGATACGCCGTGCTTGAGATGGGCTTCTACGTTCCGGGGGATATCGCCCTCCTGTGCGACATCGCGCGCCCGCAGGTGGGCGTGGTGACGTTGATCGGGCCGGTGCATCTCGAGCGAGCGGGAAGCCTGGAGGCCATCGTGCGAGGCAAGGCCGAACTGGTGGAGGCGCTGCCCGAGGACGGCGTCGCGGTGCTGAATGCCGACGATGAGCGGGTGATGGAGATGCGCGGCCGAACGCGTGCGCGCGTGTTCACCTATGGCTTGGATCCGCACGCCGACTTGTGGGCAAGCGATGTCAAGAGCTTGGGCCTGGAGGGTATGCACTTTCAAGTCCACACAAGGCGCGAGACGCTTCACCTGCGGGTTCCGCTGCTG
Organism: uncultured Chloroflexia bacterium; assembly: GCA_963712475.1. GTDB lineage: Bacteria > Chloroflexota > Anaerolineae > Anaerolineales > RBG-16-64-43 > RBG-16-64-43. Next base: position 92,419 of record CAVQIA010000004.1, read on the forward strand.
GGCCAACACTCGGTGCACACGGCATTGCGCGCGGCCGCGGTGGGATTGATCGAAGGCCTGACCTGGCAGGAGATTCTCGACGGGTTGCAGGCGCCCTCCACCCAGCTGCGTCTGATGACGGTTACGGGCCCGAACAACTCGCTAATCATTGACGACACCTACAACGCATCGCCCGATTCCATGATTGCCGCGCTCAACTTGCTGGTTGAAATCGACGGCCGGCACATCGCAGTTCTAGGCGACATGCTCGAACTCGGGGAATTCGAGGAGCGCGGGCACCGCATGGTGGGGGCACGCGCGGCGCAGGCGGCGGATATTCTGGTGACGGTCGGCTCGCGGTCGCACTGGATCGCCGAGGAAGCAGCGCTGCAAGGCCTTCCCGCGGCCCGCATCCTGACCTTTGACTCGTCCGACGAGGCGCGCGGCTTCTTGCAGCAGCAGGTGCGCGAAGGCGACGTCGTGTTGATTAAGGGCTCGCATGCGCTCCATCTGGATGAACTGGTTGCGGCCCTGGAGAAGGACGCATGACCATCGGCATGACGATGGCGCTCAGCCTGGGTGGCATCACGTTCGCTCTGACCGTGATCTGGGGCGGGCCGCTGCTGCGCATCCTCCGCCATTGGCGCGTGGGCAAACAGATCCGAGTCGATGGGCCCAGCAGCCATCAGACGAAGCTAGGCACGCCGACCATGGGCGGCTTGATGATCGTCATTCCGGTCGTGATCATCACCCTCCTGCTCAATACCGTCCCGATTCTCGGCCGGTCGCTGCTTGGGCGTTCGATCCTCTTACCGCTGGGTGTGATGGTGGCCTTCGCGGTTCTGGGCGCTGTTGACGACTACCTCGGCTTGCGCCGCCGCCCTCTGCGCGCACGGGAGAAGTTCCTGGCGCAGTCGGTGGTGGCGCTCATCGCAGCAGCCGGGTTGAAGTACGTGTTGGACGTGCCGGGGGTGTTTCTGCCGGGCGTACCGGGCTATTTCGACCTGGGAATTTGGTATTTGCCGGTGGCGGCCTTCGTGATCGTGGCTTCCTCCAATGCAGTGAACATCACCGATGGGTTGGATGGGCTGGCCGGCTTGACCGCGGCCACCGCGTTCGTGGCGTTTGCCATCATCGCGGCCCTGCAAGGACAGGTCTTCCTCGTGCGCTTCTGTTTCACTGTCGTCGGGTCGCTGTTCGCGTTCCTTTGGTACAACGCGCACCCCGCCGAATTGTTCATGGGTGATACCGGATCGCTGGCCGTGGGGGCGCTGCTGGGCGTGGTGGCCCTGATGACGGCCCAATGGCCCCTCCTGCCGCTCATCGCGGTTGTTCCCGTGAGCGAAACGATGAGCGACATCCTTCAGGTGGCCTACTTCCGCTGGACGAAGGGCAAGCGCTTGTTCAAGATGGCTCCACTGCACCACCACTTCGAGCTTCTGGGTTGGAGCGAGACCCAGGTGGTGCAACGCTTTTGGCTGATTGGATTGCTGGCGGCGATGATCGGCGTGGCCCTGGCTGTGGCCTAAGCGCGGGGACGAGGATCCCTGCACATTCGTGAGGAGGCTCCCATGGAACTCGGAATGCTCTGGTTTGATGGTGAAGCACAAAGACCCTTGCCCGAAAGGCTTGAGCGGGCGGCGCGCTATTACGCGCAGAAGTACGGCCGGCCAGCCAATACCTGCTACGTGCACCCCAGCACCATGGTCACCGGCGGCCGGGCGGCGGAGACCAAAGCCTCGAAGCGCGAGCAGTGCGTTGCCGGGCTGACGGTGCGCGCCTCGCGGACTGTCCTGCCGAACCACTTCTGGCTCGGCGTCGAGGAACAGTTGCCGGTTATGCCTCTGGCGGCGCCGCGTAGCGTGAAATCTACCGTTCAGGTTGCAGGCTAGGCCGCGGACGCGGGCGAATCGTGAGCCGCGAGAGTGGTGCTCGGCCGCATGTCGTGGTTCTCGGGCTGGGCCGTCAGGGCGTGGCGACGGCGCGCTACTTCGCCGAACAAGGAGTGCCGGTGATCGTCAGCGATCAGCAGCCGGCCCATGCCTTCGAAAAGGAACGCATGGCGCTGAAGGGTCTGGAGGTGCGCTTTGAATTCGGCGGGCACCCGCTCGAGATGCTGAAGGGCGCCTCGATGCTGCATCTCTCGGGTGGGGTCCCGGGCGATCTGCCGATCGTCGAAGCGGCCCGCCAACGCGGTGTGCGCATCACCAACGATTTACAGCTCTTCCTCGAGATCACCCCGGCCCGCGTCGTGGGAATCACCGGCTCAGCCGGCAAGACCACGACCACCTCACTCGTCGGAGAAATGGCGCGGGTCGCAGCCGCTCGAGGCGAGATCCATGCAGCTTGGGTGGGAGGCAACATCGGCAACCCGCTGCTCAACGACGCGTCAAAGATGCGCGCAGAGGATGTGGCGGTCATCGAGCTCTCCAGCTTCCAACTGGAGGTGATGACGCGCAGCCCGCACGTCGCGGCTGTGCTCAACCTCTCTCCCAACCACCTTGACCGGCACCGCACGATGGAAGCCTACCGCCAAGCCAAGGCGCGCATCCTCGAGTTCCAGCACGCGGAGGACACGGCGGTACTCGGCTGGGATAGCCCGGAAACGCGCGCGCTTGCAAGGCGTGTTCGCGGGACGCTGACCACCTTCAGTATCGAAAGCGGTCCGAAGCCCGAGGCGAGTGCTTCGGCCTTCCTGGAGGGGGGTTGGATTTGCCTGTCAGCACGCGGCGAGATCACGCGGGTTGCTCCGTCGGCCACCGTCCAGTTGCGAGGGCGCCACAACCTCGCCAACGTCGTCGGGGCCTGCGCCATCGCGCAAGCGGCGGGCGTCTCCGCGGAATCAATGGCGCAGGCTATCCCGGCGTTTCGCGGAGTGCCCCACCGCCTGGAGCACGTGGCGACGATCGAGGGTGTCGACTGGTACAACGATTCGATCGCGACCGCGCCCGAGCGGGCGATCGCCGACATGCGCTCCTTCGACCAGCCCATCGTATTGTTGGCGGGCGGGCGTGATAAGCAACTGCCATGGGAGGAGTGGGCTCAGGTCGTGCGATCCAAAGTCGAACACCTTGTTCTGTTCGGAGAAGCCGCGCCCCTCATTCGCCGAGCCTTGGGAGAGGTCGCGCCGGGCGCGCGCCCGCGAACGGTTTCGGCCTTCGCGGAGTTGGCTCACGCGGTCGGCCATGCCGCGCGGGTGTCCGTGCCCGGGGACGTCGTGCTTCTCGCCCCCGGCGGCACGAGCTTCGACCAGTACCGCGATTTCGAAGAGCGCGGTGAACATTTCCGTTCGCTGGTTCGTGGGTTGCAGGCAAAGGTATCGCGATGACCAAGCTTCTCCGTGAACGCATGCGCGGCGCGGACCTGGGGTTCGACCATATCATGCTCCTGCTCGTGCTGGCACTCATCATCCTCGGCATGATGATGGTCGCCTCCAGCAGTTGGGGAGCGTCGTACAGCCTTTCGCCCACCCACTCCGTGTGGTACCTGTTCACGCGCCAATTGCTGTGGGGGTTGATCGGCCTGGTGCTGATGGCGATCACCTTCCGCATCGACTACCACCGCTGGCAGCGGTGGGCGCTTCCGGTCGGAATGCTGACGGTCGTCATGCTCATCGCAGTGGTCGTCGTCAATTGGGATTCACCCGTCCGGCGAGGCTTGTTCAACGACTCTGTGCAAGCGTCCGAGGTGGCCAAGTTCGCCACCGTGATCTACCTGGGCGTATGGCTGGTCTCGAAATCAGAAGTGCTCGACAACCTGTCGCTCGGGATCGTCCCCTACGCCGTTTTGATCGGCGCCTTTGCCGGCCTCATTCTGATGGAGCCGGACATCAGCGCCGCCGCGACCGTCGTCATCCTAGGCATGGCGATGTTCTTCCTGGGAGGCGGAGGCTACCGCAACGTGGCCCTGGCCACGCTGGTCATGGCGGTGGGCGGCCTGGTGTTGGCCCTGGTCATCCGGCCTGCACGGATCGAGGAGTACCTGGCCGGGTGGCGGGATATTCGCGAGGCCAATCTGCACATCTTCGAGGCGCTCTCGGCCATCTCGAGCGGGGGGTTGATCGGCGTCGGAGCGGGCGCGAGTCGTTTCAAGTACTTCTCGCTGCCGGCCGCACACACCGACAGCGTGTTCGCTGTGGTTGCCGAAGAGCTGGGCTTCGTTGGGGCGATCGTGGTCTTGGCCCTCTTCGCCCTCCTGATCTGGCGCGGCTATCGCATCGCAGTCAAGGCCCCGAACTCGTTGGGCCTGATGTTTGCCGCGGGCATGACAACCTGGATCGCGGTGGAGGCCTTGGTCAACATCCTGACGATCCTGGCCCTCTTGCCCTTCGCCGGGAACGCGCTGCCATTCTTCAGTTACGGCGGCTCGAACCTGGTCATGAGCATGGCGGCGATGGGCCTTGTGCTCAATGTCTCGCGCGCCGATCACCGTCGGCCGCAACCCGAGAAGGTCAATGCGCCTACTGATCAGCGCTGGGGGGACGGGCGGGGGAATCTACCCCGCACTGGCCGTCGCCCAGGCCGTGCGTCGTAGCCACCCCGAGGCCGAGATGATCTGGGTGGGAGGACGCGGCGGAATGGAGGAGGAACTCGTGCCGCGCAGCGGATTGCGCCTGGAGCTCATTCCAGCGGCCGGCCTTCACGGCGTCGGCTGGCGACGCTTGCCCGGCAATGCGTGGCAGGCTTTGCGCGGCCTTGCACACGCAAGGGCCCTGGTGCGCAAACTGCGTCCGGAGGCATTGCTCGTCACCGGTGGCTACGTCGGCGTGCCGGTGGCCTTGGCTGCCCGGCTGCAGCGAGTTCCGATCCTCGTGTTCATTCCGGATGTCGAGCCGGCATTGGCCCTGCGCTTGATCGGCAGGGTCGCGCAGCGGATTGCGCTCGCCACGGACGAACTCGCGGCGTTATCTTTCCGCCCGTGCTGACTGCATCACCACCGGCTACCCGGTGCGCGAAGAGCTCTTGAGCGCTGGGCGCAGTGCCGCGCGAGCTGAGCGAGGCTGGCAGCCCGACGACTTTGTATTGCTCGTGCTCGGCGGCAGCCGCGGAGCGCGCAGTATCAACCGCGCGCTTGTAGCGTGCCTGCCGGAGCTTCTGCGAGAGATGCACGTGGTCCATGTGACTGGCGCGCTCGACTGGGTTGAGGTGCAACAAGCGACGCGGACCTTGCCCCAGGAAGCGCAAGCCCGCTATCACCCGACGGCGTATGTACACGAGTCCATGGGCGCGGTGCTGGCCTCGGCCGATCTCGTCGTTTCTCGAGCGGGCGCATCGGTGTTGGGCGAATACCCGTTGTTCAGTCTGCCCGCGGTGCTCGTGCCCTATCCGCATGCTTGGCGCTACCAGAAGGTGAACGCCGACTACTTGGTGCGGCAGGGTGCTGCGATACTCTTGGATGATAGCGCTCTGGCGGGCGCGCTGCGCGACACCGTGCTCGAGCTCAAGGCTAATCCGACGCGTCTGAATGCAATGCGCCGCGCCGCAACTTCCTTGGCGCGGTCCGACGCGGCGGATCGCATCGCTCACGAGTTCACGGCGCTGGCGAAAGCTGAGGGCGCCCGGGCATGAGCATCGGCCTGGTCTTCTGGTTCATGGTCTTGGTCTTCGCCTTGGTGGGCTCCTTGCGCGGCTGGGCCAAGGAACTGCTCGTGTCGTTCAGCCTGGTGCTGGCCCTGTTCGTGAACCTGCTGCTCGAGAAGTACGCCCATAACATGCTCGCGACGCTGCGCCTGATCGACCTTTTCTGGGTCAAGGCAGCGGTATTCGGCGGGCTGGCGTATTTCGGCTATCTCACACCACGCCTTCCGTGGCTCCCTGGCAATCGCTTCATTCGCGAGCATCTGCAGGATTGGCTACTCGGAATGATCATCGGAGCGGTGAACGGCGCGCTGCTCTTCGGCAGCCTGTGGTTCTTCCTGCATCAAGCGGGCTATCCCTTCCCCGGGATGGAATTCGCCCGTCAGACCGCGACGGATCCGCAGGTCGTCGCGCTGATGCGCTACATGCCTCCCATGCTGTTGGGGGAGACCTGGCTGCTGGTGGCGGTCGCGATCGCCTTCGTGTTCGTAATCGTGGTTTTCGTGTGAGGCCATGCGATACCACTTCGTCGGCATCGGCGGTTCGGGTCTCTCGGCCATTGCGCGCGTGCTCATCGAGCGCGGTCACGCCGTGAGCGGGTCCGACGAGAGCGACTCCCCGATGTTGCAGACCCTGGCCGGGCTCGGCGCTCACGTTTCTGTCGGTCACCGGGCCGAGCATGCGGCCGGAGCCGAGGCACTGGTCATCTCATCCGCCATTCGGGGTGACAACCCGGAGGTCGTGGCAGCCTTGAGCGCTGGGGTCCCGGTGTACAAGCGCTCCGAGTTCCTGGGAGAGCTAACCCAGGGCTACAAGACGATTGCCGTCGCCGGGACGCACGGCAAGACGACCACCTCCGGCTTGATTAGTTTCATCTTGGCGGAGGCCGGGCTCCTGCCCTCATTTGTGGTTGGCGGTGTGCTGCCCGACTTCGGCGGGGCCAACGCCCGCGCCGGAAAGGGTGAGTTCTTCGTCATCGAAGCCGACGAGTACGACAACGCGTTCCTGGGGCTGGTGCCCTGGCTGGCGGTCGTCACCAACATCGAACATGACCACCCGGACATCTTCCCCGCGCTGGCCGACGTGCAGGCGGCATTCAATGCCTTCCTCTCGCGGCTAGCGCCCATGGGCTGGGTCGTGGCGTGCGGTGACGCGAGCGGCGTGCTCGAGGTCGTGCGTCGGGCGGGCTCGCGCAGAGTCCAGGTCTATGGCGTGGATGCGCCGGAGGCCGATTGGACCGCGGCCCACTGGGAGCGGTCGGCCGAGGGCGGCAGCGAGTTCATGGTGCTGCGTCGCCCGGCGCGCAATGCAGAGGCGCGGGCGATCGGGCGGGCGGTGACCCGCCTCCCGGGTCTGCACAACATCCGCAATGCGCTGGCGGCGCTGTGTGTTGCCGATCTGTGCGGAGTGGAATTCGCGGTCGCCGCTGGGGCGCTGGCCAAGTTCAACGGCGCGGGGCGGCGCTTCGAGGTGCGCGGCGAAGCGCGGGGAGTCGTCTTCGTCGACGACTACGCCCACCATCCAAGCGAAATCCGTGCGACGCTCGCGGCCGCGCATGATCGTTTCCCGGGCCGATCGGTGTGGGCCGTCTGGCAGCCGCATACGTTCTCGCGAACGAAGACCCTTCAATCCGAATTCGCGGAATCATTCGAAGATGCGGATCATGTTGTCGTGCTGCCGGTATATCGCTCGCGCGAGGACGACGATCCCAGCTTCTCCTCGCGGACGGTGATGCAGGCCATGCAGCACCGGGATGCCCGTTACGAGGAGGGGGAGTCCTCGGCCGTAGAGGATTTGCTGCAGAGACTCGGCCGGCACGATGTCTTGATCACGTTGAGCGCGGGTGACGGCAATCGCGTGGGCGAACGGGTCATTCAGCAGTTGGCGCGTGCGGCCATCGGCGAGAATTCTGAGGCGGGCCGGCCTGCGAGGCGCGGATGAGCATAGCGCCCCGTACTCGGCTGCAGGCGATCTTCGGCAGGAGGCTCCAAGTGGGAGTGGCGCTCGCCCGCTACACCTCGGCCCGCGTTGGGGGCCCTGCCGACGGACTGCTCATCGCTCAGTCGGCGGACGAGTTGGCCGATTGGGTCACTCAGTTGTGGTTGGAGGAGCTGCCGTTCGTCGTGCTGGGAGCCGGGTCGAACGTGCTCATCTCGGACCGTGGGTGCCGCGAGGTTGTCATTCTCAATCATGCCAAGCAAGTCCGGTTCCAGCCCGTGGACGGCGACAGTTCACGCAGCATATTGTGGGCGGAATCGGGCGCTTCTCTTGGCGCGATTGCCCGTGGCGCAGCGCAGAAGGGCTGGTGCGGAATCGAGTGGGCGGCCACCGTTCCAGGGACCGTGGGTGGGGCGGTGGTTGGCAATGCGGGGGCGTTTGGCGGGGACATAGCCACTTCACTGCATATGGCCAGCATCTTGCAACGTGGAAATCGGCACGTGGGTACGAATTCCACTGCCTTTGTAGCCAAGGTCGCAGCCAAAGACCTGGGCTACAGCTATCGGTCGAGCCTGTTGAAGCGCGAACGAGGTTCAGCGGTGGTGCTCGCGGCGGAGTTCGAGCTCGCGGCCTGCCCGCCGGCGGAAGCCCTGGCCCGGGTGCAAGCGTTGAATATCCAACGCCGTCGGACCCAGCCCCCGGGTGCCAGCATGGGCTCGATGTTCAAGAATCCACCCGACGATTATGCCGGACGCCTCATCGAAGCCGCAGGGCTGAAAGGCACGCGAATCGGGGAGGCGGAGATCTCGAAGGGGCACGCCAACTTCTTCATCAACACCGGTCACGCGAAGGCGCAGGATGTGAAGGGTCTGATGGACCTGGCCCGCGCAACCGTTCATGAGAAGTTCGGCGTGATGCTCGAGGCCGAAGTGGAACTCGTCGGCGACTGGGGAGACCTGACGGTCGGAGCGCAGCATGGCTAAGGCGCGTGTGGGTTTGATCTTCGGGGGTCGTTCTGGGGAGCATGAAGTCTCCCTGATGTCGGCTGCCTCCATCCTTGCGCAGCTCGATCGCGGCAAGTACGACGTTGTCGAAATCGGCATCACGCATCAGGGGCAGTGGATTGTTGGGGAGGGCGTGCTGGAATCGCTCAAGCAGCGTACCTCGAGCGCGCGCAGGATGGTGCTCTTTCCCGAGCCGGGATTGCATGGATTGTGGGGATACGAGGCCTCCGGGGACCCGAAGGAAATCGTTCTGAAGCTTGCCGACCGGGTCGACATCCTCTTCCCCATACTGCATGGGACCTTCGGCGAAGATGGCACGTTGCAGGGCTTGCTCGAGCTGGGCGAGATTCCTTACGTCGGTGCGGGTGTGTTGGCTTCTTCGGTGGCGATGGACAAGGTGCTGTTCAAAGATCTCATGCGAGCGCACAAACTTCCCATTCCCGAATACGCCTTGGTCATGAGGCGTGATATCGAACGAGATATGGACGGCGTCGTGCGCAAGGCCGAGGCGGTCGCTCCCTATCCGCTGTTCACCAAGCCGGCCAATCTTGGTTCTTCCGTGGGTGTCTCGCGCTGCGCGAACAGATCCGACCTGAGCGAGGGATTGCTGGATGCCGCGCGCTACGATCGGCGGGTGCTCATCGAGCGCGGCATCAACGCCCGCGAGATCGAGGTGAGCGTGCTCGGCAATGATGATCCGCGGGCCTCGCTGCCGGGTGAAGTCATCCCGAGCCGGGAGTTCTACTCGTACGAGTCGAAGTACATCGACAATACTTCGCAGTTGCTCATCCCGGCGCCACTCGCACCTGAGAAAACGCGCGAGGCGCAGGAATTGGCGGTGCGCGTTTGCAGGGCGATCGATTGCGCAGGAATGGCGCGCGTCGATTTCTTGCTGGACCGCGATACCCAATCACTGTGGATCAACGAGGCCAACACGCTGCCCGGATTCACACAGATCAGCATGTATCCAAAGCTGTGGGAGGCCTCGGGCATCCCGTATCCGCAGTTGCTCGACAAGCTGATCGAACTTGGTTTTCAACGGCACGCAGACAACATGCGCAATGAACGGACGTACGAAAGCGCTTCTTCTGCGGCCACGCACTAGGGACAAGGCGGCATGAGTCAGGTCGGGGTTCGTCGAGAGAGCGTCGGACGCGCCAGCCAACTTCGCCAGAAGAGGCAGGGCCGGGGCGCGCGTCCGGCACGCCAATCCTTCGCCAGCACGACCCGCGCGACGTGGGAACCGCGGCGTCGTACGCCGGTGTCCCGTGCACGCCGCCGTTACGACATCGCGCTCGGCCAGCCTGGCGTCGAGGTCAGCCTGCCGGGGATCCCGCTGAGCTTCAACGCGCGCACGCTGGCGATCGCCTTGGCGCTCGTGTGTGGTGCCGGCATGCTGTTCTTTCTTTCGGGCGCGTCTTTCGAGGCTGGAGTGCCCGAAGTGCGTGCCAACAACTACCTGCCGGCCGAGGTCATCGCCAACGCGGCCGGAGTGCAGGGGAAGAACGTGTTCAGCCTCTCGCCCCGCGCCGTGAACGCGGCCTTGGTGACGGGCAATCCTGGTATCCGCGAGGCGCACGTGAGTGTAGGCTGGCCCAACCGTGTGACCCTTACCGTGGAAGAGCGGGTGCCGATCCTGGCATGGCAGCAGGGCGCCGCCCGCTTCTGGGTGGATGCAGAGGGCGTGTTCTTCGTGGCACCCGGCGATCGTGAAGGCCTGGTGGCCGTCGATGTGCCCGAGGCCGGCCCGGAAGTGCGCCTGGACTCGCAGCCGTCCATCGAGCCGCAGGTCGTTTCGGGCGCCTTGCAGCTCATGGCCGCCTTCCCGCAAATGGCTCCAGTGGTGTACGACGCTCGCCGCGGCCTGGGGCTGCACGACCCGCGCGGTTGGGCTGTGTATTTCGGCACCGCGGCCGACGTCGGCCGTAAGGCGGATCTTTACCAGCGAGTGATCTCGGGAATCCTGGCGCGGGGTGTGATCCCGCAATGGGTGAGCGTGGAGGACCTGCGCCAGCCTTATTACCACGAGTAGCCGGGCTGGCCTCAAGGAAGCGCATGACTGCGAATCTGTTCACCGGCATTGATGTGGGGACGACCAAAATCTGCACTCTGGTGGCGCAGGAATCCGAAGACGGGGGCCTGCAGATCATCGGCGTGGGGATCGAGCCCTCGCGCGGCCTGCGCAAGGGGGTGGTGGTCAACGTCGAAGATGCAGCCCGGGCTATTGCCGCTTCGATCGAGAAGGCCCAGCGCACAGCCGGCTATGAGATTGCCTCGGCGGTGGTGAGCCTGGCTGGGGCGCAGGTTTCGTCGATCAACAGCCGGGGCGTCGTGGGGGTCTCGGGGGATGTCATTGCCGCGGAAGACGTTGCACGCGCCAATGAGGCGGCGCGCGCCATCGCTGTCCCATACGATCGCCAGGTGGTGCACGTCCTGCCGCGAGGTTTCGTCGTGGACGGGCAGGAGGGGATTCGCAACCCGGTGGGGATGCACGGCTTCCGCCTCGAGGTGGAGACCCACATCATCACGGCCGCCACGACTGCGCTGCAGAACTTGGCCCAATGCGTCCAAGCCTGCGGCGTGGAGGTGGAAGGGTTCGTGCTCAACCCGTTGGCCTCCGCCGAGGCAGTGCTGCGCGACACCGAGCGCGACATGGGTGCGGGCGTCGTGGATATTGGCGGTGGAACGACCGATATCGCCCTCTTCCACGAAGGAACCGTGAGCCATACCGCTGTGCTCCCGGTCGGCGGGAATCACGTCACTTCGGACATCGCCCACGGCCTGCGCATGCCGGGCGAGGTGGCGGAAACGGTCAAGCTGACTCACGGGCACGCGATCCCGTCCGAGATCCAGCCCGGTGAGAGTTTCCTCGTGCGGCCGTTTGGCGAGGAAGCTCCCGTGGAAGTCCAACGGGCGGACTTGGTGGCAATCATCCAGCCGCGCATGGAAGAGGTGTTCTCGCTCGTGTTGCAGGAAATCGAGCGGGTGGGGGCGGTGAACTACTTGCCGGCGGGCATCGTGCTCACCGGCGGCGGCAGCCGGTTGCCGGGCGTGCGCCGTTTGGCTGCCGACATTCTCAACATGCCGGTGCGCGTCGCCGGCCCCGGTGAGTTGCGCGGATTGGTGGACCAACTGAGCAGCCCGGCATTTTCGACCAGCGTGGGACTGTTGCTCTGGCTACAACACGTCGTGGTCAGCGAAGGCCCAGCAACGCCGGCGCCTCGCCGCCGCGGTCGTGGGGAACGCCCCTCGGTCGATTGGGGGCAGATCAAGGACTTTCTGAAGCGGCTTGCACCTTAGGCCCGCTGTCGCCGGTCGAGAGGAATGGGTTCGCCCATGACCCGGCAGCGCGGGCACATCTCGAGAGGAGGAACCATGGCTTCCGTTCAACAGGTCGAAACGTTCGCTCGCATCAAAGTTATCGGTGTAGGTGGGGCCGGACAAAACGCGGTCAATCGCATGATCGCGGAGGGATTGGCCGGAATCGAATTCATCTCGGTCAATACCGATGCCCAGGCCCTGCTCCTGTCGAACGCGGCCACCCGCGTTCGCATCGGCGAGAAGATCACTCGCGGGCTCGGTGCCGGAGGCAACCCGGATGTCGGCCGCAAGTCCGCCGAGGAGTCGGCGGAGGAGCTGTACGAGGTGATCAAAGGCGCCGACATGGTGTTTATCACCGGCGGGATGGGCGGCGGCACCGGGACTGGGGCAATGCCGATCGTCGCCCAAATCGCAAAAGAGGTGGGTGCTCTGGCCATCGGCGTCGTCACCCGCCCCTTCACCTTCGAAGGATCGCGGCGGTCGCAGTCGGCGGAGGGCGGCATCGGCAAGCTCAAGGAGCATGTCGATACGCTCATCGTCATTCCCAACGACCGCTTGCTGCAACTTGTTGAGAAGCGCGCCAGCTTGCAGGACTCCTTCAAGCTGGCCGACGACGTGCTGCGCCAGGGCATTCAGGGCATCTCGGAACTCATTACCATCCCTGGCCTGATCAACCTCGACTTCGCCGATGTGCGCACGATCATGTCGGAGGGCGGTGCGGCCCTGATGGCCGTCGGCCGCGCCTCGGGCGAAGAGCGCGCGCGCAAGGCGGCTGAGATGGCCATCTCGAGCCAATTGCTCGATATCACGATCGATGGCGCACGAGGCATCCTGTTCAACGTCACCGGTGGGCCGGATCTGAGTCTGTTCGAGGTCAATGACGCAGCCGCCATCATCAAAGAGACGGCGCACCCCGACGTCAACTTGATCTTCGGTGCGGTGATTGACCCGACGATGGGCGACGAGATCCGCATCACCGTCATCGCCACCGGATTCGAGCGCACGGCGATGCCGCGCAAACTCGAGCGGCCGTCGGCGAAGTCCACCGCGCGGCCCGCGGCTGCGGCCCAACCCATGGCCTTGGCCTCCGGCGCGCGACCGGTCAAGATGCCCGCCTTCGCCAAATCCATGGTGCGGTCTCAATCGATGTCGGTCGACGATCTCGACGTGCCGGCGTTCCTGCGGCGCCAGCGCCAGTAGGCCTTTCGGCAGTGAGGATAGGTGAGGTGCGTGTCATGAATACGGGTTCCGCCTCTCGTGTGAAGTCCGCGGGGGTGTTCCCGTGAACTTGATGCCTTGAGCCTCCTCTCGCTCAGGGGTCGATGACCAGACCTCCCGGACGTCCGATCGGCGCCCGGGAGGTCTGGTTTTTGGATGAGCAGCGAGCATGTCAACCCACCGCCCCTACACCAAAGGTAATGGTCGTCTACTGAGGGACGGAGAGGATCCTGACAAGCCCACAGCGCGGGGAGCAGCAATTAGATTGAAGAGAGCGGCTCGGCTTGCGTCGGCGAGGCGAAGGAGTCCCTTCTCCTGCGGCAACCGAAGAAGGCATACCCGGGCAGGCCCTGGAGCCACGTCTTTCGCCAAAAATGCGCATAGCCACCAAGAGACGGAATGGCAAGCCAGCGTGGCGAGGCTTTTCTTGGCTATGTTTCTGCTGGAGTTGCCGGCACTCATCGCCGAGGTGACGGTCATTCCCGCCGCCAAATGCCACGAGGCGGCTCTTCTGTGTGGCCGTATCTACTCGGGCAAGTCGAGTCGCACCTCGGAGAACGCATGCGCGAGTTAGCCTCGGCGGCATATCGCGACGCGGCGATCAGGCGCGATAGCGTGTCGATTACGCAATCGCGGCGAGTTGACTTGCGAACGCCCACAACGCAGGTGTGCCTCCCGTGTGCCAAAAGAGCACTCGCGCGCCCGGCGGTATCTCGCGCGACTTGATCATCGACAGCATGCCTCCGGCAGCTCGGCCGGTATACACGGGGTCCAGAAGGATCCCTTCGTCGTGGGCGAAGTGGCGGATCGCATCCAATTCGAGCGTGTCGGGCTTGGCGTAGCCTGCCCCAAGGAAGCGATCATCCACGATGATCTCCTCAGGGCGGATACGGACATCGGCCCCAACCTTTTCGGCTGTATGGTTGGCGAGGTCGGTCACCCCTTCGGAGAAGGGCAATGCGGGTTTGTCCACGCTGATCCCGTGCAATCGCACCTTGAGGCCCGCCAGCCGCGCACCGACGGCCAGCCCGGCTTGAGTCCCGCCGGATGACGTGGCGAATACGATCCAGTCAACCTCCGTCTGCTGTGCCGCGAATTCTTGCATCGCGACGGCATAAGCGGCAGCGCCCACCGGATTCGAACCCCCGTAAGGGATGAGGTAGGGTTCGTGCCCGGCCCCCTTTTCCTTTTCGAATACGCGCTCCATCGCAACCTCGCGGGCCTCGCCCTCCGTCCACACCAGCTCCGCCCCGAGCAGCCTATCGAGCAAGATATTCCCGGTTACCGTCCGAACCTCGGACGACATTCCGGAGAGGACCAGCACGCAGCGCAAGCCCATGCGTGCCGCGGCGGCTGCGGTTTGCCGACAGTGATTGGATTGGGGTGCGCCGGCGGTGATCAGGGTCCTCGCCCCCGCCGAGATCGCGTCGGCCACGAGGAACTCCAGTTTGCGGGTCTTGTTCCCGCCCAAGGCGAGGCCGGTCATGTCGTCGCGCTTGATGAAGAGTCGGCAGCCAAGATGTCGGCTTAGCCGTGGCAACTCCTCGACCGGGGTTGGAAGGAAGGCCAGTGGCACGCGCGCCAATCGAATTTCATGCATCGGACGACTCTCCACATTCTGATTTCGACTTCCGGCTTGGCACGCGCGGCGGAGCTGGGCATGCCGCACGGTCGACGTTTGAAAGGAGGTGGCTGTGGTGCGAATGAAGGCCGCGCGCGACTCCTTCCGGGAGGTGAGGTCCTTCCGCTCGCGGTCACAAGCCCACGTGGCGATCGGAATGGAGGGCCGCTCAGGATCTACTCGCGAGAAGGATCGCCCTCGCTCATGGCCTCCCTGCGGATGCGGCGACGCGCCACAAGACGCATCAGACCCAGGACGCGCGGGAGGATCAGCGAATAACCGGCGTACAAGGCAGGGTTTGGCGCGAAGTCCCATGCGCCCAGGTGCCGCACGAACCGGCCGCCGAACCCCTGCTTGAAATTGTACACGCCCCACAGCGGGTCTTTTGGATTGGGTTGGTCAGGTGCGCCCCAAAAGTCGTAAATCGTGCAACCGCGGCTGCGTGCCCATCGGATGGCTTCCCATTGCAGAAGATGATTGGGCATCTTCTCGCGATCGTAATCCTGCGACATGCCGTAAACGTAGCAGGCACGACGCCCATACGCGAAGACGATGATTGCCGCGACAGGGCGACCGTCTGATACGGCGATGAAGGCCTGCGCCAGCCCGGCAAGCATGAACGAACCCCACGCCGCGTCGTAGTAGGCCTTGTCGCGGATCACGAATGAGTTGCGTTGGGCCGTTGCGGCATACATGCGGTAGAGCAGCGGCAGATCCGCCGGGGTGCCGAGCCTCACGCCAACGCCCTTGCGCGCGGCCAGGCGGATGTTGTAGCGCGTCTTCTGCTTCATCGCGGCGAGCAGCGCGTCGTCCGTCGGCGCAAGTTCAAGCACGATGGTGCTGCGAAACTGGACCTGCTCCGCCGACGCTCGCCATCCGCGCTTGGCGAGGCGTGCGGCCCACTGCTCCCCTTCGGCATGTGGCTGCTCGAGCGTTTCTTCGCTGTTGCGGGATGCCTGCACGATGTCCGGATCGATCTTGATCTGGATCGCACGCCGGATACGGGCATGGTCCTCAAGATCGCTCAGCACCCGGTCCAGGTTCGCCGCATCGGCTGAACGGAGTAACGGGCCCTTCGGCACATACGAGACTGTGAACGTGAGCGGTCCGAAGCGGAGGCTGCGTTCGAGGACTTGGGCCGCCGCCAGCGGGCTCGCGAGTGGGTCCGCCTCATCCGCCCACATCCAGCGCAACGCTCGCCATCCGTAGCCTGCTTTGAATTCACCCCACGCCCAGGCTTGCATGAAACTCGATGCTGGAAGAGAGCGGAGGGCGGCCTCCCACGCATCTTGAGAAGTCACCGCGGTGGCGTGGATCACAGGGCCTCCACGCGCCTGAGGCGAAGCATGAGCAGCATCGCTCGGAAGGGGTCGGGCGCGTACACCCGTTGCCACGTCCCTACCGTTCGCTCGACCCGACCGCCAAACCCGCGCTTGAACCGATACACACCCCACAATCCGTCCGACCGCGCTTGAAAGCCGCCCTCCAGGACCTGCTCGTCCACATCGGGGACCCCCCACAGGTCGTAGCTGGCGCAACCCTGCGAGCGTGCCCAGCGCATTGCCTCCCATTGCAGGAGGTAAGGGGCCATCTGCTGGCGTGATTTGCTGCTCGACGCACCGTAGAAATACCATGCCCGGCGGCCCATGGCGAAAACCATCAGCGCCGCCAGCCTCCGCCCTGCGCTCTCCGCGAATAAGAGTTGGACTCGATTGTGTCCGGAGAACAGGTTGAAGGCGGCGCGATAGTATTCGTGCGAGTGCGCAGCAAACTCGTCGCGCGCGCTCGTCTCTTGCATGAGCTGGTGAAACGCCAGCGTGTCGTCGCTGGAGCGCACCTGCACTCCATGGCGACGGGCCAAGTTGATGTTGTAGCGCGTCTTCTGTTTCATTCGCGACAGGATGTCATTCTCGCTGCCGGAGAGGTCGACGACGATTGTGCGAGGTGGCTGGATGGTCAGGCGGCTGGGTTGCAGGTTGAGGTTCGTCAGTCCGCTGCGGGAGGATGGCGAGTCCCGCAGGTCGGGTTCCACAAGCAAGGCGATGACCCGCCTGCTTTCCAAGAGCTTTTCGACCGATGGCAGTACAAGGGCGAGGCTTCGCTCGGAGGCAGGAACCGGGCCGCGCGGAATGTAGGCCAGGCTGAAACCCAAAGGCAGGCGCCGCAACAAAGCCAGGGCGCCTGCCTCACCTTCAATGACCGGATGCGCTTCCCATCCGAAGCGGGATTTCAGTTCACCCCATTCGCGTGATTGAAGAATGTGAGCGTCGGGGTGGCGGGCGAGAAACTCATCCCACGTGCCGGGTTGGTTCACGCGGCGATTATACCAGCGGCATCCCTCAGCGGACCTGATTGAAATTGACGATCAGGAGATTGTGTTCGCAATCGGCGTACGTCGTAAGGTACACCCTTTCGGAAAGGGGCATGCCTGCGGCATCGACGGCCTGCACCCACAGGGTTCGATCGGAGGCAACCGGCTGCGTTCCCAGGTTGAACTCGTATCCCCCTGGGCCATACTCGGGTGCACTGCCGGTGATCGCATCCTGATCGAAGGCGCGGCTGTTCCACACGCCTTCGAGATGGACAAGCAAATAGGAAATCGGCAAGCCGTTGTTGGGGCCAAAGATCTGGCCGGCAATTCCTGTCCACGAGCACCCCTTGAACCCCTGCGCCGCCGTCACGCCGTCCAATTGCAGCACGAGTGGGAAGGGCGTCGGTGAGGGCGTGGTTGGCGGCGCGGGCTCGCTCGTGGCCGTGGCCGCTTCCGTCGGTGTGCTGGTGATGGCTACAATGGCTGTCTGCGTTGGCGCGAGGGTCCCAGGCAGTGAGGTGGCGGTCGCCGCGCCAGTCGCGCTCGAGATGGGGACGAGTGTTGGAGCAGAGGTTGGCGGGAAGGGGATGACCTCGGTCGCCGTAACATAAGGGCCCGTGCCCGTCGCAGTGAGTGTGGGCGAATCAAACGGATTGATCGGCAGGTCCGGGTTGACGAACAGGACGACATAGGCTGCAATCGCCCCGAGGGTGAAGATCACAAGCAAGGCGCTCAAAATGTACATCGCGACACCACCGCACCCGGGGCCGGACTTGTTGATGTCGGGGGAGTAATCGCTCATGTCGCTTTGACCTTTCTTCGGAGCTGCGCCATCGCCGAGCCTATGGGAGCGCGATGTAGACCTTGACATCCGAGCCGGCGATCATCCTGTCGATCGACTCCCGCAGCGCCTTTCTGCGCGCCGCTTCCAGAATCGGAGCCGACAGCGGTCTGTCGCTTTCTCTCTCGATCGTCTGCACGATATGATATCCGTCCGAGGCCGCGACCACCGGGCTGACCTCGCCCGGGGCGAGTGCGAAAGCCGCACTCTCAATCTCCGGAACGGCCAGCCAGCCCCGCGGGAACCAACCCAGATCGCCACCTCCGGCCCGCGTGCTCAGGTCCTGGGAGTAGATGCGCGCCAACTCGGCGAAAACCGCACCGCTGGCGATGTTCAATCGCACCTCGTCCGCCAGGGTCTGCGTGGATAGCAAGATGTGAGCGGCGTGCACCTGTTCGCCACGAGGTGCCACGGCATCCACAATCCGGTCGGTGAGGGCGGTTGAAAGCATCTGGCGTTTCAGGGCAAGCGTGAATTCCTCAACGGTATAGCCCGATTGGGAGAGCCACTCGCCGAACCCTGAATCGCCGCCCCGAGCCGCACGCGCCTGGTCCACGGCGTGCGAAACCGCGGTCTCGCTGACGGTTACGCCTTCCGCGAGCGCTTGCTGGACGACCACCCGTTCTTCGATCATCGCACGCAGCACCGCCTTGCGGTCGTCTGGGGACGGTGCAAGGTCGATGCCCAGGGTGGCGCGGCCCGCTGCGAAGCGAGAAACCTCCCGCTCAAACTCGTCGAGCGTGATCCATTCGCCATTGACTTCGGCTGCCAAGGGCGGAGGCGTCGGGGTGAGAGGCGGCGGAGAAGGAGAACTCGTGGGAGTGGCGATTCCCGGAAGGACGCCGCACGCGCCCGTGGCAAGCACGAAGAGCACGGCGGCGAGAGTGGTGTGGCGAGGGGACGTCGGTCTGGATTGACTTATTGCAGCAGAAGAGGTCCGACGTCGCCTGCACGCCGGCCGATCGCGATTATACTTGACCCCATCCCTCGGAACGCGCCCGCAGCAGGGTGGCGGATGCCAGATCAAGACATGTTCGCGGAGGCAGTGGCAGCAGCCCGCGCCGGTCGGCGTGCGCACGCTCGCTTGTTGCTGGGGCGGCTTCTGCGCGCGGACCAGTCCAATCCGGAGTATTGGCTGTGGCTCAGCGCGGTGGCCGACAACGACCGCGAACGGGCGCTGTGCCTGCAGAGTCTTGTCAAACTTGATCCACAACACGTGGCGGCACGGGCCGGACTCCGGCTCCTTGGGGAAGGAACGGAGGAGACGCCGATACAGCGCACGGGGCCCGCGACGACGGCCAACAGCCTGGCCCGCTCGACCGATCGCCGAAACCCTCCAGCCGTACCCGCCGTCAGCATCCCAACGTCGCAGATCCTTCGCGCTTTGATCTTGCCGGCTGCGATCATCGCAGGCGGCTTGCTGATCTGGGGCGCCATTGTCCTGGGGCGATCGATTTGGCGTCCGAGTTACACCATCGTCCTGCGCTCGCCGACCCCGAGTGCTACGGCCACGCCCAGTCGCCACGCCGACCCTGGCTGCCACGTTTTCCCTCTCCAGTTCAGTCTCGATGGCGGAGTATTTCGGGGTGCAGCAGACCCCGACTCCCTTCTACGGCGCAACGCCCCACCCGGTGGTGGCCGCATATGGGATTGGCGTGGAGGCGATGCGCAGTGGCCAATGGGAGGAGGCTGTACAGTACCTGAGTCAGGTGCTGGTGATCGATCCCGGCGCAGCCGACATTCATCTGATGGTCGCTGAATCCGAAGTTCAGATCGGCAACCTGGATTGGGCGCGCGAATTGATCGCCAAGGCCCTCAACGCCAATCCCGCCTTTGCTCCAGCCTATTTGGGGCGAGCACGTCTCACGCTGTTGCGTGACCCGCAAGCGGACGTCATGCACGATGTCGATCGAGCGCTCGAGCTCGACCCAGGCTTCGTGGATGCCATCGTCGAGCGCGCCGAGCTCCACATCCGCGCTGGCGACCTCGCAGCTGCGGAGACCGATCTGCAGCGCGCCACTCAACTGAACTCCCAGCATGCGATGGCCTGGGTGACCCGGGGGCGCCTGGCATTGCTCAATCACGACGCTGAGGGCGCCATCAGCGCAGAGTTGCGGGCCCAGTCCATCGATCCGACCATCCCACTGTCGTACTTGGTCCTGGGCCAGGCCGATATGGAGCTTGGCTTGAGCGCCTCGGCGCTGACCCCGCTCGAGGTATACGTCACCTATGCGCCGGACGACCCGACTGGATGGCTCGCGTATGGTCAGGCATTGCTTTCCCAAGGCGAAGGCACCGCGGCAATCGAAACGCTCGGCCACGCTGTAGCGCTCTCGCCACGGATGATCGAGGCCTATCTGACGCGCGGGGAGGCCTATCTGTCGATCGGAGATGGCAACGGTGCGTACCGCGATTTCCACTCAGCCTACGATCTTGATCACACGGTCTTTGCAGCACGCTACGGTGCAGCACGCGCATTCGAGATCACCAACCAGCCCCGGGAGGCATTGCGCGAGATCGAGGGCGCGCTGCGTTTGGCGGTGACCTCTGCGGAGAAAGCCAAGGCGCTCATGCTGCGCGCGCGTGTGCGAGATTCAACAGGTGAAACGGAACTTGCATTGCGCGACTGGCGGACGATCGCAAGCATGTCGGATGCGCCATCGGAGATCCTCGTGATCGCGATGGCGAGGTTGGTGGCCACGCCTACCCCGACGCCGGGAGGCAACTGACGCGGGTCGGTTTTTGACAGTGCACAATCGCCTGTGGTAGAATCTCCACGCTCGGCGAGGGAGACCCACAAGCCCTGGAGTGGAGGGATGGCCGAGTGGTCTAAGGCGGCTGTCTTGAAAACAGCTGTGGGGGTAACCTCACCGGGGGTTCGAATCCCTCTCCCTCCGCCATCTGGGGAGGTGCCGGAGTGGTCGATCGGGGGCGCCTGCTAAGCGCTTGTAGGGCCATTAAAGCTCTACCCAGGGTTCAAATCCCTGCCTCCCCGCTGCGAGCAACAACGCGCCTTTGGCGGTCACGCGTCGGCGGCGTGCGTACGATCGAAAGACATCTGCCCTCGTAGCTCAGTTTGGATTAGAGCACTTGCTTGCGGAGCAAGGGGTCGTGGGTTCAAGTCCCGCCGAGGGCGCCAGAACGAGAGCCGCACGCGCGAGCGTGCGGCTTTGTTTTGAATGAACGCGGGTCGCTGCGTTTGCCCGGCGCGGGTATAATCTCCCTCCGAAAGACGGACACCTTTGGACGTGCCTCCCCGGTTCGCGGCGGTTCTCGCGAGACGTCCACCTAACAGAGGACGGTCCATGGCACAGCCAACGATCAATTATGCCCCGGAAACTTGCGCCTTATGCCAAGGAAAGGGTCGCTTCGGCGACTCTCAGCTCAAGTGTCCTGCGTGCAACGGCCTAGGCAGCCTGCTCGTTGCCCAGCCTTCGCGCCCCTGCGGGTGGTGTGAGGGCAAGGGGCGCATCGGGGAGTTCGGTGATCGATGTCCGACCTGCAGTGGCTCTGGTTGGGTGCACATCATGCGTGGCTAGGCGCCGCATCGGCTCGCCCATATTTCCCACGAGGGCAGGTTGAAGGCGGCGATGACAACTCATTGGATGATCCGAGGGCGGGGCGTCTCCCCGCCCTCGACTTTTGTACCTGTGGCATAATCCTCGATGCTTGAGCGCACTGCCCCGCGGGCGGCGACGCGACAGGGCTCGATGCCTATTGGAAGGAGACCCGTGAAGTTCGCCAGCATCTGTGTTCTGGGGATGGGCTACATCGGCCTGCCGACGGCCTGCATGTTCGCCACGCACGGCCTTAAGGTCACGGGGGTCGACGTCAACTCGCGAATCCTGGAGGTGTTGCGCAACGGCGGTGTCCACATTCAAGAGCCCGGTCTGAAATCGATCGTGCGGGATGCGTTCCGTTCTGAGAACCTGCAAGTTGGCTCGGCACCCAAGCCCGCGGATGCGTTCATCATCGCCGTTCCAACCCCGATCCGGGCCGACAAGACCGCCGACCTATCCTTCGTCGTGAGCGCGGCGGAGTCGATCGTCCCCCATCTGCGTCATGGCAACTTGGTGGTGCTCGAATTGACCTCCCCTCCCCGCACAACCTTTGACCTTGTGCGCCCGATCCTCGAACGGTCCGGTCTGCGCGCAGGCGAGGGCTTTTACCTTTGCTACAGCCCTGAACGCGTTCTGCCCGGGCAAATCCTTCGAGAACTTATCGATAACGCTCGCGTGATCGGCGGGATCAACTCTGCCAGCGCGCACGCCGGCAAGGACCTGTATGGGGTTTTTGTCCGCGGCGAGGTCGTGCTCACCGACGCGACCACGGCCGAGATGGTCAAGCTGATGGAGAACACTTATCGCGACGTTAACATCGCCTTGGCGAACGAGTTCGCGCGCCTCGGTGAGCATTTCGGCGTCGATGTTTGGAAAGCCATCGCCGTGGCAAACCGCCATCCGCGGGTGAATATTCTCCAACCCGGGCCGGGCGTCGGCGGGCACTGCATCAGCGTCGACCCGTGGTTCCTGGTGGAAGCGGCGCCCCAACTCGCCGGGCTCGTCGCCAAGGCTCGCACTGTCAACGACGCCCAACCGCGCTTCGTGGTTGACCTGCTGCGGAAGGATCTCGGCTCGCTCGCCCAACGGCGAATCGCGGCGCTGGGCCTGAGCTACAAGCCAGACGTCGACGACGTGCGCGAGAGCCCGGCGATCGAAGTGGTGCGGCTGCTCGTGGATGAGGGCGCAATACTCACCGTCTACGATCCGTTGGCGGCCGAGGTGCCGCTCGCAGCAGAACGGGTAGCGGACCTCGGGCAGGCTGTCAGCCGGGCCGAGGTGCTGCTCTTGCTCGTCGCGCATCAGGAGTTACGCGCGATCGACCCCGTCCGCCTTGCCGCTCTCACCCCGGCGCGCGTGGCCGTCGACTGCGTCGGCGCGTGGGACCCCGGCGCCTGGTCGCGCGCGGGCTTCCGCCTTCGCACTCTCGGGGCTCCCACGCCCGCCTAAGGTCGGGCGATACGAGTCATGTCCTCGCTCAAGGTGCTCTCGGTGCTCGGCACGCGCCCGGAGGCGATCAAGCTCGCGCCGGTCATCCACCGTCTGCAGGAGACCCCTGGAATCGAGTCGTTGCTGTGCGTCACGGCCCAACACCGTCATATGCTCGATCAGGTGCTGCACCTGTTCGACCTGCATCCGCAACACGATCTTGGGCTGATGCAAGAGAACCAGACCCTGGCCGGGCTGACCGCGGCTGCCGTGGAAGGTGTGGACGGGGTTCTGCAGGAGGAATGCCCCGACTGGGTTCTCGTGCAGGGCGACACGACGACCGTGATGGCTGCGAGCTTGGCCGCCTTCTATCACCGAATTCGCGTCGGCCACATTGAAGCCGGGCTGCGCACCGACGACAAATATCAACCCTTCCCGGAGGAAATCAATCGGCGAGTGACGAGCGTCGTCGCGGATTTGCACTTCGCCCCGACCGAGCACGCACGACAGAACCTATTGCATGAGGGTATCGCCGATGAACGCATCCTCGTCACAGGCAACACGGTGATCGATGCGCTGCACATGGCGGCGGCCATGCCCTTCGATTGGGACCACAGTCCACTGGCGGGGTTGCCGCAGGGTGCCCGCCTGGTCTTGGTCACGGCCCATCGCCGTGAGAATTTCGGTGCCCCGCTCGAGCGCATTTGCCAGGCGTTGCTCTCCCTGGCGGCGCGCTTCTCGCCCCAAGTGCATTTCGTTTACCCCGTCCATCTCAACCCGAATGTGGACGGCCCGGTGCGGCAGTCGCTCGGTCGCGCAGCAGGCATCACACTGCTGCCTCCGCTCGACTATCTGCCGATGGTAAACTTGCTCAAACGGTCGGCGCTGGTGCTCACCAACTCGGGAGGCGTGCAGGAGGAGGCACCCGGGTTGGGCAAGCCGGTGCTGGTGATGCGCGAAGTGACCGAACGCCCGGAGGGTGTAGCGGCAGGCACGGTTCACCTTGTGGGCACCGACCAGGCCGCGATCGAAACCGAGGTCACCCGGCTGCTGAACGACGCCAGGGCGTACGCCGCGATGGCGCAGGCTGTCAACCCCTATGGAGATGGGCACGCGGCCCAACGCATCGTCGAAGCACTGGTGAGACAGACCACAGACAAACAAGGACAGCCAACCCGTGAGTCGCGCCGCCGATAACATAGCCCTTCCCCCAACTGCGGACCTGCGCAAAGCCAATCGCACGTGGCTCATCTTCGTCGCTGCCATGCTTGTGGCCACGAGCGTACTTGCCGCTACCCAGAGCTACTCACTCTGGGGCGCGACGTGGTACTGGGCGACGTTCTATTGGCCGAATTTCGCCTCCTTCCTTTTGCCCGTAGTTGCGTTCAGCGCTCTCATCGCCGCCGCACTGCGATGGCTCGCACCCGGCGACGGGGAGGGGGTCTGGCTTCGGCGCTGGGTGTGGATTGCGCTCATTGTGCGCCTGGCTTCGGTCGCCTTTTGGCCGGTTGCCCTTCGCACCTGGGGCTACCGTTCACCGCAACAGCAAACTGGTTTCATCTCGACCGATGCCTACAACGCCTCGCAACTTGCGTGGGACCGGGCCCAAAGTGATACGCCGGCAGTGCTCGCATTCGAGCGGGGTCCCGGCGACAACACCGGCGGGATCACCTTCCTAGCCGTGGTCGCCTATCGAGCCTTCAGCCCGGACTTCCAGCGTCCGATGCTGCTCGGGCTGATGGCCTCCTGCGCCACCGCGTTGGCGGTTCTGGCGGTCTATCACCTGGCCAGAACTCCACGCGTCGCGGCCTGTCGCGATGGGTGCGGCGGTCATTGCCGCGCTCTATCCCGAGGCCGTGGTCATCGGTTCGTCTCACCTTCAGCAAGGCTATCTGGCGATGCTGCTTGGTTTCATGCTCTGGGGAATGAGCGCGGTGTTCGTCGGCGGAGGCCGACATGCGGCTGCAGGTGGGCCGCCCTTGTTCCCGATAACCCGACGCGGCGGCCTCATTCTGGCGTTCGCGGCGCTGGGGTTGATGGTGTGCATCTCGTACCAATTCGGGATTCTGGCCGGAGCCATCCTTTTGTTGGCGGCGGTCTGGATGGCGGAGTGGCGGACGACGAGCGGGCGCATCCTGCTGGGCGTCCTGGCCGGGATCGTGATTGCATTGCCCGTCTTGCACTTCCTTGCCGAGGCGGAGATCATTCCGGACTCGTTGAACGTATGGCTGATCCAGTGGAAGTTCCTCTTCGGCCAGGCGTGGACCGAGTTCGACCGCATGCTGGCGGCGCCTGGGACCGACTTGTTCGAGTCGCTAATGGTGCGCATGCCGCGCCAAATCGCGTTTGTGGTCGCCGGGCTGTACGGGTTGCTGCAGCCCGTCCTGCCGGCGGCCATCGGCTACCGCAATGTGGAGCAAGCCGGCGGCGGTATCTGGCAGTTGCTGGGGCTCTTGCGGGCCGCGGGCTGGTACTTGTTGCTCCCCCTGCTTCTCTATGGCGCTCTATCGTCGTTGCGCGAGATCGTGGCGCGTCGCTTCGTGACTTTCGCGGGACTGCTCTTCTGGTTCGTCGCGGCCATCGCCTCATACCGAGCCCTGGGCGACCAGTGGGACAACCCGCGCTACCGATTGTTCGTGCTCGCCCCGATGGCGCTGGTCGCGGCCTGGGGCTATTGGCGTTGGCGTGAGACGCGCAGCCCGTGGTTGGCACGCATTGTTCTGCCTTTCGGCGTGGCCTGCATCGCGATGACTGCCTGGTACATAGTGCGCTACTGGCTGGAATATCGCCTGCCTGCCCTTTGGGTTCTCGCCGCCGTTGTTGCGCTGAGCCTGGTGACCTTTGGGCTGACCTTCGTATGGCCGCACCGCTCACGCCGCCCCGCGGCGGAGACGGGATCCCCGCCACTCATCCCATGAGGGTCTGCTTCTATCCGCGCGTCGGCAGCGGGGGCCCTGGGACGTTTCAGGCGCGCCTGGCGCGCGTGCTGAATGACGAGGGCCTGGAAGTCTCCTATGACCTGAACGAGCGGCCGTTGCAGGCTGTGCTGTTGTTTGCGGCCACCCGCAATTGGCGCGGGCTGGAACGCTGTCGGCGAGACGGCATCCCCATCGTTCAACGCTTGGACGGCATCAATTGGATTCACCGCGTGCATCCCGTCCCGGCGGGGTACTTCGTCACCTCCGAATTGCGCAACCTGCTCTTGCGATTGGTCCGCGCTCGCTACGCCTCGCGCATCATCTACCAAAGCGCCTTTGTTCGCGATTGGTGGCATCGCTGGTTCGGTCCCTCGTCTCGACCTGAAGTTGTGGTCCACAACGGCGTCCCACTCATCCCGGCCCGCGAGCGCGCCGAGCCGCAAGCACGGGTTCTCATCGTGGTCGAAGGTGCAGTCCGTCTGGACCGAGCGTCGGCTGCCATCTTGCGGTCGGCGCACCGTGAGCTGCGAGCGAGGGAGGTGGTCGAGCGCACTTTCGTTTTTGGCCGCGTGCCCTCCTTCTTCCGTGTCGAAGAGGTTCGTGAGGACGGGCTCGAGTTTCGCGGTCATGTGGCGGCACAGGAGATTGCGGGCTGGCAATCACGCGCATGCCTCCAACTCTCACTGGAACTCAATCCGCCGTGCCCCAATTCGGTGATCGAGGCGATGGCGGCCGGGCTGCCCGTTCTGGGGTACGATACGGGCGCACTGACCGAGTTGGTCCATGCAGGTGAGGGATGCGTGCTGCCGTTCGAAGGAGATGTGTGGAAGCTGGAGGCGCCGGCCAACCTGGAGCGGCTCGGCGAGTGCGGCTTGCGCATTCAGCGCGACTGGGCGGGCTATTCACGCAGGGCGAGGCTGGGCGCAACCGGTCGACATGACATCCTTCAGGTAGCCTCACGGTACCGTGAGGTGCTTGGCCTGTAGCCGGGGAAGGGAGCCGGTTGCATGCGTGAGGGCGGAGGAAAGCTGAGTTCAGAATGAGCGAGGACGACTCTCTACCCGACCGCATCGGCTTTCAGCAGCGCGTCATTCCCATTTATCGGGCCCCGTTTTTCGAACACCTCGCAGGGCAATTGCCGCGAACGCGGGTGCAGGCGTTTTCCGGGAGGCCGCGACGATCGGAAGCCGTGGCCGAGGCGGGCGATCTGGGTGAATGCCCCTGGGTGCGAGGACGCAACTGGTATCTGGGCGGCGAGAAGCAATATCTGCTATGGCAAAGCGGGATGGAGCGCTGGCTCACAGCCTTCGGGCCGCAGGTGCTCGTACTGGAAGCCAACCCGCGCTATCTGAGCAACCAACCGGCCCTGTGGCGCATGCGCAGCACCGGCCGGCCAGTCGTCGGATGGACACTCGGGCCAGCGCGCCGCGCGCGACAGGGATCCGGCTGGGCGCCGTTTCTGCTCACCTACTATCGCTCCTTCGATGCCCTGGTGACCTACAGCAAAGCCGGGGCACGACTGTTCACGAACATGGGTGTGGCAGAGGAGCGGATCTTCGTCGCGCCCAACGCAGTCCAACCCGGCGATGCCCGCCGTATTACACGCATGTTGGACGACGACGCGACCTTGTTATTTCGCTGGAGAGAAGAACTCGGATTGGGACCCGGCCCGGTAATCCTGTTTGTGGGCAGGCTGCAACCGCGCAAACGAGTGGACCTGCTGCTGCGCGCATGCGCCCGTCAGACCCGCGCGGTGCAGGTCCTCGTCGTTGGCGACGGTCCGGACCGCCCTCGCCTGGAGGCCCTCGCCGAAGAGATTTTCCCTCGCACTCGGTTCGTCGGGGAACGCTTCGGGCTCGACCTGGGCATTTGCTTTGCGGTGGCGGACCTGTTCGTCATGCCGGGCACCGGCGGGCTGGCGCTTCAAGAAGCGCTGACCTACGGAAAACCCGTGGCGGTCGCGGAGGCGGACGGAAGCCAGGCAGATCTCGTTCAACCCGGGCTCAACGGGTGGTTGCTGCTTCCAGGCGACGAGGATCACCTGACGATCATCCTCGAGGAGGCCATGGCCAATCCGGCCCGGTTGCGCGCAATGGGTGAGACATCGCGGTCCATTGTTGAGCGCGAGGCGACTCTCGAGCGCATGAGTGAAGGTTTCCTTTCGGCGTTTCGCGAAGTGTGGTCGTCGAAAGCTCACGCGTCACGGGAGGGCCCTCACTCCGCTTCGCCAAGGAGAGGATAACGCGGCCCCTCGACGGGCGCACCCCGCCGCGTCTCCATCATGCGCATACTATTCCTCGCCGACGGGCGCAGTCCAATCGCCTGCGCATGGATTCGCGGACGCATCGAGGATGGCCACGAGGTCCACGTGGTCTCTTCGCGAGCCCAGGCCGAGCCGCCCATGGAGGGACTGGCTTCTTTCCGCAGTTTTCCGATCATCCCGTTGCCACGCCGGACGACGGGGAGCATGGGCGGGGCGGCCGTCACCCAACGCTCGCAGGCATCACTCGCAGCCTCGGCGGTTCTGTTGCACTGGGTCGCTCCACTGTGGATCGGAAGGCAGGCTGAGAGGTTCGAGAGCATCGTCGAGGATGTCCGGCCGGATCTGATCCACGCGTTGCGTCTCCCGGTGGAGGGGATGGTTGTGCTGGGGCGCCGCGGCCGGAGTGCGACACCTGTGGCGAGGGTCGTGTCGATCTGGGGCAACGACTTCACGCTTCATGCGAAAGCCTCGCCGAGCATGGCTGCGTGGACACAGCGGGCGCTGCGCAAGGCCGATGCCTTGCATACTGACTGCAGGCGAGACCTCCACCTCGCGGCCGAATGGGGCTTCGCGGCCACCCGGCCGACGCTGGTTGCACCCGGCAACGGCGGCATCCGCTCGGATGTGTTTCACCCGCGTCGATTGCCGCCGGAATGGCTGCTGCGTTGGGCTGTGCCACTCGGGGCCACCGTTTACGTCAATCCGCGCGGGCTGCGAGGATATGCGCGCAGCGACACTTTCTTCAAAGCCATCCCGCGAATACTGGACGAACTCCCGCAGGCGTATTTCCTGTGCGTCGGGATGGCGGGTTCACCTCTAGCGACTTCGTGGTTGCGCAAGCTTTCGATTGGGGAACACGTCAGGCTTCTGCCTTCGCTGGCGCCGAACGAAATGGCCGAACTTTTCCAGGGCGCACTGGCTTCGCTTTCGATCACGACACACGACGGCACACCGAACACGTTGCTCGAGGCCATCGCGTGCGGCTGCTTTCCGATCGCGAGTGACCTGGAGTCCCTGCACGAGTGGATCCGCGACGGGGACAATGGCCTCCTCGTGCCTCCGGACGACGACAAGGCCTTGGCGGTGGCCGTGGTCAGGGCGGCGCGGTCGAGTGCGATGCGAGAGCGCGCTGCGCAACTGAACGCCCGGATCATTGCGGAGCGGGGAGACGCGGCGGCCTTGCGCACGCAGATCGGGGACTTCTACCAGGATGCGGTGCGCGCGCGCCTCGGCCAACATGGCCATGCGAACATGGCACCGAGTTCGAGAAAGGGTCGCGCATGAAACAGGTCGTTCAGAATTTGCGCTCGGGCAAGACCCAACTCGTCGAGGTTCCGGTCCCACGCCCAGGCCCGGGTGCGATTCTCATTCGCACCGCCGCATCCGTGGTTTCGGTTGGGACCGAGCGGATGGTCGTTGAATTCGCCGCGCGCAGCTTGGCGGGGAAGGCACGCTCGCGTCCGGATCTTGTCCGGCAGGCCATCGACAAGTCGCGGCGCGAGGGGTTCCTGACCACGCTTCAGGCAGTGTCCACGCGCCTCGATCAGCCCATGGTTCTCGGCTACTCGTCGAGTGGAACGGTGGTCGAGGTGGGCCGCGGCGTACACGAATTCGCCCCGGGCGACCGCGTCGCGTGCGCCGGGGGCGGGCATGCGGTGCATGCCGAGTTCGCCACGATCCCGGTGAACCTGGCGGCGCATGTTCCGGCTTCGGTCGATCTCGAGGCCGCGGCATTCACCACGCTTGGTGCGGTCGCGCTGCATGGGTTCCGCCTCGCCGCGGCGGGTACGGGCGCCGATGTGTTGGTCATCGGCTTGGGTCTGATCGGGCTGATGGCGGTGCAGATTGCCGCTGCAAGCGGTTGCCGGGTGTTCGCCGTCGATCTCGACCCGCGGCGGGTCGGGCTGGCTACGACTTTGGGCGCGCAGGGGGCTGCTTCGCGGACGCAGGCGGAACGCGCCGGCCTCACCTTCACGGGCGCGCGTGGCTTCGATGCGGTGCTGATTTGCGCCGACACTGCATCGAGCGACCCGGTCGAGTTGGCCGGCCGCATGGCGCGCGATCGCGGCGTGGTGGTGGCCATCGGTGCGGTGGGGATGAACCTGCCGCGCAAGCCATATTACGAACGCGAAGTGTCCTTCATCGTCTCGCGCTCCTATGGCCCGGGGCGATACGACGCACTGTATGAGGAAGCCGGGCTCGATTACCCGATCGGGTACGTGCGCTGGACAGAGAACCGCAACATGCAGGCGGTGCTCGAGCTCATGGCGAGTGGGAAGTTCGATAGCCATGCACTCATCAGCCGCACCTTTTCGATTGATGGGGCGGCCCGCGCGTACGCGCTTGTGCGCGAGCGCGGGCGGCGAGCGCCGTTGGGTGTGCTTTTCACCTACTCGCAGAGTTCCACGATAGAGCGAACGGTCAGCGCCGGCGCTGCAGGTGGCGCGCGGAAAACCGCTGACGCGGTGGGTCTTGCTGCCCTTGGCAGCGGGAACTTCGCCACTGCGGTGGTCTTTCCTGCGCTGCGCCGCATGCCGAACGTACGCCGTGAGGTCGTCGTCTCTGCGTCCGGGCTCACGGCACGACGGGCCGCGGAGCGCTATGGGTTTGCGCGCGCCTCGAGCGACGAAAACGCCGCGCTATCTGACCCGGCCATCGATGCCATCGCCATCCTCACGCGCCACAACGAACATGCGCGCCAGACGCTGCTTGCGCTGCGAGCCGGCAAGCACGTGTTCTGTGAGAAGCCGCTTGCTCTGGACGAAGAACAACTCGCCGCGGTGGCAGTGGAGGCGGAGGCTCATCCGGAGCTCAACCTGCTCGTGGGATTCAACCGTCGCTTCGCACCGATGGTGAAGGAACTGAAAGCTCGCCTCGCGGAACGCTCCGAGCCGCCGGTATTGTCCATGCGGGTCAACGCCGGCTTTCTCCCGCGCGACCACTGGCTGCACGATGCAGGTCAGGGCGGGGGGCGGATCGTCGGCGAGGCCTGCCACTTTGTCGACCTGCTGACGTATTTGTCGGGCGCGCTACCCACGCGAGTTTTCTGCCAGGCCACGCCGGACCAGGGCCGCTACCAACACGACAACTTCGTTGCCTCCCTCGAGTTCGCGAACGGCGCAGTGGGCACCTTGGCCTACACGGCGGCTGGGGACCGCTCATTGGGCAAGGAATATCTCGAGGCATTCTCCGGAGGCTCGGCGTTCATTCTGGACGATTATCGCGAACTCGATTTCTTCGAGGAAGGCCGTCACCGGTCGCATCGCGATTGGCTGCATCAGGACAAGGGTCATCGCGGCGCCTGGAAGGCCTTCGTTCAGTCGATCACTTCCGGCGAGCCCTCGCCCATTCCGTTGGGCGAGATCGTTGCGGTTCACATGGCCACCTATGCGCTGGTGCGTTCGCTCGAGACGGGAGCGCCGCAAGTTGTGGCGACCGTCCTGGCACCTCGCCCCGCTGCGCGCCGTCGACGGTCCGCGTGATCTCTCCTCGATTGCTGTGGGGCGCCCTGCGCACGACCGGGTTGGAGCAGCCGTTGTGGTGGCTGATCTACCGCTACCAGCTCGGCTCGGGGCTGGTCGCGATCCGCAGCCCGATGCGCTCGTGGGAGAAGTTGCGCTTTGAGGACGCTATCCGCCCGGGGGCACAGGCTGAGGCCGCGCGCTACCTAACCGGCGAGGACCCCCCACGGCTATTCTTCGGTGAATCTCGCTCGCTCAGGGATCAACTCGTTGGGTTGATGGGCCCAGGACTCCAGACGCTGGTCGACGAGGCGGTGCTCGTGTCGACCGGACGCTTTCGCCTCTGGGAAGACACCTTTCATAGCCTGGGCACTCCGCCCGCTTGGAACCGCAACCCTCTTACCGGCCGCGAACAAGATCCGCACGTGCATTGGACACTGATCGCGCAGCAGTCAACAGGGGATATCAAAGGACTGTGGGAGGCCTCCCGGTTTTCAATAGGGTTCCGCCTGGCGAGGCTCCAAGCCGCGACGGGCGAGAAACGCGCTGCCGAACACTTCATGCGCCTTGTTGATTCGTGGACGCAGGCCAACCCGCCGAACGGCGGTCCGCAATGGATCTCGGCACAGGAGGTCGGCCTGCGCGCGATGGCCTGGGTCTTTGCGCTGACCGTCCTGTGGGGGTCTGCTGCAATCGCGAAGGAGCAACGCGCGCGGCTGGCAATCGTGCTTCGAGAGCACGGCCGCCGAATCGAAGCCAGCCTGGCGTACGCGCTGGCCCAGGGGAACAACCATGTGCTCAGCGAGGCGGCGGCGCTGTGGACGCTCGGCTTGATCTTTCCGTGGATGCGTGAGGCCGGTCGCTGGGCAGCGCGCGGCCGTCGATTGCTCATCTCCGCGGCCGAGAGGCAAATCGAACCGGACGGTGGGTACATCCAGCAATCGATCAATTATCAGCGCTTGGCCGCCCAGGTCATGGCGTGGTCGATTCGATTGGGTGAAGTGCATCAGCGGCCCTTTCCCCACGAGACCTACGCGCGGCTGCGCGCCATGCGCGATTGCCTGGCCGCCATGGTCGACCCCACCACAGGCCGCGCGCCAAACCTTGGGCACAATGACGGGTCGCTCGTGTTCCCGCTGACCACCTGCGCCTACGAGGACTTCCGCCCGGTGATCCAATCCCTCAGCCTGTTGTGCGATGGGCGGCGCTTCTTCCCGGCAGGGCCGTGGGACGAGGAGGCGTTGTGGTTGATGGGCTCACTGCCGGCGGGCGAGGCGATACAACCCGCGACTCGAATGGCCGCGCAACAGGCCGACGCGCGCGGAGGGGTCATTGCCCTACAGCTACCCGGCGCCCGCGGCTTCTTGCGCTGCGCCATGTTCCGCAATCGGCCAGCGCACGCCGATCAACTGCACGCCGACCTGTGGAGTGAGGACTTCAACTTTGCCTGCGACGCGGGAACCTATCTCTACAACGGCGACGCGCCATGGGAAAACGCACTCGCGGGCAGCGGCGTTCACAACACGGTCATGGTGGACGGTCACGATGGCATGCAGCGGGTTGGGCGGTTTCTGTGGGTCGCGGAGAATGCGCGCGCCGAGCGTGTGCAGGCCGAGCCGGGGTGCGTGCTGGCGGTGGCCGCCCACAACGGATACAGGCGGCTGGGCATTGTCCACCGACGCGCACTCGATCGGCCTGGGTGGGCAGGCATGGATTGTCGTCGACGACGTGCTCGGCCGCGGCGAGCATGCGTTGCGCCTGCACTGGCTCACACCGGATGGCGAGGTGAGGCTGACCCACGGCGAGAAGGATGACCCGCTCCTCGGTTGCGAATTCACGTGGGCGGCTCGGCGGGGACGCGCTGTTTTTTGGGGGTCGTCTCCGATGCAGCTCAGCCTCGTCCGTTCAGGGCAGGCGGTCATCGGCCCGAGCGATGCGTGATCCCGTGCCGCGCGCGGTGCGCGGCTGGCGTTCGTTGCGCTACGCCCGCATCGAACCGGCGCTTTCCTTGAGCGTGACCATGCGCGCCTCGTTGCCGGCCCGCTTCGTCACGGTCTGGATCCTGGGCCCCGATGAGCCGTTCGTCACGCCGATCGAGGCGCAGGGTCGCCGCCTGTCTCTCGCGGCCGGCACCGTGGAGCTCAATCCACTCGGCTCGAAAGATCCGATCTCGGCGGCGAACGCGATCGCCCGCTCGTCCGGTGCAGGATAATGCGGTCGATGCATGTGCTTCTCGTCCACCAAGTCTTCGTCCGCCCGGAGGACCCCGGCGGAACGCGCCACTTCGAGCTCGCGACTCGCCTGGCGCGGGCCGGTCATCGAGTGACGATCCTGGCGAGTGCCCAGTCGTATCAAACGGGCCGCAGGCTGACGGTCATCCGGCGCGAGACTCTCTCGCCGGGAGTCGAAGTGCGGCGGTGCTGGGTGGCAGGCAGCTTCACCCACAGCTTCATCTCGCGCACGGTCGGATTCCTTTCGTTCATCTTCTCGTCCTTCGTCGAGGGCCTGCGAGTGCGCGAGGTCGACGTCGTCTGGGGCACCTCGCCGCCGTTACTGCAGGTGGCCAGTGCCTGGGCGCTGGCGCGGGCAAAACGCGTGCCTCTCGCCTTTGAGGTGCGCGACCTTTGGCCGGCCTTCGCCATCGAGGTGGGTGTGCTCCGAAATCCACTCCTGATCGGCCTCTCGCGCTGGCTTGAGCGTTTCCTCTACCGCCATGCCGACCAGATCATCATCAACTCGCCTGGATTCGAGGATCACCTCGTACGTGCCGGGGCGAACCCCGAGCGCCTGACCCTCATCCCCAACGGGGTCGACACGCAGATGTTCGATCCGCGAGCGGATGGTACAGCCTGGCGAGTGGAGCACGGGCTGCGGCAAGAATGCATCGCCATGTATGCGGGTGCACACGGCCTCTCGAACGACCTGGATGTCGTGCTGGATGCGGCTGAGCGGCTGAAGTCCAAGCCGGAGATTGCCTTCATATTGGTCGGCGATGGAAAAGAGAAACCCAGGCTCCTGGCGGAAGCACGCGCCCGAGGCTTGGACAATGTCCGCTTCCTGCCTGCCCAGGCCAAGAGCCGCATGCCCGCTGCGCTCGCCGCAGCAAATTGCGGAATTGCGATTCTCAAGCCTCTGCCGCTGTATGGCACGACCTTTCCGAATAAGGTGTTCGACTACATGGCCGCGGGCAAGCCGGTGGTCCTGGCCATCGACGGAGAGATACGCCGGGTTGTCGAGCAGGCCAATGCTGGCGTGTTCGTCCCACCTGGCGACGCGGGACGACTGGCCGACGCGATCACCTGGGTCGCGACCCATCCGCGCGAGGCACGCGAAATGGGCCTCCGTGGACGCGCATGTGTCGAGGCCGGATACGACCGAGAGCTGGCCGCGGGGCTTCTCGAGCGGCTGCTGGAGGAGTTGGTGCGCCGCTTCGAACGACCCAGCGCGCGGCAGGCGACCGACACGCGAGGCCGACCGTGACGAACACGGCATGGAAGGGTGGAACCCTCCCGCGTGTGCCGATCGCCAAACGCGCGCTGGACCTGCTGCTGGGGAGCATTGGTTTCGTCGTCCTCATCCCGGTCATGTTGTTCACCGCCGTTGCGGTAGGGATTTGCATGGGATGGCCCTTGTTCTTCGCGCAAGAACGTCCGGGGTTGGGCGGCCGGCCGTTCCGTTTCATCAAGTTCCGTACGCTCACGAATGCGCGCGATGCTCACGGCCGTTTGCTGCCGGATGCCGATCGGCTGACGCGGTGTGGGAGATTTCTGCGACGCGCCAGCCTGGATGAGTGGCCGAGCGTGGTCAATGTCTTGCGCGGCGACATGAGCTTGGTGGGGCCGCGTCCGCTCCTGATGGATTATCTGCCGCGCTATACTCGGGACCAGGCGCGGCGCATGGACGTTCTGCCGGGTATCACCGGCTGGGCCCAAATCAACGGCCGCAACGCGATCTCCTGGGAGGAGAAGTTCGCACTGGATGTATGGTACGTGGATCACTGGTCGATCTGGCTCGACCTGAAGATCATTCTCATCACCGCTTGGAAGACCATACGGCGGCAGGACATCTCACCCCCAGGCCAGGAGTTCGTCGAACCCTTCGGCGGGGGCGGGCCAGAACCGGACAAAAGCCGACACGAATGAATGATCCCTCGGGATTGCGGGCGCGGTTCGTCCGCAGCGTGTACGCGACCCACAACGATTCGCGCGCAGTGCGCCGAGCGCTGAGCAGGTTGCTCACAGGCCGCTCGGGCGCCCGCCGATTGAACGTGGGCAGCGGCGCGACCTTCCTTGCGCAGGACATGGTCAACTTGGACCGTCGCGTCTCGCGCACAACGGACGTCGTAGGTGATGCGCAGGCGCTTCCCTTTGCTGCCGGGATCTTCCACGTCGTCATTTCGCAGGAGACTGTCGAGCACGTTGCGGATCCATTTCGAGCGGTGCGCGAGATGGCGCGAGTGATGACCACGAACGGAGAGGTCTACCTGCAACTGCCCTTCGTGATCGGCTATCACCCAGGTCCGGAAGACTACTGGCGCTTCACGCGCGCCGGCATCGCGCAACTGGTCGTGCAAGCCGGACTTCGGGTGGAAACCTTAGCGCAGAGTGTGTCGGGCGGGACCGGGGCTTATCGCATCCTGGTGGAGTTCGTGGCCGGGTTCTTCGCGGCGGCCTGGTCCGCGCTATACTGGCCCGCCAAGGCCGCGGCGGCCGTGGTCTTCTTTCCGCTCAAGTGGCTCGATGGCTGGATGCAGCACGGCGCACAGCGCGACCGCATCGCTGGAGGCTACTTTGTCATCGCACGCAAGCCTGGCTGAGGTCAATATCCTGTTCACCAGCGCCGGCCGGCGCGTCGAGTTGCTGCGCGCCTTTCGCCAGGCCTACGGTGAACTGGGTTTGGGCGGGAGGATCTTGGTCGCCGATATCGACCCCCTCGCCCCGTGCCATCAGGTGGCCGACACGTCATTCATCGTCCCTCCATTGAGCGATACGGAGTATGTGCCCGAGCTGCAGCGCATCATTCGGAATGAGCATGTGAACCTGGTCTTCCCGCTCATCGACCCGGATGTGCTCATTCTCGCGCGGCACCGTGATGCGTTGGAAGAGGCTGGGGCGCGCGTTATGGTCGTCGACGGTGAGGCGGCCGAAACGGCAAGCGATAAGTGGCGCACCCACGCCTTCTTCGAGAAAGTGGGTCTGCCGACTCCGCGGACCTGGCTGCCGCACGAAACACCCACGGCGGGTCTCGAGTATCCACTGTTCATCAAGCCGCGTGGCGGGAGCGCCGGCAAGGGCGCGTTCAAGGTGGAGAACTCGCAACAGCTCGAGTTCTTCCTTTCGTTTGTTGAGAATCCGATCATCCAGGAGTTCGTCCCGGGCGCGGAGATCACCAGCGACGTTTTTTGCGGAGCCTCCGGCGACGTGTGGGCCGTGGTTTCGCGCCGGCGCATCGAAGTGCGCTGGGGCGAGGTGGCCAAAGGGGTCACGGTGTCGGAGCCGCGCATCTGGGAAGCCTGCCGCAAGATCGCGACGGACTGGCGAGTGCGCGGCCCGATCACGGTTCAGTGCATGCTGCATGACGAAACGCCGATGTTCACCGAAATCAACGCGCGGTTCGCAGGCGGTGTACCGCTCGCGATGGCCGCCGGGGTGCCTTGTGCCCGTTGGTATCTCGAAGAAGCAGCGGGGCGCCCCGTCGCCGCGTTGCCGATAGGCACCTATCGCTCAGGGTTGTATCTGACTCGCTTTGACGATTCGTTTTTCCTCGACGAAGAAACCCATGCCCGCATTGGCCGCCGTCGCGTTCGACCTGGATGACACCCTCTACGCCGAGCGCGAATTCGTGCGCAGCGGGTATCGGGCTGTCGCCGAATGGGCAGAGGCGCAGCTCGGGCTGTCGGCGCCCATCGTCCAGG
The DNA here is from genome assembly GCA_963712475.1 of uncultured Chloroflexia bacterium. Lineage (GTDB taxonomy): Bacteria > Chloroflexota > Anaerolineae > Anaerolineales > RBG-16-64-43 > RBG-16-64-43. The sequence goes on from CAVQIA010000004.1 coordinate 129,772, forward strand.
CCGAGCTCGAGGCGCTATTCGCGGCTGGGATTCGGCGCGAGGTCTTCAACCTGTGGCTGGAAGAGAGAGGCTTCGATCCCGCGGTCTGGGTCGAGAGAATGGTCGCGGTCTATCGGGGGCATGCGCCGCGGATATCGATGTTCGGGGATGTGCCCGTGATGTTCCGAGCACTCGCCGCGCATGGGGTCAGGCAGGGAGTTATTACCGAGGGCGTACGAGCCGTACAGGAGGCGAAACTGCGTGCGCTCGGGCTGGCCGCGTCGTTCGAAGTGGTCCTCATCAGCGGCGAGGACGATCGCGCGCGTTGGAAGCCCAGCCGCGCACCGTTCGAAGGATGGGTCCGCCGCATGAAGGTGCGCCCCCAGGAGTGCTGCTATCTCGCGGACAATCCCGCGAAGGATTTCCGCGGCGCGCGCGAGGTGGGCATGCGGACGATTCGCGTGCGCCGGGCCGAGGGGCTTCACGCGCAGGAAGAGCCGCCGACGAAAGCGGATGCCCCCGATGAGGACGTTCGCGACCTCGTCGAGGCGGCGAAGATTCCTGCTCCGCGAGTCGCCCTGAGTGGTTCGACGAAGACACCCTAAAGCGAACGACGATGACTTTTTCGAGGTGAGCAGTAACCCATGAAGATCCCAATGTCGGCTCCCGATGTCTCGCAATCCGAGATTGATGCGGTGGTCCAGGTGTTGCGCACGCCACACCTGAGCATGGGCCCGCAGATCGAGGTCTTCGAGGCTGAGATGGCGCGCTTGGCCGGCGTGTCGCAATCCGTCGGCGTGAACTCCGGAACTGCGGGGTTACATTTGGCCGTGATCGCGGCGGGGCTGGGTGAAGAGGACTGGGCTGTGACCACACCCTTCTCCTTTGTGGCCTCGGCCAACTGTCTGCTGTATGAACGCGCGCTGCCAATATTCGTCGATGTCGAGGAGAGCACGGGCAACATCGATCCGGGGCGCGTCGCGGAGGCCGTTTCGGCCATCCGGCGCGGGCGCAAGAACGCCAGGGCCTATCTCCCGCGAAGCCATCGGCGAAAGAAGCTGCACGCGTCACGCTTGCGCGCGCTATTGCCGGTGGATGTATTCGGCCAGCCGGCGGACATGGACGCGCTGCGGGACGTCGCGCGTGCGAACAAGCTCACGGTCATCGAAGATGCCTGTGAGGCGCTTGGCTCATCGTACAAAGGACGACCGGCCGGCGGGCTAGGGGATATCGGGGTCTTTGCCTACTATCCCAATAAGCAGATGACCACGGGCGAGGGCGGGGCGCTGGTCACCTCGCGCGTCGAGTGGGCGGAACTCGCGCGGTCGTTGCGCAACCAGGGCCGCGCGCCCGGCGCCACCTGGCTCGAGCACATCCGGCTAGGATACAACTACCGCCTTGACGAGTTGAGCGCCGCGCTGGGAGTAGCACAGGCCCGACGATTGGACGATCTCATCAACCGGCGCCATCGGGTGGCCATGTGGTACACGCAGCGCTTGGCCGGGCTGGAGCGAGTGCGCCCGCCCCAAATCGCCTCTACCACTACGCGCATATCGTGGTTTGTCTATGTCGTGCGCATCCTGCCGCCCGCCAGCCGCGTCGAGGTTGCACGTCACCTGTTGGCGCGAGAGATCCCGACGCGCAATTACTTCTCTCCGATTCACCTCCAGCCGTTCTACGTCGAGCAGTTCGGATACCGGCGGGGGGATTTCCCCGTGACCGAACTCCTCGGTGAGCAGAGCCTCGCGCTGCCGTTCTCGAGCGTCATGACCGAAGGCGCAGGTGGATGCCGTATGTCGCGAACTCAAGGTCGCCGTCGGAGAAGCATGAGCGGGACTGACCAAAAAGACACCGACTGGGGCTCCGGAATCCGCGATGTCGCGGCCAATGAGTGTGCGACACCCACTGAGAACGGCGCCGAGGAGGTCGGACTTCGAAGCGATCCGAGTTCCCGCCCGCGAAGCATGCTCGCGGACGCAAATGTACAATTGTAGGTACATATGTCTGAATTCAGCACAATCGCTCCGATTTATTCAAACCACTCCCGCAAACAACCCCATTCCTTGACACCCTCCCTGCGGGCGGTATAATTCCCGACGATCTCCAACCCGGCACGCCCGGCCTGCATTGGCAAATCCCGTAGTTAATCCATCCGCCAAGCCCGACTCACTCACCTGGGATGACTCCTACATGCTGGCCCAGGCGCTGGCGCGCGACCATCCGCGGGCCGACTTGGCCTCAATCGGGCTGGAGACTATCTACCGGTGGGTGCTGGCCCTGCCGGAATTCGCAGACGATCCGGCGCTGGCCAACGACGGCATACTCACGAGCATTGTCGGCGCCTGGTTTGAGGAGAGTGACAGTCGATGAGTGAAGGGACCGACGTCTCCGGCACCGCCATCCCCCCCGAGCTGCAAGGCAAAGTCACCATCACCTCTCTCGACAAGATCTACAACTGGGGTCGCCGCAATTCCATCTGGCCGATGTTCTTCGGGCTGGCCTGCTGCGCCATCGAGATGATCTGCACCGCCGCCAGCCGCTTCGACCTTTCACGGTTCGGAATGGAAATCATGCGTCCCAGCCCGCGCCAGTCCGACCTGCTCATCGTCTCGGGAACGGTCACGAAGAAGATGGTTCCGCAGATCGTGCGCCTGTTCGATCAGATGGCAGAACCCAAGTACGTCCTGGCCATGGGAGCCTGCGCCTCGGGCGGGGGGCCGTTCAAAGAGGGCTACAACGTGGTGCCCGGCATCGATCAATTCATTCCGGTGGATGTGTATGTGCCCGGATGCCCCCCCACGCCCCAAGCCCTGCTTTACGGCCTCATTCATCTGCAGAAGAAGATCGACGGTCAATCGTTGCGCGGGGTTTCGTGGTACCGACGCGATTCGGTTGCCGAGGTTCCGCTCCCGCTGCTCGGGCCGGACCTCATCAACCCGGCGCAAGCCGACCTGTTGCGCGAACGCGCGGCGCACGCCTCCGCGCAGGGCGGTTCGACATCTCCCACTCCTCCTTCATCCTGATTGCAGAGGCACTCGATGACATCCTCGCCCGCACCAACGCTTGAGCAAGAGATGGAGGCGCGTCTGGGCGACGCGCTTGTGCGTGAGACACGCAGCGGGTATTCCGGCTATCGCGTCGACGCATCGCGCCTGGTCGAGGCGGCCCGCGCCGTGCGCGATGAGTTCCACTACGACTATTTATCGTGCGTGACCGGCGTGGACCAATTGCCGGATGGCAAACTTGAAGTCGTCTACCACTTGTTCCGAACTCAGGGAGGCGGCGCCCTGGTGCTGCATACGCTGGTGCCGCGCGATGACCCGCATGTGCCCTCGCTCGTCCCGCTCTTCCCCAGCGCGGAGCTCCAGGAGCGCGAAGCCTACGATATGTACGGCATCCGCTTCGACGGGCACCCGGATTTGCGCCGCATCCTGATGTGGGAGGGTTTTGCGGGTTGGCCGATGCGCAAGGATTGGCGCGAGGCATTCTACGAGCAAGAAGGCAAACCCTTCGAGGCGCGTTGGCCCGTCGGCCGAGCCCGTCGCAGCGAGGACCTGAACCCCTTTGGCAGCAATGTTGAGTACCCGGCGGGGTTCACGCTGGAAGGGTGGGTGCCGGAGGGAGAAGATGCGCTGTATGCCTCCTTCGGGCGCATCGAACCCGGCGGCAACGGCAGCGGTCTGCGCACCGACCGCATTCTGCTCAACCTCGGACCGCAGCACCCCTCCACCCACGGCATCTTTCGTATGGTGGCCGTGTTGGAGGGCGAAACGATCATCGACCTCAAACCTGTGGTGGGCTACCTGCACCGCAACCACGAGAAGATCGGTGAACGCAACACGTTCTTGATGAACATGCCCTTCACCGATCGGCTCGACTACATCAACTCGCTCAGCAACAACTTCGGCTACGCGCTGGCGGTCGAGAAGCTGATGGGCATCCGCCCGCCGGAGCGCGCCGAGTACATCCGCGTCATCATGGCGGAGCTTGGCCGCATCAGCAATCACCTATGGTTCATCGGTTTCCTGCTCAACGACCTGGGCGCTTATTTCACGCCGGCGCTCTACGCCATCCAGGATCGGGAGTTGATTCTGGATCTCTTCGAGGCCATCACGGGCTCGCGCATGATGTGCAACTTCTTCCGCTTCGGCGGGGTGGCGCGCGACTTCCCCGAGGGCACATTGCAGCGCATCCGCGAACTAGTGGAGGAGCGTCTGCCGCACAAGATCGACGAGCTGGATGACTTCCTCACCGGCAACGAGATCCTGCGCGCGCGCAGCATCGGGGTAGGCGTTCTGCCCCGCGATCGGGCGATCGCCTATGCCGCGGCCGGCCCAGTGCTGCGGGCCTCTGGGGTGGCCTATGACGTGCGCCGCGCCGAACCCTACGGGATCTACGACCGTTTCGATTTCGACGTGGCGGTGCGAACCCACGGCGACGTGTACGACCGCTATCTGATCCGCTTGGACGAGATGCGCGAGAGTTCTCAAGATCCTGCGCCAAGCGCTGCGGGATATTCCTGCTGGCGAGATTCAGACGGGCAAGGCCATGTATCAGGTGCGCGTGCCTGCCGGCGAATCTTACGCGCGCGTCGACGGCCCGAAGGGCGAGCTCGGTTTCTACGTCGTCTCCAACGGCAAGTCCAACCCCTGGCGCTATCACGTCCGCCCACCGTCATTCATCAGCCTGACCCCGCTGGGCGAGATGTGCCGCGGGCAGAAGATCGCCGACGCCGTGGTCATCCTCGGCAGCATCGACATCACCCTTGGCGAAGTGGACCGCTAGCGCGGGAAGGACGAAATCATGTATGGCCTGGGCATCATCAAGGGTCTGACGACCACTTTGCGCCATTTCATCGAGACCTATCTCGAGGACTTGCGCTGGCTGGGCAAGGGCCGCTACGGCACGCCGCACGGGATTCAGCACCGCTCCTCGAAGGACGTGCGCGGGCTGTTTACTGTTCAATACCCGGAAGAGAAGATCCCCGTCCCGGAGGAGTTCCGCTATATCCCCTTCCTGGTGTACGAAGAAGGTCCGCGTGGAGAGAAGCAGGACCGCTGCACGGCGTGCGGCATTTGCGCCAAGGTCTGCCCGCCGCAGTGCATCTGGATCGTGCGCACCACTGACCCGGCCACCGGCCGCCCGGTGCCTGCGCCGCAGGAGTTCTTCATCGACGTCGACATCTGCATGAATTGCGGATTGTGCGCGGAGTATTGCCCGTTCGATGCGATCAAGATGGACCACGACTACGAAATCGCCTCCTACGATCGGCGCGAGGCGCACATCTTCGACAAGCAGCACCTCTCGCGGCCGGTCTCATACTACGCGGCGATACGCCCCAGCAACTTTGCCCGCGAGGAAGAGGCGCGCAGAGAAAAAGAAGCGCGCAAAGCCAAGACCCAAGCGGCCGCCTGAGGCCCGAGGAACCCGAGCTCGATGTATCACGAAGACGCCGAAATGCTCTTCCCGCTGCGGGTGGCTCCCTCCTTGCGCGACTTGCGCGGGGTGCCGTGGCGCCATCTGGTGGACCGCATCAGCCATCTGGATGAGGAACACCCGGACGCCTTGGCCTTCGCGCTGATGATGGTGCGGCTGGACGGCTGCCTGACCTGTCAGGCGGACTCGTACCGGGCGATGCGCGGCTGTACGGCGTGCGCCCGGCAGGCGGTATTGCGGTTTCGCGGCACCGATCAAGAAATGATCAAGCTCTTCGAACGGGCGCGAAAGGATATCCAGGCCTACTTGGAAGTTAGCCGGCTGAGTGTTGAAAGACGAGGTGAACGTTGACATCCCAGGCATCACCCAAGACCGAAGAAGTTATGCGCGCGCTGAGTCGCGTGCAAGAACCGGAACTCAATAAGGACCTTGTGACCCTGAACATGATCCGCGACCTCGAGATCGGCGAAGGACGCGTTTCGTTCACGATCGTCCTGACCACGCCTGCCTGCCCGCTGCGCGATCGGATCCAGCGCGAGGCGCACGACGCTGTGCGCAGCCTGCCCGGAGTGCGGGAGGTCGAGGTCAAGCTTGAAGTCGACGGTGCCCTCCGACGGGCGCGACCGCGGCCTGATCGAAATGCCTGTGCGCAATGCGATCGCGATCGCATCGGGCAAGGGTGGCGTGGGGAAAACGACCGTGGCCGTTAACGTGGCCGCCTCCCTGGCCAAGGCTGGGGCGCGAGTCGGCTTGCTCGACGCGGACATCTACGGCCCGAACGTCCCGATCATGATGGGGCTCAGCTCGATGCCCTCGCCCGAAGGCAAGAAGCTCGTGCCGGCCGAGGCGCACGGCGTGCGCGTCATGTCGATCGGCTTCCTGGTGAAGCCCGGCCAGCCGCTGATCTGGCGAGGTCCGATGCTGCACTCGGCGATTCGTCAGTTCCTGGCGGACGTGCTTTGGGGCGAGCTGGACTACCTGGTGATCGACCTGCCGCCAGGCACCGGCGACGCGCAGCTCAGCCTGAGTCAATCCATCCCACTGACGGGCGGAGTGATCGTGACCTTGCCGCAGCAGGTCTCCCTGGATGATGCCTCGCGCGGACTGGAGATGTTCCGCACGCTCGAAGTGCCGATCTTGGGGGTGGTCGAGAACATGAGCTACCTGCGCTTGCCGGACGGCCAGACGATGGATATCTTCGGCCGCGGTGGAGGCAAGCGCCTGGCCGAAGCGGCACAAGTGCCATTCCTCGGCGAGATCCCAATGGATCCGGCGGTGAGAGTTGGCGGGGATGGCGGCGTCCCGGTCGTCCTGAGCCAACCCGATTCGCCGGTTGGGATCGCGTTGCGCGAACTCGCCGAGCGTCTAGCGGCTCGGGTCAGCGTCGCCGCCCTGGCCGGAAGCCAACCGATCGCGATCAAGACCGTTGGGTAGCCCATTGTGTCCTGCGGTTGGCGTCACCCTCGGCGCGAGGGTGCTCGCGGCCGGCGGCAATTCCTCTCCCCGAGGATCGCGCAGGGGTCGTCGCCTGAGGGATGGCGCGGTGCAACCCGACCCATGAAGCCCGAGGCTGCCAGGCAAGTTGGATTCACACCACTCGCGTTCGCGCTGGCCGTATTGCTGTTGCTTATTCTGAGCACAGTGTTGGCCGGTGTGGCGCTCCCGCGCGAAATCGACCATGATGAACATCAATTCGTGGCCAGCGGCATCTTGCTGGCACGCCAAGGCCTCCTCCCGTACCGCGACTACCCATACTTCCACGTCCCCAACCTGGTGTATCTCTACGGGTTGATCGACCTCCTTGCGGCATCTCCATTGCTTGCAGCACGACTCACCTCGCTTGCCTTTGCTACGCTCTCACTTGGGATCGTGTTCTGGCTGGTGTGGAGTGAGCTGGCACGAACGCCGCCGCTGCTTCGCCTGAGCCTGGCGGCCTCGGCGCTTGTGCTGATGGCATTCTCACCGGTCACTTTCTACACCGTTGGCCGGGCGTGGAACCATGATGCCGCCCTGGCTTTCTTCTTGCTCGCACTCGCGCTCAGCCGCGCCGCTGGCCGGCCCAAGCCCACCAGGCCGCTCCTCGGCGCGGGCCTCGCGGCTGGGCTGGCGGTGGGCACACGCTTGAGCTTCGCTCCGGCCGCGGGGGCGCTCGCACTCGTCGTCCTCCTGTGGTCGAGGCGTGAAGGCATCCGGCGGGGCATGCGCGCCGTCGGTCAATATGCATTGGGGGGCGCGCTCGGCCTCGGGCCGACTCTCGCGCTCGCTTTGATTGCTCCAGCGGCGTTCCGCTTCGGGAACTTCGAGTATGCCGCACTCAACACAGCCTACCGCCAAGCCATGGGTTACACCACCGCCATGGACCTGGCGGGCAAGCTGCGATTCTTCTTCGAACAAGTCCTGCTCGAGCCTCGCGGCGCGTTGCTCTTCGGCAGCCTGGTGTTGTTCCTCGTTGTGGATGGCGTTCAGCTTATTCTCTTTCACGGCGAGGGACGGCGCATACCGCTGGCCATCGGCCTGCTCTTCCCGTTTCTGTTGTGGGGCGCTTTCGCGCCGACACCGAGTTGGTTTCAGTACTTTTACATGCTTGTGCCCTTCGCTGCGATCGCCACAGTCGTTTCGGCAGCTCAGATCAATCTCGGCCAACGCCGGTGGCCGCTCGGAACGGCCTGGGTGATCCTGGTGGCTCTGGGGGTCATCTGGGCTTCGCGCGTAGAGGCCGACCTCGCTTCGGGCACTGATGCGCCCGGACGGGTGGCCGATCTCCGCGGCGCGCACCGTCGGTGCCAGGGTCGCGGAGGCAGTGGACGGCGGGCCCGTGCTCACGCTCAGCCCGATCTACGTCCTCGAGGGCGGGTTGCCTATCTATGAACAATTCGCCAGCGGGCCCTTCGCCTGGAGGGTCAGCTCGCTTGTGTCGCCCTCGGAACGTGAAGCGCTGCACATCGTCTCGCCGGAGAACCTGGAAGTCGTATTGACGGCCAGGCCGCCGGCGGGTATTCTGGTCGGCATGGAACAGGAGCTCGAAGGCGCGTTCGTGGCCTACGCCGAGGCGCACGGCTACGACCCATCGGAGGTTGGCGAGGGGCTGACCCTGTGGACGAAGTAGCGCCGGGTTGATGACGCACGAATTGACGCGCACACGATCATCCGTTGATCCAACTTCTGGAACACACTTGAAGGTAGCGCGATGACGACGATTGTCGGTATTCGCTTTCACAAGTTAGGCAAGATCTATCACTTCGACGCAACGGCGCACAGCGACCGCGTCCATGAGGGCGATTATGTTCTGGTCGGTACGGCGCGCGGCCGACAGATCGGGCAGGTGATCCAGTTCGTCAAGGACTCGCCCCAGCCCGAGGGCGGCTGGCGGACGATCGAGCGCCCGGCTTCCGCTCAGGACATGCTGCTGCAGCAATCGTGGAAATCACGCGAGCCAGAAGCGCTGGTGTTATGCCGCGAACGCGCCGTGCAGCTTGCGTTGCGCGGGGTGAAAATCGTGGCCGCCGAGTACGGATATGACGGCAGCCACCTGACCTTTCTCTTTTCAGTGGAGGGAGAAGACAAGCCCGAACTGAAATCGCTGCGAGGCGATATGCAGCAGCGCTTCGGCAAGACCCAAGTCGAGATGCGCCAGATCGGCCCGCGCGATGTGGCGCGGCTGATCGGCGGGATGGGCGCGTGCGGCCTCACCACGCGTTGCTGCTCGAAATTCCTGACCGAGTTCAGCCCGATCTCGATCAAGATGGCCAAGGCGCAGGGCATCTCGCTCAATCCGAGCGAGATCACCGGCATGTGCGGGCGGCTGCGCTGCTGCCTGATCTACGAATACGAGCAATATGTCCAGGCGCGAGCCGAACTCCCCAAGCGCGGCAAGCGCGTGCGCACCCCGCGCGGGGATGGGAAAGTGGCGGACGTGTTCCCGCTGCGTGAGGGTGTGCTGGTCGATCTCGGCGAAGAAACGGGCCGAGTGGAATTCCAGCGTGGAGAGGTGCAGCCGCTCGATGAGCTTGAGGCGCTGGAGGCCAAGGCCGGAAACGGGTGCGACCGGCACGACAGCGGTGGCTGCACGTGCAGCACCTCCGGCGAGAAGAATAAGCACGCGGGCACGCCGCCGGCTCCGCAGGGTGACCCGCCCAAGCATCAATAGGGTTCACCCCGGCTCGGGCTGAGAGCGGCCTCATCTTCAGCGAGTACGCCGCGCCGCGACTCCCGCGCGAACGCGCGTATAACATCATGACCCCGCCGCAAACCTTCTTCATGCGACCCCCCGGTGAGGGCTGGCTCATCTTGTGTGGTGGACCAGCGGATGACGCACTTTTGGCGCGGGCTGCAGCGCTTGTCCAGCAGGCGGGTCAACTGGTGGTGCTCGCGCCGAATGCCGCGGCCCGTGAGGCGTCCGAGACACGCCTGGCGGAGTGCAGCATCCTCAGCGGCTTGCCGGGTGAGGTGGTGGTCATGGGCAGCCCGGGAGGCGATGAGCGCCTGGGCGAGGCGACCATGGTCGTCATTCCCGACACCGGTTCGGCGGCCGACCTCGTGAATTCTCTTGAAGAGTCAGGGACCGGCGACAATCTCTTGCTGGCTTTGGAAGACGGCGCGGTTCTTCTCGCGGAGGGGCGCAGCAGCGAGGCCTTGGGCGAGGTGATCGAAACAGAAGAACTTGCGGCAGGGTGTGGCTGGCTGCGACGAGCGGTGCTGCAGGCACGACATGTCCCGGGCATGGCCTGCCTCGCCATCCTCAAACGCCCCACGCTTTTCCGCCTCGGTCTAGGCGAACACGCCGCTCTCGCGCTCGGGCCGAAGGGGGAGGTGGAGGTGTGGGGGGAGCCCTCGCCGACCATCACCTTGGGGGCGGCGTGGGTTCGATGAACGAGTTCCCCGTTTTGGTCAAGGCGCCGGAGCGCATCGTGTGCCTCGTTCCCTCGATGACCGAGAGCTTGTTCGATCTCGGGCTGAGCGAGAAGCTGGTGGGCGTGACCGACTACTGCGTCCTGCCGGCGGAGGGCACCTCTCGCTTGCCGCACCTGGGCGGAACGAAGAACCCGGATGTCGAGAAAATCATCGCGCTCACTCCCGACGTGGTTATCGCGAATCAAGAAGAGAACGGTGAAACGGCCATCGCTGCACTTCGCGGGCATGGTATTGCAGTGTGGCTGACGTTTCCACACTCGGTCGAGCATGCGCTCGCCGATTTGCATACTCTGGCGGCGGTCTACGGTTCGCGCCAGATGGCGATGCAGGTCGATTGGCTGGTGCGCTCCGCGGAGTGGGGGCGGGCCGCTAACCGAGAGAACCCGCAACGGGTTTTTTGCCCGATCTGGCGCGACACATCGCGGGATGACCCACGCTGGTGGATGACGTTCTGCGACGAGACTTATGCCAGCGACGTGTTGGCCGCGTGTGGGGGAGCCAACGTCTTTGGCGAGCGTCGCCGACGCTATCCACTCGAGGCGGAGTGGGAGGCAGCCGCCGCCGAAGCACCGGGTGATCGCGATGACCGCTACCCCCGCGTAACGCCCGATGAGATCGCCGCGGCGCAGCCGCAGGTGATCCTCCTGCCGAACGAGCCGTTCTCCTTCGGCGAGGCAGATCAGGCGCTGCTGATGCGCCTCTTCTCCGAGCGAGGCCGGACGGCGCCCCGTATTGTGCCCGTCGATGGTCGGCTGCTATTCTGGCATGGGACGCACCTGGCGAAGTCCTTGTCTGAGCTGCCGAGTCAAATCCGCGGGTAGTGAAGTCCACGAAACAGCCTGGAACCAGCCGAAACGCTCGCACGGCACTCGTGGTTGACATTTCCCACCCGTCCCTCTACAATATAGTAAGATTAATAGGATGAATACGCCAAGAGACGTCTATGCAGAGGACGATGATGAATCAGTTTGTTAGGTTTCTGGCCACGCGCACCACGCCGGGAGAGCACCTGCCATCGCTGGAGGTGCTCGGGGGAAGGCTGGGTGTGAGCAAGGGCAAACTGCGCGAGCAAATGGAAGTGGCGCGCTGCCTGGGCTTGATTGAGGTGCGGCCGCACACCGGAATCCGCCGCTCGGAATACAGCTTTGTCCCGGCCGTGCGCGAGAGCCTCAACTACGCCGTCTCGACCGACCCCTCGCTGTTCGATCGCTACGGGGACTTGCGCATCAAAGTGGAGATGTCGTTCTTGCAGGAGGCCGCCTCGCAACTCATGGCCGAAGACCACGAGCGCCTGCGGGAGTTGATCGCACGCGCGAGGGCGAAGCTGGCCACGCACCCGGTGCACATCCCCCACGAGGAACACCGCCAGTTGCATCTGACGATCTACTCGCGATTGGGCAACCCCTTCGTGCTCGGGTTGCTGCAAGCCTACTGGGACATGTACGAGGCGGTGGGGCTCAGCCTGTATGCCGACCTGGCCTACCTGCAGAAGGTATGGGATTACCACGAGCGTATGGTCGAGGCCATTGGCCGCGGCGACTTTGCGGCGGCGGAAACGGCGTTGCTCGATCACACGCGCCTGCTGCGCCACCGTGAGGCGGAGGGGCAGGCCGCGGCCATTCGTTCCTCGGTCCCGCATTCGTAAGGAGAGGTATCCATGAGTGTTCAAGCTCAGCCCGCGGTGGCGGAGAAGCGCGGCGAGGCCCACAAGGTCAACGACTTCTCGATTGTTGTGGCGACGGTCAACGGGTCGGGCAGCCAGACGGCGAACGGGGTCATCCTGCGGTCGCTGTTCACAATGGGCATTCCGGTGTCGGGCAAGAACTTGTTCCCCTCGAACATTCAGGGGTTGCCGACCTGGTTCACCATTCGGGCGAATGCCGCCGGGTTCCTCGCGCGGACCGACCAGTCGGAGATCTTGATCGCGATGAACCGCGGAACGGTGATCGAGGATCTCAAAGGTCTCGCGCCGGGCGGCGTGTGCTTGTACGCCGACGACCTGGCGTTCGAGAAATTCCGCAACGACGTGCACTACTACGCCATCCCGGCCACGCGGCTGGCGCGCGAGTCCGGAGCAGAGGCCTCCTTGCGCCCGTACGTGGCCAACATGGCCTACGTGGGTGGTCTGGCGTGGCTGCTGGGGATCGAATTGGGCGAGATCGAGGATGCGTTGGCAACGCACTTTCGCGGCAAGCCCAAGGCGGTGGCCCTCAATTTCGGCGTGGTGCAGGCGGCCCACAAGCATGCCGCGGAGAACCTGACCAAGACGGATGGTTTCCGAGTTCGAGCGCCTGCCGGCCGCGACCGATACGATCCTGGTAGATGGCAACATGGCGGCGGCCCTGGGTGCGATCTATGGCGGGGTTTCGTTCGCGGCGTGGTATCCGATCACGCCTGCCTCCTCGTTGGCGGAAGCGTTGCAGGAATACCTGCCGCAGCTCCGCCGCGACCCAGCCAGCGGCGAGAACCACTTCCTGATCGTCCAGTCGGAGGATGAGTTGGGCGCTCTAGGCATGGCCGTCGGGGCGGGTTGGATGGGAGCACGGGCGATGACCTCCACCTCGGGGCCGGGCCTCTCGCTGATGGCGGAGTTCTCGGGCCTGGCGCATTTTGCCGAGGTGCCTGTGGTCATCTGGGACATTCAGCGCATGGGCCCCTCGACCGGCCTGCCGACCCGAGTTTCCCAAGGCGATCTGCTGTTCGCGCACTTCATCGGCCACGGCGACGGACGCCAGGTGGTGCTCTTGCCGGGACCGAGCGAGTGCTTCGAATTCGGCTGGCGCGCCTTCGACTTGGCCGAGCGGTTGCAGGCGCCGATCTTTGTCTTGAGCGATCTCGACCTGGGCATGAATCTCTGGCGCATCCCGTCCTTTCGCTATCCCGATCAACCGATGGACCGGGGCAAGGTGCTCAGCGCCGAGGACCTGACCCGCTTGGGCGGGTTCGCGCGCTACAAGGATGTGGATGGCGACGGTATCGGCTGGCGCACGCTGCCCGGAAATGCGCACCCGCGCGCCGCCTACTTCACGCGCGGCACGGGGCACGATGAGAATGCGGTCTACAGCGAAGATCCGCGCGTGTGGGAAGCCAACATGGCGCGCCTGGCGCGTAAGTACCAGACCGCCAAGGGGCTGGTCCCGCCGCCGGTAGTGGAACGCATGCGGGGTGCACGCGTCGGGTTGCTCGGGTTCGGCTCCACCGACCCTGCTATCCAAGAGGCGCGACACCTACTTGCCGAGGACGGCATGCCCACGGATTACCTGCGGCTGCGCGCGGTCCCGTTCGCGGATGAGGTGGGCACGTTCCTCGCGGCGCACCTGGTCAATTGGGTGGTCGAGTTGAACAGCGACGGACAGATGCACAGCCTGCTGAAGATCGACTTCGCCGAGCACGCTGGTGTGATGCGCTCGCTGGCTCATAATGATGGACTGCCCCTCACGGCGCAACGGGTCGTGGAGACCGTGCGGGGTGGGAGGAGAAGAAAGAATGACGGTAGCAACAGCCCCCAAGAAATCGGCAACGAACCTGCTGGGCCTGGAGAAGAACGACTACCGCGGCCTGGAGACGACGCTGTGCCAGGGGTGCGGCCACAACTCGATCGTCAGCCAGATCGTCGCCGTGTGCTTTGAACTCTCGATCCCGCCCGAACAACTGATCAAGGTCAGCGGCATCGGCTGCTCGAGCAAAGCCCCGGCGTACTTCATGAACCGCGCGCACGGATTCAACGGGCTGCACGGGCGCATGCCCTCGGCCGCGACCGGCGCCATCCTCGCCAACCATACGATGCGAGCGATCGGCATGAGCGGCGATGGCGATACGGCCAACATCGGCATGGGGCAATTCAAGCATCTGGTGCGGCGCAACGTCCCGATGGTCTACATCGTGGCCAACAACGGGGTCTACGGCCTCACCAAGGGGCAATTCTCTGCCACCGCCGAGCAGGGCCTCGAGCTGAAGAGGGGGCTACAGAACAAGCTGCCACCGATCGACATCTGTCTGGAGGCGCTGATCGGCGGGGCGAGTTTCGTGGCGCGCTCGTTTGCCGGCGACCCGCGCCAGCTCTCGACGCTGCTCAAAGCCGCGCTGGCGCACAAGGGCACCGCGGTGCTCGACGTGATCAGTCCGTGTGTGATCTTCAACAACAAGGACGAGTCGCCCAAGAGTTACGCATGGGGCCGCGAGCACGAGGAGCCGCTGCACGACCTGACCTACGTGCCGGTGCGGGACGAGATCGTGGTGAGCTACGAGCCGGGCGAGATCACCTCGGTGGCCTTCGCCGACGGCTCGAGCCTGCGCCTCAAGAAGATCGAGGTCGATCACGATCCGACCTCGCGCCTGGCCGCGCTGACCTTGATCGAGGAGTCGCGCACGCAGGGCACATTCGTCACCGGGCTGATCTACGTCAACCCCACCCAGCCCACGTTTGTCGAAATCTCCGGGCTAGGCGCGACGCCGCTGGCGCGGCTGAGCCCAGAACAACTGCGACCCGCCGAGCACACGCTGCGCGAGATCAACGCCCGGTTCGCCTAAGGGCGTTGAGCGGGCCGAAGCGGGCGGAGGGCACAGCATGCCTTACGCATGCCCGCGCGCGCTCGGCCTGGGCGAGTATTGCGCGTTGGGCCCACGCGTAGATGGATGGCTCGTGGAGAGGGGTGCCCATGCCTCTCTGCGGGGCGCATGTCCCCGATTTCCGGAGGCCGATTGACAGCCCACGAGGCGCCGCGTACACTCCTGCCAAGGCAGTGCCCCGCCAGGGCAATGTGCTGGCACGGGCCTTGCAAATTGACGTGAGGCGGCCTTGCCGCCTGGCCCGACATCTGCGAATTGAAGGCGGCATGCGATGCACGCCATATTCTTCTCCACCAGCTCCTGGGTAACCCACCTGCCCGCAGGGGCGAACACCCAAGGCCTGGCCTACCTCGATCCGGGGTCGGGCAGTCTGTTGCTGCAACTTGCGCTGGCGGCTCTCCTCGGCGCCGCGGTGCTGATACGCGCCTTCTGGAAGAGGATCAAAGCGTTCTTTGCCCGCCTTTTCGGCCGGGGGGGCAAGGAGCCCGAGGATGTCCGCTGACCGCTCGGCCGCCTCTTTTCGGGATCCCAACGGTTTCATCTTCACGCGGGAGGGCACGTTCTATCGCCAGGTCAATCAGCGCGGCGGGCCCGCATATCGGACGATGATGGAGAGCGGGCTGTATGCCCGCTTGATCGACAAAGGTCTACTCATCGAGCACGAAGAAGTCGATCTCCCGCCGGCCGACGCGTCGCTTGCCTTTCGGGTGCTCCGCCCGAAGCCAATCCCCTTCATCTCTTACCCCTACGAATGGTGTTTCGGACAGCTCAAAGACGCAGCGCGGACGACGCTGCGTGTTGCCCGCGAAGCGCTTGCCTTCGGGATGCGTTTGAAGGACGCCAACGCCTTCAATATCCAGTTTGTCGATGGACGTCCGCTGCTCATCGACAGTCTGTCGTTCGACGCCTATCGCGAGGGCGAGCCGTGGGACGCCTACCGCCAGTTCTGCCAGCACTTCCTCGCGCCCCTGGCGCTCATGGCGTACTCGGATGTGCGCCTGGCCCAGCTCACGCGTGTCTTCATCGATGGGTTACCGCTCGACCTCGCTTCGAGCCTGCTGCCTGGCCGGACTCGCCTCAACTTCGGATTGCTCGCCCACCTCCACCTTCATGCAACTGCCCAACAGCGATTTGCCACCACGGCGCCTGGGCGCCCTGCGGCCGAGCGCGGCAGGATGAGCCGCGCAGGCCTGATCGGGATCTTCGACAGTCTGGAGGCGACCGTCGAGAAGCTGATCTGGCGCCCCGAATTGAGCGTTTGGGCGAATTACTATCGCGCAAATGAGTACAGCGAAGAGGCGATGCGAGCGAAGATGCAGATCGTGGGCGAGTGGCTCGACCGTGTGGGGCCGGGCACCGTCTGGGATCTGGGCGCGAACACCGGGCGCTTCAGCCAACTGGCGTACGAGCGCCAGCATCTGACGATCGCCTTCGACATCGACCCGGGTGCGGTCGAGCTCAACTACCGCGAATGCTGCCGGCGCGAGATTCGCAACTGCCTGCCCTTGGTGATGGACCTGACCAACCCGACGCCTGGATTGGGCTGGGCGTCTGCCGAGCGCATGCCGCTCCTCGCGCGAGGGCCTGCCTTCACACTGCTGGCACTGGCGCTCGTTCACCACCTGGCGATTGCCAACAACGTCCTGCTGCCCGAATTGGCGCGCTTCTTCGCATCCTGCGGGAGGTGGCTGATCGTCGAGTTTGTGCCGAAGGACGATCCTCAGGTGCAACGGCTGCTGACAAACCGCGAGGACATTTTCGACTCGTACACCCTTGAGGGATTCGAGCGCGCATTCGTGGAGACATTCACCATCCGCCAGAGACAAAGTGTGCCGGGCACCACGCGTCATCTCTTCTTGATGGAGGCCAAGCAGGGTTTCCGATGAGTCGATACTGGTATATCCATCCGACGCTCTTTGCGCTCTATCCCGCGCTTTCGCTCTTCGCATTCAACGCAGCCGAGAATGCCATCCTTCTCGGGGTGCGCGTCCTACTTCTTTCATTCGTTGTCGGGGTGCTCGTGCTCGGGCTGGCATGGCTGGCCGTGCGCGAGGGGCATCGCGCCGCATTCATAGCCTCGCTCTCAATCCTCGTTCTACTGGTGTTCGGTCACTTGTTCAACGTGGCGCGCGGGGCAACCATTGGCGGAGTGACGTGGGGCACGCGTCCCGTGGTGCTTGCCGCCTGCGTGGGAGTCGTTTTGCTGCTTGGCAACGGATGGGTGTGGAGACCCATTCGCAACCGCGGCTCGGTGACGCTCTTCATGAACGTCGTGGCACTGGCGGCACTCGCCTGGCCGGCGCTGCGAATCGGATCATTCCTGACGGCTGCGCTTGTCGATTCGATCAAGCTGCACCAGGCCCCGGTTCGGTTCGAGGCCGTTACCCTCGCGCCTCCCGAAGAGCAGCTGCCCGACATCTACTACATTATTCTCGATGGCTACGGCAGGGCGGACATTCTCCAAGAAGTGCTTAACGTCGACACGCACGATTTCACGCAATTCCTCACCTCGCGCGGGTTCTATGTGGCCAGTCAGGCCCAGTCCAATTACTCGCAGACAGCCCTTTCGATGGCGTCCTCGCTGAATCTGGCCTACTTGGATCCTGTAGCGCAACGGATGGGCCCGCGTTCACGGAACCGCGAACCGCTCGGGGAATTGATACAGCACAGCGTTGTGCGCGACGCCCTGGAGCGCGCCGGATACGAAATGGTCGCCCTGGACAGCGGGCACATGTACACCCAGGTGAAGGATGCCGACCGCTACCTCTCGGCTTATCCAACCACGCTCAACGAGATGGAAGGATTGTGGCTGAGCACGACCGTGCTGGCTGCTGTGGAGGATCCCCAGGCGTTTGGACTGCTCCTCCCCTCCTATGACACCCATCGAACCCGAGTCCAATTCGCCTTCGACACATTACGCACCGCAGGGAATGCGCCCGGACCCCAGTTCATCTTCGCGCATATCATCGCGCCGCATCCGCCCTTCGTCTTTGATGCGCACGGAGCGCCGGTCGATCCGCAACGGTCCTACTGGCCCGGCGATGGAGATACTTACCGTGGCACCGCCGAGGAGTACAGCACGGGTTACGGGCAAGAGGTGCTCTTCGTCAACGACCAAATGAAGATTGTCGTTGATGATATCTTGAGGAATGCAGACACCCCGCCGGTCATCATCATTCAAGGCGACCACGGCTCGGGGCTACATCTGAGCTTCAGTTCCGTCGAGCAATCGTGCCTTCGCGAACGTATGCCTATTCTCAACGCCTACTACCTCCCGGGTGGAGGAGCAGGGCAGTTGTACCCATCGATCACGCCGGTCAACAGTTTCCGGGTTGTCTTCGACACGGTCTTCGGTGCCGATCTGCCGCTGCTCCCGGACTTCAGCTACTACTCGGCCTGGAGCACGCTCTACGACCTCGTTGCGGCCGGCGATCTCGTCAACCAGCCGTGTGTTGGTGATGGCCCGTAGCGGCCACTCATGACGACGCCCGCAACGCCCGATTCCGCTCGACGAACCCCCGTAGCCAGCCTGCTGCTGCTGTTCATCGAACTCCGAGTCGGCCTGACACTCTGGATGTGGCTGGTCGTTCAGCAGGTGGCGATGCCACTGTGGCCGGATGACAAGCTGCGCCCGTACTACAGCGTCGCAGTAGATCCGAATCCGATTCTGGCGCCCTGGCAACGATGGGACACGCTGCACTATCAGGCCATTGCGGAGCGGGGGTATTCGGCGTTTGATACGGCGTTGTTTGTGCCGCCGCTGTTCCCGGGGTTGATGCGGCTGGCCGCCTCCGTTCTCGGAGGAAATACCCTTCTTGCCGGGCTGGTCCTTTCGAGTACTGCAGCGCTGGTCCTGGTCTTCGCCCTGTATTGCCTCAGCCGGGATGAGTTGCATGACTCGAGTACTGCCTGGCGCACGGTCCTTTACCTGGCGCTATTCCCCTCAGCGTTCTTCCTCTTTGCCGCCTACACCGAATCGATCTTCTTGCTCGCCGCCGTCATGACGCTCTCTCACGTTCGACGGGCCGAGTGGCTGCGTGCTGGCGCGTGGGCAGCGCTCGCCTCGCTTTCACGGCTCCCAGGGGCCCTCATCCTTGTCCCGGTCGCCTGGGAGGCTCTGCGTGCCTTTGCAGCCACGCGCAGGGCCTATCCGCTGGCGGGCCTGGCGCTCGGACTGGCTGGCGCGCTTGCCTTCCCGCTGTACGTGTGGACACGCTTGGGCTTGGCACCGTGGGCACCCTTACTCGCGCAAGCACAGCGCTTCGGTGGAGGGTTCACCTTCCCGGGCGTGAACCTCATCCATGCAATCGCTAATGCCTTCGGCGGGACCTTCTTCCTCACGGATGGCCTGGATATCCTGTTCCTGCTGGGTGCTGTGGCGATGTTCGTCCCCGTGTGGCGCAGGCTACCTCGCGCCTATGGGATCTACTATGCCACGTACCTCGCGCTTTACCTGACCCGGACGGGTGGAACCGAACCGTTGGTTGGAATGGTTCGCTACGTCCTGGTCTTCTTCCCGGCCTTTCTGGTCATCGGCACTTGGGGGGCTAATCGCTTCGCCAACCGGGCCGCCGTTTATTTCGGCCTGGCGGGGATGCTATTCATGTCGGCGAGCTTCGCATTGTGGCTATGGATGGGATGAGCGGGCAAGAGCCTGGCAGCCGCCGTGGGAAACTGCGCTTGGTCGTCAGGACGATCCTTTCGCGGATTGCCTTGGCCAGCATCTTCCCCGCGTTGGCGGTTGCCAGGACACTACTCCCCGAACGGGATGCCGGCGTCACCGGCCCGCGCGCGCTACTCGATGCAGTCTACGCACTCGTCCTCGCCGGTTCCGCTTTCTTGATCGCTGTTGGGCTGGGCCAGAAGATCCTTGCGCGGCTTGGGGTGGGCGGGTCAACTCGCGAAGGGAGAGTGGTTGCGCCTCTCGTGGGACTGGGGGCGATGGGTTATGCCTTTGGCGCGCTTGCGTTTGTCGGACTGCTTTCACCCGCCAGTCTCATCCTGACCGCCGCTGGATTGACCTTAGTCGCTGGAGAAAAGATCACGACGCAACGGGGAGCATTGCGCCGCCGAACGTCGGCCTTCCTAGGGAGGGTCAAAGGCCTCGAGCCGATTGCGGCTCTCATCGCACTGGTCCTCGTGGCTCTGATCACAGTGGCGTTGGTTGAGGCGCTTGCCCCGCCCTCGGATTACGACGGGCTTATGTACCATCTCGTTGGGCCCAAGGACATGCTGCAGTCTGGCGGAATGCTCGGCTGGCCGGATCTCTGGCAGGCGAACGGGCCTTTCACGGCGGAGATGCTATTCGCGTTCGGGTTGGCCCTCGGCAGCGACACATTCGCCAAACTCATACAGCTTATCTTTGCTGTCGTCTATATTGCAGTAACTTATGTGCTGGCCGTCCGATACGTGGGGAGTCGTGGTGCGTGGGTCGCCCTCGCGGTCCTGCTTGGCGTACCTCTATTGCTCACCTACGCAAGTGTGGCCTACACTGATTTCGCCTGGGCCGCTTGCCAGGTTACGGCGCTTCTCTGCATCGTGATATGGAATGATGAGGGCAAGCCGGGCTGGCTAATCGCCGGTGGCATCTTAGGGGGAGTGGCCTTGGGGAGCAAGTACCTTGCCCTGGGACCTATCGCGGTACTCGGTCTGTCCATCCTTTGGCTCTCGCGGGCCAAAGGCCTCCGGCGAGCTGCAACCCATGCAGCGTTGTTCGGTCTGACCGCGTGCCTGGTCGGATTGCCGTGGTATGCCAAGAATTGGATAGCGCTGGGCAATCCTGTGTTCCCTTTCTTTCTCCCATCTGCGGAGTGGCCTGCGGCACGCATCAATCTGCTGATGTCGTACCTATCAAGTTTCGGAGTGGGCCATCGACTTTCTGATTTGATTCGTATCCCCTGGGCGATTTTCCTTGAACACATGAAGTTCGGAACGCTCTGGCCGATCGCCGACTACCCTGGCTTTCTGTTTCCCTTGGCGCTGCTGTACGTTGTCTCCCCGCAGCGAACCAGACTGCATTTCATGGCAAGCGTCGCAGCGATTTGGTCGATCCTGTGGGCTTTCGGATCGCAGCAAATCCAATTCCTTCTCCCCGTGTTCCCACTCCTGAGCACGCTGGCGGCTGTGCCGATTTCATCCTTGATGAACCGAGATTCCCGATCCGGTTTTGCCCGGATCGCCATCACAGGGTTCATTGTGTTGTCGCTCCTGCCGACATTTGTGTTCACTGTCATCTTCCAGCAGTACCGGCCATCACTTCCAGTGGTCGTGGGCCAGCAATCCAAACGGGACTTCCTGGCGGCGCGCGTGAGTGACTACCGGGCGATGGAATTCATCACGACGGCGCTGCCCGCGGAGGCACGCGTGCTCATGCTGTGGGATGGCCAAAGCTACTATTGCGATGAGCGATGCCTTCCAGATGCTGAGCAATCCCGCGCTGTGCAAATCGTGGAAGGGGTTACAGACCCGGTCGAGCTAACTCGCAAACTTCGAGCCCAACAGGTTACTCACCTACTCATCTCGGAGGACGCCGTGGCCATCATCGAGGGTCACGATCCGACGGGGGTCCACCGAGCGGCCTGGGCCTATCTGGATCGCGTCTATCTTCCCGCATGTGGAAAGGGCGTATACCGAGATGAATGGGTCGGCATCTACGAGATCGCTTGCGACTGAACGTGTCGCATTCGCCTTCGCCGGATCCTGAATTGACCAGACAAATGGGCGACATCAATCGCGGGCAAGAGCCTGCGCGCCGGTGTCGAAGTGCGACACCGATGCGTGTCGCTCTGGTCGCCGCCACTTTGATTACGGCCTTCGTCCTGCGCGTCCTCTCCACGCACGGCTGGGATCCGCTGGCCTTCGTCTTGCGCACTCCGCCGGATCTTCCCGCCGGCCAAACGTGGGGCGTCGGCTACGATGGTCGGTTCGCGTATGCCATCGCGGTCAATCCGTGGGGTTCCACCACAGATCTAGATCAACCCGAACTGCGCTATCAGCGCATTCTCTACCCACTGCTGGTCAAGATGCTGAGCGTGGGCAACCGCGCGCTCGTTCCGTGGATGCTCGTGGCCGTCAACCTGGCCGCTTCGATAGCGGCCACCGCAGCGCTTGCCCGCTTGCTCCTCCGGCGAGGCGCCTCCGCCTGGCTGGCGCTTGTGCTCGTTCTCTCGCTGGGGTTCCTTCTCGCCCTGCGCATGGACCTGCTCGAGCCGATGGCGCTGGCCCTCTCCTTGTGGGCGTGGGAGGCGATGGAGCGCCGACGCGTGGCGCTCGGCGCCGTGCTGCTAGCAATTGGCGCACTGGCCAAGGAGACGACGATCGTCTTCACGCTGAGCTTCGCGGTGGCGGCATGGTTCGGCGGACGCCGCCGCGCCGCACTCGGGGTCCTCGCGGCGGGCGTACTTCCGTTCGGCGCTTGGCTGCTTACCGTCAGGGCGTGGTTCGGCTCATCAGCGGAGATGCTCGCCAAGACCCAGCTCGGGTGGCTGCCGTTCGCAGGCTTGCGCTACCTGGCCGACCCGGTGAGCCGCGGCGTTGTCCTCATCTGGGTGATTGGGCCAGCGATTCTCTTCGCGTTTCTGGCTGCCCGCGATCTGCTGCGCGGGTTCCATGAGCCGCGCAGCGCGGACACGTGGCTAGTGATCGGTTCCGCGGCACTGGTCTCGGTGCTGCCTCGGCCCTCATGGGTCGATCCGTTAGCCATTATTCGCTTTGGACTGGGGCTCGTGGCCGCGGTCTTGTTGTGGTCAGCGGTCTATCGGCCGCGACTCCTGCCCGCGGTCGCCGGGCTGTGGATTTGGTCCGGCCTGCTGCTTCTGGTCATTCCGAGGATGCTCTGATGAAGCCAAAGCCCATGCACCTGACGCCGCTCGCCGTCGCCGGCCTGTTTTTCACGGCGCGCCTCTTACTTCTCGCCGGCCTCCCGTTGGAGGGGCTCACCGGCTACAGCGACCTGCATCACTTCTACGAATTGGCGCGCTTGCCCGGGCTGCCGTTCATTCACTATTGGGTCGAGTTTCCGCCCATCTTCCCATTCCTGGCCAAGCTAGTGTTCCTGGTGTCCTCTGGGCGTGAGACAACCTTCGCCATCTTGGCCGCAATGGTCTTCTCGCTCGCGCTCGCCCTCAGCGTTTTCTTCTTCGCCAGGCTGGATCTCCTTGTTCATCAACGCGAGACGCCCGGGGCGGCAACCTTGGTGTTCGTGGCCGTCCTTGCGGGGTTGCCGTATGGTTGGTGGTACTTCGATCCACTGGCGTTGCTGGCGATGCTGTGGGGAGTCTGGTTGGTCTTGAAGGATCGACCTCTCGCGGGCGGGCTCGCGTTGGGGCTCGGCGCGCTCGTCAAGTGGTTTCCAGCCCTGGCTTTGGTGGTTGCCTGGCGTGGGAGTTCGGCCAAACGGGCTCTGGCTGCAACGGCAACAGCCTCTCTTGTCATCTTCCTCGTGCTGGGAGGGCTTTACCTGCTCGCCCCGGAGATGACTTCCGCCTCCTTGCGCTCGCAGCTCAGCAAGGGCTCTTGGGAAACAGTGTGGGCGCTTGTGGATGGGAACATGGGCACTGGCAACTTCGGGCCGGAATCCGCCCGTCTGGATCCGCGCCTCGCAGCGCAGCCTATTGGCAACCCGGCCCACATCCCTTCGTGGCTCACGCTGTTGCCCTTTGCCGGGCTTGGCCTCCTTGCACTCGTGCGGCTTCCGCGCGGCGACGCGCGCGAAAAAGTGGCGTTCCTGGGAGTGACGTGGGCGTTGTTCCTTCTCTGGTCTCCCGGGTGGAGCCCACAGTGGGTCCTCTACCTGGTTCCGCTCATGTTGCTTGGGTTGCCACTGCCGCGCGGCGTGCTGCTTTCGCTCGCGCTGGTCGCTGTCAGTCTGCTTGAGTGGCCCATTCTTCTTTCCCGCGGGTCATTCGAGAGTCTTTTTGTGGTGGTCCCAGTCCGAACCGTACTCATCGCGGTCATGGGGTTGCTCATGGCCTTTCCTCGGTTGGGAGAAGAGCGCGCCGGGTCAGGAGGGTAGCGAAACCATCGCGGCCGCCCATTTGCGCATAGCCACCATGATCCACTGTTTCGCTGCGAGCGAGGCCGCGCGTCCGCACCCGCGGCCAGGACGGTCCGCAGCAAGCGCGGAAAGGTCGTCTTGAGCTTGGATTCGAAGTCAATGGAATCCCGAGGATCAGCTCCGCGATTCTTCATCGCTGGCCTCTGTCTTGTGGCAGGGATGGTCGTTCTCTTCGTCGCCAACCGCCGGTTTGTCGAAGCCAACCCAGGCGGCAACGATTTCCTTGTCCACTACGTCGGGACGCGCGCCTTCCTCCTGGACAAAGCGAGCCCCTACAGCGAAGCTGTGGCCGAGAAGATACAAACCCTGGCATATGGGCGGCCGGCTCAGCCTGGCGAGCATGAGCTGCGGGTCTCATACCCGCTGTATTCCGTCGCCTTGTTCGCCCCGTTCGCTCTCGTTTCGGATTACGCGCTCGCCCGAACGTTGTGGATGACCGTGCTTGAAGCGGCGTTGCTGGGCGTGGCGCTGGCCGCCCTGCGCCAGGCGCACTGGAGCCCGTCATTGCCTACAGCAGCGGGTTATCTGCTTTTTGCCGTCACCTGGTATCACAGCGTGCGTCCGCTCGTGAACGGCAATGCGGTGATCATCGTCGCATTATTGATTGTGGTGACCCTACTTGCTCTACGCAGTGGCAGGGACGGATTGGCGGGCGCGATGCTCGCCCTGTCGACCATCAAGCCTCAAGTTGTGATATTGCTCGTTGTCTTCCTCGGCCTGTGGGCGGTGACCGCACGGCGGTGGAGGGTCGTGATCGGCTTCGTGGGGACGATGGCTGCATTGCTCATCGTCAGCGTTGTGCTCTTGCCCGGTTGGCCTCTCGAGTTCATGCGCGAAGTGATCCGCTACCCTGCTTACAATCCGCCGGGGACGCTCGGTAGCGCACTTGCGGCGATGATCCCCGGCCTCGGCACGCAGGTTGGCTGGGGCGTGACGGTCATCTTGGGAGTCCTCCTAATCGTCGAGTGGCGCAGCGCATGGGGCCGAGGGTCCGCGCGATTCGAGTGGGCGGTCAATCTCACGCTAGCAGCCAGTTGTTGGATCGGCATCCAGACCGATCCGGGGAACTTCATTGTGCTGCTTCTCCCGCTCGCCGCCATCCTGGCCTCGCTCGCGCGCTCTGTCCGCCGGGGCGGTGAATGGCTCACCCTGGCCATGATGCTCGCGTTGGAGGTTGGGCTGTGGGTTGTCTTCGTGTCGACGCTCGAGCGCGGAGCACAGCCGATCCAGGGACCCATCATGTTCATACCGCTGCCACTCGTGGTGTTGATCGGGTTGTATGGCCTTCGGCGCAGGATGGTCGAGCGTGCTGAGCCCTAAGCGCGATCCACGATTCTTACCAGCCGCCATGCTGCGGCGGGCAGTGGGGGCAGTGCGGTCCGGATCGTCGTCCGCGAGCACAGGAGGACAAGGATGAAATCGCCCGGGTCGTGGATCGGCCGAATGCTCGCCGTCATGAGTGCCGGCATCAGCATTGTCGCCATGGCGCTGTGCCTCACGGTCATCGGAGCGCGGCGGGCGGCCGCCAATCAGGCGCGCGTCACGGAGATTCTTACCAGTGCCTTTGTGCGTTCGGGGGTTCTCACGGAGCTGCTTGCACCGGATCTGGTCAAGGGCGTCGCCGGCGGAGAGCGAGTGTTCTCCTCGCTCACTGAAGATGAGATGCGCAACATCTTGCGCACTGTCTTTCCGGTCGAATGGCAGGAGGCCCAGGCGCGCCAACTGGCCGATCAGGCCTATGCCTACTTATTCGGTTCGGGCGCCGCGAGCGGGCTCACCATTTCCCTCGAGGAACCGCGGCGGCTGATCGCGGGTTCGGGAGGCGAGCGCGTCGCGCAGATCATCGTCCGCTCCTGGCCAGCGTGCACCGCGGACCAGATCGGCGCGCTCGACGCATCCATCGAGATTGCGCCCGAGATGTTTGGATGTGAGCCTCCCGAGCCCACCGCCTCGCGTGTGGTCAAATCGCTCGGAGCTGCGCTTCGACAACTGGCAGTGGCCGCTCCAGCTCAGATCAACCTGGGTACCGAACAGGGGACGGGCGACGCGCTGCGATCCATCCACGCTGTGCTCGAGACGCTCGCACTGTGGATGGTGCTGACGCTCTTTGTGTCGACGGCCGCATTGATGTTCGCGCTGGCGCTTGCGGCGCGATCCTTCAAGGCGGTCTTGCGCTGGGCCGGCATCACCTGGATGAGCGGTGCGGCCTTGGCCATCGTATCTGCC
Source organism: uncultured Chloroflexia bacterium (assembly GCA_963712475.1). Lineage (GTDB taxonomy): Bacteria > Chloroflexota > Anaerolineae > Anaerolineales > RBG-16-64-43 > RBG-16-64-43. Next base: position 155,948 of record CAVQIA010000004.1, read on the forward strand.
CTGGCAGCGCTCGCTGCGCGCAACCAGTTGCCAACCGGATTCGCGGATGCGCCCGCCGCGTTGCGCGAAGCCATGGCCGCAGCCCTTCGCGGCGCCGTGGGGTTGGCCATGGGCGCGACGATTGTGGTCGGCGTGGTCGCACTGCTTATTGGAAGCGGGGTCACGGTGATCTCGATTGTGTGGCGCAGGCCCGCCGGCCTTCAGCGTGCGCAGCCGGCTGAGCGCTCTCCCGAGGTCGCGCGCGCTGGGGCGACGCGAGGGGGAGAGTCGCGTGGCCCGCAGACGTTGTCGATGCCGGGTGCGCCGCACGAAGGCGGCCCTGCAGCGGACGAGGGCGAGCGGCCGCGGGGGCTCTTTGGCTAGGATGCTGATGAAGCGAGTGGGGCGCCTACCGGCGCCCCACGGTGTGTAAGAGGACGAAGTTGGGAGGGCCGGGAACCGAAAGCGGGAGCCCGGCGATCAGCACCACCTGTTCCCCGGCACGGATGGGCGACGCAGCAATCATCGCCGCCTCGACGTGGGCCAGCATTTCTTCGAGCGTGGTCGCTTCGGGCACGAGGAAGGGGACGACTCCCCACATCATCGCCATACGCGGGTAGGTGGCTGCTTCGGGCGTGAAGGCCAGGATCGGTGCCAGCGGTCGCTGCTTCGACATGAGGCGCGCCGCTCGCCCGGTGCGGGTGAATACCGCGATCGCGGCCACGTCGCGGTCAACTCCCAGTTCCTTCGCGGCGTGGGCGATGGCCAAAGCGTCGTCGCGTGTGTCGATAGTCTCCGGGCCGTGCCAGCGGCCCCACTGGTCCAAATGCTGTTCGGCCTCCTCCAGGATGAGTGCCATGGTGCGCACCGCGTCCACCGGGTAGCGGCCGATCGCCGTCTCGCCGGAGAGCATGACCGCATCCGTGCCGTCATAGACCGCGTTGGCCACGTCGGAGGCCTCGGCCCGCGTGGGCGTTGGGTTGGTGATCATCGTCTCGAGCATCTGCGTGGCGGTGATGACCAGCTTGCCACGCGAGTTGGCCGCCTCGATGATCCGCTTCTGCGCGGTGGGTACCACGGCGGCGGACATCTCCACGCCCAGGTCGCCGCGCGCCACCATCAGCCCGTCCGCCACCTCGGCGATGGCCTCCAGGTTCTCGACCGCCTCGGCCCGCTCGAGCTTGGCGATAAGGGGTAGGCGGGTCAAACTCGGGTCGAGCGACAGCACCACCTGGCGCGCCTTGGCCACATCCTCGGAGCGGCGCACAAACGAGATGGCAATCGCGTCCACCGAATTCTTGAGGGCGAACGCAATGTCGGCGTGGTCCTTTTCGGTCAGGGAGGGCGCCGAGATGCGGATGCCCGGAAGGTTCACGCCCTTGTGCGGAAGGAGCGGCCCGCCTTGGAGCACGCGGGTCGCGATGTCCTCGCCACGGACGGCGAGAACCTCCAGCCGCAGGCGCCCGTCGTCGAGTAGAAGATGATTCCCCGGTCGAACGTCGGCCGGGAGGCTGGGCCAATCCACCGAAACGCATTCGATACTGCCCGGCACGGCGCGTGTGGTGAGCGTGAAGGGCGCGCCAGGTTCGAGCTCCACTTTGCCGCCCTGGATCGGCCCCGTGCAAATCTTGACGCCTTGCAGGTCGGCGAGGATCGCGACGGCCCGGCCCGCACGGGCGGCCACAAGACGAATGAGTTCGATCGCCCGCGCATGCTCGTCGTGAGTGCCATGCGAAAGATTCAGGCGTGCGACGTCCATGCCGGCCGCGATCATGCCGGCCAGCGTCGTCTCGTCGCGCGAGGCAGGGCCTACCGTGGCTACGATCCGTACTCGTCGAAGATGGGTGGTCACAGAGGCACTCCCGGGGCGCGGATGAGGCCTACAAGAAGCGCAGTTCGCGGGCCTGCTTGTCGAGCGCCTCGCGGAAATCGGGGTGAGCGATGGCGATCAATGCACGCGCCCGCTGGCGGATGGTCTTGCCATAGAGCGAGGCCACCCCGAACTCGGTGATCACGTAGTGCACGTGATTGCGGCTGGTCGTCACCCCGGCGCCGGTTTGAAGCATGGCGGCAATGCGGCTCACGCGCCGCCCATCGCGCAAGGTGCTCGTGCTCGGCAGCGCGATGATCGGTTTGCCGCCCTTGCTGCGCGAGGCGCCGTAGATGAAATCAACCTGGCCACCCACGCCCGAGTAGAAGCGCGGACCAATCGAATCGGCGCACACTTGGCCGGTCAGGTCGACCTCGATGGCCGAATTGATGGCGACCATCTTGTTGTTCTGCGCGATGACGAATGGATCGTTGATGTATTCCTGCGGGTGGAATTCCACGATCGGATTGTCATCCACGAATTCGTACAAACGCCGCGTGCCCAGGGCGATGCCGGCCACAATCTTGCCGGGGTGAAGCGTCTTCTTTTCGTTGTTGATGACTCCGGCTTCCACCAGCGCCACAACGCCGTCGGAGAAGAGCTCGGTGTGGATGCCGAGGTCTTTCTTTCCGCGCAGGTAGTGCAACACGGCGTCCGGAATGGCGCCGATACCGGTTTGTAACGTCGAACCATCCTCGATGAGTTCGGCGATATGCGCGGCGATCTGCAAGCTGAGCTCGTTCGGCTCGCCCATCGGCAGCTCAGAGGGTGTGTACGAGACCGGAACGGCGAAGTTGATCTTGGACAGGTGGATGAAAGAGTCGCCGAGGGTGCGCGGCATCTTGTCGTTGACTTCGGCAATCACAATGCGTGCCTTTTGGGCCGCGGTCTTGGAGAGCCCGGCTTCGATACCCAAGCTGCAAAAGCCGTGTTCGTCGGGCGGGCTGACGTGGCACAAGGCCACATCCAGGGGCAGCACGTCGCGGGCAAAGAGCAACGGGACCTCCGAAAGGAACACGGGTGTGAAGTCCGCGCGCCCATCTTGGACGGCCGGGCGCAGCGTGTCGCTGATGAAAAGGCTGTTGACGCGCAGGTGACCCTGCATCTCAGGTTTGACGTAGTCGGCCGAGCCGATGGTCAGGGCCTGGATGATTTCGACGTTCTCGAGCTGCGGCGCGCGCCGGACGAGCGCTTCCAGCAGCACCTTGGGCACGGCGGCATTGCCCGTCAGGTACAGACGCTGGCCAGATTGGATCGCTTCGATCGCCGTGTCGGCGTCGACTTGCTTCGACTTGTACAGTTCGAGCCAGCGCGTCCTCAGGTCTCGCTTTCCACTGGGAACTCGGGCAACGACATGTGAACCAGGCGGCCGGCCTGCGTGCATACGCCTGCGGCGAGCGCGGGGCTCGAGTTCACCGCCGCCTCGAACCCGGACTGCGCCAGGAGTTGGATGTAGGGCAGGGCCACGCCCATCAACGCATGGGTGGCAGTGCGCCCTACCACGCCGCCCATGTTCGGCACGGCGTAGTAAATCACGTCTTCGTCCACATACGTCGGCCGGTCGTGACGCGTCGGGCGAGCCGTCTCCACGCAGCCTCCTTGGTCGATCGAGAGATCCAGAATGACCGAGCGGCGTTTCATCGACCGCACCATTTCGCGTGTGACCAGGATCGGAGCGCGTTCGCCAGGCACGTACACGGCGCCGATGAGCACATCCACGTATCGCAACACGCGCGAGATGTTCACAGTACTGGAGAGCATCGTCGTCAGGCGCCCGGGGAAGCGATTGTCGATTTCCTCGAGACGCAGCGGATCGCGGTCGAGCACGGTGACGTGCGCTGCGAGCCCAAGAAAGGCGCGCGCCGCGCTGCGTCCGACTGCACCGGCTCCAATGATGCCCACTTCGGCGGGCGGCACGCCGGGGATTCCTCCGAGCAGAATGCCCTTGCCGCCCTGGTCGTTTTGTAGCAGGCTGGCCGCAACCTGTGCCGCAAGCCGCCCGCCAATGTCGCTCATCACGCGCAGCACCGGCAACCGCCCGTCAGGCAACTGGATTTGCTCGTACGCGATGGCGTTGATTTTGTGATCGAGCAGGGTGCGCACCTTTTGCGGTTGCGCGGAAGCCAGATGCAGAAAGGCCATGAGGGTTTGGCCTTCTTCGAGCCAATCCAACTCTTCCTGCAGCGGGCGCTCGACTTTGACCACCAGGTCGCCACGCCGGAAGGCCTCCTCGTGCGAAAACGCGATCCGTGCGCCGTCTTGTTCGTAATCGGTGTCGGAAAAGCCGGCCCGAGTCCGGCGTCGTGCTCGATGTAGACGGTGTGGCCTGCCTCGGTGAGCGTGCCCACGGCCGAGGGCGCCAGCCCGACGCGATACTCGTTGGTCCGGCGTTCTTTGGGTACGGTGATGTTCATGCGTGCTCCTTGGCCGCCTGCCGAAGGCTGCGCTCGGTCGAGATCGCCGGCGCCGAGCCTGTTAGGCGCCGCTCAGGACTTGGGTGATGCGATCGAGCGCCCAGTCGACCGTCGGGCGATCGATCACCAGCGGGGGCGCGAAGCGGATGACGTTCTGGTGCGTCTCTTTGGCCAGCACGCCCTCGCGCATCAGCGCTTCGCAGAACCGGCGCGCCCCGCCTGCCTGCGGCTGGAGTTCGACCCCAACCAGCAAGCCTTTGCCGCGAACCTCGCGCACGTGCCGGCTGGGTATCTCCGCGAGCCGATCGATGAGGTATTCGCCCAGTGTGGCAGCGTTTTGGATCAGCCCTTCATCCAGGATGACGCGCACCGCCTCACGCGCGACGGCCGCGCCCAGCGGGTTGCCGCCGAAGGTCGAACCGTGTTCGCCGGGCTTCAGAAGATCCATGACCGCCGCGTCGGCGAGGACTGCGGATACCGGATAGACGCCGCCGCCCAGGGCCTTACCCAGAATCATCACATCCGGCCGAACGCTTTCGTGATTGCAGGCCAACAGCGCCCCGGTCCGGCCCAGGCCGGTCTGGATCTCGTCCGCCATGAGCAAGACGTTGTTGCGGTCGCAGATCTCACGCAGGCGCGAGAGGAAACCCGCGGGCGGGATGATCACGCCGGCTTCGCCTTGGATCGGCTCGACCAGAATGGCGGCCGTGTTGGGTGTGATCGCCAACTCCACCGCCCGTGAGTCGCCGTAGGGCAGGGTGATGAAGCCGGGTGTGAATGGGCCGAAGTCGGCGCGATAGTGTTCCTCGCTGGAGAACGACACGATGGAGATTGTGCGGCCATGGAAATTGCCCGAGAAGGTGATGATCTCTGCCTGACCCGCGGGCACGCCCTTCACTCGATACGCCCACTTGCGCGCCAGCTTCAATGCCGTCTCAACCGCCTCGGCGCCGGTGTTCATCGGCAGCACCCGCGGATAGCCGGTGGCGTCGGTCAGGGTCTGGTAGAACAAGCCGAGTTGGTCGTTTCGAAAGGCGCGCGAGGTGAGCGACAGCCGCGCGGCCTGCTCATTCAGCGCGCGGAGGATGCGCGGGTGGGCATGGCCGTGGTTGAGGGCGGAGTAAGAACTCAGGCAGTCGAGGTAGCGCCGCCCCTCGACGTCGTAGACCCACACGCCTTCGCCGTGGGTAAGCACCACGTCCAGCGGCGCGTAGTTGTGCGCTCCAAGCCGGTCCTCCAATTCGATGTAGTCACGCGCCTCCGGCATGCATCTATCCTCGCGGCGCCAGAAGCCGCACGAGCAGGGCCTTCTGGGCGTGCATCCGGTTCTCAGCCTGGACGAAGATGGACGAGTGCGGTCCGTCCGCAACCTCGTCCGTGAGCTCTTGTCCGCGGTGCGCGGGCAGGCAGTGCATGACGATCGCCGCCGGGTCGGCCAGCGCCACCAGGGCGGTATTGACTTGGTAAGGTGGAAAGATGCCCTTGCGGGCCTCGCTCTCGGCCTCCTGGCCCATGCTCGTCCAGGTATCGGTGTAAATGACCTGCGCCCCGCGCACGGCCGCCTGAGGCTCGCGCAGGGCCATTATCTGGCTGCCGCTCTCCCGTGCGAACTCCCGGCCGCGCTCCAGCACCGCCTGCGTCAGATCGTAGCCCTCGGGCGAGGCGATAGTGAAGTGGGCGCCCAACTTCGCGCAAATGTGCAGGAGGGAGGTGGCCACATTGTTGCCGTCGCCGACATAGGCGACGCGCACGCCGCGCAGCGAGCCGAACTGCTCGCGAATGGTGAGCGCGTCCGCCAGCGCCTGGCAGGGATGGTTGTAATCGGAGAGGCCGTTGATCACCGGGACGCGCGACCACTTGCGCCAGGTCGAGCACGTGCTGGTGGTCGAAGACGCGCGCCATGATGCCGTCGACGTAGCCTGAGAGGACGCGCGCCACGTCGGCGATGGATTCGCGTTGTCCGAGGCCGACCTCGGAGGGCGAGAGGTAGAGCGCGTCGCCGCCCAGATGGCGCATGGCCATGTCGAAAGACACGCGCGTCCGCAGGCTGGGCTTCTGAAAGACCATGCCCAGCACCTTGCCCGCAAGGATCGGTTGGTTGCGGCCCTTGGCGCGTTCCTTCTTGAGCCGAATGGCGAGATCGAGCAGGTCCTCGAGTTCGTGCGGGGAGAGATCCGCTACGGCGAGGAAATGCCGCATAAGAGAGAACTCCTTCAAGAATTGAGGTGCGCAGAGTATAGCATAGAGAGCCTCTCATTCTGCGGTGTGAGGCGCACCGCGCAGTCGATGCGTCCGCACTCTCGAACGCGCGTTATCGGATATACTGCCCACGCGCACCCGCGGCACCGAGCGCCGGCCCGAGCGAGCTGCATGAGCGACGATATCTCCCCGATTCGCAAACAATACCTCGATATCAAGCGCGACTACCCGGATACGATTCTCTTCTTCCGTCTGGGCGACTTCTACGAGACGTTCGACCAGGATGCGCAGGTGGCGTCGCGGGAACTCGACATCGTGCTCACCTCGCGCAATGTGGCCAAAGGCTCACGCGTGCCCATGGCCGGCATTCCGGCCCACGCCGCAGAAAGCTACATCGCCCGGCTCGTCGGCCGCGGCCTGCACGTCGCGATCTGCGAGCAGGTGGGTGACGCCGTGCGCGGTCTCATGCCGCGCGAGGTGGTTCGAGTCTTCACACCTGGGACACTCATGGAAGAAACGATGCTCGCCCCGCGAGCCAACAACTACCTTGCGGCCGCGCTCATCGTCGAAAACCAGGTGGGCATCGCCTACGCCGACGTTTCGACCGGCGAGTTTCGCGCCACCGCAACTGCAGGACCGAGCCCGGCCCAGGTGCTGCGCGACGAGCTGGCTCGCCTCAACGCAGCCGAAGTCATCCTGCCGGAAGGCATGCTCCTCGGCGACGGTGCGCCGACCGCCGTCACCGAGCGGCCCTCGTGGAATTTCGAGCTCGGGCGATGTGAACAAACGTTGCTCGAGCACTTCTCAGTCGCCAGCCTGGATGGCTTCGGCTTGGGCGGGTTGCCGTTAGCCATACGCGCCGCCGGCGCGCTGCTCCAGTACGTGCGCGAGACACAGCCCAAAGCGCTTGGGCTTCTCGCCGGATTGGCCCACTACAGCCTGACCGATTTCATGCTCTTGGATGCAGCCACCCGCCGCGGCCTGGAGCTCACTGAGACCCTCCGCTCGCGTGAGGTGGCCGGCTCGTTGCTCGGCGTACTCGACCAGACCGTCACCCCGATGGGCGCACGCTTGCTGCGAGTGTGGATCAACCAGCCTTTGCTCAACCTGGCCGCGATAGAGGCGCGACAGGAACAGGTGCAGGCGTTTGTCGCGGCCGGCCTGGCGCGGGCCAGCTTTCGCGAGCCGCTCGCCAAGTTGGGGGACCTGGAGCGCCTTGCCAACCGAACCGCCTCCGGGCACGCAACGCCGCGGGACCTGGTGGCGCTCCGAACGCACTTGGGCGGTCTGCCAGCTATCCGCGCTGCGCTCGAAGCGGCGCCCGGTCTCGCAGGCTACGCCGATGAGGTGGATCTATGCGCCGACGTATTCGACCTGCTGCACAACGCCATCGCGGATGACTCTCCGGCAACTCTGGCGCAGACCGGCGTGATGCGCAGCGGGTTCTCGGAGGAGCTCGACCGAACGGTGGCGGGCATCCGTGAGGCTCGCCGCTGGATCGCGAACCTCGAGTCTGCGGAACGCACGCGGACCGGGATCCGCACGCTCAAAGTGGGATTCAACAAGATCTTCGGCTACTACCTCGAGATCACGCGGGCCAATGCCGATTCCGTCCCGTCCGAGTACATTCGCAAGCAGACGCTGGTCAATGCCGAGCGCTATATCACTCCGCAAATGAAAGAAGTCGAAGCGCAGATTCTCAACGCCGAGGAGCGCATCCGAGAGATCGAGGCCCGCTTGTTTGCGGAGGTGTGTCGCACGCTGGCTGCGGCCGCGCCTCGACTGCAGAGCACATCGGCCGCACTCGCACGGTTGGACGTCGCGGCCGCGCTCGCCGAGATCGCCGTGCAGCGCGCATACGTGCGCCCGACGCTCGTCGAGGAGGATGTGCTCGAAGTCGTGGGCGGGCGTCATCCGGTGGTTGAACAGTTTCTTTCACCACAGCGTTTCGTGCCCAACGATGCCGTCCTCGAAGGCGGCGAACGTATCCGCGTGATCACCGGTCCGAACATGTCGGGCAAGAGCACCTACCTTCGGCAGGTGGCCCTGCTGTGCCTGATGGCGCAGATTGGTGCTTTCGTCCCCGCCGCCTCGGCGCGGATAGGCCTGGTCGATCGGATCTTCACGCGCATCGGGGCTCAGGACGAGATTCACAGCGGGCAATCCACCTTCATGGTGGAGATGATTGAAGCCGCCAACATCCTGCATCACGCAACCCGGCGCAGTTTGCTCATCTTCGATGAGGTGGGGCGGGGGACCTCGACGTACGACGGCGTCTCGATCGCCTGGGCGGTCATTGAATACATCCACAATCACCCGCGGCTGCAGTCGCGCACGTTCTTCGCCACGCACTACCACGAACTCATCCGCCTGGCGGAGTTCTTGCCTGCCGTGCGTAACTACAACGTGGCGGTGATCGAGCAAGGGAAGAAGGTTGTCTTCCTGCATCAGATCGTCGCCGGCGGAGCCGATCGCTCGTACGGTATACATGTCGCGCAACTTGCCGGGTTGCCGCGTCCGATCATCGCCCGCGCCGAGGAGATCCTGGCCGAGCTTGAAGCACACAGCGAACGAGCCGACAAGCCCCAGCCGCAGATGCGGCAGCTCAGCTTTGTCTCGGGCAGCGATCCGCTGCGTGAGGCACTGGCGCAATTGGATGTCCCCAGCCTGACCCCGATCGAGGCGCTCAACCTGCTCTACGAGTGGCGCAAGCGTTACACTCCGACCGACGCCGACCAATCGGCGTGACACACGCGGATGCGACCGCTGCCCTTTGCCGAGGTAAGCACCAATGCTAGAATGTGCAACATCGCCGCGGCGATGGTGCTCAGCGGACGGCCTCCTGCGTCCTCGACACGCATTCGCTCACCGGCCGCGAAAAGGGTCATTCCTAGAGGGTTCGATCCGACGTCAACCTAAGGTTGAGCCGGCGAATGTCGGTTGACCTGTCGGCCGCGTTGCGGAGGCTGCATGCCATCATCAGGAACCACCGAAAGGCAGATGAATGCATTCCTCGCACCCTTTACCGGACGCGGTCGAGAAGTCACTCCTGCCCGCATTGCTTGCAGCTCAACGCCGCTTCGCGCACATCTCCGAGGACGTAGCCGTAGGAATCGCGCACACCCTCGTCGTCCCGCTGTCCGAGGTGCATGGCGTCATCGAGTTCTACTCGATGCTCACGACGCACCCGACCGGGCGCACGGTGGTGCGCGTCTGCACCAGCCCTGCCTGCAGCATGGCGGGCGCGCACGAGACACTCGACGCCGCGCTCGCGGTTCTCCACGTGAAGGAGAGTGGGCTGAGCGCAGATGGCCGCTTCTCCGTTGAACGCGCGCCGTGCCTCGGTCTATGTGACCATGCGCCGGCGCTGCTCGTCGGGGAACGGCCGGTGGCGCGGGCACGGGCCGACCACCTCAGCACGATCTTGCGGGGTGGTGGCGCGCGGCCTCGCGGCCAGATCTTCGGGGCGCCGCGCTGGCTCACCGCGCGCTGCGGCGTGGTCGATCCAGCTTCGCTGAAGGACTTCCGCGCTCACCAAGGGTTCAAGGGCCTCGAGCGCGCGCTCAGCCTCACGCCCGCCCAGGTCATCGCCGAAGTCAAGGCCGCGGGCCTGATCGGCAAGGGCGGCGCGGCTTTCCCCACCGGCCTTAAGTGGGAAGGCGCCGCGAATGCCTCGGGCTCGCGAAAGTACATCGTCTGCAACGGCGACGAGTCGGAGCCCGGGACTTTCAAGGACCGCGTGCTCATGGAGCACGACCCCTTCAGCATCGTCGAGGCCATGGTCATTGCAGGCTACGCCGTCGGCGCCACGCGCGGCATTTGGTACATCCGCGGCGAGTATCCACGCGCCTTGGCGGCCGCGAGCGCGGCGGTGGAGGCTGCGCGTCACGCGAAGTACCTCGGCCCCGACGTGCTGGGCAAGGGATTCGAATTCGATATCGAAGTACGCTCGGGGGCCGGAGCTTACATTTGCGGGGAAGAGACGGCCCTCTTCGAAGCGGTGGAAGGCAAGCGCGGTCAACCGCGCATGAAGCCACCCTTCCCGACCACGTTCGGCGTCTTCGGTCAGCCCACAGTCATCAACAACGTGGAGACTCTGTGCACGGTGCCGATCCTGCTGCGCCAGGGCGTGGAGGCCTACCGTGCTCTCGGAACTCAGGGCTCACCCGGCACCAAGCTCTTCTGCGTCTCCGGCGACGTCGTCCGCCCGGGGTTGTACGAGCTGCCTTTCGGTGTGACGCTGCGCGAACTGCTTTTCGAGCATGCGGGCGGTCTGCCCGACGGCCGCGCCCTGCAAACGGTGCTCATGGGCGGGGCGGCGGGGGCCTTCGCCTCGCCGGACAACTTGGATGTGCGTCTCACTTTCGAGGACCTGAAAGCGGCCGGCCTGCCCCTTGGGTCGGGCGTGGTGATGGTGTTTGACGAGCGGCGCGATATGCGCGCCGTGCTGGTCGAGCTCGGCGAATTCTTCGCCGAGGAAAGCTGCGGAAAGTGCTACCCGTGCCAGATCGGCACGCAGCGCCAGCTCGAAGTGCTGCAACGCGTGGCCCGCGGCGGCACTCTGCCGGGCGACGGCGAGCGCTTGCAGGATGTGGGTTGGACGATGACGGATGCTTCGATATGCGGGCTGGGGCAAACAGCCGCCAGTGCAGTGTTGAGCGCCATGCGCCTGTGGCCTGGCATCTTCAAGCCGCAAACGGAGGCAGCGTGAGGAGAACGCATGGGTGAGGAGATTGTCCTGACGATCGACGGGCGCGAAGTCCGCGTCCCGGCCGGCACCACGCTCATGATGGCGGCGCGCCAGCTTGGTTCGGAGGTGCCCACCATCTGCTACCACGATCACACCACCTCCAACGGGTTGTGCCGGCAATGTGTGGTGGAAGTGGAGAAGATGCGCGTGTTGGCACCGGCGTGCGTGACGCAAGCCACCTCCGGGATGGTCGTGCACACAAACAGCCCCCGCGTGCAGCGGGCGCGCCGCACCATGCTCGAGATGCTGAATGCCTCGGTGGACCTTTCGGAGGCGCCCGAATTGCAGGAGCAGATGCGTGCGGCCAACGCCGATCCGCAGCGCTTCCCTGGGGCCGAGCGTCGCGCGCCGGCGCTGATCGACGACAACCCGATGTACATTCGCGATTATTCCAAGTGCATCCTGTGTTGGCGGTGTGTCCAGGTATGCGCCGCCGATGCACAGTACACCTTCGCCATCAATTTCGATGGACGCGGGTACCACACCCAGATCGGAACGTTTTTCGATCGCCCTATGCCCGAGACCACGTGTGTTTTCTGTGGGCAATGCGTGGGCGTATGCCCCACGGGAGCGCTCAAGGGCAAACGCGAATTCCTGATGGAACAGGGACTCGATCCGCAGGCGATCTTTTCTCAAACGCGACGCGGGCGCAGGCGGCGTCTTCCCGTCGGCGTGCCCGAGGAAGGCTGAAGTGCTCAAGGCGGAGCGCAGCGTTCTCACCACCTGTCCCTATTGCGGAGTTGGGTGCGGGCTCAACCTCCACGTGCGGCAGAACAACGTCGTGCGCGTCACCGGGGATTTCGACAGCCCGGTCAACCGTGGCAACCTGTGTGTCAAAGGCCGCTTTGGTTTCGACTTCATCTACCACCCGTCGCGCATCACCACGCCGCTCATTCGCAAAGAGATCGGCAACCGCGAGCCACCCCACGCCGGACAGAAGGTGCGCGATCTGTTCCGTGAGGCTACGTGGGACGAGGCGCTCGACCTCGTGGCGGATCGGCTTGCCGCCATCCGTGCCCAATCCGGCCCCGACGCATTGGCAAGCTTCTGCTGCGCCAAAGCGACTAACGAAGACAACTACCTTCTGCAGAAGCTGTTCCGCCAGGTGGTTGGCACGAACAACGTGGACCATTGCACGCGCCTGTGTCATGCCGCCTCGGTGGTTGCGCTCCAGCAAGCGATCGGTTCGTCGGCCATGTCGAACGCCGCGAGCGAAGTCCTCGAAAGCGATGTGTTCATCGTCACCGGCTCCAATACGGCCGAGACACATCCCATCATCGCGCTGCAAATGAAGAAGGCGGTGCATGACCGCGGCGCGAAGTTGATTGTCGTCGACCCGCGGCATGTGGAGATGGTGGATCACGCGGCGCTGTGGCTGCAGCAAAAGCCGGGCACCGACGTGCCTCTCTTCTCGGCTTTGGCGCACGTCATTCTCGAGGAAGGTCTTGCGAATCGGGAGTTCATCGCCCAGCGCACCGAGGGCTTCGATGAATTCGCAGCCTCAATGAAGTCTTTCACGCCGGAGTCCGCCGAACGCATTTCGGGAGTACCGGCGGAGAAGATTCGCCAGGCTGCGCGCATGTTCGCGACCGCGAGGAACGCTGCCATCTATTGGGCCCTGGGCATTCCCGAGCACACGCACGGGGTCGCCAATGCGCTTTCGCTCGTGAACCTGGGCTTGTTGTGCGGCCAGGTGGGGCGAGTGGGGACGGGGCTCAATCCACTGCGCGGGCAGAACAACGTGCAGGGCGCATCGGATGCCGGCGCGATGCCGTGGCATTACCCCGGGTATCAGGCCGTCGATGATCGTGAGGTGCAAGCCAAGTTTGCCTCGGCCTGGGGCTTCGCCCCGCCGGCTCGGCGCGGGCTGAGCACACCCGAGATTGTCGGCGCGGCAGGTCGCGGTGAGGTGCGCGGGTTGTTCATCATGGGGGAGAACCCGATGATGAGTGAACCCAATCTCAACCACACGGCCGAGTGTTTGGCCAAGCTCGAATTCCTCGTGGTGCAAGATCTCTTCATCAACGAAACAGGGGCTCTCGCGGACGTATTCCTGCCGGCGACTGCCTGGGCCGAGAAGGACGGGACCTTCACCAACACTGACAGGCGCGTGCAACGCGTGCGTAAGGCGGTGGAGCCACCTGGGCAGGCACGCTCCGATTGGGAGATCATCGTCGATCTGGCCGGCCGCATGGCAGAGCGGGTGGGGCGTGACGTGCGTTCTGCGCCGCATGCAGGTTGGAGCTACAGCCACCCCGGGGAGATCCTGCTCGAGATGGGTGCACTTGTGCCGGAGTACCGTGGCATCACCTACGACCGGCTCGAGCAGGACGGCCTGCAATGGCCGGCGCCGGACGAATCCCATCCGGGTACGCCGTTCCTCTTCGCGGAGACGTTCCCGCGCGGGCGTGCGAAATTCCACGCCCTGCAGTATCAACCGTCTTTGGAACAACCCAGCGTTGAGTATCCGTTCATCCTGACCACGGGTCGCGTGCTCTACCATTGGCACGGCGGAACGATGACCCGCCACTCCAAGCTGGATGAGGTGTATCCGGAGGCGCTGCTCGAGCTCAACCCCACCGACGGCGGCCGGCTTGGAATTCGCGACGGCGACCCCGTGCGCGTGACCTCACCCCGCGGAACGCTCGTTGTCCGTGCCAACATCACAGAACGTGTCGGGGAGGGCGTGGTCTTCATGGCGTTCCACTTTGTGGAGGCCGCCGCCAACTTGCTCACCAGCGATGCGCTCGACCCGCAGGCGAAGATCCCCGGCTACAAGGTGAGCGCCGTGCGCGTCGAACCCGCGCCGGGCGCTCTGGTGGACGCTGCGGGAGAGGCTGGGATCACGGCCGCCATCGAATCGCGCACGCAGAGGGCCGGATGATCACACCGGACCGGGAAGTGCAAACGGTCTGCCCATACTGCGGGGTGGGATGCAGCCTCTTCCTTCACGTCAAAGACGGCCGAATCGTGCGGGTGACCGGCGATTTCAAGGGCGCCGCGAATCACGGCAACCTGTGCGTGAAAGGTCGGTTTGGAACTGATTTCGTCCACGCGCACGATCGGCTGCGCGCACCCCTTGTCCGCCGAGATGGCAAACTCGTTGAGACGGACTGGGAAACCGCGCTTACAAAGGTGGTGCAGGGTCTGGCCCGTATTCGCCGCGAGCACGGTGCGGAGTCGATCGCGTTCCTGACCTCGGCGAAATGCACTAACGAGGAGAACTACCTGTTGCAGAAGGTCGCGCGTGGCGTGATCGGCACGAGCCACCTCGACCACTGCGCCCGTCTCTGACACGCCAGCACGGTGGCCGGTCTGGCCACCACCCTCGGCTCGGGCGCGATGACCAACTCGATCCTGGATGCCTGCAGCGGCGACGTCCTGCTCGTGGCGGGCAGCAACACCACCGAAGCACACCCCGTCATCGGCCTCGAGATGAAAGCGGCCGTGCGCCAGCGCGGCGCCAAACTGATTCTGGTGGACCCTCGGGAAATCGAACTCTCGAAGTTTGCGACCATCCATTTACGGCATCGCCCGGGCACCGACACAGCCGTGTTCAATGCGATGGCGCGAAGTCATTCTCGACGAAGGCCTCGAGAACCGTGCCTTCATCGAAGAGCGAACGGAGAATCTGGACGCCCTGAGGCAATCGCTCGCCAGCTTCACTCCCGAGTGGGTGGAGGAGGTGAGCGGGGTTCCAGCCGAGGACATTCGGACCGCCGCGCGCATGTATGCGCGGGCCAAAGCCGCCGGCATCTTCTGGGCGATGGGGATTACTCAATCCACGCACGGAACCGACAACGTATTCTCGCTGTCGAACTTGGCTCTCCTGGCCGGGCACCTCGGGCGCCCGGGAACGGGCCTCAACCCGTTGCGCGGGCAGAACAACGTGCAGGGAGCCTGCGATATGGGCGGGCTGCCGAACGTCTATACCGGCTACCAGCCCGTGGCGGACGCGGCCGTGCGCGAGAAGTTCTCCGCCGCGTGGGGCTCCGATGTCTTGCCGACCGCGGCCGGCTCCACGGTTACCGAGATCATAGATGCGGCGCTGGCGGGAAGGATCCGCGCGCTCTACATCATGGGCGAGAACCCGCTCCTCACCGATCCCAACCTCCAACATGCGCGTCGCGCGCTCGATCAGCTCGAGCTGCTGGTCGTGCAGGATTTGTTCGTTAACGAGACCGGCGAGCGCGCGCATGTGGTCCTGCCCGGCGCCTCGTTCGCGGAGAAGAGCGGTACTTTCACCAACACCGAACGTCGCGTCCAACTGGTTCGTGAGGCTATTCCGCCGATCGGAGAGGCGCGCCCGGACTGGATGATCCTGTGCCAGGTTGGAGCGCGCCTGGCCCGCGTGCTCGACACTCCCTCGATGCCCGCCAAGAACCCGGCGGTGCGTACCGTGACCGACTGGGACTATGCAAGTCCAGCGCAGGTCTGGGCCGAAATCGCCGCGCTCACTCCTTCGATGGCGGGAATCAGCTACGAGCGCCTGGAGAAGGGCAGCCTGCAATGGCCATGCCCAACCGCAGACCATCCTGGAACGCCCATCCTGCACACGGCCAAGATCGCCCGCGGCAAGGGCCGCTTCATGCCCATCACCTATCGGCCGCCGGCCGAGCAGATCGACGACGAGTACCCGCTCATACTTTCAACGGGGCGCATCCTTTTCCACTGGCACGGCGGGACGATGAGCCGCCGCTCGGCCGGTTTGGAGCGGCTGGCCCCCTCGGCCGAGATCGAGGTCAATCCGCTCGATGCGCAGCGCTTCGGGCTGGCGGATCAGGCGATGGTGGAGGTCGCCTCCCGGCGTGGGCGAATCCGCGCCCGGGCGCGAGTGACCGAACGCTCGCCGCGCGGTACGGTCTTCGCAACCTTCCATTACGCCGAGGCCGCGGCCAACCTGCTCACGATGGATGTTGTTGACCCGATCGCCAAGATCCCCGAGTACAAGGTCTCCGCAGTCCGCATCCGCCCGCTCAAAGCGAATCGGCGAAAACTCCACACGTGACCCCATGATTCGGACTCGATGTGCCCGGCTTCCACGCTTGAGGTGGAAGCCGGGTTGCTATCAGCGTTCCGCTTGCATTGTGGAGCGGATCTATCCGGAATTGCGGCAGCCAGCGGGCGCGGGACGCAGGCCCGGGAGCACAGTCGGCAACTACCTAGGGTTAAGAACCTAAGTGATGAAAATCAACCGTTTTCCAGTATGGTTCCACTCCCCTTGCCTTCCGCATTCAATTACAGTATTGTCTACCATACTTCTCTGATAATCATGGCAATCACGACTGGTTTCGCCACGCGCCTTCGGCTGCGACTCTCCAGCCTGCCAATCCTCAGCCGGTTGTTCATCGGCAACTCGCTGGTGATCATCCTGGGTGCGATTGGCGGCACACTGGTCACGAGTCGCGTTGTTCGGTTCGACCTCGAGGCCAGCACGTGGCTCATGCTTCTGTTCGCCTCGATCGGCGTCGGTCTCAGTCTGCTCGTCAATCTGTGGCTCACGCGCGCCACGCTTCGTCCATTGCGCGACTTGGTCGGCGATGTCGACGGCATCCAGAATGGGCACACGACGGCCCGTGTACGAGCGCCGGTGGGTTCGGACCCGGACGCCGGACGTTTGGCCGAGGCGATCAACTCGATGCTCGAGCGCCTCGAGCGGCGTACGCTCGAACTGCGGGCGCTGACCGAACGCGTCATCAACGCCCACGAGGAGGAACGCAAGCGGATCGCGCGCGGAATGCATGACGAGACCGGACAATCCATCTCAACGCTGATCATCAACCTTGAGCGCATGGCCGGGATGGTGCCGTCCGACGCTCCCGAATTGGCCGCGCGCATCGGCGCGACGCGCCAGCTGGCGACCCGCACGTTGGATGAGCTGCGCGCTGTCGTCTACGGTTTGCGACCGACGATGCTGGATGATCTCGGCCTGGCGCCGGCGATCCGCTGGTATGCGCGTTCCCAACTCGAAGAGGCGGGCACCCAGTTGGTGCTGGACGTGCCCGACGGTTTGGCTCGCGCGACGCCGGAGGTTGAAACGACCGTGTTCCGCATTGCGCAAGAGGCGGTGAACAACGTCAAGCGGCATGCCGCCGCGCGCCGTGTGCAGATTGTGCTGCGCGCCGACAGCCAGTGGCTCGAGTTGCGGGTGGTGGACGACGGACGAGGCTTCGATGTGACGCGCGTCGCGCACGAGGCGCTAGGTTTGCGACGCTTCGGACTGATGGGCATGAAAGAGCGGGTGGATCTCGTCGGCGGCAGCCTGCAGGTCGAAGTCGGCTCCCGGTCAGGGCAGCCAACTGCAGATTCGCATTCCGCTCGAAGCGCGGGTGGAGACCTAGGGCATGGACACCATCCGCGTGCTGCTCGTCGATGATCACACCGTGTTGCGTGAGGGGATTCGCGCTCTGCTCGAAGATCAGCCCGATATGAGCGTCGTCGGAGAGGCCGAGGACGGGCGTATGGCCGTCCACATGGCGGCCGAATTGCGCCCCGACGTCGTCCTGATGGACATCGCCATGCCGCGCCTCAATGGCCTGGAAGCGACCCGCCAGATCAAACGAGACCATCCGGAAGTCGCGGTGTTGATGCTGACCATGCACGACAACGAGGAGTACGTCCGCCAGGTGCTGGCGGCGGGCGCCTCGGGCTACGTGCTCAAACGGGCCGCCGCCAGTGAGCTGGTCGCCGGAATCCGCGCCGTGCATCGCGGCGATGCGGTGCTCTCGCCGGGCATCACGCGAGCGCTGCTTCACGACTTGATAGGTCGCGATAACGGGCAGCTCGAATCAACTGGCGACGATCTAACCCCGCGAGAACGAGAAGTCCTGCAGCTCATCGCAGAAGGCAATACGAGCAAAGAGATCGCAGAGATGCTCAGCCTGTCGGTCAAGACAGTGCAGGCGCATCGCGCAAGCCTGATGCAGAAGCTCGACTTGCATGACCGAGGCGATCTGATCAAGTACGCCATTCAGAAGCGGATCATAGAAGTCTGATTTCAAGAGACCGCCATTGGTTTCCTGCCCACCCCGAAAATTGGACCAACGGGGTGGGTGTTTGTTTCTGAAGAGGATTGCGCGTTTTTGTAAGGCTCGCCTGAGGCCAATATAGGGTGTTGAGCCGACCCGTTATAAGGCGGCCAACAGATGCCTCTCCTTCGGGGCCGGAATACGATGATGGAGCAGGGTTCGCGCGTCGTGAAACCCTGATTCCGGCGTGTCCGCAAGAGAGGATGGCGTGGAGAAAACCCTCACCTGCGAAGTGCAGTCCCTTTCCGGCGAAGCGCTCGAACTGTGCTTCCACTGCCACAAGTGCTCGGCCGGCTGTCCGGTTGTCGGGGCCATGACCTATGGCCCCGACTGCATTCTGCGCATGATCTCGCTCGACCAGCAGGAGGAGGTCCTGCGTAGCCGCGATATTTGGCTGTGTGCCGGGTGCTACACCTGCGCGACGCGTTGCCCCAACGACATCGACATCGCTGCGGTGATGGATTCACTTCGTCAGATCGCCGTCGCGCGAGGCATCCCGGCCGGTGAGCGAGACGCGCTGCTATTCCACCGCCTGTTCTTAGGTGTTGTGCGGCGGCTGGGGCGCTCGCACGAGGCTGCAATGTTGGGTCTCTTCAAGGTGCTCTCGCGCGTGCCCATCTACAAGGACATGAACTCGGGCGCTCGGCTCTTCCTGCGCGGCAAGGTGCCAATCCTGCCGGAGAACACTCGTTCCGCGGCGGCGGTCGAGCAGATATTCAAACGGAGTCAATAGGTGGAATACTCATACTACCCCGGCTGCAGCGCACATTCCACCGGCCTCGAGCTCGGCCTCTCGACCGAGGCAACCTTCCGGCATCTTGGGTTGACGCTGAACGAGTTGCCCGATTGGAACTGCTGCGGTGCCACCTCAGCTCACTCCCTCAACCATACGCTCTCGCTCGCCTTGCCGGCCCGTAATCTGGCGCTCGCGCAAGAAGCGCAGCGCGATTTGGTGATCCCCTGCGCCGCCTGCTACAACCGATTGCGCTCGGCCGACCGCGCCATGCGCCGCGATCCAAAGATGCGTTCCGAAATCGAAGCGGCGGCGGGGATGACGTATACCGGCGCCGTGGCAATCCGTCCGCTGCTGGCAGTGGTTGCCGAAGATGTGGGCCTGGAGGGGCTGCGTCAGCGCGTGGTGCGGCCGCTGGCTGGGCTCAAAGTCGTCTCTTACTACGGCTGCTTGCTCGTTCGGCCGCCGGAGGTCGTTCAGTTCGATAACCCGGATGACCCGCAGGTGATGCCGGCGATCGTGCGCGGCTTGGGCGCGGAGGTCCTGCCCTGGTCGCACGCAACCGATTGCTGCGGCGGAGGCATCTCATTGACTCGCGCGGACGTCGTCGCGTCCCTCGTGGACAAGCTTGCCGAGCGCGCGCGCGAGGCGGGCGCTCAGGCGTTCGTCTCGGCCTGTCCGCTTTGCCAAATGAATTTGGAGATGCGCCAACAGGGTTCGCACAAGTTGCCCTCGTTCTACTTCACCGAACTCATGGGCCTGGCCTTCGGGTTGCCCGAGGCGGCGAAGTGGTGGACCAAGCACCTCATCGATCCGCGGCCGCTGCTGCGCTCGCTCGGGCTTGTCGGGTCCCCCGCTCCGATCGCGGCGGTTGCATGACACAGGATGACCATGGCTGCTGACTTCGACGGACACAAGGACGCGCAACAGGTCATCGGCTCGGCTCTGGTGGTGGGTGCGGGTATTGGCGGAATGCAAGCCGCACTCGACCTGGCAGAAGCGGGCATCAAGGTCTACCTGCTCGACCGCTCTCCGGCCGTGGGCGGCACGATGGCCCAATTGGACAAGACCTTCCCCACCAATGACTGCGCGATGTGCATCATGTCGCCCAAGCTGGTGGAGGTGGGTCGGCATCTCAACATCGAATTGATCAACTGCGCAGAAGTGGAAGGGCTGTCGGGCGAGCCGGGAAATATGACCGTCCGCATCCGCCGCCACGCGCGCTACGTTGACCTGAAGAAGTGCACCGGATGCGGCGATTGCGCAACGGCCTGCCCGATTGCCCTCCCCGACGAGTTCAACGGAGGGCTCTCGCTACGCAAGGCTATCTACAAACCCTACCCGCAGGCCATTCCGAATGCCTTTGCCATCCAGAAGGAAGGCGTGGCGCCCTGCCGCGACGCCTGCCCCATCCATCAACGCGCGCAAGGCTATGTGGCGTTGGTGGCGGAAGGCCGCTACGCGGACGCTTACCACACGATCATCGAGGACAACCCCTTCCCCTCGATCTGTGGGCGGGTCTGCAATCATCGCTGCGAGGAAGCCTGCAACCGGGCCCAGGTCGACGCGGCGGTGAACATCATGGGCGTCAAGCGTTTCGTCGCCGACTGGGCCTGGAGCCACTGGGATGAGGTTGAGAAGGTCCTATCGAAACCTTCGGGCGAGGCTGCCAAGGAAGGCCAGCCGTTGCGCCTGACGGGCAAGCAGGTGGCCGTGGTGGGCTCGGGCCCAGCCGGATTGACCTGTGCTCAAGATTTGGCGCGCCTGGGGGCCGCGGTGACCGTTTACGAGGCTCTTCCGGTGCCGGGGGGCATGATGCGCGTCGGTGTGCCCGCCCACCGCCTGCCGCGCGAGGTGATCCAACGCGAGATCGATCGAATCGTGGGGCAGGGAGTGGACCTGCAGCTCAACCATCGAGTGGAGAACGTCGAAGCGCTGCTCGTTGATCACCAGGCGGTCTTCGTCGCGATCGGTGCGCATGGCGGGGTCAAATTACCCATCCCGGGCAATGACCTGCCGCAGGTGATCATGGCCACTGATTTCTTGCGCGATACCAGCCTCAGCCCGGAAGTCCCGGCGGCCAAGTTGCGTGGCAAGCGAGTGTTGGTGTTGGGCGGCGGCAACGTTGCGATCGATAGCGCCATGTCGGCAGTTCGCCTGGGAGCCTCGTGGGTGGGCATGACCTGCCTGGAGCCACGCGAGAAGATGCCGGCCCATGCCTGGGAACTGCAAGAAGCCCTCGATGAATTGATCGAAGTCTTCCCGGCGCGCACCTTCAAGGAGGTGACCCAGGAGGGTGGCAAGGTCACCGGCGTGCGCACTGTTCAGATCAACTTCCGCGGCTTCGTCGAGGGACGACCGGATTTCGACGAGCTGCCGGGAACCGAAGAGGTGCTGGCCGCCGAGGTGGTCATCTTCGCGATCGGACAGAAGCCGATCTCGGAAGTCCTGAGGCAGGCGACCAAACAGCGCGGCGGGCGGGTCCAGGTGGACCCCGCCACGCTGGCCACCGACGTGCCGGGTGTGTTCGCCGGCGGCGACGCCGTTGTGGGAACGTCGTTCATCGTCACGGCCATCGCCGCAGGGCATCAGGCGGCGCGCTCAATCTCCGCGTACCTCTTGGGCGAGCCGTTGCCGGCGGCGTCCGAGGCGGCCCGGGTTGCCACGCTGGATGCGAGCGAGGCGCGCCGGCGGGTGATGGGCGACGGGGCGAAGTCCGTCCAGCGATCGGAGCCGGCCAAGCGTGCGCCTGGCGAGCGGCGGGGCGACTTCCTCGAAATCGCCTCCGCGCTGAGCGAGGAACAGGCGCGGGCCGAGGCTGGGCGCTGCCTGCGCTGCGGTGTGTGCTCCGAATGCAATCAATGCGTGTTCGCATGCCGCGCGGGTGCCATCATCCACGACGACCATGAGCGGGTGATCGATCTCAACGTGGGGGCTGTGCTTCTGACGCCCGGGCTCGAAACGATGCCGGGGGACATTCGCCCCGAGTATGGCTACGGGCGATACCCGAACGTGGTGACCAGCCTGCAGTTCGAACGCATGCTCTCGGCCTCCGGGCCGTTTGCCGGAGTCGTCAAACGCCCCTCCGACGGAGCTCATCCACGCAAGGTGGCCTGGATCCAGTGCGTCGGATCACGCGATTGCAGCGAAGCCCTGGCGGGGCAAGCGGCCCCGTACTGCTCGTCGGTGTGCTGTATGTACGCCACCAAGGAAGCCGTCATCTCCAAGGAGCATGACTCGCACATCGAGCCGACCATCTTCTACATCGATCTGCGCTCCTTCGGCAAGGGATTCGACCCTTACATCGAGCGCGCCAAGCACGAGCACGGTGTGCGCTACATCCGCTGCCTGGTCTCGTCGGTGCGTGAGGCGCCAAGCAGCCGCAACCTGCGGCTGGGGTTCATCACTTACGAGGGCGAGCAGGCCAAGCGCCCGGTCGTGCACGAAGAGGAATTCGACCTGGTGGTGCTCTCGGTGGGTCTGCGCCCATCGCAGGCCACCCGCGAGATGGCCGATCGCATCGGGGTCGAGCTCAACGAGTTCGGCTTCGCGCGCACGGCGGCGGGCAAACCCGGTGAGACGATGCGGCCCGGAGTGTTTGTGGCCGGCGCCTTCGCCGAGCCCAAGGACATCCCCGAGTCTGTCATCGAGGCCTCCTGCGCGGCAGCCCAAGTTTCGGCGCTGCTTGCGCCTGCACGCGGAACTGAAACGCGCGCGCCGGAATACCCGGCCGAGCGCGACGTCTCCGAAGAGGCCGAGCGTGTAGGAGTGTTCATCTGCCACTGCGGCATCAACATCGGTGCGGTCGTGGGCGTGCCCGAGGTTGTGGAGTACGCCAAGACCCTGCCGGGTGTGGTGTATGCCGAACGGAACCTGTACACCTGCTCGCAGGATACGCAGGAACGTATTGCGCAGCGCATTCGCGAGAACCATCTCAACCGCGTGGTCGTGGCCTCCTGCACGCCGCGCACGCATGAGCCGCTCTTCCAGGATACTTTGCGCCGCGCGGAGCTCAACCCGCATCTTTTCGAGATGGCCAACATCCGTGAGCAGGACTCCTGGGTCCACCGCGGCAACCCGCGCGCGGCCACCGAGAAGGCCAAGCAGCTCGTGGCGATGGCCGTTGCGAAGGGACGCAAGCTCAAGGCGATCACTCGCGAGAGTTTCGACGTGGACCGCCGCGCACTCGTGATCGGCGGCGGGTTGGCCGGGCTGAGCGCGGCGCGTTCGATTGCCGGGCAGGGGTTCGAGGTCTTCCTGGTGGAGCACGAGGCCGAGTTGGGAGGGAACTTACGCCACATTTTCACCGCGCTGCCCGGCGGAGCCGACCCCCAGAACTCTCCTCAGCGAGGCCGTGACGGCGGCCAGGGCGGATCCGCGGATCACTGTGTACACCAGCAGTGAGCTCGTGAGCCTGAGCGGCTATCGCGGGCACTTCACCAGTAGTGTGCGCGGTGCCGACGGTTCGACGATCGAACTCTCGCATGGCGCACTGGTCGTGGCCACCGGCGGGCGCCAAATCACCCCGCACGAATACTCCTACGGCGAGGCTCCCAACGTCCTGGTGCAACGCGAGTTGGAGGAACACCTGCTCGACCCGGCCTTCGCAGCCGGCCTCGACGGGAAATCGATCGTCATGATCCAGTGCGTCGGCTCGCGCGATGAGGAGCATCCGTACTGTTCGCGCATCTGTTGCACGCAGGCCATCAAGAACGCGCTGGCCATCAAACGCCATGCCCCGGGAGCCAAAGTCAGCGTCCTCTACCGCGACCTGCGCAGCTACGGCTTTCGCGAGGCGCATTACCGTGAGGCGCGACGCGCAGGCGTGATCTTCCTTGAGTACGACGAGGCGAAGAAACCGCAGGTGGCGAGCACGCCCGAGGGCCGGCTGAAGGTGCGAGTGGCGGTCCAGCCCGAGGATAGGCTGCTCACGCTGGCGGCGGATTGGGTGGTGCTGAGCGCGGGCATCGAACCCGAGCCAGGCAACAAAGCCATGGCTCAGCGAATCAAAGTGTCCACGAACGAGACCGGGTTCTTCCTCGAAGCCCACGTCAAACTGCGCCCGGTCGACTTCGCCGCGGAAGGGATCTTCCTGGCCGGGCTGGCGCATTCACCGCGGTCGATCGAAGAGACGATCGCCCAGGGGCAAGCCGCCGCCGTACGGGCGGTGGCCCTTCTCTCGCGGCCGCGGCTCGAAGCGACACCCATCATCGCCACTGTCAACCCGCGTCTGTGTGCCGCGTGCGGCATCTGTGTCGAGGTGTGCCCCTACGGCGCGCGCGTCCTCGAACCGGGCGCGCGCACGGCCGAGGTCATTTCCGTGCTGTGCCAAGGCTGCGGCGCCTGCGTGGCCGCCTGCCCGAACAAGGCCAGCCAGCAGAAGGGCTTCGAGTTCGCGCAGTTGTTCGGAATGATCGAGACGGCGCTGGCCATGCCGGTCATCGCCGCCGAACCTGCAGCCAAGGATGCTTAGCATGACCGAGACTACCGCCTTCGAACCACGCATCGTCGCCTTCCTGTGCAACTGGTGCACCTATACCGGCGCCGACCTGGCCGGGACCTCACGCCTGCAATACCCGCCCAACGTGCGCATCATCCGCACGATGTGCTCGAGTGCCGTGGATCCGGTCTACGTCCTCAAACCTCTCCTGGAGGGCGCCGACGGGGTGCTCATTGGCGGATGCCACCCGGGCGACTGTCACTACCAGACCGGCAACTACAAGACCCGCCGACGCTACGTGGCGCTGCACGAGATCCTCACGACCTCTGGCTTCGATGCACGCCGGGTGTGGTTGCGCTGGATCAGCGCCAGCGAGGGCCAGAAGTTCGCCAGCACGATCACGGACATGGTCAGCGCGATGAAGGAACTGGGGCCGAACCCGGCTCGCGAAAAGTGGGCTGCCTGATCTGGAGCGATCTCGGCGCTCGGAGGTTGCGATGCGCTGCAGGCTGAAGACTCGAACATGGGAGTGGCAATGAAGACAGTCATCCCGGTCAACGACAGTGATGTGCTCAAGGCCACCCGCGCCTTTCTGCGTTCGCTCATGGAGCGGGGGGTGGTCGAGGCGCTTTACGTCCCGCTCGAGGCGGAGGGCGGGGCCGTTCTGCCCGCGCTAGTCACCGACCCGGCCATGCTCGAGCGGGCCAACCCGCTCGCGCCCGTCATGCCGATCAACGGCGCGCGCGCGGTGTCGGCGCTGACGGGCAAGCACACCCCCGCCAGGCTCGGGGCGGTGCTTCGCCCGTGCGAGATTCGCGCGCTGGTGGAACTCGTCAAGCTGCAGCAAGCCAACCTCGAAGGATTGACGTTGATCGGCGTCGACTGCGCCGGCACATTCGAAGTGAGCGACTATGCCGCGAGGCGCAAGGCGGGCACGCTGGATTGGGCCGGTTATCTCGGCGGACTCAAGACCGGCAAGGCAACGCTCGACGGATCGCCCCTGCGGGCTGCATGTCAGATGTGCGTCACGCCTGAACCCGCGAACTGCGCTATTCACCTTGAACTCCTGGGCGGTGATTTGGCGCAGGGAATCCCGGTGACGTTGGCGGATGAATTGGGCGCGCGACTCGGACTGAGCGAGGTGGCGCGCGCTGACGGCGCGGCCGCGGCGCTCCCCGCCGCGCTCGGGTCGCGACGCGAGGTTCGCGCGAAAGAGCTTGCGGCGATCCGCGAGCGGATGAAAGCCGCGGGCGGATTGGATGAGCTGTTCGCGAGCTGTATTCGCTGCCACAATTGCATGACCGCCTGTCCCATCTGCTATTGCAAGACCTGCCTCTTCAAGTCGGCCTCGTTCGATCATGCGCCCGATCATTACTTCACCACCGCGCGCCGCAAGGGCGCGACGCGCATGCTCTCGGACACGTTGCTCTTCCATGTGACGCGCATGAACCACATGAGCACCTCGTGCGTGAGCTGCGGCATGTGCACCTCGGCCTGTCCATCCGATATTCCGGTAGGCGCGATTTTCAGCGCCGTCGGTGAGCAAGTTCAGGCCGCGTTTGAGTACACGCCCGGGCGCGACGTGTCGGACACACTGCCGCTGATCACCTTCCACGAGAGCGAGTGGACCGAAGTAGGTGAGGCCAAATGACGGCGACGGATGTCCCCAAGCCGGCGGCCCTGATCATCGGCGGCGGTATCGCCGGGATCCAATCGGCGCTCGACATTGCCGATGCGGGCTTCAAGGTCTACCTGGTCGAGCGTTCCCCCTCGATCGGCGGGCGGATGTCGCAGCTCGATAAGACCTTTCCGACGCTGGATTGTTCGGCCTGCATCCTGACTCCGAAGATGGTCGATGCGGGACGTCATCCGAATATCGAGTTGCTCACGTACTCCGAGGTGACCGAACTCTCGGGCCAGCCGGGCGCTTTCCACGCACGCATCAAGAAGAAGCCTCGCTACGTGGATGTTGACAAATGCAGCGGCTGCGGGTTGTGCGCCGCAGCCTGCCGCCTCACCGGCAAGGTCTCGAGCGATTTCAACGCCGGCATGGGCAAGCGCGCCGCGGTGTACGTGCCCTTCCCACAGGCCGTGCCGCTCAAGTACACCGTCGACCCGAACGAGTGCATTTTCCTTACTCGTGGCGTGTGCGGCAAGACCTTCAAGTGCAAGGATGCCTGCACAGCGGGAGCGATCAATTTCGATCAGAAGGAAGAGTACGTGGAGGTGGACGTCGCGACCGTGATCAACGCCACCGGCTTCGACGTGTTTGACGCTACGCGGCGGCCCGAGTTGGGCTACGGCGTCTATCCGCAAGTGATCACGACGCTTGAATTCGAGCGACTGGCCTCCGCCTCCGGTCCCACCGCGGGGCGCATTAGCCTCAACGGGAACCTGCCCAAGCGAGTGGTCTTCATCCAATGCGTCGGCTCCCGCGATGTGGGGCTGGGCGCGCCGTGGTGTTCGCGCGTGTGCTGCATGGCCGTGGCCAAGCAGGCTCACTTGGCTCACGACCGGCTGCCCGGGGTGGAGATCACGGTGTTCTACATCGACGTCCGTGCCTTCGGCAAGGGTTTCGAAGAGTTCTACGATCGTGTCCGGCACGAAGGCGTTTTGTATCGCAAAGGCCTGCCGTCGGAAGTCCTGCGCCGCGGTGATCATCTGGTGGTGCGCGCCGAAGACATGCTGCTCGGCGAGATGGTGGAGGTGGAAGCGGACCTGGTGGTGCTGGCGGTGGGTATCGCGCCGCGCGCCGATGCGGGCCAGGTCGCCGACATGCTTCACCTGCGCCGGGATGACTCCGGTTTCTTCGCCGAGGACCATCCCAAGATGCGCACGGTCGAGAGCTCGCAGCCCGGCATCTATCTCGCGGGATGCTGCCAGGGTCCGAAGGATATCCCCGACACCGTGTCCCACGCCAAGGCGGCCGCCTCCGCCGCGATGATCCTCTTGGCCCAGACCGAGAAAGCGATGGTGACGAGCTATGCTGCAAATTGAGAGCCGCGCCTTTGCCCGGGATCACGACCTGTACGCCTGCGTCCAGTGCGGCAAGTGCACTGGCGGCTGCCCTATGACGCTCAAGACCAAACTCAATCCACGCAGCCTGATTCTTCGGCTGCTCACAGCGGGCGACGGCTTCGACCTGGAACCCTTCCCAGAGCTGTGGGATTGCACCACGTGCTCGACCTGTGCCAAGCGCTGCCCCAAGCAGGTCAGCCCGATGGAAACGATCATCGGCTTGCGCAGCGCGATCGTGGAAAAGGGCAACGTTCATCCTAACGTCAAGACCGCCCTGGAAAGCACCTTTCGCCACGGCAACCCGCTCACCTTTCCGCGCGAGGAGCGCGGGGCGTGGGCGGCGGAGCTCGGCGTGAAGCATTACGCAGCGGGGATGGAGTACTTGTATTACGTGGGATGCACGCCTTCCTACGACCCGCGCGGCCAGAAGGTGGCCCGCGCGCTGGTGGCGCTCTTCTCGAAAGCGGGCGTCGATTTCGGCATCCTCGGCAACGATGAGAATTGCTGCGGCAGCGAGGTACGCCGGCTGGGCGAGGCCGGTCTGTTCGAGATGATGGTGGAAGATAACACCGGGGCATACAAAGAGCTCGGTGTGACGAAGATGTTCACGACTTCACCCCATTGCTTCAACGTGTATCGCAACGACTACCCGAAAAACGCGATGCAGGTGCAACACTACACCCAGGTTCTGGCGGGGCTGGTGGCCGAGAAGAAGATCGCCTTCTCCAGGTCGCTCGAGAAGACGGTGACCTACCACGACCCGTGCTACCTGGGCAAGCACAACGGCGTTTTCGACGAACCGCGCGCGGTGCTCAAGGCCATCCCGGGTCTCAAACTGGTCGAAATGGACCGTTCGCGCGAAAAGAGCTTGTGCTGCGAGGGCGGCGGCGGGCGGATGTGGTTGGAAGGCACCAACCCGGCCACGCGCCTGGCGATGATGCGCGTTCAGGAGGCGGCGGAGACAGGCGCACAGGTCCTGGCCACCGCGTGCCCATTCTGCGTGCTTATGCTCGATGAGGCGGTGAAGACACTGAACCTCGAAGAGAAGATCCAAGTGATGGACGTCGCCGAGATGGCCGCCCAGGCGCTCTAAGCGGAGAAGCTAGCATGGCGTTTACACCCAGGATTGGCGTTTACATCTGCCATTGCGGGATCAATATCGCGGCGACGGTCGACGTCAAGGCCGTGGCGGCTTACGCGGCCACATTGCCGGGCGTGGTCGTCTCACGCGAATACACCTATATGTGTTCCGACCCCGGTCAGGGCTTGATCCAGAACGACATCCGTGAGCAGAACCTGAATCGGGTGGTGGTGGCCTCGTGCTCCCCGCGCATGCACGAACCGACATTCCGCGCGGCAGTTTCTGAAGTGGGTCTCAACCCTTACTGCTTCGAGATGGCCAACATCCGCGAGCAATGCTCGTGGGTCCATCCGGCGGGGGACCTCACCACGCACAAAGCCATGCAACTCGTCGCGTCGGCCGTGGCCAAGGCCACCCTGTTGCAGCCCCTCGAGCAGCGCCGGGCCTCGGTCACGCCGGCCGCGCTGGTCATCGGCGGCGGCATCGCCGGCATGCAGGCCGCACTCGATATTGCGGAGGCTGGCTATGAGGTGACGCTCGTCGAGCGCACGGCTGCGCTCGGCGGGCATGTCGCGCAATTGGATCGCACCTTTCCCACGATGGAACGGATGGCGGATCTGATGCAGCCGGTTGTCAATCGCGTCAACCAGCACCCGCGGATCCGCGTCTTGACGAGCAGCGAGGTCGTCGGGGTGGGCGGCTTCGTCGGCAACTTCAAAGTGAACCTCCGGCAAGGGGACGACACGAGCGAGATCGCGGTCGGCGCGATTATCGTGGCTACCGGTTTCGACGCCTTTGACGCGTCGCGCAAGCCGGAGCTCGGTTATGGCCAATACCCCCAGGTCATCACCACCGCCGATTTCGAGCGGATGGCGGCGAACGGCGGGATCCAGGTCAATGGCAAGAAACCCCAACGCGTCGTGTTCATCCACTGCGTGGGCTCGCGCGACCAGGCGATTGGCAACGCCTATTGCTCGCGAGTGTGCTGCATGGTCTCGGCCAAGCAAGCGCGGCTCGTTCGAGAGCGCCTTCCCGACGCGGAAGTGAGTGTGTTCTACATGGACGTGCGCGCCTTCGGCAAGGGGTTCGAGGAGTTCTACGATGACGTGCGCAAGTCCGGCGTCATCTACCGGCGAGGCAATCCGTCCGAGATCGTACGGCGCGGCGAGAGAGTGGTGGTGCGCGCCGAAGATACGCTGTTGGGACAACCGATCGAGGTGGAAGCCGACTTGGTTGTGCTTGCCGTGGGCATGACCCCGACCCGCGGCACGGATGCGGTGGCGGGGCTGTTCAAACTGGCACGTTCCTCAGATGGCTTCTTCATGGAGGCCCATCCGAAACTGCGTCCGGTCGAGACCTCGATGGCGGGCATCTTCCTTGCCGGAGCCTGTCAGGGTCCGAAGGACATACCCGAGACGATTGCGCAGGCCCGGGCTGCCGCTGCGGCGGCGATGATCCCGCTCATGCGCGGCACGGTGCCGGTCGAAGCCGCGACCTCTTCGATCGACGAGGAACTGTGTGCCGGTTGCGGCCAATGCGCCAGCCTGTGCACGTTTGGGGCGCTCAGCCTGCACCCGACGCGCGGGGTCATGACGGTGAACGGCGTGCTGTGTCAGGGGTGTGGCGCGTGTGCCACGGCCTGCCCATCGGGAGCGATCAACCTCAAGCATTTCACATTCGATCAGGTCATGGCGCAACTCGAAGTTGTGACCGGCTGGGCGCCTCCGGTGACCGCGTTGCGACCGCAGGCGCAGCAGCCGGTGGAGGCATGACCTACCACCGACGCACGGTAGATGCTTAACGATCAGCGGAGAGCACGTCGCGCACGAGCCGTCGGCCGCCGCAGATTGGGATGGGTATCTTGATATCGGTGATGCACGTTGGCCCGAAGCAGTTGGCGATGTCATCGAGGTGTGCCATGAAAACAGCCTGGGTGCTCAGAACGAACGGTGACCCTCAGTTGGCCGTGGAGAAATTGCTGGGCAACCTCTGGCAGCGGGCAGGGCTCGAGATGGTCCTCGCCCCGACCCGCACCGGAGATTCGCCGGGGGTCGAACCGACCTGGTTGACTACGCGCGATGGGCTGAAGCGAGTCGATCTTTTCGCACCGCTCATGAAGCGCAATGCAGCCACGGCGTTGTCGGAGCGCCCGGAGTTAGCATCGCGCTCGACCGCCGCGCTCCTTCGGCCGTGCGAGGCGCGCGCAGTGGCCGACCTCGCGCGTCGCGGGAAACTCCCTCACGATCAGCTGCTCACCATCGGGTTCGATTGCCTTTCGACCCTCTCCGAAGAAGACTACGTGGAGCGAGGCGCGCGCGAGGGCGGGGGCCAGCGGATGGAGGAGGAGGCGCTTCAGTTTGCGCGACTCGGCGGCATCTTAGCCTATCGCAACCGACGCGCGTGCCAGGCCTGCCCGCAGCCTGTTCCCAGCGATGTTGATCTGGTCATCGGCTTCCTGGGCATGCCCGTGGGCAAATCCATCTTGGTGCAGGCACGCGAGGAGGCCACCGCGGCCAGGCTCGGCCTGGCGGAACTGACCGATGGGCCTGCCTCGGATGGACTGGTCGAGAGCCGGGCGGCGACTGTGGCCCAGATCGTGGCCCGCAATCGTCGGACCGCTGAGCGGTTCATCCGTGGCCTTTCTGCCGAATTGCCCTCCGACGTCGAGGAGTTGATCGCGTTCTTCGACAACTGCGTTCCATGCCAGCAATGCTTAAAGTCTTGCGCCATCTACGACGGCGAGCTCATTGCGTTGAGCGAGCGCGAACTCGGGCGCGCGGCACGAGTCGGGCGCTGGCTGGCGGCCTGCGTGGGTTGCGGAATGTGCGAGCAGGCCTGCCCGCGCGAGATGCCGCTGGCTGCACTGCACGACCGCCTCGCTATTCTTGCCCGACAAGAGGTCGTCCACTAGACCGCCGGGTCGTGTTCCGGCGCAACGGGGAGAGCCTGTGCCTCAGAGAATTCAGACCGATGCCGCACGTGTCGAGCGAGTCCTGAAGGTCGTCTTCTCGCAACCGCGGCCGCCCGTGGCTCGCTGTCGCCTGCTGAGTTCAGGCTTCGGCCCCGCGCACATGCTGAAGATCGAGAGCGACATTGCAGGCAGTCGGGCCTGCCTGGGGTGCGGCGGCTGCATGGATGCGTGCCCGGTGCTGGCTCGCGACACGCGACGGCGTGCACGCGTCGAGACGCGCACCTCCATGGCGCTGGAAACACTGGTGGGTGAGGATTGCGACCGGTGCGGCAATTGTGTTCTTGCGTGCCCGCAAGTCGATACGACGATCAAGCACTTCCTGGTTCAGACGCATCTTGCCGAAGGCATGGATCGCTTGCTCGCCATGACGGCGACCGACGAGATGTTCGTGGTCGATATGTTCCTGGGGGAGTCGTGACCGGCGCCGGATCGGGCGTGGCGGTCGGCGTTCAACGCGTCCGGATGCGGCTCGCCACACAGGGAGAGTGACATGTTGCAGATCCAAATCATGGGCCAGGCGTACGACGTCCCCGAGGGTTTGACGATCCTCAAAGCGCTGGAGTGGTCGGGCTTTCACCTGACGCGAGGCGTGGGTTGCCGTGGGGGCTTCTGCGGAGCCTGCGGCACGGTCTATCGCCTCCAGGGCGATTACCGGCTGCGCTATGCGCTCGCCTGCCAGACGGTCGTCGAGCCCGACATGGTTCTGGGCCAGATTCCCTTCTTCCCAGCGCAGCGCCCGGCCTACAAGCTCAACGCTCTCCAAGCGCGCGAGGAGACCTTGGCGGAAGTCTTCCCCGAGATCTTGCGCTGCTTTGGATGCAACACGTGCACCAAGGCCTGCCCGCAGGAGTTGGACGTCCTGGGCTACATGGCGGACGCGGTCCGCGGGGACCTTCCGGCCTTGGCCGATGCATCGTTTGACTGCATCATGTGCGGATTATGCGTGGCACGCTGCCCGGCGGAACTCGTGCCGCCCAACGTTGCCGTGCTCGGTCGGCGGTTGTACGGCCGCTACATCGCGCCGCGGGCCGAACATCTGCGCCATCGAGTCGAAGAAATTGAAGCCGGCGCCTTCCGCGAGGAACTGGCCGGCCTCAAGTCACTCACGCGCGAGCAACTCAAGGCGCAATACGAGGCGCGCGAGATCGAGGCCTGAGAAATCACACACCGCTGAGCGACCGCGACGTGGATAAACAGCATGGACTTTGAATTCACCTCCGATAGTTTGATGCTCCGCGACATGGTGCGGCGCTTCGTCCAGAAGGAAGCCCGTCCACTGGAGATGGGCTACTTCACTCGCGGCGTGCTGACTGAGGAGGAGAACGCTCGCCTGCGCACTGCGGTCGAGCAGATGGGGCTGTGGGGTTTGCTCGTGCCCGAGCGCTACGGCGGCGGCGGGCTCGACCTCGTCTCAGCTTGCCTCGTTGAAATGGAATTGGGCGCCACTTTCGTCCCGGTCGAAATCGGGATGGTCCCGCCGGCTCTCTACGCATGCTCCGGTGACCAAGTCACTCGCGTCCTCCAACCAGCCCTTGCGGGCGAGAGGCACGTCCACGTGGCGGCCCGCGAGGTATCCGGTGTGGAGCCCGAGACGTGGTCCACTCGCGCCGCACCCACTGACGGCGGGTACCGCTTGACGGGAGATAAGCTCGTGAGCCGGCAACCCGCGCCGCGCGACGTGCTGCTTACGTTGGCGCGAGCCCCGCAGGGGATGACCGCGTTTCTGATTGATGCTACACGGGTCACTTTGAACTGCGCAGTCAAGGGCGGGCTGTCTTTTGAGCTACGGGGCCTGCAGGTCGGCCGCGACAGTGTGTTGGGGGAGGTGGGCGAGGCGCTCAAGCTGGGAGGAGACCAGGCTCCCCGCACTTGGATTCTGACCGGCGCCCGGTACCTGGGCGTGGTGGAACGACTGATCGAGATGGGCGCCGAACACGCGCGCGATTGGGTGTCACTCGGTGCCCAGTTGGCTGTGCGCCCGGCGCTGCGAGGCATGCTGGCGGATCTGCGTTCCGAGGTCGAAGCCGCCCGCTGGTTGGTTTTCCACGCCGCGTGGTGTTCAGATCAGGGCCAGCCAGCGAAGACGGAGGCCGCCCTCGTGCGGCTGCGCACCGGCGAATTGCTCAAGAGCGCCGTCGATCGGGTCACGATGGTTTTCGGCGGTCCGGGCCCCATCCCGCAGATCGAGCCGCGACGCATGGTGCATTCGCTGGCGCCCCCTCAGGTTCTTGAGTTCGCGCTCGAGCAGGCGCGCGCGTTTGTTGCGGCGGAGGTCATGGCCGCGGTTGGGGGGAGGTGAGGTATGAAGTCGATCGCCTCGTAGAAGTTGATGGGGCCGGCCCGCTGGCCGCGCTGCACGCCGTGCTGCTCCGACTGTGGGAGCGCAATGGGCTGGTCGCGATGCTCGCCCCGCTGGAATCCGACGCGGGCCGTGAGGTTGCGCCCCAAGCGGCGGAGGCACCCGATTCCATTTCCGCCATCAACCCCTTCGCGCCTGTCATGCCTGCCAATGCGGCTGGGCTCCTGGTTGGTTTTGCACGCGAGCACCAGCCCGGCCCGGTCGCTGCCGTACTGAGGCCGTGCGAATGGCGTGCCGTGGTGGAAATGCGCAAGCGCCACCGCACGACGCCTGAGGCCGACCGCGTCATGACCATCGTCGTCGACTGTCTGGGCTGCCTTTCGTCCGACGAGTGGAGCCGCAGAACTCGGGCAGCCTCGCCATCCGAGATTTGGCGCGACGCATTGACTTACGCAGACCAAGGTGGGTTCACTCCGCAGGCGCTTCGGCGCGGTTGCCAGTTGTGCACCGCGCCCGCCTCGCGCGAGGTCGACCTGACCATCGGACTCTTCGGGCTCGCCACGTCAGAGGTGCTGCTGACATCCTGCCCGGACGAGGCCACCGACCGGCGGCTGCACATGGCCGAAGTCGCGCCGGATTTGGCTCCGGAGGACGTGATCGTGAGGCGCGAGGTGGCTCTGGGTGAGCTCGCCGAACGGCGCGGGCACCAACGCGATCTACTCTTTCAAGACGGTCAGCGCCGCGGGGTTGGCCTCGCCGAAATCCTTGGGCTCTTCGCGAATTGCTCGCTGTGCGGTGATTGCCTGGACGCCTGCCCGCTCTACAACGGTGAGCTCGCAGGGATGCTCGGCGCGCGCACCGCGCGCAACAGCGGCCGCTCGCTGCTTGCCGAGTTGGTGGACCTCGGCCGCTGGCTGGCTTCCTGTTCCGGGTGCGGCATGTGCGAAGAGGTGTGTGCGTCCGGCGTCCCATTGCTCGATATTGTCTCCCCGCTGAGCCAGCGCGTTCGCGACGAGACCGCCTACCGCCCAGGTGATCGATCGACGGCATTGCCGTGGGGCGCAAGCAACCCGTGAATCTCGAGGAGTGGGTCTCGTCGACGCCCACGTCGAGCAGCATGTTGTCGGTTGGAGGTTGAGATGGCCTATCCTGATTCTTTGCGCGAATCGCTGGCCCGGGTCGAGGCTTCGCGCGCTCGCCGCGCGCAAGAAGTGCACCCGCGTTTCTCGGCCGAGGAGCGCCAGGCACTCTTGAAAGCCTTCCACCCGGACTACATCGCGGCGGCATTCCGTGAATTGCAGGTCGGCCCGAATAAGGGCGATAGCACGCCGCGCGAGCTCGCGCAAATCCTGGAAGCGCCACCCCTCATCACCAGTACTGCCTTGAAAGGCCTTGAGCCCGCGTGCGAGGTGGATGTCTTGGTCGTCGGCGGCGGCGGAGCGGGAGCCAGCGCCGCGCTGCTGGCCCAGGAGGGCGGAGCCTCGGTGCTCATCGCTACCAAGCTGCGCTTCGGCGATGCCAACACCATGATGGCCCAGGGCGGCATCCAAGCCGCCGACAAGGACAACGATTCTCCCGGGTTGCACTACCTGGATGTCGTCGGAGGCGGAGGATTTGCGAACGACCCGGAGCTCGTTGAAGCGCTGGTTTGGGATGCGCCGCTTGTGATTGCCTGGCTCGAGCAACTCGGGGCGATGTTCGACAAGGAACCCGACGGAACGCTGCGCACGATCCATGGCGGCGGAACGAGCCGCAAACGCATGCACGCCGCGCGCGATTACTCAGGCGCCGAGATCATGCGCACCCTGCGCGATGAGGTGCGATCGCGCGCCGGCGATACGCCCGGAATCGCCGTGTGGGAATTCCGCCCGGCGGTGGAACTCGTCCTGGATGAGGGGGGACAGGTGGCCGGCGCGCTGCTAAAGGATCTGGACACGCAGCGCCTCATGCTCGTGCGAGCCAAGGCCGTGGTCGTGGCCACGGGGGGAAGTGGGCGTCTGCACTACCAGGCCTTCCCAACGACGAATCACTACGGAGCCACGGGTGACGGCCTGGTGCTGTGTTACCGCGTGGGAGCGCAACTCAGTTTCATCGACACGATGCAGTACCATCCTACCGGAGCCGCCTATCCCGAGCAGATCCTCGGCCAACTGGTCACCGAGAAGGTGCGCGGTCTGGGCGCGCAGGTGTGCAATGTCGACGGCGAGCAATTCGTCTTCCCGCTCGAGACTCGGGACGTCGAGGCAGCGGCCTTCATACGCGAGTGCGTGGAGACGAAGCGCGGTGTCTCGACGCCGACCGGCCAGCCTGCGGTTTGGCTCGACTCGCCGCTGATCGAATTGCTCAAAGGGCCCGGGACCGTGGCCCGCGAGCTTCCAGCCATGATGCGTCAATACCGCCGCTTCGGCATCGACATGAGCCAGGAACCGATACTGGTCTACCCCACATTGCACTACCAGAATGGCGGGGTGGCGATTCGCGCTGACGCCGGCACCGCCGTGCCAGGGCTGTATGTGGCGGGTGAGGCGGCGGGCGGGATTCACGGGCGCAATCGACTGATGGGCAACAGCCTGCTCGATATTT
The DNA here is from genome assembly GCA_963712475.1 of uncultured Chloroflexia bacterium. Lineage (GTDB taxonomy): Bacteria > Chloroflexota > Anaerolineae > Anaerolineales > RBG-16-64-43 > RBG-16-64-43. Next base: position 192,313 of record CAVQIA010000004.1, read on the forward strand.
GCGTCTTCGGCCGACGGGCAGGACGGGCGGCCGCTGCCTGGTCGCAGACCGCGCGGATCGCAGCGCCCACGCTCGCCCACCTGGAGGCGTGGAGCGCCTTGCGCTGCGAAGCAGGACTATCCGACATGGCCGCTTCCCCGATGATCCTCCCCGACTACACGCGGCAAGAGACCGCAGCCGAGGCACAGAACCTATCGTGACGATCGCAACCGGACGGGTGGGACCGACCCTCGATGGAGGCGAGCTGGTGGCAACTGCCTGCCGCGGCGACGATGCCGCGACAGAGAGGATGCTCGAGCGCCTCGATTCAACCAACAAGGCCACGCAATCGGCGCTCATGGAGACCATCCGTCGCGCAGCCTCGCCTCGTTTGTGGCGGCAGCTGTTGGAGCATCTCGCGCACGACCCCCTCGCCGAGCAGGCACCGGGCACCTTGCCACCCCCTCGACCTGCCTCGCCGAAGCGATCGGCGGCCATCGTCAGGCTGTTCGTCGAAGACGATCCGCAATCGGCGGCCACTCGCCAAGCCGTGCTGCTGGAAGGGTTGAGCGGCTCATGCGCGGAGGTTCGCGTCACCGCGGCCTCCTTGCTCGGCCTGTGCGGAGATCCGCGGGCTGCCGATGTGTTGGTCGATGCAGTTCACGCCGCGGCGCCAGACGTGGGTGCGCGGGCCGTGGATGCGCTTGGGGTGTTGCGCCTTGGATACTCCGCATCGGTGCTCATCGACGCGCTTCGGTCCGATAATGAACTGCTGCATCACGCGGCCACGCGGGCCCTTTCCAGGTTCGGTCCGGGCGCCGTGGCGGCGCTCGCCGGCGCCCTGCGGGCACCCCAGGAACATATCCGTTGGCACGCAGCCCGCGCATTGGGTCAGATCGGCGACGCCTCCGCCGCGGAGTCGCTGGCCTCCGCCTTGGGCGATCCGGACAGCAATGTACGCTTTGCCTCCGCCGAAGCACTCGCCGAAATCGGCGCCGAGGCCATGCCGAAATTCCTCGAGCGCTTGGCCCGCCACGCGGCCTCCGAAGACGTCCGCCAGGCATCGCGCCATCTGATCAACTGCCTGCATCAGGACGAGCTCAAGGCGCGGCTACAACCTTTGCTCGACGTGCTCCACGCCCCCGGCGCAGGCTCGCAGGTCCAAGCCGTCGCCGCCCGCCTGATGCAGGTGTGGCGAACCGAGTCCTGAGCAGCGTCCGACAACGCTACGTTTTCGCTTGGCCTTTCTCGGGTCATCGCGCGCCGACGCGGGTTCGGGCGCGCCATGACTGCCGCGTGCCTTTCTGCTATCATCCGTCCCACGACGATGGAGGGTCTCAAGAATGGACGACTTGTTCGAAGCGATGCGCAATAGCATTGTTGAGGGCGAACCGGAGGAGGCGGAGCGGCTGGCGCGCGATGCTCTGGCCCGCGGCATCGACCCCTTGGAAGCGGTGAGCCGCGGGTTCCTGCCGGGTGTCAACCAGGTGGGTGACGGATTCGGGTGTGGCGACTTGTTCCTGCCCGATCTTGTCCGCGCCGGGGCGGCCATGAAGGCTGCTGTCCGCGTGCTCGAACCCGAGATGGCTCGGCGCGGCTCAGCCCGCGTGATTGCGGGGCGGGTCGTTCTGGGCACGATCAAAGGGGACATTCACGAAATCGGCAAGACGCTCGTCGGGACCCTGCTCACGGCCAACGGCTTCGAGGTGCATGACCTGGGCGTGGACGTCGCCCCCGAGCTTTTCATTCAGAAGGCGCAAGAAGTGGGCGCCGACCTTATCGGCGTGTCGGCCTTGCTCACCACGACCATGGCCGGGCAGCGCCTGGTGGTCGAGGCTGCGGAGAAGGCGGGCCTGCGCCCGAAGGTACGGGTGATGGTCGGGGGAGCCCCGGTGACAAAAGAGTGGGCGGCTGAAATCGGAGCCGACGGTTTCTCGGAAGACGCAGCCGGAGCGGCTGCACTGGCCAAGAGGCTCATGGGCCGCGCATGAGCATCCAATCGATCTCGCATCCCAAACTCCGCCTGGACGTGCTCTCCGCTGAAGACGTGCGCCGAATTCACACGGCCACGCTGGACCTGATCGAGTTGGTCGGAGTCAGAATGCCCTCCGCCCGGGCTCAGGAGATCGTTGCGGCACACGGGGGGAACGTCGAGCGGGCCACCGGCGTCGTGCGAATTCCCGGCGCAGTGGTCGAAAACGCGCTGGCCAAAGCCCCTCCGGTCTATTCACTGGCTGGGCGTGATCCGGCACTCGACCTTCCGATGGACGGGCAGCATTGCCATCTGGGGACCGACGGCTGCGGCGTGGAAGTGATCGATCCGCACACGGGCGTGCGCCATCGTTCGACGCTCCAAGATGTGCGCGATGCGGCCCGGGTGGCCGATTACTTGGAAGCGATTGCATTTCATTGGACGCCGATCTCGGCTCAAGACCGGCCACCGGAGAACCGCTCGCTCCACGAACTGTTGGCCATTTGGTCGGTGAGCAACAAGCACGTGCAGACCGAGTCTATCGTCACCGAAAAGGAAGCGCGCGTGGCGGTGGAGATGGCTGCCTTGTTGGCCGGAGGCCGCGAGGCGCTGCGCCAGCGGCCGATCCTGTCGATCATGCAGTGCACGCTCCCGCCGCTGGCTCAGGACGGCGGCAGCTTGGAGGCGGGACTGGTGGCGGCCGAAGCGGGCTTGCCCGTCGGGTTCATGACTATGACCTCCTGCGCCTCGACCGGCCCGGCCACTCTGGCGGGGACACTGACCGTGGGGAATGCAGAAGTCGTCAGCGCCCTGGCCCTGATGCAGATGGCCTTCCCGGGTGCCCCCGTGTTCTATGCGGCGGCACAAACGGCGATGGACCTGCGTTCGGGGGCCTATACCGGAGGCGGACCGGAGGATTTTCTCTTCGGGGCTGCGACCAACATCCTGGCGGATTTCTATAATGTGCCGCTCTCGATGGGCGCCTTTGCCACCGGCGCCAAGGAACCGGGGTGGCAGAGCGCTGTCGAGAATGCGCTCTCATCCTTCATGGCCGTCTCAACCTGGTCCGACATGTTGTTGGGCGCTGGGCTTCTGCATGGGTCGCGCATCCTCTCGTACGAGATGATGCTCCTCGACGCGGAGATCTGGTCCATCCTGTGTGCGATGAGCCGCGGCATCACGGTTGACGATGAAACGCTGGCACTTCAAGCCATTCGCGAGGTTGGCCCCGGCGGCAATTTCCTCGCCCATCGCCACACTAAGAAGCACATGCGCGAGCTGTGGCGGCCGGCCTTTTTTGATCGACGTCCATTCTCCGAGTGGGAAACCAAGCGCGATGGGGCGGTCACATGGGCCAATGCCAAGGCGCGCGAGATCTTGGCCACGCACAACCCCGAGTGCTTGGCGCCGGCCGAGCGTGACGAGCTTGGCCGCATGATCGCGACCCTTCAGATGCCCTGATCGCCCAGGCATTCCTCGGCACGCGCGAGGTTGCGCATTATCGCGTGACCCAAACCTGACCGGGCGGAGGCCGTCATGCCCCTCTTGCAGTTGATGAGCGCGGAGTTGGTGAAGCGAGTTGTGCAGGAAGCCTTCGACCTTCTCGAGACGATCGGGGTCGAGGTCCAAGATCAAGAGGCGGCCGACCTCCTCGTTGAGCACGGGGCTCGAAGGGAGAAGGGGCGAAGCCGCGTCTGCCTCCCGGAGGCGCTCGTCCACGAAGCCCTCTCGTCCGCCCCTGCTTCTTTCGATTTGTATGCTGCGGACGGCACGCCAGCCGTGCATTACGGGGAAGACCGAGTGCAGTTCGACCCCGGCTCATCGGCGGTGCACGTGCTGGATGGGGCGACGCACGAACACCGCAATGCCCAGACTCAAGATTTGGTCGACCTGGTCAAAGTGGCCGACATGCTGCCCGAATTCGCGGCCCAAAGCACCGCCGTGAATTGCGCCGACGTGCCGACGTCGATCGGCGACATGTATCGTCTGTATCTGGTCTTGCTGCATTCGGGCAAACCCGTGGTGACAGGCGCCTTCGGGATTGCGACCCTCGGAAGAATGCGCGACATGCTTCTCGCGGTGTCCGCCGACACGCCTCAGGCGCGCTGCCGTGCGGTCTTCGATGTCTGCCCTTCACCGCCTCTGAAGTGGACCGAGTTCGCCGCCGGCAATTTGCTGTTCCTGGCCCGAGAACGAATCCCGGCCGAGATCATCTCCATGCCGCTGGCCGGCGCGACGGCACCCGCGACCCTCGCCGGATCGATCGTCCAACATGCCGCCGAGACCTTGGCCGGCATCACGATCCATCAGTTGGCGGCCGCGGGAGCTCCGATCGTGTGGGGCGGAGCGCCGGCCATCTTCGACATGCGCTACGGGACCACGCCCATGGGCGCCATTGAGACGGCGATGATGGATGCCGCCTATGCCCAGGTGGGCAAGCATTTGGGGCTACCGACGCACGGCTATCTGGGCGCGACAGATGCCAAGTCGATCGACGCCCAAGCCGGACTTGAATCGGGGATGACTGCCCTGGTCGGTGCTATGGCCGGCATCAACATGATATCCGGCGCAGGCATGTTGGACTTTCTGGCGTCGCAAAGCCTCGAGAAGCTTGTGCTGGACGCCGAAGGAATCGCGATGGCGCAGCGCTTGCTGCAAGGCATTTCGACGCGCGACGCCACGTTGGCGACGGAGGTCTTCACACAGCTCGGTCCCGAACTGGATTTCCTCGGGTTGCGCCATACACGCCAGAACTTCAAGCTCGAGCAACATATGCCGACCTCGGTCATCGACCGTGCCTCGATCCGTTCGTGGAAGGAGTTCTGGGCAGCTCACCGCGCTGGATCGTTCTCGCGCTCGGGCGCTCGAACTCCTTGGCCGCCACACCCGGCCCGCGATGGCCTCTTCGGCCGAACGCGATCTGACTGCCGTCATGACTGCCGCCGCGCGCGCCGCCGGCATGAACACCCTGCCTGCTTTCCACTAGTCATACCGCGCCCGACCCATCCAAACGCAAAGGCACCCGCCTCCGTGAGGCGGGTGCCTTTGCGTTTGCGAGCGTTGAGTTGGCCGCGCCGAAACACCTCGCGTGGGCTGGCTAGAATTCCTCGTTCGGCGAGCGCAATCGCAGCACCATCAGCACGACATTCCACAATTCGCCGTCGGGAGGCATGAAGTAGTCCTCGAGAGTGCATTGTGCCTCGAAGCCCAGGCTCTGGAAGGCTTTGATGAACGAAGTCTGGTCGTGGATGATCTGCGCCTCGAGCAAGTACAGATTGCGCTGGCGGGCAATCTCGATGAGGGCCTGGAGCATGCGGTTGCCGAGTCCGCGCCTGCGAAAATCCTTGGCCAGGAAGATGAACACCTGCGCCCGATGGCGCTCTGGGCCGTGGCCGAATATGAGTGTGGCGTCGCCCACGATGCGGTCGCCGATCACCGCCACCAGGTGCAGCACCCGCGTGTGATCGAGGTGTTCGACCCAGTTGGCGACGACCTTGGGGTCGCGCACCTCGTAGTGCATGTAGCGCCGTTCCTCGAAGGTCACCGAGGCGTACATGTCAATCAGCGCCTGGCGGTCGTCGGCGGCCAGAGGCCGCAACAAGACGCGCGAGCCGTCCTGAAGTGTGAGCAACTGTCGAAAGATGAGTTCCTGATGTGTCACCACGGTCATACTCCTGGCCAGCACTGAGTTGTACCTCACCGAGCGGGCGGAAGCCGCTGGCGCGCTGTCGCCCGATGGACGCCCGCGGCGACGATTTCCGTGCCGCGGGATCACTCGCCTTTGACGACCCGGCTCGATCGCCGCGACGGTCCGGTCCGTTACTTGGATACAGGCGCGGCCGGCTTGGCCGCCGCTTTACGCAGGTACACGAACCAGTACACCAACCCCACCAGACCCGCTCCGCCGATGATGTTTCCGAGCGTGACCGGGATCAGGTTCTTGACGAAGAAGTTGCCCCAAGTCAGATTCGGGAAGGCTTCGGCCGTCTTGCCAATCGCCTCGAAGAACTTGCTGTCGCCGAAGTACTTCACAAACAAACCGATCGGGATGAAGTACATGTTGGCAATCGAGTGTTCGAACCCGGCTGCCACGAAGGCTGCGATGGGCGGAATGATCGAAAGGATCTTGTCCGTCGTGCTGCGCGCGCTGTAGCATAGCCAGACGGCCATGCACACCAGCGCATTGCACATGATGCCCAGAGCCACCGCTTGAGTGAAGCCCAGGCTCGTCTTGCCTTCGGCGATGTTGAGCACGTTCAAACCGATCGCGCCGCTGCCAAACGAGTATTGCTTGGTGAAAAACATGATGCCGGCAGTGAGCATCGAGCCGACGAAATTGCCGAAATAGACGACCACCCAGTTGCGAAGCAAACCCCCCAAGCCCACCTTGCCTCCGGCAAACGCCATCACGATCAAGTTGTTGCCGGTGAAGAGCTCGGAGCCGGCGACGACCACGAGGATCAGACCGAGCGTGAAGACCAACCCGGAGAGCAATCGGACCAGGCCGTAGGGCAGCCCGGTGGAGAAGGATAGGGCGCCATCGGCGCCTTTCACCGCGATACTCCCTGCACTCACCGTCGTGGCGAAGATCGCGCCCGTCGAGATGAACGCACCGGCCAAGATGGCCAGCACAAACATGTTAAGCAATGGCAAGCTGGCTTTCTTGACGCCCAACTCCTCGGCCCTGGCCGCCATGCCGGGCGGCAATATCGCATCAAACGAGATCTCGGTGCTCATGGCTCTCTCCTGATTGGTGATCACGGACGCGTGTCGCGCTCACGGTTGCCAGGCGCGTTGTGTGACTCACTTGCCTTGCCGATCCCGGATCAGTGCCCGGACGGTTTCGACGGCATGCGGGAGCGCCGCGGCCACCTCGGATGACAGATCCTCGCCCAATTCGAAGACCGGGTCGGTCTCGATCGCAACAACGGTGATCTCGGTCGGGACCGCAGCCTTGAGCTGACGCGCCATGTCGAGCGCGGTCATCAGGCTTGTCTCATGGGCTGAGTTGAGGTGACCCGCCCCCGGGTGGGGCAACTCGCCCAGCGGGAACACCCTGACCGTTCCGCGAGGTACCGCCCCACTGGTCACGGCGTCCACGAGAATCACCCTGTGGTAGCCGAGGATCCGCTCCATCAGGCTCAGGCCGCCCTTTTCGAATGTGTCGATCTCTGCAGCGTGGAGATCGGTCGCCTGTAGCAACTCCGAAGCCACGCGGCAGCCTATGCCATCGTCGCCGAGGATCGGGTTGCCGAGCCCAAGGATGAGGGTTAGGGGGCGTCCGCTAGAGTCCATTCTCGCCCCGGCTCGCTGAACGGGGTCGGCAGGAGGTGTCCCGCCGCCCGGCGCGAGGTCCCGGCCTAGAATTCCTCGCCCGGTGAGCGCAGCCGTTTGACGAGATGGACCACGCCGAGCATCTCGCCCTCGTCCGGGGCGAAGAAGTCGGGCAGAACGCTTCGGGTTTCGAACCCCAAACTGTGAAAGGCATGAATCGAACGCGTCTGATCCTCAACAACTTGAGCCTCAAGGAAGCACAACGCCTTCTGCCTGGCGACCTCGATTAGGGCCCGCACCATGCGGCATCCCAGCCCCCGTCGCCGGAAATCCTTAGCCAGGAAAATTCGCACTTCGGCACGATGACGGGAAGGGCCTGAACCGAAATGCAGGGTGGCATTGCCCACGATGCGATCGCCGATGACCGCCACCAGCGGGAACACGCGCGAGTAGTCGAGGCTGTCTACCCACATAGCGAGGACTTGCGGGTCGCGAACGTCGTCGCGCATCAAGCGGCGATCCGCCTCGCCGACGGTCGCATACAACGCGGCCAACGCATCTCGGTCTTCAGGCCGAAGCGGACGGAGCAGAAGGCGTGTGCCGTCTGCGAGTGTCAACACTTGACGGTAGAGCAGCTCGCCCTGTGCGACCACGTCGCGCTCCCAAAAGGGTGGCCCCAGGTGCAGACCGCCCGGTCGGGGGCTCGCGTCGGCCGGGTGGAACTTCACTCAGCAGAACTGGCGGAGAACCTCAACCTCTTCACCGCGGTGGTTGCGGATCGTGACCTGGAGCGGCATCTTGCCCGGGAGAGAGTGCGTGGCGCAGCCAAAGCACGGATCGTAAAGGCGGAAGGCCATCTCGACCCGGTTGAGCATGCCCTCGCTCACCACGCTGCCCTTGTGGATAAAAGATTGCGCGGCTTTGCTTGATCGACATGCTGATCGGGGCGTAGTTGTTGGTCGTGCCCACGATCAGGTTGGCCTTGGTCACGATGCCCCGCTCATCGGTGCAGTAGTGGTGGGTCAGCGTGCCGCGCGGCGCCTCGACGATGCCCACGCCTTCGGTCGGCTTCTCGGTGGGGATGGTGCGGAAGTTGTCAGAGGTGATCTCCGGGTCAGTCGCCAGCTCCACCCAGCGCTCGGCTGCATACAGCAGCTCGATCAGCCGCGCCCAGTGGGTCGCCAGGCGTTGATGGACGGGCTTGCCGCCCAGGGTGTTGATAGAAGCGTTCGTACTCGGCCTGGGCCAGCGGTGTGGCCATGCCGTCGGCGGCGTTCAGCCGCGAGAGCGGCGTCGCGCAGTAGACGCCGGAGTCCTTGCCATCCACAAAGCCCTTCCAGCCGATCTTCTTGAGATAGGGGAACTTCAGGTAGGTCCAGGGCTCGACATGCTCGGCGATCCACTCCGTGTATTCCGCCGGTCCGTACTTGCCGAGGCGCTTGCCCTCCGGGTCGACCACGCTCACCTGGCCGTCGTAGAAGTTGACCTTGTTCTGGCGTCGACCGTCCCGATGTAGTAGGTTCGGTGCGTATAGATATCGCCCAGGATCAGGTCCAGGTAGGCTTTGTTGCCGAGCACGATGTCGTTGAAGAGCTTGAGGCTGAACTGGGCGAACTCGATGGCCCAGCGGCCCATGCTTCGATCTCCTTGCGCTGCTCCTCGGTGATGCCTTTGGTCAGGCCGCCAGGGATCGAGGTGCACGGGTGCACCTTGCGCCCGCCGATCATCTCGACGACGGTGTGGCCGTACTTGCGCGCCTGGATGACCTTGCCGCCGATCTCCAGCCCGACCTTATGGATGACGCCCAGGATGTTGCGTTCGGCGACCGGCGCATCCGGTCCCATGACGAAGTCCGGGCCGCCCAGGGCATAGAAGTGCGTGGTGTGATCGGTGACGTAGAAGGCGCTGTAGAGCAGCTCGCGCAGCTTCTTCGCCGTGCGCGGCGGATCGACGTGATAGACCGCATCGGCGGCCTTGGCGGCAGCCATGTGATGCGCCTCCGGGCACACGCCGCAGATGCGGTTGGTGATGATCGGCATCTCTTCGACCGGCCGCCCGACGACAGAAGCGCTCGAAGCCGCGCAGTTCGGGGATCTGGAAATAGGTGTTGGCGACCTCGCCCTCGTCGTCCAGGAAGATCTCGATCTTGCCGTGGCCTTCCAGGCGGGTGATCGGGTCAATTGTGATGCGCTGCATGCTTTGTCCTCCTCTTCCAGGTCGGGCTTGCTGGCCGTGCAGCAGCGAGCCTGCCAGGTTGAAGCGGTAGAACGAGCCCGACGGGATCGGGGATGCCGTCCAGGATGCGCTCGATCTCCTCCGGGTCGTTGCTGTCGATCACCGAGGCCACCGCGCTCATCAGGCGCGCTCCGAAATCGCGAGCCCCATCGGCCGGGCCGTAGCAGCCCGACGCAGGGCGCACCGGCCGTCGGGCAGCGTGCCTCGCAGCCGTTGCGCGTGGCAGGCCCGTTGCACAGGATGCCCTGCTCGAGCAGGCACAGCGCCGGATCTGGACGGAAATCCTGGATGCGCGTGAACCCCTTGATGCGCTTTTCGTTGCGCGTCCGTGTGCATTCATCGCAGACCGTCGAGTGGCCGGCGCCGATCACCGAGCCCGCTGGCGGCAGCGTGGCTTCGCCTTTGAGCACTTTGATGACCAGTTCGACGACGGCCGCGATCTGGTGCGATTCGGGCGGGCAGCCCGGCATGTAGTAGTCCACCGGCACGACCTGATCGAGCGTCTTCACCACCGGGAAGAGCTCGGGGATCTCCAGTTCGCCTTCCGGCGCCATGGTAACTGGTCTGGGGGCGGATCTTCTGCGGATTGTCGGTGGACACCGTGATGAAGGCGGTGTCGAGAATCTCCTCGTTGGTTGCCAGATTGGCCAGCGCCGGGAATCCAGCCCTCGCAGGCACATGAGCCAAAGGCGACCAGGATCTTCGACTTTCGCCGCAGCAGCTCGGCGATATGCTCATTCTCGTTGTTGCGAATGCGCGCCATTGAAGAGGCACAGCGTGATCGACTCGTCGGGCATGGCTTCGACGTCTTTGTACTTGGCGTCCATGGCCACCGGCCAGAAGACCACTTCGAAGTTGGCATCGACATCCAGGATCTTCTCGTGGATGTTCAGGACGGCGATCTCGCAGCCGCCGCAGGCTGCCGCCCAGTACATGGCGAATTTCGGTTTGCCGTTGGCGGTCATGCCGGCACCTCCATCGCCGTCGCTTTGCTGGGACAGGCGCGGCCGCGGCGCCAGCCAGTTCGGCCAGTTCAGCGGACCCAAAGCGCGGATTTCCTCAACCATCTTGGTGATCTCTTGGCCAGCCGCGCGCCTTCGGCTGCGCTGGCCCACACCAGCTTGACCCGCTCCGGCTCGATGCCCATTTGGGCCAGCATGCGCTGCAGCAGCATGGAAGCGGCGCATGGCCTTGTAGTTCTGCTCGAGGTAGTGGCATTCGCCCGGATGGCAGCCGGTGATCAGCACGCCATCCGCGCCCTCGGCCAGCGCCTTGAGCACAAAGGTCGGGATCCAGCCGGCCCGAGCACATCAGCCGGATCAGGCGGATGTTGGGCGGATACTTCATGCGCGCCAGTCCCCGCCAGGTCGGCAGCGCGGTAGCTGCACCAGTTGCAGGTGAAGCCGATGATCACGGGTTCGAATGGTTCGGTCATGGATACCTTCCTGAGCGTACCTAACGCCGAAGTAGGAGCGTGTCGTCGATTTCGCCAGCGTGCTTCAGCCACCCAGGTGAAGCGCTACGCCGTCGCCGGCTGCAGGTTGCAGCAGCAGCAGACCCTCGATCTGCGCCAGGACCTGCTCGTTGCTGAAGACCGGTGCCGCTGATGGCGCCCGCCGGGCAGGCGGCCACGCACGTGCCGCAGCCCTGGCACAGCGCCGGGTTGACCTCCGACACCGCCGGTCCTCGTGGAACAGGATGGCGTTGAACGGGCACAGGTTGTTGCAGATGCGGCAGCCGGAGCACTCGTCTCGTCGATCGATGGCGCGCACCGGCTCCAGCGCAATCTCCTTCTGCTGGATGCGACCCAGCACGCGCGCGGCGGCGGCCGCACCCTGGGCCACGCTGGCCGGGATGTCCTTCGGCCCCTGCACGCAGCCGGCGATGAAGATGCCTTCGGTCATCGTCGCCACCGGGTCGAGCTTGGGGTGCTTCTCGATGAACCAGCCGTCGGCGCTGCAGGAGATGCCGAACAGCTTGGCCACCTGCTTGGCGTCGTGCCGCGGCTCGAGGCCGGCCGAGAGGATGACCATGTCCACCGGGATGCGCCGCTGCTTGCCGACCAGGGTGTCTTCCACCTGGATGATCAGCTTGCCCTTCTTCGCCGGGCCGCGGGCCACATCGGTCACTTCGGCCACGCGTCCGCGGACGAAGATGACGCCTTCTTCGAGCAGCGCGCTGGTAGAACTCATCGTAGCCCTTGCCGGGCGTGCGCATGTCGATGTAGAAGTTGTAGACCGTGGCGCCGGTTCGCTCTTCCACCAGGTGGGCGAACTTCAAGCTCTGCATGCAGCAGATCGACGGAGCAGTAGTTGTTGTAGTTCTTGTCGCGGCTGCCCACACAGTGGACGATGCCCACCGATCTGCGGCGTCGTCACGCCGTCGCGCAGCACGACCTGCCCATTGGTCGGGCCGGCCGCGTTGCACAGGCGCTCGAACTCCAGGCTGGTGAAAACGTTCGGCCAGCCGTCCATAGCCGTATTGCGGGATGCGTCGTGCATCGAACAGATCGAAGCCGGTGGCCAGGATGATGTTGCCCACCTGGATCGTGAGGATTTCATCCTTCTGCTCGAAGTCGATGGCGCCCGGTCGGGCAGAACTTCTCGCAGGCCTTGCACGTGCCCTTCAGGAAGTAGGTGCAGTTCTCGCGGTCGATCACCGGGAACTTGGGCACCGCCTGCGCGAAGGGCGTATAGATCGCCTTGCGATAGCCCAGCCCGGCCTCAAAGACCTCGTCGATGACTTTCTTCGGGCACTTCTCCTGGCAGACGCCGCAGCCCGGTGCATAGGTCGGTCTTCACGTAGCGCGGCTTCTTGCGAATGGTCACGGTGAAGTTGCCGACGAAGCCGTCGACGTTGGTCACCTCGCGTCCAGGTCAGCATGGTGATGTTGGGGTGCGTGCCCACGGTGACCATCTTCGGCGTCAGGATGCAGGCCGAGCAGTCCAGGGTGGGGAAGGTCTTGTCGAACTGGGCCATGTGCCCGCCGATCGACGGCTCACGCTCGACCAGGTAGACCGGTGTAGCCGCTGTCGGCAATCTCGAGCGCCGCCTGGATGCCGGCGATGCCGCCGCCCACGACCAGCGTGGCCGGGTGAATGGGGACGCGCAGCGGCTCGAGCGGCTCGTGATAGATCACGCGTTCCACTCCGCCCGAGACGACCGCCTTGGCCTTGGCCGTGGCGGCGACCTTGTCGGTGTGCACCCACGAGACCTGCTCGCGGATCGAGACCATCTCACACAGGTAGGGGTTCAGGCCGGCCCGCGCGCAGGCGCTGCGGAAGGTGTGCTCGTGCAGGTGCGGCGAGCATGCCGCCACCACCACCCGCGTCAGGCCCAGTTCCTTGATGTCCTTCTCGATCAGCTCCTGGCCCAGGCTGGAGCACATGAACTTGTAGTCGCGCGCCACCACCACGCCCCGCGACTTCAGCGCCTCCGCGGCCCAGCGTGATACCTCCGGGCACATCGACCGTGCCGGCGATGTTGCTGCCGCAGTGGCAGATGTAGACGCCGATCTTCTCAGTCATGGGTCCTCTCCAGATGCGCCACCGCTCGGTCTGGAATGAAGCTGCCGAGGGTGAAAGACTCAGGCTCGCGCGAGAGGCGCGGGCATGGGCAGGGCCTTATCATCCTTCTTGACCCGCTTGGGCGGGCCATCCGCCTCGCCATCCGGTGTCGCGCCGATCGCGGTCAGGGCCGCCCGTGAGCTCACCAACTCGCTGCCGATACCCAGCGCCGCCTGGTCCAGCCCGAACGCCAGTCCCATCATCTGGGTGAAGTAGAGTACCGGCACATGCAGGTTCAATCCGAAGTGACGGTTCATCGCGCCCTGAAAGGCGTCCAGGTTGAGCTGACACATCGGACAGATGGTGACGATCAGATCCGCGCCACGCTCGTCGGCGGTCTGAACCAGGCGGCGGATCATCTCCAGCCCCATGTCCTCGCTGATCTGGGTCATGTGCCCGCCGCAGCATTGCGCCTTGAGCGGGAAGTCCACCACCTCGGCGCCAAGGGCCTGGAGCAGGCGATCGAGGGTCACCGGGAATTCTGTGTCGTCGACCTTCACGTATCCGGGCCGGGCGATGAAGCAGCCGTAGTACGGGGCGACCTTCAACCCGGTCAGCGGACGCGTCACCTTGCCGCGAAGGGTCTCGTAGCCGATGTCGTTCACGATGACATCCAGCAAGTGGCGCACGCGCATCGACCCCGGCTTGTACGATAGCCCGCCGGCCGCCAGCGCCTCATTGACCTTCGCCGCCAGGCTGGGGCTTTCGCGCATGTTCTTATCGCACTTGGTCAGGTTGAGGTAGCACGCGCTACATGGAGCCACCAGCTCACCCATCCCATCGGTGCGGACGGCCTGCGCCAGGTTGCGGGCGCTCAGCGCGTATGAGGCCAGCAGATTGAGTGAGATGTATTCAGTCGCACCGCAGCAGTTCCAATCTTCGACCTCGACGAATTCCATTCCGAGCGGGCCGGCCACCGCCCGCGCCGATTTGTCGTAGGCCGCCGCGTTCCGCTCGAGTGAACATCCGGGGAAGTAGCCGTATTTCATGCCACCACCTCCAGCGCCTTGGCCCGCGCGATGATCGACTTGAGGCCGGTCAGGCCCTTGATGCTCTTGGGGGCGAGATCCATGCGCCCTTTACTGACCATCCCCAAGGCCATGTCGGAAATGCGCAACACGCCCAAGGGGTCGTGACGCATGCGGAACATCGACATCAGCCCGAGTTCGAAGGCTCGCCCGTAGTTCTCGACCCACGAGACGAAGGTCTTCGAAAAGTCGGGCGCCGCGCAGGGGTCCTTGATGCCGGAATGGACCGCCATGCGCTTGAGCGTGTACATGATGTCGGTGACATGGACTTCCTGCGGGCAGCGCACCGTGCAGTAGTAGCACGAAACGCAATACCAGGGGGTGTTGCTGCTGAGCACTTCCTCGAATTCGCCGGCGCGGATGAGCGCGATCAGCGATCGCGGCGTGTGGTCCATTTCGGCCGCGGAGGGGCAGCTCCCACCGCACGACCCACATTGAATGCACATCTCCATGTGGGTCTCTCCGGGGGTGTTCGCCATCACTTGTTGCATGAACTTCTTCTCGACGGCGACCGGGTGGGAGGCTTCTGCAGTGGCGGAAGTCAAGGCGCACCTCCTTCAATCCAATGTGGGAGCGGTCTGGTGCCGCGATGAGGCACCCGCGCTACCCTGTTGAGCACAGCATCGAGCAGGATCCGCACCTCAGTCGCGAATCCGGCAAAATCGGGGGTCTTGGCGGTCTCGAAAGGGCCAAACCTACCCTTAATGATGGTCGCACCACACCCCACCTAATTGGAGTGACAAAGGTCACAAGCGGTGGGGTGGTATGTCACCAGGAAACTCGTTGTCCGAGTGCGGGTGAGCAGCCCCCACAGCGTGCCATTAGACCGTGATGCGGAGTGGCACGCGGGACTCGCTTCGTGGGGCAGGACGCCTTGTGGGGTCGTTCGCCTGCGCAACCGTCCCAGGTCAGCACGGTGCCCGGCAGCAACGTGTCGGAGGTCAGTCGTCGACCGTTGGCTGCGTGCGAATCATGTGCAGGTTGAATTCATCCCGCATGGATGTGAAATGTCGAAACAAGCGAGGCGAGGTTCGGGGATCGTCGGCGACCTCGGTCGTTCGAGGTCGCACGTCGTCTTTCGATCGAGCGAGTGCGCCGGCCGCAGGCCCCGTTTGCGTGAAGGAGGATCAGGTCGAGCGGGTCAGTTGCGGCGGCGGCCAAGCCCGCCGATGAGGAGGACGTAGTAAAGGAGCTGAAGCACGGCAGTGGCGAGTGCAGCGACATAGGTGAGGGCGGCTGCATTCAACACGGCGTTCACCCCGCGCGACTCTTCATCGCTCGCGAGCATGCCACTCTCGGCCAGGAGGCGGCGTGCGCGAGCCGATGCGTTGAACTCGACCGGCAAGGTTGCCAGCGCGAAGACCGCCCCCAGGCCGAATGCCCCGATGCCCAGCCAGGCGATCGGCACCATGCGCAGGAAGAGACCCACCATGATCAGGATCCATCCCAGATACGATCCGATGTTGGCCGCCGGCACCAGGGCGGCGCGCAAACGGAGAGGGTAGTAGCCCTCTCTGTCCTGCAGCGCATGGCCGATCTCGTGCGCAGAAATCGCAAGGGCCGCCACGGAGGCGGTCTGGGCGACGCCGGCGGAAAGGCGGAGGGTGTTGGATCGCGGGTCGTAGTGGTCCGTCAATTGGCCGCGGGTGCCCTCGATGCGAACATCGCCGAGGCCGCCGTACGCCAAGAGTCGGCTGGCCGCGTCTGCGCCTGTCATCGAGCGACTGTTGGCTGTTCGCCCCCACTTCGAATATGCGCGGCTGACCCGAACCTGGGCGATGAAGACCAACAAGAACGCGGGCACCATGAATAGCAGGTAGGTGGGATCGTAGAAGAACACGCATGTCTCCTTTCTCAGGAAGGCTGGGTGGTCAGGAGCTCAATCGCCTTCTCGAGTTGCGGATCGCGTCCGGCAGCTTGGTCCTCTGCGGTCATTGGCACGGCCACGTCGGGCGTCAATCCGACGTCGGCGATCTGGCGTCCGTCGGGTGTCAGCCAACGAGCGATCGTGACGCGTACCGCGCCCTGGTCGTTCTTGAGGGGAATCCAGTTCTGCACCGAGCCCTTGCCGTAGGTTACCTCGCCCACGAGCCGAGCGCGATGAAGGTCTTGAATGGCGCCGGCAACGACCTCGGAGGCCGAGGCCGACCCGCGATCGACCAAAACGATGAGCGGGATCTCCGTGGCCAGGCCCCCGCGCAAGCTGGAGATCGTCTGGCGCGAGCCATCGCCGTATTGCTCGAACAGCACGGTCTGCCCGTGGGTCAGGAATTGTGAGGCGACTTCCACGGAGGATTGGAGCGAACCTCCGGGGTTCCCGCGCAGGTCAAGGATGAGGCCGGTAGGCTTTGCGCTGAGCAGGTTCTCGAGCGCTTGGCGCACATCGCTTCCCGTCTCATCGGCGAAGGTGTAGAGGCGGACGTAGGCGATGTGCTCGTTGAGCATGTGTGCTTCCATGCTCGGGATGTCGATATGCGCCCGAACTAGATCGAACTCAAGCACGTCAGGTTCGCCCTCTCGCAGCACGCTGAGGTGCACAGTCGACCCCGCCGGACCCAGGATCTTGCGAACCACCTCGTTGCCGTCGATTCCGGTCATGTCTTCGCCATTGACCCGTACGAAGGCATCTCCGGTTCGCAGGCCAGCCTTCTCGGCCGGTGAGTTGGGAAAGTTGGAAATCACCTCGACGTAGTCGCCGGTGATGTCGACCTCGGCGCCGATGCCTTCGTAGCCGCCCTGCAGCGGAGCATTGGCGCGGCGGTACTCCTCCGGGTCCATGTAGGAAGAGTGTTCGTCGCCAATCGAGTCGATCATGCCCCGGATGGCGCCGCCGACAAGCGTGGCCTGGTCGAGCGGCTGGTCGACATACTGTTCGTTGACGATGTCCCATGCTTCCCAGAAGGGAGCAAAGGCCTCGCGCAGGGTCTGAGGCGTGCTCGCCTGCCGCGGAGAGACCCTGCCCGAGCATCTCGGCGGTTGGGAATCCAGGCAGGTTGGGGAGCCATGTCAGCGAGGTGCGGCCCGCGACGAATCCTGCGCCGGTGGCGGAGGCCACGAGGCCCACCGTAACGACTGCCCACAGAAGGATGACCACCGTTGATCGGCGCATAAGTGATCTTCTCCCCGATGCTCCGCGCCTGAATGCGCCCGTGCGGGCGAATTGAAAGGCGCTCGGCCGATTTCGTACTCTTCGAGTTAGGCTACCACAGGACGGTTAGAACTAGATAAGACGACAGCCGCATCAGCGCAGACAACCGGGCACATCCAGGACGGAGGAGATGACGAAATCGGCACCTTGATCCTCGGCGGACGGATGCACCCAGACGGTGCGCATGCCGAGACCCTTGGCGGGCAGCAGGTTGCGGAGAAGGTCGTCGATGATGGCGCATTCCTGGGCCGCCGTTCCGAGGAGTGCCAGGGCGCGCCGGTACGCTTCCGGGTCGGGTTTGCTGACAAACCCCAGCGCACGTATGTCAAGGATCTGTTCGAAGTCCTGCGCGACCCCCAGGCGCTCGAGAACGCGGCGGGCGTGCGCGCCGTCGGCGTTGCTGAAGATCACTTTGCGTTGTGGCAGGCGGGTCAGCATCACGTGAAGCTGCTTGTCCTCCACCAGCAGACGGTCGAGCGGCACGTCGTGAACGAACGACAGGTACTCGTCCGGGTTCACTCCGTGATTGGCGCGCAGCCCGTTGAGTGTCGTGCCGTACTCGACGAAGTACTTCTCGCGCAAAGCGGCGACGCGCTCGGGAGGAATACCCACTCGTTCCGACATGAAGCGGTTGATGCGTTCGCCGATCGCTTGCCACACCCCGCTGGAGGGTGGATAGAGCGTGTCGTCGAGATCGAAGAGCAAGGGTGGTGACGTTCGCGGCGGCTGCGGTCATGTCCCTGGCCAGTTTCGTCAAGATCGGCCGAGTATACGACATGCGACCCACGGCGTCCCTCGGGGTCGCGAGGGCCCTCCAGTGTCTAGGCAAATCGCTGGGTTTGTGGCACACTTCGCCGATTGACGTCGTCGAATGCCCAACGCTCTGATTGACAGTACTTCACCTTACCTCTTGCAGCACGCCCACAACCCCGTCGAGTGGTTGCCATGGGGCGAGGCCGCGTTGCAGAAGGCGAAGAACGAAGAGCGGCCGATCTTCCTGTCGATCGGATACGCGGCCTGCCATTGGTGTCACGTGATGGCGCACGAATCCTTCGAGGATCCGGTGCTGGCCGACCTCCTCAATCGCTTCTTCGTCCCGGTCAAAGTGGACCGCGAAGAGCGGCCTGACCTGGATTCGATATACATGGACGCAGTGGTATCGCTCACCGGGCAAGGCGGCTGGCCCCTCTCGGTCTTCCTCACTCCGGCGGGAGACCCGTTCTACGGTGGTACCTACTTCCCACCCGAGCCGAGGCACGGACTCCCATCCTTGCGCCAAGTGCTCGAGGGCGTGGCGCAGGCTTGGGACTCGCAGCGTGCGCAGGTGCTCGAGAGCGGTGAAGCGCTGCGGGCGGCGATTGCTCGCCAGGGCATCACCGTGGGTGCACCTGCAACAGCCGATCCGGCGCTTCTGCAGCGCGCACTCGAAAACCTGCTGCACGATTTCGACACGCAGTGGGCCGGGTGGGGCGGGGCGCCCAAGTTCCCACAACCCTTGGCAATCGAATTCCTGCTCCGCCGCCATCGGCGGGCAGGTGATGGGTTGGCGCTCGACCTCGCCCAGCGCACATTGCGGGCTATGGCGCGCGGCGGGATGTTCGACCAGGTGGGCGGCGGATTTCATCGATACGCCACCGACCGCGCCTGGCACGTGCCGCACTTCGAAAAGATGCTGTACGACCAGGCGCTAGCTCGCGCGGACCTACCTGCGTGGCTGGCAGGCCTCCGGCGAAATGGAATTCCGGCGCACGGCGGAGGCCACGCTCGACTTCATGGTGCGCGAACTCATGCTCGAGGGAGGCGGGTTGGCCTCTTCGCTGGATGCGGACTCGGAAGGCGAGGAGGGCCGCTACTATCTTTGGTCGTCGAGTGAATTCGAGGAGCTCCTCGGGACGGACGCCCAGTGGGCGGCCGAGACCTACGGCGTCGGCACCGGCACATCAATGCTCACGTCATCCATTCTGCGATTGGCACATTCGCCCGAAGGAGGCGACGGGAGCGGCGCTCATGTCGCCGGCCGACTCGGCGCGCCTGAAAGATGTGAATGCACGTTTGCTCGCCGCGCGCGGCCGTCGCGTGGCACCGGCGCGCGACGACAAGGTTGTGGCCGCGTGGAACGGGTTAGGGCTGGCCGCGCTCACGCTCGGCGCGCGCATGCTTCCGCGCGCGGACCTCGCCGCGGCGGCCGATCGCTGCGCCAAATTCCTCCAGGGCCATCTGATTGCTGACGGACATGTGCGGCGCGTTTGGCGCAATGGACGAGTCGCGGAGTCCGGCTTTGCGGAGGATCACGCAGCTCTGGCGTTGGGTTTCCTCGAGCACTATCAGACCACGGGGGACGAGAGCTACGTCGATGTGGCCGCAGCGCTGTGCAATGGGTTGATCGAGGAATTCGAACGGCCCGAGGGCGGATTCTTCGATACGAGCACCGGCCATGAGCGGCTCGTGGCGAGACCCTACACGATCCACGATTCACCCACGCCCAGTGCGTCGGCCCTCGCGCTGTGCGTGATGCTGCGGTTGCATGCCTTGGACGGATCTCCGCATTGGCTCAAGGCGGTCGACCGAACATTGCCAGGCATGCTTGCGTCTGCCTCCGAGCACCCGACTTCGTTTGCGCAGTGGCTGCTCGACGGTGAGGATTGGATGGGCGGGGTGAAGAGCGTGGCTGTGGTCGGCGACTCCGGCGACCCGGCGCTGGAGTCGCTTCGCACGGAGGTTGCGCGATCCTCGTGGCCCGAGGCCGTCGCCGCCTGGGGTCATCTCGACGCACCGACGCGTCTGCCCGTGCTCGCGGAGCGTGTCAAGATCCGGGCGCCAGCGCGAGCCTACGTGTGCGTCGATATGGTATGCCGGCTTCCCGCCGAATCAGTCGACGAACTCCGCAAGCAACTCACTCCATGACTCAATCCCCGCGCCAGCGTCCGGCAGAATATCTGCGTGCGGCGGTCGCCCGAACGGCGATGCCCGGAGCCTTGCGACCCGCGGCTGCGTTGCTTTCAAGTGACTCGGCGTTTCAGGGCTATCTGGCGGCTGCTGACCAGGGGGTGATCAGCCTGACGAACTTTGCGGCTTCGATCATCCTGGCGCGTGCCATAAGCGCAACCGAGTTCGGCGTGTACGGAGTTGGGTTCTTGCTTCTGCTCTTGCTCCGTGCGGTGCAGGAGGGGCTCACCGTCCAACCCCTCAATGCGATCGGTCCCACACTCGAGGGCGATGCCTATCGTCGATACTTGAGCAGTACCATGGCCGTGCAGCTCATCCTCTCGGCCGTGACTGCGCTCGGCGCGCTCGCCTTAGGTTGGGTGCTCACCGCAGCCGGCAACGATGTAGCGGGGCCGACGGTCACGGCTATGGCGTTTGTCGGCAGCGTGTGGCAGGTTCAGGAGTTTCTCCGGCGGGGGTTCTATGCGCGAGGCCGGGTCGGCGCGGCTGCGTTCAACACCGCCCTGGCGAGTGGCGTGCGGCTCATCGTGCTGGTGCTCTCTCGCCTCGGCCGGGGGTCTCTCCGCCCACGCTGGGCTCGACGCAATCGCCTACGGCTCGCTGGTGGCGGTCGCTCTGGGCGCCCTTCAGTTCCGGAATTCGTGGACCTCGGCGGGCCTCGACATCCGTGGCGTGCTGCGTAAGAACTGGTCCTTCGGACGTTGGGTTTCAGGCGGCAGCATTGCCAGCTGGGCTGCGCTCGAGATCTACCCGATTCTCTCGGCCGGAATGATCAGCTTCGCGGCCGCTGGCGCATTCCGCGCGTTGCAGAATCTTGTTGCCCCAATCCACGTCTTGTTACGCACGCTCGAAACGTATCTGACCCCTCGTGCCGCGCGGAAGATTCCAGGTGGGCGGGTGGGGTGGGCTGCGGGCTCTGCTTTCGCGTGCCTATTGGCTTTCGGTCGTGCCGGCCATCGCGCTTCTGGCCGGGGTGTCGATCTTCCGCACTCCTCTCCTGAGGCTACTCTACGGCGACAGGTACGTTAGTTACGCCGGCATGCTGCCGTTGCTCGCTCTGGCGTACGCATTGTGGTTCGCCTACGCCCCGCTTCAGGCGTGCTTCAAGGCCATCCCCTGGACCCGGCCGGTGTTTCTGGCCAATGCGCTCGCCACCCTGTCGATCTTCAGCATTGGGTTGTGGGCCATTCGAGTTTTCGGTCTGGCCGGCGCGATCGGGGGGCAGGCGCTCAACGGGCTCTTGATCGGGGCGGTTCTGTGGATCGCATGGCGGCGTGCCCCCGAACGGACCACACCACCTGGTTGAAACTCAGGCATACGCCGGTGGAGCCAGCGGCGAGGCAGGTGCCCATCCCAGTTCTTCTTCCAGCGATACCAGAAGACGATCAATACCGCCAGCACAAGTAGCTGCATATCGAACAACAGACCGGCATGTCGAACGTACAGGCGGTCGAGGCGCAGGCGGCTGCGTAGCGGCACGTAGTAGTCTCCAACGACCTGGGCAAGCCCGGCCAGGCCGGGTTGTACCTGGTGGCGGTCTGCGAACTCCGGCAGCCGTTGCAGGTATTCAAGCACCACGACCGTTCGCAGCGGACGAGGGCCGACGAAACTCATCTCGCCGCGGAGGATGTTCGCGAGTTGCGGCAGTTCATCCAGCGCGGTCTTGCGCAGGAAACGGCCGCTGCGCAGAACGCGCGCATCTTTCTCCCGGGCGGGGATCGGCCCGGTCTGATCCTCCGCATTGCGCACCATCGTGCGGAACTTGAGCTGTGCGAAGTTACGTCCACCCCGTCCAACGGAGTTCTTCACGAACACCGCGGGCCCCGGATCCTCCAGCCAGATGAGGGCGCAGAATACGATCCACAGCGGACAGGTGAGCACGAGCCCGAGGAGCGACAGGAGAACGTCGAATACGCGCTTGGCGGCCTGCAAGCGGGGCGGCCGTCCGAACCTCGCGAAATGGCGTTCGACGACTTCGCGCTCCACCTCCGCCGGCGGCGGAAAGTTGTTTTCAACCCATCCGAATTCTGCAATGCTGGCCGCCGCGCCACCGACAAAGGTGCCGGCGAGGCCGAGCAGGGCCATCGCGGCAACGGAGAAGGCGGGCCCGAAGGGCCGCGGCGCGCCGATAAACGTCGGGATCAGGTAGAGCGTGACCAGGAAGAGCAAGCCCGCAAGGATGGCCAAACGGTAGCGCAGTTTCACTCCACCTTCGCGCGCGGGGGCGGTCAGGCGCGGCACGAGATAGCCCACTAGCGCCGGGCCGACAAAGGCGAACAAAAGACTCGCACTCTGCGGAAGCATCGGATCAGACGGGAGGCGCCGGCCAACGCTCGCGGGTGCGGGCGAGCGGCGAGCCTGGGACGGGAATTGTCGGAATGCGGGGCATCGCGCGGATAATACTCTGCGGCGAGGGCAGGGTCAAGCGCTGCAGTCGAACGCCGGCGTGAGACGTGATGCTTTGCGGGAGAATCGAGATACCTGCGTGATATACTCTGCCCGCGTTTTCCCCCAGAAGAGAGGATCAGGTTCCACGCATGCGGATATGGGTCAAAGTTGTTCTGGCGGTTGTGCTCGTCACGGTTCTGGGAGCCGGCGGCTATCTCGGACTGCAACTCGCGAGACGTTGGTCGACTCCACTCGGTCCTAGCCTCGTTTTGAACCTGCCGACCGACACCTCGAGCGGGCCGCCTGCAACGACCTCCATCGCGGCAAGCCCCGAGGCATCCCGCGAACCGGAAACCACGAAAACGGCGACCGCCACCGCCGAAGCGGCCGCACCCGACACGCTCGTCGTCTTGGCTGTCGGTGCGGACAATTCGGCTGGGTACATCCGCGGACTGGCGGATGTCACTCGTGTGGTGCGCGTGGATTTCACCAACGCGAAGGTCACCATGCTTGCCTTTCCGCGCGATCTTTGGGTGAGTATCCCGGGCATCGAGGACCACTACGGGCTGAACCGAGGCAAACTCAACCAGTCCTACTTCTATGGAAACCTCTACGCCGAACCTGGCGGTGCGGGGCCCGGGCTCCTGGCTCGCACTCTCTACCAAAACTACGGCATGCCCATCGACAACTACGTCGCCGTCAACATGACCACCTTCACCAAGATCGTCGATGCCCTAGGCGGGATCGACATTTACCTGCCGCGCGATGTGGACGGCACGACCAGTCCAACGCCTCTTCCGTATTTCAATGCCGGTTGGAATCACTTTAACGGGGCTCAGGCGCTTGCCTATTCGCGCATCCGCAAGATCGACACAGAACTTGACCGGATCGACCGCCAGACCGAGGTGATCTGTGCCCTGCGCGCGAAGGTCACCAGTGCCGAGGTGCTCCCGAAGATACCAGCCATAGTTCAAAGCTTTCTGGGCAATGTCTTGACCGATCTCACGCCTGAGCAAATCAGCCGATTGGTCGCAGTGGCGCCTTCGGTCGGGACGAAGAACATCTTCAGTGCCTCTGTCCCGCGCGAGATGCTGTTCGAGGGCAGCGAGCCTGTACCCCTGGCGACCCCCCCCGTGCATACTTTCGTTTGGCACGGGGACGAAGCTGGCATCCGCGAACTCGTACGGCAGTTTCTCGAGGGGACCTATCCCTGCGGGCCCGGGCACTTCGCCCTGCAAGTGGACTCGACTGCCGGACCTGCTATGCGCATTGCAATGATTTCCTACCATACGTGCCCGCTGGCTGTGTTGGGCGGCAAGGACACGGGCGGCATGAACGTCTACGTGCGCGAGCTCACGCGGGCGCTCGGCCGGCGAGGCATCGGGGTCGATGTGTTCACTCGCTCGCAGGACGAACATGTGCCGCATGTCGTTCATGATCTGGGTTATGGAAACCGGGTGGTGCACGTGCCGGCCGGCCCCGAAAAACCCCAACCCAAGGCTGCGCTGGCGGGCTTCATCCCGGAGTTCACGCAAGGCATCCAGCGCTTCGTGGCTGGGGAGGGCACGCGCTACGATTTGATCCATTCCCACTACTGGCTGTCTGCTCTGGCGGCCAAGTCGCTGCGCGAGGTATGGACCGTGCCCGTGGTGCACATGTTCCACACGCTGGGAATCATGAAGGCCCGCTTGGAGGCGATCCCCGAAGACCCGCTGCGCGTGCAGGCCGAGGCCGATATCCTGACCTGGGTCGACCGCGTCGTGGCCGCCACGCCGGCCGAGCGTGCGCAACTTCAGTGGTTGCACAATGCCGACTTGCGTAAAGTGGTCGTGATCCCGCCGGGCGTGGATCGGGAGATGTTCCATCCGATGTCGGCTGCGCGCGCCAAGGCGCAGATTGGCCTGGAGCCAAATGCCCGCATGGTGCTCTATGTTGGCCGCATCGAACGTCTGAAGGGTATCGAGACCCTATTGCGCGCCGGGGCGCTGCTGCGCAGCCGCGGGGGCATCCAGGGGGAATGTGCGTGCATCATGGTTATCGGCGGCGATCCGGACACGCCGGGCGACGAGATGGCCCGCCTCCAGGCGCTGCGCGAAGAACTGGGGGTCACAGACGTTGTGACCTTCGTCGGCAAGAGAAGCCAGGACAGCCTGCCCTACTACTACTCGGCTGCAGATGTCGTCGTTGTGCCGTCCCACTACGAGTTCCTTTGGACTTGTAGCGTTGGAGGCGATGGCGTGCGGTATCCCGGTCGTGGCATCCGGCGTTGGGGGACTCCTGTATCTTGTCCAGGATTGTCGGACGGGTTTCCACGTCCCCGACGGAGACGAGTTGACCCTGGCCAAGAACCTGGCCTATCTTCTGGAGAACGATGAAGTTCGCCGTGAGTTCGGACGGCATGGGGTGAGTTTGGCCCGCGCCTACGACTGGCGCGCCATCGCCCAGCAGGTGTTGACACTCTACGAGAGCGTGTTGGCCGGGGTGAGCGCGGAGACCGCGTCGCCCAACGTGGTGCTCTGACTCGAATTGGCGTGGGAAGAACAAGCGGCCGAGGCTTCTCGGCCGCTATCTCGGTTAATCACTGGTCGTTCTTCGCACTACGCCGGAAAGAAATGCCCGGTCGAGGCGTAATACGCGCAATGGGTCGAGACATAGGCCACAATCTCGACGAGCTTGCTGTCGCGGTCGTCGCGTCGCACCAGCAAGTCGAGGGCCTGGGAGCGCTCACTGCACTTCTCGATGAAATCCTGGATGACCAGCGAATCAACATTGGCCCAGGACGACACGCGGTTGAGGATGTAGGGGCGATTGGTCTTGATCAGGGTTCCAGCGGGTAGGTGGGCGGGCGAGACGCGGGCGCGCGTCGATGCGCGCGTGAACATCCGTCTCAGGTCCGGATCGACGTATCCCTGGGCTCGGCGCCGGTACCGCGTCGGGGATGCTTTAAGGAACCCGGCAAGCGTTGCGGTGACCTCGGCCAACGGCTCGTCGAGCGGCAGCGTCCCGCCGTCCCCCTCGGGCTCCTTGTTGTGCAATTCCTGAACGACACTCTCAACAAACTGCAGTTTGAGCAGCGCCCCGGGGAAGCGGCGGTACAGACGGCGCCAGTTCAGGCGCGGAGTGAGCCAGACCGAGAAGGTCTCTGCGAAGTCGTCATCTGGGTGCTTTTGCGCATAGTGATCGCCCAAGGGGTTGACGTAGTCGCGACTCCAAGGGTTGGCCCGCTCGACGTAGCGATTCGTCGCGGGATACGAGCGAAAGAAGTTCCCCCTCACGTGGAAGGTTTCACGGAAATCCTTGCGCTTGTAGAGCTTGTAGGCGTAGCAGAATGCGTGCCCCAGTTCGTGGCGCACGGTGGAGGTGAGCTCCTCCGGCGAGTACAGCCACCGCCGGAACTCCTTGTGAAGCTCACGCAGCAGGTAGTGCGTGTCGTAGAACCCCAGCGCGACGTTTGTCGTCCCCTCGACGGTGCCGTAGCCAGTCGAGAGGTAGAAGTTAGGGGCGAGGTGCTTAATGCGAACGCGCTTCAGGTCCTCGCGGGCAACGGCCAGGGCCCGCCCCAGCGGCCCGTCATCGAGCGAAAGCTCGAGCCGGTTGAGCGGAGTCATGAGCAGTTCCAGCTTTCGGGTCTCCGGCCCGAAAAGCAAGCGGCGCGAGTGACGCATGGTTGAGGTCAGGCTCCGGACGACTTCGGCCGCTCGAACTCGAATGAGCGCGGCCAATGCGGATGGGATGTGCCAGTCGGTAAGGCTTTGCACCCCTGGCCAAGCGGACATGCACGCGTGGCTATGTGGCGCCCCCGGAGGGACTCGAACCCCCAGCCTACTGATTCGAAGTCAGGCGCTCTATCCTTTGAGCTACGGGGGCGAAAAGCGCATTCCGACAGATTCGCGACGCACATGCCATGTCCGGCGCCGGGGAACCCGTGATCGGAACATGGGAATTATACGGTTTCCGCTAGGGGTGTCAACGCCGGCCAGGGGTGAATCCGCCTTCGGCGCGTTTCGACCTGAGTTGGCTTGTCGCCCGCAGGATCGGGCCGAGCCACTCTCGAGCAGATACGGGCCGGCGAGGGTGCATGATGACCCGCGACAATGGGCCTGCGGGCGGGCGAAGCAGGAGACGGACCCCGTCGGGCCCATAGATTCCAGGGGGTCCGCATCCGCGTTAGGACGGCGGGGCGCTTCCCCTTGAGCAGTTCGTTGACCTTCGCCACGAGTTCCTCCGGCTTGAACGGCTTGTCGACGAAGGCATCCACAGGCAAGTAGTCCTGCTCAGGGCCGAAGCGAAGTGGCGTAGTGCTATGGATCGCCGTGAGTATCACGATGGGGATCGAGCGGAAGGACTTGAATTCTGATTTCGGTTCTGGTTTTCGCAGTGCCAGCGCCACCTGGAATCCTTCAGTGGCCGAATCCATCATGACGTCCAGCACTATCAGGTCGGGGCGTTCGGCCTTCATCTTCTTCAGGCCCTCCGCGCCGTTGGCCGCACTGACCACTTTGTGGCCCGCGCCTTCCAGGCACATGCGTGTCGCCAGCACCATGTCCGGATCGTCGTCGATGATCAGTATCTTGGCCATGGGATCATCCTCATGCGGTGGGTGGAAGCAGGTCCGAGAGGATCGCTTGACACAGCGATGGAATCGCCGCTTGCAGCGTTCCGCTCAGGCCGGGCGAGAAGTCGACCCGCTCGGGTTGGACGGCGTACACGATCACGTGCGGCGGCAGGCTGCCAAGGGCCTCGCCCAGGGCCAGCGCCTGCGCCAGACCTGCGGCGTGCGGCGATCCGTGCACTTCGCGAGATGCATGTTCAATGAGCTTGCCCGCGGGAAGTCGCCGCCACTCACCCGGGGCAAGACCTTGTTCAGCGGCATCGACGATGAGTGCCCGGCGCGCGCCCTTGAGAAGCAGGATTGTCTCTAGCCCGGCCAATCCGCCATCGAGAACAGTGACCTCGGGTGGCAGGCTGGGGCAAGCGGCAAGTTCGCGAATCACCGCCGGCCCGATTCCGTCATCGCCCCGCAATTCGTTGCCCAGCCCGAGCACCAGCGTCGATCCGGCCAGTGGCGGCAGGTCTTCTGCCGCGAGTTCGGGCGCCTGTGGTTCTGCCGACCTATTCAAAGCGGACATCGAGCATATGCGTCGAACACGAAATGCACGGGTCATACGCGCGAACGAGCATCTCGAGTGCCAGTGTCATCTCCGGAGGCGTGCGGTCGAGGATCGTCGGCACGAGCGCGCGCATGTCGGTTTCGATGTTGTTCAGGTTCTGACCGGTGGGGATGATGCAGTTCGCGCCCGTCACGAGACCGTCGGTAGATGACGTAGTTGTGGAAGAGTGTCCCGCGCGGCACGTCGCAGGCGCCCACGCCCTCGCCGCTCAAGCGCGCCGGCTTGGCCGGATCCTCCCAAGTGATGCCTCGCTTGAGCAGCACATCGCACAACCGGATTGCATCCTCGACGCAGTGGACGATCTCCACCACCTGCGCGGCGGTATTGAGGTAGGGGTTGGTCACCTTGGGCTTGAGCCCGATCGCGGCCGCAGCCGACTTGGCCTTGGGGTGCAACTCGTCGAAGTTGACGTTGAAGCGCGCCAGCGCGCCGACCATGTACGACTCGCGCTTGTGCTTCGTGCGCTTGGCGGAGGAGTGCTGCACCAGGTATTCGTTCGTCACCTTCCGGTATTCGCTCGATCGGCCAGCGTCCCGCCGTCAGTGCTGACGCGATCTCGCCGTCGATGTAGCAGTACTCGTCCTTGGCGCGCAGCGCGATGTATTCGGTGTCGCGCTCGAAGGCGGGCAGTTTGAGCTTGGTGAACAGCTCGACCGTGGCGTCGACGTCCGGGCGGGCAGCGATCAGGCGCTCGCGAAGCATCGTCGAGCTCGCTCCCGGCTCGGGAAGTGGGTGAAGCCGCCGACGGTCATGGCGATGGGGTGGGTGTGCCGTCCGCAGATGGCGGCGCACAGGTCGCCGGCGAGCTTCTTCATGCGCAGGGCACGCAGTACCACGTCGGGCGCGCTCTTGGCCAGCGGGATCACGCTCGCCACGCCAAGCAGATCCGGCGCGACGAGCATGTAGGCGTGCAGGATGTGGCTGTCGAGCATCTCGCCGTGGAAGTTGAGCTTGCGCAGCAGCACGGTCTGCTCGCTGGGCTCGACGCCCAAGCGCCTTCTCGGTGGCGCGCAGCGAGGCGGTGGCGTGTCCGACGGCGCAGATGCCGCAGATGCGCGAGGTGATGTGCGACGACTCGCCGTACGGCCGGCCGCGCAGCATCGCCTCGAAGAAGCGCGGCGTCTCGACGATCTCCAGATCGCACTGCTTGAGCTGGCCGTTCTTGCACGTCGACGACGATGTTGCCGTGGCCCTCGACGCGGGTGATGTGGTGGACGTCAATCGCAACGTTTGCGGTTGCCATGGCCTGCCGCCTCGCGTTTCCATCATCTGGTAGGTCAGGAACATGCGTCATCTTGGCCAGCGTCTGGTCGACGCTCAGCCCGTGCTCGGCCAGCACGCTCTTTGAGCGAGCTCGATGTTCGGGTTGGGGATCAACCCGCGGCATCCCTCGCACGAATCGCCGTAGGTCGGGCAGATGGCGTCACATCCGGCGCGGGTGATCGGGCCGAGGCAGGTCTTGCCTCGCAGGTACAGGCAGACATTCTCTTTGAGCTTGCACTCGACGCACAGCGGGTAGTCCGGCAGTTGCGGGCGCGCGCCCTTGCAGCAGGCGCTTGACCACACCGACGAACTCGTCGCGGTCGATCGGGCAGCCGGGGATGGCGGCATCCACCGGGATCACGGCCGAGATCGGCCGGGCCGGGTAGGTGTCGTACCACTCGGCCTTGTCGCCATAGACGTAGCGGCGCACGTCACCCAGATCCTGGCGATTGCGGATGGCGTTGATCGCCGCCCAGGTGGGCGCAGGCGCCGAGGGCCACGACCAAGGCCGCCTGCTCGCGGATGGCCTTGAGCTGGGCCTCGTCGCTCGGCCGGGTGCACGAGCCTTCGATGAAGGCGATCAGCGTAGTCGTCGCCCTTCTCGCTCATCGCCTCGCGGAAGCGGACGATCTCGACCGCCTCCAGCAGCTCGGGGTGAGTCTGCAGCGAGTCGACCACCGTCAGCTGGCAGCCCTCGCAGCTGGTGAATTCGAAGAACGCGACTTTGGGTTTGGCGGCCATCACAGCGCCTCCCCCAGGTGCTTGATCTCGGCGTAGGAGAAGGACGGGCCCGGACTGGCAGACGTACAGGTGGTTGATCTGGCAGTGACCGCACTTGCCGACGCCGCACTTCATGCGCCGCTCGAGGCGAGAGCCAGATGTTGCCTTCCGGAATGCCCTTGCCCAGCAGCTCCATGAGCACGAAGCGGTACATGACCGGCGGCCCGACGGTCACGGCGACCGTGTTGCGCGGATGGACCTCGATCTTGGGGAAGAGCGTGGTGATGACGCCGACGTTGCCCTTCCAGTTCTCGTCGCCGCGATCGACCGTCAGATGCAGCTTCGACGTCGCCGCGCTGCCGTCCAGGCCGCTCAGTTCGTCCGTGAACAGCAGCTCGGCCGGGCTGCGGGCGCCGTACAGGATGATGACCCGCCCGAAGTTGACGCGCTCGTCGAGCACCTGGTTGATCAGCGACCGCAGCGGGGCCAGGCCCAAGGCCGCCCGGCGCGAAGAGCATGTCCTTGCCGCGAAAGCGTTCGATGGGGAAACCGCGCCCGAAGGGGCCGCGGATGCCGATGGTGTCGAACCGGGCGTGAGCGAGTGCAGCAGGCCGGTCAGGTCGCCGACGCGGCGCACGCACAGTTCGAAGCTGCCGTTGCTGCGGCTCGGCGACGAGCGAAATGCTGATGGGCGCCTCGCCCACGCCGAGGAGCGAGACCTCGACGAACTGACCGGGCTTGTGCCCCAGCGTCATGCCCTCGGGGAGGGCGATATCGAACAGCTTCTCCATGCCGGTCATCGGCCGCACGCTGCGCACCACGCCGTAGGTCGGCAGGTAGATGGACGGATCGATCAGAGTTTGCTTGAGGGCTGTGACCATGGGTCAGCCTCCCTGCGTGGCCGCAACGGCCGGCTGGTGCTGGCGGCGGTAGAGTTCGTTGAACGTATCGACGGGGGTGATGTCGCACCAGGCAGGCCTCCGCGCAGCGGCCGCAGCCCACGCAGCCCAGCAGCCCGAACGCGTCGGTCTGGTACTTGCCCTTGCGGAAGAAGCGATGCCGCTGGCGTGCCGCGCGCGTGGCGCGGAAGTTGTGCCCGCCCGCCACCGTGGCGAACTGTGTCGAGCTGGCACGAGTCCCACTCGCGGACGCGGCGCCCGTTGGTGAGGCGTCAGGTCCACCTCATCCTCCACGTTGAAGCAGTAGCAGGTCGGGCAGACGTTGGTGCACATGGCGCAGGCCAGGCAGCGCTCGCCCAGTTCCTTCCACAGCTCGCTGTCGTAGCGACGTCGAGAGCAGGCTGGGCAGTTCGGTCACGTCGAATTCCAGACGCAAGGGGAAGCGCGGCCACTTCTCGCTCATCACGCGGTTGAGGCGGGCCGTGTCCTTGTCGGCGAACGGTCGTGCCGCCTTGAGCCCCGTGAGCAGCGCCGCGCCCCGCTCACTGCCGACCTCGACGCCGTACGAGTCGCCCAGGTCGGTCAGGTGCAGGTCGAAGCTCTCGGTCGCGGTGAGGGTACCCATGCTCTTGCAGAACGAACCCGGTGTGCATGGCTTCAAGCACTCGATGCCCACCAGCGTGGTCTTCTGCCGGTGGGCCAGGTAATGCTGGTCGCTGTAGCCGGTCGCCATGACCCGATCCAGTAGCTGCAGTGCGTGCAGGTCACAGGTGTGCACGCCCAACACCACCGTGCGCGGTCCGTCGAGGGTGGCCTCCACTTGCTGCGCATCCGTGCGGAACTTCAGTAGATCTTCGCGCGCCGGGTAGAGGTACTTCTTGGGCGGGAGCACGCTGGTCGGATACCCGAGGTCGAACTCGCTGGCCGATGTGACCTCACCGAACACGTGCTGCCCGTGCAATGGCTTTGGAGCTACCACGCGGTAGCTCGACCGGAGCAGCCTAACCCAATCGTCCAAGGCGGCCTTCGGAATGATCATAGGATTCATGGTCCACAGGCTCCGTTTCTGCGGTGTCGAGGCGGGTGTGATCCAATTCGCCTCCAAATAGTCTAGCGCCCTGAACCGCAGGTTTCGGCTAACACCCATCGGCCTTTTGAGGGATTTTCGTCACAATCTGGCAAATCGGCGCGTCAAGCCACCCACGCCTTACCGCGGCGTTTGCGCTTGTCCACCTGGGCCAGCGCAGGCGGATGGGGTGAAGTTGGGGTTGGCCACAAGCCCGAAGAACTAGGCCTTCGAGCCCAATGGTTGGATGGGGAATGCGAGATGTGGAGGTCTTTCGCCAGAGGGCGGCGCTTTCCCTCGAGGGGGGCAGGATGAAGAGTGGCAGGGCTAACAGATGCGCGGCAGCATCTCTCCCGCAAGCATGTCGAGCACACGGGTCCCGCCGATGCCCGTTCGTAGAGTGACCTGACCGGGGGAGCTTGCGCTCACTTCTCCGATGCGGCAGGCTTCTTCGCCATAGCGCGTGGCGCGCATCGCCTGGAGCGTGCGCTCGTACGCGTGGGCAGGCACACATGCCACCAGCTTGCCCTCATTGGCAACGTGCAATGGGTCGAAACCCATCAGCTCGCAGGCTGCGCGTACCGCGGGCCTGACCGGGATCGCTTCTTCGTCGAGTTCGATGGAAACGGACGACTGGCTGGCAATCTCTTTGAGCGCGGTCGCCAACCCGCCGCGGGTTGGGTCGCGCATCGCGTTCACCGCTCCGGCCTCACGCATCGCCCGCACCAGATGGTTGAGCGGCGCCACGTCGCTGGCCAGGTCGGTCTCGAACCCCAAGTCCTCGCGCGCGGAAAGCACCGCAATGCCGTGGTCCCCGATCGGCCCCGAGAGGAGCACCACGTCGCCCGGCTTCGCTCCCGAACCGGAGACGGCGTGCCCGGCGGCGATCGAACCCACGCCCGACGTGTTGATGAACAGCTTGTCGGCGCTGCCGCGCTGAACCACTTTCGTGTCGCCGGCGGCGATGTAGACTCCCGCCTCGCGCGCGGCCTGGGCCATCGACTCGAGAATGCGTCTCAGGTCGCCGACCGCCAGTCCCTCCTCAATGACGAAACCCGCGCTCAGGGCAATCGGCCTGCGCGCCGACCATGGCCAGAGTCGTTGACCGTGCCGCACACGGCCAGGCGGCCGATATCGCCGCCGGGGAAGAAGAGCGGACTCACCACGTGTGAGTTTGTCGTGAAGGCGAGCGTCTCGCCGCCGAACTGAAGCACCGCGGAATCGTCGAGGTGCCGGGGCGCGGCGGTGCCCAGTGCAGGAAGGATCAGTCGTGTCAGCAGGTCGTGGCTGAGCCGGCCGCCGGAGCCATGTCCCAGCACGATCCGATCGCCGGGCGGGAGGGGCACCGGGCAAGCATAGCCTTCGAATTCGGGCGGACCTTCGGACATAGCGGACTCCTGCGGCGTCGCTCGTCGGCAAGTCTCTTTTCGTGCGTCGCAGCGCGTCGACTGCATTGTATCGTAGGGGCGGATAGAAACAGGTCCGAACGGTAATTCGACACGGTGAATCGTGTCGCGCTCGAGGCTTTCATCGACTTGGGCAGCACGTCTCCGGGCGGTCCGAAATCGATGCGCGGTCTCGTCGCGCGTCAGGTGATCTGGCCCGCCTTCCTTTGCCGGGGAGTCCGCCTGGACGGCCGGCGAGTGTCCGTGCATGGACGATACGGGAGGGCGAGTCTAGAACGGGGGTGGTCGTCCCGCTTAGGAATCAAGACCGCCCAACGGGTACAGGTTGGGCGGTCACTGGAAATCCGTGGCGTTGTTGATCGCGAGTCACGAGCCTCGTGGGTTGAGGCTGCAACGCTTCGAAGGGACCCGTCGCAAGGCGTCGCCGGTCCAGATCTCATGTGCGGCAAAGCACAGGAAGCGCACTTGCTGCCGAGGACCGCGTAGGCACGCCGGCGCGCGACCGTTGAAGCCAGAGCATTCGCGCGCGAGGGTCAGCGGATCGTCTGTTCAGTGCGCTTGTCGAACACCTGGACGTGATTCATGTCGAAGCTGAGCGGCATGCGCTCGCCGATGCGCGCCTTGGTCCGCGGGTCGACACGGGCGACAAACGGCCGATCGCCAGCCAAGAGGTGCAGGAAGACCTCGTTCCCCATGAGTTCGGTGACATCCACCGAGGCTTCGACGCGAGTCTCCGTGATGCCCGGCGGCAGGAAACTCGGGTCGTGAATGTGCTCCGGGCGGATGCCGAACACTACGTCCGTCCCAGCGTGCGGCCGGAACTTGGCGGATTTGCCCTCCGGTATCTGCAGGCGGAAGGTGCCGCAGTCAACGACGAGCTTGCCGTCGCTCTGGAGGATGCGTGCATCAAAGAAGTTCATCGCAGGAGAACCGATGAATCCCGCGACGAAGATGTTGGCCGGATATTCGTACAGCTTCTGCGGGGTGTCGAGTTGTTGCAGGATGCCGTCACGCAAGACCGCGATGCGAGTCGCCATCGTCATGGCCTCCATCTGATCGTGCGTGACATAGATGAAGGTCGTCTTCAGCCGGTTATGTAGCTTCGAGATCTCGGCGCGCGTTTGCACGCGTAGCTTGGCATCCAAGTTGGAAAGGGGTTCATCGAACAGGAACACCGAAGGTTCTCGGACAATGGCTCGCCCAACGGCCACGCGTTGTCGTTGCCCGCCCGAGAGCTGCCGCGGTTTGCGCGAAAGCAACTCGCCCAGGTCGAGGATGGCGGCCGCCTCGTTGACGCGCTTCTGGATCTCGGGCTTGGCGACCTTGCGCAGTTTGAGACCGAACGCCATGTTGTCGAACACGCTCATGTGAGGATAGAGGGCGTACGACTGAAACACCATCGCGATGTTGCGGTCCTTGGGCGGGACGTCGTTGACCACCCGATCTCCAATTCGGATGGTGCCTTGGCTGACTTCCTCGAGGCCGGCAAGGCAGCGCAGTGCGGTGCTTTTGCCGCACCCTGAGGGTCCCACGAGCACGAGGAACTCGCCCTCATGGACTTCGAGCGATAGGTCATTGAGTGCAACCACCTTGTCGAATCGTTTGGAGACATGTTCGAACGTTACGCTGGCCATGTCGGCTCTCCCTTCTTTCGAATATGGTGACCACATTCTATCCGGATCTTCGGAATCTTGCTTCGTCAAGAGGGGATCGAACCCGACTTGCAGCGTGCCTATGCGGCAGCGCCATCATCGAAGGCGCAGGGCGGGCGCGATGGCGGCCGTGCTTGACCTGGTGGTGTCACCGCGAATCGGACGATCGGGACTTCGGGAAGGTGGGCTGAGGTGGATCGCCCACGACGAGGGAGATGGGACAGACAAACCGACACGCAGGGCTACGTGCGATCATGCGACAGATCAGCGGACGCGTGGTAGCGGAAGTAAGCGGCACACGTGCCCTCCGCCGACACCATGGGGGCGCCAAGCGGCGAGGTGGGAGTGCACTCGCGTCCGAAGGCCGGGCAATCCGTCGGCTTCTTGTGGCCCATCAGAACTTCGCCCGCGATGCACAATGCGGACTCGCGAGCCACGATGTCGCCGACGTCAAATCGGGTCTCGGCATCCAGGTCAGTGAACTGCGGCCGTAAGTGCAGCCCGCTCTGCGGAATCATGCCGATGCCTCGCCACTGGCGATCGCAGGGCTCGAAGACCGTTGCCATCGCTTCCTGGGCCGGGCGATTTCCGGCCTCGGTCACCACGCGCGCATAAGCGTTCTCTACTTTGGCTTCGCCGGCCTCGAGCTGACGGACGGCGGAGTGAATGCCGCGTAGTAGATCGACGGGTTCGAATCCGGTCACCGCCATCGGCACGTGGAACCGCGCGGCGATGGGGTGATACTGCCAATAGCCCATGACCGCACAAACGTGGCCCGCCGTGAGAAAAGCCTGCACTCGATTTCGAGGTGATGACAGGATGGCTTCCATCGCCGGCGGGACGCACACCTGCGAGACGAGCATCGAGAAGTTGCGCACGCCGCGCGCGCGGGCCGCGATGGCCGCCATGGCGTTAGCAGGCGCCGTGGTTTCGAACCCGATGGCGAAGAACACCACCTGACGTTCGGGGTGTTCTTCAGCCAGTTTGACCGCATCCAGCGGAGAGTACACCACCCGCACGTCGCCGCCGCGCGCCCGAACGGTAAAGAGATCGGCGCGCGTCCCGGGGACGCGCAGCATGTCACCAAACGAAGTGAAGATGACCTCCTCGCGCGCGGCGAGGGCCACCGCCCGGTCGATCTGCTCGACGGGGGTGACACACACTGGGCATCCGGGGCCGTGGACGAGTTCGATCTCGGGCGGCAACAACCCATCCAGCCCGAAGCGCATGAACGCGTGGGTTTGGCCTCCGCAGATTTCCATCAGCGTCCAACGGCGCGTCACGCTCGCGCGCAGCGACTCCAGCAGCCGCTGCACATTCTCCCGATCGCGATACTCGTCAATGTACTTCATGGGTTCTCGAGGCCGCAACTCACGCGGGCGCCTCCGGTTCGTCGAACTGCGCCAACTCGCCGATCAGACGAAGCGTCTCCTGTGCCTCGGATTCGCTCATGCGGCTGATGGCAAAGCCGACATGCACCAGGACGTATTCGCCCACCTGGGCCTCCGGCTCGTAGGTCAGGCAGGCTTCCTTGGTCACGCCGCCGTAATCGACCTTGGCCATGCGCAGCGCGTCGCGCTCGAACACTTCAGTGATCTTGCCTGGGAATTCCGAGGCACATCCTAACCTCCTGCGCCCTGTGCCGCCGCAACCGCCTGACCCAGCGACAACCCGCCGTCATTGGGCGGCACGCTGAAATGGAGCAGGGGGCGAAGCCCGCGCTGGACGAATTGCTCCACTGCGAGTTTCAGCAGCAGCGAGTTCTGCCAGACTCCGCCCGAGAGGGCGACGGTGCTGACACTGGTCTCGGCCCGAAGTTGCTCGAGCAGCTCGCCGAGAGTCTCTGCCAGGCTTCGGTGGAAGCGCAGGCCGATCGCCCCTTGGGTTTCGCCGGCACGCACATCGCCTAGCATCGCGTCGAGCATCTCACGCACGCAGAGTTCCCGCGTCCCTGCCCGGTGCCGGATGGGGATCGGATAGCGCTGGGCGTCGCCGCGGCTCGAGCGCGCAGCCGCCTCGAGTTGGATCGCAGCCTGGGCCTCATAGGTCACGCTGGCCAGGGGGCCGGCGATGACAGCGACCGCGTCGAATAATCTGCCGAGGCTGCTGGTATCCGGTGAATTCACCCGCCGGCGGACCATTTGGCGAATGGTCTCGATGTCGGAGCGCGCAACGCCCGCGAGCCCGCGCGCGCCTCGCAGGTCCAGCTCCAGCGCTTGGCCATATCCCACGAGGATCTTCCACGGCTCGCGGATGGCTGCGTCGCCGCCGGCCAGCGGGAGATACTCGAGCTGCGCCAGACGCTCGTAGCCACCGTACGAGGCAAGCAGCACCTCGCCGCCCCAGATGGCGCCGTCGTCGCCGAAGCCCGTTCCGTCGAACGCCAACCCCAACACACGTTCATCGGGCGCAATCCCATTCTCCGCCATGCACGCGGCGATGTGGGCATGGTGATGTTGAACGGCGACGGTGCGCAGCTGTCCGGCGCGGTGCTCGTTCGCCCAGCGCGTTGTGAGGTAGTCTGGGTGCAGGTCATGCGCCACGATCTCGGGTTCGACCCGGAACAACTGCTTGAGCAGCTCGAGCGTGCGCTCAAACGAGTTGAGCGTCTCCAGATTCTCCATGTCACCGATATGCTGGCTGAGGAATGCCAACCGTTCGCGCGCCAGGCAAAACGTGTTCTTAAGCTCGCCGCCCAGCGCCAGTGTGGGCGGGACATCGAAGGGCAGGCGCACCGGGTAGGGCGCTGCTCCGCGTGCGCGGCGTAGGAAGAACCGCGTCGGGGCGTCTTGGCTCGCGAGTGACGGTGCCGGCAGCACCACCGAATCATCGCAGCGCTGTTCGATTTCGCGATTGTGGAGCAGAAACGCGTCGGCCAGTGGGCCCAGGCGCGCCATGGCTTCGGCATTCGAGGTTGCGATTGGCTCCTCGGAGAAGTTGCCGCTTGTCATCACCAGCACCGGCGGCACCGCTTCCTTCGCGAGTTGAGGCTCGCGCGAGTCGAGTAGCAAGCGATGCAGGGGAGTGTAGGGCAGCATCACACCCAACCGATCGAGTCCAGGAGCCACTCCCGGGGCGACGGCGGCACTGGCCCTCCGCTGCAGCAGGAGGATCGGCTTCTCGTGCCCGGTCAGCAGCTCGCGGCTTGACGCGTCGAGGGCGCACAACGCCTCCGCGATAGGCAGGTCCGCCGCCATCACGGCGAAGGGCTTGTCGATCCGCCCCTTGCGGCGCCTCAGCTCCTCGACGGCGTCCGGGTTTGAAGCATCGCACGCGAGGTGGAACCCACCCAATCCGCGAATGGCCAGGATCGCGCCGCCGCGGAGCATGTGGCGGGCTTTAAGCATGGCGGCCAATCCCTGGCCCGTCTCGTTTCCGTGCGCGTCGGCCATCCACAGCCAAGGTCCGCATTGTGGGCAGGCCACAGGCTGCGCGTGGAATCGGCGGTTGCCTGGGTCGGCATACTCGCTGGCGCACGCGGGGCACATCTCGAACTCGGCCATGCTGGTGAGCGGTCGGTCGTACGGCAACCCGCGGATGATCGTGAAGCGCGGGCCGCAGTTAGTGCAATTGATGAAGGGGTAGAGGAATCGCCGATCCTGTGGGTCGAATAGCTCGCGCTCGCAGTCCGCACACAGTGCGATGTCGGGCGGAATGGGCTGCACCCCCTGAGCCTGCGCCTGCGATTCGAGGATGACAAACGCCGCGTGCTGCGCGGGAGGCACTGACTCAACTGCCAGCTTATCGATATGGGCGAGCGGCGGCAGCTCGCTGCTCAATCGGGCGAGGAACCCCTCCACGGCGCTCGGCTCTCCCTCCAGTACCACCTCCACTCCGGAGGACGTATTGCGCACGTAGCCGCCGAGCCCGCCACGTTGGGCCAGGCCATAGACAAACGGGCGGAAGCCGACGCCCTGGACAATGCCGCTAATGTGAAGCCGGCGAGCGATTCGTTGTGACACGCGCCACCAACCAGTCCGCCCAGGCATCCAATCCTTCGCCGGTGCGGCACGAGAGCGGGAAGGTGACAAGCCCCGGACTCAGGGCCTCCACCCCCTCGCGGAAGTAGTCCATGCGGAAGGGAACGTAAGGCAAGAGATCGATTTTGTTAACGACCAGGGCTTGTACGCCGCGGTAGGCGGAGGGGTATTTGTAGGGCTTGTCGTCGCCTTCCGGTATGGAGGCGATCAGCACGCTGAGATGGCTGCCGATTCGAAACTCGATCGGGCACACCAGGTTGCCCACGTTCTCGATGATGACAAGGTCGAGCGATTCGAGCGGGAGCTCACGCATCGCGGACTGCACCATCACGGCATCCAGGTGACACTGACCGCCGGTGTTGATCTGGAAGGCCGGGATGCCGGCTGCCTTGGCCCGGTCGGTGTCGATGGAGGAGGCCAGGTCGCCCTCGATGACTCCCAACTTCAGCCGTCCGTGCAGTGCCTCGAGCGTGCGCAAGATCAGGCTGGTCTTGCCGGCGCCCGGCGAGGCCATCAGATTGAGCGCGACAACGCCGGCGCGGTCGAACGCGGCCTGATTGCGTGCGGCCAATTCGTCGTTGGCAGATAGGATATTCTCGACGACCGTTATTCGCGCGGGCATTTCACTCCACCTCGATACTCTCGACGCGCATTTCCTCGCCCTGATTGACTCGCACGTGATTGCCGGCGCAGTCGGGGCAGCCATAGTCGTCGGCCCCTGGAGCGAAGACACGGCCGCAGTCGGTGCAGCGCAGCTCCAGCGGCAGCCGGGTGAAGCGTAAGGTGGCACCTTCGGCTGGCGTGCCCTTGGCGATCATGTCCCAGTAGAACTGCACCGAGTCATCCAGTATCGACGCCAGATCCCCGATGACCAGATCGATAGCCAGTACGCGCCGAGCGCCAGCCCGCTCGGCATGCGTGAGGGCAATATCCAGGACACTCTGGGTCACACTCAGTTCGTGCATTCCCTCGACCTGCGCTGCATGCTCACGGCGCCTCCGCGCGTCGGCCCGCCCCCCTCGTATCCACCCGAATTCGGTGCGCCCGCATGGTTTATTGAGGCGCGATGGTGCGCCGATCGCCCCAATTAACGCTACGCTTGCGGGCCGCATCGCGTGAGTGAAGAAAGTCACCGCGATTGGCGAGATAATTCCCCGTAATTGACGGGAAATGCGGGAGGTTGGCGCGTGCGGCGTTCGGTGGCGGCGATGGTGTGCCGCCATGCCCTCTCCGGGTGTTCGGCCCGCACCCTTGCGCTCGCGGCTAGCTGTGGAAATTCTTCTCGCCGGCGCGAATGGGAATCTTGAGCCGGTTTTCTGCTGGCGTGATGGGGCACGACCAGCGATCGTTGTAGGCGCAATAGGGGTTGTAGGCCAAGTTGAAGTCGACGCGCACTTGCCCCTCGCCGATAAGCTCGGGCTCCAGGTAGCGCCCCGCGCCATATGTTTCGCGACCTGCGAGGAAGTCCACGAAAGGCAGGAATGGCCCGTGCTCATTCCCGTAGATCGTCAACTCGGCCTGATGTCCGTCGACGTCGAATTGAACCCTGCCCAGGCGTTGATATACCTGGACGTCTCCCGTCGAGGTCTGCATCTCGACCGTCTCGCCGGGTTGGATTGGATCCAGGTCCAGTTCGAAGCGCAGGTCCGGATTCTCTTCGAAGTAATTCAATCCGCGAAAGCTGGCTTGCTGGTCGCGCGTCAGCGGGCTGTGCGGACTCTCGGCGAAGAAGGCATTCTTCTCCTTTCGCAACTCGGCCAAAGCGCTCATGGTTACCTCCCGGGAGGCCGCTCACGCCAGGCAGCGTCCGGGGAGGATTGTATCGCGTGAGCGTGCGCCAACAGACTGCGAGATAATGGCGATGCAGGCGTCGCCTGATCTAGCTCGCGGAGGCCGTACGTATCGGCCAGCAGCGATTGTGGATAAAGGCCTGCTTCGCCACAGCAGAGGAGGGACGCATGGAAATCGGCATGATCGGGTTGGGCAAGATGGGCGGCAACATGGCCCGCCGCTTGATCCGTGGCGGACATAGAGTTGTGGTCTTTGCCCCGCGCCAGGCGGTCGTGCAGGCGATGGCGGCCGAGGGGGCGGTGGCGTCGGCCTCGCTCGAAGACCTGGTGATGAAACTCGCGCCGCCGCGGGTGGTGTGGCTGATGGTGCCCGCCGGCGAGGCGACCGAGGCCACGTTGCGACAATTGACCGCATTGTTGGCCCCGGGCGATGTGGTCGTCGATGGCGGCAACTCGAACTACAAAGATTCCGTGCGGCGAGCCATGGAGGTGGCTACGTCGGGTCTGCGCTTTGTCGACTGCGGCACCTCGGGCGGTGTGTGGGGGCTCGCCGAAGGCTACTGCCTGATGGTCGGCGGAGAACCGCAGGCGGTCGAGCTTGTCCGTCCCGCGCTCGAAACCTTGGCCGAGGCTCCCGATCGCGGGTGGTCTCGCATGGGCCCGGTTGGCTCGGGGCACTTCGTCAAGATGGTGCACAACGGCATCGAATACGGCGTCATGCGTGCCATCGCCGAGGGCTTCGAGTTGATGAATCACAAGACCGAGTTCAACCTCGACCTGGCGAAAATCGCCGAACTGTGGCGCCATGGAAGCGTGATTCGCTCGTGGCTGCTGGATCTCAGCGCGCGTGCCCTTGCCGAGAATCCGACCCTGGAGGGCATCGCCGCCTACGTCCCGGATTCCGGAGAGGGGCGATGGACCGTCGTCGAGGCCATCGAGTTGGGCTGCTCGATTCCCGTCATCTCCATGGCGCTGGCCAGCCGATTCCGCTCGCGAGAGGAGGAGCCCTTTTCCGACAAGCTCCTGGCCGCGCTGCGCAATCAGTTCGGAGGCCACGCGGTGCGCAAGGCGGAAGGACAAGCACCATGAGCCTGCAAACTGCACGCGAGCTGCCAGTCACGGTCGTCATCTTCGGGGCGTCAGGCGATCTCACCCAGCGTAAGCTCATCCCGGCCCTGTTCAGCCTGTACACGAAGAAGCGCCTG
Source organism: uncultured Chloroflexia bacterium (assembly GCA_963712475.1). GTDB lineage: Bacteria > Chloroflexota > Anaerolineae > Anaerolineales > RBG-16-64-43 > RBG-16-64-43. The sequence goes on from CAVQIA010000004.1 coordinate 234,001, forward strand.
CCAACCCAGTTGCGGGTGGTGGGTTTCTCCACGCGCCCTCTGAGCGATGCGGATTTCCGCGAGCACGTACGGGCGCAGGCGCTAGCGGGCCGGCCGGATGCTCCGCCGGACGAGTGGAGGTCGTTCGAGGCGTGTCTGAGTTATCGCTCGGGCAATTTCACGAGTCGCGAGGATTTCTCCGCGCTCGCCGCCCGGCTCGATGAGATCGCGCCCAACCCATGCGGACGCCTGTACTATGTCGCGGCCCCTCCCGACACGTATGCCGCGATCATTGGCGGCCTGGAAAGCGCTCAGCTCATGCACCCGGCAGATGGCTGGCGACGGGTGGTCATCGAGAAGCCGTTTGGCAGCGACCTGGCGAGTGCCCGCGAGCTCAACCGCCTGCTGCATCGCGTGGCGGCCGAGCCGCAGATCTATCGCATCGACCACTACCTTGGCAAGGAGACCGTGCAGAACGTGCTGGTGTTCCGTTTCGCCAATGCTGTGTTCGAGCCTATCTGGAATTGCAATTACGTGGACCACGTGCAAATCACGGTGGCGGAGGACCTTGGCGTCGAGCACCGTGGCAAATCGTACGACCGGGTGGGCGTCGTGCGCGACATGTTCCAGAACCACCTTCTGCAACTGCTTTCGATGGTGGCGATGGAACCGCCCACGTCGTTCAATGCCGATGCGCTGCGCGACGAGAAGCACAAGCTATTGACGGCCGTACGGCCGCCGCGCCCGGGGCAATCCGAAGTCTCTTCCGTGCGAGGACAGTACGCCGGCTATTGCGATGAGCCGGGCGTTGACGCCGGGAAGCCAAACTCCCACGTACGCCGCAGCGCGGCTCTACGTCGACAATTGGCGGTGGCACGGTGTGCCGTTCTACTTGCGCTCGGGCAAGCGATTGTCGCGCAAGCTGACCGAAATCGTCTTGCAGTTCAAGCGCCCACCGCATCTGATGTTCCCCCTGCCGGCTGGGGCGGATATCACCCCCAACATACTCGCGCTCTGTCTGCAGCCGGATGAGGGCATTCACCTGCGCTTCGAGGCCAAGCAGCCCGACTCCCTGATCGAGCTGGATTCGGTCGATATGGAATTTCACTATCGTGATTCGTTCGGTGTGAGCGCCGTGCCGGAGGCCTACGAACGGCTGCTGCTCGACGCCCTGAACGGGGATGCTTCACTCTTCACGCGCAGTGATGAGATCGAGGCGGCCTGGGCCTGGGTGGATGCGCTCGAGGCAGCCTGGCGCGCCGCGGACGCGCCCGCCATGCAGTCCTACGTGCCAAGCTCGTGGGGGCCGGCGCAGGCCGAGACCTTCATCGCGGCTGACGGTCGCGCCTGGTCCTCGGGCTGCCGCGAGCACGGTTGAGGCGCACGCCGTGTCGCCGTGCTAGTCGCGTTCACTCGCCGCCGGCGGCGCGAGGGGCACACTCTGTTCGACAATCGACCGTGGGCGAGTGGCGGACCAGGTGAGCCGCACGCGCGTTCCTCGGCCCGCATCCGATTGGATGGATACCTGTGCGCCGACCAATTCCGCGCGCTCGTACATCCCGGCCAACCCGAAGTGCCGGCTGCTGACGAGTGCGCTCAGATCCTGGACCTCCCCCAGACCGAAACCCACCCCATCGTCCTCAACGACCACCTCCAGCCAAGAATGCTCCAGGCGTCCGCGAACGGCAATGCGTCGCGCGTGAGCGTGCTGGAGCGCGTTCTCGACGGCTTGTTGCAGGATTCGGAAAGCGTGTCGCTCGATCTGCTCGCCGTAGCGCGCATCGCTGGCGGGGACCTCGAGCACCACCTCTGGCATCTCGCCTGGGCGGGCGGCAATCTCGTCGACCATTTCGGCGAGTGCGGCACGCAACCCGTAAGTCAGCATGGCTGGACGCAACTGATGGATCATCTCGCGCAGATTGCGGACGATGGCGTCATAGCTCGCACGGAATTGGGGTGAAGGCTCACGGTCGTCCAAGTTCATCGAGAGCACAGCCAACTGATTGAGCACCTCGTCGTGCAGTTCGCGCGCAAGGTGGCCGCGTTCCGTCTCGCGCATGTCGACGTGCGCCTGATACATCTGGCGCAGGCGGTCGGCCTGTTGGATGTTGTGCAGCGCCACGGCCATTTGGCTGGCGAGCGCGGAGAGCACGGGCATTTCTTCCAATCCGTAGAAGTCATCCGGATCGCGCCCCCCCAGCAGCCACAACCCGAGCAATGTGTCGTCCAGGCGCATCGGAAGCGCGGCACGGATCCACGCGGCGGGATTCGAGCGGTCCGCCAGCGGTCGGATCGGCGAGCGTGCTGCGGCCAAGGAAGCCACCTCTCCAGCAGCCGGAAGTTGGTTCGCACTCACGCCTTGCATGTAGAGGATCGTCGGCGGTTGGTCCTCTTGCACAAGCACGAGCACCGACTGCCGGACGAGCAGTGTGGGCAAGACCTCCTTCTCTAGGACGCGTATCAGGGTCGCTTGATCAAGGGAGGTGGTGATTCGTTCTGTGAAGACTTCCAGGAGGTTCGCGGGCGGGTGCGGAATCCCAAGGATGCGCAGATCGAACCAACGCTGGAATCGGGGAAGAGAGCCAAGGTTCCCGCAACGGCCACGATCGCGATGGACAAGCTGACCAAGCGCTGTGTCACCGGGGAACTCAACCAGCCTGTCGAAGACGATTGCCCACAACCGAAGCAGTGATCCCGACCATGAGGAAGTATGTATAGAAGGCCAGGACCCGATTGCTGCGAGTCCCGATTCCCCCCAAGGCCTGGTGTGAGGCCCTATTGATGTACCCCAGTGGAATGGCGGGCAACGCCATGAGCGCGAAGCTGCCGATGAAATCGATTGAACCGACCAGGGTCGAGAGGAGCGACAGCCCGGAAGGCAGCAGCAGCCCCACCGCTAACCCGATGATGACCAAACCCACATCTCGTCGCTGCTCGGGATAGCGCCTCCAATGCGCAATGAGGAAGGCCGCGCTCGCGACCGCCGAGAAGAGGAAGCCATAAGCCAGCGTGTACAGCGGCAGCAGCTGAGCCCACTCGGCCAGGATGATCGCGCCTGTCGCACCATAGAGCGCGACTGGGGTCCATCGTGGGAGCCCGCCGAGGGGTTTCGGAAACAAGTAATTGAGATGGATGTACACCGGGACGAAAAGCCACCCGGCCGTTCGGAAGACAAACGGGGTGAGCCAGATGTGGGAATGCGATAGTCCTGTGCCGGCGCTGATCCAGATCGCGGTGAGGTAGTTGAAAGCCACTAACGCCGACCGCTGCGCTGCCCTCGGGCGGACTGCTAGCAATGCGAAGGTGCCGGTCCCCCAGAACAAGTAAGGTAGCCACCAGATGTAAAGGAGCCGCGTGCGAACCTCAGTCGGGCTGGGGCCCGGCATCACCCATTCCACGCCGAGCCGTTCCCCTTGTCGTTCGATGACCAGCGGTACGCGGTCGCCGGGTAAGACGTTGACGAGCACCTGCTGCCGCAAGTCGTCGTCGAATTCGGCAATCGAAACGGGGCCGACTTGAATGAGCTGGTCCCCCAAGCGAACGTCTCCTCCTCCATTCTCCTGGTGGTAGACGGCGCTCACTTGGCCGCCCACCTCCCAGTAGAAGCCGGGATACGGCAGCACGAAGAAGAAGGCATAGGTGTACAGCAGGAGCAAGCCCATGACCACGACGGGCAGGGCGTTCTCGAGCAGCATGACAAAGCGCGGATGGGCTGTCTTCATGTGCAGGCTTGAGGCTGGGCCCCGTGCGCCGTGGGCCCTGGCAGGTCGAACCACGACTGGGGCATGAGGTCCATCACGCCTGGTGAACTCCCTCAGGCGGGATCAGGCCAAGTTGGCGCGCGCGGGCGACCGCTGCCGGCCGGCTGCGCACCTCGAGGCGCAAGTATGCTCCGGAGAGCAGATTCCGCAAGGTTGAATTCGCAACGCCCAGCTTGCGCGCGATCTGGGCCGTCGTGGAATCGGGGTAGGCCGCGCACAACGAAAGCACCTCTCTCTGGCGAAGGGTGAGCGCCGGACCGTTTTCGCCAGCCGGTGCACTCAAAGCCTGTTGCGCCTGCCGGCTGAAGTAGATTCCCCCCGCGGCGACGGTCTTGATCGCACCCGGTAATTCATGAATTGCCTCGTGATCATCTTTGAGAATGTAGCCGCTCACCCCGGCCTCGACCAGCGCCCGAATGAGCGCCCGCTCGGCGTGCATCGAGATGACAAGAATCGCCGTATCGGGGAATTCTTGAAGAAGCGCTGGTGCTGAATGCAGGATCGGAAAAGGGTTGGGGTTGTCGGGGGAAGTTGGAACCGAGACGTCGAGCACAAGCACATCCACTGCGCGCTGCCGCAGCATGACCTCCAACTCGCTGCCGTACCTGGCCGAGGCAACCACCTCTATGTCCGCGTGGTGTTGCAGCCGGAAAATGTACCCGTCGATGATGGAGAGGTGGTCCTCGAGGAATGCCACGCGCGTCGGGTCGGTCATGGGGGCCCCCTGCTAGAAGAATAGCAGAAAGGTATCCGCCCGGGCAAGTGCTGTCGGCAGCTTCGATTGCGGCCGCGTCGCGTGGCGATGGACGCCGGGATGCAGTGGCTACGCATCTGGCCCGCCGTGCGCAACTACGGAGAAGGCTGCGCGTCGCAATGGGATTCGCGCGTTGACCGAGGAATCCCAGATGCATCAGCCTCGGCGCCTCTGGTATAATCTCCAAATGTGGGCGGCTAGCTCAGTCGGTTAGAGCGCTTCACTCACATTGAAGAGGTCGTGGGTTCAAGTCCCGCGCCGCCCACCACAACACACGAGGTCCTGGCCGATCGGCCAGGACCTCTCTCATTGCGCCAGTTGTCCGAAACGCGATTTCACCCGATGATGGGTTACCGCGCACATCGCAGATCCAGTCGGTTCTACATGAGGCGTGTGCCCGAGAGTGCTTCGAGCACGGCGATCACAGCCGAGTTGTCGAGCTCGCCCAGTCCCATGTCTCGCATCGCGTCAAAGAGCTGCGCATGGAGTGCTGTCGAGGGCAACGGCATGCCGTACTGGCGGGCCGTGTCGAGCACGATACCCAGGTCCTTGGCCTGCATGCGACCGCGGAACCCGGGTTCGCGGTTCCCTGCAAAGAGCCGCGGCGCCTTCGTATCCAGCGTCCAGCATTGCGCCGCGCCACCGCGAATGGCCTCGACCACCTTGCGCGGGTCGGCTCCCGCTTTCTGGGAAAAGAGCAAGAGCTCGGCCATCGCCACCATCTGCGACGCAGCCATGATCTGGTTGGCAGCTTTGGCGATCTGCCCGGCGCCCGAGTCGCCGACGTGGGTGATCGTCTTGCCCATCGCCTGCAGCACGGGTCGCGCACGTTCGAGCACCGCCGCGGGGCCGCCCACCATGATCGCGAGCGTTGCCTCGCGCGCACCGATGTCGCCTCCGCTGACCGGGGCATCCAAACAGCCCACCCCCAGTGGCGTGAGGCGCTCGGCGATCAAGCGGGCGGTGGTGGGCTTGATGGTCGAGTTGTCGACATAGATCAACCCGGCATGCGCGCCGGCCGACGATGCCCCGCTCGCCCAAGGCGACCTGTTCCACATCTGGCGAATCGGGCAGGCAGGTCATCACGATGTCGACCTGCCGCGCGACTTCCGCCGGATCGGCCGCCGCACGCGCGCCGAGCGCGACCAGTTCTTCGACCGGCGTCTGGCTGCGGTTGTGGACGACCAAATCGAAGCCGGCTTTGAGGATGTTGCGAGCGATCGACCTGCCCATCAGGCCGAGGCCGATGTATCCGACTTTCATGCATCACCTCTTCTTCGGGCTTGGGGGACAGACATCAACGTGCGGCCCGGCGCCCTCATCGCGATCGTTGCGTTATCTGCTTAGGTTTCGGGGTTCGGTTCGAGCCTTGGCCCCTCGGCCGAGTCGATAACGCTCCAGCCCATGCTGGCGATCTGCTTCCGCAATCGATCGGCCTCGTCCCAATCGCCGCGCGCCCGCGCCTCCTCCCGCCGCGCCATGACGGCGGTCACCTCTTCGCCCGGGGATCGGGGCGAGGATGAGCTGTTTTGATGCGCCTGAGCGCTGGCCCAGACCTCTGGCGGAATCCCTTCGGAGACCTGCGGGAGGCGGAAGGGGCCGAGCCTTTCGATCCCAAACGAAGTTCTGCGCTCGAAACGCTCTGCTCCCGCATCGCTATGCACCGTCACCCCGCCTCGACCGATGATGGCGCATGACTGAGAAGCCAGATCGATCAGCAATCCCGTGTGTTCGTCCACGCCGACAACGCGCACATCATGGGGAAGCAAGGCCGCTAAGTTCGCAAACCGCTCACGCCCCATGAAGCAGCGGCTGGTATCGAGCGCCGGCGCCGCCTTCCATATTGTCCCAATGCGGGATGAAGGCCAGGCTCAGGCCGAAGGGTTTGAGAAGATCGAGCCCGGGCTTCCAGTGCGGGTCCTCACCGACTTTGTAGATTTCATAGACGGGCAGGGCGAAGGTGCCAGCCGCGATGGCTGCCGCGCTGGCCAAAGCGAGCGAGGCGCCCAATCGGTGGCGCGCAAGGATGGTGTGCCAGGTCAGGCTAGCTTGCAGTTGGCGCACGGCATACGTGGGGCTTCCTGGTCCGAGGAATATCAAATTCGAGTTCAAGAGAAGCGTCGCGACTTGCGCGTCATCCGGGCTGTAGGGCGTCCCGCGGCGGCGCGCCGGGATGATTGTGATTGATGGATGGAAGCTCTGCAACCGAGAGCCCAAAAAGCTCGCGACCCGACCAACAACCTCGGGAGAGTTGAGTTCGAAACCCGCCGGCGTTTCGACGAGGGAGACGTTCAGTGGTGCGGGAAGGGCGCGCGCGAGAGCCTCGAAGATGCGCGCCCCGCTCAGGGATGTCTCCCCTGATCCGAAAAGTGCTATCGTGCCAAATGGAGGTTGAGGCAATGGAGTCGCACCCCACGATGCGCGTCAGCCGCGCGGAGGAATGCACGTGGCGGCGACAGGCGCGTCGGCAGGCTAAGTCCCTGGTCGACGAAGTATAACCCGCTGTGATCCCCGCGGGCGGAGTCAGGGGAGTGCGGCAGACGCGGGAACCGTCAACCGCCGTACGTCCAATCCGTCTCCCACATGACCAGCGGGTGGAATGTGCCTTCGCGTATTCCTGCGTCGACGACCTCCGCCACGAACACCGTGTGGTCGCCGCGCTTCACCATGTCGGTGACTCGCGCCTCGAACCATGCCCAGGCATCCTGGAGGATGGGTGCACCCGAGAATGACCCCCGCCGAAAGGCAAACCCCTGGATCCGGTCCGCTTCCACATGCGATGGTTTGAAGAATTCGGCGGCCAGAGTTCTCTGCTCTCCTGTAAGGACGTTCACCGCCAGGCGTTGAGACCGCTCGACGAGGCGATGCAGGTTGCTCTCGCGTCGCAGCGCCACCATAACCAAAGGCGGAGCGAAAGACGCTTGCGAAATCCAGTTGATGGCGCCCGCCGCCAGTTCTTCCCCGTCGGCCGCCCCTGCGACATGCATGCCGTAGGTCAGTGTGCGAAGTGTCATCTTCTTTTGTTCTGGGTCCATAGGTCCTCCATCGGCGCGGTCGTCATGAAAGCGTTCGACGCTCAGGTCTGAGTGGACGCGGGGGCGACGAGCATGATGCGGTTCCCGGATGGATCGCGCGTCTGGATATTCTTCCTCCGACTCCTCGACCTCGGCTCCTCTGGCCCGCAATTGACGCACGGTTGCCTCGAGACCCTCGCGAGAGGGAAACGCCAGTGTGAAGTGGCGTAGACCTGGCGATGCATCGCTCGGTGCGGGGGCACCGACCCCTGCCCAGGTGTTGATCCCGACGTGGTGATGGTAATCTCCCGCCGCAAGGAATGCTGCCTGGTTGCCGTATCGGTGAATGAGGTTGAGACCCAAGGCCGTGTGGTAGAAAACGATCGCAGGCTCGAGCCGGGCAACATGCAGATGAATGTGCCCCATGCGCAGGTCGCTCACCGGCTCCGACTCAGTCATGCCTTTCGCCTGGGCTTCATCCACGAGCGACTGTAGGTCCAGCGCTGATGTGACCATCTCTAGCGCATCACCGCGCCGCGGCCAGGAGGTCCTTGGGCCGATCGGCGTAGAGTTCGATCCCGTTGCCTTCCGGATCCGCAAGATAGATCGCTTCGCTGACGCCGTGGTCGGCCGCGCCCTGGATCGGGTACCCTCGTGCTGCCAATCGCAGCAATGCCGCACCGAGTGCTGCACGCGAGGGATAGAGTAACGCCATGTGATACAGCCCGGTTGAGCGTTCCACCCGGGCATGCGCCTGCGCGCCGGACTCGAGCCGCACGAGTATTTCTCCATTCTGTGGGCCGAGCGATGCCTCGCCGGGGCGGGCTGGATGAGGCAGTGAGGGCGAGAACGCCCTGGTAGAAGTCCAGCTCATTCTGCAATTCCGCCACGCGCAAGGCCGCCACGCCGGGACGCGTCGCTGGGTCAATCGCCAGCACTTTTTCGTCGGTAGTCACTTGCCTATCCATTCGTGTTATCACCTCCCTGCACGGCGTCTGGCGCTGTGCGTAGGCGATGGGTTCGGCCGAGGGGTAGCCAGGCCGCCTGCCATCTGCGCAGGCCGTCGATCAGGGGGACGAGATGGGCCCCGGCCTGAGTGAGTCCGTAACGGCTGTGACCGTCGATCACGACCATTTCGACCACCCCCTCCGCGCGAAGGAACCGCAGGCGCTGGGAGAGGGTGCGGGGGTTCACGTTTCCCACGGCCTGCTGCAGCTCGCAAAATCGCATCGGTTGGGCGAGAGCGAAGAGTATTTGAATCGTCCAGCGGGCGCCGAGAAGGCGTCCTGTGGCGCCTACAGGGCATTCCTGGCCCCGCCCAATCGGCCGCAGGCCCGTCAGGTGCCAATGCCCCGTTCGGCGCCCCTAGGGCCGCGCTAGCCCCAAAATCTGGCATGTTGCCACCACCTCCCGCCAAGTCTGGCGTTACTATACCGTATATAGTAGATGGTAATTCTCCGATCATGGATTGTCAAGGACGAGGGAGACGTCGGCGCGGGCTGAGGAGATCGAGTGGTGAGGCGACCGGCCCGCGAGACGCTGGAGGACGCCGATCTTATTTCGCCTTTCGTGGGACGCCTCAGATGTTGTATGCTAGCTGGCGAATAGCGAGAACGCGAACTTGATGGGATGCCCACGCTGGTTGAGGGGGTCAGCCGCACTCGGGCATCCGGAGGATTTGTAATGAGCCCGGATGAAAAGACGTTACCCGTTCGAGCCACCCGCTTGATCGGTCAACTTGGCGAGGGCGACGCCTACCATCGTCAGACGGCGGCCGAGGAACTGGCGAGCCTCGGCATTCGTGATGTGCGCATCCAGTTGGCGCTCGAGAAGGCTGCCAGCGATGATCCCGAGAAGGAAGTTCGAGAAGCAGCATACGAGGCGTTGGTGATGCTCGATTACCGGCAGGCGACTGCGGAGCAGCGTGCGGCAGTCGTCCGCGAAAGGTTGAGCGGAGCCGGCGAGGCAGCTGCGCCGATCAAGCCCTTGCCCCCAAGAGTGCAGAAGCTTATCGCTCGGCTCGAAGCCGCCGATCCTTATCAGCGGCAAACCGCGGCCGAGGAGCTTTCCGCCCTCGGCTTCAAGGACGCCCGCTTGCGGGTCGCCCTCGAGGCCGTCGAGGCCAATGACCCCGATAAGAACGTCCGCTTGGCCGCCCTCGAGGCGCTGGTCATGCTCGACTATCGCCAGCCGAAGGCCAGACGCTGAATCCCCGATCCCGCCACAATGGGCTAGCGTGTGCGCCATGCAGAGTCCTCTGGAGGAGGGCATATCATGCATTACGTGTGCACGGTGGCGGATCTTCTCCGCAAGGCATACCGCGCTCGCTCGAGCGCACCGCGGGGAGGCTCGCTCGCGCGCCCACGGTGATGGCGAGTTGAGACCAGGCGTTTGCGCACGCGCCGCCGCTTGCATGCTCGTGATCGACCCGGTTGAGTTGAGGCGCGTTGAATGCCATTGAAAGGCACGGGGCTGCCCAATTGTGGGCAGCCCCGTGCTCGTGTGGCTGGGGGTCGAGGATTCGAACCTCGGCATACGGATTCAGAGTCCGCTGTCCTACCGCTAGACGAACCCCCAGTGTTGAGTCGATTTTACCACGGTTGACCTGCCTCGGAGTGCGGTGCTCCCCTCACGCGGTCCTCGTCTTCGAGTCGATGTGCGATCGCATCGATCAGGCACAGCTCGGCGACATGCTGCGTCTTGCGGGCGGTTACATCCCCCGCAGCGTTTTCTCGGCGGCGGCCAGGCGCGCCAGGACCGTATCGCGTCCGATGATTGCCATACTCCCGAATAGGGGCGGGCTGACCGTCTGGCCGGTCACGGCCGCTCGCAGAATCCCGAAAAGCTGCCCGGGCTTGAGCTCGAGTTCGAACGGCAAGGTCGCGCAGCTCGGCCTCCAGCGCCGCTTCCGCCATGTCGGCATGTTGAGAAAGGACCTCGATCGCCGCGCGCACGGCGTCGGCCGAGGCCGCCGGCGTCATGTCCTTGCCCAGCAGGTCGCCCGGCTCGGGAGTCACGTGCTCGCGGAAGAAGAACCCCGCCATCTCGACCCCGTCATCGAGAGTGACGACTCGCTCCTGGATGAGCGGCGCGATGCGCCGCAGGAGGCTCTCGTCCGCAGGCAGCCCGGCCTTCTCGAAAAAGGGGAGCATGCGTTTCGCCAGTTCCGCCGGCGGCAAGCGACGCAGGTGGACTCCGTTGAAATGGTCGGCCTTGGTGAAGTTGACCGCCGCCGCAGCCGGCGTCAGGTGCTGAAGACTGAAGCGCTCGATGAGTTCCGCAAGCGAGAACACATCCAGCTTCTCGTCGAAGCTCGCACCCATCAACGCGATCCAATTGACGACGCCCTCCGGCGTGTAGCCCAGATCACGCAGGTCGCGCACGAAAACGGAGTGCCCCTCCTTCATCAGTTCCGCGCCTTCGCGTTTGCTCATCTTGCCCTTGCCGGAGGGTTTGAGGAACACAGACAGATGACACCACTGCGGCTCATCCCAACCGAAGGCGCGATGGATCATGGCGTGCAGCGGCAGCGAGGGCAGCCATTCCGATGAGCGGATGACGTGGGTGATCTTCATCGCGTGGTCGTCGACCATCGCCGCCAGATGATAGAGGGCCCATCCATCCGATTTGACCAGGATGAAATCGTCCAGGTCCTTGTTTTGGACGGTGATCTCACCGCGCAGCACGTCGACGGCGGTGGTGGCGCCTTCGTGCGGCATCTTGAATCGCACGACGTACGGCTCGCCAGCGCGCAGACGCGCCTGCAATTCGGCCGGAGTCAATCGCCGGCATAGCCCGTCGTAGCGCGGCGGTTCTTTGCGCTGCTGTTGGCGCGTTCGCAATTCGGCCAGGCGCGCTGGCGAGCAGAAGCAGGCGTAGGCCCTGTCGCGGTCGATGAGCTCTTGTGCATGGGCTTGGTAAATCTCCCTGCGTTGCGATTGGAGATACGGGCCGTAGTCACCGCCGACGTCCGGACCCTCGTCCCACTCCAGCCCGAGCCAGCGCAGGCTGGCGAGCAGGTCCTCCAGTGCGCCGGGGACCAATCGCTTCTGGTCCGTATCTTCGATGCGCAGGAGGAATTGCCCACCCGTTTGCCGAGCGAGGAGGAAGTTGTACAGCGCAGTGCGCGCGCCGCCGATGTGCAGAAAACCGGTCGGGGAGGGGGCGAAGCGCACGCGGGCGGGTTGGGTCATATCAGAATTCCAATTCCTGGCGGTGGATGATGACGCTCTCGACTAGGCCGACGCCCAAGAGCGCCGACCACAATGCGGATCCACCGTAACTGATGAAGGGTAACGGAAGCCCCGCCACCGGAAGCAGGTTGAGGTTCATGCCGATGTTGAATGCGGCCTGGTAGAAGATGAGCGTGGCTACCCCGTACGCGATGAGCGCACCGAACGTGTCGCGCGCCATGCGCGCTGCCCGCAAACATCGATAGATGACGAAAGCCAACAGCAGAAGAACGACGAACGCGCCGACCCATCCGAATTCCTCCGCCAACGCGGAGAAAATGAAATCGGTATGGCGCACCTTCAAGAACCGCAACTGAACCTGCGAGCCGTGCGCGTACCCCTGGCCGAACCATCCTCCCGAGCCGATGCTGATTAGGGCTTGGTCCACGTTGTAGCGCGCACCCGGGTCTGCCTCAGGAGCCAGGAAAAGGACCAGGCGTTGCTTCTGATAAAACTCCAGGAACGGGAAAGCCACGATCGGGATAAGCAGCGCGCTTCCGGCGAGCGTGGCCAGATGTTTGGCTTTGATGCCCGCGGCGAAGATGATTGCAGCCCACAACACCATGGTCAGGATGGCGGTGCTCAAGTCCGGCTGGCGGAAGATCACGAACGCCGGAACTGCAGCCAGGGCCAAGCTGCGCAATACGCCGCCCCAGGTGCGGATGCGTTCCTCATTGCGCGAGATGTCGTCCGCCAGGATGATGATCAACAGCACTTTGGCCAGTTCGGAGGGCTGCACCTGGGTGAATCCCAGGTCGAGCCAGCGCGCTGCACCGAAGGTTGTCGCGCCGCCGATTTCGAGAATCAGCAACACGGCCAGCAGCCCCACATACATCGGGCGGGTGAGCGCGCGCCAGAAGTGATAATCCACGATTGCCGCGACGAGCACAACGGCAATGCCGACCAGGGCGTTCTGCGCCTGCCGTGCGGGCAGCGTCGCGAGCGTTTCGTTTCCGGCGATCGCGGAGCGGATCATGGCGATGCCGAAGACGACCAGCACCGCCACTCCCCCCAGCAGCCAGAAATCGAAATGACGCCAGCGCCTGGGATTGAACATGCGCCCTCAGCTAGGTCCCCGTCGCCGCGCGGCGCGAGCGTGTAGGACCTCCGTCGCCCGGCCTGGCGGGCGGCTTGTCGCGGCCAGCCTGGTCATCGCTATTAGCGCGCCTGCGCCACATTCACCGAAGATCGCTGTCACCACCTGATCGGGCATGAGATCCTGCCAACTCCACGAAACGCGCGCATTGCTACTTCGGATCCCGGCCGCCGGGCTTCCACGCAACGGCCACCAACCTTCCCTGTCGCACGCGAACGAGCTCAGGCTGGCTTGAGAGGCGGCGAGCCGGCGGGGTGGCCGCATGCCCGGCAATGCGCAGCTGCGCGGGCGAGAGATCGAGGGCGCACACCATCGCGTGTTCGTCCCCCTGCGCCCCCGCATGTGCGCTGCCGCGCAGCTTGCCCCACACGATGATGTGCCCGTTGGCAATGATCTCGGCGCCCGGTTTCACATCGCCGAGGATCACGACGTGTCCGGCGTATTCGAGACGCTCGCCGGAACGGAGCGTGCGCTCCACCAGAACCGTCGCCGATCCGCCGCCCACTCCGTCGAGAGGCACGTCGGAACCCGGAGCCGGTGAGGGCAGGGCGGTCGCCAGGGCCAAGGTCTGCGCCGCGGCGACCACGGCCGGCGCCTCGGTCAACACCGCCCAAAGCGTCAAGCCGCGCCTGGCCAAGCGCGCGCGCAGGTCCGCCAAGTCGGCGGCGCGCGGCTGATGGTCTCCCAGCCGCACCGCGATGCGCGCCCCCAGGAAGAAATCGCCCTTGGAGTCGATGTGGGCCAGCATCTCCTCGAGAGCCCTGGCCCACGTCCCGCTTCCAAGGGTGATCAGCAATCCTTCGCGAATTCCTTTGATGGCGAGCGTGCTGCTCATCGTGGCGATTATAGCATGCGCGTTTAGGCTATCGTTGCGCCGCAGCATCGATGGCTTTGAGCTCGAAGTAGGCTTGCAGCACTTGCTTGACGATCGGCCCCGAGGTCACTGCGCCTTCGCCTCCGTCGTAGACGAATGCGATTACGGCGATCTCGGGTTTGTCGAAGGGACCGTAGCCCACGTACCACGCGTGAGAGGGCCAGGCGCCCGGCTGGCACAGATTGCGCGATTGGGCGATATTGTCGCAATACTCCGCGGTGCCCGTCTTGCCGGCGGTCACGACATTATCCAGCTTCGCGTACTTGGCCGCGGTGCCGTAGTCCACCACCTCCCGCATTCCCTCTTGCGCCAGCCGCACCCACTGCTCCTCGACCTTCAAATGATCTGGATCGCTGGTCACGTCTTGGGTGATGTCCCACAGCACCTGAGGTTCGATCTCGCGAACGACGTTGCCCTCACCATCCAGGAACTGCTTCAGCAGCGTGGGCTTCATCACCCGCCCGCCGTTGGCCAGCGTCGCGATGCTCTCCAGAACCTGCAGCGGCGTGGCGAGCACGAAGCCTTGGCCGATGGTGGCGATGTAGGTGTCGCCGGTGGCCCAGTTCTCGCCGAGGTTAATGCGCTTCCAGTCCGGATCCGGGAGCAGCCCCGTCGCTTCGGCTGGCAATTCCACCCCCAGTGCGCGGCCGTAACCCAGTGCTTGGGCGTATCGCTTGATGCGCAGGATGCCCAACCCCCCGCCTTCCAACTGGCCGGGGGTGCCGCCGGCGACTTCGCCGGGGTATCCGCCACCCAGCTTGTAGAAATACACGTCGCACGAGACTGCGACGCCCTTGAGGAAGGTGACGACGCCGTGGCCGTTTCGGTCGTAGCACACGAACGTGGTGGCCCTGCCCGGGTCGTTCGGGAAATAGCGATTTTGAATCACGATTTCCCCGGGGTCGAAGATCTGCTGCTCGGGCGTGATGACATGTTCGTTGAGCGCGCCGATGGCGGTCGCCATCTTGAAGACGGATCCGGGCGGGTACTCGCCCTGGATGGCGTGATTGATGAGCGGGTTGCTCTGGTCCGCGAGGAGCGAGTTGTAATAGTCGAGGGGGATGAGGCGCGCGAACTGCTCGTTGTCGTAGGTGGGCAGCGAGACCATCGCCAGGATTTCACCGGTTTGCGGATTCATGGCGATGACGACGCCGCTGACGATCGGGCTGCGCAGGAATTCGAGTTTAACGGCGCGGATCGAGTTCGATTGCGCTCTGCAGCGCCGCTTGCGCGGCCGCCTGCAGGCGAGTGTCGATCGTCAATCGCAAGTTAGTGCCGGCCACCGGTTCCTGCGGCGGCGCGACGAGACGCAATTCGAGGCCTGCGGCGTCTTCCTCGACGAGCTTCTGCCCGTAGGCGCCCGCCAGGATCTCCTGCAACGATCGCTCGATCCCCGCGTACCCGATTCGATCCTGGCCAATGCGTAAGCCCCTGGACTCGTAGAAATCACGCTGATCAGCCGGGATGGGCCCCATGTATCCGATGATGTGTGCTGTGAGCGATCCTGTGGGGTAGTCGCGCGCCGGCGAGACCTGCACTCCAACGCCCGGCATGGTGAAGGCTTGCTCTTGGATGAGCATCGCCGTGTGTGGGTCGGCGTTGCACTTAATCTTGACCGCCGAGTAGGGCGCGAGGCCGGTCCATTCATCAACAAGATCTTGGATGCCGCGGCCCTCAGCACACTCGGCCGAAGGCTTGGAGCCCGGCACGACGATGGGCACGCCCGTCAGCTCCGCGAGGCGAGCAAAGATAGCCTGCACCTCGGCCGGGCTGTCGGGGAGATCGGCCGGAGTGATTGTGATCTCGAATGAAGGCACGTTGCGCGCGAGCAGAACGCCATTGCGGTCGTAGATCACCCCGCGCGAGGAGGGCAGAACGACGCGCGTGATGCGGTTCTCATCCGCGGCGGCGACGTAGTCGCTGCCGCGCAGGACTTGGAGAACCAGCAAGCGCAGGCTGAAGACGCCATAGATCAGGGCGACGACCGCGCCCAGCAGCAGGATTCGCCGCGGGTCGACTCGGTTGGCGCCGGGAGTGCCCGCCATGGGCTACTCCTCCGCTTCCGTGCGCAGCTCGCGCGGCCGGGTCGCCCGATCGAGAGCTCGCAATGCCGAGTAGACGGGAAGCACCAGGGCCACGTTGATGAAGGCCGTGGGCAAGGTCACGTAGGCCAGGGTATAGCCGACGTCGAGCGGACGTCCGGTGAGGCCAAGGATTGCGAGGCCGAGCAAATGGGAGGTGCCGGTCCCGAGCAGCGCCAACCCCATGATGATCAGAGGATGGCGTCCCCACAATCGGCCCTGCACTTGCCCGGCTGCGAGCGCGGTGACCAGCAATACAATGGCGGTTGCGCCAAAAGGGCCTCCCGAGAGAAGATCGGCGACCAGACCGCCCACGGCCGCCCAAACCAATCCCTCCTCGGGTCGCAACATGCTCCAGCACAGCACGACCAGCAGCAAGAGATCCAGGTTGCCGCCGGCGAATTCAATCTGGCGAAGCACCGCCGATTGCAGCACGGCCACCAGGGCCAAGAGGGGAACCGCGATCGCCCAGATCATACGATCTCACGGCACCGGCTGTGCGGGCGACAGAGGGCTGATATCCACAGGCTCGAAATCGGCGATGATCAGCACGATCTCGAGTTTGCCGAATTCGACGCGTGCGAGCACCGTGGCGGTCTGGTAAAGCTCGTAGTCCCTCTTGCGCACGCTGACGACGCGCCCGGCGAGGATGTTCGCGGGGAAGCCGCCGCCCAGTCCGGAAGTGACGACCAGGTCGCCGGCCTTGACAACCGCATCTTGCGCCAGATAGGTGAGCGTGAGCTCACCCGTCGGTTGACCGATGAGAACGCCTTCCGCGCGGGTCTCCTGCACTCGCGCGTTGATGGCGGATTGCGGATCGATGATGAGCTGCACTTTCGAGGCGCTGGCCGATACTTCCGAGATGCGCCCGACGAGGCCGTTCTCACTGACCACCGGCATGCCGCGCCGCACGCCGGCGTCGGAGCCCTGGTCCAACAGCAGATAACGCAGGAAGGGACTCGTATCGCGGCCGATGACCCGCGCGGTGACGTAGCGGTTCGCGGGCTGCTCACGAGCGAAGCCCAGCAGCGCCCGCAGCACTTCTTGTTCCGCCGCTTGTTCGCGCAGAGTCACGACCTCAGCCTCCAGTTGCGCCACCTGTGCCTTGAGCTGCGTGTTCTCGCCGCGTAGGGCGGCCAAGTTGCGCGGGGCGGTCAGGAAATCGCGGATATTGTAATAAGCCGTGGAGAACGAGCGCTGCAGGCCGAGCAGCGGACGCTCGGCGAGATCCTTGAGCGGATCGAGATAGCCGGCCCGCTCAAGGACCAGGAGCCCGAGCGCCATCGCGATCAGCGCCGAGGCAATCAGTATCCTGCGACGTAAGTCAGACATTCTCAGGGTGTCAGGAGAGACCGGCGCGAGGTGGAGGACATGGCCCCACTCGCAAGTGGTCAGGAACCGCCGCGTGACCGCTCGAGGCTGGCCAGGAATTGGCGTTCGATGTCGAGGTTTTCGAGGATCGCAGCGGCGCCTCGCACCACGCATGTCAGCGGATCGTCGGCACGCCAGACACGGATGTGAAACTCATCGCTCAGGCGTTCGGGCAGGCCCTGCAGGAGCGATCCCCCTCCGGTCAGGCACAAACCGCTGTCGAGCAAGTCGGCCATGATTTCGGGGGGGGCCTTCTCAAGGATGTTGCGTACGGCCTCCGACACCGCCTTGAGCGAGGGGTTCACGGCCTCCCGCATCTCGATCGATGACACCTCGACCTCTTCGGGTAACCCGGTGATCAGATTCCGCCCGCGCACCGTCGTTACTTTTTCTTCGCGCAGGGCTGAGGCCGAGCCGATCGCTATCTTGGCGTGCTCGGCCATGCCGGTGCCCACAAGCAAGTTGTACTTGTCGCGCAGGTAGAGGGCGATGTTCTCGTCCATCTCGTCGCCCCCGATGCGGATGGAGTGCGAGGCGACGACCGTGCCGATGGAGAAGATGGCGAGTTCTGTCGTTCCGCCACCGATATCCATGAGCATTGTGCCGCGCGTGTCGCGAACCGGCAGCCCGGCACCCATTGCCGCTGCAACCGGCTCCTCCACCAGGTACGCCTCGCGCGCCCCGGCGGAGATGGCTGCGTCGTACACCGCGCGTTTCTCAACCTCCGTCGCCCCGCATGGCACGCCTACGATGACCCGCGGGCGCGGAACCGGCACGACGCTTTGCTCGTGCGCCTTGCCGATGAAGTACTCCAGCATAGCCTGGGTGATGTCGAATTCGGAGATGACCCCATCGCGCAGCGGGCGCAGCGTGACCACGTTGGCGGGCGTACGGCCGACCATTTCTTTGGCTGCGGTGCCGATCGCCAGCGGCCGACGCGATTTCTTCTCGACGGCCACCCAGGAGGGCTCGTTGATGACAATGCCCTTGCCGCGGACACTGACCAGCGTGTTCGCGGTGCCCAGGTCGATGCTGATGTCGAGCGAAAACAGGCCAAGCAGCCAGTTGAGAGGGTTGAAGGCCAACGCTTGCTCCTAGGGGAGGACGGTTCAGCACGTGACCCGGGCGCTCATCCGGGCGCAACAGGCATTGCCTGAAGATTCCCAGCACTGCGTGAAATTGCGCGCAACATGCGATTATACCATCGGGGGTAATAGCTCCGGCGCGTACGACCGAGGGTGCACTATAATCACGCGGGAATCGTCGTGCGCGACGGCGAATCCACCCAAGGTGACCGGTCATGCCCCTTTCTATCGACGAGCAAGTCGCCCAGTTGATGCAAGGAACAGAGTACGGGGATGCACAGGTGCAGCAGGCCATGGCGGGCGAGTTGCGGGAGCGCCTCGAGGCCGCGGCACGTGAGCGACGCCCCCTGCGCATCTATTGCGGTTACGACCCGACCAGCGCCGACCTGCACCTTGGCCATACGGTGACGATGCGCAAGCTGCGGCAGTTCCAGGAACTTGGGCATCAGGTGATCTTCCTCATCGGAGATTACACCGCGCGCGTCGGCGATCCCTCCGACAAAGACAAGCTGCGCCCGCAGCTCAGCGAGGCGCAGATCGAGGCCAACGGGCGCACCTACGCGGAGCAGGCGTTCTGCATCCTCGATCGCGAGCGGACCGAAGTGCGCCACAATTCCGAATGGCTCTCGAGGTTGACCTTTGCCGAGTTGATCCGCTTGGCGTCGAATTTCACCCTGCAGCAATTCGTCACGCGCGACAACTTCCGCCTGCGCTGGGAGCGAGGCGATGCGGTCTACCTGCACGAGACCTTCTATGCTGTGATGCAGGGCTACGACGCCTACTCCTTGCAGGCCGACGTGCAAGTGGGTGGTAGCGAGCAGCTCTTCAACATTCTCACTGCGGCGCGCAAGGTCATGGAATACCTGGGCGCTCGTCCCAACGTCGGCATCCTGACTGGGATTCTCCCCGGGACCGACGGCGTGGTGCGCATGAGCAAGAGCTTGGGCAATCACATTCCGCTGCTGTCCACTCCGGACGACATGTACGGCAAGATCATGAGTCTGCCGGACGGGGCGATGCCGGTCTACATGCGTTTGCTGACCCGCTGGGCTCCCGATGAGATTGTGCATCTCGAGGCCGACCTGGCCGGCGGCCGCGCCCACCCGCGCGACGTGAAGATGCGGCTGGCTCGAGAGATCGTGAACATCTATCACGGCGAGACCCAGGCGCTGAAGGCGGAAGATACCTTCCGGCGGGTGTTCCAGCAATCGGACCTCCCCGAGACGATGCCGGAAATCGCGGTGGAGGGTGCCCCCCGGTTGGTGGACTGGATGGCGGAGCACGGTCTCGCTCGCAGCCGCAGCGAAGCCCGCCGGCTCATCGAACAGGGAGGAGTGAAGCTGGATGGCGCTGGAGTGAGCGACGCTGACCTGACACTCTCGGCCGTCCATGATTCGGTGCTTCAGGTCGGCAAGCGGCGCTTCGTACGGTTGACGCGCGTGGGTGAATGATCGGCGCGTCGGTTAACCCCGTCGGCAGAGCACTTGTGGTAATTGGGCCTCACGTCCGCACGTCGCCGGCGCCTGCGGAGATGAATGTGCGTGCAACGATCGCGGTCCCTCGCCTGCGGTCAAGGTGAGTTCATGTCTCGGCCGAGAATCCCCGTCAATCGTCCCCGCGTCTATTGGTCCATCGTGATTGTCTTGATCTTGTTCTCGTTTGTCGCGGGCGGGTTGGTCTATTGGGCGCAAGAGCGCGGCTTCCGGGAACAGGCCGAGGGCCTGCTGACCACCATCGCCCAGCTCAAGTCCGGCCAGATCCAATTGTGGCGCGAAGACCTGCTGTCAGACGGCCAGGCGATCCTGGCCGATAGCATGCGCGTCGGTGAAATGACCTCAGTTCTGGCCGGATCAGCCTCCGAGGAAGTGCGCAGCGATACTCTGAAATGGATGGCTGCCCATTGCGGCATCATCTCCTGCACCGATGTCCTTCTGGTGGATGCCATGGGCGAGGTGGTGATGAGTGCCGGGAGAGAGACCGCAGCAGGCACGACATTTGACTCGGACCTGCTTCAGGCCGCGTTCGTATCGCGTTCCTCCACGCTGACCGATTTGTCGCGCAATCCCGAGGACGGCACAGTCCACATCGATCTGATTGTGCCGATCACCAACGGCCCCAAATCGCAGGCCGAGCGCAGGGGCGCTCTCGTCGAATCGTTCGACCCCCATGACTTCTTGTTTCCGCTGATTCGGTCCTGGCCGGTCGACAGCGCATCCGCCGAATCGCTGCTCGTCGAGAGGATCGGAGACCAGGTCGTCTACCTCAACGAGTTGCGTCATAGCGGCGAACCTGCGCTGAGCCTGACGTTTCCTCTTGCACAGGCGGGCTTGCCTGCCGCGATGGCTGTCCGAGGCGCGCAGGGTGTCGTGGAAGGGACGGATTACCGCGGAGAGCCCGTGTTGGCCGCGCTGCTTCCCGTCGAGTCCTCGCCATGGTTCTTGGTCGCCAAAGTCGATCGCAGTGAAGCCTTGGCGCCGCTCCATGCAATGGGGT
The DNA here is from genome assembly GCA_963712475.1 of uncultured Chloroflexia bacterium. Classification (GTDB taxonomy): domain Bacteria; phylum Chloroflexota; class Anaerolineae; order Anaerolineales; family RBG-16-64-43; genus RBG-16-64-43. Next base: position 254,741 of record CAVQIA010000004.1, read on the forward strand.
TGCGAATCGCCTTGATGGTGCTGGTCTTCGATCTGGCGATGACGGCCATGGCCGGATGGATTTGGCGCGAGCGGGAGTCTCTCTTCTATCAGCGACGTCTGGATCTCGAGCTGCAGCGCAAAGCCATCGAACGGCACGTTTCATCGCTGGCGCGCTTCGCGAACGACGTCATTCTCCTCGTCGCGCCGGACGGGCAGGTGGTCGACGCCAATGAGCGTGCCATCTCCACGTATGGTTATTCGCATGATGAACTTCTGACCAGGAACATCCGCGACCTTCGCTCAGCCAGCACCCGCAGCCAGGTGCCGGATGACATGCGCCTGGTTGCCGAGAGCGGGGGGCGCGTCTTCGAAACGATTCACCGCCGTAAGGATGGTAGCGAATTCCCTGTGGAAGTCAGTTCTCACGTGGTCGAGCTGGAGGGGCGCAAGTTCCTTCAATCGATCGTCCGCGACGCGACCGAGCGCCACCGTGCCCGTAATGAACTCGAGCAGTTGCGTCGATTTCAGGAGGGCATCCTGCAAAGCGTGACCGAGGGCATCACGCTCCTCGACAGCGAAGGCCGCATCCAGTTTGCCAACAAGGCGGCTGCAGCGATGCTCGGAATGGCTGAAGCCGACTTGATTGGCAGCCACTGGAGCGACGTCATCCCATCCGATCAACACGCCATCGTGGAGGCCGCCGATGAACGCCGGCGCAATGGCCAAGCCGACCGCTACGAACTCAGCCTGCGGCGCGCCGATGGTTCGCGCTTGCCGGTGCAGGTGAGCGGCTCGCCGCGCATCGCCGCCGACGGAACTCTCGAAGGAACGTTGGCGGTCTTCAGTGACATCTCGGGGAGGGTCGAGGAGGAAGAGCGGCTGCGTGTGATAAGCACTCACGATCCGTTGACCGAGGTCTACAACCGCTTGTTCTTTGATGAGGAACTTGCACGCCTCGATCGAGGACGGGTGCGCCCGGTAAGCCTGATCATGCTCGACTTGAACGGCCTCAAGATGCTCAACGATGAACAGGGCCACGAGGCCGGGGACCTTCTCTTGCGCTCGCTGGGCTATGTCCTGCGGTCTACCTTCCGCCAAGAGGATATCGTCGCTCGTTTGGGCGGAGACGAGTTCGCGGTCATCCTGCCCGGCACGTCGGCCGAGATCGCGCAACGGGTGCTCGACCGACTGCGAGCCGCGGTGCGCCGCCACAACCTGTCGAGTGGCAGCTCGCCCCTGGATGTTGCTGCCGGCACGGCCACCGTAGAGACGGGTGAAGACCTGCGCCAAGCGCTCGCTCGGGCCGACAGGGCCATGTATGCGGATAAGGCGCGCTCGCGCAACCTATAGGGGAGAGCAGGCGTCCGGCACAAGGGTCCGCCTGGGTGGGTCCAACGCTTTCAAGCGGGGGGTCAGGTCGCCGCGGCTCGCCCGGCTTAGCCCTTGGCGGCGATGTACTTGCCCACCAACGGTTCGAGGTCGCGCAACGTCGCGGCAGGAATGGCCTCCCGCGCCGTGATGATGGCAGAACGCAACGCATCTGGGCAGGCGCACGTGCGCTCCGCCGGCAGCGAATGTGCCAACAGGCGGATCGCCGCCTGAGCTACGTTCGTGTTTTGACTGAGGATCTTCACCACCATCTCCACCGTGACCGGGGCCTCGCTGACGTGCCACACATCGTAATCGGTCACATGCGCCATGACCGCGTAGCACATCTCCGCTTCGCGCGCTAGGAACGCCTCGGGCGATGCCGTCATGCCGATGAGGGCCATCCCCCACTGACGGTAGATGTTCGATTCGGCCTTGGTCGAGAAGCGGGGGCCTTCGACGGTGACCAATGCGCCCGAGGGATGCACCGTTGCGCCCGTGCGCCGCACCGCATCCACCAATTCTCGAGAAAGATCAGTGCAAAACGGGTCCGCCGTGCCGATGTGGGCGACGAGCCCGCGCCCGAAGAAGGTGCGCGGGCGGTCGCGCGTCAGGTCCAGAAGTTGGTCGGGCACTACGATTTCTCCCGGGCGGTAGTCCTCCCGTAACGAGCCGCAGGCCGAGATCGAAATGATGCGCTGTACTCCCAGCAATTTGAGAGCGAAGATGTTGGCCCGATAGTTGACCTCATTCGGCGTGATGCGATGGCCGCGGCCGTGACGCGCAAGGAATGCGATGCGCCGCCCTTCGAGCGTGCCGACCAGGATGGGATCGCTCGGTCTGCCGAACGGCGTGGTCAGGTCGTGTTCACGCGTGTCGCTCAGGCCTTCGATGGAGTACAGCCCCGAGCCGCCGATCACGGCAAGTGTGGGAATATCCGGCATGTCGCCTCCTGGTCTTGGCGGGGCGGCCGGGGTCGCGCTGGCCGCCATTCAGGTCTCGCCGTAGGCCCGATCCCACTTCCCCCGCGCGCCGCCCCTCACAGTGTAGCGCAATCGTCCGCGGCGAGTGGGGCGGAGGGGTTGCGGCGCCTGCGAAGGACTATACTCGCGTGGAATAGACCTGCGCCATCCCGCATGAGTCGTCGGCCAAGTCTCCCAGGTGATACGTGGACGAGATCGGCGATCGCTGGCCGCCCGGTGTAGAAGAGGTCGAGCACACTGCCGACGTGGCGATGCGAGTCACGGCGCCCGATCTAGCCGAACTCTTCCGTCGCGCCGCCCATGGCCTGTACCATCTGGCGGGGATGCGACTTGCCGCGTTGCCGAGCGATGAGCGCAGGCTGCAGCTGACCGCCGTCGATTGGGAGAGCCTGCTCGTGGCCTGGTTGAACGAATTACTGCATCTTCATGAGCACAACAACACGGCCTACGATAGGATCGACGTCGTCGCGGTCAGTCCCGAGAGTTTGGATGTCAACCTGCGCGGGGGACGCGTGACGGCCTGGGCAAGAGACATCAAAGCCGTCACGTTTCACCAACTGCGAGTCGAAGCGGTCGACTCCGGATGGCGGGCGACCATCGTGTTCGATGTATAGCTGTGCAACGGCTGAGGTAGATGGCAGATGATTGCGAAGATCGCATTCGTCCAGCGCGAGCCTTTCTTGTGGGAGATACCCGCCGGGTTCCGCGCGGAGATGCGCGTCCCGCTGTGGCTGTTCGCCGATGAGCACCTCCTGGACGACGCGCTGGGAGATCAGTCCATCGAGCAAGCCCTCAATGTGGCCTGCCTTCCTGGGGTGGTCGGCCGCGTCGTGGTCATGCCGGATGTCCATCAGGGGTACGGAATGCCGATCGGGGGCGTCATGGCCAGCGCGCTGCCGGATGGGATCATCTCGCCTGGAGCCGTCGGCTACGACATCAATTGTGGTGTGCGACTGATGTCCTCATCGATCGAAGCGGAGGCCGTGCGCGGTGTGATGGCCGAGCTGGCGGCCGCGCTCGACAACGATTGCCCGAGCGGGGTGGGCACCAAGGGCCACATCGCCATGAGCCCGGCGGAGCTCGAGCGCGTGTGCCGCGAGGGCGCGCGCTGGGCGATCGCCCATGGGATGGGCGAGGCAGCCGACTTGGACAGGACGGAGGAAGAGGGCTGCCTCGAGGGCGCGCAGCCGGCGGCGGTTAGCCCGCGAGCCATGGAGCGCGGGCGGCCGCAGTTGGGGACGCTGGGCGCCGGCAACCACTTCATCGAAGTTGACGTCGTCGAGCACGTGTTCAATGTGGCGGCGGCCAATGCGATGGGGCTGCGCGAGGGTTGCCTGGCGCTGCAAATACACTGCGGGTCGCGCGGCTTCGGCCACCAGGTGTGCACGGACTTCGTACAGGACTTGCAGGGAGCTGTGCGACGATACCGCATCGAACTGCCAGACCGCGAACTCGTTTGCGCGCCGCTCGAATCCCCCGAGGGGCGGGCCTACATGGGCGCCATGAAAGCGGCGGCGAATTACGCCTTCGCCAATCGTCAGGTGTTGGCTCACCTGGCGCGCGGCAGTTTTCATCGCGTGTTGGACGGACGCGTTCCAAATGCGCATTTGCGCCAGGTGTATGACATCGCACACAACATGGGCAAAGTCGAAACGCACGCCGTTGACGGCCGCTCGCTGCAGGTCTGCGTGCATCGCAAAGGCGCGACGCGCGCGTTTGGGCCGGGCTCGCGCGAGGTTCCCGTAGAGTATCGAAGTTTCGGGCAGCCCGTGCTCGTGCCAGGCTCAATGGGTACCGCCTCATGGGTGCTTGTCGGATGCGAGGCCGGCATGGCGTTGACGTTCGGTTCCGCATGCCATGGGGCCGGCCGGGTGATGAGCCGGGCGCAGGCCAAGCGCGAGGTGCGCGGGGACCGATTGCGGCGGGAGCTCGAGGAGCAAGGGATTCACATCCGAGCCGGCTCATTGCCCGGTTTGGCTGAGGAGGCACCCCGAGCCTACAAGGATGTCGATCGAGTTGTCGAGGTCATTCATCGAGCCGGGGTGGCCGCCAAAGTGGCTCGCTTGAGGCCGATGGCGGTCGTCAAAGGCTGACACTGACGTGTGAATCGCGAACAGGGTCCCACGACTGGGCGTGAACGACCGGCACCTCCTGGCGAAGGAGCTCGGGGAGGTGACGGTAGGTGTGACGGCATCGTAGGGCGGTTGGGCGCTGCGGGCACTCACTCCAGACAAAGGAGCTCATCATGGACGCGCACCTCTTCGCTTCGCCTGTGGCCTACCTCGAATCCAGACTTGGCTCTTTGGCCCACGCTGCGCCGCTTCGAGAACTCGAACAATGGTGGAGAGACATCGGACAGGACGTTTCCGCCGCCGTCGACCGGGCAGGCACCCCGTGGCTGCGCATGTACGATCGCTTCGGCGTTCGCATCGACGAGATCCTCCTGCCTCCCGCATACTGGGAGATGCTGCGGCGAGGATACAAGGCCGGTGCAGTGTGGCGCGCCTTCGCCGAGAGCTCGCTGGTGGGCCCGTATCAAATCGGCTATGTGACCTCCTTCTTCGACCCCGGACTGTATTGCCCCTACATCGTCTCGCTCTCGACGGCGGTGCCCCTTTCGAAGTATGGGGAGCCCGCTGTCCGCGAGCGCTTCCTGCCCGAGTTGCTGAAGCGCGATGACAGCGTGTGGCAAGGTGCAACGTGGATGACCGAAGCGGGCGGCGGCTCGGATCTCGGTGCGCAAGTGCTCACCGTCGGGCGCCGGGCGGGCCAGGCGTGGAGCCTCAGCGGCGATAAGTTCTTCGCCAGCAACGCTGGCGCCGATCTGGCCATCGTCGCGGCACGGCCGGCCGATGCGCCGTCCGGTGTTCGCGGCCTGGCGCTATTCCTGGTTCCCCACTACCGAGAGGACGGAACGCTCAACTACCAGATTCGACGGCTGAAGGACAAGACCGGTACGCGCTCGGTGCCCACGGGCGAAGTCGAGTTACGTGACAGCCAGGGCTTTCTCCTGGGCGAGGCCGGGCAGGGGGTCTACCTGATCCTTGAAGCGTTGAATCTCTCGCGAGTCGGCAACTGCATGGGCAGCGTGGCGCTCACCCAGCGCGCCCTCGCGGAAGCCTGGCGCTTCGCCGAGGGCCGGGCTGCGTTCGGTCGGCCGATTGCAGAACAACCCCTGCTGCGCCGGCAATTCGAAGAGCGCGCTGCGTTGCTCGACCGCTGCTTCGCCCTGGCTTGGGAAGCGGTGCTCCTGCTCAACGAGTGCTGGCAAGAGCGCCCCCGCTTTTCGGAGCGGTACCATCTCTTCCGCCTCGTCGCGCACCTCGCGAAGTACTTCACGGCGGAGATGGCGGCCCAAACTGCGCAGTGGACGATGGAGGTGCATGGCGGCATGGGGGTCTTGGCCGAGTTTCCGGTTGAGCGGCTGCTGCGCGAGGCGATGATCCTCCCGATTTGGGAGGGAACGCCGCAACGCCAGATTCTGGACGGGATGGAAGTGCTCGTTCGCAAGCAGGCGCATCTTTTGCTGGGCGATTACCTGACGGAGTTGGGCGCTGCGCCGGCGGGCATCGCCGACCTGATCGCTGGCGTTGGTGAGTGGCTCGCCAAGGAACCCACGACGCGAGAGGCCGAGAGTGAGGCGCCCTTCCGCGCTCTCGCGGAGCGGACTGCGGCCATCCTCTCTCAGGTACGAGAAGAGCAGCGCATCTCGCGATAGAATGTGCGTGGCGGCGGCAGGGTGCAGGGCCACCTCGGCCGTCCCATCCAGTCGATGACTGACGAGACCATCCCGAATTGGCTGGCCTGGGCGCGTGAGATCCAAGCTCTCGCTCAGACCGGCCTTCACTTCGCCCAGGATGACTACAACCAGCAGCGCTACCGTCGCTTGATCGGGCTGGCCGCGGAGATGATGGCCGACAGGACGGCGGCGGCTGCTCCACTCCTTGAACAAGCGTTTCTGGCGCAGCCGGGTTACGCCACGCCCAAAGTCGATGTGCGCGGTGCTGCATTCCGCGAGGGGCACATCCTTCTCGTACGCGAGCGCTCGGATGGAGGCTGGTGTATGCCGGGCGGTTGGGCCGACGTCGGCGCGCTTCCTTCGGCAATGGTCGTGCGCGAGGTTTGGGAGGAGAGCGGATTCCGTGTGGCCGCACGCAAGTTGATCGGTGTGTTCGATGCGAATCGCGAGGGTACGCCGCTGGCCGCCTTTCATGCTTACAAAGTCGTGATGCTGTGTGAGGTGCTCTCGGGCGAACCGACGCCTAGTTCGGAAACGAGTGCCGTCGCTTTCTTCGCCCGCGAGGCGATCCCAGCACTTTCTTCGGCGCGCACGAGCCCGCGGCTCATTGCCGAGGCCTTTGCCCATCTCGACGATCCGCTCCGCCCGCCGGCTTTCGACTGACGCGTTCGCGAGTGCACGGCCTCAGAGGAGTTGAGGGTGGTGCCATGCTGATCACGAATGCAGCGGTAGTGACATGGGAGAGGCCGAACCGTGTGCTGCCTCAGCACGCGGTGCGGATCGAGGATGGCCGCATCACAGCGATCGCGCCCGCCAACGCGCTGCGCGCGCGCTCGGCCTCGGAGGAGGTCGTAGACGCCGGGGGCCAGCTGCTGATGCCTGGCAACATCTGCGCTCACACCCACTTCTATGGAGCCTTCGCGCGCGGCATGGCCCTCACCGGCCCGCCACCCGCCGACTTCCCCCAGGTGCTCGACCGGTTGTGGTGGCGCATCGATCGGGCCCTCACCCCCGAGGATGTTCGTGCCTCGGCCCTGGTGTGCCTGGTGGACGCTATCCGTCATGGGACGACCAGCCTGTTCGACCATCACGCCAGCCCGAATTGCATCGCCGGCTCGCTGGATCTCATCGCCGAGGCCGTCGAACGCGCCGGCGTGCGGGCGTCTTTGTGTTACGAGGTGACGGATCGCAACGGGCAGGCCGGGGCGGACGAGGGCATCCAAGAGAACGTGCGGTTTATCCGCCGCGCGAAGACGTCGCGATTGGCTGGCATGTTCGGGTTGCATGCCTCGTTGACCCTGGGCGACGCGACTCTCGAAGCGTGCCGGGCTGCCTCGCCGGCGGGCGTCGGGTTCCACGTGCACGTGGCCGAGCACGAGGTGGATGAGCACGACAGTATGGAGAAGTGCGGCCTGCGGGTGATCGAGCAATTCGAGAAATTGGGGCTCCTGGGCGAACGGTCGCTTGCCGTGCACTGCGTGCATGTGGATGCCCGTGAGATCGAAATCCTCTCTCGCACGCGCACATGGGTCACCCACCAGCCTCGCTCCAACATGAACAATGGCGTGGGGGCGGCTCCCGTGGAGCAATTGCTCGGCGCCGGAGTGCGGGTTGGCCTGGGGAACGATGGGTTCTCCAACGCCATGTGGGATGAATGGAAGGCGGCCTATCTGATTCACAAACTCGCGGGACGCGACCCCCGTCGGATGCCCGGCGACGTGGTGGTCGAGTTGGCGGTCTACAACAACGCTGAACTAGCCAGCCAGCACTTCGGCGTGCCGATCGGCCACCTCACCGAGGGCAGCGCAGCAGACCTGATCCTGGTCGACTATCACCCCACGACCCCGCTCACGGCCGGGAACTTGCCGTGGCACATCCTTTTCGGGTTTCAGACGTCGATGGTCACGGGAACGATGGTGGATGGAAACTGGCTCATGCGCGACCGGCGCGTGCTGACACTCAACGAAGCGGACATCACACGCGACAGCCGGGAGTTAGCTCAGGCACTGTGGAAGAGAGTCGGCTGAGTCCCCGGACTGCGCGACCACGCACAAGGAGGGCAGCGTGCCAGAGCATCTGCTGATCACTATCGCCATCGTCGGTGGCACCGGTCCGGAGGGTACGGGCCTGGCGTTGCGCTGGGCGCGCGCGGGGTATCGCGTAATCATCGGGTCGCGCTCAGCCGAAAAGGCCGTGGCGCACGCCCAGAACCTCGTCGACCGCTTGGGCGGGCATGGGGTGATCTCGGGCATGGCCAATCTCGAAGCGGTACGGGCGGCCGACGTCGTCGTGCTGACTGTTCCCTTCGAGGCTCACCACGCCATGCTCGAGGAGCTGAGTCCCGGATTGAAGGGCAAGATCCTCGTGGATGTCACCGTGCCTCTCGTCCAGCCCAAAGTGACCGTGGTCCAGATGCCGCCTGCCGGATCGGCGAGTGCCGACGCACAGCAGACCCTCGGCCCGGAGGTGAGCGTCGTATCGGCCTTTCAAAACGTCTCCAAAGACCACCTGGCCGACGAAGATGAGCCGATCGACTGCGATGTGCTCGTTTGCGGGAACGACCCACGCGCTCGCGATCAAGTGCTGAAGCTCGTCGAAGCCGCCGGCATGCGCGGATGGGATGCCGGCCCCATTCAGAACGCCGTCGTGGCAGAGGGATTGACCTCGATCCTGATCGGGATCAACAAGCAATACAGAACTCGAGGCGCCGGAATCCGCATCGTGGGAGTCCCGCGGTGAGCGATGCACTGCGCCTTTCGCTGACCGCGCTGCCGGAGATTCCGCTCATCACAGTCGGCGCGGACCTGGCGGCCGTCGCCCTGGATGGCCTGGCGCGCGCCGCGATCACGCTGCGTGACGGAGATGTTCTGATCTTCGCCCAGAAGATCGTTTCAAAGGCTGAGGGCCGGCAGGTGGCGCTCTCGACGGTTGTGCCTTCGCCGCGGGCCCAGGCTCTGGCCCCCTACGCAGACAAAGACCCGCGCTTCGTGGAAGTCGTGCTGCGTGAAAGCCGTGAGGTCTTGCGCGTCCGGCCTGGGCTGTTGGTGGTCGAACATCGGCTGGGATTTGTGTGCGCCAATGCGGGCGTGGACCGATCGAACGTGGCCCCACACAACGCCGCGGAGGAGTGGGTGCTCCTGCTCCCACAGGATCCCGACGCCTCGTGCGAACAACTCCGTCTCGATTTCTACAACCGCAGCGGCGCCAAGGTGGGCGTGGTGATCAACGATTCGCACGGACGTGCATGGCGCAATGGGATCGTGGGTGTCGCCGTGGGTGTCGCGGGCCTGCCAGCCGTGCAAGACATGCGCGGGCACATGGACCTTTTCGACTACCGACTGCAGGTCACACAGATCGGCGCTGCCGATGAGCTCGCAGCGGCGGCTTCGTTGCTCATGGGCCAAGCTGGCGAAGGCCGGCCGATCATCCACGCGCGCGGGTTTCCATATGCATTGCGTGAGGCCGGTCTGGCCGAATCACTCCGCCCGCGAGAAGAGGATGCCTTCCGCTAGAATTCGAGCGCGGGTGAGGCGGCGAGGGAGCATTTCGTTGGACGGGATACCCCATGGTTTCGAGGACCTGCTGCGAGAGGAAACGCGCGCCTATGCCTATCTGGCGACGATCATGCCGGATGGGTCGCCGCAGGTGACTCCGGTGTGGTTCAGCGTCGAGGGTCAGAACATCCTGGTGAACACCGCCAAAGGGAGGATCAAGGATCGCAACATGCGCGAGCGTGCCCAGGTGGCTTTGGTGATTGCCGACCCTCACGATCCCTATCGCTATGTGCAGATCCGCGGGCGGGTGGTGGGGATTCGAGAGGACGAACGGCGGCAGCACTTCGCGCTTCTCTATCGGAAGTACACCGGCGGACCAGCGCGAAGTGCGCGCCCCGCAAATGAAGTAAGGGTCATTCACACAATCCATCCCGAGAGGATCTCGGCCGACCAATGAGCAGCGAGTGGAACCCGCTCGCCGAAGTCATTCGGTCGCGTCGCTCCGTTCGGCACTTCCGGCGGGAGCCCGTCCCGCGCGCGACGATCGAGGCCCTGGTCGAACTCGGCGCGTTGGGCGCCGTCGGCCCATAACGGGCAACCGTGGCGTTTCGTCGTACTCGAGGACGAGGAACGGCGCTGCAACTTGGCGCGGGCGATGACGGCCCGTTTCGAATCGGACCTTCTGGCCGACGGCATGGCGAACGACGAGGCCCACACGCGCGCGGCACGCGCCGAGGCGCGGTTTTGCGAAGCCCCCGCAGCTGTGCTTGCCTGCCTTACGATGCAGGATGCCCAGGTCTACCCCGACGCGCAGCGCGCGACTTCCGAACATCAAATGGCCACCCAGAGTGTGGCCCTGGCCGTCGAGAATCTGCTGCTCTCGGCTCACGCCGCAGGGCTGGGCGCGTGCTGGCTGTGCAGCCCGCTTTTCTGCCCCGAGATCGTGATTCGTGAACTGGAACTTCCGGGCGAGTGGGAGCCGCAGGCCCTGATTCTGCTGGGCACCGCGGAGCGTGCCCCGGTCGCCCCCAAACGCCGGCCGCTCGCGGACATCCTCTTCTGGCGCTAGAGGCCCGCGCACGACGGCTCCAAAGCCAACCCAGGGTCGAACGCACAGCCAGACGCACGAGGGGCAGAATGCCGTTCAAACGAGTGGTTGCATTGGCGGGTGGAGTCGGAGGCGCGCGCCTCGCGCAAGGTCTGGCGCAGTGTCTGGCAGACGACGCCTTGACTGTGGTGGTCAATACGGGCGACGATTTCGAATGGCTCGGGCTCACTCTCTGCCCGGACCTCGACACCATGTTGTACACCCTGGCGGGAGTCGAGGACCGACAGCACGGTTGGGGGATCGCCAACGACACCACCCATGCGCTGGAGGCCCTCGGTCGCATGGGTGGGCCCACCTGGTTTCGCATTGGAGATCGCGACCTGGCAACCCACCTGCGAAGAACGGAACTCCTCTGGAGGGGTGAGTCGCTGACCGACGCGACGCGCCAACTGGCGGACGCATTGGGTCTGCGGGCGCGCGTACTGCCCATGACGGATGATGAGTTGCGTACGCGCGTCATGACAGCCGACGGCGAGCTGAGTTTCCAGGACTATTTTGTGAGGAAATCGTGCGAGCCGCGCGTGGCCGGTTTCCGATTCGATGGAGAAGAGACAGCCCAGGCATCGGAGGCCGTGCTGGAAGCACTCCGAGACGCCGAGCTCGTCATCCTGTGCCCCTCGAACCCTTATGTCAGCCTCGATCCGATTCTCTCCTTGCCCGAAGTTCGCGAGCGAGTTCGAAGCCGGGCGGCGTTGGCGGTGAGCCCGATCATCGCAGGCGCCGCGGTCAAGGGCCCGGCGGCCAAGATGATGCGCGAACTGGGTCTTGAACCGTGCGCGCGAGAGATCGGACGGCACTACGCCGGGACGGTGCGCGGCCTTGTCATCGATACTGCCGACGCAGGCGACGCGGCCGCGGTCGAGGCATTGGGCTTGCGTGTGCGGGTGGCGCCCTCGCTCATGCACGGACCGCCCGAACGACGGGCTCTCGCTCAGGCCGTGCTCGACTTCGGTCTGGAACTTGCCGGCTTGTGACATGACGACGTGGGCCATCGTGCCGGTGAAGCCAATTCACATTGCCAAGTCGCGGTTGGCGAGTGTGCTTTCCGATGCCGCGCGCGAGGCCCTGGTGCAGCAAATGCTCGAGCGCACCCTGCAAATCCTGCAGGAGAGTCGACCGCGGATCGAAGGCACACTCGTCGTTTCCAGCGACCCACGGGTACTCTCGCTTGCAACGCTCCACGCGGCGCAGCCTCTGCCAGAGAAGGGGCCCATGGGACTTAACAGCGCCCTGGTCCAGGCGGTTAACGAGGCACAGCGCCGCGGCGCACAAGAGATTCTCATCTTGCCTTCGGACTTGCCAAGGGTGGGCACGGACGTGCTGATGGAGTTGCTCGATCAGATGCCTCCGGCGCCAGGAGTCGTCATCGCGCCTGACGGGCGCGAGACCGGTACGAATGCACTCGCTTTTCGGCCGGCCGCCATCCTCGAACCCGCATTTGGGCGGGGCTCGTTCCAACGTCACTGCGTCCAAGGCCGGCATAGCCATGCGCGCGTCGTCATCTTCCGCAGCTCGGCGCTGGCGCTGGATGTGGACACACCAGCCGATCTAGCCCAAGCCGGCGACATCTTGTCGTGACGGCTCAGCTTGGGTAAACTGCATCCGGGCGCAGGCCGTGGAGCCTTTCCCCGGCCCGGTAGATGCTCACCCTCCCAGGAGGACCGCTGATGGCCAAACAGCGAGTGGCGCTCTACTTGCAGGACGCACACGATTTGCGCGAGGGGCTGTCGGTGTGTCAGTATGCCGAAGCCAAAGGGTTTGAGGCCGTGTGGCAGGCCGAAATCGCGGCTCGTGCGGGATGCCATCGTTCCCATGGCCGCCTACGCGGCGGTGACCACGCGCCTCAAGGTCGGGTCTGGGGTGATCAATAACTGGACTCGCAACATCGGGCTGCTTGCCGCGACGTTCCTTACTCTCGACGACTTGGCGCCAAACCGCATCCTGTGCGGGATCGGGGCGTGGTGGGATCCGCTCGCCAAGAATGTCGGCATCGAACGGCGCAAGCCTCTGGTCGCGATGCGCGAGACCGTGGAACTGCTGCGCCGTCTGCTGCGCATGGAACGGGTCACCTTTCATGGCGAGTTCCACAACGTCGACGGAATCGAACTCGACGTCGTTCACGGGCGCCGCGAACCGCGCCATGTACCCATCTACATCGGCGCGACGGGTGACCAGATGATGGAGATGGCCGGAGAAATCGCCGACGGGGCATTGCTCAATTACTGCGTGCCGCCGGAATACAACGATCGCGCGATGGAACTCCTGGCCAAGGGCGCGGCGAAGGCGGGCCGCGCTGTGGGCGAGATCGATCGGCCGCAGTTGGTCGTGTGCTCGGTGGATCGCGATCGAGATCGGGCGCTCGACACAACGCGCGGGCTGCTCACCCAGTATCTCGCGCAGCAGCCTCACATTGCGAAGGCTTCCGGCGTGGCGGAGGAGGTCGTGCACCAGATTCAGTCCATCTTGGGTTGGCCGGCGACACATGAGCAGATCGAGCGCGCCAAGCACCTCGTGCCCAATTCGCTGATCGAACGCATCACGGCCTCCGGCACGCCGGACGAGGCACGGGCGAAGGTGGATGTGTATCGCAAGCGCGGCTGCACCTGCCCGGTGCTTTACTCAGTGGGCGGCGACGTGCGCTTGCTCATCGACACGTTTGCCCAGAATTAGCATGACGCACCGGGTGATGCGCAAGCAACCGAACTCCCGCATGTGTTTCGTGTGCGGCATGGAGAATCCTGCTGGCCTCAAGCTGAGCTTCTATGAATCCGAGCCCGGCTCGGCACACGCGCAGTGGATTGCCCCCGACCAGTTTCAGGGTTACCCGGGTGTCATGCACGGAGGCATCGTTGCCTCGCTACTCGATGAGGTCGCCGGCAGGGCGATCATGGGCGGCGACCAACCGCAATTCATGGTCACGGTCACGCTGGACGTCAAGTACCGAAAGCCGATCCCCGTGGGGACGAGTTTGCGGTTGAGCGCACAGCTGGTCAAGGATCGCGGGCGGCTCGCCCACGTCCACGCTCAGCTCGAGCTGAGTGACGGTTCTGTCGCCGCCGAGGCGGAAGTTCTGTTGGCCCGTTCGCCCCACTCGGAAAGCGATCTGACGGAAGCGGATCGATTGGGATGGAGGGTCTACCCGGATGACTGACCCAAAGAACGAGGTGGCGAAACCTTCGACACTACGCGAGGCGCTGCGCATTCTGGCGCGTCCCGCTCCGCGCGGGTTACCGCTCGCCGGTGGGACCTACTTAAGTCTTCACGCCATCCCCGACGGGTTGTTGGTCGATCTCTCGGGACTGGGGCTGGATAGCCTGCGCGTCAAAGGCGGGCGCTGCGAAGTGGGCGCGATGGCCACCCTCGCGGCGATTGGCTCCAGCGTGCGAGTCCCGCAGGCCCTACGCGCATCCGTGCGGCGCGAAACCAATCGGAACCTGCGGGAGATGGCGACCCTCGGAGGCGCGCTGGCCGTCCGCGAATCGGGGCCCTTGCTCGCATGCCTGCTCGCACTGGGCAGCGAGCTGACGCTCGAGCCGGGCAAGGTCGTCGAATCGCTTGACACATGGTTACGGCCGGGCGCCACGCGACGCCGTTCAACAAAGCTCATCACTGGCGCATCGTGGGATGCGAAGCAATCGTTGGCCTATGCGGATGTGGCCCGATCCCCCATGGATCGACCCATCGCATGTGCCGTCGCCGCGGCCCTCGTGAAGAGTGGGCGGCTCAGGAGTGTGCGGGTCGTGCTTTCGGGCGCGGGGCAACCGCTCGCGCTGCAGCCCGGGGTTGGGCGCATCGTGGAAGGGGCGTCGCTTGAGGATTTGATCCCTCGTCTTACGTCCGCCGAAGCGTTGATTCGCGTTAAGTGGGTCGACGACATTCGCGGGACGGGCGCGTACCGCGCCGCCATCGCGCCGGTGCTCGTCCGGCGTGCGCTCACCCAACTGTTCGAGGCGCGCGGGTAATATCGTTACGCAAGGGCTGATCGGGGGTCGGGTGGACCTGAGGATACGATGAAGATACGCCTATCGATAAACGGCCGTGGGACTGAGATGGACGTCGATCGAAACGCATCGCTGCTGCATGCCTTGCGCGCCGCCGGCTTGTGGAGCGTGAAGCACGGATGCGAATCGGGCGATTGCGGCGCATGTGCGGTCCTCATGGATGGGCGGCTGGTCAACTCGTGTGCGCTCTTGGCCGTGCAAGCCGCTGGCAAACGCATTGTCACCGCTGAAGGACTGGGCAGCCTGGCCGATCAAGGGTGGAAGACGACGCTTGGCTTGCACCCGTTGCAGGACGCATTCGTTGAAGTCGGAGCGATCCAGTGCGGCTACTGCACGCCGGCGATGGTCCTTGCCGCGAAGGAACTGCTGGATTCACGTGGCTACTCGGCGGGAGAATCGCCCCAACCGCTGACCGAGGCGGAGGTGCGCGAGGCGCTCTCGGGTGTTTTGTGCCGCTGCACGGGATACGTCAAACCAGTGCAGGCCGTCTTGCGAGCCGCCTCGCGCCTGCGCGGCGAAGAACCTCCGGCGCTCGAGGCGCGGCCGATTGCGGTCGACCTCTCCCCGCGCTCGGATGACATGCATGGCCCGCGGACGGGAAGCACCCCCGGCGCCTCGCCCGAGGCGATGTCGGTCCTCGCGCGAACTCTGCCCACTTTGCGGGTCACGCCGCAGGCGGCCGAGTATCAGGCCGTGGGCCAGCCCGCGCCGAAAGTCGACGGGCCCAAGCTCGTGCAGGGTAAGCCGGCATTCACCGACGACATCGAGCTACGTGGAATGCTGGTGGCCAAGGTGCTCTACAGCCCGGTGGCTCATGCACGCATCCGGCGCATCGACGCGGGCCGTGCCAGGCGGTTGCCGGGCGTGGCTGCGGTGCTGACCTATCAGGACTTGCCGCGCGTCGTGTATTCGACGGCGGGCCAGTCGGACCCAATCCCCGGCCCGCTGGACATGTTCTCGCTCGAACTCCAAAGTCCGATTCGTAGGGGATCGAGTGGCCTTCGTCGCGGCCGAAAGCGAGGCCATTGCGCGCGAGGCCCTGAGCCTGATCCACGTTGAATACGAGGAGCTGCCCTCGATTCTCGATCCTCGCCGTGCGATGGAACCCGGTGCTCCACGCATTCACGACGAACCCGAGTACGTCAACTTTGCAGAGTCGGATCCATCACGCAACTTGGCTGCGCAGCTCGATATCCGGATTGGCGACCCCGACAAGGGCTTTGCCGAGGCCGCGCGCATCTTCGAAGCCGAGTACATCGTCCCCAAGGTTCAGCAGGTTTCGATCGAGCCGCATGCCGTCGTCACCTATTGGGATGAGGACGACCGGCTGGTGATTCGCACCTCCACTCAGGTGCCCTTCCATGTGCGGCGCATACTGGCCCCCGTATTGAATCTCCCGCCCAAGCGCATCCGGGTTATCAAGCCTCGCATCGGCGGCGGCTTCGGCGGAAAGCAGGAAGTCCTCATCGAGGATGTCGCGGCGCACCTGACGATCGCAACGGGGCGGCCGGTGCGCTTCGAATACACGCGCGAGGAGGAGTTCGTCGTCGTCGCGCTCGCGTCATCCGATGCGCGTGCGCATGCGGACGGGCGTGACGAGCGATGGAAGCATCACGGCCAATGAGATGTACGCCCTCTCCGACACCGGCGCATACGGCTGCCACGGCCTCACCGTCACCGGCAACACCGGCCACAAGGCCATGGCGCTGTATGTGGGCGACGGGCGCCTACCGCCTATCGCCGAATATCCACTTCCGTGCGGATGTGGTGTACACCAACACGCCCCCCTCGGGAGCGTTTCGCGGGTACGGCGTGCCGCAGGGTTTCTTCCCAGTCGACGTCCACATGGAGCGCATTGCCCACGCTTTGGGCATGGATCCTCTCGCGTTCCAACTCAAGAATGCACTGCGCGCTGGCGAGTTGCACCCCTTCTCGCTGGCGTGGTCCGAAGGCCGCGAACCTCGCCCGGAGTACGTTCAGACCTGTGCGCTCGAAGACTGTGCGCGGGAGGGAGCTCAGGCTATCGAGTGGGAAAAGAAGCATGGCAATGCTGCCTGGCGGTCATCGGCGGAGCGGCCTCACCTGCGGCGCGGCGTGGGGGCGGCGCTCGTGATGCAAGGCACGGCTATTCCGTACCTCGACATGGGCGGGGCCTCGATCAAGATCAACGATGATGGGTCCTTCAACCTGCTGGTCGGTGCGACGGATCTGGGCACAGGGTCCGACACGGTGCTCGCGCAGATGGCAGCCGAGATCCTGGGCTGCCCGGTCGAGGACGTGATTGTCTACTCGTCCGATACCGACTTCACGCCGTTCGACAAAGGGGCGTACGCCTCGTCGACCACCTACGTGTCGGGAGCGGCGGTCGTCAAGGCGGCTCATCAAGTGGCCGACCAGATGCGGCAGGTCGCCAGCGAAACCTGGGCCGAGGAGGGGAGGCCGGTGGTGCCGGCCGAGATTCGCTTCGAGAAGGGGGCGGCCCTCGCGCCGGATGGGCGCAGGCTTTCCCTTGGGCAGATTGCCCTGCGCTCGCTGCATCACACGAATCAGCACCAGATCATGGCTGTGGCATCCTTCATGTCGCCCGTTTCACCGCCGCCCTTCGCGGCTCAATTCGCCGAGGTGGTCGTCGACACCGAGACGGGCGAGGTGCGGGTCGAGCGCCTCGTGATGGCGGTGGACTCGGGCGTGATCGTCAATCCGCTGACTGCCTCGGGCCAGGTCGAGGGAGGGATGACCCAGGCCCTGGGCTACGCGGTGTGCGAAGAGATGCGCTACAACTCTCTTGGCAGGCCGTTGGTCCGCGACCTGCGCGACTACCACATCTTCTCTGCGGATGAGATGCCGCACCTGACCACCATTTTCGTCGAGACGTTCGAACCCAGCCATCCGTTCGGCGTCAAGGCCGTTGCGGAAATCCCCATGGATGGCGTTGCCCCGGCCGTCGTCAATGCAATCCACGATGCAGTCGGTGCGTGGGTGGAGGAAATCCCGGCCACTCCCGAGCGGGTGTGGCTGGCCATGGAAAGCGCCGCAGGAAAGCGGCCTGCCTCCATATAAGAGCAGGGGCGCGGTCGCGCTCCGGGCTGGCCATCGTACCGAGAGGAAGATGGCAGGGTTTGCCCTCTCCACGTTGCCGACAAACCTGATTCCTCGCCGAGTTTGCGTTCCGGGGCAGCGAGCCTTCTGGTCGCGCTATACTTGAGCATCGCTCAGCGGGTAACCCAATTCGCCTGAGCACGAGTGGAGTGCATGCTAAGTCTCTTCGAAGCGCTTGCGGAAGCCGATCGAAAAGGGATTGCGGTCGCTTTGGCGACGGTGGTGTCTGCCAAAGGCTCGGTGCCGCGGCACGCCGGTTCCAAGATGCTGATCTACCCCGATGGGTCGACCCTAGGTTCGGTCGGCGGCGGCGAAATGGAAAGCCGCGTCTGCAGTGAGGCGGTCGAAGCCTTGCGCGAGCATCAGCCGCGCACCGTCCACTACGAACTGAGCAACCCCGCCGAGGGCGATCCTGGGCAGTGTGGTGGGAGCGCCGATATCTTCATCGACCCGATTCGACCGCTGGTGACCCTGATCGTGATCGGGGCAGGCCACGTGGGGCGGGCCGTTGCGATTCTCGGTAAGCAACTCGGGTTCTTCGTTGTCGTCTCGGATGACCGCGTCGAGATGTGCACGCCGGAAGCGGTTCCCGGCGCCGATGCCTACCTGGCCTGTCCCATGCGCGACATCCCTGAGCGCTGGTCGCTCAACACCGACACCTATATTGTATTGACCACCCGCAACGTCGATGTGGATGTTGAGGGGTTGCCAGCCTTGCTGGCCACGCCCACAGCGTATGTGGGGGTCATCGGATCGAAGCGGCGCTGGATCACGACCGCGCAGGCGCTCGCGAAGGGCGGGACGCCGGACGAAGCCATCGCGCGCGTCCGTTCGCCCATCGGGCTCGAGCTCCACGCCGAAACTCCAGAAGAAATCGCCGTCAGCATTTTGGCGGAGGTCATCATGGTCCGCCGCGGTGGAACAGGCTATTCGATGGGCGCACCCGGCCGAGGATGATTCGCTCCCGGTCTTCGGCACGATCACCTTGTCAACTCGCTCGTGTGACGCTCTGGAAGATGGACAGACCGCGCAGCCTTCGTGCCACTGAAATCAACATTCAGGCGAGCCGGAGCTTTACTGACGCTCGCGGCCTTGTGCGTGATGCTGGCCGGCTGTGGGAAGACTGCCAAACTGGCTAACCTGATCGCGACCTTTACGCCGACCTCGCCACCCACCGATACGCTCGAACCCAGCCAGACCCCGCCAGCCACCCAGACCCCGACCGAGACGGCCACCGCTCTCCCGTCCGAGACGCCCAGTCTCACCCCGACGATGACCCCAAGCGCCACTCCGACTGCGACCTTCACGCTTACGTCCACACCCAGCCGAACGCCGACGCCGTCGCGGACCCCCACGCCAACTCCGAAGCTGCCGGCGCTCAACTTCACGCCGTTGCCCGCCGCGATCGAGACGATCTCACCGCCCAATGCCTATCGCCTTCGCGAGACCGGGCGTTGGGGACGCGGGCCGATCCAACAATTGGTGCTCTCGCGGGATGGTCGGTGGCTCGGGCTGGCGACGTCACTTCGGCGTTTACGTGGTGGATGCACGCACGCTCGTGGAGCGTCGCTTCTTCGAAACCGGCGGGCCCGTGCGAGCTGTGGCCTTGAGCGCGGATGGCTCGCAAGTTGCGGCCGGGTGGGGCGAGAAGGTGAGAGTGTGGCGTGTCGCTGACGGCGAGTTGCTGCTCGGATTCGAGGCGCCCAAGGTCGTCGTGACGAGCCTGGACTTCTCGCCGGATGGGCATTACCTGGCAGAGGGCGCAGACGATAAACGCGTCCGGCTGTGGCGGGCGGCCACGGGCGAGTTGGCGCAGGTTCTCGAGGGCCATAAAGGCACGGTGAATGCCGTGGCCTTCTTCCCCGATTCGCTGAGCGTTGCTTCGGCTTCCGATGACAAAACGGTGCGCGTGTGGAGCGTTGGAAACGGGCGGTTGGAACGCTCGCTTATATCCTACCCGGCGCCGGTCACGACCTTGGCCTACTCTTCCGATGGTGTGTGGCTCGCGACCGGAGTGAGCAACGGGGAAGTGTGGCTCTGGCCGACCGAAGTGCGCGGGCTGCCCCAGGTGCTCAAAGCGCACACGGACCGCATCACCGCCCTGGCGTTCGACCCTCACACTCGCCAGCTGGTGAGCGGTGCCGAGGATCAGACAGTGCGCATGTGGGCCATGCCGCAAGGCACACTCGAGCGGACGTTGACCTGGCCGGTGGGCCGAGTTCGCGGTCTGGCGTTTGCGATCGATGGGGAGACTTTCTTTTCGGGCTCACTGGAGGGCAACGTCGAACGCCGGCGAGCAAGCGACGGGAGCTTCATTGAGACTCTGGAGGGGGATGCGGGTCCGGTTCAGGCGCTGGCGTTTTCGCCCAACAGTCAACTGATTGCCTCCGGTTCGTGGGACGGCTACGTGCGAGTCTGGCGTGCCTCGGACGGGCGGCTGGCACAGGTCTTGTTCGGGCACCCTGGAGGCGTCTCCGACGTAGCTTTCTCGCCCGACGGGAGTCTCCTCGCCTCGACCTCACAAGATGGCCAGATTCGGATTTGGGATTCGGCGAGTGGACGAGAGTACTCCCGCTTCCAGGCTGGATCGCGCGGGTTGTGGAGCCTGACCTTCAGCCCCGATGGACGACAACTCGTGGCCGGCGGGTGGGAGCAGATCTTCATTCTCACTTTCCCCGAGGGCAAGGTGGAGAAGGAGATCGCCGCCGGGCCGGGACCGGTGTACGGCTTGGAGTTCAGCCCGAACGGTGAGTTGCTCGTCTCGAGCGCGGGGGATCAGACCGCACGGGTGTGGAGTGGGTTCGATTGGACTCCGCGCGCCACATTGTTCGGCCACGCCGCTTTCATTCACAGCCTGGCCTTTTCTTCCGATGGGACCGTGCTCGTGACGGGAGCCTCGGATGGAGTGATCAAGCTGTGGGACACGCGCGAGTTCACAGCACTCAACACGCTTCAGGCGGGCGAGGCAGCCATCAACTCGCTCGCGCTCTCGCCGGACGGGCGGGTGTTGGCGGCCGGATCCGGAGACACGCTCCTGCGGTTGTGGGAGGTCCCCAACGGCCGCGTCTTGGCCGATCATTGTCGGGGCATTTCAGCGAGATCAAGGCTGTGGCATTCTCGCCCGACGGCCGGGTGTTGGCCACTGGCAGTTGGGACGACACTCTGCGCATCTGGATGGTTCGATAGCCGCCTCGCCGATGGCATTGCGAGAGGGACTGCACCTGCGCTATGATAGGCCGCGAGAATCCAGCTGAGGGGACGGAGACGGGCATGTGGCACGAGTACCTGAGCCCCATCTCGATGAACGAGGTGGTGGCCGCCTTGAATCGGTACCAGGACCGGGCGCGCATCGTTGCCGGTGCGACCGACCTCATGCTCGAGCTCGAGCGCGGCGTGCGCACCGGCGTGGATGTGCTCATCGACGTCACTCGTATCCCAGGGCTCGATCAAATCCGGCGGCTGGACAACGAAACGCTCGAGATCGGGCCCCTCGTGACGCACAATGCCTGCGTCGCCTCGCAGCTGCTGATCGAGCAGGCCTGGCCGCTCCCCCGCGCGTGTTATGAAGTGGGCGCGCCGCAAATCCGCAATCGCGGAACGGTGGCTGGGAACCTGATCACCGCCTCGCCGGCGAACGATACCATCACGGCGCTGATGGTCTTGGAGGCAGAGGTGCGGCTCCTCTCGACGCGCGGCGAGCGCGTGGTGAAGCTGGCCGAGTTCTATCGGGGCGTGCGCCGGACCGTCATGGGGTCGGATGAGATGCTGGTCGGCATCCGCTTGCGCGCCATGCGTGCCGGCGAGCGAGGCGGCTTTCTCAAGCACGCATTGCGCGCCGCGCAGGCCATCTCGATCGTGAATGCTGCGTGCGTCGTGGATCGTGATGAGCGGGGGCGGGTGCGCGCGGCGCGCATCGCACTCGGCGCTGTCGCACCGGTCGTGATGCGCGCGCCTCGCGCCGAGCAGGCGCTGCAGGGCGAGACGCTCGAGGAGGCCGCCGTGCGTCGGTCTGCCGAGATCGCGGCCGAGGAATCCCAACCGATCGACGATGTGCGAGGATCCGCGCGGTACCGTCGCGTGATGGTTGCCCATGCGGTAGCCCAGGTCTTGCGCGAGGCGGCTACGTGGGCCCGCGCGCCCGAATCTGCCGGGCTCGCCGCCGCTGTTGTGGGGTGCTGCCCGACCCATGGGCGGGAAGTTGGCGCGGAGTGAACTACACGCCGCCGCCGAGCCCATCCGCACCCGGGTGAACGGCAGGGATTATGTTGTGAGCGGCGCGAATCAGAAGAACTTGCTGCGCATGCTTCGCGAGGATCTTGAGCTGATTGGGACCAAGGAAGGTTGTGCCGAGGGGGAGTGCGGTGCATGCACTGTCTTCTTGGACGGTGTGGCGGTGATGGCCTGCCTCGTCCCGGCACCGCGAGCGCACGGCGCGGAGATTGAGACGGTGGAGGGTTTATCCGTCGAGGGACGCCTGCATCCGGTGCAGCAGGCGTTTGTCGAGTCGGGCGCGGTCCAATGCGGGTACTGCACTCCGGGGTTCATCATGTCGTCGGTGAAGTTGCTCGAGGAAAACCCACACCCTTCTCGCTACGATGCGTCGCAAGCGCTGGCCGGCAATTTGTGCCGATGCACTGGCTACTACAAGATACTGGATGCCGTCGAACGCGCCGCCCTGGGCGCAGGAGGTAAGGCATGACAGGCTCTTACCACATTAGGCTTCCGGGTGAGGAGACGCGGCGCGGGGAGCCACACCCCACGTGGATCACCGTGGGCTGCGCGCTCGTGGTTGGCTTGCCCGCGGCTGGCTACTTGCTGGCCGAGTACTTGCTGCAGCTCAACTTCAAACGGCACTTTGTCTACCTTCCGCCCGAGCTGGCATGGCCGCCCACGGCCCCGTATCTTCTTGTCAAGCTGGCCATCGCGGCGCTCTCGCTGCTCATCGGCACCGCGCTCTTCACCTCCGTGTTCGGTCTGATCTGGCCCTTGCGGCCGGGCAAGTACGATGTGCCGGACATGAGAAGCACGCTTGCCCAAGATCAAGAGGTGGCGCTGATCTCGCCAAGCGGTCGTGTTTCGCCGTGCTCGCCAAGGCGGCAACATGCCTCACCTTCCACCATTCCACCCAGCCGACAGATGCCAACGGCGTACGGCACATCCGGCGTTCACGGCTCGAGGAGGACATCATGTCGGATTCGCAACGCTACCGCACCCGAGAGAGCGAAGCTCGCTCTTCGCGCAAGCCGCTGGAGACCCTCTGGAACATCCTCGGGCTCGCCTTCGCCGTCGTGATGGGCGCCGGCGGATACATGGGCGCAGATTGGTTCATTCTTGAAAACGAAGTCCAGCGTTGGGTCTATCTGCCGCCGGAACTTGCGTGGCCCGCAGCTGCGCCATTCCTTGGCCTCAAAGCTGCTGCAGCGTTGATCGCCATGAGCCTCGGAGGCGCCATCTTCACTCTCATCTACGGCCTGGTCCAGCCGGTGAAGCGCGGCCGCTACGATATCGAGGCACCGGAAAGCCACTTGCACGATTACAGGAGATAGGCAGGATGACTTCGGTGGGTTCCTCTCCACCGCGCGTCGATGCGGTGGCCAAGGTGCTTGGCACCGCCCTCTACCCGGGCGATATCAACCGACCAGGGCAACTCCACCTCAAGCTGCTCTTCGCACGGCGGCCGCATGCAGTCATCCGCTCGCTCGACACAACCCAAGCCGAGGCGCTGCCGGGGGTCGTGGCGGTGTTCACGGCCAAGGATGTTCCGGTCAACGAGTATGGGTTGATCATGCC
Source organism: uncultured Chloroflexia bacterium (assembly GCA_963712475.1). Taxonomy (GTDB): domain Bacteria; phylum Chloroflexota; class Anaerolineae; order Anaerolineales; family RBG-16-64-43; genus RBG-16-64-43. The sequence goes on from CAVQIA010000004.1 coordinate 278,304, forward strand.
CGATCAACCGGTGCTGTGCGGACCGGGGTCGACCAAGGCCGGCGCCGACCGCGTACGCTTTGTCGGCGACCAGGTGGCGATGGTCGTCGCGGAAACCGAAGCTATCGCGTCACGCGCACGTGACTTGATCCGCGTGGATTACGAGGACCTACCCGTTGTCAGCGATGCGCGCCAGGCCATCCAACCTGGCGCGACGCTGCTCTTCCCCGAGAAAGGGACCAACACCTTCTGCTCGTACCGGATCCGCAGAGGCGATGCGCAGGCCGCGCTAAGCCAAGCGGAGGTCGTGGTGGAGGGGGAATACCACACTCCGATGCAAGAGCACGCCTACCTGCAACCCGAGGCGGGGCTAGCCTACATCGACGATCAGGGGCGCGTCACAGTGGTTGTGGCGGGGCAGTGGACTCACGAGGATCAGGAGCAAATCGCACACTCGCTCGGCCTGCCGGCCGATCAAGTGCGCGTCATTTATCCGGCGATCGGCGGGGCCTTCGGCGGCCGCGAGGACATGTCGATCCAAATCGTGCTGGCTCTGGCCGCATGGCGGCTGCACCAGCGTGGCATCTCGCGCCCGGTCAAGACCGTCTGGTCCCGGGAAGAATCGATCATCGGACATCACAAGCGGCACATCTTTCATTTCCGCACGCGCTGGGGCGCCACTCGCCAGGGCAAACTGGTGGCGGCGGAGGTGGACATCGTTCAGGACGGCGGCGCTTACGCCTACACATCGACCAAAGTGCTGGGCAACGCAACGTTGATGTGCACCGGACCGTACGAGATCCCCAACGTAGCTGTCGACTCGCGGTCGGTGTACACGAACAACCTGCCGGGCGGCGCCTTCCGTGGGTTCGGCGGGCCGCAAGGTCTGTTCGTCGCCGAGACCCAAATGAACAAGCTCGCGGAGCGACTTGGTCTCGACCCGGTGGAATTGCGCCAACGCAACCTTCTCAGCGAAGGCGCTTTGCTCTCGGTGAGGACGCCGTTGCCACCCGGGATCAGCCTGCAGCAGGTGCTGGAATCTTGCGCAGAGCGTTCAGGTTGGAAGCGCACGATCTCGGGGTGGAATCGCCCGTCGGTTTCCCAGCCTAAGCCGGCCCCCGGCCGCAACCTTCGACGAGGGCTGGGGTTTGCATGTGGGTTCAAGAATGTCGGCTTCTCGTTCGGGGCGCCTGAGAAGTGCTGGGCGACCGTCGAGCTGCGGGGATCGACCGAGATCGAGGAAGCCACCGTGCGCTTGGCCGGAGCCGATGTGGGGCAGGGTGCGCACACCGTCATGGCACAGATGGCCGCCGAGGCATTGGGTCTTCCACTCACGCGGGTGAGACTGGTCCTCTCCGACACGGCGGAGACAGATGATTCTGGCTCGGCCTCGGCCTCACGCATGACTTTCATGTCGGGCAACGCCATCCGCGGGCGCAGCGCAAGAGGCATTGACTAAGTGGAAGGCTGAAGAGCGCCCGGCCATAGCGCGGTTTGTCTATCGGCCCCCGGCGACGACAGCCTTCGCCCCTGAGACGGGGGAGTCGATGCCCAACTTCGCGTACGGTTACGTGGCCGAAAGCGCCGAGGTCGAGGTGAACCCGATACCGGCGAAGTGCGCGTGATCAGTGTGGTGTGCGCGAATGACGTGGGCCGGGCCATCAATCCGCAGCAAGTCGAGGGACAGATCGAAGGTGCGATTGTCCAGGCCCAAGGCTACGCGCTGCTCGAGAACTTCGTGATGAAGGACGGTCGGGTCCTTACGCCTCACTTGTCCACATACCTCATCCCGACGGCGCTAGACATCCCCGAGCGTGTTGTCAGTGTTGTCCTCGAACATCCGGATCCGCTAGGGCCGTTCGGCGCGCGCGGAATGGGTGAGATGCCCTACCTGCCGTTCGCGCCCGCGATCATCGCCGCGGTGCACGAGGCGACGGGATATTGGTTCGACGAATTCCCATTGACGGCCGAGCGCGTTCTGCGAGGCATGGGGAAGCTGGACTGATCCTCGTCGTCTGGCGCGCGGAATCGGCAGGCTCCTCGCAGGCGGTGCACTCGATGCGCCCCTCGCGATCACCCCTCGCGTGAGGATGCGGGCAGACCAACACGTCAAGGTTACGGTGCGCGTGACAACCTCTCGCTCGTTCGGACTTCTCGACATTCACCTTCCCCGAGTTCCCGGTGCTTGTGCGCGGCGGTGGTGACCTAGGCTCGGGGGCAGCATTCCGCATCGCCCGCGCCGGTTTTCCTGTGCTCATCGCCGAAGTCGCCAAGCCGCTTGCGGTGCGCCTGGGCGCCTGCTTCGCGCGAGCTGTGTGGGATGGCGAGGCCACCGTCGATGGCCTAGTGGCGCGTCTTGTGTCTGGCCCTGAGGCTGTCATCGCATGCTGGAAGGGAGGCGTCCTCCCGGTCATCGTCGCCCCGAGCGATCGTGTCGTGGAAGGAGTTCGCCGTGCGGGCCGTGGTCGATGCCCGCATGCTCAAACGGGCCGGCGAGCCGCTCGGGCCGGCCTCCCCGCTCACTGTAGGGCTTGGCCCAGGGTTTCGCGCAGGCGTGGATTGTCATGCGGTTGTCGAGACGCAGCGCGGCCATTGGCTTGGGCGAGTTTATTGGGAGGGCGGCGCAAGCGAAGATTCCGGCATGCCCGACGCGGTGCGTGGGCACGCTGGAGAGCGGGTCATCCGCGCCCCCATCGATGGAGTCGTTCGATGCCTTGTGACGATCGGCGACATGGTTCGCGCCGGCACGACCGTTGCGGAGATCGGTGCGAGCCCGGTACGGGCCTCCTTCGATGGTGTCGTCCGGGGGCTCATCCACGACGGGGTTGAGGTGACCCAGGGGCTGAAGATCGGCGATATCGACCCGCGAGGCGGGCGCGAACATTGCTTCACGATTTCCGACAAGGCGTTGGCCGTCGGGCGGCGGAGCGCTCGCGGCAATCCTCGAGTCGCAGCCGTTCCGTGATTCCATCCCTCCCGTGCGAGAACCCTGGCCTCCCGCCGGGACGGCGACAATAGAAGAGGCGTCGTGAACCTTGCAGGTGCCCTCGATATTCGAGCGGGCGACGTGGTGGCGCTCGTCGGGGCCGGAGGCAAGACCGCCGCGCTCGGCCGCTTGGCCACAGGAGCTTCTGGCGCTTGGCCCGGTGGTGACCTGCACGACCACTCACTTGGCACAGTCGGAAGCGAACCTCGCCCCGTCTCATCTTGTCGTCGAGGATCTGCCTCGATTGGATGAGCTGGGTGAGCTGTTGCGCGCCCACCGCCATGTGCTCGTCACGGGACCTGCGATGCCGCATGAAGGAAAAGTCGCCGGACTCTCGCTCGATCAGTTCTCCCGACTGATGGAGCTGGTGCATGGCGCGGGCATCGCCGTCCTGGTGGAGGCGGATGGGGCGCGTGGGCTTCCCATCAAGGTTCCGGACAGGCACGAACCGGCCGTCCCACGGGAGGCGACATACGTTGTTGTCCTGGCTGGCCTGGATGCCCTCGGGCGCCGACTCGACGAGGCCACGGTCCATCGAGTTTCACGCTTCGAGGAATTCGCCGCCACCCAATCAGGCGAAATGATCACTCCCGAGACCCTTGCCCGCGCACTCACGCACCCACACAGCTACCCCAAGGTCGCACGCCCAGGAGTGCGATCTTCCGTCCTCCTCAACAAAGCTGATAGCGAACCGCGTCTGGAATTGGGGCGACAGACAGCCGCAGCGCTGCTCACGGGGGGGGCCGTCTACGAGCGCGTGCTCGTCGCCTGCCTCAGGGACGCCGACCCGGTGAGCGAATGCCACGTGCGGACGGTTGGGATCATTCTCGCGGCCGGCGAAGGCAGGCGAATGGGGGGCAAGAAACTGCTGCTCCCATATCGCGGCCGGCCGATCCTTCAGCATGTGGTCGACGTGGCGCGCCGAGTGATGCACGAAGTCGTCGTCGTCTTCGGAGCTGATCAGGCGGCCATTCTCGGAGCTGTGGACTTGGAGGGGGTGCGGGTTGTCAGTAATCCGGCCTGGCGGGAAGGGCAGAGCACTTCGTTACGTGCGGGGCTGCTCGCCGTGGGGCCATCGTGCGGGGCGGCCGTCTTCTTCCTCGGTGACCAGCCGGGGATCCCACCCGCACTTGTCTCGGCGCTGATGGCTCGTCACTCGCGAACCTTGGCCCCGATCGTCGCGCCCAGAACCGCCGGCCAACGGGCCAACCCGGGCCTATTCGACCGGTCGACGTGGGCGGAGCTCAGCCTTGTGACAGGCGACCAAGGTGGACGATCGCTCTTCGATCGGTTCCCCGTGGAGTGGGTGGAGTGGAGCCATCCCGAGGACTTTGCCGACGTCGACACCACCGAGGATTATCGGCGTCTGAAGTTGCGCGAAGGGTGATCCGGGCGCCTGCGAAGGTGAGCGGAAGCCGTGCTCCGGCTGCCTCACGTCTCGTCTCGCAATAGCCGGCTTGCGGGGCGATCGAGCCATCGCTCAGCTTCATCGAGACTACTGAATACCTCCATCTCCACCCCTGACGAGAGCTGAGCCAACCCGGCGAGAGTCCCCTTCACGGCCTTCGAAGTAACAACAACGGCCACGCGCACGAAACGCGCCGCGGGGTCCGCATTCACGTCTTCCGCCAAGCGGATCGCCTCGGGCGGGATCACGGCCACTGCGCGCAGGTCGTACAAATTGCGGTTGAATCGCTCAGCACCCTGCAGGTGTCGCTGGGCAAACGCCTGCCAATGCGCCAGCACGGCGGGCGAGAGATGGTGAAAGGTCACGTGCAACCCTCCATCGGGGCGACGGGCCACGCTGTAGCCCCGTTCCGGCTCAGACGACCAATCCAATGGCTTCTGGTTCGCGGTCATTGCATTCTCCCTCTGCTGTGGGCGCGGCGCCGCGCCGGCCGATCTCTGAACCCCTTTCGCCGCCGTGAATGAGCTCGGCGCCAAGGGGAGCGTCATCCTAAGGACAGGCGTTAGCGAGATGCTGATCGTACGTCTCCGCAAATACGTGACGGCCCGAATTGTCACACGCGGCGCGGAAGAAGTAGAAGGATGTCTCGGGGGCATAAGCCACCGCCATGAGTGCGTCAAGCGATGGGTTGCAGATCGGTCCTGGTGGCAGCCCTCCATATAGATACGTGTTGAACGGCGAATCGATCTGAAGGTCAATGGAATCGAGCGGGCTGCGCCACCAGGTCGATTGGGGCGAGTCATAGCCAAGCGCATATTGCACCGTGGGGTCGGCTTCCAGCTGCATGCCGGAGTCCAAACGGTTGAGGAAGACGGAGGCGATCAGCGGCATCTCGTCGGTCTCTATGGCCTCGCGTTCGATGATCGAAGCCAGCGTGACGGATTCAAACAGGCTGAGCCCGCGCGCCTCAAGTGCGCGGCGCAGGTCGTCCGTCACCGCCCGCTCAAATGCGCCGGCCAACTGGTAAACCAGCAGATCCGCGTTTGCGCTCTGCTCGACAAGATAGTGACCCGGAAGCAGGAATCCTTCAAGTCCGCTTTGGGCGGGAATGGCAAGGTACAGCGCGAGGTTGCCCGGGCGTCGCTGGCTGGCAGCAATGAAATCGGCCGGGGCGATCGGCAGGCCGTGCTCCTCGAGGGCCGAGGCCATTTGCTCGACGCGCCAGCCCGGGAACACGGTCAAATCGATTTGGCGGCTGCTCCCGGACACGAGCAGATCGGCGAGCGCCCGGGAGGTGAGGTTCGGCGGCATGGCGTACAGGCCTGGGTGGAGCCGCCGGTCACCGCCCGTGAACCTGAGGTAGGTGCGAAACACCGCTGCGTCTGAGACCCAACCCTCAGAGGCGAGACGGGAAGCGAGCGTGGTGGCATTTTCGCCCTCGACGATGGCAAGCGAGCCGCCTTGCGACTGGGGTGACGCCTCGTTGAGCGTGTCGCTGCGCATGCCCAGGTAGGTACCCAGGGCCAACCGTTCGAGCAGCGAGAGGTCGGTGGCGGGCGCCCCGATGCGCGCGGGGTCGAGGGCGCGGGAGGTCAGGCCGCATGCGAAGATCCCCGCGCCAAGGGCCAGGCCCGCCAGGCCGAGCACGGCCAGCGCTCGCCAAGGTCCGCCGCGCGAGTCGGGTCTACGCTTGACGGGCATGGGCGTCGAGATACTCCTGGAGGAAAACAGCCGCTGCCGCCGCGTCAAGGTCCGCCATCTGCCGCGCACGAGTCGCGCCGCGTTTTCGGCGCGACCCGATCGCCGAACGAGTTGAATAGGAACTCGTCGCAGGAATCGACGCGCAGGTCCGATTGTTCGCGGATCGCCTTGATGAGGCGCAGCCCCTTACGAGCCTGAGCGCCTGCCTGGCCATCCGAATCAAGCGCGACTCCGACGAGGACTAGATCGGCAGTATGTGTTCGGGCCAATGCCACGATCCTCTGCGCATCCTCGCTCAGGCTCTGGTGAGGCAGGACGAGCAGGGGGCGCGCGACGGTGCGCGTTTCATCGCTCAACGCAATGCCGAGGCGCCGCTCGCCCGGGTCGACCGCGAGAATGCGCGATGCCCGATTCACCATTCAGTGAGCCTCGGCGAGGGGGAGCAGTGTTAGCCTTGGCTCGGGTGGGGCAGAACTCGAGATGTGAATCCGGAACGGGAAGAACGGCATCAGCGGCCACCACCTCGGTTCGAGATGTATCGTGGCGCGGCTTCCGGGCAGCCAACCCGCGACAAGGCGCTGTGCGTCGGCAGGAGTGCGAACTGCGAGACGGCGGGCCAAGCCGGCGGGAATGGGCGTCTCGGTCTCCTCGACCGAGAACAGAATGCGGAGCGCCCCTTGCGAATCTTGTTCGGCCCGGAGGCCCTTCACGTCGGGCAGGCCTTCCTCGACCGAGGCGTCGAGTGCGTTTCGCAATTCGTCGAAGACGATCTCCTTCGGTAGGGCGAGCGCCTCAGCCTGCGCGGTGACAGGTCAAGTGAATGCTGTCTACGGCTGCTCCAGCCGTGGCAGAAACAGACTCCTCTTGGCTCACGACGCGTGTGCTCCCCGCCACGAGTATCGCTCCCTGGGCTGAGGCTTCCTCCTCAAGCGCCTCGCGTAGCTTGGTGGCGATCGAAGCCTGGCCGCGTGCCCGTAGCGAGGCGATATCGGCCGGGCCGACTGTGGCGCGCACCGCAAACTCGCCGCCCGACGTGGACAACCCCTGTCGTACTTCGAGGATATCGCGCGCGGGACCCAGTGCTTCTCGAACACGGCCTGCTGATAGGTTGCCGCGTGGGCCCGCATCCACAGCTCGAATTCTCACAATCGTGCTGGCCTGCGGATCGAGCCACGCTCCCGACAGCGTCTCGAACTCCTGGCCGGAGTTTGGATCGCGAAAGCGAGTGCCTAGCGCGAGGGCGACGACACGCGACGAGCGATTCTCCAGAGCGAGTTCGCCTTCGGCATGAGTGGTGGGAAGAACAGAAACGGCCGTTGACAAGGCATCGGCTTCGACGTCTGCAAGGGTGGAAACTGTGAGGGCACTACTCCGACTGACGGCAATGCTCATCTCAGTGATATGAGACGGAAGGGCGAGCGAGACGTCGGCGCGGGGGATCACGAGGATGACAGCGACGGCGAGAAGGGCGACCGGCGCGACAAAGAGCCCGTTGCTGAGCGACCGAGCGATCGGCAGGGACGCGCGAGGGGGTTGATCGGGCAACCGCTGCATTCCATCGGAATTGCGCGTAGCCACCTTGCCGGCAAGAGTTGGCGCCGTGAATGGAAGGCTCGGCGCGTCCTCCGCGTTCCTTTCAGCCCTGGGGGCCAATCTCGACACGGGTCGCGGGAGAAGGATTTGCAGCACTGTGGGTGTCGGCCGACAGGGCTGCGTCAAGCGTGGCGTGGGCTGGGATTCCGGCCCTCGAGGCTGCACTGGTGAGATGCAACTCCGGCGAGACCACGCAAATACTTGCACCGACGGACTTGGCCCAGCGGGCGTAGAGGACAAGGTCCAGGCGCCGCAATTGGGTCGGGGATGACGGGATGAGGATGATCCGCTCTGCCTGAGTACGCAGGATCTTGTCACGCAGCGAGGCGAGATCGTCGTGGGGTTCGACGGCGAGGATTTGGTCTTTCACAGGATGCTGCTATCTCGGCGAGCGCATTTCGGCGGGCAGGGCGACTAGGCGAGAGTGCCCGCAACCAACTGGCTGACCGCCTGAAGCGCCTCAGCTACTCGCGTTGGGTCCGTGCCCCCTGCCTGGGCCAGCGTGGGCCGGCCGCCTCCACCGCCGCCGAGTATCTTGGCCGCGGCGCGAGCTAAGTCCCCGGCGTTCAAACCGCGCTGCGCGAGGTCCTCGCTCACGCCCACAACCAGGGTCGGCTTGCCGTCGGGGGTGGCCGCCACAGCCACCACGCCCGAAGGGAAGCGCTTTCGAAAGGCGTCGGCCAGGAGGCGAAGCGTGTCGGCATCCGCCGTCGCCACCGATGCGGTGACGACGGGGATGCCTGCGATGGTCTGAGGATGGTCCATCGCGCTTTCGAATTCCCGCCGCGCCATCTCCACGCGTTGGTGCAGGACCTCCCGCCGCGTTCGATCGAGATCCTCCACGACCTCGCGCACCTTCTGGTCGAGTTGGTCAACGCCAACGCCCAGGTGGGTGGCGGCGTTTTGGAGCGTCCGATTGCGCTGCTGCAATAGGTCGACCGCTGCATGCCCGGTCACGGCTTCGATGCGCCGCACGCCCGCGGCCACGCTGTTCTCGCTCACAATCAGAAAGGGGCCGATATCGGCGGTCTGGAAGACGTGAGTGCCACCGCACAACTCGTGTGAGAAGACTTCAGGCTCTCCAATGGCAATGGTGCGGACGGTCTCGCCGTACTTCTCCCCGAAGAGCGCCATCGCGCCTTCGCGGATGGCCTGCTCGCGGGCCTTGAGCGCGGTGCTCACGGGGTAGTTCGCCAACACCGCCTCGTTGACGTAGCGCTCGATTCGCTCCAGGTCTTGTTGGCTGACCATCGTGGTGTGCGTGAAATCGAAGCGCAATCGGTCGGGCGCAACCAGGGACCCGGCCTGCCGCACGTGATTGCCGAGCACGAACCGCAGTTCCGCGTGCAGCAGGTGGGTGGCGGTATGGTTGCGCATGATATCCCAGCGTCGCTCATCGTCGACGGCTGCGGTCGCCAACTCGCCCTGGTGCACGCGTCCCTTCGTGACCTCACCCACATGGACAATCAGCCCAGCCGCCGGTCGCCTCACGTCGCTCAGCGTGATCTGCCAGGCGGCCTCTTCCGAAGCGGGGTTGTTGGAGCGCAGTTCGCCCGTGTCGGCCACCTGTCCTCCGGCCTCGAGGTAGAAACAGGTCCGCCCGAGGACGATCTCCACCTTCTCGCCAACCGCGGCCTCGCTGACTCGCTGGCCTGCCTTGAGTATCGCCAGAATCGGTTCCACGACCTCGAACCCGGAATACGGGTCGTATTCGACGCCGCTCTCCGGCAGCATGCCCTCCGCCACCAGCTGCTCACGCACGGCTCGGTAGACCGCGACATCCTCGCCGCCCAACTCGCCCATGGCCTGACCGGCACCGGAGGCTTCACGGTGGCTGTCCATAGCAGCGCGGAACCCAGCTTCGTCGACCTGCATGCCACGCTCGCGCACGACGTCGCGGGTGATCTCCAGCGGCAGGCCATACGTCGCGTAGAGACGGAATGCGTCTTCCCCCGGAAGTGCCAGCACGCCCTTCGCCTGGTACGACTTGAGCGTCTGCTCGAGGTTATCGATGCCCACGTCCACCGTGCGGCGGAAGCAATTCTCCTCGAGCGTCAGGGTGCGGCCGACGATCTCTTGTGACTTGACGATTTCCGGATACGCCTCGCCGAACTCGCGGATCACGCTTTCCGCGACGCGCGCCAGGAAGGGTTCGCTGAACCCAAGCTTCGAGCCGAAGCGAGCCGCGCGTCGGATGATCATGCGAGCAACGTAGTTGCGGCCCAGGTTGCCCGGCACGACGCCGTCGCTGATGAGGAAGGTCGCTGCGCGCACATGGTCCGCGACGACCCGGTAGGCTGTCATCATCGCCTGCCGTTGCTCACCCGTATGGCCCGCAAGGTGCTGGATCAAGTCGAGGATCGGTGCGAAAAGATCGGTGTCGTACGTGTTGGATTGCCCTTGCACCAGCATGGCCAGCCGTTCGAGACCCATGCCCGTGTCGACACCGGGTGCGGGCAAAGGTGTGCGGCTGCCATCCGCGGACTGGTTGAATTGCATGAACACCAGGTTCCACACCTCGAGAAACCTCCCATCCGGGTTGTCGTCGAGGTGATACAGGAGCTCGGCTCCGTGCAACGCCCCACGGTCTGGCGTGAAGTCGTAGTGAATCTCGGAGGTTGGGCCACATGGACCCACATCCGCCATCTGCCAGAAGTTGGTCTTGTCGCCCATGCGGGCGATCCGTTCCTTGGGAACGCGGATGTCGTCCAGCCAAACGCGATAGGCTTCTTCGTCGCTTTCGTGCACCGTAAAATACAACCGCTCGGGTGGGAGCTTGTACACTTGGGTGAGGCACGCATAGGCGAGACGGATCGCATCGCGCTTGAAGTAATCGCCAAACGAGAAGTTGCCGAGCATCTCGAAGAAGGTATGGTGACGCGGGCTTGGGCCGACGTTTTCGAGATCGTTGTGCTTGCCGGAGACGCGCATGCAGCGCTGTGCGGTTACCGCCCGCTTGTACGAACGATGATCCTGTCCGAGGAATACATCCTTGAATTGGACCATGCCAGCGTTCGTGAAGAGCAGCGTCTGATCGCCGCCCGGCACCAGAGACGACGACGGGACGACCGTGTGCCCGTTGTCGGCGAAGAATTCGAGGAACGCACGGCGGATCTCAGCGCCGCTCATCGCTGTCGCAAGTTTCGGCGCCGCAGACGCATGCGTTGTTGGCTTCGACTTGGGCATCCATCCTCCGGGTTGAGTGGGGAGGATTATAAGCGAAGGATAGTGGGAAATCAATTCTGGACACGACCTTCCACATTCGGCGAGAGGTGTGCATCCTCACTTGGCCGGTCATGCTCTCACTCAGAAGTCCGCGAAGTGGGGACACAGGTGGTGCACGCAGCGCATTTGGCCGCGAGGACAACCGCCGCAGCCCGTGTGGGTGTGGCGCGCTTGAGCCGGCGAGCTCGCACGCCAGCGGAACCGTCCCCCGCGCACGGGGTTACATTTGCTGACGCAGGGCGGTTTCTCTTCCCCAAAGGAGGAACGATGTTCGATCGTGTGCAGCGGGCTATTCGCTTGGATGCGAAGGTCTTCCGAGAGGCGGCTGAACTCCCCGAAACTCACCGGTGAGGCTGTACTCATCGCCATCCTGGTAGCGCTCCTGGCCGCACTGGGAGGCGCAGTTGGCAATGCCAGCCCGGTTGTGCTTGTGCTGGTTGAATGGGCCAACGGCCTGCTCTTCGGGTGGCTCTTGTGGGCGATCATCTCGTACCTGGTAGGCACGGTCCTCGGTGGTCGGAGCGGGGTTGGTGAAATGGCCCGAGTCTTGGCCTACGCGAGCACGCCGCGGCTCCTCTCGCTCTTGGGGTTTCTCCCGTGGGTCGGCTGGGCTTTTCGGGCAGCGGGCTGGGTTCTCTCGCTTATCGCGGGTGTGATCGCCATTCGCGAGTCGATGGAATTCAGCACGGGTCGAGCTGTCGTAACGGCCATGATCGGGTGGTTGGTGTATGTCGCGGCAACGATCACCGTCGCCATCCTCCTCGGTGGCGCGCTGGTCGCGCTAGGGAGGTACTTGCCGAGCCTCAGCCAGTAGCCTCTCGTTGGCAGTTCGCATGAAGTCACCAGAGTTAGTTTGGAGGATCCCTTGGTCAAGATCATCACAGACACCACCGCCGGCCTGCCGCGGGACCTCACCACGCAGTTGGGGAATTCCGGTGCTACCGCAAATCGTCATCTTCGGCGAAGAGTCGTATCGCGACGACACCGAGCTCGACACCGCCGCCTTCCTTCAGAAGCTTCGCGCGGCACGCGAATTGCCCAAGACGGCCGCCCCACCGCCGGCGCTCTTTACACCGCTCTTCAAGAAGTTTCTCGAACAGGGGCACTCGATCATTTGTCTTCATCCCTCAGCCGAGGTATCGGGGACAGTGCGCGGCGCAATGGTTGCGGCCCAGGAGTTCCCCGGCGCCGATATCCGCGTCCTCGACACGCGCAGCATCGCCGGCCCCATGGCGGCCATGGTCCTGCAGGCACATGCCTGGGCGAAACAAGGCGCTACGGCTGAGGAGGTCGAGCGGCGAGTGCGCGAGATGATCGGGCGGCAGATGATCTACTTCCTGGTGGACACGCTGGAGTACCTCCAAAAGGGTGGTCGCATCGGAGGCGCGCAGGCGTTGGTGGGAAGTCTGCTTCAAGTTAAGCCCATCCTCACGTTGCGAGAAGGGCGGGTGGAGGCGTTCGAGCAACAACGAACGAAGAAGCGCGCCATGAGCCGCCTCGTCGAACTCGTCGCCGCAACCTGCCCGCACAACGCCGAGAGCCACTTGTGCGTCATGCATGCGGACGCGCGCGCGGATGCCGAGGGGATGGCAGCGGATTTATCTGCTGCCCAGGGCCTCCAGGACATCCCGATCTATGAGTTGCCGCCGGCCATCGTCGTCCATGGGGGGCCGGGAGTGTTGGCGGTCGGGTACTTCCAATCGAGTAGCTGATCGGGTCCATGTTCCGAAGGGCGTGGGCTGCGGCGCTCGCGCGGCCACAACTCTTACCAAGCCCGCTATCAACCCGCAGGGACGGCTCACAAGCCGCCCCTGCGCGTTCGTTTCATTGAGGCGCACTCGCGTGGGATACAATGACGCGGGCCGTCGAGCACGGCGGCTCGCTCGCATAGCAATCGCAGGAGACGCAGGATGAAGCGCACTCGATCACCGGGGGTGACGATCCAGGCTGTGGCTCCGAATCTTGACGCGCTGCGTCACGCCGCACAGTCCAACCCCCTTGACTTCGACGCCGTCTTGGCATTCGCATGGGCACTGTACGCCAAGGGAGATTACGCGGAAGCAAATCGGCGTTCGCAAGATGCGGCACGCTCGCGCCGGACGACCCGGAAGGCATCTACGGCAAAGGCATGGCGTTGCGGGCCCAAGATAAGCGAGCCGCAGCGGTCGCGACATTCGACGAGGCCGCGGTGCTCGCAGACCGGCTGAGTGATCGCACGCGCGCACGGATGCTTCACCGATTGGCCATCGCCCACATGCATTACCTTCGCGACGGCGACTGGGGCCTTGAGAAAGAGGTGTGGCGCCGATGACGGTGAGCCACCGCGAACGCCTGCAGGCCGTGCTGCGGGGTGAGGCCCCGGATCGAATACCCGTGGCATTGTGGAGGCACTTTCCGGTGGACGACCAGCAGCCGGAACTCCTGGCCGGTGCCGTGTTGGCCTTTCAGCGCGAATACGATTTCGACCTGATTAAGGTGACCCCGGCCTCGAGCTACTCGGTGCGTGATTGGGGGGTCACGGATGCCTGGGAGGGCGATGCGGAAGGTGTGCGTCGCTACACATCGCGATGTATCACGACCCTCGCGATTGGGAGCACCTGCCGGCTCTCGACCCCCGGCGTGGGGCACTGGCCGCTCAGCTCGAGGGTCTGGAAACGATCTGCCAGTCGTCGAGCCCTTCCACGCCTGTGCTGCAGACCATCTTCAATCCGCTTGCGCAAGCGCGCCATCTGGCCGGTGATGAAACTCTGATCGAGCACCTCCGTCGATGGCCGAACTCTGTCTTGGCCGGACTGGAGGCGATCACCCGGGTCACGAGCGAGTTTATCGGTGCCTGCTTCGAGAAAGGGATTGATGGCATCTTCCTGGCGACGCAGCATGCCTCGTTCAAGGTGCTGTCCGCCGTGGAATACCAGGTATGGGGCCGGCCCTACGACCTGCAACTCATGTCCGCAGCCGGGGCCGGATGGCTCAACATGCTTCACCTGCACGGTCGGGCTGTGATGTTTTCTGAGCTCAGCGACTACCCGAGCCAGGTCGTCAATTGGCACGACCGCGAATCCGGACCGCCGCTCGCCGAGGGCGCGCGCGCCTCGCGCGCAAGGTCGTGTGCGGTGGTTGGGAGCAGTGGGAGACGATGGTGCGAGGGGATCCCGCACGCGTGCGCGAACAGGCGCGCGATGCCATTCGCCAGATGGCGGGACGCAACCTCATTCTGGGCACCGGATGTGTTGTACCGATCGTCGCACCGCGTGCCAACCTCCTTGCGGCCTCGAAGGCCGGTGGATTGCAGGGTTGAGATCCTCGGCATGACGCGCGTCGTCGGACCCTCGCCTCTGCGCCGCGATTCAGTTGATCGACCCATGCGTGCGGCGCGTGCGCAACGCCATGCGCCGTTGGGCTCGCGGCGCCGAGATGCCGGTAAGGATTTCGGTCGTCGGCGTGCTGGTCGCATTGCTGCTGGGGGCATGCGCCTCAACCAATGCTGTCGGCACCCCTTCGCTCAGCGCCATCGAACCGACGCCCACGCTGCATCAGACATCGCCAACGCTGGCGCCGGAAATCCGAGCGGATCCAAGTCCTACGAGCAGCTTCGGGCAAGAGCCTGCCGGATGCCGGACTCCGCCCGAGGACTATACGCGGGTGAAGGTTAATGGCAAGTGGATCAACCGGCGCACGCTGGCCATGTTGGAGTACGCCCAATCGCTCTACGCCGGCCCGATCGACCTGCGCGGTCCCGCGATCACTCAAGGCAGCTACAGCAACAACGGTCCTGCATCGTTCGGCACCCACCTTGGAGGGGGCGCGATTGACATCTCGGTCATCCGCCCAGGTGGGTTGGACGTCCTTTACGGCGAGATCGAGCGGCTGGTTCGCGCCCTGCGCGTCGCCGGCTTTGCAGCGTGGCTGCGCGATTGGGGAGAGCTCAGCGAGGGCTCAGGGATTCACATCCATGCGATTGCCGTCGGCGATCGCGAACTTCAGAACTCGGCGCGGGACCAGCTCATCGGCCCCTTCGGGTACTTTCGAGGCTACTCGGGTGTTCCCACGGCCAGCGGGGTTCCCGACCTCGACCACCACGGCGGGCCCATCATCTGCCAGTGGATGCGCGAACAAGGATATGGCGATCTGCCCGTGCCGGGCGAAGCGTGGCCGGTCGACTGGCCTCGGCCCGGGTGGCGGGAGACACTCCCCGCCGTCGCGGCGACCTACCTGGCAGAAGACCAGGCACAGGCGCTGGCGCAGGCCCGGCGCATCGACTTCCTGCAGGGCAACTGTGAGACCCCTCCAATATGTGCGGTCCGCTCGCCGCGGCCATCCTCCGTGACGCGGGCTTGCTTCCTCCCGCATCGGTCCCGTCGTCGACCTCCACAACTACTGGCTGGCCAATCCCTCCACCAACAAGCGGCCGTGGTCGCTTTTCCCATCTCAATTGTATGAGGTGTTCTCGTTCCACGAGAGCATTCGCACCTTTGACTTTGGCGCATGGCCGCTCCAGGCTGGGGACTTCGTTTACACCCACGCGCGGACGAGGCGAATACGATCACATGTTCATTGTCACCGAGGTGGATGGCTTCGGCCGCGCCTACACGGTCACCAATCAGCAGCAGTCCGACGCCAGCTATCGCATCGAGCGATTCATGCTCTACGATCCGCAGGATGCACAGGCAGGAGTGATGCGAGGTCTGTGGGTGCAGAGCGCCCGGGTCGGGCGTACGGGTCTGGCCGGTTTCGAAGTGCTGCGGCGCGTTGGGGTGACCCAGGCGCGAGGCTCGGCTTACCGCTACACCGTGGAACCGGGAGACACGCTGGCTCTGGTTGCCGCGAAGTTCGACACGTCTCCGCAAGCCGTCGCGGGTTCCAATCCCGGTTTGGCCCCTGCCTTGCGAGTGGGTCAGTCGCTGACGGTGCTGGTCGGGCTCGGCGGGTGAACGGAGCAGCTCGTCCAGGCGAGGTCCATCGCGGCTGAGGCGTGAAGGAGAGAGGACTTCCCGGCGTCTGTCCTACGGCTCGCGAGCCGCAGTCTGTGCAGCACCCTGAAGTTCCCTCGGCGTGATACCTTGCATAGCTGTCGGCGACAATATACACTCCCAGCGCCGCGCACACTCGTGCTAGGCTCACCAGAGGGCGCGAGTGCAAGTCCCTCCCCGTGGGCCCTCGAACCGGGGGCTGATTCCATGCCGGCGTGCGGTTATCGGTCGCGTCGAGGAATGTGAGAACCCCCGCCTACACATCCGAAATCCTCTCGACCATCTGAGGACTACATTCAGGAGGCAACATGACTGCGAGCATCATAGATGGCAAGTTGATCGCGGAACAGGTCCGCGGAGAGGTCGCTGAAGAGGTGGCCAAGCTGACCGCGGCAGGAATGCCTCGCCCCGGTTTGGCCACGGTGCTGGTCGGCGACAATCCTGCGTCGCACGTCTATGTGAAGTCGAAGCGCAAGTCGTGCGAGGAGTTGGGGATTGAGTCGTTCGGGTTTGAGCTGCCGGCGACTGCGACCCAGGAGGAACTGGATAAGCTGTTAGTGAAGCTGAATGCCGATCCAAAGGTCAACGGGATTCTCGTGCAACTGCCGCTGCCCGGCCACCTGGACGAGGAGCGCGCCCTGAGCCTGATCAGCATCGATAAGGACGTGGATGGGTTCCATCCTGTCAACGTCGGGCGGCTGGCCATGAAGCGTCGCGATCCGATCTTCGTCCCGTGCACGCCGGCGGGCTGCATCGTCCTCTTGCAGCGTTCAGGCTGCAAGTTCGAAGGCAAGCGCGCGGTGGTGCTCGGCCGCTCCAACATCGTCGGCATGCCGGCGGCATTGCTCCTCGTGCGCGAAAACACCACAGTGACGATTTGCCACTCCAAAACCCAGAACCTTCCGGATGTGGTGCGCGAGGCAGACATTCTCATCGCGGCTATCGGGCGAGCGCGGTTTGTCAAGGGCAGTTGGGTAAAGCCGGGAGCCTACGTGATCGATGTTGGCATCAACCAGATTGAGGACGCCACGAAGAAGAGTGGCCACCGTCTGGTCGGCGACGTGGACTTCGACGAAGCCAAGGAAGTCGCCGGCGCGATCACCCCGGTCCCGGGCGGAGTTGGGCCCATGACCATTGCCATGCTGATGCGTAATGTCGTGCGCGCTGCAAAAGCGGCCTCCAAGAAGTAGTTCGCGAGCTGAGCGCAAAAACACCCCGGCTTGAGTTGGGGTGTTTTTGAATTCGCGTGCGATCATGAGGATCAGTGCGGGAGGGCGATAGGGCTCAAAGCTTGCGCGCGATCACGGGGAAGCCTCGGCCAGCATGCGGAACCCGCCCGCCAAGTTGCCCGGCTCGAGCCAGGTGAGGCCCTCGGAGAAGTGGTTGGTGCACGGCAGCGGGGTATCCCAACACTCGTCCTCGTTCGTCGGGACGTTCACTGCCAAGCCGCTGCGCGTGACTTGTGTGGTGTATTCGGGCACATGCTGATCGCGCCGCGCGTCAAGCAGCGTGCGGGCACTGAGCGAAAGCTTCCACGGGGCCAACGGCGCAACCCAGATGAAGAACGCCAAAGCGATGGCTGCAAATGCGAGAGGGCCCCTCTCGCCGCCGGCGAGCCCGGCAACGAGCATGAATCCCAGAATCAGCAAGGCGACGAGCGCCCAGAA
The DNA here is from genome assembly GCA_963712475.1 of uncultured Chloroflexia bacterium. Taxonomy (GTDB): domain Bacteria; phylum Chloroflexota; class Anaerolineae; order Anaerolineales; family RBG-16-64-43; genus RBG-16-64-43. Next base: position 295,833 of record CAVQIA010000004.1, read on the forward strand.
GGCGGCCCCCGCAAAGCGAGGCGAGGGCGCGGTGGCCAGCCAGAAGGCTATTGCGACCATCGGAACGCATGTCACCGCCAGAACGCGAAGGGCATCCCGCTGCGCACCGGCGCGGCCCGGCCACAACGCGAGGATGAACAGGAGCAATGCGGCCGATACTTCCGCGGGCTTTATGATCGAATTCGGAAGAGCCCGTAGCCAGTTCGCCACCCACGGCATCCCCGGCACGATCTCGCTGATATCGAGGCCGGGGTTTCGCGCGCGCATCACGATCCAATTCAACTCGCCGAGCGCCATGTCGCTTGGCACGAGCCAAGGGACCCGCAGGCCAAGCGCCGTCGCCGGAAAGAAGGGATAACCGCTCAGCACGATCCCCCTGACAAGCCACGACCCCGCAACGAGTATCCCGAGAGTGAGGGCCGGCCAGACTTCGAGAAGGCGTGCCCGCAGGCCCAGCTTTCGGTTCTGCCATATCCACGCGACCCAAACAGCCAATGCCGCTGCAACCCCGAAGGATACAAACGACTGCTTGCTGGCGACGCCTGCGGCTCCGAGCAGCGTCACCAAGGCTACATCGCGGCCCTCCACGCCCGGATCACGACGCAGAAGCGCGTGCAGGCATTCTCCGAGAATGACGATTCCGAGGAGGAAGGATGCCGTATCGGGCGATAGGCTGAAGAACCGCTCGTCGTTCATTTGATGCAGAGCGGGCGCCAACATCAGTGCGTAGAACATCCAGCGCGGCGCGTCATCCCGAGGCGCGCTCAGTGCCTGCCGCAGCGACAGAATGCCCAACGCGACGATGTGCAGAAGGAGCAGGCCGTTGGCAAGTTGGTAAGCGTTGCCCACGAATGGGCCCACATCCAGCATGGCGGCATACAGGAAGAAGGACTGGTTGAAAGCCAGGCGCGGCATGAGGTCGCCGAGCCCTCGCACCAGCGGGTAGGCGTTGCTCCAGGCGACTGTCCCAAGGTGGTATTCCCCCTTAGTCGCCTTCGACCAGAGGGGCGGTGGCGCGCAACGCAATGAAGGCGGCGAGCGCGGCGATCACGAGGAAGACTATGAGCGGCGGCCGGCGTTGCCGGGCGATGAGCTGACGCAATTCCTGCCTGCGCCATGTCAGCCCGAGCACCCCAAGGCAGATCACGAGCAAGGCCCCCCATGGTCGGAGGGGCAAGACGAAGTGGATGAGTTGCAGCAGGAGGATGGCCAGGGCCCACCCGATCCAGAACGCGATGGGCAGATCGGTCAAGGAGGCGAGAGGGCGCCCCAGCCAACGCCGCGGCAGCAAGCCAAGGCCGACGAAGATAAGGCTCCAGAACGCGAACCCAACCAGGATGAGCAGCATCCGCACCTCACTGTTGATGCGCGCTAGGTGGGTCCTCAGGGCGGTGCCCCATGACGCGCGCGCGAGAAGCTCCGCGATTTTAACCCGTCGCGCGTCTTGTCCGGCGGGTGGCTGCGCCGCGCCAACCGCCGCTAGGTGCGAACTTGGCGATTTGCCAAATCTATTGTAAGATGTCAGACAATATGGCTCACCCAACGCGAGGCCTTCGTGCGCCGGGAGCGATCAGATGCCCACGCTGCTGATTCGTCATGCCGACGTACTGGTGACCATGAATGACCGCCGCGAGGAAATCCTCGACGGCGGCTTTTTTGTCCGCGATGGGTGGATCAAGCAAGTCGGGCCAAGTTCCACGCTGCCACAGACCGCAGACGAGGTGCTGGACCTGGCCGGCCATGTTGTGATCCCTGGCATGGTCAACACCCATCATCACCTCTACCAAACCCTCACGCGCGCCGTGCCCGCGGCCCAAGATGCGGACCTCTTTCATTGGCTGACGACGCTCTATCCCATCTGGGCGCGCATGACACCCGAGGCCATCCGGGTGTCGACCCAGGTCGGGCTGGCCGAGCTTGCCCTTTCCGGCTGCACCACGGCCTCCGATCACCTCTACATCTTTCCCAACGGCGCACGGCTCGATGACGAGATTGAGGCGGCCGCGACCATCGGGTTGCGCTTCCATGCCTCGCGCGGGTCGATGAGCTTGGGAGAATCAAAGGGTGGCCTGCCGCCCGATCGTGTCGTGGAGCGCGAAGAGGACATCCTGCGCGACACGCGGCGCCTGATCGAGGCCTTTCACGATGCCCGACCCGGCGCCATGCTGCGCATTGTCGTGGCACCATGCTCGCCTTTTTCGGTGAGTGAGGGTTTGATGCGCGATGCCGCCGCGCTCGCGCGCAGCTACGCCGTTCGGTTGCACACGCACTTGGCCGAGACGAAGGATGAGGAGCGCTTCTGCGTGGAGCGAATTCGGCCGCAGACCGGTGGGGCTGGCAGAGGACTTGGGGTGGGTCGGTGCGGGACGTATGGTACGCCCACGGAGTGCATATCGACCCGGCCGAGGTAAGTAGTCTCGCTGCATCGCACACCGGAGTGGCCCACTGTCCCTCCTCCAACATGCGCTTGGCCTCGGGTATCGCTCCGGTGCACCAATTCATCGGGCAGGGGGTGGCTGTGGGGCTGGGGGTGGACGGCTCGGCCAGCGATGACGGGTCGCACATGCTGGCAGAGGCGCGCCAGGCCATGTTGCTCGATCGTCTCGCCGCCTCGCTGGAACCGGCGCCACGCGCGTTGCTCAGCGGCCGCCAGGCGCTCGAGCTGGCCACTCGAGGAGGAGCATCGGTGCTCGGGCGTGACGACATCGGCGCACTGACCCCGGGTCGATGCGCAGATTTCGCCGCATTCGACCTCCGCAATCTGGCCTACGCCGGCGGCTTGCACGACCCCGTGGCGGCGCTCGTGTTTTGCGCACCCCAGCCCGCCGATCACGTGTACGTTCATGGACGGTGCATCGTCAAGGAGCGGGTGCTGCAAACGGCGGAAGTGCCCGTCCTCGTCGAGCAGCACAATCACATTGCGGCAGACCTGCTGGGTTGAGGAGAGACCATGTCGCGAAGCCTCTCGCCAGATATCCGTCGCGCGCTGGTCGATTGCGCCATGGGGCGCCGGCCCGCCGACCTGGTCATCCGCCAGGGGCAGTGGGTGGCGGTCCAATCGGGCGAAGTGATACCGAACTCCGACCTAGCCGTGCTTGCCGGGCGGATCGCATTCATCGGCGAAGACGCGCGGCATTGCATCGGGCCCGCGACCCGGGTGATCGAAGCCCACAGTCGCTTCCTTGTGCCCGGCTTGATCGACGGCCACGTGCATGTGGAAATCCACGATGCTCACGGTCACCGAATTCGTGCGCGCGGTGGTGCCCCACGGCACAACTGCGGCCATCATCGATCCGCATGAGATAGCCAACGTTTTCGGCCTCGCGGGAATTCGCCTGATGCTCGATGAGGCCGTTGGCCAGCCAATCTCCATTTGGGTCGAGGTCCCGTCGTGCGTGCCCTCCGCGCCCGGCCTGGAGACTCCCGGCTCCACGCTCTCGCCGGAGGACGTGGCCGAGGCACTCACGTGGCCGGGGGATTGGGTTGGGTGAAGTAATGGACTACGCCGGGGTAGTGGCCAACTCCGAGAAGATGGTGAAGGAGATTGCCGCAGCCGGGCGGCTGGGCAAGGTGGTCAGCGGCCATTACCCGTCGCTCGACCTCGGGCGCGCGTTCCATGCCTACGCGGCCGGCGGCATCGATGACGACCACGAGGGCACGCGGCTGGAGGATGGCATCGCTCGCGTGCGCCAAGGGATGCGCGCCATGCTTCGCTACGGATCGGGGTGGCACGATGTCGCCCTCCCAGGTGCGAGCGGTGAGCGAAGGCGGTCTCGATCCGCGTCGTTTCGTCCTGGTCACGGACGACTTCGCACGGCCGGAGACGCTGGTCGAGGAGGGCCACATGGATCGCGTGGTGCGGCATTCCATCGCCAGCGGGTTGAATCCCATGGCCGCCATCCAGATGGCGACTTGTCAATCCGGCAGAGCACTTTGGGCTTTCCAACGAGATCGGATTGCTCGCGCCCGGGCGGCGCGCGGATATGCTGCTGGTCGAGTCGCTCGCGGGAATGCAGGTGCAGGTTGTGATCGCCGGAGGGACCGTTCTGTTCGAAGAGGGCGCCTGGAGCGTCCCGCTGGAGCCGCGCAAGGTGCCCTGCTGGTTCGATGGTTCCGTCCACCTTCCGCGGGCGATCACCGCGGAGGAGTTGGTGCCGTTGTGCGACCGAACGGCGAACCCCAGCGCTTGGCCAACGTGACGGCCGTGGTGGAGAACCAGGCACCCACCCTTCGTTGAAGCGCTCGCTCCCGGTGCGCGGGTCCGCAGTTCAGATCGACCTGCACCAGACGTGGCCAAAGTCGGCTATCATCGATCGGCCATCACCGCTCCCGCCAATTGCAGACAGCGTTTGTTCGGATTCGGATTCGGGCCCGCGGTGTGCCGTCGCCTCCACGGTCGCCCACGATTCACACAATCTGCTCGTAGTGGGGACGGACGAGGGCGACATGGCAACCGCGGCCGACGCGCTGGCGCGCGCTGGCGGAGGCATGCTGGTGGTGCGCGAAGGTCGTGTGGCGGCGACAGTTGAATTGCCGGTCGGTGGGTTGATGTCGAATCAGAACGCAGGCACTGTGGCGGCGGCCGCCGGGCGGCTGCTTGAGGCCTATCGGGCATGTGGCTGCACAATGAACAACCCGAACATGCAGCTGAGCCTGTTGGGATTGGCCGTCGTCGATCGCGCTTGCGCCTCACCGACCTTGGCTGGTGGAATGTGAGAAGGGCGCCTTCGTGCCGGTGGTCGAGGCGTAGAACATGACTGGCCGACAGGACACCGCCGTTCGCGCATTGCCGCGGCAGCAGAAAGTGCGCCCTGATCCGCGGCCGCTCTACCAGCGCGCCGAGGAGGCGCTGGTCCGGCGAGTATCGCGAATGGCCGCGGGCGAGCAGCTGCCGGCCGAACCGGAGCTCGCGCAACGCATGGGCATCTCACGCGCCACGCTGCGCGAAGCGATGCGCTCCCTGGCTCAGCAGGGGCTTCTGGTGCGCCGCCAGGGTATCGGTACGTTCGTCGGCGACGGGCATGCTGTCATCGAGAACGGCCTGGAGGTCCTCGAAAGCCTGGATACGCTCGGACGGCGGCTCGGGCTGCACATGGAAATGAACGAGCTGCACGTCGACCAGAGAATGATCTCCGCCGACGAATGCACTGCCCCTGCTGCGGCCGGCGGGAGATCGCGTTTGGTCCATCGCGAGGGTGATCCTCGAGGAGCGTGTCCCGATTGCCTATCTGCAGGACGTCGTGCCCCTCGAGTTCATACGGGCCAGCGATATGAGAGAGTTCTCCGGGTCGGTGCTGGACGTGCTTCGCGCGCGCGGAGGACCGGACCTTTCCCACTCGACGACCCAGATCACCGCCGTCTTGGCCGACCGTCGTCTGCGCGATCTCCTGGACCTGGCGCGGGGCGCCGTGCTCCTCAAGCTGGAGGCCTGCCTGACGGCCTCGGGCGGGTCTATCGTGGACTACTCGAACAGCTACTTCGTGCCCGGCTACTTCCGATTCCACGTGGTGCGCCGCGTTGGCGGAGAACGAACTGCGCGAAACGGCAACGGTCGCGCGGGATAGGCCGTCGCCGAGAGGCACCCGGGATGGGTGCAGGAACCACCCTCTGGCCGCATCATCTCGACAATTCTGGAGGAGACAGCAATGCGTAGTTTCAGGACGTGACATTCTGTCGCTCAAGGATTTCGAGCGCCAGGAGTTCTTCCGCGTCTTCGAAATCGCCGAGCGAGCTGGAGCCGATCGCGCGCAACCGGCGCAACAGCGACATGCTGCAAGGACAAGACGCTGGTCACCGCGTTCTACCAGCCCAGCACCCGCACGCGCCTGGCGCACGAAGCCGCCATGCACCGCCTGGGCGGGCACGTGACCGGCTTTTCCGACGCCAAGATGACCCGCGCCGGCGACTTCTACCAGGAGTCGATCAAGGACACGGTCAAGATGCTGGAATTCTACGGCGACGTGATCGTGATGCGCCACTTCCAGCAGGGCGCGCCGCACGAAGCCGCCAAGTGGGCCAGCGTCCCGATCATCAACGGCGGCGACGGCTGGGGCGAGCACCCACCCAGATCCTGACCGACCTCTACACGGTGCTGCAGCGAAAAGGGCCGCATCGACGGCCTGAAATGGCTGGCCGTCGGCGACATGCGCATGCGCACGATGCACTCGCTCGGCTATGCCCTGACCCAGTTCGACTGCCCGATCACCTTCGTCGCCCCGCCCGACATGTCGCTGACCGACGGAGTTCAAGGACGAGCTGCAAGCAGTACAGCCTGAACTTCAAGGAAGCCGAGCACGTCGAGCAGGCGATCGCCGAAGCCGACGTGATCCTGGTCGAGCCGGTGGTGCAGCCCGATTACACCAAGTCGCGCGACGAGCGCAAGCGGCGACGTCGGCCTGACGCCCGCCAATTACAAGATCACCCGCGAACTGCTGGCGACCAAGGCCAAGTCGGATGCCATCCTGCTGCACTCGCTGCCGCGCATGGACGAGATCCCGCCCGACGTGGACATCACCCGCTGGTCGCGCTACTGGCAGGAAGCCTTCAACGGCGTGGTGATGCGCATGGCGCTGTTGGCGCTGGTGCTGGGAGCGATGGAATAGAGATTTCGCAATTGAGGTGCCGTAGTTACGATCTACCGATATTGCAAGGAGATCTCATGCAAACCTATCTTCACGGCCGTGACCTGATCGGCGACCTGGACTTCAGCAAGGAAGAAGTCGAAACCGTCCTGGACGTGGCCTTCGATCTGAAGCGCAAGCGCGCGCTGGGCGAGCCGCACGCCTACCTGCGCGACAAGGTGCTGGCGATGCTGTTCTTCTTCACCAGCACGCGCACGCGCGGCTCGTTCGAGGCCGGCATGGCCCAGCTCGGCGGGCACGCCGCGTTCATCGAATCGCAAGCACCACCCAGATCTCGCACGGCGACACGCCCAAAGAGATCGGCGAGATCTTCGGCCGCTACTTCGACGGCATCGCCATCCGCCACGTGCGATTGGGGCGTCGGCAACGGCTACCTGAACGAGGTGGCCAGAGCACTCGCGCGTCGCCGGTGCTCAACATGCAGTGCGACATCTACCACCCCTTCCAGATGCCTGGCCGACCTGATGACGATCATCGAGAAGAAGGGCCGCGACCTGCGCCGCAAGAAGATGGTCGTCTCGTGGGCTTACGCCGCCTCGTACCAGAAGCCGATGTCGGTGCCGCAGTCGCTCGATCCTGCAGATGCCGCGCTTTGGCCTGGACGTGGTCGCTGGCGCACCCGCCGGAGTTCAAGCTGATGCCCGAGATCATGGATCAGGCGCGCGAGCAGGCGCGCAAGTTCGGCACGGGCTTCGAGGTCGTGCGACGACATGGACGAAGGCCTTCAAGGACGCCGACATCGTCTATGCCAAGTCGTGGGGCGCGATGGTGCACACGCCGGACCAGGAAGAAGGCGCCAGAGATCATCAAGAAGTACTCAGTCTGGATCACCGACGAGCGCCGCATGGCGCTGGCCAAGCCGGATGCCATCTACATGCACCCGCTGCCCGCCGACCGCAACATCGAAGTCACCGACGGCGTGATCGACGGCCCGCAGTCGGTGGTGTACGACGAAGCCGAGAACCGCCTGCACGCCCAAAAGGCGGTCATGGCGCTTGACGATGGGCTAGACTGCCGGCAGGTTCGACGACCGGTAACGAGCCACGAGGAGCACAGATGGCCAAGAAAGTCGCTGTCGTCGCCATCGGCGGCAATTCGCTGATCAAGGACGACCAAGCACCAGACGGTCCCGGACCAGTACGCAGGCGGCCGAGGAGACCAGCCGCCACATCGCCGACATGATCGAGGCCGGGCTGGGAGGTCGTGATGACGCACGGCAACGGCCCGCAGGTCGGCTTCATCCTGCGCCGCTCCGAGCTGTCGCGCGCAGCGAAGCTGCACGAAGTGCCGCTCGATTCTGCGGCGCCGACACGCCAGGGCGCGATCGGCTACATGTTCCAGCAGGCGCTGCACAACGAGTTCCAGCAGCGCGGCATCAACAAGCAACGCCGTCGACCGTCGTCACGCAGGTGCTGGTCGACCGCAACGATCCGGCCTTCCAGAATCCGACCAAGCCCATCGGCTCGTTCATGGACGAGGCCGAGGCCAAAGAGCGGCGGCGAGGACGAGATGGCTGGACCGTGGTCGAGGATGCCGGGCGCGGCTGGCGGCGGGTGGTGCGCCTCGCCGCATCCCCAAGCGCATCGTCGAGCGGACGCCGATCCAGGCAGCTGATCGACGCCGGCGTTCGTCGTCATCGCCGTCGGCGGCGGCGGCATCCCGGTGGTCGAGGACGAGCACGGCGACCTAGATCGGCGTCGAAGCCGTGATCGACAAGGACTTCGGCCGGCCGCTGCTGGCGCCGATGCATCAAGGCCGACCTGTTCCTGATCTCGACCGCGGTGGAGAAAGTGGCGCTCAACTTCAACAAGCCGGACCAGCAATGGCTGGACCGGATGACCTGGCCGAGGCCAAGCGCTACCTGGCCGAAGGGCACTTTGCCAAAGGCACCATGGGCCCAAGATCCAGGCCATCATCTGGTTCCTGGAGCGCGGCGGCAAGCAGGCCCTCATCACCAATCCGGAGAACATCGAGCGCGCGCTGACGGGCGAAACCGGCACGCGGATCGTGCCGCTAGAGGCGCAGATTGCGCCAGTGGAAGGAGGTGGTCATCGCCCGATTGCATGTTGTCAGCTGTCCGAAAGCGTGACGGATTCTGATGATCAACGGTCCATGCTATTCATCAGGAGGAGTCAGTAGACGCACGAGCATAAACGATGACTTGGACGCGTGCACTGCTTGGCGATCTGCAGCCTGATCCTCGCGGCCGCGTGTCGGCACTGGCGCCGCGCGCCCGGCGGCGCCGCCCGCAGCCAGCCGAGGCGCCGGCCGCCTGCAGCCACCGAGGCGCCGGCCGCCACCGAAGCTCCCGGCCAGACGGGCGGCTTCCAGATCCCGGACGTCGAAAAGGGCAAGTTCAACGTCGGCCATGGTGCTGATCGGCCCGCACGACGACGGCGGCTGGAGCCAGGCGCACTACGATGGCCTGAAGTACGTCGAGAAGAACGTGCCCAACTCGCACGTCGCCTACGTCGAGAACGTGCCCGAAGGCGCCGAGGCCGAGCAGGTCATCCGCAGCCTGGCCCGCAAGGGCTTCGACCTGATCCTCACCACCTCGTTCGGCTACATGGATCCGACTGGCGACGGTGGCCGAGGAATTCCCCGATCAGACGTTCATCCACGTCAGCGGCTACAAGTCCAACAACAAGAACTTCGGCAACCTGTTCGGCGCGATGGAAGACATGAAGTACCTGGCCGGCATGGTCGCCGGGTCGCGCGCCAAGAAGGACGGCAACCCCAAGCTCGGCTACATGGCCACCTTCCCCATCCCCGAAGAACTGCGCCTGGGCAATGCCTTTGCGCTGGGCATGAAGAAGACCTGCCCGGAGTGCACGCTGGACGTGCGCTGGATCAACACCTGGCACGATCCGGTCGTCGAGAAGGAAGCCGCCGCTTCGCTGTTTGACGCCGGCGCGCAGGTGGTCTTCACCGGCGCCGATACGCCGGCCTCGGCCGACGTGGCGCAGGCCAAGGGCAAGTGGGGCATCACCTACGACTGGGTCGGCTCCTGCAAGGTCGAGCGCTGCCTGACCACGCCCTACTGGAACTGGGGCCCGATCTACGCCAAGATCGCCCAGGGCGTGATCGACAAGACCTACAAGCCCGGCTTCGATTACTTCGACGCCGACAGCGGCGCGCTGGGCCTGTACGGCTTCATGGAAGGCCAGCAGCTGACCAAGGGCATGGCGGATCTGCCGGCCGAAGACATCCAGATGGTCAAGGACACCCTGGCCAAGATGCTGGCGGGCAAGTTCACCCGCTTCGACGTCTTCGCCGGCGAGATCAAGGACAACACGGGCAAGGTGATCGTGCCGGCCGGCGAGAAGATGGAGCAGGCCGATCTCGATCAGTTCCCGCCCGGCGCCCCCGGCCTGGAGTGCAAGTACTGCATGTACTGGTGGGCCGACGGCATCACGGCCGAGCTGCCGCAACTCAGTAGCAGCTAACGAGCTTAGTCTTACGGCCGGGCGCCAGGGACGGCCCTGGCCCCGGCTGTCTGACCCGCGTTAAGCTACATGGCGACCTGCGAATGCGGTCATTCGCAGGTCGCATGAGCGATGCTGCCCATGCCAGCGCAATCCCGAGACCGTGGTCGAGATGCGCGGCATCGTCAAGCGCTTCCCCGGCGTCCTCGCCAACGACCACGTCGATTTCGACCTGCGCCAGGGCGAGATTCATGCTCTGCTCGGCGAGAACGGCGCGGGCAAGAGCACGTTGATGAACGTGCTGGCCGGCCTGTATCAGCCGGAAGCCGGCACGATCCTCGTCAACGGCAAGCCGGTCAGTTTCAGCTCGCCGCGCGACGCCATTCAGCCCGGCATCGGCATGATCCACCAGCACTTCATGCTCGTGCCATCGCAAACCGTGACCGAGAATATTCTGCTCGGCCTGGACGAGCCGCGCTTCCTCCTGCACTTGGCCGACCTTCGACAAACGAAATCGCCGAGCTGGGCGAGCACTTCGGCCTGAAGGTCGACCCGCACGCCAAGATCTGGCAGCTCTCGGTCGGCGAGCAGCAGCGCGTCGAAATCCTGAAGATGCTCTATCGCGGCGCGCAGGTGCTGATCATGGACGAGCCGACCGCCGTGCTCACGCCGCAGGAGATCGACGAACTCTTCGAGACCCTGCGCTCGATGGTCGCCGACGGCAACTCGATCATCTTCATCAGCCACAAGCTGGACGAAGTGCTGGCGATCGCCGATCGCGTGACCGTGCTGCGCAACGGCAGGGTCACGGCCGCCGGCGCTGCAGGCTGAGCGGGACCACGCAGGCCGAACTGGCGCGCTTGATGGTCGGCCGCGAGGTGGTCTTCCGTTTGGAGAAGAAGCCGCGACAGCCGGGCGAGGTGGTGCTTGTCGGTGGAGGGTGTGCACGCCGAGAACGACGCGGCCTGCCCGCGCTGCGCGGCGTCTCGCTCCAGGTGCGCGCCGGCGAGATCGTCGGCCTGGCGGGCGTGGCCGGCAACGGGCAGAGCGAACTGGCCCAGGTGATCACCGGGCTGCGCAAGTGCACGGCGGGCCGCGTGCTGATGCAACGGCGAGGAGTCAGCCAACCAGCCGCGCCCGGCACGATCATCAAGCGCGGCGTGGCCCACGTCCCCGAAGATCGCACGCACGTCGGCACCGCGCCCGGCCTGAGCCTCACCGACAACCTGATCATGAAGAACTATCGGCAGCCGCCGCATCGCCCGCGGCTGGTCGCTCGACTGCGCAGGCGCGCCGCGCACCAGGCGAATCAGCTGAAGGAGCATACGACATCATCGTGCCCAACGTCGAGACGCAGGCGCGCCTGCTGTCCGGCGGCAACTTGCAGCGGGTGATCCTGGCGCGCGAGATGTCGGCCCGGCCGCAAGCTGATGATCGCCGTGCAGCCGACGCGCGGCCTGGACGTGGGCGCCATCGAAGGCGTGCAGCGACTTGCTGCTGGCCGAGCGCGAAGCGGGCGCGGCCATCCTGCTGATCTCCGAGGAGCTGGAGGAACTGCTGTCGCTGTCCGACCGCATCGTCGTGATCTACGAGGGCGAGATCATGGGCGAAGTGCCGACAGGGCGACCTGGACGACGATCGGCCTGATGATGACCGGCACGCCGCTGAGCAATCCGTCCGAGCAAGGAGCGGCGACCGCATGACTGCACCACGACCACACGCTGACCCCGGCGCAGCGCTTCGGCCTGCCCTTCAGCATTCGCATCGAGCCGCGCCTGCGACGTGCCGCGCTGGCTGCCGTCCGGCGGTCTCGATCGGCGCGCTGGTCGTGGCGCTGTCTCTCGGCGGGATCGTGATCGCGCTGGCCGGCGGCGATCCGTTGCGGCCGTACGCCCACATCGCCAAGGCGGCCTTCGGCAGCCTCGGGCGTGCTTCACCGACACACTGGTCAAGGCCACGCCGCTGATCCTGGTCGGCCTGGCCTGTGCGCTGGCCTTTCGCATGAAGCTGTGGAACATCGGCGCGGAAGGGCAGTTCTTCCTGGGCGCGCTGGGGCGCCAGCGCGGTGGTGCTTGACCCCGCTGCTGCCGCCGGACGACCTCGCCCTGGCTCATGATCCCGGCGATGATGCTCGCGGGCATGCTGGGCGGCGCGCTGTGGGGCTTCATCCCCGGCTACCTGAAGGCGCGAGTTCAACGTCAACGAGATCATCACGACGCTGATGCTGAACTACATCGCCGTCGCGCTGGATCAACTTCTGGGTCTTCGGCGTGTGGAGCGAAGGCGGCTTCCAGATGTCGCCGATGTTTCCGCAGCACCGCCTGGCTGCCGCGCCTGACCGATCTACGCCAGCCAGTTCAAGGACTTCCGCGGCTTGACGCTGCACCTGGGGCTTCCTCTTCGCGCTGGTCGCCGCGGTCGTCGTGTGGTTCATCATCTATCGCAGCCGGTGGGGCTACGAGATCCGCCTGATCGGCGACAACCCCCGCGCCGCGCGACTACGCGGGCATCAACATCGTGCGCAACACCGTGCTGGTGATGATGGTCTCGGGCGGACTGGCCGGGCTGGCCGGCATGTCGGAGATCACCGGCGTGGTGCACCGGCTGCAGGGGGCGATCTCGCCGGGCTACGGCTTCACCGGCATCATCATCGCCTGGCTGGCCAAGCTGAATCCCGTTCGCGGTGATCCTCGGTTTCCATCCTCTTCGGCGGCGCTGATCCTGGCCGGGCGCGAGATCCAGCCCTCCGGCGTGCCCCAGATGATGCAGGGCATCATCCTGTTCTGCGTGATCGCCAGCGATGTTCTTGCTGCGCTATCGGGTGCGCATCGTGCGCCGCCGGGGCGGAGGCCTGAACCATGGACCTGATCATCATCCTGCAGGCCGGCGTCGCCTCCGGCACGGTGCTGCTGTTCGCCACCATCGGCGAGATCTTCGCCGAGCGATCGGGCGTGCATGAACCTGGGCGTCGAAGGCATGATGCTGATCGGCGCGATGAGCGCCTTCAGCGTCGGCCGTGAGCACCGGCAACCCGTGGCTGGGGTTGCTCGTCGCGATGCTGGCGGCCGGGCTGCTCAGCCAGCTGCACGCGCTTCGTCACGATCAGCTTCCAGGCCGACCAGGTGGTCAGCGGCCTGGCGATCAACTTCCTGGGCATCGGGCTCAGCCTGGTGCTTGGGCGAGGGGTTGAGCAAGGCGGGCACGATCGCGCTGCTGCCCGGTCTTCACCATTCCCGGTGCTGTCGCAGATCCCGATCCTCGGCCCGATCCTCTTCACCAACCAGAGCGTCCTGGTCTACGTCGGCTATCTGCTCGTCCCGCTGGCGTGGTACTACATCAATCGCACGCGGCCCGGCCTGCACCTGCGCGCGGTCGGCGAGTATCCCGGCGGCGGCCGATGCGCTGGGCATCAACGTCTATCGGCTGCGCTACTTCTACGTCTTCGTCGGCGGCGTGCTGGCCGGGCTGGCCGGCGGCGACGATCAGCCTGGCGGTCTCGCCCGGCTGGTTCAGCGAACTGACGACCGCCGGCCAGGGCTGGATCGCCATCGGCCTGGTGATCTTCGCGCAGTGGGACCCGTGTGCGCGCGGCCGTCGGCGCGTACACGTTCGGCGCGCTGCGCCGCTTGATCCTCGACCTCCAGGGGCCGACCGTCGCTGCTCGGGCTGCGCAATCCGTTCTACTACATTCCCTACTGGGGCTTCTTCCTGCAGATGCTGCCCTACCTGTTCACGATCATCGTGCTGGTGATCGGCTCGCGCGAGGCGGTGCGCAAGCGGATCGGCGCGCCGGCCGCGCTGGGCGTGCCGTACGTCCGAGGGGAGCGCGGGTTGTAGATGGGCACCTTCCTCGGCTACCGATGTTCGCTGTGCGCAACCGACTACGGCCCGCACGATGTGACCTACACCTGCCCAAAGGACGGCGGCAATCTGGATGTCGTTCTCGATTACGATGCTCTCCGCCGCGGCGTCACCCCCGCGTCGATTTCTGCCTCTCGCGAAATGTCCATCTGGCGCTACCTGCCCCTGCTTCCGGTCAACGACCCCGGGCACGAGGGCACGGCCCTGCGCGCTGTGGGTTGGACGCCATTGCTCCGCCCGGCGCGCCTCGCCCAAGTCGCCGGGCTCGACCAGGTGTGGCTCAAGGATGACGGGCGCAACCCGACCGCCTCCTTCAAGGATCGCGCCAGCGCGATCGCCGTGGCGCGGGCGCAAGAGATCGGCGCCGATACCATTGTCACCGCCTCTACCGGAAACGCCGGCGCCGCGCTGGCCGGAATGGCGGCCGCGGCGGGCCGCCCGGCTGTCATCCTGGCTCCCAAGACCGCGCCCACGGCCAAGGTTGCCCAATTGCTCATCTTCGGCGCGCGGGTCGTCCTGGTGGATGGCACGTACGATCAGGCGTTTGACCTCGCGCTCGAGGCCGCCACTGCTTTCGGTTGGTACTGCCGCAGCACAGGGTACAATCCCTTCACCCTGGAGGGAAAGAAGACCGCCGCATTCGAGATCGCTGAGCAGTTCACTGCGATGACCGAGCCCGCATCACGCTCAACGGAGGGTTGGGCAGTGCCGGATGCGATCTTTGTTTCGGTCGGTGACGGCAACATCATCTCCGGGGTTCACAAGGGGTTCAAGGACTTGCTGGCTCTGGGCTGGATCAAGAACATACCGCGCCTGTTCGGCGTGCAGTCCAGTGGATCGGCGGCGATCTACAATGCTTTCATGAGTGGTAGCGAGACGATCACTCCCGTCCGCGCGACGACCATTGCCGACAGCATCTCAGTGGACTTGCCGCGAGACGGCGTGCGCGCTGTTCGCGCTGCTCGCGAGACGGGTGGGGCGGTCCTCACGGTGAGCGATGAGTTGATCCTGGCTGCGATGCGCGACTTGGCTCGCTCGGCCGCTGTGTTTGCGGAACCTGCAGGTGCGGCGGCATTTGCCGGCCTGGTGACCGCAGTTCGCGATGGACTCATCGGACGCGACGCGCGGATCGTTGTCATCAATACTGGCAGCGGCTTGAAGGACGTAAGGTCCGCTATGCAAGCGGCCGGTGAGGCGCCGGTGATCGAGCCGACGCTGAAGGCATTGCGCAGCACGCTTGGGCGCGGCTAGCCGCGCCCGCACATTCGGTTGCCTCGGGTCAGAGGTCGGCGCGGGGCGGACTCGCGCCGGCGTTGAGCATCCCCGCTCATCGAGAAGCGCCGGCTGACCCATCGATCCTCGAACGGTAGGCGCATGACCTACTGGGATGAGTACCTCCAACCCACCACGGTCGATGAGGCGTTGCGCGCTCTCGCGCAGGCGCCGGGTATGGCGCGCGTGATTGCGGGTGGCACCGACCTTGTGCTCGACCTGCAACAGGGGCGCCAGGCGCCCGTGCAAAGTGATGGTCGACGTCTCCCGGATCGCCGAGCTGTGTGAGATTCGCGAGGAGACCGGGGCACTCTTCGTTGGTGCCGCGGTGACGCACTCCCGCATCATCGAGAACCCGCTGCTCAATCGCGAGGCACCGTGCCTGGTCGAGGCGTGCTCGCTCATCGGGGGCCCTCAGGTGCGCAACGTGGCAACCCTTGGCGGCAATGTCGCGCACGGGCTGCCGGCAGCAGACGGCACGATTGCGCTGCTGGCCCTGGGAGCACAGGCCGTGGTCGCGGAGGCTGGAGGCCGGCGTAGCATATCTTTGGAGGAGCTATTCGTTGCGCCTGGGAGGACGACGCTCACAGGGCAGACGGCCCTGCTGGTGGGGTCTTGTGATCCCGCGGCGCGGGCCGCTCGAAGGATGCGCTTTCCGTCGCGTGATGCGTCCTCAGGGGGTGGCCATCGCCATCCTGAACATGGCGCTGTGGATGCGGCTCGACGAGCGGAGAACGATCACGTCGGCGCGCCTGGCCGCCGGCCCTGCCGGGCCGACGCCGCGCCGGGCGCTCGAGGCCGAAGCGGTGCTGTGCGGCCAGCCTGCAGATCGAGTTCGACATCGAGCGGGTTCTGGCCGGCTTGATGCAAGACGTCCGACTGCGCAGCAGTGCGCATCGCGCGACGGCCGAGTACCGCCGTCATCTGCTTGGCACTTTGTTGAGTTCGAACACTCTCGCGGTGCGATGGGCTCTGTGGCTGGCGCGGTGCCGGCCATCGACGAAGAGCTGATTTAATCGGTTGAAACAGGGTAGATCATGGACCACGTGTCGATGTGGGTGAATGAGAAGAGTATTGATGTGGATGTCGAGTCCGACGAGATGCTCGCCGACACATTGCGCGAGAGGCTTGGCCTCACCGGCACAAAGATCGGCTGCAACGAGGCGGAGTGCGGCACGTGTACAGTGCTTCTCGATGGAGAGCCTGTGCTCGCGTGCACGCTGCCGGCGCAGAGAGCCGCCGGACGCCGGGTGACGACCATTGAGGGATTGGCTGCGGCGAATGCGCTGCATCCGCTGCAAGAAGCATTTGTGGCTCACGGGGCGATCCAGTGCGGCTTCTGCACGCCGGGGCAGATCATGACCGCAGCAGCATTGCTGGCTCGATTGCCGGATCCGAGCCCAATGCAGATCCGCCACGCCCTCAAGGACACGCTGTGTCGCTGCGGGTGCTACCCATCCATCGAGAGCGCCGTGCGCGACGCCGCAACGAGCATGCGCACCGGGGAGCCGATCGAGGGACCGAGCCAGGCGCACAACCCCGCAACGAGGGTGGTCGGGCATACCGTGCCGAGGCCGGACGCAGCGGCCAAGGCCACCGGCAGCGCGCTGTTTGCGGATGATTACGTCTTCCCCGAGATGCTTCACGGGCGGGCACTGCGAGCGGGAGTGCCCCACGCGATCCTGACGAAGCTCGACGTGACGCGCGCCAAGGCGCTGCCGGGTGTTGTGGCGGTTCTGACCGCGGAAGACGTGCCCGGTGCACGTAACCACGGCCTGGTCGTCCGCGACTGGCCGGCCCTGGTGGGCGTCGGGGAGAAGGTGCGCACGGTGGGCGACGCGGTTGCGCTCGTGGCCGCCACCTCGCGCACGATTGCTGCGAAGGCGTTGAGCTTGATCGTCGCCGATTACGAGGAACTCGCTGTCGTCAGCGACCCGGTCGCCGCGCGGCACAGCGACTCGCCTCGAGTGCACGAGTTCGGCAACCTGCTCAAGCACATCCCCGTTCGCAAAGGCGATGTGGAACAGGGAATGCGCCAGGCCCAGGTCGTCGTCGAAGACACTTTCCACACGCCTATGACCGAGCACGCGTTCATGGAACCGGAATGCAGCTTGGCGCGACCGACCGGAGACGGCCGGATTGAGATCTATGTCGGTTCCCAGATCCCGTATGAAGATCGGGCGCAGGTCGCCGCCTGTTTGGGCGTGCCGGAGGATCGCGTTCGCATTATCGGCACGCTCATCGGGGGCGGGTTCGGAGGCAAGGAGGATATCGCCGGCCAGATACACGCGGCACTTCTCGCGCGCGCCACGGGCAGCCCGGTCAAGGTGCTTTACGATCGCCACGAAAGCCTGCTGGTGCATCCCAAGCGTCATGCCACGCAGATCCGCGTGAAGATCGGCGCGCAACGCGATGGGACCCTGCTCGCGGTTGACACGGAACTCTACGGCGACAGCGGTGCATACGCCTCGCTGGGAGATAAGGTCATGACCCGCGCGACGACCCACTCCAGCGGGCCGTACATTGTTCCGCACGTACGCGCCGACTGCTATGCCATGTACACAAACAATCCGCCAGCGGGCGCCTTCCGAGGCTTCGGTGTCACTCAATCGTGTTTTGCCATCGAGTCCGCAATGGATGAACTGGCGGAGAAGCTCGGGCTCGACCCGGTTGATTTGCGACGCCGCAATGCGCTGCGCGTGGGCGCGAGCACGAGCACCGGACAGATCCTGCACGAGAGCGTCGGCCTGCTCGAGTGCATCGACCGCGTCGATGTTCGGCTTCGCGAGCGCGGTGGCCCTCGTCCTTTCGTCGCGCGGAGGGTCGAAGGATGGCCCGCCAGGCGGCGCGCCTGGGGCTTCGCCGTGGCCTTCAAGAACACCGGCCTCGGAGGAGGAGCGGACGACAAAGCGGGCGCGGAAGTCGAACTCGACTCGAACGGTTGCGTGGAGGTGCGCAGCGCTTCCGCAGAAATCGGGCAAGGGCTGGTCACGGTCCTGCAAATGATCGCGGCCGAGGAGATTGGCCTGCCGGCAAGCGACGTGCGGGTCCTTCTTTCCGATACCGACCTCACTCCCGATGGCGGGCCGACCACCGCCTCACGCCAGACCTTCGTGGCGGGCAATGCCGTTCTGTATGCTGCACGCGCGTTGCGCGGGGCCGCCTCGACCACGCTCGCGGAGCGTTACGATTGTCCTCCGGATTCCATTCGGTTTGCCGAGGGCGCCGCCTGGATCGGCCGGCAGCGCATCCCGATGGCCGAGGTGGCAGCGCTCATGCGCAGCGAGGGGCACGAGGCGCGCGCTTCGTACGAATACCGCGCTCCCGCGACGATGGCGCTGGGCACAGGCGGCGATATGCACTTCGCCTATTCGTTCGCCGCCCAGGCGGCGGAGGTCGAAGTGGACCTCGAGACGGGCGAGGTGGGCGTGGTGCAAGTGATCGCGGCCACCGACGTGGGCCGCGCGCTGAACCCGCTTGGCGTGCAGGGTCAGGTCGAAGGCGGCGTGATGATGGGTCTCGGGAACGCGCTCACCGAGGAGTTCATTGTGGAAGCGGGTCGTGTGTTTTCCGACCGCCTGGCACGCTATCGGATGCCTTCGATAACCCACACGCCGCACATCGAGTCGATCGTGGTCGAGCATCCGGTGGCCGCCGGGCCGTACGGCGCCAAGGGCATCGGCGAGATCACGAGCATCCCCACGACGCCGGCAATCACCAATGCCATTTACAATGCCTGTGGCGTGCGGGTTCGACGCTTGCCCGTCGACCAGGATTGGCTTGCGCTCCAAATCGCCGCACAGCGCAGCCAGTAGCACGGCCTTGGGTGGCCGGCCATGAGCGGGCCGCTGAAAACGGCCGTCTGTGCGCGGCGCGCCACGCTCGGCGCGTTGCGGGTTGACCATTGTGTGATGATCGTTCAAGACCATCGCATCCAAGAGGCCCCATGATGGTTCTTATGGCACTACTTGCAGGCGTGCTCGGCTATCTCCTCGGCTCCGTTCCCTCCGGGTTGGTGGTCGTTCGTCTCGTGACCGGCCAGGACGTCCGCCAGGTGGGGAGCGGCCGGACTGGGGGAACCAACGCCATGCGCGCGGGCGGCCTGGGCGTCGGGTTGTTGACGACCGTTTTCGACATCCTCAAAGGCGCGCTGGCCGTGTGGCTCGCCCGCGGCCTCGTCGTTCACCAACCGTGGATCGAGGCGCTTGCGGGATTGGCCTCGGTGCTGGGCCACAATTACTCGGTCTTTCTGGTCGAAGTCAGCAAGGACCTCAGTGGACGGACGCGGCTTCAGTTTCGCGGAGGGGCTGGCGGTGCCCCCACGGTGGGCGCATCCATCGCCTTTTGGGCTCCGAGTGCACTGATCATGGTGCCTGTCGCCGCGGCCGTCTTCTATTTCATCGGCTTCGCCTCTGTGACGACCTTGGCGGTGGGCGCACTGACGTTCGCGATCTTCACCGTTCGGTCTGCGCTGGGTCTCTCGCCCTGGGCCTACACCGTTTTCGCCTTCGGAGCAACAGTCGCCTTGCTTTGGTCGCTGCGTCCGAATCTCCTGCGCCTCGCTCAGGGAACCGAGCGCCTGCACGGATGGCGTGCGCGTCACTCGCCGCCTCCACAGACGTAGCGCAGGGGCAACGCCCCTCGCACCTGCAGAGACAAAACGGGGCTGTCCCAAACGGGGCAGCCCTGCTCGTTGTGTGGGGTGCGCTGGAATGAATTGACTCCCCTCGATCCTATGCCCTCAGGCCGCGGGGCAACGGGTCTCCGCAGAGCCCGGCCCATGAGCTCATTGACCTGCCCACTCAGACTCAGGACACGCAATCCACGTCAATCCTGCACGGCGATGATCGCCCAGGCCGCGCGCCCGCGGCTGGCCGTAAGGAATGCTATGCCCTGTACAGCGCAAGAGACCTGATCGCGACGGTGCGAGAGGTGAGTGGACTAGGCGCGACCCTCGAACCCCTTCTGGGAGAGGCGCGGGTCGAGGGCGTCGCGCAGGCCGTCGCCCAGCAAGTTGAACGAGAGCACCGTGAGCATGAGGGCGATGCCGGGGAAGAAAGTGAGGTGCGGGGCGTTGAAGATGTTCTTGTACTCCTGACCGACCATCAGGCCCCACTCGGGCGTGGGAGGTTGCGCGCCCAACCCCAAGAAGGACAGCGCGGCCGCATCCAGGATCGCCGTCGCGATGCCCAGCGTGCCCTGGACGATGAGCGGCGTCAGAGCGTTGGGCAGAATGCGGCGCAACATGATGTGCAGGCTCGACCCTCCCAACGCACGCGACGCCGAGACGTAATCCAGTTCCTTGATCGACAGCACACTTGCGCGTACAACCCGCGCGAAGGTGGGGATCTCGATGATGCCGATCGCGAGCAGGGCATTGATGAGCCCTGGGCCGAGCACGGTCACAATCGCGATCGCCAGCAGCAGGCTGGGGAATGCCTGCAGGACGTCCATGAAGCGCATGATGATGTTATCGGCTTGGCCGCCGAAATATCCGGCCAACAGTCCGAGTGTCGTACCAATCACGATCGCAAAGGAGACCGTCGTCAGGCCGATGACGAGCGAAAGCCGGGCGCCGAAGAGCACACGGCTGTAGACATCGCGCACGTTTCCATCGATGCCGAAGTAGTGTTCGGGCTTATCGGCCGGGCAGCCCAGCAGGTGGATGCATGGGGCGCCGCGCTTGACGACATTCTCAACGCCGATCAGCGGCAGCGTGGGGTCATACCGGCTGAGCACAGGTGCCAGGATGGCCGCGATGGAGAGCACGGTGAGAATCGTCGCGCCAAGGATGGCCGATTGGCTGCGGCGCAGACGGCGAAATGCTTCCCAATAGGGGTTCGCAGAGCGTGCCCGAGGGGCGAGGGGCAAGGCCTCCGCGGTTTGCATCATCAACTCAAGCGGATGCGCGGATCGAGAAACGCATACAGCACGTCCACCAGGAGATTGACGCCGACGTAGAAGACCGCAATCACCAGCGTGAAGGCCTGCACCACGGTGTAGTCGCGTGCGGAGATCGATTCGTAAAGGGTCCGACCCACGCCGGCCAGGTTGAAGACGGTCTCGGTGAGCACCGCGCCGCTCAGCAGCCCGCCCATCGACAGGCCGATCACCGTGACCACCGGCAACATCGCGTTGCGCAGTGCGTGGCGCATGATGACTTGGCGCACGCGCAAGCCCTTGGCACGCGCCGTGCGTACGTAGTCCAACCCGAGCACGTCCAGCATCGACGACCGAGTCATGCGCGCGATGATCGCCATGGGAATCGTACCCACGGCCGCGGCGGGTAGGATGAGATGCTTGAGGACATCCGCCAGGATCTCCCAATGCCCGGTGACCAACGCGTTGAAGATATACAACTTCGAGAGGAAGCCGATCACGGTCGCGCCTCCCCCGCTCAAGTTCGTCAGCCCCCAGGCTTGTGCCAATGAAGGCAGAACCAAACCGGAGGTGAGCCGGCCGCTCGGTGGCAGCTTGAGAAATGTGTCCTTGAGGATGATTGCAAAGAGATACTCGAGCAAGAGTCCGAGAACGAACACGGGTGTGGATACCCCGATGTTCGCGCCGATCATCGTCACTACGTCGAGAGGTGAGTTGCGCCAGTAGGCGGAGACCATCCCCAGCGGGATCCCGACGAGTGTGGCCAAGATCATGGCGGCGATGGCCAATTCAATCGTCACCGGCAGACGTTCCGCAAGGATGACGACGGAGGAGCGGCCTTGGCGGAAGGAATCACCGAGGTCGCCCCTGAGCACCTGGCCGAGATAGATCACGAACTGCGTCGGAATGGGTTTGTCGAGGCCGTTGCGCTTGATGAACGCGTCGCACACCTGGTCGGTGGCTTTCTCGCCCAGCACCGCGCGGCACGGGTCGCCTGGAAGCACACGCGCCAGGGTGAAAGTCACGAAGATGATGCCCAGCAGGACGGGCAACGAGTACAGGATGCGCCGGATGATGTATTGGATCATGACAAGCTTCGCGCCTGGTGGACTGTGGGGGAGGCCAGAGGGCCTCCCCCACGCTTGACGTCCGGTTCTGTCGTGCTGTTGTCCGGCTTACTTCGGCGCGTTGATGAACGAGCCGAACAACCCCGAGAAGTACGAGAAGTCGCCCACGCGGCCAACGTGCAGCGGGCTGGCCGCATCCCACTGGGCGTCCCACGAGAGCACGACGTCATTGGCATCCAGGAACGAGCCGTCGTGGAATTTCACGCCGTCGCGCAGTGTAAAGGTCCACTCCGTGGCGTCCGTGTTGGCACTGTATTCGGTTGCCAGCGAGGGGATGACCTTCGCGCCGCCGACTTCGTAGGCCAGCAGCGATTCGTTGATCTGCTCGCACACGCGCAGCGACTCACCGTCGCTCTCATCGGCGCAGTACAGCCCGATGGGTTCGGCGTTTTGCATCCACACGAACGTATCCTGCCCGGGGATGCCCATCACCTCCATGCTCTCATTCCCAAGCGGGCTGGCATGTGCACCCACCACGGTTGCCTTGTAGGCCGCGGCGGAAGCGCCGTAGGCCACCGGGATCATCGGCACATGCTGCTTGAGCAGCTCGTTGACCTCGGTGTAGATCGCGCGGCGAGCTTCCTCATCGCCGAGCTGCCCGGCCTGGCTGAGCCGAGAGGTGATGTCGTCCCACTTGGTGCCGAACTGCTTGGAGGCGCCGGCGCCAAAGTGGTAGTCGTAGAAGTTGGTCGGGTCAGGGTAGTCACCTGTCCAACCCAGAAGGTGCAGGCCCTTGATCTCACCAGCGTCTGACGCGTCGAGGAAGGCGCCAGATTCCATCTGGTCCAGCTTGACCGTGATGTTGAGGTTGGCCTTGAGCTGGGCGGCGATGTCCTGGGCCACCACGGGTGGCTCGGGCAGGTAGCCGCGGAACACATCGCGGTAGCTGAGGGTCGTCTCGAACCCATTCGGGAAGCCGGCTGAGGCGAGCAGCGCCTTGCCAGCCACCGGGTCGAAGTCATACCACTTGCTGCCCTCCGGCCGAGCCAACAGGCCCTCCGGCAGGAACTGATCGGCGACGCTCGATCCGGGTGGGTAGAAGGTGTCGACGATGCGCTTGCGATCGATCGACATGGCGATGGCCTGGCGCACCTTCTCGTTATCGAACGGGGCGTAGGTGTTGTTGAACCCGAGGTAAAAGACGTTGAAGGGCGCGCGCGGGACGAGTTGTAGCTTCGGATCCGCCTGCACTGTGGCGATGTCGTCCGGAGCCACGTTGTCGATGCCGTCAACGGTGCCGGCCTGCAACTCGATCAGCTTCTGCGGGCCTTCCTGGCTCCAGCGGACCACGACGGTGGGCGAAAGAGCCTTGGTGCCCCAGTAATCATCGAAGCGGCGCAGCGTCACATTGTCGCCGCGGTTCCAGGCCTCGAGAACGTACGGCCCGGTGCCGACGGGATGCTCGATCAGATCGCCGCCGCCACCTGTCGCCTCAAGCACCTCGGTGGGGTAAATCTGGAACGCCGAGAATGCCGCCTTGGCCGGGAAGGCCGGGTCGGGGACGCACATGGTGAACTTCACGGTCAAGCGATCCACGGCTTCGATCGACTTGATGATCCCGCCGTAGTCGCACGACGACGCTTCGAACTTCAAAGCCGCGAAGGGGATCTCGGTCGGCGCGACGGCTTCGGTCGGCATCGCCGGCGGTTCGGTCGGGGCTGGCGTGGCCGCCGGCTGGCAGGCTGCCAGGACGACACTTGCCAGGATGATGAACGTAGCGATGAGATGCCACTTGCCTTTCATGCTGACTCTCCTCCTGTGAACACATTCAAGGTGAGGCGAGTGAAGGCTCGTGCTGTTCGAGGCGATGCGATGTCCTCCTCTCTTGGCTCCGAGTGCTGCTCCCCATAACTACTCGGAAACCCCTCTCGAAGGAGGGGTCGGTGGAGCCGGGTGAATTGTAGGCGTGCGTGCGGTGGATAATTCCCACTAGTATACACGGAAGTCGGGGCTTGTCAACGCTGAACTGCGAGAAGCAGCACACCAATGGAGGCTGCCGCGACGAACGCGTACTCCCCTAGCGTACGCGAATCCAACTTGCCGCGCAGGTGGACCCGGGCGACGCCGATCACACAATAGGCGGCTACCGTCAAGCCCAGCCCGAAGGCCACGGATGGCAGCGGCCAGAAGTTCAAGGGAAGCCCAAGTTGGGCAATCACGAGCCCGGTGCCGCCCGCATAGGCCATCAGGCGAGGCCCGGGGGGTGCCGTCAGCTCCAGCAGACGCATCGCCAGGACCGCCACCACAATCCCGATGAGCGGCAGAAACAGGGCCAGGCGCGTCTCCGAAGCGTGGAGCGCGCTGAGCAGCAGCGCCAGCAGGGTGTAGGCGAGAATGCCCAGGCCGATCGAGGCCGGGTCGTAGCGGTAGTCGTCGCGGTCAACGACGATATACTCCCCGACGACGCACAACACGACCAGCACGCTCACCGCCAC
The DNA here is from genome assembly GCA_963712475.1 of uncultured Chloroflexia bacterium. GTDB lineage: Bacteria > Chloroflexota > Anaerolineae > Anaerolineales > RBG-16-64-43 > RBG-16-64-43. The sequence goes on from CAVQIA010000004.1 coordinate 320,474, forward strand.
CATGCCCGCCCACCAGCGGGGGCCGGAGGGGAAGAGCGCCAGGGCCACTCCGCCTCCGATGGTTGCCATCGCCGGCAGGACGAGGTGAAGGAGCGAGGCCCATCGTGAACCACTGCCATGCACGCCGAAGGCCGGGTGGGCGCGCAGCAGCGAGCTCGCCCCGACGGCCACCAGCGCTCCCAGGATGACGAGGAAGACCGCTGAGCCGTTGACCAGCACGGTCCACTGGATGTTGAAAACCGTGAGCACGAACCCCTGCGTCGGGATGCGCACCAGGCGCGAAAGCGCGTTGCCCAGCACGACCAGTGCGGCGATGACGCTCAATCGAGGCGCGTCCAGAGGGATCCGACGCGATTCCATGGGCGCATTCTAGCATGCAGCCTCCTGTGCGTGGCGGCGGTAAGCCCTCACGACATTGGGGTCCGGCCAGGCCCGAGGTGCGGCGGAGCGCATGTGTGGCATCTCAGGTTCGCACGTATAATCGCCCGCGCGCGATGGACACCAGCCGATGACCCCAACCACGATTCTCCTCGGGACGCTTGCGTGCTTTGTCGTCGGGCTATTGTTCGGCGGGGTACTGAACGGCCTGGCCGATAACCTCCCAACCGGTAGCGCCTTGCGCGGGCGCAACCACCTTGCGACGGCGCTCGCGCCGCGTTGCGACTACTGTGGTGAACCACGCCGCGGGTGGCGCAGGCTGGCGCTGTTCCAGACGGTCGCCGACGGCAACCACTGCGGTCAATGTACGGCGCCGCGCAAACGTCGCGACCTGATCGTAGAGCTGGGTATGTCCGCCGCGCTGGCCGCGCTCTGGCTGCGTTCACCCGATTCGATCGGTGACTTCGCAGGAGGTGCCATCGTCTTGGGCTTGTTTGTATTGACGACCATCATCGACTTCGAGCACCGCCTCGTGCTGATGGACGTAAGCTTGGCCGGGGGGGCGCTATTGCTTGGCGTGGCGGCGCTTGGGGGCCTCACGCGGATCTACGGCGCGTTGATTGGAGCAGGCGCTGCGGCCGGGGTCTTTCTGCTTCTGTACGTGCTTGGCTTCGCGTTCTTGCGCCTCATGCGCTACCAGAACTCACGAAGCAGCCCTGGGGTTTGGAGATGTGATTCTGGCGGGCCTGGTCGGGCTGGCGGTGGGCTGGCCGGCGGTGCTCATGGCGATGTTCTTGGCCATCCTCGGGGCAGGGGGCGCCGGGTTGGTCATCCTCGTTTGGAAAGCGGTCCGCCGCCAAACCGCTCAGGGGGCCACGATGGCCTATGGCCCATACCTCGCGATGGCGGCGGTTGCCGTGTACTTCTTCGGCGCCGATATGGCGCGTCTCTTGCTTCGCGTCCCCTGAACCCTTCCCCACTACGAGTAGCTGCTGGTGCGGAGCGGGTGGGCCCGCCTTAGGCGGAGCTGCTTTGCGCCGGCCGCCGGCGGAACCAGTGTTGCCAGTCGCGGTTTTCCCACACGACCAGAATTGCCGCGGCATTGAAAACTAGAAGAATAGGTACCGCTGAGCATGCCGATCAGCAGAATGACAATGAAGTGGCGGGTCGTCGCGCCCCCGAAAAGCGCCATGGCAAAGAGGGTCAAGAGCACGGTCAGAGTTGTGTTGATCGAGCGATCGAGCGTCTGCACGATGCTGTGGTTGACGACCGTCTCGAAGGGAATGCGCCGATGCAGCAGTTGGTTCTCGCGGATGCGATCGAACACCACGATCGTGTCGTGAACTGAGAACCCGATCACCGTCAATACCGCGGTCAGGAACAAGGCGTCGGCTTCCCATCCGAAAAACAACCCGAGCATGGCCTCCAGGCCGACGAGCACCAACACGTCGTGGATCAATGAGGTGATGGCCGCCACACCGAATCGAAAGGCATTGGGCACTCGCCGGAAGGCGTACGTGACGTACAACGCGATCGCGACCGAGGCCAGGGCCACAGCCCCCGCCGCGCGCTGGGCGACCTCATTGCCCACGGCCGGCCCCACGCTCTCGGCCTGCAGAACCGTCGTCGCCCCGAAGTCCGTTTCGAGCGCCGTTAGTATCGCCTGTTGCGTCGCTTCTTCGATCGGTTTGAGTTTGATCACCACGCCCGCGGTGCCAGAAGATTGCACGATCACATCTTCGCCGACGATCGCTTGCACCGTCTGGCGAACGGCTTGAGGCTCGGGCGCCCTCCCTGAATTGAACTGAACTTCGATCAGGCTGCCGCCGGTGAAATCGATGCCCGGCTTCATGCCGCCCAGTGCCAGGGCGATCAGCCCGGGGACGATGATCAGCAGGGAAAGACCGAAGAACCAGTAACGCTTGCCGATGATATCCATCACGCGATCTCCTTGAACCCTCTCCAACGCTCCGCAGGGTCGGCTGCCGACCGATGACTCCGGGCCGGTGCGACCTCAGATGCCAAACAACCCGTGGCGCTTGGAGAAGTCGACCCGATCCAGCACCAGATGCAAAAAGGTTCGAGTCACGATGATGGCCGTGAACATACTCACCAGGACACCGATCGCCAAGGTCACGGCGAAGCCCTTGACGATACTTGCCCCAAACGTGCTGCCAAACCAGATGAGAATGAGGCAGGTGATGAGGGTGGAGATGTTCGAATCGCGAATCGAGGGCCAGGCGCGCGACCAAGCGGCCTCGACCGCGCTTTGCAGCGAGCGGCCGGCGCGCAGCTCCTCCTTGAGGCGCTCGAAGATCAGCACGTTGGCGTCAACCGCCATGCCCACCGAAAGGATGAACCCGGCGATCCCTGGCAGGGTGAAGGTCACCGGCAGGTACCGGTAGATGCTCAAGCTGGTCAACGCGTACAGGGCCAGCGCTAAGTCCGCCAGGAAGCCCGGCAGGCGGTAGTAGAGGAGCATGAACAGAATCACCGTCCCCAGACCGATGATGCCCGCGGTCATGCTCCGGCGAAGAGAATCCTGCCCGAGCGAGGGGCCGACGGTCTCGGTCCGCGCAACTCGCAGCGGCACGGGCAGGGCGCCGTAGCGCAACTGGACTGCGAGTTGATTCGCGCTCTCGATCGTGAAGCTGCCCGAGATCTGCCCCTGGCCGTCGGTGATCGCATTATGGATGACCGGAGAGGAAATGACCTTGCCGTCGAGCACAATGGCCAAGTAGGTTCCGATGTTGTTCGATGTGTAATCCGCGAACACCTTGGAGCCTTCGCTGGTCAACTTAAAATCAATGCTCGGCGAACCCAGGCTGTCGGTGCCCACGTTAACTGTGTCGAGCGCGGCGCCGGTCATCACCGTGTGGTAAATCAATGGCGTCGTCGCCGGAGTTGGGGATGGCGCCGTTGCGTCTGCAGTGGCCGTCGCGGACGGGCTGGTGCTCGGAGCCTGCGCGTCGGTCAACACCTCGACGCCTTCCACGAGACGCGTGGACCCGGCGTCGACGAACTCGAGCAGCCCGGTTTCCTTGATGAGGGCGATCGCGTCTTCGGTCTTTTCGAAGCCCGGGAGCTCGACGAGAATCCGACGCGTGCCGGAGACCTGGACGACCGGTTCCGTCACACCCAGGCCGTTGACGCGGTTCTCGATCACCGTGCGAACCGTCTGCATGTCGGCGCTGGTCACGACCTCACCCTCGGGGACGTCGGCTTCCAGCAGGACCTGCAGCCCTCCCTGCAAGTCGAGCCCTTGCCGGATGCGCACGTCCCGCTCCCATGCGCCAACTTGCAGGAAGCTCGTCCCCGGCCAATTGATCCACAGGTCGAGGGCAAGCACAATCAGAATGACAATCAGCCAGCGAGCGAAGCGTCCGTACATGCTGGGAAGGCCTCCAGTGTGACGCGCCGGTCCATCGAACCGGCAGGATGCGCGAAAAGGCCAGCCAGGAACAAACTGCCCGAGGTCACTGGCTGGCAGTGCGGCGCATTATACCGCCATTCGAATTCCGGTCGGCGAATCGGGAGTGCGTTGCTCCTGTTTCATGACGTTTGTCCTGCTGGGCCCGAGAGTTGCGTGCTAGAATGACTTTGTGCCAGTTGCGCAGCGATGGTGGGGCTGGGGTTCGGATGAGACGCATGCCTCGCTTGAGGACCACCCCGCGCTAGGTCCGTTCCTGGATGCGCACCTGGGACCAGCCGTTCGGCCCGCTCCCGTTCCCTCGCTGGATACAATCCACTTGCCACGCAGCAAGGCCTCTCGCGCGCTGCTGTCCGACCTGCAGCGTGGGTTGTCCCCCGCGCAAGTACAAACCGAACCCTTGTCCCGTCTGACCCACGCGATGGGCAAGGCCTACACGGATTTGATGCGGCTGCGCTTGAATGCTGTACGCACGGCACCCGACGCCGTTGTGCTACCCGCCTCCGACGATCAGGTCGAGTGGCTTCTGGCTTACGCCGAACGCAACCAGATCGCCCTGGTCCCGTTCGGCGGTGGCACCTCGGTGACGGAGGCTGTGGAATCCCCGCGGGCGCTCAACTTGTGCGTCGACCTTGGCCAGATGCGGGGGATGCGCTCGCTGGACTCCACATCGAGGTTGGCCACGTTCGGCGCGGGCACTCTCGGTCCGATGCTGGAAGGCGAGCTGCAGTCGCGCAGCTTCACCCTTGGGCATTTCCCTCAATCCTTCGAGTGCTCCACCGTGGGCGGGTGGATCGCGAGCCGCTCCTCGGGTCAGAATTCAATTGGCTATGGCCGGATCGAGGATATGGTGTACGACATGCATGTCCTCACACCCGCCGGTCCGATGGATATCGGCCGCGCGCCGGCCAGCGCGGCTGGGCCTTCCCTCAAGGAGGTCCTGCTCGGGTCTGAGGGCACGCTCGGCATCATCACCCGCGCCACCCTTCGCATTCGCCCACGCCCGGAAGCGCGAGACTACCGGGCGTTCTTCTTTCATAACTTCGAGGAGGGGGTCGACGCAGTGCGTGGCCTGATGCAGAACGGGCCTCGCCCGGCGCTCGCCCGCCTCTCGGATGTTGACGAGACCCGGGCCGGGCTGGCCCTTTCGCGCCGCCCGCACACCGCGCTCGGGGCTGCATTGCGGCGCGCCGGCCTGGGGCTCGTCCCCTTGTTGGGCTATCCTCCGGCATCGGCCGCGCTGCTGATCTTGGGCTTCGAAGGTGAGGCTGACCGCGTCGCAGAGGATGCCGAGCGGGCGCGACGGGAAATGGCGCGTGGCGGAGGATTCCATCTCGGTGCGTCACCCGGGCGCGATTGGCTGCGCGATCGATTCCACCACCCATACCTGCGGGATGCGTTCCTCGACCGCGGGCTCATGGTCGACACCTTCGAAACCGCAACGCGCTGGTCGGAGATCCAGAGCGTGCATCGTCAATTGGCCGACGCGGCGCGACAAGCCCTGGGTCCACGTGGCTACGTGATGTGTCACGTCTCGCATGCTTACGAAACGGGCGCCTCGCTATACTTCACCTTCTTGGCTGCGCAGGATGGCGCCGACCCTCTCGCGCAATGGCATCGGGTCAAAGCAGCGGTCACCGATCGCATCGTGGGGCTGGGCGCCACCTTGACCCACCACCATGGGATTGGCCGGTCGCACGCGGCGTGGTTAAAGGCCGAGGTCGGGGCGGCGGGGTATCAACTGCTGATGGCCGTGAAGCATCACCTAGATCCGCAGGGCATTCTCAACCCGGGTGTGATGTGGAAGCCTCGCTGAGACTCGATCGCGAACAAAGCTGGTCGAGGTTGGAGCGCGAATCGTTCGATCTCGCGGTGATCGGCGCGGGTGTCGTGGGCGCCGGCGTAGCCTGGGATGCTGCACTGCGTGGCTATCGGGTGGCTCTGGTTGAGCAGGACGACTTCGCCTCCGGAACCTCCAGCCGATCGTCGCGCATGATCCATGGCGGATTGCGCTACCTCGAGTATCTGCACCTTGGCCTGGTGCGCGAGGCCAGCCAGGAGCGCGGAGTGCTGCTTCGCCTGGCACCCGGCCTAGTCCGCCGTACTCCCTTCCTCATTCCCTTCTTTCAACACGACCACCCCGGGCCGCGTGTGATGAACGCCGGGCTGAGCCTGTACGAGTTACTCGGTTCGGTGAGCCGCGCACAGCACCACCGCATGTTGCCGTCACAGGAAGCGCTGGCGCGCGAGTTCGGTGCTTTCCGCCGGAGGGTTGAAAGGGGCAGCCCGCTACTACGACGCACTGTGTGATGACGCGCGCTTGGTGTGGGCCGTCGTGCGGGCCGCCGCACAAGCAGGCGCGGTTGTCTGTAACCATGCGCGTGTGGTCGGCCTCGAGCGGGACCGCCGCGGCAGGATCGCCGCGCTGGCCGTGCACGACCGGCTGCGCGGAGGTCATGCCACAGTGCGAGCCGCCATCGTGGTTAACGCGGGCGGCCCATGGGCGGACGAAGTTCGGGCGCTCGACGAGCCTGGAGCGCATCCGCTGTTGCGCCCGACGAAGGGCATTCATCTCGTTTTTCGCCGCGAGCGATTTCCATGTTCGCACGCTATTGTCTTCTCCTCGCCGCGCGATCATCGCAAACTCTTCCTTGTCCCGTGGGGGCGCTTCGCGTACGTCGGAACCACGGATACCGATTACACCGGCCCGCTGGAAGAGGCCTCCGCCGACGCACAGGACGTCGCCTACATGTTGGAGGCGATGCGCACATCGTTTCGGGAGGTGCAGGGGGCCGAAGCTGAGATCCTGAGCACTTGGGCCGGCGTGCGCAATCTCCTGCGAGATGACGAGGAACGCCCCGGACGAGTTTCTCGCGAACACCGCTACGTGACGAGTGCCTCCGGCATGCTCACCGTGGCCGGCGGGAAACTGACCACGTTTCGTTCCATGGCGGCCAACGTCGTCGACTTGGCCTCGCCGCGCCTACCTGCGCCGCGGGGACCCTGTCTGACGCGCACCCATCCGATACTGCCGCAGGCCGCGGTCCCGGAAGAGGGTGAGCTCGAGGACGACGTGATGCGTCAGTTGGTGTGGTCGTACGGGGGCGAGGCGTGGAGCGTGGTCCGCCGCGCGGTCGAGACACCCCAGCTCGCCGAGCGCATGGAACCGGACCTGGCCTACCCGTGGGCCTGCGTGCGCCACGCAGTCGAGGAGGAGATGGCCCAGACGGTCTGCGACGTCCTCATCCGGCGGACCCGGGTCATCCTGGAATCTCGCGACGGTGGGATGCATCTCGCGCCGCGCGTCGGGCAGATGCTTGCCCGCCAGTTGGGTTGGTCCAGCACCGAGGTCGACCGGCAACTTCAAGAATATCGGCACTGTGTGGAGCTTTCGCGAGCCTTCGCTCGCCCAGAGGGAACGACCGTTGCACGAGCCGAGGAGGCAGCCTGAGCATGCAAACTCTGTGGGACCATCGCTATGCCCAACGCACACAACGCATGGGCAGCTCAGCCATCCGCGAATTGCTCAAGCTCACGGAGCAGCCGGAGATCATCTCCTTCGCGGGCGGTCTGCCCGGACCGGACGTTTTCCCGATCGAAGAAGTCTCGCGGGCCTGCGAGCGGGTCTTGGCCGAGGCGGGGGCGCAGGCGCTGCAATACGGAACGACCGAGGGCTTTCAGCCATTGCGCGAGATGATCGCGCGCCATTCGATGCGCTACGGCCTGGAGATCACTCAGGAGAACGTGCTCATCACCTCCGGCTCTCAACAAGCACTCGACCTGCTCGGGCGCATTTTCATCAACCGTGGTGATCACATTCTGGTTGAGAACCCCACCTACTTGGGTGCGATCCAGGCCTGGAATGCAGTCGGCGCCGAATTCGTTCCGGTCGCGATGGATCACGATGGCATGATCACCGACGCGATGGAAGACGCTATGCGCACTGGGCCCAAGTTCATCTACCTCTTGCCGAATTTCCAAAACCCGACTGGCGTGACCTTGTCGCTCGAGCGGCGGCGCCGGCTCGTGGAGATTGCCGACCTCCACGGGGTGCCCATCGTCGAGGACGACCCGTACGGCCAACTGCGGTTCGAGGGTGAACACCTGCCGACCCTGGTTCGGTTAGACAACGAAAAGCGTGCCAACGGGGATCCGTGCTATCGCGGCAACGTCATTTACCTGAGCACGTTTTCGAAGACGCTCTCGCCCGGGTTGCGTCTGGCATGGGTTGTCGCGCCTCCGGAGGTCATCCGCAAGCTGGTCCAAGCCAAGCAGGGCGCCGACCTGCACACCGCAACCTTCAACCAGATGATCGCCTTCGAGGTTGCCCGGGGCGGCTTCCTCGACCGGCACGTGCGCATCATTCGCGAAGTCTACCGCGAGCGACGCAATGTCATGCTGGAGGCCATGCAAGACAACTTCCCCGCCGCAGTCGAATGGACTCGCCCGCAAGGCGGGCTGTTCCTTTGGGCTACGCTGCCGGAGGGGATGAAGTCGGCCGACGTTCTTCAAGATGCCGTCGAGGAGAAGGTCGCCTTCGTTCCGGGGTCTCCCTTCTTCTCGAGGGGCGGAGGGGAGAACACCATGCGATTGAACTTCTCGAACGCGACGCCGGCGAAGATACGCGAAGGGATGGCGCGGCTGGGGCGCGTCTTGAAGCGCAGGATGGCCGGCTGAGCGATGCAGGGACACGTGAGTGTTGAAGAAGACGGGCACCCATGGGGTGCCCGTCTCGATTTGCGTGCGGCTTCGGCTCAGGCCTGCACCAAGAATGCAGTGAGATACATCACCAACAGACCTACGAGAAAGGCCCCTAAGTTGAGCCACGTGACCACGGGCAGCCCCTCCGCGCGGGCGCGCTGCAAGAGCATACGACCCACTTCCGCAATGACTTGCCACACGGCCCCGAGGGCAACACCAAGGAAGATCGTCCCCAGGATCGGCGCGTAGGCGAAGCCGCCGATCCACGCGCCGATGACCGCGGGACCGCCGGCCAGAAGTGCGAGCCCGATAAATCCCGCCAGTCGAACCGGTTTCTCCTCAAGGGTTGCGCTCTGCCTCGGGCGAAGGAGCGGGGCTATGATGCCAACTCCCTCGGTGATGTTGTGTAACGTGAAGCCGTAGACGAGAAACGTGCCGAGAGCGGCCTCGCCCAACGCGAAGGCGGCGCCGATCCCGAGACCTTCACCCAGATTGTGCATGCCGATGCTGAGCGCGATGAGCCACGCCAGGAACGAACCTTGCCCAGCGCCCGACGATCCGCTGGTGCCCCGGCGTGAACTGGATATGGCGAGCAGAGCCAACCAGGTGAGCAAGGCGGCGAAGATGAAGAGCGACACACCCTGTGCCACGCCGGGGAGCGCCTGCGTGCTTTCCAGCCCCTCATTGAGCGTGTCGACGAACAAGAAGACGAGCAGGCCGAGCGTCAGCACCAGCACCGCGTCGACCCAACGGCGCGAGAACCGGCGCAACGCCGGGAACCACAGCATCCCCAGCCCCACCGGGACGATGCCCACGAACACTCCGATGAGACCATACAACCCGAATTGCTGGAGCCCGGGCCGGGGCGTTTCGCTGGCGATGGGTATCTCAACGGCAAAGACTTGCCCGGTGGAGGTCAGCAGGCGCACGTTGAGCGGCTCGCCTCGCACCCACGGATAGTAAAGATGGACTCGGATCTGTCCGAAGCGCGGGATCGTGGGCGACGGATGGGTGTGAAACTGCCAGTACGCATCATCCACGGTGACTTGGGCGAGCGTGACGGCCTGCGCGCCACCGTTGAAGACGTCGAACTCGAACCCATCGCGGCTCATTTGCACCGTCCCGATGGTCAACGATTCGAGGGGCGGGATGTCGGAACGCAGCGCCGAGAGCACGCCTCCGCTGGCAAAGGCGAAAAACGCCAGTGCGAGCGCGACAATCGGCAGCAACACGGCCAGCCACAGGGGGAGGCGCGGCTTGGAGTTCTGTGCAGAGTTCGGTGCGGCGGTCATGCGGCCCCCTCATCGGGCGTGGCCTCGAACATACCCATCCATCCGAGCTCTGCGAATTCGCTTTGGTGCGCGTGGAACATGAACAGACCTGGATGTTCGAGGGTGAACTCGAGGACGTGCCGCTCACCCTGGCCCATCGTGACGATGTCTGTCAGTTCGAAATGTTCGAGATTCGTACCGGTCCGGTATAGGCGGAACATGGAAGCGTGCAGGTGGAAGGAGTTTACCAAGTCGAATTCGGTCGTGTTGACAAGGTAGACCCTTATCAGTTCGCCCACCCTCACTTGAATGGGATGCCGAGCGTAATGGAAGGCGACGGTGTTGACCGCATACACCTCGTTCTCGCCGTCGAAATCGGTATCGAAGGCGTTCATGACCATCACGAACTCGCGCGCTGCAGGCCGCCCCGCCGGCGGATCGATGATGAATGCACCATACAGACCCTTGTGGATGTGCCGCTTGAGCGGCATCACGTGGCAGTGATACAGATGCAGGCCGAAGGGACGTGCCTCGAATTCATAAGTGAACTTCCCGCCCGGCTCAACGACCGGATCCACGCCGTCCATCGAGGGGGGATGGATGCCGTGAAAGTGAATCGTGTGGGCATGCGAAGCACCATTGGAGAAGTGAAATCGCAGCAGGTCCCCCTCGCGGGCCCGGAAGGTGGGTCCGGGCACCTGACCGTTGAAGGTCCATGCGGGAAAGATGACGCCCGGCGCAATCTCGACGTCTTTGTTCAGGGCTACGACATCCCACTCTCGCAGGCTGCGCCCACCGCCCAGAGGGGTGATCTTTCCTTCGTCGAAGGTCTGGGTGAAGGACGTCGGGTCAAAGGCAATGAGGTCGACCTCCCCCACAGTCCCCAAATCGTCGCCGTGTCCCTCGTGCGATGCATCCGATGGGGGTGGCGTTGGCGAATCCGGTTGAGGTGAATAGGGGGCGGCCGGCGCGGCAGCAGCCAGAGCGATCGCGCCGCCGCCCAGGAGCGAGGCCTTAAGGAATGTTCGGCGTGAGATTGTCGTGGAACGGGCTTCCGATCTCGTTTTCATTAGATCTCCTGATGCATGATCACGCCGTCAGGCGCATGGGTCTCCTGAATACGATTGCGCGACCATCTCGGCGTCGCGAGAAACAGGAACGGTCCCCCGCCACCGAAGGATAAGGGGCAGGGCCGTGGGACGAGCGATTTCACAGCATCACCGGCGCCGGCCTCGTTGGGACGGGACCTCTTGGGAGAGGCTGCGCGTCGCGCCGGACCCTCGGGCTCGTTCCACTAGGATGCGGCGGGCGACTGGGCCGGTTAGGTCGGTCTCGGTGGACCCGGCGCGAACGTGGATCGGTCCGTCGTACGCGCCCACGCCGAGCACTTCGATGGACGCACCCGGGACTAAGCCACGTGCGCCTGCGAAGCGAAGAAAGGCCGGTTCCTCATCCAGCATTTGCTGGATTGTGCCTCGCTCTCCGGTTGCCAGGTCGGCCAATGAGAGGCTTGGTTCACGGGCGAGAGCCCCTCTGGCCGTCGGGATAGGGTCGCCATGCGGATCGAATCGTGGATGTCCGAGGCGCTCGTCCAGCCGGTCGGCGAATTGCTCGGAGACGGCGTGTTCCAGGCGATGTGCCTCGTCGTGGACCTCGTCCCACGCATACCCCATCATCGAAACCAAGAAGGATTCGATGAGGCGGTGACGCCGCAGCACGCTGCGTGCGGCGTGAAGGCCGGAGTTGGTCAGGCGCGCGCCGCGATAGGGCGTGTGTTGCACCAGCCCCTCCCGCGCGAGGCGCTTGATGGCCGCGGTCGCGGTGGGTGCGCTCACTCCCAAGGTCGCGGCGACCGCCGAGGTGGTGACAGAATCGCGGCTTCCACCAAGTTGGTGAAGCGCGAGCAGGCAATCCTGCTGTGCCGGCGAGTCGTTCATGGTGGCTCCATGTTTAGATCAGGCTAAATCTTATGTTAGAGTATACAAATTTGGCGGGCGCCTGTCAAGAGGAAGGGGCGACACGCCCCTGCGCGCCGCTGGTCTCCCATTCAAGATGGCGAGGCGGCGAATTGACATCCAGGCCCGCCTCAATTATCATTGCACAAACCGGAGCGTAACCGCTCTGAACAGTTAGGCACGTGCCGAGGGGCCGCCTGGTCTCAGATCAGGCGAGGTGCGGCTGATTTGTCCGTCCATTCGCTGAGGCGTTGCTCACCACCGCGCTCAAGGATGGGACGGCCACCAACCAGCGTACGGAGCGAGGCCCTGCTTGTCGCGACGCACTGAGGCCATCACAAGTCCCCCAATCGCTCGCCTCTCGGTCCGGACCCTTCTGCCGTCGCTTCTGGCGGCAGCTCTTTCGCTCGCCCCGACGATCGGCACTGTGCGCCCTGCGCTCGCCAAGCCGAACTTCGCACCAACCCCCGCCACCTCCGTCAATCTTCCTGTCGAGTCTTTCTTAGGGCAGGACTTCACCTTCGCGGTGACCTTCTCGAACAGCGTGGACCCCGGCTATGGGCCCTTCATCGATTTGATCTTCCCGGTCACGGGAGTGGATGGGGCAGGGGCTGCGGCGGACGACGGCCTGGATTTCCTGAGCGCGACCGCGTACGGCGTCTCGTTAACTGCAGCATCGCTGACCTTCCCCGGCAGCGGCTGCGTCAACCATCCTTATGCTGTGACGGCTCTGGGCGCGCCGGTCCAGGTGTGCGGCGGGACTCCGGGAGATAAGCTAGTGGTTTTGCTACTCCCCTTCGGCTCCTTCGTCCCGGCGCAGCCGGCGGTCGATGTGTCCGTGACGGCCCGACTGAGCGGTTTGGCCGACCTTGGAACTCCACTCACCGTTCGAGCCCGCGGCGGATTCCAGTTCGGGATGGATCCACTCAACAACCCTGCGACCGATCCCTCGGTGCTTTCAGGCTTCGTCTCAGACACTGTTCGGCCCACGCTTCTCACGCTGACCAAGACCTACCTTGGACCGGAAGACGAGACGGCCACCGGTCCGAACTTCCCGCGACGTTACTCTCTCGCGGTCGATGTGGCTAACGGACAGACGATCACCTCGCTTTCGCTCCAGGATGTTATTCCGAACAACATGCAGTACGTGGGCGTGGTCTCGTCTTCACCCAGCGTGACGTGCAGCGAACCGAGCCTCGTCCTGCCCGGCGGAACACTCGATTGCGATTTCACGTCACCGGTAACTGGCACTACCGCCGCGGCAGATTCGACGCTGACTTTTGAGTTCTACATCCCTCAATTCGACGCTGCGAGCGGCGTGGTCATCGACCCCGTTGACGGCGACGATGTCATCTCCATCGATGATGTGCGCGCCGACGGGATGTGGACCCCGACCGACGTCCGCGACCCAGCCGGCCCAGTGGTCAGCGATCTGACCGCCAACGACCACACGCTTACCGATAAGTCGATCGCCATCCAGAAGGGCGTGAGCCTGCTTATCGATACCGGCGGACCCGGCCCGACCCCCGGAGACACGCTCGCCTACACGTTGGACTTCCAGGTTTCGGACTACTTCACTTTTGGGGATCTGCTTGTCACGGACGTATTCTCGGACGGCCAACGCCTTGACCCCGGGTACACGCCGACTTTGAACGTAAGCGATCGGTCGGGCGCGTTTGGAGGCACCTTCACGCCTGGCGGCGACTTGACGATAGACCTGAGTGAGATCGGCAATGATCCGAACCCGGCCACCGACGGCTCGACGCGCCTGGTATTCGATGTCTCCGCGGCCATGGTCAATCTGGGGGCGGCCGACGGTATCCTGCAAGGCGGGCGCGCGGTGGCGCCCGACGCGGGGGGAGCGATCGGCGCCCTCACCTTCCAGACTGTCATTCAGGACGCGTTCTCCGACACCTACCCGTCGGGCGACCAAAGCGTGGACCAGGGCGATGTCCTCGACAACGGCGTGCTCATTGCGGGGACTGTGCGCGACAACGCGGACCCGGTGAGTGTGACCGGGGCCGAGGACGACGACAGTGGAGCCTCGATCATCATTGCCCGGGGGGAAGTCGACAAAACCGTCTATGCCGTGCGTGGCTCGACGAGCTTCTCGATTCCCATCCAGGTGTCGGTGGGCGACACGCTCACGTACCGCATCCGCTATAGCATGCCCTCCAGCGATGTCGAGTTGTTGCACTTCCACGACTACCTGCCGCTGCCGGTGTTTCGCTCCTCCGAGATCCTCACCGGGCTGGCAGACGATGTAAAGAGTGCCACACCGCCTGCAGCCGGCCACGTCCAGTTTGGCCCGGACGACACCTTCTCCGGCATCGCCGCGGGTGGAATCTCGGGCATTGTGCCCACGGTCAGCAGCGATCCCGTCGCCAACAGCCTGACGATTGACTACGGCACCTACGACGACCCGCCTAACCGCCCCTCGGTGGTGGACCTGCTGTTCACCGTGACCATCACCGATGAACCCTTTGCCGATCGCCTCTTCCTGACCAACTTGGTTCGGCAGCACGAAGGCTCGACCAACGGCGGAGAAGACGACACCGATACCATCATCCAGATTCAAGTCTTCGAGCCCGTACTGAGAATCATGAAGGGGGTTGTTGGTTCCGACAACGCGGCCGCAGACGTCTACACGCCTGCGAATGTCGGCCTGGTTGGCGTGAGCGTGCCGAGTATCGCCTGTCCGCGCTTCACGCCGCCCAAGACATCGGCGGGGTTGACCTCCGCGCCGGTCAACAGCAACATGGCGGGTGTCGACGCGGGCGACATCGTCACCTTTGCGGTCGTCATCGAAAACACCGGTTCCTCCGCGCATGGCGCATTCGATGTGGGCATGCGCGACACGCTGCCTGCCGGGTTCCAGATCCCAGTGGCCGGGCTCAACCTGTGCGTGGCAAACGGTGCGGGGACGGTGCTCGGCTTCACGACATTGGGGGCCGGCCTCTTCGACGCGACCGGCGGGATCGAGCTCGACGACAATGCCCCGCCTCCACCCGGCATCCCGAGCGGATCTCTGGCGGCAGGGCGCGATACCTCCGGCGTTTTGAATTCGTTCGGGACAAACATCGCGATCATCACCTATGACCTGGAAGTTTCCAGTAGCGTCCAGCCTCGCCAGGCGCTGGTGAACACGGCGACTTTCTTCAACTACGCGAGCGTTGAGGGCGGAGAGAATTTCATCCCCGGCGGCTTGACGGACCCGGCCACGGTGACGGTGGCCGCGCCAGTCGCGGTCAAGACTTTCCTTTCTACCGAGATTGTGAACGTCAACAACAGCAACACTCAGGTGGCGATCGGCGAGCTGGCGACCTACCGGCTGGTGTTGACCATCCCGGAAGGCGTCACCGACACGGCCTCGGTCCAGGATAGCCTTGATGCCGGTCTCGCGTTCGTCGACTGTCTGAGTGTGGGCCGATCCTCTTCCGCCCTGACCACCACGCTCGGTGCGGGGGATTTCTCTGAGGCGTGCAGCACTTTCATCTCCCCGCCCGTCGTGAGCCCGGGGACGTCCGTGACATTTACTCTCGGGACGCTGACCAACACCGACCGCGATGACACGGTGTCCGAGACGATCACAATCGAGTATCGGGCGGCCGCGTTGAATGTCGTGGGGAATCAGAACGGGACACTGCTCAACAACTCCGCCCAGTTCCGTTGGCAGACGTCGAGCACCCTCACGCGAGTTTCAGCCCCTAATGTGACCGTGATCGAGCCGGTGCTGGATGTTGCCAAGACAGCCTACGCCAATGCAGTCACCCCCGCGGTGGGGGATGCCGGCGACCCGGTGGAGTACGTCATTACCCTGGCCCACGGGCCAACGACCACCACGGATGCCTTCGACGTCGTATTGACCGACGCGCTTCCACGGGCGGGCGGCGGCACGGGCGCCTCGCTGATACAGAACGCAGTGTTAGCGTCGGTCACGGATACCGCGGGATTGATCGACGCCTCCTTCTTTGCGCTGGTGGGCGATAACGCCTCGGGGTTTGTACTGCAGACCGTGACGCCCTTCGACGTCCCCCGCGATGCGACTCGCCTCATCACGCTGCACATCACGGGGGTGCTCTCGATACTCGTCGAGCCCGGCACAATCAACAACGACGCGGTGGGGACGTGGACGAGCATGGACGGCGACCCGGGCCAGCGCTCCACGTTCAATGCCAACTCAGTGGAGCGGACGGGGGCAGGCGGGGTCAACGACTACCGCGACCTGGGCAGTGACATCATACGGATCATTGCCGGCCCCCAGAAGTCGATCGTGGCCACATCGGAGGGCCACACCCTGCTTGAGCCTGGCGGTGATGAACAGCTGGCGATCGGAGAGGTTGTCCGGTACCGAATGAGCGTGAGCCTACCGGAGGGCACGGCGACGAACCTGCAGCTGCGCGATACGCTGCCGCAGGGCTTGCTTCTGCTTGACGCGGCGCAAGTCAAACTCTCATTCGTGGCCGATCTTCCGATGGGGGTGCCGCCGGACCTCGCGGGCGCCGACAACGACCTGATCCCGCCCACCTTTGTGTTGCCTCTGAGTTGCATCGCGACCTCGATGGTGGGCAGCCAGCAACTCGTGGTGTTCTCACTCAGTGATCTGATCAACAACGATGACGATCCCGACGCCGAGGTGATCACCCTCGAATTCAACGTGCTCGTCGACAACTCGGTAGTGGGCAGCAACGACGCGGGTGATGGACGGGACAACGTATTCTCCGTGTGGGTATCCGGAGCCCAGGTCGGAGCGGATTCAAACGTTGTTCAGGCGCGCATCGTCGAGCCCTCGATCACGGATCTGGCCAAGACGATCCTGCCGCCGACCCCGCTGGATGCCGGTGACACTGTGTCCTACCGTCTGACCTTCTCGAATGCGGCCGGGGCGAATAGCACGGATGCGTTCGAGATTGACTTGATCGACCCGTTACCCCCCGAACTCGTTTTGAACCTGGGCTCGATCACGGCCACCTCCGCCAGCAGCTGCGCCGTCGGCCTGGACACTTCGCTTTCCACTGGCAATACGCTGCATGCCCGAATTGACCGCCTGCCGGCGGGCTGTGCGGTGACGGTCGACTACGACGCGCAGGTACTCAATGTCGTGACTCCGGACCAGACCGTTCTGAATTCGGCGTTGCTGAACTACACCAGCCTGCCGGGTCCCAATGGGACAACAGTCAACGGCACCGGCTCGAGCACGCCGGGCGCGGGCGGGAGCGACAATGGAGAGCGGGATGGCTCGGGCGGTCAAAACGACTATTTCGACTCGTCGGAGGCCAGCTTCGATATCGCGGTGCCCGAGCTTGCGAAGAGTGTGGTGGCCACCTCTGCGGTGCACACCGGTTCGGGCGAGCACAATACCGCGAATACGGATTTGGCAATTGGCGAGCAGGTGACCTTCGAGCTCGTAGTGACGTTGCCCGAAGGCACGACCACCGCCGTACTCACGGATGATTTGCCAGTGGCCCCGGGAGTCCTTGCACTGATCAGCTCCCGCGTGATCGCCATCGGCGCGAATTTCTCAGGCGCCGGATTGCCCGCCGTCGGCGCCCCAGGCGTCGCATCCGACATCAACCTGGTAGATGGCTACGACGATCGCGTGGAGTTCGATTTCGGCACGGTGCTCAACACGCCGGATGGAGTTGTCGATGCCGCCGACCGCATCGTGATCGAAGTTGTCGCCCAAGCTGTGAATGAAGCGGTGAACCAGAATGGGGACGCCTTGACCAATACGGCGACCCTTGACTTCACGAGCGGGACGCAGGTGGACACCGAGACCGTCGACATCGTCGAACCTGAGCTCGATCTGGCCAAATCCCCAGACGATGCCTCGCCCTATTTTGGCCAGCGGCTCACCTACACGCTCACACTGTCGCACCTCGGTTCGAGCACGTCCGATGCGCTGGATCTTGTTGTGACCGACGTGTTGCCGAGCGGTTTGACCCTTGTCGGTGGAAGCGTGACCACACCGCCGGGCTGGGCATGGTCCTATAACCTGAGCCTGCACACGCTCACGTTCGATACGACCGCCTTCACCTCGGCCGACTCCCCCGCCATCTTTACGTATCAGGCAGATGTCGGCGTGCCTCCTGCGGTCTCGCTGGGCGATGTGCTCACCAACTCCGCCACCGCACTTTGGACTTCTCTCGACGGTCCGGAGGCCGATGAGCGAACAGGCAGCGGCGGAGTGAACGACTACCACGACGAGGCTTCCGGCCTCGGTGACGATCACGGGCATTGACCTGCGCATCACCAAGGACGATGGCGGGGTGATCACCGCGCCCGGGAACACGCTGGTCTACGGCCTCACGGTCGAGAACGTGGGCAATACGGATGCGACGGGCGTTACAGTCAGCGACGTCGTTCCCGCATACACGACCTTCGCACCTGCTGCCAGCACGCCGGGTTGGGTGTGCAGCGACCCTGATGGACCGGGCCCGCTCGCGGCGGGGGACGCGGGAAGCCCATGTGACTTTGCCATCGGGCCGCTAAATGCCGGGGCGTCGCTCAGTCTCAATTTCGGTTTGCTGGTCGACAATCCGGTCCCGTCTGGGGTTGTGCAAATCGAGAATGCTGCCGATGTGTCGGACGATGGAACGCATGGCGATGACCCGACCCCCCTCGACAATCACGACGAGGATGTCACGCCACTGGTTGCTGGGCCGGATCTGACGATCACCAAGGACGACGGGCTTGACTTCGCAGCGGCGGGCAGCACTCTCATCTATAGTCTGAGCTTTTCAAATGTCGGCGATCAAGGCGCGACGGGGGTTGAGATTCGCGACACGGTCCCGGCAGACACTCGGTTCAACGCGGCGGCCAGCTCCCCGGGATGGTCGTGTACAGACCCCGACGGTGTGGGGCCACTGGGCTCCGGAGATCCGGGCAGCCTGTGCTCAATCTCCCCGAACGTTGGCTTCGGGGCAGGGATCATCCCCGCGGGCGGCGGGGGAACCCTGACCTTTGCGTTGGATGTGGACGATCCATTGAGTGCCGGAGTCAACCAGATCTCGAACGTTGTGTTGATTCAAGATGACGGCGCCAACGGAACCGACCCCACTCCCGAGAACAATACGGACGATGACCTCGACCTGATCCTGAGGCAGGCCGAGGACTTCACCAAGGGCCTCGCCGGCACGAGCCACACGCATACGGACAACTTCGATGTGGCGATCGGGGAAGTTCTGACGTACGAGCTGCTCGTAGTCGTGCCAGGCGGCGCGCCCGGCGCGCAAGTGATGACCGAGGCCGTGCTGACGGATGTGCTCCAAGCCGGCCTAGCTTTCGTCGCATGCGACTCGATCGTCGCGGATCCCGGCCTGAGCACGAGCCTGGGCTCGTTCGCAGATGCCTGTACCTCGCAGGGCAACCCCGCTGTGCTTGCGGAGCCGCCGGGTGACCCGTTGGACATCAATCAGGGGCGACGGATTGTGTTCGATCTCGGCGATGTGACCAATGCGAGCTCGGGCGATGCGGCGATCACACTGCGCTATCGAGCAGTCGTCCTCGACGCCTCGCTTGTCGTTCGCGGCGCCACGCTCGACAATCATGCGACGCTCGCCTGGCAAGGCGGCGGCCTCGCGGCCGACGGACCTCAGCTCCTGGTGGTTGAGCCCACCCTGACGATTGCCAAGACGGCGATTCCACTGGTGGCTCCTCCGGGCGCAATGATCACCTTTACCCTCGACATTGCCCATGCACTGGCCAGCGATGCCGACGCGTTCGATGTGCGCTTGACCGATGTGGTTCCGGCGGGTTTGGATTACGTGCCGGGTTCGCTGCGTTGGGCGGGCACCGGCCTTGCCCCGGATACGTTGGATGAGAGTAGCGCGCCGCTGCTGGAGGCCCGCTGGGCGAGCTTCCCCCAAGGGAGCACCAGCCAGGTCGAGTTCGATGTGACGATGGCGCTGACGTTGTTTGACCAGCATGTCACCAACGCCTCCCAGGTGGAATGGACCAGCTTGCCCGAGGATGATGTACAGGTACCGTTCGCGCTATCCACCTACAACGTCTTCTCGACCGAGCGCTTCTACGATCCTGGAGACGCCGTCGACGCTTATTCGACATCAGATAGCATCGACGTCTCCACGCCTTCGCTCCCCGCCACTGGTTTTGCACCCGGTCGGATCACGCCCATCGCAGAACGGCCGTCGACCGTGTATACCGAAACCGGCGGCCTGCGAATCGAGATCCCGCGTCTCGAGGTGGACGTGCCGATTGTGGGCATCCCGCTGAGTGCTGAGGGTTGGGATTTGACTTGGCTAGGCGAGCAGGCGGGCTATCTCGAGGGCACGGCATTCCCGAGCTGGTCGGGCAATAGTGCGATCACCGGCCATGTCTACCTTCCGGATGGACGTCCGGGCCCCTTCGTTCGCTTGGGCGAGCTCGGCTGGGGAGATGAGATCATCGTGCACGGCTTCGGGGTTCGCTTCATCTTCTCGGTGCGCGAGGTGCGTCAGGTCCTGCCGGATGATCTCTCGATACTGCGCCATGAAGACCGGCCGTGGGTGACACTGATTACCTGCAAGGGATACGACGAGAGGCGCGAGACCTACCGTACCCGCGTGGCAGTTCGGGCGGTCTTGGTTGGGACGCTCGCAGAATAGCCGAACGCATCACTCGTAATGAAACAAAGAGCGGCGGCCGTTGGCCGCCGCCTTCGTTGTCAACAGATGGAAGCGGACCTTCAGGGAAGCGGGAGCAGCCCCTGGCGACCGTCCGGCAGAGTAAAGGCGCTGACCGAGGTCAGTGTCTCAATTGTGATTCGGCTGCCAACCAGGGGGAAGCGACCTTGGTTGGCCGTGATGAGCTCCGCCAGAGGCACGGTCGATCGGAGATGGTCCGGGGCTAACCCGGCAACAACGTATTCCTCGGGGCGTGGCGGGATGCGCGAAGCGAGCGCTCTCAAGACGGTCGACTGGAAGTGCAGAGCTTCGAGCGGGGAATCCTGCAATGCCGCCAACCCCTCCGTCACCTCCTGGCCCTTGACCGAGCGACCGTCGAGGAACGCGCCTCCCAGACGATTTACGAGCGTTGCGAACGCCTGATTGTCGATGAGGACGATTGCCTCTGGCGTGCGGGTGAAGTACGCTTGCAGTCCGTCGATGCTCGGGTTGGCAGGGTCGCGCAACACATCTCCCAAGACGGCCGGTTGCCCGTTGGCCAGGAACACGATCGTTGCCGGTGATATCCCGAGAAGTTGCGCTTGGCCTGATCCCTCCAGAGTGACGCGCCACACGGCCAGCAACTGCCCGTTGCCCTCCAACGTGTCGTATCCCAAGACAAGATACTCGGCGGTGCCGAGGGGGGCGTGGGAGCGAGCAGAGCCAAGCCGCCTTCGCCGACTGCGCGGCCGAGGAGAATGCCGATGACCAAGAACGAAAGGACGACCAGGACGGTCAGAGTGAGGCGCATGGGGTTGCGTGGAATGGCATTCATCCGCACTTGACGAGGAGTCCGCCGGCGTGTCTGCCCACCGGGTCAATGCTAGCCCAGTTGGCGGCCAAAGGCAAGCACCGGGGTTGGTGATGCCTACGATGCGTGGCGCTCAATACGTGCGCCAAGCTGGCGCAGCTTCTCGTCGATGCGTTCGTAGCCGCGATCGATTTGGGCAATGTTGCGGATGACCGAACGACCGCGAGCGGCCAGGGCCGCCAAGATGAGCGCCATGCCGGCGCGAATATCGGGGCTCTCAAGTTGCTCACCCGCCAACTCGCTCGGGCCTTGCACGATGACTCGGTGTGGGTCGCACAGGATGACCCGCGCGCCCATGGCCACGAGCTTGTCGATGAAGAACATCCGGCTCGGATACATCCAATCGTGGAACAAGACAGTGCCGCGCGATTGGGTGGCCGCAACGATGGCAATGCTCATCATGTCGGTCGGAAAGGCCGGCCACGGCATGACGCTGATCTCAGGAATCGCACCGCCCAAGTCGGGTAGCACCTCCAAGCGCTGCTCCTTGGGCACGATCAGGTCGGATCCTTCAACCTGCCACTCGATCCCCAGCCGGCGGAATATCAGGCGGGTCATATCCAGTGCGGCGGGCTGGACTTCGCGGATGCGGATTGCGGAATGCGTAATAGCGGCCGCGACAACAAAGCTCGCCACTTCGGTGTAGTCAGCCCCCAGCGTGTATTCGCCCCCGTGTAGGGCGGGTACGCCTTCAATGTGCAAGACATTCGAGCCGATATCGTAGATGTGCGCCCCCAGTTGGTTAAGGAAATTGCACACATCCTGGACGTGCGGCTCGGAGGCCGCGTTGCGAATGGTGGTGCGGCCCTCCGCGCGCACGGCGGCCATGATCGTATTCTCGGTGGCGGTTACGCTGGCTTCGTCGAGCAGAATGTCGGTGCCGCGCAGCCGTTCCACGCGCATGTCGAAGATGCGATCGTATGTGACCTGTGCGCCCAGCGAGGTCAAGCCGAGCAAATGGGTGTCGACGCGCCGCCGGCCGATCACATCTCCGCCGGGAGGGGCAGGCGGATCTCGCCGCAGCGGGCGAGCATCGGCCCGGCCAGCAGGATCGAGGCGCGTATTTGTCGGCACAGGTCGCGGTCGAGTTCGCGGCTGCGGATATCCCGCGCGGTGACTCGCCAGCTGTGCGCATCCATTTCCTCAAGGGATGCCCCTAAGCTTCGCATGAGCGCCACGAGGGCCTCCACATCGCGGATGCGGGGTACGTTGTGCAAAATGACCGGTTCGTCGGTTAGCAGGCACGCCGCGAGCAACGGCAGCGCCGCGTTCTTGTTTCCCGACGGGCTGACCGTGCCGTGCAGTTGAGCTTGGCCTTCGACGATCAGATGGTCCATGTCCGGCTTCTCTGAGGACGGAAGTTGGTCGCGTGGCTGCGCGGTCGCCGGCTGTGCTTGTGGCGCCGGCCGACCGTAACAGGGCTGATCTGGCTCCGGATTCGGCGCGCATAAGGGCTTGGGCGCCTCTGGATGCCCTCTACGCCACAGGTCGGTCGAAGCGATGGAAGCATACCACACCTGCCGAATTGAGGCGCCTTTTGGGGCGCTCGACGCCTTGAAACGCGACCGCTGTGGTAGAATCAATGTTCGTGAATCAGCAAAACCCGGCATTGCCCAGCCTCCCCATTGGCGTTCTGAGATCACTCTGGCGCGGCACCGAGCTCGTTTCAAATCGGCCGGCCCTGCTTCTGATTCCAATCCTGCTAGACCTCATCTTGTGGCTAGCGCCGCACGTGGGAGTGAGTTCTTTGGTCAACCCCGTGATGCGCTTCTTGTCGGAAAGCCAAGGGGTAGCATCGCTTTCGGCCGAAGAGACGCAGACTGCGCTCGCCACGTTGGCGGGCCTGGCCCAACACATCAACCTCTTGGCCGTCCTGGCGTTCTTTCCGTTGTTTCCGCCAAGCGTCATGGCGACGCGCCTGCCGCTGCTGACGCCCTGGGGGCAAGCCCCGCTGATCCAGGTCGGCAACCCGCTGGGTTACCTCGGGCTGATCTTGTTGCTGGGCTTGACGGGCATGATGCTCGGCTCCGCCTTCTGGAGCTTGGTCGCGCGCGCCCTCGCGACGCCACGGGGGGCGGGCTTCGATATTCGCGAATGGTTGCGAGTCGCGCGGAATGTCATCCTTCTGGCTGTGGGCGCTGGGCTCGGGGCCCTGATCGTAGGCGTCCCCATCACTTTTGGGGTGGGGTTAGTCGGCGTGACGTCGGTCTTGCTCGGACAGATTCTATTGGTGCTGATGGGCGGCCTGGTGTTATGGGTCTTGATGTTCTTCGTGTTCAGTCTGCACGGGGTTGTACTTAACCGCGAGTTGATTATGCGCGCGATGGGCAAGAGCGCCGAGGTCGTGCGCTGGTCCTACCCCTCCACGCTCAGCCTGGTGCTCCTAAGTGCGCTGGTCATCATGGGAACAAACGCGGTGTGGACCCTGCCTCCGGAGTCGTCCTGGGTGGGGGTGGTGGGAGTGCTGGGCAACGCATACACCAGCACCGCCTTGGTGGCGGCGAGCCTCGTCTACTACCAGGACCGTCGGCGTTGGGTAGAGGAACTGCGCCGCTACCTCGAAGCGCGTGCTCGCAAGCCGCAGACCGTCGTTGAACGGAATGGTGAAGTGAAGAATGGCTAAGGGTGGCAACGGAGGCACGCCGGCATACGCTGCCAAGGACATCCAGGTTCTGGAGGGGCTGGAGGCCGTTCGCCGCCGGCCCGGCATGTATGTGGGCGGCACGGACATCAAAGCGCTGCATCACCTTGTGTTCGAGGTGGTCGACAACTCGATCGACGAAGCCCTGGCCGGTGCGTGCGATCGCATTCAAGTGGTTTTGCACAAGGATGGCAGCGTCACGGTTGACGACAACGGCCGAGGCATTCCGGTCGATATCCATCCGGAGAAGAAGAAGCCGGCGCTGGAAATCGTCATGACCGTCCTGCATGCAGGCGGTAAGTTCGGGGGCGGCAGTTACAAGGTTTCCGGCGGCCTCCACGGCGTTGGGGTAAGCGCGGTCAATGCGCTGTCGCGGTGGTGCGAGGTTCAGGTCCGGCGCGACTCCAAGGTCTATTCCCAGCGCTACGAGCGCGGGGTGCCTGCCGGCCCAGTCAAGGCCGTGGGCAAAGCTAAAGCCGGCGAAACGGGCACGACCACCACCTTCCGCTACGATGAAGAAATCTTCAAGGGCGAGTTGGACTACAAGTTCGACACTTTAGCAACGCGCTTTCGCGAGATGGCGTTCGTCACACGCGGCGTCACCATTTCGCTCACCGATGAACGTGACGGGCAAGAGACCGCCTTCTACTTCGAGGGCGGCATCCTTTCCTTTGTGAAGTACCTCAATCGAAACCGGGAGGTGGTCCACCCGGTGGTGGCTGTCAATCGGGAGGTGGACGGAATCGGGGTCGAGGTGGCCGTCCAATACACCGATGCCTACAACGAATCGGTGTACTCGTTTGCCAACACCATCAACACGGTCGACGGGGGAACGCACCTGACCGGGCTGCGGGCGGCCCTGACGCGCACGATCAACGACTACGCCCGCAAAGCCAGCTTGCTCAAGGAAGGCGACCCGAACTTCTCGGGGGATGATACTCGCGAGGGGCTGACGGCCATTGTCTCCATCAAGCACCCCGACCCGCAGTTTGAATCTCAAACCAAAGTCAAGCTGATGAACGCGGAGGTCCAGACCCTGGTCCAGCAAGTGGTGGCCGAGGGTTTCGGCACCTTTATGGAAGAGAACCCCCGCGAGGCGCGGGCCATCGTGGAGAAGTGCCTCACCTCGGCACGTGCCCGAGATGCGGCCAAGAAGGCACGCGATCTCGTCATCCGCAAGTCCGCGCTTGAGAGCCTGACCCTGCCCGGCAAACTCGCGGATTGTTCCGAACGCGAGCCGGGCAAGGCAGAGTTGTATATCGTCGAGGGCGACAGCGCAGGCGGCTCGGCCAAACAGGGGCGCGATCGTCACTTCCAGGCGGTTCTGCCGTTGCGCGGCAAGATCATGAACACCGAGCGTGCGCGTCTCGACAAGATCCTGGGCAGCAATGAGATCAAGTCGCTCATATCCGCCCTCGGCACAGGCATCGGCGAGGGGTTCGACGTCAGCGGGTTGCGCTATGGTCGGGTCATCATCATGACCGATGCCGACGTCGATGGCTCCCATATCCGCACGCTGCTCCTGACTTTCTTCTTCCGCTATATGCCCTCGCTGGTGGAAGAGGGCCATCTCTTCATCGCCCAGCCGCCGCTCTATCGCATCGAGGGCAAGGGGCGGGGGGCGACCATTCGTTACACTTACTCCGATCCTGAACGCGATCGCGTTGTCAAAGAATTAGGTGGGCCAGACAAGGTCAGCATGCAGCGCTACAAGGGCCTGGGCGAAATGAACCCCCAGCAGCTGTGGGAAACGACGATGGACCCGGCCAACCGCACGTTGCTGCTGGTCACGGTCGAGGATGCGGCCGAGGCCGACCGCACATTCGACATGCTGATGGGTGCGGCCGTCCCGCCGCGGCGACGGTTCATCCAGACCCACGCCCGCGACGTGCGCAACCTCGATATCTGACGCGAACCCGAGCTCCCCAGCGCGCGCACGCCGCGGCAGCGGCGCGCACGCGTAGGCACCCTGCACATACCGGAGTTAGAAGACCGCAATGACACTCGAGATTGGGAGCCTGGTCAACGGGCGATACCGTATCGAGCGCGTGCTCGGGCAAGGGGGCATGGGCGCGGTGTACGCAGCGATCGATGAGAACCTTGGCATCTCGGTCGCCCTCAAAGAGAACCTCTTCACCACGGACGAATACGCACGGCAATTCCGGCGCGAGGCGACGATTCTTGCGACCTTGCGACATCCCAACCTGCCACGCGTGACGGACCACTTCGTCATCCCTGAAAAGGGCCAATACCTGGTGATGGATTTCGTCGATGGCGAGGACCTGCGCCACCGTCTCGAGCAACAGGGGGCGCTGAGGGAGGCGGAGGTTGTCGAATGGGCAAGGCAAATCTGCGAAGCGGTCACGTACCTGCATTCTCAGCGCCGGCCCATCTTGCACCGCGACATCAAGCCCTCGAACATCCGCATCACGTCGGATGGCCGGGCCGTGCTGGTGGACTTCGGCCTCGCGAAGATGGCCGGCACGACAACCACCGTCGGGCCGCGGGGGATGACGCCCGGCTTTGCTCCGCCGGAGCAGTACGGGGGCGGGCAGGTGGACGCACGCGCAGATATCTATGCGCTTGCGGCCACGTTGTACCAGGTGGTGACCGGTGCCATGCCGGAGGATGGCCTGGACCGGGCCATGGGTTATGCCACCCTGACCTCCGTCCGAACGCGCAACCCCAAGACATCCGAGTGGTTGGCACGCGCAATCGAGAAGGGGCTCGAAGTACGGGTTGAGGACCGATTCCGGTCGGCGAGCGAGTTCGAGGCTGCCCTCAGCGCCGAGGCGACGGGTCCGATTCCCCTGGACGCCGCGCGGGCTGCCACTCCGGCCCCGGCGGGCGCAACGGTGGCTCGTCCTCTTGCTCCAGCGGCGCAACCACGCGGCAAGCGGCGGAGCGTGGGTTGCACCTTCGGCATTATCTTCGGCGTGCTGGCGCTGGTGGGCGTCGGCGGTTACTTTGGGACGCGCGGGCTCGTTGGCCTCCCGTCGATCACCGCCACAGCCGCTAACGCGGCAACGACTCTCGAGACTTCCCCGCTTCCCTTGACGCAGTCTGCGAGCCAGCCCGTGGCGGGCCTCACCTCGGCCGCAGAGACCACGCCGACGTTGACGGTCGCGACCTTGACCCCACTCGCCGCGACCGAATTACCTGAAGCCTCCGCCACGGTTCCCATAGAGTCGACGGGAAGCCTGATCGCGTTTGCGTCGGAGCGCACGGGAAAGCCGCAGATATTCGTCATGCACGATGACGGAAGTGGCGTGCGGCAAGTGACCGACCTTGCTGATGGGGCTTGCCAACCCGATTGGTCGCCGGACGGGAAGCGTCTGGCCTTCACCTCCCCCTGCAAGGGAAACTCGCAGCGGTACGAGAACGCATCCATTTATCTGGTCAACCTGGACGGCACGGGGATGACCCCCATTTCGACAGCGCCTGGTGGAGATTTCGACCCGGCCTGGTCCCCGGATGGCAATCGCATTGCGTTCACTTCGTTGCAGGACGGGCCCGTGCCGCACATATTCGTCATGGACGTGGATGGAAACAACCGCACGCGCCTGAGTGCCGAAGGTGGGCGCGACTATCAGCCGCGCTGGTCGCCGGATGGGACACGCTTGATTTACGTAACGGTTCCTTCCACAGGCGATTCGACGATCTTCGAAATGGTCGCCGATGGGACAGAGAAGCAACAGTACTCACGGGGCCAGGGAGCCAATTCGGCCCCCGATTGGTCGCGAGACGGGCGGCTGGTTCTCTTCGTCAAGTCCGTCAGTAATAGCCAGGTTGTGACCACACTCTACGAGAAGCGCGGCTTCGTCGAGAACCCGATGCTCGTCGGGGCGGGGGGCTCGACCACGGCTCGCTTCTCGGCGGACAGCACATGGATCGTCGCGGATGGGATGGACTCGAGCCGCGTGCGCTCCATCTGGAAAATCCGCGTGGTCGGCGGCGGAATGATCCAGCTTACAACGGACGGATCCATCAACTACGACCCGATCTGGCAACCGCTCGGAGCGTAGGGCGGGTCTGAAAGCGGAGCGGCCGTGCGCGTCGTGGCGGGGCTGGCCAAGGGCAGGATTCTCAAAGCAGTTCCGGGCGCGTCGACCCGCCCTATCACGGATCGAGCAAAGGTCGCACTATTCGACATCTTGGCCCCCGGAATTGCGGGGGCCTCTGTGTTGGACCTCTTTGCGGGGACCGGGGCGGTGGGGATCGAGGCGCTCAGTCGTGGCGCGGCGCGGGTCGTGTTTGTGGACAGCGAGCCGGCCGCGATCCGCGTCATTCACGAGAACCTGAAACGAACCGGCCTCAACGTGGGCGCGCAAGTGGTGCGAACGGATGCCTTTGGGTTCCTCGATCGTCGCGGAGTGCCGGCGTTCGACGTAATCTACATTGCTCCCCCCCAGCACCGCGGAATGTGGTGCGAGGCATTACAGCGCATTGATCGGCGCTCGGCGTGGCTCGTTCCCGACGGCCAAGCCATCGTTCAAGTTGATCCAAGGGAGTTCAGCGAGGTAGACCTGACGGTGTTGCAGGAGGTCGATACGCGCCGTTACGGCAGCACGTTGCTGGCATTCTACGAACGCCCAGGCACTTAGCCCACCGAGGTATCAATCCCTGCTCCCGACCAACTGAATGTGGAAGGAGCCTTGCGCGTCGTACCACGAGCGCGCCAGGAAAGGCGGAGCGCCAGCAGGCTGCGCTGATAGCTGCGTCACGAGCAGCGGCAGATCCGGAACGTGTGGCAGGCGGGGCACATCGCTCGTGGAGACCCATTCGAGCAAGCCCTCGGCGGAAGCGCGCAGGAGCGGGTCCCCGCGCACTGCGCCGCGGAACACGCACACCAGCACTCCCCGTTCGGGCGTGACGTCGACTGTGATCAGTCCGGCGAGCTCGAGCGCAATTCCCTGCAGTCCCGTTTCCTCCTCCAGCTCTCTCAAGGCGGCCGAGAGCGGGTCCTCGCCCGGTTCAATGTGGCCGCCGATCCCGTTGTAACGATCCGGCCAAATGCGCTTCCCGCTTGACCCACGCAACAGGAGAACCTGTTCGCCTCGAAATAGGAAGATCAGCGTGCGAGGCACAAGCGCATAGCGCGTTGTCCCTTGCACGCCTTGTTCTTCACGGCCCATGGGGTGTACGGAAGGCGCAGCGTGGCGAGGCTGATGGATCAGTCCGCCAGATCGCGCGCGGCTTCGTCAGGTCTACCCGCCTTACCTCCGAAGTCGGTGATCGACTTGTGGGAGGGCACGGGTTTGACGAAGGAACTGACCAGGTCGGCCGTTCCGGCCACCTCGAGCTGGTCGAAAAGGAACCCGAACTGCTTTTCCCAAGCCTCGCGAATCGGGGCGCGCGCGGCGTCGGGAAGCTGCCACATCTTGGCCTTGAAGGGGGCGATGGACTTCTTGCGTGCCTTATACAGGAATTGCTCATCGGTGTCGGTGGACTTGCGTTCATCAGCACAGTTTTGACGCGTCCAGACGAACATTTCCTCCCGCAGGTCGGCCGGCAAATGCTCGAAGGCGATGTTCTGGAAGTTGGTCGCGAGATGGACCTCGCAGGCCTCGTTCTGGGGGAAGTGACGAAACGCGTTTTCCGGGAGGGTCGACGCACCGTGCTGGACTGCGCCAGCCAGCCCGAATTCACTGCGGGCAACGCGCGAGAGACGCAACAGTGTGCCGAAATCGACCGCAACCTGGGCGATACTGCCATCGGGGAGCACGACCCCGCCGTGAGAGGTGCCGGTTTGAATGCTGATCTTGCTCAGCCCAAGCGCGTTGCCGGCCAGCCGATCGAGTTCGACGCCGTACAGTTGCAGAAAGGCGCGCAGCTCTTCTTCGGTGCTGTTGCGCCCGCCGACCTCGCCGATTTCACCGCCGGTCGACACCTCCACGCCCTTCGGTTGATGACTGCGGATGAATGCCGTGAAGGCGGCGCACAGGTGCGCATTGAGGGTCTGTTGCTCGTGGACCGTCGAGCGTTTGAGATCCACGAGGGTGGAGGTGTCGATGTCGATATTGTAGAACCCGGCTTGGATGGACTCGGATATCAGATCGCGAATCGCCTGAACCTCCGCCTCTGGCGCCGAGGCGTACTTCTTCGCGGATACCTGGAAGTGATCGCCTTGGATGAAAACAGGGCCACTCCATCCTTCGCAAATGGCCGCCGCCAGCACGGAGGCGGCGTATTCGGCCGGGCGCTGGTCGGTGTAGCCCATCTCCGAGCGCGCGATTTCAAAGATGATCGCGCCGGCCCGCCGCGCCCCAGCCGCCCTGAAGACCGCACGCGCGGCGTCAAACGACAGCATACGCAGGTTGATGGCCGGGACGGTAAACGTGGAGGCTGCATCGCCTCGGCCGCGGGCCATATACAAGTCGTTGATCGAGGCAGGCATGATGCCGATGGCCTGCGCCGTTTCCCAGATCAGCCAGCGGGCTTCCGCCTTGGCCTGCGGGTCGCCCAGGGCGGAAGTTTCGGCCATGCGGATCGAGGCGGCCGGCAGACCCTTGCGACTGCCCAGCTTAAGGCCAGTGGAGGTCAACGTAGCGTCGCTACCCAGGTAGCGACGCACCAAATCGGTATCCTGTTGTGACATCGTCTCATCCTATGGTGTGCGTGGTTGGCGAAGGGTCGCTCGGGTAATTATACACGCGCGGCGAAGGCAGGCAATCCGGCGCGCAGCTTTGGCAGTGTGCAGGCGGGGTCAAAGGGCTTCGAGCCCGTGGGCCTCGAGCAGCCCCTGGTCGGCAAGCAGTGCGGCGGTGGCTCCATCGGCGATGATCCGGCCTCGATCGAGAAGAATGGTGCGCGGCAGAAGCTCGGCCACCATGTGCAGGTCGTGGCTGGAGACGAACATCGTCTGCGGCAGTTCGCCCAAGAGGCGAATGAAGTTGCGTCGCCCTCGCGGATCGAGCCCGGACGTCGGCTCGTCGAGCACAAGCACCTCCGGCTCCATGGCCAGCACCGAGGCAATTGCAACGCGCTTCTTTTCACCATTGCTCAGATGATGCGAGATGCGACCCTCCTCACCGGACATGCCGACCGATGCCAGGGCCGAACTCACTCGTTGGCGAACCTGTGTCTCAGGCAGACCCATGTTGATCGGTCCGAACGCGACGTCCTCAAAGACCGTGGGCGAGAAGAGCTGGTCGTCCGGGTCCTGAAAGACCATGCCGACCGCCGCGCGAATCGGCCCCAGCGTGCCCTCGTTCAGGACATGGCCGCAAACGGTAATCTCGCCGATGCCCTTGAGGATGCCGTTTAGGTGCAAGAGGAGTGTGGACTTGCCTGCACCGTTTGGGCCAACAAGCGCGACCTTCTCACCGGGCGCGATGCGGAAACGACACGTCCTGGAGCGCCGGGTGCCCGTCTGGGTAGGAAAAGGACAAGTGGCTAACGTCGATGGAATGGTGCACCGGATCGACCTCAGAAGAGGGCCCCAAGGAGCAGCATCGATGCGAGGAGAATGAGCCCGCCGGCAAGCGTCATCCATGCGGACGAGTTGAGCCGGCGAAGTGGAAGGCTGCGCACCTCACCGTCGTACCCCCGCGCGAGCATGGCGACGTAGATTTCGATCGCTGCGCTCGAAGGCGCGCAGTAAGAGGTTGCCGGCCATGCCTCCGGCCACTCGCGCGCGCCATGCGAGTGGCGGCTTCGACGGGCGCCCAGCCTCGCCGACGGATGGAACAGACTCTCCCGAACGGGCCGCGCGCGCGCGAATGAGGCGCACGGCTTCATCGGCCAGGACAAACAAATAGCGCCACATCAAGCCAAACATCGCCACCAGAAGCCGCGGAAGGCGCACAGCGCGCATGGCCCGTAGGAGGTCGGGGAACGAGGTGCTCGACGTTAGAGACGATGGCCGCCTGAACCGAAAGCCACGACTTGAGTGCGACACTCACGAACCGTTCCAGCCCCTCGAGGGTTGCGGCCACTATCGAGGGCCCCAATCGCAGGGAGAAGAGGGTTGTCCCTTGCATCGTAAACGCCAACGGTAATGCCGCAAGCACGAAGGGCAGCGCCAGGCTCGCGCGCCTCATCACATACCCAACGCCCAGGCTCGAGAGTATCTCCACAGAAAGAAGAGTGGCCAGCAACAGGATGTACACCGGCCACGCGCCAGAAGGGGTCAGGGAAGCGGTGAGAATGAACGCCACCGTCAGGACGAACTTGACCCGCCCATCGAGCGCGTGGACTGGGCTGATCAGCGAGCGATGAGGGTCAAGATAGTGGACGTGCATCCGGGTCCTGCGGGCGCGCAATTTCGGCCAGAAGGCGCATGAGCTGCGGTTGCTCAGGCGGAGGTTGACTTCGCTCGCCTCAGGTGACCTACACCAAGGGCGACCCCAAGGACAATTACCGTCCCAACAATGCCCGCGACCACCGTCGCCAGGGCTTCGTTCGAAATGCCGGGGAAGAGGTAGTCGGGAATGAGCCGGTAGATGGGGGCTCGGGCTGCAGCGAGGAACCCGTTTTGTTCGGCAACCCATTCGAGCCCATCCGGGTGAGATGAGGCGATGGGCGATAGGACGGCAAGCAGCAAGGCGATAGCCGAGGCCGAACAAGTACACGGGGGCACCGGGCGAGGGAGACACGAGGTCGGGTCGCAGAAGGTCGCGGCGTGCCGCGAAAAGGAATGCCAAGGGCGCCGAGTGTGATGAGCGCTTCTCCTATCCCGATGAGCATGTGGATCCCGCCCATCGCGGGGACGGCGATGTTCGCTGGAGATGTGCCCGAGAGGGCAAGCTCGAGCGCGCAGGCGAGGGCCGCCACAACGATCGACCCCCACGCCGCGGCAACGCCTCCAAGCAAGATCCCCCAGGGTCTCTCCCCAGCCAGCTTGCGGATGCTCGTCGAGACGAAATAGGCGACGCTGGTCCCGATGATCGCCATGTTGAACAGGTTGGCGCCGAGCGCGAGCAGACCCCCGTCTTGGAATACGAGGGCCTGGATGCTGACGACGGTCGTCATGACGATGACGGCCGCCCACGGGCCAACGAGGATGGTCGCCAACGCGGCGCCCAGGAGGTGGCCGGAGGTGCCTCCGGCGACGGTGAAGTTGAGCATCTGCCCGGCGAAGATGGCCGCGGCCAGCACTCCCATCAGAGGAACCTGACGCTGGTTCAATTCTCGCCCAACGCGTCGCAGAGCAATGCCCACGGCGATGGCTGACACGCCCCACAGTGCGAGCGAGACAAGGGTCGACAGGAACCCATCCGGGATGTGCATTGGGAGGGGAGAGTGAAGCATGATTAGACTCCTCGAGGCCGGCCTGGGGTCGAGAGGGCAGCGCACGATGCGCACAGCCCGGTGATCACGAGATGATCAAGGTCCGGGTGGAAGTGCTGCTCATGGGCAATTGAGGCCCGCAATCGCTCAACCGGCGGGGAGGGCAGGGGCCATTCGCCACCGCAATTGCGACAGCGCAGGTGGTGGTGGCGCACATCCCTCGGAGTGATTTCGAACGTGGTCACACCCTCGGAGGCGGTGACCGCGGACACCAGGCGTGCCTCACGCAAGGTGTCGAGCGTGCGGTAGACCGTCGCGATATTGAGCCCGGGCAGCTTGCGGGAAGACAGGCGAAAGATACGCTCGGCCGTCAGGTGGCCTCGGTTGTGGCACATCTGCTCGAGGATGACGGTGCGCTGGGCGGTTAGACGCAGCCCTTGCGCCTGCAAGCTGGTGAGAAGGGGAGTGTGGCAAGACATTGCAGTTGCGACCTCTCGCAACTGCAATTATACGCATTAAGGCAGCGCGGGTCAAGCGGGGAGTTGCGCCTGGCAGTTCGGGCACACTCGCGCTTCGGTAGGGACGACGTGACCGCAATTCGGACAGGACCGGGGCTGGACGCCGCCCAGTGGCGCGCCGCATGCCGGGCACGCGGCTTCGCCGACAGGCACCGCGACCCCGCAGTACTCGCATTGGATGCGCCGCAGGCGCTCTGAGATCTCGTGACCCGCACCGGCTACCTCTGCCGCTCGTGCCAGGACATCCCACATGCGTTCTTGAAGTTGGAGCGAGGCGATATCCTGTGCGATGTCGTCCAGCCGCCCCAGCAGATTGAGCGGACTGCGCAGTCCGAAAAGCGCACTGGCCCCCAGGCTGGCAGCGACTCCGAGCCATTCCTGCTGACCGGCCTTGACCAGCACGCCGTCTTCGATCTTCTCCAGATGCACGCTCATCGCTGTTTGGCCCCCGGAGGCCCGCATCTGGCGGGTCGCGATCTGCACGATCATGCGGTCGGAGTCGCCGACGACCTGCGCCTGCATGTTGCCCTGGCTGAATTCGGCGATTAAAGCGCGGGCCAGGAGCTCGGGGGTTATCGGTCCGTGATAGACACGCTGTTCCATGCCAGCCTCTCAATTGTCTGCGGATCACGACGATCTCTTCGCCCGGCTATTCGAGCACCGCCTCGAGAAAGTCGGGGTAGCCGTTCAAGAAAGCTTCGATGCCTGTCGGCCTCTTCCCCGGGAGCTGGACCTCCAGAAGCTGCAGCGCTCCCTCACCGCAGACGACAACAACGCCCGACCCCGCGCGCACCACACGCCCAATGCGGCGCACAGCTCCGGAAGCATGCGGGACAGCGCTGGCCCGCATGACCTTGAGCGGCGCGCCTCTCCACACAAGGTGGGTCCCGGGCCACGGGCAATACGCGCGCACTCGGCGCGCCAACACCTGCGCGGACGAGGCAAGGTCCAGCCGCCCATCTTCCTTGCGCAGCTGCGGTGCATACGTCGCCTGGGCTTCATCTTGCGGACGTGCGGGAAGGGCCCCGGCGAGGTATGGTGGTAGGTGGCGCTCAGCCGTGTGCTTGGCAAGCGCTGCAAGCTTGCCCCCTAGCGACAGGGAGGTCTCGTCGGGTGTCAGGGTTAGCTTCTCCTGAGCCAGGATGGGGCCGGTGTCCAGGCCTTCCTCCATCCGCATCAGCGTAATCCCTGTTTCCTTGTCGCCGGCCAGGATCGCCGCGGGGATGGGTGCTGCACCACGGTGGCGAGGCAGCAGCGAGGCATGGAGGTTTACGCACCCATGGGGAGGGAGTTGCAGGATGTCGGTCCGCAGGATCTGACCGAAGGCCGCGACCACGATGACGTCGGGCTGCCACGACCGGACTATTCCGGTCGCCGACGGTTCGCGAAGACGCTGGGGTTGGAAGACGGTCAATCCCAAACCGGCGGCCGCCTGCTTCACGGGGGGCGCGACAAGCTGGCGACCTCGGCCAGCCGGGCGGTCGGGCTGTGTGACAACTCCCACAATCTCGTAGGCCGAAGCCAGCCAGAGCAGCGTCGGCACGCCAAAGTCCGGTGATCCCATGAAGACGACGCGCATGTGACGATTTTAGCATGGCGCAACGAGGGCACCGCGGCCGTGTTTGAATTAGGGGTTGCAGTCGACACACGCAGTCGATATAATGCCGCATCTGTGTGCCCGGAGGGCCGGGTGCACCCACTTCACCAAGGAGGAATTGATGACCGCTCAGCCGGGAATGGACGCCACCAGCGACGACAAACTTTGGTCCGCGTTGGCCTACGTCTTCACGCCGCTCGTCCCTATCATCGTGCTCCTGATGCAGGACAAGAAATCGCGCCCGTTCATCCGCGCACATAACGCGCAAGCGCTTGCCTGGGGCGTCGTTTTCTACATCATCGTCACCATCACCAGCTTCTTCTTGATTGGCCTGTGCATTTGGCCGTTGGGTGTGATAGTGCAGTTGTACTGGGCCTACAAGGCCTACCAGGGCAACATGGTGAACATTCCGGTCATCTCGAACTTCGTCAAGAACCAGGGCTGGGCATAGCTCGTCTCGTTGAAGATCTCCTGTTGCATCAGCAGGCCCGCCTTTGGCGGGCCTGTTGCATTCGGACGCAGCGCGATGCAGACACGCGCGATATACTCCGTTTGACCTCGGATGACATCAACCTTGGAGGTGCCATGACCTCAGCCTCAACACCGACATCCTCTGGCACGAACCCCGGCTCGCCGCC
This sequence comes from uncultured Chloroflexia bacterium, assembly GCA_963712475.1. Taxonomy (GTDB): domain Bacteria; phylum Chloroflexota; class Anaerolineae; order Anaerolineales; family RBG-16-64-43; genus RBG-16-64-43. The sequence continues at coordinate 356,308 of CAVQIA010000004.1, forward strand.
GTTGCCTCTCTCGGCGGCAGACGAGCGGACCTGGGCCATGCTGGCCCACCTCAGCGTCCTCGCCAACTTGTTTACGGGGATGCTGGGTCCGGTGGCCGCCTTGGTGATCTACCTCGTGTACAAAGACCGCTCGCGTTACGTTGCGTATCATGCGATGCAGTCCTTTGTCTTCCAACTGATTTGGTGGGTCGGCGGCGGCGCTGTGGTTGCTGTGGCTTGGATCATCAGTGGCGTCTTGAGCGCAGTGCTGATCGGATTGCTGTGCATGCCCTTTGCCTGCGCGCTGAGCCTCCTGCCTCTCGGGGCACTGGTCTACGGGATCATCGGTGGGATTCAATGCTCGAACGGTCGAGACTTCCGCTATTGGCTGATAGGCGATTGGGTTCGCGGGACCCTGACCGGCTGAGGCCATGGCCGCCCCGAGTGAGAAAACACGGTTCCCGCGCAAGCGGTGGGTAGTCGCAGCCTCGCCTGAGGCGCCCGCCATAACTGGCGTGCATCCTGTGCTCGCGCGCGTGCTCGCCGCGCGCGGCATCCTAAGTTCCGCCAGTGCCTCAGAATTCCTCGAACCCCGCGCGACCTCCGGTGGCGACCCCTGGATGCTCAAGGGGATGCCGCTTGCCGCAGAGCGGGTGGCCCGAGCGGTCACGGCCGGCGAGCCGATCGTCGTCTACGGCGACTATGACGCCGATGGCGTCACCGCCACGGCGCTCTTGGTGCGGCACCTGGCGCGACTCGGCGCTCACGTGCGCGGATACATTCCTAGCCGGTTTGACGAGGGCTATGGCCTCAACGAGGCCGCCATTCGGCAGCTCGCGGCCGAAGGCGCGCGTCTGATCATCACTGTCGATTGCGGCGTGCGCTCCTTCGGCGAAGCTGCCGTGTGCCTGCAAGTCGGAATCGACCTGCTCATCACCGACCACCACCAACCCCTGGTGGACGTGCCGCGTGCGCTGGCCGTTATCAACCCAAAGCAGCCCGGCGACTCCTATCCCGAAAAGCACTTGGCCGGTGTAGGTCTGGCCTACAAGCTGGCCGAAGCACTGACGCGAGTTCTGCCATCGCCGGCGGGCGCATCGGCGCACCTCGAGGACCTGCTTGAACTTGTCGCGGTCGGAACAGTTGCGGACCTGGCGCCGCTGGCGGGTGAGAATCGCGACCTGGTCCGTCGAGGGCTCGCCCGCATGAATGCAGGCGGTCCGCACAACCCCGGATTGCGTGCACTTGCGGAAACGGCCAAAGTGAGCGCGGGATCGGTGCGAGGGCACACGATCGGGTTCGTGATGGGGCCGCGACTGAATGCGGCTGGCCGTCTGGAGACGGCGCGGACGGCCCTCGATCTGCTTCTGACCGATGCGCGGGAGCAAGCGCTCGTGTTGGCACGACAACTCGATACCTGGAACCGCGAGCGTCAGGGGCAAACGCGATCCACCTACGAACAAGCCCGTGAGGTCGTGCTTCAACTTGCGGGCCGGGGCATTTCGCCCGAGCTGCCCTTTTTCCTCATGGCGGCCCATTCGGATTTCAGTCCGGGGATCATCGGCCTCGCGGCTTCACGGCTCACAGAGGAGTTCTATCGGCCGTCGGCTGTCGTCGCTCTCGAGGGCGAACAGGCTCACGGTTCGGCGCGCAGCATTCCCGAGTTCCACGTCACGCAAGCGCTCGACGCATGCCGTGACCTCCTCATTCGGCACGGTGGTCACGCCGCCGCCGCAGGGTTTACGATCGCCTCCCGCAACTTAGGCGAGCTCGGCCGCCGGCTCGAAGCGCTGGCGCAAGCGGAGTTGTCGAAGGTGGTGCTGCATCCGAGCCTGACGGTCGACGTGGAGGTGCGGCTGGCGGACCTAGCGGGGCTGAATGCGGAGTTGCCGAGGCTGGAACCGTGTGGCATGGGCAACCCGACCCCGGTTTTCGTGGCGCGCGGCCTGACAGTGCGCGATAAGCGGCGGGTCGGGGGCGATGGAAGCCACCTTAAGCTGGGGCTCGAGCAGGGCGGCCGGCGGATGAATGCGATTGCCTTCCGCTGGGGCGAGGCGGCCGACGACCTGCCGCCGCGCGTGGATGCGGCGTTTCAGTTGACGGTGAACGACTATCAGGGGGAAAAGCGAGACGAACTGAATATCCTTGATCTCGCCGCGGCATGACACCGCGGATGCCGACCCATCAATCCACGAATCGATACTTGACGAGCGCCCAGACGGCCGCGAAGGCATCCTTCAGCTTGATCTTCTTACCTTCGCTGTACTCGCGCGGGTTGAACGATATCGGCACCTCGAAGATGCGGGCATGTCGCTTGAGCAGCTTGGCGGTGATCTCCGGCTCGAAGTCGAAGCGGTTTGCGCGTAGCCGGATGCTCTGAATGACGGGCGCGCGGAATACCTTGTATCCGGTCTCCATGTCCGAGAGGATGCTGTTGTAGAGCAGGTTGGTGATCAGGGTGAGGAGTTGGTTGGCCAGTAAGTGCCAGAACATCGTCACGCGGCGAGGGGCGCCGAGGAAGCGCGAGCCGTAGACGACGTCGGCCAGACCGTCCTCGATCGGTCTAAGCAGCATTGGGTAATCGCGAGGGTTGTATTCGAGATCCGCATCCTGAATGAGGATCGCCTGGCCGGAGGCGTGCTGGATTCCCGTGCGTACCGCGGCCCCTTTGCCCATGTTGCGCGGCTGGAGGATCACGCGCAGCCCGGGTTGGGGCGGCAACTCCGCCAGGACCTGACGCGTGCCGTCGGTCGATCCGTCGTCAACGATGAGGATTTCCGTCGCCAGGGCTGTGGCTTGCACCCGGCGCAGGATCTCGCGCACCGTTTCCCTTTCGTTGTAGACGGGGATCACCACGCTGAGTTGCATGCGGCGAGTATACCTGCCCACCCCTGCGCAGGCAAACGCCTCGTGCTATAATTCGCTCGCCAACGATCCCGGTAGCGCGTAGGCCGGACGCACGTTGGAGGTGCTTGGTGGCCGTCTCTTCGAGTCCTATTGCCCGCCCTTCAGACGCTGCGATCACCGTCGGCCGCTTCGTCCCCGCTCCTATCACCCGAATTGAAGACACGGGTCTCTCGGCCCTCTGGCTGCAGGACTTGGCCCTCAAGATCCTTTACTTCCAGGGCTACCTCACCGGTTTCCGGGTGGCTGAACTCATGTGCCTTCCCTTCACGGGCGTGGGAGACCAGATCCTCGAGGCGTTGAAGCGCGAGAAGCTGATCGAGGTGAAGTCGCAAGTCGGGATCGGCGAGGGCGCATACCAGTACGCGATTACCGGGATGGGCATGGTGCGCGCGCGCGAAGCGCTCGAGCGCAGCCAGTACGCCGGACCGGCGCCGGTTCCTCTTGCCGATTACAACGCTGCGATTCGCAAACAAACCCGCGGCCGCTCCACCTTCCATCCGCGGACGATGCGCCAGGCGCTGACGGCATTGGTCCTCAGCGACCGAACCATGGCGCGTATCGGGCCGGCCGTCAACTCGGGGAATTCGATCTTTCTGTACGGCCCTCCCGGCAACGGCAAGACCACCATCGCGCGGGCGATCGGCGAGACGATCCTGCGCGAAGACATGTATATCCCCTATTCGCTCGACATCGAGGGGCACGTCGTCAAGCTGTACGACTCGGTCAACCATCAATTGGGCCCGGACGAGGATATGGTGGCGAGCAGCGCCGGCCAGCCTGCGCGCGGATTGCGGCGCGACCCACGCTGGATTCGCATTCGCCGCCCGTTCATCACCGTGGGTGGCGAGCTCACGCTGGCCGGGTTGGACCTCGTCTTCAACGACGTCCTGCGCTACTACGAGGCGCCCTTCCAGGCCAAGGCCAACGGCGGGATCCTGCTCATCGACGACTTCGGCCGCCAGCAGGTGCGCCCGCGCGACCTGCTGAACCGGTGGATCATTCCGCTTGAGAACCGCATCGATTATCTGACTTTGCACACCGGTCAGAAGATCGAAATCCCCTTCGACGTGATGGTCGTTTTCTCGACCAACCTGCCTCCCAAGGATCTAGTCGACGAGGCCTTCCTGCGCAGGTTGCGCCACAAGATTCACATCGGTGATCCGACCTTCGAGGAGTACCGCGAGATATTTCGCCGCGTCACCGCCTCCAAAGGGGTGGCCTACTCCGAAGACGACCTGGCCTACTTGCTGCAGGAGTACTACATCAAGACCAACCGCAAACTGCGGGCCTCCCATCCGCGCGATTTGTGCGACCAGATTCTCGATATTGCGCGCTACATGAGCGTAGAACCCGCGATGACGCGCGATCTGCTCGACCGAGCAGCGTCGTCGTTCTTCGTCGATATCTAGAACGCTGCGGAATTGGGACGCACGGACCACGGACCGCATGCCGGGTCCGTGGCTTTCTTTGCCGGCCCGGCGGCCGAACTCGGCCTGCCCATGGACAACCTCAACCATCTCTTTCCTCGCGTTCCAGTCGTCATCGCCCACCGAGGCGCAAACCGCCGCGCTCCCGAGAATACTCTGGAGGCGTTTCGCCTCGCGCTCGAGCTCGGAGCACAGGCGGTTGAGCTGGATGTCATGCTCTCGCGGGACCGCGTGCCTGTGGTCATCCACGATTCGCGGCTGGAGCGCACGACCGAGGGGACCGGGCGTGTCCAGGACCATACCTGGGCCCAGCTTCGCGAACTGGATGCGGGCTCGAAGTTTTCCCCGAAGTTCCGCGCCGCGCGGATCCCTCACTTACAGGCGGTGCTTGAGGAGATTGGAAGAGCGGCGTGGATCAACGTTGAACTGAAGAATTATGACTCACGCGGCGATCGCCTCGAGGAGGTGGTCGTTGACCTGGTGAGGCGGTTGGGCCTCGGGCGCAAGGTGTTACTCTCGTCATTCAATCCGCTGTCGCTCGGCCGTGCCGCGCGATTGGCGCCGGAATTGCCTCGCGGTCTCCTCACCATGCCCGAGATGCCCTTCTTCCTCCGAGAAGGTTGGCTCGCGTTCGTGGCCAGACCTCACTCCTACAACCTACAGCTGGATCAGACGAATGCGCGCTCCATCCGCGCCGCACACGCACGTGGAGCGCGGGTGTGCGCCTGGACCGTGGACGAGCCGGCCGATGCCTTACGCCTGGCAGAGCAGGGCGTGGATGGAATCATCACCGACGTGCCGGACGAGATCCTTGCAGCCCTCGCAGGAGCAGCTCACCGTGGTTAGCCTGTACGACGTGCGACTGGCGGCCGACCGCATTCGGCCGCACATCGTCCACACGGCCTTAACCAAAGATGGGGATGCGCCTTATTGGCTTAAATGGGAGAACCGGCAGGCGACGGGCTCCTTCAAGCTGCGGGGGGCGCTGAACAAGGTCATCGCTCAATCCGGGGAAGCACACGAACGCGGGATCGTGGCGGCCTCGGCCGGGAACCACGGGCAGGGCGTTGCCATGGCCGGTCGTTTGGTGGGCGCGCAGGTTCGGGTATTCACCTACGCCCATGCGGTCCCTGAGAAGATCGCGGCCATGCGCGGGCTGGGCGCAGAGGTGGTGGAGGTTGATGGAGGTTACGGGGAGGCTGAAGCGGCCGGGATCGAGGATGCCCGGAGGTCGGGCCGATTGTGGGTGTCGCCATACAACGACGAACGCGTGATTGCCGGCCAGGCGACCGTCGCCCTTGAGGTCGTCGAGGCGCTTGGGGATCACGAGCAGGCGACCGTATGGATTCCAGCGGGGGGTGGAGGTTTGGCGGCGGGCACAGGCATCCTGGTGCGGGCGATGCGATCAGGTTGGCGTGTGATCGCCGCGCAGTCGGAGGCCTCGGCGTACTTACACGCTCACTTCCACGGGCGGGATATGGGCACAGTCGATCGAACGCGAGAGTTTGGCCGATGGGCTGGCCGGGCCGGTCGAGGCGGGGCTCGCAAACGATTGCCCTCGTTCGTAAGGTCGTGGATGAGTTCGTCCTCGTCGACGAAGAGGCCGTCGCGAAAGCGATCGCCTCAGCGTGGTGGCGATACGGGGAACGAATAGAGGGTTCCGCCGCGGTCGCGCTTGCGGCCGCTGCCCAACGGGCTCAGGCTTCCGGGGGTGAGCACGTCATCCTCATTTCGGGCGGCAACATCTCCCCTGAGGTACATGAGGAAATCTGTGCACGCTGGCGGGATCAGTCGCCGATGGGCGGCCCAGCGCGCGGTGAGACTGGCGATGGACCGGCGTAGGCGTTCGCTTCTTCTGGCATGCCGGCGCTGCCTCCAGGCGGTGCTGCTCTTTGTGCTTGCGATGCCCACGCTCGGCGCGACGCCCTATCAGGCACTTACGCCGCGCGAGAAGGCTGAGCGCCTGCTCGAGTCTCTCTCCCCCCAAGAACGAGCCGGCCAGTTATTCATCGTTACCTTCCAGGGGCAAGAGGCCGGAACGAATACGGCGATCGATGAACTCATCCGCGAGTATCACATTGGCGGCGTCTTGCTGCGCCAAGAGAACGGGAATCTCACTCCCGGCCCGGGGGAGGCTGCGGCACTCGGGCTATTGACGGCGGCGTTGCAGCAAGCGCGCGTGAGCGCTTCACGATCGGAACCTGGGCCCATGGGGACGGGGGCAGCCCCTCCTTCGACATTCGTCCCGTTGCTCATCGCGCTGGCGCAGAGCGGGGATGGATATCCGGAATCGAGCCTTGCCAACGATGTGACGTTATTGCCATCGCAAATGGCGATTGGCGCCACGTGGGACCCGGCCTTAGCCGAGGCCGCTGGGCGCGTGGTGGGCCGCGAGCTCTCCTCGCTCGGAGTGAACCTTCTCATCGGCCCGAGCCTGGATGTGGTCGAGCGCCCCAATCCTGTCGCCGCCGGAGACCTGGGAGTGAATGTGTTTGGCGGCGATCCGTTTTGGGTCGGCGAATTGGGGGCTGCTTATATCCGCGGAGTGCACAACGGCGGCGCGGGGCGAGTGGCGGTTGTGCCCACGCACTTCCCTGGGATTGGCGGCAGCGATCGAGATCCCGAAGAGGAAGTCGCCACCGTGCGCAGGGCCCTTGAGCAGCTCCGACAAATCGACCTGGCGCCCTTTGCGGCTGTCACCCAAGGCGAGCTCGGAGGGGCCGGGACGGCAGACGGCCTCCTGGTTTCGCACATCCGCTACCAGGGGCTCCAGGGCAACATCCGCGTGACCACGCGTCCGCTCAGCCTCGACCCGCAAGCCCTGGCATCGGTCATGGGGCTTCCCGAATTCAGCAGTTGGCGAGAGGCGGGTGGCCTCACGATCAGCGACTCCCTCGGGTCTCAGTCGGTGCGACGCTTCTACGACCCGAGCGGTGTGGCCTTCGTGGGCCGCCTGTTAGCGAAGGATGCTTTCCTGGCGGGCAACGATTTGCTGCTGCTGGCAGACTTCCGCTCATCGGGTGTCGGCGATGAACGGCTCTCGATTGAGGAAACGATAAACTCGTTTGTTCAGAAGTACGAGGAGGACACGGCCTTCGCGCAAAAGGTGGACGAATTGGTCTTGAGAATCCTCACGCTCAAGTTCCGCCTGTACCCGAGCTTTGACACGTCGAGTGCATCGGTGTTCGCGGGGGCTCGGACAACGGCCGCCGAGGGCGAGGCGGTGGCCTTCGAGATTGAGAGCAAGGGCCTGACTCGGCTGAGCCCGGCTTCCACAGAAGCAGACGACCGGAGCCTTGAGCTGCCGACGGCCTCCGATCGGATACTCTTCCTGACCGACTCACGCTCCTATCGGCCATGCGCCGGCTGCGAGTTTGTAGTCCTTGTGCCATACGATTCAATTCGCAAAGTCGTGGAGCGCATGTTCGGCCCGGAGGGCAGCGGGCAAATCGCAGCTTCGCGACTTACGTCTTATTCGTTTTCGGAGTTGGCCGCCTATCTGCAGGGAACGCCAAATGAGAATCTGGCGCGAGACCTCGATTCAGCAACGATAATCGTCGCCCTTACGCTGGACACCGATCCATCTGCGGCGGGATCTCATGCGCTGAGCGATTTGCTCAGCCAACGCCCGGACATCGTTCGGCGACGAAAGGTGATCGTGTTTGCCTTGGGTGCGCCGTACTATTTGGATTCCACCGACATCAGCAAGGTATCGGCCTACTACGGACTTTACAGCAAAGTTCCGGCCGCCATTGAAGTGGCGGCGCGCACGCTTTTCGGGGAACTGTCGCCGTTGGGAGATTCGCCAGTGGCCGTGGAGGGCGTGGGGTACAGCCTGGATGCGGCATTGTCGGCCGATCCCGAGCAGGTTATTCCTCTGACCGCGGAAGGGCTCGACATAGGCGCTGGCACCCCCGCACCCACACCGAGCGGTTATCGCGTGGGCGACAGCCTGCACCTTGTCGCGGGCCCCATCATCGACCAGAACGGGCACCTCGTGCCGGATGGGACCGTCGTCCGTTTTCGGATTTCATACCCCACCGAGAACATCCCTGCGCTCGTGCTCGAGGGGGCCACCGAAGCGGGGTTGGCCACCGCCAGCCACGTCATCGATCGCATCGGGGCATTGGATGTGCGCGCCGTGTGCGAGCCTGCGCTCGTCTCCACAATCCTTCTCCTGCAGGTCGGTGAAACACCCGGCTTCGTTACCGCCATCGCTCCGACTCCTCCAGCGACCACGACACCCGGCGCCGTTGCGCCTCAGGCAACAGTCGCGGGCGTGCCCTCGGCGATCGGGCCACCCTCAGATGCCTCCACAGGAGGAACTGCCCTGGCCGCGTCGCTGCTTGTTCTTGGTGCGCTTGGGGCGGTCGTGGGGTTCTTGTTCGCCCGTTGGGGGCCGCGGGGGTGGGAAGTGCGCGGCGGGCTGGGGGTGGTCGTGGGGGGCTTGCTTGCCTATGACACGCTCGCAGTGAGTGTGCCTGCGACTGAATTGATTCTGTCTCGGGCAGGTCCGATCGCGGGAGTGGGTGTAGCCCTTGCTGGAGGCTTGCTGGGCGGGGCTTTCACGTGGGTCCTTGCCAGCAGGCTTCGTTTGCGACGCTGATTTTTCGGGGAGTCATCAGCGCCCGGCCGAGGCTGCAAAGGCCACGGCAAGTAGTGCCAATGCTGAGGCCGCCAAGAAGGCCTCCGATCGCCCAAGTCTCGGCAGGTTGAAGGCGGGTCGGTGCTCGCCCAACCGCGTCGAGGTTGAGGGAGAGGCCCTGTTCCCCAAGAGGGATTCGCGCAAGGCGCGTATGTCTGGGGGTCGGTCGTCCGGGTGCAGAGCCATGCCCCACAGGATTGCGCGTTCCACGGCGGGTGATATGGCGGGGTTGTGGTGCCTGGGCGGAACGAGCGCCTCTGGCGAAAGGAAGCGCTGCTTGGCTTCGGCCGGGGGTTCGCTTGTCAGAAGGTGGTACAGCGTCGCGCTCAGCGCGTACAGGTCGGTGCGAGGATCGGTGTGTCCCGTGTCGCCGCCGTATTGCTCGAGAGGGGTGTAGAGGGCCGTACCCCTGCCCTGGACGACCGTGACTGTCATCTCGTCAGGTTCAAGTACCTTAACCAAACCGAAGTCCACGAGTTTGACAACGCCGATGGGAGTCAGTTTGATGTTGCTGGGCTTGATGTCGCGGTGGAGGATCGGCGGGCTTTGCCCGTGCAGGTACTCCAAGGCATCCATCAACTGTCCCATCCATGCCAGCACATCCCCTTCGGCAATATGTCGATGGGCCACCCGCGCCTGCTCGATGAGTGCGCGCAGATCGCTGCCGGCGACGTAATCCATCACCAGATAATCTTTGGTCGTGGTCGAAAAGTAGTCGGAGACCTTGGGCAGATTTGGGTGATCGAGGCGGGCCAGGATGCTGGCTTCGCGGTAGAATTGCTCGCGCGCTTGTTGTTGCAGCGGGTCGGATAGAGAGGTGTCGTGCACGACTTCCTTCAGCGCGCACAGACGCCCCGTCAGCCGCTCGTCCTCGGCGAGGTAGATGGCGCCCATCCCGCCCTGGCCGATGATCGACCGGATGCGGTAGCGGCCGCGCAGGAATTCTCCGGGCGCTAGCGGCTTCGGCATTCGCGGCTCCACGCACGGTCCGCGTGAACCGTGCACATGCACCACAAGGCTTCGGATGATCTGGGAGGCGGGGCGGCGGTCTGATCCTTCGTCTCGGCGGGACCTTCCTCCCGTAGGTCCAGACATCAGGCCGTCGAACTCACAGTGATTATACAGCATGCGGGCCGGCGCTCGCATCGAGGGCAGGGTGGTGGACGAATCGCGCACGTGGGTGGTATGAGGCATGGCGGGACCTGAAGAGTTACCGGTTTTGATTGTCCAATCCGGTCCGCTCAGCGGGCAACGCTGGACGATTCCTCAAGAGGGCCTGGTGCTCGGCCGCGGCGACGATTGCGACGTCGCCATACCAGATCGACAGATCTCACGCCACCATCTTCGGGTCTACCGTCGCGAGGGCGTCCCGATCCTCAAGGACATGGGCAGCAAGAATGGGACGTGGGTCAATGGCCAGGCGGTCGATGGGGAGATCGAGCTCTCGGATGGCGACGTCATCCAGGTGGCGTTGGTGCTGCAGGTCGTCTTCGTCGCATCCGATTCGACTGTGCCGTTGACATTGGATGGCGGGCTGGCGCAGGCCGGGCGGTTGCATATCGATCCCCGGGCGCACAAGGTGTGGATCGGCGAGACGGAGATCGATCCACCGCTCTCGGTTCATCAGTATCGCCTGCTCGAGCTCCTCTACTTGCGGAGCGGCGCGGTCGTCTCACGAGAAGAGGTCGTCGAGAGCGTTTGGCCGGGAGTATCCACCGACGGTGTATCGGAGCAGGCGATTGACGCGCTGATACGTCGCTTGCGGGATAGGTTGGCCGAAGTCGACAAAGAGTGGGACTACATCGTCACCGTACGCGGGCATGGTTTCCGACTCAACAGCGGCACGTGAACATTCACGAACGCGGCGGAGTATGCACAACGCCCTGGGCAGCCTGAGGCGCATCGGCTATAATGGGCACGTCGACGGGGCGTAGCGCAGTTCGGCTAGCGCACCTGCATGGGGTGCAGGGGGTCGGCGGTTCAAATCCGCCCGCCCCGAACTCGGAGCGGCCTGTTACTCGGCCGCTCTTTTCTCTAGTTGCGGCGCGCTCGGACAAGCGCGGTGCTTCAAGTGCATGTGCCGGTCGGAGGTCGTTGGAGGCTGCATGAAGACGAGTATCCCGTCGGTCAAAGGGACGCGTGATTTCTATCCCGAGGCAATGGCAATTCGCCAGTGGTTGTACGGCGAGCTTGCTCGAGTCTCGCGCTCGTTTGGCTACCAGGAGTACGAGGGACCGTACCTCGAGCCGCTGGCCTTGTACGCGGCCCGATCGGGCGAAGAACTGGTCAAGGAGCAAGCGTTTTGCTTTGCCGATCGGGGTGGCGAGCAGATCACGTTACGCCCCGAGTTGACGCCCTCGCTCGCTCGCATGGTGGCTGCACGTCAACGGCAATTGTCGCTGCCTATCCGCTGGTGGTCATTCGGTCCGTTCTGGCGGTACGAACGCCCGCAGAAGGGACGCACGCGCGAGTTCTTCCAGTGGAACATCGACCTTCTGGGAGTGGAGTCGCCTGAGGCCGATGCGGAGCTGGCGGCCGTGGCGGCGACGTTCCTACGCAATGTCGGCCTGCTGCCATCCCAGGTGTACCTGCAGGTGAACAATCGCCGATTGCTCGAAAGCGAGCTGGGTCGGCTGGGTATCGCACCCGACCTTCGTGGAATGGTTTTTCGCTTGATCGACCGGCGCGAGAAGATGCGCACCTCGGAGTGGGAAGCCTACGCCGCGGAACAGGGACTGGGCCTCGGTTCAATTCGCGGCATCGCTCAGTTGCTCGAGGACAAGGATTTGTGGACGAAAAGCGAGGAGCTGCGCGCCTTCTTCCAAGCCCTCAAGGTGCTTGGCCTCGAGCAGTATGTAGAATTCGATGCGACAGTCGTGCGCGGGCTCGACTATTACACGGGCACCGTGTTCGAGGCACGCGACCGCCAAGGGGAGTTCCGAGCGGTGCTCGGCGGCGGCCGGTACGATAACTTGGTCGGCGACGTGGGAGGGGAGCGGCTGCCCGGAGTGGGATTCGCCATGGGCGACGTGGTCATCCAACTCGTGCTAGAGAAGTATGGTTGCCTGCCGTCGCTGCGCTCGGCACCGGCGCAGGTCCTGGTCACCACTTTCGGTCCGCAAGAAATCGGAACCTCTCTCGACCTGGGAAGTCGACTGAGGGCCGGCGGAGTTTTGGCCGAGTGGTATCCGACCCCTGATCGGCTTCCCAAACAGCTCAAGTATGCGGATCAAGCTGGCATCCGATTCGTCGTCATTTGCGGGCCGGACGAATCGGCGAAGGGCATAGTCAGCCTCAAGGATCTGGCCAAGCGGGAGCAAATCGAGGTGAAGCTCGAACTCGCTTGTCGAGGCGGTCCGCCAACGCCTTCAGGAATCTTCTCAACCGTGAACCCGCGCAGGGGGAGCGAGAGGAATCGCGGGGCGGGGATCGCGCTTTCGGGATGAGGGGCGGCTGGCCCAAGGGGCCGAGGTCCTTTCCGCTCGACATTGCGGCATGTTAGAATGGCGCGCGCACATGGTGGCTGTAGCTCAATTGGCAGAGCACTGGACTGTGGATCCAGTCGTTGCGGGTTCAAGCCCCGTCAGCCACCCAGATCACAATCGAAGGCGACCGTGCTCGGGTGAATCGACCCGAGCACGGTCCTATCTCGAGCCGGCGCACGAACATGGCCCGACCTTGTTCCTGCGGCAGATTTCGTCGAATCTGGACAATCGTGGTAGACTTGGCGCCGCATGTCACTTGGAACGCACGATTGGTGCCGGGGCAACCCGGTACTCTTGTGTTTGGGGCAGTCGCGAACAGGTAGACCCGTATGAGCCGAGTCGAGTGGCTTAGCCTCTATCAGCAAATGATTCTGATTCGATACTTGGAGGAGCGCGCAGCCCTGCTCTACCAAGAGGGGAAGATAGGCGGCTTCCTGCATTTGTACATTGGGCAGGAGGCGGTCGGGACGGGGATTGTCTCCGCGCGGCAGCCTCAGGACCGCGTCATCACCGCATATCGCGACCACGGCATTGCCATCAATTGTGGGATTGAGGCGAAGGTCGTGATGGCCGAGTTGTTGGGCAAGGCCAGCGGGTGCAGCGGCGGCAAAGGTGGATCAATGCACATGGCGGATGTGACCAAGAATTTCTGGGGTGGTCACGCGGTCGTCGGGGCGCACCTGCCGATCGCTGCAGGATTGGCTCTCGGGGACGTTTACCTCAAGAATGCCGGCATCACGATCTGCTTCTTCGGCGAAGGGGCCACGAACATCGGATTCTTCCATGAAGCCTTGAACCTTAGCAAGGTCTGGAATCTGCCTGTGCTGTGGGTGTGCGAGAACAATCAATACGGCATGGGCACCTCCGTCGCGCGAGCATCGGCCGTCTCTGAGATCAGCCAGAAGGCTTCCGGCTTCGGAATGCGCTCGGCCCGTGTGGACGGAATGAACCTGCTTGCGGTCCGCGAGGCGGCCGAGCTGGCAATCGGAGAGGTGCGTAGCGGGAAGGGACCCTCCCTGCTCGAAGCAGTGACTTACCGCTATCGCGGGCACTCCATGGGCGACCCCGAGCGATACCGCAAGTCGGAAGAAGTGAAGCAGTGGCAGGAGCTTGACCCGATCGTCTCCTTTCGGGCCCACCTGGCCAGCAAGAAGATCGCCGCTGCCAAGGATCTGGAGGCTGTCGAGGCGGCGGCGCTACGAGAGGTCGAGGAAGCCGTGGCGTTTGCCGAAGCCAGCCCTGAACCTCCGGTCGAGGCGCTTCTAGAAAACATTTACGCAGATAACTAGCGCGATCTCCCCGCGGGCGAGCGCTGCTGCGCGGGGCTGAGGGTAGTGCCCATGTCGAAGCTGACAATGCGCGAGGCCATCTCGCAGGCCCTGTGGGAAGAAATGGAACGCGACCCGCGGGTGTTCATCCTTGGCGAAGAAGTGGGCGTGTGGGGTGGGACCTACGCCGTGACGAAGGGCTTCTACGATCACTTTGGAGCCGAGCGGGTACGCGATACGCCGATCGCCGAAGCCGCCATCATCGGCAGTGCCATCGGTGCGGCCCTCGCCGGCGCGCGCCCGGTTGCGGAACTGATGACCATCAACTTCGCCTTCGCCGCGATGGATCACATCGTGAACCAGGCCGCCAAACTGCATTACATGTTCAATGGCCAGATGCTGTTGCCGCTGGTCATCCGTGCAGTAGGTGGTGGGGGGCGCCAGCTGGGGGCGACACATTCCCAAACCCCGGATGCTATCTTCGCGCATTTCCCCGGGCTCAAGGTCGTCGCGCCGGGGACGCCTGCGGATGCCAAGGGGCTGCTCAAGTCCGCCATTCGATCGGATGATCCCGTCCTGTTTCTGGAGCACGCAACCCTCTACCAGTTGCGCGGCGAGGTGCCGGAAGGTGAGCACCTTGTCCCAATCGGTCAGTCGGCGATCCAGCGGCCCGGGCGCGACGTTACCCTCGTCACATACAGCAAGATGCTGGAAGTCTCGGAGCGGGCCGCGGCGGAGTTGGCCAAGGACGGCGTCGAGGTTGAGATCGTGGATTTGCGAACGCTGCGGCCGCTCGACATGGGGCCGGTGCTCGAACTCGTTCCGCAAAACGAACCGCGCTGTGATTGTCGAGGAAGGCTGGCGATCGTATGGCGTGGGCGCGGAGATCGCCGCGCGCATCTACGAGGAAGCCTTCGATTTTGTGGATGCCCCCATCCGGCGTGTGGCGCAGCAGGAAGTCCCCCTCCCATACAACCGCACCCTGGAACAACTTGCCCTGCCGCAGGAGAAGGACATCATCCAGGCGGTGCGGGAGGTGCTGTAATGGCCGACATCGTCATCATGCCCAAGCTAGGCTTCGACATGGCGGAAGGCATGTTCGTGCGCTGGGTGCGGCAGGTTGGGGAGGGGATCGCGAAGGGCGAGGTACTCGCGGAGATCGAGACCGATAAGGCGACGGTCGAAGTGGAGTCGGGATTCAGCGGGGTCGTGCGGCAGCACCTCGTGGAGGCCGGGACGAGTGTGCCGATTGGCTCGCCGATCGCGGTCATCGGCACGGCAGACGAAGTGATCGAGCCCACGAGAATCGCCGCCCCCAGCGCGGGGGTTGGCCGACCGATCCAGGCGGGTCCTCCAGCGGCCGGCGCGGCGAGAGCCGCCGCCACTGTGGCCGAGGGCGTTGCTCAACCTGAATCCATGTCCAACGCAAGCGGACGCCCGGCGGCCTCGCCGCTCGCGCGCCGCCTGGCCGCAGACGCGGGGCTCGATCTGACGAAGATGCGCGGAACCGGCGCCGGAGGCCGGATCACCCGCAAAGACGTCGAGGCGGCGCGCGGCGCGCCCAAAGCGCGCCCGGCCGCGCCCGCGGCTCCAATCGCCACGATCCCGCTTCCAGCGCTCAGCCCCACCCCCTCCGGGGAGGATAGGCGCATCCCGCTTTCACGGTTGCGACAGGCCATTGGCCGCCGCATGATCGAAGCCAAGCAACAGCTGCCTCACTTCTACGTGACTCATGAATACCGCATGGAGCCGCTCATGGCTGTCCGAGCTCAGGCCAATGCATACCTGGGCGAGGCGGAAAAGCTCTCTGTCACCGATTTCTTGGTCAAGGCAGTCGCGATGTGCCTGCGGCAATTTCCGAACCTGAACGCGTCGCTGGCAGGCGACGCAGTGGTACAGCATGCCGAGGTCAATGTGGGTGTGGCCGTTGCCGTGGAAGGCGGATTGCTCACGGTAGTGACGCGCGAAGCCGACCGCAAACCGCTGCTGCTGCTTGCCCGCGAGACACGCGAGATGGTTGCTCGCGCCCGCGAAGGCAAGGTGCGGCCAGCCGACGTGGACGGGTCCACCTTTACGCTGAGCAACCTGGGGATGTTCGAGGTCGAGGAGTTCGTTGCCATCATCAATCCACCCGAGGCGGCCATCCTGGCCATCGGGTCGGTGCGCGAGGTCGCGGTTGTGGATGGCACCATAGTCAAACCCGGGCTGCGCATGAAGGCGACGCTTTCTGCCGACCACCGTGTGACGGATGGGGCCGAGGCGGCGCGGTTTCTTCAAGCGCTCGCTCAATACATCGAGAATCCTGCGGGCCTTCTACTCTGACCTTCGTCGAGGCGGCGGGACCTGACCTTCGAAGTGAGGTCGACAATCGAAGAGATGTCGAGCAAAGGGCCGCGGGCCACCCTCTTGCCTTGGGGGATGAAGGTCGTCGTACCACGGCTCACTCTCCACGCCGACGCGAGGATGATGCATATGTCGAGCGAGCGCGGTTGAGTGTAATGCATGCTATGCCCTCTACATGAGGGCGATTGCAGGGGGATCGGGAAACGAATGCGGGTCATCATCTCGATGACCCGCATTTTCCATCACACGCGAATCCGGTGGAGCTACTTGGTGCACCTCAGGTAGTTGATGTTGAAGTACACCGGGCTGCGGGCGATGACATTGTCGGCGCGGTCGGTCGCCACGAACTGGTAGTTGAGCAGCGCGTCGTCGAAGGCGGTGTAGGTCGGGATGTCGTGGGTGTAGACGCTAATGTAGTAATACCCGCCCGTGAGCGGATTCATCGCGATGCCCTTGTTCCAGCGGGTGACGTTTCCGGTGATGCGGTCGCGCAAGCGCACGAAGAGAACTACGCTCTTGACTTCTTGGGGTGGCGTGACCGCGACGCGGAAGGTCTCCACCATCGTGCCGCAGTTCTCTGAGAACCACCAGACCTTTGAGTCGGAGATATCCGGCACGAACGAGTAGCCGCCGGGGAGTGGGGTCTTGGTCGGTTCGAGTGTCGGCGCGGGCGTCCCGCTAGTGGGTACCGGCGTGGGCGTGGCCGCGATGACGGGTTCGGGCAAGAACTGGAAATCCCACCCGAGGTTCACGCCGCCCTGGGCCTCGCCGTCCGCGAGAGTCAACTCGACGATTTCAGGATCTGGCCCGCTGTTGCGTACTGGAGCGGTCCACGATCCGGGGATGAGCACAGCGTCGTTGCCGTCGGCCTGGGCGTTGGACGAGACGCAGTAGGCACCTGCACTCAGGCCACCGAAGGAGAACCCTCCGTCGGCGCCCGTGACCGTCGACGCCAGGCCGCTGGCGGGGCATGCCCCGGCGCCCAGCTTGACCGTCACGCCGGAGATGCCGGGTTCACCAGGTTCGAAGATGCCGTTGCCGGCGTATCCGCCTCCCAGCAGAGCGATGCAGCCCGCAGGGAGCGAAGCCGGCGTCCCCTCAGGGACGGCACACATGTCGTGCCACACCAGGCCCGCGATGGATCCGGTACCGCCCGGTGCAGCGCAGGCGCCGGTGAAGTTGGTCGTGAAACTGCGCGTCGCGGAGTATGGGCCCAGGTTGGCGTCCACGGAGCCGGCCACGCGCCAGAAGTACGTGGTGCAGTCGGCCAGGTCGCTCCCGGGTGTGCGACGCATCGAGGGGTTGCCGGTGCCTCCGCTCAGGCTGGTATCGGCGAAGCTGGCCTCGGTGGCGAGATCCACACGATACGAGGGAGGCAGGCAGCCGGTGCTCGGATACGACCACTGAAGGGTGGGGCGATTCTCCGTCACGCTCGCACCATCCGCGGGCGTATCGGGGCCGGGGGCAGTCAGTGCAGCGGCGTCGCACAGCGGGCCGGTGTACAGACGCATGGGCGATGAGTATGGCCCGGTGTTGCTTCCGCTCACGGCCGCGACGCGCCACCAGTATTCGTGCCCTGGTGCGAGCGGCGAGGCCGGCGTAAACGAGGTGGCCGTGCCCGCAGCGCTGCCGCCGAGGCTGGTCTCGGCGAATGAACTGTCGGAGGCGATCTCGACGCGGTAGCTCGACGGGGTGCATGTTCCCGTGTAGGACCAGGACATGGCCGGCGCGAGCTCACTGACCACCGAAAAATCCATCGGCGAGATCAGCGAAGGCGCCTTGAGCGACTCCGGCGAGCAGGTGGTCGAGGTGGTGCCCAGCGAGCACGAGGTCAGCACGAGCGAGATGGCGACCAGGCCGGCCAAGAGCGTGTATCGGCGATACGACTGCGGGGACATAAACGCCTCCCTCTGGGTTCGGAATGCGGGCAGCGCAGCGGCCGCGCCGGTGGCGCGGGCGGAGCGCTAGCTGCCTGCCGGAATGACGACTTCCTCTTTTCCGGCGAGTTTGTCCTGGATGCGTTGCAAGACTAGGTCCAGGTGCTTGGCGCGGTGGACGAAGTCCAAATCATGGCTCAAGATGGTGAGCACCGGGCACATATCGAAGCTCTGCAGCCACTCGTTGTAGAAGGAGTCGAGCAGGGCCAGATACTCGGTTGTGATGCCGCTCTCCATGCCCCGTGCCCGGCGCTGGATGCGCTGCATCAGGACCTCCACCGGCGCCTTGAGGTAGATCAGCAGGTCGGGCGGGGGGAGGTTGGCCATCACCAAGTCGAACACGCGCCGGTAGCTCAGGTAGTCCCGCTCGCTCAGGTTCCCCAGATGATGCAGGGCCCGGGCGAAGATGTGGGCGTCTTCGAAGATGCTGCGGTCGAGGACGGCGGACTTGGGGTTGGCAGCCAATTCCAGATACTGTCGCGCGCGATGGCCCAAAAAGAAGACCTGGAGCTGAAATGACCAAGCCGCCATGTTGGCGTAGAAGTCGCTGAGGTAGGGGTTGTCGGTCACCGATTCGAACGCGGTCAGGTAACCCATGCGAGCGCCGAGGCGCTCGGTCAGCGAGGTCTTGCCGGCGCCGATGTTGCCGGCGACCACAATCATGCGTTTGGCCATGGACACCCAAACCTCAACAGGGTCGACTGCGAGGCTCCCAAGGCCGCTGGGGGACCGCAGCGAGGGTATTATCCGCGCTTTCGGCCAATCGCGCTAGCACTCGCTGTGGCCACAGGCGTAGCACTTGCGGCAACCCTCCTCATTGACCACGGCCGCCTCGCCGCACTGCGGGCACAGGTCCCCGATCTGCATGTGGATCTGCGTCGGCAGGGGCTTGATCTCGCCGACCTCCGGCTCGACCAAGGGTGGTGGAGTTTGACCGAGGTACTCGGCCAGGGCGCGAGCCACTCCGTCCGGCAGCGAAAGCACCCGGTTGGGTCCGAACCCAAATGGTCGGCCGCCGCCGATACCGGCCAATTGCCGGACGATCTCCGCCAAGCGCTCGCGTGGGAGGATGGGCGAGTCAACGCGAAGCACGTATGAGATCAATCGACCCAGGGCCTCTGACACGGCCGCGGTTTCAGATCCGGCCTTGGAGGTGTTGATGAACGCTTCGAAGGGCTGACGGCCCCCATTCTGATTGACCGTGACGAAGGCCTTGCCGAGCGGTGTATTGACCTGATAGGTGCATCCCTCCAGACGCGTCGGCCGCGGCCGTTTCGCCTCTTTCCACAACGTCGCATGTTTTTCGACTGGGGCTTGTTCCGACAGGGGGGCCACAGCCACGTTTACCTCCTTGCCTTTGGCCTTGGCGGTCTCGAGCGTTTCGAGAACCACCTTCTCGCGCGAGCCTGTTACGTAGACCGTGATGCCCTTGCAGCCAAGCTCCCACGCCAACACGTACGCCTTGGCCACATCTTCTTCGGTGGCTGTGGGTGGGAAGTTGATCGTCTTGGAGAGGCTGTTGTCGATGAAGGCCTGCATCGCCGCCTGCATGCGAACGTGTTCCTCAGCGCTGATGTCCTGTGAAACGACGAACACGTCACGGATCGATTCGGGCAGGTCTTCGACATCTTGGCATGTGCCGCGCGCGATCACCTGCTCGACGAGCGCGGCGCGCGCCGTCGGTTCCAGGTTCGCCTCGGCCAGGGCGTTCTCGAAGAGCGGGCTGACGTACGGCAACTGCAAGTCCTGGCCATTGTCGTTGACGTGGCGAACGTAGGCCAAGGCGAAGACCGGCTCACAACCATAGCCCTCGCATCCGGCTACGGTGGCAATGGTTCCGGTGGGCGCGATCGTGCACTGGGCTGCGTTGCGGACACCCTCGCGGCGCATGTCCTTTTCGAGGGTGGCCCAATCGAGCTGCGGGCGACCCCAATCATGAATGTGCGGCACGATCGGGCGCGGCGAAGTCCAAGAGAAGTTGTTCGCGTCATAGATACTGCCGGCAATGGCCGGGAAGGCGCCACGGGAACGCGCCAAGTCGATGCTGGTGGAAAGGGTGTGGTAACGCACGAACTCGACGACCTGGCTGGCGAACTCCTGCCCTTGCTCCGACCCATAGCGGATGCCGACGTGATACATCAGATCGGCCAGGCCCATAATGCCAAGCCCGATACGGCGGGCTTCATCGGCGGCTCGCTTGAGCTGTGGAACGGCGGGCACGTAGGCGTTGGCGGTGACGACGTCGTCCAGGAAGCGAGTGGAGAGAGCCACGGTCTCGCGGAGCTTCGGCCAGTCGACGCCATGGTTGGGCGCGAGGTGCTGCGCGAGGTTGACCGATCCGAGGCAGCAGTTTTCATACGGCCCAAGCCATTGCTCACCGCAGGGGTTGGTCGCCTCGAGCGGGTAGAGTTGGGGCACGGGGTTTGAGCGGTTGGCCGCATCCAGGAAAAGGACCCCCGGCTCGCCGTTGTGATGGGCCTGCCGCACGATCTTCTGGAACAGCTCGCGCGCTTGAACTTGCTTGTAGGTCCTCAGCGGGACTCCCACTGCGCGGGCCTGGTCGAGCGTTCCGCTAAACCCGTGATACTCGGGTGAGTCGACGTCCGGGAAGACCAGATCCCACGTCTCATCACCGCGCACCGCCTGCATGAATGAATCCAAAACGCCCACCGAGATATTGAAATTCGTGATGGCACTCTCGTCGATCTTGCAGGTGATGAATTCCTCGACATCCGGGTGATCGACTCGCAACACCGCCATGTTCGCGCCGCGGCGGGTTCCTCCCTGGGCGATCACCCCGAAGGCCTCGTCGTACACCCCCAAGAATCCGACGGGACCTGTGGCACGGCCCGAGGAGGATTTGACCAAGCTGCCCTTGGGCCGCAATCGCGAGAAGGAGAACCCGTTGCCGCCACCCGTCTGTTGAATGAGCGCTGCGTCTCGAAGGGTCTGGAAGATGCCGGCGCTGTCACGACCCATGTCGTCGGTGATTGGAAGTACGAAGCAGGCCGCCAGTTGGCCGAGGGGCGTGCCGGCGCCAGTGAAAGTTGGGGAATTGGGGAAGAAGCGCAAGGTGGTCAGCAGGTCGTAGAACAACTCGGCGACGGGTAGGGGCTCCTGCCTCCAGGTTGTCTCGGCCTCCGCGATGCTCGACGCGACACGCCAGAACATCTCCTCTACCGTTTCGACGGCTGTCCCTTGCGCGCCCTTACGCAGGTAGCGCTTCTCGAGAACCACCCGTGCGTTGGGAGAGAGGGGGACGGGCTTGAGCCAGACCTTGCCGTTGAGCTTGCGGGTGGGGGCGCTTGTCGTCTCACGAGTGGACATCCGG
The DNA here is from genome assembly GCA_963712475.1 of uncultured Chloroflexia bacterium. Taxonomy (GTDB): domain Bacteria; phylum Chloroflexota; class Anaerolineae; order Anaerolineales; family RBG-16-64-43; genus RBG-16-64-43. The sequence goes on from CAVQIA010000004.1 coordinate 377,630, forward strand.
TCCTCCGACCACGGCTGTAGGTGAAATACCAATAGCAGCGGCGCCTTGCGGTGCAGGGCGCGGGCTAGCTTTCACGAAGCAATCGATTGATTTCGTCGCGTATGGATCGCAAGTCGTCGAGGCGCAGGTAGACGATGGCGTAGCGGATGTAGGCGATATGGTCGAGTTCCTTCAACCCTGCAATCACCATGTCACCGACGACCCGGCTGGAGACCTCGGCCTTGCCCAGTTGCTGGACAGAAGCTTCGACCTCGCCGACGAGGCGGTCGATGTCGGCCGCCGACACGGGACGCTTGACGCAGGCGATGCGCACCCCGCGCGCGAGTTTCTCTCGATCGAACTCCTCGCGCGTGCCATCTTGCTTCACGACCAGGGGTGACGATAGCACTGCGCGCTCGTAAGTGCTGAAGCGCTGCTTGCACTTCAAGCACTCACGCCGGCGGCGCACGCCGCCGCGAACATCATGGGTTGTGTCGACGACCTTGGTGTCTTCAGTGCCGCAGTAGGGGCAGCGCATTCTGTTGGGTCCCCCGAACTATTGTTTCACGCCAGATGTGCCCCGTTTCACAGCGGATCTCCCATGGCTATGGGATTGCCATTCTAGCACTGCCTGTGGATAACTTCAACTACTTTCCCCTACGTGAACCTTAAAGAATGGGTTGGGGGATGGAACACAAAGGGCGGAGCACGCTCCGCCCTCGCATAGCCATTGGCGCAACAAGCTACTTCTTCGGGGGTTCGCTCTCTTCGGCCACTTCCTCTTCCTTCTTGCCGCGCTCGATAACCTCGGGTTCGACCGGGACAGCGGCCGCAACGACAGGTTCGACCACTTCCTCCGCCGCCTGCTGCTGCACGGTGGCGACAAACTCATCCAGGCTCATCAGGACCCGGATGGTCTCGGGCAGCTTGATACCTCGCACGGCGATGGAGTCGCCGATCTTCTCAATGACGCTGACGTCAACCTCAATGCGGCTCAGCAGGTCCTTGGGCAGGCATTCCACCTCGATTTCGTCCAGCAAGTGGACCATAACGCCCGACAAGTCGCGAACCGCAGGCGAAACGCCTACGAACTCGATGGGAATGCGCACTCGAATGACGCGGTCGGTGGGGACTTCGTAGAAGTCGACGTGGAGGATGTCGCGGCGGATGCTGTCACGTTGAACTTCGCGCAGCAGCACCGAATGGGCACTGCCTTCGAGAATCACGTCGATGAGCTGCGAGCCGGCGACGCGCGAGAGCAAGCGAGCCGTTTCGCGTGCGTCGATCTGTATCGGGGTCGGCGGGACGGCGGGCCCATAGATGACTGCTGGCACCTTGCCGGATTGACGAAGGGCATACATGCCCTTGCCGATCGTTGTGCGTTGTTCCGCGTTGATTTGGATGCTGGCCACGAGGTTATCCTCGGGGGCGCCTCTCACCCAACCCTGGGTTACCGTCGCCCCGAAAAACGTCCGGCCTTGCTGGCCGGACGACTGACGGAGAAGGTGCGAGTGTACCAGTCCGAGCGAACCTTGTCAACGGGAGTTAGGCGGGGAGTCGGGCTTACGTCTTCCCGGTCTCGAGGTCGTGGATCATGCCGACCCGTCGCTTGTGCCTGTCCTCCTCAGAGAAAGTGGCCGCAAGGAATGCTTGCACGATCTCGTCCGCAAGCGCCGGCCCAATCACTCGGGCGCCCAGACACAGGACGTTCATGTCGTCATGCTCGACGGACTGATGTGCAGAGTATGTGTCGTGGCAGACCCCCGCGTAGATACCCTTGATCTTGTTGGCGGCGATACATACGCCGACACCCGAGCCGCACACAAGGATGCCTCGCTCGGCGCGGCCCTCGAGGATCGCCTTCGCCACCTTCTTTGCGTAGTCCGGGTAATCGACCCGATCGCTCGTGTATGTCCCCAGATCGAGCGCTTCGTGTCCGGAGGACTTGACGGTGGCAGCTACCGCCTCTTTGAGGGCTAAGCCAGCATGATCACAGCCGATGGCAATTCGCATGTGGTCTCTCGGGTCTCCCGCGGGTCCGAAGGTGCAACAATTCTCTCGAACTCGGAACGCACAGTCTGGTGGAGCGACGCCCACCCGGCCGCTTAATCATAGCGCAGATCGCCGCGATGCGAAGTCTGCTCTAGGCGAAGTGACCGGGTGATGTCGCAGGTTGATCAAGGAAGGGCCGGTCCGTGTATGATTGGACGAAGGTAGCAGAATGAAGCACCCTGACCCTCGGGTAGCCGTGCGAGTGCCCGGCGGCCAGGGGCAGGCGCGCTCGGACGTGCGGGCACCTTGCAAACGGAGGCCCCCCTGGATTTCGGAGCGTGGGCTCGGGCGATTGCATATGTCCTTCTTTCCGCGGCACTCCTCGCAGGCTTCTTGGGCGAGATGCGCCGCGGACCGGCACACGCGGTGCCACGGTTCGTGGCCTTCGAAGCCATCTTGGGTCTGGTCTTGGTCAGTGCACCAACCTGGTTCGATGACCCAGCCGGAGTCCGCCAATTGGTCTCGTGGGCGCTCTTGGGCGGGTCGCTCGCCCTCGCGCTTCACGGATTCTGGGAGTTACGGACGCAAGGAGCACCGACGGGCGGCCTCGAAACGACGACTTCTCATCGTCCGGCGAGGCGCCTACCGGTACATCCGGCATCCGCTTTATCTATCGCTGATTCTCTTCGCAATCGGCGCATACCTCAAATCGCCCGCATGGCTTTCAACCTGCCTGTTGGGAGTTGCAGTGGGCAGCCTGTGGGTCACGTCCCGCGTGGAGGAGCGCGAGAATTTATCCCGGTTCGGGGAAAGCTACCGCGACTACATGCGTTCGACGAAAGGATTGGTGCCCTTTCTCTTCTAGGTGGGCAGGAGGGGCAGTGTGGTTGTACGCGAATTGAGGAGGCCACCTGCGATCACAGGTGGCCTCCTCGTTCGGGGTAAGGTGCGATCATTGCTAGAGGGCGCGCTTCGCCATCTCGACGATATTCGTGACCGTGAATCCGAACTTGTCGAATAGAATCTTGGCGGGGGCGGAGGCACCGAAGCGAGCCATCGCGAGGATCTCGCCCGACTCCCCAACCCAACGTTCCCAGCCTTGCGCAACGCCCGCCTCGACTGCGACGCGCGCCTTGAGTTGCGGTGGAAGGACAGAGTTGCGGTAGTCCTTGCCCTGCGCCGAGAAGAGCTCCCACGACGGGAAGGAAACAACGCGCGAGGCGATGCCCGCCTCGGCAAGTCTCGCCCCCGCCTCCAAGACTAACGCCACCTCGGAACCGGAGGCCATGAGGATAACTTGCGGCTTCCCAGCACCGAGATCCGCCAGGACATATGCGCCTCGTGCGAGGCCGGCCGCAGGCGCCACGTGCGTGCGGTCGAACACTGGCAGCGCCTGGCGAGTGAGTGCCAACACCGTCGGAGCAGTGCGCCGGTCGATGGCGATGCGCCAGGCCTCGCTCACCTCGTTGGCATCTGCCGGCCGAAGCACCACCAGATTGGGAATGGCGCGCAGTGCGGCCAGGTGTTCTATGGGCTGATGCGTCGGCCCGTCCTCGCCGAGACCGATACTGTCATGCGTGAAGACCCATATCGACCCGAGGTGTGAGAGGGCGGAGAGCCGCAGGGCAGGGCGCATGTAGTCGGAGAAAACGAGGAATGTGGCCGCGTACGGAATGATGCCTCCGTGCAGCGCCATCCCGTTGGTGATCGAACCCATCGCGTGCTCGCGAACGCCGAAATGAATATTGCGACCTTCGCGTGCGCCGGGTTGGAACGCGAGGCTTGCCTTGATCCAGGTGTTGTTGGAGGGCGTGAGGTCTGCCGAGCCGCCCATGAGTTCGGGCAGCACGGGCGCGAGCGCGTTGATCACAGCGCCGGAGGAAACTCTCGTCGCGACGCCCTTGGGATCGGCCGGCACATTGGGCAGGGCGGCCTCCCAACCGGAAGGGAGTGCACCACCCATGCGTCGGTCGAATTCCGATGCGAGTTGCGGGTGGGACGAGCGATATTTCGCATACAGCGCGTTCCATTCCTTTTCCAAGCGCGCCCCGCGCTCCACAGCTGTGCGCATATGCTCGAGGGCATTGTTCGGAATCAGGAAGCGGGGCTCGAGCGGCCATCCCAGGTTGACCTTGGCCGCGTTGAGCTCCTCCTCGCCAGGCGGCTCGCCGTGCGCCTTGGCCGTATCTTGCTTCTTCGGCATCCCGAACCCGATGTGGGTGCGGGCGACAATCAGAGAGGGCCGCGGGTCGGCCTTGGCCTCGCGCAGGGCGGTGTCGATGGCCTCGACATCGTTTCCGTCGGCGACCTTCAGGACCTGCCACCCGTAAGCAGCAAAGCGGGCGGCGCGATCTTCGGTGAAAGCGAGATCAGTCGCTCCATCGATAGTAATGTGGTTGTCGTCGTACACATAGATGAGTTTGCTGAGCTTCTGATGCGCCGCGAACGAGGCGGCCTCGGAGGCAACGCCTTCCATGAGATCACCGTCGGTGACGATGGCGTAGACAGCGTGGTCGACGACGGGGAAATCGGGCTTGTTGAACTCGGCCGCGAGGTGGGCTTCGGCGAGCGCCATGCCGACGCCGTTGGCGAAACCCTGACCGAGCGGTCCGGTGGTCACTTCAACGCCGGGCGTCAGCCCCGTTTCGGGGTGACCGGGCGTCAGGCTTTCCCATTGGCGGAAGCGCTTGAGCTGGTCCAGCGGGAGGTCGTAGCCGGTCAGGTGGAGCAGCGAGTAAAGCAGCATGGATCCGTGCCCGCCCGAAAGGACGAAGCGATCGCGGTTGGCCCATTTCGGGTTGCGCGGATTGTGACGCAAGTGGCGAGTCCAAATCGTGTAGGCGACGGACGCGCACCCCATAGGCAAGCCAGGATGACCGGAGTTGGCCTGTTGGACGGCATCGGCGGAGAGGAAGCGAATGGTGTTGATGGCGAGTTGTTGCGTGTCATTTGAATTGGACACGGAAGGTCTCCCGTTTGCAGCATGTGGTGAGAGCAGATCGGACGCGAGGAGCGGGCGGCCCTGAGTTCGATCTGCGAAGGGTACTTCGCAAAACGCGGGTTGCGCAGGCGGGGTGTAGCTCGGAGGCCTTGCGGCCCTTGCGACAACCTGTCTACACACCCATGATATCACCGGAGAGGCTGGAATCAACGTCAACTTCGGCCAAGATGCGCAAGCTGGATCGAAGTCAGCGCTCATCCTGTTCACTTACGCATGTCAGGATAGGCGGTCGATGTCGTGAAGCGGGGGCGGCAATGGACCCGCGCGACCCGACAACTGCGCTCGCCAGGCATGAAAAGCAGGGTCCGGAATCTGGACCTGTGCAATCGCCCGACAACAAGGGGCACGTGTTGCTGTAACTTGCGGCGCACACGGTCCCGCGTGTCTCCTCGTTGACTTTCGCGCCCCAACTGACGTACTATTCCTTTGTATATACAAACCCCCACGCAACGTCCAAGCGGCCGGATGCCCGCGATCCGCAATGTGCCTTGCGGGATGCGCGGCCAATACGGAGGCGCATGGCCCGATGCCGGAGCTGCTCGGCTGGACCATCGATCCCTTAAGCTGCGAAGCATATGCCAGCCTTACTCGACAATGCCACTCACACTCACACGGGAGGACCAACCATGTCGAAGGCAGGGCAAGGCGGCGAGTACGTCCTAGTCATTGACCTGGGCACCGGCGGTCCCAAAGCCGGCGTCATCAACCAGGAGGGGCACGTGGCGGCATGCACCTCGGCCCCAGTGCGGCTCTTGTTCCTGCCGGACGGAGGGGCGGAGAACGACCCCGCCGAGTGGTGGTCGAGCATCAAGAGCTGCGTCAAGAAGGTCTTGCAGGAATCGGGCGTCGCTCGCAAGGATATCATCGCTGTGGGGGTCACCAGTTATTGGGGCGTCACGGTGCCGGTTGACGAAGGCGGCAAGCCGCTGATGAACGCCATGTCCTGGATGGACAAACGCGGCATCCCCTACGACCTGGAGATCGTCAAGGGCTTCCCAAACGTCCAGGGGTACAAGCTGGACCTGTTGCTCAAGTACGTGGACAAGCACGGGTTCCCGCCCTCCCCCGGTGACGCGCTGGGGCACATGCTGTACGTCAAGCATGAGCGCCCCGACATCTACAAGCGGACCTACAAGTTCTTCGAACCGATGGACTACATCAACATGCGCCTGACGGGCCGCTTCGCCGCCACGCAGAACACGATGATCCCGATGCTGGTGGTCGACAACCGCAGGCTCGACCGGACCGAGTACGATCCGTGGCTGGTTAAGATGAGCACGATCGACCCGGACAAGTTCCCAGAGCTGCTTCCGATCGACGGCATCCTCGGGACGCTCACGCCTGAGGCGGCGGCGGAGCTTGGGCTGGAGCCGGGCACGACCGTCGTGTGCGGCGTGCAGGACAACAGCACCTCCGCCGTCGGCGCCGGCGCCATCGGCGATGCCGAGCCGGCCGCTGTCATGGGCACTTCGGGCCACATGGCCTTCCATTTGCCCTTCAAGAAGTCCGACCTGACTCACACGTGGCGACGATCCCCAGCGGGATCAAGGGCAGCTACCTGTTCTGGGCCGACCTGGCGAACACCGGCAAGACCCTGGACTCCGCCTCAAGATGCCTCCTGTGCCCCTCCGACACGGCTGGATGCCTCCGCGATTCCGCTCGAGATCTACCAGCGCGCCGACCGGATCGCGTCGGCAGTCCAACCCGGCAGCGGTGGCGTGCTCTTCCACCCCTGGTTGAACGGCAGCATGTCTCCCGGCCAGGATGAGTGCCTGCGGGGCAGCTTTCCTCAACATCCCCGCCAACATCAGCCGCAGCCATCTCATGCGGGCGGTCTTCGAGGGAATCTCCATGAACTGGCGCTGGCTGCGCGAGCCGGCCGAGAAGCTGTCCGGACGCAGGTTCGCTTATTGGCGGCTGACGGGTGGCGGCGCCCTCTCGGATGTCTGGTCGCAGATCATGGCCGACGTGGTCGGGATCCCGATGCACCGCCAGGCCAATCCGCGCATCCACAACGTGATTGGCATGGGACTGCTGGCCTTCAGCCGGCTGGGGAAGATCAAAGTTGAGGACATCCCGGCCATGATCAAGTTCGACCGCGTCTTCGAGCCCGAATTCGAAGAACCGCGCCGTTTACGACGAGATGTACGGGCACTTCTCGGCCGCCCGGGAGAAGATCCGGCCGGTCTTGCATGCGATGAACAAGGCCTGACCCAGCGAAGATCAAGGGAGCCTCGCTCCCGGAAATGAGGAATCGATGTCTGGCGAACAAGAATCCTTCAATCTGTTTGGGGACATGCACCCGTACAACAAGCTCTTCAAGGTCTACGAGCGGCTGCCCGAGAAGGGGCGGGACGAAGAAGAGGTCCTGAAAGAGCTGACCTACATGGCCGCCAAGGAGAACAAGAGATGGCTGGGCGGCCAGTGCTCCGGCACCATGTATCACGGCGGCCTGGAGCATTACGCCTTTCTGAATGAGGTCTTCGGGCTGTTCTCGTTCGTCAACCTGCTGCAGCGCGACCTGTGCCCGAGCGGCACGAAGTTCGAGGCCGAAGTGCTGGCCATGGTCGGCAAGATGCTGCACGCTGAAGAGGTGAGCAAGGTCAATCGCATGGACGAGGCGGCGGGCGTCATCACCTCCGGCGGGACGGAGAGCATCTACAACGCCATGCTCGCCTACCGCGAATGGGGCCGTGCGGAGAAGGGCATCACCGCCCCGGAGATCATCGTCCACCACGACCATCCACCCGGCGCACCTCAAGGCCTGCCATCACCTGGGCATCAAGCTGGTGCGCGTGCCGGTCAACGCCGACTTCGAGGCGGACGTCGAGGCCATGCGGGCCAAGATCAACCCCAACACCGTCGCCCTGGCGGGCACGGCCGGCACCTACCCACACGGCGTCGTCGATCCGTTCGAGAAGCTCTCGGACCTGGCGCTCGAGCACAAGCTGGGCCTGCACGTCGACGGCTGCCTGGGAGGGTTCATCCTGCCCTGGATCGAGAAGCTCGGCTACAAGGTGCCGGTGTTCGACTTCCGCCTGCCGGGCGTCACCTCGATTACCTGTGACACGCACAAGTACGGCTACACCCTCAAAGGCACATCGACGGTTACCTTCCGCACCAAAGCGCTGCGCCGCCACATCTACTTCGCTCAGGAGGACTGGCCGGGCGGGGCGTACTTCTCGCCGACCAGTGCCGGGAGCCGCTCGGCAGGCCTGAGCGCCGCCATGTGGACGGCCCTGGTCTGCACGGGCGAGGAGGGCTACCTGAAGGCCGCACGGGCGATCATGGATGTGGCCGACAAGATCCGCGCCGGCATCGCGCGCATCCCCGAAGTCCGCATCATGGGCCGCAACTCCACCTTCCTGATCGGCCTCACCTCCGACGTGGTCAACCCGTACTTCATCCAGGACTACCTGGAGGGCAAGGGCTGGCGTATGAACGGATGCCAGAACCCGCCCGGGTTCCACTTCTGCATCACGCTGCCGCAGACGAGCGAGCCCGACATCGCCGAGCAATTCGTGAAGGATCTGGCGGACGCCGTGAAGTTCGCCCAGGATCCGCCCTACGAGGTGCCGAAGACCGGCTTCCTGTACGGCATGGGCGCCACCGCCGATGGGCGCGAGATGATCCGCCTGGGCGTCATGGCCTACGCCGATGCGTTCTACGAAACGGAGTAGGACACAACGGATTGGAGGCAGTCTCATGGCCGTCAAGTTTCCGTCCGAAGATTGGATCAAGGAGCTCGAGGTCCGTCTGAACGCCAGCGAAAGCTACGCCCAGGCCGCCGCCACATGGGAGGGCGATCAGATCTTCGTCATCCTGCCGGACGACAACTACGCCGACACGACGTACTTCTACATCAACCTGAAGCACGGCAAGGCCTCCGAGGCGCGGCAGCTGAAGAGCCCCGGATGAGCAGAAGGCGCTCTTCACCAGCTCGGCTCCCTTCGGCACCTGGCGCAGGGTGCTGGAGGGGCGGCTGGATCCGCTTCAGGCGATGTTCTCGAACAAGATCAAACTGGTGGGCAGCATGGCCGCCGTCCAGCGCACACCCAAGGCCACCTACGAGCTGACCAAGGTCGCCGCCTCGATCGACACGGACTTCGGGTCGTAGCGCTGCATGCACGGCTACCTGGGCCGGATCCTGCGCGTCGACCTCAGCCGGGGCCGGCTGTGGGACGAGGCGCTCAACGAGGACTACGCCCGCCGGTACGTCGGCGGCAGCGGACTGGCGGCCCGCTACCTGTACGATGTGCTCGACGCCGACACGGATCCGCTCGGCCCGGAGAATCCGCTGCTCTTCCTGACCGGCCCTCTGGTGGGAACGTCGATGACCTCCGCCGGGCGCTACAGCGTCTGCGCCCGTTCGCCGCTGACGGGGATCTGGGGCGAGGCCAACAGCGGCGGGTTCTTCGGCCCGAGCTGCGCTACGCGGGTTACGACGGCGTGTGGATCAGCGGCGCCGCCAGGGAGCCGGTCTGGCTGTCCATCGTCGATGGGAAGGCCGAGCTGCACGGCGCCGCGACCTGTGGGGCAGCGACATCTACGTCACGCAGGACCGCCTGCGCGAATGCCTGGGCGAGCCGAAGGCGCGCGTGGCCTGCATCGGGCTGGCCGGCGAGCATCAGGTCAAGCTGGCCGGCATCGCCAACGACCACGGCCGTTTCGCCGCCCGCACCGGCCTGGGCGCGGTGATGGGCTCCAAGAACCTCAAGGCCATCGCCGTGCGCGGCACCGGCAAGGTCCCGCTGTACGCGCCCGGAGGAGTTCAAGGCGCTCACCAACCAGGTGCTGGCTCTTGTTCAAGGAAGACATGCCCTCGCAGTCCATGCGCGCGTTCGGCACGGCCGGCTATCTCAACCTGACCCACATGCTCGGCGACCTGCCCATCCGCTACTTCCAGCTCGGTGAACATCCCGCCGGCGGACGACCTTTCCGGCGTCGACATGGCGGAGAAGTTCCTGCGGCGCAACACGGCCTGCCACAAGTGCGTGATCGCCTGCGGGCGCGAAACGCACGCCCCGGCGCTACGGCGATGACAAGGTCGATGGGCCGGAGTACGAAACACTCGGGGCGCTCGGCTCGCTGCTGATGATCTTCGACCTGCAAGCCGTCATCCACGCCGGTCACCTGTGCAACCTGTACGGCCTGGATATCATCAGCATGGGCGTGACGCTCGGCCTGGCCTGCGAGCTCTTCGAGCGCGGCCTGCTCACGACGGCCGACACCGGCGGACTGGAGATCCGCTATGGCGATGCCGAGATGGTCTTCCGCCTGATCGAGCTGACCGCCCGCCGCGAGGGTTTCGGCGCCGTGCTGGCCGAGGGCAATGCCGCCCTGGCCGAGCGCGCCGGCGTGCCGGAGCTTTCGGCCACGGTCAACCGCCTGGAGAGTGCCCATGCACGACCCGCGCGCCTACCTGGGCATGGCCGTGACCTACGCCCTCTCCCCCCGCGGCGCCTGCCATATGGAGGGCGACATGTATGAGCTCGACCTGGGTCGAGACACTGGCGAGGACGATCGGACTGGTGCCGGGCGACCGGCATGAGAACAGCGTCGAGAAGGGCCGCACCGCGGCACGCCTGCAGGCCTGGCGCAACCTGTACAATGCCCTCACGCTGTGCCAGTTCGAGAATCCGCCGGTGCCGCTTCTCGTGGCTGCGCTCAACGCGGCCACCGGCTGGAACCTGGACGCGCAAGACCTGATCCCCATCGGCAAGCGCATCGTCAACATCAAGCGCCTGCTGAACATGAAGCTCGGGCTGACGCAGGCGAACGATCGCCTGCCCGAGCTGCTGCTCAAGCCACTGAGGGAAGGCGGCGCAGCGGGCTTTGTCCCCGACATGCCCACCCTGCTCGCCGGCGCCTACGCCGAGTTCGGCTGGGACCCTGAGACGGGGCGCCCGCCGGCGGATCGGGCGCTCTAGCCATGGCCAATCCATGCCGCATCGTGCGAGGCGAGTCCAGCCGATGAACATCCGGGTCGACAAAGCAGTCGGCGGTCCCTTACTACCACCAGATCAAGGAGGCCGTGAGATCACTGATCGCCGGTCGGCAGCTTGAAGCCGGGCGACATGCTGCCCACCGAGTTCAGTCTGAGCGAGGAACTGGGCGTCAGCCGCCTGGTTGTACACCGCGCTCTCCATGAACTCGTCTCCGAGGGATTGCTCATCCGCCAGCGGGCCAAGGGGACGTTCGTTGCGCCGCCGGTCAGGCGGAGTTACACGGTGGTGGGACCGCTGTTCGGCATGACCGAGAGCCTGGCCAAGGATGGCATGAGTGCTCAGAACCAGATCCTGCTGCAGGAGGTCATCGCTGGCGAGAGAGCGATCACGAGCGAGCTGGCGTTGACCTGACGGCGCGCTCGTGCTGCACCTGTACAGCCTGCGCCTGGTCGACGGGCTGCCCTTCGCCATTGAAGACATGTATCTTCCGGCCGAACGCTTCCCTGATCTCGCTGGGCTGGACAGTGAACAACCGATCGGTTTACGCCACGCTGAGACAAGCTGTACGATGCGCACCCGCAGGAGGCGATGGATGTGATGGCGGCCGGATCGGCCACCCGCGACGAGGCCAAGCTGCTCGGCATCAACAAGGGCGCGCCGGTGATGCGGATGCAGCGCACGTCGACGGACCGGCGGGGCCTGCCGGTGGAGTTCAGCAAGGTTGTCTTCCACGCCGAGCGCTACCAGTTCGTGGCGCGCATGCACCGCAAAGGCTGAGAGATCATCTCATGGGGACCTCGCGAGTAACCGCCTCGATCCGCCCCTGAGAGAACGGAGAGCTGGCATTTGAGAGATCTTGCCCTTGATCGCCTTCGAGCACCCGCTCCAGACTGGAGTCTTCTACAGGAGATGCGTCGATGACATCAACGACAGATACGCAAACGATCAAGGTCTACGGCTATCGATGGGTCGTGCTGCTGGTCTACATGTTCATCAGCCTGATGATGCAGGTCTTCTGGATTTGCTACGCCCCGATCACCAAGGTGGCGGCTGAAACGCTGGGCGTCTCCGATCTGCAGATCGGCCTGCTGGCCATGCTATTCATGTACATCTACATCCCCTTGGCGTTGCCCGCCTCCTGGCTGATCGACACCTGGGGCTTCAAGAAGTCCGTCAGCCTGGGCGCCATCATGATGGCGGTCTTCGGCCTGCTGCGCGGCCTCTTCACCCAGGACTACACCCTGACGGTGATCATGACCATCGGGCTGGCCGCCGCGCAGCCGCTGTTCCTGAACTCGGGCACCAAGCTGGCCGCCAACTGGTTCCGCCTTGAGGAACGCGCCACGATCATCGGAATCGGCGGGATCGCGACGCTGCTCGGGCATCGTTATCGGCCAGATCGCAACGCCCATCATGCTGGAGGCCTGGGGCCTGCGCACCGCCATGCTCGTCTACGGCGTGACCTCGGCCGTCTCCGTGCTGCTCTTCGTCATCTTCGCCAAGGATCACCCCCCGACGCCGGCTGGCCATGAGGAGCGCGTGCTGATGCTGGACGGCCTCAAGCACATCTTCCGCATGCGGGACTTCTACCTGCTGGCGTTCGTCGTCTTCGTGGTCAATGCCATCTTCAACGGCATCTCCACCTGGGTGGAGGTGATTGTCCGCCCCAAGGGGCTGGACGTGAGCGACGCGGGGCTGATCGGCGGGCTGCTGATGATCGGGGGCATCTTCGGCTTCCTGGTCTTCTCGTCCGCCTCGGATCGATTGCGCAAGCGCAAGGCCGGTGGTGATCGTTGGTGCGCTGCTGACGATCCCCTTCCTGGTGCTGCTGGCCTACGTGGGCGGATTCACCATGCTGGCGATCGTGTCATTCTTCCTGGGCCTGACCGTCATGGGCATCGTCCCGGTCGCGTTGCAGTACGCGACCGAGATCTGCTACCCGGCACCCGAGGGCACTTCGCAGGGCGTGTTCACGCTGGCCGGGCAGATCTCGGTCATCGCCGTGACCGCCATGGGCTGGTCCAATGAGGTCTATGGGTCATTCGCACCTTCACTGCTCGTTTTTGCGGTGTTGATGGCCTTGTCCGCCGTCCTGGTGTACATCATGAAGGAATCGAAGTTGATCCAGGCGGCCAAGTAACCTGACGTCGCGGGGGACACACCGAATGCAGAGCCTCCGTGCTTGGCCGACGAGGCGGAGCACGGAGGTTTGCGTTCGATCATCCGGAACCTAGATGTCGGGATGGGCCCGGGCGGTCGGGATCGCGACCATGCGATGAGATCGAGGGACCGCGGTGGCAACGGGAATGCGAGAGCCCTCGCACCCCGAAGACCCCGAGGTACCCGAGGGCGTCCAGCCAAAATGCAGCATTGCTGCACTGGCTCCGTTTCGGGGCTGCCCCAATTGCATACAACGGCGGTAGGAAGACGGTCCCTTCATGGTGATAGCTGGCCAGTCGGCCCTCTCTAGGATGAGCTCGCACTGCAGCCCGGGCGGAGCTGCGCGGCGCCGTTTCGACTCAGGTAGAATCTGCAGGTACCCACTAGACCTGGCGGCTCTTGGATTCGTATCGATTCGCAACTGCAGTGCTAGAATCCGGGCAGCCGACACGGGAGACCATTAATGGACAGTGACCGGCCGGATGAACTGCGCAAAGCTGTTGAGCTCATGCGAGGCGGTGATTCCGGCGCTGCGCGGACGCTGCTCATCGATCATGTGATGCACAATCCGAACTCGGAGCTGGGCTGGATGTTGCTCAGCTACGTCCTCGCCGATCGTGCGCAACAGGTGGATTGCCTCGAGCGAGTCCTACGCATCAATCCCCATAACGAGAAAGCCCGTGAACGTCTGGCCGAACTCATTACCCCGCCGCCTCCCGTGCGGGCCGGCACGCCGCCAGCGATACCCGCCGCAGAGGAGAAAGCATCCGCGCCGCCCTTCGTAACCGAAGAGGAGGCCACGAGCGAGCCGGTCGTATCAGGCCCTGAGACGGCGCCCCACGGCGATTCGGCGCTGGTGAGCCGACTGCGGGCAGCGGCGGAGCAGGCCCCACTCATCGAAGACGAAGATGAGGACGAGGAGGAGCCGCTCGAGGCGCCGATCGTCTGGGCCGACAGGCTCCCGCCCGACGCAGCGCCCTCATTCGAACCTGCGGCTGCGCCGCCGGCGCCACCCACGCCACCCGCCTCCACCGAGGGCAAGCCGGAGGAACAAGCGGGGGAGGGCGCTTCGCCAAAGAAGCGCCGGCCGCGGTGGCTGACCGTCGTGCTGATCCTGGGAGGGATCACGGTTGCGTGTGGCGCGATTGCGGTGGTTGCGTCACTGCTGGTGCCTGGCCTGCTGCTGCAGCAACTCATCTCCTCGCCCACAACTGCGGCACTGCCTCTCGAAACCGCGACGTTCATTGCTCCGGCCTGGACACTGCCTCCGAAGTGGACCGACACGCCGACCTTCACGCCGTCGCCGACGCGTACGGCAACACCGGTGCCGAGCCCGAGCGCGACCCCCGCGTTTGCCACGCCGAACGCCACGACGTCGGTGAGCATGGACCTGATCGAGCGGCAAGTGGCCAACCTGCGCGGGCTCTCAATCGCTGAAGACGTTCCGCGCTACGTCATCTCACGCACCGAAGCGGAGCGTGTGCTGAGCGAAAGTTTCTACGCGACGAGTTCGGTGGCCGAGATGGCGGACGAGGCGCGTGTGTTGACTGTGCTGGGGCTCATCAAGCCGACCTACGACCTGGTGCGCTATTCGCTCAACCGCATGGCAGACGGCGTGGGCGGGTTCTATTTCCCCGAGAGCGATCAGCTCTTTGTGATCGGTAGCGGGTTCACCGGCCTGGAGCGGTTCATCTACTCGCACGAGTTCACTCACGTGTTGGTTGATCAACACTTCGGGCTCGACAAGCTGGGCGTGTACCCTGAGTGCATTGGCGATGAGCAGCGCTGCGATGCCATTCGGGCACTGGCTGAAGGGGATGCCACGCTCGTCATGCAGACGTGGCTCGAGGAGGATGCGACGCCGCAAGACGTCCTCGACCTCTCGCGCTATCGCCCGCAGGCCTTCGTCATCCCGGAGGCCTTCCCGCCGCCGTTTGTTGAGAAGGATGTCAATTTCCCCTACGAGCAGGGGATGGCTTTCGTGACCTTTCTGCACGATCGCGGCAGTTGGGCAGAAGTGAATCGTGCCTATTCCAGCCTGCCGGCGAGCACAGAGCAAATCCTCCACCCGGCCAAGTACGTGGCCGGCGAACTCCCGGTCACCGTGAACCTGCCCGACCTGACCTCGGCCGCCGGAGAAGGCTGGAGGATGATCAAGCAGAATTCCCTTGGCGAGTGGCGGACGTACTTGATTCTGCGTTCGGGCGCCGACACGGGCGCGCAGCTCACCGATAAGCTCTCGGCGAGCGTTGCCAGCGGCTGGGGCGGGGATCAGTACGTCGTTTTCTCCGACGAACAGAACCTGCACCTCATCCTCGTGGCGCGATGGGCGTGGGACACCGCGACCGACGCCAAGGATTTCCAAGCGGCGTTCAAGTCGTACTTGGGGAAGCGTTTTCTCGGTGCAACCGTGAACGGGGTCGCCTCCGATTGTTGGTCCGTCAACGAGCAGACCACGTGCATGTATTCCTCTTCCGATGAAGTGCTCTGGATCCTCGCCCCTGATATGGAGAAGGTCACGGGGCTCAAGGCGCTATTCCCGACCTTCAAGTAGTTTCTGCTTTCCACCGCAGGCCCAA
Organism: uncultured Chloroflexia bacterium; assembly: GCA_963712475.1. Classification (GTDB taxonomy): domain Bacteria; phylum Chloroflexota; class Anaerolineae; order Anaerolineales; family RBG-16-64-43; genus RBG-16-64-43. Next base: position 393,289 of record CAVQIA010000004.1, read on the forward strand.
TGATCCTCAGGCCGCCAGCCTTAGGCCGGCGGCCATTTCGTTTGGGCCGGGGGGACTCGAGGGGTAGGGGCCTAACGTGTAGCGGCGGCGCGCCGCCGCAATAGGCCGCTGCGCGGAGAGAAGAGATATGCGGCAAGGAAGACGGCCGAGGCAACGAGGACGATCGAGGCTCCGGAGGCGATGTCCGCGTAGTAGCTGACGTAGAGGCCCGCGATGCTCGAGAAGCCGCCGATGGCGGCAGCTGTGATCATCATGCTGGGCAGCCGGCGCGTGAGTAGTTGGGCGGTGGCTGCGGGAGTGACGAGCATCGCTGCCACCAACCCGACCCCGACCGATTGCAAGGACACGACGATGGTCAAGGCGATCAACACCAGCAACACATTGCGTAAGAGCTGGACCGGCAGGCGGAGCGTGGTCGCGAGCACCTGGTCGAAGGCAACGACGAGAAACTGCTTGTAGAGCAAGCCCACAGCCAGAAGGACGGCCGCCGCGAGTACGGCGGTCAGGGCCAGATCGAGAGGGCTGACCCCGAGCACGTTCCCGAACAGGATGTGGTTGAGGTCGACCGCGTAGGTGCGCAAGGTAGAGATGATGGCCACGCCCGAGGCCAGTGCGGCAGCGAAAAGAATGCCGATCGCCGTGTCCTCGCGCACAATCCCTTGCCTCGAGAAGAACCCGATCGCGAGCGCGACGACAACCGCCGTGGCGATGGCGCCGAGGAGAAGATTCACACCGAGCAGGTACGCAATAGCAACGCCGGGCAGAATGGCATGCGCCAGCGCATCGCCCAGGAACGCCATCGAGCGCAACACCACGTAGCATCCGATGACGGCGCAGGTGATGCCGACCAGAACCGATGCTGCCATGGCACGCTGCATGAAAGTGTAGCTGAGGGGTTCAAGGATCAAGTTGATCAACGCGGACTCAGGCCTCCGGCCCTCCGGGTGGACAACATTCGTCCACCAGGGCAGTTCCTTCGAGGAAGAGCACCCGCTCACCAAACGCCCGGCGAATGTTGGCTTGAGTCAGGACTTCGCTGGGGAGCCCCGCGGCAATGAGCTCGTGGTTGAGCAACATGATCTGCTCGAAGCGCGAGGCCGCCAAATTGAGATCGTGGGTGGATGCCAACACCGTGACTCCGCGAGCGCTCAATTGGTCGAGGAGTGTCAGGGTCGCCTCTTGGGTGGTGGTGTCGATGCCGGTGAACGGCTCATCGAGCAGCAGGATATGCGGTTCTTGGGCGAGGGCCCGGGCGAGAAACGTTCGCTGCTGCTGGCCCCCAGAAAGCTCCCCGATCGGCGAACGCGCCAGCTCCGTGAGTCCGAGCTGCGCAATCAGATTCCGCGACGATCTGCCGGTCGCGTGTGGCGGGCCTGCGCACCCACCCAAGGCGTCCGTAGCGTCCCATCATCACGACGTCCTCCACGGTGACCGGAAACCGCCAATCGATCTCGCCGCGTTGTGGGACGTAAGCGACGCAATCTTGGTGCGCGCCCAGGGACCGTCCATGGATGAGGATCGAGCCGCTTCGCAGAGGCAGCAACCCGACAAGCGCCTTGAAAAGGGTGGACTTGCCAGCACCATTTGGCCCGACGATCGCGGCCCGGGTGCCATGGGGAACAAGAAACGTAACCCCGCGCACGACGGATTGGCTGTCGTAACCGATGGACACATCCGCTAATTCGAGGCGGGCGGAGCTTTCGGCGGGGGAGTCGGCCTTCGGGTGAGTCATCGCATGCGCCTACGGCGCGCCCAGCGCAGTGACGATGGCCAGTGTATTGTGGCGCATCATGTCCAAGTAGGTGGGCGCAGGACCGTCGGGCGGACTGAGCGACTCCGTGTACAAGTCGCTGACCACCCGCACTCCGGCCTCCTGAGCCAATTGCGTGGCGAGCCGTGGGTCGGCTCCAGTTTCGAGAAAGATGGCGGGGACGTGAGCGTCGCGAATGGCGCCCACGAGGGCCGTCAGCTCCTTTGCGGAGGGTGACGCGGATGTGCTCACGCTTGGGATGACGGCCCCGACGATCGCGAAACCATAGCGGGCCGCGAAGTAGCCCAGGCTCTCATGGTTGGTCACCAGAAGACGGCGATCGGCGGGAACAGTCTGCACCTTGTCTCGAATCCACTCGTCCAGCGTCATGAGCTGTGCTGTATACGTCTCGGCGTTGGCGGCAAAATCCGATGCGTGTTGGGGGTCGAAGTCGGACAGCCCAGCGCGGATGTTCTCCACGTAGCCGATCACGTTAATTGGGTCGAGCCACAAGTGCGGATCGTTCTCGGTTGCCTCGGCGTCAGCCGATCCGGCTGAAGTCGGGCGGAGCTCGAGCCCAGCCGCCGCCTCAATCACGGGGATAGCCGGTGCGCCGCCGACGAGTTGCCCGATTATAAGCGTATCGAATCCCGCACCGTTTGCGATGAGGAGATCGCTATCGGCGACGCGACGGGCGTCGGCTGGGGTGGGCTCGAATGCATGCGGATCGGCGCCAAGCGGGATGAGGGCTTCGACCGCGACATGCGGGCCGGCGATGGCGCGGGTGATGTCCGCCAAGAAGCTCTCCACCACAATCACGTGCAGCCCGGCCGTCGCCTCCGGCGTCGCGACGCGGCAGGAGCTGGTGCTGCCGACCGTGAGTGCGGAGACTGCGACGGCGAGAAAGCGCCACCGCCACGATTCCGCGATCGTCGCACGGGCACCCCTCAGGCGGGGCGGCTTCATCTCGTCGCCTCCCGCTGGCGAGCGCCTTGGCAGCGCGGGCATTGCCCAAAGACCTCGAGCTGATGACCCGAGATGCTGTATCCGGTTTGGCGCGCAACGCTGCCAAGCATGGCGGCCAGGCCGCACTTGTCGAACTCCACCGCCGCGCCGCAGCGGGAGCAAATCAGGTGATGACCGTGGGGCGCGGTCGCCGCGACGTAGGTCTGAGAGCCAACCTCGAGATGGGCTCGGCGAATGTGGCCAAGTGCCAATAGTATGTCGAGCGTGCGGTAGACGGTGACCAACCCGAGCCGGGGATAGACGCGCCGTGCTCGCAGGAGGAGTTGGCGGGCGGTCATGGTCGAGCGCATGCCGCTCACGGTTTGGAGCACTGCCCGGCGGGGGGCGGTCAACTTGTGCCCGGCGCGGCTGAAAGAAAGCGAGAGGTCGCTCGTGTCGTGAGCCATCGAATCCTATTGAAAACGGTTTTCAATAGGATTCTAATCGGGGGCCCGCACGCGGTCAAGGGGATCGGTCGTGCGCTCGGCCCCGGCCGATCGTTCGGTTGGCGACGCATGCCAGGCGGAATGGACTAGTGGGGTATCGCCCAAATGCGTACGGTGCCGTCCCACGCGGCTGCAGCCAGCATGCTGACATCTGGGGAGAATGCGACGGAGAAGACCCAGCCGTGGGGTTCGGAAAGCGTTTTGAGGGCGCGGCCGGTGCGGCCATCCCACAGGCGGACGGTGTTGTCCATCGCCCCCGTTGCGAGGAGCGCCCCATCCGAAGAGAACGCGACTGATTGAACTGGGGAGGCATGACCGGAAAGCGAGGCAATCAGCCGACCGGTGCTCAGGTCCCACAAGCGTACGCTGCCGTCATTGGCTCCCGTCGCGAGGCGAGATCCGTCCGAGGTCAGAGCGATCGACCACAATTGCCCCGCGTCGGGAGAGGCGAGCTCACGCGGCGCAAAGGTCCGCGAGTCCCACACTTGTGTAGTCCCATCATCCATTGCAGCCGCGACGAGCGAGTTCGGCGCGCCGCGCGCGCCATCGAGAGACCAGTCAATCGCCGTGAGGAGCCCTGAGCTAGGCCGCTGGGTCGCCGACTGGGACGCGAAATCCCAGAGTAAGAGGCCGGACCCGGCCGCCGCGATTTGGGAGCCGTCGGGCGCGAAGGCGAGGCTGCGGATGCGCACCAGCTTCTGGCGCACGAGTTGCGAGTGAGTGACCACATCCCACACGACCATTTCATCCGCGCCTGAGTGTGCAGCCGCAAGGTAGGGTCGAGTCGGCGCGAAGCGAAGGCTAAGCACAGATTGGCGTTCGTCCAGACCGGGGTTGATCCACACCAGGCTGCCGCTCACCAAATCCCACAAGCGGATGCGTGAGTCGTCTCCGCCGAGAGCAACGGTGAGGCCGGTCGGGTCAATCGCCAGCGAGCGAAAGGCCGGCAGGTGCTCAGGCGGTGCGAGCTCGCTCGACAAGTCGGGCAGTTTCCAACGCGCGAGCTGCCAACCGGAGGCGACGGTGAACACGCTACCGGAGGAGCCGAGTGCCAAACTGTCGAGAGCATGGTTGTGGGCGGGCTTCTCCAAGAGGAGGGCGCCGTCGCGAACACTCCAGATACGCAGGAAGCCATCCCCCGCGCCGGTCAGCAGTTGTGTATCGTCCGGCGTGAAGGCAAGCGACCAAGCGCCGAATGGATGCGGGGCGAGTGTTCGAATCAGGCTGCCCGTATGCATATCCCACAACTGCACCTCGCCCGTGCTGCTCGCGGCAGCCACGATGTTTCCATCGTGCGAAATGGCGACACCGAAGATGAGCCCGCTGCCCGTCCCAAGGTGCGCGAGCTCCTTCCCGTCGATCATTGTCCATCGCGAGACGTATCCCGTGTCGCCGCCCGAGGCGAGGACCGAGCCCTCCGGCGAAAAAGCAAGGCTCCGCACACCATACCCCCAGTAGCCGTAGGCCACGCCCCCGAAGTGGTAGAGCTCGGTGAGCTCGGGCAGGGTCCACACTTTCACCGTGCCGTCCTCACTGCCGGATGCCACAACTTGTCCGTCAGGGGAGAACGCGATACTGCGGATGGCGCGCGGGTGAGCCGAGGGGCGGCGCCGGATCTGGCCGGTCGCAATATCAATGATCGCAAGGGTGCCGCGCCAATCGCCGGCGGCCAAGTGAGTCCCGGCGCGGTCGAACGCAACCGAGTAGACCGGGCTGTCGAATGGCCAGAAGTGCTCGGGCTCAGGCGAATCCGTCGGATAGAGATAGACCCCGAGTGACGTGGCCAGCGCATACCACTCGCCCTGTGGCGAAGCGGCGGCCGCGGCCGGCCATCCCCGTCCGACCTGGGCGATCTGGCGCAGCCCTCCCAGGTTAGTGGGCGAAAGGCGTATCTGCGGCGCATTGATCGCGTGGAGGGGGAGCCCTTCGTCGACCGGCTGTACGGGCCCTCGCGAAACAAGCGGCAGCAAAGAACGATACTGAGGAGTTGGCGCGAGGGGGCTTGGTGGACGAGGCGGCGTGGGAGATGCGGAGCTGCAACCCACGAGGAGGGCGAGGGAGACAGCGGCCGCCGCGAATGTTCCGCGTTGTAGGACGCAGTTGCGCATAGCCACTAACTCATCCATCTTCCCGATTATCACGCACATTCCCATTCGCCGCCCCACCCACCACAGAAACCGCCCACTCGGTCAGTGAGCCGAAGGCAGGCTGCCGAAACCTTGTGGCCAATTGGAGCATCGCACGTCGTCAGGGTGGCGCCAGCCGCTCGAAGCAGATCGATCGCCTCTCTTGACTTCGCGGGCGGGATCGTAGCGTCGCGAGTTCCGTAGGCGAGGAATGTTGGCAATCCGGAGAGGGGCCGCTCGGCGATGAGGGAATCGGACGACGGGACAAAACCCGCAAGGAGTGCCAACCCGGCGATGAGCGCTGGATGCTGGGCGGCGAAGGCAACCGCAGCGGCCGCACCCTGGCTGAAGCCGACGATCAGCACAGGCCCGGCATGTGGGTCCTCATTTCGGCAGAGCTGTAGTAATGCTTCGATGCGCGCGGTGGATTGATCGAAATCCTTGATGGTTGGCCACCCGTGGTTGGCGAGCTCGGGGTGCCACGAATTGCCTCCGGGGGTCAGCAGGAATGGAGCACGTGGCGAGATCACCCTCATGTGGGCCGGCAGAGTTGGCCGAAACACGGACATGGAGTCCTCGTCTCCACCGAGGCCGTGCAACTGGAGGGCGAGGCCAGCTGCCTCACGCTGATTGGGAGGCCAGACGCGGCAGACGAGCCCGGTCAGTTGCTCGATGTGGGAGGGCTCACTCATCGTAGCCCGCCCGCGTCACGATATATCGGAGCAGCCAAAGCACGGCTGTAACAGCGGCGACGGAAAGCAGGCCGCCGGCGAGACACAATGCGGCCACGCCCGCTGCGGGGAGCCCATAGACCATAGCCACGAGGAGTATCGCAAGGACAACAATGAGAAGGAGACCGATTCGCACCATACGCGAACGGGTTTGGGCCGCATGCTGGCGAAGGTCAATCTCGGGCTGGGGCGTCATGATGGGACCTCATGCCCACGATGTGTTGCCGAGTCGCGGAGGCGGGGATCCGGTCGACTGTATCTCTGGCTCCCATGGCCGGGTGGCAGCACCGCATGTCACGAGCGTCGATGGCTGGAGGATGTGATCGCCCATTCACACGGAGCCGCACGACAAGTGTCGTCGCCAGCCCATTCGCGCGATGAATTGCGGAGACGGTGGAGCGGATCATGTTGAAGGTCCTTCAGCTTGGAAGCGGCAGTCTATCGCGGGGGTGCGTGTGCGTCAAGTAGGGGGAGGCTCGCTCGATCTGTAGGCGTGGATGCCGCGCTACGAGATTCTTGGGTGGCGACGCTTGACCCAGGAACGGCAGGCAGATATCATGCGCCCAGCGAGGTGCTCTGAATGGCAGATGATGCAGAACGCATGCGTGAGGCCATGCGCCGCTGGGCGAGTGGGATATGCATTGTGGCCGCGGAGGCGGACGGGGCGCGCCGCGGCATGACGGTCAGTTCGCTCACTTCCGTTTCAATCGATCCGCCTTTGGTGCTCGTGGTTCTCAGTGAAGCCAGCGACACGGCTCGCTGGATCGATCGGACGGGGACCTTTGGTGTATCGATCCTGGCGGCTCAACACAAGGCGATTGCCGAGACTTTTGCCGAACCGGATGCGGAGCGGCGGCGGTTTGAGACGGGCGTGTGGAAGCCGGGACGGCTGGGCGTCCCGCTGCTTGAAGGCGCCTTAGCCACGATGGAAGCGCGTGTGGCCCAGACGGTCACTGCGGGAACCCACCGCATCCTCGTTGGGCGTGTAGAGGCGGTTGGCGAGTTGCGTGAGGGCGACCCGCTTGTATACTTCAACCGCGCTTACTCTTCGGCGAAGCGACTGGAGGGCCGCCCCGAGTCCGCTGCCGCCGAAAGCTAAGCCGAGGAGGTACTCGTGGCCTTGGGTGAGGATGAGCGTCGAGCCCTTCTCAAGCTGGCCCGCCGGGCCATAGAGCAAGGGGTGATCGACAGCCGGCCACCTGCGCCCGGCGACCAGGCCGATCTACCTGTTTCATTGCTTGAGAATGGCGCCTGCTTTGTGACATTGACCCTTGGTGGCAACTTGCGTGGTTGCATCGGTTCGCTCGAAGCCACCCGACCACTTGTCGAAGACGTGCAGGAACACGCGGTCGACGCGGCCATCAACGACTTCCGGTTTCCGCCCGTGTCCGCGGATGACGTCGGGCGGCTGCATATCGAGCTTTCGGTGCTCAGTCCGGCGCTGCCTCTCCAGTACAGCGGGCCCGAGGACCTGTTGAGGAAGCTGAGACCAGGCGAGGATGGCGTCGTTTTGCAGTGGGGGCGGCGGCGTGCGACGTTTCTTCCTCAAGTGTGGGAAAAGGCGCCCGATGCAGCGGAGTTCCTCAGCCTCCTGTGTGAGAAGATGGGGCTTGAGGCGGCGGCCTGGCGGCGGGAGAAGATGGCTGTCTCCACCTATCGTGTGGAGAGTTTTGAGGAATAGCAGGGCGCGCACCAAAGGCAATAGCAGAAGGATTGACAGGGCCTCCAGACGGAGACCCTGTTGTGTCATGTTCACTGGATGTGCGGACTCGCTAGATCACGAACTTGCCGTCCTTGTAAAGCAGTTCACCGTCGACCTCGATCTTCCCGCCGTGGCGAAGGTCGCAAATCATGTCCCAATGGATGGCCAAGTCGTTCTTGCTCCCCGTCTCGGGATACCCGGCGCCCATGGCCATGTGGAAACTGCCGCCAATCTTCTCGTCGAAGAGTATCTGGCGCGTGAAGCGGGTGATTCCCTCATTCGTCCCGATTGCGAATTCGCCGACATAGCGCGCGCCGGCATCGGTGTCCAGGGTCTTGACCAGGTAGTCTTCGCCCTTGTCGGCCTGCGCCTTGATGGCTTTCCCCTTCTCGAACCACAAGCGTACGCCCTGCACCTCGCGGGTGTAATAGATTGCGGGGTACGTGAACGTGACCATGCCCTCTACGCTGTCCTCGACCGGGCCGGTAAAGACCTCGCCGTCGGGGATGTTCAACCGGCCGTCGCAGTTCTCGAACTTGCGGCCCTCGATGCTCAGGCGCAGGTCGGTGCCGGGGGCGGTGAGGTGCACGCGCTTCTTCCCCTTGAGCCACTCGACGATCCGTTGCTGTTCGGCAGAGACCCGCTTCCAGTATCCAATCGGATCGTTGTCGTCTGGCATGCACGCCCGGTAGACGAAATCCTCATACTCCGAGGTGCTCATATCGGCGTCCTGGGCTTGGCCGTGCGTCGGGTGAAGGGCTACAACCCAACGGAGACTGCCGGCGGCCGTGCGTTCCATGAGCGTTTTCAGGATCGGGCCTTCAGCCTTGCGCCGAAGCACAATCTTCGCCGGGTCGAAGGAGGACAGCGCCTTCGTGTTCTGATCGCAAATGACACGAATGCGCGCATCGAAAGTCTCCATGGCGTGGATAAGCGCGGGTGGAATGAACTGGATCTGCGCGTCGGAGCCATAGCGATAGAGCAACTGCTCGAACTCCGGGACGATAGCGTAATAGTACGGGAAGCCGCCGGCCTTCAGAACCTCCCGGTAGAGCGCAGTGACCAAGGGTTCGGCTGATGTCGTCGCGTGGAGGAGGATCTTCTCGCCGGGGCGCACGCCAATGGAATAGTTGACGAGCAAACTGGCGAGCTTATCGACGCGCTGATCGGGCATGATGTCACCTCGAATGAGAGAACGGGCGGGGCGAAGAGGTGCCGCGCGCCGTGCAGGCGCGCGGCTGCGGAAAACGACAGGTCGATTCTACTCGAATGCCCTAAGGGGCGGCGTACTCGCCCGTCTCCGAACCCAGGTCAGAGGGCCATAGCGGCAACCGCTTGGGAAGCGGTTTATGAGGTGGGTGGCCGGCAGACCATGGTCGCTCAAATCCACACGTCGTGGACCATGCATCCCACGACCTCAGTCGGGGGGCTCAGATCCCTCAAGTGACCGCAGTGCCGCAGGCGTTGTCACGACCAGGAGGAGCGGCATGACGACTGCATTAGCCAGGCACCACGCGCAGACGGCACGCAAGACGAAGAGTTCGATATAGGTGAGGTAGATCGAGAAAAGAACTCCGAAAAGCGCGGCGGCAAATACGAGCAACGGCATGATCCGGGCCAGGCGGTCATTGCGGACGCGGGGCCATACCCAGCCTGCAAGCATGGCCAAGTATCCGGCCGTGCCGAAGAGACCCATGGGAATGATGCCGAAGAGCTTGGCGTAGCGGCTGGACTGGACCGTGTTGCAGTCACCAATGGGTCCGCAGAACGCCTCAACCCGCGCAATTTCAACATAGGAAAGGTAGCCGGCGATGACCAGGCCGATCCCGATGAGCAGCGGTATGAGCCAGGTCGCGCCGCTCTGCAATCCAGCGGATGACGCAAGCGGACCACCCAAGAAGCCGTAAACCGTGTAGAGCACTGAGAGCACAAGCAAGGCCATCACTCCCCATGCTATCGCGAAGCCTGCCTTGTTCGAGGCCGCAGGGTCTCTGCCCAAGGGAATCGGAGTTGGGGAAGGAGCAGGGTCCTTGAGGACGGGCGGGGAGATCTCGCCGCCCGTCTCACCGGCCGGTGCCAGATCGGCAAGACTTTCGAGTTCTGGGAATGGGATGCCACCTGAGGCCAAGCCGGCGTCGATAATGCTCGGAAGCTGCTCGGGTATCTCTCCCGACCCGATAAGCACCGAACGTCCGACGATCAGGAACGGTACGGCCACATCCTCTTTGGCAACTCCGAGTTCTTCGCCAGCCTGGAACAGCCGATCAAGAGAGGCCTGGTCCTCCAGCTGAATCAGCAGCACCTCGAAGCGGTCACCGTACTCCGATTGGAGGGCGGGCAACACGTTGCTCATCACCTCTTCGCAGTGGCCGCAGCCTGCCATCCAAAACATGACGGCATACACAACGCCCGAACTGGTGCCGGCTGACAGACTCGTGGACGACTGGAGGCCATGCGTGGCACTTGCCTGGACCGCCGGGGTTGGCCCGGCGAAGGCAATCCCGGCGAGGAGAACACTCAGCGCCAGCATGATGACTGCGCGCACGGCGGCTCCGGTCCGGCGACTCACACTCGAGTATCGAGCGCCAACTGGAAGAATGGTTGGTTGTGATCTCGTGGTCATTCTCATCCTGATGATGACGGTGCTCCGGCGCTGTCCGTGTCGTCAACAGATGATCACACATTGTCGGGCGTATCTGCTGACGCGTAACGGGTGGGCGCAATCATAGCATGGTGGGCCGTGTGGGTCGGGCGCATAGCTTTGCACATGCCGCTTGGTTGGCGGCGCTCGGTGCCGTTGTCGGTCCGACAGAAGCGTGCCGTCACGATGGGCGCTGCCGGCATACACCACCCTGCGGATGAGTCGCAAAGAGTGGAAAGGGAGGCCGGTCTGGCGAGTTCAATCTCCACTCGCCTGGCACCGAGGGCAATTGCAGCGCCCGCGCGACGGGGTGAGGCGAAGCCGCGGGGCGCGGCGAGCGGTCGAGCCGGCGGGGCTACTCGCGACGGGGCGCAGGCTGTCGAGGGCCTCGACCAGGTGGGGCTGGGCGATGCGGTAGAAGACGCGCAGTCCGTCCTTGCGGGCACGCACCAGGTTGGCTGCGCGCAGGGCCATGAGATGCTGGGAGACAGTTGCCTGGCGTTCACCGAGCACTGCCTCGATATGACAGACGCAGGCTTCGCCCGATCGCAGGAGCTGCAGGATGTGCAGACGCGCAGGGTGGGCCAAAGTGCGCAGGAGTTGGGCCTGTGCTTCAAGTGGTGGATGCGCATGGTCCATGGCAACCTCGATGAACATTCAACAGATTGAATGTACTCTACGCCTTCGCCTCGTCCGGTGGCAGTGACCCTCGTCACATCTGCTCGGTGACCACGCGCGCAGCTCGCTGGAGGGGTGTCGAGGAATTCCGCTCAAATAAATCGGATTTGGGGTGACGGGTGACGCGCGCAAAGAGTGACTTTGCGCACTAACCCGGCTTGGGATGGCGATTTATCGTAATTTGAAGGGTTTGGCAGGCCCCACCTGTGGAGAGGCAGATGGCGGGCTCGACGCCGGATTGCGGGCAACGACCACTGATTGTGCTCGCCGTCACCCAAGGATTATGGGGTGAACGGATAGCTGCGAACATTCAGCGATACGCCCCGCCGCATTGGACGGTCATCGCCTGGTCGGCGCCGAGAGCCATCCCCCCCATTGTCGAGGATCCCGAAGAGTATATAACCACCGCGATTCCGAAAGCCGACCTGCTGTTGGCGCTCGGAGACACTGCCGGGCTGGCGCAACTGATACCGGATATCGCGCGAATATCCGGTTGCGCATCGGTGCTCGCGCCGATCGACCGCAACGAAGCGCTCCCCAAGGGCCTGGTCGAGCAATTGCGCGGATGGTTGGAGGCCATGGGCGTCCGATCCACGTTCCCTCGACCATTGTGCACGCTGAGCGAGGAGACGATCAACCGCTGGCCGATTGTCGAGCGCTATGACGACCCCTTGGTGCGGGAGTTCGCCCATTGGTTTGGTCAGCCGAAGTTATCGCTCACCTTCGATGGCGCGGTCGTCAGTGGAGCCGAAGTCGTTCGAGACTCAGCGTGCGGCTGTGCGCGATCCGTCGCGGAAGGTCTGGTGGGCGTGCGCGCGGACGAAGCTGTCGAGCGCGCGGGCATGTTGCATCACCACTATCCGTGCCTGGCGAGCATGAATGTAGATGGAGACTACCGCGACACCCTCATGCACGTTTCGGGCAATTGCCTCAAGGATGAAGTGGCTGCGGCAGTTGCTCCCATTGTACCTACGCAATACTTGCGGCCCAGCGGGCGAGTGGATGAGCCCTGACCGCAGGGCAGACCCGTCGTCGACTCATTTCGGCATGGTTTGGAGGAGTGACTATGGCTAAGATTCGATCCGCTGAAGAGCGCTCACGCGACCCGGCCGCCCGGGAGATGCTGCAACGGGCGGGGGAGCTGGGCATCCTGACTGCCTTCGATCGTGCGGATCAGATGGCGGCCTGCCCGATCGGCGTGGGATCGTCGGCCGGCGCGTGCTGCAAGAACTGCTTCATGGGTCCCTGCCGCCTGACGAAGGACGGGCAGGTGGGCGTGTGCGGCGCAACGATCGAGACGATCGCTGCGCGCAATCTCGCGCGCTCGATCGCGGCCGGCTCGGCAGCCCACTCGGATCATGGGCGCGACCTGGCGTTCACGCTCCTGGCCACGGCCGACGGCAAGGCGCAGGGTTACGAGATTCGCGATGTGGAGAAGCTGCATGCGGTGGCGCGCAAGTACGGCGTCAAGACCGACGGCCGCAGCAAGGAAGACATCGCACGAGACGTGGCCACTCTCGGTCTGAGCATGTTCGGCCAGCAGGACGGCGAGCTGCTCTATATAAAGCACGCACCGCGCAAGCAGCAGGAGCGCTGGCGTCGCTACGGCATCGTGCCGCGCGGCATCGACCGCGAAGTGGTCGAAGTGATGCATCGCACGCATATGGGCGACGACCAGCAGGCGGAGCATATCCTCAAGGGTGCGTTGCGCTGCGCGATGGGCGACGGCTGGGGCGGCTCGATGCTGGCCACCGACTTTTCCGACATCCTCTTCGGAACCCCGCGGCCTCGAGCTGGGCGGGTCAACCTGGGGGTGCTCAAGAACGACGAAGTCAATATCGTCATCCACGGGCACGAGCCCACACTTTCGCAGATGCTCGTGCGTGCCGTGAATGAGCCGGAGTTGATCGAGTACGCACGCAGCAAAGGGGCGAAGGGTATCAACTTGGCCGGCATTTGCTGCACCTCGAACGAGACCTTGATACGTCAGGGCGTCCCGTCGGCCGGCAATTTCCTGCATCAGGAACTCGCCCTGATCACGGGCGCCGTAGACGCGATGATCGTCGACGTACAGTGCATCATGCAAGCCTTGCCCTCCATTGCGAGCCGCTTCCACACCAAGTTCATCACAACCTCGCCCAAGGTCGTCATCGAAGGCGGGCTGCACATGGAGTTCGACGAGCATCACGCGCTGGATCAGGCGCGCGTATTGGTACGCACGGCGATCGACAACTATCCGAATCGCGGGCCGGTGCACATCCCGGACATTGCGGAAGATGTGATACCGGGTTTCTCTCACGAGTACATCAACTACATGTTGGGCGGCTCCTACCGTGGGTCGTTCCGGCCGCTGAACGACGCGGTCATGTCCGGGCGCATTCGAGGCGTGGTGGCGGATGTCGGCTGCAACAACCCGCGCACGACCCAGGACAAATCGCACGAGTGGTTGGTGCACGAGCTTCTGCGCAACGATGTGCTCGTTGTCCAGACCGGATGCGGCGCGTTGGCGGCGGGCAAGTACGGCTACCTCTTGCCGGAAGCGGCCTTGGAGGCGGCGGGGCCGGGTCTACGCGAAGTGTGCGAGGCCACAGGGATGCCGCCGGTTCTTCACCTGGGTTCGTGCGTCGATAACTCGCGCATCCTAACAGTGCTCACGCAGGTCGTTGCGGAAGGCGGGTTGGGGGAGGACATCTCCGACGTGCCGGCCGTAGGGATGGCCCCGGAGTGGATGAGTGAGAAAGCGCTGGCCATCGGCGCCTACTGCGCCGCCTCGGGAGCGTACGTCCTGTTCGGGATCGACTCGCCGGTGGGCGCCAGCGCCGAGGTGACGCGAATCCTGAGCGAGACGTGGGGCCAGGCGCTGGGCGGCAAGCTGGAATTCGTGACCAGCGATGAAGAGATGCTCAAGCGGGCCCTGGCTCATATCGACGCCAAACGTGCGGCGCTAAACCTGCCGGCGTATGAAGCTGGCCGATTCGGGCGCAGCGGCGACCTCGCCTACTTCACGCGTGTGAAGGCAACCGCCGCCGCCTAACCCACCGACCCTACCAGAGACCCTCCGGGGAGGACGTCCAATGTCCCGATACATCGCGACCCGCGCCATTCGTGGCGCTCACACAGTAGTGAAAGACTTCGACGAGCAGTTGACCCGGGCCTTGACGGAAAAGGGACCCGATTCAGCTGTCGCCTTTCCGAACACGGCCTATCACATCCCGCTCATCCTGGGCATGACGGGTCGAGCAGTCGAGAAGCTGGGGGATTTGAGCCCGATCCTCGAGCGGGCCAAAGCGTTGTTGCATCCCTTGCCCGCGGACCGACACTGGCTGCCGTACTTGGGCGAAACGCTGGATGCCGGCATGGCCACGCTCATGGCCGAGGAGGGCATCGAGTGCATTCGATTCCTCTATGGGCAGGAGCCGCAACGCTTGGAGGGGGTTCACCTGGCCGGCGCCACCTCCTTCACTAGCCCCGAGAGCGACAAGGCCGGCGGCAACGGCCATCTCAACGGACCGATCGATGACATTCAACTCCGCTCGTGGGGCATCCAACTGGTCGACGGCCGCATGCCGGGTTTTGCCGCCATCGTCGGGTGCGCCAAATCGAATGAAGTGGCCGTCAAGATCGTGCGCGAGTTGCAGCGCCGCAACATCCTGACCTTCCTCAGCGGCAATGTCAACGGGCGCAGCATCATCCACCAACTCGTGGAGGAAGGCGTCGAGCTTGGCTACGACACCTACACGGTCCCGTTTGGGCTCGATACCTACAGCGCCATCTATGCGTTGGGCTTCGCAACCCGCTCAGCCCTGACCTTCGGCGGCCTGAAAGGCGGGCAAGCGCGGGAGGTGCTGCTCTACAACAAAGACCGCGTGTTCGCCTTCGTCTTGGCGCTGGGCGAGGTCGACGATGTGAAATACGCCACGGCCGCAGGGGCCATCAACTTCGGCTTCCCGGTGATTGCCGATACGGTGATCCCCGAGATCCTGCCAACCGGGGTGACGACGTACGAGCACGTTGTGTCGATGCCCTTTGACGAGATCGAGGGTAAGGACGACCTCGAGCGGGCCGAGCGCCTGGTGCAGAAGTGCATTGAGGTGCGAGGCGTCAAAGTGACCATGCATGAGGTGCCCATCCCAGTGCCGTACGGCTCGGCCTTCGAGGGTGAAGTGGTGCGCAAGAACGACATGCGCATCGAGTTCGGCGGCAAACACTCGCGCGCTTTCGAGTATCTGCAGATGGCCGAGCTCGATGCCGTCCAAGACGGACGCGTGACGGTCGTGGGGCCAGGGATCGAAGGCGTGGAAGAGGGCGGGGCGATCGATCTGGGCATCGTGGCAACGGTCGCAGGCCGCAAGTTGCAGAAGGATTTCGAGCCGGTGCTCGAGCGACAGATCCACCACTTCGTCAACGGCGCCAGCGGGATTCAACACATCGGTCAACGCGACATCGCGTGGATCCGCATCAGCAAGGCGGCTGCGGAGAAGGGTTTCAACCTCGAGCACTTTGGCAAGATCTTGCATGCCCGCTTCCACTCCGACTTCGGCGCGATTGTCGACAAGGTGGAGATCACCCTGTACACCGACCCCGCGCAGGTGGAGGAGTGGCTGGCCAAGGCGCGCACGGCCTACCAGGAGCGCAACGAGCGCACGGGCAGCATGACCGACGACAGCGTCGAGGAGTTCTTCTCATGCACGCTGTGCCAGTCGTTCGCGCCCAATCATGTGTGCGTGGTCTCTCCTGAGCGGCTCGGCCTATGCGGAGCGTACAACTGGCTCGACTGCAAGGCCTCCAATCAGATCAACCCGACCGGACCCAACCAACCCATACGCAAGGGGGCACTGCTCGACGGCCCGAAGGGGTATTGGCAAGGCGTGAACGAGTTTGTCCAGTTGGCGAGCCACGGTCAGATCACCGATGTGGCCGTGTACTCCATCATGGAGAACCCGATGACCGCCTGCGGCTGCTTTGAGTGCATCGCCATGGTGATTCCCGAGACCAATGGGGTGATGGTGCTCAGCCGCGAAGACACTTCGATGAGCCCGGCGGGCATGACCTTCTCGACTCTCGCCGGCATGGCGGGCGGCGGGTTGCAGACGCCCGGCATCATGGGCCACGGCAAGTTCTACATACTCAGCCCGAAGTATCTCTCTGCGGATGGTGGTTTCAAACGCGTGGTGTGGATGTCGTCGGTGCTGAAGGAGCAGATGGGCGATCAGTTGCGCAAGGTAGCGGAGCGCGAGGGCGATCCGGGGCTGATCGAGAAGATCTGCGACGAGCGTAGCGCAACCGATGTCGAGGGCTTGCTCAAGTACCTGCAGGAGAAAGAGCATCCTGCATTGAGCATGCCGCCTCTGCTCTAGTCACGCGAGGACGCAGGCTGTGCCCGGCCGGGCGCAGCGGCAACGATCCAAGGAGAGATCTCATGCCAGTCACGGTCGAGCTTCCGAAGGAGAAATGGGCGGGCAAGATCCGCGAGGTCACCCTCGGCGCAACCGCGGCCGAGGGCGGCACGCGATCCCGGACAATCACGATTGGCGGGGAGGGCACCTTGCCGGGTTTGCGTTTTGACGGCGACCTGCCTCACAAGCCGATCATCGCCATTGAGATCCGTGAGCGTAAGCCGGAGGAGTGGTCGCCGTTGCTGCTGAAGGCGTGGGGGGCGGCGATGGACTCGCCGGCGGAGTGGGCCAAAGCGGCCGAAGCTGCGGGGGCCGACCTGCTCTTCCTAGCGTTGGGAATGAACGCGGCGGATGGCAAACCCAATACGGCGGAAGCGGCGCGCGCTGCGGTGCGCCAGGTGCTGAAGGCGAGCAGCCTGCCACTCGCGGTGATCGGGCCCGGACAGGCCGAGAAGGACAACGAGCTCATGGTGGCGGTCGCCGAGGAAGCGAAGGGCGAACGCCTGCTGCTGGGCGTGTGCGAGGACAAGAACTATCGCACGATCGTTGCCACCGCCATGGCCAACGGGCACCTCGTGCAATCGAAGACGCCCATGGACGTCAACCTGGCGAAACAACTCGTGATTCTCATTCATGACATGGGGATGCCACTCGAGCGCATTGTGATGGATCCGACCACGGGCGCGCTCGGCTACGGGATTGAGTACGGTTACTCGGTGATGGAGCGCCTGCGCCTGGCTGCATTGCAGGGCGATGGGATGGTGCAGCAGCCGATGCTCGTCACGCCCGGCGAAGAAGCGTGGAAGGCCAAGGAGGCCAAAGTGGGCGAGGGTGTGCCCGCCGCCTGGGGTGATTGGTCGACACGCGCCGTCAACTGGGAAACGACCACCGCGGTCGCACTCATCCATGCTGGAGCCGACGTGGTCGTCTTGCGCCATCCGGACTCCGTCAAGCGTATCCGAGCGCTGATCGAAGGGCTGGCGTAGGCCCCCTGACTCACGCTGACCCTGTGTTTGTGGAGGTTCACATGGCACTCACTGGACTCGAGATCTACAAACTCCTACCGCAGACCAACTGCAAGGAATGCGGTTTCCCCACCTGCCTGGCCTTTGCCATGAAGCTGGCCGCGAAGCAGGCTGAACTCAAGCAATGCCCGTACGTCTCCGCGGAAGGAAAGGCGAAGCTCGAAGCCGCCTCCGCGCCGCCCATCCGCCTGGTGACCCTGGCTGGCGAGGGCGGGAAGCTCGAAGTTGGAAACGAGACCGTGTTATTCCGGCACGAGAAGACCTTCTACCATCGCCCGGGTGTGTTCATTCGGGTGAAAAACTCCGAGGGTGCTGCGGCGATCCAAGAAAAGGTCATGGCCGCCGACGCCTTCAAGGTGGATTACGTCGGTATCCCTCTTACCGTCGATGGTTTCGCCGTGGAAGCGAGCTCGGGTGACGCGACGGCCTTCGAAACGGCCGTCAAGAACGTGCGCGAGATCAGCAAGCGGCCGCTCGTGCTCATGTCGACCAGCGCCGAGATCATGGCCGCTGGCGTCAAGGCATGCGCAGGCACCTCGCCTTTGCTGCACGCTGCCGATGAGAAGAACTGGGAAGCCATGGCAGCCTTGGCCAAAGCCAACAAGCTGCCCTTGGCTGTTCGCGCGCCGACCCTCGAAAGGCTGGCGGAATTGACCGAGAAGATCCGCCAGGCAGGCGTTGAGGATATTGTGCTCGACCCGGATGTTGTGGGTTACAGCGACACCTTGCTCGCGCTCACACAGCTACGGCGGCTCGCCCTCAAGAAGAGCTTTCGCGCTCTGGGATACCCGGTTGTGGCCTTTCCGCGCAGCGGCACGAACGGCAAGGTCGACCAGCTTGTCATGGCGGCCGAGATGATCGCCAAGTACGCCAGCCTGGTCGTTCTCGATCGGTTCGATCCCGCCGAGGTATACCCGCTTCTTGTCTTGCGCCAGAACATCTACACCGATCCGCAGAAGCCCATCCAGGTGCAGCCTGGGCTGTATGAGATCAATGCGCCGAAGGACGACTCCCCGGTGCTTGTGACCACGAACTTCTCGATCACCTACTTTGCCGTCTCGAATGAGGTCGAAGGATCGGGATGGCCGGGATGGTTGGTCGTGGCGGATGCGGAAGGCATGAGCGTGCTGACGGCTTGGGCCGCGGGCAAGTTCGATGCGGACCGAATTGCGAAAGCCATGAAGACCACGAGCATGGAGGGCAAGGTCAAGCACCGGCGGGTGATCATCCCCGGGCAGGTGGCCGTGCTCTCGGGTGAACTCGAGGAGACTCTTCCGGGATGGGAAATCATGGTCGGGCCGAAGGAGGCCGTGGACATCCCGAACTTCCTCAAGGCCATGTGGAAGTAGAGTGCGGAATGGTGAGAGAGGTGATGGCGGTGTCGAATTATCGGTTGGAGACGATGTAAGCAAACGGCGGAGGCGGCTGGGGCGTGTTTGGGATGCACTGCGCCGGCGCCGTGCGTCGTCGCGTGCCCACAGCACGCGCCCATCCCGGCCGCGCTGCGCCTGCTGGCGCATGCCGCCTCGACGGCCGACCCGCGCGGAGTGTGGATGCGGGAGGCCGAACGTGATGCAGTGGAGGACGTGACTCAAGCGCTCTTCACAGCCTACTGGTAGGACATCGCCGCTGCGTATGGCGATCGGGGTTTGCGGGCGTAGTTGCGCCGCCGAGCCGTTGGCCGTGAGAAATGGCTGAACACAAAGTCACACTACTTCCGCAAGGGATCACAGTCAGCGTGCCCACGGGCGCGCTGCTGGCGGAGGCTATCGAGAGCGCGGGGCTGGGCCTGAACCAACCCTGCGGCGGGCAAGGGCGATGCGGGCGCTGTGCCGTGGTCGTGGAAGAGGGGACGGTTCGGCGTCGGTCGGTGATCCGCCTCTCGCAAACCGACTTGGCCGCGGGGTATGCGCTGGCGTGCCAGACCGTCGTCGAAGGTGACTCGCGCGTCTTTCTTCCCCCCCAAGAGCAAATCGAGCGCCGGCTGGTCACCGACAAGAGCGCCCGGCCGGTCGAAATCCCATTTGCGTATGACCCGGCCTCTGAACAGTCGTTGCGCATAGTGGAAGTGCATCTCGCCCCACCTACGCTGGCTGACAATCTGGATGATGAACGGCGTTTGCTGAAATCGGCGGAAGCGCGGTTGGGGATGGGAGGAGCAGCGAGCCAGCGGCCCAGCGCGCGCGGGACGCGCACGGGGCCGGGCCTACGCGTGCCTCTCTTGCTGCGGCGGCGCCTGGGATCCGAGCTGCGCGAGGGCGAATGGAATGTGTCGGTGGTCGTGGAAACCGACGCATGGAGCTCGCCTCGCGGCATGTGGCGCCTGATCGATGTCGTGGCCGGGCCGGTGCACCCGTACGGTTTGGCGGTGGACATCGGAACAACGACGGTCACGGTCTACCTGGTAGATCTGCGAAGCGGTGAAGTCGTGGAGCAGGCCGCGGAATACAACGGTCAGATCGCGCGCGGCGAGGACGTCATATCGCGTATCGTGTTCGCAGGCAAGGGGGACGGACTGGAGGAGTTGGGCGCGCTCGTTCGGGGCACTGTGAACACGCTGATCGGGCGGGTGTGCGCGCGGGGCAAGGTAGATCCGCAGCGCATTTATCGCGTCACGGTGACCGGCAACACGACGATGACCCACCTCTTGCTTGGAGTTCCACCGGGCTCGATTCGTCTCACCCCTTACATCCCGTCCTTCAACCAAGCTCAACCGGTGAACGCGTTCGAGATCGGGCTGAGTGTCAACCCCCTGGCAGGTGTCGATTGCCTGCCCGGAGTTGCCTCGTATGTCGGCTCTGACATCACCGCCGGCGTGGTGGCGGCGGGCATGATGGATACGGAAGAACTGACCCTATTCATCGATGTGGGAACGAATGGCGAGATTGCGCTGGGCACACGCGACTGGATGGTGAGTTGTGCCTGCTCAGCCGGCCCCGCCTTTGAAGGTGCCGGGGTTGTGTGCGGGATGCGGGCGACTCTGGGTGCGATCGAGGAAGTCTGGATCTCCTCCGATACGCTCGAACCGACGGTCCGAGTGATCGGGGGCGGTCCGGCGCGCGGCTTGTGCGGGTCGGCCTTGCTGTCTCTGCTCGCCGAATTGTTCGTGACGGGCGTCGTCGATCGCAGCGGCAAATTCCGGATCGACCGCGGCACTCCGCGGGTTCGCCTGGGGGAACACGGTGGCGAGTATGTCGTGGCGTGGGCCGCCGATGGGGCCGCCGGCCAAGACATCGTTATCACCCAAGTGGATGTCGAGAACCTGCTCCGCGCGAAGGCAGCCATCTACGCCGGCTTCTCGGTGCTGGCTGCGAGCGTCGGTCTCGATCTGAAGGATGTGCAGCGCGTGCTGATCGGCGGCTCGTTCGGCAAGTATTTGAACATCGAGAAGGCCATCCAGATCGGTTTGATGCCCGATCTCCCCTGGGAGCGGTTTGGCTTCCTGGGCAACACCTCGATCAAGGGCGCCTACATGTCCTTGCTCTCACGCGAGGCACGCGCGCAGGTCCTGCTGGCCGCCGAAAAGATGACGTATGTCGAGCTCTCGGCCGACAACACCTTCTACGACGCGTTTACCGCGGCGCTCTTCTTGCCGCACACAGAAATCGCTCGCTTTCCGAGCGTTGCCTCCGTATGGAACGAAGCCAACGCGCCGCGCGGCTCGGCGGTGGGCAGCGACGAGCCTGTTCGAACGGACCATGGAGGGCGCGCTTGACGTTCACATTAGCGGTGGCTGGGAAGGGTGGAACCGGAAAGACGAGCATCGCCGCGATGCTGATCACTTGGCTCGCACGTGAGCGCCGCGGGAGCATTCTGGCGATCGATGCCGACCCCGCGTCGAATCTGAACCTAGCCCTGGGTTTGCCTTTGCCGACGACTGTTGGCCAGATCCGCGAGGACTTGGGCGAGCAGAACTCGCCGGACGGTCTAAACGGTCTGACCAAGGTCGACTATCTCGACCACAAGGTGCGCATGTCCATCGAGGAGGGGGAGGCGATGGATCTGTTGGTCATGGGTCGTCCCGAGGGGGCAGGCTGCTACTGTGCTGTCAACCACCTGCTGCGGCAGATCGTGGATCGCGTCGGTCAGGCGTACGGCTACCTGGTCATCGATAACGAAGCGGGCATGGAGCACTTGAGCCGGCGCACCACTCGCGACGTCGACCTGCTTTTTCTGGCGACCGACCCGAGCATGCGTGGACTGATGACGGCGGAGGCCATGTTTCGTTTGGCGGGCGATCTCGACATTCGCGTGGGCAAAGCCGTGGTGGTTGTCAACCGGGTCCGGGGCGCGGTCTCACCCACGATGCAGGCGGCGCTGGCTGCGCTTCCTGTGGAGGTCGCAGGCTACATCCCGGAGGACGAGCGGCTCGCTGAGCTGGACGGCGCCGGTTTGGCCCTGGCTGCGTTGGACGGGAGGTCGCAGGCGTACGCGGCGGTGGCTGGGCTGGCAACTCGCTACATCCCCGCCTGAGGCGGGAAGGGGACAATCCGGCGGGCGGCGATGCGGTGCCCGATCATCTCACTCACGCACGTGATTCCTGGAGGGCAGCATGTACAAGATCGGCGAGAACATTCACATTGTCTCACCCCGAGTCAAGGAGGCATTGGCCGCTCGCGAAGGTGTCTTCTTCGTGGATTTGGCGCGCAGGCAGAAGTCCGCTGGCGCGGATGCGCTCGACCTCAACATCGGTCCGCAGAAGAAGGCGGGGCCCGAGGTGATGGATTGGCTGGTAGATTGCGTGCAGGAGGGCGTGGGCGACATGACGCTCTCCTTCGACACGACCAATCTGGCGGCGATCGAAACCGGCTTGCGAAAGCTAGGCGGGAACGCATTCATCAACTCCGCCTCGGCCGAGGAGGAGCGGCTGGCCACCGTTCCAGCGCTGGCCGCGAAATACGGTGCGCGCCTGATTGCGTTGTGCATGGAGAAGAGCGGCATCCCGGTGAGCGCCGAAGCCCGGGTGGGAATTGCCATGGAGAAGCTCATGCCGCGCGCCGAGGAACTCGGCATCCCGATGGAGCGGCTGTATATCGATCCGCTGATCCTGACGGTCTCGGGCTGCCAGGAATACGTGCCGCAGGCAGTCGAAGCAGTGCGCATGCTGAAGATGGTGGCCGATCCGGCGCCGATGACCGTCGTCGGCCTTTCGAATGTCTCCAACCAGGTGCCGGCGGCGATGCGCCCGCTCATCAACCGAACGTACATGGTGATGCTTCTGGCGGCGGGCCTGGATGCAGCGATTGTCGACCCCCTGGATGAGGAGCAGATGCAAGTGCTTCACACCGTCGAAACTCAGCAGGCGGCGACGCCGGCGATGGGGCTGTACCTCAAGCTGCATCAGGCAGTGAAGGACGGCGGCGAACTCGAGATCGAGGCGGTCGACATGAAGGACCCCGCGCAGGTCGATATTTGGAAGACTGTCCAGGTGTTGTTGAACAAGGTCATCTACACGGATTCGTACCTGCGCATCTGATCCTGCGTTGGCATCCATGCGGCGGAGGCCTGCCTCAAGGGTCGGCGGCGCCCCACCGAATTCAAAGGAGTTGGTCTTGAGCGACGTCGCAAGCATCTCCAAGAAGGATGAACTTCTCGCGAAGGCCAGCCAGCCAGCAGAGGACGCGATGCGGCTCCATCCCTTCTACAGGGGCAAGGTGGAGACGACGTTGCGTTGCCCGGTGCGCGATCTGAACGATTTCGCCATATGGTACACACCTGGCGTGGCTGCGCCGTGCAAGGCCATTGCCGCCAACCCGGATCTGGTTTACGAGCACACCCACAAATGGAACACGGTGGCCGTGGTCTCGGACGGATCGCGCGTGCTCGGCTTGGGCGATATCGGTCCGAAAGCGGGCTTGCCGGTCATGGAGGGGAAGGCGCTGCTCTTCAAGTACCTGGGCGGCGTCGACGCCTGGCCGATCATGATCGACAGCAAGGACCCGGACAAGATCATCGACACGGTGCTCCTCTTGCAGCCGGGCTTCGGCGGCGTAAACCTCGAGGACCTGGCGCAACCCAAGTGCTTTCGCATTTTGGACACGTTGCGCCAGAAGGCGGAGATCCCCATTTGGCACGACGATCAGCAAGGGACAGCGACGGTGACTTTGGCCGGGCTGCTCAACGCGCTGCGCATCGTCGGCAAGAAGTTGAGTGACGTGAGCATCGCCTTCATCGGCAGTGGCGCCGCCAACGTGGCCTGCGCTCGCTTGATCTTCGCCGTGGGGGCGGATCCGTCACGGTGCTTCATGACGGACATCCGCGGCATGCTCAACAAGCGGCGCAGCGACCTTGAACTGCGCAAGGCGGAGTTTGTTGACAACTGGAAGTTCTGTCAAATCACGAACGCCGAGGAGCGCGACGGTGCGATACCGGAGGCCATGCGCGGGGCGGATGTCGTCATTTCCTATTCGACCCCTGGGCCTGGAGTCATTCAGGCGGAGTGGGTGCGCACCATGGCGAAGGACCCAATCATCTTCGCCTGTGCGAACCCAACGCCTGAGATCTGGCCCTGGGAGGCGAAGGAAGCCGGTGCGGCCATTGTGGCGACGGGACGATCGGACTTCCCCAACCAGGTAAACAACTCGCTCGGGTTCCCAGCCATCTTCCGCGGCGTGCTCGATGTGCGGGCGCGGACGATTACGGAGGGCATGTGCTTGGCGGCCGCCACGGCTTTGGCCGACATGGCCCAGGAACGGGGCCTGTCGCCCGAGTACATCCTGCCGACGATGGACGAATGGCAGGTCTTCCCGCGTGAAGCGGCTGCAGTGGCGGCGCAGGCAGTGAAAGAGGGCGTGGCGGGAATTCAATCGACTTACGAGGCTGAACTGTGCCAGGCCGAGGCGATCATCCGTCGCTCACGCGCAATGACCCAGGGCATGATGGCATCCGGGCTGATTGCCCCGGCACCGTGAGATGTCGACGATCGAGACGGACGGAGAGACGAAGATGCATGACTTGATCATCTTAGGCGGGGGACCATCGGGCCTGACAGCCACGCTCTACGCGCTTCGCAAGCGGCTGGACGTGCTGCTCATCACGCGCGACTTGGGCGGCAAGACGAACTACCGGCTGCAGTTGCCCTTCGTCGATCATCATCTGGTGATCACCGGCGAGGAGGTCGTCAGCCGCTTCGCCCAGGAGATCGATTACCTGGAATTCGCCCGGGTGTTCGACAAGGCCGAGCGCGTTGAGAAGGCGGGCGAGGGATACCGCGTTCATACCCGCTCGGGCGCCGTTCACGAATGCCGGGCGCTGATTGTGGCCAGCGGGGCGCGGGGGAGGCTGCTCAACGTCCCGGGCGAGAAGGAATACATGATGCGCGGTCTGTGCTACAGCGCCGTTTCGTATGCGCCGCTCTTTGTCGAGCGCCAGACCGCCGTGATCGGTGACAGCGCCCTGGCCCTGCGCGCCACGGCGGAGCTCGCGCGCATCGCCAGCAAAGTCACCTTGGTGGCCCCGGGGCATGGCGAGCTGGATAGCGCCATCGGACGGCGGGTGGCGGCTGCCGGGAACGTGAGTGTGCTGGAGGGCTACAGCGTCGAGCGCGTGAATGGTGACGATTACGCCCGCTCGGTCACCTTGGCCCATGGTGCGGAGAAGCGCGAACTCGCGGCGGATGCCTTCTTTGTCGAATTGGATTTGGTTCCGCAATCGGAGCTCGTGGCGGAAATCGTCGACCGAGATGAGCGGGGACGCATCAAGGTGGACTGCGCCAATCGGACTTCGGCCGCGGGAGTATTTGCAGCGGGGGACGTGACCACCGTGTTCGCAGAACAGGTGCTGATTGCCATTGGGGAAGGCGCCAAGGCAGCACTGGCCGCGTATGAGTATCTGCTGACCCAATAGGAGACGCGAGAGCATGACAGCGGCGCGAAGCGTTCTGGTTGTCGGCGGCGGAATCGGGGGCATGCGGGCAGCCGTGGACTTGGCGGATGCCGGCCTGCACGTCTACCTGGTGGAACGGGCACCCTCTCTGGGGGGCCGGGTGGCCCAGCTGGGCTACATGTTCCCGACCCACGACTGCGTGCTTT
The DNA here is from genome assembly GCA_963712475.1 of uncultured Chloroflexia bacterium. Taxonomy (GTDB): domain Bacteria; phylum Chloroflexota; class Anaerolineae; order Anaerolineales; family RBG-16-64-43; genus RBG-16-64-43. The sequence continues at coordinate 418,819 of CAVQIA010000004.1, forward strand.
GCCGCGGCACCTCGGACCACGGCTTCGGATGCTCGCGCCCATCCATCTCGCCGGTTCTGCTCGACAACAACACGCACCCCAATATCACCTTGCTGACCCTGACCGAGGTCGTTGGGAGCGAAGGCGAGGTAGGTGATTTCCGCGTCCATCTGCGGCAACACCCGCGCTTCGTGGATCCCGGGCGGTGCATCAACTGCTCGCGATGTGCCCAGGTCTGCCCGGAACTGCGGGTGAGCGAATTCCAGGCGGGTCTGACCAACGTGCCGGCCATCCACAAGTCGGCGCCGCGCTCGATCCCGGATTCGTACTACCTGATCGAGAAGACCTCGCAGTGCGAGGAATGTCAGAAGTGCGTGGAAGTCTGCCCCACGCGAGCGATCGACTTGCGCGCGTCGAGCGTGGACCTGGATATCCATGTCGGCGTCATCATCTTGGCGCTGGGCTTCCAGCCCTTCGATGCCCGGTCGATGCCGGAACTCGGCTTGGGGCGGCACAAGAACGTCATCACCTCGATGCAGTATGAACGACTGGCCTCGCGCTCGGGCCCGACGGAGGGAATCGTGATGCGACCCTCCGACGGCCAGGCGCCCAAGAAGATCGCCTGGCTGCAATGCGTCGGGTCGCGCGATCAACACAATGCATATTGTTCGTCGATCTGCTGCATGTACGCGACCAAGGAAGCGATGCTCGCGATGCAGCGCATCCCCGGCGCGGAATGCCACATCTTCACCATGGATGAGCGCGCATTCAACAAGGAATATAACGCCTACTACAAGCGTGCGCGCGACAGCTTTGGCATCCACTACAACCGGACTCGCATCTCGGAGGTCAGCGAGGATCCCCACACCGGGGACTTGGTGTTGCGTTTCCCAGGCGGGCGTGCGCACGACGAGGGGGCCATGGGCCAGGGGGCGATGTCGGAGGAACGATTCGACTTGGTCGTCTTGGCCACAGGCATTCGCCCGCCGGCCGAAGCGGAGCCTCTGGCGGAGGCATTGGGAATCGAGCTCAACACTTATGGCTTCTGTGCAACCGACAAGTTCAATCCGCTAGCCACTTCCCGTCCAGGTGTCTTTGTGTGCGGCGCGTTTGGTTCCCCCAAGGAGATGTCGGAGACTTTGCTGGATGCCTCCGGGGCGGCGGCCGAGGCCATGCGGATCCTGCGCCACAGCCTCGGTGATCGCGCCTTCAGCCGGGCCGAGCCGTTTGTGGTCGGCAGCGCGCACCCCGAGGGCGTGGTCAGTGAAGATGCCCCGGCGCGGGTGGGCATCTTCCTGTGCGGCTGCAGTGGCGAGATTGACGGACCCATCGATCTGGAGGGTGTCGGTGAGTTTGCTCGCGGCCTTCCGGGCGTCGTTCACGTCCAGAAGCTCGATCTGGCGTGCTTCTTCGAGGGTCAAACCCACCTGCGAGATGCCATTTGGGAGAAGCGCATTACGCGCGTGGTTGTTGGCGCCTGCAGCCATCGCACGCATCTGGCGCTCTTTCAGCGCATGGGCTGGCAAGCCGGGCTCAATGCAGCGTATGTCGAACTGGTGAACTTGCGGGAACACTGCGCGTGGCCGCATGCCGAAGACCCATCCGGCGCGACGCGCAAGGCGTGCGAGATGATTCACATGGCGGTCGGCCGCTTGCGATTGGCCAGGCCAGTGCATAAAGACACTCGGCAGATGGAGCGGGCTACCCTCGTCATCGGGGGCGGTATCACCGGCATGACGGCAGCGCTGGAGATCGCGGACTCTGGCTACCCCGTGACCTTGGTTGAGAAGACGGGTGCCTTAGGCGGCAACATGCACCACGTTTACTACGTGGCCGAAGGCAGCAATCCGCAAGGCATGTTGCGCGACGTGGTCAACCGTGTCGTGGCCCACGAGCGCATCACCTTGCTTTTCCACAGTCAGGTTGTGCAGCAGACGGGCAGCGTGGGGGATTTCCGGACGCTTGTTCGCAGTGAGCCGCCCGGGATGCCGGCACACCAAGAGGAGATTCGCCACGGCGTGACGGTCGTGGCCGTAGGCGGGCGCGAGGGCGGCGGGTCGCAGTATCTGCTCGGCCAGGATCCTCGGGTGCTCAAGCAATCGCAAATGGAGGAGCTGATCGCGCACCAGCCCGAGAAGGTCGCAGCCCTACGCCAAGTAGTGATGATCCAGTGCGTGCAACCAGAGGGCGAGGCCGAGTACTGCTCGCGTATCTGCTGCACGAACAGCATTAAGAACGCCATTCGCTTGAAGATGCTCAACCCCGCCTGCCGCGTAGTGATCCTGTACAAGGACATCATCACTTACGGCTTCCGGGAGTTTTACTACTCGGAGGCCAGGCGCAGAGGCGTCGTGTTCGTGCGCTACACGAGCAGCGACCCCCCGCGGGTGTCGACGGTGTGGGAGGCAGGGCAAACCCAGCTCGTTGTGACGGTCCGGGAACATGTCTTCGGGAAGCTCCTGGAGTTCTCTCCAGATGCGCTGGCCCTGAGCACCAGCATGGTTCCCGTCGAGGATGCGCAGGAACTGGCTCGGGTGCTGCGCGTGCCCCTCTCGAGCGAAGGTTTCTTCCTCGAGGCGCACCTCAAGATGCGGCCGATGGAATTCCCCGATGAAGGCATGTACCTGGCGGGGATGGCCCATTACCCAAAGTTCATCGAGGAGTGCATCACGCATGCGCAGGCGGCTGCCGGGCGGGCGCTCACGTTTCTCTCGCGGAGCGAGATCCAGGTCGGCGGGTCGATCGCCACCGTGGACGCCTCCAAGTGCACCGCCTGCCTCACCTGCGTGCGCACCTGCCCCTTTGGGGTGCCCGAAGTTCGCCAGGACCGGCTCGGGGTGGGAGGGGTGCAGGGCGCGGCCTGGATCGATCCGGGTCGTTGTCAGGGTTGTGGGACCTGCACAGGCGAGTGTCCAGCGCGGGCCATCCAGCTTGCTGGATATCAAGATGCGCAACTGTGCTTTGGCGTGGGCCAGTGGAGCGTAGCCCGCGTGGGAGCGGAACCCGCGACGCCATGATCGCTCCGCTGGTGGTCGAGGTGGACGAGGGGGCGTGCGACGGCTGCCGGGCATGCATGCGGGCGTGTCATTACAACGCGCTCTTGTGGGTGCATGGGGAGCAGGCCGTGTGGGTGGACCCGTGGCAATGCAACGGGTGCGGCTCGTGTGAGACAGCCTGCCCGTCGGGTGCGCTCAAGTTGGTCGCCCGGCCAAATGGCCTGGTGTGAGGCCGCCGGGGAAAGCTGACGACGTGGAATCGTTGAAGGAAGCGCGCATGACCTTCGAACCCGAGATAACAGCCTTTTCGTGCATCTATTGCGGCTATACGGCGATCGATACCGCGGGAGCCCTGCGTCTCAGCTACCCGGCCGACGTGAAGATCGTCCGGCTCCCTTGCACAGGGAAGATGGATGTGCTCTATATCCTGAGTTCGTTCGAACAGGGCGCCGACGGCGTGCTCGTGGTGGCCTGCCCGCTTGGTAATTGCCACCATGTGCGCGGCAACGAACGGGCCAAGGCACGCGTGGAACGAGTCCAATCGCTGTTGAAGACGATCGGCCTCGAAGCTGACCGCGTGAAGATGATCTTCGTGTCGGGCGGGCAAGGTGCCACGGTCGCACGGGAGGCAAGTGCGCTCGTGAAACGCGTGAAGGAACTTGGTCCCTCGCCGCTCAAGTCGGCGGGTCGTGCGGCCACCCTTCCAGCCGAGGCCGCGATTTCGCCGGCGACTTAGGCGAGAAGGTTGTGACCCGCACTTCGAGGGCGTGCGGCGGACGGCAGATCGTATTGGTGCAAGCGCATTCCCAGGCTTGGAGGGCTTGAGAGTGAGCGAGAGCAAGAACGTTACCGGTGCAGTCATGGTGGTCGGCGGGGGCATCGCCGGCATGCAGGCCAGCCTGGATCTGGCCGAGCAGGGCTTTCGCGTCTACCTTGTCGAGCAGAAGTCGGCCATTGGCGGTCACATGGCGCAGCTCGACAAGACGTTTCCGACGAACGATTGCGCCATGTGCACGATCTCTCCACGGTTGGTGGACGTGGGGCGGCACCTCAACATCGAGCTCATGACTTCTGAGCGAGGTGGTCGCCCTGCGTGGCGCCCCGGGCGATTTCACCGTGCGGGTCCGGCGCAAGCCGCGCTATATCGACGCGACCAAGTGCGTCGGTTGCGGCGATTGCTCGACAGCCTGCCCGATTGTGCGGCCCTCCGAATTCGATGAACGGCTGAGCACACGCCGGGCCGCGTTCCGTCTCTACCCGCAGGCGACCCCGGTCACGTTCGCCATCGACAAACTCGGCAAGGCGCCATGCCGCGATGCGTGCCCGACCGGCCAACGGGCCCAGGGTTACATCGCGCTGGTACGCGAAGGGCGCTACGCCGAAGCGTTGCGGGTTATCACGGAGGACAACCCGTTCCCGGGAATCTGCGGCCGCATCTGCAACCATCGCTGCGAGATCGCGTGCAACCGCGGGCTTGTAGATGAGCCGCTCAATATCCATGGCATCAAAAGGTTTGTCGCGGATTGGGCGTACAGCCAGCCGCGTGTGGCCCGCGAGCCGGTGCCCCACTCGCACGCCGAGCGCGTCGCGGTGATCGGAGGCGGGCCGTGCGGCTTGACGGCCGCGCGCGACTTGGCCCTGGAAGGGTTCCCGGTGACCGTTTTCGAAGCCCTGCCAGTGGCTGGAGGCATGTTGCGGGTGGGAGTGCCAGAGTATCGGCTGCCGGGAGCTATCGTCGATCGGGAAGTGCAAGACATCGTCGACCTGGGTATCGACCTGCGCCTCAACACGCGCGTGGATGACTTGGATGGTCTGTTCGATCAGGGGTTCTCCGCGGTGCTCATCTCCGTCGGCGCGCACGAAGGCAAGAAGCTCCGCATCCCCGGGGCGGACCTGCCGGGCGTGCTGGTGAATACGAGCTTCCTGCGCGATGTGCGTTTGGGTGCGCCAACTGATCTCACCGGCCGCAGAGTGCTTGTGATCGGCGGCGGCAATGTCGCCATCGACTGCGCGCGCACGGCGGTGCGGCTGGGCGCTGCCCACGTGACGATGAGCTGTCTGGAATCGCGAGAGACGATGCCGGCCCACGCGTACGAAGTGGAGGATGCGGAGGCCGAAGGCGTTGAGGTTGTTCCGTCGCGGACCTTCCTGCGGATTCTTGGGGAGGGGCAGGTGGCCGGGGTGGAATGCCAACGTGTCACGCGCTTCCAGTTCGACAGCGAAGGCCAACTGGTGTTGGATACCGAGCTGGGCTCCGAGCACGTGCTGGCATGCGACACGGTGATCTTCTCGATCGGCCAACGGGCCGGCCTGGCCTTCATCCCGCCCGACACGGGCGTCGGTGTGACTCGCCAGGGAACGATTGCGGTCAATCCGAACACATTTGCCGCAACTCGCCCCGGAGTGTTTGCTGCCGGCGACGCGACCACGGGCACGGCATTCGTGGTGGAGGCCGTTGCCTCCGGCCATCGGGCGGCGCGATCGATACACCGCTTCTTGCTGGGCCAGGAGCTCGAGCCGCGATTCGCGCCGGATCTGCCTGTCGTCCGGCTCGAGAGCGACGAGGCGCGCGGCCGGGTGGAACGAGGAGAGGCCTCGGACGCCAAGCGCACGGCGATGCCTCAATTGCCAGTCGAACGGCGGCGCGGGACGTTTGTGGAAGTGGAGGGTGGCTACGGCGAAGAGCAGGCCAGGCGCGAAGCTGAACGCTGCCTGCAGTGCGGGATTTGCTCCGAGTGTCTCTCGTGCGTTGCGGCGTGTCAGGCGAAAGCCATTGACCACGACCAAGTCGAGCACGAGGAAGAAGTGCGCGTGGGCGCCGTCGTCTTGGCCCCAGGGTATGAGATCTTCAATGCGGAGCGTGCCCAGGAATTCGGTTTCGGACGGCATCGAAACGTTGTCAACGCGCTGCAATTCGAGCGCCTTCTTTCGGCCTCGGGCCCCACAGAGGGACATGTCGAGCGGCCCAGTGACAAGCGTCCCGCCAAGAAGATTGCGTTTCTCCAGTGTATCGGCTCGCGCGATCAGGCCCATGACTACTGTTCAGCTGTTTGCTGCATGTATGCCAGCAAGCAGGCCATCATGGCCAAGGAGCACGACGCGGAGACTGAAGCGACCATCTTCCTGATGGACATGCGGGCCTTCAGCAAGGGCTACGAGGAGTACTACCAGCGCGCCCAGGGCCGCTATGGGGTGCGGTTTGTCCGCACGCGTGTCTCCGCCGTTCGCGAGGAGGTTGGGAACTCAGAACTTGAAGCTGCAGTACTGGGATCCAGGCGAGTCGCGCGCTGTGGAGGCGAGCTTCGATCTGGTCGTGCTTTCCGTCGGAATGGAAACGTCGGCCGAAGTGCGCTCGCTGGCCGAGCGCCTTGGCGTGCAGCTTGACCAATTCGGGTTCTGTCACACCGAGTACTTCGCACCGCTGGAGAGCAGCCGCCCTGGCGTTTTTGTGGCCGGCCCCTTCAGCGGGCCGAAGGATATCCCTGAGACGGTCGTGCAGGCATCGGGTGCAGCGGCATTGGCCGGGCAGCTCTTGGCCCCGGCGCGAGGTGTGCTGGCGAGGACGCGCGAGTATCCGCCAGAACGGGACGTCGCGAGCGAGGATCCGCGCATCGGCGTCTTCGTGTGTCACTGCGGATCAAATATCGCCGGGTATTTGGATGTGGAAGCGGTGACGCGCTTTGCCGAAGGGTTGCCGGGTGTTGCGCACGCGGAGCGCAATCTGTACACCTGCTCGCAGGACTCCGTCGCTGCGATCATCCAGCGCATCGGGGAGCACAAGCTCAACCGGGTCGTCGTGGCGAGCTGTACGCCGCGAACCCACGAGCCTCTCTTCCAGGACGCCTTGCGTCAGGCGGGCCTCAATCCGTACCTGTTTGAGATGGCTAATATCCGCAACCAGTGCTCGTGGGTGCATTCACACGATCGCGCCGCGGCTACCTCTAAGGCCGAACGTGTGGTTCGGATGTCCGTTGCACGCGCCGGTGGCCTGGCTCCGCTCGTCCGAACCGGCGTGCCTGTCGAACACGGGGCTTTGGTGGTGGGCGGTGGCCCTGCGGGCATGAGTGCCGCGCTTGTTCTCGCCGAGCAGGGTTTCGAGGTCGACCTGGTCGAACGCGAGGACCACTTGGGAGGGAACCTGCGGAATTTGCGATTCCTGGCGGATGGGTCGAGCCCGCAGGCGTTGTTGCGCGATCTCGTGGACCGTGTGGGGCGCCAGCCTAGGATATCGTGCCATCTGCGGGCGACTGTGGCGAGTACGCAAGGGGTGGTGGGGAACTTCGTTTCTCAAGTGAAGCTGTCGGATGGGGCACTGCACGAGGTGCGGCACGGGGCGTCGATCATCGCAACAGGCGGTCAGGAAGCGCGTGGAGACTACCACGGTCTCGGAATACATCCACGTGTCATCACCCAGCAGGAATGCGAGCAGCGACTCTGGGAAGACGACAGTGGGCGGATCTCAGGGGTGGGTTTGGCCACTGGCGACGAGCAACTGCGCGTGGCCATGCTGCAATGCGTGGGGGCTGAGGGCTTCTGCGGCCGGATTTGCTGCGGCGAAGCGTTGAAGACGGCCACTGCCCTCAAACGCGCCGCACCCTTGGCGCAGGTTCGCATTCTGTTCCGAGACTTGCGGGCTTTCGGGACTCGCGAAAGCGAGTACACCGAGGCACGTCGTGTGGGCGTGGAGTTCGTTCGGTATGAGGCCGCAACCCCTCCTCAGGTGGACACGAGAGGGGACCTGCCGCGAGTGAAGGTTGTGGATGCTTCGCTTCGGCGGGAGCTGACGTTCCCGGTGGACTGGCTTGTGCTCAGCACTCCCATGATCGCGGCCGAGGGGGCGCATGAGCTCGCGCAGGTATTCAAAGTGCCGCGCGACGCGCAGGGTTACTTCCTCGAAGCCCACGTCAAATTGCGGCCGCTCGACTTTGCCTCGGAGGGCGTGTTCATGGCCGGGGCGGCCCACTATCCGAAGTTCCTAGACGAGGCAATTGCCCAAGGCCAGGCGGCCGCCTCGCGCGCGGCGACCATTCTCGCACACGACACGCTGCCGGCAGGCGGGGCCGTGGCCTGCGTGGATCCGGATCTGTGTACCGGGTGCCTGACGTGCGTGCGTGTGTGCCCGATGCAAGTGCCGGCCATTCGCGCGGACTTCTCGGGTGTGGGTGGGATTGTGGGCGCCGCGTATATCGACCCGGTGGCGTGTCAGGGCTGCGGTCAATGCGTGGGTGAATGCCCGGCGCACGCCATCGTCCTGATGCACAGCCGGTCGGAGCAGATTCGCTCGAAGATCGCCGCGCTGTTCGAAGAGGCCGGGGCATGGGCGAAGTAGAGTTCGAACCCCGCATCGTTGCCTTATGTTGCCACTATTGCGCCTACGCAGCAGCGGACTTGGCGGGAGCGTTGCGCATGCAGTACCCCGAGAGTGTCCATGTCGTGAAGATCCCCTGCACGGGCGACTTGGATGTGCGCGATGTACTGGCCGCGTTTGAATCTGGGGCGGATGGGGTCATGATTGCCGGTTGTATGGAAGGTGACTGTCATTATCAGACGGGCAACTTGCGCGCGCAGAAGCGCGTCGAGCGGACGCGGCAGGTGCTGGCCGACGCCGGAGTGGGGGGCGAGAGGGTTCGCATGTATCACTTGTCCTCGGCGATGGGCGCTCGCTGGGCGGAGATCGCTCGCGAGATGGACACCCACATTCGCCAACTTGGCCCGTCCCCATTGCGCTCGGCGCCTGGCGTCCCGGCCGGTGAGAGGTGAGCGGTGCGGGTTTGAGGTGTGTGCGACTCGACGAGGAAGACGGCGTGAGCCGTGAGGAGGCAAGATGATCGTCGCTGAACAGAAGTCCTTGGATGAGATCCGCAAACTGATCCATGGCGCCGAGAAGGTGCTGGTGGTGGGATGCGGAACGTGCGTCACCGTGTGCTTCTCAGGCGGAGAGAAGGAGGCGGGCATCTTGGCCTCGGCGCTCCGCATGGCCAGCCGGGTCGACGGCCGGCCTCAGCAGGTGACGCATTCGGTCGTCCAAAGACAATGCGAGTGGGAATTCATCGATGCTCTCCGCGACCAGGTGCGAGAGGCGGATCTGGTGCTCTCTCTGGGATGCGGCGTGGGCGTACAGGCACTGGCCGAGCGCTTCCCAGAGAAGATCGTCGTCCCGGGCTTGAATACGGCGTTCATGGGAATGCCGGTGGAGCAAGGCGTGTGGTCCGAGCGATGTCAGGCATGCGGGGACTGCCTGCTGGGGCTCACGGGTGGCGTGTGCCCCATCGCCCGCTGCTCGAAGCAGTTGCTCAACGGGCCATGCGGGGGATCGGTGAACGGACATTGTGAGATCAACGCGGAGACAGACTGCGCCTGGCAACTCATCTACGACAGGCTAAAAGTCCAGGGTCGGCTGGAGTTGCTGCTCGAGATTCAGCCGCCGAAGGACTGGCGAACATCGCGCGACGGCGGCCCGCGCAAGATCGTGCGCGAGGATTTGAAGCTCGACTCCCACCGGTTCGATCTGAGGTTGGCGGCAGAAAGAGGTGCGCTATGAGTTCAGAGAACAACGGTTTCCGCACAGAGAGCCGGCTCGAGCGAGTTCCTGCGCTCGGGTCAGTTTGCCGTGACGGCGGAGTTGGGCCCGCCCAAGAATGCGGACCCCGCCGTCATTCGGCAGAAGGCGCGCCTGCTGCATGGGTGGGCGGATGCGGTAAACATCACCGACAACCAGACTGCCATCGTGCGCATGTCGTCGATTGCGGCGGGCAAGCTGGCCCTGGAAGAAGGGCTCGAACCCATCATCCAGATGACGTGCCGGGACCGGAATCGGCTCGCGATGCAAGCGGACATCCTGGGTGCATACGCGCTTGGGTTGCGGAACCTGCTGTGCCTGACGGGCGATCACCATTCGTTCGGCAACCACCCGCAAGCCAAGAACGTCCATGACCTCGACTCCATGCAGCTGATTCAGATGGTGGTCGGATTGCGGGATCGCGCGACATTCCAGTGCGGAGAGGAAATCAAGGGCGTGGCACCGCGCTTCTTTGTTGGCGCCGCCGAGAACCCGTTCGCCGATCCGGCCGATTTCCGGCCCTTGCGCCTGGGCAAGAAGGCGCGCGCCGGAGCGGACTTCGTGCAGACGCAATTGGTCTATAACGTGCCGCGCTTCCGCGAGTTCATGGCGCGCGTCTGTGAGCTTGGAGTCGACAAGCAAATCTACCTGCTGGCGGGCGTGGGCCCGCTGAAATCGGTGGGCGCCGCCAAGTACATGCGCGACAAGGTGCCCGGGCTGGATGTGCCCAATGAGATCGTTGAGCGCATGGAGGCGGCCGGCAAAGGCATCGAGGATAAGAAGGCCAAAGCCGAGGCGACCAAGCGTGTTGGGATTGACATCTGCGTGGAGCTCATCCAGCAGATGCGGGAAACGCCGGGCGTGGCGGGTGTGCACATCATGGCCATCGAGTGGGAAGACGCAGTCGCCGAGATCGTTCAGCGAGCGGGTCTGACCCCTCGGCCGAATGGATCGGCAACGCACTAGCGCGCGAACGGGATCGGTGCGCCCTGCGGCGCGAAACGGAGGCGGTATGAGTGTCGAAGTCAATACAGGTCTGGCGGAGCGCATCCAGCGGGCCACCGGCGAAAACGTGTACATGTGCTATCAGTGCGTAAAGTGCACGTCCGGCTGCCCAATGATGAACTTCTTCGATATGGCGCCGAATCAGGTGATGCGCGCGGCGCAGCTTGGGTTGGAAGACGAGATCTTCGATGCACGCACGCCCTGGATGTGCGCCTCCTGCCAAACCTGCACGACACGTTGCCCGCAGGGCATCGATATTGCTAAGGTGATGGACTTCATCGTGAGCGAGGTGACCGCGAGAGGGTTGCCCCCGAAAGTGCCCGAGGTGGCGCTGTTCAACAAGGTATTTCTGCGCGATGTCAACCTGCTCGGTCGCCTGTACGAGCTCGGACTGATGGCGGAGGTCGATCTACGCAACTGGTCGATTGTACGCGACATACCCTTGGCGTTGGCTCTCTTGCGCAAAGGGGGCATCCACCCGGTACCGGAGTTTTCACGGGTGCGCTTCCACGCTGGCGCGGCTAAGGCGCCGCCACGCGGCGAGATGGAAATCGGCTACTACCCTGGCTGTTCCCTGCACGGAATGGCGTCTGCATTCGACAAGTCCGGGCGGGCGGTGCTCGATGCATTTGGCTACACCCCGGTGGAACCCCGCGGTTGGGTTTGTTGCGGATCGACCCCGGCCCACCGGTTGGATGAGCGCGCTGCGGTCCGGCTGCCGATGATCAACATGCAGCTCTTGGACCAGCAAGGGTTCCGGGAAGCCGCATTGCCGTGTGCTTCCTGTTACAGTCGATTCCGGGTCGCGCTGCACGAATGGCGCACCCGGCCGGATGTGCGTGAGATGATCGACAAGGAGATGGGGGAGCCCTACCCCGATCGGGTGGAGGTTCGCTCGCTCCTTGATTTCGTTGTGCAACGGGTGGGATTTGACCGGGTTGAGCAGGAAGTCCGCGCCCCGCTGCACGGCCTGAAGGTCGCGTGCTACTATGGCTGTCTGCTGACGCGACCGCCCAAGGTGACCGGCTCGGTGGATTACGAATACCCGCGGGGGATGGACAGGCTCATGCAATCGATTGGGGCGGCGCCGGTGGAGTGGGACCTCAAGGTCGCATGCTGCGGCGGTTCGCTGGCGATGACTCGTCCCGAAGTGATGCTGGAACTTGGAAAACGGATCATTGAGAACGCGCGCGATCGAGGGGCCGAGGCCGTGGTGGTCGCCTGCCCGCTGTGTGAAGTCAACCTGCAGGCGCATCAGGCGCAGATGGGCGTCGAGCCGCAAATGCCGATCATCTACTTCACTCAGCTCATGGCGGTTGCGCTCGGCAGGCAGAAGGAAGCTGCGCTGGGGCACAATCTGGTGGATCCAAGGCCACTCGTGAATTCGGTCCTCGCCGGCCGCAATTAGGCCGGACCGCAGCGGCATCGGTGGAGGCAAGCAGAAGCATGGATAAGCGCAGCAAAGTACTGCTGCCGGCACTTTTCGAGAAGATGCATCAGCACGTGGCGATCACGATGGTGACCTGCTACGACTACCCGATGGCCTACCTTGTTGAGCAGGCCGGTGTGGATATCGTACTGGTGGGCGACAGCCTAGGCATGACCATCTTGGGTTTCGACAGCACGCTGCCGGTGACCATGGAGGACATGATCCGACATGCTCAGGCCGTGCGGCGTGGGACGCCCAACGCGTTTCTCGTCGGCGACATGCCGTACATGACATATCAGGTGTCGGTCGAGGACGCGGTGCGCAACGCCGGCCGGTTCATGGCCGAGGCCGGCTGCGATGGGGTGAAACTCGAAGGCGGCACTGAGATGGCGGACCGAGTCCAGGCCATTTCGCGGGCCGGGATCCCGATCATGGGCCATCTCGGATTGACGCCGCAGAGCAGTGCCGCACTGGGCGGGTTCAAGGTGCAGGGTAAGGACGCAGCCCGAGCCAGGCGTATCGTCGATGATGCGCGTGCGCTGGAGCACGCCGGTGCCTTCAGCATCCTGCTCGAGATGGTTCCGGATCGCGTGGCTGGGTTGATCAGCTCGCGGGCAGGCGTCCCCATCATCAGCCTTGGATCCGGGCCGCAAGCCCACGGTCAGTTGCTCATCTTCCACGACATGTTCGGATTGTATCCGCGCTTCAAGCCCAAGATGGCGAAGGTGTTTGGGAACGCGGGGGAGGTCATCCTGAACGGGCTGAAGCAGTATGTTGCCGAGGTGAAGTCAGGTGTTTTTCCTGGCGCGGATAACTGGTTCGGGATGAAGGACGACCAGTACGACGAACTCGTGCGCGGCTTAGGGTAGGAGGCGCGATGGACGAGATGCTCGAACGCCTGCTGATCTCTCCGCAGCACGTGGAGCAGGTCAATCGGCTCCTGAGCGACGGCGCCAATCCGGTCGTGCGCGGATTCCTGGATGTGGTTCGCAAGTATGGCACGGTCGACGAGATCAACCGCAAGGCGCACGCAGCCGGACAGCTCAACTCGCTCAAGACCCGGCTGCAGAAGAGCGGGTCGCCCTACCTTAAGGATTTGGTTTGGCTGGAGGCGGAGCGGGATCGGGGCGCTTTCGTGAGCATGAAGAAGTTCGCGCTGGGCGTTGCCAGTGGGCGGGCGGCACCTCGCCGCTCCTCGAAACTAGCGGTGACGCTGGAAATCAGCGCATTCCAGTACTTCCCATGGATTGTGGTGGAAGCCCAACAGGCGATCGAGCGCCAGGAGCTGATGCCGGGGAGATTCATCCGCGTGCGGCGGATGAAGGAGTCTGCAGCGGATCAGGGCGACCTGCTGGCTGTGGTGGCTGCCATGCAGATCGTAGGCGCGTCGTATGTGGAGACGCTCGACACGAAGGGAACGGATGGATCGAACGTCCATCTTGGCGGGCCAGAGACCATCACCGGCTACTTCGGCGGCATAGGCCAGCCGAACGACCACGCGTTGATGTGGCTCGACGAGTGGCTTAACTACTACACGACCTACGGCGTCCGCTCGGTGCTCAACATCAACCCGGGTACGGTTTTGCTCGGGTACATGCTCTACAAGGTGGGCGTCGATATCGAGTTCAAGATTTCCGTGTTCATGGGAAATGACAACCCGTATGCGGCCTTGTGGACGCTGCTGGGGGCGCGCCTTTTCGCTCGGCCCGACGGGTCGACTCCTTTGATCGGATTCAACTTCGGGAATTCGATCGATAACCGGACGCTTGAACTGTCCTCCTCCGTACGTGATGCGCTGGAACTGGAGGACATCGTCCGCTTCGAGCATCACATTACCGAGGCCTGGAAGAGCATCGTGCGCCAGCCCTACGACCGGCGAGCGGAGTTGGTGGAGGTTGCACAGCACGTCGCCAATATCTCAGCCAAGCACGAGGGCGGGGAGGTCGTCACGGAGCAGGCGCGAGAACACCCCTCCGACATTCTGGATTACTTCATGGCGAAAGAGGACGTCGAGCAGAAGGGGCTGATGGCGGCGCTGCTGCGCAACTACCTCGACAAGCACGATTCGGTCAACCTCACAGCGCGGGCCTTGCTTGCGGCGGGGGTGCCGGTGGTGGCGGCGCGCCGCCTGCACGGGGAAGCCGGGTAGAATTCGGCCAGGCGGTGGTGTATGGAGCGAGGGATGAAAATAGCGGTGTCGGGTAAGGGGGGCGTGGGGAAGACGACGGCCACGGCGCTCCTGGCGTACGGCTACGTCGCACGCGGCTATCAGGTCCTTGCAGTCGACGCGGATCCCTCGCCATGCTTGGGCCAAGCGCTCGGGTTCCCAATGCAGGTGCTTGAGGGGCTGAGCCCGATCGCCGACATGGAAGAGCTGATTGCCGAACGCACCGGCACTCAACCGGGCGGCATGGGGGGCTACTTCCGGCTTAACCCGCGGGTGGAGGACATCCCCGAGAGATTCTCCGCTGTGCATCGGGGGGTGAGACTGCTGCAACTGGGGGCCGTGGAAAAGGGGGGCTCGGGCTGCATTTGTCCGGAGAGCGTCCTGCTTCGGTCGCTGGTCACTCACATCCTCCTGCGGCGGACCGACGTTGTGCTGCTCGATATGTACGCGGGCGTCGAACACTTGGGGCGGGCCACCGCCGATGCCGTGGATGCGATGCTTATCGTCGTTGAGCCCACCGCGCGTAGCCTCGGGACGGCTGGGCAGATCCGTGCTTTGGCCGAAGATCTTCACTTGCCGCATCTGTATCTTTTGGGCTCGAAAGTAGCCAATGCCGAAGATCGCGAGTTCATTGAGACACACTCGCCAGGATTGGATGTGCTTGGGCACCTTTCGGCTGACGAGGGCGTGCGCGACGCGGATCGGGAAGGCGTCGCAGTCTGCGACCGATCGCAGCAACTCGTGGCGGAGACGGCTGCCATCGCAGTTGAGCTGGAGCGACGTTTGGGGCGAGGCGACTCGCCGATGACGTAACCGGCGGCGAGGGCATCGGACAATCGGGATCGAAGCGTGGGCAGCGCGCGGCTGCCCACGCTTGTTTGCGGGGCCGAGTTGAGGCGGGCGTGTCTAGCTTACGCCGAACCGTGCCAGCGCACGTTGCTTCTCGGCGAGAGCGCGGATCGCGGCCAGGCGCGCGGCCGTCGGTTCCTGGCCCGAAGCCCGTAAATCGCCTTCCATCGCGGTCATCGCGTCGATGAGCGCGTCGGTCAGGTCTGCGGCGTGAGCGCGCAGCATCACCTCGGCGGAGGCGTCATCCGTCGTGTTAAGCAAGTCGCGCACCAGCCGCGCTTCCGGCGGAACGGTCTTTTCTATCGCTTCGATCACCTGCTTGTTCACGGTCTCGAGGCGTGCGACGGCTTCGGGGCGATTGGCCTTGCGTGCGGCCTCGATGTTGGCCTCGAGGATGGCGAAGAAAGAATCGTCGACTTCACCCAACCGCTCGTCGATGGCGGCGGGCAGGTCGGCGGCCTGGAGCAGGTATTGCAGCAGGTCGGCCGAGCGTCGCACCTCAGCCTGAGCCGCTGCGCGCAATCGTTGACTCTCGCGCAAGGCAAGGTCGCGGATGGCGGTCAGCCGCTCTCGATCCGCCGCGTCTGCCTTCTCGACCCGTTGTGTCAAAGCCTGAAAGAACGCGTAGTCCATCACTTGCCATGCGAGCGTCGTCAGGCCAGCCACCTTGTCGAGGGTGGGGGCGTTGCTGAAGAGCGCCACCAGCTTCTCAAGAGTTGGCTTCTCGCCGAGCGCCTGCAGGTCTTTGGCTGCCGCCTCCAGAGCCTCGGTCTGTTGGCGCACACGGGCACCGAAAGCAGAGAGGGCGAGAAGCCTGTCGCGGACCATGGTGGCTTTCTCGGCGTTGGGTTTGTCGCCTTGGGCTTGTGCGGATTCGATAAAGAGGGAAACGAGCTGGAAGACCGTGGAGTCGATTTCCTTGTCGCGAGCGCGAATGAGTTCGTCCACGGCGCCCGGGTCTGCAGTCATCAACTCCTGCGCGAGCCGGGTGCGTGCGCGTTGTGCTTCGAGCATTTCCTTTGTGATACCGTCCGCTTGGAGAATGCGCTCCACAAAGCCTTGGAAGGTCAGTGAGGATTGCGGTCTGAGCAGGTAGCCTTTGCGCTGCTCGGGTGGCAGCGCAGCGACCACGGACTGGGTCAAGCGCCCCAGCACTTGTTCCTGCTCAACATTGCTCATGCCGAGCTCGGGGGGGACAAAGGTCAGCAGCAGTTCCTTTTCCGCGTCATGGTAGACCAGAGGTGTGCCCAGGGCACCCCGGTATTGGCACGTGGGGCATTCGATGAGGTTGAAATCGCCGCGCAGGAGGCGCGTCTTGGCGGATGGGTCCTGCGTCTGGTCAAAGACCTGTTGTATGTCTGCGGCCACTGGATTGCCGCACTTTGGGCATTTGATAGCGGTTCGTGCTGCGGGCATGAGTACTCCTGAAGAGCAGATGGTCTCGCGGCTCTGTTCGAGCGCGAGGGAGGGGCCTATGATGGGTCAGCGAGGGGGTGTGGGGAGTCGGCTCGCGGTAAGCTGAACGAGATCGAGGTCCCTTCCCCGGGTTGGCTGTCGGCCCAGATGCGGCCATGGTGCGCTTCAACGACCGCCCTGGCCAAGAAGAGCCCGAGCCCGGCGCCCTTTGTCCGGCGAGCGGCATCGACGGCTCGATAGAAGCGGTCGAAGACGTGTGGCAAGTCCTCGGGAGAAATGCCAGGGCCCTGATCGCTCACTGTCACAACGACCTGGGCGGGCTCGACCTTGCCACGAATACTGATCGCCGTTCCCGAGGGCGAGTACTTGACCGCATTCGAGAGCAGGTTGCTGAGGACCTGCGCAAGGCGTTCTTCGTCGCCGGTGACCGGCGGGAATTCCGGCGGAATCTCGACGCGAAACGTATGTTGGGGCGCCTGCTTGGAGAATCGCTCGACGAGGCGAGAAACCAAGCCGGCCAATTGTACCTCTCCCATGTGGAGCTGAAGACCGCCAGCCTGCAAGCGTGATGCATCGAGCAGGTCCTCGATGAGCCCAGCCAGGCGGTCCGCCTCCTCCTCGATGACGGTCAATCCATCGGCGACGGTGGTTGGGTCCCACACGGCGTCTTCTCGGCGCAGAGTACTCGCATAGCCCTTGATCAGCGCGACGGGAGTTTTCAGCTCGTGGCTGATGATGGAGATAAAGGTGCTCTTGAGCTCCTCGGCCTCCCGGAAGCGAGAAAGGTCGCGAACGGAGACAACGGTGTTCTGCAATGTGCGGTCGGGGGAGAAGACGGGGGCGTACGAAACTCCAACCGGAAGCAGCGCGCCATTTTGTCGAATGAGCATCCCTTCGAGATACAGGGTTGCGCGATCGGACAGCGGCCAGCCGCCCGCTTCGGCCTGTTCGAGTGTCGCGCCGGTGGTCACGGCTGCAAAGCGGAGGACTTGATCGTGGGGGCGCCCGCTGGCATTCTCGAGAGTAATGCCCGTCAGGCTTTGCAGGGCCCGATTGAAGCGTTGGACACGGCTGTCGGGACCGAGGATGGCGATACCTTCGGCGGATCCCTCCAGAATAGCGTCTAGGCGGCGCTTTTCTTCCGTGACCTGCGAGAAAAGGCGTGCGTTGGAAACGGCGATCGCTGCCTGATCCGCGAAACTCTGCAGTAGTCCTCGTTCATTGGCGTTGAAACCGCCTTCGAAATCGCGGAAGACGTAAACGACGCCCACGGCCTGTTCGTGTGCGACCATGGGCAAGCCGAGGGCAGTCAGCAGTCCGAGTGTCGCGATGCGGATGATCTGGTGCAGGCGCTCATCGAGCGCGGGCAGGACGATCGTGTGGGGGTCGCCGACGACGGGCAGGTCGGCGAGCAGAGGCTCCAAAGTGCGCAAGAAGGCCGGCTTCAGCCCGAACGAGGCCGCAAGGTGCCAAGGCCGGCTGGCGTTGCCGCCGGGCCTGCCAGGGTCGCACAGCGCGATGATGCCCGCCTTGCCGCCCAGCATCTCGACGGCATAGCGCAAGATCTGGTCGAGGAGGCGGGCAAGGTCGAGTTCTTGTGTTAGGGCGCGAGCAATGTCCAGCAGGACGTCGCGCTGGCGGACTCGAAAGTCTGGCAACACGGGTTGATGGCTCGAGGAGCTGCGCTCACCAATCCTCGCGCCGCTCCGCCTCCGTAATCGAGTGATCGAGCAGGTCCAGCCCCTCGTCGAGCAGCTCGCGCGAGATACTCAGCGGCGGAGCGATGCGGATGACGTTGGTGCTGCACCCGAGAAGGAGCAATCCGTGCGAGAAGGCGGCGTGAACGATCTGGTCTCGTAAGACGTGCGCCGGCTCCTTGCTTGCCCGGTCTCGTACAAACTCAATACCGATCATAAGGCCCTTGCCGCGAATGTCCCCAATGGAGGGGTGGGCGGGCAGCATGGCGCGCAGCCGCTGAAGGGTGTATTCGCCTAGGCTCGCCGCATTCGCCATGTAACCCTGCTCGATCAGCCGCAGCGTGACCAGGGCCGCTGCGCAGGAAATGGGATTGCCGCCATAGGTGTTGCCGTGAGCGCCGCTTGGCCAAGTCATCAGGCTTTTACGTGCGATCAGCGCGCCGAGTGGCATGCCGGAGGCAATCCCCTTGGCGCACGCGACCATGTCTGGCTCGACGCCCCAGTGTTGGATTCCCCACCACTTTCCCGTCCGGCCGATACCGGATTGCACTTCATCGGCGATCAGCAGGATCCCGTGGCTATCGCACAGTTTGCGCAGGGCAGGGAAGAATCCATCCGAAGGGACGATGTAGCCGCCCTCGCCCTGGATCGGTTCGAGTAGGATGGCCGCGCAATCCTCGGCAGGCATGACGTGGCCAAAGACCTGGTTCTCGATATAGTCGACGACGGTCTCGCCGTAATCGGGGAAGGTCGGCGCGAGCACCTGGCGATAAGGGTTGGGAAATGGCACATGGGTCACACCGGGCATGGTTGGGTAGAAGCGATAGCGATAGAGAGGCTTGCTTGCGGTGAAGGCGAGGGCGCCCATGGTTCGGCCGTGAAAACCGCCGAAGAAACCGATGAAACGCTGGCGGCCGGTCGTGTATCGGGCGAGCTTGATGGCCGCCTCCACCAACTCGGCGCCTGAGTTGGTCATGAAGCAAAGGGCATCTTCCTTGAAGGGTGCGATCTCATCCAACTTCTCGCCGAGTTCGATCCAGTTGCGATGATAGTAGTCGGAAGAGATATGGATGAATTTGGCGGCTTGCTGCTGGATCGCCTCTACAACCTCAGGGTGGGAGTGGCCCGTCGAGCATACGGCGATGCCGGCGTTGAAGTCGATGAATCGATTCCCGTCCACGTCCCAGACTTCCGAGCCTCGGCCGTGGTCCATGACGAAAGGCACGTCGCGGGGATACGAGGGTGAGATGAACGTCGTATCGCGGTGAATGAACTCGACCGACTTGGGACCGGGGACCTGGAGTGTCGGAATGGTCATGGCAGGCCTCATGTGAGCAATGGGTCTTGGATCGCGAATCGAGCGGCGTCAACCCCCGGCCGAACTCGGTTGCAAGGCCGGATTGAGACACAGGGCCAGGCCGCCGAGGAGGCCGGCGTCGTCACCGAGCTGGGCGGCACAAATGGTCAGCTCCTCGAGGTAGACCGTGGCCATAGCGTTAGTGGATACACCCCGACGGATTGGCTCAAGCAGAAGTTCGCCAAGCGCCATGACCCCTCCGCCGAGAATCACGCGTTGAGGCGAGAAGATGACCAGGCAGTCGGCGATGAAGCGCGCCAGGAGGGCGGCCGTCTCGGCCACGAGAGTCTGCGCGAGGGGATCTGATTGGCGAGCGGCCCCGGCAACCTGTTCGGTGGTGACTGCCAGCGGGTCGGTCCGGTACAGCGCGGCCAGGGAAGAAGCGGTGCCGGCGGCCAGTCGGGCGCGCGCCTCGCGCGCAATGGCTGGCCCGGACGCGAGCGCCTCCAAATGGCCGGGGCGACCACAGCCGCACCTGGGGCCAAGTGGGTCGATTGTGATGTGACCGAGCTCAGCGCCGAGCCCGCGGTGGCCGAGCAGCAGTCGGCCGCTCGTGATGACGCCACCGCCGATGCCTGTGCCGATGGTCAGGTAGACGATGTCCGCCGCACCTTGGCCAGCACCAAAAGTATATTCGCCCAAGGCAGCCAAGTTGGCGTCGTTCCCGATCATTATCGTCGTGGAAAAGCGGCTCGCCAACCAGTCGCGCAGGGGCAGATCGTGCAGGGATGGGATGTTCGGGGTGCTGAGGATCCGACCTTGAAATGGATCCACCGGCCCGGGTGTGCCGACCGCGATCGCGATGTCCGCAATGTCGGTACCAGGCGGCAGGACATCTCGGATGGCATTCGCAAGAGCCTCAAGGACGGGCCCCTGGTCGTTTGTCTGAGGGGTGAGCCCGCGGGACCGGCGAAGGGGAGTGGTGTCTCGACCCTGGTATAGAGCTGCGCGAATGTGGGTGCCGCCGAGGTCGACTGCGACGGAGTAGGGCCTGGCCATGACGAGAGTATAGCATACGGAATTGAGGCTTTCCCTGCGAGGGAAGTCACCTGAGTGCAGAATCCTGGGCGTGAGGAGGACGCGCCAACGCTGCAGATCTACGCACTTGAAGGGATCTCGCCTTGGTGGTCGGCCGAGATGCTATGAGGGTCAGAACTTGTATCCAAAGCGGCGCAAGAGTGACTTGCGTGCCGCCTGGTCAGCTTCAGTTTCGATGCCCTTGGGTGCGCAGCCGTCGATCACGCCCAGGATGCCGCGCCCAGCCTCTGTGTTGGCCAAGAGGACGAGCAAGGGGTTGGATGTCGCGCAGAAGATCGTGCATACCTCGGGAACAGCCTGGATCGACCTCAGGACGTTGATCGGAAAGGCGTTGTCGATCAGGATGATGAACGAATGCCCGGCGCCGATGGCCCGGGCGTTCTTCGCGGCGAGATCTGTCAACGCATTGTCTGTGCCAGAGAAGCGCACAAGCGCATCGCCCGATGCCTCGCAGAAGGCGAGGCCGAAACGGATGCCTGGAACGGCGTTCACCAGCGCCTCGTGAATGTCTTCGACGGTCTTGATAAAGTGTGCCTGGCCTAAGATCACGTTCGCATCTTGGGGCTTCTCGATTTCGACGGTCACGATATCCATGGATTACTCCGCAAAGAGAATCGTCCGCATCCGCGACTAGCACCATCGTACGATCCTTCCCGCGAAGCCAATTGCGCATAGCCACCTCCCCAGCCTCAAACCCCCATCCCTCATCGCCGCAAGTGCATATCTAGGCTATGCGAAGCCACTCCACCATTGTCGCCTCCCAGTCTTCAGTCACGGTCGACCTTCGGCGCTCAACCCACGACGGGAAGCCGGACGCGAGGAGGGCATCGCTCTTGTTCGGGCGGCCTCGGCAGGGAAGTTGCACAAGCTATCTCCGCGGTTTGGCCGCGCTGTGCTTGGCCGCCGACATCGCCTGCGAGGGCACCATCATGATCGTCATCAATCCAACCGACCACAGCAAAGTCTCAGCCAGGTGGGCGAGGCGAGCCCTCGAACGGGCGGGCCACGACCTGCTCATCGCGAGCCGTTCCGATCGGGCGGCTATCTGGATCCCATCCGGGCGGGGCGGATCCGAGGTTGTCTGGTCGAAAGGGTTTTCGGCGGATGCTCTCTCGAAAGAGACAACCCACCTCGATCGGGATCATCTGCGACGGCTCAGTCTCGAGGGAATCCCGATCACGCAAGATGTCGGTGCATCCGCGCGCAAGCGCAGCGGATACGGCCCCGCCTCGGGATACCGCTCCATGGCATTGTGGCCGCTGACCTTCGAAGGCTCGATGATCGGAATTGCCGGCTGTTACTTCCGCCGCACAAGGCATTGGGGCGACGCCGACCTCAAACGGATGGCGGCCTTCATCCAGCAAACATCCTCTTCGCTGCATCATGCACAACGTCTGGATGCGGGCGCTTCGGAACTTGAGCGCACCGCGGGGCTATTCCAGCTCACCAGCGCGCTCAATCAGACCGACGACCCTGATGCCATGGCGGTCGTCTTACTCGAACTCGTCTCTGGAGCTGCTGCATGCTGAGAGCGGGGCTGTGTTGCTGCTCGACCGCCACCAAACCTACCTGCGTGTCTCGGCAGCAAGAGGCGCACCGGAGCGGTGGTTGGGTCAGCTCCTGCCGCGACAAGAGGGATTGCCATGGCGCAGTCTGATTGCCGGGCGGGTCTACCTCACTCAGCCATCCGAGGTCGGCCAGCTGGGCGCCGCGGACGAGATGCCCTTGGGGCAGGGAGTTGCGATTTGGGCACCGGTGTGCGCAGGCCAACATAATCTGGGAGTGCTGGCGCTGGCGCTTGGAGAAGGCGCCGAGGCGAACGAGAACATCCGCGCATTCGTTGAACACGCCGCCCAAATCGCCGGCAATGCGCTGCGCCGCGGGTGGCTCCTACAAGGTCTCGCGCAGGCACAGCTTGAAACGGTCTTGGCACTGGCAAACGCGGTTAATGCGCGCGACGAATACACTGGCGAGCACAGTAAGCGGTTAGCGCCCCTGGCCGAGGCAACCGCCAGGCGGCTGGGCTGCTCCGAGGATGAACTCGAGGACATTCGTTGGGGGGCCCTGCTGCACGACATCGGGAAGATCGCAGTGCCCGATCCCATCTTGCTCAAGCCTGGACCACTGACCGAGGACGAATGGGAAATCGTGCGGCGGCACCCGGAGCGGGGGGAGGCTATCATCCGCACCGTGGACGCGCTGCGCCGGACGGCCACTCTGGTCCGACACCATCAGGAGAGGTACGACGGCAAAGGATATCCGGACGCGCTCGACGGGGATCACATCCCACTCGGGGCTCGCATCTTGGCGGTTGTTGACGCATACAGCGCCATTCGCGACCGGCGTCCCTACAAGGATCCGCGCACGCACGGCGAAGCTGTGGCGGAGCTTCGGCGCTGTAAAGGAACCCAGTTCGACCCAAACGTCGTCGAGACCTTCCTGAGCGTTGTTGACACCGTTCCGACAGGCCCCTGACCTCCGGTGACGACATGACACGCGCAACACGAAAGCCGCCCGCATGCGAAGCGGGCGGCATGTTTCTTGGTTGGGGGCAGCTAGTGGGCCGGCGGTGCGGCGTGACTATCCCAGTATGTTTCGGCAATTCCGCGCGTATGGTTTTCATGGAGCGCCATGGCGAAAAGGGCGTCCGACAGCCTGTTGAGGTAGGCAATCGCCACGCGGTTGATCGGTTCTTCTCGAGCCAAGCTGACCACCTCGCGTTCGGCACGACGGCATACTGTGCGCGCAGCATGCAGCATCGCTGCACATCGGGCGCCCCCCGGGAGCACGAAATTCTGGAGAGGACCGACTTCCTCCATCAGGTCGTCGATCTCCTTGCTCAGGCGCTCCACATGCGCCTTTTCGAGGGACGGAAGCGGCCGATGCTGTTTCTGCTCCTCGGGGGTCGAGAGATCGGCACCCAGGTGGAACAGCTCGTTCTGAACTCTCCGCAGGATCTCCAAGACGCGTGGCGCGGGTGATTCGCTGCAGACGACTCCGAGCAGCGCGTTCAATTCGTCCACCGTGCCGTACGCCACAACCCGCTGAGAGTCCTTCGAAACTCGCCGCCCCCCGGTCAGGGAGGTTGTCCCATCGTCCCCTTTGCCTGTGTGGATGGACGTCAATCTCGGCATGAGTGCGCTCCCCGTGGGCTCAGCTGTGGCCAGCCAGAGCTCCCACATCATCGGTAGGATCCGCGCCGTCGGGAACCACCAGCGGCGTGTGGTGGATGGGATGTTCGAGGACCTGGACCGGGACCCCGTAGGCGGAACTAAGTGTTTCTTCCCGCAATACATGCCGAGGGGACCCCGAGGCGGTGATACGGCCTGCGACCAGGAGGACGACCTCATCCGCAAAACGAGCGACAAGGTTGAGGTCGTGCAGGGCCAGCAGGATCGTGTAGTTGCCGCTGGCGGCCAGCGACCGCACCAGACGGAGCACCTCCAGCTGATGACGCAGGTCGAGGTGCGCAGTCGGCTCATCAAGCAGAAGGATCGGTGCTCCTTGCGCGAGTGCGCGACCAATCAACGCCCGCTGTTGCTCGCCTCCCGAGAGTCTGCCCAGGGTGCGGCCTCGCAAGGCCGTAAGCCCTACACCCCTCAAGGCCACCTCGGAGGTCTTGCGGTCTGCCTCTGTTTCAGCGGTCAGCCACCCCCGCGCTGCCATCCGCCCGAGGCGGATGGTCTCCTCGACCGTGAAATCCGGCGGAAGGTAAGCGGCTTGAGGCACCACGGCAACAAACCCTGCTCGCGCCTCCGGGGTCATCCGGCTCAAGGGCAGGGGGGAGGAGCCGATACGTGCGGATCCCTGCACGGCGTCCAGCAATCCGCTGGCCACGCGAATCAAGGTTGTCTTGCCCGAGCCGTTCGGTCCGACGAGTGCCGCGATCTTCCCTGGCTCCACCCGTAGCGAAACCCCGTCTAGAACCCACGGCGAGTTCGCCCCTTTGTAGCGATAGCTGATGTTCTCAAGCGAAAGTGCCGAAGGAGGGTTCATTCGAGGCCTGCCCTCCGCAGTTGATACAGGAAGAACGGGGCACCGAAGGCCGCAGTCACCACGCCCAAGGGAATCTCCTGCGGCGCGACGAGCGTCCGAGCGAGGACATCGGCCAGCAGCAAGCCTCCCGCCCCCAGCAGGATCGAAAGCGGGACCAGCTTACGGTAGTCGTGTGTCCACATCAGGCGCACGGCATGCGGAACCGCCAGGCCCACAAAGCCGATGATGCCCGAGAAGGCGACGGCGGCCGCCGTCGCCAGAGAGGCGCTCACGATGATGATCGTGCGGGCGCGGGGGACATTCAGCCCCATGTGCTGCGCCTGGTCTTCGCCGAACTGCAGCACATTCAGCACCCGTCCGAGGGCCACCAATGTGCCCAGGCCGAGTACGATGAAGGGCAAGCTGGCCAGCACCGGACCCCAGCCGCCGATCGTGAACCCGCCCAGCATCCAAGCCACCGGGCGGTACATGTCCCCTTGCAGGCGAAGCATGACGAAGGTCATGATCGCAGTCGCGAAGGCCCCGATCGCCACTCCCGCGAGGATCAGGCGAGAGGTGTGCGAGTCCATCAGCCGCAGCGACGTGCCTCGCACCGACCCGAGACGGTAGACAAGCACCACCGTGAGCACAGAGCCCACGAAAGCTGCAAGGGGGATGAGCACGAGCGCGGGCAGGGGGACGTCCCGTGCGTAATCGGACGCGCCCTGGGTTTGCCACGTCATGGCGATGACCGCCCCAAGGCCACCACCCGACGCGACGCCAAGCAAGTAGGGGTCGGCTAGTGGATTCCTGAAGAGCCCTTGATACGCAGAGCCGCTCCCGGCCAACGCCGCACCCACCAGGGCGACCAAGACCGTCCTTGGGAGCCGAATCTGGTAGAGAATGGCGCTCGTTGTGGACGAGAGCTCCACCCCGCCACGCAACGGGACAGGCAGCAGCCCGGCAAGGATCTCACGGAATGGCAGGGTGACGGCCCCGACAGCGGTGCTCAGCCAAAGCGCGAGCAATAGCAGCGCTATGGCCCATAGGAAGGCCACTGAGCCCTTCTTGTGCAATCGAGCATGCTCGGGGTCCTGCGCGGCGGATTGGGTCTTGGGGAGGGTTGGTTCGTGGGCTGCGATGGGCTCATCTCCTTTGCGACGAAGGCAGATGGCCTCTCAACCCGGCGGGCGACCTGGCTTGCTGAGTGTCCTAAATGCCCGCCAAGGCGCGGGCGGTCTCAGCTCACAGTTGCGCGACAGCGCCGGACTTTCACCGGCTTCGCCATTGTGCTCGACCATCCGGGGTATCGAGCACCGAGTGAGGGCTTGAAGCGCACATCGGTTACGACGTGCGCAGGTGATTCTACTCTGATACACGCAGGACGCAACCTGAGCGATGCGCCGCCGGACCGCAGGTGCGCGAGCGCGCTTCCCATAGCGCCTGCCGACTCTCGCTTGCATCCTGCAAGACCCAGCCTCCCCGCGATCCAAGACAACATGTCTTGCCTCTGACTTGGTTCTAGGAGGGGGCTAAGGCGCACTGAGCGAGCGGGGGGCTTAGGCGTCTGCAGGTTCTGATCCAGTGTCCAATCACCTTCTCCGCAGCAACGTTGGGATGAGATCATCTCGAACCGACACCTCGTGTGGTGACCCAGATCCTCCTGCACTCGTGTAGAACATACGTTCTCGGCGGGACTTGGGAGAACCCGAAGGCAATCGGATCAGCCGGGTCATCGGGTGCGTGGGGCGGCACCTATGCTCTCATGAACACCCCGAACTTCACGCGCCACCTCGCGGGCCACCATTGTGCGCCACGCGTCATTGGGAGGCGGGAGCTGATCGACCTCCGTGGCGTGCCTTGCTCAATCTACGAGAAAAGGCAGCCGGGCTGTCCTCGCACGAAGGCATACCAAGATCGCCTTCGCATCGACATTGGCCGTTCGACCTGAGGGACGCGGGTCAAGAGCGGAGGCGTCATCACGCACGAGATGAGCCCTCACAACCTCGCACTCCGCTCGTTCGGCCATTGTTGACCCAGCGGACCGGGACGTGCATCGGGCAGCGTTTATATAATGCAACTCAATGTATCTAAAGTTGCATTGCTCAGCTTGAACGGCATGCCGAGGCGGGCCGCCGCAGCCGGCGAACGGCCACCTCTCTCCCCCAACTAAGGGAAAACGAATTGAGATGGAGGGGGAGCTTCGATTGGACGGATCGCTTGCCGGGGGCGTCAGGCGTGCGCAGGAATGCCGCCGCATCGTGGGCGGGCTGCAACCCCCTGCCCGGTTGGATTTACCTCTCACTAGAACCGGGTTGCAGCCGCCATGGGCAAGCGGGACGGGGCGCAGGACCGGCCTAATTGGCTCACCTCAGCGGGTCAAGACGCCGTGAACCAGCCAGGTTTGGGCGGGCGAGGAGGAACCCGGGCAGGGCCTCAGGGACAACTCGGCCGGACGGCTCCCCCCAGTCGACGAACGGCTCCGCTCGCCGAGCCGGGCGAGCAGAACCATGAACCTAGCTTGGGCATCCCCAGCTGCCGAGTCTGCGAGTTGGGGCAATGAGCTCGTTGTCGTGGGCGAGACGCCGCCGGGCGAGGGACACCGCGTTCAGGCCGGGAATCGGCCATTCCAGGTGCCTATGCGAAAATGGCACGAGCCGTCGTCTTTGGGCGTGTAAGGGAGGGAATTGCCACTATGGGAGAGCCAACTTGCACCAACGCTCGGGTTCAACAGTGAACGGAGCCGGCTGCCGGCCGGGTGCGAGCCGACCCCCGCCCTCTCGAGCGAAGCCCTCGTCCGCGCGGGCCATTCGAGCCAATGAGGCCCGCCACGGTCCGTCTCACCTCTCGCCGAGCCGCGCATCCGAAGGCGTGAGCAACAGACTTCTCATGGGATTTGGGTCTTCATGTTGCTGACGCGGTATGGTCGGGGATAGATGTCGTGCGGCGCTGGACCTGCCCTGTGGTTGGGTCACTACCTCGCGCGAGTCTGGAAGATCGTTGTGTGTGGACTGACCAGCCGAGGGATGACCGGCCGCCTTGAGGGCTAGCCTCGCAGCCCTCGGTCCGGGATCGGAGGTTGGGCCTGGGGCCGCCTCTTGGGTGCAAGCCCGAGAGAGGTGAGCACCCATCCCAGGAATCGCAAGGCGACAAGAGCCGCAGCGAACGCGGAGAGGATGACCCCGATCAGCCCGAGAATGCCCAGCCCCACCGAGCGGGCCCAGTTGCGCGGCTGTTCGATGAGTACCGGCATCGACATCAATTGGGCAAGTCTCTCGCGCAAGGAGAGGACGAACTCCGGGCGAGGCTGGCGGGGCGCCAGGCTGTTTTGCAGCAAGCGCGCGAGGCGCGCCTCTTGATCCTTGATCTGCTTCATCTGACCGCTTCACCCCAATTGCGGAATTCGCTCAGGAGGAGCGCCGGCCCCGGGTCTCTGCCGGGTCGTGTGCGATCGGCTCCTCGGAGCGCTTTGACTCTCCACGGACTCCATCAAGTCATCGCGCAGCGTGAGCAGCGTGCGATGGTAGAGACTCTTGATAGCCCCCTCGGTTCGCCCCATGATCTCTCCGATCTCAGCGTTCGAAAGATCCTCGGCGTACTTGAGGATGAGCAATTGCTGCCGTTCCTCCGGCAGATGCCGGAGCGCGCCGAGCAAGGTACGGCGTTCCTCTTCGTCTTCAGCCAACTCGTGCGGCTGGTCACCCGCTTCGTGGCCGAGAGCCTCGTCGAGCCCGACCACTTGCTGCCGGCTGTGATCGCGATGCCAGTTGGCCACCAGGTTGTGGGCGATGCGATACAACCAGGCCGAGAAGGGCAGGCCCTGATCTTGGTAACTATCGATATGTGTCAGCGCTCGTTGGAAGACGCGCGCGGTCAGGTCTTCGGCGTCGTGCTCGTTGCCCATGCGGTAGTACACGTAGGTGTAGATCTTCCGCACGTAGCGTTCGTAGAGTTCGCCAAAAGCCTGCGGGTCGCGCTTGGCGCGGCGGATCAGCCGGACTTCTTCTGTGCTTCCGCTCAAACTCGTTGCTTCGCGCAGCCGCTACTCAAAGTAACACCTGCCGCGCGCCTCCGTTGCGTGATTGAGAGGAGTATAACCGAGGGTCAAGTGTCACTCGGATGGGAGATGGGCAGCCGCCCCCAGGCAATGTTGCATGATGGACTCGGCATCCGCCAAGGGATCCTGCGGGAAGGCCGGTCGGCCGCCCGGCAGGACGCGCGCTGTCAGGCGCTGCGCCGCGGAGCGCACCCCTCGCGGCAGAAGGGGCGCCTCGGCCCCCCACACTAACCAGTCGTACGCATTGCCCTGCACGCCCTCCGCCGCATAGCGCCGGCGCAGCGCCTGACCCGCGGCCCGGCGAGCGCAGACTCGCGCGCGGCCTTCGTTGCCAGCCGCGCGCGCATCGTACATGGCCTCGCGTTCGCGCTCGATCTCGGGAGGGAACATCCGCTCGCGGTATCAGCTGCGCAGGATCAGCGCGCCCGCCGGGCCGCGCGCGGCTTGGGCCGCGCGGCGCGGTTGCGTGCGGGGGTGGCCCGCGCGGGGGACTTGCGGCGAGAGGCCGGGGGACGCTTGGTGCGCGCGGACGACCTGGCGCGCGACGTGGATGACCGGCCGCTTGTTCTTGCGGGCGGCCGAGTCGCGCGGTGCGAGGCGGACCGCGGTGACACTGGACGCGGGGCCGCCCTCACGGTGGCCGGCAGCCCGCCCGCAGCGAAGCGCCGATACAGGGCGAGCAGGTTCTGCCAGTGAAGCTCCGCGGCGAGCCCGTTGAGTAAGATGCGGCTCTTGCCGCACTTCTCGATGGTGATCTGCTGCAGGTCCATTTCGGACCAACCTCGCCGCACCGCGGCCAGCACCTCGCGTTCGATGCGCTCGAGGTAGGTGATATGCGAGCCGATGAGTTCATCGATCTCCCCACGCAAGATCACCTCGCCGTGGCCTTGGACGATATTCTCCAAGCCCATGCCCGCGATCGTGCGCAAGGTGCGCATTTGCGTCCCGAGGTCCCCGTCGCGGATATGCGGCAAAGGCATGACCGCATCGCCCGAGAAGAGGATCCGGTCCTCCTCGACAAGCACACCGATGCCGTCTGGGCTGTGACCAGGAAGCGCGAGGATGCGCAAGGTGCGTTTTCCCATTTGCAGTGCCAGGGTGCCGCGGACGAAGGTGACCTCCGGCAGCATCACCTGCACCTGGGAGAAATCGCGGTTCTCGGCCTTCGCCATGCCCAGCCCCTGCCGCCCGCGTGTATCCAGCAGGCCTCGCGAGAGCGCGTGAGTGATGATCGTGGCGCCTGGGAACAGGAAAGACCCGCTCGAGTGATCCGCGTGGTAATGAGTGTTAACCAAGTAGCGCACGCGGCTGCCGAGACGGTTCTCGAGGAAGTCGCGAATCTCGCGTGCCTCGCCCGGCGTGGCCAGCGTGTCGATGAGCAGCGTGCCTTCGGGCGTGACGACCGCCCCGGCGTTGACTTGGGCGTAGACGTCGCTCGAGAAACAGTAGATGTCTTCGGCAATGCGTTCGCGCATCATGGGGATTGAGCCTTCGCGACTTGCGAGACGGCGCGTTAGGCGCCTTGTGAGGGGCTCCACGCGGGAGAATAACACATCCAACAAAGGCAAGTCAAGGAAAGCATTCTGCATTGCGCATGAGTGCCGATTGTCTATGTATTTTGCGCTCGTTCGGAAGGCACGCCCGACCTCCGCACCAGGTTGGATCGGCGGGGGCAGGTCGATTGACGGGCGCTCGGGCGCATGCTAGAATGCCGGCAATCGATACCGACCAGAGCCGCGAAGAGTAGGCATCGCCCGCTGCCAGAGAAGGACGGCCACCGGCTGCGAGCCCCCTCAGCGAGTGTGCCGAACGTCGCGCGGCTGTCCGCTGCAGAAACGCCATGCGGAGTAGAGCAGCGCGGGGGAGCCCGATAGCGCTCACGAGTGCTCCGCAGGGCCGCTGCGGAGAACCGAGGTGGTACCGCGAAGCTCAAGCCCTTCGTCCTCGAGGACGAAGGGCTATTTGTTTGTGGAGCGCGCGGCGTCCCAGGAGAGACGTGATGAGCAGCCAGTCGTTGCCCAAGACGTTCGACTTTCAATCGGTCGAGCGCCGCCTGTACCGTTGGTGGGAACAGAACGGCTACTTTCGCCCGACGAACGACCCGGCCCGGCCCGGGTTCGACCCGTCGCGCAAGCCGTTCGTCATAGCTATCCCCCCACCCAACGTGACCGGCGAACTGCACCTCGGACACGCCATGTTCGTCTCGATCGAGGACCTGCTCGTGCGCTATCACCGCATGCGGGGCGTGCCCACCTTGTGGGTCCCGGGCGCCGATCATGCCGGGATCGCTACGCAACTGCAGGTCGAGCGGCTGCTCGAGCGAGAAGGGACGCGGCGCGAGACGGTCGGCCGCGAGAAATTCGTCGAGCGGGTATGGGAGTGGAAGCACAAGTACGGCGGGATCATCTTCGACCAGCTGCGGCGATTGGGCGCGAGCTGTGATTGGGAACGCGAGCGCTTCACACTGGATGAGGGGCTCTCGCGCGCCGTGCGCGAGGCCTTCGTGCGCCTGTACGAGAAGGGGCTGATCTACCGCGGCCCGCGCCTGATCAACTGGTCGCCGGGCTTGCGCACGGCGGTGTCGGATCTGGAAGTGGAGTACAGCCAGGAACAGGGCACGCTGTACTACTTCAAGTACCGCCTGAAGGGCACCGACGACTTCATCCCGGTGGCCACCACGCGGCCGGAGTCGATCCTGGGCGACACCGCCGTGGCGGTGCATCCTCTCGACGAGCGATATCGGCGCTTCGTGGGGGCGATCGCGCGGGTACCCATCCTCGATCGCGAGATTCCGGTCATCGCCGACGAGAAGGTGCAGCGCGAGTTTGCCACCGGCGCGGTGAAGATCACCCCCGGCCATGATGCGACCGACTACGAAATCGGCCAGCGCCACGGGCTACCCGTGCTCTCGATCCTGGATGAGGCCGCGCGCGTCAATGAAGTGGGCGGGCCGTATCAGGGGCTGGACCAATTCGAGGCGCGCCGCCGATTGTGGGAGGACATGCGACGGGCCGGTCTGGTGATCAAAGAAGAGCCATACCTGCTCAACGTTCCGCGCTCACAACGCGGAGGCGAGATCATCGAGCCGCTGATCTCGACGCAGTGGTTTGTGCGAATCCAGCCTCTGGCCGACGCGGCATTGGCTGCGGTGCGCGATGGGCGCATCCGCATCATCCCCGATCGCTTCGAGAAGGTGTATGCCAACTGGCTCGAGAATATCCAGGATTGGTGCATCTCGCGGCAGCTGTGGTGGGGTCACCGCATCCCAGTCTGGCATTGCCCCGAGGGGCATCTGACCGTCACACGTCAGGATCCCACGCGCTGTCAGCACGTGCGGCAGCCAGAACCTCGAGCAGGACCCGGATGTACTGGATACCTGGTTCTCGTCGGGGCTGTGGCCCTTCTCGACGCTGGGCTGGCCCGATCAGACGCCGGACCTGGCCTACTTCTATCCGACCTCTGTCCTTGAGACGGGCTACGACATCCTGTTCTTCTGGGTCGCGCGCATGATCATGATGGGGTTGGAGTTTACCGGCCAGCCCCCTTTCTCCACTGTCTACCTGCATGGCATTATTCGTGACGGGCGTGGGCGGAAAATGTCGAAGTCGCTCGGCAACGTGCTCGACCCACGCTGGGTGATGGACGGCGCGACGGTCGAGCAGATCCGCGAGGCCGGCACGAGCAAGGAAGTGGAGGAGGCCTACCCCAAAGGCTTGCCCTCCATGGGAACCGACGCTTTGCGCTTCACGTTACTGACCAGCGGCAGCCCGGGTAATGACCTCAACCTGAGCCTGGACCGGGTGGAGGCCAACCGCAATTTCGCTAACAAACTGTGGAACGCGGGGCGCTTCGTGCTCGGGAACCTGGCCAACTTGTCCTCGGCGGATGCCTCAGCCGGGTTGCCCCCCACTCTTCCCGATCGCTGGATCCTCACCCGCCTGGCGCAGGTCGTGGCGGAATCTACCCGGCTGATGGACGCATTTCAGTTTGGAGAGGTCGGGCGCCAAGTCTACGAATTCTTCTGGGGTGAGTTTGCAGATTGGTACGTCGAGATATCGAAGCTACAGATGGCCGAGTCGCCCGGCCGAGCCCGGCAAACAGCTCGCGTATTGGTGACGACATTGGACGCGTGCTTGCGGCTCCTGCACCCGTTCACGCCGTTCGTCACCGAGGAATTATGGGGTCACCTGCGTCGCGCCGCGATCGCGGCTGGCGATGACTTGGGACCGCGGCAGGGCTGGGCGGAAGCACTCATTACAGCCCCCTGGCCAACGCCGCAGCATGCTGTGGACGAGAAGGCACTGGCGGATTTTGGCCTATTCTCAGACGTTGTGCGCTCGATCCGCAACATGCGTACCGAGCGCAAGGTGCCGGTCGGAACGCGCCTTGGAGCCACGCTCGTCGCCGGCCAATCGCTCGCGATTTTCGAGGAAATGCGCCCGGCGCTTGCCGCCCTGGCGCGGCTCGATAACGGGAGCCTGGAGATCACCACCGCTGCGCCAGTAACTCCGAAAGGCGTGCCCCTCACGGTGGGTGCGGTCGAGGTCCATGTTATGCTCGAGACCAAGGGTGGCCAAGCCTCAGAACGCCCGCGGCTGGAGGCCGATCGCCGGGAGATGGAGACTCAGATCGAACGGCTAGAGAAACTCCTGGCGGGCGATTTCGCCTCGCGCGCGCCGGGTTCGGTCGTCGCCAAGGAACGGGAGAAGCTTGCCGCCTATCGCGAAACCCTGGCCAAGCTGAAGCACCAATTAGGTGAGTAGCATGACGCGCAGCCCGTGTGCGCGCATTGAGTTTCGCGGGCCAGGTATCTGCGGCATGCAGTTCTCCGCCATGGAAAAGGCACATGTCGCTTTCCACTCCCATCTTGCTTGAACTCACGGCCAGCGATTCGCACATGGCGATGCTGACACCGGTTGTCCACGAGCTGCGCCGTCGCGGGTTGCCAGTCGTGGTCTACTCCGATTGCGAGATCCTGCGCAAGCCCTCCAACGTGCCCGCGCTGGAAGCACTGGGCGTGCCCTTTGTGCGCATGGCCGAAGCCCCTCTGCCAAGCCCCGATCTGGATTGGGAGCTGCGCGCCGCCCCGCTGCGCCGCGAGATCGAGCGCCAGGTGACTCGCCTGCGGCCCTCCGCGGTGGTTGTGCTCAACGACCGCAACTTCCCGTCGAACACCTTCGTCAAGTCCGCCCGCCGCCTGGGAGTGCCATCCATTCTGTTGCAGGAGAGCATGCGCAAGGACCTCTTCCAGCGCCCGACGTGGCGCAAACTGGCTTTCCGTTGGCGCCGACGACTCATGTTCGGCATCGAAGGTGGCCTGCGAATGTACGGCCAGGGGGGCTGCAACTGGTACGCGGCTTGGGGCGAGACGTCCCGTGCGTACTTCGAACGGGTGGGCGTGCCGGCGGCTCACATTCGCATTACCGGCAACCCTCGCTTCGACCAGTTGGCGACGAGCGATTGGTCGCACGCTGCCCAAGAGGCGCGCCGCAAGCTGGCTATAGCCGAAGGTGAGTTTCCGCTCACGTTCCTTTCTAGCCCCATCGAAAAGATGCTGATCATCTCGGCCGAGGAGAAGGACGCGGCACTGCGCCGTCTGCTGGAGTGGGTGACCGCACTGCGCTCCACCGAGCAGTGGAAGTCCGTTCGCCTGCGCTTCAAGCTCCACCGCGGAGAAAGCGCGGAGCGCTTCCGCATCAAACTCCACGAATGGGGCGTGGAGGAGTTCGCGGACGTGGTCGAGACCGGGCTGTATCCACTGCTGGCCGCCTCGCGCTGCGCCCTGATGTTCAGCACCACGGCCGGGCTGGAGGCGGCGCTTCTCCGCCGCCCGGTCGGCATCCTGCAGCTCTCGCGCGCGTTGGATGATTGGGACTTCGTCGGGCGCGGGGTGGCGAGCGCAATTGCCAGCCGCGATGACCTGGAGCGCTTTCTTCTCTCCGTCCAAACGAGCGCGGCACCCGGGGAGGCTGCGCGGCGCGCGGCCAACTCCTACCTTGCGCACGTGGGCAGCGCCACGGCGCGCGCGAGCGATATGATCGAGGCCGTGGCCCGCGGCGAACCCCCCGCCTAGGCGCCGAACTCAATGCCCAGCGAGAAGCACACTCTTACGGTTCAGCTTGCCCCCGAACGGGCGCGCCTCATTGCACAATCGATCGAGGCGGCTCTCGCGCGCGAGGCTGATGCGGGTGGCGCACTCTCGCCCTATTGGCAGCATCACAAGCAAGCCGCCGCCTTTTCCCTCATCGATGCCGAGCGCGGAATCGCCCAGCTGCGTGGGGAGAGTGGGTTCTACTTCCCGGGTCGATCGTATTCCGAGTTCGACTGGATCAATACGGTTGACCGCCTGCTGTGGTTGGCCACGCATCGGATGCATGCGCCATGGCGCGAGAGCGGCCTGGCTCGTCGCGCCCTGGCGCTTTCCTTGCCGCGCCTCACCTTCGCTGGCGAGCACCTGGGTTACCCGTGGTTTGGCCGCCGCCTTTCGTACGACTACTTGCGCGCCCTGTATCACCTGCATTCGATCGCGCCTTTTATCCCGGACGACTTCACCAGCGGGCGTCAGCGGCTTGTCGCGCTGGAGA
This sequence comes from uncultured Chloroflexia bacterium, assembly GCA_963712475.1. GTDB lineage: Bacteria > Chloroflexota > Anaerolineae > Anaerolineales > RBG-16-64-43 > RBG-16-64-43. The sequence goes on from CAVQIA010000004.1 coordinate 453,927, forward strand.
TCGGCCCGGGCACGGGCTTGCTCGCGCTTGCGCTGCGCCAGCTCATCCCCAACAGCACGATCGTGCTCGTCGACCTGCCGGAGATACTGCCTTTTTCGAGCGTCTTACTCTCGCTGGCGTTTCCGCTGGCACGCTTCTACATGCTTGGGGAGAATGAAGGCCGGCTGCTCGACCCCGGGCGATATGATTTCATATGCCTGACGCCTTCCACGGCCGCGAACGTGCCTAGCGAGTCCGTCGACCTGGCGTTGAACACCAACTCGATGCAGGAGATGGAAGCAGGTGCGATCCGCGCTTACTTTGAATTGTTGCGACGCGTGCTGCGTCCCCCGCGCCTCTTCTATTCCAGCAACCGCATCGAAAAGTGGACCGGGGGCCAAGCGACGCGGCTGGCGGACTATCCCTACCGGCCGCACGACCGGCACCGGTTCTCGCGCCTCAACGCCTTCATGCAGACGCGCTGGGTGTGGCGAAAGATCCGCTACCGTATCCCTTACCCGCGGCGCGAAGCGCGACGCGCGGGGGAGCGTGTGGTACAACAGCTCACTGAGTTGACGGTGGGAACATCATGATTCTGGCGATACTCTCCGACACGCACGATGACCTGGTCAACACGGCTCGCGCGCTCGAGATCGTTCGCGCCCGAGGCGCGGCGCAAGTGCTGCATTGCGGCGACCTGGCGACCGCGGCGACGCTAGGGCTCTTCGGCGGGCTGAAGGTGTCCTACGTCCACGGGAACGTGGATCGAGACCTGGCGACGATCGAACGCGTGCTGCAATCGTTCGGCAACGGAAGCTCGGCCGGCCCCGATTTCCGCGCCATCTTGGATGGCGTGCGGGTGGCCGCGGTTCACGGTCACCAACCCAAGCCGCTCGAAGAACTGGTGCGCTACGGCAACTACGATTACGTGTTTAGCGGGCATACCCATCGCCGGCGCAATGAGATGCACGGAACCACCCAGGTGGTCAATCCGGGTGCGGTGGGCGGCGTGCGGCTGGAAAGCGCCAGCTTCTGCCTTCTCGACACCGCTGGGCGGGATCTGGAGTTTGTCGAGCTCGACTGATTGCGGCCGCTATCTTGCCAGTCGCGCACAATCCGCGTATAGTGGGTCCGAGGACCCATGCAGACCCCGCCGTCTGAGAACGCCCCACCCGAACGCTCCAACCGTTGGATTGCCATCGTAGCGGTTGTGGTTCTTTTCCTTCTGCTTGGCGAGTTATGGCGACGGATCGGCCAGGCGAGCGAACTGGGCCAGCTCGAGCGCCGGCTGGATGTCCAGGTCACAGCGCTGTCGAGCCAATCGGCCGGGTTGGCGACGGAGATCGCCTCGGCGCGCAGCGATGAGTCGGTGGAGCGTTGGGCGCGCAGCGAGGCCAAGATGGCGCTGCCCGGCGAGGTTCTGGTGCAGCCGGTGACACCCATCTCCGCCGCGCCCGCGGCCCCGGCGGAAGACGCTCTGCCGCCTCCCCTGCCCAACTGGCGCATCTGGTGGGAGTGGTTGTGGGGCGAAGGATGACGCCCTCGGGATAGGAGCCAACGGCCGCGTCGACTGACGCGGCCGTTTTCTATGAGACTGCACAGCTCTTCGGGCATGGCAGGCCGTTCCTGAACAAGTGCGCCGGATGGCTACCCTCGTATCGTCTTGTAGAACAACGGGAGCGGTTCAACCCGCCGCGGGGAGATGACGAAGGCCGAGGGCAATTGTGCGAGCGCCTGATCCAGCAGCACCTGCGTCCGCGCGTGCACCTCGCACAGCTCGCCGCCCGCGTCAACCCGATCGCCGACCTTGACCTTCATCAGGATGCCGACCGCCGGGTCGATCGGGTCGCCCTTCTTGGCTCGCCCGGCGCCCAGCGCCACCGCGCTTTCACCGATAACCCGCGCGTTGGCCAGCGCCACGTAGCCGGCGCGCGCCGCGCGCAGCGCGGCGTGGAGCGGCGCGGTGGGCAAAAGCTGCGGACGGTCGACCACTTCCGCCGCGCCGCCCTGGCGCGCGATGAGCGCGCGGAATTTGGCCGCGGCCGATCCATCCTCGAGCCGCGCCGTCGCCAGCCCCCGGGCGGTCGCGATCGAGCGCGCCGCGCCGGCCACCATCAGCATGTGAGACGCCACCTCCAGGCAGTGCTCGCGAAAGTCGGATGGGCCCGCGCCCTTGAGCGTGTCAATCGCTTCGCGCACCTCGAGGGCATTGCCGACCGCCCAACCCAGCGGCTGGTTCATATCCGACACGAGCGCCACCATGCGCCGCCCGGCGCGTTTGCCGATGCCCACCATAAGCTGCGCCAGCCGGGTGGCTTCCTCCACCGTGGGCATGAAGGCACCCAGACCCACCTTGACATCCAAAACGATGCCTTGCGCCCCGGAGGCGATCTTCTTGCTCATTACGCTCGAGGCGATGAGGGGCAGGGCCGGCACGGTGCCCGTCACATCGCGCAGCGCGTAGAGCTTGCCGTCGGCGGGGGCCAGCTCGGCCGTCTGGCCGCACAACACCAGGCCGATGTCCTTGAGCTGGCGCAGGAACTCCTCGCGGGTCAGGGTCACACGGAAGCCGGGAATGGCTTCCATCTTGTCGAGCGTGCCTCCCGAGAAGCCCAGGCCGCGCCCCGACATCTTGCCCACCGGCACGCCGCAGGCCGCGACGATCGGCTCGACCACAAGGGTCGTCTTGTCGCCCACGCCTCCGGTCGAGTGTTTGTCGACCACGAACTTCACCACCCCGCGGAGGTCGAGCATCTCGCCCGAGTGGGCCATGGCCAGGGTCAGGTCCGTCGTTTCGCGCACGCTCATCCCGCGCCACAGGACCGCCATCGCCCACGCAGAAACCTGGTATTCGGGGATGTCGCCTGAGGTGAGCCCCGCCACGAAGAAGTCGATCTCCTCCTTCGTCAATTCCAGGCCGTCTCGCTTCTTGATGATCAAGTCCGTTGCGCGCATGAGTCACCTGCGTGGGCGCACCTCCGTCGAGGTGCAGGCAAGTTGTTCGGAGGTAGATCGATAAGTATAATGCAGCCCATCGCTGCGCCGCCGGCATGCGGTGCCCGGCGTGCGGCCACAGCCTCGCGAGGTGCCAAGTGAAGAAAGCCGACCTGCTCCTCACCAACGGCGTCTTTCTGACGATGGATGAGGAGTATCACGTCTTTTCGCCCGGCGCGATGGCCGTCCACGAGGGGCGCATTGCGGCCATCGGCCCGCAAACAGAAGTCGAAGCAGGCTTCCAGGCCGTCGAGCGGCTCGACTGCGGCGGCCGGGTTGTCATTCCCGGCCTGGTCAATGCGCACACGCATGCCGCGATGACCCTCTTGCGTGGCCTCGCCGACGACCTGCGCCTTGACGTGTGGCTGCTGGGTTATATGTTCCCCGTCGAGCGCCAGTTCGCTTCGCCGGATTTCGTGCGCCTGGGCACGCGCCTCGCGTGCGCTGAGATGATCCGCTCCGGAGTGACCTGCTTTGCCGACATGTATTATTTCGAGGCGGACGTGGCCGCCGCCACGGCCGAGGCCGGCATGCGCGCGTTGTGTGCGCAGACGGTGCTCAAGTTCCCCAGCCCGGATGCGCAGTCATTCGAGGATGCGATTGCCTCCGCGCGCGAATTCATCAAAAGTTGGAAGGATCACCCGCTGATCGTGCCGGCCGTCGGCCCGCACTCGCCGTACTTGTGCACTGCCGACATGCTGCGCCAGACCGCCGAGCTGGCCGTGGAATTCGACGTGCCGCTGCACGTTCACTTGGCGGAGACGGCCCTGGAGGTTGAAAACTCCCGCCGCGAACACGGGATGCCGGTCATCCCCTATGTGAAGAAGCAGAACCTGTTCGATGCCAAAGTGCTCGCCGCGCATTGCGTGCACGTCGACGAGGGTGAGATGCGCACGCTGCTGCACTACAACGTGGGCGTCGCACACAATCCGTCGTCCAACATGAAGCTCGCCTCGGGCTTCGCACCGGTGGTGAAGATGCTCGAGACAGGATTGGCGGTGGGCATCGGTACCGACGGGCCTGCCTCCAACAACGATCTCGACATGTTCGAGGAAACACGCCTGGCGGCATTCATCGCCAAGGGGCAGAGCGGCATTCCGACCGCCCTGCCGGCGCGCATGGCGCTGACCATGGCCACGCGCCTGGGCGCCAAGGCGCTCCATTTGGAGGATCGGATCGGATCGCTCGAGCCAGGCAAGTCGGCGGATGCGGCGATCGTCGACCTCTCCAGCCTGCACAATTCACCCAACTTCTCGCGCAGCGCGGATGCGCTTTACTCGCAACTGGTGTACACCGCGCACGCCTCGGATGTGACCGACGTGATGGTGGCCGGTCGCTGGCTGATGCGCGAGCGCGCATTGCAGACGCTCGACGAAGCGGAGCTGGTGAGGCAGGCGCGCGAGGTGGCCAAGCGCATCGACAGCTTCCTCATCGAACGCGAGACATCGGTGTTTTCGAAGCTGGTGGCTATCGGCGGGGCCACCGAGGGCAAATCGTTCGAGGTGCAACTGAAGGTACGCCTGGCAGACCGCGAAGGGGTCCTGCATGCGCTGGAGGGCGAACCCTTCTCGATCGTGCGCGTGCGGCGTTACCGCGAATACGATACCTACTTCGTGTTCGACGACCCGGCCCAGGGCCGGCTGCGCTATCGGGAGGACGAATTCGTGGGGGATGATGGTGAGGTCTACAACGTACGCTACCGTTTGACGCTGACCGGGTTGGCCCGCGATCCGGCGTTTACGCACTCGGTCCTGGTTTCGCGCTCGCGCTTCATCGCACCGGCGACGCACAGCTTGCGGTTCTACCGCGAGTACTTTCAGCCCCAACGCGAAATCGAGATCCGCAAGGACCGCCTACGCTGGCTGGTGAACTACCACGACACCGAGTTCTTCATCAACCTCGACCAAGTTACGCAGCCGAAGCTGCCCGGGTACTTCCTGGAAGTGAAGAGCCGCACCTGGTCGCGCATCGACGCGGAGAACAAGGCCAAGCTGATCGTCGAGATGTTGAAGGACCTTGGCGTGGATGCTGCCGAACCGGTGGGCGCCGAGTACGTTGAGTTTGCCACCCCTCCCGCCTAGCGATTCGCCGATCTCAGTTCGAAACTCGCCTCCAGTCTGACAACGGTTCGGCCCCCGTTCGGTTTCCTAATCATACAGGTATCAGGCCCAATCCCCCTCGGTGAGTAATCTCGGGGTCGGCCACGCTGGGATCGCCTTAGCAACAAATGATGTGTGATTATAGGTATCGCAATCTGTATTGTCGACACAGATGGAAGGGCACGAATCGGGCCAGGCGGCACGCATCTTGCAACTTGCCTATTCCAGAGGCCGAAGATATACTCCCGCCGCGAGTGGCGCCAAGCCTGGCGCCCAGGCGGCCCGGCCCGGAAAGGACCCGACGAAATGCTCCCTGCCCAACGCGCCATCCCTCGCATCCGCCAGACCGCCACCGCGCATCTGACCCAGACCATGAACCTGCTGGGCCTCTCGCGCGCCGAGCAGAGCGAGTTCCTCAATTCGGTCTTGGCTTCCAACCCGGCCCTCGAGCTGACTAAACCTACACGCTGCCCGACTTGCCGGCGGGCGCTGTATCTGCCCGGGCCGTGCCCGGTCTGCCACCCGGCACGCGAGGGGCCGATCGTCTTCCTGGCTACCCCTCCGGGGCGCGCCCACGACGAGAGCGGTGAAGAGAATCTCCCCGAACCTGCGCAGCCGGAACGACTTTCGGACTATTTGCTGCGGCAGATCGGGCCCGAACTCGATCCCGTCGAACGCTCCGTCGCAGACTACCTCATCGCCCGCCTCGACGAGAACGGGCTCATGCCGGAGTCCGCAGCGGAGGCTGCGCGCTACCTGCATCAGCCGTTGGCCGTCATCGAGAAGGTGCTGCACCTCATCCAGCGCTGCGATCCGCCCGGGATTGGCGCGACCTCGCCCATCGAAGCCCTGCTCATCCAGGTCGAGCAGCTCGGCGAAACGCATGACGTGCCGCAAGCGGTGCGGGCGATCATCCGCGAACACCTCGAGCCGCTGGCGCATGGCGAGTTTGGTCTGATTGCACGCGCGCTTTCGCTGCCCCGGCAGGATGTGGAAGAGGCGGCCAAGTTCATCCGTCTCAACCTCACGCCCTACCCGGGACGCACCTTTCTCGGCCACGATCACCAGCGCAACGCGCCCGACCCCGAGCTGTATCATGAAGCCGAAATGGTGTTCCGCCTCGCCCCCAACGCCACGCACGGGCCGCTCATCGTTGAAGTCTATGCTCCGCTCGTCGGCCGCCTGCGAGTCAACCCCGAGATCCGCACGCTGGTCAAGACGCTCAGCGGTCCTGAGCGCGAGAACTGGGAGGGCAAGGTGGAAGAGGCGGCGCTGGTCGAAAAGTGCCTGCGCCAGAGTCAGAACACTATCCTGCGCCTGGCCGCCATCTTGGCGGAAGAGCAGCGCGCCTTCATCCTGGGCACCGACCGCGAGCTGATCCCCATGACTCGCGCACGCATCGCACAACGGTTGGACGTGCACGAGTTCGACCATTTCGCGCGCCGTGAGCCGCAAGCGCGCAGCGCTGCCCAGCGGGCGGATCGTTCCGCTGTCGAAATTCTTCGATCGCAGCCTGTCGGTGCGCGACGTGGTGCGCTCGATCATCGCCGAGGAGAATCGCCCCCTGACGGATACCGAAGTTGCTGGTATGCTAAAGGAACGCGGCATCCCGGTGGCTCGCCGGACGGTGGCCAAGTATCGCGCTATGGAAGGGATCCTGCCCGCCGCGCTGCGCCGCACTCAGCGCGCCCAGCGGAGCGCCGCGCTCTCGGCATCCTGACAGAGCCGGAAGGGAACCTGCCGATGCGGGTTTCGCGCGCGAAGCCAAAGCCCACCGAGCGCCTGGCGCCTCACGCCCTGGCGCTGGCCGAACTCAACCACGAAGCCTTGTTCCTCGTGGCCCCGGCGGACGGTCGTATCCTGGATGCCAACCCGGCTGCGGGACGCCGATTGGGGAAAGCGCGCGACGAGATCATCGGCGTTCCCATCGCGGGCCTGCTTTCACTCCCCGAACTCGATCGCATACTGCGCAATCGCACGACCAGCCGACCGGTGCGTTGGAGCCAGCGTCTCGAACTCGGGGGCGAGGTCCCTGCACGCCTGTGGGATATTCAGGTCATGCCACTCGGAACCGGCGACGCGGCCGAAGTACTGGTCACACTGCATGCCGAAAGCGAATACGAGGGGGCCTACGTGCCTCGCATGCAAGTGGGCTTGGGCTCGCTGATGGAGGCGCTTCACCCGACCGAGGGCGAGAACCCGGTTGCGGCCTTCGCCCGAGCGTGCGCGGCCCTCGTCCCGTGCAGCGCGTTTGGGCTGTACTTGCCATCCGCCGAAGGCATCGGGTTGAAGCTGACCCATAGCCAAGGCGAGGCCCCTGCCCTGCCTGCGGCAGTCTCAGACGCGGACATCTCCTCGGCCACAGGCCGAACATCCTGGAAGCTCGGGCAGCCGACACCAACCGATCTCTCCCGCTGGGCAGGCGCCAATGGCGTGCGCGAATTGGCGTTGCTCTGCCTGCCGCCAGGCGAAGCTCCGCTGGCCGCGCTTCTCTACTCTTGGCAGGAAAGCGACCCGCCCTACGACCTGGCGCTGCTGCTCGCGATCAGCGCGCTCGCGGCCGAGACCTGGATCCGCGCGCGGACTCGCACCAGCGCGTTGGCGGGCGTGCAAGCGCAGCTTTCACGCGTGCAATCGGTCAATCAGTCGCTGATCGAAGAACTTCCGCACGCCATCCTGCTCCTGCACACGGCCAGCGGCCAAGTCGTGGACGCAAACCCAGGCGCCGAGGAAATGCTCGGGTACAGCGAGGGCGAGCTGAGGCAGGCCAAGCTCGAGGAATGGCTGACCGCGCCCGAAGCCGTGGTCGCGGTGCGGGCGGCGGGTGAAAGCGGGCGCATCCAGGAAGTGAACGAATTGACGTTGTATCGCCGGTCGGGCGAGGCCTTCCCGGCCTTCTTGCGCGCGATCCCCATTCGCAGCGACCCGGCCCGAGCGCCGGACGAAACCCTGATCATCCTTTCCGACATCACCTCCAGCCAGGCGGCGCGCATCGAAGCCCAGCACTTGCAACGCCAGGCCGTCCTGGGGTGGCTGGCGGCCGCGTTCGCTCACGAGGTGCGCAACCCGCTCAACAACCTCACCCTGCAATTGGGTGAAATGGGCACGCTGCACACGCTGACGCCGGAAGTGGCGGAACTGGTCAAAGAGGCGCAGAACGAATGCCGCAGGCTGAGCGACATTTCGCGGCGCATGCTCGATTTCGCACGCGGACAGGATTTCCGGCTGGTCCCCACCGACATGGTCGCGCTGGTCAACCGGATTCTGCAGCGCATGCGGCCGACACTCGAGCGGGCGGGCGTGCAATCCCACCTCACCTCGCCCGAGGGGGTACCCCAGGCGATGGCCGACCCGCTCTCGATCGAGCAGGTCATCATCAACCTCATCGACAACGCCGCCAAAGCCATGCCCGAGGGCGGGCACCTGGCCGTCACCATCGAGGCGCGCAACCTGCCGAGCGGCGGCCCCGGCGTTGAAGTGCGCGTGGCCGACACCGGCCAGGGGTTGCCCTCCACGGTCCGCGAGAAGCTCTTCCAGCCGTACGTCACGACCCGCGCCGAGGGTCACGGGCTGGGTCTGGCGCTCTCGCGCCACATCCTCGACGCCCATCGCGGTACACTCATTGCGGAAAGTTACCCCGGTTCGGGGACGGTCTTCCGCATCTGCATTCCGGTTGCCGGAGAAGACGTCGAATGACCTACAGCGTGCTCATCGTCGAAGACGAAGCCAAAGCCCGCGCCTCCATGAACCGCCTGCTGACAGCCGACGGCTATGAGGTGCTCGAAGCCCCGACGCTAGCCAAGGCGATGGAAACGCTCGACAGCCGGTTGACGGACATCGTCATATGCGATTTCAACCTGCCCGACGGACACGGGTTGGACTTGCTGCGAAGGATTTCGGCCACCCGCCCGCGGCCGCAGACGATCGTCGTCACCGGCCATGGCAGTGTGGCCACGGCGGTCGAAGCCACGCACCTGGGCGCCGTGGACATGCTCGAAAAGCCGCTCGACCCTGAACAGCTACGGCGGGTCGTGCAACGCGCCAGTGAAGTGGTGCGTCTGCAGCGAGAACTCGACGTGTACCAGCGATCGGCGCGGGCCGAGGCCCTGGAATGGATCCCCGGCGACAGCCCGGACATGCAGCGCGTGCTGCACGAGGCACGCCGAGCGGCGGCGACCGCGGCCCCGGTGCTGATCACCGGCGAAACCGGCACCGGAAAAGAGATCCTGGCGCGCGCGATTCACCTGATCGGTCCGCGCGCCGCCAAGCCCTTCTTCCCCGTCAACTGCGCGGCCCTGCCGACGGAGGTGATCGAATCGGAGTTGTTCGGCCACGAGGCCGGGGCCTTCACCGACGCCTCGAAACGCAAGCCGGGTTTGGTGGAGGCGGCCGACGAGGGCATTCTGTTCCTCGACGAGATCTCCGCGCTGCGCCTCGAGCTGCAGGCCAAGCTGTTGCGCTTCTTGGACGATCACACCTTCCGACGCGTGGGAGGCCTCAGCGAATTGCACACCGATGTGCAGGTGCTGGCCGCGACGAATCGCGATCTGGAAGAGATGACCCGCAAGGGCGAGTTCCGCGAGGACCTATACTACCGGCTGAAGGTGGCCGACCTGCACCTGCCGCCGCTGCGCGAACGGAAGGAAGATATCCCTGCCCTGGTTGGCCTGTTCTTGCGCAAGTACAACGAGCGCACGGGCGCCTCGCTCGATGGGGCGACGCCGCGCGCGCTGGAGGCCCTGGCGGCGCACAATTGGCCGGGCAACATCCGTGAGCTGCGCTACGTGGTCGAGCGCGCGGCCATGCTGTGCGATTCCGAGCGCCTCGATCTGGGCGACTTACCGGCGGAGTTCCATGCCTACCTGCCCGAGGAGCCAATCGCCGAGCAAGCGCCGGTGAAGAAGAAGGCGGCGAAGGGTTAGCGAGCAGCTTTCAGGTTCGACTCGTCAACAATGACTTCAGGGCCGGCAGGATGGACTGCCGGCCCTTCTTTTTCAATGGCATAACAACGCAGAGTTCGGAGTTCTCGGCCCCCCCTCGCCTTCTCACCCACACCCCCCTGCTCCAAAGTCGAGAGTTCGGATGAACATCGATTTCGGAGAAGCGGCCTGGGGTCAGGGTTGAGTGCTCTGCTCGTTTCGTGAGCGCGCGCGGTTCGCTCCGCGTCCTCGGCACAAACCGATGCTCTCCGGCTCGAACGGTTCCCCTGGGCACCTGCCAGCCAGCACGGTTATTTGAGGGTGCAAGGGGCGAGAGGGCAAATCGGCAGCCGGCCGGGCTTGTGCACAAGCTTGAGCGCGCCGGTAAGGTAGGCGGGCTGGCGCCGCCGAAGTCCCGAGCCGGACTCCGCTTCTCCTCGAGGAAACCGGGCCCCACAAGCTCCCCCGCCCCCTGGCACGCCACTTGCATCAACGTCTCCCAGTAACCGGACTAGGCAACGGGAGGCGACCATGATTACGACGATGTTGACCCTGACCGACATGCAAGTTCTCATCGCGCTGACGGTGATGGGCGCCGGGCTCTGCAGCCTGGCGGCCGGGATCATCGTGCTGGCGAGCCGCGGATTCTCGAAAGAGATGCGCGTGCTGGCGGCGCAGTCGGCGAAGCTGAGCGAGAAGGGCATGAGCCACGACATGGCGGGTGTGGTGAGCGGGGTGGGCGAGATCCTGGGCCTGCTCAATCAGCTCACCAAAACCTCGACCGGCGTGGGCATGTTCCTGATGGCGGCCGGCATCGGCCTGATCGGCGCGGCGTACTACGTCGTGATGCAGATCCAATGGCCGATGATCTAGGCTGAGCTCGCGGCACTTCAATCCATCGCACGGCCCACACGAGGCGAGGCATGACCGCGGAACTGCATTTCGCAGAGCGGCTCGAGACGGCATTCGCGCCCGGGGAGCGCGCGCTCCTCATTCGGCGCCTGCGCTACGAGCCCACGCTGTGGCAGGCACTCGAGGACGAAGCCTTCTACGAGTCGGCGCTACGCTTTGCAGGAAGCGCGCTCGAGCGTTGGCGGCCCGGACCGCTGGGTTTGCTTCTGGCCGGCGATACCGGCGCGCTTCGAACGCTTGCAGGTGAGGCGCGCGCGGAGACCAATCGCGAACGGTTGGTGCTTTCGCCCGAACACGAGAAGCGAGCGCTGGCCGCGCTTGAGGCTATCCGCGACGGCGGCGAACTGGACCTGGCGCGGGCCGCACTCGCGGCCGCGGCACTGCTCGCACGCAGCCGCGGACTGGAAAGCCTGATGCAGTTGGCCGCGCCGCCGCGTGTTGTACTCGCGTGCGTATTTGGCCTGTGCGCGAATGCTGCTCAATTCGCCCCGGCGGTGTGGGCCGCACGCCCGCCCCACGCGCGGCTCATCCTTGAGGCACTGCTCGCCAACGAGGGCACGGCACGGGCCGCGCAGCTCCTCGGCGAGTGGTCGACGCGCGTCGAGCCCGGGATGTGGAACGCGCTGCTTGATGCCGCCGAGGACATGGGTGAAGGAGATCTGGCACGCGCGCTCGCCTCGCATGCGCTGGTGTTGCCCGCCAGCGAGGCCAAGTCACGCGGCGCCGCCGGAGGCATCGAGAGTTCGGAGCAGGTGATGCTCTCGGCACGGGTCGACCGCGCACTCGGGCGAGGCGACGCCTCACGCGATCGCCTGGCCAAGTTGTGGGACGACACCAAGCGCGCCGCGGGCAAAGTGGGGATGGAACTCGCGCGAGCTGCTGAAGAGGAAGGCGACTGGGTGACAGCGCTGGCGGCCTGGCAGGATGCGCATCAGGCCGATCCGGACCAGGCGCCGATTCGCGCGGGCCTGGCGCGGTCGCTGCTGCGCCTCAGCCGAGCCGAGGAGGCACTGGGTGTTCTCTCGCCGCAACCGGTCGAAGCCGACGAAGTGCTGGCTCTGGCGCAGGCTCATCTGGCGCTCGGCCACTCATCGCAGGCGTCGGAATTCGCGCGCCAAGCGGTGAACAAGGCCGCGTCGCCCAAGCCCCTGCGCTTGCTGGAAACCGCCTACGATGTGCTGGCCAAATCGGGTGACCCGCTGCAGGCGGCGCGTGCCGCGCGCGAGGTCGCGGCGATGCGCCCAGCGCATGCGCCCACGCATTTGCGTCTCGCGCAGCTCGAAGCACAGTGTGGCGATTGGCAACGCAGCCGCGAAGCGGCCCAGGCGGCAGTTCAGCTCGACCCCTCGAGCCGCGAGGCTCTGAACGCGGCCGCAGTTGCCCATGAGAATCTCGATCAACCGGCTCAGGCGCTGGCGACGTGGAAGCGTTTGAAGGACCTTGCGCCGGATGATGATGAGGTGTTGCTCGGGATCGGCCGCAGCGGGTTGGCCGCTGGGCAGCACGCCGAGGCCGAAGAGGCGGCTGGCGCGCTGCTCGCGAAAAATCCCGCCTCGGGCGAGGCTCTCGCGCTGCTCGGCCGCGCCCGCCTCCTCCAGGGCAACCTGGCCGGCGCCGAAGAAGCGCTGCTGCGCGCCACGAAGGCGGCTCCCAAGTCCCCCGCCCCGTGGATGGCGCTAGCCGAGTATCACGAAGCCAAGGGTGACCTGGACGCGGCCGTCGCTGCGCTGAATGCAGGCATCGACGCGGTGGCCAGCGCAGGCGAGTTGCTGCTCGCGCTTGGGCAACTCGCGTTCCGCCGCGGCGACAATGGCGAGGCGGTGCGCGCGCTCGAGCGCGCGGCTGAGGTGATGCCGACCGCGACCGTTGTGCTCACCACGCTCGCCCTGGCGCTCTTGCGCATGGGCAACCTGACCCAAGCCGAGCAGCGCGTACGAGAGGCGCTTCGGCTGGCACCGGCTTCACTCGAAGCATTGCGCGCGCTGGGGCAGACGCTCATCGCCCAAGGGCGATTGGCCGAGGCGCGGCGAGTGCTCGAGCAAGCGCTGCACTTGTATCCCGCTGTGCAACCGCTCATCGTTGATCTGGCCCGTCTGCTGGTGCGCATGGCTCAGGGCGATGGGCTTCACGCGCAGGATTTGGCCTCTGCGGCGCTGGCCGTTTTGCAGCGCGCGCGGGAGGTCTCGGACCCCGCGTTGCACATGGAACTCGATCTGCTGCTGGCCGAGGCCACGCTCTTGGCCGGCCGGGCACACGAGGCGCGCGACCTGTTCACGCAGGTGCTGCGTCAGATCGGGAGCGATGCGCGCGATGATCGGCTGCGAGCGTTGGCAGGCCTGGCGCGCGCCCTGCTTGCTCTGGGCGAGCCGGCGGCGGCCATCGCCAATCTTCAATCCGCGCTTCAAGTCACGCCCAACGATCGCGGGCTGCTTGCGCTTCTGGCGGAGGCCTTCCAGAAGGCCGGCCTACTCGAGGATGCGCGCTCCGCACTGGAGCAGCTGCTCACGCTCGCTCCGAACGACGGCGCGGTGCTGCGCGCACTGTCGGATGTGTTCGCCGCGCTCGGCGATAGTTCCAAGGCCGTCGAGCTCCTGCGTCAGGCCTGCGACTCCGCACCGGAGGAGGCGAACAACTGGGCAGCCCTCGCCGAACGCCTGCTGCACGCGGGCCTGCCCGAGGATGCGCGACAGGCGATGGCTCGCGCGATCGACTGTGCCTCGCCCCTGGCGGGTGAGATCGCCTACCGCGCCGCACAATTCCTGATGGCCCTCAAGCATTACGCCGAAGCCGCCTTGCTCATCGAGCGCGCCTTGCAGAACGATCCGCGCGACACGGCCCTCATTTCGACGCTGGGCGTCGCGATGCAGAAATCGGCGCGCTACCCGGAAGCTGTGGACGCCTTCGCGCGTGCGGCCGAGCTCGAGCCGAACGAAACGAGCCATCTGTCGAATGCGGCCGAGGCGCTGTGGGAGGACGGACGACGCGCGGCGGCCATGGCTTACTGGCGCAAGGCACTCGCCGTGGAACCCCAAGCGGCATGGATTCATCGCCGCCTGGCCGTAGCCCTGGCCGACGACGGCGCCTTCGAGGAGGCGGTCACCCATTTCGAAGAAGCGCTGGCTGCCTCGCCGCAAGATATCGATTTGGCCCGCGACGCCTCGCGCGCCGCGATTCGCGCCGGGCGCCTCGATCAGGCGGAGGCCTGGCTGACGCGCGTGCTTGAGGCTCAACCCGATTCGAAAGAGGCGCTGCGCCTCAAGGCGGGTGTGGACATCGCCGCCGGTCACGCGGGCGAAGCCATTGCCGCCGGGCGGCGCCTGGTCGAAGACGACCCACACGACGGCCTGGCGTGGGCGCTGCTCGCGCAGGCCCACGTCCGGCTCGGCGGAGTTCCAGAGGCCGCCAGTTCCCACCCTGCCCGTGTGGCCCTGCGCCACGCGCTCGCTCACGGAATGGAATCGACCGAGGCGCTGACGGTGGCCGCCGATGCGGCTCTGGCGCTCGAGGACTATCCGGCCGCATTGAAATGCCTTGGCGCATTGCGCCAGGCTCAGCCGGAGGACTACCGCCCGCACCTGGCCTTTGCCCGGGCGGCGGCGCAGCGGGCTGAGGCGCACACGCGCTGGCAGGCTGCGCACGCCGAGCAATCGCCGGAGTGGCAGGCTGCTACCGACCAGGCCGCACGCGAGGACGCCTTGGAATTGCTTGCGCACGCCGAGTCCCTGGGCGCATCGGAGGCCGAGGTGCGTGCGCTGCGGCTGCGCGCCGAGGCCGCATTCGCGCCCATCGATTCGGGCCTGCTCTCCGCGTTGCATCAGCTCACCGCCGAGGCGCCGCAGTGTGAGATTCGCCTGGCGCTGAGCCGGGCGCGATTGGCCGCCGAGGATTACACCGGTGCGCTGGAGGCCGCGCAAGCGGCGCTCGAAGGCGAGCCCGCGAACCCGATCGGGCACATGCTGGCCGGGCTGGCGCTTTGGCGCATGGGGCAACGCACGCAGGCGCTGGAAGAGGTGCGGGCCGCTCAGCGTTCCGCGCCCTACTTGCCGTTGCCGAATGCGCTCGCGGCCTTCATCCAGGCCGAGGCCGGAGATCTTCGCGCCGCCAGCGTCTCGATGGCTGCGGCGCTCGAGGCAGATGATTCGGTTGCGGCGTGGGAGGCCCTTGCCGCGGAATGGCACGAGACGTTGGGCAACCTCGAGGCAGCCCTTGCGCATTATCAGCGGGCGGCCGAACTTGCGCCCGAGGACGGCGGCACGATCGCCCGCCTGGCGCGCGCGTTGCGCAAGGACGGCGATGTGACGGGAGCGCTGATTCACTTCCGGCGCGCGATCTCGCTGCTCGACCCCGTGCCCGCTTCGTTGCTTGCCGAGTTGGGTGACACGGCGCTTGCAGCGGGCGAGGCGGCCGAGGCGGGCGAGGCCTATCGCGGCGCGCGCCGCAGCGCCCAGAGCACTCCGCCCACCGAATGGGTTCTTGGCGAGGCGCGCGCAGCGCAGCGTCTCGGGCAAGGCGACGAAGCCCGCCGACTTGCGGAGCAGGCGCTGCTCTCGACGGCGCACCGTTCACAAGCCCACATGGTCCTGGCCGACGTAGACGAGGCGGCCGGCAACCTCGAGGCCGCGTGCTCACATCTGGAACAGGCTGCAGCGCTCGCCAGCGACAGCTTCGAGCCCACGCTACATCTGGCGCAGCTGTGGACGCTCACTGGAAACGCCGACCGTGCGCTGACAGCGCTCGAACGTCTGGCGGTGGCACACCCCGAGTTCGGCGCCGTGAAGCACGCGCAGGGCGAGGCCCTGGCCAAGCTCGGACGAGATGCTGAGGCACTGCAAGCTGCGCAGAGCGCGACCGAACTCGAGCCGCGCCGCGCGTCGCATTGGATGCTGCAGGGCAAGATCGCGCGCAAGATCGGCCAGATGGACCAGGCCCTGGCGGCGCTTGGCCGTGCACGCGAGCTCGACCCGCGGGATTGGAAGGCGGGAATGGAACTCGGCATGGCGATGGAAGCTCAGAAGCGCTGGGATCTGGCGCAGGAAGCCTACCGCGCGGCCTTGCAGCAGAATCCGAACTCGAGCGATCTGTATTACCGCCTGGGAGTCGTGCTGAAGAACCTGCGCGCCTACGGTGAAGCCGCGGACGTTCTGCGTCGCGCGGTTGAGCTCAACCCGAACAACCTTTCCGCCCACAAGTTGCTTTCGGCGGTGATGGCCATCGGCTTGGTTTACAGCGCCCCCACCCTTGCGGCACAGACGAGGTGATGCGTGGATCGACAAACCTTCCTGGCAGTGGTCGAGGCGGCGCTCCTGCAGCGCGATCCAACCTTCGCGCGGGATGCATGCCGTGCCTGGCTGGCCCAATGGTCGGGCGATTTCCGAGTGCGGCGGATGCTGGCCAAAGCGCACGCGGCGCTTGGAGACCGCGAGGCGGCGATCCTCCAGCTCCAGTTGGCCGTGGTCGCCGAACCGGAAGATGTGACCCTGTATGCCCAACTCGCCGAATGGATGGCCGCCCTCAACCTGCAGAAGGAAAGCCGATCGGCGCTCGCCTGCACGAATGCGCTGCGGCAGACACCGGCCGCGGATCTCGCCCTCCTTCCGGGTTGGGCGCAGCAGCTGTTCGTAGGTGTCGGGCACCTGCAGGCCCGGCGCTTCGCCGAGGCGCGCGCCGCGTTCGAGGCCGTGACTCTCAGCCACCAGGATTTTCCCTTGGCCGGTTGGCTCCTCGTGCGTTCGGCGTGGCTAGGCGGTGACTATGCGGGTGTCATCGCACTCGGTGAACCGCAGCGCAGCCTCTGGCCGGCCTGCGCGCCGTTGCTCATTTGCATGGCGCAAGCCAACTTCGCGCTAGGCAATGACGCCAAGGGCGTCGAGTACATGCACCTGGCCTCCCGCGCCGACCCGGCGCACGAAGTCACCGAGAAGTTAGTCGGGCCTTTCAACCCGTATCGCAGTCTGTGGCCTTCGAAGATGGCCGCAGAGTTGCCGATGGCCGTCCCCGGACCAATCGCCATCGCCGCAGGGCTCAATCGGCTGACCACGACTGAAGCGGCGCAGGCGGCCGACGCGCCTCTGGCCGAGGCACCCGCGGCCCCCGGCATCCCGCCCGCGCCGGAATACACTGGCGACTATATTCCACTCGAGGCCGCGGATGATGGCTTCATCGGACCCTTGCCCGGCGAGCAGTTCCGCGGCCCCGGCAGCAAAGCTTTGGCTGCGGAGCCTGGGGATGCCCTCCCCTCGGCGAAGATGCCGCCGCCCGCTCTCATCGTAGACGCGCCCACACCGACCGCCACAGCAGGGGATGATGATTCGCTTGAGGACGTTCGCCGCGAGCTCAATGCGCTGGCGCGCCGCCTGGGTATGCGCAAGGCGCTCCCCGACCAGGAGGAGCGCCATCCGGCTTACATCGTTGTCACGAGCGTGCAACAGCTCGCACGCAAATTCGGGGCCGGCTCCGAATTCGAAGATTGTCGCCGCACTCGAATCGGCCATCGCCCTCCAGCGCGCGCGGTTAGGCTGGGCCGGCTACCTGCTGGCCGTCGACGATGCAGCACGCCTGCGCGAACTGAACCTCAAGCCAGTGACCGCCGGCAACGCGTGGCAGGTCAAGCAGCTCCTTCAACAGTTGGATGAAGCGCTGGCGAAACGCAACGAGATGGTGGGCGCGGTACTCATCGTCGGCGGACATGACATCATTCCATTTCACCTGCTGCCCAACCCGGCCGACGACGATGACAAGGACGTTCCTTCCGACAACCCTTACGCGACACGTGACGAGAACTACTACGTGCCGGAGTGGCCGGTGGGGCGAATCCCCACACCGGCGGATGCAGATCTCGAGTTCCTGCTTCACTTGCTCGGTACGATCGGCCGGCCAGAGAGTAAGCCCTCCACCAACTGGCTCGCGCGATTGGCGCGCTGGGTTTACGGAGTGTTCCATCCGCTGGTGGTCCGGTTCGGGCACAGCTTCGGGTATACGGCGGGCATTTGGCGTCAGGCCTCGCTCGGTGTGTTCCGAACGATCGGCCAACCCAAGGCGATGCTCGTCTCGCCACCGACCAGCGCAGCCAACCTGCCGACAGAGGGGTTGGCCTTCCCGCGGCTCTCCTACTTCAACCTTCACGGGCTTGAAGACACAGCCGAGTGGTATGGGCAGCGCGCGCCCGAGAAGGACGACGCAGAGACCGAGTTCCCGGTGGCTCTTTCACCCAACCAGGTGACCAACTCCGGCCGTGCGCCGGCAGTAGTCTTCACCGAAGCTTGTTACGGCGCCAATACCTTCGGCAAGAACACTGAAACGGCGTTGGCCATGAAGTTCCTCGCCTCGGGAACGCGTTCGCTGGCCGGGTCGACCAAGATCTCGTATGGCGCGGCCGCCGCACCTCTCATCGCCGCCGACCTCTTGGCACGCCAATTCTGGACCAACGTGACACGGGGCATCCCCACCGGAGAAGCGCTGCGCCTCGCCAAGCTCTCATTCGCGCAAGAGATGCATGATCGCCAGGGGTACCTCGACGGCGAGGATCAGAAGACGCTCATCTCCTTCATTCATCTGGGTGACCCGATGTACGGACCCGCGCTCGCCGATGGGGGCACACAGGCCAAGACCCCCATGCGCCGCAAGAGCCATCCACAACTGCCGGCGGTCCTGCTCACGTCGAAACTCAACGACGAGGCGACCTCGGCCACACCGGAAGTCGAGATGGGACTCAAGCGCGCGCTGAGCCAGTACTTGCCGGGCATGGGCCAAGCCCCGCTGCGCTACTACCAAGCCCACCCGGAGCGAATGGGGAGCGGCGCGGCAAAGCCTCACGCCACCGCTGCCACACGCCAGCCAGCCTGGGTGGTCTCCCTCGCCCGCACCTCCTCCGCACACGGCGCGCCGCACACTCAATACGCGCGCGTCAGCCTGGATGCTTCGGGGCGCCTCCTGAAGCTGGTCGTCTCCCGATAGGCGGTCAGCCCTCCTGGCATGGGATATGCAACACCCTGCCTCGGAGGGCTGACCATGCCAGCCACGATCGCCCAGAAACCCGCAGGGCTGGGGATTTACTACTTCCCCGACGACCTGCATTATCGCCACAAGGATTTCGAGACCTGGCTGCCTGAGATCCAGGCCATGGGTCTGGGCTGGGTCACGTTGCGTGGCAGTGCACGGCGCGCGGTGCCCGAATTGTTCGTGCGCGCCCTCCTTCAGGCCGGCCTGCAGCCCATCGTCCATTTGCCCGAAGCTCCCATTCGGCCTCTCGCCGGCGAGGTCGCACCTCTGCTGCATGCTTACGCTCGCTGGGGCGTGCACTACGTTGCGCTCTTCGCGCCTCCCAATCTGCAGAGCTCGTGGACCTCGGTGGACTGGCAACGCGGCTCGCCCGTCGAGCTGTTCCTGGATGCATTCGTTCCAGCCGCCAAGGTGATGTTGGAAGCCGGCCTTGCACCCGTTTTCCCTGCCCTCCACTCGGGCGGCGACTACTGGGACCTGGCCTTCCTGGACGCTGCGCTGGCCGCGCTCGTCGCCCGTGGCGAAGCGGACCTGCTGGCGAGCATGACGTTCGCCGTCGAGGCATGGACGTACAACCGCCCCGTCGCATGGGGCGCGGGCGGCGCGGCGCGCTGGCCGCACGTGCGCCCGTATCTCACGCCTCCTGATTCGCAGGACCACCGCGGCTTCGGAATGATCGATTGGGTTCAAGAAATCGTCACCCGGCATGCGGGCCAGGCGCGCCCATTGCTCATGGTTCGCGGGGGCGCCGTTCTAGGTGAAAACCTGGACGCCAACTTCCCCGCCGTGGATGAGAAGCGGCATCTGGATCTCAATAGTGAGCTAGCACGAATGGTGATCGATCGCCGCGCGCCGGACGGTTTGCTCAACCTGGCCTTCTGGTTGCTCAGCGCGGAACCAGGCAGCCCGGCATCCGCTCAGGCATGGTTCCGAGCCGACGGCACGACGCTGCCGATCGTTACCGCGCTGAAGCGGCTGGGCGAAAGGGCGCGCGCGCGCCGGGCGGAAGAGACTCAGGGCAAGGTGATCGCTCATTACCTGCTCGTGCCGGGAGGCCTCGCTGCGTTGAACGGTGCGGCCTGGCAGGGGCTCCAAGACTATCTGCGCACGGTTCGGCCGACCATCGGCGATTCGATCGACGAGGCGGTACGCGCCGAGCGTGTTACGTTGTTCGCCGAGAGCGCGCCGGCGGCGATGATTCGAACCTTGCGCAGTGCCGGGTGTGTCGTGGATCATGTGCGTCCGGTCCCGATGGAGAGGAGCCAGGCGTGACCCCCTTGTTGACACCAACAGTGAGCGCCGCCGCGCCGCATCCTGTGACGGCGGAGAGTGCGCGCCCCTCGACCATGCTCAAAGTGGTTGGGCTGGGAGGCGGCGGCTCGAACGCGGTCAACCGCATGATCGAACTGGGCCTGGGGGGGGTCGAGTTCATTGCCTGCAACACGGATCTCCAGGCGTTGGCCACATGCCTGGCGCCCGTCCGATTGGGTTTAGGGCCGCACGCGACACGCGGCCTGGGTGCAGGCGGGCTCGCGGAGGTTGGCGAGGCGGCTGCGCTGGAGAGCGCCGACGATCTGGCCCATCTATTAGCGGGGGCCGATATGGTGTTTCTCACCTGCGGCATGGGCGGCGGAACGGGGACCGGCGCCATCCCCGTGGCGGCGCAGGTCGCGCACGAGCAAGGCTCGATCGTTGTGGCGATTGTCACGCTCCCCTTCGCGTTTGAGGGTCGGCGACGGTTGCATGCGGCTGAGACCGGCATCGAGAAGCTGCGCCAACACTGCGACACGCTCATCACCATCCCCAACGACCGCTTGCTCGCCGTCGCGCCGCGCCAAACAACCTTTGACGTCGCCCTGCGCCTGGCAGACGATGTACTGCGTCAGGGAGTGCAGGCCATCACCGAACTCATCACCCGCCCTGGGCTGGTGAACGTCGATTTCTCACACGTGCGCTCGCTGATGCAACTTGCGGGAGGCGCCTACTTCGCCGTCGGCCAGGGGTCGGGGCCGGACAAGGCGGTGGATGCCATCCGCTGCGCGTTGCGCAACCCCATGCTCGAGATCGGTTCGCTCGACTCGGCGGCCGGGATACTCGTTCACTTCACCGGGGGTGAGGATCTGGAGCTCATCGAGGTGCACAAAGCAATGCAGGAAATCGGCGCCGCTGGAGCGCTCAACGCCGAGGTTGTTTTTGGCGCAGCGATCGACCCTGCGATGCAGGGTCGGGTGCAAGCGATCATTGTCGCGACAGGTGTCGGCGGCCAGCCGCTCGGCCGGGTGTTGGCGGGAGCCTCGCACGTTCTTCTGCACAGCGCCTCGCCGGCTGCTTCCGATCGCGCGGGCACCGCACCGCTCGGCCACATCGTGCGCGCCGGGACGCCCACCTCCGCCTCGGCAGCAGCCCACCGCGTGGAGCCGCCGCCTCCCGAAGAAGACCTCGACATTCCAGCCTTCATGCGGCGTCGGCGGCGCCCCATCGACGACACGACGGCTGCGCCGACTGGCGGACGTCCAGCCGCTCGCGGCAACGCGTAGCAGCTGCGCACGTGGGGAAAGCGAGGAAGCCAATGGGACTTCAAGCGCAGGCGATTGAACGTGTGAGCAAGCAGGTCTGCCGCGACTACCCCGAAATGCGCGGCTCGCGCCCAAGCATCTCCGGTCAGGGGGGCAATTTCGTCCTCACCTACCGCGGTCGAGTGCGCACCTCGAACGGGGAGGAGATGTCGCGCGTTGTGCGGGCCGTGGTCGACGAAGACGGCCGCGTGATCAAGATGAGCACCTCGAAGTAGGAGGCCCGATGAAAACCACCGATCTGGCCTGGCTCAAGTTCCAGCTGCAGGTGTGGACCTTCACCGAACGTGCCCTGGCGGGGCTGTATTCCGTGCGAGGATTCTTCCGCCCGGCGCTGGCCAGCCTAGGGGCCGGGTTTGCGCTGGGCTTGGTGCTGGCGCTCCTCTAGGAGGACCGTTCGTCGCCATCGGGTTCCAGAACGAGGCGGCCGCGGCTGTAGCCTCGCGCGAGGCCCGGCTCCTCGATCCCTTCCAGCCAAAAGAGCTGTTGGTTCCATCGCCCGGCGCTCTCACGCCACCAGATTAGGTAAGCGGCCTGCGGATAGGCCGCTTCTTCTATGTCTGTGGGCGAGGGGTGCTTTGGTCCGCGCGGATGAGAATGGTAGATGGCCAGCAGCTCCAGCCCTTGGTCATCCGCGGATTGCATCGCGGTGAGCTGAGCGCGGGGCTCGAGACGGAAACGAACCGGGCTGTGAAGCGAATTCTGGATCGGGATTACCCGCTCAACGCGGCCGGCACGCCCGAATAGCAAACCGCATCCTTCTTCGGGCAGCGAGGCAGCCAGCGCCGCGCGCATCTCTTCCAGCATGTGCTGCGCGATCCGCAGTTCATCCCCATCGGTCTCAGCCATTGCGCGCCTGGGTGTCTCCCTGCAAGCCGCCTTCAGTCATGCGGCGCAGATCATTGAGCACGGCCTGCACCTCGGCCGGAGTGACGGCCCGCGCCTCGAGGCGGTGTTTGAGCTCGCCGCGCGTCGCCCGTTCAAGCGCCACTTCGCGCAAGCCGCGGCCGGTGGATTGCGATGCCTTGACCAGTTCGGCGGCTGCCGCGTAGCCCACGAGCGGGTTGAGAGCCGTGGCGATGATGGCATTCCGCTCCAGCCAATGCGCGGCTCGCTCGGGGTTTGCCTGCAGCCCCCTGATGCCCCGCTCGGCAAAGGCACCGATCGCGCCGATCATGAGCTGCATCATCTCAAAAAGGTCATGGGCGATGATCGGCATCATCACGTTGAGTTCGAACTGCCCGGCCTGCGAGGCCAAGGCCACGGCCATGTCGAGCCCCACAATCTGGTACATCGTCTGGTTGAGCATCTCCGCCATCACCGGATTGATCTTGCCCGGCATGATCGAGGAGCCCGGCTGGAGCGGAGTGAACCGAATCTCGTCCAGCCCGGAGGCCGGGCCGCTGGCCATCAGGCGCAAATCGTTGGCGATGCGCGTTAGGCTGAGGGCCAGGACTCGCATCGCGCTCGAGAAGTCCGCCGCATCGGCCATGGACTGCATCGACTCGAACAGATCAGAGGAGGTCGAAAGGTCGAGCCCGGTGATCTGCCGCAAGCTTTCGACCATGCGCGCATGGAACTCTGGATGTGCATTCAACCCGGTGCCGGCGGCCGTTCCCCCAATGCCCAAGCGGCGCAGTCCGTCCGCGGCACGCGCCAGGCGCGCCCGGTCGTGCGCAACCGCGTGGGCGTAGGCGCCGAACTCCTGGCCCAGGCGCACCGGAACGGCGTCTTGCAGGTGGGTCCGGCCGGACTTGATGATCGGGTCGAACTCCTCCGCCTTGCGGCGCAGCTCGCCCGAAAGCTCATCCACAACACCCAGCAATTCCTCCAAGCGCCAAAGGCAACCCAGGCGGATGGCAGCCGGGATCACGTCGTTGGTGGATTGTCCGAGGTTGACATCATCATTTGGATTCACACGATACTCGCCCAGTGCGCCGCCGAGAATGACCGTGGCGCGATTGGCGATGACCTCGTTGGCATTCATGTGGTGACTCGTGCCGGCTCCGGCCTGGAAGGGGTCGACCACAAATTCGCGGTCCCAGCGGCCGTCCATCACCTCGCGCGCTGCCTGGCTGATGGCCGCCGCCTTTTCGGCGGCGAGCAGACCCAGGTCGCGATTGACCTCCGCCGCAGCTCGCTTGATGGCACCCAGGGACCAGATGAAGGCACGCCAGGGCTTCAGCCCGGACACGGGGAAGTTGACAACCGCGCGTTTCGTCTGGGCGCCGTAAAGCGCCTGCGCCGGGACCCGGACCTCGCCCAGCGTGTCGTGTTCGATGCGCTCATTCATGGATCGCTCACCCCCGCTCTGCCGAAGAAAAAGGGAGCCTTGCGGCTCCCATACACTCACCCTGGCCGGCTACTTGGCCGAATACCCCGGGCCTTCCTTGAAGAACTTGTAGTTGGGGTCGATATCGGTTCGCAGATCCACCACCTGCCCCGCCTTCATCACGATGGTCTTGTCCAGATGCACGGGCTGACCGTTGTGGTCGCTCCCGTCATACGCGGCTGTGCCATCGGGCCGGCTCAGACGCTGTCCCTCTTTGGCGCTCAGAGCGTTCGGGACCTCGTCCTCCGGGAAGATCGCCACATACGGACACTCCGGCACGCAAGCCCCGCAGTCGATGCATGTGTCGGGATCGATGTAGAACCAAGGCCACTCGGCGGTGGGCTTGCCCGGCACGATGCACTCCACCGGGCAGACGTCCACGCAACCGCCGTCACGTAGGCAAAGGCTGGTGATGATGTGGGTCATCGTCGATTCTCCTTCGACCTGGGTGGCCGCACCCCTCGATCGATCGTCGAGGGGGTGCAGCCTTGTGAGGTGTGAGGGCGACGGCGCCGCCCCAGGTTACTTCTGGAACTCCGCCTCGAACCGCCGCGACACCTCCGGCCAGTTGACGACATTCCACCAGGCCTGAACGTAGTCGCCGCGTTTATTCTGATATTTCAAATAGTATGCATGTTCCCAAACGTCGAGTGCCAGAATGGGCACAGCACCCCATTGCGTGAGATTCTGATGCTTCTCAGCGGTGAGAATCTCAAGGTGCTTCTTGGAGGGCTGGACCACCAGCAAGGCCCACCCCGAGCCTTCCACCGCCGTCGCGGCGGCGCTAAACTGCTTGGCGAAGTTGTCGTATGATCCAAAGTGCAACTCGATCTGTTTGAGGAGCTCGCCCGTGGGCTTGCCGCCGCCGCCTTTGCCGCTGGGGGCCATCACTTCCCAGAAGAGATTGTGCAGGAAGTGGCCCGATCCGTGGAAGGCAAGCTCGCGCTCCCAGTGCTTCACCAGCGCGAAGTCGGCCTTGTCGCGGGCATCCTTCAGCTTGGCCTCGGCATTGTTGAGTCCATCGACGTAGGCCTTGTGGTGCTTGTCGTGATGCAGGCGCATCGTGGCCTCGTCGATGTGCGGCTCGAGGGCATTGTACTCGTACGGCAGCGGGGGTAGTTCGTGAGTCATTTTGCTCTCCTTGGGAAGTGGGCATCCGGGCTTTGACGGCTCCGGAGCGGTCTTGTAAGATCTTGGCCTGCGGCGGCGAATGCCGTAGGCGCCAATTTGCGTCAGAATTCTAGCCTTTTCAAAAACGGCTGTCAAGGAAAATCCTCAGGATGGACAGGTTGTCACGATGGCGATGACGCCCGATCCGCGGGTTGGACCAGGCCCAGGTCCCCGGCAGGCTCGTGCCGTCAGCTTGGTCGGCATACTCGCGGTGTCGACGGCGACGATCTTCATCCGCCTGGCACAGGCGGCCGGTGGACCGTCACTCCTGATCGCCGCGGGACGCATGCTGGTCGCGGCCGTTGCACTGCTGCCCGTTGCCCTGTGGCTGGATCGGGAGCGCTTGCGCCACGTCAGGCGGCGCGAGGCGGGGCTGGCGGTTCTTTCGGGGTTATTTCTGGCGGCCCATTTCGCGTCGTGGATCACGTCCCTCGAGTTGACCAGCGTGGCCAGCTCGGTGGTGCTGGTCACGACCACGCCCTTGTGGGTGTCGCTCGCCTCCACTCTGATGTTGCGCGAGCCGCCCAAGGCTGGCACGCTCCTCGCCATGCTGGTTGCGCTGACAGGAACTGTGGTGGTCGCCCTGAGCGAGGTGTGCTCGCTGGCGGGAGGACTCTCATGCGACCCGCAGGCACTGGCCCTGGGGGGCCCGGCGCTGCGTGGCGATGGCCTTGCGCTTCTAGGCGCCTGGCTTGTGAGCGGATATTTCCTCATCGGGCGTTCGCTCCGACCGCGCATGCCCTTGCGTGTGTATGCCTTGCTCACTTATGGAACGGCGGGCATTGCGCTTCTCATCGTGGTACTGATCTTGGGCATTCCCTTCGCACCCTATCCGCTCGAAGTCTATGGTTGGATATTGGCCGTTGGCCTGGTGCCGCAACTGATAGGCCATTCGGCATTCAACTGGGCGCTGGGATACCTCTCGGCGACCTTCGTCACGGTGACCGTACTCGGCGAACCGGTCGGCTCGATTCTCTTGGCCTGGCTCATACTGGGCGAAGCCCCGTCGCTGATTCAAGTGGCGGGAGCTGCGCTCATCCTGGCCGGCATCCTCGCCGCTTCGCGAGTTGACGTCGAGAGGGCGAGAGGGCAGTACACGCGAGCGCGATAGCGATCCGCGCCTTGTCGCGTGAGGCCGTGCGCAAAGTTGCAAAACCCACAAAAGTGTGTATAGTGGGGAACAACCGGAGGAAGTCATGTCGGCGTTCTCGTGGCGATGCCAGTACTGCGGCTGGTCATTCCAATTGACGTCCGATGTGGTCGCCGCTGCTCTGGCAACAGCGGAGGCCAACCACGCCAGGCATCATGTGGAGCATTGTCCGCGCTGCCGCAAGGGTCTGAAAATCCCTCTCGATCAGTTGCGTCGCCACGTGCCGGCCGGCGGCCTCGCCGCCGCTCCGGCTCCCGGCTCGGAACCCACCCCAAAGGAGGATTTGAAACCTATGTCCGATAAACCTGCCCCCTTCCCGCCCGCCGGCGGAACACAATACCCGCCGCCATCGCCGATGCCGCCGCCCCCCGCGCCCTATTCGCCGCCGTCCATGCCGATGCCCAGCTCCATGCCGCCCACCATGCCCCCGGCTCCGGCGCCGGCCAAGCCAGCTGTCAAGCGGCCAAGGCGCAAACCAGCGGCCAAGAGACCCGCCGCCAGAAAACCTGTTGCAAAGAAGAAAGTTGCAAAGAAACCTGCGAAGCGCAAGCCGGTCAAGAAGTCCGTCAAGAAGACGACCAAGAGGAAGACCGGGCGCAAGTAGGTCCGCGCCGCAGATTGCGGGTCGCGTCCAGACTCAAATCAAAACCGGGAGGAGAGCTACGCCAGAGCTGCTCCTCCCGGTGTGATTCTTCTTCAGAGCGACGTCCCCGTCGGACGCCGCTCTCTGTTTATATGCGCTTGACCACGATGTCGGAGATGACGTTGGCCGCTTGATCACCGCGGTCGGCGGCGTTCGAGAGGTGACGGTAGATTTCGCGCAGCTTGAGCATGTCCACCACGTGCTCAAGGTCGGCCGGCGCACCGAACAGATTGCCGATCGCTTCGCGGTAGACGCTCTCCATACGGTTCTCAAGCGCCTTGGCCCGCACTGCGTGATCGGAGGCGACGGCCGGGTGATCCATGAGCTCCGTGACCCCAGTGGAGATCTCGCGCGCGGCCTCGCTAAGCAGGCTGGTCATGCGCTGCAGGTAGGGGTTGGGCCGGACTTTGAGAATGACCATTTCATCGACCGTGCTGTAGGCATAGTCGAGGATGTCATCGATGGTCAGCGACAAGGCGAAGATATCTTCCCTGTCGAAGGGCGTGACAAACGTCCGGTTGAGTTCGTCGATCAGGATGCGGCGAGTCTCGTCCGCAGCCTTCTCGATGCGCGACACTTGCTCCGCGGCATCATCGCTGGGTGTCTTCATATACTGCGACAGAGCTTCCATCCCAGCGACGGCGTATTTGGCCTGTTCCATCAGCAATTCGAGGAAGCGCCCACCCTTCTTGCGGCCACCCCGTAGTCTCATGCGTTCCTCCTCAGTGCGTGAAAGTGCGCGCCATCAGCCGGGGTCTCTGCCCGCAGCGACGGATGCGAGTCGTTCTTTCGCCGGCGTCCCGGTCGACGACCGCTGCACAAGCAACACGCCCGCCACAATGAGCGCCGAACCCGCCCACTGAATCGACCCGAGCCGCTCACCGAGCAGCGTGACGGCCATCACCGCCGTCAGCGCCGGCTCGAGTGAGGCGATGAGGGTGGCGACGCTCGCGGGGAGATAGCGCAGCGCGGCCGAAAACAGCCCGTAACCGAGAAGCGTAGGGACTGCCAGCGCCAGAAGCCCCAACGCCAGGCGTCCGTCGAACGCCACCACAGGGGATCTCGACCCCCATGCCAGCCCGGCGAGCACGAGGGTGGCGAACACAAAACCGTAGAACAAGCCGGTCCACGTGCTTTGGAACCTACGCGCCCCAACTTTGCCTGTCAGACTGAACGCGGCAAAACCGACGGCCGAGGCCAGTCCGATCACGATGCCGGTTGGCGTCAGCCGGTATCCCGTTGGCGAGGTCCCCACGATGAGAATCACACCCGCCAGCCCCAAACCGATGGCGAGGGTTTTCCAGCGGGTAATCGGCTCCCGTAGGAAGACCCACCCGCCCAGGGCGGCGACGCCCGGAGCCAGGTAGACCAATACGGTCGAGAGCGTGGCTCCGTTGTAGCCCAGGGAGAGGGCCCACAGAGCGTTCATCGCCGCGAGCGACACCCCGCCGTGCAGAAGGAGGAACGGCAGATCGGTCCTCCGAATGCGCAGGGCGTGAGGGGCCGTCACACGCAGCGCGATGAAAAGAACCAGGACGACTGTGACATCGCGCCACACCGCCAATGTCAGGGGAGCGATGTTCAGCCCTTGCATCAGCGTACGCATGATTATAGCCGTTGTGGCCCAGGCCGCCGTGCCGGCTAGTGCGATGAGCACGCCGCGAACCCAACCGCGCGCAGGCCGTGCCGGGTTCATGCCGACCCCGCAATCCATCGCAGGCGCAGCGCGCGCTGCGAGCGTTCGGTCAGGCGTACCTCGTGATGGATCCGCACTCCGGGCACCCACAGGATGCGAACGTCATCGGCGAGAACGGGCTGGATGCGGCGGAGGAATTGGGGGACGTGCTGGCAGGCGAGGAAGTCGCTCAGGCGCGTCTCGTACTCTGCGCCAAGCGGGTGAAAACGATCCGCCGGCGCGGCCGCCCGCACGTACAGCGGCATGTGCACTCGATCGAAATCGATACACGCGCTCCATGCATCCGTGAGGCGCCCCGCGGTCGGAGGTGGAGGGACCAGGTCGAGTTCGACGCTTGCGCCGAAGTCCGGCGCCAACATCCGACCGGCGATTGTGTCGACCCGCACTGGCGAGGGTGGCGCCGTCGGCGAAGGATCCGGTTCGCCGGTTAGATACAAACGCGGGCCCGCAGAATAGACGTGGACCGCCTTCATCAGGTGGGCGTGGCCAGAATGCGGCGGGTTGGCCACGAATTGGGTCAGGCCAACCACGTGCCGAAAGGCGATGTCCTCGCGTCCGCCGAGCGACCGAGCGAGCGCCTCGCGCGCCACACCATGTTGAACAGCCTCCGGCAGCTCGGCGAACCCCGCGCGCTCGATCCACAGCGTGCCTGCGCCGCGCGCGGCGAGGCATTTCTCCGACCCACGTTCGATGGCAAGCTCCAGCAGACGATCGTGGGCTGCCATGAGTTGGGCGGTCTGCACGAGCAGGCGGCGGATGGCCGGGTTGTAGGTCTCCAGCGTCGGCAGCAATTCGAGGCGGATGCGATTGCGAAGGAAAGCAGGGTCGGCATTGCTGGGGTCTGTTCGCGGCTCGAGCCCTCGTTCACGGCAGACGCGCAGGGTCTCCTCGCGGGTGAGGCATAACAAGGGCCTCACGAGACGTCCTTGCCCGGGTGGGATTTCATGCTGAACCTGGTGAAGATCCGCGACCGGCAACATTCCGCGCAGACCCGAAACTCCCGCGCCGCGCAACAGGTGCAGCAGAACCGTTTCCGACTGGTCATCCAGGGTGTGCCCCACCGCCACAGCCCGGCATCCACACTCGAGCGCCGTGGCCGAGAGGAAATGGTAGCGTACTTGCCGCGCCGCCTCCTCGAGCGAGCGATGCTCGCGGTGTGCCACCCCGGCAACGTCGGCTCGCCGCTGGCGGAATTCGCCGCCACACGCGGCGACCATCTCTGCGACGAAGCGTGCATCTTCGGCGCTCTCCGCACGCATGGAATGATCCAAGTGCGCGGCGATCGGCGCGTGCCCCAGCTCGCGGAGCAGGACATACAGAGCCAGGCTGTCGGGGCCGCCCGAAAGGCCGACCACGACTTGCTCGCCTGGCTCGAGCATCTTATGTTCAGCGATGAATTGGGCTACGCGTGTGCGGATTTCCACTCGGCCATTATATCGGTGCCCATTGGCACCGAGACCGAGCGAGGACAGGTGAAGTTCCGGATGAGTTGCGGGCCGCGGTTGTCGTGTGGCGGCGGGTCATCGCCCGCGTCACGCCCCTGCGGCCATCATATGGCCCGATCGGAGGGGTTTACTCGTCGCTTGCGGCACGCGGCTTGCGCCCACGCCGCGCAGGATGCAGGCTTCGCGCGGGGGCGGGGACGATCCGCCCTGCTCGGTGGGCGGCCTCGCCCGCACGGACGCCGTATGTCGCCAGTGCATCCACCAATTGGCGGACGTCGGTCTGGGGTGCGTAGATCCTTCGTGTGGTCTCGATCGAAGCGTGGCCAAGCAGCGCCTGCAGCATGCCGAGGTCCATCCCTTCGTCGCGCAGCGACTGTGCGCGAAAATGGCGGAAGGCATGCGGCCCGCTGCCAGATTTGAGACCCAAGGTGCGCGCAGCCTCAGAGACCACTCGCCATAACGTTGTGCGCGAAAGGCGTTTCAGGCGGCCTCGCCCGTGGCTGACGAAGAGCGGCACTTCCTTGTTCGCGGATCGCGCCGCGAGATGTTCGCCCTGGCGCTCTCGCTCG
Organism: uncultured Chloroflexia bacterium; assembly: GCA_963712475.1. GTDB lineage: Bacteria > Chloroflexota > Anaerolineae > Anaerolineales > RBG-16-64-43 > RBG-16-64-43. Next base: position 484,406 of record CAVQIA010000004.1, read on the forward strand.
GCTAGATACTGGCGGATCGCCTGCTGCGCCTCCTGCGTGAGGATCAGCATGCGCCGCTTTCCGCCCTTGCCGGTCACCTCCACCGTCGTGCTGTAGCCCTGGTCCACCGTTTGGCAATTGAGCTGAGTCACCTCGCTGGCGCGCCCGGCCGAGGAATACAAGGTGTGAACCACGGCGCGGTTGCGAAGGAGCACCAGCCGCCCCTGGCGCTCGGCCGCGGTCTTGCCGGAGGGCAGGCGGACCCCGTCGTAGAAGGAGAGAATGGAGGCCAGGTTGGGGTCCGGGCGGCGCGGCGCATAGCGCAATACTCCACCGCGGGTCTCCTCCGAAAGTTTCTGGCGCGCCGCGTCCAGTCGGAAAGAGGGATCGAGCTTGCCCCTTGCGTAGAGCCATCCCAAGTAGCGCTTGGCCGCGGCAATATACAGGGCCATCGTGGCCGCCGAGTAATGCTTCTGGCCGAGGAGCCAATCCAGGTAAGCGACCAGCACGTCATCTTTGATAGCGCGAACAGGCAAGCTGCCTGCGCGCGGCGTGCCGTGATAGCGCGTCTCATTGGCGAAGCGCTGCATGGCGACCAGCGCCCAACGGTAGTTCTCCCGAGTGCGGGGCGACTTGAGCGCCTTGCTCAGGAATTCGTCCGCGAATTCCGGCAAGGTCGCCTTCGTGCTCGCATGGTCTTCCGGAGGTTTCGAGTTGATATCGGTCATGACACGGGCTTCAATGCGTGAGAACCTCGCGGGCGACGAAGGGACGGCAAACCTGTTCCCCTCTTCAGGCCGGGCGTAGACCGTCGTAGAGTTCGGTCGTCCGAGCGCTCATGATGAAGTCGTTCTTGTGCAGCCCGCGGATTTTGTGGGTCCACCAGGTGATTGTGACTTTGCCGTACTCGGTGAGCAGCGCGGGGTGGTGACCCTGGGATTCGGCCAGCCCGCCAATGCGCTGTGTGAAATCCAGCGCTTCGACAAAGTTCTTGAACTTGAATGCGCGCTGGAGGCGCTTGATTCCATCGACTTCAATCACGACCCAGCCAGGGGTTTGACGGCTCAAATCCCCGATCTCATGTTCATCCAGCGGCGGCTCGCCGCCGCGACATGGAACACACAGCATTTGAGTCAGTTCGCTCATTTCACACCTCACCGACACTGATGTTGGCGACCCGCCCGCGATCAATTCGCATGGGGCCTGACCGGTCCGCATCCGGAGTGCGGCTCTAGCGCGATTCTAAGCCCGCAACCTGAGGATTCAAAGCAAACGACCGGCGCACGGCGGCGCCATCGTGCGGCGGCGCGTCTTGCACCACCGCCCGCGCTGGGGTAAAATGCGGCTTCGCAAGCCGTTCGACAGGGGGGCTGCCCAACGCCACGTGGGTGGAACGGAGCCCCTGGTTCTTGCCAAGCCCAGTCCGTGCGAACCCCTGCCGGCGTCCTCCACACAATGAGACGGCCTCGAGCCTGAACCCGGACCGCGCGCCGCGCCGGTGTCGGGCCTGCCCCGTGCGCATGAATCCAGGCGAGTGTTCCCGCGAGTGGACGCGGCCGCTGAGACCGCGCTTGAATTGACGGAGAAGAGGTACATGCCAACAGAGAATTCGACTGCTGCGGTCGCCCATCCCCTGAGTGGGCTCAAAGTCAAGATGATGTTGGAAGGCACCGTTTCGCGGATCGACCTGTCGGGCGCCTTCATCGATGTCGGCGCCGAACGCGAGGGGTTCGCGCATATCTCGGCCCTTGCCGAGCAGCACGTCAATCGTGTGGAAGACGTGCTCAAGACAGGACAGATCGTAAGCGTGTGGGTGCGCAAGGTCGATGCCGCTCATGGGCGGCTGGAGCTCACGCTTGTCAAACCCCTGGATGTCGACTGGAGTGAAATTAGGAAAGGCGCCGTGGTCCCTGGCAAGGTCGTCCGCCTCGAGAAATTCGGCGCCTTCGTGGAAATCGGTGCGGAACGGCCCGGGCTGATCCACATCAGCGAAATGGCCAACGGATACGTGAAGGACCCGGCGGAAGTTGTCAAGGTCGGGGATGCCATCGAGGTGATGGTCTTGGGCGTCGACCGCAGGAAGAAGCAGATCCAACTCAGCCTGAAGGCGCTCGAGATAATCACCGCCAAAGAAGTGGAAGAGGAACAGAAGGCCGAGGAGCCATCCCTCACCGCGATGCAGGCCGCCTTCCTCAAAGCGCAGCAATCTTCATCGGCCACCCCCTCGGCCGCCGAACGCACGGCGCGCGGATCCATAGAGAAGACCCGCCGCGAACAGGAAGACATACTCTCCCGCACACTCCAAGGGTCGACCCGCAAGTAGAACGTCCCCCCTCCTATTGGAATCACAAGGGCGAGCCCGCGCTCGCCCTTCTTAGTCGTCGTCGTTCGGACGCGGAGGGAACGGTCCAATCGGGGCAGGACTACATTTCCTCTTCCTCGTCTTCCCAGGCTTCCTCGTCGTCCTCTTCCTCTTCTAGATCCTCTTCCTCATCTTCCCATTCCTCATCGAATTCCTCGTCCTCCCATTCCTCCTCGGGAGCCGCGGCTTCGCTTTGGGAATAGGTCAGGCAGCCTGCATCGGGGTCCAATTCGACGGCTGCGGCGCCGCAGTACCCGTCTTCAAGAAAGACGCAGTCCATGTAGCGACAGCGGATTCTTGGCATTTCCCCTCCTCGATCTGGGGTGTACTTCTACCATGGTGGAGCAAGGCTGCCAACTCGACCACGCGCGCCCCACATCAGGTTCTCGCGTGCTGGGCCCGCGGCGCACGGGGGGCCCTAGGGCGCCGTAAATCATATCATCCTTCACGCGGGTCGCACTCTGCAACGCTACTCCTCGAGCAGCCAAGCCTCGGCCTGAGCCCCGGCGGCCACCTTGTGTACTCCGCTCGGGATGATGACCAGTGCGTTGGCCGCGGCGAGCGACGACAGGACCGAGGAGGCCTGCTTCTCCAGCACGCGCGCGCGGAACCCGCCCCCTTCCTTGCGTACTTGCGCGCGCAAGTACGACTCACGCCCGTCGGAGGTCACCGCCTCTTCCAAAGTGACCGAAACCAGCGGCAGCTCGCGCGTGGGGCGGCCCTCCAGAGCACGCATGGCCGCATGCGCGAAGAGTTCAAAAGTGACAAACGACGACACGGGGTTTCCCGGCAGGCCCAAAATCGGGGTGTCTCGATATCGCCCGAAGGCCAACGGCTTGCCTGGGCGCAGGTCGACCCGCCAAAACTCGATGGCCCCGTTTTGCTCAATGGCCGCGCGCACCAAGTCGAAGGCTCCGACTGACACACCGGCGGATGTGATGATGAGATCCGCCCCATCACGCAGCGCCCAGTCCAATCGGGTCACGATCTCCTGCAGGTCGTCGCGGGCAATGCCGAGGTCGACGGCGACCCCACCCGCGCGGCGCACCATCGCGCACAACATGATGGCGTTGCTTTCGTAGATTTGGCCGTGGCGCAATCGGGCGCCGGGTTCAACCAACTCGTCGCCGGTAGAAAGCACGGCGACTCGCGGCCGTTCGAACACCCAGACGTGGCTGCGCCCCAGCGCGGCCAGGAGCGCGACCTCTTGCGGCCGCAGGGGCGTGCCGCGCGCCAAGACCCGGGCTCCGGCGCGCACATCGAGCCCGGCCTGGCGCAGGTTGGCGCCCAAGGGTACCGCCTCGCGCACCAACACCTCTTTGGGCAGAGGAGCCCCCATGCTGACCCTGGGCAGGGTCGTGGCTTCGATGGGCACGATCGCATCCGCGCCCGGCGGCACGGGCGCCCCGGTCATGATGCGCACCGCACGCCCCTCCCCCAGGTAGGTCGTGTGCGCCGCCCCGGCCGGGATGTCGCCCGCCACCGGGAGGCTCACCGGCGTCAAGGCGGAGGCTGTGGCAATGTCGGCCGCCCGCACGGCGAACCCGTCCACCGAAGAATTGGCGAAGGGCGGTAGGTCGATCTCAGCTTCGACGTCTTCACCCAGCACGCGGGTATCGGCCTCCGCGATCGGTACCTTCTCGAGGGGCAAGGGATGGAACCGTTCAAACAGCCGGCGGCGGGCTTCACGGATACTGATCAGGTCATTCATTGGGAGAAGGGTCTCTTTCATCTGAATCTTCATGCGCGGTGAATCAGGCGCGCACCCGTCGGGCTTCCACGACATTGGGCAGGGCCTCGATGCGGTTGAGAACCCGGCTCAACTGCCCCAGGTCGACCACTTCCAGGATCAAATCGATTGTTGCCTGATGCGCCTTGAGGGTCGAGACAACGCTGTTCATGTTGATGTGCTCTTCGCCGACCACCGTCGAAACGTCGCGCAGCAGCCCCTCGCGATCGTAGGCGGACACGCGCACGGCAACCGGGTAGGTGCGTGCAGCGTACCCCCACGAGACGCGAACCAGGCGCTCCTTATCACCGACGCGCAGGATGTTGGAACAGTCGGTGCGGTGAATGGTCGCGCCGCGACCGCGGGTCACATAGCCGACGATTTGATCGCCCGGCACCGGCTTGCAACAGCGGGCCATCGTGGTGAGCATCCCGCGCAGCCCCGTGACGTTGACCTGTTCGGTCGTCAACTGCGAGGGGACGGAAAGGACGGGCATCTCATCCAGGGCGGCATTCTCCCCCTGGAGAATCTTCGTGACGACACGTGCGGAGGAGATATCGCCAGAGCCGACCGCCGCCAGGAAGTCGTTTATGGCCGGGAAGCCGAACTCCTTGGCCAGGCTCTCGATGGTCACATCTTCAACGCCCAGGCGGCGCAGCTCGCGTTCGACCGCCTCGCGGCCCGCTGCAGAGCGTTGCTCCTGATCCTGGCGCTTGAAGTACTGGCGAATCTTTGCAGACGCGCGCTGCGAGCGGACGAGCCCGAGGTCCGTGTTCAGCCAGTCGCGGCTTGGCCCGCCGCTGCGCGTGGTGACGATGCCCACCTGATCGCCGGTGTGCAGGCGGTAGTCGAGGGCCACGAGCTTGCCGTTGACGCGGGCCCCGCGGCAATGGTGGCCGATCTCCGTGTGGACGTGGTAGGCGAAATCGATCGGGGTCGAACCTGCGGGCAGGTCGATGACGTCGCCCTTGGGCGTGAAGGCGTAGACCCGGTCCTCGAAGACATCCGACTTGAGAGCGTCGACGAACTCGGCAGCATCCTGTACCTCGGAGCGCCAATCCATCAGGCTGCGCAGCCACAGAATGCGCCGCTCGAAGGACTCGTCGCGCTTACTGCCTTCCTTGTAACGCCAGTGGGCCGCGATCCCCAGCTCGGCGCTCTGGTGCATTTCGGGCGTTCGTATCTGCACTTCGAGCGTCTTCCCGTCGTCGTAGACCACGGCCGTGTGGAGAGATTGGTAGAAGTTATCCTTGGGCGAGGCGATGTAGTCATCGAAGTCGCCGGGCAGCGGGGACCACTGATTGTGGATGACACCCAGCGTCACGTAGCACGACGAAAGATCCGGGACGATGATGCGCACACCGCGGATGTCATGAAGAGACTCGAACGGGACGCCCTTGCGCTGGATCTTGCGGTAGATCGAGTAGATGTGTTTGGGCCGTCCGGTGATTTCCGCCTGAATGCCGGATTGCTCAAGCAGTCCTTTGAGGCGGGTGACGATACTTGCCATCGTCGATTCGCGCGCGGCGCGACGTTCCTCGAGCTTGCCAGCGATCTCTTTGTACATCGCCGGATTGACGTGGCGAAAGGCCAGGTCTTCCAATTCCCACTTCATTTGCCACATGCCAAGACGGTTGGCCAGAGGAGCGAATATCTCGAGCGTTTCCTGGGCGATGCGTTTGCGGCGCTCCGGTTCCAGGTGGCCCAGCGTGCGCATGTTGTGCAAGCGGTCCGCCAGTTTGATCAGCACCACCCGCACATCGTCACCCATGGCCAGGAATATCTTGCGCAGTGTTTCCACGTCGAGCGCGCGCCGCCACTCGGTCTCGTCATCCGGCGCGCTTGTCTCCCCTGCGCGCGAGACGTGTGGAAGCTGAGTGAGCTTGGTGACACCGTCGACCTGGTTTGCGATTTCGTCGCCGAAGTCGCGCCGGATCTCCGCGAGGGGGATGCCCGAGTCCTCGACGACATCATGAAGTAGCGCGGCGGCCAGAGTGGTGGCCGGCACGCCGAAATCGGCGAGGATCTTAGCCACGGCCAGACAGTGTTGGAGGTAAGGCTCGCCGGAAACGCGCACCTGTCCGGCATGGGCGCGTTCTGCGAGGCGGTAGGCGCGCTCGACTAGGTCGCGCTCGGCGGCGCTGAGGGAGGGGAGGGAACTCGAAGAGCGATTCAAGCTTCATTCGAACGCCAGTTCGCCTAAGTATAACGAGCCAGCGGGCGACCCGCAACAGGCAGGGCCAGATGACACGGTTTGTGCCACCGCCTGGCATGGAAGGTGCATCCACCCGCATGAGTCCCAGGATATCCAGGACCCAGGTTGATTCGACCTGATCGAGGCCTGCGGGACGCGGAGGCTGGGTATGCCGATCACCGGCAAGGGTTTCTTCGTTTGGCAGGTGCCCAATTGCGACGGCGGTGACCCGGCGCGCATCGCGGCGCGCGCTGAGTCGGCCCGCCTGACACATGTGCTGCTCAAGATTGCCGACGGGACGTGGGCCTACAACATCGACTCACATGGACACGACCTGCTCCCGCCCATCATCTCCGCACTTCGGGCGAAGGGGATTGCCTCGTGGGGCTGGCACTACATCTACGGCAATGACCCGCTCGGCGAAGCGCGGCTCGCCGTCCAGCGCACCCAAGCCTTGGGCCTCGCCGGCTACGTCATCGATGCCGAGCGCGAGTTCAAACTCCCCGGCAAAGCCACGGCGGCGCGCACATTCGTGCGCGAGTTGCGGTCCGGGTTGGGCACGCTGCCGATCGCGCTCAGTTCCTACCGCTACCCCAGCTACCATCCGGAGTTCCCGTGGACGGCCTTCCTCGAGAAGTGCGACTTCAACATGCCCCAGGTCTACTGGGAGCAGGCCCACAACCCGGATGAGCAGTTAGAGCGCTCAGTGGACGAGATCACGGCCCTGACCCCCAGCCTGCCGGTGGTGCCCACCGGGTCGGCGTATGCCACGTCGGGGTGGCGGCCGGCGGCCTCCGAGTTGACCCTGTTCCTCACGAAGTCCCAGGCGCTCGGCCTGACCGGCGCGAACTTCTTCTCGTGGGACTATGCCACCAAGCCCGGGTATATCGACATGTGGGATGCGGTGGCGCGTTTCGACTGGGGAGCCCCGCCCTCCGCCCCCGCCGCCGGAGGAGGACATCACCGACCGCATTGTGACCGCCTGGAACACGCGCGACGTGGAGACCGTGCTGGCCCTTTACCAGCCTAACGCGGCCCAAGTCAGCGGTGCGCGGACAATCGTGGGAACAACGCCGATCACCGACTGGTATCGCAACTTCTTGGGCAATCTGCTGCCGGCCGGGACCTTCACGTTGACCGGCCGCAGCGGCGAGGGCAACTCGCGCCACTTCACCTGGACTGCCACGAGCAGCGCCGGCCGGGTGTTGGATGGCAACGACACACTCGGCACGCGTGACGGCAAGATCCAATACCACTACACGTATTTCACCGTCGACCGAACCTAGCTCGACACACTGCGACCTAACGCTTCGATCGAGCCGACCGACCCGGTCGGCTCGTGCGTTTCGGTTTGGCGCTTGGCCGGCGGGCCGAGGCCGGGCGACCGGCACGGGCGGCCGGCTTCTTCGACGGGCGGCCGGCAAGTTTCGCGGGTCGTTTCTTCCCCGGCGTGCGCAATTCCCGCTGTGGTGCGATCGGGACCACACGCAGTAACGACTGACCCTTCTTGAGCTTGAGCATGGCTCCGCCCGCCGAGGGCCGCGCGCGACGCGGGGCATCTTTGAGGCGCGCCAGCTTGCCCAGACCGTCGTTGAATACCAAGATGAGCCGCGCTTCGGCCTCTCCTGCGATTGCGCCAACCAGCGTTTCTTTGCGCGCGAGCTTCCAGGTGAGCGAGCCGACGCCGTGCCGGCCTTGGACGGGGAACTGGGCCAGCGAGGTGCGCTTGGCTCGGCCGGATTGAGCGACCAGCAGCACATCACTACGTGGAAGAACGGGCAGGGCCGCCACGACCTGCTCCTCCGGGCGGCTCAATTTGATGCCAAGCACACCCGCAGCGTTCAATCCCATCGGACGGACCTCGCGCCCGCGAAAGCGAATGGCCATGCCGTGCGAGGTGACCAACAAGACGTCATCTTCCTCGGCCGTGGTGAAGGCTGAAGCCAGGCTGTCATTGGCCTCCATCTTGACCAGAGTCACGACTTGCGCAGAGGGACCGGGCACGGCCTTCAAATCGGTCTTCTTGACCATACCTCGCCGGGTGGCGAGCAATAAGAATCCCGCCCCGGCGGGAGGAGCCGCAGGCACCGCGACACCGGCCACCACCCGGCTGGGTGCGTCGAGGCTCGAAACGGTATGGAAGGGTGCACCTTCCTCGGCGTGGGCGCGCGCCGGCAGCGCATGGACGTTGAGGGCAGCCGCACGGCCCTTCTCGGTAACCAGCAGCAACGTATCCCGCGTGTTTGCTTCCAACACGAAGCGCGGGGCGACGCGCGGAACGGCCAGGGCGCGCTTGGTATCCTCGGTTCGCGATAGCAAGCCTTCGGCCGTGAGCGTCACCCACACCTTCTGCGAAGGCAGCGTCTCCTCAACGGTGAGTGGCATGCTGGCGGGCTCCTCCCAGCCGCGCACGATCGCACTTCGGCGGGGGTCGTGATAGGCAGCCTTCACCCGCGCGAGATCCTGGCTGAGCGTCTCACGCATGAGCTTGGGCGAGGCCAGCAGGCGTTCGAGTTCCTTGATCTGAGCCAGCTTCTCCTTGTACTCGAGTTCGATCTTCTCGCGTTCGAGGGCAGCCAGGCGTCGCAACGGCATATCGAGGATCGCGGTGGCCTGGATCTCACTCAACTTGAACCGCTTCTGCAAGCGAGCGCGCGCGTCGTCGGCATCCTTGGCTGCGCGAATCAACCGGATGACCTCCTCCAGGTTCTTGATCGCAATGCGCAGACCCTCCAGCAGATGTGCGCGTTCTTTTGCACGGGCAAGGTCGAACTGGCTTCGTTTGCGAATCACCTCCAGGCGATGGTCGAGGAAGACGCGCAGGGCCTGTTTGAGAGAGAGCATGCGCGGTTCGCCATGCACAAGCGCGAGAAGGATGATGCTGAAGGTGGTCTCCATCGGAGTGCGCTTGTACAACTCGCGCAGCACTGTGCGCGGATCGGCCGTCCGCGCAAGCTCGATCACGATGCGCATTCCCTGACGGTCCGACTCGTCGCGCAGGTCGGCGACCCCTTCCAGGGCGCCCGAACGCACCAGCTCGGCGATCCGCTCGAGCAGCCCGGCTTTGTTGACCTGGTAGGGCAGCTCGGTCACGAGCAGGCGTGTCCGGCCGCGCTCGATTCCCTCGATGTGGGCTCGCGCGCGGACGAGCACCTTGCCCCGCCCGGTGCCGTAGGCTGCCGAAAGGCCTTCCTCCGAACCTGCGCGATCGAGGATGAGACCCCCGGTCGGAAAATCCGGCCCTTGAATGTGGTGCATCAGCTCGCCGATCGAGATCTCATCCAACCGGCTCCACGAATGCAGCATGAAGATCAGCGCATCGCAGACCTCACCCAGATTGTGGGGCGGGATGGAGGTGGCCATGCCGACCGCAATGCCTGTGGCGCCGTTGACCAGCAAGTTGGGGGCAGCCGCCGGCAGCACTTCCGGCTCCTGCAGCGTGCCGTCGAAGTTGACCTGAAAAGCGACCGTGTCGCGCTCCAGGTCGGCAAGTAACTCCGTGGCCACCGGCGCCAGGCGCGATTCGGTGTAGCGCATGGCGGCGGGCGGGTCGCCATCGACCGACCCGAAGTTGCCCTGCCCCTGGACCAGCAGGTAGCGCATCGAGAAATCCTGCGCCATGCGTGCCATGGCGTCGTAGACGGCCATGTCGCCGTGGGGGTGGTACTTGCCCAGCACCTCGCCGACGATGCGCGCCGACTTCTTGAAGGGAGTTCCCGGCGCGAGGTGCATATCGTGCATGGCATACAGGATGCGCCGCTGCACCGGCTTGAGCCCATCCCGCGCGTCGGGCAACGCACGGGCGACGATGACGCTCATGGCGTAGTCGAGGTACGCCTGCTGGACCTCGCGGTCGATGTCGACTTTGCGGATTGTTCCGAGTTCCATAGTCACCTCAAGCCGGACGCGAACACGGCGCGGGTATGATACGTTGAGCGCAGTGCAGAGTCAAAGCAAACACACCGCGTCTGCAGGTGCGGGGACGCCGATGGACAGCGCTGCCGCACGGTCGTGCGCGTGCCCGGCAGGCAGAACGGGCTAGCGAGTCTGCGTGACCTTGCTCAATCCCAGGGGGCGATCGAGGTCGAGTCCCTTGGCGCGCGCGAGCTGCGCCGCAAACAGTTGGCCCGGCAAGACCGTCACGAGCGGTGAAAGCCATTCGGGCGTGCTGCGAGGCAGAGCCAGAGGGGTCCGAGCGCGTTTGAGCAGGCCGGCATCGTCAGAAATCACGATCAGCTCGGCCCCGCGCCGGAGTGCCTCATCGGCCAGAAGAGAGAGATCGTCGAGCGTGCGGCCGCTGGGCGCCACGAGAATCAGGGGAAAGCCGGGCTCGAGAATCGAAATCGGCCCGTGGAGAAAGTCGGCCGATGAATAGGGCTCGATCACCAGCCGGGTCAGCTCCTTGACCTTCAACGCGATCTCAAACGCCGTCCCATAGCTGAAGCCGCGACCGACCACTGCGCTGCCTTCGGCGTAGCGGTACCGCTCAACGCTGTGGACCCATCTCGCGGGACTTGTCGAGAGCACGACGCATTTGGCCGGGGACCCGAGCCAACTGCGCCCGCGCGCCGTCATCGCCCGAAAGCGCCGCGGAAAGCAAAGCCAGTGCGCCCAGGGAGGTCGTGTAGGTTTTGGTGGCCGCGACGGCGCGCTCTTCCCCCGCCGAAAGAGGCAGGACCCACTCCGCGGCTTGCGCCAACGGCGAGGCGGGGTCGTTTGTGATGGCCAGGCTTGGGCGGGATTGCGCGCGGGCCGCAGCCACCACGCTGACGATATCCGGTGACTGACCCGATTGCGAGATGCCGATGACCAGCGCGCCCTCCAGGCGCGGCGGCGAGTTGTAGAGTGTGAACAAGGAGGGCGTGGCCAGGGCCACGGGCAGGTGGTTGCGCGCCCCGAACACGTATTGGCCGTAGCGCGCTGCGTTATCGGAGGAGCCGCGGGCGGCGATCATGACGTAGGAAACCCCGCGCCGCGAGACCTCGGCCGCGACGTGCCGCGTGACCTCACCGGCGGAGGCCAAGAAGCGCGCGAGCACCTCCGGTTGTTCAGCGATCTCCTGCTCGAGGATCGTCGGCATGTGTCACCCCGCCGCAGGATATCATGAGTTGGAATGCGGCGTGCCGTCGAACGCAAGCCCCTTGCGCCCTGTCGTTCGCCAGCAGCACACGTGCGCTGTGCTCGCGTGGGCGGTCAAGCGTAAGGCATGCTGGGCCCTCATACGAAGATCTAACGCGGCAGTGCGTAGAATGTCCTTGTCAGGCTGCGAAGCCGCAGGCTATAATGGGATGGTTGGGGAAGTGCTGGAATTGGCAGACAGGCATGACTTAGGATCATGTGCCGCAAGGCGTGAGGGTTCAAGTCCCTCCTTCCCCACCATGCGCCCCGCCCCTCACGGGCGGCGCGTTTTGCTCCTCGAAAGGATGCCTGCGAACGCATGACAACTCAATTCGAAAAGACGGGCGAGTGCCTGGGAACATTGACCATCGAAGCTGAACCCGCGGCGATCGAAAGCGCCATGAAGCGCGCGGCGCGCCACCTTGCGCAGCATGCCAATATTCCCGGATTCCGCAAAGGCAAAGCCCCGTACGCGGTCGTGGTGACGCAGTTTGGCGAGCCAGCCGTGTTCGACGAGGCGATCGAGATCCTCGGGCCGGAGCTTTACCGGAAGGCGCTCGACGAACACTCGATCGAACCCGCGCGAGCCGGAACGCTCGAGGAGGTCGTCTCACGCGAGCCGCTGGTGATGCGCTTCTCGGTGCCGCTCTCGCCCGAGATCGATCCCGGGGCCTATCGCGCGTTGCGTATGCCGTTTGAGGAACCGCCGGTGGAAGAGGAGCAAGTGGAGCGCGTGCTGGAGAGCCTACGCCAATCGCAAGCGTTGCTTACCCCGGTCGATCGCCCCGCGGCCTCGGGCGATTCGCTGTTGGCCAAGATCAGCGCCCACATCCTCACCCCCGACGGGAAGACAGAAGCCATCCCCGTCGCCGGCAAGGGAGACGACGAGGGGGCTGTGGAAGTCGAGCTGAATGAGAATCTGGGTGGGCGGTTCCCCGGCACTGGCGCGCAGCTCGAAGGCATCCGCGCGGGCGAGAGTCGCGAAGTGGATTTCACGTATCCCGACACCTTCCCGGTCGAGCGCCTGCGTTCCAAGCCGGCCCATCTGCAGCTCCAATGCCTGGCCGTGAAGGAACGCCGCGTCCCTGAATGGGGGGAGGAGGTCGTGCGCGCGGTCAGCGACAAGACCAGCCTCGATGAACTGCGTACGGCCGTGCGCGAGGCGCTGCAAGCCCAGGCGCGCTCCGAGGCCGAGCAGGGGTACGCACGAGAAGTGCTCGACAAGATGATCGCCGGCGGCAGCGTACGTTTTCCACAGGTCCTGGTGAAGGAAGAGATCGAGCGGATGCTGCGCACGCTCGAATCGAACCTGCAACGCGAGGGCGCCACGCTGGACGTGTATTTGAAGACCCGCCCCGGCGGGCGAGAGGCACTCGAGAAAGAATACGAACCGCAGGCCCGCGAACGGCTGGTGCGAGGGCTCTTCTTGAGCGAAGTGGCCGAGCGTGAGGGGCTGGAGGTCACGGATGAGGAAATCGCCGACCGGTTTCGTCAGACCTTCGCCGGCATGCCGGGAGGCACCGATGAAGCCCGTTCGCAGCAGGCGTTGAAGGATCCAACTTTGCGCAACCTGTTCTTTGAAGATCTGCTCAATGAGAAAGCCGTGCGCCGTGTCGTGGAGATCGGCCAAGGACGAGCACCCGACCCGGCGCCCATCCCAAACCCGGCGGCGCAGGCGGACGCGTCCGCCGCATAGCCGATGGTCGTTAAGACAGCTGGAGGACATCATGACTGAACGCACTCCGAGCGATCTCATCCCGATGGTCATCGAAAGCACGAGCCGGGGCGAGCGCGCTTACGACATCTACTCGCTCTTGCTTCACGAGCGGATCGTTTTCCTCGGAACCGCCATCAACGATCAGGTGGCCAACCTGATCGTGGCACAACTGCTCTATCTCAGCCGCGAGGATCCCGAACGCGAAATCCAGATGTGGATCAATTCACCGGGCGGGCACATCTACGCGGGGCTAGCGATCTACGACACGATGCAGCAGATCCCGAACCCCATCGCCACCTACGCGGTGGGAGTCACCGCTTCCTTCGGCACGGTCCTGCTGGCGGCGGGCAGCAAGGGCACGCGCTATGCGTTGCCACACGCGACCATTCACGTCCACCAGCCGTTGGGCGGGGCCCAGGGCCAGGCCACCGATATCGAGATCCAGGCCAAGGAGATCCTGCGCTTACGCGATCGGCTCAACCAGATCCTGGTCAAGCACACCGGCCAGACGTTGGATGTGATCGAACGCGACACCGAGCGCGACTACTACATGGACGCCCAAGCGGCCATGCAGTTCGGATTGGTCGACAAGGTTCTCGAAGAGAGCCCCAAGCCCGAACGGAACAAGAAGTAGGCAAGGCCCAGGACACACTGTGACGAACGCCACTCCGGGCCCGGAGACCCAACGCTCGTTGGCCGACCTCCGGGCCCTGATCATCGATATCGACGGCGTCTTGTGGCGCGGCGATTCCGCCATGCCAGGGATCGCCCCGTTCTTCGCGTTCCTGCGCGAGCACGGGATCGCTTTCCGGCTGGGGACGAACAACGCCAGCCTCACGCCCGAGGCGTATGTCGCCAAGTTGGCAGGCTTCGGAGTGCACGCCGCCGAAGAAGAGGTCCTGACCTCGGCGCTGGCCACGGCAGCCTATTTGCGGAAAGTGGCGCCGGGCGCGAAAGTCTATGTCATCGGAGAAGCGGGAATCCAGCAGGCACTGCGCGACGCAGGGCTGCGGGTGGTTGGCGAGGACGACCTGACGGCCGAGGTCGTGGTGTGCAGCATGGACCGCGGCCTGAACTGGACCAAGCTCGGCAATGCAACGATCGCGTTGCGCCGCGGCGCGCGCTTCGTAGCGACCAACGCCGACATGACCTTCCCCACCGAACGCGGCATCACGCACGGGAACGGCGCGATCCTCGCGGCCCTGAGCGCGGCCAGCGGGGCACAGCCGACGGTGGTGGGTAAACCCGAGCCGCTGCTATACGAGATGGCCCTGGCTAGCCTAGGACGGTCGCGGCTCGAGACCGCGGCTCTCGGCGACCGGCTGGAGACGGACGTGCTTGGCGCGCAGCGTGCCGGGATGCCGAGCATTCTCGTTCTGAGCGGGGTCACCTCTTCCGACGATGTTGCGCACGCCGTCGCCCCGCCGAGTTGGGTGTTCGCCGGCCTCCCTGAACTCACCCAGGCGTGGCGCTCCGCGCTGGGCTGAGCCGGCGCGACCCGCATGGCAAACACGCCGCCGCTCGCGTTCATCCACGATCTCACCTTCGAGGAACTCGAGGCGAACTTGGCACAGCGCGGCGAGCCCGGGTTCCGCGCGCGGCAGGTCTGGTCGCATCTGTATGGGCGCCTCGCAACCGACCCGGCGCAGATGAGCGATATTCCGGCCACGCTCGTTCGCCACTTGGCCTCGTTCTCCTTCTCCCCGCTGCGCCTCGCGAACGAATGGCGCTCGCGGGACGGGCGAACGCTCAAGCTGCTGTTCGATTTGCATGATGGCGCTACCATCGAAGCCGTGCTGATGGACTACGATCGCCGGCGGACCGTGTGCATCTCCTCCCAATCGGGTTGTGGCATGGGCTGCGTCTTCTGCGCCACCGGGCAGATGGGCTTGAGCCGCAACCTGACATGCGGTGAGATCGTCGCGCAGGTGCTATTCCTGGCCCGGCATCTGGCCGAGCACGCCGAGCGCATCACCAACATCGTGGTGATGGGCATGGGCGAACCCATGCAGAACTACGCGGCAGTGTTGGCCGCGATGGACCGCCTGAGCGACCCGGCCGGCTTTGGCCTGGGCGCGCGGCGGATCACGATCTCAACCGTCGGGCTGGTGCCCGCGATACGGCGCTTCGCCGACGAGCACCGGCAAATCAACCTGGCCGTGTCGCTGCACGCGGCCACTGACGAGCTGCGGTCTCAGCTTCTCCCGATTAACCGCCGCTACCCGCTCGACACACTCTTTGACGCATGTCGATACTACGTCAGCACGACTCACCGCCGATTGTCCTTCGAGTGGGCACTGATCTCAGGCGTGAACGACATGCCCGAGCAGGCACAGGCGCTCGCGGAAAGGTGCCGGGGCCTGCTGTGCCATGTGAATCTGATCCCGCTCAACCCCACCCACGGCTACAGCGGGCTGCCGACGTCGCGCGAGGCAGCTGATCGATTCCGCTCAACGCTCGAGCGGCATGGCGTGCCGTGCACGGTGCGCGTCCGGCGGGGCATCGAGATCGAAGCCGGATGCGGGCAACTGGCCTCGCGCCGCGTGGTTGCTACGAACACCACCCCGGTTACGTAGGGGTCTCCTCGACCGGCTAACGCCTGGGGGATGTCTCCTTCCTCTACCTGGCATAGGCAAATGCGCCACGCGGTGCTAGACTTGCGGATGAGTTTGCGAGTTCGCACACAGAACATGAATCCTAGCCTCACATTCATCTTCTTTGTCTACGGGCTGGCCTTCTTCAGCATGGGGTTGCTCATCACCCTTGAGGTCAGCCGCGGCCCAGAGGCTCGCCTGCGGCACGCGCTGCGACCGCTGGCCGGCTTTGGGTTGATCCACGCAGCGCACGAATGGATCGACATGTTCAAGGTGATGGGCTACCTGCCCGGCCAGAGCTACGCCTTGCTGGCGTGGGAGAGTCTACGGCTCGCGCTACTGGCTTTCTCGTTCATCTCTCTGGGTGCATTTGGCGCCTCTTTGCTCTCGCCCAGCGACCGAGTGCGCCGCTTGAGCTTGCTCGTCCCGCTCACCATGACTGCAGTGTGGGGGTTTGGTGTGCTCTATTTCCGTGGGCGGTTTGGCGGCGAGCAGGCGCCGTGGGCCGTGACCGAAGTCTGGACACGCTACGTGCTTGGCATCCCTGCGGCGCTCATCGCCGCAGCCGGGCTGATCGCCCAACAGCGCAACTTCCGCCAGGCGGGGATGGCGCAATTCGGACGCGACAGCTTATGGGCGGCCGTGGCCTTTGCGTGGTACGGCGCGGTCGGACAATTGTTCACGCAAGGCAGCCCCTTGCCACCTTCGGACGTGATCAACGCGGCCCTTTTCCAACAGCTCTTCGGGTTTCCAATCCAACTCCTGCGAGCCGTCACGGCGGCTGTGGCCTCCCTGTTCGTCATCCGCTTCTTGCGGTCCTTCGAAGTGGAAACGCAGCGGCAGATAGCCGTGCTGCAATCGGCACGCCTGGAAGAATTGCAGCGGCGCGAGACCCTGCGTGGGGATCTTCTGCGTCAGGTGGTCGAAGCCCAGGAAGCCGAGCGGCAGCGGGTGGCGCGCGATCTCCACGATGAGACGGGCCAGGCGCTCACGGCGATCGGTTTGGGGTTACGCGGCGTGGCGTCCGCCTACCAGAGCAATCCGCAAAAGGCGGCAAACAACCTGCGTCAACTCGAGTCCTTGGTGGACCGCGCGCTCGACGAGCTGCAGCGCCTGATCGCGGATCTGCGACCCTCGCACCTTGATGATTTGGGACTTCCTGCGGCCTTGCGCTGGTATGCGGCTGAGATCCACAAACGGGCCAACCTGCCGGTGCATCTTGAGATCCGCGGGGAGGGGCAGGAATTGCCACAACCGGTAAACCTGGTGCTGTTCCGCGTCGCCCAGGAGGCACTTACCAACGTCGTGCGACACGCGCGCGCGCGGCATGTGTGGGTGCGGGTGCGCCTCTCGGAGAGCGAGGCGCGCCTGGAGGTGGAGGACGATGGGATCGGCTTCGAGGTGGAACGCGCCTCCCCGGCCGACCACCCGGCCTGGGGGATGCTCGGGATGCGCGAGCGCACATCGCTCTTGGGTGGGCGCCTCGAGCTGCGCTCCATCCCGGGCAAGGGCACCACGGTTGCGGTGACCATTCCATATCGGATTGACAAGGGAGGGGCCGATGGCGATTCGCCTGCTGCTCATTGATGACCACGCGGTCGTGCGCACCGGGCTGCGCATGTTGCTCGAGTCGGAAGCCGACATCGAGATCGCCGGTGAAGCAGGCACAGCCGCCGAGGGACTCACGGCCGCAGCGGCGCTTTCCCCCGACGTCGTGCTGATGGACATCGGCTTGCCCGATCGCTCGGGCATCGAGGCCGCGCGAGAGATCAAGGCCCGCGCGCCGTCGACCGCCATAGTGGCGCTGACCATCCACGAGGATGAGGAGTACTTCTTCAAGATGCTGGAAGCCGGCGCCAGCGGGTACGTTCCCAAGCGCGCCGCGCCCGAGGAGCTGGTCACGGCGATTCGGGCCGCCGCACGCGGCGAAGTCTACCTGTATCCCTCGCTGGCCAAGTTGTTGGTCAAGGATTACATCGCCCAAGAACCCACAGGGGCGGCAGCGCGCATGCTCGATGGATTGACACCGCGCGAACAGGAGGTGCTCGAACTCCTGGCCGAGGGCGCCGGCAACGCCGATATCGCCGATCGATTGCACATCAGTCCCAAGACGGTAGCCCGGCATCGCGAGAACATCATGGGCAAACTTAACTTGCACTCGCGGTCCGAGCTCGTCAAGTACGCCATCCGCAAGGGCATCATCCAGGCCTGACTTCGCTCGCCTCCCCCTGCCCGGCTTGCGCGCCGGGCTCTTTTGTTGTGTTGTCACTCCCATCCTCACCCTGTGTGACACCCCACGCTGTGGGAGGAATGACCCATGCCTGCCCACGCACCCGCAGCTCTTGCCCCCTTCGAGGAATGCGGTGATCGCCCAATTGTCGCGCGCCACGGCAATCCCTAGACTATGAGTGAACGATGAGGGACATCACATTCAGGAGGCGGCGATGAACACTTACCTCGTTCTGGCCCTCTTCTTGACAAGGCTGCTGATCCCGATTGCAGTGCTCATCGGCATAGGCAGCCTCATGGCACGCGGGGCGCCTCACAAACCCTAGATCCAAGGAGGCTCAATGGATGCCTTTCGCACATTCGTAACTGTCCTGATCGGCCTGGGTCTGCGCATCGGCTTGCCGCTGGCGGTCACAGCGCTGGCGACATGGTTGTTGTTGCGCCTCGACCGGCGCTGGCAGGACCAGGCGCGCACGCGAAACACACGGCTCGCCATGGGCGCGGCACGTCATTCTGTTCGTTGTTGGGAAGAGAATGACTGCCCGGCTGAGAAGCGCGGGATCTGCCCCGCATTCGCACGCCAAGAGGTGCCCTGCTGGCAGGTCTTCCGCGAGACCTCCGGACGAATGCCCGAGGAGTGCCTGGGGTGTTCTGTCTTCCGGAATGCGCCTGTACCCTCAGCTGTTCTCTGAAGCGGTAATCCAAGGTCGAGGAGGCTACGCCGATGAACAGATGGTTGTTGCGAATGGGGGTCGGTCTGGCCATTGCCCTTCCCATGGCCATGTTGACCATTGTATGGGCCGCGCCGCCGGTATCGCAATCCACGACAACGGATCCGGCTGCGGATTGCCAGACCTGTCATTCCGAGTTCGCGCAGAGCTGGGTTGCGAGTTCGCATGGGACGGCTATTTCCGACCCCGAGTTTCGAGAGATGTGGGTGAGTCAGGGTTCGCCCCATCAGTGCCTTGCCTGCCATGCCACGGGCTACGATCCGGTAACGGACACGTGGCAGGCAGAGGGTGTCACGTGTGAGGCATGCCACGCGCCGGTGCCTGCCAACCACCCTCAGGAGCCGGCGCCCATCGACCGGGCCTCCCAAGCCTGCGGTACCTGTCACACGGAAGGTCTTTTCGAATGGCAAGCCAGCAAGCACCGTCAAGCCGGCCTGGATTGCGTCGACTGCCACGACCCGCACGGGACCCAGCTCAGGTCTGCGGATCCCTCAGACCTTTGCAGTGCATGCCACCGCGATCTGGGGACTCGCTTCGCCCATTCGGCGCACAGCCGGCAGGGCCTGACGTGCGCTGATTGCCACCTTGCGCCCGTGGACGGGGCCAAAGGTCAGGCCCACTCCGAGCGCGATCACAGTTTCCGGGTCAGCCTGGGCACCTGCAACACGTGTCACTCGACCGAGATGCACGACCCGGGCAGCATTCACAACGTGAACCCCACCCCCGCCACGCTCGACCCGATGGCCTCGGTGGAGAAGCTGGAAGTCACCGCCTTGCCTTCGCCGGCCAGCCCGCTAGGGTTTGCCTTGCTCTCGGCGTTGATCGGCATGGCCGGCGGGATGGTGCTGGCTCCCTGGTTGGAACGCTGGTATCGCCGGCTGAACAAGAATCGAGACGAGTGAGGGTAGGCGCATGACTGACGAGACGATTGGACGACGAGGCTTCCTGAAGGCCGCCGGCGTGGGGGTCTTGGCCATTGCCGGGCTCAAGGCAGTTCGCGCGGCACGTGCCTCGGAGCCCGAGGGCGGCAGCCCGAACTCGTGGGCGATGGTGATCGATCAGGGGTTGTGCACCGGCTGCGGCCAATGCACGCTAGCGTGCCGCGCACACAACGATATCAACCCTGATATCTCGTGGAATCGAGTTCTCGCCGCGGGCGAGGTGAACGGCAAGACCGTCTATCTGCCTCGCCCGTGCATGCACTGCGAGAAACCGCCGTGCGCCGAAGTGTGCCCTGTGGGGGCCACGTATCATCGCGCAGACGGGATCGTCATGATGGACTACGACAAGTGCATCGGGTGCCGCTATTGCGAGGTGGCGTGCCCGTACGGCGCGCGCGCATTCAACTGGGAGGCCTTCAGCGGGCCGAACCCAGCCGTGCCCGCCTGGGGGCAGCCCGAAGTCGCACGTCGCCCCCGCGGGGTCCCCGAGAAGTGCTCGTTCTGCTATCAGCGCATCGACCGCGGTCTGGGCCTTGGCTTGCGCCCAGGCATAGACCCGGAGGCCACCCCCGCCTGTGTGGTGACCTGTCCCGTGGGCGCGCGCCTCTTTGGCAACCTGAATGACCCGAACTCCAACGTCTGCCAGGCGTTGGCGAAATCGCCACACTACCGCCTGCGCGAGGACTTGGGTACCGGTCCGCGCGTGTATTACCTGCCCGCGCGGAAGGAGACCTAACCATGGCCAGCATCCGTGCCCGATTACGCCGGTCGATCGGTTCGTTCCGCGTGACCCCATTCGTCGCGTGGGTGGGCGGCCTGGGAGTGGTTCTCCTGGTGGGTGTTTCGGCAGGGCTGATCGTCTTCGTCAAGGGACTCTCGGTCACCCACCTCAATGATCTGGTGCCGTGGGGCTTGTGGATCACGATGGATCTGTCGTCGATCGCGCTGAGTGCGGGGGCCTTCCTCCTGTGCGCCGCGGTGTACCTGCTCGGCCTCAGGCAGTTGCAGCCCGTGGCGCGCACCGCGACCTATGTGGGATTGATCGGGTACTCGATGGCGCTACTCGCGTTGATCATGGACATCGGTCGGCCGGATCGGTTCTGGCACTCGATCGTCTTCTGGAACCCCCACTCGGTGATGTGGGAAGTCACAATGTGCATTCTGGTGTACTTCACGGTGCTGATGCTCGAGGCGGCCCCGATCCTTGGCAGTGCGGCCTGGTTCCGGGCGCGGTGGCCTCGGTTGGCTGGGCGGCTTCAAGGTGTGCATCACCTCGCACCGGTGCTGGCAATCGTCGGGTTTGTGTCTCTCGCTCTTGCACCAGTCCTCTCTTGGGGCCGCCTATGGCGTGCTCAAGGCCCGCCCCATCTGGTATCGTCCGGATTTGTCGGTGCTCTTCATCGCCTCCGCGATCGCCGCCGGCCCGTCGCTGGTGGTGTTGATTTCCATGATCGCTGCGCGCCTTTCGAGAAAGGTGTATGTGGATGATCGTCTGCTGGAGAAGGTGGCCTCCTTCATCGGCTGGGTGTTGGTTGTCTACCTTTACTTCCGCTTCTGGGATGCGTTCGCCATGACCTACACCTATGCGCCCGGCCGGACAGAAGGGCTGCAACTCATCACGCGAGGCCCGCTCGCATTCAACTTCTGGGTGCTCGAGATTCTCCTGGGTGCGGTCGTCCCGATCCTGATCCTGCTCCGCCCGAAGCTGCGAGCACGCCACCTGCTGCGCATGGTGGCGTTGGGGCTGGTGGTGGTGGGCGTTGTCGCCTACCGCTGGGATACGAACCTGGCCGGCCAGTTGACTGTGGTCACTTACCTGCCCAGCGAAATCGTCACGCGCTACACAAGCTACTTCCCTTCGTTGGTCGAGATCCTCTCCGGAGCCGGAGTGGTCGCCTACGGCGCGTTAGCCATCACGCTCGGCGTGCGCTATCTCAACGTCGTGGATCATCGCCCGCACGAGGCCGAGGCGCGTGCGGTGGCGCCCGCCTCAGCACTGCCGGTCAGCGATTGAGCCCGACGCAGTTGTGAAGCCTCCCCCAAAGCCGCGCTCAGGTGAGCGCGGCTTTCGTTTCTCGCACATCGTCGGTTCGTTCGGGTTGTGAGGTTCGGCGCGTGAGGCTGACCACGGACCGGGGGCACGCCCCATTCTCTGATCGCCCATCGCAGTTCGCATCGTGATCAACAAAGCAACCGGCCTCCCGCATGGGAGGCCGGTTGTGAAACGCACGGACGTGGGTTGGAACTACGGACGGGTGTACGGGCTTATGTCGCCTCCCAAGTCCTCGATCGAGTCGATGAGGAACTGGATGACGAATTTGCCGTTGTGCGCCCAGGCGCCGGTGTCCTTCATGGCGTACTGGAGGTTGTAGGCCGCCTTCATGGAGCGCGGGGTGAAAGCGCTGAAGCGCAACGCTGCACCCTTGTCATCCTTGTCCGCCGTCCCATCGCCGTCCCTGTCGACATAGAAGTACGGGTACGCGGCAGGATCGTAGAGGAGGCCTGTGCCCTGGGCAGTGGAATAGACCTTGATCTGAGCGTAGAGCATCTCGGTCATGGTCTCGACCTCGCCGCGAATGCCCTCGGCCAAGTCGCCGTCCCCGTCGTAGTCGGGGCCGCCCACGCGGATTTCGGTTATGTCCTTGACGCCCGGGTGGCAGCCCACGCAGGATTCGGTCTTGACTTCGAGCGCATGCACGTTGTGGCACGTGGCGCAGTCGAAGCCCTTCTCGACATGCGGGTGTGCCCCGATGTACTCCTTCCCGTCGTACAGGTAGGCGCCCTTTGCGGTGCCGCCGAAAAGCGTGGCCCCCGCCGCAAAGTAGTGCACGTTCTTGAAGCTGATCTTGCTGTCCACCGTGTCGAGGTCCTTGCCCTTCAGCACGGCGTTGACAGTGGCTGTCGAACTCGCGGCCCTGATGGCACTCCAGACACAGGTTCGCGTCCACCGGCTGCAGCTTGCCATCGGCATCCGGCTTGCTGAAGGTGATCGACACCCCGGAGGGGAAGGGCACCGAAGTGACCGCATAGCGATTGGGCCAATTCGACTCGTCGTGGCAGGTCGAGCACATGAAGCCATTGCTCGGCGGCATCGAGCCAACGCCTGCGATGTAGACGGTCCCGCGGGAGTCGAATGTGACGGTTCCGCCATTCTTGATGAACTCCGGCAGACCACCGGCGGTGTGGCACTTCACGCACGCGAAGGGAACGACACCTGTCTCATCCCAGTCGCGGAACGGCGTCGTGTTCCCAGCAAAGTGACCGGCATCTTCGCGAGCGAGCTTGCTGGTATCGCCACCCAGGTCAGCAATCGAGTCGATAGAGCAGCTCGATGGTGTACTTCCCGCCATGGGCAAACTTGCCGGGGTCCTTCACCGAGAGCTGGTAGTTATAGGAGGCCTTGAGCATGCGCGCAGTCCAGGACTTGAACCCGTTGGCCGCGGTGAGCTCATCTTCCTGGCCTTGTCCGTCGCCGTTAGTATCGACAAACCAGTATGGATAGGCCGTCTGCGAGTAGATTATTGCGCTGCCGGCCGTGGCCTTGGCGTAGGACTGGATCTGGGCGTAGAGCAGGTCCTGCAGGCCGGTGATCTCGTCGTAGATGCCTTCGGTCTTGCTGCCGTCACCGTCGTAATCGAAGGCCGAGCCGACCATACGTACCTTCTTGAGGTCGTCCACACTGGTCACGCCCTCGTGGCAAGCTGCACATTCGGTTACTTTGACCTGCAGGGAATGCGAGTCATGGCAGCCGACGCACGTATCGTAGCCCTCGACGTGGCGGAAGCGCGCGTCGTAGGATTGGCCGTCGTATTCGTAGCCGCCCTTGGCGTCGGTCCCAAGCAGCGTGGCCGCCGCGGCGAAGTAGTGAATGTTGCGGAAGCCGAAGCTCACGTCGTTTCCGCTGGCATCTTTGATCGGGGCGACCACCGCATCGAGATCGGTCACACCGAAATCGGCGATCTGTTTGTCGACGCTGGCCTTGGCCTCACGCCCTTGATGGCATTCCATGCAACGCGCCGAGGCGCCCAGGTCGTCGATGACGATGGGATTGCCCTCGGCATCCTTGCCAGGGAAGACCACGCTGCTGTGGGTCACCGCGGCCGAGTTGTGGCACGCGACACACGTGATCCCCTGGACCTCGGAAGCCGCGACAGCCGCATCCACTTTTCCTTCCAGGCTGCCGTCTGCGCCGAGGTAGTCCATGTAACCGGCGGCGCTATGGCACTTAGCGCAGGAGGTCGGCACTTCCGCAGGATCTTCGCCATCCCAGTGGCGAAAGGCCTCGGCGGTCGAGTCGGCGTGACCCGAGCTTGCATAGGCTTCCATCTGTGGCACGACCGGTGCCACAGGCAGTCCCTCGGTCGGGGCCGCTGTGGGTGCAGGGGTTGCGTTGCCACACGCCGCAAGAAGGACTCCTGTGGCGACAAGCAGGGCGACCATCAACTGTTTTCTTGTTATCTGCATACTCCTCCTCAACGCGATCTCCGTCGTGCGAAGCCACAACCGGAGCTTGAGCCGTCGTCTCAACCGTGCGTGCGCACGCTGCGGTTGCACCTCCTCAGCACGAGTTGCGAGCCAGTGCCCGTCAGGCGGGCAGATGGCCGTCAATCACTTCCACCAGATCGTTGACGTCCCTGGCCGGGAAACACTCGCTTGTCACGACGCGCACCTGCTGGGCCTGCGAGTCGAGTTCGACGATCCGCGCGTCCGGGATGAGGCCCATCAGCCGGGTCAGAGGGCACTTTTCGACGACCCATGGATCCGCTGCATCCAGGATGACGGCCAGCGGATGCAAACCGGTAAGCTGCGACGAAATGTCTGGCAATCGAGGGTCAAGGAGCGTCACTTGAACTCTCCCGACATGCTCACGCAATCGGCTGGCAACGCCCTCCGAGAAAAGGGAGCCGGATGAAAGAATGACAACATGGGAAGGGGCGATCAGGTTCCTTTTTCATGACGGTCCGACATTGTGAATATTAGTGCTGCGTGAGTGGAGCCCACAACCCTCAAGTGTCCAATTTCACAGGCCTCAATGGGTAGTCCTAGCGCTCACGCTCGCTACCCATTCGGGTGGGGGTTACTTCTCAGGCGCGTGGCGGCGAGGATCATGGTTGGGGTCAGCGCGGAGGTTTGACGAGGCCGGCACGGATCGCAAACATCGCGGCCTCCGTCCGGTTCTTCGCGTCGAGTTTTTCCAGGATGGCCTTGACGTGGTACTTCACCGTGTTCTCGCTCACCGAGAGCCGCTCGGCGATAGCTCGGTTTGCAAGGCCTTCAACGAGCAGCGGGAGGAGTTCCAGTTCGCGTTGGGTGAGGCGAGCGCCCCGGCCCGGCGGTTTGTCACCCCCGGTCAAGCCATGGATTACGCGGGAGGCTGCCTGGCGTGTCAATGCCGTTTCCCCGCGCGACAGGCCGCCCAACAAATCGAGGAATTCATCGGCCTTGAGGTTCTTGAGCAGATAGCCCCGAGCTCCGCTGCGCATGGCTTCCAGCAAGTCGGCGTCGTCATCCGAGACCGTCAACATCACCACCTGAACCGCAGGCGCCGTTTCGCGAATTCGCCGCAATGCCTCCAGCCCGCCCATGTGGGGCATCGTGATGTCGAGCAGCACCAGGTCGGGATTCAGCTCCGACACCAGTTCGACCGCCTGACGGCCGTCGCCTGCCTGGCCGACGACCTTGAAATCAGCGGCCTCCAGCAGGCTCACGACACCGTCGCGGAACAGCGAGTGATCATCCGCCACAACAACGCGCATCACCTTATGCCTCCTGCAGCGGAATCCGGACCGAGAGGCGAGTGCCCGCGCCGGGCAGCGACTCGATGGTCAACTCCGCACCAATCGAGGCGGCTCGTTCGCGCATCGTGCTGATGCCGAAGCGCAAGGGATCCCCCCGCACGAGCTTCGAGGAGTCGAACCCTTGACCGTCGTCTGTCACCTTGACCTCAAGGTGCCCCTCCTGGACAACCAGCTCGACTCCGGCCCGCCGGGCCGTGGCATGCCTGCGGACGTTGGACAGCGCCTCCTGAACGATGCGTAGCACCTGCAGTTCGGCTTCGCTGCCGAGGTGGACATTTTCCGTTTCGGCTCGTGCGCTGAAGTAGGTCGGCACGCCGCTCAGCAATTCGAACTGCTCGGTGTAGCGCGCGAGCATGGCCGTCAGCCCCTCGTCGGTGGCCCCGGCAACGCGCAAGCCGAGGATGGCTTCGCGGACGCTGGTGTACAGGTCACGGGCGGCCTGTTCGAGCTGCTCGAGATGCCGTTCGGCCTCGCGCACGCGTCGCCGCTTGAGCATGAGGCGCACGGCCATCGCCTTGGTGTTCACGTAACCCAGCAATTGTGCGAATCCATCATGCAATTCGTGCGCGATCCGCTCGCGTTCGTCGGCGATGGCGCGGTTGCGCAGGCGATGCAGTTCCTGTTGTTCGCGTGAATCACGCTCCAGCCGCTCGGCCATGCGGTTAAAGCCGACGGCCAGGTCCTCGAGTTCATCGGTCACCCGTCCCGAGAGAGGCAGCCTCGATGAGAAATCGCCGGCCGCGAATGTCATCAGCGGACCACGGAATGCTTCCACTCGTCGCACCACCACCCGGTGGATCAGCCAGTAGACCCCCAGAGTCACCAGCAAGGCCAGACCCGCGGAGATTGCCAAGTCGATCTGCAATTGCGTGATCAGTGGTCGCTGCAGGTCCAACAACGGCACATCTGCCAGAAGAATCCCAAGATGGGGACCTTCGCCTGCGTGGCAGGTTGCGCATTCCACTTCGTTCGCGATCGGTGAGGCGATGCGAAGGATTCCGTCGGCGCTGCCGAGCAACGCTGAGCGTGGCCGGGTGGCTGGCGGGCTCTGGTGGCAAACCACGCAGCCCGCATCCTGTTGCGTGTGGACCAACCCGACATCCACATCGGCGCTGTCCACTTTCACTTTCCCCGAGGCGTCGAGGATCTGGACTCGTTCGATGATGCCGCTTTGCCCCACATCCAAGAGCGCCTCGCGCAAATGCGCGGTGTCGTTGCGCAGCATGGCGTTGCGCAAGCTCTGGGTGATCACCACCCCGGTCTGGACGGCCGACGCACGCGCTTGATCCTCGATCAATCGGCGAGCGCGCCAGTAGTGGACCAGGGAGAGCGTAGCCAGTGCGACAAGGACAGGCAGCGCGACACCCATGGCAATCCGCAACCGCAGTCCCAAGACGGGACCGGGGCGAGGTGCGTGTGGCTTGCGCTCGGGAGAAGCGGCCGTCACGTCTCGACCTGGTTTCGAGTTCTTCAGGATCATCACGCGTTGAGCCTGGTGTTGATTATGGGTGTAGGCGAGAGACACAACTAGGCGGGCGCGATTCGCGCTCGAAGGGCCCAGCAATGGCCTCATTACAATTCTGCCAATATATATCTCATTCCCTGTGTTACAATTGTCACTATTCGGGTATTACCAATCGCACTAATTCGGATTTGATGGCAGGCATTACCATTGGACTTCGGCCGTTCCGGCATGGGATGTCTTATCCAGGCGAACACCCCTCTAGTTTCCCATGCTGCGCCCACTGACGAAAAGCCGCCGCGCGAGGTGCGGAGAGGCTGCGCCGACTCGGCACGGAACCTAGGGAGAGGTAGCATGTCTGGTTTCGCGACGATCCCGTTTCCCCACGTGACCCCTTCCCACGGAGTTACGGGAGCCAACCACGATCCCCACTCTGGCACGCACCCGCATCATTCATCCAGGAGGAGGCACATGACCTCAGCGCCGTTATGCTCTGGCGGGGATGCTGGGAGTGGCGCTGGCGCTGTTGGTGGCGCCCCGCGTGGCAAGCGCCCAGGCTCCACAGCCCGACGATGGAGCATGCCTGATATGCCACGCCAACCCGGGGATGTCGACGACCTTGATCAGCAACGAGGAACTCGCGTTGACTGTCGACCCGGCGCTCTTTGCCGGGTCGGTGCACGCGGAGAATGGGATCGCGTGCGTTGATTGTCACAGCAACATCTCCGGCTTCCCCCATCCGCGTCTCTCCGCCCAGGATCGCCGGGATGTGACTCTTCAGTTATACACGGCCTGCCAGACTTGCCACAGTGACAAATATGATCTTGAAATCGACAGCGTGCACGGCAAGGCCCTGGCAAGCGGCAACCTCAATGCGGCAGTGTGCACCGACTGCCACAATCCGCACACTCAGGGACGCATGCACGAGCAAGGCACTGGCGCCCTGTTGGCGGGGGCGCGGGTGGCGATCCCACAGACGTGCGCCCGTTGCCACGGTGCCATTTATGAACAGTACCGCACCAGCGTCCATGGGGCGGCACTCATCGGCGATGCGGCGCGCGGTCTGCCCGGGGGCAACCCGGACGTTCCAACCTGCATCGATTGCCACGGGGTCCATTCGATCGAGGACCCAACCACCTCGGCATTCCGCCTCAAGTCGCCGGCGCTATGTGCTTCGTGCCACGCCGATCCGCAGCGCATGGACAAGTACGGCCTGTCGACAGCCGTGATGAGCACCTACGTCGCCGACTTCCACGGCACGACGGTCACTCTGTTCGAGAAGCTCTCGCCGGATGCGCAGACCAACAAGCCGGTGTGCTTCGACTGCCATGGTGTGCACGATATCCAGCGCGTCGACGACCCGCAGAAGGGGCTCCAGGTCAAAGAGAACTTGCTGCGCACGTGCCAGAAGTGCCATCCTGGGGCGACTGCCAACTTCCCCGAACTCCTGGCTTAGCCACTACATTCCCGATCCGCAACGCAATTCTCTGGTCTATTATGTCAATCTGTTCTACAAGATCTTCATCCCAACGGTACTGGGCGGGATGGGAGTGTTCGTCCTGACCGACATCGTCCGCCGCCTGATCGAGCGCCGGAAGGGAGTGAAGCCCCAATGAACGCCCAAGCGCGCTATCTCCGCTTTCATTGGACGCAGCGGGTCGAGCACGTGCTGCTCATCCTCTCCTTCACGACCTTAGCCTTCACCGGCCTGGCCCAGAAGTACTCTGGCGCGTGGGTGAGCCAGGCCATCCTGCGGGGTCTGGGCGGCGTCGAGAACGCCCGCACCATTCACCACGCGGCCGCGGCGCTGATGATGTTCGAGGTGATCTACCACGTGGTCGTCACGGGCTACAAGGTGGTCGTGCGCCGCTCGCGCATGACGATGCTGCCGACGCTCACGGACGTCCGCGATGCCGTGCAGTCGCTGCTCTACAACGTCGGGATGCGCAAGCAGCGTCCGCAAGGCGAGCGATACACCTTCGAGGAGAAGGCGGAATACTGGGCTCTCATCTGGGGAACGGCCATCATGGCGCTGACCGGGTTCATGATGTGGAACCCGATCGCCACGACCAACCTCCTCCCCGGCCAGGTCATCCCTGCGGCCAAGGCGGCGCACGGCGCAGAGGCGGTGCTGGCCGTCCTGGCCATCATTCTTTGGCACATGTATGGCGTTCACGTCAAGCGGTTCAACCGGAGCATGTGGATCGGCACCATGACCGAAGCCGAAATGATCCACGAGCATCCGCTCGAACTGGCCGACTTGAAAACTGGCGCCGCGCAGGTGGCTTTCGATGCAAAGACGCTGCGCCGTCGCCGAGTGGTTTATTTCCCGATCGCAGGCGTCCTTGCCGTCGCGATGCTGGCGGGTTTGGCCTACTTCCTATCGTATGAGAAGACGGCGATCGAAACGGTGCCTCCGGCGGTGAGCGTACCGGTGTACGTACCACAAACTCCGACGGCCGTCGCGGTGGCTGCCATTCCAGCTGCGACAACCGCGGGGCCCACGCCAGTTTCACTGGGCGCGGTCAATTGGCAGAACACGATTGGCCCGATGTTTGCCAAGCAATGCACGATCTGTCATGGGGCCGTCAGCCCCGCCAGTGGCCTGTCTCTCGTTGCCTATCAGGACGCCAAGGCCGGCGGAGCCGGCGGCCCTGGCGTCGTGCCAGGCGACTCGGCCAGCTCGCGCTTGGTGATCATTCAGAGCGCCGGCGGACATGCGGGCCAGCTTGCGCCGGATGCGCTGGCTATGCTAAAGGCCTGGATCGAGTTCGGCGCGCCCGAGAACTAGACCGTCCCGCGACGTGTGCACGAATCCGGGCCGCTCATACGAGCGGCCCGGTTGCATCTCCACAAGAAGAAGACGGCCCCGGCGGGTGCCAGGGCCGCGTGGGCCAATTCGGAAGCTGCGCGCGAAGTACTCCTGGCCGCTAGGGACCTTGCGCTGGCGGAGTGAACTTCATCACTCGCGAAGTATCGGTGTCCACAATCCACACATTGCCTTCGTTGTCCGTGGCCACCCCGACGGGTAATTCAAAGCGTGCGGCGTCGTTGCCAAAGTCGCCCCAGGTGAAGAGGAACCGGCCGTTCTCGTCGAAGCACAGCACCCGGAAACCCTCGGGGTCGGTGACCCACACACGTCCATCTGGACCGGCGGCCAGGTAGGGTTTGTTGTCCAGGGATTGTCCGACCCAACCCGCGATTTCCCATTCGCGATCGAAGACAAACGTTCCTTGTGAAGTTTCGCGGAAGACCTGCACGCGGCGATTCCACGTATCGGCGACGATCAGGTCACCGTCCGGTGTCAGGCTGATCCCGACCGGTTCATCGAACTGACCGGTTTCGAAACCGGCCTGGCCCACCTGGGTCAGGTACCGACCCTCCTCGTCGTAGACCATCACCCGCTTGTTGCCGGTATCGACGACGAACACGCGGCCTCGATCATCGACAGCGATAGCCCGCGGCCCGTAGACTTCCTGAGGCGAGGCCCCCTGCCCCAGCGCGCCCCACATGCGCAGGAAAGTCCCATCCGGCCCGAAAACCTGAATGCGATGATTCCAGGTGTCCGCGACGTATACCTCTCCGTTGGGAGCCACCGCAATGCCCCACGGTTCGTTGAAGGTGCCTCCGGGTGCCGAGCCGGCAGCCACGTCCGCGAAGGTACCCCAACCGCCGAGCCACGTGCCGTCGGCGTCGTAGTGCTGGATACGGTGATTGGCTGTGTCGGCGATGTAGATCGTCCCGTCGGGCGCGACAGCGATGCCGCGCGGCCGTTGCAGCTCACCGGCAGACGGCCCCTGCGAGCCGAATACGAGCGAAGCCGAAAGCTCCTGACGCGATTGGGCATACGGGTCGACGATCACCTCGGCGGCCGGCTTGACGCCGTATTGCCAGACGCCGGCGGCGATGTCGCGCCGCACGTAAAGTCGCATGCGCTCCGACACAGGCCAGTGCGCCAGGTCGTACGACACGCCGGTCAGGGTGCCGTATTCCTCGTAGTCCCGATCGAACCAGATATCCCACAAGGCTTTGCGGTAACGCGGGTCCGCGAGGGCATTGCGGATGCGCTCGCCGGTCAGGCCAAAGTACTCCTGCATGGGCCAGGACATGCGCACGTACTCGAAGTAGGTGTGGGTGCGTGCCAGAAGCGAATCGACCTTGCTGAAGTTGCCTTGGCCCACGACGATGACCGGCACCTCCACCAGATCTCGCGAGGGTTGATCGCCAAAGAACCGCTGATTGGAGTAATCGCGCAGATACCAGGTGAACGACCATGAGACCAGATTGTCGTAGCCGACCTGCACGCCGAGGCCGTCGGCCGTGCGGCGTGAGACATCTTCGATCTGGGCCATGACGGTCTTCACCCCTTGCGCCGAATGGGCGTAATCGATGAACTCGCGGCCATTGCCATAGTTGCTGTAGCTGGCCATCCACCCGGCGCGCAGCGTGAGCACCCCGAGGAGCACGAAGAACTCGAGGACCACGGCGCGGAACCATTGACCAAAGGGCAGATCGCGCCACAGCCGCCAGAGGCCCCACAGCGAGAGTGCTGCAAAGCCGAGGGCCTCCAGGAACGAGGTTGTGGACTGCAACTCATCGAGCTGCATGCCGCGAAACGGCGGGCGTGGCCCGAGACCAAGGCCAAAGACCACCGCAAGCGACACGATCGCAACCGGCAGCAATAACCACGCAACCCAGCGCGATGACCGAACGGCCAAAGGCCAATCGATACGCTGGATGATTTGGGCGATCGCCCACCCCCCCAGGAGGATCATCGGCAAAGTGATGTGCACCGTCAACCAGGGCATTTTCTCCCCGGCTGCACTGTAGGCGGCAAGCGATGCTACCGACCAGAAACCGAGGAAGGCCACCATGCCAAAGGCAGGCGCGGTGGCTTTCTGCGACGTGCCAACCGCGGAGGCCGGCTGCACGTCCACGGGTTGGGGGTGTATCTCGTCGCCTCGGACGATGCGTTGGCGGAGCCCGTTCAGGCCGATCACTCCGGCCGCGACGGCGGCCATCGCCGGCAAGAATTCATACACCGGCATTTCGATCAGTAGGTAGTAGTACCAGGGTTGCCCGCCGCGTTGCACCCCCTGCTGCTCGAGCCAGTACCCCAGGGACCCGTACAGCCCCGAGAAAAGACCATTACCGTTGGTAAAGAACGTCGTGAAGAACACCCCCATGATGCCGAAGAAGATGGCCGCGTTGACCAACCACAAGCGCCGGTCCCAGGCCAGCCCGATGACCACCGATGAGCACCAGCAGACGGCACGGCGAAGATGGCTGTGTGGGAGAGCCCCTGCAGCGAGTAGTCGAGCGCGTCCCATCCCATCGCCCGCACGGGGAACGACGCCAGCTGAGGCAACACAAAAGTACCCAGGACGATCAGCAGGTCGAAGGCCGGAAAGCGGGTGCGGAATGCCGGCCCAAATGCGCGGGCGGCCAACCACAACCCGATGAGGAGAGCCAAGCCCGAGAGCACACCCACGCCACCGGCCCACAGGAGTAACGGCGAGAGCGCCAGCGCCTGGCCTGTGGTGCGCGGCGCGTTGGGGTCCGACGGGATGGCCGTGCCTTCCGTCAACCCGCCCAAGCGCGTCCGGTTGAATGCGAGCAACCACAGTGCAGCCAAAACCAAAGCCGTGCCCAGTAGTACGAAAAACGTGAATCGCCGACGGTCGCTCTCGCGTCCCCACTCGACCCGCAAGGAAGGAGATGAGGAGCTGCAATCCGAGGAAGACCATGGCCAGCGCAACATAGATGTAGGAGGTTTCCTTCGTGGCGTAGTGCAGCGCGGTCACGGCAGTGAGCAGGTAAAGCCAGCGCGGCTGATGGGTCTCGAAGTAGCGCGCGATGGCCATGAACATGAGCAAGCCCCATACGACGACGAAGGCCTCGTTGCGCACGTATCGGGAGTAATACAGCATGAACGGCGAGATGCCGATCATCACGCCCGCCAGCAGGGCGCCCGGCTTGCCCAACCAGCGGCGGAAGGGGAGCATCAGTGCCACGGCCGCAATGCCAAACAAGGCCGCGGGCAGCCTGGCCGACACATCGCTCGCGCCGAACACGAAATACGAGAGCGCGACCATGTGCATCTGCAGCGTGCCGTGCATCATCGGGTTATGGATGTAGCCCTGTCCGCGCGAGAGCAGCCAGGAGTAGTAGGTGTGCAGTGTCTCGTCGTGCGACATGGCCCGCGTGTCTATGTCGTAGAAGCGTGTGGCGGCCACGGCGACCAGCAGCAACACCCACAGGAGATGCTCCCAGGTCAGTGGCAACCAGGCTGCGACGGGGCGTTCGAGCCACGAGGACTTCACCGAGGATGGCTGCATGTCCTGCCTCATTCTCGCTGACGTTGACGAGCGCGGGGACGGGTTGTCCGCGCGGGGGGCCGGCCGGAGGCCTTGCGTGATTTCGCCGGATGCGTGCTTGCCATAAGTTGACGCACCTCGACCGCCGCCAGTTCGCGTGATTGGCCCGGCCGGAGGCTACCTAGCAACAGGCTGCCAATGCGGATGCGTTGCAGGCGGACCACATGCAACCCCAAGCGCGCGGCGATTTCTCGAATCTCGCGTTTGCGTCCTTCACCCATCACCACCCGAACCCACGCGCCGCGACCGACCGGGCCCTCCACGCGTACGAGTGCGGGAGCGGTGCGCAGTCCACCTTCCAGTACCACACCGCGACGCCAGATATCGAGCTGCTGTTCATCCGGTGCCCGCGAAAGCAGCACGCGGTACTCCTTCTCGCAGCCGTAGCGCGGATGGGTCAGGCGCAGTGCCAAGTCCCCGTCGTTGGTCATCAACATCAGACCCTCGCTCTCGAGATCGAGGCGCCCGACGGGAAACAACCTGGCCGCGCCGGGGACGATATCGCGGACGGTCTGACGTTCGCCTTGGGCTTCAAGCGAGGAGACCACCCCTCGCGGTTTGTGCAAAGCCAGGTACATCGCGGTCTCGGCAGGGGCCAATGGCCTGCCGTCGACACGGATGTCGTCATGCCGGGCATCGGCCTTCTGGCCCAGTGCGACCGGTTTGCCGTTGACGAAGACCCGTCCGGCGCGGATCAGTTCCTCGCAAGCGCGGCGTGACCCCAGACCCGCCGCGGCCATGATCTTCTGCAATCGTTCCGCGGTCACCGCATCAGCCCTTCAAGACGTCTTCGTGTGCCGCCGGCTCAGGCGGCGCCGGCGGCGCCTGCTCGATTTCGAGCGGCGGCAACTCCTCCACCGATGAGAGCCCAAAGTGCTGCAGGGCGGTGCTGGTCAGTCCATACAATATGGGCCGCCCGGGTCCTTCGGTGCGGCCAATCTCTTCGACCAGGCCTTTGGCGAGGAGGCTTTGCAGGACGCTATCGCAATTGACTCCGCGAATCGCGTCGATCTGTGGGCGAGTCAGCGGCTGCCGGTACGCCAGGATGGCCAGAGTCTCGAGGGCGGCCTTGCTGAGGCTGGTGGTGTGGCCGAGTCCCAGGAACTTCTCGACCACAAGGGCGGCGCGGGGTGACGTCGTCAGATGGATGCGTTCGCCGATGCGCAGTATCTGCAGCCCACGCTGCGCGTACTCTTCGGCCAGGTTGCGCAACGCGGACTCCACCTCGGCGCGCGTGACGCCAAGTGCCTCGGCCAGAGTGGTCAGGGGCGCAGGTTCCGCGGCCACAAAGAGGAGGCTCTCGAGCTGCGCGCTCAAAGGAAGATTCCCGTTCGGCTCTGGATTGCTCGACATGCTATAATCCGGCCCGCCCCAGGGCACGATTCGTGTAACGGCTCCGGTTGATGATACGCCCCCTGCCTCTGTCTCTCAAGCGAATTCTGCTGAGCCTTCCGGCCCTCGGACTTTCAGCCTGTACCCTCTTTCTGGGAGGCCCTCAGCCCCCTCCGACGCCGACGCCCCTGGCCAGTGAGGTTCCATTCGTCGAGCAAGCTTGGCGCGACGCGATCGCACAGTCGGCCGACGGCCAGGTCATCGTCGTCTTCACGCAGGAGCAGTTGACCGAATTCCTCAACCTTCGCCTTTCGGCTCAACCCGCGAGTTGACTCAAGTCCGTCCGCGTTATCCTCGACCAAGGCAGCATTTCCGTGTATGGTGTTCTCGAGGCCGCCGATCTCTCGGCTTCAGCGCTGGTCGTGCTACGGCCGTTGATCTCCGATGCGGCAAGGCTGACGCTTGAAATCGACACACTGCAGGTGGGGCCACTGCAATTGCCGGCTCAGTCGATGTCCGCTCTTTCGCAGGCGTTGTCGGAGGTGTTGACCGGCGAAGTCGCGAGCCTGGCGACCGGCTTCCAGGTGCAAGAAGTTCTCGTTGCTCAGGGGCAAATCGCTATTCGGGGCTCGCTGCGCTAGGCAAATCTGGCGCGCGGCGGAGCCGACATCCGACAACTCAAATGGCAATTATACCAAGGCGCCCTCCGCAATCATCAATGAGTCCCGCCCCCGGCGTTCGTGTCGGCCGGCGCGCTTCCCTTCGACGAGCGCTTGTAAGCCGCGTTCGGTGGATCGCGGCCGGACTCGTGATTGGGGGCCTGGCCGCCTGCGCCGGACCCCAGCTCACTCTCGTCCCGCTGGAGGTGAGCATTCACGCCGACGGCGCGCAGCACGTTGCGCGGGTCGAAGGGGGCAGCACCGTCGCGCAAGCGCTGGCACAGGCAGCGTTGCAGCTCGGACCGCTGGATCGCGTGTCCCCGCCGCTCTATGCGCTGGCCTCCGCCGCGAGCGACATCGTTGTTGTGCGGGTCAGCGAGGAATTCGAGATCGAGCGGGCGACCCTCCCCTACACGCAGCAGACAGTCCGCAGTGAAATGCTCCCGGCAGGGACTCAGCGGCTTCTTCAAGCCGGGCGCAACGGTCTGGAGGAAGTGACATACCGCGTGCGCCTCGAAGACGGTCAAGAAGTGTCGCGATCAGCTGTCCGTCGCGTTGTGGTCGAAGCGCCGGTGCCGGAGGTCATCCTGCTGGGCGCGCAGCTTCAGACCGCGACCATCAGCCTCGACGGCAGATTGGCATACCTCGAAACCGGGTCGGCCTGGGTGATGAGTGGAAGCTCGCGCGAGAGAGCGGCGATTGTCATTTCCGGCGATCTAGATGGGCGCGTCTTTTCCCTTGCCCCAGACGGCGCATGGCTGGTAGCGACGCGCACGGCCGAGACCGGACTGAACACACTTTGGTTGTATTCCATGCAACCCGCCGCGGCACCTCAGGCCCTCGGCGTCGGGAATATCGTCCACCCGGCTGCATGGTCGCCCGGGTCACCCGCGACCCTTGCGCTTTCGACGGTTGAGGCCAGCCCATCCGCCCCGGGCTGGAAGGCGAACAACAACCTTGTGGTCCTACCGATTGGCGTGGATGGCAAACCCGCCGCCACCCAGGAACTCGTGCCGTCGCAGGTCGGCGGACGCTACGGATGGTGGGGCACATCATACGTGTGGTCCCCCCAGGGTGATAGGCTGGCCTATCGTCGACCGGATGGCATCGGGGTGATTGACGGCGGCAATGGCCGCACGCTGGTATCTTTCTCGATCACGCCCTACGTGGGCTCCACCGATTGGGTGTGGGTGCCAGGGCTTGCCTGGTCCCCAGACGGGCGCTTCATCTATACCGTAGAGCATGCTGCGCCCCTGGGATTGGAGATCCCGGAGTCGTCCCCGGCGTTCGATCTCGTCGCCATCCCGGCCGCAGGCGGCGCCCCCCTCATTCTTCGGCCGCGGGTGGGATTGTTCGCGTACCCCGTCGTATCGCCGGCGCGCGAGGCCACGGGCGTTGGGGAAGCCCAGGTGGCCTTCTTGCAGGCGCTGCAACCTCTCGAAAGCGAGGGTAGCAGCTACCGGCTGATGGTGATGGATTTGGACGGAAGCAATGCGCGGGCCATCTTCCCGAGCGAAGGCGAGGGAGGTCTGACGGCCCAACAGGTGGCCTGGTCCCCGCAGGGGACCCACTTGGCCTTTGTCTATCGTGGCGACGCGTGGGTCGTGGAAGTCTCGACCGGGCTGGCGCAACCGCTCACCGCCAGCGGCCGTGTAACCGCCGTCGACTGGAGATAATGAAGTATCATAGCGGGGCCGGGGCGATTCCTAACGCTCCTCCCTCCCGACTGCGGAGAGTGCATGCGAGTCCTTTTGACTGGCGCGGCGGGTTTCATCGGCTCGCATTTGTGCGACCGGCTTCTGGCCGAAGGCCACAGCGTTGTCGGCCTCGACAACTTCGTCACGGGCTCACCTGAGAACATCGCCCACCTGGCTGGGCACGACCGCTTCCTGTTCATCCGCCACGACGTTTCGAACTACATCTACATACCTGGCCGCGTGGAGGCGGTGCTGCATCTAGCCTCGCCAGCCAGCCCGAACCCGCTGAGTCCGTTTGGGTATCCCAATCTGCCCATCCAGACGCTCAAAGCCGGCGCGTTGGGAACCCACAACGCGCTGGGAGTGGCGCGTGCGCATCAGGCTCGCTTCATGCTGGCTTCCACCTCCGAGATCTACGGTGATCCGCTCGAGCATCCGCAGCGCGAGACCTATTTTGGCCACGTCAACCCGGTGGGGCCGCGCTCGATGTACGACGAGGCCAAGCGCTTTGCCGAAGCGCTCACCACAGCCTACCGCGGCCACCACGGCGTCGACACGCGCATTGCGCGCATCTTCAACACCTACGGCCCGCGTATGCGCCTCGACGACGGGCGGGTGGTTCCCAACCTGGTGGGTCAGGCGTTGCGCGGCGAACCGCTCACAGTCTACGGCGACGGATTGCAGACGCGGTCTTTCTGCTACGTCGACGACCTTGTGGACGGGCTGCTGCGCCTGCTGCTCTCGCAGGAGCACTTGCCCGTTAATTTGGGCAATCCATCGGAGATTAGCATCCGCGAGTTTGCAGAGCGCGTGGCCCGCCTGAGCGGCGGGCGGAGTTCG
Organism: uncultured Chloroflexia bacterium; assembly: GCA_963712475.1. Lineage (GTDB taxonomy): Bacteria > Chloroflexota > Anaerolineae > Anaerolineales > RBG-16-64-43 > RBG-16-64-43. Next base: position 522,165 of record CAVQIA010000004.1, read on the forward strand.
ATCGTTCACCTGGCAGATCGGCGAGGTGTCGACGACCCGCAGCGCCGCCAACCCGATATCACGCGGGCGCGCGAGATCCTGGGCTGGGAGCCGCACGTGGACCTCGACCGCGGGCTGCAAACCACTCTGGCATCCTTCGCGGGCCGTATGGGGCTCCGCTGACCATGGACTGGCGCCGCGAACGCGTGCGGTTTGCACGCTTCCTGGTAGTCGGCGCCATTGGCGCCGTCGTGGATTTTGGAACCTTCAATCTGCTAGCGGAGGTTTTCCGCATTCATGCGGTGGTCGCCTCGGTCGCCTCCTTCACGGCTGCGGTCACCAGCAACTTCACGCTCAACCGTTTTTGGACCTATCCTGATTCCCGCAGCAAGCCCGTGGCGCGGCAATGGGTGCAGTTCGCGCTGGTCAATCTGGTCGGGTTGTTCATCCGCACGCCACTGTTCGCCTACCTGCGGGCTCCGTGGACGAGGCTGGCCGAGCGGCTGCCGGTGAGCTGGGGGCCACTGGCGGCACAGCAAGTGGGCAACAACGCGGCACTGGCATGTGCCGTGGGAGTGGTGCTCATATGGAACTTCATCGCCAACCGCGTTTGGACCTACAATGATGTCCGCTAGGGGTAACGGGATGGCCCCACACGTGCCTTCGCTGCACCTGTACACCACGCACGGCGAGTTTGCCGCGCTGCTGGTCTTTCCCTACCTGTACAGCAGCGACGGGGATTGGGTGGGATGGGTGAGCGACGAGCGCGACGTCTTCAATCTGGAAGGCGGCTACGTGGGGTGGGTGTCGCACGACCGCCGCATTCTGCGGCGAGCCACCGTCCAGCCGAGGATCATCCCCGCACCACCTTCTAATCCCGAGCAAACGCATGTGCGCGTGCCCGCCACCACCCCGCTTCCCCCGCTGATGGCCGAGTATTCGCGGGATGTGATCGACGTGCTCGAGGAAATGCCCGAGCTGCTCCACCCCATCGACAGCTCGGAGCTCAAACCGGACATGGACTAATCCGCGTGGGAGACTCGACCCCGCAGGCCAAGCATATCCGCAATTCGATCGTGACCCTCAGCCAGATGATGCACCTGGAGCATGCCAACCTGCATGGCAACGTGCATGGCGGCATCGTCATGAAACTGGTGGATGAAGCCGGTGCGCTCACCTGCATGCGTCACGCGCAGCGCCCGGTGGTCACGGTGGCGATGGACAACATGACTTTCCGCCATCCCATTCGGATCGGCGATGTGGTGACCTTCGACCTCGCACCTCACCTACGTGGGACGCACCTCGATGGAAGTGCGAGTGGAAGTGGAGGCGGAGAATCCGTTCACCGGAGATCGCGTCCACACCAACACGGCTCGCCTGGTGTACGTCGCGCTCGATTCGGCCGGACGCCCGACCCCCGTCCCGCCGCTGATTCTCGAGACCGCGGCCGAGCGGCAGGAGTTCGAGGAGGCCGAGGGCCGCCAAGGCGGGACGCCGCGCGCAGGGATCCTCCGCAGGGACGACGGTGTAAGCCGCATGGCCGAGTCGATCCGCGGGATCACCCACCTCTTGGAAGTCGCCTCCTCGCGGCGCTTCCTGACCGCCGTCGAACCCGGGGACCGCGGGCTGGCGGAGAGCCTGCCGTTTCCATTCCTCGCCTTCGTGGGCGAAGGTGAAATGAAACTGGCGCTGCTCCTGGCCATCATCAACCCGGCCGTGGGCGGCGTGCTGCTGCTCGGGCCGCGAGGTACCGGCAAGACCACGGCCGTGCGCAGCCTCGCGCCGCTCTTGCCATCGGTGCAGCGCAGCCTGTGCCCGTATGGGTGCCTGCCGGAAGATATCGAGACGGGCGGCATCGATGCGGTCTGCCCGGATTGCGCGCGCAAGTACGGGCTGGGCGAGCCGCTCACCTTCAGCGACCGGATGAAGCTGATGGAGCTGCCGCTCAACGCGCAGCTACCGGATGTGATCGGCGGGCTCGACGAGCGCGCGGCCTTGCACCAGCGCCATCGCCTGCGCCCGGGGATCCTCGCCCAGGCCGATCGCAACTTCCTGTACGTGGACGAAATCAACCTGCTGGCAGACGAGATCACCGACGCGATTCTGGATGCGGCCGCGCAGGGCATTTACACCGTGCGCCGAGGCGCGCTGGCCGCCTTCTACCGCGCGCGATTCGTCCTGGTGGGTTCGATGAATCCGGAGGAGGGCGTGCTGCGCCCGCAGATCTTCGACCGCTTCGGGCTGCGCGTGGTCGTGCACGGCGTGACGACGATTGCCGATCGCTGGGAGGCCTACCAGCGCGTGCGCGCGTATCAATCCAACCCTCGCGGGGTCATCGAACACTATCGCGAGGAGACGGAGATCATGCGCGGAGAGATCCTGGCGGCGCGCGAGAAGCTGCCGGCCGTGAAGTTGGACGCCGAAACCGCCGAGTTGGCGCTGCAGGTGGCCAATCGCCTGAGCATCGTCTCGCACCGGGCCACCGCCGCGCTGTTCGAGGCGGCTCGCGCGCTGGCGGCCGCCGACAATCGCGACACGGTGACGGCCGAGGATGTGCGCACACTGGCGCCCTTGGCGCTGCGCATGCGCCGCTCGGCCTTCCTCACCGACTACTTCGCCCGCCAGGGCGAAGAGGAGCAGGAGCTGAGCAGGCTGTTGGACGAGCTGCTGCCAGCGCCGGTTTCCCCGCCACCCGCGTAACCGGTCACTCAACCTGATGAGGGCATAGCACGCATTACGGGTGCACACGCACGCGCGGAATGGGCGCGAATTCCGCCAAAGGACGATCCCTGAGGGAGTGTCCGACTTCGAACGCACGCGGCCGCCCCGCCGGCCAGGCACGTCATGTGTGCCATCCGCCGATGGTCATGCAGACAGCGCGGCCACACGGTGTGGCTCGACACGTAGCCTGCGTGGGTCACGAGAGCACCCGCCCGGCCGATCATCACACATTCTCGATGGGTTACAATTGGCAGTCGCGGTGCGCCCCGCACGGGAGAACCCATCCGATATGACCCTCAGTCAACTCGCACGATCGATCGCCGAATCGCCCACGCTCGAACTGAACGAAGAGGCCCGCCTCCTGCGCGAACGGGGCGAGCCGGTGATTCACCTCGGCATCGGCGAGCCCAAGAACAAGCGCCCCCATCGCCGCCATCCTCGTTCGGCCGCGCAGCCTGAACGAGGGCGACATCAAGTACACGCCCACCGATGGCATGCCCTCGCTCAAGAAGGCGATCATCCGCTACACCGAAGAGAACTACGACCGCGTCGTGGCTCCCGAGAACGTCATCGTCTCCTCGGGCGCCAAGCAATCCCTCTACAACCTGCTTTACACGCTGCTCAATCCGCAGGATGAGGTCATCATCCTGGCGCCCGTACTGGGTCAGCTATCCGGAGATGGTCAAGATGGTCTACGGCGTGCCGGTGATCGTCACGCCGGAGGACGGCACGTTCCACCCGCGCATGGAGGAGATCGAGCGCGCGGTCGACCGGCTACACCAAGGCCATCATCGTCAACAGCCCCAACAACCCTTCCGGGCGTGGTTTACTCCGACGAGTTCATGGCCGACCTGGTCGAGTTCTGCGAGCGCAAGGATATCTACCTGATCTCCGACGATATCTACCACAAGCTGGTCTTCGACGGCCGCCTGCCGACCTCCTGCTACAAGTTCACCACGCGCGACATCGAAAGCACGCAGGTCATCGCGATCAACGGGGTCTCGAAGCTGTACGGCATGACCGGTTTCCGCATCGGCTGGGTGGTGGCCAACCGCAAGATGGTGGAGGTCATGACGAACGTCCAGGCGCAGACCACCTCCTGCGCCTCGCCGGTGCTGCAGGCGGCGGCCGAGGGCGCACTGACCGGCTTGCAGAGCGTGGTCGAGGCGCTGCGCCTGACGATCGAGAACAACCGCAACGTGATGCTCGAGCAGCTCAACGCCTTCGACGGCGTGCACGTCGTGCGACCGGAAGGCACCTTCTACTGCCTGCCCGATTTCCGCGCCTACAACCCCAACTCGGACGACCTCTCGCGCTTCCTGCTGCGACAGGGCGCTGGTGGTCACCGTGCCGGGCAAGGAGTTCGGCATGGAAGGGCACCTCCGCCTGAGCTACTCCGGCACCGTCAAGGACATCACCGAGGGCGTCGAGCGCATCAAGTGGGCGCTCGATCCCCACTCACCCAATGAAATCTACATCGGCGACCGCAAGATGGTTCGGGACTGGCTATGAACAACATTCTCGATATCAGAACCCCGGCCGAAGGCGAGGCCGCGGCGCTGCAGTTCCGATTACGGCCTCGACACGGTGGGCCTGACGAATCTGCGCAAGGCCTACTGGAACCTGCCCGCCGAAGCGCTCTACGAGGAGATCGTCTTCCGCCACGAGGCGCGCATCACCCGCCAGGGGCCGATCGTCGTGGCCACCGGCAAGCACACGGCCCGCTCCGCCACCGACAAGTTCATCGTGCGCGAGCCCACCACCTCCGACCGCATCTGGTGGGGCGAGTACAACCGCCCCTTCGCGCCCGATAAGTTCAACGAACTGTACGAACGGCTGCTGGGCTTCCTGCAGGGCCGCGACGTCTTCGTGCAGGATTGCTACGCCGGCGCCGACCCGGACTACCGGCTGCCGATTCGCATCATCACCGAGCTCGCGTGGCACAGCCTCTTCGCGCGCAACATGTTCCTCCCGCCGCAAACAGCGGAGGAGTACCGCCGCCATGTGCCCGAGTTCACCGTGATGTGCGTGCCCGTCCTTTCAGGGCGGCGCGCACGATCGACATGACGGCCACCAAGACCTTCATCATCATCAACTTCGCAGCAACGCCTGTGCATCATCGGCAACACCGCCTACGCCGGCGAGATCAAGAAGTCGATCTTCACCGATCCTGAACTTCCTGCTGCCGCTGCAGGGCGTCCTGCTCGATGCACTGCTCCGCCAATGTCGGGCACGAGCGACGACGACGTGGCGATCTTCTTCGGCCTTTCGGGCACGGGCAAGACCACGCTGTCGGCCGACCCGCGCCGGCGTCTGATCGGCGACGACGAGCACGGCTGGAGCGATGAGGGCGTGTTCAACTTCGAGGGCGGCTGCTATGCCAAGGTGATCCAGCTTTCGCCGACGGCCGAACCGCAGATTTACGCCTGCACGCGCAAGTTCGGGACGATCCTCGAAAACGTCATCTACGATCCGGTGACGCGCCTGATCGACCTGGATGACGACAGCATCACGGAGAACACACGCGGCTCCTATCCGCTGGAATACATCGACAACGCCATTCCCGAAAAGATGGCCGGACATCCCGCGCAACATCATCCTGCTCACCTGCGACGCCTCGGGGGTCATGCCGCCGATCGCGCGCCTGACGCCGGACCAGGCGCTGTATCACTTCATCTCCGGCTACACGTCCAAGATCGCCGGCACCGAGGTCGGCCTGGGCGATCGAGCCGGAGATCACCTTCAGCACGTGCTTCGGCGCGCCGTTCATGGTGCACCACCCGTCCTTCTACGCGGAGCTGCTCAAGCGCAAGATTCTCAAGCACAAGGTCAACTGCTGGCTGGTCAACACCGGCTGGGTCGGCGGCCCGTACGGGGTCGGCAAACGCATCAGCATCGGTTACACGCGGGCGCTGCTCAACGCGGCGCTTTCTGGGCAGTTGCTCAACGTCGACTATGTCCCCGACCCGGTCTTCGGGTTCCAGGTGCCTCGCTCGTGCGACGGAGTGCCCGCAGACGTGCTCGACCCAGCCGGTTCGTGGCCGAGCAAAGAAAGTTACATGGTGAAGTACCGCCAACTCGCCTCGCGCTTCCTCGAAAATTTCCGCAAATACCAGGCCGAGGTACCGCCAGAGGTCGCGCAATCCGGCCCGCATGCGTAGCGCGTAGTCCCCGCAGCGGGATCGCGCAGCCCAGCGAAGGGTCATCTCTCACCCGCTGCGCTGTTGCTTGCTCGCAGCGGCCTTCGACGTGACCCGGCATACCGTTGAGGGGATGGCAGGATCTGCGGGGTCAGGAGAAACCGGGACGGCGCCTTAGGTCGGTGTGAGACCTACCCCCCCCGGAAGTATCAAGGCTTCTCTGGACGGCGGAAACATGATCTACCTCAACAGATAAAGCGGGGCTGCTCTAGTAGCAGCCCCGCTTCTTGTGCCACGCTGTATCGTGCGCGAGATTCGTGCGCTATCCAAGCGCGCACGGTCATCCGTAATGCATGCTATGCCCTCTTCACCCGGCGCTCTGCGCCTCCGCCGTGCGCATCGCCTCGAACGCGGCGATCGACACCTCGAGCATCGGCGGGTCCGGCTCGCGCGTTGTAAGGGCTTGGGTCCACAACCCCGGCAATGAGAGCCAGCGCGCCAGACGCAGGTGTTGGTTGCGTCCGGTCCAGCGCAGGAACTCGTAACCCAGCGCGACCAACACCGGCAGCGCGAGAATGCGTGTCGCCAGGCGTATGCCAAGCGACATTGGGCCGAGTAACGCAAAAAGCAGGACCGTGATGGCGACCAGTGTAACAAGAAAGGAGGTCCCGCAGCGCGGATGAAAGCGAGAGAATCTCGCGACCGAGGGTGGGTCAAGCGGGGCACCGGCTTCGAAGGCGGCGATCGTCTTGTGCTCGGCACCGTGGTAGGCGAATACCCGACGGATATCTGGCATGCGCCCGATGGCCGCCAGGTAACCGAGGAGTAACCCCAGGCGTAGCAATCCTTCGGCGATATTGCTCCATGTGGAGCCCAGACCCAGGCCGCGCTCGATCCACTGCCCGATGCCGGCCGGTAGGAGCATGAACAACCCCACGCCAATGGCCAATGAGAGACCAAAGGTCAGCCACATCGAACCGCCGCCGAGCTTCTCCTCCGGCACCTGAACTTGGGCGGAGAAGGTCAGGCTCTCGAATCCCAGTCCCAGAGCATCGACCAGGAGCAAGGCGCCGCGCACGAAGGGGACCCGCGCCCACCAGCCTTTGTAGAAGCGGCCCAAGGGACGCACCTGGACACGGATCCCTCCATCCGGCGCGCGCACGGCCACGGCCATCGAGTGCGCACCGCGCATCATCACGCCTTCGAGAACGGCCTGGCCGCCGTAATTGAGCAAAGGCCGCGGCGCAGGCGAGGCGTCAGCGGGCGAGGGCATACAGGAACCGGATGTAGGATTCGATGCCGCGGTAGAAGTTGGGCAAGAACAGACGCTCGTTGGGGCTGTGCAGGTTGTCGTCCGGGAGGCCAAAGCCCATCAGGATCAACTCGTGTCCCGTCAGCTCCTGGAGGATACCCACCACGCCAATCGTCCCACCCTCGCGCACGAATACCGGATCGACGCCAAAAGTCTCCTTGAGAGCGCGGATGGCGGCTCCCATTTCCGGCGTGTCGCGGCGGACGATGGCCGGGGGCGCGCCGGCCAGATTCTCGACCTCCCAGCGCACGGTGGGCGGCGCATTGCGGCGCAGGTACTCTTCAAGCTGCGCCTGCACGCCTTCGGGCGTTTGGTCCGGGACCAGACGCATCGAGATCTTGGCCATCGCGCGGGCGGGTAGAACGGTTTTCGATCCTTCGCCGGTGAACCCGCTGAGCAAGCCATTCACCTCGAGCGTCGGCCGCGCTCCGAGCCGCTCCACCGTGGTGTAACCCGCTTCGCCTCGCAAGCCGGTCACACCGGCCTGGCGCATGACATCCTCATCCGTCGTGGGCACACGCGCCAACGCGGCGCGTTCTTCGGCCGAGACCGGTCGCACCGAGTCGTAGAAACCGGGCAGCGTCACCCGCCCCTGGGCATCCTTCATGCCGGCGATCAGTTCGCACAGCACCTGGGCCGGGTTGTGGATCGCGCCTCCGAACAGGCCAGAGTGCAGATCCTGCTTCGGGCCGAACAATCGCACTTCGAAGTAACCCAGCCCGCGCAGGCCGTAGACCACCGAGGGCAGGTCCGGCCGCAGGATCATCGCATCCACATTGAGCACCACATCGCATTTCACCAGGTCGGGGTGGGCCTGGAGGAAGGCTTTGATGTTGGGCGAGCCCACCTCCTCCTCTCCCTCGATGAGGTACTTCAGGTTGACCGGAAGCTTGCCTGTGGCGCGCACCGCCTCGACCGCGGTCAATTGGGCGATGAGTTGGCCCTTCATATCCGAGGCGCCTCGCCCGAAGAGGTAATCCCCGCGCTGCGCAGGCTCAAAGGGCGGGCTCTTCCACTCCTCGAGCGGCTCCACGGGCTGCACGTCGTAGTGGCCGTACACGAGCACCGTGGGCGCGCCCGGCCCTGCCTCGAAACTCTCGGCATAGACCACGGGGTGCTTTGTCGCGGGGAAGACTTCGGCCCGCATGCCCAGCGCACGCAACCGCTCCGCGATCCACTCGGCGGCGCGCCGGACATCCCCGGCGTTCTCGCTGTAGGTCGAGATGCTTGGGATGCGAATTAGCTCCTTGAGCGATTCGACCGCCTGAGCCTGTTGGGCACGTCCCTTGGCAATTGCCTTTTCCATCGACATCCTTCCTCCAACTCGCTTCGAACAGTGGATGCGCAGCGCTAGCGGCGCCCGATGAGATTCGAGGCCAGCGCTCCAAACAAGCCCACTCCGGCCAGACCAAGGATGACGAGAGCCGGCGGGAACCCGCCCGAGGCTGTGGCAGCGCTCGAGGTCAGGCTCACCGGCGTGGGCGGCGTGGCGGGGGTGAAGGTCGGCAGGCGCGTGGGCAAAACGGATGAGAACTGCGCGGCGAAAGTCGGGTCGATCGTGGGCGTGACGCGCGGCGTGGTGGTCGGCGGGGGTTCAATGATGCGCAAGACTTCGCCGAGCGTGAAGAGGCGGACGATGGGCGCATACACCCACGCCACGCCGGAGGCAACCGGCGAATATCGAATCTGGATCCAATCGCCTCCGGTCGAGCGGCCAAGCGCCTCGGCCGTTTGCCCGGTGACCAGGACGCCGACCGACTCGTACAACACGCTCGGCCCGGAACGGATGTTGACGAAGTCCGAGTTCAGACAGCACTCGATGTACGGGCCGGCGGGTGTCGCGGTCGCGCCAGAATCTTGTGCGCGGGCGGCAGGCGCAGCCAGCAGCGCGAGGGCCGTCACGACGACAGCCCCCGATCGCAAGCAGCCCCGCCTTACCCCGCGCATTCGGCCTCACCTCGATTGCCTCCTCGCGTGGCAGACCCATTTCTTCCGGGCTATAATCTCCCCGAATTCTCACCGGGAGAGACAATGCTGCCCATTCCGATGGTCACGACACAGACTTGGCTCTACGCCGCGACGGTCTTTGTGGGCGCCTTCATCGCGGCGCTGTGGCTCAGCCTCATCCTGTGGACCGTGCGCGACATTCGCGCTCGCACGCCGGATCGGCGGGCGCAGGTTCTGGCCGTGATCGTGGTCGCCCTGCTCAACCTGCCCGGGTTGTTGATCTACCTTCTACTGCGCCCGCCGCTCACGCTCGACGAGGCGTACCAGGCCACCCTCGAGGAAGAAGCACTGTTGCAGGGGTTGGTCGAGCGGGCGCGCTGCCCGGGGTGCAGCCGAGCCGTGAGCCCCGATTGGCAGGTGTGCCCCTCGTGCGCAACCAAGCTGCGCAAACCCTGCAGCCAGTGCGGGAAGGTGCTCGACTTGACCTGGAAGGTGTGCCCTTACTGCGCGACTCCCCAGACTTAGCCTGAACTGCTCCCCTTGCGTATCAATGCGGACGTTGCAGGAAACCTCTTCCCTGCAACGTCTGTCATTTCGACCCCGTCCGCCAAGACTACCCAATGCCCCCGTTGCGTAACGCCGCGTGCCCGGCGTAGGATGCCTCGTCCCCCAACTCGCGCTCGATCCGCAGGAGTTGGTTGTACTTGGCCACGCGGTCCGAACGCGCGGGCGCGCCAGTCTTGATTTGCCCCATGTTGAGGGCCACGCTCAGGTCGGCAATCGTGCTGTCTTCGGTCTCGCCCGAGCGGTGCGAAGTCACGGCACGCCAGTTCGCGCGATGACAAGTCTCCACGGCTTCGATGGTCTCGCTGAGCGTGCCGATCTGATTGAGTTTGACCAAGAGCGCGTTGGCGGCGTGCTCGGCAATGCCGCGCCGCACCAGCTCCGGATTGGTGACGAAGATGTCGTCGCCGACGATCTGGGTCCGGCTGCCGACCTTCTGGGTAAGCATCTTCCAGCCGTCCCAATCATCTTCGGCCAGGCCGTCCTCGATGCTGACGATCGGGTAGCGTTTGAGCCACTCCTCCCAGAAACCGACCATCTCCGCAGGCGAGAGCTTGCGGTTCTCACGCCGCAGGTTGTACGTGCGCGTCTTGGGGTCGAAGAGCTCGGAGGCTGCCGCATCCACGCCCAGCCCCACCTGTTCGCCCGGCTTGTAGCCCGCCTTGCCGATGGCTTCGAGAATCACCTCGATCGCCTGCGCGTTCGATTCGAGCGCGGGCGCGAACCCGCCCTCGTCGCCCACCAGCGCGGTGAAATTCTTCTCGCGCAGCACGACGCGCAATGCATGATAGATCTCCGAGCCCCAGCGTAACGCCTCCGCAAAGGTGCTGGCGCCCAGGGGCAGGACCATGTATTCCTGGATGTCGGTGGATTGCCAGCCCGTGTGCGCTCCCCCGTTGAGGATGTTGAGCATGGGCACGGGCAGGACGTGGGCGAAGACCCCACCGATATAGCGGTAGAGCGGCAGATGCAACGACGAAGCCGAGGCCTTGGCCGCCGCCAGACTGACACCGAGGATGGCATTGGCACCCAGCTTCGATTTGGCGGGGGTGCCGTCCAGGTCGATCAGCGCCCGGTCGAGTGTGCGCTGGTCGATCGCATCCCAGCCGACGAGGTGCTCGGCGATCACGTCGTTGACGTTATCGACCGCCTTGAGCACGCCCTTGCCTCCATAGCGCAAGGGGTCCTTATCACGCAGTTCAAGCGCTTCGCGCGTGCCGGTCGAGGCGCCGGAGGGGACCGCCGCCCGTCCCCACGAGCCGTCGGCGAGCGTGACCTCCACCTCCACGGTCGGGTTCCCGCGCGAATCGAGGATTTCATGTGCGATGATCTGTTCAATCGTCGTGTCCATCGGTGAGCTCCGTGAAAGGAGTGGGATGTCGGCTGACATGCGCGGCGTCCTGATAAGCAACCACGCAGGACGCCGGTGGTGCATTATACCCCTCCACATTCCCCGAATCGCGCAGTCTCGCGCCCCCCGCCAATTCCGTTGACCGGGCATGAGGCAAACGGTACAATCGCCGCGTGACGCAACACGATGCACCGATGATTTATCTCGACCATGCCGCCACCACGCCCATCGACCCGCGCGTGGCCGAGGCGATGCGGCCGTTCTTCAGCGAGTCCTTCGGCAATCCTTCTTCGCAGCATGTGTGGGGCCAGCGTGGCGAGGCGGCCGTGGAGGATTCGCGGGAGGAGCTCGCGCGCGCGCTCGGCTGCCGGCCGGAGGAAGTGGTCTTCACCAGCGGCGGCTCGGAGAGCGATAACCTAGCCGTGCGCGGCGCGGCCTTCGCGGCGCGCGCGCGTCGAGGCGCGGATCACTTGCTCGTGAGCCCGATCGAGCACCCGGCCGTGCTCGCCACGGCGCGTGCCCTGGCTGCGGACTTCGGATTCACTCTCGAGCTGCTGCCCGTGGACTTCTTGGGCAAGTCGACCCGGATGACGTGGCACGCCGCCTGCGCCCGACCACTGCGGTCGTCTCGGTGATGTACGCCAGCAATGAAATCGGCACGGTCGAGCCCATCGCAGCCATCGGCGGCTTGTGCCGCGAACGCGGCGTGGCCTTTCACAGCGATGCCGTCCAGGCCGCGAGCCAGTTGCCGATCGAGGTCGACACGCTCCAGGTGGATCTGCTCTCGTTGGGCGCGCACAAGTTTTACGGCCCGAAGGGCGTCGGCGCGCTCTATGTCCGCCGCGGGACTCCGCTTACGCCTCTCCAAACCGGCGGCGGGCAGGAGCACGGTCTGCGCGCGGGAACGCACAACGTGCCCTACATCGTTGGCATGGCACGCGCGCTCGAGATCACCGTGAACGAGCGTGAGAGCCACAACACGCGCTACCGCACGCTGCGCGACCGGCTCATCGGAGCCATCGACGATCTGGTACCCGAGGTGCGCCTGACCGGCCACCCGGCTGAGCGTTTGCCCAATCACGCGAGCTTCGCGTTGCGAGGAATCAAGGGCAACCATCTATTGGCGCACCTCGACCTGGCGGGCATTGCGTGCTCCTCTGGTTCCGCCTGCAAGACCGGTGACCCCAAGCCCTCGGAAGTGCTGCTCGCGCTGGGTCTACCGCCAGATTGGGTGTACGGTTCGCTGCGCGTCACGCTTGGCCGCACGTCGACCGTGGCGGAGATCGATCGCCTGCTGCAAGTCCTACCCGGCGTGTGCGCCAAGCTGCGCGCCACGGATTCAAGATGAGCGACGAATCGCTGGTCGCGGTTGCCATGAGCGGCGGGGTCGACTCCTCGGTCGCTGCAGCATTGCTCGTCGAGCGCGGCTACCGCGTGGTGGGCCTCATGCTGCGCCTGTGGAGCGAACCCGGGCGCGCCGCCGAGAACCGCTGTTGCACACCGGCCGGCATCGCGCTGGCCCAACGGGTTGCGGCGCGGCTGGCCATCCCCTTCCATGTGATTGACGCGCAGGAACCGTTTGCCGAGGCCATCCTCACGCCATTCGTTTCCGAGTATCGCCGCGGTCGAACGCCCAACCCGTGCCTCGTGTGCAACCGCGAGATTCGCTGGGGGTACCTGCGCCGCCACGCCCAGGCGATGGGGGCCACGCTGCTCGCCACCGGTCACTACGCACGGACGCGCGAGCGGGAAGGGCAAGTCGATCTGCTCGCCGCACGCGACGGCGAGAAGGATCAATCGTACGTGCTGAGCGTGCTCGACCAGGAGGCACTGCGGCACAGCCTCTTCCCGGTCGGCGAGCTGACCAAGCAGGAAGTCCGCGAGCAGGCTCGCCGCCTCGAGCTGCCGGTGGCCGACCGCCCCGACAGCCAGGATCTGTGCTTTCTCGCGGGCGACGATTACCGCGATTTCCTGAGGCGCCAAGCTCCAGACGTGTTCCGCCCAGGCGCGATCGTCACGACTGACGGACGACAATTGGGCGAGCACGAGGGGTTGGCGGCCTACACGATTGGCCAGCGCAAGGGGCTGGGCCTCTCGACGGCCGAGCCTATGTTCGTCGTCGACCTTGACGAGCAGCGCAATCGAGTCGTCGTAGGTCTGCGCGAAACGCTCGGGCGCAGCATGCTCGTCACCGAGCGAGCGCATTGGATCAACCTGCCGGCCCCGGCGGCGCCGATCGAGGCCCAGGTCAAGATCCGCTACAGGGCGCCCAGCGCCCCAGCGCGGATCACTCCGCTCCTCGATGGATCATGCCGTGTAGAATTCGAGCGACCGCTGAGAGACATCACGCCTGGCCAAGCAGCGGTGTTCTACCAGGGTGAAAAGTGCCTCGGTCAAGCGACAATCGCGCAGTCGCTGGCCGGAGGCGCCTGAATGCGCGAACGAATCGCATCGCGCACGGTGGAGAAATAACCATGAACATAGCCGCGATTGCGCTCGGAGCCGTGATTGCCACGCTGTACGGCGCGTTGTTTTACCTGGCGTGGCCGCACGGGTCATACCGGCGTTTGCTGCTGTGCATGGTGCTGGCATGGTTCGGTTTCGCGCTGGGTCACTTCGTCGGGAACCTGACCGGGTTTTCCCTGTGGCAACTGGGAGCGATCAACATGGCCGGCGCGACCTTGGGCAGCCTGATTGCGCTCGTCGGCATGCGCGTGCTCGCGTTGCGGGAGTGGAAGTAAGAGCCGTCAGGCGCCACTTGTGGGCATGGCTTTGACGAAGAGGATTCCGGGCCCTGCCTGCGGCTGATGTGCTGGAACCATGGCCAAGAAGACAACCCTTCATCCTCACGGAGACCAGAACAATGTCGATCGGACCGCTGGAAATCCTCGTCATCCTGGCCGTGTGTGTGATTCCGCTTGTCGTCGTCGGGTTGGTTGCCTTTCTCTTCCTGCGTCTGCGCGGGCGACCCAAGTGAAAACACTCTCCCCACCTAGATAGGGAAGACTCCGAGCGCACGACGACGCGTGGTGTTTTGAAGCGCCGGCTGCGCCGGGGCGATGGTCCACCGGCGACTCGCCCACCGCGCATGCTCCACGCCCTGTTACAGTTCGTCCGATGAGGTTCACGTGATCACTCGCCTTCGGCGGCTGAGCGACACCTACCCACGCCAATTCTGGGTTCTCTTCTGGGGCATGCTGCTCAGCGCCACCGGATCCTCGATGGTCTGGCCCTTCCTTACGATCTACATGCGGGAGCGCTTCGACCTCCCGCTCACATCGGTGGCGCTCGTACTCACCATGAACTCGATGATCGGACTGGTGAGCTCGTTCATCGCCGGCGCGATCGTCGACCGCGTGGGGCGCAAGGGCGCCATGGTCGCCAGCCTCGTCATCACCAGCCTGACCATGTTCGGACTCAGCCTGGCGAACACGTTGCCCATGTGGGTGGCGCTCATGGCGGTCAACGGCGCGTTCGCCCCGCTCTACCGCGTCGGGGTGGACGCGATGGCGGCGGACCTCGTCCCTTCCCCCAACCGTCCGAGCGCGTACGCCCTGCTGCGGACGAGCCAGAACCTAGGGGTTGCCATCGGCCCAACCATCGGAGGCTTCGTGGCCGCCATCTCTTATTCCTGGGCATTTCGCGGGGCATCGACAGCCCAAGGCTTGTATGCGTTGTTACTCCTCGCGGCCGTCGTCGAAACGGCGCCCTTCCGTGCGGCACTCAAGACAGAGGAGGTGAAGGTCGCGCGCTCAGCCGAGCGGTTCGCCGGCTACGACCACGTGCTGCACGACAGGCGGTTTATGGGGTTCGCCGTGGCGCTCACCCTAGCAGGCATGTGCTACGCGATGCTGTGGATGCTCTTGCCGGTGTACGCCAAGGACAACTTCGGCGTGCCGGAGAACATGTACGGTTTCATCCCCGCCACCAACGCCATCATGGTCGTCTTTCTGCAATTCGGAGTGACGAGCCTGACGCGCCGCCACAACGCGTTTTGGGTCCTGGCGGTGGGGTCGCTCTTCTTCGCTGTCGGGGTGGGCAGCGTGGGCTGGGGCGCAGGCTGGGCAGCCTTTCTCCTCAGCATGGTCATCGCCACGGTCGGCGAGCTGATCGTTGCGCCCACCTCCTCCACCCTCACCGCCGACCTCGCGCCGCCCGAGATGCGCGGGCGGTATATGTCCATCTACAACCTGACCAATAGTCTGGGCATCGGTCTTGGCCCGGTCATTGGAGGGCTGCTCAACGATCACATCGCGCCCGTCGCCATCTGGTACGGTGGGTTGGCGATCGGGCTTCTGGCTGCAGGCGGATTCATCTTCATGGCAAGGTCGTTGTCATTGCGATCAGTGCCCGCGATGGGCGCGGCTACCGAATCGCCCGACTGACAAACGAGGACTCTTGCGCCGCGTCATCCGCGCGCGGCAATCCGAGCGCACACCTCGCGCACGCGGTCAAGCGTAAGGCATGCTATGCCCTCTCTCGTCAGACAGCAGGTTGAGGTGGGGTGTCGAGCGAAGGTTACCCTTGCCGCCCACGCAGGGCTCGAAGCAGCGCATTGACCAGCGCCAGTCCCGGGAGCAGCGCTGCGTCGACAGCAATCGTCATTGAGAAGGCGAGCGCGATGGTTTGCGCGACGCGCAAGAACGGGCGGCCGGCCGCATCGACGACCCAATCTCCAACGCCGGTCACAATCATCAGCACCAGCAACAGGCCCAGCACCAGCCCGACCCAAGGCCACGAGCGCCGGTCGGAGGCGGAGGGGAACATCGTGTTGCTCACTGCAAACACCAAGTAGATCCACAGCGCGGCCCACGGTGTGCCGAGAACGTGTGCGCCCGATTGGCGCGCGAGCTCGTACTCACCGGCGGCCAGGGCCAGCCCCATCGCGTCGATATGCAGCACGCGCTGCCCGAGCACAAGCAGTGCCACGATTCCCACAATAAGCGGGGCGATACCCACAAGCGAACTGCGCAGGAAGTCGACGCGCTCGGTTTCCACGTAGCCCAGGCGAAGTATGTGATCGCGCTGCACCTTGGGCCAGAGCGAGATACGCCCGGTGCGCATGCGCAGCATTTTGGCCGTGAGCCAGTGGCTGCCTTCGTGGAGAATGACACCCGGCAGGAGGATGAGCGCATACAAAAACAGCGCCCACTCCACCCGGCCGGTGAGCAGGAAAAGCAACTGCTGCACTGTCTGTTGGACGAGGCGCTGGACGAGAACCAACAACACGGCGGAGAGAATCGACCAGAGCGCAACGGTGAGCGCGCTCTCCATGGGCGGTGTCAGGCCGCGCGCGCCTGAGCGGCGCGAACGATATCGACGAACTCGGGCTTCAGGCTGGCCCCGCCGACGAGCGCGCCGTCGATATCCGGCTGGGCGAAGAACTCGGATGCGTTCGTGCCGGTGACGCTTCCGCCGTACAAGACGCGCACGCCCTCGGCTACCGCTGCGCCGAACATCTCGCACATCATGAGGCGGATCGTAGATGCGACAACCGTGTTGGCCCCCTCGGCGGTGGCGGCACGCCCGGTGCCGATGGCCCATACCGGCTCGTAGGCGATCACGACCGAGGCGGCCTGTTCCTGGCTCAGCCCGGCCAGCCCGCCCCGCAGCATACGCGTAACAACCGTCGAGGTTTGGCCGGCCTCGTTTTCGGCCAGCGACTCGCCGACGCACACGATCGGGGTCAATCCGTGTGCCAGCGCGGCGCGCACCTTGCGCGCAACTCCATCATCCGTCTCGGCGAACAGCGCGCGCCTCTCCGAATGGCCAAGGATGACGTAGCCCGCCCACTCCTTGATCATGCTCGGCGCAAGCTCCCCGGTGAAGGCCCCCTTTTCTTCCCAATGCATGTTTTGGGCGCCTAAACCGATGCCCGTCCCCGCAAGGAGTGGGGCAACGACCGCCAGGGCCGTGGAGGGCGGGCACAGCACCCGCTCCACATGCGCGAGGGCGGCGACCGGGTGGACAATCTCGCGCACGAAGGCGGCCGCCTCGGCCGCGGTCTTGTTCATCTTCCAATTGCCGGCTACGAACGGTTTGCGATACATGCACCTACCCTCATCCGGCCCTCGTGCTCGGCCTTTCCGGGGAGTCCACGGTCAGGATGTCAGCCAGCGGTTGATTTCGGCGCTCAGCCAGCGCGGTGTGCGAAGGTCCTGTTGCACTTCGCGCAGAATGACCTTGGCCTCGGCCGATCGTCCGTTCGCGATGAGATACTCCGCCCACAGCGCGCGAACCATCGGTGCATCTCCATCCTGCGGCAAGGCCCGGGCCTTTTCGAGATCTTTGGCCCCGGAGTCGCGCTGCCCGTTGAAGACCTCCCAACGGCCCCAGGCGGCCAGCCCCACCGCCCACTCGGGGGCGATCGTGACGATCTCTTGCAACGCTCCACCCCCATCGGCCATCCCGCTTGAGCGGTACATCGCCTGCTGCATTTCGAGGCGTAGGTCTTTGCCTCGCGGATCGGCGCGCAATGCCTGCAAGTAGAAGAGCAACGCCTGCACCCATTCCTGGCGCGCCTCCAGCTTCTCGGCGGCCAACCGCAGGTAGAGCGGCGCGCTATCTGCCGCGGCAACACGCGATTTGTCGAAGGCCGCGATCGCGCCGGGTCGATCGCCAGCCTCGAGCAGCCGCAACCCTTCTTCGAAATACTTGGCCGCCTCGCGTGACGGACTCGCGTCCGCAGTAGGCTTGGGCACGGTTGCCGCGGGGACGATGGCCGCAGCCGTCGCCGCGGGTGCCGCCGTGGGCGTGGCCTCGCCCCCTCGATTGGCGGAGATCAGCAGTGCGGCCACACTCAGGCACAGGCACAACCCGCTGGCTACAAGAAGCCATACCCACCAGGGAGTCTTGCGTGCGGCAGGCTTGCCGGCGGCTGGCGCCGGCGCTGGCACCCCAGCAGGCGCGACACTGGGCTTGCCTTTGATCGTAGTTGCAGGCCCAGCTTTCACGGCGGTCGATCTGCCGTGCACCGATTCGACGAAGGCGGTCACCAGCGCATCGACATCCGCGTAGCGGTCGGCCCGTTCCTTGGCCAGCGCTTTGAGCAGCACGCGTTCGACCGCCTCCGGCACGCGTGGGTTGACGGTTCGCGGCAGAGGCAGCGGCTTGAAGATGTGGTCGTGCACGATGGAGAAGGGCGTGTCGGCGGTGAAAGGCACCCGGCCGACGACGATCTCGTACATGACGACGCCTAGCGAATAGATGTCGGTGCCGGCGTCGAGGTCGCGGCGTCCCTGGCCCTGCTCGGGTGAGATGTAGTGCGGCGTTCCCAAGAGCATGTCGGCCGAGAGGGTGGTGGCGCCGAGTTCGGCGATGCGCGCCAGGCCAAAATCGGCCAGGAAGACCTCGCCCCCGGGGGTGATCAGCACGTTCGAAGGTTTGATGTCGCGGTGGAGGATGCCCTGATGATGGGCGTGCGAGAGGGCTGCGCCAACGGCCTGCAGAATGCGCACTGCCTCATCCGGCGCCAGCGGTCCACGCGCCAAGCGCGCCTTGAGGGTTTCGCCCTCGATGAACTTCATGACCAGATATGGCTGGCCCTGGTGCTCGGCGTAGTCGTAGATCGGGACGATATGCGGATGTTCGAGTTTGGCGATTACCTTGGCTTCGCGCTGGAAGCGCATGAGGAAGCTCGCATCCTCGCGGAAGGCCAGGTGCAGTACTTTGAGCGCCACGTAGCGGTCAAGCGCCGGGTGATAGGCCTTGTAGACAGTGGCCATGCCCCCTTGGCCAAGCTGTTCGATGATGCGGTACGCGCCGACCGTCTCCCCCGCGGCGAAAGGCATGCGCCCTCCCATTGGATTCAAAAGAGGGCGCCCGACACCGGGCGCCCTCTCGACCTCGGCGTTTCTAACGGTCCTGCAAGATCACCACGCCAGGCAGCTGCTTGCCTTCGAGGAATTCCAGCGAGGCGCCGCCGCCGGTAGAGATGTGTGTGATCTTCTCCGCCAGGCCGGCGCGGTTGATCGCGGCAACCGAGTCGCCCCCGCCGACGATCGAGGTCGCGCCCGAGGCGGCCACGGCCTGCGCGAGCAGCTTGGTCCCCTTATCGAACGGCGGGACCTCGAACATCCCCATCGGTCCGTTCCATACGACGAGCTTGGCGCCGCGCAGCGCATCCGCGTAGCGGTTGGCCGTCTTGGGGCCGATATCCAGCGCGCGCCACCCCGCCGGAACGGGCCCCACGGCGATCTCCTTCACCTGTGCCCCGGCCTCCGCTTTGTCGGCGATGATCAGATCGTCGGGCAAGATGATCTTGCCCTTGGCGCCGGCCAGGATCTTCTTGGCGGCTTCGATACTTCCGGCTTCCACGAGCGAATCGCCCATGGCGATGCCCTTGGCCGCGAGGAAGGTGTTGGCCATGCCTCCGCCGATCAGCATCTTGTCGCACTTGGCTAGCAGGTTCTCGATGACGCCGATCTTGTCGCTGATCTTGGCACCGCCCAGGATCACGACATACGGGTGCTCGGGCGCGTTGGCGGCCTTGTCAAGGTATTCGATCTCCTTCTCCATCAGGAAACCGGACACCGCCGGCAGGTAGCGTGCGACGCCCTCCGTCGAGGCATGCGCGCGGTGGGCCGAGCCGAAGGCATCGTCCACGTACAGCTTGCCCAGCAAAGCCAAGCGCTGCGAGAAGGCCTCTTCGTTCTTCTCCTCCTCGGGGTGGAAGCGCGTATTCTCGAGCAATACGACTTCGCCCGGTTTGAGCGCCGCCACAGCTTCCTCGGCCGCCGGGCCCACGCAGTCGCTGGCGAACTGGACCGGCTTGCCGAGGAGCGTGGCAAGGTGCGCTGCCACCGGGGCCAGGCTGAAGGCCGGCTCGACACCCTTGGGCCGGCCTAAGTGCGAGCACAGGATGACCATCGCGCCCTGCTCGATGAGATAGTTGAGGGTCGGCAGCGCAGCGCGGATGCGCGTGTCGTCGGTGACTTTGCCGCCCTTGATCGGAACGTTGAAATCCACCCGCACCAGGACGTGCCAGCCCGAGACCTGAACGTCGCGAACGGTCTTCTTGTTCATGGCGGCCTCGCGTTTAGAGCTTCTTGGCCATGACCGCCGCCAGGTCGGCGGTGCGGCACGAGTAGCCCCACTCATTGTCGTACCACGCGATGACCTTGATCATCGTTCCGCCGAGGACCATTGTCGACAGGCCATCCACGACCGACGAGCGCGTGTCGCCCTTGAAATCGATCGAGACCAGCGGCTCCATGGTGAGCCCGAGGTACCCCTTCATGGGTCCATCGGCCGCCGCTTGGAAGGCCGCGTTGAGCGCCTCCACCGACGTTTCCTTCTCGACCTCCGCCACGAAGTCCACGACCGAAACGGTCGAGGTTGGTACGCGCAGCGAGAAGCCGTCGAACTTGCCCTTCAGGTCGGGAATGACCTTGGCCAACGCCTTAGCGGCGCCGGTGGTGGTGGGGATGATGTTGAGCCCCGCGGCGCGCGCGCGGCGCAGGTCCTTGTGCGCCAGGTCGAGGATACGCTGGTCGTTGGTGTAAGCGTGCACCGTCGTCATTAACCCGCGGCGGATCTTGACCAGGTCGTGGACGACCTTGGCCGCGGGCGCCAGGCAGTTGGTGGTGCACGAGGCATTCGACACGATGTGATGCTTGGCCGGATCGTACATATCACCGTTCACGCCCAGCACCACGGTCAGATCTTCGTTCTTGGCCGGAGCGGTGATGATGACCTTCTTGGCACCGCCGGTCACAATGTGCACGTTGGCGCCAGCCTTGCCCTTGGCCGTATCGGGCAGCGCGTCGGTGAAGACGCCCGAGGACTCGATGACCAGCGACACACCCAGGTCCTTCCAGGGCAGCTTGGCCGGGTCCTTCTCGATGAAGACCTTGATCTTCTTGCCGTCCACGACGAGGTCGCCGCCCTGGACCTCGACCGTGCCGCCGTAGATGCCGTAGTTCGAGTCGTACTTGAACAGATGGGCGTTGGTCTTGGCGTCGAACAGATCGTTCAGTGCCACAACCTCCAGATCGCGCGGGTAGCGCTCGAGGATTGCCTTGAGCACCTGCCGCCCCACGCGGCCAAAACCGTTGATGCCTACTCGGGTTGCCATGTCGAACCTCCTGATTGGAAGAGATATTGACTTTTCACATACGCAGCGGCGCGCGGCGATTGTTCAGAACCGCCAGCAGCGCCGCCGCAAGTTTCTCGGGGTCATGATGCCCGGGCAGCCGGGCATCCGCCAAGTCCAACGCCCGTACCTGACCGCGAACTTCAGCCGACATCCCGCTCACCCAGGCGACGCGCTCGGGAAGCGGGAAGGATGTATTCGAGTTTACCAGAATCACATCGAAGAGGCTGGGTCCGATGTGACGTTCGAGCGCGGCAAGATGGTCCCCGACGCTGAAGCCGTCGGTCTCGCCCGGCTGCGTTGCGAGGTTGCATACGTACACGCGCAGCGCGGTGGTGGCGCGCAGGGCCTCGCGTATCTCGCGAATGAGCAGGTTGGGAATGACGCTGGTGAACAGGCTTCCCGGGCCAACCACCACCATGTCGGCCGCCAAGATGGCCTGCACCGCGCCTGGATACGCCGGCACATCTTCAGGATTGAGAGCCACACGCCAAATGGCGCCAGGCACGGCTTGGATGCGGCTTTCGCCCTCGACTCTCTTCAACCCACTGGTGGTGGCGTCGGCCAATTCGCCCACCAGCGATACGTTCCGCAACGTAGACGGCAAGACCTGCCCGCGGATCGAGAGCACTCGCCCGGCCTCGAGCAGCCCCTTCTCGAAATTGCCGGTCACCCCCGCCAACGCGCTGACAAACAGGTTGCCGAAGGAATGCCCGTTGAGGCCGCCGCCTTCCGCAAAGCGATACTGGAAGAGCTGGGTGAGCAGCGATTCGTCGTCCGACAAAGCCGCCAGGCAGTTACGTAGGTCGCCCGGTGGAGGGATACCCAGCGAGCGGCGCAGCCGGCCGGAAGATCCTCCATCATCGGCGACGGTCACGATCGCGGTGATATTCGCGGTGTGGTGCTTGATCCCGCGGAGGAGTGTCGATAGCCCGGTCCCGCCGCCGATGGCCGCGATCTGTGGACCGCGATCGCGCCGACGAAAGGCCGCCATGGCTTCCGCGGCGGGCTTCCCGGGGACCTGGAACGGTGCCAGGAGCGCGCGGCTGAGCGCGAACACCGACAACCCGACCGCCGCGCCACCGCCCACGATGAGCACGAATGCGCGAATCGAACGGTCGAGGAAGCGCAGTGTCAGCCAGTAGAGCAGCAGCGAATTGGGATTCGACCGATTGAGCTCGATCAGGAAGACGGAGAGTCCCAAGCCGACAAGCAGTGTTCCCAGAACGAGGACCAGGATCCAGCGCTTGACACCTATTCCGGGTGCGAGCCACGCTCGCAAGACCCGCAGCGCGCTTCGTGCGCGCCGCCAAAGAGAACTCACCACATCATTCATGCTTGCATGCCCGTTGGATATTAACAGGAAAGGCACACCTCGTCAATGAGTCGCACAACAAACCGGAGACAAATGGTGCGGATGAGAGGTTCTGCAATGGTGGCGGCTGTATAATTCGCAACCGGTCGAAACGTCGACTGCCCCATTCAGTGGAGAACGGCGACACGTTCGCCGGAATCGGGCATGTCAGGTAAGGCAAGTGATACCCTCTCGTCCAGGAGGAACAACGCAGTGGCCGATTTTCGCTTAATGCAGGACCTCGCCCAAGAGGCAAAGACCAAGATGGTGCTTCTCGTGCTGGATGGGCTGGGAGGGTTACCGCAATCCTTGGGCGGCCCGACCGAGTTGGAGGCCGCGGCCCGGCCCAACCTCAACCGACTGGCGCGTGAAGGCACCCTCGGCCAATCGCTGCCCGTGGGCTACGGCATCACGCCCGGTTCGGGCCCGGGGCATCTCGGACTCTTTGGATACGATCCGCTGCGCTTCGATATCGGGCGTGGCGTATTGGAGGCCTTTGGCATCGGGGTCGAGGTGGGCGAGAAGGACGTCGCGGCGCGCGGCAACTTCTGCACCGTCGACTCTGCCGGCCTCATCAGCGACCGTCGCGCAGGGCGCATCGCCACCGAGGCCGCCCGCCCGTTGGTCGATAAGCTGGCGACGATCCGCCTGCCCGGGGCGACCACCGAAGTACGCCCGGTCAAGGAGCATCGCTTTGTGGTTGTCTTCCGGGGCGAGGGACTCTCGGCCGAGGTGTCGGAGACCGATCCGCAGCGCACCGGCGCAGCCCCGCTTCCGGTGCGGGCGCTCGCCGCTCAAGCAACGCACACGGCCGAGCTCATCAATCAGTGGGTTGCCCAGGCGCGCACACTGCTGGCCAACGATCGCCCCGCCAACATGATCACCTTGCGCGGATTCTCGGGTGACCCGCGGCTGCCGAAGTTCGGCGACATTTTCAAAGTTCGCGCCGCCTGCATCGCGGCCTATCCGATGTACCGCGGCGTGGCCAAACTGGTGGGCATGACGACCATCCCCTTCGAGGGGGACTCACCCGCCGACGAGTTCGCCGCCGTCGGCCGCATCTGGAACGAATACGACTACTTCTTTGTGCACATCAAGCCAACGGACTCGCGCGGCGAGGACGGCAACTTCGAGGCCAAGGTCAAAGCGATCGAAGCGGTGGATCAGGCGCTGCCGGGGTTGTTGAAACTCGCGCCGGAGGTTCTGGTGGTCACCGGCGATCATTCGACGCCGGCGATGATGAAGACGCACTCGTTCCACCCCTGCCCCGTGCTCCTGTGGGCGCCGGCAACGGTGCGCGCCGATGAAGAGACGAGCTTCGGCGAACGCGCGTGTATGCGCGGCGGCCTCGGGACCTTTGCCGCGGCGGAGATCATGCCGCTGATGATGGCCCACGCCAACCGATTGGCGAAGTACGGGGCCTAGTGGGACGCTGATCACACCAATCTGTCGCGGGCATAGCTCGCGTTGAGGTTGTCCGCCGGCGCGCGAGCCTCACGTTCAATTCATGGAAGAGGGCAACCACGCCTTACCTTCGACCGTGGGCGTTCGGCCATTGCGCCTTTTCCGCGTCGGGTCGAACGCAAAGGTGAGGCCGCGACGGCTCGCCGGCTCAAGCTCGCATTCCTCGCGTCCTCATATAGGATGTGGGACTCCCGAGCATCGCCTACCTAGCACGATCCCACCCCGAAAACCACTGCTCCGGAATCAAACAGGGCTGCCGATATCGGCAGCCCTGTGGGTTACGCTAACGCGAGCGCGAGGTGCGCTTCTTCTCTGGCGCAGCATGGGTGCGCGGCGGTCTGCGCCCCCCGATGAAGGCCGGCGCGGTGATCGCATAAACGCTGCACAGGCGGCTGTCGAGCATGCGCACGCGGATGCGCGCGTCGATTTCTTCGAGAGTGTCGGCTGTGGTGATGACGGTCGGCAGTTCAGCGTTGTAGCGGTAGTTGAAGAGCTGATACAGTTTCTCGCGCACCCAAGGAGTCATGTTCTGTGTGCCCAAGTCGTCGAGCACCAGGAGTTGCGCCGAGCGGATTTCGTCGAATTGCCGATCGTAGCGAGTGTTGCTGGAGGGGTTAAAGGTCGCGCGCAAGTGGTCGAGCAAGTCCGGGACCTCGACAAACAGCACTTCGTGGCCCGCGCTGTTGCGGTAGTTGGCGATGGCCGCGGCGAGGTGGGTCTTGCCGGAGGCGTACGCTCCCAGCAGCACCAACCAACCCCGTGGATCCTCCGCAAACCGGTGCGCAGCCTCGAGCGCCCCCTTGAGGTTGCGGATTTCCTCCGCAGCCAGCCCGCCTTCCTCTCTCAATGAAAACGTCCCGAACGTCTGACGCTCGTGATGCGCGAGGGTCGAGAGGTCCGATTGGGAGGTCTCTTGCGTGGGCTGGCGGTAGTCGGGCGCATGGATGTGCACGCGCGTGACCAGTTCGGGGTCGGCGAGGCGTGAGCGGATGCGGCCATCCAACTCTTCGAGGTCGACATTGGTCGTGATGACCGTGGGCAGACGGCTCAGGTAGCGATGGTTGATGATTTGGAACACCTTTTCTTGCGCCCAGGGGGTCGCGCTTTGCGAACCGAAATCATCCAGCACCAGCAATCGCACTTCACGGATCTCCTCGAAGCGATCCTCGAAGGTTGCAGACTGATCATCGTAGGTGGCCCGGAGCCAATCCAAGAGATCCGGCACCGTGAGATACAGGGTCGGCACACCCCGGTCAACGGCCTGGTTGGCAATCGCCGCGGCCAGGTGAGTCTTGCCGCAACCGTACCCTCCATGGATGACCAGCCACCCGTTCAGCGCGCCGGCAAATGTGCGCGCCTGGTTGAAGGCCTGCTCCAGGGATTCCTGCTGCGTCGGGCCGAGGCCGATTCGGCCGCGGGGCTGGAAGTTCTGGAAGGAGAAGTGGCGAAGCTGATCGAGACGGCTCAAACGCTGCAGACGGGCGGTCTGCCGCCCGCGGTCCATGTCCTCAACGCAGACGCAAGGCGTGACGCGCCCAAAGTCCGGGTGATCGACGGGAAGATCTCGGCGGACATAGCCCAGGCCGCCGCACACGGGGCAGTCGGGGCGGCCGCGCCCTGGCCGCGGGCCGATCGCCGCAGCGGGGGCGGCGGCAGCCTCGCCGTCAGTGCTCGATGAAGTCTTTGAGTTCGCCTTCGACATAGCGTCGCCCGCCCTTTTCCGTTCCGGGCTCCTGGCCCCCGCGCCCCTCGTTCTTCCATCGTTCGAGGATGGCGGCAATGTAGCGCCACGACCGCGCGTTGCTTTCGACGGCCAGGCGAATCGCTTCCTCGATCCACCCGGCGGGGTACGCCTCTTCCGCATCGCGCAGAATGTCCGCCATCACTGGCGTCAGCGCACCGATGTTCTTCTCATACAGAGCGTAGAGGTTCGGCCGCTCGAGGTGCACCGGACGCACGGCCCCGCGGTCTGCGGCCGGCTGCCAATCCCCGCGCCCCAAACCCTCGGCCGCTGCCCGTCCGCGCGCGGTGTTCAAGAAGAGCACATCCGTCTTGCCGCCCGGCGGCCTGCCACGCAGAAGGACTCCGCGGGCGAGGGCGCGCTCCAAAGCATGCTCCAATTGCTCGCGGCCCTCGCGGCCTTCTTCAGCCAGCGCCTCCAGTAGTGCCGGATCGGCGGTGAGCTCCGTCTCCAATAGGTAGCGCGGTTCACCTTCCTGGCGGCCGAGCGCCCACATCACGTAGAGCGTGAGTTTCAGTTCCGCCAGGTCGTCGATCGCCGGAAGGATTTCGCTGAAGAAGGGTTCGGGCAGCGACACCCAGCGTACGGGCCCGTCGCGAAAACCCTCGAAGCGCTTCATTTGCTTCTGGCCGTCGGAGCGCCGTCCATGCCGCGGGTGGCGGCGTTTTCGAAGCGAGCCAGCGTCGGGAGGAAGATGAGCTCCACGCTGCCCGTCGGCCCGTGGCGGTGTTTGGCGATGATGATCTCGGTGACGTTAGTGCGGTCTTCCTCCGACACGTACGGATCGTTGCGGTGAATGAAGAGCACAACGTCGGAATCCTGCTCGAGGCTGCCGGACTCGCGCAAGTCGGAGAGCACCGGCCGCCGGTCGGAGCGCTGCTCCACCGCGCGTGAGAGTTGGGCCGCAGCCAGCACTGGCACATTGAGCTCCCGCGCCAGGGCCTTCAAGCTGCGCGAAATGAGCGAGACCTCCTGAACGCGGTTCTCGGTGCGGTAGTCGGTGCCCATGAGCTGCATGTAGTCCAACACCACCAAGTCCAGCTTGAACTCCAGGTGCAGGCGGCGGCACTTGCTGCGCAGCTGCAGTGGTGTGATCGCCGGTGTGTCATCGAGAAAGATCTGCGTCTCGCTCAGGACGCTCGCCGCGTGCGTGAAGCGAGGCCATTCGTCCTCTTCGATGCGCCCGAGCCGCAAGCGGTGCGAATTGATCCCGGATTTCCTGGGAGATCAACCGCTGCACCAACTGCTCGCGCGACATCTCGAGCGAGAACACGGCCACATGCTTGCGATGGAGCTGCGCGGCATTCTTGGCGATGGAGAGCAGCATGGCCGATTTGCCCTGCCCCGGGCGTCCGGCCACGATGATCAGGTCGGAACGTTGCAGCCCGCCCAGCTTGCGGTCCAGGTCGATGAACCCGCTGGGAATGCCGTAGGCTTCGTCTTCGGGCGCGCGCGAGAGATACTCGACGTGGTCGTAGTACTCGCTGATGACCCGCCCGATCGGCTCGACATCGCGTGCCAGGCGGCGCTGGCTGACGTCGAAAATGGCCTTCTCGGCCTCGCCCATCACGTCCTCGATGGACACCCCTGTGTCGTGCGCCTGCTTCGCCACCACGCTCGCCGCAGTCAGCAACTTGCGCCGGACGGCCTGCTCTTCCACCAACCGGCCGTAGGCCTCGGCGTGCAATGAAGTGGGCACATTGTCGAGCAGCGCCGCCAGAAAGGCCGGGCCACCCGCCTCGGCCAGGCGACCCGAGCGCTCCAACTCCTGCGCCACGGTCATGACATCGATAGGCACCCGCTTTTCGGTGAGTTGATGGAAGGCCTCCCACACCCACCCATTGCGGTGCAAATAGAAATCGCTCGGGCCCAGGAAGGAGGCCACCTCGAAGTAGGCTTCCGGGTTGATGAGCACCGACCCGAGCAGCGCCTCTTCGGCCTCGCGGTTGTGTGGCGCGACGACGGGTCCGCCCGCCGGCAGGGGTGTGGATTCGGAGGGGATGAAGGTCTCTCGCTCTGTCATGGTTTGCTGGGAAGGCAACGCGGCCGCATCCGAGGCTTCGCCCTTGTACGGCCGCCGAGGGTCCTGCGTGCGCCGGGCGGTTTGCGCCCGGCCAAGCTAGCTCTTCGTTTCGTCGGGGTGGATGTCGTCGAGATCCAGCTTCTCGACGAAGTCCTTGAAGACCGACAGCCGGTCGTCGCTCGCGGGGGCTTCGCCCTCGCCCTCGGGGGCAGCCTCGCGCGCGTCGGCCTCGGGAATGACCCCCGCCCGATCCATCACGCTTTCATCTACGAACACCGGCGCCCGCACACGCACCGCCAGCGCCAGAGCATCGGAGGGGCGCGAGTCGATCTCTGATTCGCGGCCGTCGACGCGGACGATGATGCGCGCGTAGAACACGTCGTCCCGCAAGTCGTGGATTTCGATGCGCACGGTCTCCGCGCCCAATTGATGCAAGACGCTCTTGAGGAGGTCGTGGGTCATGGGGCGGGCCGCTTCCACATCCTGCAGGCTCATGGCAATGGCGTCCGCCTCGAAGGGGCCGATCCAAATCGGCAGGTAGCGCTCGGCCGTGAGCTCCTTAAGGACAACCACCCGGCTCTGCGACACGAGATGCACGCGTATGCTGTCGATCGAGACTTCGATCATCTCCGCCTCCAGCTCCACTCTCCCGACGGGTGTGGGAATGGAGCGCATGGCGTGTCCGGAGATTGTAGCACATGCATATTCGCGCGGCTCCGCACGTCGCGGCGGGCGACAGGGAACGTCAGGGCAGAATCCGTTGCGGATGACTGTAGACCAGCATGCGCCCCTGCCGCCCTGGATGAGAGCGCAAATACCCCACCAGAGTGATATTCCACTCGCGGGCCAGGGCCACGGACAGGCTTGTTGCGGAGGTGCGCGAAACGACGATCGGGGTGTGCATGCGGCCCGCCTTGTCGATCATCTCGCTGCTGATACGCCCGGTGGAAAGGAGACAGGCACCCTGTGGATCGATGCCCGCTCGCAAACAGTGACCGCGCAGCTTATCGATCGTGTTATGGCGGCCGACGTCCTCGGCGGCGGCCAGGACTTGGCCTTCACGCCATAGGATGGAAGTGTGCACACCGCGGGTTTTCGGGTAAAGCACCCCGGCCTTCTGCAGCGCAGCCATGCCGGCCACAATCGCATCCACTGTCATGCCCGGGCTGTCGGGGAGAGGCGTCTGGCGTTGGACAAGCGTGCCGAACGTCACGCCGCCGCTGCACCCAGAGGTCAGCACCTTGCGCGTGGGCTGCTCGATCTCATGGTCGAGCCAGATATCCACGCACGAGCCTTCGTGGCTCAGGTGCACCTCGCGCACCTCGTCCAGGCTCCGGATCAGGCCCTGATTGGCCAGGAAGCCCAACCCGAGATCCTCCTGTTGGACCGGCGTGGCGGCCATGGTCGCCAATTCGTGTCCGTTGACATACAAACACAGCTCGAATTCCTCGACGACTAGCCCACCCGGCGCCTCGCGCCACGCGCCTTCTTCGTAGAGATGGTAGCCTGATGCGACCGCGCCAGGGAACGACCCGGCGGGGCGCCGAGCGGGCGTCGGCGCAGGTCGCGAATTGGAGGTCGAGGGGGTGTGCATCGCCTCACGCGGCATATCTCTCTCTATCTGGGGCGGCATTCTCTGGCCCGAGCCTTCACCGATTGAGTCGAAGCGTTCGGCGGTTTGGAGTGGACCGGGTACACCACTGTAATGTGATCGGAGACGGCGCATGCGACGCTCGCGCCGCGCCATCATCCCGGGAGCTAGAGGCCGGGGATTATAATGCCACGAACGATGGAATTCAATCTCACGCCCGTCGATCCGAATGGGCTGCCGCGTGAAGAAGTCAGGATCACGTCGATCAGCGCGCTGCCGTACGGCGATGCGCGACGCATCCACTTGCACATTCTGCTCACCCCGTTCCAGGACCGTCCAACGCTCCACATTCAGGTGATCTCACCCTCGGGCCGCTCCGCAGGCTCCTTGTCAATCATCGAATGCGACGCGCACGATATGGACCTCACCGTTCACATGCGAGGCGAAGTCGAGCCCGGCACGCACCGTATTCAGGCAGTGCTGCAGTTCGGCGAGGATCCGCCGCACGACGAAGCGGAGACAACGCTCGAGATTCCCCCTCCTTCGGCATACTACTAGCCCTCGCAGGCGTCGCCTACGGCGCGCGAGGGTCTCCGCGGTCGGACTCGCGCGGGGAAGACGACCAGGCCCACTCAGAGCACGGGTGTCGTGGTTAGGTCACGCCTGGCCTCAGGTAACCGCCCGCAAGCCTCCTGGCACGGCATTTGCAACAGATGAACCGACGGTTGCGACATTCGGTCGCCGCCATCCAGGGATGCTACCCGGATGTTTCGATTCCAACGCGGAAGAGCGTCATTCGAAGCCGGAAATAGGCCGGAATCCGAACGGTATAATCCGCGCATGTCCGCTCAGAAGACTCTCGCAGTAGCCATGCATGTGTTGGCGATCCTTTGCATCGGGACGCTGCTGAGCGGGTGCGACTCAGGGCTGGCGGGGCTCGTTGCAGGCCAGGCATCTGCCAGCTCGCCTTCTCCCGACATACGCAGCCTGACCCAGACACAGGGAGCGGTCCCCCCATCCTCACCGAGCCCGTCACCTACCGCGAGCAACACTCCGCCTCCGCCCACGCCTTCCCTTTCGGTGCCGACGCCCGTCAACTTGCTTCTCGAATCCGGGACGATCGCCTACGCATTGCGTCGCAACAACCAGTCGACCATCTATCTTCTGCCGCTTGGCAGCCCTGTGGCGATGCCGCTCGCCCTGGGCAGCGACGATCGCGACCCAGTATTCAGCCCGCAAGGCACAGCGCTGGCGTATTCCTCGCGCCGTGACGGAGATGCGGAGATTTACGTGACCGATCTCGTCAGCGGAGAGTTCGCGCCAGCTCACCGACACGCCGGATTACGACGGCCGCCCGGCCTGGTCGCCCGATGGGCAGTGGATCGTCTACGAGCACTTCGGCGCTTCACGCATGGGCATCTGCATCGTGGCGACGGCGGGCGGCCCGCCCTCCTGGTGCGATGAGGGACCCTATCCGTCGTTCGCGCCCGCATGGTCGCCGCAAGGTCGGTCGATTGCATTCGCTTCCCGGCGTGAACAGGGAACGGACCTGTACATGCTCGATCTGGACACGCTCGAGGCGCGCAATCTCTCGGATACCCCGGAAGTCGACGAGAGCGATCCGGTCTTCAGCCCGGACGGGGAGCGTCTTGCCTTCACCGCCATTGACAACGGCTACCGCTGGGTTTACGTCCAATCGTTAGAAGATCCAAGCGCCCCTCTCCAGACTGCCGCCCAGGGGATGCGCCCGGTGTGGAGCCCCACGGGAGATCGCCTGGCTTCTTCCTTCTATCCAAACGCGCTTTCGTCCTACCTGCAGGTGGCACCGCCCACGTCCGTCCTGGCGCCGTCGATTCTTCCTCTGGATGGTTTTCTCGGCGGCATCGGTTGGACTGCGAAGCCTCTGCCGGACCCAATTCCGGAATGGCTGCAAGTCAATGCTTTGGCGATAGACAGCTCGGCCGCCACCACCGCGCCGACCGTGCATGCAGGGGCCCTGGGTGCAACACTAACGGCGATCGACGTCCAGGCGCCGGATGCGCGCTTGAGCAGCACGGTGGTCGATCGCTTCGAGTTGCTGCGCAAGGCCGTCCAATCGACGGCCGGCTGGGATTTTTTGGGCACTCTCGACAGCGCCGTAATAGGCCCTGGCGTCCCGCGCCCTCCTCAAGATGAACTCTCCTGGTTCCGCACTGGGCGTACGATCGCCATCGCTCGCGCCGCCGCCGCGCAAGGATGGCTGGAGATCGTCCCCGAGCCGCTCGGACAATACACGTACTGGCGCGTGTACGTGCGCGCTCGCGCTCAAGACGGGTCGCTGGGTGAACCTCTGCGCGACGCGCCTTGGGATTTCGAAGCGCGCGCATCCGGCTCGCCCAGCGATTATGACCGCGGCGGCGCCTATCGCAGCGTGCTGCCGCCCGGCTACTACGTGGATTTCACCCTGCTCGCCGCCGAACATGGTTGGCTGCGAGTCGCGGCCGACGCCAACTGGCGCTCCTTCTATTCTGGGATTCGATATTGGGAATTCCGTGCCGCCGACGGCCTCGACTGGGCGACGGCCATGGGTGAACTGTTCACGTTGGAGGCTTTCCTGACTCCGACCCCATCCATCACGCCGACGCCGCGCATCTACCAATACTGGTTCGGCCCGCGCCCGACAGACACACGCTGGCCCACGCCAACCTACTAGGAGCGGCATCGATGAAGTACGTGCTGAGCCTGATTGTTCTGAGCCTGGGTTTGCTGAGCGGCGAAGCCTTGCTTGCGCCAGACAACTCGCCGGCCGCGGCAGCGGTGCAAGCCACCCTCGTCTACCAGACGCCCACTCCCATCCCGGCGGAGCCGCCGGAGCTGGCCTCGACCCCGCTGACGATCGACACACGCCCGGAGGGACTGCGACCGCCACCTTATCAGACACCGCTGCAACTCCGCCCGGAGGATCATTTCTGGTTTGCGCGACCCATCGCCTCGGGCGAAGTCAACTGGCCGAACCCGGAGTACCGCTACGGCGGTAACTACTTCGACGACCTGCACACTCACTCGGGCGTCGATATTGATGCGCCCCTCGGGCACGCGGTCGTGGCGGCCGCCGATGGTGTCGTGGTGTGGGCGGGCTACGGTTTGTTTGGACATTATCTGAACCACGATGACCCGTACGGGCTCGCCGTCTCCATCCAACACGACTTCGGCTTCGAGGGCAAGCCCGTTTTCACCGCTTACGCACACATGCGCGCAACCACCGTCAAGGTGGGGCAGTACGTGCATGCCGGAGAGCAGATCGGAGAGATCGGCGCGACGGGCGAGGCTTCAGGTCCGCACCTGCACTTCGAGGTTCGTATCGGGGAAGACTCGTATTACGCCACGCGCAATCCGGAGTTGTGGCTTGTACCGCCTCAGGGCTGGGGAGTCGTCGCGGGCCGCATCGAATCCGTCGACAAATGGCCTCTCCCCAGGCGAAGCTTCAGCATTACCTCGATGGAGACCGGCCGCGTCTGGCGCAGTTGGACTTACATCGACGAGGTCGTCCATCCCGACGACGAGTACAACGAGAACTTCGTCGTCAGTGACCTGCCTGCGGGTTACTACCGCATCACGGTGTGGGTGTGGTGGAAGAAGTACGACGAATTGTTCCAAGTGCTTCCCGGCCAGACCACCTTCCTGCTCATCCATGCCGGGCATCCGATGCAAATCAATCCGACCCCGCCACCCGCAATTCAGATCGCCCCGTAAACTCCGCATTCACCCGCGTCAGGGGCGGCCTAATCTCGCGGCAGCTTCTCATCGAGCTCGGCCAACGCCGAACCGAGTGACTGCACGACGTCGCCGGCCAGGACTGCGGCCGAGGTTTCCATCTCCTCTTCGGCCAACTCTCCCGCGCGACCGTGCAAGTAGGCGCCGAGCACAGCCGCGTGCCACGCCGGTAGCCCTTGAGCGACGAGGCCCGCAATCGCCCCGGTGAGAACATCGCCCGTGCCCGCCCGCGCCAGTGCCGCCGTCGCGAAAGGTTCGACAGCCGTCTCGCCCGTCGGCGCCGCGACGACCGTGAACGCCCCCTTGAGCACGACGACGAGACTCCATTCCTTCGCGAAGCGCTGAGCGACGGCAATGCGATCGGCCTGTATCTCCTCTTTGGAAAGGCCGGTCAACGCGGCCATCTCCCCCGGGTGGGGCGTGACGACACTACCCGCCGGCACGTGCGCCCACCACCCGTCAATGCGCGAGAGAAGCTTGAGCCCGTCCGCATCGATCACCATGGGCGGCCACGTGCGCCCGGCGTTGGCTGCCGAGTGATCGGCACCGAATCCCATCCTCGCCGGGTGAGGTGCCTCCCCGACGCTCATCATCCTGCGCACAAATCCGGCCGTCGCCTTCTCCACGCCGAAGCCTGGGCCCAAGACCATCGCCTGGGCCTCGCCCATTTCGCGCTCGAGCACCTCGGCCGCCGGCTCGGAGAGCACGCCCATCTCGTCCGGTAAGACCATCCACGTAGCTTCGGGGAGACGCGGGACGATCACTTCATAGACGGGCGCAGGAGTCGCGAGGGTCACCAAACCGGCGCCCACTCGGTAAGCGGCCTCGCCACTCAGCAGCGCCGCCCCGGGATAGTTGACCGACCCTGCCACGACCACCACGCGGCCGAAGGTGCCCTTGTGCGAACTGCGCGGGCGAGCGGGGATCCATCCGCGCAGCATGTCCGGATCCGCCATCGACAGTCCCGCCTTCTCGAGTAGTGCGAACCCCCCAGGAAGGCCGATCTCGCCAACGACCAGCCGCCCTACTAAATCTGCTGCAGGGAATCGCAGCAACCCGGTCTTGGCGGCAGCCAGGGTGACGGTCAGGTCGGCGCGTACCGTTTCGGCCGCGGCCGCGCCGGAATCACAGTCGACGCCGGAAGGGCAGTCCACCGCGACGATGAGCGGACGGCGCGGTGCAGCGGCAAGGGCTTTGGCGACATCGGCCAGTAGCCCGGGCAATGGATCCTTGAGAGGCAAGCGGGTCCCCGTTCCGAGCAGCGCGTCGAGTACCACATCGGCCGCCGCCAATGCGCGCGCCAACTCGCTCGAATCGCGGTCGTCGCGCAGCACGTGCAGGGCGAGGCCATCGGCAACGAGACGGGATGCGTTCTCATCGGTCCCGGGTCGCGGCTTCAGGAGATAGATTTCGACCTGAGCCCCCGCGAGACGCAGCCAATGCGCAGCCACCAGCCCGTCGCCGCCGTTGTTGCCTACGCCGCAAAGCGCCACCACCCGCTGCCCGTGCAGATCGCCACACACGTGCTCCACCCAGCGCGCCACGCTGCGCCCGGCGTGTTCCATCATCTGGACGTAGGTGAGGCCCGAGGCATCGGCCTGCTTCTCGATAGCTCGCATTTCGTCGACAGTGAGTATCTTTGCCATGACCGGGCTCCGTAGGGATCGGGTGCGGCACGCCGCGCGGACGAGGGGAGGGTGATACGCAAGGCGCCCCTGGCGGGACTTGAACCCACAACCTCCGGATTAGAAGTCCGATGCTCTATCCACTTGAGCTACAGGGGCGTAGGCGCATTCTACATCCAAGCGTCGAGTGCCGCAATTCATGAGGGCCTGATGCCCGCGAGGATCCGATATGGCCGACGGCCTGGGGGGAATAGGGTTGGGGCGACGACTCACAAACGCCAAAGGGCGCAGGCCTTTGTAGACGCGCGCGCCCCCGAGAGTTCGCAGGATGGTCGCGGCCGGTCGGCCGGTACGCTCAGCCAGTTCGGACAAGGTCAGCGGAGAATTGCCGTTGGCGAGGAAGATGCGAAACACGGCGTCGACGAGCGTGGTGTGCGGGGTCAGGTACTCGGGTTGCTTGGCGCAATGGGTGATTAGGGCATGTTGCACTCCGTCCACTCGGCGCACTTCGCCCGTGTCTTCTTCTACCCAATCGATCATCTCGCCCGCTTCGACCGCCTCCAGAGCCGTACGATGATCGCCGCAGAGATGCGAGAGCAAGTAGACCTTCCACTCGCGGTCGTTCCGGCCCCACCACTCATAGTCGATGTGGTACTGGGTCGAGAGGCTGGGCTTGAGAAGGCGGGCGGGTTGAGGCAGATCGCTCATTTTGTGTCCACCCAGCGCGATTTATCGAAGCGAAAGTAGAGGTCTCCGACGTGCACGAAGTACGGGCGCAGGGCCAGCTCAACCAGGATCGGGCCGGGAGGCAGGCGCCGTGCGACATTGACCGCGCTATAGAGGGTTTGCGCGTGCACCGTGCTCTGCGGGTTGAGCTTGGCCACTTCGCGGAAGATCTCCGCGACAAGCCGCGCGAGTGATGTACGCGCTTCGCCGCTGCGCAGCCACACCTCGTCAACGGCATTCACATCCGCGGCCGAGATGACCATCAACTCGTCGTATTCCACGCCAATGAGCTGCTTCTGCATCGAGAAGGTCAGCCGTCCGCCGGCGGCAACCGCCGCCGTGCGAACCCACTCGCGCACCGGCCGGCGCGAGCCGGCTTCGACCAATACTTCGCCCGACTTCTCACCCTGGCGGACGCGCACATACGCCCCGGCAATCAATCCTTTGGCGGCATACCATTCGCCCAGGCCGTAGACGTAACGTTGGGGGCGCACCACCCAGCCCGGGACGCGGCTGCCGTTCTCGGCATCCACGAACTCGAAGCGAATACGCGGCGCCTCGTAGGCCGTCGGAAAGAGGCGCGCCAGACGTTGAGTGAGCGGGAGTGCACCCACCCGCCAATGCGGGTAACTCAGCGTGAGGCTGACTTCGGTTTCGTCGGCGGCGGGCTCAACGGCCGGCCCCCACTCGTCTTCGAGCTGACGCTCAAGGCGCCGCAATGGCTCGATCAGTCGCGAGGCGTCGTAGTCCACCGGTTCGTAGGCCAAGCGTCGCGGGGGAAAGACGACTTCCGTCGGCTCCAATCGCCGCAAGAACCACAACGTTTGGCCCGCCGGGCCGACCTCGTCGAAGCGATCGTCTTCTTGCAGCGCGTACTCGAGCGAGAAGGCGCCCAGGCGCGGGTCGATGTTCTTGGGCAGCTCAACGTGCTCGAACAGTGCCTGCGTGGGCAGCGGCCCGCCGCCGGCAACGTCGAGCACGGCCTCGGCCAAGTTGAGGTGTCCCGGGCTGATATCCGCGAGCAAGGCGCGCGGGAACCAGCGCCCGGCAATACGCACGATCTCGCCCAGGCCTCCCAGCCGATCCTCGAGGGCCTCGGCGATACTTGCCCCGTGTTCGCGCAGAACGTCTTCAGCCGTCAGGCTTTGCGGGTTGGCCAGAGTCTCGAGGGAGATCTCGTTCAGTTTGTGGACCGAGAGCCCGGCGGCGAACTCGCGTTGGCTTCCGTCGATCTGCACCTGAATGACCTCGAACGCTCCCAGTTCAGGGTTGTGTCCGGCGCGCACTGCACTGACCCGGCCGCGCGTGAAGCCCAGCGCCGGGAAGGCCAGTTCGTCGCCGACCTGGAAACGCACTTTGGGTTGATAGATCTTCTGGCTGGCGCTCAGGTTGGCGCGGCGGCGCGCGTCGCGCTGCAACCGGTCGCGCACGACGGCCTCCGCCATCGCTGCCGAGGTAAGCGGTACGCCGGCTTCGAGGAGCAGGTTGTTGATCAGTTCGATGTCGTTGTCGCTGACGGAGAAGCTCTCGCCCCACCCTTCGGGGGCGCTGAGATGGCGATCGGTCACGAGATCCTCGAGGAGGTTTTCCGGCGTCGGCTCATTGGCCCTATCGATGAGAGTGCAATTATACCGCGAGGGAACGGCCGCGCAAGCCGACTCAAGCGATGCTTGCACAATCGATGCATCCGGAATATCATCGAACCGTTCGACTACTCGTATGACATCTGTCGCCCTGCCTCCGCCCGACTCCGACCTGCGCTGTCCGCACTGCGGGTCGTCCGTGCCGTTCGGGCAACAGTATTGCCCCGAATGCGGCGTGGACCTGCTGCTCGCGGCCGATCTGATCTTCCGCCAACGTCTGACGGAGGTCCTCACTCCCCTGCCGGCTGCACCCTCCAGCGCCGAAGAGCTTGTCCCCCGGTTGGGTGACGCACTCATTCGCGAAGGTTTGCTGAGCCCCGACCAACTCGAACGGGCCCTGGCCGCGCAAAGCGAGTCGGCGGCGCGAGGCTCGCCGCAACGCCTGGGAGAGGTCCTACTCGAGCAGGGGCTGCTCAGCGCCGGCGATCTCGACCGGGTCGTCGCCCGGCAGATCGCACAGTTGCAGCGCGCGCTGCAGGCCGCCAATCTGACTCTCGAAGAACGCGTCCGCGATCGCACGGCCGAACTCACGCGGGCCCTCGAGCGGCCTCTCGGAATTGAACCAGCTCAAAGCCAACTTCGTCGCCAACATCTCGCACGAGTTGCGCACACCCCTGGCCCACATCGTGGGTTACGTGGAGTTGTTTGGCGACCAGGCGCTCGGGCCGGTCACACCCGATCAAGCCAAGGCGATCGATGTCATGCAACGCGCTTCCCAGCGGCTGCAATTGCTCATCGAGGACCTGATTCAATTCGCCGGCGCATCGCAGGGTGCCATCTCTCTCCAGCTGTCGGCCGAGGCTCCGGCCGATCTGGTGGAAGATGCTTGCGGAAAGACCTCCGCGCACGCTGCCCCAGGTTCGCCCGCAGTGGACCGGCAGGTCGCCGCGGACTTGCCGGCCGTGCGCGTGGACCGGCAGAAGATCGTATGGGTTCTGACCCAGCTACTCGACAACGCGGTCAAGTTCACTCGCCCGCCAGGACGAGTCACGATCGGCGCGGCACGTAAAAGCGCCTTCGTACGGTTCACGGTGGCCGATACCGGCATCGGTATCCCCCAGGCGCGATTGGGCGAGATCTTCGAGCCGTTCCACCAGCTCGACGGATCCGCGAACCGGCGCTACGCGGGTACCGGGCTCGGCCTGGCGCTGGCGCGACAGATCATTGAAGCCCACGGAGCACATTTCGACGTGCAAAGCCAAGAAGGCGTGGGTTCAGTCTTCGGGTTCGAAATGCGGGCCGATACGCCGGGCTAGGGCGCGGAGAAGTCCGCGCTCAGGGCCGCGCAGATTGGCTTCGGGGCGCACGTCGTTCGCGAGGGAGGGAAGGATGCCCAGTTACACGGATCCAAAAGGCAAGCTCTTCACCGCCGTCATCCATAAGCGAGCCATCGCGGCCAAGATCCAAACACCCACGCATCTCATCCAGGGCAACGTTCACGTTCACCCCGACGATCGCGTGAGCGACGAACTCAATCGGGAGGAGCCGTTCCTGGCGGTGACAGAGGCGCGCTTGCTCGGGGGTGATGGGCGCGAGGTGGAGCGCGTACCCTTCATTTCGATCAACAAGAAGCACATCATCTGGTTGGCCCCCTCCGAGAACAGCGCGGAGCAGGAGCCCACCTCATGAGCGCGCGACCCGCAACCGCGAGCGCGCCCCTCAGCCTGGACGAGATCGCACGCCTCGAAGTCTGGCTGCGTGAACAGGTCCAGGTCAATCAGGATCCTAAATCCGCCCACGGCTTCGCACGAGAATTGGGTGCGCGCGAGATACTGGCCCAGGCCTACGCCCAGACGCGCTTGAATCTCAGCGAGCCACGGCGCGAAGAGCTGTTTGGACGAGTTCTTGCTGTCGCTGTTCGGCTTGGGGCCGCTGCAATCCTTCATGGAAGACCCGGGCGTCTCCGAGATCCTGGTCAACAGCCCAGGCAATGTGTTTGTCGAGCGCATGGGCCGGCTGGAGGCGGTGCCCGTCTCTTTCGAACGGCCAGAATACATCCAAGTCTTGATCGATCAACTCCTGTACTCGATCGGCCTGCATGCGGATGCGCGTCAACCCGTTGGCCGAGGGGCGTTTCGCGGATGGCTCGCACGTCAACGTGGCCGTGCCGCCGGCCGCCGTGGACGGGCCCTCTTTGGTGATCCGCAAACTATCACGCGAACGGCTGACGCTCGACAACCTGGTGGCGCTCGGCACGCTCACTCAGAATATGGCGGAGTTCCTGCGCGCCTGCGTCACGGCACGCCTCAACATCCTGGTGGCCGGCGGCCCCGGTTCGGGCAAGACGACCTTGCTCAGTGCGCTTGCCGCCTGCGCGCCGGGTTCCGACCGGATCATCGCGATCGAGGAAACGAGCGAGATGCAAATCAGCCACCCGCACCTGTTGCGCCTGGAGGGGCGGCTGCCCAACGCGGAGGGCCGCGGCGCCATCACCCTCAGCGACCTGGTCGGCAACGCGCTGCGCATGCATCCAGACCGGATCGTGGTCGGTGAATTGCATGGACCCGGGGCGATCGATCTGTTGGAGGCCATGAACACCGGGCACGAGGGGTGCTTGTTCGCCGTGCAGGCCAACACTCCGCGCGAGGCCACCGGTCGACTGGAGGCTTTCTGCCAGATGGCAGGCGGATCGATCGCGGCACGCGTCATACGCGAACAGATCACGACCGCCGTGGATATGGTGGTGCAGATCGCCCGTTTGCGCGATGGAACCCGCAAGCTCTCGGGCATCACCGAAATCGCCGGCATGGAGGGCGAGTCGATCGTTCACGCGGACGTCTTCCGCTTCATCGAAGAGGGCCTGAACCCGCAAGGGAAGGTGACCGGCCAACTGCGCCCTACCGGGCAAAGGCCGTTCTTTGCGGCGCGACTCGAAGCCGTCGGGTACAGGCTGCCGGTCGTGTTGGGCAGCCAGGGCGACACCGTATCGGTCCGCATGCGCTAGGGAGATGAACCACGGCACCCGACCCCCAGGGTGGGTCGAGGCTGGCCCGCCGAAGCGATCCGCGAGGCGGCGCGTATTGCGAGGCGAGTAGCCCGAGCAACCGGGTCGGGTCGTTGCAGGCTCCGAAGTTGTCTGCGAGAAGATTGCGCTTGGCGGGCCTTTTCAAGAGCGGGACTGGCCGCGACGGCTGGACTATAATCAACCGAACCCGAGAATCACACATGCCAACTCAAAAATCGCTCGAGCTCCGCAGCAAGATGCTGGGCGTTCGGTTGCAGGAGGCGCGCGAGGCCTGCGGCAAGACCCGCCGCCAATGCGCCGCAGCCATGGGCCTCACCGCGGCCCGGCTGCGGGCATACGAGACGGGCACTCGCCCCTTGTCCCTCCCGGAACTCGAAGTGCTTGCCTATCTGATCGACCAGCCGATTGGCGCATTGCTTGGCACGCGCCCGGCCGATGCCGCCCCGAGGCCAGAAAGCGCGGACTTCGTCAAGCTTATTGGCTTGCGCCAGCGCATGGTGGGAACCCGTCTGGCAGAACTGCGCAAGAAGGCCGGCAAATCCCGTGACGAGCTCGCAGCCGCCAGTGGTCTGGGCAGCTCGCGCCTAGCTGGATACGAGACCGGTCGTCAGCCCGTGCCTATCCCCATGCTCGAGGACTTGGCCGTCGCCCTCGGCACGACGCTCCAATCCTTCTTCATCGCCAGCGGACCCGTGGGCGAGCGCGTGTCTCTGCTCGATTCCTTCGACCAATTCGGACGCATGGCCCCCGACGTACGCGATTTCGTCACCCAGCCGGTCAATGAACCCTACTTGCGCTTGGCGATGCGCATGAGCCAACTCTCGGCCGAACGCCTGCGCAACATCGCCGAGGGCTTACTCGAGATCACGCTCTAGCCCCATGCCCGGCCTGCAGCTCTATCCCATCCATGCGGCGGAGCGCGACTCGCTCGCCTGGTGGATCGATCACGCCCCCCTGGCTCACATCCACGTCGGTTGGATCAACCCTGCGCGTTGGGTGGGCCGTCCGGTGTCGCTGCAGCTCGTGGATAACCACAAACACACCCACGCCGCCCTCGTTGCGGCTCCGGACTCTTTGGGGGTTGCCTGGGTTCAGGCGTTTGCCTGCGGGAAGCGTCAATCACCGCTGGAAGCCTGGCAGACCTTGTGGGCGTCCGCGCGCCAGTCACTGACCGAGCGCGGGGTGCAGCACGTGTGGGCCATGACCAACGAGCCATCCTTCGTGGACC
Organism: uncultured Chloroflexia bacterium; assembly: GCA_963712475.1. Classification (GTDB taxonomy): domain Bacteria; phylum Chloroflexota; class Anaerolineae; order Anaerolineales; family RBG-16-64-43; genus RBG-16-64-43. The sequence goes on from CAVQIA010000004.1 coordinate 563,385, forward strand.
TCCTGCGCGCCGCAGGTTTCCAACAATCGAGCGAGGTCGTCACACTCACCTTCTTCGGCCTGCCGGAAAGCGTCCCCGCCGCACCGCCCTCCTTCTCTTTGCGCCCTATGCAGGCCAGTGACGTAGCGGAGGTTCTGCCGCTTGACAACCTCGCGTTCAAGCCTCCTTGGCAAATGGATCGCGAGGCACTCGAAACCACACTCGGGGCCTCCGCCGCAAGTGCCATCGCCATCAGCCAGGCACAGATCCTCGGCTACATGCTAGCGACGGAATCACAGGGGCGGATGCATCTGGCGCGCCTGGCCACGGCGCCGCCTTGGCAGCGCCGTGGGGTTGGGCGCGCGCTCACTCTCTATTTGTTGCAGCAGGCCGGCCGAGGCGCCGTGGGCCGCCTCACGGTCAACACACAAATCGAGAATTACGGCTCACTCAAGTTGTACCAGGCCCTCGGCTTTCGCACCGGCGGGCGCTCCGTGGCGGTCTACAGCCTCGACTTGGCGCCCTCCTCCCCGCCCGATAGCATCTGAACTCTCGGTTGTACAGGGGCGAGCATTCGCGTTTGGTCGATCACCACGATTCTTCACGCCGGGCTCGGTCCTGGACAGTCTTCATCATTTGTGGGAAACTCGGCCCAATCCAACCCCGGGAGGCCTCATGTCAAAGCGCGAAGAGATGCGCGATCGCCGGCGCCGAGCGGCGCGCCGCCGTCAGCTTTCATTCTTGGCGATCGTCGGTGGGCTGGCGATTATCGTCGCGGCTTTTATCATCTGGCAGAATGCGCGCCCGGTGGGCCCGATCGTCTCGATTACGCCCCAAGCGGTTCCGATGGCCAGTGGCCGCGAGATGGGCGACCCGAACGCCCCGGTGGTCATCGAGGTCTTCTCCGACTTTCAATGCCCCTACTGCGCTATCTTCGCCTCCGACGCGGAGCCTCAGATCGTTGCGACGTATGTGGCCACCGGGAAGGTACGCCTGATCTATCGCCAATTCGTGATCATCGGGGCCGAATCACAGGCCGCCGCCGAAGCGTCGATGTGCGCCGCCGAGCAAGAACGCTTCTGGGACTATCACGACATGCTCTTCGCCAACCAGACCGGCGAGAATGTCGGCGACTTCGCGGAACGACGGCTGCTTGCGTTTGCGGCGCAGCTCGGACTGGATCAGGGCACGTTCCGCTCGTGCCTGAGCTCGGGGCGATACGACGATACGATCGCCCAAGACAAAGCGCGCGGGCAGTCGCTGGGTATCTCCTCGACGCCATCCTCAATCGTCAACGGGCAGCTTGTCGCGGGCGCCCTGCCGTTCTCCGAATTCGAGCGGGTCATCGAGGCCGAACTGGCGAAGCTCGGAGGCTAGTACGGGAACCGCACAAGTCCTCGGAATCACCAGCGGGCTGCAATGCAGCCCGCTGGTTCTTTTGTGATCGCGAACGGTCAGAAGGCGATCGAGAGCCCCAGCCGCACCACCAGCCACACCAGCAACGGCGCCACCACCAGCGCTGGAAGCATGTTGCCCACGCGCACCCGCCGCACCTCGAGCAAGTTGAGGGCAATGCCCATCATCATCACTCCACCGGCAGCGGTCAGTTCGGCGATCATAGCCGGGGTCAGCACGGCTTGTGCCCAGCTGGCCAGCAAGGTCAACCCGCCTTGGTAGACAAGAACTGGAAGCGATGAAAGCACGACCCCCACGCCGAGGGTCGAGGCGAGCGTGAGTGAGGCAATCCCGTCCATCACTCCCTTGGTCGCCAACAGGCGGAAGTCGCCGGTCAGGCCATCCTGAATCGACCCTAGAATAGCCATCGGCCCAACGCAGTAGAGCAGGCTCGCCGTCAGAAAACCCTGCACAAACCGGGACGACGCGCCCTGCGAGCCGCGTGTCAGGCGAGCTTCCAGCCATGCCCCGAGCTGTTGCAGCCGGTCCTCCAGGCGTGCCGCCTCGCCAAGAAGCGTTCCGACGAGGATGCTCACCAGGACCAGGATTGGATTGGAGGTCTTGAGGAATTGCTGCAAGCCGAGGCCGAGCGTGAAGAGGCCCAGGCACGCCATCAAGGTGACGCGCAAGCGCTCGGGAAGCCGCCCGCCGATCAGGAGCCCGAGGGCACTCCCCACTACGATCAAAGCCACGTTGACGAGAGTGCCGTTCACCCGCCGCTCCACACCGTGATGGATGTAGAATAGATGGAACGACGCGCCATTATACCAGCGGGCTTGCAGGCAACCGACATCGCATGCGGCCCCAGGGGGTGGACATGGCAGGCTGGCGTCTCTTTCTATTCGGCTTGATCACGGGCCTCATCGCTTCGGCGGTCATCCTCATCCTGGCCCGTGGCAGCCCCGGCCGTCCCGTCGAACTCCTGGCACCTGCGGAACCCCCTGGCATACAAGTCTTCGTGCGCGGCGCGGTCCGCGCCACGGGTGTGTACACGCTTCCTGCGGGCAGCCTGGTCGAACATGCGCTGCAGGCCGCCGGCGGAGTCTTGCCTCAAGCGGATCTTGAACGCCTCAACCTGGCTGCGCCCCTGAGCGCCGGCGATGAAGTACGCGTCCAGTTCCGCGCCACGGCCGTGGCCACACCCCTGCCCGGGCTCAAGCCGGCGGCCACCGACCCCGGCCCTGATCAAAAGGTGAACCTCAACACCGCGAGCCTGGCCGAGCTCGATAGCCTGCCCGGCATCGGCCCGACCCTCGCCCAGCGCATCATCGATGAACGCGAGAAGCACGGGCCCTTCGCCCGCGTGGAGGACTTGCTGCGCGTCTCAGGGATCGGGCAGTCGCTGGTCGAGAAGATCCGCAATCTGGTGACGGTCGAATAGCCGAACCTTGCAGGCCAGGCGCTCAATCGGCGACCCACGAGGCGCCGGCTTCGCGCATAGAGCGGCCCGCATGCACCGTCGCAGCTCACGCCGGCGGGTTCAATCGTGCGCGTTTGCGAGAGCGCACGTTCACGCAGCGGACCATCCCTGTGGCTTGCGTCGCGGTGCTAGCGGCCCGCGCAAGAGCGAAACGAGGCAAATGCCGCCTCGAAATCGCGAGGCGGCATTTGTGCGGCGCTTGGGTGATGACCGTTGCTGGGTCATATCTTGGGCAGCACGATCGTCGTCTGACGTTGATACTTGCCGCGCTTATCGGCGTATGAGATGTCGCACGGCTCGTCGCCCTCGAAGAAGAGCACCTGGGCGATTCCCTCGTTGGCGTAGATACGCGCCGGCAGCGGCGTGGTATTCGAAATCTCCAGCGTGACGTACCCCTCCCACTCCGGCTCAAAGGGCGTCACATTGACGATGATCCCGCAGCGTGCGTAGGAGCTTTTACCCACGCATACCGTCAGGACGCCGCGCGGGATGCGGAAGTACTCGACCGTGCGCGCCAGAGCGAAAGAGTTCGGGGGAATGGTGCAGATGGGACCTTTGAAATCCACCATCGACAACGGGTCGAAGCTCTTTGGGTCGACGATCGTCGAATACAGATTGGTGAATATCTTGAACTCGTCCGCCACGCGGATGTCGTAGCCGTAGCTCGAGACGCCGTACGAGATCACCCCATCGCGCACCTGGGCGTCCGCAAAAGGCTCGATCATGCGCTGCTCGCGGGCCATGCGCTTGATCCAGTGATCGGGCTTCAGTCCCATGTCGCACTCCTCAGTTTGTCGTTCGGTGGGCCGGCGGCGGCGCGCTTCGCCCGGGCGCTGCCGAACGCACCACGTTGTGCAATACGCCGATGCCTTGGATCTCGATCTCAACCGTGTCGCCATCGGCCAATCGGCCCACCCCCTGCGGGGTGCCGGTGAGCACCACATCCCCCGGCTCGAGGGTCATCACGCCCGAAATGTAGGCGACCAATTGCGGCACCGAGAAGACCATATCCTGGGTGGAGGCCATTTGGCGGATCACGCCGTTGACGCGGCAGACGATGCGCAAACCAGCCGGGTCGGCCTCCGTCTCGATCCACGGCCCCAGCGGGCAAAACGTGTCGAAGCCTTTGGCGCGCGTCCATTGACCGTCGCGCTCTTGCAGATCCCGCGCCGTCACATCATTGGCCACGGTGTAGCCAAAGATGTGGGCCGGGGCGTCTTCCGGCGTCACATCGCGTGCGCGGCGGCCGATCACTACCGCCAACTCGGCCTCGTGGTCGACGTGCTCCGACTGTGGCGGTAACTGGATGGCCTGCCCAGGGCCGATCACGGCCGAGGGCGGTTTGAGGAACAGCAGCGGCACCTCCGGCAAATCGACCTCGCGTTCCTGCACGTGGGCCAGGTAGTTGCGCCCCACGCACACGATCTTGCCCGGCACGACCGGCGCCATGAGCTGAAGGGCGTCGAGGTCCATGCCCAAGTCCTCACGGCGGTACATGCCGAACGGGTCACCCGTGACCAGACCGGCGCGCGCGCCCTCTGCCCATCCGTACGTGGGCGCCCCGCTCTCCCCCGAAGCAAAGCGCAGGATTCTCATTTCGAGCCCCTCGTCGATCGAGTTTCTGCACGCAGTCGGAGAATGACACGGCCGACACTCTGTTCCGGCCGCCGCCCGGCACCCCGGTGCTCATCGCGCGCCACGCGCGATTCCGACAAACGCACCCCGGCCGGCCCGATGGTTCGCGACCCGGATCTCACAGGCTCCTGCCGCTCCTATTCAGGCCAGGGGAGGAATTCCAAAAGGGGCATCGTTGCCGACGCCCGACCCCAAGGCCCCATAAAACTATTCCCCCTCCCCACGCTGCGGGGAGGGGTCATAGGTGGAGTGCCAAATGGAAACCAACAATCACGCGGAGCACCCATCCAAGCTCTGCCAGGATGGGCCTATTCGCGGCGTTCGAACATGCGCGCGCCCAGAGCCTCGAGCGAGGCCTCCACCCGGCGCGCTTGCACATTGAAGCGCGCCTCTTCTTTCCAGCGCAGCGCCGAGAGCAGGACGTGCGACAGAATCATCAGCGACACCATCGAGCGCACCGGGTCGCCGGTGGCCTGGCCGTTGAGCACCACATCGGCATAGTTGGCCGCATCCAGCGAGGCCGAGGCCACCACCGCCGCCGTCCCCGCGCCGAGGGATTGCGCCTGACGCAGCGCGCGGGCCACCGTGTCGCTCTCGCCGCTGGCGTCAAGCCCGATTGCCAGGTCGCCCTTACCGAGCAGGCTGATCGAGCGCGCGAGCTCGGCACGGCTGCCGCGCGAGACGCGCACGGAGTAGCCGCCTTCCTCGAGCACCGAGGCCACGATCTCGCCCGCCGCGAGCGAGGCGCGCTCGGCCACGACCAAGATGTTGCGCGCGTTCTGGATGAGGCCAACCAGCTTCTCGATCGTCGCCTCACGCAGGATCATGCGCGTTCGCTCAACGAACGTTGTCACCTCGTCCAGCGACTCCTCCGCCTTTTCGCGCAGGCCGCCGGCCGGCTTGGTCTCACTTTGTAGATGCAGGTCTTCGCGAACGCGTTGGCGAATCTCGCGCAGCAGCTCCGGGTAGCCCGGGTAACCAAGACGCTGTGAGAAGCGCACCACCGTCGCCGGGTCGATGTCCAGCCGGTCCGCCATTTCGGTCGCAGTCAGAAACGCGGACTCGGTGTACGAGTTGAGCAGGAAATCGGCCAGCCGTTTGAACCCCGGCGAGAGCTGAGGCATCGTCTCGCGGATGCGGTCTTCGTAGGCGTATTTCATAGCTCCCTCCTGCGCGCGAGCGCAGCAACGCTTCCAATCGATGGTACCACAGCCACACCTCCCATGCAATGAGAATGGCAAAATGCACGAATTGGGGCTTCTTGATTGCAGGCCCCTAAGGCGTTCTTGTTAAGGAGGAAGGGAGCGTGGCAAGCCCAATGCGCGTGGCTGGAGTCTTAACGAGTTCGCGCGCTCAAGCGTCGCCGTTGGGCCACGCCAGCGCCCGGCCCTGGCCTGCCGGGGTGATCGGACAACGCGTGTCCATCAAGCGGATGAAAGCGAGGGGTCGTGTGACGAACTGGTGAGGCGTGCCCGATGATCGCACAGCCAGGCAACATGCTGCGGCGAAGCTGGGGCGGCGAGTCCTTCGTCTACCCCCACACGCGGAAGTGGTCGAGGATCGACCCGCCGATGAATTCGCGCAGGATCGAATTGTCGGGGATGTACTCCGTCGAGCACGGACGCAGCCACGAGAGGAAGGCGAGCAGGCGCTTGACCTCCACCCGCTCGGGCGCATCGGCCGGCACCTGGAAGAGCAGCGGCTCCGCGAGCGGACGAAGTGCGGCCAATTCGTAGACCAGCGTGGAGTTGAAGATGACGTCCGCGTTTTCCTGGTAGGGGAAGATGTAGCGCTTCTCGCCGCGCCGCACCGACTCCCAGCCCTTGAGGGTGGACAGCGCCGAGTGCCCGCGCGTGCTGGCGTCGCGCACCAGGCGCCGCAGCAATCGCGAGTCGGTGGTCGAGACGCGGTTGTGGCGGTCGAGGTTGAGGTGGGTCAACGCCGAAACGTAAATGCGGAAGATGTGCTCCGCAGGGAAGCGCGGCAGGAGGTCCGGGTTCAACCCGTGGATGCCCTCCATGATGATCAGCGCCTCCGGGCCCAGGCGAACTGCTTCCCCCCACCCGCGCGTTCCGCGGGTGAAGTCGTAGCGCGGCAGGGTGACCGTTTCGCCGCGCATCAGGCGCTCGAGGTGGTCACCCAGCAGCTCGCGGTCGAGGGCCTCGATCGTCTCGAAATCGAAGGCTCCGTTTTCGTCACGCGGGGTGGCCTCGCGCTCGACGAAGTAATTGTCCATCTCGAGCGGGTACGGCCGCAGCCCGAGCGAAAGGAGCTGGATGGCCAGGCGCCGGGCGAAGGTCGTCTTTCCGGCGGAGGAGGGGCCCGCGACGAGCACCAGCCGTAGCCGCTCGCGTTGCGAGGCGAGGGTGCGTGCGATCTCCGCGATCTTCTGGTCGTGAAAGGCTTCGGCGACGAGGACGATTTCGCGGATGCGCCCACGTTCGATGGCCTCGTTGAGCGTACCGACATCTTCCAGCCCCAAGCGGCCGAGCCATTCGCCGTATTCCCGGAACGTCGTGCGCAGTTTGGGGAAATCCCCGGTCGTTTGAATGGCGTCGGGCGCGTGACGGCGCGGGTAGCGCAGGGTGAACCCGGGCGAGGCGATCTCCAGCCGGAAGAGCTGCAGGTACCCGGTGGAGGGCACCATATAGCCGTGGAAATAATCTTCCCGGCCGCGCAGCGAATACAGGATGACGAAGTCCTTTTCGCGCGCCTCGAGCAGGCGCACTTTGTCGTCGTAGCCCTCGCGGCGGAAGATGTCCATGGCGCTGGCGACGGGCACCTGATGCTTGAGGATCGGCTCGTCGCTCTCGGCGATCTTCTTCATGCGTGCCTGGATCTGCGCCAGCTCCTCGGCGCCGAACGGCGCGCGACCGTGCACGCTGCAATAGTAGCCGCCGTCGGAAATCGAGTGATCCACCGCCACGTCGGCTTCGGGGAAGAGCTCTCGCGTGGCAACGATGAGCAGGAACACGATCGACCGCCGGTAGATGCGGGCGCCGTCGGGAGAGGCGATGGTGACCGGTCGCAGCTCGCCATCTTCACGCACCGGGTAAGTCAGCTCGCGCAGGTCGCCGCCGAGCACGGCCGCCACGATCGGTGCCGGAGCCTGGATCTGCGCCGCGCGGATGAATTCCTCGAGGGTCGTGCCGTGCGGTCCTTCCAGCGTACGGCCATCGGGTAGATGGACTTGGACTGTCGTGCGGCGCGGCGCGGTGATGATTGGGGGAGAGGTAGACATTGTTCGTCGCAATCGTGGGTTACGTTGCTTGACAACCCTTTTGCGCGATGATTATAATCGTTCCACCTTCCTCGGTAGCTCAACCGGCAGAGCGGGCGGCTGTTAACCGCTAGGTTCCAGGTTCGAATCCTGGCCGAGGAGCCTGGGCTTCCAAGGCAGGTCCCGACCCGGACGTACGATCCGGGTCTTTTGATTCCCCACCTGTGAGGTGAGCGCGACAATCAGACTCGGGACCGGGCCCTTTTCCGCGTCGAATCGGATGAGGCAAGGAGCGCCCGGCCCTCTGCCCCTGCATGCGCCGCCGACCCAATCTCGGAGGGGTGCGACTAGGCCGTGCCGCCCCGCAGGAACTGTCTCAAGGCTTCGAGGAAGGCTTGAGGTTGCTCATCGGTCGGCAGGTGGCCGGCCGGAAGCTCAACCAGCTGCGCCTGCTGGGCGCAACGCGCCAGGCGTCGACCCTCATCTGGAGGCACCGTCGTATCGCGGGTGCCGACCACGACCAGGATCGGCATCGTCAAGCCGGCCATCTTGTCTGTCAAGTCGTGGTGCATCGCCGCACGGGCGCTGCCCAAGACCGAATTGGCTGTTGTCTGTGCGAGGTCCTGGAGGTTTCGTCGCTCATGATCCTTGAGCCGCGCCTGCGCCCGGCTGCGTGCGGCGCGGCGCATCAAATAGCGCGCGGCCTGCGGCCATACTCGCCGCCCGATGTCGAGGATCGTCTTGCGCGGCACTCGACCCGAGAGTGAGTGAAGGCTGTAGCTCACTCGCCCGCTCACCACCGGGTTGACGAGAACGAGGCGCCCGATGCGGTCGGGGTAACGCAGCGCCATTTCCACAGCGATGGCCCCACCGAGTGAGTGGCCGATCGCCACCCGCGGATGCAAATCGGCCGAGTGGCACCAGGCGCACAATGCCTCGGCGAAGCGTTCGACGGAGTACCACGCGAACGCGGGCTTATCCGATTGACCGTGACCCGGCAGGTCCGGCGCGAGGCAATGCCAGTCCTCCTGGAGAGCTGTCATCGCGTTGTGCCACATACGGCCGGAACTGGCCCAGCCATGCACGAAGAGGAGCGAGTTCTTCTCCGACATTCCACTTTCGTAGAAGTGGATTTGGAGCCCATCCGCCCGGGCTACGCCGTCACGGATCATCTCGGCAACTGCTCCTTCATCTTCCTGTTCTTCAAAGCTGCGTCAGCCACGTCAGCGGGGGCGGGGTTGCTCGAGGCAGACGCATGCTTCTCTTCTTCGACCAGGAGCCTGCGCAGCACTTTGCCCACGAAGCTCTTCGGCAGGTCGTCACGGAACTCGATCTCCCACGGCACGGCGTACTCCGCCAACCGCCGGCGGCACAGCTCCATCAATTCCTCCGGGCTGGCCTTCTCGCCCGCGCGCAGGACCACGTAGGCCTTGATCACCTGGGAGGACGAGTCGCTGCGCTGGATTCCTACCACGGCCACTTCCTTGACTTTTGGATGTTCGTACAGCACTTCTTCCACATCGCGAGGGTATACCTGGTAGGCCCCCGCCAGTATCATCTCGCGTTTGCGCGCAATGATCTGAAAGTAACCCTCTTCGTCCGTTCGGGCCACGTCGCCCGTGAGCAGCCATCCATCGGGGCGCAGGACCTGGCTGGTTTCCGCGGGCGCCCCCCAGTAGCCACGCATCACCTGGGGGCCGCGCACCGCCAATTCTCCGATTGTCCCCGGCGGCACTCGCTCGCCGCTCAGAAGATCGACGATCATCGCTTCGGTGCTGGGCACGGGCAGCCCGATCGAACCGATCTTTCGGCGCCCGTACAGCGGGTTGGCGTGGGTCACGGGGCCGGCTTCGGTCAACCCGTAGCCTTCTACCAAACGCCCGCGGGTGAGCTTTTCAAATGCCTCTTGCACCTCCACTGGCAGGGGGGCCGCGCCGGATATGCATGCCCGAATCGAACGGATCCCGTAGCGGCGGGCACCGGCGAAGTTATTGATCGCCGTGTACATGGTCGGCACTCCGGGGAAGAGGGTCGGCCGATAGCGTTGAATGGCGCGCAACACCTGGCCGGTCACGAACGTGGGTAAGACCACCATGGTCGCCCCCATCATGACCGGGACGATGAGCGCTGTGGTCTGTCCATAGCTGTGCGTGAATGGAAGCACGCTCAGGAAGATCTCGCGGCCCTCCCGCAAATCTGGAACCCAGTGCCGGATCTGGAGGGCATTAGCGGCCAGGTTGCGGTGGGTGAGCATCACCCCGCGCGGCGCCACGACTGTGCCTCCGGTATAGGCGATCACGGCTAGGTCATCCACACGCGGCTCATGCACCGGCGGAGGAACGTTCGGGCGGCGCAGCAATTCACGCATGGGGTGCATACCTGGCTCAAGTTGGCGCGGCATGCCATGTCCCCCGGACCTTTCGCGAAACCACCGGAACACAGCCCGCCTGAGCGGCGGCAGAAAGTCCGCGACGGAGGTGAGGATGACGTGGCGCACGGGGGTTTCATGCAGGGCCTGGCGGCCGACCTCGGCCTGCTTCGTGAGCGTGACCAGCATGTCGACCTGGGCGTCGTGAACCTGGCGCATCACCTCGCTCGGCTCAGAAACGGGGCTGGCTAGAACGACCGTGGCTCCGGCCTTGAGGACCGCAAAGAAGGAAAGGACCGTTTGGGGAAGGTTCGGCAGAAGGATCATGACTCGGCGACCCGGCCCAATCCCCAGTTCCGCGAGGGCCTGCGAAAGCCTATCGCTCTCTTGATCGAGGCGGCGGTAGGACATGGCGCCGCCTTCATAGACAATCGCGCGCCGGCGGGGATACCGGCGTGCGGAAGAGCGCAGGAAGCGTTGCAGAGGCACATCGGGTACAGCGATGGTGAAGGGCACTCCGTTGTCGTAGTGTGCCAGCCAGGGGCGCTCCTGAAGCAGGGAGCGCTGGACGACTCTGCGTCCGGTAGGGCTTTCCCCACGCCAGGTGGAGGCTTCTCCGAGGAAACGACGGATGGCGCGATTGACGGCCTCCGCGCGCTCGATCATGACCATGTGACCGGACGAGCCTACGTCGACATCCTCAGCGCCGGGGATGGCGCGCGCCACGCCCTCCAGCGTGTCACGGCGAAAGACCCGGTCACCATGGCCGCGAACGACCAGTGTCGGCACGCGCAGGCTTCGGAACAGGCTCCAGCCGTTCCAGCGGGAGAGGCTCTGGGAGTGCATTGCCTTGAGGACGGAGGGCGGTGCGAACAGCATCTTGCGGAATAGCGGGTACACCATGTCCAGCACGGTCGTCGGCAACTTGAGCGCCGTGCGATAGTTCCATGCCAGGCGAAATTCACCCGAGGGCGCAACGAGAACCAATCCCTCGACTCGCGAGGGGTAGGCCTGGGCGAACTCGGCTGCCACCGCATTGCCAAACGAGTGCCCAACCAGAACGATGCGCTCTGGTGCGCCCAACACACGCAGCGCCTGCTCGAGGTCCAAGCGCAACTGTGGCGTGGTGAATGGGCCGTCCGTCCGGGTCTGGTGCAGGTGGCCCCGCAAGCCGATGGCGATGACCCGGTTTTCATCTGAGAAGTGGGTCAATTGCCGCTTCCACTGCGCAACGTCCCCGCCGAATCCGTGCAGGAAGACCAGTGTCCGTTCGGGGCGTTCCGGGGCGATGTCGATGACGGCGATGGAAACGGGTGGGTCTTCCGCGATCACGATCTCGTGGCGATAAAGCTCGATATCTACTTGCATGGCTCACCCCTCGCGATTGGCCACGGCCGCCGGTCCTCGCGGATGCACAATTATATGGGCTGCGGTCAGCCGCGCCAGAGCAGCCCCAAACTACCCACCGGACACGATTCGGCCGCATTCCGTGGACTCTTCTGGCACGAACCCTCCGGCCTTCTCCCCGCCTATAGGACGGTGACCGACGGACCGGACGCGTCCTCCGGCCACGGACGACCGAGCATGGGCACGAGAACCGGATGCTCTCAGGTGCGAGAGCTCCAGCACCGTCGCCGCAGTAAAGCGACGGTATGCGGCGGCCTCCCTCGAAATGGGAAAACCTCGTTGCGCCACGACGGCACTCGGCGTGAGTGAGCCAGGAGCCTTCTCCCCCCATGCGACGCGGTTCCCCATCATTCGAGATGCCTCGGTTGACGGCTGGCTGCATCCGCTTATAATCAGAGTGCCGCTTGGATCGGGCCACGACCGAGACGGCAGGACAACCCGGTTTGCACCCGTTTGTCCCGCCCTCGCGGTTTGCCCCGGGGGCTTTTCTTTTCCTCGCGGCGATTACACTACGGCACTAGGCATCTGATCAGCGTCTACCGCATCGATGGAGGCGACCGTGTCAGCGACCACCAGCCCGGAACGCCGCACGACCACGCTCGATATGCGCCAGAAGAAGGAGCGTGGCCTCCCCATCACCTGGCTCACCGCCTACGACTATCCCACCGCCCTGGCCATCGACCGGGCCGGCTTGGATGGAATCCTGGTCGGCGACTTCGCTCGGCATGGTCGTGCTGGGGTATGCCAACACGCTCCCCGTCACCATGGACGAGATGATCCATCACTGTAAAGCGGTGGCGCGCGGCGCGCACCGCGCCCTGCTCGTCGGCGACATGCCCTTCCTTTCGTACCAGGTCAGCCCGGCCGAGGCGGTGCGCAATGCCGGGCGCTTCCTCCAGGAGGGCGGCATGGATGCGGTCAAGCTGGAGGGCGGCGAGAGCATCTTGCCCGCGCTGCGGGCGATTCTGGCAGCCGGAATCCCAGTCATGGGTCATCTGGGGCTCACACCGCAGTCGATACATCAGCTGGGCGGTTATCGCATGCAGGGCAAGACGGCTGCTGCCGCCCGTCGTCTCATCGAGGATGCGCTGCTGCTCGAGCGCAGCGGGTGCTTCTCAGTTGTGCTCGAATCCATCCCCGCTCGCCTGGCGGACCTCGTCTCACGGCGCCTGACGATTCCCACGATCGGCATCGGGGCGGGCGCGGGCTGTGACGGTCAAGTGCTGGTGACACACGATCTGCTCGGTTTGTTCGACCGCTTCACCCCTAAGTTCGTCAAGAAGTACGCAGACCTGCATGGCGAGATGGCACGGGCGCTTTCACAGTACCGGGAAGAGGTCGAGCAGCGCGCCTTCCCTGCCCCCGAGCACACGGCTGATATGCCGGATGCGGAATGGAACGCACTGCTCGCGGATCTGGGCGATGCGGGCCCGCGCGGGCAGCGCTAGCCCGCTATGTCGAACATGGAGATGTAACTATCACGATGAAGGTCACCCTCCTCGGTACGGGAGCGATGGCGTGCCTGATGGCTTATCGCCTGGCGCCCGAGGCAGAGGTTACGCTCCTCGGTACGTGGCGAGAGGCGGTCGAAGCCATTTCAGCCCGCGGCCTGGTGGTAGAAGACCACCGCGGCCAGCAGGTCATTCGCATGCGCGCCACGACGGATGCCGGCGAGTGCGCTGGAAGCGACCTGCTCCTCATCCTGGTCAAGTCCTGGCAGACCGAGAGCGCGGCGACGAGTGCACGAACCACCCTGGCCGATAGCGGGCTGGCGCTGACGCTGCAAAATGGCATTGGCAACTACGAGGTGCTGCGGGCGCTCTTCGGTGTTGAACGCGCCGCCGCCGGGGCAACCACCTCCGGCGCGACGCTGGTGGCCCCCGGGCACGTTCGCATGGGAGGCCAGGGCGCATTCCAACTTGGCGATCACCCGCGGTTGGGTCCGACTCTACGCGCTTTTCGAGCACGCCGGCCTGCAGGTCAGCGTCGGTCAGGATCGCGAACTCGATACTGTGGGGAAAGCTGCTCGTGAATGCAGCGATCAACCCGTTGGCCGCCCTGCTCCGCGTCCCCAATGGTGAACTGGCGCGCCGGCCGAGCGCACGCGTCCTCATGGAGGAGCTGGCTCGCGAAGGGGCCACGGTCGCCGATCAAGCGGGGATCGTTTTGCCCTACGCGGACGCGGCGGCACGGGCGCTCGAGGTGGCTCAGGCCACAGCCCACAACCGCTCCTCGATGCTTCAGGATGTTGAGCGCGGGCGGCGTACGGAGATCGATGCGATCAACGGAGCCATCGTGATCCAGGCGCAGCGCGTGGGGTCCGCCGCGCCGCTCAACGGCGCGGCGTGGCGCTTGGTGCAGGCGCTTGAACAGCATTCCACCGAATGAACCGGCGCCGCACATCGGGCACGTCGGATTGAGCGAACGGGGACCCCACAGCGGGTTGGGGCTCGAAGACTGAAATCGACTGGGAGGGCACACCATGGTCATCATCGAATCCGCCGCCGATCTTCGCCGCGCGCGCGCAGAGCTGCCAAACCCGCTCGGTCTTGTGCCCACCATGGGATTCCTGCACGAGGGTCATCTCTCGCTCGTGCGGCGCGCGCACTCCGACTGCGCCTCGGTGGCGGTGAGCGTCTTCGTCAACCCCACTCAGTTCGGCCCAGGCGAAGACCTGGAAGCCTACCCGCGTGACCTGCAGCGCGACCTGGACTTGCTTCGGCCGATTGGGGTTGACCTGGTGTGGACTCCGCCTCCCGAGGAGGTCTATCCCTCTGGGTACCAGACCTTCGTCTCGGTCGAGTACGTGAGCCGGCCGCTGGAAGGCAAGGCGCGCCCGGTTCACTTCCGCGGCGTCGCAACGGTCGTCGCAAAGCTGTTCAACCTCTTCCAACCTCAGCGGGCGTACTTCGGGCAGAAGGACGCGCAACAAACGGTCGTCGTGCGGCGTTTGGCGCGCGACCTGGATTTCCCGGTGGAGGTGGTCGTCTGCCCCACGGTGCGTGAACCCGATGGCTTGGCCATGTCCTCACGCAATGCCTACCTCTCGCCCGGCGAACGCCCCGTGGCCTCCATTCTCTACCGCGCGCTGGGGGCGGCCAAGGAGGCCGTGGAGGGCGGCGAAACGGATGCGGATGTTCTGCGCTCGATACTCTCGCGTATGCTGGCGCGCGAACCCCTGGTGACCGAAGAGTACGTCTCGATCGCCCACCCTTCGACCTTGGATGAGTTGGAGACGATCGAAGAGGAGGCGCTCTTTTCGCTGGCGGTGCGCCTGGGTCGCACGCGGCTCATCGACAATTTCCTGTTACACGAAGGCCAGTGGAGCACGGGCATCCTCGCCGACCCCTCCCGGGCCTGACCGCGGCAGACGCCGCAGGAGTTGAACCATGCTGCTGTGCATTGACATCGGCAACACCAATATCACCCTTGGGCTGTATCAGGGCGAGACACTCGGGCCCCGCTGGCGGCTGGCGACGGACCACGAGCGCATGCCGGACGAGTTCGCGCTCGACGTGCTAGGGCTTCTGCACATGGGAGGCTTCGCGCCTAAAGACGTGGACGGAGCGGCGGTCGCTTCGGTCGTTCCCCCGCTCACCGGCAAGTGGGTGGAGGTGTGCCAGAACACGCTGCGCTGCGAACCGCTGGTGGTGGATGCCGGTGTGCGAACCGGCGTGCGGGTCCGCTACGATGACCCGAAAGCTGTGGGCGCGGATCGCGTCGTGGATGCGGCAGCCGCCTTCCGCATGTACGGCGGTCCGGCAATCATCGTCGATTTTGGGACGGCGACGACCTTCGATGCCATCTCTGCCGACGGCGACTACCTCGGCGGAGCCATCGCTCCGGGGATCGGCATTGCCGCCGAGGCCCTCTTTTCGCGCGCGGCCAAGCTCACACGTGTCGAGATCACACGCCCGCCCGCGGCGATTGGCCGCAACACGACGCACTCCATCCAGTCCGGGCTGCTTTTCGGCAACGTCGGCTTGGTGGAGGGCATGGTCGAACGCTTCCGGCGCGAGCTGGGTGGCGAGGCCAAGGTGATCGGCACCGGTGGGTTAGCCGAGCTCATTGCCCGCGAGACTCCGGTCATTGAGATTCTTGCCCCGTGGCTGACCCTGGACGGACTGCGCATGATCTACGAGATGAATTGGTGACCGGGTCGCCCGTCGAGTACTTCTCGGCCGTTCAGGCAACGGCTGGTTGGGATCGAATCTTGGGATCATTCGCCGCCTTCTGTGGCGCGAAACCCGGCTGGCGGGTGTTGGATGTCGGCTGCGGCCCAGGCGGTCTGGCGCGCCACTTCGCCGCCCTGGGATGCATGCCGATCGGCTTGGATCGCGACAGGCAAATGGCGCTCCTCGCCGCCCGCTCCAACCAGGCAGAGCCCAGCCTGCAGGGTGATGCTCAGCGGCTGCCCCTAGCGGGCGAGAGATTTCGACTTGGTCACCGCGACCAACGTGCTTTTCTTGCTCGAACGTCCGCAGCAGGGAGTGGCGGAGATGGCTCGCGTGGTGAGGCGCGGCGGGCGGCTGGCAATGCTCAATCCAAGCGAACTCCTTTCGACGAGTTCGGCCGAAGCGCTCGCCGACGAGCGCGCGCTCAAGGGGGTGGAGCGCACCTCGCTCCTCCGTTGGGCACGCATCGCCGAAGAGCGGCAACGGTTCACCGAAGCGGAAACGCGCGATATGCTTGAACTGGCTGGTTGCCGAGTCCTTGAAACGGGCAGCCGCATGGGCCGCGGGTTCGCGCGCCTAACCCTCGCGGAGAGAACCCGATGACGACGCGGCGTGAGGCTGCCCTGAGCCGGATCGAGAGGGCAATCGAGACGAGACGGCCGGCTCTTCCAAGCGAGCCGGGCCACCAACCGGCGAGCGTGCCCGGCGATGTGAGTACTGGACGCGAAGAGGAAGCCTTCCTCGCCCGTCCGTGTTCCCTCGCGACCGCGGGCGCCCGCCGCCGCATCGCCTCGTCAACCCGTCGTTCGCGATCCGCGGGCACCGGCGAACATCGTGCAAGGGCATCACATCTGCGATCGTTCGTTGTTCGGGTACACCAGGGCGTGCACGCGACACACTCTCATCCGCGGGGGTCCCGCACGGGACGTGGCCAGAGGATGAGCGTTCTCACCTGGGGCTCGAGGCCCTGACGCCTGAGGCTGAAGCATGAATCAAACACCACTGACCTCCAAACGAATTGTTCTGGGAGTGACCGGAAGCATCGCTGCATACAAAGCGGTCGACCTGGCCTCCAAGCTCGCGCAGGCCGGGGCGCTGGTGGATGTCATCCTGACCGACGCCGCCGCCCGATTTGTCGCTCCGCTCACGTTTCAATCGGTGACCGGGCGGCCGGCCTTCACCAACGCGGACTTGTGGGGACCCCAGGCGCATGTCCTCCACGTCGGGCTGGGCCGGACCGCTGAACTGCTTGTTGTCGCTCCCGCAACGGCTCACACCCTCGCGAAGTTGGCCGTGGGCACAGCCGATGATCTGCTCAGCCTGACCGCGCTGGCGGCACACTGCCCAATCATCGTCGCTCCGGCGATGGACGGCGGCATGTTCGAGCACCCGGCGACCCAGGAAAACTTGCGCCTTCTCGCCGAACGCGGGGCCACGATCCTCGGGCCGGAGTTTGGTCACCTGGCCTCCGGCCTCTCGGGCATTGGGCGAATGACCGAGCCGAACGACATTCTCGCGCATGTGCGGTTCTTGCTCTCGCGGGGCGGCCCCCTGGCAGGGCTCAAGGTGGTGGTGACTGCCGGCGGAACGCAGGAGCCTCTCGACCCGGTGCGGGTGCTGACCAACCTTTCGTCGGGGAAGCAGGGTTATGCTCTGGCCCAGGCCGCCTTGGACGCGGGCGCAGAGGTGATGCTCGTTGCCGCCCCGACCGCCCTGGCCCCACCAGCAGGAGCGGTGCTCATTCCGGTACGCACGGCGCAGGAGATGCTCGAAGCGGTCCTGCGCGCCACAGAGGACGCAGACGCCTTGGTGATGGCCGCTGCCGTCGCGGACTTTCGCCCGCGTCAGGCGGCCTCCGAGAAATTGAAGAAAGCGAAGGGAGTGCCGTCGGTGAGCTTGGAACCGACTCCCGACATCCTGGCCGCCGTCGCGGAGCAACGCCGCAGCCGCGGGCGGCCACGCATCGTAGTCGGGTTCGCGGCTGAGACACAGGATGTGGTGGCGAACGCGCAGGTCAAGTTGCGCGAGAAGGGACTGGATGTCATCGCGGCTAATGACATTACGCTGGCCGATTCCGGCTTCGGCAGCGACAACAATCGGGTCACGCTGATCGACTCCGGCGATGGCGTGGAGGAGCTACCGCTCCTCTCAAAGGAAGAGGTGGCCCGGCGCGTCGTCGCGCGGGTGACTGCACTCCTCGCATCATGAAGGGGCCGGGCGCCCGTTGGGTGCGAGATTCCGCGAAGACATCCCGCGTGCGAGTTCATGTTGACGCAGCGGCCAGCCGATCGCGTTCTGTGACTGTTGCCCGCCGCAGGCAACGGCCACTGCGGGTCCAGTCCCGGCTGCGAACTAGAGCCAGCGTGCGAGCCGCGCGCGAATCGAGGCCTCAGGAAGTGCGCCCGTCCATCGATCGGCAACCTGCCCGCCGTTGAATAGGATCATTGTGGGAATCCCGGTGACACCGAACTGCCCGGCGACGACCGGATTGTCATCGACATTGAGCTTGGCAACTCGCAAGCGGGACGGCTCTTCACGCGCCAGCTTCTCGACGGTGGGTGCCACCATACGGCAGGGCGCGCACCACGGGGCCCAGAAATCCACGAGCACGGGCAACTCGCTGCCCAGCACGACACTGGCGAAGGATTCGTCCGTCACAGCGAGCGGCTTACGAATAGTCTCAGCCTTGCCGGATCGGATGGTCGCGTTTTCCGGGTGGTCGTCCCCGATCGCCGGTGGAGGGCCGCCATTCAAGAGATGGGCAAGATGGGCTTCGATGGCGCCCGCATCGGCGAGCGGCTGACTTGTGATCGCTGTACCGGCGCGCAATGTGACTACCCACGGGACTCGCTCCACGCGGTAGGCTGCGGTCAGGCGTGGGTTCTCATCGGCACGAATTCGGACCAGCAGCGCTTGGCCCGCATGGTCATGTGCCAAGCGGCGCATGGTCTGGTCAAAGTCGTCGCTCAGCTCGCGGCCCGAAAACACGGCCGCGATGGGCAGCCCGGCGGCCAGCACACGTTCGAAGCTCTGATCGCCTGAATGAATGGGGGCGTCGAATACTCTCGTCATCGTTTCACCTCTTACGACATCACGAGGCAGCGTATCAGGTCAGTGTTTGAATTCGGTTAACACGGCTGGCCATGCGTCGCAATGTGTCGCCAGCCTCAGCCCTGCGGGAGGAACAGCATGTCGATGCACAACGCCATCACCGATATCGAAGGCGTGCGAGTCGGACACGCACATGATGAGACGGCACTGACCGGATGCACGGTCATCCTGTGCGAGGCCGGCGCCGTCGGCGGAGTGGATCAGCGCGGCGGCGCGCCCGGCACGCGCGAGACCGACGCCTTGCACCCGGTCCACCTGGTCGAGCGCGTCCACAGCGTGATGCTTGCGGGTGGCTCCGCCTTCGGGTTGGATGCCGCCACGGGCGCCGTGCGCTATCTCGAAGAACGGGGAGTGGGATTGGACGTTCGCGTTGCGCGCGTGCCCATCGTCCCCGCCGCGATTTTGTTCGACCTCGGGGTGGGGAGGGCCGACGTCCGCCCGGATGCCGCAATGGGTTACCGCGCGTGTGAGGCGGCCTCGCACAAGCGGCCGGACGAGGGCAATGCGGGTGCAGGCATGGGCGCAACGGTCGGCAAGGTCTTCGGCATGGGTCAGGCAATGAAATCCGGCATCGGCACGGCGTCGATGGAGATCGGCGGAGGCATCCGTGTGGGTGCCATCGTCGCGGTCAATGCCTTTGGTGACGTGGTCGATCCACGCAACGGCGCCATCGTCGCGGGCGCTCGCTCGAAGCAGCTCGGGCCGCTGCGCCTGGGGGCTCCGGGCTTTTTTGCCGACACGCTCGAGGTCATGCGTACACTGGCCGGCCGCACCATTCTCGGGTTCGCCTCACGCGGAAACACAGTCATCGGCGTCGTCGCCACCAATGCGCGCCTGAACAAGGAACACACCACCAAGTTGGCGCAGATGGGTCAGAATGGCGTCGCTCGGACGATTCGCCCGGCGCATACCATGCTCGATGGCGACACGATGTTTGCGTTGGCCCTGGGTGAGAAAGAAGCGGATGTCAACATCGTCGGCGCATTCGCGGCAGAAGTGGTGGCCCTTGCCATTCTCAGTGCCGTGCGCAGCGCCAAGCCGGTGGCCGGGTTACCGGCGGCGGAACACGGCGCGTGACAAGGTACCCGGAAATGACGCGTTTCACGCCGGCCGAGGTCCGCGGTCAGCCGGCACAACCCGCCTCTCCACAACAATCGCATCCATTGCACAGGGACGCGCCCGGCGAAGCGGGCCCCAGTGCGCGCCACGAGTTCGTGCGAGGCGTGCTCGCGGAAATCCCGCTGCTCGTGGGCGTCATCCCTTTTGGGATGATCTACGGCGTGGTCGCGATCCAGTCGGGGTTGACACCTGCAACCGCTCAGGCGGCCTCAGCGGTCGTCTTCGCAGGCTCGGCGCAGTTCGCTATGTCGCAATTGGCTGCGGGTGGGGCCTCGGGATTCGTGATTGCGCTGTCGGTCGCTGCGATCAATATGCGCCATGTGCTTTATAGCGCCTCCGTCGCTCCCTTCCTCGCCCATCTCTCCTCTGCGTGGAAGGCATTGTTGGCTTACTTGTTGACCGATGAGGCGTATGCGGTCTCCGTCGAACACCTCTCCGCGCCCGGTCCGCGCGCTCATCGTCACTTCTTCTTGCTGGGAGCGGGGCTCACCCTGTGGACATCCTGGCAAGCCTCAACGGCGTTCGGGCTTTTCGTGGGGGCGTCCGTCCCGTCGACCTGGTCGCTCGACTTCACGCTTCCACTGATGTTCATCGCCCTGGTCGTCCCGCAGCTCAGAGATCGTGCCGGCGTGGCAGCGGCCGTTGCTGCGGGCGCGGTGGCGGTGGGGCTGCGCGGGTTGCCGCTCGGTCTGGGCGTGGTTTCGGCTGCAATGGTTGGCATCCTGGCCGGCACCGCTCTCGAGAAACGCGAGGCTTGAGCATGTGGTTGACGATGCTGGCAGCCGGCCTGGCCACCTACGCTACCCGGTTGTCTTTCATCGTGTGGGCCCACCGCGCCTCGCCTCCGCAGTGGGTTACCCGCCCACTGCGTCTCGTCCCGGCGGCCGTCTTGAGTGCGCTGGTCGTGCCGGCCGTTCTTGCTCCGCAGGATGTAGTGCAGCTTTGGCCGCCACACCCACGCTGGCTCGCCGCCCCGGCGGCCATCTTCATCGCATGGAAGACCCGCAGTGTCTTGGTGACCCTCGTGGTGGGGATGTCGGTCCTCTGGTTGGCCGGCCTGCTGCTACCCGCTTGACGCCCACCGAGTCCCTCGCCTTCCACCATTTTGCGGCACGCGAGATGCTAAACCGGCTCGAGCTTGGGGTTAGAATGGGTTCGCATTCGGGGCCCGCGGGGCAGGCGCGAGGGCGGGCACCTCTGGACGGTCCATGAAGACTGATTCGCTTCCGCTTCTTCTCTTGATCGGCCGCCCCGCATCGGGGAAGAGCGAGATCGTCGAGCACTTGCGCAGCATGCAGGCGCGCGGGCGCCTCCCCGAGTTCCACCTGGGGGACCTGACCGTGCTCGACGATTTCCCTTACCTGTGGTCGTGGCTCGAGGAAGACCAGCTTCTGGAGAATCGCCTCGCGCGGCCTCGGAT
Organism: uncultured Chloroflexia bacterium; assembly: GCA_963712475.1. GTDB lineage: Bacteria > Chloroflexota > Anaerolineae > Anaerolineales > RBG-16-64-43 > RBG-16-64-43. The sequence continues at coordinate 584,694 of CAVQIA010000004.1, forward strand.
CCATACCGATGAGCGCGGTGACTTTTTGCAGCCCTATTTCTGGGATTTGCTCATCGAGCGTTTAGCGCATGCCTATCGGGTCTCTGCCGCCCAGGTTGAGCCCGCCGCCGCGGGACGGACTTCCATCATCGAGTTCTCACGTGGCTCGGAGCATGGCGGTTACCGAAGAGCTCTGAGCCGGTTCGACTCGGCGATGCTCTCGGTCGCCGCCATCATGTACGTTGAGGTGACATTCGAGGAGTCGCTGCGCAAGAACCGCCGCCGGTTCAACCCGGCACACCCGGGCAGCATCCTGGAGCACGCTCTGCCCGATGAGAAAATGAAGCGCCTCTACCAAGAGGACGATTGGCAAGACCTCAGCCGCGGCGATGCCCGGTTCCTTCCGATCGCCGGCCAGCGCGTTCCTTTTGTCGTTTTCGAGAACCAGGACGACGTCACGACTGGCCAACCCGAGGCACTTGACCGCCGATTGCAGGAGCGCCTGAACACGTTGCACACGCTGTGGCGCGCCGGGCAAGAAGCCCGTGCGCGGGACCCTTCACTTCGCTAGAGGATAACAATGATGCCACCACGCCCCACCACCGATGCTCCGTTGCGCGCTCTCGAGTTGGAGCTCAGCCCAAGTCAGCGACGCCTCTTCCGCTCGCTCAGCAGCCCGGCGCGCATCCAGGCCTTCCTGGATTCGATCCCTTACAGCGCCGAACCGCGCTACCGCTGCCCGCTGAACGTCATCCGCGACTGCAAGGCTCATTGCTACGATGGAGCCCTGTTAGCAATCGCTGCGCTGCGGCGCATCGGCCGCAGGCCCGTGCTGGTGGACATGCTGGCGTGGCGCGACGACGATCATATGTTGGCGGTCTACCGTCAGGACGGCCACTATGGCGCCGTGGCCAAATCGAATTTCACCGGACTGCGATACCGCGACCCCATTTACCGTAGCCTGCGCGAACTTGTGATCTCCTACTTCGAGGGTTTCTACAATATGGAGGGCGACAAGTCCCTGCGCGCATATACCCGACCGCTCGATCTGGCCACGCTCGATCATCTTGATTGGATGCGCCGCGACACGGCCATGGACATCATCGCCAAGAAGCTGGAGCACCGTGCTACGACCCGCGTGGTCGACCGGCACATGGTTGCGGGCCTGGCGCCCATTGATCGTCGATCCTTCCGCGCCGGCATGCTGGGCGCCGTTCGTGCGGGAATCTATTTCGCGCCCAAAGCCCGCAAGGCCTGAGTCCCTCGGTTAGGCAACTCCGCGGCGTTGCCTATCATCTGCGGATGTCACTTAGACCCCACCTGGCCACGGGATGCTCACCGTAGTCCCGACACCTCTGACCGCGCTCGCTTTGCTGGCGAGGCAGGCGTCACGGAGTCTCGCCCTGAAGCGCAGGTTGCTCCCCCTACGACCCTTAAAGCCGCCGAAGCCCCGAACAAAGTCGGGGCTTCGGCAGAACCTGGGCCAATCTCGCCTTCAGGTCTGGCCCTGGCTGTGGTCCCCGCAGGGCCGGCACCTTTCGCTGGCTTGAAACGTCTCTCTCGAAGCACCCACGGGGTGGCACCAAACAAACGGTCGGGTCCTCGCCAACAGCGCCTCACGCGGTGCGAGTAGAATCGCCCCAGCCGTTGTGACTTCGAGGGTGTGGCATCGATGATCGAGATTGGTCCGGGCCTGCGCTTGCGGGATGATGAAGTGACCATTGAGTTCGTTCGCTCGCCTGGCCCGGGCGGGCAAAACGTCAACAAGGTGGCCACGGCCGCCCAGCTGCATTTCCACCTGGCGGGTTCATCCTTGCCACCCTCCGTCCGCGCGCGGTTGGCCGATCTAGAAGGAAAGCACGTCAACCGCTTGGGCGTGCTGACCCTTGTCGCTCGCGCGCATCGCACGCAGGAGGGGAACCGCCGCGAGGCCATGCGTAAACTGGCGGCCGCCATACTGCGGGCGGCGCGGCCGCCCCGTCCGCGTGTGGCCACGAAACCCTCGCGTTCGGCGCGTGAGAAGCGCCTGCGTGCCAAGAAGCTCCGCTCGCAGACCAAGGGCTTGCGCACGAATGGCCGCCGCACCGGCGGACAAGATGATTAGCCTGACCGGGCGCCCAGGCTGCTCCCACGTACGCAGGCGTCTTCACCGACGAGTGCTTCCTCCGGCAACCCATGCCGTGAGATTCTGGCGATGATCGTCATCCTGATGGGTGTCGCGGGGGCCGGCAAGACGACCGTGGGCCGTGCTCTCGCAGGCGAGTTGGGCTGGGGCTTCATCGACGCGGACGATGTACACACTCGCGCCAGCGTCGAGAAGATGAGACGCGGCGAACCCCTCGCGGAGGACGACCGGAGACCTTGGCTCGAAGCCATCGGCGGACTCATTGCCGCCAAGGAGCACAATGCGCAGAGCGCGGTTGTCGCGTGCTCGGCCCTGCGGGAAGCCCATCGGGCGAAGTTGGCCGACATGGCGCAGACTATCCTGTGGGTGCATTTGCGCGCCGATCCCGCGATGATTCGCTCGCGGCTTGCCAAGCGGCGCGGGCACTTTGCAGGAGCGTCGCTCGTCGAGAGTCAGTTCTCAGCGCTCGAGGACCCGCGCCAGGCCATGACCATCGACGCCGCCCAGCCGGTCGAGGCGATTGTCGCGCAGGTAGTCAAGGCACTTAGGTCACTTGATTCGCAATCGGTCGCGGGCCTTGCCAAGCTCACGAGCCGCGCCCCTGAGTGAGGACGCCCTCCGCGCAATGTTCTCTTCCCGACTTCAGCCCGATTTGACACCTGGACGCATGCAGCGTGCGCTCGACCGGCTGCGCGCCGATGACACGCCGCTCCTCGACCTCACCTGCTCCAACCCGCCTCAGTGCGGATTGGGCCCGCCGCCAGAAGTTATCACCCGGGCGCTGGCCGATACTGGCAACGCGGGCTACAGCCCCGAGCCGCGCGGCCTGCTCAGCGCCCGCCAGGCAGTTGCCCGCTACTATGCTGATCGCGGGTTGCCGACGACACCCGAGGCCGTCTTCCTCAGCGCGAGCACAAGCCAGGCCTACGCCGAGTTGATCAAGCTGTTTGCTAATCCGGGGGACGAGATCCTGATCCCGCAGCCCTCGTACCCACTGTTCGATATGCTTGTCGCGCTTGAGGGCTGCCGGCTGAGGCGAGTCCCGTCATACCCCTCGCCCCAGGGAGGCTGGCACATCGATGAAGAATCCCTCGCGCGAGCACTGACATCTCGAACCCGGGCCGTCATACTGGTCAATCCAAACAACCCCACGGGCGCCTATATGCCCGTCGACCAGCTCTCGAGAATCCGACGGCTCTGCGCGGCCAAAGGGTGCCCGGTAATACTGGACGAGGTGTTCTACGACTACCCGGCCGAAGGCTTCGCGATGCCGCCCGTGCCGAGCGAGGACGAGGCTCGCGGCCTGACCATTCGATTGAGCGGCCTCTCGAAGGTGGTTGGGGCTCCGCAAATCAAACTGGGATGGGCTCGCCTGAGCGGTAGCGAGGCGGCGGTGCGCGAGACAGGCGCGCGGCTCGAATTCGTCGCAGACACGTACCTTTCGGCCTCGACCCCAGCGCAACTCGCGGCGCAAACCTTGCTACCGGCGCGCGCCCCGATGCAAGCCCGGATTCGCGAACGGCTGGGTGAGAACCAGCGGGCGGCGGGGCAGGCCTTTGGAGGATCGACCGCGCACATCCTTCCGCGCGAGGGCGGCTGGTACCTGGTGGTGGGCCTCCCTGAAGGTGTGGATGACGAGGACCTCGCCTATCGCCTGCTCGTCGAGGATAGCGTGATCACGCAGCCCGGCTTCTTCTTCGATTTCCCTCAAGGCGAGCACCTTGTCCTCAGCCTGTTGACGCCTGTCGCCGAGTTTGCGGAGGGTTCGACTCGCGTTGCGGCACGCATTGCCGAACGGGCATCGGGCAAAGGGATCAAAGCCTGACCGGAATGGTGCCCGCCGGTTGCGCTATACTTCGGTTCGGACTGGCAGCGCGGGCCTACTGCAGAAGTTCCAGGCTGATCGGCCTGGACGAATGACGCGCCCGCGTCGCCATGGGAGACATGCAATGCCCCGAGTTGGCGTTCTCACCGATACCACAGCGGCGATCCCCGAGAGCATCGTGGCCGATCTCGGAATCCGCCTCGTCCCCTACTACGTGCATCGGGGCCTTGAAACCCTGCGGGACATGGTCGATATCCGTCCAGATGAATTCGTCGCTTACCTGCGTCGGGCCGTCAATCTGCCCACCACCGCCAATCCCAGCATCGGCGACTACTTGGCCGAATTGCAGGACCTGGCCCGCACCTCGCAGCACATCGTCGCGCTCACGATGACCTCCAAGGGCAGCGGCGCCTACCAATCCTGCAAGGCGGCGGTCGCGATTCTCCGCGAGAAGATGCCCGAAATCCAGGTCGAGGTGATCGACACCCTTCGCGTGGCCATGTCGCACGGCTGGGCGGCCATCGAAGCCGCACGGGCGGCGCTGCAGGGGCTGGACCTGCGGGCGGTGGCGGCTCGTGCCGTGGAAGTGTCGCGGCGCGCGACGATGATTCAAACCGCGGATACGTTGCGCTACCTGTACATGGGCGGACGCATCGGGCGAGCCCAGCACCTTGTGGGATCGCTGCTGAACATCAAGCCGCTGATCGGCATCGAGCAAGGGTCGATCGTCGCCTTGGGCGCGGCGCGCACCCGGCCGGCGGCCTACTCACGTATGGTGCAAATCGCCCGTAAGCTGGTTGGCGACGGCGCGAAAGTGCGCGCCGCCTTCACTCACGTCGGCGCGCCCGACGAAGCGGGAGAGTTGCGTCGCAGGTTCGAGAGCGTCATCGAGTGCGTCGAGGTGATCACCGGAAGCCTCTCTCCCGCGCTCGCTGTTCACTCCGGCCCGGGCACCGTCGGGGTCAGCTTCTTCCCCGTTTGACGAGCCGGCCCGAGCCTCGGACGACAGAAGATCATGCAAGTGCGCCTGTATTCCTATCTTCGCCTGCAAGCAGGGTCGGGCTCACTGACCCTTCACGTGCCTCAGCCCACCTCATTGACCGAGGTCTTGGCACAGATCATTCGCCTGCATCCGAAGCTGGGTGCCTCGCTCACCGGCTCGGAGGGCGCGCCCGCGGATCATCTCATGGTGATGATCAACGGGAGCCAGTGGCGCAGGGAAGGCGGCGGGCCGCCGCTGATCCGCGATGAGGATGTGCTCGATCTGTTCCTAGCGATAGGCGGCGGAGCGGGGCCCGCGCCATGAGTTCAACTCGTCGACGGCCAGCGCATGTGGGCCAGCGGAGGTTAGATGCTGCGCAAAGAGAATCCCAAGTTACCCGACACAATTCGGCCGGCGGCGAAGGTGGAGACGGTCGTCGGGGCAGGCATTGCGCTGCAAGGGACCCTCACCGGCCAGGGCGGAGTCCGCCTGGAGGGCAGCTTCGAGGGGAAGATCCAGCTCGAAGGGCTGCTCGTGGTCGGGGAGACGGCGAAGGTCATTTCGGAGGAAATACGCGCACATTCGGTATCGGTCGCCGGCACCGTGCAGGCCAACATCGTCGCCTCGCGAGTGCATATCACGCGCACGGGTAGGATCTGGGGAGATGTTACAACGGGCAGCCTGAGCACCGAGGAGGGTGGGTTTCTCAAGGGCCGGGTGCAGATGCAAGAGGAGGACGGTTCGCATCCGGCGGGCGAGCCCGGCACCGGCTGAGCCAGGCAGGATTGCTCCCCCCACGTCCCATCGTGCGCACAGGAGAGAGCGCGAGGCTCCAACGATGCAGAGCGGTCGGGGGATCTTTCGGCCAGCCGAGGCAACCTAGGGCAACTGCGACGTCGCTGGCGGACGCGCACCGTCAGTTCAACCGAGCGGAACCACGTCGCCCTCGCGATAGCGCTGGGCTCGCAGCCCGCGCACGAGCGATACCCTGCCTGGACCGCAGACGCGCCACGTTCTATCCTCGCCCACCAAGGCCGTGTCACAGTCGATGCCCAGCAACCCGTGTGCAGCCCGTGGCGGGCGGAGCGCTACGCGGAGCAGCAGTTCAGGAAACTCGTTGAAGTGCGGCATGATGACCCAATCCGGCAGCAACCTCAGTGCAGCTAACCAGCCTTTCCATCCGATGATGCGTGGCCTCGGGCCGAAGTTCGGTACGTAGCCACCCATGACCATCGCCCCCGCCGAGCAACCCACCACGACACCACCCCTCCGCCTCACCTCGAGAACAGCCTCCCACAAGGGCGTCCCCTCGAGCGTCCGCAGCAGATAATCGGGCTTGCCTCCAGAGAAGTAGACCAACGAGGAGCCAGCGACAAGTCTCACGTATTCGGCGGCCTGGCAGTCATCGCGCGTGAGCGCAAGAACGCCAACCGCCTTCACACCCAGTCGCTCGAAGTGCGCGACTCCTTTCTCGGCCCATCGCTGTGGCACCCCCTCCCCATCGGGCGTCGAGGCGGTCGGAAGGATGGCGACGCGCCCTCCCCCACTTCGTCCAAGCAGCATCCGATCGCACTCATCCATCGCGGGCAGAAACTCGCCTGCTCCGACGAGTGCCAGCGTCCCATTCAATCCCACCTCGCCCTCCCCGCGCGTGTCTCTCGACGCGCCGCGAGCGCAGACGCACAGGGCTGGGGTGCGACCCCAGCCCGTGATGCCCACCCTGTGTCCGCCCAGGCGCGTAGGCGCCTCCAGTTACTGGTTGATTTCTCGCACGTACGCCATGAGGTCGAAGATCTGATCCTCAGAGTACAGGCCGCCAGCGCTGCTGGCCCATGCGGGCATGCCCTTCGCGATGCGGCCGCCTGCGATCGTGTCGAATAGTTCCTGATCGCTCGCGCCGGCAACGAACGCGCTCGTTGTGAGGGAAGGGGCGGTCAGTCCCTCCCCTTCATTCCCATGACATGCGACGCACGTCGTCTGGAACAACGCGCGCCCGCGGTTGGCGTCGCCTGCGTTGCCGGATGCGATCGGTCGGGCAATCTCACTCAGGCGAGGGTCGAGCGTGGCCTGGGGACCCGGTGCTGTGGGGATCGAGGTGGGGGCCGGCAGCGTCGGGTTGGCAACGCAGGCCACCAAAACCAGCAAGCCGCACAGCGCCGCCAGGCTCATGAGTGTTCGATGTGGCATGAGGTTCTCCTCTCGCCAGGCGCGCCGCGCACCCGGCCGCCATGCGCTTTACTTCTGCAGGCTGCGTACATAGTTGATCACATCCCAGCGAGAGTCCGGAGGGATGATCTCGGCCAAGCTGGGCATCTGCCCCCGGCCCAGCGAGATGACGAGATAAATGTCGCTGTCGGAGAAGGAACGCACCCTCTCGCCCGTGAGATCCGCCGGCTTGGGATCGAAGTATGTCGCCAATCGCCCATCCCCGTGACCCGATTCGCCGTGGCACATCTGGCACGTGATTCCGAACAGCACCTGCCCGCGCTGTATCGATGCGGGCGAGGAGGCAACCGGGAGAACCGCGGGCTTCCCAGCGATGAACACTGGGCCCTGGATAGGCACAGCGTCGACCGGCGCGGCCAAGCGTGGCCCTTGCAAGTGGGCCACAGCGACCGTGTCTGCCATGTTGGTCGGGAAGGGGATCTTGATCACCTCGTAAGAGAGAATACCCAAGAGCACGACGCCCAGCGTCACCGCCAGGCCCGCGCCGATCATCACTTTTTGCCAGGTGCCGTGATTGGCGCGCGCGGTCTCCTCGAATTGCTGCACCTCGGTTGCGCCCGCCTCGCGCAGGAGGCGCTCGACCTCCGCGACACGTTTGGCATCGCTCTGTACTAGGAGGCCGATGGGGCCGCCCATCACCTTTTCGGAATACGGCGGCCGGCCGAACACCGGCATTCGGTTGATGACCAGAAACGCTCCAAATGCCGTCCACATCAAACCCAGCATCGTCACTTCGAAGACGACGATCAGCGTGGGCGGGATCGGGAATCGCGGCTGCCCGCCGACCGGCAGCGGATAGAGGACGTAGGTTCCCCAGGTGATCGCCAACCCGATCGCGGCGCCCACGAGTGCGCCGAGGCCGGCCACCGAGGCGATACGGCTGCCGATCGCCGGCCGGCGCAGCATGCGCGATCGGTAGGGCACGCCGCTGAGGACGGAAACCTGCTCATCCTCGATGCCGGCCCGGCGCAGGCGCTCGACGCCTTCCGCCGCGGAGGCCACCTCGTTGAACAGTCCCAGCAGTTGAGTGTCGGCCATGCCCGCCTCCTAGTCCGTTTCCGTCTTGACCGGGAAGATGGCCCGGCCGATGCGCCGTGTGCCCTGCAGTAACTGGCCCTCGACGACTTCCCAAATGGGGATGATGGGCAGCAGGCGGCTGAGCACCGCGATGCCCAGCACAACGAAACTGAAGGCCCCCAGCGTGATGAGGATCTCCGTCAACTGCGGCGTGTAGACAGCCCAGTTGAACGGCAGCTCGGTGTAGCCCAAGGTCACAGCGATGATCAGGTAACGTTCGATGTACATGCCGACCTGGACGAGGATGGCCACACCCACCAGCGCCGGGATGGAGGCGCGAACCTTCTTCGACCACAGCGTGGACCAGGGGACGAGGATGTTGGCCACCAGCATGGTGTACCACAGCGGCGCCGCCCATCCCCGACTGAATACGCGCAGTATCACGCTCAGGATCGGCTCCTTGTGATACCACGGCATGATGTAATCGTTGAAGTAGAAATACACCCAGGTAAACGAGAGAACCAGCAGGAACTTCCCCATGGCATTGAAGTGCTCATCGCGCAGGAAGTACTCCAAGTGCAGCGCCTTACGCAAGACCGCCATGATGATGATCACGGCGGCCACACCCGAGTACAGTGCGCCGATGACGAAGTACGGGCCGAAGATGGTGCTGTTCCAGCCCGGCTGGAGGGTCATGGCGAAATCCCACGAGACCACCGTATGCACCGAGAACATGACCGGAATGATCCCGTAGCTGAAAACGTTGAGCGTCGTGTCGAGGGTTTTCCATTCGCGATCGGTGCCGCGCCAACCGAGGGCCAGCGCGGTATACAGGCGCTTGCGCCAGCCGAAGGCCCTATCCCGCGCGGCGGCGATATCCGGCAGCATGCCGAGGTACATGAAGATGATGCTGCAGGTCAGATAGGTGAAGATCGCGGTCATGTCCCAGAAGATGGGCGAACGCGGGTTGGGCCACAACTGGCGTTGGTTGGGGACAGGCAACATCCAGTAGAACTTCCACACCCGCCCCATATGGATGAGGGGCATCATGAAGGCCACGCCCAAGGCGAAGACCGTGAGCGCCTCGGCCGCCCGGCTGATGGGCGCGCGCCACTCGAATTTGAGCACGCGCAGCGCCGCCGAAATGAAGGTGCCCGCGTGACCGATGCCAATGAAGTAGACGAAGTTGACGAGGTAGGGCGCCCACATGATGGTGCGGTTCAGGCCGGTGACGCCGATGCCGTTGTAGATCTGATAGGACCAGGCCACCAACCAGGTGACCACCATCGCACCAAGCACGAGCGCCACCAGCCAGAACACTCGCCCCAGACGCGCCATCGGGCCGAGGACCTTCTCGGCCACCTCGTGAGGCGGGCGAGCATCCTGCAGCAGGTGCTTCTCGCGATACTCGCGAACCTGCGCAGCGAGCTCCGGGTCTTCAGGCAGCGGCCTGCTCCAGACTGGTGATTCGAGGCTAGCCTTCTCCGCCATCGGACCCTCCCGCCTTCAGATAGTAGACATTGGGCGCGGTGCCCAGATGCTCGAGCACCTGGAATTCCCGCTGGCCACCCAGCCGCTGCGCGACCTGGCTTTGCGGGTCACTGCGATCCCCGAAGACGATGGCGCTGGTCGGGCAGGTTTGAGCGCAGGCCGGCACCATTTCGCCGTCGCGCAGCGCGCGCCCCTCAACCAGGGCGTCTTCTTCCACGCGCCGGATGCGCTGGACGCAGAAGGTGCACTTCTCCATGATGCCGGCACTCCGCACGGTCACGTCCGGGTTGAGCATCTCGGTGATCGGCCCTTCGAACTCGGGCGCGAACCAGTTGAACTGCCGCGCACGGTAGGGGCAGTTGTTCCCGCAGAAGCGAGTGCCCACACATCGGTTGTAGACCTGCAGGTTGAGGTTCTCGCGCTCGCTGTGCACCGAGGCGTACACCGGGCACACCGGCTCGCACGGTGCGTTCGAGCATTGCTGGCACAGCATCGGCAAGAAGGTGGCGCGCTGGGCGTCGCCCTCACCCTCCCAGTAGCGTTCGATTCTTATCCAATGCTGGCCGTGGCCGCGCACCACTTCGCGCTCGCTGCGGATCGGCACATTATTCTCGACATGACATGCCACGACACATGCATTGCAGCCCGTGCACTTATCGAGATCAATCAGCATCGTCCACTTGTGGGACGGCAACTCGGGGACAGCCGCCGTGGCTGCCTCACTGCGGTCCATCGGGCGAGTCTCGACTTCACTCATGGCCCAAACCCTCCGTCACACCGACTTTGCTCTCCAAAGAAGCCGTGGCGATGCGTGTGCCTGTGCGCGCCAGCGCCACTCGCACGCCGTTCCACCGCAAACCTCCCCCCTCATCGGTCAGGGACGCGCTCATGAGCCGCATCACGTTCGCGCCGCGATCACGGGCGTAGCGCCCCAGATCCTGGTGCCCCTGCCCAGCGGGGATGGCCACCGTGTCCGGCCGGATGCCCGGCGTGACGTACGCCGCGGCTACGATCTCTCCGTGCGGCGAGGTCACTCGCAGCAGGTCCCCATCGCGGACCTCAAGGCGCTCCGCCGTGGATGGGTGCAACTCCACCCACGATTGCCATGCGATTGTCGTCATCGGGTCGGGCACTCCCTGCAGGAGCGGCTGGGATGCGCCCCGGCCATCTGAGAGCAGGACCGACGGGTAAATGTGCAGGAAGTAGGGATACTCGGTCTCATTGCCATCGAAGGCGGCGCGTTGTGCGGAGACGGTGTAAGGCTGCGAGGGTGGCGCGGGCGCCGCCGGCGTGCGCACCGGCCACCAGCCACCGTGTTGCTGGAAGCGCGCGCGCTTTTCTTCGGGCGTCGAGGCCGGGTAAGCCGCCTCGGGCAGCCCCGCCACCATCTGCTTCAGATAGTCGACCTCGTCGTCCCAAGGCATCGCAGCCGCAGCCGCGGGAATGCCGCGCGCAATGGTCAGCAGAACGTCGCCGGTTGCGCGTGCATCGAAGACCGGAGTGACGACCGGCTGCTGGCTCGACACAACGGCTTCACCGAAGTCAGGCGTAACCACTTCGTAGCCAAACGACTCAAGATAGGAGCGATCTGGCAGGACGAGATCCGACCACACCGCGGTCTCGTCGACGATCGGCCCAAACGAGACCACGAGGGGGACCTTGGCCAAGGCTTCGAGGAACCCGGCCGCTTCGGGGAGTTCGAAGGTTGGGTTGGCGCTGTGCACCATGAGCACCTGAACCTGGCCCGCCTGCATGCGCGCAATGAGCGATTGGACATCTTCAAAAGCGCCGATCGACTTGCGCCGCAAACCAAGTTCGAGCGTCGTCGCACTGACGCCTTCAGGCGCATTCCCGGACACCACATTGAGCGCCTCAATGGCACGTACCGTCTGCAACCCGTTGGAGGAACCCGCCAGCGCGCCGCCGGGGATGGCCACGGCACGTTGAGCCTCAGCGAAGCGGAGCGCTAACCGTTGAAGCGCCTCGAGCGGAATTCCGCACTCGAGGGCAGTCTGCTCAACATCCAACGCGGGCGCAAGTCCGCGCGCTATGTCAGCACGCCCGGGCAATCCCAATCCGCCATCGGCGATGAGCCGCAGCAAGGCACCCGCCACAAGGCTCTCGCTGCCTGGCGCAATGGCGAAGTAGTCATCGGCGGTCACGGCCGTCGAGGATTGACGCGGCTCGAAGTGGACCAGCCTGCCGCGCTTGCCATAGGGCTGGCTGCGGAACGCGCCGAACTCCACCCCGTATCGAACAGCCGAGGTCCACGTGCCGAGGAACTCCGCGCCGAAGGAGAACACGACGTCCGCTTGCGCAAGGCGGTACGCCGGTACCGCGGCGCGGCCGTAGACTTGCCCCATGGCCTGGGCCAACGTGCGGTAGCCCGCGAGTTCCGCATACAGGTCGTAGATCACCGGCGGCGGAGCGTTCAGCGCGGCCAGCAACCTCGAGAACAGATCGAATAGGTGGTCCGACATCGTCGTGCCGCCCAGTACCGCCACTGCCGGGCCGGCCTGTTCCAGCCCCTGGAACAACCGATTGATCCCCTCATTCCAATCGAGGGCCGAGAACCCGCGTGAGCCCCTTGTAGGTTGCAGCAACGGACCGCTCAGGCGGTCCGGGTTGTAGAGCACTTGCAGCCCGGCCTGGCCGCGCGCGCACAGTTTGCCGCGGTTGAGCGGATGCTCGGGGTTGCCCTCCAACTTGACTGCGCGCCCGTTCATCAGGCGAACGATCACACCACACCCGGCAGGGCACTGGCGGCAGGTCGTGGCATACCAGGTGGCCACCCCAGAGACTTGCTGCTCCGGTGGGCGGACAAAGGGTTCCAGCACAACCCAGCGCCGAGGCGATGTGCATCCCGCGAGGACGCTGGTGGCCGCACCGGCAGCCCCCAGGCGGAGGAAATCACGGCGCGAGATCTTCTCGGTCATGTGGCTCTCCTAGCGGTGACAGATCACGCAATCGCGCAATTGCGGCGCATTGGTCTGTTTGGAATGGCAATTCAAGCACCAGCCCATGCTCATCCTCGTGACGGGCTCAACCACCTTCATGTTGCCGACGTCGCCGTGGCACGTCTCGCAGTTGAGTCCACCCACCGTGAGATGGACCTGATGGCTGAAGTAGACGAAACGCGGCAGGTAGTTAACGCGCACCCACGGGACGGGCTCGCCGCGCGCAACGTAATCGGCCAGCTGTTTAATGGCGGGCCGATCGGCGGCGATCGTCTTGTGGCACCCCATGCAGAGCTCCAGGCTGGGCATGCCTGGGGAGTGTGAGCGCAGCGCGTCGTTATGGCAATACAGGCACTGCACCCCTGCTTGCACCATGATTTGATGGTTGAAGTTGAGCGGTTGGGCAGGCCCGGCGGGTGCGGCCGATCCGGAGAGAGCGACGGCTGCCGCCATGACGACACCCGCCAGCAACAAGAGGCGCGCCGGAGAACTTCGCATGAAGCGTCCGACCCACCTCCGCAGTGAGGAGAACATAGAGGCCTCCTTCGAGGGAAGGGACTCACGCATTTCGCTCGAGACCTCGCATTCCGGCGAGGGGACCTAAGGGCGTTGCGCGACGATCCCGCGAACGCAGCTGGCGTGTGCGAGCGAAAGATGACTCACATACTGCAGGTACACGATGGCCCAGATCGGAACGGACGCGAAACGGCGTGGACGTTGCGCACAAAAGCCGACACGTCGTGCCCAATTGTCGACCCCTCGGGTCGCTCTCCCATCCAACGCCGCCGTTTCATCCGGAGAGGCCCTACCCAACGCACGGACACGTCGACACCGCCCCCGGATTGGGGCCGATTATATCCGAAAGGCCGCCGTGAGACGTGTGAGTTATCCGGGCAGCGACACCTGCCTTCGGCGAGGTCCCCACGTTTGGCTGCACGACGAGCACTCTCGCCCGAGTTCGATCGAGTGCTACACGCGGAACACGGCCAGATGGCACGCGTGTCACCCGATGCGTGTCGGCGCTCCGGGCTTGACACGCTCCCATTGACAGTCACTTGATTCCAGGTATAATCCTTCCAACACGGGGAGAGGCGCCCCTCGCCGCATCTTGGCGGTGAGCCCCAGCCAGAAATAAACAGGCGCCCCCAGGGAACTGCCCGCGAACTCAGGCCCGGCAACTCCCGCCTTATCGACCCCATCTTGGCCCACTAGCTCAACTGGCAGAGCAGCTGACTCTTAATCAGTTGGTTGTAGGTTCGAGTCCTACGTGGGTCACCTGCACGTGAACGACGCGGTGGCACCCCATCCTTAGGAACCCTTATCCGTCCAACATGTGCATGCGGTGAACGCCCCGGCTGAGCCGGGCGAGTGTCACGCCGTGCCCGGATTCACTGACCCCGAGAGCTCATTCAAATCCTTAGGCTGAAATGATCAATCGAACTCGAGACGACCCCGACACGCCGCCTGCGATTCGGCCATCCGATGTCATTCCACCTGACTCCAGAGATAAGCGAGAGCCCCCAATGCACATAGCTGAACTCGAAAAACTGACGCTTGCCGATTTGCGACGGACAGGCAAGGAGTTGGAAATCCCCGGCTTCACCCGGATGAAGAAGGACGATCTGGTCCTGCGTCTGTTACAAGCCAATGCGGAGCGTCAGGGGCTCGAGCTGCGCGGAGGGATTCTCGAGATTGTCGAGGAGGGCATCGGATTCCTGCGTGCCGAGCATTATCTGCCCGGGCCGAATGACATTTACGTCTCTCAATCGCAGATTCGCAGGTTCAGTTTGCGCACCGGGGATATGGTCATCGGGCAAGTGCGCGCACCCAAGGAATCGGAGAAATACTTCGGCCTGCTGCGGGTGGAGGCCATCAACGGCCTCGATCCGGAGGCGGCCAAACAGCGCCCCACGTTCGAATCACTCGTGCCGATCTTTCCCGAAAAGCGTTTTGACCTGGAAACCGACCGCCACGAACTGGCCACCCGCCTGCTCAACTTGGTGTCGCCGATTGGACGGGGCCAACGCGGTCTGATCGTCTCGCCGCCCAAGGCCGGCAAGACCACGGTCCTCAAGCACATCGCCAACGGCATCTCGCGCAAGTACCCGGATGTGCACCTGATGGTGGCGCTGATCGGCGAACGCCCCGAAGAGGTCACAGATATGGACCGCTCGGTGGAGGCCGAGGTCATTTCCTCCACCTTCGACGAGCCGGTCACATCGCACGTGCGCGTGGCCGAAATCGCCCTCGAGCGCGCCAAGCGGCTGGTGGAGATCGGGCGCGACGTGGTCATCCTGCTCGACTCGATCACCCGCCTGGCGCGGGCCTACAACCTGGTCGTGACTCCCTCCGGACGTACCCTCTCCGGCGGGCTCGATCCGGCCGCGCTGTATCCGCCCAAGCGGTTCTTTGGAGCGGCGCGTAATATCGAGGAAGGCGGCTCACTGACAATCATTGCCACCTGCCTGGTGGACACCGGCTCGCGTCTGGACGACATGGTCTACGAGGAGTTCAAGGGCACCGGCAACATGGAACTGCTGCTCTCGCGCAAGTTGCAGGAGCGGCGCATCTTCCCCGCTTTCGATATCGAACGCTCCTCGACGCGGCGAGAGGAATTGCTTCTCGGGCCCGACATCACCCCGCGGGTGTGGTTGATGCGGCGCATGTTTGGCCAGATGATCACGCCGCCGCCGACCGGCGCGGGCATGGATATCACCACGGCC
Source organism: uncultured Chloroflexia bacterium (assembly GCA_963712475.1). Lineage (GTDB taxonomy): Bacteria > Chloroflexota > Anaerolineae > Anaerolineales > RBG-16-64-43 > RBG-16-64-43. The sequence goes on from CAVQIA010000004.1 coordinate 600,019, forward strand.
ACCGAGGCCATCCTGACCCGTCTGAGCCAAACCGAGAACAACATCGAGTTCCTGGAAACTTTGACAAAAGACAATTAGAATAGCCTGTCGTTACCGGTTGACCGACTGCTTGGGAGAGTGACGGGTGCAGAAACGATTCTTGTGGGTGGGACTTGGAATTCTTGTGCTGGCGCTGGCTGCCGGCGGTGTGTGGGCGTGGCGGAGCTACGGTCCGCTGCGCGCGGCTGCAACCAGCGAAGGGCCGGCGCAGGCTGAGGCCTCGCCCGCGGCCGCGAACGGGGTCGCCAAGCTACCGGATTACTCAGCCCAGGCCAACGATACCCTTATCCGGCGAACGATCGACGCGCACACGGTACGCCCTGAGCGCCCCACCGAGGGCGTGACCCCTTATACGGTGGAGCGCGGAGATTTGGTCTTCTCCATCGCCACCAGGTTTCAGATCAAACCCGAGACAATCCTGTGGGGCAACTTCGACACGCTCGAGGATGACCCCGAATTGCTTCGTCCGGGGCAAGTGCTCAACATCCTGCCGGTGAATGGCCTGTACTACAAGTGGCAAGAGGGCGACACCATCGAGAAAGTCGCGCAAGAATTCGACACGACGCCCGAGGAGATCCTCAGCTGGCCGGGCAACAATCTCAACCCGCTCGATCCAAAAGTGCTAACCGGGGATTGGGTCATTGTTCCGGGTGGCAGCCGGCCATTCAGGGACTGGGCTGCTCCAGTCATGATCGGGACGCGTTACTCATTCCCCAGCCTCGGCCCCGGCGCCTGCCCGGGCGGCTATGATGGTCCGGTAGGCTCAGGGAACTGGATGTGGCCCGGGTGGTTCACCACCATTTCGGGCAACGACTTCTGGGACGGTCACCCAGGTATCGACATAGCCGCGGCGCCCGGCACGGGTGTGTACGCGGCCGATGCGGGCGTCGTGGTGTTCGCCGGCTGGAGCACGCGCGGCTATGGCAACCTGGTGATCATCGATCATGGCAATGGCTGGGTCACTTTTTATGGCCACATGGACCAAGTAAATGTTCGCTGCGGCCAGGGAGTTGGCGGTGGGTCGTCGCTGGGGCTGGCAGGCAGCACTGGCAACTCCACTGGATATCACATCCACTTTGAAATGCGCTACGGCGGGACGCCTGTGAATCCGCATCTCTACTACTAGCAGGTGCGCTGCAGCAGACTACTGAAATGCAATCCGTGGTGCACGCCGGCTTGACAGAACGGGAGGAGAGAAGATATCCTCCCGTTTTCCATTGGTGAAATGTGACTCCTGAATCCAGCCAAACCTCGCCCGACATCAACGAACCCTCCCACGAGCCGCGCCCCGCCTGGTTCAGGCTGTGGGAGGACTTGGTTCGTTCCGGCCTGCGTGAACCCATCTTGCGCAGCGCCAGTCATTTCCTCGTCCTGGGGCTGGTGATCCTCTTCAGTTGGATGGCTCGACCGAGCCTGTGGTCGTGGCTTCCCGCGCGCATCAACTTGAGTGGGGCGGCGACACCCACCGCGAGCGCTCCCCTCATCTCCGCGCCGGCTGCCCTGCCGTCGTTCGACTCGGGCGCCGGGGGCGCAACCATCGATCGGGAGATACTCCTGCACACGGATGTCCCGGCCCGTCCGCGGGTGGATGTAGATCACTACACGGTGCAGCAGGGAGACTCGCTGTTTGCCATCGCGGCGCGCTTCAACCTCAAACCGGAAACGATCCTATGGGGCAACTACTCGGTGCTGAAGGATGACCCGCACACGCTGCGCCCCGGACAAGTGCTGAGCATCCTGCCCATCGATGGCACCTACTATCAGTGGCAGGAAGGCGACGGACTGAGCGGCGTGGCCAAGTTCTTCAGCGTGTCGCCGGATGACATCATTAATTGGCCGGGCAACGCGCTTGAACCAAACATCGATCAGGCTGCACCCGGCATCGCGCCTGGCACGTGGATCGTGATCCCCGGAGGACAGCGCGACTTCGTCCAGTGGCGGGTGCCCATCCTTCGCCGGACCGACGCGGACAAGTGGCAGTACGGAGGCGATGGCGCCTGCCAGGGACCCTACCTAAGTGATGTCGTTGGCGAAAGCTGGTGGGTGTGGCCGACCGACAGCCATGCGGTGACGGGAAACCAGTATTCGTCGTTCCATCCCGCCATCGACCTGCATGCGCGCTTGGGCGACAACATCTATGCTGCCGCCAGCGGAGTGGTCGTCTTCGCCGGATGGTCGAACTGGGGGTACGGCAACCTGATCGTCATCGACCACGGCAACGGCTGGCAGACCGTGTACGCGCACCTCAGCCAGTTGTCGGTGGGCTGCGGCTTTAACGTGTACCAGGGGAACGTAATCGGGGCTGCTGGATCGACCGGGAACTCCACCGGCCCGCATCTGCATTTCGAGATGCAGAGCGTCGACTACGGCAAAGTGAACCCCCTCGACTTTCTACCCTGAAGTTCAGTCTAGCCGCGGGTGGTAGCTCCGCGCGATGAGCCGTGCGATGGCCCACACCAAGCCGGTGAACCCCGGCATCGGCGCGAGCCCGTAGATCAACCCTGCGCAGGCCCAGCGCAGACTCAGATAGTCTCCAAGCTCGCTGGCCAGCATCCGCGCGGTGTAGCCCGCCAAACGATAGTCCCCTGCCCTGCGCGCATGCTCGATTTCCTTCGCCGCCGCCTGCCCATACGCTAGGCTGACTCCGATCCCCTCCCCGAACAGCGGGTCCACCCCGGCCGCATCTCCGACGAGCACTAGGCCGGGCGCAGAGAGCTTGGCCAGCGGCGAGTACAGCCTCACGGGATGGCCCTGGACGGGTTCGATGTGCCGCATGCCCAAGCGCCCCGCATAATGCTCGAGCCCGGTCTTGAGATCGGGGGTGCGACGGGCGACTCGCCGCCGCGTGTCGAACAAGCCAAGGTTGTAGCGACCGCGCGCACCCCCAGGCATAGGGAAGCGCCACGAATAGCCGTGGCGACCTTGTCGCAACGGCGAGAAGTCGAACTCCACCGCCTGTGGGTCGGGCAAAGTGTCCGATCCTTGGGTGGCGAAGGTCTCGACGGCACGCGCGATGCGATTGGGACCTATTGACAAACTCCGCGCCCCCCGCCCGACGAAATCGAGAACTCCGGGTGCCACATGCCAGAACAACCGCGCGAGCGCGGTAGTCGCGCGCCGCGGTCCTCACGATGACCTCATTCGAAGTGGGCTCGACGGCGCTTGCCGGCCGATCCTCTTCCACACGCACACCTCGCGCACGCACCTCGCTCACAAGCCAGGCGTCGAAGGTGGATCGGTCGACCACCGCGAGCAGCGGCTGCCCGTGCACAGCGAGGCTGCGTCGCTGAAAGTGAAAGCGCGCCTCATTGACCATGACCTTGGGGACATCCAGAGTGAGCCCGAGTCCGCGCAGGACCTTCAACCCGAGGAAAGTCACTCCACCCCCACACAGTTTGGGACGCGGATGATGCGCTGCCTCGAGCACGAGGATTCGATCGCGCCAGGCGGGCGCCTGCGCAACCAGGTGCAGGGCCGTCGAGCACCCAGCCGGGCCGGAGCCAATGATGATGAGGTCGGGGTCAGTCATGGGATGTGAGCCGCCAACGAGTATCGCTCCCGGGGCGGCCGGCCGAGTTCAGCGATCGCGGGGCGCGAGGCGCAAGCGGCGCACCCCGACCGCCGTCGGGGATGAGAGGGAGACGCACGACACGGCAGCCGCGCACGAGCCACAGGCGAGCGGCTGGCTCGAACCTGCGGTGATCCTGCAGTCCTCTGGCGAGGCGACTACCTGGATCCTACCGCCAAGCATCAACACCTGTAACGCTAGCTCCACGTCGTTCGGACTCACCCGCAAACGATCGGACAGGGACGACACGGTCTGCGATCCACCGCCCGCCAACTCGGCTAAGAGCGCGCGGGCGACCTGGCCCACTTCGTGCTGCGGGCGAGAGAGTTTCGAGTGCAACGACCGGTCAGCCATATCCGAGGTGGCTCGCAATCTGGAATACGGTGATGCCCATGGCGATCGAAATGGCCAGTTGCAGGAGAACGCTCATCGACGCCCAGCGCCAGCCTGCCTCATGACGCAGAGTGCTGAGCGTCGCCGCGCAAGGGATAAAGAGCATCTGCACGACAAGGAACGCCAACCCCGCAGCACGCGTCAATTGGGCTGCCACGAGCACCGGCAGCGAGCCGTGCAGAGCCTGACCGGCGAAGAGCACGCCCAGCGTGGCAATCGTGTTCTCCTTCGCCACGAAACTGGTCAGGAGCGCCGTCAGCATGCGCCAATCGCCCAGCCCCATGAGCGCTCCCAACGGTTCGAGCCCGTGCCCCACCCACGCCAGGACGCTCGAAGCCGGGTCTCCCGTGGGCAGGTGGGAGAGCGCCCACACCGCGGCCGAGGCCAGCAGGATGATCGAACCCGCCTTTTCGACGAAAGAGCGCGTGTTGTTCCAGACGAAGTGCGCCAGTGTGCGCGGCGACGGCAAGTGGTAGAGCGGCAGTTCCATGATGAAGGCGGGAGGTGCACGGCGCGGCACGAGGCGGCCCGCGATGAGCCCCAGCACGGCGATGATCAGAACATTGAACACGACCAGCAAGGATGACACGATGGCTGCCTGGGCCCCAAAGAACGCCGGCGCCAGGAAGGCGATCACGGCCAGGCGGGCCGTGCAGGGCACGAGCGGGGTGAGCAAAAGAGTCAACAACCGCGAGCGCCGGTCTTCTAGGATGCGTGTGCCGAGGGCCGCGGGCACGTTACAACCAAACCCGAGGAAGAGCGGCAAGAAGCTCTTGCCGTGCAGGCCGACGGCATGCATGAAGCGGTCCATGACGTACGCAGCTCGCGCGAAGTATCCGACGTCCTCCAGCACGCCCAGCACAGCGAAGAAGAGCACCATCACCGGCAGGAACGCCATGACCATCCCCACACCGCTCAGCAGCCCGTCGATGGCCAAGCCCGAAATCCATGCCGGCCACCCGGTCAAAGCGGTTCGCGCGAGCGCGGCCAGGCTCTGGGTGACCCCTGCCAGCAAGTTGACCATTGGTGTGGCCAGCCCGTAGATGAGCCAGAATGTAACTCCCATGATGGCCGACAGGGCGAGTACGCCCCACGTGGGGTGGGTGGCCACCCGATCGATGCGGTCGGTCAGACTCACCACATCGGTTCGTGGGCGGCGGACGGCGTCGCGCGTGACGTCGCGAATCCAGTCGTAGCGACCCCCGACGATGTCGAGGAAGGCATCTTCGTGGGCATGCAGCAACCGGTCGAGTTCGGCCGCGGCGGGCAGCGGGAGCGATTCGCGCGCCATGCGCGTGAGCTGCGGGTCGCCCTCCAGCAGCTTCGTCGCCAGCCACTCCGGCGGGTAAGCGGCAAGTACATTGCCTTGCAGGAGCTGCATCAGGTCGCGGATGATCGGACGATGCTGCGGCCGAGGAGCAGGCCGTGTTGCGCCGGATGGTCCCGGCGCCCTGGCCGCGGCGAGCGCGCACAACAGCAGTGCCTCGAGCCCCTCGTTGCGCGAGGCGGTGAGGGCCACCACCGGCAGGCCCAGAGCGGCCTGCAATGAGTGCAAATCCAACTCAACGCCTTCCCGGGCTGCTACGTCCATCATGTTGACGGCAACCACCAGAGGCACATTCAGGGCCAGCATCTCGGCGACCAGGTAGAGGTTGCGCTCGAGCGTGGCCGCCCCCACGACGACCACGACGACATCCGGAGGATCGAAGAGCAGGCAGTCGCGGACGATCTCCTCTTCGGGCGAGTGAGCGCTCAGGCTGTAGGTTCCCGGCAAGTCCACCAGTTCCAGCGTCGCCTGTCCGTATCGCACGAGACCGCTCTTCCGCTCGACAGTTTTGCCGGGCCAATTCCCGACGTGTTGGTCGAGGCCGGTCAGGCTGTTGAAGATGGTCGATTTGCCGACATTGGGTTGGCCCGCGAGGGCGATGCGCAATGCGCGGGTCGGCGGCAGAGCCACTCCCCCGGATGCAGACGGGTCATTCCGCCGCTCCGCCGCTCCGTGCGTGAGCAAGAGCATCTCGGCGCCAGTGCCGCTCTCGTTCCCCGCGGGAGGGTTCGAACGGCGAAAGCGTGGCCTGAGCCCGAGCGGCTTCATGGGGGCTCTATCCTGGCGGGCTCGACAACCACTCGCACCTTGGCGGCCTCACCGCGGCCGAGCGCCAAGCGTGCGCCTTGCACCGCCACGAGCAGCGGGCTGTGGCTTGAATTGCGAAGCACAGCCACGCGCGCCGAGGGGACAAGTCCGAATTCTGCCAGGCGCTCGCTGACCGCACGCCCCCCTTGCAGCCCAAGCACAAGCGCCGTCTGGCCCACGGCCACCTGGCTCAGCACCGTTTCGGAGGAGACCGAAGGCGGAGTCATGCGGCAGCCTTGCGCGCCGATTCGCGCCGCGCGGAGCACTCTGCACACAAGCCGTAAAGGACGAGGGACGCCTGGTGAACCTTGAATGCATGGCGCCTGGCGTAGCTGCGGGCCACCGCCTCCACCTGAGGCGCATCGAATTCCAGCACGCGCTGGCACTCGGTGCACAGGAAGTGGTGCTCGCCACGGGCGCCCGCCACGTCGAAATGATCGTGACGCCCGTGGCCGCGAAAGCGGCGCGGCTCCACCAAGCCCTCGCCCTCCAACCAGTGCAGCGTGCGATACACGGTGGTCAGGTTGAGGGTCGGGTCGCGCCTCGCGGCGCGCGTATGGACTTCTTCGGCCGTGGGGTGTGCGGGCAGCGCGGCGAGTGTCTCCAGGATCAGCCGGCGTTGACCGGTCATGCGCCCCCCAGAGGCATGCACCCGTGCACTCGCCCGTTCGAGCAACTCTGTCATAGCGCACTCCTAATTGCAAGTTACTGGCAATAATGGTAGCCCGCAGCGAACCGATGGGTCAGTGACAAGCATCCCCCCAGGGGGGTGACAAGCCTCCTCCCGAGGGCAAGCTATCGGCCCCGTGTGCTACAATCCCGGCCGCAATGGGCACGCTCTTCCTCGTGGCCACACCCATCGGCAATCTTGAAGATGTCAGCGCGCGCGCGCTGCGCGTGCTTCGCGAGGTTGCGCTGATCGCCGCCGAGGACACCCGCGAAACCCGCAAACTGCTGGCCCACTTCGACTTGCACACTCCCCTTGTGGCCTATCACGAACACAACAAGCTCACCCGCCTGAAGGCCGTGACGGCGGCCCTGGGGCGCGCGGACGTGGCCCTGGTGAGCGACGCCGGCACCCCGGGATTGAACGATCCGGGCTATGAGCTGGTACTCGCCGCGCTGGCCGCTGGCCACCGCGTGACCCCCGTACCCGGACCGAGCGCTCCCATCGCGGCGCTGGTCGCCTCCGGTTTGCCCACCGACCGGTTCTTCTACATAGGCTATCTCGAGAGGCGCGGGGCCGCGCGGCGTGCCCAATTGGCGGGTGTGGCAGCGCTGGAGGCCACTTTGGTGGCGCTCGAAGCCCCTCACCGCCTGCTGCAGGCGCTGGACGATATCCGTGACATGCTGGGTGATCGGCCCATGGCCGTGGCCCGCGAACTGACCAAGCTGCACGAGGAAATTCTGCGCGGGCGGGTAAGTGAGATGTTGGCCCACTTCGAGCGTCAGGCGCCGCGCGGCGAGGTCACGCTCGTCATTGCCGGCGCGCCCGCCGGGGTTGCAGCCGCCTGGGACGAATCACGCGTTCTCACAGCCGTCCAGGCCCGGGTGGCCGGCGGCGAGACCGCCGCTCAGGCAGCGTCCGCGGTGGCGAAGGAATCCGGGTGGACCCGCAGGACCGTTTACCGCCTGTCGACGACCGAGCCTCGGGCTGGCACAGGCACACCTCGCGCCAAGACACAGGAGAACTGATGAACCTCGACGACTTGCCACGCTTGAAAGAGATCAACTCGGCCGACATGCTCGGCTTCATCGACCGCTTGCCCGACCAACTGGAGAGCGCGTGGCGGGAGGCTGGCGAGTACCCGCTCGACATGGCTGGCAAGACCGTCCGTCACGTCGTCGTGGCCGGCATGGGCGGCTCGGGGATCGGCGGCGCGCTGCTCGAGGCGTACGCCAATCACGTCGGAACGGTTCCGGTCACGGTATGGCGCAACTACGGCTTGCCGGCGTGGGCGCGTGGTCGTGACACGCTGGTCATCGTTGCTTCGCACTCGGGGAATACGGAAGAGGCGCTTTCGGCGTTTGCCGAGGCGCGCCGCCGCGGTGTTTCGCTGATTGCCATCACATCCGGCGGCGAGCTGGCCGATGATGCGCGCACGGCGTCCATCCCCCTATGGCAGTTCACATTCAAAGCCCAGCCACGCGCGGCGGTTGGATTCCTCTTCGTCCTGCCCATGGCTTGCGTTGCGCGCCTTGGGCTCATGCCGGACCCTTCCCGGGAGCTCGCCGCCGCCTTGACCGCGATGCGCGATCAGCAAACCCATCTGCGCGCGGACATCCCCGCCATCCACAACCCCGCCAAGCGCATGGGCGGGCAATGGATGGGACGCTGGGTCGCCGTCTACGGGTCCGATCATCTCGCCCCGGTTGCGAGGAGGTGGAAGACACAGATCGCTGAGATCGGGAAGGCCTGGGCGCAATACGAGGAGCTGCCCGAACTCGACCATAACACGGTCACCGGCACGCTCCAACCGCAGGACCTGACCGAGCGCTACATGCTCGTCTTCCTGCGTTCGTCATTTGCACATCCGCGTAACGATTTGCGCGCGCGCATCACGCGCGAATTGCTCATGGTCCAGGGATTCGGGACGGACGAGTACCAAGCCTCGGGTCCAAACCACTTGGCGCACATGCTGACCGCGCTGCACTTCGGCGACTACTCGGCCTTCTACCTGGCCATCGCCTACGGCGTCGACCCCACCCCGGTGGCGCCGATCGCCGAGCTCAAGGCCCGCCTGGCGGCCGCCGAGCGATGAAAGAACAAACGCAAAGGCACCGATTGCTCGGTGCCTCAGGCGGAGAGGGCGGGATTTGAACCCGCGGAGCCTTACGGCTCACGCGCTCTCCAGGCGCGCGCGTTAGGCCAAACTACGCTACCTCTCCGTGGCGTGCTATTCGTTTCGACAGCCTGCGCCGCAGATCGGAAGCGGCGCGAAAGGATTATAACATCCGGCCGCAGAGGATTTCGCCCATCCGATCGCGGGTTACCATGATCAATGAGGCTCACGACGCACGCAGAGTGGGCCCGGCAGCTCGCCGAATGGACCGCACGCACGGCAGTGGGTGCGGTCTTCATTATGAACGTGTGGTGCGCGGTGACGTTCCTCGCCTGGCCAGAACGATACGCCGCGGCGTTCGAAGTCGGCGGCGAGCCAGGGCGTGCAGTCGTTCAAGCGTTCGGCATCCTGTTTCTGATGTGGAACGTCGACTTATCCACCGGTCATCTGGCACCCGCGCGCGCAGCGTGCGCTTTTCGCGATCATGCTCGTGCAGCAGGCCGTGGGGCTGGCGGGCGAGTCCTGGCTGGTGCTGAGCCTGCCGCCGGGACACGCGGCGCTGTGGGCAACGGGAATGCGGTTCATCGTGTTCGACGGCCTGGGGCTCGCGCTCATGCTCCTGGCGTACGTGTTGCTGCGCCGCAGCCTTACGGGAAGCGGCAAGCAACCCGAGGGCAACGCGCGGGTAGGCCAGGGTTTCATCGCTTCGACCGGGCGAGGCGCAGGCCCAGAGGCAAGCCCTCGCCCCCTACCGGAAAGACTTCGCTGGCAACATCCCCCTCGAGCCAGTCGCGCCCCCACATTTGCATTGCGGCGCATCGCCACCCTGAAGGCCTCCGGGGACGGCCCGGTTGAGGCGACGGCTGGACTCGGTTCAAGCGAAGTACTCCGATCGCGCAACGCTCACAGGGCTTGACACGGGTGTTACAATGTTTGAAATGAGTAGTCGACGCGAACGCCCGACCCGCAAGGACATGAATACCAGCCGTGGCCTCGGGAAGGCCGCCGGGTCCGGGATTTGCGCGTATTGACGTGCCACCTTGCGCAACATTTGGGCCCCGGCCATTGGCCGGGGCCTTTTTGTTACCACCGGCAACCCGCCTGCAAAGGAGCAGTCCATGGCCGCCTTGATCGATCAGCCCGTCACGGTGGTACCCGAAGCGCGGCTCATCCCGGTGAGCGCACATCTCGGCGAGATGGCCGAGATCCCGCCATCGCGAATGTTCCTGATCAACAAAAGCCTGGCGGTCTACGCCAAGAAATTCCCTGAGCGGCAGACCTTCGATGCCTCACAGGGCGATGGCGGAGCGTCGCTGCCGGGCGTCCCGGGGGAGATCCTCGAGCGCGCAGCTGAGCTGCAACGTGCACATGGCAGTGCATACGATATGCCCTATGGCACCGACGCGTTCCGGCGTGCGGTGCTCGAGGCCTACTGGCACGTCTCGCCCGAGACGGGGCTCGGCCCGAACAACGTGCTGGCCACCGTGGGCGGCCGGGACGGGTTGGCCAAGGCCTACGCCGCGATGCTCGCGCTCGGACACGGGCGCACCGGCGATTTCATCGTCGTCAGCCGTGTGCCGTGGATATCGTACAACTGGGGGCCTTACGGTGTGGGGGCCAACGTGCTTCTGGCGCCCGGCGAAGCGCAGAGCGGCTGGGCGTATACCGAAGATGCGCTGCAAGCCTGCGTCGACTTCGCGGCGCGGCTGGGGCGTAAGCTGGCGGGGCTCATCATTACCAGCCCCGACAACCCGACCGGCGGCATGCTGAGCGCCGAGCGTCAGGTCGCGTTGGGCAAGGCGGCCTTGCGTATGGGCGTGGCCTTCGTGCTCTACGATTGGATGTATCACTACGTGACGGATCAGGAGGCGATGGACCTCAACCGCTTTCTGACGTCGTTCGATGCTCACGAGCGTGAACGAATCCTGGTCCTCGACGGCCTGACCAAGTCGCTGGGCGCCTCGAACGTGCGCAATTGCCACCTGATCGCTCCGGAGGCCGTGGTGCGGTTCATCGTCGCGCGCGCCTCGCATACGGTGATCCCCTCCTTCTACTCGATGGCAGTGGCCATCGCGGCGTATGAACACGGCTACGCCGAGGCCACGCGCGGCATTCGCGAGCCGACCAACCTCAGCCGGGCGGCGCTGCGAGGTTTCTTCGCCTCGCATGGGCTGCGCGCGATTATCGATCAGGGATACTACGCCTTCGTCCACGTCGGGCGCTGGCTGGCAGCGCGCGGCTGGAGCGACAGCGAGCCGCTCGGGCAGTATCTGGCCGAACAGCACGGCGTGGCGGTGGTGCCGGGCGCCTTCTTCTCGCCCTACGGGGCCGAATGGCTGCGCTTCTCGTACGCCACGCCGGTGGAGAGGACGCTGGGTGCTGCGCAGCGCATGATGGAGGGATTGGATGCCCTGGTCCAAGGCTGAGCTGGCACGCTTCGTCGAGCGCTTCACATTGGCGCGCGAGACGGCCGCACGCAGTTTTCCGGAGCGCGGCACGAGCGGCCTCGAGCTGGAATGGAACATCATGGACGCCGACCTTCGGCCGGTCCTGCACCTGCCGGGGACGCCGTCGCAGGCGACGGCTGCCGAACTCGCTACGTGAGGCGTGCTTGCCAGAGTGGCTTGCCCGATACAGCCAGCTCGAGGTGTTCAACTGGATGATCGAGTGGGCCACCGATCCGTTCTATTCGCCGCAACTGGCCGTGTATCAGGCCCGATTGTTCGAAGCCGCGTTGCTCTCCGTCCTGCAACGAGCCGCAACGGGCGACTGCACCGCTCTACGCTTGGCACGGCAACCTGCTCTCCCCCGTGGAGGTCGGACATCAATCCATCCCGCGTGGCTGGAATCTGGCCAAGCGCCGTTACCTGGAGCGCTGCGTCGACCTCTTCGGGGCACGCCTGGCGACGGCCGGCATCCACGCGAACCTGTCGCTGCCCGAGCCGCTGCTGGCGTGGGATTTCGTCCATCTGCCCCGATCGCGCGGCCGTCCGACGCAGTTGGATACCTATCGCAACGAGGTCTATGCGCGCGCCACCCGGCAGATGCGGGCGCATGCGGCGCTCTTCGTCGCCACCTCGGCCAGCACGCCCTTGCGCGCCGAGGTGCGCGAAGGCCGGCCGGTCGTGATCCTCACCCCGCACAACTCGGTCCGCATGCTGACCTTCCCCAGCCCGCCGGAACTCGACCCGCCGCATCTTTACCGCACCCATGCCGATTACATCCGGCTCTCGAAGGACCTGGTGCGGCGCGGGATTCGCTTCGGCAACAACAACTGGACTCCGGTGCGAGCTCGATCGCTGGCCGAACCGGTGGAGAGGTTGATCGCCGTCTCGGCGGAGGAATTGGAAGCCCTCGGCCAACGCGGGCTGTACGACGAGAATGGACACGATGCACCGTCGCGCGAACAGGTGGCGCGCGAAATCATCATCCACAACCTGTTTGCCCGGATCGATTTGCCCATGGCGCGGGTGGAGGTGCGCACGGACGAGGGCGGTTTGCCGCTCGATTTGGAAATTGCCAACCTGACCCTCAAGGAACTGTTGCTTCTGCGCGGCTACGCGGACCCGGAATTCGGCGAGGTCTTCCAATACGGCCGGGATGATTTGCGGCGCGCGCGGCAGAACGAAACCGCCGCGGCCATGCGAGGGATGGAGGCGGGCCTCCTGCATCCGTTCTCCCGCGCGCGTGTGGGCATGCGGGCTTTCCTTGAAGAAACGCTTGGGAGTGTGCGTCCGTTGGCGCAGGCGCTCGGGTGGAATGAATGGCTGACGCCGCTCGACGAGCTGGCCGGCGGGTCCCCGAACACGGCCGAGCGGATGCGACTGCGATTGAGGGCGGAGGCCGACGAGGACTCGGTCGTCAGTCCGGCGGCAATCGCGCGCCTCTTCGAGGATCGAGCGGGCCAGGTAGCGGCCGATATCGGAATCATTCGGCGCGAGCTTGCATCTCTCGGCCCGGTAGCCAACAAGCTCGAAGCGTTGTGGCAAAGGGCGGAGACCGCGCACCTCTTGCCGACGCCTGAGTTGCGACCGGCGGCGATCGACCTGAACCCGCCGGCCGACGACGTCACGCGGGACGTTGTGATGCTGGCGAGCCGGTTGATCGCCATCCCATCGGTCAGCGTCGCGCCCGGCGGCTCGCCACGGATGGAAGCCATCCACGCGGCGGTGCACCTTGCCGGAGAGGAGTTGAGGCGCGGCGGATTGGATGTGCGCTACTTTACCGAGGGCCTCTTCCCGGCGCTGCTCGCATCGTTTCCGGGCGAGGCTCCCGCGCCGGTGCTGCTGCTGGGGCATCTGGACGTCGTGGCGCCGGACCCCGACGATCGCCAGTTTACGCCCGAGCTGGAGGGGGATTACCTGGTGGGGCGCGGCGCGGCCGACATGAAGACGGTGGTGGCGACATACGTCACCTGGATGAAAGCGGTCCGGCGGACGGGACCACCCTACCCGCCCCTGCGACTTCTTCTGGTTGGCAACGAAGAGCCGGGCGAGACCGAGCCCATGGGCACGCCACACGTCTTGCAGGTGTTGGCCAGGGAGGGCGATCCGATCCCGGCGCTGGTGATTGCGGGGGAGCGCACGGGCGAACGAGGTGATGAGCTCCTGGGCGAGGTGTGCCTGGAGAACCGGGGTCTGCTGCGCGCCGAATTGCGCGCTCGTGGAACACGCGGCCATTCGGCTACGCAACACGGCCCAGATCTGATGATGGGGCTTGTCGAGGCGCGCGCCCGCCTGCTGGAGGCCGGGCGCGCGTGCCTGCACCTCGAGGGGCCCGACTCCTGGCGATCGCAGTTGTCGTTCCCCTACCTCGTCTCGGGAACGCGCGGCGTGTTCAACCTCACGCCCGATCGGGCTGCGATGGGAATCGAAGTGCGCAGCCTCCCCGATGATCGATTGCCCGCGCTGGTGGAGACTCTGCGCTCGTTGGCGGACACGCAGGGGTTCGAGCTCGATCTCCACTCTCATGAGGCGGGCATTCGCTGTGACCCGGCGAATCCGTTCGCTCGAGCGCTGCTGCAGGCAGTGCGCGAGACCTCCGGCCGGGAGCCCGTTGTGGGCCGCAAGCTGCACGCGACGAGTGCACGCTTCGCACCGAACGGCCAAGGCATCGTATGGGGTCAATCGGGGCTGGCACCCCATGCCGCCGGCGAACGACACTATCTTCCGAGCATCCTGCCCTACTTCCGTGCGCTCACGCGCTTCGGCGAGTTGCTTGCGGCCGAGCGGGCGCCCGTGCCTTTTGTCATCAATCGAACGTGAGGAGTCGACATGCCGAATGCGATGGGTATTCAGAGCCACTATGGGCTCGAGAATCATGGGCTGACCAATTTGACCATGGCGTACTGGACTTTGCCCTCGGCGATGCTGGTTGAGCTCATTGTCTCGAGGCGCGAGGGACAGCTGGCCCACCTCGGGCCGGTGGTTGTGCGCACCGGCCACCACACCGGGCGATCGCCCAACGACAAGTTTATCGTCCAGCAGGCGCCCAGCGATTCGCAGGTGTGGTGGGGGAAGGTCAACCGGCCGATGACCCCGGCCCAATTCGAGCGCCTGCATCTACGCATGCGGTCGTTCTTCCAGGGACGGGATGTGTTCGTCCAGGATGCCGTGGCCGGGGCCCACCCCGCCCACGCCGTGCCCATTCGCATCGTCACCGAATACGCATGGCATAGCCTGTTTGCGCGCAACCTGTTCCTGCGCTTGCCCACGGCCGCCTTGCCCGAGCACGTTCCCGAGTTCACGCTGCTCCACGCCCCACGCTTCCATTCCATCCCCGAGGAGGACAGCACCAATTCCGAGATAGTCATCGCCCTCGATCTGGATCGCCGGTTGATCCTTGTAGGCGGCACGAGCTACGGCGGCGAGATCAAGAAGGCGATCTTCACGGTCTTGAACTACCTCTTGCCGCAGCGAGGTGTGCTTTCAATGCACTGCTCAGCCAATGTCGGTAACCAGGGCGACGTGGCCCTCTTCTTCGGCCTGTCGGGGACGGGCAAGACCACGCTCTCAAGCGACGCCAACCGCCGCCTGGTGGGGGACGACGAACACGGCTGGGCCGACGACGGCGTGTTCAATTTCGAGGGTGGCTGCTACGCCAAGACGATCTCCCTGCGACCGGATCTCGAACCACTCATCTGGGAAGCGACGCGACGCTTTGGCACGGTGCTGGAGAACGTCGTCATGGACGTGGAAAGCCGGCGGCTCGACTTCAACGACGGCACGTTCACCGAAAACACGCGCGCGGCCTACCCGCTCGGGTTCATCCCCAACCCGGTGGTGGAGGGACGTGCCGGTCATCCACGCACGCTCTTCTTCCTGACGGCGGATGCCACGGGCGTTCTGCCGCCCATCGCTCGCCTCACTCCGGCGCAAGCCATGTATCACTTTCTCTCGGGGTATACATCGAAGGTCGCCGGCACCGAAAAGGGACTCGCGGCCGAGCCCCAACTTACGTTCTCGGCTTGCTTCGGGGCGCCCTTTCTGCCCCTTCCACCTACAACCTACGCCCACTTGCTGGGCGAGAAGCTCGCCGCGCACAAACCGGAGGTGTGGCTGATCAACACTGGGTGGACGGGTGGCCCGTACGGCACGGGGAAACGCATTGCCCTTCCGTTCACTCGCGCCATGGTCGACGCAGTGCTGAAGGGCGATCTGCGCGGAGTTCAATTCCGTCGCGATCCGTGGTTTGGCCTGGATGTTCCCACGCGCTGCCCGAATGTGCCCAAGGGCGTGCTCGATCCGCGGTCCACGTGGAGCGACGCTCAGGAATACGACAAGCGCGCGGAGGCGCTGACGGCGCGATTCACCGAGAACTTCAAGCAGTATGAGGGACTTGTGGCGCGTGAGGTCTTGGACGCGGGCCCAGCCCATGCGTCGGGCTGAGGGATGCCCGATGATGAGTGCCGCAGTGAATGAGGCCGGAACTCACACGCTCCACGTGCATTGTCAGGCCGCACTCGCTGCGATACGGCAAGACGCGGTGCATAGAACGAGTGTAGGCCCCGCCTCAAAGGCATGACGCCCGGCCGACCTGCTCGAACGGGGCCGGCTGATGCGTGGGTCCGAACGCATGTGATGTTCACCAAGGCGAGGACCTCCTCAACCCTCCGCGTTTCGCGGCTTCTGGCGAGGTGCGCTAGAATCCACCCGGGCCGGACAGGCAAGGAATCTGACCTAAGCGGCCGCACTCCACGTGGCCGTCCAGCACACAGTACGTCGAATTCATCTCAACGAGGGCCTTGCCTGGGAAACCAGGCACGCCCACCCAGGAGCAGCCATGGAAGTCGTCACCGACTCGGGCGTGGACCTGAGCCTCACCCAAGAACAGATCGCCGAATTGCATATCCACGTCGTCCCGCTTGTGGTCTCGCTGGGGGGAGAGACGTATCGTGATCGCATCGATATCCAGGCCGGCGCGTTCTACGAGAGACTGGCACGCAGCGGAAGCATGCCGACAACCTCGCAGCCGTCGGCCGGGGAGTTTGCCTCGCTGTACCGACGCTTGGCCGCGCGTGGTGCTGAAATTCTCTCGATCCACATGTCGTCTGGATTGAGCGGGACGTACGCCTCCGCCCAGGCCGGCGCCAAAATGGTGCCGGAGGCCAAGGTGACGCACGTCGACACCAAAAACCTCTCGGCTGCGTCCGGTTGGCAGGTGGAAGCGGCGGCCCGGACGGCGCGCGCGGGTTGGCCCTTGGAGCGCATCCTGCCGTTGCTGCGCAAGATCGGCGAAGCCAGCGACAGTTTGTTCACGCTGGCCGAGCTGAAGTACTTGATCCACGGCGGGCGGATCAGCCACATGAAGGGCCTGCTCGCCTCGCTGCTCAACATCAAACCCCTCATCGGCGTCGAAAAAGAACGCGGCACCTATGTCCAGCGCGGCAACGCTCGTTCCTTTGCGTCGGCGCTTGCCGGCCTGGTCGACCTCGTCAAGACTCAACATGC
This sequence comes from uncultured Chloroflexia bacterium, assembly GCA_963712475.1. Classification (GTDB taxonomy): domain Bacteria; phylum Chloroflexota; class Anaerolineae; order Anaerolineales; family RBG-16-64-43; genus RBG-16-64-43. Next base: position 616,885 of record CAVQIA010000004.1, read on the forward strand.
TGCCGAAAGCAGCCTGCGAGTCCAGGTCATGCACGCTGACAACCCCGGCGCGGCAGACCGCGTGCGCGCGCTGCTCGAATCTCGCTTTCGATGCGACTGGCGGCCCACCGCTCAGATGTCGCTCGTGCTGGGCGCACACACCGGGCCGACGATGGTCGGGGTCGCCTTTGCTCCGACGCACGCCTTCGCCGAAATCCCGGCATGACGGATTGAGTGCACGCGGCCACCGTGCCGCCAACTTGCGTAAGCCGGACCATCCGCCGGTCCAAGAAGCCCGCCAGTCTGGTCTCAATTGACCTTGCGCGGCGTCAGCTCCCCTTCTGCCTCTCGAGCGTATCGGTTTCGCTGGCCAGGTGACCCCCCGCACAATCCTCCGTGACGCTGCCGCGATGGCTGCGGAGTACGGGTACGTCTTTCACGCCTAGGTGGTGACATTCGAGACACCCAGCACATGGTTTCCTCGTATACCGTATTGTGTTGGCTGACCGCGGAATCGTCTGCCTTCCCCGCGAGATCCGACCGACCCTGGCTCGAGGCTTTCGCCATGTCGAACACCTACGACACTCCTCTTCTCGCACACGCGGCTGACCTTACCCGCCGCGGGAGCCTGCACACCTACCTGGTGATTCGCTGGATGGTCGACCGTGACCTGGTTGAGGACGCCTTTCGCGCCTACGCCTACTTCCGCTGGCTCGACGATGTCATCGATGTGCAGCTCGGAGGGCGCCGAGAGCGGCTGGCCATGGTCGGCGAGCAGGCGGAGCTCGCACGGCGTGCGTTCGCCGGGGACTTTGCGCGGCCGGCGTGCGCCGAGGAGAAGCTCCTCTTGGATCTGATCCGCGGCCATCGTTCCGGCCACCCGGGATTGACTTCGTACGTGAACTGCATGATGCGAGTGATGGCGTTTGACGCCGGCCGCCGCGGCCGTGTGGTGAGCGGGGCCGAACTGGATGGTTACACGCGCCTGTTGGCAACCGCAGTCATGGATGGGCTGACATATTTCATAGGGCACGACCGGACGTACCCCAGTGCACGCGGCGCGCTACTCGGCGGTGACCGCCGCTCACATCAGCCATATGCTGCGGGATGCAGCCGAGGACGTGCACGCCGGGTACTTCAACATCCCGCGCGAGGTGCTGGAGGCCGAGGACATCTCGCCGACGGCATTGACCGCCCGCGGATACCGCCACTGGGTACGCGGGCGCGTGGCGTTGGCGGAGGCGCTCTTCCGCGACGGGAAGCGCTACATTCGAAGCGTACCCTGCTGGCGCGCGCGTCTGTCTGGGCTGGTCTACTGCGCCAGCTTCGAATCGGTGCTGGGTCGAGTGAAACGCAACGGGTATTCACTGTGCGAAATCGGAGTGAGGGTCGCCCCGCGCGAAGCCAACCGGCCCGTGCGCCCAGTGCCATCTCCCGCGCTCATCGTCGGTGGCCATCCTCGCCCGTGACGGTCTCCGGGCTCGGTGCGTCCGCTGTCCACATCGCGCGGCACTCCAGACATCACTCGGTGACCCGCAAGAGGTAACTCATGCATCCATGTGAGGCGATCGTCATAGGCGCCGGAGCAGGCGGCCTCACCGCAGCCGCACACCTGGCTCGCTCCGGCATGCAAGTCACCGTGTTGGAGAAGAACGAGTGCGCCGGCGGGCGTTGTGCCCGCGTCGTGCGCGAGGGTCACACCTTCGACGCGGGGCCGACCCTGTACATCATGCCTCGGCTCTTCGAGCAGGAATTCGCCGCGCTCGGCGTCTCGGCCCGCGACCGCCTCGACCTCCAGCGCGTTGACCCCACCTACCATCTGGTCTTCGACGACGGGCAGCGTCTCACCCTCTCGTCGGACATGCCGCACATGCGATCTCAACTGGAAGCCATGGAACCCGGGAGCTTCGCCGGGTTGACCCGCTACCTCGAACGAGGCGGCCGCTATTACAACTTGGCGATGGAGAACATCGTGTGCCGCAACTTCCGCACGCTCGCCGAGTTCCTGAACCCGGCCAGCCTGCGTGTGTTCCTGAAGGTGGGGGCGTTGACGCGGCACTACGCCAGCATGCGGCGATTCTTCCGCGATGAGCGTCTGAAATCGGCCTTCACGTTCCAGGACATGTACATGGGTCTCAGCCCATTCGAGGCTCCATCCACGTTCTCGATGATGCAGTACACGGAGCTCGCGGACGGCGCATGGTATCCACGCGGCGGAATGTACGGCGTGGTGGCGGCGCTGCAGGAAGCTGCAGAGCACGCTGGGGTTGAATTCTCGTTTGCCACCCCGGTGAAGGAGATCGTCACCCGAGGCGACCGGGCACAAGGCGTGCTTCTCGGCGACGGCCAATTCCTGCCGGCCGACATCATCGTTGCCAATGCAGACTTGCCGTACGTCTATCGCGAGCTCCTGCCGGACCGCGGCGCTGCCCGCCGGCTCAATCGCCTGCAGTATTCGTGTTCGACGATCAATTTCATGTGGGCGACGGATCGACCCTTCCCGGAATTGCCGCCGCACCTTTTGTTCCTGGCGGACGACTTCGAATCGAACTTCGACTCGATCCAACGCGACTTGACGATTGCCGCAAACCCAAGCGTCTACATCCACGCGCCGACCCGCCTCGACCCCAGCATGGCGCCTCGCGGGCACGACACGCTCATAGGCATCGTCCCGGTGGGACACATCAATGAGAAGAGCCCTCAGGACTGGGCGGACTTGAAAGCCCGCGCACGCGCGGCGCTCTTGCAGAGGCTGGCCCGCGTGGGGGTCACCGACCTCGAGGCTCACATCAAGTTCGAGATCTGTTATACCCCGCCCGATTGGCAGCATCGCTTCAACCTGGTGAAGGGCGCCACGCACGGCCTATCGCACCAGTTGATGCAGATGGGCTATTTCAGGCCACACAATCGGCATGCTCGCTACCGCAACCTGTACTTCGCCGGAGCCAGCACGCACCCCGGCACCGGGTTGCCGACGGCGCTGGTCTCAGGCCGGCTGGTGGCGGAGCGGATTGCGGAGGACCTGGCGAAGGCCTGACCGAGAGATCACTCAGGCTCGGTGCGCCGACCTGCGGAGGCCCAACCCACCCCGCCCGACCTTGACCAGAGTCAGTTTGACAGAGTACGGTGAGCGGTTTCGGGAGGGACAAACTCGAATCCGCTTCCTTCCGCGCGTGCACCGGTTGGCCGAGTCTCGCTTCCATCGTGGCGCGCATGTGAGCCATTTAGGCGTGAAGCTGGGAGGAGGCCGAAGGCGAAGCCTTGCCACCCTTCCTCTCCCAGAGGTGTTGGCGCACGGAGGGGCAAGCTCAAGCACATGTCGCGGGAGCGGTTCGGCGAGAGGATGATCTAGGCTGCGGCGGGAGCGACGAAAAACGCTACGAGCAGGTAATGGCTCAGGCAGCCGAGAATGACGAAGATGTGCCACAGCTCGTGGAAACCGAAAACGCCGGGTGCAAAATCCGGACGCTTGGTGATGTAAACGACCGCCCCCAGGCTGAAGAAGAGCCCGCCCAGACCGAGCAAGAGCAATGCTCCGAGCGGCATCACCCGCAGCATCTCGCCGATGGCTGAGAGGGCGAGCCATCCCATGACAAGATAGATGCCTGCGGTGAGCCAGCGTGGCCCGCGCAAAACGAAAAGCTTGACGGTGATGCCGATGAGCGCCAAGGCCCAGATGAGGGCGAGCATGCCCCCGCGCCAGAAGCCGTTGAAGAAGTGCAGACAGATGGGTGTGTAGGTGCCGGCGATCAGAAGGTAGATCGCCGAGTGGTCGAGAGTGCGCAGCCAGCGCATCGGGCGCGGGCCGGATTGAACAAGATGGTAGGCGGCGCTGGAGGCGAACATCATCACGAGGGTGAGGCCATAGATGAGAAGCGAGGCCACCTTCAGCCATGCCCCCCACCCGAAGTACAGGAGTGGTATCAGCCCCAAGGCGGCAGCGACCGCCGCCCCGAAGTGAGTCAGGCCGCTGACCGGATCTCGGAACCTGCGCGCTGGAAACGTGGACACCGGACTCTCCGCCTCAACTCTGGATGAGGCCGCGATGCGTGGCCTCGCGTGAAGGGCGGCATCGTATCACGTTGCGTCCGTATGCGCCGATATCGAGCTCGCTGCAGCCGAGTATCGCGGCAGAGAATGCCCGCCTACGGAACCACCCCGATGATCCGAATGCGGTTATCGGCCCCGACCACTGCGAGCAAGCGGCCGTCCGGCGAGAAGGCCAGATCGCGGATGCCCACCGCGACCGGCAGCAGCAAGCGCTCGGGCATGAGCGAGGTTGTGCCCGGATCCCAGAAGCTCATCCCGCCGATGAAGTCCACAAGTACCACCAACGATCCGTCGGGTGATACGAACATCCTTTCGATCCCGGGGTTCAGCGCCTCGGGGATGGTGAATTGCCGCGCGGCCTCCCAGGTGGCTGTGTCGATAGCCTGCAGCGTTCCCGAGGAGGCATCCAGCGCGAGGAGCAACGACCCGTCCGGCGTGAAGGCCAGTGCATCGGTACCACCCACCTCGGGAGGCAAGCGCAGTTCCTTCACGACTTTTCCGGACTGGGGATCGAGAATGCGGATCGGATCCTTCCCTCCCCAGCCTGCGGTGGCCAGGCGCGTGCCGTCCGGCGAGAAGACCATCAAGTGCACCTGCTTGGAGGCGATCGAGCGCAGCATCCGGCCGCTCGAAGTCTCAAAGATGCGGATGGCATTGTTGTCGAGCTGGGTGTTGTATGTGGCCGCCATCCACTGGCCGTCCGTCGAGAGGGCCATGAGAGCGCTGCTTATTCCCAACTTCAGCCGGGGTCCCCATTTGTCTTGCACGGTGTAGCTCGCATCGGAGATCGTCCGGGCGATCGTGCCCTGCGCGGCATCCCACAGGCGAATTGGCAATAAGCCGGACTCGCATGAATCAGCCAGCCACGTGTCGTCCGGGCCGGAGGCCAGTGTGCATTCTCCAGCCAAGCTGGCCACATGGAAGAAATTAGAAAAGAAGTCGCCAAACGTGCTCACCTTCCAGTAGTAGCGGCGCGGTTCGCGGGGATCGGCGAACGTCCGCAGCATCTGGCCGCTGCGTGCGTCGATTTCGAAGATGGAACCGGTCAGCGCCGCCACCCGGATGCGCACGCCATCCGGCGCAAAGGTGATCCCATCCAGAGCGGGCAGGAACCCGCGCCGCTCGGCGGCCGGGGCTTCACTCCCCGCGACCCATTTGCGCAGCACGCCGTCCATCCCGACCGAATAGAAGGTCTGCCCATCGGGGGCCGCCGCCACACCCCAGACGAGGTTCTCGTGCCCCGCGAAGGTGAACACCGGTGGGCGGTTCTTCTCCGCCTCGCGGACCTCGACCTTGTCGGTGACGCTGCTCGCCGAGATCAGCCAGCGCCCGTCGGAGGAGATGCCGACCGCCGAAGGATAGTCCGGCATCTCGAGGAAGTAGCGTTCGTGCATGGTGGTGTAATCGAAGACGTCAATCCCCCAGCGCGGGTCGCCGTGGTAGTAGTACTCCGGGAAGTAACCGAATTCGTACCCCGTATCGCTCAGCGTCGGCGAGAAAACACCATAGCTGGATGGGCCGCGCCCCTTCTTGGTGGCGAAGTACGACTCCTCGGCCCAGGAGGTCGTGTCGAGGCCACGGGATTGGATCCCCTGGTCCCCATACCCGACATCCAGGTAGATGTAGTACAGCGTGTTGCCGGTGAGGTTGAAGTGCAAGAACATCGGCGTGTCGGTGAAATCGATGTACCAGGCCAGGGTCTTGACCGGGTTGCCTTCCGGCAGGCCGATGACCGAAACGACGCCGTCGGTGAAGACCGCGGCCAAGAGCGAGTTGTCGGGAGATATGTCGAGCAGCGCGACCCGTGCGTATTCCTGCTGTGTGGGCCAGCGGGGAACGAGATGATCTCCCATGGCCTTTCCGCTCACCAGATCCCAGAGCCGAACGATCTCCCCATCTTCTCGGTCGGCAACGACCGCAGCCAGCGTCCCGTCGCGCGAGACCGCCAGGGGGCGTGACCCGGACGGGAATCCAAAGGAACCATCGGCCGGCTGACGGGTCGAAATGAATCGTTGCAGCGCGAGGTCGCCCGGTGAGAGAACGGAAATGCCGGCGGTGGAGGCGGCGATGAGCCGCTCACCGTCCGGTGAGAGCTGCAGGCCATATGGATTGCCCAGCGGCGACGTGCCAAACCCGTATTCAGCCAACACGCCGAGCTTGGCGACGCTGGCGGCTGAGATAGATTCAACTGGCGCCGGGTAGGGCGTGCCTGCGAGAACCGGCAATTCGATTGGGATCGAAGTCGGGCTGGGTTCAGCCGTCGGTTGGTTGGTCGCGGTCGCTGCGGCTTCCGCGGGAGCGAGCGTGGCACTCCGTGCGGCGCTCGAGGTCGGCTCGGCGGAAGCCTCTGCTGCGGCTGGTGGAACCGCTGTCGCCGACTGGGTCGGGTTCGAGGTGCACGCGCACACGAGGAGGACGACCGCGAGGAGGGATGGGAGTTTGGGAAGGATGACCGGTCTCACACTGTACCTCTCTGGGATGAATAGGAGAACGAGCATCCATTCTATCAGTATTCTTCGCCTGGGGACCGGAGAAGCGGAATCCTGGGTTGAAAGCCGGATCAGCCCTCCTTGAAGCGGGCTAATCCGGGTGACGGGTTCATGGGGACCGCCCTTAGGATGAGGTCGATCGCAAGAGAAGCTCGCGTCAATGTGCTCCCTGCCTCCTCAGGGCATGTCGATTGATATTGTCGCGCGACGGCCCCTCCCAATTCTGGGAGGGGCCGCATTAACGAGTTCGCGTTTGGGCGGGTGCGGCTCAGTTGTTTTTCGTCTCGCCGAGTACGACGGAGACGCTCATCTCGTTGGTGCCGCGCATAAATCCTATCGCGACGGTGTCACCGGCCTTGTGCTCGAAAAGCAGATTGAGAAACGAGTGCGTCTCATCCAGGGCGACGGTGCCAACGCGGGTGATCATGTCGCCGCGCTGCAGGCCCGCCTGCCCCGCCGGGCTGCCGGCTTCGACTTGCGTCACATAGATCCCCCAATCGGCCGGCAGGTGATAGGCGGCCGCGATATCCGGCGTGACCTGCTGCCAGCGGATGCCGAGAAACGGACGCGAGACGTACCCCTTCTGGATGATCTGCTCGGCAACCGCCTTGGCGGTATTGACCGGGATCGCGAACCCGAGCCCCTCCGCGATGGCCCCGCTGCCGCTACCGCGGACGACCAGAGTGTTGATGCCGATGACCTCGCCCGCCAGATTCACGAGCGGTCCGCCCGAGTTACCGGCATTGATCGCTGCATCGGTTTGGATCAGCCCCTCGATCTGGTAGCCCTGCCCGGTGTCGATCGAGCGGCCCGTGGCGCTGACGACCCCCACTGTGACCGTGTTCTTGAAGTCGCCCAGCGGGGAGCCGATGGCGATGACCATCTCGCCCGGGTTGAGGACATCCGAGTTGCCCAAGGTGGCCGCCACGGTGGCCGGGTCCGCAGCTTTGAGCACCGCCAGGTCCGCGTAGGCATCCGTACCGACCACCGTCGCCGTCTCTTCACGACCGTCTGAAAGGATGATGCTCACCTCCTGGGCCTGGTCGACGACGTGATTGTTGGTCAACACGTAGCCGGCCTCGGAGATGAAGACACCGCTGCCGCTCACCTTTTGCGTGCCCGATGTCCCGAAGAAGGTGGTCTGGCCGGGGATCGTCCCGACGACGGTCACAACGGATAGGGCCGACGGCCTGCACGGATTTGGTGATCGTGGTCTGGACGTCGGTGGTATTGATCGAGAGCGTGCCGACCTGGCTGCCCGCAGCGGGCACACCGGCCGACGACGGGTTCATCGCGGCGGTCGTCGAGGCCGATCCATTGCGCACGGCCTCGTAGACCACCACGCCGCCGGCGACAGCACCGGCGACTCCGGAGCCGCCGGCCAAAGCCACAACCAGCGCGACGTACGCGAATCGTTTCCAAAACATAGCGAGCCTCCCTTTGGATCCCCTTCTCCCGAGCCGTCGCCTCGCGCACCGTCCACTTCTCATGGCGAGGATGCCTATCGACCGCGTCAACCCACTTGCGAGAATGCCTGCGAGGCGTGGCACTCAGCGTCGGGAGTAGGTTTCCAAGGCACGGATTATGCGATTCGATTATGGAGAATCGGTGAATCCCTGATGTGAGGCAGATGAGACCTGCACGACAAGGGAATCTGAATGCCTTTCGTGGTGGAGGGAAAGACACGGTTGGGCGCGAGGGCTCGAGCCGACAGATCGACCTGCGAAGCGTTACATGGCCTCGACGCGGCGGATGACCTTTTTCAGCCGGGCAGTTTGCGAGGGCGACAGTTCCTTGCGCCGGCGTTCCAATACGGCCAGGAGCTCCTTCTTGGTACTCTTGGTGAGGGCGCGCAATATGCTCTCGGCGTGAGTGGGCACGTCGCGAGGAATGCAGGTGCGCACATGACCGAGCAGAACGGGGAACAATGCCTTGCGATACTTCGCGCCGGCGGCGGCCACGCCAGCCATCGTTCTCACGCCCCACACCACGGTGATGACCGTGCCATTCTTCGTTGCGCGCTTGACATCCTCGATGTGGCGCCAGATCTCGTTGGGGCGCTTATCGGCAATCGTCGCCAGGGCGATCATTGCGCCCCACACCATTCGGTTGTCCTTCGCGCCCAGCAGCTTGAGGAACTCATCCACGTAGTCGGCGATCAGCCCCGGATCGATGTAGCCGATCTCGTACAGCACTTTGAGGCAGTCGCTGCGAATGCTCTTGTTCTTGTGCCACAGCCCGCCGGCGATCTCCCGTATCCCCGCGCGGTCCTTGCGCTTGGCCAACGCGCGGGCCAGTGCCTGGTTGGGCATCTCGTCGCGCCTTCTTGGAAATAGGCGATCTCGTCGATGGCGGGCACGTAGCGCATCTGCCTGGTCGGTTGCTCTCGGACCGATAGGAGAGAGTTCTCCTTGTGAGGCGTGCCTCTCCAGCCGAGGCGAATCCGTCCGGTGCGGCGCATGTACACGCGGTATTGTACGGCAAGTCGGCAAGGGCATTTCGCCGCAAGAGATGTGTCACCCTCCAGTGCCATGATGAACGGCCGATCTCCCCGAATTCTCGGGCTCGCAACGGCGGATCACTCCTACACCTGCTGCTCGCGCCGCCCCCGAGGCCCAAGTGAAACCTACTCCGTCTCAGTCACGCTGCGCGCGCGCCACGGCTGCCAGGAGAGCCTGCAGCAGGTGCTGTATGTGGACTACTACATCACCGGCACGGGGGTCAACGAGGACTACCTGATCTGGTGGGATGTGCTGCTTCCGCTCGTCATGCGCAACGCGCCGTGACGCGATATTCGACGGCTACTCCATCGTCGGCCGCCAGCCGTGCGAAACAACGATAGGACGCACGCACGCCAAACGAAGAAGGCCGGGGCGCTGCCCACCCCGGCCCGTTCGGGCTTGATGCCGGCTCCTAAAATGCCTATCTCAAGAGTTCTACCGCCAGAATGACCGAGCCCGCGATCGGGATCCAGAAGATAGAGTGTGTCTCCCTGGTTAGCCACCCCCGTCAGTGCGCCCGCCACATCGCCCAACGCGTAGTCACCTGACGGCGATTGCTCTGCATCCCCGCTCCTCGTGAGTGACAGGAAGCCGGAGAGATACCCGCAGACGGAAGCAAGGTCCGTCTCGCCTGCGAGTTCCAGCGTCCCAAGTCCTGTGGGCTCCGCCAACTCCGGGTGTGACGAAAGGTCGAACTCCGAGAGTTGCCACGACCATGCGGCCCCGCCCTCCTCTTCCGAGAAGGCAAGCAGGCGATCACCGAAGCGCGCCACATTCGAGGGGTTCAGATCTGCCATGCGTGCGCCGACCTCGGTCGGCCGGCCCGATTGCGCGATGCTCACGACCCGCAGCCCGCCATCGAGATCGGCGACATACAGGTATCCGCCGGCGATCGCGATCGTAGGCAGCCCCATCGCCCGCGCGCGACCCAACATCGCGAACACCTCGTTGCCGAACATCTCACCGCCCCAGATTCCGCCGGGCGGATTGTAGGTTGAGACCTCACGCAGCCCTTGGGCGGATGTTACCTCCAGGATGTGGACGACTCCCAGGCCATCCCGCGCCAGCGCGAAACCCCCTTCCCAGGCAAGCTCGATCGGGCCCGGCGCAGAGATCGGTACCGACGCAACGCGCACCGGCGCCTCGGGTTTGGATACATCGATCAGATCGACAGCATCGCCCGTCGCCGCGATGACCTTGTCGGCCGCGGTGACGATTTGGCCATAGCCTCCCGGAACGACAAGGAAACCTGCCGCGAGCGGAGCGGCCGGATTGGCGACATCGATGACGCGCAGCCCGCCCAACTCTGCCACGAAGGCGCGCGTACCCCAAGAGGGCCACATCCGCGGGATTCTCCAGCGCGGGATACGTCCCCAGCTCGATCATGCGGACTGCGGAGCACGCATACTCCATGGGCGCCGGCGGAACGGTCGCAACGGTCAACGGTGTTGCAGTTGCCTCGATGGGGATGAGCGTCGGACTGGCGGCTGTCGCCTGCGGCACAACAGTCGCTTCGGGCGAGGGCGTTGCTGCCGGGGCACACCCCGAGAGGCATGCCAGGATGAGGGGTGCGATCGCGAGGGCGCGGTGTCGTGTCATGATGGCCTCACTTCGTCATTGGGCGCGGCATGTCTGTCCGATGAGACGTGGAGTAGATTAGCACTCTTTCGCCGTACGCGCCGACCCTAACACCCCTGGCCCACCTGTGCAATAATAGGAGAGCGGCTCTCAGCCGCGGCCTCGCACGCATCACCGGCCGTCATTCATCCCGGAGGTCGCATGACCCGCCTGACAGGGCCCTCACCCCGAGTTCATCTCTCCAATTACCATACTGCCCACTCTGCTATCGCTGCCATGTTGCTGCTCTCCATTGCGTGCAACATCTCCGCGATCGGCAACGCGGTCGAAAGGGGTAATTTCTTCAAAGAGGTCGTCGAACAAACAAACGAGGAAGGCAAGCGCATGGAGAAGGAATACCCGCCTGGGGACACGCTCCCAGCGGGCGACCTGGGCTCGCCAGTGGATCCCCCACTCGCACCCCCGCCCGCCGCGGTGGCCTCCAGCCCCCCAGCCCTCACCGGCCTCCAATTCCCAGCAGAGATCCCGGGGGACGGCACGCCGAAGGGCGGGTGGTTCAGCTTTACCGACTTGGGCGGAGACTGCACGCGAGCAGTGTTCTCCGTGGTCAGCGCGACCAACTTCGCGGGGTTCGAATTCAACCCCCGCGAGATCCCTGACCGCAGGCGACTACTATGCCGGCACGAGCGAGTTCAACATCTGGTGCGAGGGATCGCAAACGGTGACGCTGCGGGCCACGCTGTACGACGAGGCCGGCGCCGCAAGCAATTCGCGCGACTTCACCTTCACCTGCAAGGAGTAACGCGAGCATCCATTGCGTGCAAGGGGCACGAGGTCGCGCTGCCCCATCCCAGTCCTCGTTCGGGCACGGCATGCCGTGCCCGAACAGGAACGATGAGGGATGCGTTCAGGAACGAAGAGGGGCACGCCATGGCGTGCCCCAACACGTTCTTGAGGGCGCGAGCCCGGTCTCAGGTCACTGCACCCACAACCCCTCCAGCTCGCCCTCCCCCATTGGCAAGGCGGTAGGCCTCGCAGCTCTCCGGCCGGAGGATCACCAGCGTGCGATTCGTCTCCTCGCTCTCGATCAGGCTCAGGCCCAGCCAGCCGGAGGCGGTCCACTGCACACCGCTGATCGCCTGCGCCGGCTGCTCCGCCACCTGGCGCATCTCGCTTCCATCCGGGTGCATCACGAACAGGCTGCTGTTATCGCGCCCGCGGTAGGCAATCCACTCCTCATCTGGCGAGAGCGCCGCGGCCAGCATCTTCATCGACCCATTCTCGATCGTCGTCAGGTCCTGCACCTCGCCGCTTGCCACATCCACCACGCGCACCATCCACGCACTCCCGCCGGTGTACATCACCGCCAGGTACACCCGCGCACCATCCGGCGAGAAGCCGATGACCGAGGAAAAGGCTGCATCCGAAACGCGCCGCACACCGCCGTCGTCCGGTCTCGAACGATGGAGATCCCCTCCGCGCTCGAGCCGACAAACGCGATCTCCATTCCGTCCGGGGACCAGTGCAGGTCGTACCCTGCGCTGGCTAACTGGATGACTCTTTCATCGAATGTGACGAGATCGATAATGCGGAAATCCCTCCGCCGAGGGGTAGGCCATGCGCATCCCATCCGGCGAGAGCGCGCCGCGCGCGGCATCGGCGACGAGGACTCGTTTCGTGCCCGACGGCAGGCCGTAAAGCACCATGCCCCACGATTCACTGCCTTCGAGCGGTTCGTAGACCAGCGCGCGCCCGACCAGATCCACTGGCGCAAGCGGCAGCCCGACTACCAAATCTGCCGTCAGGCACAATCCGGCCTGGGGTGTGGTCTCGGCCGGCAGGTCGGTTCGCGGCGCACCAGGAGCCCACTGCCCTTCCCACGCGGTGCGCGACTTGATGACGACCAGGTTGGAGACGTTCAGAGTGAGCGGCCCGGTCGGAACGTCGATGAAATCCAGGCTGGCATGCAGAGTGCCTCCCGTCACGCCTCCTCCCCCGCCGCCGTTCGCCGGGTGGCCTTCGATCTCCACGCTCAACGAGTAGAAGTCCTCGTCGGATTGGAATTCGAACGCGTATCCGTTGCGCGATGAGTTGCTCACCGCGACCAGCGTGATCGTGTGGCCAGCCATCTCGACCTGCTGATCGAGCCCCAGCTCCTCCCCGGACTCTGGAAGGGTGGTGCTATCGAAGTGGAACTGCGCCCGCGCCTGCGGATCGGCCGGACCGACGACCACACCGGGGAACGAGAACGTGAGCGGGTACTCCAAGCCAACAGCCTTGAACTGATACGCGAAGCCGAACCCTCCCGATCCGTCATTGACCTGGGGCCCCTGAACGTCTTGCGGCATGCTGTACGAAACCCTGGCGCCGGTGGCATCGTGGATCATGGGCATGCCGGTGACCTGCGCCCACTCGCCATTCGCCACGCGGGGCATGAACCGGCCCAGCACGATATAGCCGTCCGCCGTCTCGATCACTTGATCGAAGAGGACGAACGCCTCGGACGGCACATCTGTCCCATGGGGCGAGGGCGAGAGTTCGACGACGGGCAGGACGGTCATATCCGCAGGCGCCGGGACGAAGCGCAGCGGCAGGGCCCAATTCTCGGGAACGGTGCCTGGCAGCGTCTCGCCGATGCACGGGATCACGAGAAGCGCGTGCGGCACATCCGCCGGGACGGGTGGGTAATCCTGCATGCGCTCGAGATGCGTTCCATCCGGCAGCAGCAGGTAGTTGAACTCAAAGCAGCCATGCTCAGCCTCGCTGTTCGGATAGGCCGAGCGCGGCACGCCGAAGATGCGGTACTCGACGTGCGTGCGGTCCGAGGTGAGCGTGGCGCTGGTCACGGTGATGGTGATCCCGTCGCGCGTCTGGGAGACCGGCTCGGCCAGGACGCGGATGGGCGCCGATTGATCGACGATGCCGACGCCCGGGATGTAGCCGAGCAGCCCGCGGATGGCCGCGTAGACGCGCATCGGTCCGATGATCAGGGTGGTGATGAGCAGCGCGGCGAGCACCACGCCTGCGCCGACCCACGCGAAACTGACCCTCATCCGGCGCGCGCCGCGCTGCGGGCGCGGCCCGCGCGATGCGAGTCCAAAGTGCCTGTACGAATTCATCGCGCGGCGCGGAGACGTCGGCCGCCGCGCGCATCTTCTCTTCGAAGGGCATGCCCGATGGGTTAGGCATTGTCGTCCTCCATCTGGAATTGCAGCCGCGCGAGGAGGCGCTCGAGCTGCTTGCGCACCGCGTCCTCGCGCTTGCCGAGCAGCGCGCCGATATCGGCGTAGGTCAGCCCGGCGGTGAAGCGCAGGCGGACGAGGTCGAGCTCGGCCTCGGGCAGCGCGCGGATCGTGCGCTCGAGGCGTTGGATCTCATCCGAGCGGATGGCCACAGCCAGGAGGTCCGGGTCCGATCCAAGCGCCTCGGCTTCATCCAGAGAAGCGCTGCGGCCGGCCGTGCGGTAATAGTCGCGGGCCTTGTTGCGCGCAATGGTGAAGAGCCACGCCGCGAATCGGCCTCGATGGTTGTAGCGGGGCAATTGTTCGCAGGCGATGAGGAAGACCTGGGAGGTGAGGTCCTCGGCCTCGAGCGGGTCGCGCAGGCGGGCGAGCAGGTATTTGTAGACCGGCGTGACCCACTGCAGGTAGAGCGGCCGGAAGCGGGCCGGGTCTCGTTGTGCCGCGCGGATGAGCTGCAGCCTCGCCCTCGGCTGAGGGCCTCTCGGCCGCGTCGGCGGATGGGAACGGGTCGCCCATTGGGCTCCTTGGCAACGTGATGAGGTGCGTGCATTCTCACATACAAACGCGCGAGGGGTGAAAAGCGGACAAACCGGAGGCAATCGTCGCGCTCGTCGTCCCCGCGTGTTGGTGGCGGGGACCCAGGGTTTCAATCGCTTGGCGAAGCGGTGGCGCACGCAAGCCCGACGCCCTGGATTCCCGCCAGGACCACGCGAGAATGACGAACAAAAAGGAGCCCCCGCGTGCACGAGGCGGGGACCCAGCAAGGCCAACGCCCCGCCCTCAATCTGCAAAGAGCGAAATCAGCGGGCCCCCGAGCAAGATGAGCAAGAGCACGACGCCGGCAACAATCGCGATGATCGCGCCGACGCCCAACGGCCGGTGTGATCTCACCTCTTCACCCGCTAACACTTGCTTCACGGCGTGCACGGTCTGCATCACGATGGCGTTGGTATCCCTACGATCCACCCCGGCCCAATCCCATCCCTGAGCGTGGATGGGGATGAGCAGTTTGCGCGCCGGGCTGGAAACCACAGCGGCTGCTATCTTGTCGTTGACAACCCCGCCGGCGGCGGCGATCACCCATGGGCCCACGATGAGCCCGGCCTCTCTCAATCGGGTCGCGGTTTCCTTTTCGTCGGCGCCTTTGCCGGCCTTGCCAGCCAATCCTGCAGCCAGAACGATTGGATCGAGCGAGATATCCGGGAAGTCGCGCTTGAGCTGATCGGTCACCGCTCTCCCAAACAGACCTTCACCGACGTCCACAACCACGACGCGCAGTGCGCCGAGAAGCCCGGCTTGTTCCCGCTTGGCAAGTTTTCCGTCGCCAAGCAGGGCGGCGCCGTGATACAGCCACACGCCTACCGCGATGAGGCCGAAGGCGAGGGCGTGGCCCAACTGGGTGAGCGTGGGAGCCTCTCCGCCGAGGATCATGCCCAAGATGCGGTACACGATGTACACCGCGCTGGAAAGGACTGTCATCGTGCCAAGGAACAGGAAGAAGTAAAGGTAGATCTTGCGCACCACAGACCGGCGGGCATCGGCGCCCGCGGAGCCAGCCGCAATTGCCACGGCCTGTGATTGCCGCCAGGGGATGATCCAGACAGGCAGCCCCGCGATGATCGCTGAAGTGAACCAGGCCGCCTCCCCCCGCAGACCTTCGCCAAAGCTCCTCTCGAGGGCACGCAGGATGACGCTGGCATCCCCGCTCAAACCCACCAGCAGCGCCGAAAGGCCCACCGTTGAGATCAGGTACAGGTACAACCGGTGCAGCCCGGCCTGGCGAGGTGCTTCTCCAGCTCGTTGCCCGTCCTCGCGAAGGACGAATGCGTGATAGACCCACAGCATCGCCATTCCAATGGCAACTGACAACGGCACGCGGACGTCGCCCTGGGGCGCCAAGGCCAACACCCGGCGCAAGAGGCCAGCCAGGATTCCGGTGGCGTTGGCGACGGCGGTCAGTGCGCCAATGAACACCGCGGCGTACAAGTAGAACTTGCGCAGCTCGGAGCCGCGCTCTTCCTCGCTCGGCCCATCGAACAACCGCTGTGCCCAAATCCAGAAGACCAACCAGACGGGCACGCCGACGGCCACACGGGCGATTTCATTGGCCAACTCTATACTCAACCTACCCGCTGTGATCACCTTTTCCCCGAATCCCAGCATCAGCCAGCGGACCAGGTAAATGACCGCAAGCGTCGTCATGGTCAACCCTGCGGCGCTGAACCCCAGCACATACAGACGCCGCAGGGTTGCGGAACTGCCGGTTTCGGGAACCGCTTCTGAAATCCTCAGCCGCGACGCGGTAGTGATAGAACCACAAGGCAGCCAACACGATGAGCGCCACGAGGTGATAGATGGCCGCTTCTCCAACGGAGAGGCTGCGGTATGGGCCGCTTTGGAGCTGGTTGGTTCCTCCCAGCAAACGGCGCAGTAGATCGAAAGCATTCGCGATCAAGGGTCCGAGGAAGCCCGCCATGGTGCCGTACAGGTACAGGCGGCGCAAGACAGCCCCGCCTTCCTCGACGGCCTTCCCGACCAACCGCTGGCCCCATAGCCAGTGGGCCAGGAAGACCGGCAGCCCGATGATCACCACGGCGATCTGAAATGCGACGGCCAACGGGTCGACACCGAACACAAACAAGTTCCGCAACAAGGAGATGACGGCCCAGGCCACGGCCTGCAGGCTGACGGCACACACGATGTAGATGTACCAGCGTCGCACGTTGGACATGGTCCCCTCCCTTCAACTGCCTTGCAGACGGGTGGCGTGCCGATCGGCGCGTGGATATCCCTCAGACGAGCGGATCTCTACTGGCATCCTTCCGCCTCGTTCCAACACATGGCAAAGTAGTCGAAAGCGCTCACGATCTTCCACTCGCCGTCTTCCCGGTGGAGCTGCATTTCGATATCGAGGGTCGATTGACCGCTGCGGAACAAATCGCCGGCCTCGAACCGCAATTCGCGCACCCGCACGGTTGCATTGTTGCCGGTGACATTTGCCGCTTGCACCATGAGGGTCGTGTCCGTGTCGAGGCGGAAATTCCAGGGATTCTTGTGGATGTCGTCGACAAATCGCTCTACCGTAGCCGGATAGCCCTTGAGGGTTGGGGATAGATAGCCAAAGGCCCGATCGAATTCATCGCGCTGGAGGGCCAACAGGTAATTGTGGGTCACACCTTCGGGCGTGTCCTCGGCGCCATAGGTGGGTTCGGGACGCGTAAGCGTGATCGCCAGGGCTGCGACGATCAACAGCACGATCGCGACGACGATGCCGATGAGCAACTTATCGGTGGTCTTCATATCGCCTCCTGGGTACTTAGGACAAATGACCTGCCCCAAGCACGAGCTGTTGCAATTCCAGCAGTTGGGGCAACAACTCTGCCGGGTGGTCGAGGGTCATCGGGAGGATGGGCGGCCAAGTTGCCATTTGGCTTCTCGGCGGCCGGAGGCCAGGCTTCGCGCGAGCCACGAGATCCCGCGCGCTGTGCGGGCATCCCCATCCGCCCTGGCAAGTTTTATCTTTTTACTCTACTTCGGGCTGGCGGGCAAGGCAAGCGCCCGGTTGTCGCGGCTAGTCGAGGAGGGCTGCCGCTGTGACGAAGTGGAAGGGGCTCAATGGAATTCTCACGGCGCAACGTGTGTGGGGCGGATGGTCACCATCGGGCGGTTCGGCGCGAAGCGCAGTAGATCCGCGCGGCTGGGTGGGGAGGAGATGCCCTCGGCGCGCAGGATGGCGCCAAACGCTTTGGGGCTGCGCTTGATCTGGCGCACCAGGTAATCCGCGATCTGTTCAGCGTCGGTTGTGACCTCGGCCAATCCGTCGAAGGCGCGCCGCCCAACGCGCACCTGAACCCGGGGGTTCGCCTGGATGTTCGCGCAGCCAATCGGCTGCGGCGCCGCGCGCCGACGCGACGTGGATCGTTTCTCCTTGTTGCTCGAAGACAAGCGGAGTGACCCGTGGCCGGCCGGACTTGCGGCCGTAGGTGGTGAGGAGCAAGAGGAACCTGCCGATGATGGGTCCCAGGCCCAGCGCGTAGGCGATGCGTGGACCGAAGTGGATCAGGCGCCAGAAGAAACGCGGCGCCCGCATCTAGGGGGCCTTCTGGCGTGGGCTGACTTCTGTTGGCAACCGAGCCGGACTGAACAGATCGCGCACGAGCAGCACGCCGCCAACGCCCGCGACGACGAGCGCGAGCGTGAAGACGGCGAGCGAGGTGAGGATGAGCACCCACCAGAACCCTTGCAGTGGAGAATCACCCGAGGCCAAGCCCGTCGCGACGGCCAGCGCCTGGCTGCCCACGAGCAACCCGGCAGCGACTGCGAGCGGCCAACCGATGAGCGCCCAGCGGGCGCGCGCGCGCATTGCCGCCCAAATGAGCAGCGCGCCTCCGGCCAGCGCGAACAGGAACAGTTCAGCCGGCATGAGATAGTCGATGCGCCAGACACGCTCGGATATGAAGAAGGCCAACGAGAGCAGGATGGGTGCCAAAATGGGAAACCAGACGAGCACGGTACCCGCGATTGCCAGGGTCTTGGTGAGAGCGCGACGGTTTGGCATGGGATGCATGGTAACCCTCTTTGGCAGAACCGGTTGGGGGTGGAGGAGGCGAAGCGTCGCATCGGCACGCCCCGGGTCCATCCAAACCGGCTAGCTGTTTCGCGTGGAGGCGCCCGAATTGTACTGGTCCATCGCCCAGCGCGCCGGGTTGGCGACGATGTAGGCGCGGATGCGGTCGAGGGCATGCGCGGGACGGATCACGTGTTCGTAGTAGTTGCGTTGCCAGACGGGCGTGCCGTGCGTGCCTCGCGCGAGGTTGATGGCCTTGGCCGTGGTCATCTTGAACCGGCCGACGATGCGTGACAACAACATACGGCGGCGCACGCGGATGTCGGCGGGTGGGTGTGGGGGTAATGGTTCACCCAACGTGCGTAGGGGCAATTCATAAATCGCCCCTACGGGACCATGCGCGGCATCCGGCAGGGTGATGATTATGATCCCATGGACATGGTTCGGCATAACCACAAACGCGTCCAATTGGACGTTTGGATAATGGCCCGGCAATTCCGCCCACGCCGTTTGCACGATGCGCCCGAAATCGTTCGGGCGCATCTCATCGTGGACAATCTCACCGAGCAGGCATTCCCGATTGTGTGTGCACAGGGTGACGAAATATGCGCCCGGTGAGGAATAGTCGTGTGCCACCAACCGGATCGACCGGCGGCGACGTGCCTGCGTATCGTTCATTTTCCCCTCGCCGGCCTGCCGCATGCCGCCGCCTGATGCAATGTGCGCGCTTACGCTGCCAGCACCGGCCGCAATCCCTCGGCCCAGGCGCGGATCGCCGCCCAATCGCGGTGATCGCCCTCGGTCCACACGCCCAACAACACGCTGATGCGGAACTTGATCCGGTCGCCGAGGGTCGGCACCTTGCTGACGTCGAGGACGCCGGCGAAGAACCCCTCGCTGAGCGGGCGGACCACATCGCGCACCGGCTGCATCCATGTCGCGACATAGTCGCGATAATCGCCCTTCCTCATGGCCAGCGTCATGCACACCTGGAATGCCGCGAAGGGCTTGCGCGCGAGTTCCGCGCGATGCGCGCGCACCCAGTCCATGACCTCCGGCAGCCAATGGGCAGCGTGGATGGCGCTGCCCACCACCACGGCGTCGTAGGGCGCCAGGTCCGTCACCTTCTGCACGGGCATCACATCCACGAGCACCCCGCCTTCAGCGAGTGTCTTACCGATCGCCTCGGCCACACCGGCCGTGGCGCCGTTGCGGGTGGCATACGTCACAAGTATTCTCTTGGCCATCGTGGTTTCCCCCGGAGGTGTTGGAATGCTGCTGAGTTAGCGGGTGCGAGCATCTGCCTGCGGATTATACCGGTCGGTTGTCCAGCGCGCCGGATTGCCGAGGATGTATGCGCGGGTGCGGCTGAGGGACTCCGCATGCCGAATGACGTATTCGAAGTAGTTGCGTTGCCAGACCGGCGTGCCGGGCGTGCCGCGGGCGAGGTTGACGGCCTTGGCCGTAGTCATCTTGAACCGGCCGACGATGCGGGGCAACAACATGCGCCGGCGTTCGCGGATGTCGATCGGCAGGTGTTGGGGCGGTTCCGCATCCGCCGTGTGTAGGGGCAATTCATAAATCGCCCCTACAGACCCATCCGGAATTTCCGGACGCGTGAGGACAATGATTCCATGCACATGATTGGGCATCACCACGCACGCGTCCAACTTCACATTCGGGTAATGTCGCGGCAGGTCGTCCCACGCCGCCTGCACGACGCGCCCGAAATCGTTCAACCGCATTTCGCCGTCGACGAGGTCGCCGAACAGGGATCCCCGGTCGTGCGTGCACAAGGTCACGAAATACGCGCCGGGCGATGAATAGTCGAACGCCTTCAACCGGATCGAACAGCGGCGGCGTTGTACCGGGTCGTGTTCCAAGTCGCCCTCCCCGATGACCCGTAGTCCGAGCGCCCCCATCATCCTGCGAGGTCAGCCTCGATCGCTTCTTCGACGGATCGCGATATGGGGTCCCGGGATCGTTACCTGCAAGCTTCCGGGCGATCTCGGCCTTGATCTCCCAGACCCGGTGCCCGCCGGAAGGCACCTTGTCTAGCGCCGATATCTCGGCGGCGAGGAATCTCTTGTTCACTATCCTCACGCCCTTGATCGGCGGAAGCCTAGGCACAAATGCGTTCGCGAACACGAGGATTGGTGTCACCCACACTTTGCCGCCGACAAGCGCACTGATGCGTTCGCCGAGCCACGCAGCGTTACGAAGCGCCTGAGCTAGGAAGTCCTTCTCCGGGCTCCTTCCATTGAGCTTGACGGCGCCATCGACCAAGTCCACACGACCATAGTGCGCCTTGGTTTCGAGTAAGACGACTGACCCGCTCGCGGCTATGACGACATGGTCGATGTTGCCATAGGCGCTCTCCACGTCGTGAATGGCGAAGAAGTCCTGGCCAAGCCCGGCAAGGATCGAGGCCACTACTTCTTCCCCCTTTGCCCCGCGGAGTGCACGGCGTTCGGCCTTGAGCAGGCGGGCCGTCTCCCGATCCCCGACTTCCGAAAGCGCGCTGAGGAGGATCAGCAGGGCTAGCGACGCCCCGCCAAGGCTTGCGAGGATCTCCGCTTTGAAAGATCAAGGCGATGATAGCCATAACGAGAAGGACGACAATCGCCAGTACGATGGCGGTTCTTCGCCTTCGCGCAGCCATGGCACGGGTTGATTGCCCGGCGTGCTTGGAGTCATCCATGAGAAAAGATCCCCCTGGCCCCATAGCGGGGCGTCAACTGGCCACGAATTAGGCCGCGCGGCGTCGCGGGCACGATTTCCGTTCTATGACCAGATGGATGGCTGGCAAGGTCGCGTTCCCCTTTCGGCGGAAGCCGCGGCGGCACATGGGAGTGGTTTTTCCGGCCAGAAATCGACTATGAGCGTGCTATGGGACCTGGAAATGGAATCCCTCGGTATTTAGCAGCCGGTGGAGGGAAAGTAGCTGGCGATAGAGGCCTGCTATTTCGGTTCGGTCGCTGGTGTTGGGCCAGTTCATGTGCGCAACGATGTTCCTTGGGAGGCGGACGCGCTCGAGGCGGAGGATCCAGGTGTCGATATCGGGAATGGAGACGCGGAACAGATCCGCGTGGTTAGCGATTATCTTGGTCAGGTCGGAGAGTGCGAGGTAGTAGACATCGTGCTGACCCGGCGTGGAGCCTGCCGGGTGGTTGCGGTAGTCTGCCTTGCGCCATTCGATGTCGGCGTACTTCTGCTTGGAAACTACAGAAGGTACCCAATCGCGTTGGTACTGGGAGATGAGGACGGTGTGAGCAATGACGCGTAGGATGTTCTCGATGGCGAACAGACGCCAGTAGGATGTGCGGCCATTGTATCGGCCGCAGTCTCGTACTGCCGGCAGGGCGTGAGGAACTTGCCGGAAATCGGGCGGGGGGGGCATGCCAAGTGATTGACTGGGTTAGCCAGGCGTGTGGCGCCTGCGGGGCTGCCTAGCCTGGTACAAGGACTTCTTGACCTTGTCGGCCGTCGTCTCGAGGATATTGGCGATCTCGAAGATTCTGGAAGCCCGCGAGGCTAAGGGCGTGGACTTTGTCCTTCTGGGAGGCTCCCTTCATCTGGCCAAGGAGGATTAGGGCCAGAAGTCGTTCAATTCGCTCCTCATTCTCCATTTCAATTCCTCATTTCCCAGCGTGGCTTCGCCGCGCGCTGACTAACGCTCGGACGGTTCCTTCGGTTGTGTTGAGAACCTTTGCGATGGTCTTGTTGTCGAGTCCGGCCAGACGCAAGGCGTAGACTCCTTCTGTGATGCTCCGATCGGAGGCTATCTGCAACGCGACTAGACTGATCAATATGTCGAGCTTGGCAATGACTGTCTGCTGATCGGATGTGGGCACGTGTTCCTCCGTTTTGTGGCGGGAGGGGCTCAAGGTTGATGGAGGGAGCCGTCACTGCTTGGGCTGTCTCTTGATCTGGAGGCGTGCATTTCGGACAGAGCCGATCGCCGAATTGCAGATGCGCGAGATATCGCTGTCGGCGAAGTCCGAAGCGGTCGAGTATGCCCACTTTCTCGGGAAGGCCTTCGACACCCTTGATGCAGAGATATCCGAGCATCAGGATCTCCGCGCTTCTCTCTTGTGGCGTGGGGTTCGCTTTCGTGGGCATGGAACTATCCCTTCTTCACTTTTGACTTGAGGGTCTTGATGACGTTCTCTGATGTGGCGCATATTGCGGCCATATCTCTGTTGGAGAAGCCGAGGCGAGCCAGAACGGCGACCTTCTTCTCCGTAGTGGGAATGTCCTTCGTCGCAATGTAGCCGAGCAGGATTGTGGTGTCAACTTGGTGAGGATTACCTGGTTGAGGCATTGCTACCCCCTGAGACCTGAAGATACTGGCGGATTGTATCCGGATGCGATGAACAGGCAAGCCGGACCGACGGCCTAACGGCCTCGAACCGTGCCGCACGGCGTGGCGGGCAGGCGGCTTCTTTCTGTGCCCTGACCGTTGGGTTCAGGTGCGGCGTTCCCCCCAGCGGCGGAAGCCGCGTCGGCACAAGTGACTAGTTCGGCCGCAGGATCAGACCGTGGAGATGTGTTGCAGCAATATGGCGATTTCGCTTCGCGCGTTCCGGATGTCCTTGACGGTAGGTGCAGGCGAAACATGCGCCAAGGCATTTCTCACTTGCTTGATTATGACCATGTGGCCAGTGAAGAAGTCGGATCTAGGAAAGAGCGACGGTATAAAGAGGGCCTGGTACTTTGTGATTATTACCTCGAGATGACCTATTGTTATCAGTTCGAGGGGGGCCAGGTTCAGCGTCTTGCCAACTATGGGGAGCTTGGACTGGCGGATGCGCTCCTCGTCGGCATACCGGTAGATCTCGAATAGTTCGGCCTTTATCTTCTTCTCCCACCAGTCTTTGCCATGGGCGTTGGCCATGCGTGACTGGATGGCAGTGCGAAGTGAATTCTCGAACACAAATAGGTGGGGGTAGAAGTCCGCCAGTTGTGCAGCAACGGTGAAGAGGCGAGTGGGAAGCCACTTGACGGCGGGAACGGCTCGTGGCTTCGGGCGCTTGGCAGAGGGTCTGCTGAGTGGGGAGTTGGAGAAGCCGTCGCGAGACCCTTGACGGCGTCCCTTGTGACATCGTCTATGATAGACGACACGTTAATATGAAGTCTCTTCTTCTTGATGTAGAAGCATGCGGCCTGGTTGATCGTCCGAAGGTCGTGGCGTGCCTTTATCCTTGAGAGCGTGACGCGCAGGCCAGCCCCCTCCTGGACGCCGGTCTTTGCGACGATCTCCTTGACAAGGTTCCTGTTCATTCAGTCTTCGATGCCTTCTTGACTTGGAGGCGGGCATTCCGAACGGAGCCAGGTGCAGCGTTGCAGACCCTGGCGATGTCGGCGTCGGCAAGTGCAAATGGATCGAGGACGCCAACCTTCTCGGGGAGACCTTCGACCCCCTTAATGCACAGGTATCCTAGCATCAGGATCTCGGCGCCGGTTTCTGGAGCGCGGGCTTCTGTTTGCCCGGCATGGCGTCACCCCTTCCTAGCTTTGGACTTCAGCGCCCGAACGACACCCTCTGTGGCGGCGCAGATCGTGGCCATGTCCCTGTTGGAGTACCCGAGTTGGGTAAGGATTGCGACCTTCTTCTCTGTTGTGGGGATGTCCTTTGTGGCAATGTAGCCGAGGACGATAGCAAGGTCTACTTGCGGGGACTTGACTTCTTCGGCCAGTTAAGCCCCTCCTGAAGAAGCCTAGATTGCGCGGATTGTATACCGGGCGGCGGCGAGGGTGCAAGCAGGCTGTGCCGCCCAACTTGCTGTTGGGCGGACTGGCCACGACAACAATCTATTCGAGCCACATGGATGGACCGCGCCGTGCAGGGAGCAACTTCAGTCCCGCATGTCGAAGTACCATCCCGTGCTCCTTCCATTTCGACCCGGTGCCTCCAGGAGCTACTGAGACCTGACGGGCCCGGCCGATTCTCCTCTACCACCTCATCTTCAGGAACACCTCTTCACCATCGGGTCGAAGTGCGAGCCGGCGCCCTCCTTGATGTGGGCCAGGGCTCGGCCTGCGGCCACGCGGGGCGGTAGGGGCGATCCGAGCGCAATGCATCCCACACGTCGATCACCGCGAATACGCGGGCCGCGAGCGGAATGGCCTCGCCCACGAGGCCGCGCGGGTAGCCGCTGCCATCCCACTTCTCGTGGTGCGCGTAGGGGATGTCGATAGCCGCCGAAGTGCGAGCCGGCGCCCTCTTTGATGTGGGCCAGGGCCCTGGCCTGCGGCCACGCGGGGCGGTAGGGGCGGTCCGAGCGCAGCGCATCCCACACGTCGATCACGGCAAATATGCGGGCCGCGAGCGGAATGTCCTCGCCCGCCAGGCCGCGCGGGTAGCCGCTGCCATCCCACTTCTCGTGGTGGCAGTAGGGGATGTCGATGGCCGGCGCCAGGTACGAGATCGGTGAGAGCATCTCGTAGGCATACACCGGGTGCTGGCGCATCACCACCCATTCTTCGTCGGTCAGCGGGCCGGGCTTGAGCAGGATGGTATCCGGCACGCCCATCTTGCCGATATCGTGCAGGAGCGCGCCGCGGTGCAGGTGCAGAAGCTGCAGCTCGGTGAAGCCCATCTCGCGCGCGAGCTGTTCGGTCAACTGCGCCACGCGCTGGGTGTGGCCCTCGGTCTCCTTATCGCGCAGGTCGAGCGCGCGCGACCAGCCTTCGATGGTGGCATCGTAGGCCACCGTGAGATCGGCGTTGGAGCGCTGCAGGCCGTCGAACATGCGCGAGCTGTCGATGGCCACCGCCGCCTGCCCGGTGAGGGTGGCCAGGAACTCCTCCCACTCGCGGTCGATCACGAAGGGTTTGCGACCGAAGATCTCGATGACGCCCTTGACCTCGCCCTTGGCGATGAGCGGGAAGGCGTAGTACGCCACGAAGCCCTCATCCGCAAGCAGCGGTGCGCGGGCGAGCGAGCCGGGCGAGGCGCGCAGATCGTCGATGCGCACCGGCATCGCGCGTCGCGGCCGCCTGCCCCGCCTGCCCCTCTCCCAGGCGCAGCTTGGTATGTTCGAGCGCGCGCGTGCGGAACCCGCGCGAAGCGAAGTGCTCCAGGCGCAGCGAGTGCGGGTCGAGCAGCAGCACATCCGCCGCGTCCGCGTGAAGCTGAGTGGTCGCCTGGTCGAGCAGCACGGCCAACGTCACCTTGAGGTCGAGGCTCGAGACGATGGCGGTATCGATCGCGCGCAGGGAATGCAGGCGATCCAGTTGGCGTTCGAGCTGGCTCTCCATCGATTCGCGCGAGCGCCGCGTACGCAGCGCGCCGATTCCGTAGGCCAGGTCGCGCGCCATCTGCTCCAGCAGGAGCACCTCCTCTTCCACGGCAAACCCGCCCTGCTCGCCGGCGCAGATGGCCAGAACACCAAGAACCTGGCCCGGTGTGGAACCAAGCGGCAAGACCAGCACCGAGGCGCAACCGCGGTCGAGGGTAGTCCTGGTCCACAGGTCGTTGTAGGGGGCCACGCTGAGATCCTGGAACACTTGTGGGCGCCCGCTGCGAATGGCCTGGCCAACCGGGTTCTCACCCAGCGGCCCCTCGCCCCAGGAGAGCGGCAGCGAGTCCAGGTCGTCGCCGATCACCCCGGCATGCGCCATGGGGCGGATCGTGTGCGCCTCGTCCTGCTCGGCAAAGGCCACCCAAGCCGCGTCATAGCCGCCGGAGGTGACAATCACCTGGCACACGGTTTGCAGCAAGTCGCTTTCGGTCTCGGCGCGCACCAGCGCCTGGTTGCTCTCGCCCAGAGTGCGCAGCGCGCGCACCACGGTCGAGAGCTGCGCCAGCGCGCGATCGCGCTCCTCCAGGCGTAGCTGGTTGGCCTCGGCCAGCGAGTTGAGCGCGGCGGTCACCTCACCCAGTTCGTCACCGGCGTGGGAGATTCCGGTGCGCGCGTCCAGGTCGCCCGCGGC
This sequence comes from uncultured Chloroflexia bacterium, assembly GCA_963712475.1. GTDB lineage: Bacteria > Chloroflexota > Anaerolineae > Anaerolineales > RBG-16-64-43 > RBG-16-64-43. The sequence goes on from CAVQIA010000004.1 coordinate 643,229, forward strand.
GAGCCGGCGGGCCACATCCACCAGCGTGCGCGTGCGGCGCATGATGAAGGCTTCGCTGCCCGCCCAGGCGGCGATCACCCCGAGTACCAGCAGCCCGGCCATCGCGAGGCCGGCGCGGGTAATCGCGGTGTCGACACGGGCGTAGGCCTGGGCTGCGGGGATGCCGACCGAGACATACACCGCGCCCGGCCGATCGGCCAGAAGCGAGGTGTACCCATAAAGCTTGCTCGTCCCGTCAAGCCCGACGGCATCGAATGTCCCTTCGCCCTTCCCTTGCGAAACGGCCTGAAACAGTGGCGCCTCGGGCACCTGCTTGCCGACCCATCCTTCCTCGTCTGGGAAGCGCGCCAGGACGGTGCCCTGGCTGTCGATCACGGTGACCGAACTGCCTGGGGGTAGGCCGACGCTTTCCGCCATTTGACCAAGCCAATCGAGGCTGATCGCAGCGTACACGACGCCGCGCACTGCACCCTGCTCGTCGAGAATTGGCTGGCCCATGTTGATGGCCACGCGGCCGGTGATGCGCCCCACCTGGAATTCGCCGAGTGAAGACTCCCCCGTGGAGAGGACGCGCTGGAAGTAGCCCCGGTCGCTGATGTTGACCGGTGTCGTGATTGGCAGACCACTGCAGTAGACATCCCCGTTAAGTGATGCCGCGCCGATGTTGGTCAGCGAAGGATAGGAAGGCAGGATCCCGGCCATGTAGTCCAGGCATTCCTGACCGAGCTCCGCCTTAACTTCATCTTGCGAAGCGAGGAGGATGAGAAGCTGTTGCGTTGTGGAGATTGCCTGTTGCTGATCGCGGGCGGCCAGGCGCGCGAAGTCAAGCGCCGTTTCCCTCGCGCGTGCCGCCTCGCTGCGCCGCTCGCTGATGCCGAAGCTGAAGACGACGGCGAAGGCCGGCAATAGCGCAAGCAGTACGAGCCCGAAGATCGGCAGACGCAGGCTGCGGAAGAATCCGGGGGACTTCGGTTCGGGCGTGTTTGTCATGCCGGGATGACCCGGCCAGGATGATGAGAATGAGCCACTTCCACCATTAATACCCCCTGACCCCTTACAAGTCCCTTACAAGACGCCTCAAACACCATATATGGCGGGGTGCTCGGTACAAAGTATACCCTCCAGCGCGAGTCCTCCCCGGCCTGAGAGGTGGCGGGCATCGCCAGGCTGAAGGCGTTGGCGGGAAATGAACGACCGCGGCGTGAGGGCCACGGTCGCCTTCTCCCAAAAGAGATGCGGGGTGGATTGGCTAGCCGCCCACCGCGAGCATGACCGCGCGCACGGCGGATTGCATGAGCGGCGCGGGCAAGACGCCGAGGGCGAGGGTGGCCACGGCGGCCACGGCCACGACGCCCGCGGTGAGGCGGTCGAGGCGCACCTCGGGCGAGCCCTCGCGCATGTACATGGCGACGATCACGCGCAGGTAATAGTAGGCGGAGATGAAGGAGGTGATGACGCCGACGATGGCCAGCCACACCAGGCCGCCATCCAACGCAGCGCGGAAGACGTAGACCTTGGCCACCAGGCCGGCCGTGGGCGGGATGCCGGTGAGCGAGAGCATGAAGATGGTCATGGCCATCGCCAGCAAGGGGTGCTTGCGTGCCAGGCCGGAGTAGTCCGGCGGGGTGAGGCCGGTACCGTACTCGCGCTCGAGAGCGACGACCACGCCCCACGCGCCCAAGTTGGTGACGGCGTAGGCCAGCAGATAGAAAACGGCCGCAGCAACGGCGCCCGCGGAGGCGGCGCGCGTGCCGAGTGCAGCCACGGCCATGAGGATGTAGCCCGCGTGCGCGATCGATGAGTACGCGAGCATGCGCTTGAGGTTCATCTGGACGAGGGCGGCCAGGTTGCCGACGACCATGGTCAAGGCGGCGAGCACGGCCACGAGCGGAACCCACGTGAGACTCATCGCGGGCAGCGCCCAGGCCAGGAAGCGCAAGAGCGCGGCGAAGCCGCCGGCCTTGGCGGCAACCGACATGAAGCCGACGACCGGTGTGGGCGCGCCCTCATAGACATCGGGCGTCCACATGTGGAAGGGAACTGCCGCAACCTTGAAGCCCAGGCCGACCAGGATCAGCCCGCCGCCCGCGTAGCCGATGAGGGGCAGGCTGCCGCTCGCGGTAAGCTGCACGATCTGCGCGGCGATCACCGGGAGCTGGGTGGAGCCGGTGGCGCCGTAGACCAGCGCGATGCCGTAGACCAGCATGCCGGTGGCGAACGCGCCGAGGAGGAAATACTTGAGCGAGGCCTCTTCGGAGGCCAGGCGCGGGCGGGCAAACCCGGCCAGGACGTAGAGCGGGATCGAGAGCAATTCCAGCGCCAGGAAGATGGCGATGAGATCGGCGGCGGAGGCCATGAGCATCATCCCGCCGACGGAGAAGAGCAGCAAAGTGTAGTACTCGCCGCGCTCGATGCCCATGCGTTGCAGGTAAGCATAGGCGAGCAGCACGCCCGCCAGGCCGCAGACGGCGAACAAGGCGCTGAGCAAGGTGGAGAAACCGTCGACCACGACCATGCCGTTGAATGCGGTGGTGGGCGTGATGCGCCAGAAGAGGGCCAGGCCCAGCGCGACGAGCAACCCGAGCGCAGCCAGGCCGGCGGTGATGGCTTTACGCCCGGACGGGACGAAGAGGTCCACGACCAGGAGAAGCACCGCCCAGGTGAGGATGGTGAGGAGAGGCAGGAGAGCGAGAAGATCCTGAATTGTCATCGGCAGAATGTCGTCCCGTGACGGCTAATGGTGCGCGAACGGGAACAAGGGCCAATTCGCGTCATGATGCGGATGCAACGACCCCTCCCCTTTATCCCCCCTTTGCAGGGCAAGCTCCCCGCTCCGTGGGGAGGGGAGGATTCTTTTCTTTTTGGTAAGTTGGGGGAGAACTCCCCAACTTACCAGGAGAGTGTTACTTGAACGGGCGGGTGGTCAGAGCAGTGCGCCCCACCCCTGTGTCCCCTCCCCGCGATGGAGCAGTTTTGCCATTCGTGCAATGGCGCGTCGTTCGAGCAGCGGCCCCACACCCTGCCCCCTCCCCGTTTCACGGGGAGGGGAAGAGGTTTTTTCTTTTGTGGATGGGGACGGAGATCGTCCCCATCCACCCTGGCGAGTGTCACCGTAACGGTGGGAGAGCTCCGTGCTTTCTGTAGTCTCCGTGGTGAAGGCTCGTGCGCTTACCGCATGGCCACGACGGCGGTTTGCAGCCCGGCCACGAGCTTCGCGACCGATGGCCCCATCAAATCGAAGAACGGCTTCGGATACAGGCCGATCCAAAAGATCAGAATCACGAGCGGCGCGAGCGTGAGAATCTCACGCGCGGTGAGGTCGGTGAGCCCGCGATTCTCTTCGTGGGTCACTGGGCCGAGGAACATGCGCTGGAACATGGTCAGAAGGTAGATCGCCGCCAGGATCACCCCCAGCACCGAGAGCGCCGCGAACCAGGGCGAGCCCAGCGCGCGCGAACCGTAGGCGCCCAGGAGCACGGTGAACTCGCCGATGAAACCGTTGAGCCCGGGCAGGCCCATCGAGGAGAGCGTCACCACCAGCGTCAGCGCGCCGTAGATGGGCATGATCTTCCACAGCCCGCCAAAGGCGGCCAGGTCGCGCGTGTGGCGGCGCTCGTAGATCAGACCGACGATGAGGAACAAGGCGCCGGTCGAGACGCCATGATTGACCATTTGCAGGATGCCGCCCTCGACGCCCTCGGCGTTCAGGGCGAAGATGCCCAGCATGACGAAGCCCAGATGGGAGACCGAGGAGAAGGCGACCAGCTTCTTCAGATCCTGCTGCGCGTATGAGACCGCCGCACCGTAGATGATGCCGATCACTGCCAGGCCCCCGAGCCACGGCGCAAGCTGCACCGCCGCCTGCGGGAAGAGGCTCAGGTTGAAGCGCACGAAGCCGTAGGAGCCCATCTTGAGCAAGACGCCCGCCAGGATGACCGAACCGGCGGTGGGCGCCTCGACGTGGGCATCCGGCAGCCACGAGTGCAGCGGCCACATCGGAACTTTGATCGCAAAGGCCAAGGCGAAGGCCAGGAACAACCACACTTGCAGGTTGGGCGGGATGCCTCCGCGCGCGACCAGGTCGGGCAGCGAGAAGGTGCCGCCCGCGAGACCCAGCCAGATGATGGCCAGCAGCATCAGCACCGAGCCCGACATGGTGTAGAGGAAGAACTTGATCGCGGCATAGATGCGCCGCTCGCCGCCCCAGATGCCGATCAGGAAGTACATCGGCACCAGCGTGAACTCCCAGAAGATGTAGAAGAGGAAGAGGTCCATGGCCAGGAAGACGCCGGTCATTCCCACTTCGAGCAGCAGGAAGAAGACCATGAACTCTTTGACGCGCTCGGTGACCGTCTTCCAGGTGGAGAGCAGCGCCAGCGGGGTGAGCAGCGCGGTCAGTAGCACCAGCAGGATGCTGATGCCATCCAGCGCCAGGTAGTACTCGATGTTCCAGACGCCGCCGAACTGAATCCACGGCGCGCGGGCCACGAGCTGCAGCCCGGGGTCGCTGCGGTTGAAGAGCATCAGCACCCACACCGCCAAGCCGAAGGTGACGAGCGAGGTGAGCAGGGCCACCCAGCGCAGCGCGCTCTTCCACTCCTCCTTGAGGAAGAGCAGGACCAGCACGCCGATCAGCGGGAAGAAGGTGACCAGGGTGAGAGGTTGAAGCAAGAGACTCATGGTTGCTCCTCGATCGATCGGCTTGCACCCGCGCCGCGCGAAGCTTCAGCGCAGGCCGAGCACCAGATACCCCAGGGCGGCGACGACCCCGAGCAGGAATATCGTCGCGTAGGCGCGAACGTAGCCCACCTGCAGACGGCGCAGGCCCTCGCCCAGGCCGCGCACGCCCCGCGCAACCCCGGTGAAGAAGCCATCCACCACAGGCAGATCGATGCGCCAGGCAAGGACGTTGGTCAGGCCGGTGAAGCCGCCGGCCAGCACGCGCTCATGGAAGAAGTCGTGCCAGAAGCGCATCTCGATGACCTCTGCGGTTTGCCGGGCGACCCATGCGTAGGGGCGGACGATCAACACGTTGTAGAGCTCATCCACCCACCACTTCTTCTCCATGGCCAGGTGCAGCGGGCCAAGCACGGCGCGCAACGGATCCACCACGCCGGGGGCCACAGGGCGCGCGCGATAGAAAGCCGCGGCCAGGGCGATGGCCGCGAGAGCCAGCGCCGTCGAGAGGCCCGCCACAATGCAGGTTGAACTGGCCGGCCTCGGCTTCACCGAGCGTGTGGCCAAGCCAGGTCGTGAAGGTGTGCAGCCCGGGCAGGTTGAGCGCGCCGCCGAGAACGGACAGAGCGGCCAGCGCCGCGAGCGGGAGGGTGATGATGGGTGGATTCTCGCGCGCGCCCTCTGCCGCCGCGCTGCGCGGTTGCCCGAAGAAGACCAGCCACACCTGGCGGGTCATGTAGAAGGCGGTCAGGAATGCGGCCGCGGTGAGGGTCAGGTAGATGCCCGGCGAGTGCTGGAAGGCGTCCGCGAGGATTTCATCTTTCGAGAAAAAGCCCGCCAGCGGCGGCAGGCCGGCGAGGGCCACCGCGCCGATGAGATACACCCAGCCGTGTGATGGGCATGCGCCGCCACAGCCCGCCCATGTTGCGCATATCCTGCGGGTCGAACGGTTCGGCGGCGTGCGCCGCCGTGCCCGGCGTGCGCGGCGTGATGATGCCCCGCCTCGACGCCCAGGATGACCGAGCCGGCCGAGAGGAAGAGCAGCGCCTTGAAGAAGGCGTGAGTCACAAGGTGGAACATGCCCGCGACGTATGCGCCCAGCCCGACTGCGGCGACCATGAAGCCGAGCTGGCTGATGGTGGAGTAGGCCAGCACCTTCTTGATGTCGTTTTGGGCCACGGCGATCGTTGCCGCGAACAGCGCCGTGGCTGCGCCCACGATGGCCACCACATTCTGCGTCGCCGGCGCAAGCGCGAACAGTGCGTGCGAGCGGGTCATCATGTAGATGCCGGCGGTCACCATCGTCGCGGCATGGATCAGCGCCGAGACGGGCGTCGGGCCGGCCATGGCATCCGGCAGCCAGACGAAGAGCGGGATCTGCGCCGATTTGCCGGTGGCCCCGATCAAGAGGCATATCGTGATGAGGGTGGCCAGCGGCGCGATGGCGGGACCCAACGCCTCGGCGCGGGCGAAAACGACGTCGAAGGACAGGCTGCCGAACTTGGTGTAGATGAGGAAGATGGCGATGAGGAAGCCGGCGTCACCGATGCGGTTGGCCACAAAGGCCTTCTTGCCCGCCAGCGCGTTGCCGATGCCGTCCTGGCCCTTCTCGTACCAGAAGCTGATGAGCAGGTACGAGCACAGCCCCACGCCCTCCCAGCCGACGAAAAGGGTCAGGAAGCTGTCGCCGCTCACCAAGACGAGCATGGAGGCCAGGAACAGGTTGAAGTAGATGAAGAAGCGCGTGTAGCGCCCGGGGTCGTCGTTGTGGCGCACGTCCTCGTGCATGTAACCGGCGGCATAGATGTGGATGAGCGTGCCGACGCCCGAGACGACGAGCATCATCGTCACCGAAAGCGTGTCCACGCGGAAGGCCCAGGGCACATCCAGCGCGCCGACGCGCAGCCAGGATGCCAGGTGAACGGCCGCGCCTTCCGGGCTTTGGGTGAGGGCCCAGGCCAACGCGGCCGACACGCCGAAGGCCAGGCCCGCGGCCGCGCATGCCACCCAGGCGGTGAAGCGCTCGCCCAGGCGGCGGCCGAAGAGCAGGTTGAGCACCAAGCCCGCAAGCGGGAGGAAGACGACCAGCGGCACCAACCCGAAAAGGCGCATGCGGAATCTTCTGCCTTGAAAGAGCCGCGGCTATCCGCGCAGCGAGTTGAGTGAGTTGACGCTCGAGCTATGGCGCGACTTGAAAACGGTGACCATCAGGGCCAGGCCCACGGCGACCTCGGCGGCGGCGACGGTCATGACGAAGAAAACAAAGACCTGCCCGGCCAGTGAGCCTTGCGCGCGGGCGAAAGCGATGAAGGCCAGGTTGGCGGCGTTGAGCATCATTTCGATCGACATGAAGACGATGATGGCGTTGCGGCGCACCAATACGCCCAACACGCCGATGGAGAAGAGAAGAGCCGACAACCCGACGAAATACGCTGTTGGGACCATTACCGAATTCTCCCGGTGCGTGGTATTCGAGTGACCCCACCCCTCTGTCCCCTCCCCGCTCCGCTGGGAGGGGAGGATTTCTTTTCCTTCGGGAAGTTGGGGAAAAGCATCCCAACTTCCCAGAAGGGTGTTACCTAAGCGATTGGCTTGCCTTTCGCCCACCTCGTTTGGAGAGCGGGTCCCAATCGCAGTGCTGGATCTTTCTGATCGGCTCCCCCACCCCTCTGTCGCCTCCCCTCGCAGCGGCAAGGAGCATCCAGTTCCAGATGCGCCGACGTGCGATGTCCCAGTGATCCCAAAGCTCTCAGTTGTGAGAGCTTACAGTGCGCTCACTGTTCTCAACGCAAAGAGAGCTCCCAGCGTTCTCTGCGTTCTCCGCGGCGCAAGCTCTGTTGCTAACTCTTGCGCTCCTCGCGGCTCAGCACAATCGCGCCCACCATCGCCACCAGGAGCAACACCGAGGTCACCTCGAACGGGAGTAGATAATCGCGGAAGAGCGCCGCTCCAATCTCGGCGGGCCCGCCCTGCCCGGCCGCGAGTGCGGAGTGCGCCACACTGTTCATGCCGCCTCTCGAGAAGATGAGGTAGACCGTCTCGCCAGCCAGGATCGCACCCAGCCCGATGGCCACGATGCGCTGCCACTGCCAGGCTCGCGGCACCGGACCGGCTCCGACCCGATCGGCTCCGAGCAGCATGATCACAAACAAGAAGAGCACCATGATCGCCCCGGCATAGACCGTCACCTGCGCCAGGGCAATGAACGGCGCACCCAACAAGAAGTAGACCATGGCCACGGTGGCGAAGTTGAGAACTAGAAACAGGGCGGAGTAGACCGCGCTGCGGCTGAAGAGCATGCCGAGTGCACTCGCCACGGTCACCACTGCCAGCCCAAGAAAGACGGCCAGGTCAGGCGTCATGGCTCACTCCGGGTCCTGCATGTCGGGGATGGCACGGTCGAAAGTGTGCGGCGACACCTGCTGGGGGGTCGGCCGGCCCCCGCTTGGCACCGGCACGAGCAACTGCTCGCGGCCGAGGATCGCCGTGCGCCGGTCGGTGTAGGAGAGTTCGTATTGGCTCTCTAAGACGATCGCCTCGGTGGGGCAGGCGTCTTCGCAATAGCCGCAGAAGATGCAGCGCAGGTAGTTGATCTCATACGTGCGAGCATAGCGCTCGCCGGGTGAGAATCGCACCTCATCGGTGTTCTCGGCCGCTTCCACGAAGATGGCATCCGCCGGGCAGGCGGCGGCGCACAAGGCGCAGCCAATGCACTTCTCGAGCCCGTTGTCGTAACGCTTGAGCTCATGGCGCCCGCGGAAGCGCGGCCGCACGGGGCGCTTGATTTCCGGATAGGCGATCGTCACCGGGCGTTCGAAGACCATGCCCAGGGTCGTCGCCAGCCCGGTCAGGATTTCCTTGACCGCCGAACCCAGACCTCTGAGCCCTCGCGAGCTGGGTTGCGCATTCATGAGCCGATCACCACCAGGACCACCGCTGTCACCACCACATTGGCCAGCGCCAGCGGCATGAGGATCTTCCAACCGAACGCCATCAGCCGGTCGTAGCGGATGCGCGGCAGCGTGGCCCGTACCCACACCATCAGGAAGAGCAGCCCCACGACTTTGAGCAGCAGGTAGAAGGGGCCAAGCCACGGCAGACGGTCGATGAACGGACCGAGGTAACCGCCGAAGAACAGCGTGGCCGCGATGACGCACACGGCGATCATCTTGATGTATTCGGCCATGAAGAAGAGCGCGAACTTCATGCCCGAGTATTCAACGTGGTATCCGGCGGTCAGCTCCTGCTCGGCCTCCGGCATATCGAACGGCGCGCGGTTGACCTCGGCCAAAGCGGCGACGAAGAACACCAAGACTCCCACCGGCTGCATCGCGAAGAACCAGATGGAGCGCTGCGACTCGACGATCGTCTGGAGGCTCATCGAGTTCGCCAGCAGGATCGGCCCGACCCATGACAGGCCGAGCGCCAATTCGTAGCTCACCATCTGAGCCGAGGAGCGGATGCCGCCAAGCATGGCGTACTTGTTGTTGGAGGCCCAGCCCGCCAGGACGATGCCGTAGATGGAGATTGAGGTGATGGAGAGAACGTACAGAACGCCCACGTTCAGGTCGGCCAGCGCCAGGCGCACCGACCGGCCGAAGATGGTTACGGTCGGGCCGAACGGCACTACGCCCAGCACGATCAGCGCCGGCACGACGGTGATGATCGGCGCCAGGATGAAAACCAGCTTGTCGGCCGCGCTCGGGATCAGTTCTTCCTTGAAAATGAGCTTGACCGCATCCGCGATCGGCTGCAGGATGCCGCCGGGACCGGCGCGGTTGGGGCCGATGCGCACCTGCAGGCGCGCCAGCACGCGCCGCTCGAAGAGCGTCAGATAGGCGAATCCGAGCGTCAGCCCGAGCACCAGGACGACGCTTTTGATCAGAGGTTCGAGGAAAAAGGCGGTGTCGAATGGCATCCCGAGTTTCTTCAGCGCTCGAGCTCGGCCCGCACACCCGCCGTGGGCGCAGGGCGCAATTCAACTTCGACGGGCGCGGCTAATGCCAGCGAGGCACTGCGCGGGAGAAGCATCACGCCTCGCGGGGTGGTCTCATCCACCACAACGGTGAGCTCACCCTGCAGCCCGTTCAGCACGAGCCTCGCCGCATGACCGGGCTTGACGCCCAGCGTATCGGCATCCAGCGGATGAAGGACCACCGACGGCGCGGGCAGGCGTGGCGCAAGCGTCGCCGCGCGCCGCAGCAGCGTGCCGCGATCGTAGAGGCGCGTGATGGGTACTGCCAACCACGCGGCGCGGGGCGCATTGAAGCTCACGGCGCGCAGGCTCACGACCGTGCCGCGTTCAACCGCGCTAGTCAGTTGCACACCCAGCCCCTGCTCGTTGCGCGCGGCCGTGCCGCTGAAGGGGAATTCGGCGGGGCCGGTGGGCGGCCACTGTGTTTCGGAATTCGCGAGCGCCGCATAGGTCAGGCCGGCATAAGCCGGCGCGGACGCCGCGAGCGCCGCGAATACCTGCCCAACCGAAGTCCACGGCATCGGGAGGCCGAGTGCGCGGCCAATCTCACAGGCGATCTGCCAATCTGGCTTGCTCTGGCCCGCGGGAGGAACGGCCGGGTAGAAGCGTTGCACGCGACGCTCACCCGAGGTGAAGCTGCCCTCGCGTTCGGCGAACGATTGCGCGGGCAGGACCACATCCGCCAGTTTGGCGGTGTCGCTCAGGAACAATTCCTGAACGACGAGAAACTTGGGCGCGCGCACCACGGCCGCGAGCGCAGGGTCGTCACCGACGGGGTCGGCGCCAGCAATGAGCAGCGCCGCGCGGTGGGCCACATGCTCGGCGAGGCGGAGCCCATCGGGGCGCACCTCCAGATCCCACGCGCCCTGCGTGTTGGCGCGCGGCCACACGCCGACCAGGCCGTTGTTCGGCCTGCCAAAGTGGCGAGTATCGATGAGCAAATTGGCCGCAGCCTGGGCGAGGGCGGAGGTGCCCTCGAAACCCAGCCCGTCCGCCCCGAAGAAGACGATACCGTTCTCGGCCTCGGCGAAGGCGCGCGCCGCATCGCGCAGGTGCTCCGGCGCGCGGGTCGGGTTGCGCAGCGCCTCCAGCGTCGCGGCCTCTTCGCCATAGGTTATGCGCACGACGTGAGCGGCCATTCGATCGGCTTTGGTCGGTCGCGCCGCGATCGTGATCACGGTGGCCCCGCGTTGCGCGGCCTGCCGCAAGCGCAGCCACCAGATGGGTGCTTCTTCTTCGAAGTCCGTCGCGGCCAGCAGAATGACCGAGCCCGCGCCGAGATCGGCCAAATTGGTGCCCGCGCCGACCCCCACCTGCGCAGTCAGATCGCCCCCGGCCATGGTCGAGTCGAGCGTGACCGCACCGCCGCGGCCGGTCAGGAGCGTGCGCAACGCAAAGAGATCCTCGTTCGAAAGTCGATCGCCCAGCAGCCCCAGAACGCGTTGACCCGCGGCCTCAAGCCCCGCGCGCATGCGTTCGAGCGCTTCCGGCCAGGTGGCCGGCACCAGGGCCTCGCCCTCGCGCACGAGCGGCTGGGTCAACCGGTCCGCATGGGTGGCGTAGGTGTAACCGAAGCGCCCCTTGTCGCACATCCACAGGTCATTGACGTGGTTGTTCTGGCGCGGCAGCACACGCTTGATCTCCAACCGCCCGCCGGCGGCCGCCTCGCGCCGCGTGTGCACAACCGTGTTGCAGCCCACTGCGCAATGCGTGCAGATCGAGGCTGAGCTGCGCATTTCCCACGGCCGAGCGCCGAAGCGGAAGTCGGCAGTGGTGAGGGCGCCCACCGGGCAAATGTCGGTGGTGTTGCCGGAGAACTTCGAGTCGAAACCGGGCTCCGAAAACGTCGCAATCTGCAATTTGCGACCGCGCTGGTAGAACCCGATGACCGGGTCATCCGCCACGTCGCTTTGGAAGCGGACACAGCGCCCGCATTGGATGCAGCGTTCCTGGTCGAGCCAGATGAGTTCGCCGAGTGGGACGTGTTTGCCCAGGCGCTGCTTGTCGGTGAAGATGAAGCGGCTCAGCCCCGGTCCGTACTCAAGGGTCTGGTTCTGCAGCGGGCACTCGCCGCCCTTGTCGCACACCGGGCAATCGAGCGGGTGTGACGTCAGCAGAAACTCGAGAACATCGTGGCGGGCGGCACGCACCTTCTCGCTTGCCGTGCGCACCAGCATGCCTTCGCTGACCGGCGTCGTGCACGATGTTTCGAGTTTGGGTCCGAACGCTATCTGCGGTTGGCCGTGCGCGTCGAGTATCGGTTTGCCGGTGGCGCGATCGAGCTGCGGCCGGCCGATCTCCACCATGCACATCCGGCACATGCCCACCGGTTCGAGATGGGGGTGGTAGCAGAAAACCGGGATGTCGATCCCCGCGCGCTTGGCCGCGTCCACAATGAGAGTCCCCGCGGGGACGCGCAGCATCTGCCCGTCGATGGTCAGGTGGATTTCCGGCCGCGTCGGTTCAGACATGCTCACTCACCGCAACCGCATCCGCCCGAAGCGCGGGCTGGGAGATATGACGCATGAAATCCTCGGGGAAGAGCGCGAGGCTGGATTGCACCGGGCCGATGGCGAACTCGCCCAGAGGGCACAGGCACTTGTTCTGGATCTGACCGGCCACGTCGCCCAGTAAACGAACGTCTTCGGCGGAGGCCTGGCCCGGACTGGATGTGCTCCAAGAGGCGCAGCATCCAATACGTTCCCTCGCGGCAGGGAGTGCATTTGCCGCACGAACTCGTGCTTGAAGAAGCGGCTGGTCTTGAGCGCCAACCAGCTCATGTCGACGGTCTCATCGAGGACGATGACCGACGCCGAACCGAGCATTGAGCCCGCCGCTGCGACAGACTCATAGTCCATCGGCGTATCGAGCACGGCCTCCGTCGCCGCGAGAAGCGTCGAGGAGGCGCCGGCCGGCATGATGGCCTTGGGCTTGCGCCCGCCTGGCAGCCCGCCACCCCGGTCGTATATCAACGTGCGAAAGGTGGCCCCCAACGGCAGCTCGTAATTGCCGGGGCGATTAACGTGCCCGGAGAGCGAGAACACCTTCGGCCCGCTGCTCTTGGGCGTGCCGATGCTTCGGTACCAGGCTGCTCCGCGAGCGATGATGGGCGGCAGGTTCGTGAGAGTCTCCACGTTGTTGACGACGGTCGGTTTGCCATACAGCCCGTGGGTTGCCGGGAAGGGCGGCCGTATGCGCGGCTGGCCGATGTTGCCCTCCAAAGACTTCGAGCAGCGCCGTCTCCTCACCGCAGATGTAGGCTCCAGCCCCAAGATGAGTGACGATCTCGAGCGAGAAGCCTGAACCTTGGATGTTAGCGCCCAGCCATCCGGCCGATCGCATCTCGGCCAAGTGGCGGTCGAGGTCCCGCGTCAGGTCCCAGAACTCGCCCCGGCAGTAGATGTACGCGCGTTGGACCTGGGCGGCATAGGCCGCGAGCGCAACGCCTTCCAGGAACTGGAAGGGATTGCGCTCCATGATCTCGCGATCCTTGAACGTCCCGGGCTCCGATTCGTCCGCGTTGACGACCAGGTAGCGCGGGAAGACATCCTTCGGAAGGAATGACCATTTGATGCCGGTCGGGAAGCCCGCCCCACCCCGCCCCCGCAGCCCGGAGGCCTTGACTTCCTCCAGCACCTGGGCCGGGGTCTGGGTCGTCACGGCCTTGCGCAACGCCTCGAAGCCTCCATGCGCGAGGTAGACCTCGAGCTTGTCGATATCCGCGACATCACGATGGCGAAGCAAGATATGTTCGCTCATGCGATTCGCCAGCCCGCCGCTCGATACAGGCTCTGCTGTGTACTCATGCCTGGCGGTTCCTTCGGCTGGCGGCGCAGGTCATCGATCAGGCGCATGGCCGAGGCCTCGCTCTGGTTCTCATGATAGTGAACGCCTTGGGAATCCTGCACCTGCAGGACGGGCGCCTTGTCGCAGCCGGCCAGGCACATCACCTCTTCGACCATGAACATCCCGTCTGCAGTCGGTTCGCCCAGGCGAACGCCGAGGTTGGCGCACAGCTTCTTCGCCAGCTCTTCGCCGCCGTGCAACGCGCACGGGAGATCGGTGCACACCTGCAGCGTGTACCGTCCAGACGGCTGTGAGCGATACAGCGTGTAGAAACCGGCTACCGTGCCCACCTCGGTGGGCGTGATCCCGCTCAACTGGGCCACTTCCTCCAGCGCCGCACGCGTGATGTAGCCGTACTCGCGTTGCGCCAGATGCAGCAGCGGCATGACCGCCGAACGCTTGCGGTCGGCGGGGTACTTCTCGAGCAGGGCGCGAATCTCGTCCGCGTACTTGTCGGCCAGCATCGATCCCATTCCTGTCGTGCCCTAGCGGTCCACGTCGCCCAATACGATATCCAGGCTGCCGATAATACCGACCAGATCCGCGACCAGGTACCCCTTGGCCAGGATCGGCAGCGCCGAGATGTTCATAAAGGAAGGCGTGCGCCAGTAGACGCGCTGCGCCTTAGGACCCCCGTTGCCTTCAAGATAAACCCCCAGCTCGCCGCGCGGGCTTTCGACGGCCGAATAGATCGCACCGCGCGGGGCGTCGAAGCCCTCGGTCCACAGCTTGAAGTGGTGGATGAGCGACTCCATGCTCCGGCCAAGTTCCGAGCGCGGCGGCGGGATGAACTTGCGGTCGGCAGATTGCACCGGCCCTCGCGGCAGCTTCCGCAACGCCTGCTCGATGATGCGCAGGCTTTGCGGCATCTCGGCCATGCGCACCCGGTAGCGGTCGTACACGTCGCCCTTCGTGCCGAGCGGCACCTCGAAATCGTATTGCTCGTAGCCCGAATAGGGGAAGGCCTTGCGCACGTCGTAGTTCACACCCGAACCGCGCAGCGAACCGCCGGTCAGCCCGGCGCGCAGCGCCGCTTCACCCGAGATCACGCCGATGCCGCGCGTCCGGTCGAGGAAAAGCGGGTTCTTGGTGAGCAGTCGTTCGTACTGGACCAGGCGATGCGGCAGGAGTTTGATGAATTCGCGCACCGCGGGTTCGAATTCGGGAGGCACATCGCGCCACAGTCCGCCGGGGCGGATATAGGAGGTCATCATGCGCTGGCCCGAGACCATCTCGAAGATGTCGAGGATGATCTCGCGCTCACGAAAGCAGTACAGGAAGACGGACATGGCCGCAAGGTCGAGGGCGTGCGTGCCCAACCACACCAAATGGGAAGAGATGCGTTGCAGCTCGGTCAGGATGACGCGGATGACCTGCGCCCGTGGAGGGACATCCAGCCCCACCAGTTTCTCTACAGCCAGCGCGTAGGCCAGGTTGTTGCCGACGTTGTTCATATAGTCCAGGCGGTCGGTCATCACCAGGGCCTTGATGTAGCTCTTGGCCTCCATGTTCTTCTCGACGCCGGTGTGCAAGAAGCCGATATCCGGAATGCAGGTGACGACACGCTCCCCATCGAGCTCGAGGATCAGGCGCAACACGCCGTGGGTCGAGGGGTGCTGCGGGCCCATGTTGAGAATGACCGTCTCGCCGCTGAGGGCGCGCTCTGACACCAGATGGCGGTATTCGGCCAGGCGCGGATCGTCAAAGGGAGCCGCCCCGGACGACATGTCGTTTTCGGTTGCGGGGGTGGCGGCCGACCCGACCCCTGCGCGGACGCCGGAATCACTCCTTGGCATACGGCTTCTTCCGGTCGATCTCATCGAAGTTGAACGTGAACTGGACCTCTTCATAGCCCAGGGGGTAATCCTTGCGCAGGGGGTGTCCCTGCCAATCGGCAGGCATCAGCAACCGACGCAAGTCCGGGTGCCCTTCGAAACGAATGCCGAACATGTCGTAGATCTCGCGCTCGTGCCAGTTGGCGCTCGGAAAGACCTCGACGACGCTCGCCACACTGGGCGCATCGCCATCGAGGCGAAGCACCAGCCGCAGGCGCAGGCCCATCTCAAGCGAGTGCAACTGATAGATCACAGCGAAGCGTGGCTGATCGGGCCAATGATCGACGGCGGTCTGCGCGGCCAGGCGAGTGAAGCGCAGCCCGGCCGCGTCGCGCAGTGCGCGGCAAGCCGCAACGATACCCGTCGGAACAATCTCCACCGACGTCTCGCCGCGGAACTCGCTCACCTCACGCACGCCCTCGCCCAGCGTGGCGCGCAACACACTCAGCGCTTCATCCATTCCACTCGTCCTCGTTCCTCGCCGGTGCAGCCGCTCCCCAACGCGTGCGGTGCTCAGCGAGCCTCAACCACCACCAGCCCCTCAGACCATCGCCGCCTCCCGTTGGCGCTCGCTCCAACGCGGGAGCCGGGCGATCACCGTACGTGCGCGGTCAAGCGTAAGGCGTGCTATGCCCTCTCACGCATGGCGCAGCCGCGCATTCGACCCTCACGCATACGCCGCGAGCTTCTCTTTTTCCACCTTCTGGTGCAGTGTGATGATCCCGTGGATGAGCGCCTCGGGTCGGGGCGGGCAGCCGGCAACGTACACGTCCACCGGCACCACCTCGTCGACGCCCTGGACGATAGCGTAATTGTTGAAGATGCCGCCGCACGAGGCGCAGTCGCCCATGGCGATGACCCATTTGGGGTCGGGCATCTGATCGTACAGCCGGCGCAGCACCGGCGCCATCTTGCGCGTCACGCGTCCCGCCACGATCATCAGGTCCGATTGGCGTGGGCTGGCGCGCATGAGTTCCATCCCAAAGCGGCTCAGGTCGTAGTGCGAGGCCTGCGCGCTCATCATCTCGATCGCACAGCACGCCAGGCCGAAGAGCATCGGCCACATGGATCGCGTGCGGGTCCAGTTGATCGCCTTCTCAAGCGTCAGGGTCACAAGGCCCAGGTCCCCGAGCTTGGCCTCTACTCCCATTCCAACGCTCCCTTCTTCCAAGCGTAAACCAATCCCACCAATAGGATGACCACGAACACGCCCATCTCGACCAGCCCGAAGAGACCCAGGCTGCGGAAGACCACCGCCCAGGGCAGGAAGAAGACGATCTCGATGTCGAAGAGGATGAAGAGGACGGCGGTGAGGTAGAAGCGCACCGGCATGCGGCGCGTTCCGGGACCAATGGGCAGCATGCCCAATTCGTAGGGCAGGCCCTTCATGCGCGTCGGGCGGCGCGGGCCGAACACCGATCCCAGTGTCACGGCGATCACGCCGACCGCGGTTGCCACGAAGAGTAGCACGATCAGCGGGAAGTACTCCTGGAACATCCGCCCTCTCCGTCCCCTCGGGATTCAGCCTAATTCAAGCCGAGGCGAGTTCGTAGAGTTTATCACGAGCAATTTGACCTGTCAATGTCGAATATGGCTTTGACAGCAAAACGTGCAATAGAGTTTGCACAACACAGTAACACAACACATGCTAGTGACACATTGCGCAAACTTGGGCGGACCGACCCTCAATCCGATTCAATACGCGATGCGCTCAATCGGTAGCGGATCGCCGAGCTGCCTTTGCTCAATCGCGCTTGCTTTGCTCCCACTCCGCCCTCGATGCGCGTCTCGTTGCATGAGTATGGCTCTCGCCCACCGCCGTCGGCCGGCGCAGATCGTTGGCTCGCTTTACAACGCGGCCAACAAGTCGGCGATCTCCTCCGGATGGCGCGCGACGCGCGCCCCGGCGGCCTCCAGGGCTTTGATCTTCTCGGCGGCCGTGCCCGTTCCGCCTTCGACAATCGCGCCGGCATGCCCCATGCGCTTACCAGGCGGCGCGGTTTGCCCGGCGATGAATGCCACCACAGGTTTGGTCAGCCGGTCGGTGATGAACTCGGCCGCGCGTTCCTCGTCGTTCCCGCCGATCTCGCCGATCAGCACGACCTTGTCGGTATGCGGATCCTCTTCGAAGAGTTCGAGCGTCTCGAGGAACCCCAGCCCGTGAACCGGGTCTCCGCCCATCCCCACGCAGGTGGATTGCCCGATGCCGCGCTGGGTAAGCGCGTGGATGACCTCGTAGGTGAGGGTTCCCGAGCGCGAAATGACACCTACGTTGCCGGGGCGGGCCACGTGCCCGGGAATGATGCCCACCTTGCATTCGCCCGGCGTGAGCAGGCCAGGGCAATTGGGGCCGATCAAGCGCACCTGCTTCTCATCGAGGCATCTGCGCACGCGCATCATGTCTTGCACGGGGATGCCCTCGGTGATGCAGACCACGAGCGCGACACCGGCATCGGCCGCCTCGAGGATGGCGTCCGGCGCGGCGCGGGCGGGGACGAAGATGATCGAGCAATTGGCGCCGGTGGCTTCCACCGCGCCGCTCACGGTATCGAAGATCGGCACTTTGCCGGAGACAACCCACTCGCCGCCCTTGCCCGGCCGCACTCCGGCCACGACGCGCGTGCCGTAGACCAGCATCTGCTCGGTATGGAAGAGCCCTTCGTGGCCGGTGATGCCTTGCACGACGACTTTGGTGTTCTTGTTGACCAGGATGCTCATTGTGTTTGGTTCATCCTCGGGTGCACGCTCACGCCGCGTGGCGTGCCGCAAGATCCACGGCCTTCTGGGCCGCCTCGCTCAAGGTGGCGGCGGTATCCATCTTGGCGCCGGCCAGCAGGCGCCGGCCCTCCTCCTCATTCGTCCCCACCAAGCGCACGACCATGGGTACGGAGCTCTTGACAGAATCGAGCGCCGCGAGAATCCCGCGCGCAACCTCATCGCAGCGGGTGATGCCGCCGAAGATGTTGAAGAGAATCGCGTGGACCCCTGGATCGGAGAGGATGATGCGCAGTGCGGCGGCCACCTTATCGGAACCGGCGCCGCCACCGATATCCAGGAAGTTGGCCGGCTTCCCTCCGCTGAACTTGATGATATCCATCGTGGCCATGGCCAGCCCGGCGCCGTTGACCATGCAGCCGATGTCCCCATCCATGGCGACGAAGGACAGCCCGTACTTGCGCGCCTCCACTTCCACCGGCGCCTCTTCATCGATATCGCGCAGTTCGGCCAGGTCTTGATGGCGGAAGAGGGCATTGTCATCGAGCACCATCTTGCCGTCCAAGGCGATCAAGCGTTGATCGTCGGTGATCACCAGCGGGTTGATCTCCGCCAGCGTGGCGTCGCATGCGGAATAGGCTTGGTACAGCCCGCGCGCGATCTGCACGAAGTTCTTCCAGTGATCACGCGGCAGGCCGATGCGCACGGCAATCTCCCGTGCCTGATACTCGCGCAGACCGAGCAGCGGGTCCACCAGCAGGCGCACGATCTTCTCCGGCGTGTCACGCGCCACCTGCTCGATCTCCACCCCGCCTTCGGCGGAGGCCACCATCACCGGGCGCCGGGCCGTGCGGTCATTGGTGACCGCCAGATAGATCTCACTGGTGATGGAGGCGGCCTCGTCGACAAGCACGCGCCGCACGGGCAGGCCTTTGACCTGCATGCCCAGTATCTGCGTGGCCAGTTCCTCCGCTTCGGCCGGGGTGCGCGCAAGCCGAACGCCGCCGGCCTTGCCTCGCCCGCCGACCAATACCTGGGCTTTGATCACGACCCGTCCGCCGAGTTCCTCGGCGATTTCTTTGGCCGTGGCCGCGACGGAGGCCACTCGTCCACGTGGAATCGCGATTCCGTTTTGGGCGAAGATCTGTTTGGACTGGTATTCGTGGAGGCGCATGCATGCTCCCGAGGCCTGGGGATGGGAACGACCCGAATTATACCAGCCGCACTCGAGGGTCCTTGAACGCTCATCGGACCTTTATGCAGCCCTGGGCCGCTCAATGGGCGGCGCATTGGCCCACGCGAGCGATATAATCGCGCCAGCGCTGTCTGTTTCCCCCCGGCAAGAGGTCGCAATGGTCCAACCCCTGGTCGAATGCGTGCCCAATTTCTCCGAAGGTCGTCGCTCCGACGTCATAGCGGCGATCACGGAGGCCGTCCGCGCCGTCGCCGGAGTGGTCGTGCTCGACACGCACAGCGACCCCGATCACAACCGGACGGTGCTCACCTTTGTCGCGCCGCCGGAGGCCGCGCTGGAGGCGGCCCTGGCCGGCGCAAAGCGTGCGGCCTCACTCATCGACATGACCCATCACACCGGTGCCCACCCGCGCATCGGCGCGACCGATGTGATTCCCTTCGTTCCATTGCAGGGCATCACGCTGGCGGAGTGCGTGCTACTGGCGCGCAAACTCGGCCGGCGCATCGGCGACGAACTGGGGATACCGGTTTACCTGTACGAGGCCGCCGCCAGCCGCCCCGAACGGCAGAACCTGGAGGCGATCCGCGAGGGACAATTCGAGGCGTTGCGCACGGAGATCGCCACCCGCCCCGAGCGCGCGCCGGATTTCGGCCCGGCGGTCATCGGCCCGGCCGGCGCCACCGTCGTCGGCGCCCGCCCGCTGCTGATTGCCTACAATCTGTTTCTCGATACCGATCAAGTGGAGGTGGCCCAGCGCATCGCACGCGCCGTACGCCATGCCAGCGGCGGGTTGCGCTTCGTCAAAGCCATCGGCCTGCTGGCCGGCGGGCGGGCGCAGGTCTCGCTCAACCTCACCGATTTCACACAGACGCCGATGGCGCGCGTCACGGAGGCGGTGCGGCGCGAGGCGGAGCGCTTGGGCGCGCGAGTCGTGCGCAGCGAGATCGTCGGGCTCCTGCCGCAAGCCGCGCTTGTAGATGCGGCCGCCTGGTACATGCAAATCGACAGCCTCTCTCCTCAGCAGCTCATCGAGCGACGATTGCAGGACCCGGAAACGGCTGCGCGCCTTGGGGCAGATGAAACCGGGTTCCTCGACGCACTGGCCGCCGGTACGCCGGCCCCGGGTGGCGGCTCCGCCGCGGCGTACGCCGCCGCCGTGGCAGCCGCGTTGCTGGCCATGGTGGCGCGGTTGACGATCGACCGCAAGAAGTACGCCGGAGTTCGGGAGGAAATGCTCGCCCTGCTCGCGGAAGTGGAGGCCGTGCGGCCCCAGATGCAGTCTGCGGTGAAGGAGGATGCGGCCGCCTTCGAGGCGCTCATGGCGGCCCGCCGCCTCCCGAAGGCAACCGCCGAAGAGAGCCACGTTGCAGGCCAAGCGTCGCGCGCGGCCACTCTCCACGCCGCCGAAGTACCCATGGCGGTCGCGCACAGCGCTGCGCGATTGCTCGAGCTGGCGCTCGCCGCCGCGCAGCGCGCCAACGCCGCAACGGCGACCGACGCAGGCAGTGCGGGCTTCATGGCCCACGCGGCTCTCCAGGCGGCGCTGCTCAACGTGCGGGTCAATGCCCTCGCGCTCGGAGAGGAACCTCAGGCGCGCGAGATGCTTGCCGAGGCCGACCGGCTCGAGGCACGCAGCCTGGACCTCCTCGCAAGAACGCAGGTGGCCGCGCAAGAGCGAATGTGCTCGGGCTAGGTTCGCCTCGCGCGCGCATCCAATGCCAAGACCCGACCTCACAACGGCACGATCCGAGCCATGGAGAACTGCGGCAGCGCTCTACGCGCTGGCACTGCTCCTCGGCGCATGCGCATGGATCGATCCGGAAACCGCGACGCCGACGGTTCATGGACCTGAGCCAACCTTCACGCCTGGCTTAACTTCCTGTGCACCCGGTGGCTGCCTCACGGCCACCGCGGTTAGGCCGACCACTGCCCCAGTGGTTGCAGCGACGGCGGCCTTGGCTCCCTCGGCCGAGCCTCCTGCATGTCTCTATTCCACCCTCGCGTGGCCGATCACGAATCCGGGTGCCTCGATCGATGGCACTTACCGGTTCGGCTCGACGCAAGACGGACAACGCGAGCCGCACCACGGCGTAGAGATACCGAGTCCCGCCGGCACGCCGATCGTCGCGCCCGCCGCAGGTCGCGTGGAGTTTGCCGGCGAGGATCGACAGGAACAACTCGGACCCTACACCGGCTTCTACGGGAATGTCGTCGTCCTGGCGCTCGACGGACTTCCGGGCGAGGAGCCGGTCTTCTTACTCTTCGGACATCTTTCGCGGATCGACGTGCGCGCCGGGCAATTGGTCCACGCCGGCGATGCCCTGGGATTAGTCGGGTCTTCGGGCGTCGCGATCGGAGCCCACTTGCACTTCGAGGTTCGCGTGGGCCCCAACCGCTACAACGCCGTGCGAAACCCGGAGTTGTGGCTCGCGCCTCGGCTGGCGGATGGAGGCGAGGCGGGTGTGCTGGCGGGGCGCGTGGTGGATCGCTCGGGTGCTCCAGCCCACGGACAGCAGGTCACGGTCCGCCGCGTGGATGTCGGAACCAACGGGCCCCGCACATACTTCCTCGACACATACGACTTCGAGGCAGACACATCTGGGAGCGACACCCTTCTGCGCGAGAACTTCGTTCTTTCCGGGCTGCCGCCTGGGCAATACGACGTGACGGCCTTTTCGCCCTCGCTCCGCCAACGACGGGTGCAAGTCGTCGCCGGCGCCATCACCTGGGTGGCGTTCGATGCTGGTGAAACCCCGCCCTCGTGCACGCAATGAGAACCGGCGACGAGGTCTCGGGCCGCCGCGGGGGAGTGAAGCGCTGGCTGCGGCGAGCTTGCCGGCCAATCTCCCAGCCTGGCTCACTCCTTCATGTTGTGCAATCCGGACCTCGAACTCCGTCGAGGTGGTTTCAACCTGCCGCTCGATGCGCTCGAGACGGCCGGCATCATCCGCGCGATGAACCTCTCGCGCCTCACCTTGGAGGAGGCCCACCTCGGACCCAAGGCCGGCGCCGGCTGCTATCTCTCGTGCAGGCTCGCACGGGATGACCCGCCCCCAAGCGTTGCCGTGCGACGAAAAAACAGCGCACCCGAATGGGCGCGCTGCGATTCCTACGAGAGTGCGTTTGAGCAACAGCCAGGCTACTCGGCCACCGTGTTGGGTGCGGCCGCCAGATCCTCGCTCGGAAGCTCGACGACGGCCTTGTAACCGGTTCCCGCCGGGATCAGCTTGCCGATGATCACGTTTTCCTTGAGACCCAGCAGCGGATCGACGCGCCCCTCGATCGCGGCCCCCGCCAACACCTTGATCGTGTGTTGGAAGGACGAGGCCGAGAGGAACGAGTCCGTCGACAGCGAGGCCTTGGTCACACCGAGCAGAACCGGCGCCGCTGTGGCAGGCTGCTTGCCCTCGGAGAGCTGCTTCTCATTCACATCCTGCAGATGCAGCCGCTCGACCAATTCCCCCGGCAGATAGTCGGTGTCGCCGGGGCGCACGATCTGCACCTTGGCCAACATCTTGCGCAACACGACCTCGAAGTGCTTGTCGTTGATGTTCTGGCCCTGGGCACGGTAGACCTTCTGGATCTCGGTCAGCAGGTACAGCAGGCACGCCTCACGCCCCTGCAAACGCAGAATGCGGTGCGGGTTCAGCGCGCCTTCGGTGAGGTTCTGCCCCGCCTCCACGCGCTGGCCTTCGGCGGCCACCAAGCGCGCACCGGTGGGGATGTCGTACTCCGCGTCTTCGTGACGATCGTAGGTGACGGTCACTTTGTGCTCGCGCAGGCGCAACTTGCCCGCGTGCTCGGCCGTGATCTCCGCCTCGCCGCGTGAAGCGATGATGGCTCCGGCCTCGACCGTGATGCCGTCCTCGACCTTGAGCGACCAGTTGCCCGGCACCTGGTACTCGTCTTTGAGGATTTCACTGCTGACCACCCGCACGGTGCGCTGTCCGCCCTCGCTGCGGTGCAGCTCGACCACCCCGCCCAATTCGCTGACCACGGCCTCGCCCTTCGGCCGCTTGCGGGCCTCGAAGAGTTCCTCCACGCGCGGCAAGCCGGAAGTGATGTCGCCGCCGGCGGCCACGCCGCCGGTGTGGAAGGTGCGCAGCGTAAGTTGGGTGCCAGGCTCACCGATGGATTGCGCGGCCACGATGCCCACCGCGGAGCCCATTTCCACCAGCGCCCCTCGCCCCAGATCGAGCCCATAGCAGCTCTGGCACAAGCCGTGGCGCATGGAGCAGGTGAGCGGCGAGCGCACGACCACTTCCTCGACGCCGGTGGCTGCGATGCGCTTGGCCTGTTCCAACGTGACCAGCTCGTTGCGGCTCACGATCAGTTCGCCGGTTTGCGGGTCGGCGATCTTGCGTGCTGCGATGCGTCCTAACAGACGCAATTCGAACGTCTGTCCGGCCACATCGTCCTTGCGGCGAATGTGGATGCCGTCGTCCGTGCCGCAGTCGTGGTCGCTGATGATCACATCCTGGGCGATATCGACCAGGCGTCGGGTCAGGTAGCCGGCATCGGCCGTGCGCAGCGCGGTGTCGGCGAGGCCTTTGCGTGCGCCATGGGTGGAGATGAAGTACTCAAGCGCCGTCAGCCCTTCCCGGAAGTTGGACCGAATGGGCAGCGGGATAATGCGCCCCGCCGGATCGGCCATCAGGCCGCGCATGCCTGCGAGCTGCGAAATGGGCCCGAAGCCGCCCTTGGTCGCGCCTGAGAGCGCCATCGTGCTCAAGTTTCCTGTCGGGTCCATGTAGCGCTTGACCGCATCCGAGACCGAGGTCACCGCGCGTTGCCACAACTCGATGATGCGTTCGTTCTGTTCTTGCTCGGTCAACAGGCCGCGGCGATAGTCGCGTTCGATCAGCCCTTGCTCTTCGAGGGCCTTGTTGATGATCTCTTGTTTCTGCGGCGGCACGGTGATATCGGAGACGGCGATGGTCGTGCCGGAGCGCGTGGCGTATTGGAACCCGACGTCCTTGATGCGGTCCACCACGCCGATGGTCGCCTCCGACCCGAGCACCTGGTACGACTGCGAGACCAGGCGTTGCAGCGAGCCCTTGTCGAGCATCTGATTGACGAAGCGCATGGCCTCGGGCAGGATCAGGTTGAAGAGCACGCGGCCCACGGTGGTTTCGATCACGCGCCGCTGGCTGCGCTGGTAGCGTTCCCCCTTCTCGTTGTACCAGGTGGCCGTCTGTACTTGAATCGGCATGTGCAAGGAGATCTTGCCCAGGCGGTAGGCCAATTCCACTTCGTCAAGTCCTGAGTACGAGTGGCGCTTGCCGCCCAAGCTGGCATCCAGGCGCGCGTCGGCCATGGTCAGGTAATACACGCCCAGGACCATATCTTTGGTGGGGCCGACCACCGGTTCGCCGTCGGCCGGCTTGAGCAGGTTGCGCGTCGAAAGCATCAGCGAGCGCGCCTCTTCCACTGCGCGCTCAGAGAGCGGCACGTGCACGGCCATCTGGTCGCCGTCGAAATCGGCGTTGAAGGCGGCGCACACCAGCGGGTGAATGTGGATGGCCTTGCCTTCCACCAGCACCGGCTCGAAGGCCTGGATCCCCAGGCGGTGCAGCGTGGGCGCGCGGTTGAGCAGCACCGGCCTGTCGCCGATGACCTCCTCCAGCACTTCCCACACCTCCGGGCGCTCGCGCTCGATGAAGCGCCGCGCGCCCTTGACGTTGTTGGCATACCCGTAGGCCACGAGCTTGGCAATGACGAAAGGCCGGTACAGCTCGAGCGCCATCACCTTGGGCAGCCCGCACTGGTACAGCTTGAGCTTGGGGCCGACCACGATCACCGAGCGGCCCGAATAGTCGACGCGCTTGCCGAGCAGGTTGCGGCGGAAGCGCCCCTTCTTGCCCTTGAGCATGTCGGAGAGCGACTTCAGTTCGCGCCGCCCGCGCCGTGAGAGGGCCTTGCCGCGCTGCGAGTTGTCGATGAGCGAATCGACGGCCTCTTGCAGCATGCGCTTCTCGTTGCGCACGATGACATCCGGCGCGCCGAGTTCGATCAGGCGCTTGAGGCGGTTGTTGCGGTTGATCACTCGGCGGTACAGATCGTTCAGGTCGGAGGTCGCGAAGCGTCCGCCGTCCAACTGCACCATCGGACGCAATTCGGGCGGGATGACGGGCAGCACCGTCAGGATCATCCACTCGGCGCGGTTGCCCGAGCGGCGGAAGGCCTCCACCACCTTGAGGCGTTTGGTGGCCTTCTTCTTGCGCTGCTTGGATTTCGTGGTGCGCACCTCGCGCCACAGGCCGTCGGCCATCTTGTCCATGTCGAGGTTGCGCAGGATTTCGTAGAACGCCTCGGCGCCCATCTCGGCGCGGAACACCTGGCCCCAGCGCGTCTTCAGTTCGCGGTAGCGGCTCTCCCCGATGAAGGAGAGGGGTTGGATCTCAAGCAGCTCTTCGCGCTCCTTGACCAGCTCCTCGCGCACGGTCTGCGCCTGGTCTTCGAGCTGGTTGCGCAGCGCGATGAGGTTCTCTTCGGCCTCGGCGCGCACCTTGTCCATCTCGCCTTTGATCTTCTCGATGGCGCGGTCGCGCTTTTCCTTCAGTTCATCCTCGATCTCCTCCAGGCGGGATTTGACCGCCTTCTGCAGGATCGAGAGATGCTTGGGGCCAATGGTCGTGCCCTTATCCGCGATTTGGGTGCGCGTGGCTTCGAACTCAATCGGCACGCGGATGGTCGAGCCCTGCTTCTCGCGCAGCGAGGCTTCCATCTTCTGACCCTCTTTGATGAGAGGGTCGAGGCGCTCGCTGACGTCCTCGTCGAACTTCTCGCGCGTGCGCTGAATGCGCACGTCGAGCTCGGCCAGGCGGCGGTCGCGCGAACTCTTCACCTGGGCAATCTTCTGGTTGGTCTCTTCGCCCTGGCGGTGCTCGACTCGCTCGACCTCATCGTCCAGGCGGTGCAACGCCTTTTGGCGCGCGTCCTCATCGACCTGGGTGATGACGTACTGTGCAAAATACAGCACGCGGTCGAGGTTCCGGCGCGAGATGTCGAGCAGCAAGCCGAGGTAGGAAGGGACGCGGCGGGTGTACCAGACGTGCGCCACTGGAGCGGCCAGCTCGATGTGGCCCATGCGTTCGCGCCGCACCGAGGAGCGTGTGACCTCCACGCCGCACTTGTCGCAAATCACGCCGCGATGGCGAATGTTCTTGTACTTGCCGCAATAGCATTGCCAATCGCGCGTGGGGCCAAAGATGGCTTCGTCGAAGAGACCATCCTTCTCGGGGCGCAAGCGGCGGTAGTTGATCGTCTCCGGTCGCAGGACTTCGCCATAAGACCAACTGCGAATCGTTTCGGGGGAGGCCAAACTCACACGGATCGCACTGATGCCCTTGGATTCCACGCTTCACCCTCCGGGGACTCTCGGCGCACGCCAGTGAGGCGAACGCATGTTCACATTTAGCAGACAAAGCGAAACCAGCGCGTGGGGCGGTGCCCAAGCGCGATTTCGCCAATTGGCTCTGAAACTGTGATTATAGTCCAACCCCTTTTCGAGGTCAAGATCAAGATTCCGGCTGAAACCAAGCGTCTTGCGCTCGCAACCGCGCGATGTCACCCATGGATGTGATCGGCGAGCAGAACTCCCCTAGAAGGATCCTTCACCTCACGCAGGGCAGGCTACGATCCTCCGCCGCTAGCCAGAGTCGTAGGCGATGAATTCGGTTTCGCTCGACCCGCCATCGAACAGGTCCACCATCACGTATCCAGGCGGGCAGTCGAGATAGGTCCCTCGCCACCAGTTGCCCGAGATGAGCGCCGTCGCACGCGTATCGCACGCCCAGATACTCCACCCGGTCCATCGGGTGTGCGTGGCCGCTCAGGCACATGCGCACATTCGGATGTGCCAGGAAGAGCTGACGCAGACGGCCGGCATCGATGTGCATCCGGGTGCCGGGGACGACCCAGGTCGCGCTGGCCGCGAGGTCACCGTCGAAGAAATCTCAGGTGCACAAAATGGGTATGTGCGTGGATGGTCGCGATGGCCCGGGCCATGCCCTCACGGGCGCGGCTGCGCGCATCGACATGGATGTCGGTGACATGTGCCAACCGAACGACGCGCGTGCAACCCAAATTTGTCCGCGTGTGGCACCCGCCGAGCGCGGCGCCCGACACCCACGACGAGCCGCGCAGGAAATCGCGAGGCGATATGTGACCTGAGTGCATTGTTCACCTCGCTCGGTGGGATGTGACGCGTTGCCTGGAGTAGATGCGATCAGGCCGACATCTTGCGGTGACCCCCCTCGGCTTGCGGGCGCTCCCGCAGCAGATCCACCGCATGATCCAACACGGGCAGAACCGTCTGCAGACTCTCGGACGCGGCCCGCGGGCTGCCCGGAAGGTTGATGATCAAAGTCCGCCGCCGGATACCTGCCACGCCGCGCGACAGCATGCTGTGTGGCGTCGCCGCCAGCGCGCCGGCGCGCATCGCCTCCGCCAGACCCGGCGCCTCGCGCTCAATCGACTGCTGCGTGGCCTCGGGGGTCACATCCCTGGGGGCGAAGCCGGTGCCTCCGGTGGTGAGGATGACTTCGGCCATGTCCTCGTCACTCCACCGGCAGAGAATCGCGCGGATGTCCTCGCGCACGTCGGCCGTTACGGCCGTTTGCGTGACCTGCCAGCCGCGCGCTTCGACGATCCCGCGCAGCGCAGGCCCGGATAGATCCTCGCGCTCGCCGCGCGCCGATCGATCAGAAACGGTCAGGATTGCCACTCGCACGAATCACTCTCCTTCACAGCCTGCTGGCGTGGCCTCTCAGGTATCCCAACCTTCGCACCAAGGCCGGCCGCCCGCGGGTCGACGGCTACGCTCTTCCAGCGGACCGAATCGGCGCAGGCGCGTCACCCCATGCGCCGGTGCGCCCCTCCCAGAACGGGCAGTAGCGCCGGAAGCCGAGCGCTTCATACACCCGCAGGGCGGCGGCGTTCTTCTGGTTGACATTGAGGACGATGGTTGGGATCTGCCGCGCCAGCAGTTCCGCGGACACGGCTCCGGCAGTCTGATGCGCTAAATTACGGCCGCGACGATCACGACGCGTATATACATTGCCGATGGCTGCCACACCGGTCGACTCGGCCACCAAGTGAGTCCCTGCGGCGGCGACCAGATCCCCCTTCTCGTACACACCGTAATAGACGCCTTGCTTCACCATCCACTGGGCGAAGAAATCCGGCGCTTCGTGGTTCGGTTCGCCATCCGCAAAGAGCACCTGCAAGGCGGGCACGTCCTCAGGCCCGAGGCGCAGTGCGCTCGGCACCTGCTCGTGATCGAAGGCAGCCGGGTCGAGCTGCATGCGGAGCATCGCCGTTCGTTCCAGAATTGGAGCGCGCGTTGCAACGAGTTCGATGTGCCCGGTCGAGACAGAGAGGTACGCACTCGTCAAGTGCGGCACATCTTTCAAGATGGCGCTAACGTGAGAAGCATGACCGAGGGCGAAGACGACAGGGGTGGCTTCGCGCCGGTAGAGCAACACCACGGCGGGGGCGCCCGTACCGAGCCAGTACCATTCGCAGTGTTCGACGAATCCCGGAGTCAGATCTCCCAGCGCGTAGGCTGCCCATGGACGGTCGGTCTCAAGGATTTCCCGGACGGCGGCCAGATCGCGAGTGCGGGGCATGAGGAATGATAGCCGCGCTCGAGCTCAGCGCAGGACCTTGCCCAGGAGGGTGAGCTCCATCTCCTCCCAGCCCAAGCTCTTATAGAACTCGACCGCGGGGTTTCCATCCATGACCAGCAGGTAGACCTTGTAGCAGCCCTTGGTGCGCAAGCGTTGCTCCACCTCATTCATCAGTTGCCGTCCGAGGCCGCGCTTGCGTTCGGCTGGATCGACCGCCAGGTGATAGATCATGCCGCGCCGCCCGTCGAACCCGCCGATCACGGTGCCGACGATGCGCCCGTCGTGCTCGGCCACCAAGAAGAGATCGGGGTCGCGCTCGGCCTTGCGTGCGATTTCCGCGAGGGTGTCTGACGGTCCAACGTGGACTCCGGGGCCGGAGCGCTCCCAGAGGTCGACTGCAGCGGGATAGTCGCCTGGAAAGCGAAACTCGCGCAGCCTCACACTACTCCTCTTCGGGGCCGACGACGAGCTTCCACTCGCCGTGAATGCCGTCCTGGGTGACTCCGAAGAAGGCGCGCACGCCCTGCGGGGTTCGCTGCACGAGGTCGTAGCGACTCACGCCGCGGTGACTGCGCTTCTTGAGCAGCGCCAATTCGCCCACCCAGGTCAGGTTCTCGAGGGGCGGCAACGCCGAGAACTCGGTGATGGCGTAGTGCCACAGGCGGCGGGCCGAGGCCTGAGTGACGTTCTTGACCACGTTGCCGTTGCGCAGGTCGCGCATGGCATAGTAGCGCGTGCCGTCGCGGTCCTCGGAACTCACAACCTCCACGCCCGTGCGCGGTGCGGCCAATGTAGGCGCGGGTTGCTCCCCACCCGCGGGCGGCGCCGGGGCTTGTGCCGGGGGCGCGACGGCCGCTGCGGGCTCGGCCTCGGTCAACGCGCGGCGCTGGCCGCGCAGCACAAGATCGACGATCTCGTCACGCACCGCGACTCCGGTTTCGGATTCATCGCGGATATAGATCTTGTTGTCGTCCACCGCGTACGGCGGGTCATCTCCGCGCGGGACAATGATGCGGATGACCTTCTTGCCCCCTGTTTCCTGGACATCCACGGTGCAGTGCAGCTCCGGGCTGAGCTTGGCGCTGAGTTCCTTCTCGAGCTGCTCAACGGCCTGGGCCGGATTGGGTATGCCCAGCGGCGGTTCCTTTGGGTTGGGGCTGACCCCGATGTACAGCATGCCGCCGTTAGCGTTGGCAAAGGCGCACACGTCGGCGATGATCTCGTAAAGCTTGCCGCCGCGCACGGTCAAGCTATCGTGAAAATCCTGGTTGATCGAGGGCCCTTCGGTGCGAGCTTGCTGGATGAAATCGAAGGCCTCCTCACGCGCCGCACGATGCGGCCGCGTGCGGGCGAAGTCGTCGCTCTCGAAGAGTTCCTGCAGGGCCTCGAAGCTGAGCTCCGGCAAGTAAACATCCGTAGCGCGGTCGCCGACGCCCAGGTTCTTGCGGTTGCCCGGGTCGGCGCGCAGGCGGTGGGCATCCGATCCTTGGACGCAGTGCATGCGGCGCGGGTATTCAGGTTTGGTGCCGCTGAAGAACGCGGCTGTTGAGTGCCGCCCGCGCTGCTCGAGGTCGGTGACCTCCAGCGCCGCCAGATGTGAATCCTGGGTGTAGGCGATCTTGGTCTGGCCCCCGAAGTCGAAACCGCGCAACGCGACCCCGTTGGAGGAATTGGCGTGAGCGGCGATCGCCAGCCCCCCGCCCTCGTGAATGCGGCGATATGCCGAAAGCACATCGGCGGTGGCACCCACGGTCGATGAGCCCAGGTCGAGCTGATCGACCGGCACGTTCAGATCGAGCAGGATGTGCTCGATCTCGCGGATCGACTTGGAGGGCGGGAAGAGGCCGATGACGTGGAAGCCCAGCGTGGCGGTGAACTCGAAGGCCGGGAACACCAGCACCTTCTTGAGCAACGTGCGGTATTCCTCGAGCCGCCGCCGTTCCTCATCAGTCAAACGGCCGCTACGGCCGAGCTGCTCGAGGAAGGCGATGTCTTCCTGCATGCGTCGGTAGCCGGCCACGGTGTTGTGGTCGGCAAAGGCGATCGCCGCCAGACCTCGCGCATCCGCCCGACGCAGAACATCCAGAAACGAAGCCTCCGGCTCCTGAAAATCCGAGGAGGCAGGTGTGTGCAAATGTAGATCAATGGTGTACCACTGACGTGGTTTGTGGGGTGAACGACGACTCACAGTAATCCTATTCTCATGAACTCTCTTATCCCCGGCCTAATCGTGAGGCAGCCGGGCACCTCATGCCGCTGGCGCAGCGCCGGCGGCGGTTGATTTGAGCAGCCGGACCAATTCGTCCGGCATGTAAGGCTTGAGCAAGAAGGCGTCGGCGCCCTTCTTCTTGCATTCTGCCGAGACGTCCATCCCCGACACCATCACGACCCGGGTCGCGCGCAGGCGTGGATGGGCCCGAATGCTTTCCAGGATCTGCAGCCCGTTTTGTCCCGCGAGGAAGACATCCAGCAAGACGACATCCGGGTTCTCGCTCTCGATCAGCGATAATGCTGACTTACCCAGAAGTCATCGCGCGCACCGTGTAACCCTCCAATTGAAGGAAGGTGCGCAGTAACGTCACCATATCCCGGTCGTCCTCGAGCAGCAGGACCTTAGGCATGTGAGCGCCTCTTGGCCGGCCGAGGCCGTTGAACCGAGGCTCGGGCCCGCGTCGTGCGATGCTTTCGTGCAGCCGTCGCGCGCGGACGGGTAAGTGCAGCCGCCACAACTTCCTCCATACGCTCAACCGGGAGGAAGGTGAGTTCGTTGCGCACGTCTTCGGGGATGTCATCCAGATCGCGCATGTTGCGCTTGGGAAGGATGACCGCTTTGAGCCCGGCACGATGCGCGGCGAGCACCTTTTCCTTCAGTCCTCCAATCGGGAGGACCTGACCCCGCAGCGTGATTTCGCCGGTCATTCCCAGGTCCGGTCGGACCGGACGCCCGGAGACCAGTGAGATGAGCGCAGTGGCCATCGTGATGCCTGCCGACGGGCCGTCTTTGGGCTGCGCCCCGGCCGGGATGTGCAAGTGGATGTCGTTGTGCTCGAAGAAATCGGGAGCCAGACCCAGCTCGCCCGTCTTGGAGCGCACGTAGGAAAGCGCAGCGCGCGCCGATTCCTGCATCACCTGACCCAGCGAGCCGGTGAGCTGGAAGCCGTGCTTGCCGGGCATGCGTGTGGCTTCGATAAAGAGCAGGTCGCCACCCACGGGCGTCCAGGCTAGCGCCGTGGCCACGCCGGGCACAGCCGTGCGCTCGCGCACCTCGGCATTGGGATAGAAATGCGGTTTGCCGAGAAGCTCACCCACCAAGTCGGGAGTCACCGCCACCCGCTCCGCCTTGTGCTCGGCTATGCGGGTGACCACCTTGCGGCATACCGACCCGATCTCGCGCTCGAGGTTTCTGACGCCGGCCTCGCGTGTGTACGAGCGAATGAGCGTGTAGAGCGCTTCGTCCTCGAAGCTGATCTCCTCCGGCAGGAGGCCGTTCTCACGGATCTGGCGCGGCATCAGGTATCCGCGGGCGATCGTTACTTTCTCGTGCTCGGTGTAGGAGGTGATGGGGATGACTTCCATCCGGTCGAGCAGCGGGCCGGGAATGGTCTCCATGGTATTGGCGGTGGTGATGAACAGCACCTGTGAGAGATCGAAGGCCACCTCGAGGTAGTGATCGCGGAATTCGCGGTTCTGTTCGGGGTCGAGCACCTCCAGGAGAGCCGAGGCCGGGTCGCCGCGGAAATCGGCGCCCAGCTTATCGACCTCGTCGAGCATGAAGACCGGGTTGCGGCTCTCCACACGGCGCAGCGCCTGCAGGATGCGTCCCGGCAGCGCGCCGATGTAGGTTCGCCGGTGACCGCGGATTTCCGCCTCGTCGTGGATGCCGCCCAGGGAGATGCGGATGAACTTGCGCCCCATGGCGCGCGCAATGGATTGCCCAAGCGAGGTCTTGCCGACACCCGGCGGGCCCACGAAGCACAAGATGGCCCCTTCGCGCTCGCGCCGTACCGGATCCGTGGGCGGCGCCTCCGGCTCCTGATTCTTGCGCATTGAGCGCAGCTTGCGCACCGCCAGGAACTCCAGAATGCGCTCCTTGACGTCCTTCAGCCCGAAGTGGTCTTCATCGAGCACCGTGCGCGCGTTGGCCACGTCGAGCTTGTCCTCGGTGGTCACGCTCCATGGCAGGGTCACGAGCCAATCCAGATAGCTGCGAATCACGCCGTACTCAGCGGCCGCGGTCGGCAGCTTCGCGAGCCGGTCGAGTTCGTGAGTTGCCTGCTCGGCGGCCTCGGGCGGCAACTTGGCCGCTTCCATCTTCTTGCGCAGTTCTTCAATCTCAGCCGTTTGTTCGTCGGTCTCGCCCAACTCGCGTTGGATCGCCTTCATCTGCTCGCGCAGGAAGTACTGGCGTTGGACCTTTTCGATCTCCGAGCGCGCCTCTTCCTGGATCTTGGCGCCGAGTTGCAGCACCTCGAGCTCCTTGGTGAGCAAGCCCACCAAGCGTTTGAGCTTGGCCGTGGTCGAGTCCAGTTCGAGCAGCTGCTCGGCCTGATCCAGCTCGATGCGTTGGTAGTTGGCGATGGTGTAGGCGATCTGCAGCGGCTCGTCGAGTGCGGTGACGGTGGCGACCAGTTCGCGTGGAACAGAGGGCACCAATTCCGCGATCTGCGCAAATTGATCGCGAACATTGCGCGCCATGGCTTCGATCTCCAACCCCTGTTCCACAACTTCGGGGGCCGGATTCACCTTGGCACGCAGGTAGGGTTCCTGGTCGACAAACTCACCGAGGCGGAAGCGCGAGAGGCCCTGCACCACGATGCGGATCGTACCGTCCGGGGCGCGGAACAGGCGGTGGACAATCGCCGCTGTGCCCATCGGATACAAGTCGCCCGGGTCCGGAGTGGCGTTTTCGGGATCCTTGGAGGTGACCAGGCCGATGATTCGTTCGCCGACGGCGGCGTCGTCAACCAGCTTGATCGAACGCGGCTGCCCCACCGTGAGGGGTACGACCGTCTGCGGATACACCACCAACCCGCGTAGAGGCAGGATCGCCAGGACGTCTGGCACCCGCGTCGCAAGATCTTCTTCTCGAGGGGGTTCTTTCTCTTCGAGCGCGGCTTCTTGAACCTTGGTGACGATCGGGCTCAAGCTGACTTCGTGCCACAAGCCCGAAGCAGAATCGGCGATGTAACTCATCAACTCATTCAGGTTTTCGGTCCAGCGTGTGGCTGCCATGGTTCCAGGTGGCTCTCCTCAGCACGAGAGCAGACAAGGGTGGGCGTGACGTCTCAACCTGCGACGATGATGCGCCGCGGCCGAAGGCGTGGCAGCGTCACGGTCAAGAAGCCGTCGTCATATCCGGCCTCAATGCTCTGGCCATCCACCTCGCCCGGCAGCTCGACCTCCGACCGAAATTCTCCGTAGTGGATTTCCATTTGGTGGTAGGCGCTGCGTTGACCGGGGTCTGGGCGAACACCGCTCACGCGCAGCGAGTGCTCTTCGAGGGTCACGGTGAAGTCGGCCCGGCTCATGCCAGCCACTTCAACCCGGACGATGAAAGCAGCCTCGGTCTCGCACAAATCCGTCGGCGGCTGCCAGAGGTGAACGTGCTCTATCCATGCCCAGCCCGAGGATCCATGCAGATGTCGATTCAGACGCAGATCATCACCGGTGGGCGAAAGCTTGGCCGGGGTCTGAACCCCGGGAATTCGCGAATCACTCATACCTTCCCCTCTTACTCCACTGCAAGGATTGTACCATGTTGGCTGGCTGAGCCAAATGCCCTTGCAGAGGTCGAATCTCCGTTTGCAGCCTGTTCCCAGCACAGTCGCCGGTCCGATGCATCGGCACAATGCCATAACCGAAGCCTATCACGGTTCAGGCCGGGGTCCTCATCGGTGAGCCGGCAATTTATTGATTTTGGCGCGGGGCTTCTATGCCCGCCATGCCCCCGCCCGAGCACCGGGGCCCTGCGGCCGAGTATCAGGTTCTCGCCCCGCTATATGCTTCAGGATGCAGGTGAGGGATGTCTCTAGCTGGAGGCAGACTGGGCCAACCTGATGAACTCGACTTTCACCAGGCGCCCGCCGCAATTGACCACGTTGCGGCGAAGGGCGTGAGGTAGTTCTCGATGCAGGCGGCGACGAGCAACAGGGGCAAGACGATCCCAACGGTCACGCGCGCCCAATCGCCCATCGAGTCGAGCCACAAGCCCCCGATGGTCCGGCCGTCGGGACGCGCCAGTAGGCAGCTCCCCCAGCGCAGCATGCTGCAGCCAGCCAACCACAGCGCGGGGATCTCAACGAGGCCGTGAGGCACAACGAAGCCTGCGACGAAGAGCCATGGGTTTCCACCCATGTGCCCGATCAACGCGGCGGCGTAGGAAATCACACCCAAGGGGGCCATGAGCACGACCAGCGAGAGGACCCCCAGCGAAAACACACCCACCAAGGAGGCCAACACAATCGAGCGGACGTTGTGCAAGAAGATGTAGGCCGCGCCGCCTGCCGATAGGAAGCCCTGATCGCGCAGGGCAGCCAGGAGCGTCGCACCCTGCGTGTCGACCGGATCCATGTTCAACCGCAGCGGGAGGCGCGCGGCGATGACGACACCGACCACGACGCCCATGATGAGCGCCGCCGCAACCCACGGGCCGGCCGCCAGCGCGCGCCGCGCCGCCGGAAACACACCCTGGCGGTACCACTCGATCGGGTTGCGTGCGCCGGCCGTGAGCGCGCGCCACACGTTGCGCCGCAAGCGATCGAGGCGCAGCTCCTCCACCTCTCGCTCGAGAAGCTCCTCGCGCTGGAATTGGCGCAGGCCGATCCGCACAAAAAGAAAGGCCAGCAGCGCGATCCCCAAGATGACCAGCCACAGCGCGTCGTAGCGACGCCAGAACATGAGCAGGCTTTCGGCCTGTACCAGCAAGGCGGCCGGGATGATGATGAAGGAGGCCAAGAGATTCGCGGCGCGCACCGAGTTCGTTTGGGCGGAGATGACGACTGCGGCGCTCACCATCCCCACGGCGTGGGCCAAGGTCAGCACGATGATCTGCAACATGAGGCCAGCCGAGGGAAGCCAGCCCACCGACAGGTAGAGACCGGAGAGGTAGACGACGATTCCAAGCCCGGCGGAGGGCGAGAGGCGTGGCGGTCGAGGCCAACGCTTTGCCCAGGAAGAGCTCCGCATCGCTCAGCGGCGTCGAGAGCAGCGGCTCCAGGCTGAAGCGCTCCTTCTCCCCCACGAAACTCTCCAAGGCAATGACGAGCGAGACGGTTGTGGGGAAGAAACCGACGATCATGAGCATGAACGGGAAGAGCTGTTCGGCGATGATTGGCGCGCCGTAGCGGGTGACAAAATCCATCGCCGTCTGAGCGGCGAAGTTCATCAGCAGCGGGAAGATGCCGGTCAGAATAACGACCGGAATGACTACGCGCCAGTCACGGAATTGGTCGCGCAACTCGCGGCCCACAAGGGCGAAGACCCGCGACCACTGCACACGCCGCACCGCCACAGCCAGGGTCATACGATCTCCACCGGCGAATCGGCGGGAACTCCATTCTCCGCCACCGCACGAAGATAGACCGACTCGAGGCTGGGGGTGATCTCGCGCAATTCGATTACGGGCAGGCCGGCCTCCATCAAGCGTTGGAGGACGATGGGATTCTGAACCTGCGGCGACGCACTGCGAAAGCGGATCGATCGGTCGCCGAGTTCGACCAGTTCAACGTCTGAGCGCAACAACCGCCCCGCCCGCCGCGCCGACTTGCCCAGACGCACCTCAAAAAGCGGTAGGCCGGCGAGTTCGGCGCGCAGTTCGTTTGCCTTGCCCTGGGCGACGATCTGTCCGCGACGCAGGATGGCAATGCGGTCGGCCAATTCCTCGGCCTCGCCCAAATTGTGAGTGCAGGCCAGGATGGCACAGCCTTGCTCACGGAGCTCACGCAGCAGCCCGCGCACCAAATGAGCGGATGCGGGGTCGAGGGCGGAGGTCGGCTCATCCAGCATCAGAACCGGCGGTTGGTGAAGCAGCGCTCGGACGAGCGAAATGCGCTGGCGCATGCCTTTCGAGTACTCGGCCAGCCAACGGTCCCCATCCAATTCGAGCGCCAGCGTGCGCATGAGTTCATGCGACCGCTGGCGTCGTTCGGCGCGGGGCAGGCCGTAGAGCGCAGCGAAGAAATCGAGATACTCCCCCGCGCGCATGCGGCTGTACAACCCGTGATGCTCGGTCAGCACGCCCACCTTCTGGCGCACTTGCTCCGGGTGCACGCTCACGTCCAATCCGGCGATGAACGCGCTGCCCGCGCTCGGACGCAGGATGCCTGCCAGCATCCGCACGGTGGTGGTCTTGCCAGCACCGTTCGGTCCGAGCACGACCAGGATCTCGCCGGCGCGCACATTCAGCGTCACCCGGTCGACCACACGCCGGTCGCCGAAGTCCTTGGTCAGGTCGCGCGCTTCGATCATCGTCTGCGAGTTCACGCGACACCTCGCGGCGACCCAGGGCCGGCGGCCGGCGCTCGCCAAACCGGATTCGCGGCGACGCCCGCCGCTCCCGGCGGGCATCGCCGCACATTTCCCCCAAGGCCAAGGCTAATTGAAGTGGGTCTCAATCGACCCCCGCTGCGTTCACAGGACTCCTACACTGCCGCCGCAGTCACCGCGGGTTTCCTTCGGTGACGCACGACGAGCACCACTGCGCTGGCCAGCGCCACCACAGCCATGGCCGCCTGATTGACATCGATGCCAGCCACCGGCGATGGATCCAGGCGCAGGAACTCCAAGAAGAAGCGCCCGACGCAGTAGAAGATCAAGTAGATGAAGAACAGGTCGCCCGCGAGCAGCCGTTCGCGGTACTTGGCAGAGATGACCAGCAGGACCGCCAAGTTGAGGAAGTTCCAGAGAGACTCGTACAAGAACAGTGGATGAAAGCGTTCGACGGATTCGAAACCGGGCAGACGGTTTTCCGGTCGTATGACAATGGCCCAGGGCAGGTTGCTCGGCTTTCCGTACAACTCCTGGTTGATGAAGTTCCCCCAGCGGCCGATGGCTTGCCCCAGCGCCACCGCGGGCGCGGCCACGTCCACCCAGGCGCCAAAGTTCAGCTTGTGCCTGCGCGTGTACAGATAGAGCGCCGCCACACCCCCGATGACCGCCCCGGGGATGCCCAATCCTCCGTTCCAGACGGTCAACATATCGATCGGATGGGTCAAGTAGTAACGAGTTGTGATTCCGGCTTCGACCATG
Organism: uncultured Chloroflexia bacterium; assembly: GCA_963712475.1. Classification (GTDB taxonomy): domain Bacteria; phylum Chloroflexota; class Anaerolineae; order Anaerolineales; family RBG-16-64-43; genus RBG-16-64-43. The sequence continues at coordinate 681,350 of CAVQIA010000004.1, forward strand.
CTCTGGGGCGGAGTCAGGATGTGCCAAATGCGTGCTCCAACGATGCCTGCCAGGAGCACCCACACCAGACAATCCCACACACGCTCCGGATCCAGCCCGGCTTTGCGCGCCTGACGCTCGGCCAAGACGGCCGCCGCCAACGCGCCGGTCATCAGGATGATTCCGTAGTAAGCGGATGTAGAGCAGATTAAAGAGATGAATCCCGTAGGAATCAAACGTCATGAACTCTGCTCCTCAACACAGGATCTTAGCGGCGACGCGCCTGAACACGCACATACCAGATGCGCTGCAAGGCAGTGAAGTTGCCCAAGAGCGCAATGAGGCCCATGCCCACGAGCGGGATGTTTAGGAGCAGGGCCGGCGCCAGAACCAGATAGCGTTCCATGCGCGTCAGGATGCCCACATTGCAGTCGAACCCGAGCGCTTCCGCACGGGCCTTGACATAGGATACCATGACCGACCCGACGGCCGCAGCGTAGGTCAGCACGATTCCCCAGGTCGCGCCGGCCAGGGTGTAGTGCACGAGCAGGCCCCCCAGAATGATCAGCTCCGCCCAACGATCGGTCACCGAGTTCGACGAAGCCGCCAAAGCGCGAGGGTTCACCCCGCAGGCGCGCCATCGTTCCGTCCAGCGCATCCACCGGCCCCATGAGCATGACGAGCACCCCGCCCAACCGCATCTGCCCGAAGCCCAACAGGACCCCTCCGCCTATCGTGCCGATCAATCCCAAGAGGGTCATGGTGTTGGGGTGCAGGCCGAGGCGGTTGAAGAAGCGCCCTATCGGGTCAAGCACATTCTTGAACAGCAGGCGCATGCGATCGGTGAAAGTCACACGGCGGGCGATAGGGACGGACTCCTGGGTCATCAAGTCTCCTCAAGGTCGTAGATCGTTTGGGCGCGAGGTCGCCGGCCTAATCCGGGTCCTCATCGGCGGGGTCTACCAGGTCGCCCTCATCCTGCGCGGGCTCCTTCCCCACCAATACCTCCCGTGTGCGGCCGCCGACTTGCTCCCGGCCAATGATACCGCGTGCATGCAGTTCGTCCATGAGCCGCGCGGCGCGCGGGTAGCCCAGGCGCATCTTGCGTTGCAGCAGCGACGCGCTAGCCCGCCCGTACTGCTCGCACAACGCGGATGGCTTGCTCGACCTCGGCCTCATCCTGATCCGCACCCTGGGTTTCGCCGATCATGCCTTCCCACGGCGAGGCGGCGGGTGCGCTGGCGGGGAGTTCGTCAGGCGGCTCCTCCACCTCGGCCGCCGGGGCGACCTCAACCGCTTGTTCCTTCCAGAAGTCGATCAGCCTCTGGATCTCTCGGTCGGTGACGAAGCATCCTTGCAGACGCACGGGCGAGCCCGACTCGGGGGAGAGGAACAGCATATCGCCGCGGCCGAGAAGGCTCTCGGCGCCCGGCGTGTCGAGGATCACCCGTGAATCGACGAGGAGGCAACCGCGAAAGAGATGCGCGCCGGGAAGTTGGCCTTGATCAACCCGGTGACAACATCGGTCGAGGGACGCTGGGTGGCCACCACCAAATGGATGCCCGTGGCGCGAGCCATCTGAGCCAATCGGATGAGCGTGCGTTCCGTCTCATCCGGCGCCATCATCATCAGGTCCGCAAGCTCGTCGAGCATCACGACCAGGCGCGGCAGCGGCTCGCCTTCACCGTGCGAGGCCACTTTGCGGTTGTAGTCGTCGAGGTGCCGCGCATGCAGTGCTTCAAGCAGTTTGTAGCGCCGGTCCATCTCGCGCGTGCACCAGCGCAGCACGGTGACGATGCGCGTCAGATCGGTTTCCACTTTGCCCAAGAGGTGCGGCAATCCGTTGAATCGCACCAACTCCACCATCTTGGGGTCGATCAGGACCAGACGCAGCGCATCGGGCCCGTTGTTGGCGACCAGGCAGGCAGTCAGCGCCGTGATGCAGACCGACTTGCCCGATCCGGTGGTCCCGGCGATCAACAAGTGCGGCATCGAAGCCAGATCGGCCGAGACCGATTGCCCGGCCACGTCCACCCCCAGGCCGATGGCCAGCGGCGAGCGGATCTTGTGGAACCCCGGCGACTCCATGACCATGCGCAGCCGGACGACGGACGAGCGCTTGTGCGGCACCTCGATGCCGACATAGGATTGGCCGGGCACAGGCGCCTCGATGCGCAAGGTCGGCGCCGCCAGCGCCAGCGAGAGGTCGTCGGAGAGCGCCGAGATTTGCGAGACGCGGACTTTCGCGCGGCGTGCTTCGCCATCGGCGCCCGTCTTCTCGAGGAACCCGGGTTCAACCGCGAACTGCGTCACCGTAGGCCCGGTGCGGTACCCCACCACGCGCGCTGGGATGCCGAACTCGCCCAGCGTCTTTTCAATCACGCCCGCGGTCTGATTCACCTCGCGGATGCTGGGCGCCCCGAGTTCGGCGTTCTCGAAGAGGTCCAGCGATGGCAGGCGCCGATCGCGGCGGGCCTTCACCGGGCGCGTAGGTGCGACGGCGGCGGCCGGTTTGAGCTTGGGTTGAGGCTCCTTGGCGCGCGCGGGTGCCTCGGCCGCGGGCTTTGCGGGTTGGGGTTGGGCTGCACGCAGCACAGGCTCGGCCGCCGCAGAGGCGGCGGGCGAACGTTGCGGCGCGGGTTGCGGCGTACGCGCCGGAGCCGGGCGCGGGCCGCGCTCCGCCCAGCTACGGAGTCTCTCAATCGTAAGGTCGAACCCGTAGCTGCCGAAGACAATGGCCGCGACCAGCAGAACGAATGCTCTCACCAGGTCACTCATGATCAGCCCGAGCATGTAGCCGATGCCCCAGCCGATGAGCCCGCCGCCTGCCCCTGCATCCGCGCGATTCAGGTCGTTGGCAATGAGGGCATCTCCCAGGCCCACGACGGCCAGCGCGGCCATCTCCAGCGCAATCACCTTTCCCCAGCGAAGTTGAATTGCATGGCCCAACCGGGTGCGAACGAGCAACACAACCCCCGCCGCTGCGCTCAGCGGGATGAGCCAGGCGCACCATCCAAGCCACTGGCGGAGAAACCCCGCCGTCGGTGTGAGCAATGAACCTCGACCGGCGCCGGCTAAGGCGAGAGTGCTCAACGCGGCAACGAGGGCGAGTGCAATCGTGCTCAGGTCTCCCAAATACGGCCGCAGTGGGGCTGCCGCCTGGCTTGCCCGCTGAGCCGCGTCGCGAACGAATGCCGCACCCGGCAGGTCCGCCAGACCCTCGGGCAGTCCATCGTTCGGACGGCGCGCGCCGGAGGATGGCATCCGCCTACCCTTCTGCCGACCTGGCCATTTCGGCCACGGGTCGCAGGCTGAGCGCAATGCGTCGCGCGTTGCCGTCCAGCGAGAGGATTCGCGCCACCACGTGGTCGCCTTCCTGCGCCGCCGAACGCGGATCCGCGAGCGGGTCTGCGCACAACTCGCTGATGTGGATCAGGCCCTCGATGCCTTCTTCGAGTGCGGCAAACGCGCCAAAGCTCGTGACGCGGGTGATGCAGCACGGGACCTCTTGGCCGGCGGACATAGCGCTCTTCGATTCCCGCCCAGGGGTCGGGATGCATCCGCTTGAGGCTGAGAGCCACGCGGCCCTGTTCGCGGTCGACGCTGAGCACCTCCACCTCCACCCGCTGCCCGCACGAGACGTGATCGCACGGATGGCGCACGCGACCCCATGAGATTTCGGAGACGTGCACCAGGCCCTCCATGCCGCCCAGGTCGACAAAGACCCCGAAGTTGGTGATGTTGGTCACTTCGCCCGCACGCCGCTCGCCCGGATGGAGCGAGGCCAGCAGGCTAGCGCGGCAGCCCGGGCCGGCCTGTGCCGCGCGCTCTGAGAAAACGATGCGCCCCCGCTCCGGATCGAACTCGATGATCTTGACGCACATGGGCGAACCCACTCGCCGCAGCATGAGGTCGTGCCGTTCTTCCTCGGAAGTCAATGCCGGCAACCCCATGACGTGCGAGGCGGGGACGAACCCGCGCAACCCCTCGGCCTCCACCAGCAGGCCGCCGCGGTTGCAGCCCACCGCGCGGACCTCGGCGATTCCATCTTGCTCGTACAGCTCGCGCGCCCGCGACCAATCCAACGGGGCGGCCGCGCAGCGCTCTGCCGGCGCAGCGGACCGACCGCGCGGGGAGTACCCGCGATGTTCCTCCTGCATGACGGAGGCCCACCAGGCCTCGTCTTGCGATGCCGCGCCTCCCGTCTCCCACAGCACGGAGTCTCCCGCAGGAACTGACACTTTTTCGCTCGCCATGACAGTGACCTCGCTCGATGATGGCGGGGCCGCCGAAGGCTCGGAGGCACCCGCGGGCCGGGAGTGGCGTTGCGCTAACCGACGACGTCGTAGTCGGTCGCGCGGTCGTGCGACCGCCGCTCCATTTCGATGATGACTCGCGTCACTTCGTCCAGGGCAACCCGTTGCTTGCGATACAGATCGGCTTCCGACACGGCCAGGTGCCCGGCGATCTCGCGCACACGCCGGCCTTGCACGAACTTCATTTCGAGAATGTTGTACAGCACCCATTCGCTGGTGAAGCGGCGTTCGCCATCCGGACGCACGCGCTCGATCGCCTGGCGCAGGACGCTGCGCAGCGCGTTGACCGGATTGCCGTCGTGCGACTGCAGTTCTTGCTGGACCACGCGCAGGTTGAGCAGCGGGCTCTGGGTGAGCTTGGGCCCGCCCCAGTAGTGGCTCAGGGCATCGCGCACCCACTGCGCCAGGTCAGCATCCGGCGGCAACCCCTCACCGGGAGAGGCCAAGAGCCGTGCCTGTCCGTAACGCGCAGCGGCACTCAAACGCTGGATACGCTCCACCTCGGGCACTAGTCGGTCGACGCTGGCGAATACTTCCTGCTGCAGTCGACGATCTTGCAGCGCCAGGGCCGCACGCCGCGAAAGGCGTGAAAGAGAATCGAGCGCCTCGGCGCCAAGGTCCAAACGATCCTCGTGTGAGGCCATGCCCAGGAGACCGATCACCTCGCCACTCTCCGGTGCGTGTAACGGCAGCAGCCAGTACTGACCCCAGCGGAAGATGCTCTCCGCATCCGGTCCGGCGGCTTGCAGGTGAGGCGGCGGAATGCTCGAGAGATCTGCGCGGAGCGGGAGCAGCTCCTGCCGGCCGACGCCGGCCTCAAAGGTCGTGCTGCCCTCCGGCGATCGCTCAACGATAAACGCTGCCGGCACGCGCAGCAGGTCGCACAGCCCAGCCAGCAAGGTCTCGAGGAATTGGCGCAGGTCGGAACGCGTCAGCACCCGCTCTTCGAGCGTCTCGAGTCGGCGCAGGTCCGCCCGATCCGCCATGGATCCATAGAACAACCGCCTCTCCATGGGGACGCGGAACAAGGTGATCGCGAATTGCAGCATCACGATCGTTGCCACAACAACCAGTGGCACGGCGCGCGTGTTGGGCATGCCAACCGCCCGCGCCAGCGCCCCGAAGATCACCATGACCGCGAGCGTGGTTGCAGCGACGATCGGCCCGCGCAGCAACCATTGGAACAGGCGCCCCTTGATCACCCGGTCGGTCAGGCTCACCCCGAAATATGCGGTGGCGTAGGCCATGATGACCAGCAGGAGTGCCACCAGGCTATCGCTTGCGACCACCACCAGCCAGAACAGTAGCGGGTGAACCGAAGCCGCCTCGCCCGCAAAGAGCAGGAAGGGGAACGAGGCGAGCGCCGGCGCGGCGGAACCGCTGATGAGGTAGAGCATCCGGCGGCGGCTGGTCGTGGTCTGGCAGCGGCGGTAGGCTCGCACCAGGTTGACGCCAGTGAGCGCGAGCAGACCGGTGAAAAAGACCGGCACGATCCAGAAGCCTGCGCCGGCTACCAAGTGAGGCTCACCGGCTGTCACCTCAACGCGCTCTACGATCAAGTCGGTGAGCGTGGCCAGGTAGATGAGAACTGCGCTGGCCAAATACATCGTGCGTACTGCCAAGCGGCGCCGACCGCGCGAGGGGCGCCCGGTGCTCGCCAGCAACGCATCCGAGAAGTGCAGGTAGGCGGAAGGCAGAATCGCAGTACCTACCCATTGGATGCGCAGCCACATCTCGGCCTCCGCCAGGGTCGAGGAGGTCGAGGCCAACACCGCAGATACGGCGATCAGGGTCACGCAGGCGAGGATGACCGCGAACGCACGCGCGACGCGGTCGCGCAGATTGAAGTTGAGGCAAAACAGAAGCAGGGAGAACGCCGTGATGGCAATCCCTGCAACCAGGATCCGGTTGAGTGTGGGGAGGACGGATAGGAGAATGTCTACCATTTACCGACAATAAACCGCGCGACAGGCAACAGCACCTCTCACGACGCGTTCGTAGAGGATTGTATCACCGGCATTCTGTTCGAGTGGTTGATGTCGCGCGGCCGGCCCTCAACCTCGATTTTCGCCAACGCGGACGGCAGCGGCAATTCGCGACCGACAGTCGTGCCACTAGCCCAGCGGGGCGGCCAACACCTGGACCGGCACAATGCAGGCGCGTGGCGAATTACCTTCTGAATCGGTGACGATCAGGCGCAAGTGGTAAACGCCGGGAGGTACGGTGCTGCTATCCCACGTGCCCAGCACATCCTCCGTGACTGGCGTGTTCGAGGCCGCGAGCGACACCCACACGTCGCCCGCCTCCGGGTTGGAGAGTTCGTACTTGTAGAACGCGAACTGGTCGATATTTGCACTGCCTCGCAGTTCCACTTCTCCCTGAACTGCCTGGCCCGGCGTGGGCGATGTGATGTTGGCTCGCGGGTTGACGCAGCCGCTCATATCCACGCCGAACAGCACGAAGGCGGTGGGGCTCGGCGTGGGCAGCGGCACACTGGAGCCGGTCGTTCGCACGAGTTCCGCACGTTCCAGGTTCGGCAGGGCCAGATGGACAGCCGCAAAGACCGAGCCCCCGGCGAGCGCCAATAGGACGATCGTGAGGGAGGCGCGCGTCTGTCGCGAAACGAGGGACTTCTCGTTCGAGCCCGAAGATGGTCTTGCGCATCTCGCCGCGGGCAAGGGCGATGCGGCGTAGGCTGGCCAGCACCCCAAGCGCCAGCAGCGCGTAGATGATGTACTCGAGCGGACGCAAAAAGTGAAGGAGCGCCAGCATGCGGTCGGCTACAATCCGCGCAGCACGCCGCGGACCAGCCGCTCAAGCTTGGGGGCGATCACTTCCCCTGCCGCCAGAACTTCCTCGTGCGTGGTCACGCTCGTGCCATCCAGGTTGGCCTTATTGCTGATCCCCGAGAAGCCCAGCACGCGGCTGCCTCCGTGACGCGCCGCGGTGACTTCCGGAACGGTGGACATGCCCACGGCATCGGCGCCGATCATGCGCAGGAAGCGCAGGTCGGCCTGTGTCTCGAAGGCCGGTCCCGCCAGGCACACGTACACGCCCTCCCGCAAGCGGAACCCCTCCTCGTCTGCCGCCCGCCGCGCCAGGGTCATCAACTGCCGGTCATAGGCGCGGCCCATGTCGAGGAAGCGAGGTCCCAGCCGGTCGTCGTTCGGTCCGCGCAGCGGCGAGAGCCCGGCCATCCCGATCAGGTTGAGGTGGTCGGTGATCAGCATCACGTCACCAGGGTGGAACTCCGGGTTGACCCCGCCGGCCGCATTGGTGATGATGAAGGTGTCGGCCCCGGCCGCTTGCAGCGTCCGAATCGGCATGCCGATCTGCGCCATGGTGTAGCCTTCGTAGTAGTGCACCCGGCCCTGCAAGACCGCCACCGCCTTGCCCTCGAGCGTCCCGATCACCAAGCTCCCCACGTGGCCTTCCACCGTTGAGGTTGGCCACCCGGGTATCTCGCCAAACGGGATTCGGACGGGCGCTTCGATTGCCTGCGCCAGGTGTCCAAGCCCTGAGCCCAGGATCATGCCCACCTTGGGTTTGAGGGCGAGCGCCCGGCGATGACCTCAGCCGCCCGCAGATAGTCTTCTCGCGCAAAGTAATCGCTCATGTATGTTCTTCTTCCATTTATGAATCGCGATTGGTGCCGGTTAGTTTACAGCAATTAGGGGTTTCCCGCGTATTCCTGCAGCCTACCGCTGCGACGGTCCGGAGGAATTCCGGGACCGCTACAGGATCAACATGGCGTCACCGAACGAATAGAAGCGATAACCCTGCGATTGAGCTTCGGCGTACGCATCCAGAACGCGCTCGCGACCGGCAAATGCGCTGACCATGACCAGCAACGTCGAGCGCGGCAAGTGGAAATTCGTCAGCATGCCCTGCACGACGCGAAAGCGAAAACCAGGAAGGATGTACAGGCGCGTGTCCCCTTCCCACTCAACCAGCGGCTCCGCATCCCCCTGGCGCTCGGCATGTTGCGCAGCGCTCTCGAGCACGCGCACGCTCGTCGTTCCTACCGCGATCACCCGCCCCCCTGCCAAGCGAGTCCGCTTGACGAGCTCGGCCGTTTCGCGAGAGAGACTTATCCACTCACTGTGCATGGAATGCGATTCGACGTCAGCCTCCGTGATGGGCGCGAATGTATCCAGCCCAACGTGCAGCGTGACGTAGGCCGAGGCAATACCGCGCGCCTCGAGCTCACGCAGCAACCCCGGTGTGAAATGCAGGCCGGCCGTCGGTGCGGCCGCCGATCCCGGCGAGCGGGCGTACACGGTCTGATATCGGTCGGGGTCCGTCAGAGGCTCGTGGATATATGGAGGCAGCGGCATTTCGCCGAGGCGCTCAAGCTCGGGAGTCATCGGCGAAGAGAAATGCAGGAGGCGGCGCGATACGCCCAGGTCCTTCTCGATCCGCACACGGATGGGGGCGGTTGTCGCAACAGCCGTCGTCGGCCGCCCGACCACCTCGAGCTCGACGCCCACGCGCAGGCCCTTCCCGCCAACCAGCGCTTCCCACATCTGCGCGGCTTGCCGACGCAAGAGCAGGATTTCAACCCGGCCACCCGTCCCTCGTTTGCGTGCCCACAACCGGGCGGGCAGCACACGCGTGTCGTTGAACACAAGCAAGTCGCCTGGCTGGAGTATCTGCGGCAGGTCACGAACGTGGTGGTGGCTCAGCCCGGGTTTTGCCCGGTCGAGCAAGAGAAGCCGGGCGGCGTCGCGCGGCTCGATCGGAGTCTGGGCGATGAACGCGGGCGGCAGAGAGTAATCGAAGTCGTCGAGACGCATGGGGCTAACGGCGCGAGGAGGGGACTCAGATGCACCCGCTTCCGCTATCGGCGCATCCGCACAATGAGATTGAGAACGACTGTCAACACAAGCGAAAGCACAATGGACGTGGCCAGCGGGATGAAGCAGCTCACGCCGCCGATCTGGAAGCGCAGGTCACCCGGCAAGCGGCCGAGCGGGACGCCCGCGCGTCCAAGCAACCACAAGCCGCCGCCCACCGCGGTGAGGACCAGCCCGAATGCGAGCACGACCTTGGCCAACGATTGAAAATCGTTCATGTCCCACATGTCGGTGCGCGCCAGAGGCGCGGACCATCCTAAGGTTCAGCTTCTGGGCACAATGACGCGCGCACCGCAGCCGCCGGACTAGATCAGCTTGGGCTGGCCTTGCTCGGGGTAGGGGATGCTCAGATGCTCGTAGGCCAGGCGCGTGGCTACCCGCCCCTGGGGTGTGCGGTCGAGGAAGCCGAGTTGCAGGAGGTAAGGCTCGTACACGTCCATGATCGTATCCGGTTCCTCGCTGATGGAAGCAGCGATGGTGGCCAACCCTACCGGCCCGCCCGAATACTTCTCGATGATCGTCTGCAGTACGCGGCGGTCGATGTCGTCCAGCCCCAGCCCGTCGACGTTGAGGATCTCCAGCGCCCGTGCGGCCACCCCCTCGGTCACGACCCCGTCGGCGCGCACTTGGGCGTAGTCGCGAACTCGCTTGAGGAGGCGCAATGCCACTCGCGGGGTACCGCGCGAGCGGCGCGCGATCTCATTCACTCCGCCCTCATCGATGGGCACCGCCAGCCGCTCCGCGCCGCGGCGCGAGATCTCGATCAGCGCGGCCAGATCGTAATAGTCCAGGCGGAACACGGCCCCGAAGCGTGCCCGCAGCGGCGCGCTCACCAGCGCCAGGCGCGTCGTCGCGCCCACCACCGTGAAGCGCGGCAACCGAAGGCGCAAGGTGTGCGCGCTCGGGCCTTTGCCCAGCACGATATCGAGCGCGAAATCCTCCATCGCCGGGTAGAGCACTTCTTCCACGGCTCGTCCCAATCGATGGATCTCGTCGATGAACAGCACATCGGAGGCTTTGAGGTTGGTGAGGATGGCTGCCAGGTCGCCTGCGCGTTCGATGGCCGGCCCCGAGGTAATGCGGATGTTCACACCCATCTCGTGAGCCAGCACGTGCGCCAAGGTGGTCTTGCCCAGGCCAGGCGGGCCGTAGAACATCACGTGATCGAGGGGGTCGCCGCGTTCGCGCGCTGCGCCGATGAGGATGCTGAGGTTTTCTTTGAGACGGCCCTGCCCGATGACTTCCGCGAGCGTGCGGGGTCGCAGCGCCGGGTCGGTCATGTCATCCGTTGTGGGTTTGGAGGAAACGACGCGCGCCGCCTCGCTCATGCGGGCGATTATACTCCGCGGTGCCTCGCGACGGTATAATACGTGCAGCATCGCGCGCTTACGCGGCCGCATGGCGCTCACCTCCTCTCGGCAGGAGTTATCAATGAATTCTGGTCTTCCCCTCACCCCACCCCCTGGTCGCATCGAAGCTGGCCCGCCTGCGCGACAAGGACACTGAGCCCAAGAAGTTTCGCGAACTCATCCGCGAAATCTCGCTGCTCCTCATCTACGAGGCCACGCTCGATCTGTCCACGGTGCCCGTCCAGGTCGAAACCCCGATGGGCCCGGCTTCCTGCCGGCAGGTCGCCGAGAAGATCGGCCTGATCCCGATCTTGCGCGCGGGCTTGGGGATGGTTGAAGGCGTGTGGGAGATGCTGCCCGGCGCGGAGGTCTGGCACATCGGAATCTACCGCGATGAGAAGACCCTCAAGCCGGTGCAGTACTACAACAAGCTGCCTCTCGAGCCGCGCGTTTCGGTGTGCCTGATCCTCGACCCGATGCTGGCCACTGGCGGATCGGCCGTGGCCACGGCCGGCATCCTCAAGAACTGGGGCGTCAAGAGGATCAAGTTCGTCGGCCTGATCGGGGCGCCGGAAGGGATCGGCCGAATGCAACAGGCTCACCCGGATATCCCCATCCATTTGGCGGCGGTTGACGACCATCTCAATGACGTGGGCTACATCATCCCCGGCCTGGGCGACGCCGGCGACCGGCAGTTTGGCACCGGCTAGCGCATTGGGGTGTGAGACGAGGCCTCAGCCCTAGTAACAACGCTACTCGCTCATCCCGAGGACCGCGCGGTGTGAGCGGTCTGGGAATGCCGACCTCGAGTCACGCGGAAGATCTAAGCCCCGGATCCTCGCCCTAAACGAATTACGACTTGCATTTCCTCTCCCCGCATCGCGGTTGTGGCGGAGAGGCAAGCCCCGGGCGACGGCGTGTGCGCCTCTCCCGTAGGCCCACGGGAATCGATGCGGCGGGTTGTCTCCTCACCCGGTGCGCACGAGCCGCATTGCGCGAGAGACGATTTTCGGGGAGCAGCGAGGGGTATCTCAACGAGACGGGGGCCGATGGCCCCCGTCTCGTTGGTTTCTCCTCACCCTATTCAATGGAGCCCGCCTTGAGGAACACAGTCACTCGTTGGAGAGGGAGCGGCGTAGAGGCTGGATGCATGCCCGCGGTTTGCTAGAGTGGCTCAAACCGGCATGTGAAGTGGCGCAACAGCGGCGGAGCATATGTAAGGCGCAACCCGCGCAACGCCTCGCGCCCTGCCCGCACGCGAGCCGCCACGCCGACCACGTAGTCGAGATGCGCCTGGGTATAGACCCGCCGCGGAAGCGCCAGCCGCACCAGTTCGAGTTCCGGGTAATGCATCGCGCCGGTGCGCGCATCCCGCCGCGCGAACATGGTCGAGCCGATCTCCACACCGCGGATTCCTCCGAGGCGGTACAACTCGACGCACAACGCCTGTCCGGGGAACTCGCCATGCGGGATGTGGGGCAGAAGCGCGCCGGCGTCGATGTAGATGGCATGGCCGCCCGGCGGTTCGACGATTGGGATCCCGGCCTCGAGCAAACGCTCGCCCAGGTATCGTGTCTGTCCCACACGGTAGGTCAGGTAATCCTCATCCAGACCCTCGAGCAGACCCACCGCCATCGCCTCCAGATCCCGACCCGCCAGCCCGCCGTAGGTGGGGAATCCTTCGCGCAGAATGAGCTCGTTACACACACGCTGGAAGACCTCGTCGTCATTCATGGCCAGGAACCCGCCGATGTTGACCAGCGCATCCTTCTTGGCCGACATGGTTGCGCCGTCTGCCAGCGCGAAGATCTCGCGCACGATGTCGCGCAATGGGCGGCCCTGTTGACCGGCCTCGCGCTCCCGGATGAAGAAGGCGTTCTCGGCGTAGCGGCAGGCATCAATATAGAAGGGAATGCCCTGACGCCGGTAGATCGCGCTCACGCCGCGCAGGTTCTCGAGCGACACCGGCTGACCGCCGCCGGCGTTGTTGGTGATCGTGATCATGCCAAAGGGAATGTTGTTGGCGCCCACCCTTCCGATGAACTCCTGCAGGCGCTCTAAGTCCATGTTGCCCTTGAATGGATCGCGGTTCTTCGGGTCGGAGGCCTGAGCCACGACCAGGTTCTCGGGGATGCCCTCGCGGGCCAGGACATTCGCCTGAGTCGTATCGAAGTGCATGTTGCTCGGCACGAACTGCCCGGGGCGCAGCAGCACCGCGCACAGGATATTCTCCGCTGCCCGGCCTTGATGAGTCGGCACGAAGTGCCGGAAGCCGAAGATCTCGCTCATCGACTGAGAGAGGCGAAAGAAGGAACGCGCTCCAGCATAGGATTCGTCGCCGGTAAGCGCCGCGCCCCACTGACGATCGCTCATCGCCCCGGTTCCGGAATCCGTGAGCAGGTCGATGTAGACGTCCTCCGCGTGCAGGGCGAAGACGTTGAACCCGGCCTCGCGCAACGCGCGCTCACGATCCTCTTGTGTGACACGCCGAAGGGGCTCGACCATCTTGATGCGAAATGGCTCGGGGGGATATTCCATGGGCCTCCTGCAATGGCTGCCCGCGAGTGTAGCACAGGCAGTGAGAGGTCACATGTGCCCCGGGTATAATCGCCGCGTGAGTCCGCGACGACGTTCACCGCGCGTGGGGTTGTGGGTCGGCGCGCCGCTGCTTGCCGTCGGGCTGCTGCTGACGGGCTGGGCCGTATGGCCGCTGCCGGTGCCTCTCGAAACAATTCCTCTCGGGGCGCTCGATGAACTCCTGCCTTCTCATCCGGAGGCAAGCGCTTCCGCCGGGCCCAACCTCAACGTATTCCTGCGCGCACCTCGAGTGCTGCGCATGGGGGCGTCGGTCGAAGTGAGCGCGGCGCTCTCGCCCGAGGGCGATTCCACGGGGCCAGCCGCACTGCCGCCCGGCTACAACCTCGTCTCGGTCGCCTGGATTCAAACCAGCGACCTGGCGCTCGATCCGAACGGTGAGATCCTTGTGCCGCTACAGCCCGGAGGACGCGCGAGCTACGCATGGCGCGTGGCGCCGCTGCATAAGGGAGACCTCGAGGCCACTCTCTTCGTGCGGCTCGAGCTAGTTCCGCTCGAAGGCGGTGTAGTTTCTTCTCGAACCGTTTTTGCGAGGGCCCTGCCGATGCGCGCACTCTCGCCGCTTGGCCTCACACAAACAACCGCCGTTGCCTTGGGCGTCGCGGCACTTCTCGTCGGGGGTGTGCTCACGCTTGGTGCGTTTTTCGCCCACCGGCCGGCTCGCGGGGTGACATCATGAAGGTCGACACCAATACGCAGGTGGCGGTCTATTCGCTTGGCCCGGTTCAAACCAACTGCTTCTTAGTCTTCGATTCAGAGAGCCGGGAGTGTGTTGTCATCGATCCCGCCTGGGAAGGCGAGCGGTTGGCGGATGAGATTGCCCGCCGCGGGCTGGCTCTCAAGGCGGTCCTCGTGACCCACGCTCATTTCGATCATATCGGTGGTTGTGCCGCGCTCGTCGCGCGTCATCCGGCACCCATCTATCTGCATCCAGCCGACTTGCCGCTGTGGTCGGTCGAGGGTGGGGCCGCTTACTTCGGTCTGGCGATCGAGCCGCTGCCACCGGCCGGGCCGGCGTTCGAAGACGGCATGCATCTCCGCTGTGGAGTGTTGGATTTCGAAGTGCTCCACCTGCCGGGACACACGCCGGGGCACGTGGGCCTGCTCGAGGCGGCGCGCGGTTGGCTGTTCAGCGGCGACGTCCTCTTTGCCGACAGCATCGGGCGCACCGATCTTCCAGGCGGCGATTACGCAACGCTCATGGCCAGCATTCGCGATCGGTTGCTGACTCTGCCGGACTCGACTGTGGTCTACTCCGGTCATGGCCCCGAAACAACGATCGGCCGCGAGCGCCGGACGAATCCCTTCATCAATGAAGCTTGGGGATAGAAGCGAGCCTGGGGGTTTGGTGCGCGGGATTGTGCCCCGCGATATTCGATCGCGCGCCACCCGCGTTTGAGTCCGTCTGCAACGACCGGCCTGTCAGCCTCCGCAATTCGCAAGCACGGCTTGCTGCCCGGGCGGGCTCTGCGCCCACAGCAGGAACTCGAGCGCCGCTCCCGTGGCTGGGTGCGTTGCGACGGCGAAGAGCCGCACGCCCGCCTCGCCGGATGCGGGGTGATCTTCGCCGGCGATGCGCAGCGGCCGTGTTCTTGGCGTCGAGTCGTTGCACATGAGGTAGCCGATCGCCCGCGGGTCATCGCCTACGGCCTGCGCCATCGCCCATCCCGCGGGCGTGACGATCGCCCCGCCCCCGATCTGCCCCCCGGCCAGCACCTCTCGCGCGAACTCGCGCGCCACCTCGAGCTGCCCATCCTGGGTGATCACGACGATCGAGTCCGAGAGACCACCGATCGCGCTCCAATCCGTCTCGCCTCCGTCATAGATGCGACGCAGGTCCGCAATGTCGATTTCCGCAAGCGGGTTGGCGCTGTTCACCACGAGGTATATCGGCACGATCGCGATGGCCGCTGCCCACAGTTGGGGAGAAGGTTCGCCGACCACAAAAGCCAGTTGCGATTCACCTGAATCGAATCGGCTTTGGATCTGGTCAGGCGACGACAGCCGGATCTCGAGGTCAGCTGTTTGCCCTGCCCGATCAAGAAAACCCAAACGGAGCCGAAGGGCGCTCGAGTAAGCCTCAGAAGTTGCCAATACCACAAGGGATTCGCCTGACGGCGTGGGTGGTGACGCGGGCGTGGAGCAGCCCTGTACAAGCGCCACGGCCAGGCACGCCGCAACGGTTGCTCGCCAGGCGTTGGCGGGCATTCGGCGTTCGGTCATCGAACCATCCCGATCACCAGCGTGGCCACACCCACGATCGCGCAATACAGCGAGAAGACGCGCAGCGACCGGTGAGCGAGGTAACCCAGGAGCCAGCGGATGGACAGGAACCCTACCACCGCCGCCGCCACGAACCCAAGAGCGATCGGGAAGATAAGATCGCTGAAATTCGGCAGGCCAACCAAGTGGCGCCCCTCGAAGAGCCCCGCGCCGATCATGATCGGTATCGACATGAGAAAGGAAAAGCGAGCTGCGGAGCCGCGGTCGAGCCCGCGCAACAAGCCTGCGCCGATGGTCGAACCCGAGCGTGAGATGCCCGGGAGCAGAGCAAACGCCTGTGCCACGCCGATGACGAGGGCATCGATCCACGTCAGACTGGTGAGTCTTCGCGCGGCGGCGGCTCTGGATTCAGCCAAGAGCAGGAAGGCTGCCGTTGTCAGCAAGAACCCTCCGACGGCGATGGGCCGGGCAAACGCCTCGCTCACGAGGTCGCGCAGCAGCGCGCCCGACACCGCCGCCGGAAGCGTGGCCAGCACGAGCAGCCAGGCCCGGCGGGCCTCCGGTTGGCTGAAATCCCAGCGGATCACACTCTGCACGGCCGCCTTCAGCAACTGCCAAAGGTCCGCCCAAAAATAGACAATGACCGCGAGCAGTGTCCCCATCTGCACCAGGACGTCGAAAGCGAAGGCTGCCTGCGGCTCAAAGGTCCAGCCGGCCAGCCAGGGTACGAGCACCAAATGGGCCGAGCTGGAGATAGGCAGGAACTCAGTGAGCCCCTGGACGATGCCGAGAATGACTGCTTGCAGATTCGTCATGTTGTGAGTGGCTCCATCCTCAAGTGGTTGAAGGCCCGGGCGAGCCCGGTCACGCGTCGGCCCCCCCACCCGGCGGTCTGAAACGGGCGGGCTCGAACCGACCCTCCATAATGACACCGCGTATCTCGCGCATCAGGCCGATCAGCATGGTCAGATTGTGAATCGAGAGCAGCGTTGCCGCTAGAATTTCGCGGCTCTGGATCAGGTGCCGCAGGTAGGCCCGGCTGAAGTGCGTACAGGCATAGCAGTTGCATGCGGTGTCGATGGGCCGCGCATCGTGAGCGAACTTGGAGGCCAGCAAGTTCAGCCGGCCGGCGCGGGTCATGGCCGCGTGATGGCGGGCCAGGCGAGTGGGCAGCACGCAGTCGAACACGTCCATCCCGCGCTCCACGCCCGCCACCAAGTCCTCGGGCGCACCCACCCCCATGAGATAGCGTGGCTTGTCCTCCGGCAGGATGCGGTCCACCACTTCCAGCATCTGGTAGGTCTCAGGCTTGGTTTCCCCGACCGAGAGGCCGCCGATGCCGTAGCCCGCGAAGTTGAGCTGGCCCAGATGGCGAGCCGATTGCTCGCGAAGGTCCGGGAACACGCCTCCCTGAACGATGCCAAACAGGGCTTGGTCCGAGCGGCGGTGCGCTTGCTGGCAGCGCTCCGCCCAAGCGTGCGTGCGGCGCAGCGCCGCTTCGTTGACCTCTCGGTTGTAAGGCGCGGGGCATTCGTCGAGAGCCATGATAATGTCGGCGCCCAGGCTCTCCTGGATGCGCACCGAGTCCTCGGGCGTCAACCGGTGCGGCGAACCGTCGAGGTGCGATTTGAACGTCACCCCGTCGGCGTCGACCTGGCGGATGGAGCTCAGGGAGAAGACCTGGTAGCCGCCCGAATCCGTAAGCATCGGGTGCGGCCACTGCATGAATGAGTGCAGCCCGCCCAATTCCTCAACGACCGCTTCTCCCGGGCGCAAATACAAGTGATAGGTATTGGCCAGAACCAGAGTGGCGCCCAGTTCCTCAAGTTGCGCCGGCGTCAGGGCCTTGACCGTGGCTTGCGTTCCAACGGGGGCGAACACCGGAGTGAATACGTCGCCATGCGGAGTGTGCAGCAGGCCCGCCCGCGCACGCCCACTGCGCGCCACGACCTCAAAACCGAAGGAGGCGCTCATCGCAGCGCCCAGATGAAGTACAGGCCCAGCAGCGCCACACCGAACACAATGAGCGTAAGCGGTGCGCCTACTCGCAGGTAGTCGCGCACGCTGTATCCACCGGACCCCATCACCAGCGTGTTGACCGGGTGACCCACAGGCGTGAGGAAGGCCAGCGAGGAACCGAGAGCTACCGCCATCGCCATGGCGCGCGGATCGGCACCCAGCCCGGGAGCGATGGCGAGCGCGATGGGCGCGAGGAGGATCGGCACCGCCGTTTGCCCGCCCATCAACTGATTGAGCACGGTGGCGGTCAGCATCAACACCGCGGCTGCGACGAGTGGGCCCGCGCCTCCCAGCGCGTGCAACATCCAGCCCGAGAGGTGATCGGCCATGCCGGAACTGGTCATCGCGATCCCGAGCGGCCAAATGCCGGCGATCAGGAAGACTGCTTTCCATTCCACCGCGCGGAACGCGTCATCCATTGTGAGGCAGCCTGTGACCAGCATCAGCGCCGCCCCGCTGAGCGCCGCGAGCGAGACCGGCATGATGCCGGTCGCGGCGACCCCGAGCGTGATGAAGGCGATGACCCCGGCCAGGCGGGACTTGGTCGGCCGCAAAACGCCCTCGGCGTCCTCCTCCAGCAAGATGTAGTCCCGGTCCTCCCGCAATAGGTGCAACCGCGCCGCGGCGCCTTGCACCAGCAGCGCGTCACCTGCACGAAGCGGCAGGTCCGGCAGGCCGTGGTGTACGGCTTCGCCGCGCCGCCAGATTGCGATGACATTGACTCCATGTTTCTCGCGGAAGTGGATGTCGCGCAGGGTTTTGCCGATGACCGTGGCTCGCGGGGAAACGAGGAGCTCGCCGAGCACGGTCGCTTCATCGGTCAGACGCAGCGGCGCGGCCGGTTGGCTGAGCAGCCTCAGGCCATACGCGTTCAAGGTATCCAGCGGCGGGTCGCCTTGGGCGAAGATGATGTCGCCCTCGGCCACGCGCTCATCAGGCGAAGGAGCGGCCATCACGTGCTGGTGACGCGAGAGACCCACCACCGTCACGCCCAGTTCTTTCGCCCACCCGCCTTCGCGCAAGGTCAGCCCCGCCATGGCCGAACCGCGGCGCACCTCGATCTCGCACAACGTCGCCCCGACCCCGTAGGTCTGCTCGAGTTCGCGTCGCAGCTGTATCGAGCGAGCCGATTGGCCGGCCGGGTACCGGCGCGGCAAGAGGTGCCGTCCGACAAAGACCAGGTAGAGCGTGCCCGCCACGACGATGGGCACTCCAATCGGCATGAAGTCGAGCAGCCCGAACGGCGCGAGGCCCGCATCGCGCAGCACGCCGCCAACGAGGATGTTGGCGGTGGTGAGCAACGTGGCCATCCCTCCCAGGATCGTTCCGAAGGCCAGCGGCATGAGAAGCCGCGAAGGGGGGATGCGTGTTTGGCGCGAGAGGCTGATGACCGCCGGCAACAACACGCCAGCTGCAGCGATGTTGTTCATGAACAGCGAGAGCGCGGCCGCCGCCAGTACGGTGATGAGGACTGCCCGCTGCTCCAAATCCCCGCTGACGCGAAGGAGCAGGCGGCCCAGCGCGAGCGTAATTCCAGTTTGTTGCAGTCCTTCGGAGATGATGAAGACGGCCAGGATGGTGATGGTGGCGGTGGCGGCGAACCCGGAATAGGCTTGGGCCGGCGTCACCAGGCCGGTCAGGCCGAGGGCGATCAGGGTAAGCAGCGCGACCAGGTCCGGCCGCACACGGCCCGAGACCATCAGCAACGCCAGCGCGAGGATGATGAGCGCGAGCAAGATGAGCGCCGAGGTCATGGCGGGCAGGATTATAGTCCATCCCAGTGTTGCGGCCGGGCGTGATTCCCCTGCAATTCCTCAGCCGAAGATGAAGCAGGTTCGAACGATAGGCGACCGGCAGCATCGCGCTCCGAGCGCCGGTGCAAGAACACCGCCGTCACGTCTCCCCAAGACTGACCTGGAGCCGGCGCCTATTGCATCGTGGAGTTGAACCTCCGGCAGGCCGCATGGGCACCTCGAATCGCGCGCCTCGCGGCGCTATAATGGAAGGTCAATTCGACCCGAGGCGCATATGAGCATCGATGCCATCCGCATCGTTGGCGCACGCGAACACAACCTGAAGAACATCAGCCTGGATTTGCCGCGCAACAAGCTGGTGGTCATCACCGGTTTGTCCGGCTCTGGCAAGTCATCCCTGGCCTTCGACACTCTCTTCGCCGAGGGGCAACGGCGCTACGTCGAATCGCTCTCGACCTACGCCCGCCAATTCCTTGGCCAATTGCGCAAGCCCGAGGTCGACCTGATCGAGGGTCTCTCGCCGGCCGTGGCCATCGACCAGCGCGGAGTGTCGGGCAACCCGCGTTCCACCGTGGGCACCCTCACCGAGATCTACGACTTCCTTCGCCTGCTCTTCGCGCGCCTGGGGTCGCCCCACTGCCCGGTGTGTGGGCGCGAGGTCCAGCGCCAGTCTGCCCAGGAAATCGTCGCGGCCGTGGCGGCATTGCCCGCCGGCACCCGCTTCGTACTCCTCGCGCCGCTCGTGCGGGCGCGCAAGGGAGTTCATCACGCGGCGATCGAGGAAATCCGCCAGTCGGGATTCGTGCGCATGCGGCTTGACGGCACCTTGTACGATGTCGAGGCCGAGGTGGAACTCGACCCGCATCGCGCGCACACGGTCGAGGCCGTGGTCGACCGGTTGGTGATTCCGGCAACGCAGGCGCCAGACCCCGAACGGGTGGATTTCGACACCCGGCTGACCGATTCGATCGAAACCGCTCTGCGCATCGGGCAGGGATACCTCATCGTGCAGGATTTGGGGTTCGAGCCCCCGCGCGAAGCTACCTACTCCGAGCACTTCGCCTGCCCCGCCGACGGCACGAACCTGCCGGCCATCGAGCCCTCGACCTTTTCCTTTAATTCGCCGCATGGTGCGTGCCCGGAATGTCAGGGACTGGGGACGCGACTGGAGATCGATCTCGAGCGTCTGATCCTCGATCGCAGCCTGCCGCTCAGCGAGGCGGCCTCGGCCGCATTGGAGTTGGCCGGCAGCGATCGCAGTCCAGGCGGGCTGCTCGCCCTCATCGAGGCCCTGGCCGAAGCGGAGGGTTTCGACCTGGATCAGCCAGTGACGCAATTGGGCGAATCTGCGTTGCAGCACATTCTCCACGGCACCGGCGAGAGGAAGGTTCGCGTCAACTTCCGCACCGGACAGGGACGGAGCGGTTCTTTCGATACTCCTTTCGAGGGCCTGGTGCCGGCGCTCAACCGGCGTTATCGCGAGACGGGCTCCGCGGCCGTCCGCGAGCGGATCGAGGCCCTGATGAGCGAGCGCACGTGCGAGGCCTGCCATGGGCAGCGCCTGCGAGCTGAGGCGCTGGCTGTGACCATCGACGGGCACAATATCATCACCGTCTGCGAGTGGACCACGGCTCACCTGCGCCAGTGGGTGACCGTACTCGCAGAGGACCCTGGCTCCCAGTTCGCGACTGCGCGCCAACAGCGCATCCTCACCCCGATCTTGGCCGAAATCCGCGGCCGTCTACAGTTCCTGGAGGAGGTCGGTTTGGACTACCTCACCCTGCAGCGCGCGGCTGGCAGCCTGTCGGGCGGTGAGGCTCAGCGCATCCGCATGGCCACTCAGATCGGCTCGCGCCTCAGCGGAGTGTTGTACGTTCTCGATGAGCCTTCGGTGGGCCTGCACCCGCGCGACACGGGCCGGCTGTTGGCCAGCTTGGCGCGCCTGCGCGACCTGGGTAATTCCGTGCTGGTGGTCGAACACGATGAGGCCACGATCCGCGCGGCCGATTGGGTGGTGGACCTCGGTCCGGGGGCCGGCCCCAAGGGGGGCGAAGTGGTCGGGCAGGGCACGCCCGACGAGTTGGCGCGGCAGCCGAAATCTCTCACAGGGCAGTGGCTCGCGGGCACGCTGGGAGCGCCGACACCTCGTGCGCGTCGCGCCGGAAACGGACAGTCGCTGACCATCGTCGGCGCCCGCGCCAACAACCTGAAGAATCTGACCGTGCGGATTCCTCTGGGCAAGCTGGTGTGCCTCACGGGCGTTTCGGGCTCAGGGAAGTCGACGTTGCTGATCGATGTTCTTTATGCCGGTCTCGTGTCCGGAGCGCAGCCCGGCGAGTTCGCCGCCGCCGACCGCATCGAGGGCGCGCAGGCCGTTGAGAAAGTGATCCACATCGACCAGTCGCCGATCGGCCGCACCCCGCGCTCGAATCCGGCCACCTACATCGGCCTGTACGGTGAGATACGCGAACTCTATGCGACGCTGCCCGCCGCGCGCGTGCGCGGCTATCGGCCGGGCCGGTTTTCCTTCAATGTTCGCGGCGGGCGATGCGAGGCCTGTCAGGGTCAGGGGCAGATCCAGGTGTCGATGCAATTCCTTCCAGACGTCTACGTTCCCTGTGAGATCTGCGGCGGGACACGCTTCAATCGAGAGACGCTGCAGGTGCTGTTCAAGGAGAAGAGCATCGCGCAGGTGCTCGACCAGACGGCGGACGAATTGCGCGAGACCTTCGGCGCCTTCCCGAACATGGCCCGCAAGCTAGACACATTGCGCGACGTGGGCCTGGGCTATATCCGCCTGGGTCAATCCGCGGTGACGCTTTCGGGGGGCGAGGCACAGCGGATCAAGCTGGCGCGCGAACTGGCGCGGCGTCCGGCGGGGCACACCTTGTACGTGATCGACGAACCGACCGTCGGATTGCATGCGGTGGATGTTCAACGCTTGATCCCGGTTCTCGAACGCTTGGTGGAGGAGGGCCACACCGTCGTGGTCATCGAACACAACCTCGACATTCTGCGCATGGCCGACCATATCATCGACCTTGGGCCGGAGGGCGGGGATCAGGGCGGCACGCTTGTGGCCGAGGGCACGCCCGAAGAGGTGGCTGGCGTAAGCACATCCTACACCGGCCAATACTTGCGCCCCCTGCTCTCCGCGCAACCAGACTCGGACGCGCGCACCGCGCGCCGCACGCCCGCAAAGAAGCGCCCGTGACCATCCTTCGCTTCCCACACGCTTTCGAGATGAACCCGCGCCTGGAGGGCTCCGAGCCGACTCTCGCGCTGTGGCTGGCCGGCGTGTGGAGGCGCATGCTGTGTGCACGGGGTGTGGCTCGACCCGCTGGAGGTGGAAGACCTGCGCGTTAATGCGCGCGCGATCGCACCGTGGATGCCAGCCGGGCGCGACGACCCGCAGCAATGGTTCAGCTCGAAGCGCGAGGCCGAGCCGGGGATGCCCAGCGGCGAGGTGATTGCCGCGAAGGTGGTTCCCAACCTGGCCCATTACGGTGGCCATGCGTGTGTGTTCTTGCGTTCGGATTTCCGATGCGCATTGCAAGCGGCCGGCGAGGCAGCGGGGATGGACCCCTGGCGCTTCAAGCCGTTCCACTGCATCCTGCATCCGCTCACGTTCGATGCGCAAGGCCGCATCACTCTCGCCGAGAACGAAGAGCTGCTCGATGAACCTGCGAGTTGTGTGCGCCGCGCCGAGCAGGCGCGACCTCTGCGCGACTTTTTCGCCCACGAACTCGACCACATGCAAGGGCTGACCCGCAGCGATGATTGACGCGCGCTCGGGAGGACGCCATCACGCCAGGGCGGCGAGCCGCGTGCCGTTGCCCACTGACTTGGCCATCGAGCAATGCATGTCCATTCGATAGTGACCTGGATGTGAGCCGATGCAGCGCATGATAAAATGGGCCCTCGCACCTGCTCGCCCCCATCGTCTAGAGGACCAGGACGCGGCCCTTTCAAGGCCTAAACCGGGGTTCGAATCCCCGTGGGGGCACCACCCGGACCGCCCGTTGAGGCGGTCTTGCCGTTCTTCGGCATGTTGACGCCTAGACGATCAAGACCACCTGCCCAGCCAATCCTCACTCCGAGACACAAGGGGCTCAGGGCGGCCGAAGCGAGGGTCTGACTGCTTTACAACGCACTAGGCTTGCCGCCTTCGTTCGGGCAAAGCGTTCAGACCGCGCAGCTGCCTATTGACTTTGCGGCCGATTCTCCGTATAATCCTTCGGTCGACAGACCGACGGTCGGTTTATTGATGGCCCAGCCACCATGCCAAGGATTATCAAGTCCAGCGAGGTTCGACGCAGCGAGATTTTGGAGGCAGCCCAGCGCCTCGTCTTCACACGCGGCTATGAAGACATGACCGTCCAGGACATCCTGGACACACTGCACATCTCGAAGGGCGCCTTCTATCACTACTTCAACTCCAAGCAGGCCCTGCTGGAGGCGCTCATCGACCGGATGATCGATGAAATCTCGCAAGTCCTCGCGCCCGTTGTCCAGGACCCGCAGCTTCGCGCCCCGGACAAACTGCACCGCTACTTCGACGCGGGCGCCCGCTGGAAGGCGGCCAACAAATCGCTCATGCTCGGGTTCTTGCGCATCTGGTCTGCCGATGAAAACGCGATCGTTCGCGAGAAGCAGCGCACCACGACGATCAAGCGGATCGCTCCGATGATCTCTGAGATCGTCCAGCAAGGCATTCGCGAGGGCACGTTCTCGAGCTCGTTTCCCGATCAGGCGAGCGAGATGGTGCTCTCGCTCATGCAAAGTCTGGGAGATGCCATCGTGGCGGTCTTTCTCTCGCCCGCCTCGGCCGAACGCCAGCTCGAACGCATCACCGAGCTGGGCGCGGCATACACCGATGCGATGGAGCGCGTGCTCGGGGCCCCGGCGGGTTCACTGCACCTTGTCGATAGCGACATGCTGAAGTCGTGGTTCTCCGAAGTGAGCAGGCGCGCTGCCGCCCCCACGAAGGGGATCCGGCCTCGGCCTCCGGCTGCTCAGATCAAGGAGCGTGTTCAATGAGGTTGTATCTTCGTCTTGCCTGGCGCAACGTGTGGCGTCACCGCCGCCGCACTCTCCTAATCGTTTCGGCCATGGGCTTCGGCCTCTCGCTGATGATGATGTACGACGGGCTGGTCGACGGTTTCAACCAGGCCATCTACGGCAACGCCATCAAGGTCCTGGGCGGCAACATCCAGGTGCACGCCGCGGGCTACGCGGAAAGCGCCGCGCAGAAACCGCTGCTGCCCCTCACCGATGACGACACGATCCTCGGAGCAATGCGCGCCCAACCCGGTGTCCTGGTTGCGTCGCGCCGCATCAACACCGGAGGGCTGGCCAGCAGCCGCGAGGGCGCCTTCGCCGTGGGCATCACCGCGATCGAGCCGGAGGTCGAGCAAGAGGTTAACCTCGCGGGGCAGAACGTCGTGGCCGGCCGCGCGCTGACCGCCAGCGACGGCGATTCGGTCCTTATCGGCAAGGGCCTGGCCGAGGCAATGAACGTGACGGTGGGCGATCGCATTTCCCTCTCCGGCCGGTCGGCTCACGAGCAGATGCGCCAGCGCACGATGACCGTGGTCGGTATCTACGACCTGGGCATGGCCGACATCGAGAAGATCACCCTCTACATCTCGCTCGCCGAGGCGCAGAACTCTCTATGACCTCCCTGGCCAGTCGACCGAAGTGGCGGTGTTCCTGGATCGAGTGGGCGGCGAAAGGCAGTTGATCAACAAGCTATCGCCCACCCTGCTGGGCTATGAACTGGCATCTTTCGAGGACAGCTATCCGGAGCTGCAGTACGCCCTGGCCTCCAAAGGCCGGGCGATGGACATCTTCAGCGTGATCATCATCGGCATCGCCGGCATTGGGATCCTCAACTTGCTGCTGATGGCGGTGTACGAGCGCACGCGCGAGATCGGCGTGTTGGGGGCCATGGGCCTCAAGCCACGGCAGATCTCGTTCCTTTTCATCGTGGAGGGGACGCTGATCGGGATCGTCGGCGTGGGCATGGGGGTCGTGCTCGGGTTGGCATTCAATGGGATGATGCGGGCCGTGGGGCTGGACTTCACCTCATTCTCCGGCATGACCAGCTACACGGCGCTGATCACAGACAAGATCTACCCCAGCTGGGGCGTCGGCAAACTGCTGAGCCGCGCGCTGACGGTAGCCATCATCGCCGCCTTGGCGGCGGTGATCCCTGCGCGTGAGGCGGCCCAGCGCGACCCCGCCGAAGCGCTGCACTACGTGTGAGGTCGACTATGATCCAGATGCTGAAACTCGCCTTTCGCAACCTGGGGCGCAACCGTCGGCGCTCGTTCTTCTCCGCCCTGGCGATGGGGATGGCGCTGGCCCTCCTGCTTCTGATGGCCTCCGTCATCCAGGGAGAATACGGCGACGCCCTCGAATTGGCCATCCATCTGCAATCGGGTCACTTGCAGGTGCGGTCAGCGGATTACGACGAGACCAAGACCAGCCTCAAATGGGAGAGCTTGATCGAGGCCCCGGATCAGGTCGCGGCCCAGGTCGCCTCGATCGGGGCGGTGGAGGTGGCCACGCCGCGGCTGTACGCCAGCGGGTTCGTGACCACGCGGAACGAATCGTCCGGCGTGCGCGTCGTCGGCATCGACCCTTTGTCGGAGGCCAACGCGCCCTTTCGGGATGGGATCCTGGAGGGGACCTTCTTGACTCCCGATGACCGGGAGGGGGTGCTCATCGGCGGGTCCCTGGCCCAGCGTCTCGGCCTTGCGGCGGGCGACCAGATCAACCTGTCCGTGAACACGTCCAATGGGGAGGTCGACGAACAACAGTTCACCGTGCGGGGCGTCTATAGCACCGGGTCCGGCGGGTTCGACGGCGTGACGGTTTTCTTGCCACTGACCAAGGCTCAGGCGTTCACAGGTGCCGAGAACCGCGCGAGTGCGATCTTCGTCCTGCTCAGGGACACCTCCCAGACCGACGCCGTCATCGCGGCGCTGAATGCACCTGGGTACGAGGTGTTGACCTGGCGGGACATGAACGACCTGCTGGTTCAGGTGGAGCAGCTAGCTTCCAGCTACATGAGCATCTTCTACCTGATTGTGCTGGGGATTGCCGCCACGGTGATCGTCAACACCCAAGTCATGTCGGTGTACGAGCGCACCCGCGAGATCGGCATCCTTTCGGCCATAGGCATGCGCGGGCGTCGAGTGATGACCATCTTCCTGACGGAATCCGGACTGCTAGCCGTGGGCGGCATCCTGCTCGGGCTGGCCATCGGGGGCCTCGCCATAGCCTACTTCACGCGCTACGGCCTGCCCCTGGACATCGAGAAATTCGGGTTCACAGGGATGCTCTTCCGCCAGAAGATCTTCACCGAGCTTACCGTCCAGGACGCCGTCCGGTTGAGCCTGATTTCCTTCATCGTCACACTGTTGGCGGGCCTCTATCCCGCCGTGCTGGCCTCGCGCATGGAGCCCGTGGCGGCTCTGCGCGCCGAGCGGTAAGCGAAAGGAGAACTCACATGGAAGTCACAAAGGTCGAAAACGTCACCCGCGTCTACAAGATCGGCAAAGTCGAGACCCAGGCCCTGCGCGGCGTCAGTCTCTCGATCGAAAGCGGCGAGTTCACCGCCCTGGTCGGGCCTTCCGGCTCGGGCAAGACCACTCTGCTGCAGCTGATCGGCTGCCTGGACCAGCCCACCAGCGGGTAAGGTCTACATCAACGGGCAGCGACGTGAGCCAGCTCAACCGCAACCAGCGCGCCGACATGCGCCGCGGGACGATCGGCTTCATCTTCCAGTTCTTCGCGCTGATCCCGACCCTGACCGCCTACGAGAACATCGAGATGCCGCTGCTGCTCAACGGGCATCTCGCCCAAGGAGCGCCAGGCGCGCGTGACGGAGCTGCTCGAGGCAGTGGACCTGGCAGACCGCGGCACACAATCGCCCGGACCAGCTCAGCGGCGGCGAGCAGCAGCGCGTGGCGATCGCGCGCGCCCTGGCTCGATCCAACCCAACGCTCATCCTGGCCGACGAGCCCACCGCCAACCTGGACACCCCCAACGGCCAGCAGGTGATGGAGACGATGACCCGCCTCAACAAGGAAACCGGCGTGACCTTCGTCTTCGCCACGCACGACCCGCGGGTCATCAAGTACGCGCGCCGCGTCGTCACTTTGCGCGACGGACTGGTCGCCGAGAACGGGGCCCAGAAGACGTCTGTGTGAGCCATGAAATATCCAACTGTCGTCATCGTCCTGTGCACACTTGTCCTGGCAGCATGCGGCGGCGCAGGCGCATCCAACCCGCCGCTGCCGACCGTTGTCCTCAGCGGGGCAACGCAACAGCCCGCAGTTGATCACGCGGGAGTGACCGCCTCCGGCATTGTTCTCGCCGTGCAAGAGGCGCGTCTCTCCTTCCTCACAATCGGAAAGGTGACTGCGGTCCACGTCCAACTCGGAGACACGGTCGAGGCCGGCCAGGTCCTCGTGGAGCTCGACGACGCGGCCGCCCGGAGAGATCTGGCCCAGGCGGAAAGCGCGTTGACCGAGTTCACCTCCCCGACCGCCATCGCCCGCGCGCGACAGGACGTTGCCGCCACGGAAGAGGCGCAGCAGACCGCGCGCAACCGTCTCGAGTACTACATCACTCCCGGTGTCTTGTACTGGGAAGAGCGACTTGCACTCAGCGAACAGACCCTGGACGCAGCCAAGGCCGGGGCCGGCACCTCGCCGACCAGTGAGCAAACGCAGGCAATCACGGAGGCCGAGAAGGCCGTCAGCCGCGCACAAGCCAACCTGGCGTACGCGCAGAAGCAACTGCACGATGTCTACCTGCCCGAGAAGTTCACGCGCATCAATAGCGTGACTGGCGAGTCGTATGTAGCTGAACCGCGCATCGACACTGACGCGTCGCGCGCCGACTATGCGTTTGCCTCTGCCGCGCTCGATGAAGCCCGGGCGTATCTCGCCGTGTTGACCGGTGAACCCGCACCCTCGAATGTCGTGGGCCGAAGCCTGGCGCAGTTGGAACTCGCGCAACGCAACCTGACCGCGGCCCGCGCCGCGCTGGAGGCCACGCGCCTGCTCGCCCCATTCGCCGGAACCATCGCCTTGGTCAGCGCAGTCCCCGGCGAGAATGCAGTGCCGGGTGCCATCGTTGTGAGCGTCATCGATCTGAGCCGGCTGCATGTGGAGACCACCGACTTGAGTGAGCGCGATGTCACCCAGGTCTCGGTGGGCCAGAGCGTGCGGGTCCACATCGATGCGCTGGGCGAGGAGGTGAGTGGGCGGGTCTCGGCCATTGCGCCGGGCGCCACCACTCTTGGCGGCGATGTGGTCTACAAGACCATCATTGACCTGGACGTGCAACCGCCGGGCATACGCGCGGGGATGAGCGCCGAGGTGACGTTCGAGGCCAGCAACTAGCCTCCCGGCCGACCGAGGCGAGAGGGCATAGCATGCATGACGCCTGCCCGCGGGCGGCCGACATGCGCTCCCGTTCCCGGGTCGGAATGAGTCCCCGGGAGCAGCTCTGATTGGTGGCCCGGGGCGCGCACACTGGCGGCGCCCCACCCGCCTGGGCACTCGAACCTCACCAGCAGGACGTGGCGGCCGTCGACTCGGCCGCCTTTCCGTACATACATGCATCGCATAGGCGCCAACACGGGCACCATCGTGTCGACCTGATTCCCGCAGATGGCGATCGCGATACAACACACGGGCGTCATTTGCGGGAGATGGATCTGCCCCCGGCCTTCGAGGCCCGGGCGCCACCGAACCACGCCTCCTGCACCCAGGGGCGCAACCATCCGGCCTGCGCGGCGTATATCGGATGAGGTCAAGAAAGGGAGTCGACAATGAACACGTTCACCAAATCGCAGCTCGAAATCCACGTTCCCGTGCTCGGCTGGCTGCTCATCGGGTCCAACTTGGTCTATTTGCTGATGGCCGCCATCTTGGCCACACTTCTGGTGGGCATCGGCACGGCCGTAGGCGACATCACGGCAGAACGAGTGCTGAACACCGTGGCTGCGAGCCTGGGCGGCCTGCTGGCGGTGCTGGGCCTGCCTGGGATCATCGCCGGCGCCGGGCTCCTCGCCCGCAAGACGTGGGGCCGCATCCTTTCGATCGTGATTTCCGGGCTCAACGTGCTGTGCTTCCCGCTTGGCACGATCCTGGGGGTCTACGGCCTGATTGTGCTGCTTCAGGATTCGTCTTCGGAATACTTCGCGACGGGCTAGCAGCGGCTGCAACGACACGGGGGCGACGAGCATGATCCGCAACTCGTCGTCCCCGTTACTGTGATCTGTTCGAACGGTCAGCGGCGGTGCGATGTGCGTGCCTCGCACCGCTCGGGCGATGTCTCCTACACGATTCGCTCCACCGCATGGCGCAGGATGGTCTTGAGCTTCTCAGGCTTCGCCCGCCGCGGATCGCCCATGTAGATCTCGTGATGCTTGCCGCGGAAGCGCAACCCGTGCACGCGCATGTACTCATCCATCCGTGCAAGGTTCCGCGGCTCATCCGCGTACGGGCCGACGTGCATGATCTGAATGCTGTGTCCCTCGGCGAATGGCTCCAGCCGCGCCAGCGCGAAGGCCGGGTTCTCGCGCTTAGCCCGCGCCTGATCCACCGCCTTGCGGAACATACCGGCACTGATGTGACTGGGGACCATCATCATCAGCGTGTAGCTCCACGGCTCCTTCGACTCAAAGCTCCATTCCCCCGACTTCACCCACCATAATCCTTCCATCGCCATCACCGGGTAGTCGATCGGGTTGCGCTCGCGCAGCTTCGAGGTGAACTTCAGCGTGTAGGCGATTCCGTACATCGCCATCATCGCCTGGCCGAAGCTCTCGGAGATAGTGGGCGTCTTGCCTGATTCGATTTCTCCATCCAGCATGATGAACTTGAGGCGTGGCACTTTCACCTCCACCACGTTCTTTGCAGGTGGGGCGTAGAGTCCCTTGTACTTCTTGCGCAAGTCGAGTGTTTTCGCCTTCATCCTCATCATGCCTCCTCGTTCGCGTTTGTGTCGCGTGCGATAAGAATAGTCGCTGCGAACCCATTGCGCAAGTCAGCCTGATCGGAGACCGCCGACTCACCTGCCCCCTTCCCCTGTCGGGGAGATTGCGAGGCTCGTTCCCCCCACGGAGGACTGACCACGCTCGTGGCACATGCGTGGTCAAAGCTGGGCGGACCCGAGAAGAAGGCGGACGTTACGAGCGACGGGGTCGGTTCATGAAGTTGCGCTCCTGCCAGGAGTACATATACTTAAGGTGTCTCTTTCCATCACGTGCCCCGTGCTACACGGCGGCAGCCTACCCTTCAACCCGGTACCCCGCCCTGACGCGATGAGCGTCGCCTGCTCGTGTTGCCGGTGCTGACCTCCTTCCTCAGATCGCCAATGAATGCCTCCGGGTGGCTTTCGCGCTCGGCGCACTCGTTCCCTGTCGGGATAGCACCAGCGGGCACAAATGGGACGTTGAGCACGGGAGGGCGCTTATGTCAACCAAGGGACTTCGGATCGCAACCGTTCTCGCTGTTCTCATCCTGTCTCTGCTTCCGCCCTTGCCCGCAGTGCAAGCTGCCACCTACACGGTCACGAACACCAACGATGTTGGCGAGGGTTCTCTGCGCAAAGCGATCAACGATGCCAACGGGCATGCCGGGGCGGATGTCATCACGTTTACCATCGGGGGAAGTGGGCCGTTCGTCATCAGCCCCCTCTCCCCACTCCCTCCCATTTGGGATCCATCTGGGGGAACGCTGTTCATCGATGGGTACACCCAATCGGGCGCACTGCCCGCCGACGAGGACTCTCCGGCCACCATACCTGTGGTGATCGATGGTGCGCTCCTCCCGTTCCAGCCGGACGAGAACCCCATCAACAATGGATTGTGGATCGCTTCCTCTGGAAACACCGTCCGTGGCCTCACGATCATCGGGTTTCCGCACAATGGAATCGTGATTGCCCCCGTCCCTCTCGATCCTTGGCTCCTGGCAAACAACAATACCGTCGAAGGCTGCCATATTGGCACGCGAAACGGCGGGAGTGTTGATGCAGGCAACTCCTGGGATGGGATATTCATCGGGTATGGCGCCTCCGACAACACGATCGGCGGAAGTGATCCAGAAGATGCCAACGTGATTTCGGGGAATGAGATCATCGGTGTGGATGTCTATTATCCAGGGACGAGCGGAAACTCTATCACGGGTAACCGCATCGGCACCGTCGGCACTGGTGACGGCCCCCTGGAGAACGGATGGCACGGTGTCCGCATCTATGGGGGCGCCTCCGGAAACACTGTTGGGGGCGACGCTTTGGGCGAGGGGAATGTCATCTCAGGAAACGGCCGCATCGGCGTGCAGATACTTGGGGCGGGGACGGATGACAACGTCGTCTCAGGTAATATCATTGGTCTCAATCACATCGGCGGTGCGGTTGTCCCAAATAGCGAATCGGGTGTCGCTATCCAGGCAACAACCGGGGGGCCACACGACAACATCATCGGCGGCGACTCGGTCAACGAGAGGAACATTATCTCCGGCAACCATGAGGACGGTGTGCGCCTCGTTGGGGTGGGCACGCAGGCCAACACTGTTTCGGGCAACTACATAGGCCTCAATGCAGCTGGAATGCTGGACCGAGGCAACTGGTTCGACGGTCTCCGTCTCGAGGACGGGGCGGCGGCTAACTTGATCGGAGGCGATGCAGACAGCGAGCGCAACATCATTTCCGGGAATGACCAATACGGCGTGAGCCTCGCTGGATCGGGTACCGACGCGAACACCATTGCCGGAAATTACATCGGTACCGACGCGGCAGGGATCGTGGCCATAGGCAATTGGTGGGAGGGTGTCCGATTCGAGGATGGTCCCGCGGACAATGTCCTCGGTGGATCCACGGCTGACTCGGGGAATCTGATTTCTGGCAACGAAGGTCGAGGCATCTCGTTTGACGACGCGGGTACGGGCAACCAAGTAGCGGGCAACACGATTGGCCTGGACGTGACAGGCATGTTGCCTATGGCAAACGACGGCGACGGTATCCTAGTCTTCGGCCCTGCAACGGGCCTGACCATAGGCGGCGCCGCCGCGGCCCAAGGGAATGTGATTGGCGCCAATTCGGGTGATGAAATCGAACTCAATGGCACCTCCGGAGTCGTGATACGAGGGAACTACATTGGGGTGGATCGAGGACGCACCGTGGATCTTGGGAACACATCTTCTGGGGTGTACGCAGGCAACGGCGCCGCCGACGTCACGATCGGGCCGGACAATGTAATCCTGTACAACGACGACGGCGGCGTGTCAATCTCGACGAACACCAACATTCGAAACCTTGTCTCGCGCAACGTGCTCAATCTCAACCATGGACCTCAGCTCTACGTCACGGTAGGCGCGAATGGCAGCATTCTGCCTCCCACAATCACATCCACTGCCCTTGGTTCTGTCGACGTGAGCGGTACGGCGTGCATCGGCTGCACCGTTGAAGTCTTTGGCAACTCGACCAGCGGGGAGCGGGGGGAGCACTTTCTTGGCTCAGTGACCGCTGTCGGTGGCGTCTGGACCTTGAGCCTTTCCGGGCTCGCGTATCCGTTTCTGACGGCTACGGCCACCTATCTGAGTCTGGGAACATCGGAATTTAGCGATAGCTTTGCCGCTACTGTGCACAGCTTGTTCCTGCCGCTCGTCCTGCGCCAGTTCCCGTAGGAGCACAGCACTCCATAAAAGGAGGCCGCCATGACCGAGGCCAAGCCCTGGCTCCGCTTCTACGAAGCCCACGTTCCGCCGTCCCTCGAGTACCCAACCACGCCCTTGCCCATGGCATTAAGGGAAACCGCCCAACGGTGCCCGGACGTGCCCGCGATGATATTCAAAGGCCGGCGCATCACCTACCGCGAGCATGATGCGGCCGTCGACAAGTTCGCCGCTGCGCTCCAGGCGCTGGGCGTGCACAAGGGCGATCGCGTGGCGGTCCACCTGCCCAACTGCCCGCAGTTCATCATCGCCTACTACGCGGCTTTGCGCGTCGGCGCCATCGTCGTGCCTTGCAACCCGATCTACACGGCACGCGAGCTGCTGCACCAACTTCGCGACTCGGGCGCCACGGTCATGGTCACGTTGAGCTCCACCTACCCTATCGTGCGCCAGGTTCGCGGTCAAACCGCGCTGCGGCATGTGGTCGTGGCACGCATCAAGACCTACTTCCCGCCGGCGCTGCGTTTGTTGTTCACCCTGCTGCTTGAGAAGAAGAGCGGTCACCGCCTGAGCCTCAAGGGCGAGACGGACGTCTCATGGTTCGAGGACCTGCTGGAGCATGCGTCGCCCGCGCCACAACCCGTACCCATCACGCTGGACGATACCGCAGTGCTGATGTACACCGGCGGCACGACCGGCCTCTCCAAGGGCGCCGAGTTGACCCACCGCAACATCCTGGTGAACGCTCATATGGTTCTGGTGTGGGTCAACGCCCAGGAGGCTCGTGACGCGACCTTGAGCGCGCTGCCTCTCTTCCACAGTTACGGCATGACTTGTTGCATGAATCCTGGCGCGCTGCGCGCCGGCACGGCGATCCTGATCCCCGACCCCCGAGATCTGACCGACATCCTCAAGAGCATCCACGCCTTTCACCCCAGCTTCTACCCGGGTGTACCCGCCATGTACGCGGCGATCATCAACCACCCCAAGGTGGCGCGATACAACTTGCGCTCGCTTAAGGTCTGCAACAGCGGCGCCGCCCCTTTGCCGGTGGAAGTGCAGAAGCGCTTCGGTGAGTTGACCGGCGCACGGCTCATCGAAGGCTTCGGGCTGAGCGAGTCTTCACCCATCACCCACAGCAACACTGCCTACGGCGAGAACCGCATCGGCACTATTGGCATCCCGTGGCCCGATACCGAGGCGCGCATCGTCGATGCGGACACCGGCGAGCGCGTTCTCCCACCCGGGGAAGTCGGCGAGCTCGTCGTGCGCGGGCCGCAGGTGATGCGCGGTTACTGGAATCAGCCCGCAGAGACTGCGCAGGTGCTGCGCCCGGATCCGGCGGGCGGCCGGCCGTGGCTGCACACAGGCGATTTGGCGATTATGGACAAGGACGGCTTCTTCCAAATCGTCGATCGCAAGAAAGACATGATCCTGGGCGCCGGTGGCTACAACATCTATCCGAGGGAAATCGAAGAAGTGCTCTATGCGCATCCCAAGGTGCGCGAGGCGGCCGCCTTGGGCATGCCCGTGCCGGAAAAAGGCGAGGAAGTCGTGGCTGTCATCGCGCTCAAGGCTGGGGAAAGCGCTTGCCCCGAAGAGATCATGGCGTACTGCCGCCAGAACCTGGCTCCCTACAAGGTGCCGAAGCGCATCCTGTTCCGAGCGGACCTGCCCAAAACGCTGGTCGGCAAAGTGCTCCGCCGCGCGCTGCGCGAGGAAGCAACGGTCGCCGAGATCCCTCGGTAGCCAGCATCGGACCCGGGGCGGATCGAAAAGAAGCTCGTCGTTCGCGCGGGTTCGCAGCGGGGCTCCGGGACACTCTTCTTCCGGATACTCTGACGAAGGTTGGCCCCACCCCCTGCCCCCTCCCCATGCAAGGGGAGGGGTGGTTCTATTCTCTGGAAGTGGGGAGCTTCGCTCCCCACTTCCAGATGCACACACCCCATAGCATGCATTCGCGAATATCCTCAAATGAGGAGGGGGCAACTCAATGGGTGTGAAGGAGAGATTCTCCCGCTCTCTGCGTTCTTCGCTGTGAAAGATCTTGGCCGTTGAAGTTAGCGCTCCTCGAGCCCGATCAACGCCGCGCCATACGCCCCCATCAGCTGCGGGTTATTCGGAACTACAACCGGCTGCCCAATCTCCTCTTCCAACAGGCGGGCGATGGCCGGGTTGCGCACGACGCCACCCGAGAGCATCAGTGGAGAAGTGAGGCCAACCGTCCGTATCATGGCCACCAGCCGCAGGATGAGCGCGCGATGCAGCCCGCGGACAATCGGCTCGACGGCCACTCCGTGCGCGAGCAGCGAGACGACCTCCAATTCCGCGAAGACCGTGCAGGTGCTCGAAAGCCGCGCTTCTTCGCTCGTCCCGAGCGCCACCGCGCCCATCGCCTCGAGCGGCACTTCCAGGCGGCGCGCGACGTTCTCGATGAAGCGCCCGGTGCCCGCAGCGCACTTGTCGTTCATCGCGAAATCGGTTACCTCACCGCGCGCGCCGATGGCGATCACTTTCGAGTCCTGCCCGCCCACGTCGACGAGCGTGCCGCCGTGCCCCACCTCGCGGAATACGCCCCGCGCGTGACAGGTAATCTCGGTGACCTGGCGGGCCGCCTGGTGAACCAGGCCCCGCCCGCAGCCGGTGGCGATGATCCACACGCGCGTGTCGATCGATCTGGGATCCGCCTCGGAATTCAACTTGCACGCATCGCGGCCCAGGCCTACGATGCGTGCGATCTGATCCTCCGTCCGCGCTTGGGCCGCCTCCAAGACTTCCCAGACGAGGATGCCGGCACTATCCACGCCGACCATCTTGACGGTGGCCGAGCCGACATCAATCCCCAGCGCGAGAATCCGCGTCACCGCTGTGCCTCCAGCATCTCGGCGAACGCCGTGAGCCGCGTGGCGGCTTGTTCATCGGCGTAGACACGCATGTCGTTGTGGTCGGCATCGAGCAGCAGCGCAGGACGCCGCAGGCAGCCGGCCAGATGATCTCGCTGATCCATCTGCCCAAGCGAGTAGGGTTTGCATGAGCGGTCGGAATGCAGGATGACTCCATCCAGGCGGTAGTCCTCGATCATGCCTTGCATGACATTCAGTTTGTGCCCGGTGCCGCGATTGAGAATAGGGTAGGTGTAGGCGCGGATCATCGATTCGCGCGGGAAGGCCGGGTCGAGGAAGGGCGCGAGCTCGCCCCATGCGTTGGTGTATGTCGAAGCGACGACTGCAATGTGCCGCTCGGCCAGAAGCTCGGCCACGGCCCGCAACCGGTACCAGATGGGCAGGTTGTCCCACAGCACGCGATACTTCTCATCGCGCACACTGGCCACGCCACTCGCAATGCGCTCGTCGACCTCGTCCAGCATCGCGGCGTAGAAATCAACCGTCGCCGCCTGACCGCGCAATTCGACAATGGGCGCCATCAGAACGAATTGATCGAAAGCGGAAATTGGCGCCGGGAGGTGCTGGTTGCGTTGCAGAATCTCAAGCCAGAGTTCGGTCGCGCGCCGACTGCGGGTGGCGACGCGCTCGAAGGACTCCTCCCTCAGCGCGCGCCCCGCCACCCTTTCGGCGGTCGCGATCGCCTCATCAATCTGAGTCCCGACATACTCGAGCGCGTGGGGCGAGGCCTGTTCCCCGTAGACGAAGGGCGTGTCGACAACCACCAGCGGGACGCCGAAATGCTCGGCCAGGACGCGGTACCAGAAGAGGACCGTTTGACAGATGTTGGTGCACGCGACAAGCAAATCCGGGCGGGGCAAGCGGCCCACCGGCGTGCGCCCGGAGAACAGGCTGCCCAGGTCGGTCCGCGCGTACGAGCATAGGTCACGTGAGTAGCCGGCCTCTTCCGCGGCTTCGGCGAGACCCACCGCAACCCGCGCGGTGCCGCAGATGGCCGCGTGGTTTTCAGGGTACAGCAGGTAGAAACCCAGGGCGGTGAGGAATTCTACAGGCGCACCGGAGGTGACCCAGGCCACTTTGCGTACGCCGTGAGCGTAGCGACCCTCCAGCCAGTGGCGCGCGACCATCTCTTTGCAGCGAGGCGCGATGCGCAGCGGAGGCGCAAGGTGCGCCGAGCGGCCCACCTCGCCACGTGCCTGCCATTCGGAGCGAACGCGCACGGCGCGGAGTACCGTGGGCCCCAGTGCATCCGCATTAAGGGCGTACGCCAAAGCGGCCGCAACGTTCACGGAATCATCTCCAACAGCGCGTCCAGCCGGGTGAGCATCTGCTGTGAAAGAGCATCATTCAAATCCACTTCGAGGACCACCGATGGGAGCCCTTTGCGTTGCAGCGCCTTGCGCAACGTGGGAAGGTAGAAAAGCTCGGGTTCGCAGAACTTGACCAAGTAGAATACGACGGCGCCGGCGCCGCTGGATTCGACCTGGCGCATCAGAAAGTCCGCTCGTTCACCCATCGAAGACCCGCGCGTGGAGTCAGGCGGCCCGCCCAGCCAGCTTTGAGCAAGCCGCTCAAACGGATCTTGACTCTGCCCCGGCGGGCACAGCCGCCGGCAGCCGCACAGGGTGTCATCCCCGACGACCAGCACGTGGCGCTCATCGAGGGCCGACATGAGCGAGACGGGTTCGGGGACGACTCCCGAGAAGAGGAGTTTCTTCCCCGTCGCAGGTTCTGGCCGCCGGTTGGCCAAAGCCCAGCCGGCGGCGGTCTCGAATTCCTCTCGCGGCAAATACTCACGCGCGCGAACGAGCCGATAGAAGTCTGCATTTGTCAATGGCAGGTTGCGCCGGTGCGCGTGAAGCTCAAGGAGAAGTCGATCCGCAAATTCCTCCTCCACTACGAATTGCAGAATCTCGTCCGAAGTCGGTGCGCGGGAGCTGATCTTGCGCAACTGCGCGTCCAGCCCGCGCAGTTCTGCAACCAGGAATCGCGAGGCCCCTGCGCCTTGGCTACGTGGAAAGTAGAGCGGTACGACTGGCTGGCGGGGTCCTACGAAATCGAGCAGGATGCTGCCCAACCCCTGAAGGGAATCGCAGGCATGCGGAACCAGAATCAAGTCAGTCGAATCGAGCCCGCCGCTCAGCAGGAATGAGAGGGCATTGCGAACAATTGAGCACACATAGGGTTGGAGATGGCTGGCCCCGTCGGAAGCGGCCACGCCCGGTGGTCCCCAGACCTCGACGGGAAGGAAGCCGTATGCGCGCAAGAGCGCACGCGGGGCATAGACCGGAAGAACCGCAGCCACCCGGCCACCCTGCTGCCGGTGACGGCGGATGACCTCAGCGCGCGGTGCAAAGGCGGGCAGAGCCCCCACGCTCCCTCCCAGTCGACGTTGGTTCACTCTATCCTAGCATAGGATGTCGGCCGGGGGCCACCGCCTGCCAGCCGGGCCGCTTTTCATCGAGGGCGAGAACAATTCAGCGGTCCGGACGAGCCACGGTATACTCGACCCCACGTGTTGGCGGCAGGACTCGGCGCTGAGCTGCCTCTGCCTGGCTCCACAGGATGCCTCGATGTTCGATGACCCCTCGCTGACCGAATTCGTCGTCCGCGAACTGGCCCGCGGCCAGGATCGCGATGATGTCATTACCCAGTTGTGCGAGCGGACCGGGCAACGCTGGCCTGAGGTCGAGGCCTTCGTGCGCTCTGTCGAGTTCACCGAGGCCCCGCGGATCACTCGCCGGCAAACTCCGGCATTGCTGCTCATCCTCATCCCCACATTGATCGCAGGCCTGGGCATTACCGCGTGGGCCAGCTACGTGCTCATCCTTGATGCGCGCATGTACGACCAACAGTTTGGGAACGCGCTGCCGATCGGGTTGTTCGCACTAGCCGCGCAACACTGGCAAACTGCGTGGATCATCCTCACGGGCATGGCGATGATCGCCGGGAGCGGCATCGGCCTCGGCCAGATCATCGCCTCTCACGACACACACTAGCCGGCGCATCGCAGTTTCCCCCGGCACACCCCCTTTCAGCAACGCCCCTTGCCACACGAGTAGATGGAGACACAACCTCCCAAAATGAGAGGTGCTTGCTCGAGTTGCGTCGCGGAGGGCTAGACCGTCTCCGGGAGGCCGTACGATCTGTTTGCTCGAGTGGGGAGGGCAAAGAGCGCGAAGCCCAGCAGGCGGACTGCCGCCGCAACGGCCAATGCCCCCGCCAAGCCAATGTGGTCCGCCATGAGGGTGCCCAGCAGCGGCGCCGCCATGGCCGAGAGGTAAGTTAGCATCTGCGCCATGGAGACGAAAGTGGCGGTGTAGGCTGGCGGGACCGTGCGCATCAACTCGTCGAAGAAAACGAGGTCGATGCCCGCCTGGAACACTCCCGCCGCACCCGCGATGATCGCAATGGTTTCCACACGCGTGCTTGCGGCAGTGAGCGCCGGATAGAGCCCAACAGCCAGTGTACATGCGAGCAATACGAAGCGCGACCCGCGGCGGCGTGACTGGCGCGCCCAGAAGAAATAGCCGAACAACACCACGGCCAACTGCGCGGTGTTGATCACCCCGATCCACCAATCCGAAGCCTGCACCACGCGCACGTAGTAGAGCGGGAAGAGCGGCGTCGCCAGGGAGGTTCCGGTGAGAAACACAAAGCGCTTGAGCACAAACGAGACGAAGCCCGTCTCGCGCATGACCGGGCTGATGTAGCCCCGCAGCCGGGACCTCCATCCTGCGGCAGGCGAACTAGGCACCGGCACGGACTCGGGCAGTTGGATGTTTGAGGAAAAGTAGTAGCTGATGAGGCCGCCGAGCGAAAGGCCGAGGAACACCGCTTGGTAGTTAATGGGGAAGGCAAGCAGGGCCAGCACTTCGCCCGCCACCGCCACCGACACGGCCGTCGTGAAGCCCAAGATCGTCCAGCGGCGGCTCATCAGTTCGTAGCGCCCGCGCGGTCCCGCCACGCCATTCATCACCACCGAGAACGTGACGTTGAGGGCGGTCTGCGGGAGTGTAGCCACCGCCCATATCCCCAACACCGCGGCAACTAAATAAGCCTTGGGCACGACGAAGGGCGCCAGCCCTGTAAAGGCATAGGCCGAGATAACCAACAGCCGTGACAGGCTGAACCACGGCACAATGCGGCGGCGCGACTGGAGGAAGCGCCCAACGGGAAGAGCGAGCAGAAGCCCGGTCAATGCCGGCATGGCCGTCAAAAGCCCGACATGCAGGTTTGAGGCCCCGATGCGTGCCAGGAAGACCGGAAGAAACGGAATCGAAGCGGCCGCCAGGCCAACTCCGATTCCGTCGATCTGAACGTTCAAGTAGTTCTTGCGTTGGGTCGGCGGCGTGCCCTCGGGTGCCACAGACCAGTGAGGAAGTTTCACGTGTGCGCCTTTGCTATGTCACCCCTTCAGGTCGTCTCCCTGCCACGCCGGGACCGGTCCCAGAGGGTCGCGCGCGACTTCGAGCGAGTCCGATGGTACGTCGTCGATGGGCCCACGATGTGAATAAATTGTGCAAATCGTCATCCATCGTGGTGTTTGCCGAGGCATCTGGGCGACCGGGAGTGTGCAGGCTCGGACTCGCGGCGATAAATCCCGTGGCCGCGGCAGCACCCGCCCACCACGATTCATCCTGCCGGCATTCAGCGCGAGCGGAACCCGGCCTGCGTATACGCCTGGGCTAGCTTGGCGAGTTGGTCGAAGAGTTGCGGAACATTCATGCCGCTGACCGCGCTCGTGGGGACAAACCCTGCGCCGATCGACGTCGCCAAGGTCCGCCCGGCGCGGATGCTGGGGGGGGCCTGGCTGGTGGAGGGCGAGGTCATGCCTTGGGTTAGTAGATCGACCTTGTTGGCCACAACCACGAAACGCAGGTCCGGGACGACGGCCATGATCTCCTCGCGCCAGCGAGGCAGGTTTTGCAGCGTCACCGGAGCTGTTGCATCATAGACCAGCGCAGCGGTGCGGCTCCCGCGATAGAAACCCTGGCGGATGTCGTGGAAGCGGTCCTGACCGGCCATGTCCCAGATGGAGAGCTTCACCGTCCCGCCGGGGAGCTCAACTCGCTGCGTTTGAAAATCCACTCCGATCGTGCTGACCCGCGACTCTTCGAACTTCCCTTCGCAGAAGCGGCGGATGAGCGAGGTCTTGCCCACTGCGCCGTCGCCGGCGATGACGACCTTGTATACGGGAATAGAAGCCATGGAAGGGGACGGCGCCTCAACCTACTTGGGGCTGTCGATGTAGAAGCGATAGGGTAGGAACAGCTCGTCGGGTTTCACCGGCCGCCGGCGGAGGATGTAACGGTTCATCCGTTCGAAGGTGCGCAACAGCTCATCGAGGCCTTCCAGGTCCTTGCGGGCCGGCTCATTGCTGAAAAGAACCATCAACATCGTGAATTCGGCCGCCACGAAGCACAGCCAGCGCCCCCCCTCAATCTCCGTCGAGCGCATGCCTGCCCCGAAGATCTCCTCCGTGGCCGATCGATACGCGGTCAGCATCGGCACCACCAACTCCGGATCTTCCTCGAACATACCGATGCTGCGCAGCGGCAGCCCGGATTGCTGGTCGCAGATGGCGTAGCCCAGGACGCGCGCTTTGTGTTGGCGGCGAATCATCATGCTTCGCCCTTCAGCCGCCAACTCACGCCAGTTCGGCACCTCGGCCGTGGTATCGATCCAGGCCAAGATCGTCCGCCGCTCGCGCTGGTAATGGTCGAAGAGTTCCTGGAACTGGGCGCGGTTCACCTGGCCCTCGGCGAATTCCTCGGCGATGCGGTTGATCTTCTCCTGGACACTGTTCAACCGCTCGCGAGCCTGAACCATGGCCTGCTCCCGCGATCGCTTCGCTTCACCATCTTCGGCCGAGGCGGGAGGGGCCTCCGGTGCCGAGCGGGGCGCGGCTCCCGGCGGTTCTTCTCCTACCGGAAAGTGCTGAGCCTGGTAGGCGATCTTCAACACAACGGTCGGAGATTCGCCTGGAGGGTTGCTTACATTCTCGGCAGGCGTCGATGGCTCATTGCTCGGCTCAGCCGGCGTACCCGCGGGGCGGCGCTGACGTAACAACCCACCCGGCATAGCCACGGTCCGGTCCGTGCCGACATCTCGCGGGAGCAATTCTTCAGCGGCCGCCGGACTCTCCTGCTCGAACGGTTCCTCTTCGATTCGGGTGGGTTCAGGCTTCGGCTGCGCAGCAAGTTCCGGCGGCAAGTCGCGCGGCGAGATGCGGATGGTCTTGGATTCATCCGCGAGAGGCTTCTTCGGTTTGGTTGACTTGGGTCGCCGATTCTTGAGGCGATCGAGCCAGCCTGGCATCACACAGCTCCGCCGGGGTTGAGGATGCCGGCTATTATACATTGACCAATCGAATCGCCGCCGATCAGGCGTCCTGCGAGGCATCGACCGACGCCGCGCCCACCGCGGTTGTGGATCCAGACCTCATCATAGCCCGCGGTCCGACCCTCGAAGAGCCCGTGCGCCGGAGAGGGCCATCCTGCTCGAACGCACCCAAATCACGCGCCAAGACGGTTCGACTGCAACCGTTCAGCAGCCACGCGTCGCGCGCAAACGCTGCATTGGCTGCGGCATCTGCGAGCACAAATGCCCAGTAAGCGGAAAGGCCGCGATCCGCGTTTGGGCCCCGAACGCCGGGCTGCCGCTCCAGAGACGTTCCGAGTTTGAGCCTATCCGCAGAAGACCCTCTCAGCGGCGTGGCCGCGCCGATATGTTGGAGAAGAGCACGGTCACGACCTGCGCCGGGCGGGCCTCGATATCGGCAGAACCATCGCGACGAACATGCACGCCCGACAGCGGGGTTTCATCCAGGCGCGCCAACTGGCAGCGGCCGAATCGCTTCCAGGGCCGGAGCAGGACTCGCACTGGGGTTGTGCCGAGATTGACGCCGCGCACTACCAGTGCCCCGCCCCGCTCGGACTGCTTCACGGCTGTGATGACAAACTCACCGCCTTGCACACGTACAAGCGAGGCACTCGAAGGCATCCGCCCGCGATGAAGCCCCGTTGGCACTGCTCGCAGCGGCCGGTCGAACTCGTGCGCGCGGCGGTATCCCTCGACCCACCCTCCAGCATGGGGAAGGATCGAATACTCGAACACGTGCGGCCCGGGCATTTGCGCCCCGCGGGTCTCGAGCGCCGGGCCCGCGTGCCCGCGCCGGGTGGGGAAGTCGTCACGCGAGAGCCACCCCACGCAGCGCATCAGGGTCAGGGCAATCTCGCTTCCTGCCGCGGTCGGCCGCACTTCCACCTCGGGAAGTCCTCGATTGGCCACCATCAACCCCGTCGTCCCATCGCTTACATCAACCCATCGCCTTTGGGGTTTCTCCGGCCGCGGCTGTTCGACCCACGTGTTATCCCAACTCGGAAGGCCGAGGCCACGCCTGATCACCTCGAAGGGACCGTCGAATGCGGCCGCCTCTGTTCGAAGCGGCGCGGGAAACACCACGCGCAGACGGTGATCCTTGGCACGATTGTCGACCCGCACCTCGACGTCGACCCGCTCGACACCGGCTGTCAGGCGGGCGCGGACTTCGACTGGGACCTCGACCGTCGCGCGTGAGCGACCCGCGCGGTCATGAGTTAATTCGCACGGCAGGCGCAAGTTGAGCCGCAAACGCAGCTCTTGGGTCGTATTGCCTCGGCGCACATGCACCGCGCGCACACGTGCGCCGCGCACGACGCGGTCATCGCGCGGCGGGCAGAAGTTGTACTCGTCGCCGCAGTCTCCCCCGTCCTCGAGCAGGTTGAGCCCAATCAGACTCAGCCCGCTCGGCTTGTGGCTCAACCTCAGCGTGCCGTCACTCGCGCCAGCCTCGAGGCGCAGGTATTCGTTTTCAATGTGGCGCGGTCCCCGTCGCCACTCGCGGGTCAGAGCTGATGGCCCGGCCGACAGGCCGAGCCTCCCCAGAACGGTCCCCAGCGGCATCAGCCATTTGGCCCAGGCGGGCAACGGGCGGGCCACGGTGGGACCGCCCGGGCCACGGGCTCTCACAAAAAACGTGCGATACCCGAGACCAGGAACATCGCGCGCTACGAAATGGACGAGAGTTTCGTCGACCGACCGGGCGGTAACTTCGTA
The DNA here is from genome assembly GCA_963712475.1 of uncultured Chloroflexia bacterium. Lineage (GTDB taxonomy): Bacteria > Chloroflexota > Anaerolineae > Anaerolineales > RBG-16-64-43 > RBG-16-64-43. Next base: position 725,141 of record CAVQIA010000004.1, read on the forward strand.
AGACGTCACCGTATCGTCGTCGAGCATTGCATTGATCTCGCGCACCCCGTGTTCCCACGCTTGGCGATTAGGAGGGCCTTTCGACGAGAGCGCAACCCGCAGCTCCGCGCGTGCCCCTCTGCGCACGACCTCCAGGGCATGCAGATTCATCCCGGCCACGCGCCCCTCGTGGACCATACCGATGGAACTGCGGAAAGCTCCGCGCGCGAGGGTCGTGTGTATGAGTTCTCGCGAACCCAGACCGCGGCGATCGATATCCATCGGCACTCCGCGGTCATCCACGATCTCAAGGTCGTCAACCCCGGGCCCAAGTTCCAGGCCTACTTCGACGCGATCGGTGCGGGCCCAGTTCACGGGGTTGAAGACGGCGATCGCCGCCAGCGCCTTGCCAGCCTCACGCGGTGCACGCGTGTCGGCGGTTGCGGCCAGCCGGCTCAAGCTCTGGCGCGAAATCTCCTCGCCCATTTGTTGTACCTGGTCAAAGCGCGAGCGCATCTCGTCATGCACCTGGTCAATCGAGCAGCCGCAAATCGAATCATGCGGATGGCACTGCATGAGCAGGTGCCACGCCTCTCCCACCACGGCAGCGGGTCGGGTGAGAGAGTCCTCGGTGCTCGGACCCGCCCCGTCCACTTCGCGCGTCACACCCACTTCCTCCGCCCAGGCACTGAAGGGTTCGGCCCATGCCTCGAGGAGTTCTTCGCACGTGTGGTTGCGTTGCTTGATCCACATTCGCGCCGACATCACGCCCGGTAAGAGGTGCCAGCGCTTGGAAGAACGCAACTCGCCCTCGATCACGGGCAAGCCTGCGATGCGCGCGCCGAGTGCCCGCCGTATGCCTGCCACGTAGGCGGGCAACGTCGAATGAACCAGGCGATCGTTCTTCAACCGGCGCGAGGCATATTTCAGCGCCGAGCTGGTTTCGGGTGCCGGGCGCATGTGATCCGTTCCAAACATCAAGGCCAGGTTCCCTGTGGCAGAATGCGGCAGAAGCGCCGCGCGCAACTCGCGCACGTCTTTGAGGAATTGCCGAGGGTCGTTGGCCGGCAGCCCGGCGGCGTTGCCATAGCCCTCACGCAGGTAGGCCATCAGCACCCGCGATCCGTCCGCCGCCTCCCACAAGAATTCACAAGGCTGGTCATCCAACCCGCGCTGAACGCAGGCCGTTTCGATCGCAAAGCCGCGCAGAATCTGGGGCATCTGGCCAATGTGCCCGAACGGGTCCGGGATGTAGCCCATGGGCATGTTCCGACCAAAGCCTTGCGCGATGCGCCTGCCTCGGAGCAGATTGCGGACGATGGCCTCTGGGCTCACAAGGAACTCGTCGGGCAGCACGTACCACGGACCGATGAGCAGCCGTCCTGCGCGGACATGCGCCTCAATCTCCCTCCCCCGCTCCGGCCGCAGTGCAAGGTAGTCCTCTAGCACGATCGTTTGCCCATCGAGCATGAAATGCCGAAAGCCGTGATCGCTCGCCAGGAGGTCCAGCGTGCCGTCGATCAGCTGAACCAGTTTCATGCGGAATTCTTGGAACGGCAGATACCACTCACGGTCCCAGTGGGTGTGGGATATCAAGTGCAGGACAGCCATGTAGGGCCTCGCCTTCTACAGCGGGACTTTCTCCAAAGTGAGCTGGTTGGCCTCGCGCAAGGCGGCCTCGCGCACAGTCACCGGGAAGCGACCGTGCAACGGGCTCACGCGGCACCCGAGCGCCGAAGCGGCATAGAAGACCCATGTGGCGCGGTGCATGAATCCAGAGAATGGTACCGCCTCTCGCAGTTCAGCCAGCGTTCCCGCGTCCCAGCCACCGAACAAACCATAGAGAAAAGCGTACACGGGGAAGCTCGGCAGGATCCCAATGAAGAAGATCAGCACACTGCTGAGTTGGTCGGCGTGCCAGATGAGACCTGTCAACCAGCGCAGGAATGCGTAGTGTATTCCACCCGCCAGGAGAGGAGCCACTATTGACGACCAGAAGTAGAAGCGCTGGGCAAAACATGTGCGGTGGTTGATGAAGTACGCGGCAATCCCTTTCGTCAGCAGCCCGGCAAAGTAGGCCACGATCAGGGCGTTCACTTGCAGCTTCGCAAGAAGCAACAAAGCCAGGATGACGCGCATGACTTGCTCGCCGAACACGAGCATCGACTTGAGATAGGGACGGTTGCTGCCCAGCTGGACGGTGTCCCCAACCCACGACGGGTATTGGATAGCCCCCCACACGATGAGCGGCACGGCGTACCCCGCTGCTCGCACGAACTCCGGCCCTGACGCGCCGAGGATGAACCGGTCGGCCACGGCCAAGAGCACCGCCCCGATGAAGGCGCTGACCATGCCTCCGTAGCGGTACGATTGGGCGCTGTAGTATTGGCTGAGCACGCGCTTCCCGTTCGATATGGCTTCGGATATCGCGGGCATGACACCGTTGTTGAGCGTCTGCAGCACGTTGAAGGCGAAGACGAAATTCTGCGCGAGGATCCAATTGCCCCACACCTCGGCGTAGTTGACGAGCCGCGCCTGGGTGATCCAGATCTCGGCCGCCTGACCGGCCGCCCAGGCCAGTGAGCCCAGCATCTCGAACACTCCGAAGGCAAAGCTCGTTCGCACGACTTCCCAATCGAAATGCGCCAGGAACAAGACCCTCACGCTGTAGCCCATGCGCCGGTACAGCCAGAAGCCGAGGCCAAAGGTTAGCGCCTCGGCCACGTACGCCGCCAGTCCCATGCCGAGCAGCCCGCCCAACGCCCCGCCCATCGCCGGATGGGCTCTGCCCCATGCGTACATGAGCGCCACCACGATCGGCTGGGCCAGCATGGGCATCAGCACCTGCCAGGCCAACTCCAGGAACTGGGCGTGATCCGACCGCTGGAACCCCTTGAGCGCGTGATTGAATACAAGGAACCAACCCGGCAACTGGATCAGCGAGTGCAGGATCACACTCCATGCGTACAGCGCATAGGTCGTTCGAGGCACGACAGTGGATGCCAGGCCGACGACCATGGCCACTTGTACGGCCCCCGAAAGCATCTGCCACCACACAAAGACCTGGCCGTATTGGATTCCGCGCCGCGGGTCGTGAACCCGATACTGAGATAGGTACTTGATGAAAGCGATGCTCGTGCCCATATCGAAGAACAGCCAGGCAACGTTGAAGAACTGCACCACTCGGCCCCACAGGCCAAGGGCTTGGGCCGAGGGCAGAATGTAGACCGGCAACACCAAGTTCTGGTAGATGATGAGCGGGACGAAAAGCATGAGGCCCAGCATGAGCGAGAGCAGGAAGCCACCCAGCGGCCGATGGAACCCCACTCTCTCCCAGCCTGTGACCGCCGAACGCGACTTATAGGCCCCACGGTCGGCCACGATTGCATCCAACACCTCGGGGTGGGCCAGGCTGTAACGCCGTACGATGACAAACGCGAGCGACACGAGAACGAGCAGCACTGCCAGTGCGGCCAGAATGGCCACGCGATCTTCGGCATGCGGCACAGGTGAGACCGGGTAATCCGCGAATGCGAGTGGTTGAAGTCCCGCAGCGCGCATCACCAGCGCGTACATCAGGTAATTGAAATACGCCCACTCTTGAATTTGCGGGTTGCTCGTGGAATTGAGAATTGGGGTCAAGACGAAGGTCGCGCCGCCGTCCCTCTCGCGCACGCCGAGAACAAGCTCGCCGCCAGGATGCCCCTGCGCTAGAGGGATGAGGTCCACCCCGCTGAGCTCGAGGCGCCCGCGCACTTGGGGCGCGCTGTTCCACACCACTTCCACATTGGGTGCATCGGCCGCCTGAGGCGCGACCTCCAAGCTCAGAGGCTCCTCGGCTGGGTGTATCTGAGGCGAACCACCGAGTACAGAGGCGAGATCGTCTGGGTAGAGGTTCGGTCCTAGAATGAGCACGAGGCCGCTGCCCCACGCGACCCGCTCTGCAACACTCACGTCGTGCGGCACGACGCCGTTGAGCACTAACACCATTGCCTGCTCCGGCTGCGCGACGAGATCGAACCCGGCCAGTTCGAGTGCGGTGCGCACGCCTCCAGGAGGCCCCGCGTAATACACACTCAGTTGCACTTTGGCTGCGGCGGGTGAGGCAACAGACAATGCAAGAACCAGGATCAAGCTGAATCGAATGAATCGGCGCATGGGGCTCACCTCGCGAGCATGAGGGATCGTCGCGAACTGGAGCCGGGTCCAGTTGTCACGGGTCGTGTGCAGAGCATGCGTGGCCGGGGATGAATCGAACGGCGGCATCCTCCACAGATGCCGCCGCGGTCCGCTTCATCGAAAGGGGAACGGCCTTCTGACCCGGACAGGCCCCGGCCTGCGATTCCAATCGCGCGTCGCAGACCAGCGCACGCGTCCATCATCAGAAGCCGTAGATCTCCCCGAACTTGGACTTCAGGTATTGGATGTACGGCTGGGGCGTCAGCATCTCGCCGGTGACGCGCCGCAACAGCTCGGGTGATTCGAACTTGGCCCCGTGGCGATGAACGTTTTCGCGCAGCCAGCCGAGCAGCGAACCATACTCGCCGCGAGCCAGATCGCTCGCGAGGCTCCGCGATTGCGCTATCGCCGCGTTGAGAAGCTGGACCGATATCACGTTGCCGAGTGAGTACGTGGGGAAGTACCCCATCGCCCCGCCCGACCAGTGCACATCCTGAAGCACGCCGCGCGCGTCGTCCGGAGGCAGGACCCCCAAGTAATCCTTCATCTTCTGGTTCCACACCGCGGGCAGGTCCTTCACCGCCAGGTCGCCCTGCAAGAGGGCCAGCTCGAGCTCGAAACGCAGCATGATGTGCAGGTTGTAGGTCACCTCGTCGGCCTCGACACGGATAAGCGAGGGCGTGACCTTGTTCAGCGCGCGATAGAAAGTGTCGAGCGGCACCTTGGCGAATTCCCCAAAGGTCTTCTGGAATTGCGGATAGAACACCTTCCAGAACGGTCGACTGCGCCCGATGAGGTTCTCCCACATGCGTGATTGCAACTCGTGCATGCCCAGCGAAGCCCCGCCGCCGAGCGGGGTTCGGGCCAACGCCGGGGCGATACCTTGCTCGTAGAGCGCGTGTCCCCCCTCGTGCACCGTACTCATCAGGGCGGAGGCCACTAACTCGCGATGGAAGCGGGTCGTGATGCGCACATCGTCAGGTGAAAAGGCAGTCGTGAACGGATGTGCCGAACGGTCCTGCCGACCACGATTGAAATCGTAGCCCAGTCGCTTGAGCACCTCCACGCCAAAATCCCACTGCCGGGCTTCGTCGAAGTCACCCTGCAGGCAGCGATCGTCCACAGCGGCGGCACGCTCGGTGATCTTCTGCACCAGATCCACCAGCGCGGGCCGCAGAACCGAAAAGACGGCCGAAACCTCGGCGGTCTTCATCCCCGGCTCGAAGCCGTCGAGCAATGGATCATAGATCGAGTCGTACGGGGCAAAGAACTCGACATACTCGCGGCGCATGGCCACGATGCGTTCGAGGTGGGGCCGGAAGAGGGGGAAGTCCGAAGAGAGCTTGGCCTTCTCCCACACATTGGTGGCGTTGGACGTGACTCGTGTGAACTCGCCCACCCAGGTCGTCGGCACTCGGCGCTGACGGTCGTACTCGCGCCGCGTGACGCGCACCAGACGTGCATCGTCCGAATCCGGGTCTAGCGAGCTCGTTTCGGCGCCAGCGGCGTCGAGCAGATCGCCCGTTTGTCGAGAGATCATCTTCTCGTGAGCTAACCCGGCCAGGGTTGCCAGGGCCTGGGCGCGCGCCTCGCCTCCGCCGCGCGGCATGTAGGTGAGTTGATCCCACTCCAGAATCGCGCCCGCCGTCGAAAGGTCCGCCACTTCGCCCAAATGCGCTCTCAGATCATTCAGTGCGTTTCCCATTTCGCCTCTCATGTGAGTTTACTCAGGTGTCGAACCCTCACGCGAACGCAGGTGTGGGAAGAGGATCACCTCGCGAATGGTCGCCTGGTCGGCGAGCAGCATGGTCAAGCGGTCGAGGCCCATGCCGAAACCGCCGTTGGGCGGCATGCCGTAACGCATGGCATTGAGATAGTCTTCGTCCAGCGGGTGACGCTCCTCGTCTTCCGACGCGTACATGCGCCCCATTTCCTCGAAACGCGCCTCCTGGTCGAGGGGGTCGTTCAACTCGGTGAACGCGTTGCACAGCTCCATGCCCGCTACGAACCCCTCGAAGCGCTCGACGGTCTGCGGATCATCGGGCTTGCTCTTGGCCAACGGCGAAATATCCCGCGGGTAGTCGAAAACGAATGTGGGTTGAACCAGAGTCGGTTCGACGTAGTGAGCCAGCAGGCTTTCGATGAGCTTGCCGCGGCTCGCACCGGGGGTGGGCGAGTGCCCGTGCTCTCGCATGACGGCGGCCAAGGTGTCGGCGGTCGGGTGCTGGCGCACATCGATGCCTGCCGCTTCCGCCACCGCCTCGCTCAGTCCGATCCGCCGCCACGGGGGTGTGAAGTCGATCGTTTGCCCCTGGTACGCCACCCGCATCGTCCCGCGCACGGCCTGCGCCGCTTGGGACACGAGATTCTCGGCGAGGGACATCACCTCGCGGTAGTCTGCATAGGCGATATAGAACTCGAGCTGGGTGAATTCCGGGTTGTGCTTGAACGACACGCCCTCGTTGCGAAAGTCGCGGCCGATTTCGTAGACCCGCTCCAGGCCGCCCACCAGCAGGCGCTTGAGATACAGCTCGAACGAAATGCGCAGGTAGAGATCCTGATGCAACTGGTTGTGATGGGTGACGAATGGATGGGCGGCCGCGCCGCCATAGATCGGTTGCAGGATCGGAGTCTCGACCTCGATGAACCCGAGTCCGTCGAGGAAGGCGCGCACCGCGGCGACCACTTTGGCCCGCGTGGAGAAAACCTGGCGCACTTCGGGGTTGACCGCCAGATCGGCGTAGCGCTGGCGGTAGCGCGCCTCCGGATTGTCGAACGCGGAGTGGACGACCCGCTTGCCCTCGACCATCTCCTCCTTGGCGGCTGGCAGCGGGGTTATCGACTTGGCGAGCATCGACAGCGAACGCACGTGCAGCGTGACCTCGCCGGAGCGGGTGGCGAACAGATAGCCCTCGGCCTGGATGAAATCCCCCAGGTCGTACAGCTCCGCAAAACTGCGCACCGTCTCCGCTCCGAGGTCGTCGGCGCGCAGGTAGATCTGCAAGCGGCCCTTGGCGTCCTCGAGATGGGCGAAGGTGGCCTTGCCCATGGTGCGGATCGAGCGCAGGCGGCCGACGACCGCGGCCTCGGGCTTGCCATCCGGGCTGGCGGCGAATGCGGCTAGCGCCTCGGCCGTGGTGTGGGTTCGTCGTGCCGCGCGCGGGAAGGGCTCGCTGCCTGCCTCGCGCAGGCGGCGTATCTTCTCGATGCGGTTACGTTCGATTTCGCTCAGCGGACGCATTCAGCCCGGCTCCTGGACAACCTGCCGCCGCGCCTACCAAAAAGCCCCGCACGGCTTTCCGCGCGGGGCCGGCCCCTCGAGGGGGCGCTCATTCGATCTTGAGCACACGAAAGGTGAGCATCCCGGCCGGCGCGTTGACCCGCACTTCATCGCCGGGCTTGCGATTGAGCAGTGCCTGCCCGAGCGGCGACTCGTTGGAGATGCGCCCCTGCTTCGGGTTGGCTTCGGCTGCACCCACGATAGTGTATTTCTCCGGCGGCTGGGCCTCTTCCTGGATGGTCACCGTGCTGCCGACCCGCACCACATCCTCGGGCCCCCCGCCCTCGATCACCTGGGCATTGCTGAGCATCGCCTCGAGCTGCAGGATGCGGCCCTCGACAAACGCCTGTTCGTTCTTGGCGCTCTCGTATTCGGCGTTTTCGATGAGTTCGCCGCCTTCCATGGCATCATGCAGGCGCTCAGCCACTTCCGCGCGCCGTTTCGTGCGCAAAAACTCGAGTTCTTCCTCCAGCTGCTTGAGGCCCTCACGGGTGAGGAAAACCGGTTGATCGGTCATCGACGTCGCCCACTCCCATGCCAAGCGGCTGGGGCGCCCCGCGGGCGGCCCCTCTCCCAAAAAGCGCATGCGCGCGACCCCCACCGGAGGCCGCGCCGCAGTTTGGATCCACATCCCGCCGGAACGATTGGCTGTTCCCGGCGCACCGCGAGATGATAGCATAGACCGTGGGTCATGGCAAATCGCTCAAGAGGAATGGGGTTGCGCGCTGTCCTCCTCCTCCGGCATGCCGCGGAGAGGGTGGAGTCATCCCATGATGGAGCACATGCGCGCATCGCAGAGTGCGTTTCGCTTGACAACCCTTTGGGGCACAGGTAGAATCGCGATGCCTTCAGTCGAATTCTGACGGAGGGCTGAGACTCCCGCCGAGATAGCTCAGTTGGTAGAGCACGCGACTGAAAATCGCGGTGTCCCCAGTTCAATTCTGGGTCTCGGCACTCCGGCTGATCGCTGCTCAGCATGCGGGCGTGGTTCAGCGGTAGAACGTCTCCTTGCCAAGGAGAAGATCGGGGGTTCGAATCCCCTCGCCCGCTCTCTCTCGGTTGCCCGGGTGCGCCCGGGCAACCAGCTTCCCGGCGACGTCGCCAAGTGGCAAGGCAAGGGTCTGCAAAACCCTCACCGTGGGTTCAATTCCCACCGTCGCCTCCTCGCCTCGAGACAAAGATCGGGCCCGCAGCTGCGGGCCCGATCTTTTCCAGTCGCGAGCATCACTTTGCGGCGCGCGTCAGGCCGCCATGGCCTCCGCGCTCACGGAGACCACGTCGTCCTGCGATTCTGGGGGGCGCATCGCGCGCACAACCAGATCCGCCACCGCACTGATCTCGACCTCCAACCCGTAGTGCCGGTTGAGATCGCCCAACTGCAATCGGCAGTTCTCGCACGCCGCCACCACAGTGCGTGCACCTGTGCGGCGCACCTGTTCCGCCTTCGGCTTGCCCGCCCGCAGGCGCAGGTCCTCATACTCCGGCAGGGCCACCAGCCCTCCGCCACCCCCGCAGCACAACGCTTCGTGCCGGTTGGGTGTCATTTCCACGAAGTCGGGGGCGATGGCGCGCAGCACGCGGCGCGGCTCCTCGATCACACCTCCGGAGCGAGCCATGTTGCATGAGTCGTGATACGTGACCCGCTCGCTGATGGCGCGCGGATCGACCTTCAGCCGACCTTGGGCCAGGTACGTGTCGATCTTCTCCACCAAGCTGACCACCCGGAAGGGGAAGGTCTCGCCAAACCAGGTGGGCGCTTCCCAGCGCAAGGCCGCATAGGCGTGGCCACATTCGGCCAGCACGACCTCCCGAACGCCCAGGCGTTTGGCCTCGTCCACGATGCGCGCGGCGATCTGCTTGGCGCGCGCGGGGTCGGCCAGGAATACGCCGTAGTTGGCGGCCTCGAACAGGCTGAGGGTCCAATCTTCGGCCGCTGCGGTGAAGATGATCGCGGGCGGCAAGATCGTGTGAACGCCGGCCAGCGCAACGTACAACACATGTGCGCCCGGCCGCTCGACGGTGATCCGCGCGTCTGGGTTGCCCGTCGCCCGGCGCAATTCTGGCTCCAGTTCCGTCATTTGCTCGACGAACAAGTCGCGGAAACTCTCGGGGCTGCGACCCTTCTCGATGGCCGCATCGGCCAGCATCACCAGGATTTCGGGGGCCAGGCCGGCCGCGGTGGCCATGGCGCGCACGGTGCGCATCATGAGTGGCGTGTCGACACCCAATGGGCAGTTGAACGTGCAGCGGCGGCAGAGTGTGCAGCGGCTGAAGGCGGTTTCGGCCAGACGCGCAAGCGTGGCCTCATCCAGCTTCTGTGCGCCTACCCACCACGGAGCGATGCGCGCCAGCAGGTCGTGCTCGGCGCGATACACCCTTCGCAGGGCCTCGCCGCGCGCCACCGGCGTGTTCTCCACCGTTGGCTCAGCCCGAAAGTAGTGGCAGGATTCCGCGCACACACCACAACGTGCACACACTTCAAGCGCGGCCTCCAGCGGACGGCCGAGCTGCTTCTCGAAGACTCCAAGAGCCGTTCTTACCATCTCGCTCATCGCCCTGCCTCCCCCGCCAGCGCCACCGGCGATGCATCCATCGTATGCGGGTGTATCACCGCGCGCCGGCCGACGAAGCGGCCGAAGAACGCCCGCGCGAAGAAGAAGTACAGGCAATGACGTATCTTGCCGAGTGGGATGTAGGCGAGCAGGATGCCGGAGGTGATGTACATTGCCGGTATCCATGCCGCCGATGCCAGCGCGGCGGCTTCGAGCGCCAGGAACGCACTCACGATAACGATGGCCGCGTAGTCGTCGGCCGTGCTCACAGCCCGCAGGATTGGCTCGCGCATCCGCATGAGGAGCCCAGCGGCGCCGAGCAGCGCGCCAAGCCCGAGGGCCACGCCCAGCCCGAGCAGGACCACGCGGGGCAGCAGCCCCCACCACGGGCTGGTCACAAGCAGCGGCAGCCCGACAAAGATCCCGACGTGGAACCCGATGCCGCGCAGGTACGCAACCCAGTGAAAGCGCGTGCTTTCCTTAGCCCACGGCATCATCCCGGCCGTGAAGGAGTACGCCACGCCTGCCGTCTCCGAGCCGCGCGCAGGTGCAAGATCGCGCGGCCGAGTGCGTGCCATCGACCGACGCCAGCGCAGCCCCAGACCGGCCATGCATAGCACCAAACCCACCAGTGCGATCCAGCGCGATAACCATAAGACGTGCATCGCCGAACCTCCCGCCCGCTACTTGAGGCGTTTCACCACAAAGCGAAACTCTTTGTCGCCCACCTTGTCCAAAGAAACCAATTCATTGCCACTCGACCGCGCCCAGGCTGGGATGTCCGCCACCACGCCCGGGTCGGAGGCGGTGGCCTCGATGATCGCGCCGACCGGGACGTTCTTCATGGCCACTGCAAGTTTGACGACCGGCATCGGGCACAGCAGGCCCTTGAGATCAAGTACTGTCTTGGATTTGTCGTTCATGGTTCATGTCTCTCCTGGACGATTTCGCTTCGTCCACTAGACGTAAAGGGTCACATCCGCGTCGCCGGCGTATTCGAGGAAGGCGGCGGCGCCGGCAACCTCTGCCGAGGGGATGAACTCCTCCGGCTTGAAGCCGAAAACATCCATGGTCATCTGGCAGGCGATTAGACGCGCCCCGAATTGAATGCATATGTCGCGCAATTCCTCGATCGTGGCCACATTCGAATTCTTGAACGTCATTTTCATCAGCGACGTCGCCAGCGCTTGGAAGCCTGGGATCGACATCATGAAAACGGGGATGGGCCAAACGATGTTCTGGAACCACTTCGGGCCGAAGGGCATCTTCATGGGCATGGCCGGGTTGCCGAGGGGTGTCACGCTAGCCTTGATCTTCGGCTTGAGGAGCGAAAGTCCGAAGAAGGTGAAGAAGATGCCGACCTCCCAGCCCATGGCGGCAGCTGTGCTGCCGAGAATGAACGGGGGGTAGGCCCAATCGAGGCTGCCCTTGCTGGCGATGATGGCCAAACGCTTGGGTTTGCTGGGATCCGACCTAGACATGTTTACCTCCTTGAGAAGTTGGGCCTCAGCCCATTTGGCCGACGAGTTCGGCACGGCGCGAGAGGTTCTCGCGCAGGACCGCGCGCAACAGATCCAGTGCTTGGATCAGGCGATCGTCACCCACGCTGTACAAAACTGAAGGGCCCTGGCGAGCGGCGAGGACCATCCCGCGTTCGCGCAACGTCTTGAGATGACGCGATACTGCAGGTTGGGGAATGCCAAGCGCTTGAACAAGCTCGCTGACCGTCCTTGCCTGATCGTGCAACTGGTAGAGAATGAGGATGCGCTTGGGGTCCGCAAGACCTGCGCATATTTCGGCGTGCAGTGCATTGATCTCGCCTTCGAATTCCCCTGGCATGTGTCCTCCTTCTCGGCACGTCCCATAGATATGCCGATGTGCGCATAAGACGATGTTCAGATTGTGCTTCCTTGATGCCGGATTCATTAGTGACAAGTGTTACGAAGATAGGCGCCGCTTGTAACTTGGTCCGGTTTGTCTAGTTTGCGCGGCTCTAGAATCCGGAAAACTCGCGGATTCCGCCAGGGTCCGCTTCTTCCGATCGAACCTGGTCGATTCCAGCGAGGATTCGTGTAGGGGGACTGGGGCGGGGCCTTTCACTTCAGGTTGCCGAAGGGCTTCAAATCAAAAAGTGCGCCATGGCCGAGCCGCGGCCATGGCGCACTCCATCTGAAACTCGCGCCGATCGGGTTGTCGCCCTAGACCGGGCAGGTCGCTGCGTGCGCGGGTGGTTCGGCGCCACCAGCCCTGCGCCGCCACACGTGCAGCGCGTACCAGGTTGATCCGAAAACCTCGCCCGGGAATCTCCAGCTCACGCTTGTCGCACACCGTGCTCAAGTTGGAGTTGTCGACCTGCGCCTTGAGCGCTTTCAAGCGCAGGTGCCGATTTGCGGCGTTCGGGTCGGCGATGATGCGATCGATCTCCCCGATCAGCCCAACGGCGTTGAGGATGCGTGCGTCCGTGGCCTTGGCCGTGGCCGCGTCGATCACTCCCAGTTCGCCCTTGATCAGATTGAGCCGCCGGCCGGCCTCGTAGGTGGCCGCCACGATCTGATCGCGGTTCATCCAGCGAGTCTCGTAGTTCAGCACGTACTTCCAACTCGGAGCGAGCAGGCGCTGGCGGTGTTCCTCCAACGTTCGAGCGAACAGACGATAGCCGTGCGCCGTCGGGTCTTCGAATGCGCGGCTGCCCGGGTCAAGGAATGGGGCGAGCGGCGAGATGAAGGGCAGAACCCGACGAATGCCTTCCCTTCCGTGGCGCTCGATGATTTCGCGTGAGTAGTCGATCGTTCCCATCACCGACTCATAAGTCTGGCCCTTCAGCCCAACCATAAAGAACAGGTCCAGGCGCTGACAGCCGGCCGCCAGCGCATCGTCCATCGTGCGCTCGATGGCCTCGCGGGTGTACGGGCGCCCGAAGGCCTTGCGCACCCCGTCGTCGTGCGATTCCATCGATATCTCGAAGGTCCAATTCGGAAGCGCGCGTCCAACACGATCGAGGAAACTCTTCGGCGCAGCGTCGAACAATTCGATGAAGACCGGTTGCGGGTAGCCGGCAATGGCTTCAAGGAAGCGGTCGGCGTAGGCTTCGCCCGCCTGGCGGATATCGCCCAAGACGAACACTGGACCCTGACTGAACTGGCCGATGCGTCGAATGTCGCTGGCCAATTGCACCGGGTCACGATAGGCCGGCTTCTGCCGGCTGTGCAGGTTACGGAAAGCGCAGGCCGAGCCGCCACACGACACGCAGTTGTAGCGGCATCCACGCACGGTGAGCGCGGCCGTGATGGGGTATTTCATCCAATTGGGAAAGGGCTTGTGAGAGGCCAGATCTCCGTAGCGTGCAACCGAGCGAACCACGCCGGTGTAATCCAGGAGGACGTGATCCAAGTTCTCCGGCACGTAAGTCAGCGGATTGACTTGCACGGCGCCATCGGAGTCCTTCCAGACGAGGTTGGGGATCTCGCCCAGGCGCCGAGCTTCGGGCGATCCCGGCGAAGGGTGGGCCGATCCGCCCGAGCGCAAGTACCCCACCAACTGCAGCATCGGCTCTTCGGTCGAATCACCCCGCACGACGAAATCGACGGCTGGGTAGCGGATGAGCTCCTTGTGGAAGTAGGTGGAAGAGAACCCGCCGAAGATAACCGCTCGCGCGGGGTGCAGTCGCTTGACGATTCCCGCCACTTCGATCGATCCGTGGGCGTGCGGCAACCAGTGCAGATCGATGCCGAAGGCCGGGGCATCCAGTCGTCGCAGACAGGCCTCGACGTCGAAGTCCGGATCCTCCAGCATGCGGCTGGCGAGGTTGACGATGCGCGTATCGAAGCCATTGCGTTCGAGGTACTCGGCGATGGTCGTGAACCCGATCGGGTACATTTCGAAGACTGGCGTCGACGGAACCAGGTCGCTCACCGGCCCGTAGAGGATCGATTTGCCTCGGAAGTCAAAAACGCTCGGTGCGTGAAGCAAGATCAAGTCGGAGGACGGCATGCTCACCTGTCTCAGCCCGCGCGGAACGGGCTCACCCGCGACCGCAGCCGGCACCTTTCAACCCCTCCATCCTAGTTATCGGAGCGAAGAGGTCACAGTTGATATGGTCACTATCTGGGCGTGCCATTACGCACCGCCGACGCGTAAGTCCGTCTGCCGCGCCCCCTATTCGGCCGCGGCGTCGCGAATGCAGGTGCAGTTTAGAGCGCTCCGGGTCCTTGCAGGGTCGCGATGGTGCCGCACTCACGGCCCGCTCCACGCGCGGCGCCGAGGGGATCGTGAGTCGCTCGCCGTCGCGGTCCCGACCGCCTGGGTTGTTCCCGACGGTCGGCCAGTGCGATTCACTCGCCGAATGGGCGTTCGGCGACGATCCACACCGAGCCCTCGCCATCACGCTGAAACCGGGACGTGAGCCCAAGCCGAATGGCCATGCGAGCGATGTCTTCGCCATAGCGGAAGCGGCTGCGCATGAGCAAGAGTCTCTCAGCGAGCGCGACAAGTCGCGCACCCAGTCGGTGGAGATCGGGTTCCAAGATGACCAGGCGTCCCCCAGGCGCGAGCACGCGGGCCATGTCGGCCAGCGCCTGCTCTTGATCGCGCAAATGATGAAATGCATCGACCATGACAATGCGCGCCTGACTGCGCCGGACGAGCGGCATATGCTCGACTTCGGCCTGCACGATTGCGAGGCCCGGTTTGGCTGCAGCCTCGCGCAACATCGGACGCGAGCTGTCGATCACAACGGTCATGCCGGCCTGAGGCGCGAGTTGCTGTGCGACGCGCCCCGTGCCGCCCGCGGCATCCAACAACGATCCCGCGGTCGGAAGCCCCAATAGCTCGGCCAGCCGCTCCCCTCGGCGGAAGGAGGCCAAGCGGTCATAGTGTGGCGCAATAAGCCCGAAATGGTCGAAGGTCGGCATCCTCAGGTGCTCCCCCGCGTCATAGCCCGGCTTCTGTAGGACTTGATCGGGTGAGTTTACACCCGCGTTACGAGAAGCCAGCAGTGTCTAAACACCGGCAGTGTACGCTTGCCTTGCCTGGTGATGTCGGTCGCCTGTTCGGAGCCGCAACCTTCGGTTGGTAGAATGCCTCGCGATATGAGAGAAACCGCTCGCCGCTGGACTGACCGGTGGATCGCCACAGGTGTGGGGTTCTGTACACTGCTCGTCTATCTGCGCACACTCTCGCCCTCCCTTTCGTACCTCAGCCCGGATGGGAGCGAGCTAGCGACCGTCCCCGCCGTCTTGGGATTGGCGCACCCTCCCGGGTACCCGCTCTACACTTGGCTCGGCTTCTTGTTCAGTCGATGGCTGCCGTTCGGGGATGTGGCCCACCGCATCAACATGATGAGCTCCATACTGGGCGCGATCGGGGTGGGTGCGCTATACCTCATCGTAATGCGCGTGCTGCCGGCGGAGCGGCTCGGCGTGCTGTGGCGGCGCAGCGCCGCCGCGCTGGCCGCACTGCTCTTCGCCTTCTCGCTCACCTTCTGGTCACAAGCGGTCATCGCGGAAGTGTACGCACCCAATCTCGGGATGCTCGGCATCACCCTGATGCTCCTCCTGCGTTGGGAACGCACTCGCGGGACTTCTCGACTTCGCCTTCTTCGCATTGGTCTTCGGCCTGTCGCTGGGCACCCACATGTCGAACCTCGGGTTCGCCCCGGCGCTGGCGCTCTTCGTTCTGCTCACGGTGTTCGCGCCGCGCGATGCAGACCCCCGCACACCGGGTGCGCACACGATGGGACGTCGAGGCTCGGAGATGCTCCGGTTGGTCATCGTCGGCGCCCTGGGCTTCGGCCTGGGCGCCGCCCAGTTCCTATGGCTCCCACTCCGCGCATCGACGATCAACGATCCGCTTTCAATCCGGATCGCGCCGGTGACCCTGGGCAATCTGTACCGATACACACTCGGCGCGTTCACCCAGCTTCGATTCGCCTTCCCTCTGGATGCCCTCCCGGATCGAGTGGTCATTTACGTTTATTTCCTCGTCCTGCAGTTCGGTCTAGGCGGGGCCCTGCTTGGCGTGGTTGGGTTAGGTTCCCTGCTCGTGCACAGGCCGAGGCACTTTTATCTCGTGGTGGGCATGTACCTCGTCAACGTCTGGTTCTTCACGCAGTACCGCGCCTTCGACCTCGATGTGTTCTTCATACCGGCGCATTACCTGTGGGCGGTTCTGCTCGCTTTCGGCGTCCTGGAGATGCTCTCCATCGTCCGCTGGATAGGAGCCCGGGTTGGAGTTCACTTGGGAAGGGGGTGCCTGCCGGCGGGGTTCCGGGTGGGGCTCGTCATCCTCATCCTGCTCCCGAGCCTCGCCCCAATCCGCCGCAATTGGGCGAAGAACGATCTCTCCGACGACACAGCGATCAACGACTTCTATGCCAATATGTGGGAGCGCCTGCCCGCCGAATCCGCGTTGATCACCCCGCGCGGCGTGTTCGGGTACGATGCTTTCTACTGGCAACTTGTCTATCACACGCGGGTCGATGTCCTGCTGCCACTCCTGCCAACTCCCAACCCCAAGGCAGCCACGCTTGTAAACCGTGAGATCTACGGCACCACGCGCACGATGAGCAGCAAAGGCGGCATGTTCGCGCCGCCTGCGGATTTGATCCCTGCTGGCAGTTGGACGATCCCGGTTCTCTTGGGGCAGCAGCCGGAGAAGCAGATCGGGCGGCGTGAGCAGCTCGTCTTGTATCGATTCACGGAGTCGCCGCCCTCGCTCACTATCCGTGAGGCCACACCCGCGGTTGTCACCGATGTGGACTTCGGCCCGTTCGTGTTGGTCGGCGCAGATACCGCAGACCAGCCCATCGAAAGCGGCGGAGTTCTCGAGGTCAGCCTTTATTGGAGCGACCAGGCGCAGCGACCCGCTGCGCGTGACGCTGCGCCTCGGCAGCCAATTGCTCGAGCAGCACGAAGTGGGGTTTGGTCTGCTCTCGCGCTATGCGCGCGAGGTGGGCGTGAGCCCCGATGAACTGGTCGTTGATCGTTATGCTGTCGTCATTCCTTCGACCGTGCCGCCTGGTGTCTATACGCTGACGCTCTCCCCACAAGCCGGACAGGGCGCGTCGATTCTTGCGTCGGCGAGCGCCGCCTTGGGGGTGGTCGAGGTGATCGATGAAGTGGAGGTGATGGAGCAATGGCAAAGAGCCGCTGGCTCATCCTCCCCGGCGCGGTAATCATCCTGGGCATGCTGTACATCGCGACGTTCTCGCTGGGTGTGTACGTCGGCCAGCATGGGCTGACCCAATCCGGGCTGGAGTATCAACCGCCCGGTACGAATGGCGCTCGCCTTCCAGGGGAGGGTCCTCCCGGCGGCCTCACCGGAGTACCCGCACGAACCCCCGAGGCCGCGGGGATCGTCCGCCGCATGTCCCCCACGCAAGTTGATCTTGCCACGCGTGAGGGCCCGCGCTCGATCCTCATCAGCGAAGCTCTCGAAGTCCGACTGGAAGATGGACGCATCGGGTCGCCAAGCGATCTGAAAGTGGGTGATCTGATTGCCGTCTTCGGCCAATGGACAACCGGCGCGGCACGTCAGTTGGAGGCCGAGGCCATCGTTCGCTTGCCAACGCAGTAATGGCGGTCGCGGCAGGCAATAGAAACCGAAGAAGCGAGGCGGCCGCCTCGCTTCTTGCATGAAAAACCCGCCACCCCTCCGAAAGCGCCGCCTAGTACAGCTTGACTTTTTGTTGGGCCATCAGCGCGCGCACCTCATGCACGCGCGCCAGCCGCGAGTTCGAGCACCTTCTGGGCCTCTTTGCGCTGCGCCTCGCTCAGGGCGCCATCGCTGCCGGTAAGCGTTGCGGTGCAGATGAGCGGCTGGTCGAGCGGGTGACCGATCTGAGAGAGCATGTAGACGCTGGCCTCGCGCACACCCTTCACCTGCGCCACGATCTCTTGCGCAGCAAGATAGCGACAACACGTTGTAGATCTTGCCGACGTGCGAGATCGGGTTCTTTCCCGCGGCAGCCTCGAGCGAACCGGAACGGAAGGGAGTAATCAGCCCGGTGACGCGGTTGCCGCGCCCGACCGAACCGTCGTCCCCCATTTCGGCCGAGGTGCCGGTCAGGGTGAGGTACAGCTCGCCCGGCGTATCGCCATCGGCGGTGTTGACCTCCACCCGCACCTTGTGTCGCGGCGCCAGCTTCTGCGCGGAAGTCTGCAGCGCAGCCAGCACGCCCTGCTTTGCCTCGCGATATTCGGCGCATGTCCTTCAGGAGCGGTGCGATGAAGGGCACCGCGCACGTGAGCACGATCTGCTCGCCGCGCCGCATCCCCATCACCTTGATGTCCTCTCCGATGGGAAACTGACTCAACAGATCGTAGTTCAGGTACTGGGCCAATTCGAAGACGGCATTCTCAGTTGTCGAGCGCGGCCAATTGGCGCAGCCGAAGGAGGTGTCGTTGGCGCGTATCTGGTCCACGGTATGCACCAACTCGCCCGACCCGCGGCCGGCGAAGCAATCGACCACGATGTGTTTCTCCGGGTCGAGGTACTTCATCGTTTCCGAGATGTGCTGCTTGGCGGCGCGGATCGCGATGGCATCCATCGGCACCTTCCGACCGCCCGATTCCGGTGTGCCGCGCCCCGCGATCTGAATGCGGATCGGACGCAGGATTTGTCCTCGCCCGAACTCCACGTCGACGTCGCCCGCGACCAGCTGCACCTTGTCGAAATTGTGGTGCAGCGGCCCGCCGAGATTCTCCTCGCACCAACGAGTGTATTCAACCGAGACACGCTCGGCGATCCCATCGCACAGAGAATCCGGATGTCCGATCCCCTTGCGTTCCACGATCTCGACCGGCACATCCTCGATGAAACGTCCGGTCGCTTCGGTTACCACGATGTTGCGTTCCATGCCGCCTCCAGGGAAAGATCGCGCCCCTCAGGATCAGAGGGGCGCGCACAATGAGCTGCACTCTCCTCTTATCTTCCAGATGCCACACTGCCGGAATTGGCACCACGCCGCGCTGTCGTGCGCGCTGCAGGCTGCCGAGGCTTCGCAGGGCCGGTCCCTCCGCCTCTCTGGATAAGAGTGTTGAAAGGTTCTGTTGTGGTCCCGAGTCTACCACACCCGCGAGTGTGCGTCAACGAAAACTGCGCCGTCTACGCGCGCGGGGAGCGCCGCTCAGGTTTCGTGGGTCGGCAAGTGTGGCATGGCCGGGCCGGGCAGACCGAGGGCTTCCGCGAGCGCAGCGCGCATCGCCACGCGGTCGTCCCACGGGTATTCCGTTTCGCCGAAGCACATGCTTTGCTCGTGGCCCTTGCCGCAACTCATGACCAGATCCCCAGGGGCGGCACGCCGCACGGCTTCGCGCAGCGCCTGCCCGCGGTCAGCCACACGCAAGAAGGTGCGCCCCTCCTCGCCGCCGTGCGAGGCCGCTCCCTCGGCCATCTCCGCGAGGATGGAATCCAGCGACTCGGTGCGCGGGTCTTCGGCGGTCAGGATGGCGAGGTCGGCCAGGTCGACGGCCGCCTCGGCCATCAATCGGCGCTTGGCTCGATCGCGCAGACCGGCCGATCCAAAGACGACGATCAGCCGCCCGCGCGTCAGCGTGCGTGCGGCGGCCAGCGCACGGCGCAAAGCATTCGGCGTGTGGGCGAAATCGACGATGGCCGCGAAGGGCTGGCCGAGGTCGACGCGTTCCATGCGCCCGGGCACTCCACGCATCTTCTCCACGGCCGCCAGCGCTACTCTGCGGATCGATCCCCAAGGCTCCCACGCTGGCCGCCAGCGCGGCCAGAATGTTAGCGACATTGAACTCGCCGACCAGAGGCGAGTGGACAACCCTACGCCCGCCTTGGATGACGAGATCGAACTGGATGCCCGCCGCCGAGCACTCGATGTGCTCGGCGAGCACATCGGCTCCTGCCTGGCTGCCGAAGCTGAGAACGGGGACGCTCGCGACGCCGCGCAGGTAGCCGTAAGCCGCATCGTCCACGTTGAGAACAGCCTTGCGCGCGGGGCCCGAGAGCTTGACCGGCGTGCTGCCCAACTCAGCCACCAGGCGTCCCTTGGCCGCGCGGTAGGCCGCATACGATCCGTGGTAATCGAGGTGTTCGTGGGTGATGTTGGTCACCACTCCCACATCGAACTCGCACGCGGCCACTCGCTCCTGATCCAATCCATGCGAGGTCACTTCGATCAGCGCGTGCGACTGCCCGGCTGAGACCATCTCGGCGAGGTAGCTTTGAATCTGAAGTGCGTCGGGGGTGGTGACGTGAAAGCCCGTATCGAATTCTTCGCGCCCAATTCGTGCGCCGACGGTGCTAATCAAACCCGCCCCAAGCCCGGCAGCCCGCAGGATCTCGTAGAGCAGGCTGACCGTGGTTGTCTTGCCGTCGGTGCCGGTGACGCCAACCACCGTCAGGCGCCGGGCCGGATGGCCGTACCAACGCGCCGCCAAGTGGGCCAAGGCGCGGCGAGAATTCGACACCGGGAGGTACGGGACGCCGGTCTCCGTCCCCGGCCGCTCCCCGACGACAGCTGCGGCGCCGGCGCGAACGGCTTCGTGAATGTAATCGTGCCCATCGCTCGCCGAGCCACGGATCGCCACGAACAGGCTTCCGGTCGAGACCAGCCGCGAGTCGCTGCACACCCCGAGAATCTCGGGGTCGCCACCCGGCCAGGTTCGCCGGTCGGTCAAGGCCTCGGCCAATTCGCTGAGACGCATGCGGGCACCGCGCAATCTAGGTAGTCAGTGCAACTCGAGGGTGATTATAAGCACAACTGGGCGGGGAAGAACTTCCCGCCCAGTCTGAAAACATGGTATCGAGTTGCCTCAACGGTGCGAGGCGAAAGAGATGGCCGGACCTCAACGGAGCGAACGGCGCATCGACTCCAAACGCCCCGCCACCGAACCGTCGACCACGCGATCGCCGACGCGGATCTTGAGGCCTCCCAGGATCGTCGGGTCGACGCGGAAAGTCAGCGTGGCGCCGCCGCCGATCTTCTCGAGGATGTCCTTGCGCACCGCTTGCTCTTCGGCCGGGGTGAGCGGCAGTGCGCTCACCACTTCGGCACTCGCCCCACTCATGCGCGGCAGATCCTTGAGCACTTCTACTTTGCTGCCTTGGACGCCGCTGAAGAAGTCGTCGATCAAAGCACGGTGGCGCTTCTCGTCGAGCGCCTCGCCGACCACCTTCTGCGCGGCGGCGATCGCCAGCGCCGCGATGTGCCCGCGCAGGTCGGCCAGCACCCGGTCGCGTTCGGCCATGGCTTCGGTCGCCGCGGATTCGCGCAGCTTGACCACGTCCTGTTCGGCCGCCGCGTGAACCTCGCGCGCCAGCTCTTCCGCCCGTTCGCTGGCTTCGCGCAGTTTGGTCGCCGCCTCTTGCTGGGCCTCGGTCAGGATGCGTTGGGCCTCTTTTTCGGCGTTGGCTCGCGCCTCCGCAGCCAGGCGCGCGTCCTCCAGCCCCTGAGCGATCGTCTTTCGCCGCCGATCGAGCATGTTGAGAACCGGACGGTAGACCCAGGCGCGCAGGATGAGCAACGCCATGATGAACGAGATGATCTGGACTAGCAGATAGCCCAGGTTGATTCCGAGTGCAGACAAGGCAGCCCTCCTTCCGCTCTCGCGCCGCTAGCCGACGAAGAGGATCAGCATGGCGACGACCAAGGCGTAGATCGCCACTGCCTCCGCGAAGGCGATGGCCAGGATCATGTTGATCTGGATCGCGCCTGCCGCGTCGGGATTACGGGCGATGCCCTGCACTGCGCCGCTGCCCAGTAGGCCAATGCCCAGGCCGGCGCCGAGCGTGCCTACCATGGCCAGGCCGGCGCCGAGGAACTTGAGTCCGGTCACAATGCCGGTCACCAGGATTTCTGCGACTTCTGGGGTCATCTGCTCACCGCCCTTCACAAGATGATGCCGCATGCGCCAAGCGTCCTGAGATGGCCTGGCGCTCGTCGATCAATGCGAGCTGCTGTGTTCCTGCTCCTGGCCCCCGCCGTGCAGCTGGGTGGCCATCGTCATGAACACCAGGGTCAACATTCCGAACACCAAGGCCTGGATCAGGCCGACGAACAACTCGAACAAGAGCACGCCCGAGGGCAAGAAGACGGGAACGAGCGTGCCCACGATGATCATCAGCACAGCGCCGGCGAACAGGTTGCCGAACAACCGGAAGGAGAACGAGATGATCTTCGCGATTTCGGCGATGAGCTCGAGTATGCCGACGAAAATATCGAGGAACGGGAAGATCGCTTCGAACGGACCCAGGTCCTTGCGAGTCCACATTCGCGCGAAACGTCCGAAGTTGAAAAACTTGGCAAGGTAGCCCGGCCCGGCAGAGGTCAGGCCGATGATCTGGGTCATGACCACCGAGACCAGGGCCAAGGCGATTGTGAAGTTGAGATCGGTCGGCAGCCCACGCACCCAAGGTGATACGGTGTACAGCGCACCTTCGCTGTGGGTCGCCGCATCGCTTGCGCCGAGCTCGATGGTGCTGACCGACACGTCACCCACGCGGAACAACTCGCGCGCGGGGTAGCCCTTCGACCGCGCCGTGCGCCTCGTGCAGCCAGCCGATTGACTCGAAGCCCGGCAGCAGCTTCGACCAGTTCGCGACCAGCACGACCAGGATGATGGTGGCCATCCAAGGGAAGATGCGCCGCGCCGACTTGCCCGCCGTCGACTCTGCCAGGTTGTACAGCGCATCGATGACAGTCTCGATCAGGCCGGCGATGCCGGTGAGAACGGGTGCCCCTTTCTTCACGGCCCGTCGCACGGTTAGCGCCAGGAGAACCACAATCAGATCCACGATGAGCAGCGCGACCATGGTGTTGGTCAGGTACATCTCGCCCAGCAACGGAACGCTGAACGGTCCGAGGACGGGCTCGGGGGGAACCTGCACATGCGGCCGGACGGGCGCATAGGCGCGCACGGCAAAGACGCTGACGACCATCAGCGCGACAATCAACCAGCGGTGGAAGCCGAAACGCCGCTTAGTCGGTCCCGCGGTTTCCACGATCGGGCTCCTCCTCAGGCACTGCCTTGGCGGGCGCGCCCGCGGTTAACTGCAACCGGGGTACGACGGACAACACCAGGCGGAACATGATGAACAAGGTGACGGGAATGCTCCCCAGGACCAGTATCAACGTGAACAGTGGGCGCGTATCGAATTGCCGGTCAAGCCATAACCCTGCAACAAGCGCCGCCACGATGATCACCAGAGTCAGACAACCTACTTGCCCAATCAGGCCGAGCAACGCCAAGCGGACGGCCTGCTCTGTGCGCTGTCGCTCACTCGAGGGGTCGATCTGAGTCATGGTTCGCGCATTGTATCACAAGGGTGGCGCGATTCTGATCGTTCTGTCCAAGGTTTGTGGTTGGGAACACCGCTGTGACCGACGATGGGTTGCGCTGAGCCCGGCCCTGCTCTCGAGGTGATTGGCTCACGCGGGCCTTCGCGGCGCGTTCTCCGCGCCGCCTGCCGCAGCGATTTCAGTAGAGGCTCCCGGCCGCACGCAGTGCCCAATCGAACCACGGCCCGGAGAACACACCCAGCACGAGGATTCCGAATACCGTCAACCCGAGCGCCCATTTGTAGGGAGCGGGCACGGGCAAGGGTTGGGCTTCGCTTTCAGAGCGATACAGGTACACGATCTTGAGCACGATCAAGTAGTAGTACAGCGCCACGATCGAGTTCAGAACGCCCACAATCGCCAGCCAGATGTAGCCGCGCTGGACCGCAGCCGCGAAGACGAAACACCTTGGCCACGAAACCTACAAAGGGTGGCATCCCCGCCAGCGAAAGCAAGCCGATGAGCAGGGCCAGCGCGACCATCGGCGCGCGGCGGCTCAGCCCGGCGAATTGCGCAATGTCGTCGGAGCCGACGATGCGCGCAACCACGATAACTACCGCGAAGGCGGCCAGATTGGTGATGACGTAGGCGCCGAGGTAGAAGAGCGTGCTCGCCACACCCAGAAGCGAGAGCGCCACGATTCCGATCAGCGCGTATCCTGCATGTGCGATGGAAGAATAGGCCAACATACGCTTGATGTTCTTCTGGGTCAACGCCAGGACATTCCCCAGGGTCATGGTGGCGACCGACATTGCGACGACCGCGCCCACCCAATAGGGCGCCACGACCGGCGTGAACACGGTCAACATGACGCGCATCAGCACCGCGAACCCCGCCGCCTTGGAAGCCGTGCTGATGAACGCGGTTATCGGCGTGGGCGCTCCTTCGTAGACGTCTGGCGTCCAAAAGTGAAGCGGGACGGCGGAGACTTTGAACCCAAATCCCACCAGCACCAGCATGGCCGCTGCTACCCATAGGACCCGTGGCATGCCCCCGTCGGCTATGGATTGGGCGACAGCCGTCAGGTGGGTTTCACCGGTAAAACCGAAGAGCAGGCTGAATCCGTAGAGCATGACGGTGGAGGCAGCCGCACCGAAGAGAAAGTACTTGAGCCCGGCTTCGGTCGAGCGCGTGTCGCGTTTGAGGTACCCGGCCAGAAGATAGAGAGGGATAGAGGTGGTTTCGATCGCAAGGTAGAGCATCACCAAGTCACCGGCCGCAGCCATGAGGCACATCCCCAGCGTGGCGACCAGCATCAAGGTGTACGCTTCCCCGCGATCGGCCAGCCCCTCCACCCCCATTGCGAGGAGGACCGAGAGCATGGCAGCGGCAATCAGAATGACCCGGAACGAGGCGGCCAGCGTATCGGCGCGGAGCATCCCGCCCAAGATGTCGCCGCCAGTCGGCTGCACTGCAGACCACACGGCCACACCGAGCAGGATCGCGAGTCCCGCGGCCGTGACCCACCCCAGCCAATGCCGCGCCTCGCGCCGCAGAAACATATCCAGGCCGATGACAGCGCCGGTTAGCACAAGCAGGCCGATTTCGGGAAGAATGAATCGTAGATCAAAGAACACCCAGCACCTCCACGCCCGCCGATCCTACCGCGCCATGCGCAGCACGCCGATCAAGCGATGCCCAACAATCGCAGAATTGAATTCACGCCTGAGCCGACGAGGGGCGCCATCCAGGCCGGGAATACGCCCAAAGCGATCAGGATGAAGGAAAGGATTCCCAGGGCGAGCTTGTCGAGCAGCGTGACGTCGCCGATGTGCCCTTCGAGCTCCGGCGGCATCGTTCCGAAGAAGACCCGCCGCACGATGGTCATGATGTAGGCAGCGGTTACAACGATGCCCAGGGCGGCGATGATGGCCACGATTGGCTGCGCCGACCACACTCCCAGGAAGATCGGGAACTCGGCGACGAACCCCGAGAAGCCCGGCATGCCCATCGAGACCAGTCCGCCCACGATGAAGGCAATGGCCACAAAGGGCATCTTGCGGGCAAAACCGCCCAGCTTCGGGATGTCCCGCGTATGGGCGCGGTCGTAGACCATGCCGACCACGGCAAAGAAGAGAGCCGTCATCACGCCATGCGAGAACATCTGTAGGCCCGAGCCGATGAACCCCTCGCGCGAGAGCGAGGCGAAGCCCAACATCACGAGGCCCATGTGCGAGACCGAGGAGAACCCGATGACATACTTAAAATCGGTTTGAACCATCGCGATCAGCGCGCCGTAGACCACATTGATGAGAGCCAAGAAGATGATCCACGGCAGATACACCTTGGCGCCGTCGGGCAGGAGCATGATGCCGACGCGCAAGGCGGCGAACGCGCCCAGCTTCATCAGGACGCCGGCGTGGAACATGGAGACCGCCGTCGGCGCCGCGACGTGGCCGTCGGGGCTCCAGTTATGAAAGGGGAAAAGGCCGCCCAGCACGCCGAAGCCCAAGAACACTATCGGGAACCACAATCGCTGGAAGCCATCGGAGAAGCCTGCCCTCTCCAGCTCCAGCATGTCGAAGGTGTGCAGGCCGGAGGCAAAGTACATCGCCAGCGCGCCCACCAGCGCAACCACCGAACCGATGAACAGATAAAGGGTCAGCTTCATGGCCGCGTACTCGCGCGTCTTCTGCCACCCCCAGATGGCGATCAGCAGGTACATCGGGAAGACGGCGATCTCATAGAAGAAGAACAGTTGGAAGAGGTCGAGCGAGACGAAGACCCCGAAAACTCCCGTGGCCAGGATGAACAAGAACCCGAAGAACTCGCGCGGCCGGTCGTCCACACCCCATGAGATGAGCACACCGGTGAACATCACGACGCCGGTGAGCAGCACCAGCGGAAGGCTCAGCCCATCCACACCGAGGTGATAGGAGATGCCCCAGGTGGGCAGCCAGGGGATCTTCTCCACCATCTGGTAACCGCCCTGAGGGATATCGTAGGAGAAATAGGCGATCACCGAAAGGAGCAACGCGACCGCTGCAGCGGTGAGAGCCACGCCGCGGATCAGCGGTTTCCGCTCGGCCGGCAGGAGCAGGATAATCGCGCCCGCGACGATCGGCGTGAAAACGATGATGCTAAGGATCGGAAAGGTCATGCACCCACCTCATTGCGCGCGCGGCGATCAAGTGGATCCGCCGGCGGGGCCTTTGCCTCTTTACCCCATGAACCTCGACACCGCGGCATTGATGATGTTCAGTAGCCACGACGGCCAGACGCCGCTCACGAGCATGAGCACCATGAGTGGCGCGATGGCGATGACCTCACGCGGAGCAATCTCAAGCGCACTATCCTTCCAGCGCACATTGATGGGCCCGTGGAGCACCTTCTGAATTGCCTTGAGCACGTAGGCCCCGGTGAGCAGCAGGCCCAGCATCGCCACTGCAGTGAAGAGGGTGAAGATCGGCCAACTCCCCCGGACGACGAGGAACTCCGAGACGAATCCACCCAACCCCGGCAACCCGAGGGAACCCATCGACGTAAAGATCAAGATGCCGCCATAGATCGGCGCCAGCGGGAAGAGCCCGCCGTAATCACCGAGCTCTCGCGTGTGGGTCCGCTCGTAGATGACACCGACCAGGAAGAACATGCCTGCGGCGCTCAGGCCGTGATTGAACATCTGCAGCACGGCTCCGTTCATCGCGATCACGGCGTCTGAGGCGGAGGCCGTCCCGCGCGCCCACGCTGCGGCCGCGATGCCCAGCACGACGAAGCCCATGTGGTTGACCGAGGAATAGGCCACCAGCCGCTTGAAATCCGTTTGACCCCAGGAGGCAAACGCTCCGAACACGATCGCGGCGACGGCGAGTAATGCCAAGACCCAGGCGAAGGCATGCGATTGCGCAGGGTACAAGGGCAAGACCAGACGCAGGAATCCGTAGGCGCCGAGCTTGAGCAACACGCCGGCCAAGATCATTGATCCCGCGGTTGGAGCCTCGGTGTGCGCATCCGGCAGCCAGGTGTGGAACGGCCACACGGGCACTTTGATGGCAAAGGCAATGGTGAAGGCCCAGAAGGCAATGGTCTTGACCGTTCCGATGGGCAACCCGAAAAGCGATTGATCGAGCGACGGCCAGCGTTCATAGAGCACCGGCAAGTCGAAGGTGCCGACCACCATGCGCAGCATCTGGATCGCAAGCAGCAGGCCCAGGGATCCGCCCATGGTGTAGATGAGGAATTTGAGGGAGGCGTAGTCGCGGTTCTTGCTGCCCCACTGGTTGATCAGGAAGTACATCGGGACGAGCCCAACTTCCCAGAAGACGAAGAACAGCAGTAGGTCGAGTGAAAGGAAGACGCCCAGCATGCCTGTCTCGAGGAGCAGGAACAGCGCCAGGAAGACGCGCACGCGTTCCTGCACGCTGAAGGCGGCCAGGATGCACAAGGGCGTCAGCAGCGTCGTCAGGAGCACCATGGGCAGCGAAAGACCATCCAGGCCGAGGTGGTAATTGGAACCGATGGCGCTGTACCAGCCCGCCAACTCTTGGAACTGGAACCCTGGAGCGAATGTGTCGAAGCGGACCCATGCCAGGAGGGTCAGCGCGAACGGAACCAGGCTGGCAATCAGCGCGACCCAACGCAACGTTTTCGCCTGGGCTCCGGGCAGCAGCATGACCAGCACAGCCGCGAGGGTCGGCGTGAAAAGGATGAGCGAGAGGAGATGCGAATTGAGGAAATCCATGACACCCGCTCCAGGTCGGGTCGAGCCGGCCTACGGCCGGAGCGCGCTTAGATAGAAGAGCAGTGCGCCTACCGCAACCACGTTGATCAGTCCGATGAGCAGGTATTGTTGGACGCGTCCGGTTTGCAGCACACGCAGCGATTGGCCGGCGCGCTTGGTGCCAGTCCCGATCATGTCGCCGAACCCGTTGATCACCGGCAGGTCGATGGCCCGGCGCAAGAAGGAACCGATGGCGGCGGCCAACCGGCCGATGGCGTGCAGAATGCCATCGATCAGCCCCCGATCCATCCATTTGTAAACGAAGACCTCACCAAACCAACGCAGGGGGCGCACCAGCGCGAGATCGTAGAACTCGTCAAAGTAGTATTTGTTCTTGAAAAGGGTGTAAACCGGGCCCAGCGCTCGTGCCACCGGATCCGGGGCGCCCGCCGGAAGGCGGCGATAGACCAGCCACCCCAGCCCGAGTCCCGTGAGGGCCACGCCGATTGAGGTCAACAGCGGTACGGCCGAGAAGGCCAACGCTTCCGGGACCTCGCCCAGCGTACTGCCGACGAATTCGTGGAACCAGTTCGGCACGACCCCGCCAAGCCCAGGGAAGTGCTCGGGGATACCCACCCACCCGGCTGCGATGGCGAACACCGACAAGAGCACGAGCGGCGCTGTCATGGTCCATACAGATTCGTGTGCGTGGCGGGCTTCCTCCGTGCGAGGCTCGCCCAAGAAGGTGAGCGAGATCTGGCGCGCAGTGTAGAAGGCGGTGAGCAGCGCCGAGAACGCCAGGGTGACAAACACAACCCACTGCCCGTGCCCGAAGGCATCCGCCAGAATCTCATCCTTCGACCAGAAGCCCGCTGTGATCAAGGGAAAGCCCGATAGGGCAAGGCCGCCGATGAGGAACGTGGCAAAGGTGATGGGCATGCGCCGCCGCAACCCGCCCATGTTGAACATGTCTTGCGCGTCGACGTGATGTTTGCCTGTGTGCAGCACGCCATGCTCGACGCCGTGAATGACCGATCCGGAGCCGAGGAACAGGAGTGCCTTGAAGAAGGCATGTGTCAGAAGGTGGAAGGCCGCGGCGACGTACGCGCCGACGCCCACCGCCGCCACCATGTAGCCAAGCTGGGAGATCGTGGAATAGGCAAGCACGCGCTTGATATCGTTCTGTGCCAGAGCGATGGTCGCGGCAAACAACGCGCTGAAGGCGCCGATAAACGTTATGACGTTGAGCGTGAACGAGCTGCCGTGCTCCAATCCAGCCGTGAGCAACGGGAACGCGCGCAGGATGAGATACACACCCGCGGAGACCATGGTGGCCGCATGGATCAGCGCAGAGACCGGCGTGGGGCCTTCCATCGCGTCCGGCAGCCACACGTGCAGCGGCCATTGGGCGGACTTGCCCAGCGTGCCCATGAAGAGCAGCAACCCCGCGAGCGCGGCCATCGACAGGCCCGGGACGTAAGACGGGGTCGCGGCCAGATGCGCCAGCACCTCAGGCGAGAACAGCGTGCGGTAGGAGAGCGATCCGGTCTGCGCGTAGAGCGTCGCCAGCCCCAGCAGCATGAAGACATCGCCGACGCGCGTGGTGATGAAGGCCTTGACCGCAGCTCGCTTGGCACTGTCCCTTCCGTACCAGAAGCCGATCAGCAAATACGAGCACAGGCCCATGATCTCCCACCCGACGAAGAGGGTAAGCAGATTATCGGAGACCACGAGCAGCAGCATGCCGAAGGCAAACAGAGAGATGAAAGCGAAGAAGCGCGAGTACAGCGGCTCGACGGAAGGAACACTGTGCTCTTGGCCGCTGCCGTCCTTCACCCGTGCACCTCTCGGCGGCAGGCCCGGCGTATCGTGCTCGCCACGCGGTTGCCCGAAGTTGTGATAGCCGACGCTGTAGACAAATATCGCCAGAAGCGTCCACGCGACGAAGAACAAGGTGACCGCGCCGAGCGGGTCGATCAGGGTTCCTATCGAAAAGACGGTGCTGCCTGTGGGAATCCAGGGGATGGCGGATTGGATCGGGTGCTCGGCGAGTCCATCGGTGCGCACGGCACCCGCGAAGACGGTCATGGCCAGGAGCCATGACACCGCCAGCAGCGCGATGGCAAGCGTGTGGCTCAACCTGCGATGCGAACGAGTGAAGAGCAGGATGACGAAGAAGGCCACCAGCGGCGGCAACGGTATCAGCCAGAGCAATGGTTCAAGCGGCATAGCGTCCTCGGAAAGAGAAGCCCACCTCGACGGCGATGCAGATCCCCTCGGGGTGCGGACTTAGCCGCGCAACAGATCGGCTTCGTCGGCGACGACCGTACGCTTCAAACGGTAAAGGGAGATGATGAGCGCAAGCCCGACGGCAGCCTCGGCGGCGGCGACCGCAAACACCATCACGGCAAACACCTGACCGCCCATGCGCGCCGGTTCCGAATAGCGCCAGAAGGCGACCAGGTTCACGTTGACGGCATTGAGCATGAGCTCGATGCCCATCAGGATGGCGACCGAGTTGCGGCGCGCCAAGACGCCGTAAACACCGAGGCAGAACAGCGCGGCTGCGACGATCAGGTACCAGGAAAGTGGAACCATGCGATCTTCACCTCCGGCGATCGGGCCAACCCGCGCCCCGCGCCGTATGTCACTTGCGAGAGTCGCCAGCGATGACGATCGCCCCCACAAGCGCCGCCAGCAACAATACCGAGGCAACTTCGAACGGCAGCACGTACTGCTCCGGCGAGAGGAGGGCTTGGCCGAGCAGCAATGCAGGATCGTCGCCCGCGAGCGCAGGTGGCACGCCATGGGTGCCCGGGAGCGAAGTCAGGAGCCAGGCCAGCCCGACGAACATCGCCATCGCGAGAAGCGCCGGCAGCGGCCACCAGGAGTGGGTTTGCTGCCCGGACTCGCGCATCTCGCGCCGGGTGAGCATGATGGCGAAGATGATCAGCGTGGCAATCGCTCCCACGTAGATCACCACTTGCACCACGGCGATGAATCCGGCCTCCAACACCGCGAACAACGCTGCCACGCCGAACAAGGAGAGGATGAGCCACAAGGCGGCATGCACGATGTTGCGGCTGGCGACCACCGAGACCGCCGATACCAGCACGACGGAGGCAATGACCACAAAGATGACTTGAGCCATCGTCATCGTTTCTCCTAGCGCGACGAGGCGGCGGGAGCGCTCGCAGAGGCCGAGGCACGTAATCGCGCCGCTCGCCCGCGCATCCCGAGAATTATCAGGACCAACGCAGCCAGGAACACGTTTGCGCCCAGCAGCGCCGCGTTGCGGAGCCAGAGCGAGCTCTCGCTCAGCACGCGGTTCACCACGGCCAGGAGAGGGATGAGGAACAGCCCCAGCGGCGTGAGCAGCTTCCAATTGAAGTCCAGCATCTGATCGATACGGATGCGAGGGAAGGTGGCCCGCGCCCAAACAAAGATGAAGTAAACGAAGGTCCCCTTGAGCACAAGGTACAAGGCACCCAGCGCCGGGAAGGCCTCCACGCCCGGACCGGTCCATCCGCCCAGAAAGAGCGTCGCGCCGAGCAGCCCCATGGTGAACGAGTGCAGGAATTCCCCGACGAAGAAGAAGCCGAACTTCATTCCCGAGTACTCGATATTGAAGCCAGCCACGATTTCGGACTCGGCTTCCAGCAGGTCGAAGGGCGCACGGCTCACCTCGGCCTGCGAGGCCATGAGGAAGAGCAGCGCCGCCAGCGGTGCCGAGAAGACGAACCACACCTCGCGTTGTGCGGCCACAATGCCGTTCAACCCCAGCGAGCCCGAGAGCAGGACGGGCACGAGCAGGGAGAGCACCATGGGCACTTCGTACGAGATCATTTGCGCCACCGTGCGAAAGGCACCCAGCAGCGCGTACTTGTTGTTGGCCGACCACCCGGCCAGCATGATCGCCAGCGTCGAAAGAGTCCCGACCGCGACCAGATACAGGACGCCGACGTTCAGATCCACGCCAAACGCATTGACCGCAAAAGGTATGACCGCCCACAAGCCCACCACGCCCGCGACCGCGAGCACCGGCGCCAGCGCAAAGACGATGCGATCGGCGCCCAGCGGGGTGATATCTTCCTTGGTGAAGATCTTGACCATGTCGGCGAAGACCTGGAACAAGCCGAAGGGCCCGACACGATTCGGTCCTATCCGATCCTGAAGACGGGCGATCCATTTGCGCTCGAGCCAGATGAGCGGGACGGCGGTCAATAACGCGAGCAGCGGCAGGAGGGCTGCGACAAGCGCCGAGAATACTCCCCTCGCGGCGCTCTCGCTTAAACCGGCGCGCATGAGCACGCTCTGCAGCCACAGCCCTAACGTATAGAAGAAATCACCCAGCTTGACCATGCATGCATCGCCTGCAGACAGAAAATCGCCTATCGTGCTCTTGACGATAGGCGCGGAAGGTCGGAGGGCGTGCCTCTACTGCCACTCCAACGCACCTTTGCGCCATGCGTAGAGTAGGCCCACTGCCAGGATGAGAATGAAGAGCGCCCCCTCGAGCGTGGCAAACAGGGGAAGCTGAGCGTAAGCACGGGCCCACGGGTAGAGGAAGACCACTTCCACATCAAACACGACGAAGGCCAGAGCGTAGACATAGTACTGAGCTTTGAACTGGACCCAGCTCTCGCCCACGGTCTCGACTCCGCATTCGTACGTTGTTTGTTTGATCGGGCTGGGTTTCTTCGGGCCGAGCAGTCGCGCCATGACGAGTGCCGCGGCCGGCAGAACGATGGCTACAATCATGAAAACACCGACAACTGCCCACGCATTATCCACTGCCGACTGCCTCGCTCACAAAGATCTGCGTCCGGCCTGCCGGTCGACCGGCGTCTTGCGTCATCAATGGTCAAAGGGGAGGCGCGCCCCGGGGGAAAAGCGCGCCAGATAGTATCATGCAGGCTGCGAGTTGTCAAAGCCATCACGGACCAACTACGCCTTTCGGTCGATCTAAATCATCGGAGCCGAATGAGATAATAGGAGTCGCCAATCGCCGGTCTGTTCGCCGCGCGTCGGTCGATCGAGCGAGTGCCTGTTCCGGCCGCGGGCGATTGGGCTTGCCTTTAGAGCTCGAGCGATTGACCTGCACCTAGACGGCTGAGCCTGCCCACAAGAGAGACTGCACTACAATCGGCAGGCGACCCTTTACGCAACTCAGGTTGGTACGTGGCGCATCGCGTCGGACACGCGCGCCGAGAGGAGAACATGCCATGGAAGGACCCTATCCGACTCAAACCCCGGTCAAACCAACCGGCGCAGCGGCGCGCTCAGGTGCATGGGCACTCACCGGCGTGGCCGTCGGTTTCGCGCTGCCGGTGGTCGCGTGTGCCGTCATGGCTGCATTCTTCTTGCTTTCAACAGCTTCGCTCGCGAGGCAGTCGCCGGTTGCAGCCTCGGGCCTCGAACACGTCTCGGGACCGTTGAGCGGGCCGGCAATTGCAGTCATCGACGTGAGCGGAACGATCGTGAGCGGGGTGACCAGCCCGTTCGAGACATCCGCTGTAGCGGCCTCAGGCGACTTGCTGCCGCTCATCCACCAGGCCGCTGCCGACACCGACGTGCGCGCGATTCTCCTGCGGGTGAACAGCCCCGGTGGCTCGGTGGTGCCCTCGGATGAGATCTACCATGCCCTCAAAGAAAGCGGCAAGCCGGTCGTGGTGCTGATGGGCGACCTGGCGGCCTCAGGGGGCTATTACATTTCCATGGCAGCCGAGTACATCGTCGCCAACCGGCACACGCTTACCGGCTCGATCGGAGTGATAAGCCAGTTCCCGGACGCTCACGGACTGCTCGAGAAGCTCGGTGTGCAATTCACGACGATCAAGTCGGGTGAGGTCAAGGATATCGGCAGTCCTTACCGTCCGATGACAGAGGCTGAACAGGCCCTGTGGCAGAGAATCGTCAACGAAACGTACGAGGGCTTCGTTGACATCGTGGCGGAGGGACGTGGGCTGCCGGTCAAGGACGTGCTCGCGATCGCCGATGGCCGGGTTTTCACAGGGTCACAGGCGCTGCAGCTCAAGCTGATTGACGCGCTGGGCTACGAGGACGAGGCCCTCACCAAGGCGGCCGAATTGGGCGGTATTCAAGGCACGCCTCGCGTGATTCGACTTCGCACAGCTCAATCGCTTTGGTCGCTGCTCAGCTCGCGGATAGGCGGCGTGTCCCTGCCGGCTGATCTCATTCGCCAAGCACTCGGGCCAAGCCTCGAATACCGCTGGGTGCCGTAGGCGGATCACGCTCCAGAGAAGGCCAAGGCTTCACTGCTCCGGACGTGCAGCGTCGTGGGCCTGCCTCAAGATCAGGGTGCATTCCCTTGGGCCCGCCTCAAGGGATCTCCTCCTGCACGGCGGACTACCTCCTGCGCAGGCCTCGGCGCCGCTGCAACCTCACTTGTCCCCGCGATCAAGATTCCAGCGGCCGGATCTGCATCAGCCTGGCGAGCGCATGATCTACGCTGCGACGATCACCTTGCGAAGAGCCTCCACGGCCGTGTCCACGGCCTGGGCATCCACCCAGTAGTGAAGCACAGCGCGGAAGCGTCTCGCACCCACCGCCTGAACACGCACACCATGCCTGGCCAATTCCTCCGAAACCCTGTGAGCGTCCGATTTCACCGCCGGCTCGAGTTCGAAGAACACCATGTTCGTGAAGGGGGATCCGGCGTCGAGAGTGATGCCATTGAGTTGGCTGAGGCCGTGGGCGAGGCGGCGCGCGTTCGCGTGATCCTCTCCCAGGCGATCGACCATCGTCTCCAGTGCGACAATCCCCGCGGCCGCCAGAATCCCTGCCTGGCGCATCCCGCCCCCCACTTGCTTGCGTATGCGCCGCGCCTGTGCAATGAAGGGCTGGCTTCCACAGAGCACCGACCCGACCGGTGCGCACAGCGCCTTCGAGAGACAGAAACACACCGAGTTCGGCTGCTCGCACAAGCCGCTTGGCCGGCAGGCCCAACGCAGCCGCGGCGTTGAAGATACGCGCGCCGTCGACGTGGAGCGCCAGGCCCCGCTCGTCGGCCAGCCGTCCCATGGCATCGGTGTATTCTGCCGTCAGAGCCACTCCCCCGCAGCGGTTGTGCGTGTTCTCGAGGCAAATCAGGCGCGAGCGCGGGAAGTGGACATCCTCGGTTCGAATAGCCTCACGCACGTCCTCTGCGCGCAGCGTGCCGTCGGATTGATTGGGTACGGGGTGCGGGTGCACTCCGCCGAGCGCGGCCACGCCGCCGGCTTCATATAGGAAGGTGTGTGCCCGATCTCCGAGGATGACCTCGTCGCCGCGGCCGCAGTGGCTGAGCACCGCCACCAAGTTCCCCATGGTTCCAGAGGCCACGAACAGCCCGGCTTCCTTGCCCATGCGCTCGGCCGCCATGGCCTGCAACCGGTTCACTGTCGGATCCTCACCGAACACGTCGTCGCCCACCTCCGCCTCGGCCATGGCCCGGCGCATCTCGGGCGTGGGAAGGGTCACCGTATCGGAACGAAGGTCGATGTATTCCATGGCTCAACCTCAGCGGGAATCACCCGCGGCGGATCGCGGACATTGTTGCGGCGAAATCTGGGGGCAATGGGGCCTCGAACTCGCGCGCCGCGGCCTCGCCCGGTAAGATGAGACGCAGTCGCGCAGCGTGCAGCATCTGGCGCAGCGCGCCTAACGTCGGCGACCGGCGGCCGTACACACGATCGCCTACAACCGGGCAGCCCAGATAGCTCAGGTGGACGCGGATCTGGTGGGTGCGCCCGGTCTGAGGATGGACTTCGAGCAAGGTGTGCTTGTCGAATTGCTCGAGGGTGTGGAACAAGGTGAGCGCCGGACGGCCGCGCGAGGCTGGCACCACGGCCATGCGTTGCCGGTGTATCGGATCGCGTCCCAGGTCGGCCTCGATCCGCCCCGAGGCGGTCGGCGGGCGTCCATCGACCAACGCAAGGTAGGTCTTCTCCACCCTGCGCTCCGCGAAAGCTCTCTGCAGCGCCCGCTGCGCAGGCTCATTTCGGGCGATGAGGATCAGACCTGATGTATCTTTGTCAAGGCGGTGGACGATTCCGGGCCGCTCCGTACCACCGACCTGCTCAACCTCCGGGGCACGCGCAAGCACTGCGCTGACCAGTGTGCCGTGCGCATGGCCCAGGGCCGGGTGGACGACCATGCCGGCCGGCTTGTTGATCACCAGCACATCCTCGTTCTCGAATACGACTTCGAGCGGAATGGACTTCGCCTCGACATTCGTCGGTGCGGGAGGCGGGACGCGCAAGATTATCTCGTCGCCGTTTTCCAACTTGAGGGCACTGCGCGTTTGAACCACGCCGTTGACGGATACGAAGCCTTCGGTGATAAGCCGTTGCAGCGTGGTGCGCGAATAGACGGGCAGGGAAGAGCTCAGGAAGCGATCGAACCGGTCGCCCCCGCGTTCCACGTGCAGGAGATGCCGGGCTTCGCTCACGGTGGGTGGGGTACGGGGTTCTCTTCAGTCGACGCCGGATGGCGGCGCTGCTCGATCAGCATGTCGACCAGCAGCAGGGCCACGCCGCAGGAGATGCAGCTATCGGCGACGTTGAAGACCGGAAATGCGCCGATGGAGATGAAGTCGGTCACGGTCCCGCGCGTCAAGCGGTCGACCAGGTTGCCGAGCGCGCCACCGAGCTGCAGCCCGAGCGCGAGGCGGATGAGCCACGAGGCACGTTCGACGTTGCGATAGTAGTAGAGGATGGCGCCCGAAACGATGAAAGCCAGGACCGTGAAAACCATGCCACCGTTCTGAAACAGGCCGAAGGCCGCGCCGGTGTTGGTCCAGTGCACGATGCGCGCGTAAGGTGCAAGCCATGCGAGCGGCATCCATGTTTCACCCAGGGCCAGACGGGTTCGCACCAGGAATTTCGTGTACTGATCGAGCAGCACGATCGCGCCGGCGATCGAGATCAATACGGCATAGGTGCGAGCCATCCTGGCACGAGAAGAGTCAGTCATAGGCCGAATTGTAATCCAAGCATGCGGGCGCACGCGTTCAGCGCGACTTGAGAAGCCCCACGGTGACGTGTTCACCGTCGAATTCGTCGCTGGCTGAGGGGGTGCCCTCCGGCGGGGCGCCCGCGGTGAGTTCGACCGCCAGCGTTTCGCCCATAACATAGTCGCGGTGCTGTTCGATGGCCTCGGTCAACACGTCTGAGGCCGAGTAGTAGAGGCGGATGCGGTCGGCGATTTCCAGCCCCGATGACTTGCGCAGGTCCTGCACCCGGCGGACAAATTCGCGGACCAAGCCCTCCCGCAGCAAGGCCGGCGTGACGTCGGTGCGCAACGCGGCCAGGAGGCCTGCCTCCTCGGCCACCGCGAACCCTTCGCGCGCGGTGAGGCGCACTTCCACTTCGTCGGGTGTGACCTGAAGGACTTCGCCCTCGACCGATACGCCGAGCGGGGAGCCCGCGAGCAGGGTGCGGGCGGCGGTCTCCGAGTCGAGCGCCAGCAGCGCGCTGCGCACCTTCGGGAAGCGTGCTCCGAATTTCGGCCCCAGCATCTTCGGCAACGGGTTGAGCGTGTACGAGACGACCTCCCCCACCGTGTCAAGCGGCCGCACCATCTTGACGTTGAGCTCATCACCGAGAAGCTCCGTGTATCGCGTGAGAATCTCCGCCTCCTGCGGCGTCGTCACGCTGAACGCAATCTCCGGCAGCGGCTGGCGCACTTTGCGATTGGCTTTGTTGCGTGCCGCGTGGCCGAGCGAGGCCCAGCGCAGCACCTGCCGCATCTCGCTGTTCAGCCGCTCGTCGGTGAGCGTGCGATCGTACTCGGGCCAATCGGCCAGATGAACGGACTCGGGAGCCTCCTTGTTCAGCGAGAAGACCAGATTACGGTACATCGCATCCGCCAGGAAGGGCATGGCCGGAGCGATGAGCCGCGCCACCGTCGTCAGGCATTCGTAGAGCGTGGCGTAGGCCGCCTGCTTATCGCTGCTCTCACCCGCACGCCAGAAACGGCGGCGCGATCGACGCAAGTACCAGTTCGAAAGCCGGTCAACGAACGTTTCCACCGGTCGGGTGGCCCCGAGCACATCGTAGTTTTCCATGGCCTCGCTCACTTGCCGAGTGAGCACATGCAACTCGGAGAGGATCCAACGGTCGAGATCGCTGTATGCGCGCCCAGCGCGTCCGCCGGCCGGGTGACCCAGGCTGGCCTCGCGCAGCAAGGCCTCATCCGGCTGCCAGCCGTCAAGCGAGGCATACGTCACGAAGAAGGAGTAGGTGTTCCACAGGGTCAGAGTGAAACTGCGCGTGACCTCCCCGACCATCTCCGCTGTAAAGCGGCGCTCTTGCCCCGGCGGCGAGGCGGTGTAGAGGCACCAGCGGAAGGCATCCGCCCCGTGTGCGTTGAGCACGTCCCACGGGTCGACGACATTCCCGCGGGATTTCGACATCTTCTGCCCGTCGCCGTCCAAGATCAGCCCAAGACACAGCACATTGCGGAAGGCGACGCTGTCGAACAGGAGCGCCGCAATGGCGTGCAGCGAATAGAACCAGCCACGCGTTTGGTCCACGGCCTCACAGATGTAGTCGGCCGGGAATTGCTCGCGGAATAGCTCCTCGTTTTCAAACGGATAGTGCCATTGCGCCAACGGCATCGAGCCCGCGTCGAACCACACGTCGATCAACTCGGGGACGCGTTTCATGGAGGCTTCGCCGCACTTGGGGCAGGTCCATTCGATGCGATCGACGTACGGTCGGTGCAGGTCGAGATTGGCTTGAGACGTGCCGCTCAGCGCCTCAAGTTCGGCCAGCGAGCCCACGCACAGTTGGTGGTGGCACGCCGGGCAATCCCAGACCGGGAGAGGAGTCCCCCAGTAGCGTTCACGGCCGAGTGCCCAATCCACATTGTTGGCCAGCCAGTTGCCGAATCGGCCGCGCCGGATGTGCTCCGGATACCAATTGACGGTGTCGTTGAGCGCCACCAGCCGGTCTTTGAGCTGGGTCGTGCGGATGTACCAGGTACTGCGTGCGTAGTAGAGCAGCGGCGTGTGGCACCGCCAACAGAACGGGTAGGTGTGACGGATCGTCCCGCTGCGCAACAGCAGCCCGCGCGAGGCCAGGTCCTTTTCAATGAGGGGATCCGCGTCTTTCACAAACATGCCCTGCCAGGGGGATACTTCCGGAACGAAATTGCCGCGCGGATCCACCGTCATGGAGATCGGCAAATCGTTGTCGAGCGCGGCCTGCATATCGTCGGCGCCAAAGGCCGGGGCCATGTGAACGATTCCCGTGCCCTCCGAGGTACTGACGAAATCCCCCAGGATCACGCGGTAGGCCGGTTTGTCCAACGGCATAAACGTGAAGAGCGGCTGGTAGCGCCTGTCGCGCAGCTCTTCGCCCAGGTAATCGCCCACGATCTTGAACTCCTCGCCCTGGAGGACCGAGTTCGACCAAGTCCTTGGCCAGAAGAAGGTACTCGCGTTGGCCATCGGCCGTGGTGCGTTCAACCCGCGCGTACATCACCTTGGGATTTACGGCCAGCGCCACATTCGCCGGAAGAGTCCAGGGCGTGGTGGTCCACACCAGGAACGAGGTTTGCGGATCATCGCGCAGAGGGAAGCGGACGAAGACGGAGGGATCGGGCGTATCCTCCTCGTAACCTTGAGCCACCTCGTGATCAGAAAGCGGCGTGCCGCAGCGAGGGCAGTAGGGGACGACCTTGAAACCCTGATACAGCAGGCCTCGCTCCCAGAGTTGTTTGAGAATCCACCAGACCGATTCGATGTAGTCGTTGGTGTAGGTGACGTAGGCCTCGCCGAGATCCACCCAGAAGGCGATGCGCTCCGTGAGCTTCTCCCAATCCTGGATGTAGCGGAAGACCGAGTTCACGGCAGCGCGCGTTGAACTTCTCGATGCCGTAGGCCTCGATCTGGTCCTTGCCTGAGAACCCAAGCTCCTTCTCCACCTCGATTTCGACGGGCAGGCCATGGGTATCCCAGCCGGCGCGCCGCCGGACATGAAAGCCGCGCATGGTGCGGTAGCGAGGGAACAGGTCTTTGAAGGCGCGTGCCAAGACGTGGTGCACTCCCGGCCGTCCATTGGCTGTGGGCGGGCCTTCGAAGAATACCCACTCGGGGTTGCCGCGGCGGTTATCGAGCGAGCGATGGAAGATGTCGCGTTCCTTCCAAAAGCGCAACACCTCTTGCTCCAACCGCTTAGCATCGAAGTGTGAGGTGACCGGTTCAAACATGCTTGCCTCCCGGGGTCGTCGCATGGCTCGCGTGCGGCGCGCCACGCCGTTCATTCGAGTGCTATTTCAAGTCGCTTGTTGATTCGCCCCTTGCTCTTGTAGTCGACGATTCGAATCCCGGCCACCTCGCGCGTGTTGGCGACGTGCGTCCCCCCGTCGGCTTGCAGATCGAGCCCGGCGATTTCCACCACTCGTATTTCGCGCAGTCCCTCCGGCAGGAGGTTGACCTTGGTGCGGATCAGATCCGGTATGGCCAGCGCCTCTTCCCGCGGGAGGATTTGCGCGTGGACCTCGCGGGCCAGCTCCACTTCCCGGTTGGCGCGCGCCTCGATCTCGCGCACCAGGTCCTGGTGCATGTTCTCGAACTCGAAGTCCATCCGCGCGCGCAGTGCGTCCATGTTGCCGCCGGTGACATGGGCGCCGTAGTCGCGCCAGATCACGCCGCATAGGATGTGCAGCGCGGTGTGCACGCGCATCAGCGCGTAGCGCCTCGTCCAATCGAGAAGAGCATGCACCTGTGCGCCAGCGGGCGGCGGATCGCCCTCCACCTCATGCAGGATGCGCGCGCCGTCCTTGCGGACGGCGGTCACGCTCCAGGTCCGCCCATTAGCCTCGAGCGTGCCATGATCACACGGCTGGCCCCCGCCGCCGGGGTAAAAGGCGGTGCGGTCGAGCACGACTCCCTGTGGGCTCGATTCCAGGACCTGAGCTTCGAACTCCCGCACGTACGAATCGGTGTGGTAGATGGGTTCTGTCATGTGCGCACCCAATGCGCCGCCCTCGCGCCTACGTCGGATTAAACAGAAATCCCCCGCCCAAAACAGGGACGGGAGACCCGCGGTACCACCCTGATTCCTCCCTCGCGGGAGGCTCTTATCCGGGCACGTGTGCATGCCCGCGCTCGCATAACGGTGAGCGATCCGGCTGAGTCTACAAGCGCGACACGCCTTCGGTCAGCGGCTCCGGAAGGATTTTCGGCACCCGTTCCGCGCCCGGCTCTCACCGTTCCCGGGCTCGCTGCGCAGCTCGCAGGGCGCCTACTCGTTTCCATCAACGCCTATTCAGATGTCGATATTATGCCATACGCACCCATGTCCGGTCAAGGCGCACCGGCGTCCGTGAGTTGTCGAAGAACCGAGGCCTGCCCATGCGAGGCGCGTGTCGCTAATGGCGCCGGCTGCACAATGCCCGACAGCCCGATGGCGCAGATGCCCTCCATACGCCGTTAAGCAGGATCCCCCCTCCTGGTGATTCGGAGAGGGGATCCCGGTGATTGCCTTTGGGATGGTCCGGACCGAGAGTGCAACCGCAGCGCACCGGACATGACCTGGCCGCTGGCGAGTGGCTCACCCATTCGAGTTTTTCAAGGGTTGGCTTGCCGCTGGCGCACTTGACGCGCGATGAGTGCGACGGCAATCAACGCCAGGGCGATGACAACCAACCCCGGGAGTCCGGTGTCTCCTGCAAACCCGGTCTTGGGTAGCGCCGCCGGAGTGATGCTGGCTGCGGCCTGCGGCGCGATTGCGGTGACCGTTGCCGGCGTCAGCGAGGCCAGCGCGGCTCGCGTTGCGGCGGCCTTGTTCGCGGCAATGTCCGCGGTGGGGGCCGCGACAGTTCCAGCCGGCGTTGTGCTGGCCGCGGTTGTCGCCAATGCGGTTGTCACGGGGGCCGCGGTCGTTCCGGCTGCAGGTGTCCCGGCGGCACTCGTCACGGCAGCCGTGGTCACCAACGTCGGCGTGGCCGACGCTGCGGTGGCTGCGATGACTGGGGAGGCCGTCGGCTTGGGCAGCGTGGCCGTCGGCGCGGTAGTCGGTGGCGGCTGCGTGGGTGCCACAACGGCTCCGGCGGTCTGTGTGACGCTGAGCGCCACGGCCGTGTTCTGAGCCGAGATGGTCGCCGCTTGGTCGGTGCGTCCGGCGCGTAGGCGCGGCGCCAAGACGAAGGCGTAGACCAGCAGCGCCACGACGGCGATGATCAGCACCCCTCCCATGATGGCCGCAACGATGACAAACAGCCGGTTGCCGCCTTCGGCCGGCGGCGGTGCGCTCATATCGAAGTTATCAGTCATCGTTCGGTTCTCCTTCCTTCAACATCGCCCGCGCCCGCCGGATGCGGCGTTCTGCCGCGCGGCCAGGAGTGCGTCATTCGAGAATATCGACGTTGGCTAGCGGGACGAGCACCATACCTTCTTCGATCAGCTCGACCTCAAGGCACGCCGCCATCAACCCGCTGGGTAAGGCAACCGGACCGTGAGGCATCGAGGCAATTGTTCCAACCTTGCCCGCGTACGGCGCACGGATGATGCGCACCCTGCGGCCGACCATCGGCGGCACGCCCTCCGCCGGCACATCCGCGGTCCCGACCGCGGGCAGCGGGATGACCAGCTCCGGCCGGCTGCCCAGCCAGGCGTTCATGGGCTGGGTGTTCAAGCTCGCATCGCGCCCGACGTTTGTTGCCAGCAGCTCGAAGGCGGCGCTGTTCATCGGCTGCATGCCGAACCCATCCGTGAGCGCTAGCGCGAAATGCGCTTCACGCGCAGCCGGGACGAGGGCAGCGGGCATGCTGCCCACCATCAGCCCGCGTACCGGCAAGTTGGCCAGGGCCTGAAGCGTATCCGCTCGGGTCACCCGCCCCGCCACGACGATCGTGCTGCGCAGGCTGATGTCGATGGCTTCCGGCGTCAGTTCGGCGTCAGCCGAGGGTGTGGCCATGCGCAGAACCCCAGATTCCTCGCGGCCGTTGCCCCATACGGCTTCCACCAATGCACCGATGGTCTCAATCGTCACCGAGCGCTCGGCTTCCATGCCGACAACGACTCCTGGGAGACCGGCGCGCAACTCGAACGGCTCGCCGACCGCTTCGAATACCAGTCGGCCCTCTCCCTGAACGATCACCCGGCCGCCCACCGGCGCGCGCACCACCCTACGCATCCAACCCACGGGGCCCGCCAGGATGTCGCCATGGCTGACCGCATCCCCCGCCTTGTAGCGGAAATACTGGTCCGCCTTCTTGGGCGGCACGCCTAGATGGTGGGCGACGTCGATCAGAAAGTGCTTGGGATATAGAGTGGTTCGACCGATCAGGTCGCCGGCTTGCACCTTCTGATTCAGGCGTGCAGTGATCGTGCCAGGTAGCGGTAGGGCGCGCCGCCGGCGCACAATCACGAGAGGGGCAACGTGCGTCTGAGTTGGAAGGTCCATCTTTTCTCTCAGGCCCCGATCTGCATGAGCCACTCTTCCTGGGCGCGGCGCTGCTTCTCGCGTTCCGTCGGCAGCCCAAGCGGGCGGCCGCGCGCATCCATGATCACCCCCACCAGCCCGCCGCTCACGGTGATCGTCCCACCGTGACCCGCGCCACCCAAGCCCAAGTCGAAGCGCCGGCTGGGTTGAACAGCCAGGCGCGCCTTCTCGCCAACGGGCAAGGCCAGGACCTCGATCGAGCCGGCCAGAACCTGCCCGCGTACCTGGCGGCCGGACTCATAGGCCAACGTGTAGCGCATGGCGGTCTCGCCCTGCCTGCCCCGGCCCGCCGGTGCCACCACGGTTCCCAGGCTCGGGAAGCTGGATGAGTTCAGCACCTGCACAACGGCCAAGGGGTTCACGCGCGCCGTTGCGCCAAGCAGTGGGAGCAAGCCGTGGGCATCGAGGATGAGTGTGGTGATGCCCGCAGGCTCGAGCCCGTCTAAAAGCACGAGTGCCGCCTGCCCGGGGCGAGGTGCGCGTGCCAGCACCGAACCCGCGCCGAGGATCGGTTCGAGCAGCGGCAAGAGGGCAGGCCACGGCCGCGGGCGCCGCAACCGCCACGAGGGTGCGGCGGCCTGGACGGCCACGCGCAGCAACTGGCGCGCTACTGCCTGCTCGATCCACAATTCCTCGATGGTAGCAGGTACGGTGCGCGGGTAAATGGATTTGTTGTAAAGGTAATCGCGCACCTGGCCGTCGGATAATTCCACCGGCAGCCATCGAACGATCTCCTCCAACGCGCAATGCTCGAGCAGGCCTACCGTTTCGCGCCCGAGGTTGAGGTCCGGGCGCACCGAGAGATCCACGGTCGGGCCGAAGCTCGCGGCCAAAATGGTCGAGCCGGCGCCGATCGATGCCGCCAAGACTCCTTTGCTGCCTTCGTAGGCCTGACCCAGGAAGCGCACGATGGTGCCAATCCCGAGCGCACCGGGAGTCAGCGCGCCCGCCGTCCACGAGAGCGGC
This sequence comes from uncultured Chloroflexia bacterium, assembly GCA_963712475.1. Lineage (GTDB taxonomy): Bacteria > Chloroflexota > Anaerolineae > Anaerolineales > RBG-16-64-43 > RBG-16-64-43. Next base: position 769,515 of record CAVQIA010000004.1, read on the forward strand.
TCGTCGAGGCCGCTGATCTTGCTGCGCAGCAGCTCGACCACCCGGTGGTTGAGCTCGGTGCGGGCACCGTCAATCGACTCGATTTCCAGACTGGGCCGTACGTTTGGGCCAACGTAGACGGCCCCCACATCCTTCAGCAGCTCGCGCACTCGATCGGCCACCTCCCCGTTGCCTACAAACAGAATCTGCGGACGGGAATCGACCGAGAACAGGTGCACGCTCAACCCCACCACCTCGAGCGTCTGCAGCAGAGCCTGGGAGGCACCGCCCTCCGTGCCACCGGCGATCACGATCAGATCGGGCCGGGCGCGGATGAGAACATCCAGTAGCGATTCCTCGCTCTGGCCGTCGCCCAAACTCACTTCCGCCGCGACTCGCACCGGCGCCGAGCGCGCCAGGTTGCGGACGCTGCGCAGCGAGTATTCGGGGAGCAGGCCGACCAACGCCGTGCGTACGTCTGCCGTGAGCGAAAACGAAAGCACCGCCACGTCGATGCCGTTGCCGTCGGGACGCGAGGGAAGGATGAGCGATCCTTTGTCGTCGAGCAGGCTGCGCCCGACGATGGTGCCGAGAGTCTCCACCGCGTGGTGGATGCCTTCGCTCACATCGAGGTAGGGGAACTCGGCCGTGGTCGGCGCGGTGGTGACGCCCAGCAGCCGGTACTGGCTCTCGACCACGTCGAACAGCGCCACGCGGGTGGACACCGTGCCAACGTCGACGGCCAGCAACGACTCAGGTTCCTGCTTGATCGGCGAGGTGGCAGTGCGTTCGCTCATGGGAAGAGGCGCCCGAAGATCTGTTGGAGAAAAACGGTGCGATCGATGAGCGCAGTCAGGCTGGCGGCCAAAGCTCCGGCGTACAACGCGCCAAAGGCCACCGCCAGGAATATCTCACCCACCCGCGCAAAGGGCACCACCCATACCGGGCGGGCCGGGACCTCGCCCGCGCGCGGCCTCGCGCCGAAGTGGAAGTAAGCCAAGGTCGTGACCGTGCCCACCAGGACGATCGCGTTGCTCAACGCGCCTTCCAGATCGAGCACGACCCCGCCAGGCGACTGGCGCACGGGCGAGAGCGAAACCGCCGTCGCCGCTATCTGCGGGATGAGTGTGCCGGTCAGCGCCCCCCCCACGGCCACTGCAGCCGCAAGCCCGACCAAGAACGCCATCGGGACGGAACCGAGGACCGCCAGGCGCGGGGTCGAGCGCCCGATCATGAGTAGGACAAGAATGAGCGGGAGCCACAATGCCGGATCGAGCCAGGCCATCAGGTTGAGCATTCGCCCGAACAACTGCGGCCAGAGAACGCTCTGCCAGGCCACAGCGGCCAGATAGCCGGCCGTCACGCCAATGAGCAAGTGCGCGGCAATGCGGAACAGCACATTGTCGCCGAGGACGTAAGAAAGAATCGCGACGGTCAGGAAGAAACCGAGGGCGGCCGCAGCAAGATCACTCATTGCTGGTCCTGCGCATCGAGGCCAGGCTGCGGCGAATGAGCGAGGCCAGCCCACCCACCAGGAGTATCAGCACCGCCGCGAGAACCGCCATACCGAAGGCATCCCACATCGAGTCCGCCACACCCAAATGTCCACATCGCCCGCTCGCGGGGTCGAGGGCATTCAAGCACTCATAGGCCTCCGCGCCCGCCAAGCCAACAACCATGCCTCGCACCGACGGAAAGGCGCTTTCATAATAGGGCCGGGTCAGCGGCTCGGCCGCGGCGCTGACGACGGCCACCATCGGCACGTCGGGGATGGCCGTATGCACCTGTTCAATCCACGTCTGAAGAGCTGCGGGGTCGGAGGCCACTACCATGATGGCCGAGAAATTCGACGCCGCCCGCAGCACAGCCACCATCGAGGGATCCCAGTCGGCGGGTGGAGACTGCCCAAAGACCGCCAGAATCGGGTTGGCTGCAAATGCGCGCAAACCGATCGGCCCCGCAGCAAGATAGCCAAGCGGCAAGTAGTTGACCCCGCTTTGGTATTGCGGGTGGGCGGCACGCGTGCGCGCCATCAGGCGCTCTGCAAGCGCCGGGCCGACCGGACGAGTGGAGACAGATGCGATCGGAGCACCGACGTTCATGACGTGATCCAGGACGGCCAGCGCCTCCGCTTCGAGCTCGGCCGAGGCCGCCGCATCGTAGTCCACAGCGAGGAGCAGCGGACGGTCGTGAGCGAGTGAGTTGATGACGTTCGCTGTTTGCAGGGTCTCGATCGCGACCACCGTCGGACGAGCGAACACCGAGGTCCCAGTGGCCCCGGGCAGGAGCATCGCCGCGACAAGGATCAGCGAGACGGCCAGCCCGCCCCAAGGCCGAGCCTGGGGACGCCTTCGCGCACGGGGTACCGCGCGGGATTCGGGCGTGGACACGATGCGCTGCAGAAGTTCCGCGTGCGCCGCGTGAGCCGGTTGGATGTCGAGCACCCCGGCGAGCACGGGGGGATGGCGCCCCACTTCGGCTTCGACCTTGGGCGGCAAGACGCCGCGCAGCCCGGCCAGCGGGCCGGCAAACTCGACTCGCTCCTCAGCCTCAGCCGCCTCCACCTTGCCAACCTTGGGCCCTTCCACCGGCCGCATGGCGCGCAACCAGGGAGGCAGAACCCCCTGCTCCAAGCCTTCACCGGGGGCTTGCACAGGTGGAGGGGTCGGCGAAGAGCCCGCAGTGAGCCATTCGGGCAAGACACCTGGCGCGAGCAATTCCTCAAGAGGCGGTGTTTCGATCAGCTCGGCGGGCTGAGCTGCCGCGCCAGACACCTCGACAGGCGCGACTGCCTCTTCGCGGGCGGCAGCCAGCCAATCGGGTATTTCCTTCTCGGCATATGCGCCGCGTGTTTCCTCGTCTTCACTAGCGAAGGCTGGCAGAGGCGTGGCCGCAACTGGCGGTGGCGCCTCTACGGGTGCGGGCGCAGGCGCAGGCGGCTGGACATCGCGCAGCCAATCGGGCACGTTCGCTTCGCCGCCCGCGGGTAGCGGCCCCGGCGCTGGGGTCGCGCCTGTCGCAAGATCCTCTTGCGGAGCGTGCATCCAATCGGGAGGCAAGCCCTCGCCCGCCGACTGCGGCGAAGGGAACGACGGCGCTGGGGCGCTGCTTGGAGCGACTTCGACAGCTCGACGAGTCCGAAGGCGCTTGAGCCACTCGGGTTCGTCTTCCGCCGGTGTAGCTTCCGCAGGCGGCGTGGCGGTCGAGGCGGGCTGCCCCTCCTCGCCGGAAGGGGGAAAGGCTGAAACAGGGCCGGAGGGTTGGGCCGGCGTCCCGCGGCCGAACACATCCTCCGGTGTTGGAGTGGTCGGGGAGGACACCGGGCCTTCATCTTCGGCTCGGCTGCGGATGCGCGAGAGCCATTCGCTGGCCTCCTCATCGGAGGGAGTCTCGGATTCACCCGAGAGCTCACGCGTTCCGCCCGGCATCGGGCGCCCCTGGTCTCTCAATCGCGAGAGCCAATCGGGGACCGCATCGCCGCCCGCGGCTGGTGGCTGGGCCGGCGTAGGTTCGGAACCCGGGCCGACAGGCTTGAGGCGCGCCTGGCAATAGAGGCAGGTTTCAGCCTCTTCGGCGTTGGGTTTGCCGCACATGGGGCAGCGAACGTCAGCCATGCCTCTCCAGATCCGGCCTCAGCCTACGACAGCGACATTCAGCGCTCGTAGGGCTGGTCGTACCCCAGCAGAACTCGCAGGCCCGTCGCCGTTGCCCCGAGCGCGACACCCAGAATAATGCCGCGGGCCCCAGCAACGGCCGGCACCTGAGCGATCCAATTGCGTAGTCCCTCCAGGAACGGCAGGGAGATGAACGGCAGCGGCGCAGTCCCCAGCAAGACCAGGAAAGCGGTCAGGAAGAACACGAGGGTCCCGAGCGCCTGTCGCCGGAACAGAAGACGCACCCCCGCCAGCAGCAGCACCACCGCCAACAAGGCCATCATGCCGATCTCCAACGGTCGTTGGATTTCGGACACGACCCACACGGAGTAAGGGTGGGCCGGCCCGAACAAGACCACCACGGCGAAGACGCTGAAGAGCGAGATGACCATGAAGATGCTGTAGAGGTGGCCGGGCCGTTGTTCGCGGATCTTGCGCAGGTGCACCTGCAGCAGGTTCCCCACACCCAGCAGCAGCGCCACCGTGCCGAGGATTATTCCGCTGCGCAGCATGACATCGCGCACGGAGCCAAAGAAGGCTCCGGGCAAGAAATACCCGAGCAGCATGATGACGCCCGTGATGATGGCGACGATGGCCGAAGCCTTGATCCTCACAGCAACCCCAATGTGCGCACCACGGCCAAGACCACCACCGCTCCGATGACCAGCCAGCGCAGAATGTCCTGCGCTTGCAGGCTCGCCGCATGCGCGCGATTCACATGCAGGTAGGCCCCCGAGGCAAAGAGCTCCTCGCCGATCAGCGGGTGATCCGCGGTCACATAGAGCGCGGTCTGACCCTGGATGTCGAGGGTGCCGCCGATGACGGTGCCGCGCCGCGCTCCGGATTCGGCGATGAGCGCGGCTTCGGGGCCGGCGGCTCCCAGGATGATGGTGGCGGTGACGTCCTCATCGGGCGCGGTGTGCATGGTGCCGATGGTGTAGCCTTGTGCGCCGACCCCCGTGACTCGCCCGAGCAAAGGATCGTAGCGGTCCTCGGCGCGTTGCTGGCGGAAGGCAACCCGCAACACGTCTTGGGCGAGCAGCGCGACCGCGCCGTCGCCCGAGCTGGCAAGGGGTGGCTTATCGGAGACCGACCCGGCCGTGGCGATTTGTGAGAGAGTCGACAACCCGATGAGCGACGCCGCAGACTCATTGGAGGTGAGTGATCCGGAGCCGAGCGCCACATGCAAGCGCGTGCCGGCCTCGACCGAGCGGCCTACATCGACGGCCAACGCGTCGAAGGGCGGCAGGTGACGAAAGGTCGGCCATGAGGCACGGCGAACAAGTGCGAAGGCCAAGATCAGGCCGGCCATCAGGACGGCCACGCCCAAGGCGACCCACCCAATCAATGCATCCACCTGGCGAAGCCTCCCGGCCTACCTCAAGAAGTGGGTCCGACCGATCGGCTGGGGGAAGGCGCATGTGCCGGCGGGCTGTCATCGTCATCCAGCCAGGCCAGCCAGCGGCCAAGGACCTTTTCACCAACCCATGCCGAAAGCATCGGTTCGGAAACGTAAAGGAGCTGCGCAGTCAGAAAGCGCAACCCGGGTTCGTCGTTCAAGAGTTGGATCAAGAATGGAGGATCGGCCGACCCTGCCGGCGCGTCATTCGGCGTCGTTCCCAGGGCGGTTCAGACGGTCGTCCTCCAGGCAGGTGAGTGGTCTGCATTCTCCCCCGTCCTCGTCGGCCTCGTTCGAGTATAGCACAGGACATTGGGCCACGGGCCAGGCACGACCTTCATCCTGATCGCTTCGGCTTAGAGGTGCAGCCCCCACACCTCGCGCACATCCTGCCCCCAGCGCGCGTGTGGTGGAACATCGCCACGCCGGTCATCGTTCGCCCAGGTCGTCAGGTGGGTGCGCCCGAGGCGCGCTGCGCGATCCCCAAGCGCGGCCCACATCCGCGGAGAGAGGCGGCTGTCCGGCGTCCACACATAGGCCGCAACCTCGCCCGCCTCGAAAGGCTGGTCCTCGAAAACAACCCGCGCTGGTTCGCGGCCGGATCGCAATGCGAGGTCGCAGGCTGACAGATTCCGCGCAGGAGAAGCATCATGCGGTGGCCGCTCAACTGGGTCGAAGCGGTCCCACGTATGCGCGGCCGAACCAATCCGCCCGACAGCCATTCCCCAACCCGCGGGCAGCGCCGAGGGTGCGAGTTCGCACGCATTCGCTTCATACTGGATCTTGCGCACCTCGGCGCGCACGGTGAGGGCGCGCCAGCGCTGCCAACATTCCAGGCCAAAGCGAGCGTAGAAGCCCGGCGCCGACACGTTGCTGACGCTGAGCGTCTCGCAACCGCGCGCGCGCGCCGTGTCCATGCACGAGCGCAGCAGCGCGCTACCCAAGCCGTGCCCGGATTGACCGCGACGGGTGTAGAGTACGGCCAGGTTCAGATGCAGACCGAATGGAGCGGGCTCTTCGCCGAAGTACGCCTCGGCCTCTGCGCACACGGCCCCCTGCACCTCGGCCACCAGCGCAACCCGCCCGCTCCCTTGCATGTGCGAGAGGTGAAGCCGGCACAGCTCCTCATCCATCCACGGCCCGCCGTTCAACCAGCGCTCGAGTGCTGTCAATCTCTCGTATTCCGCCCACAGCGGCTGGCCTTGCACATCGAACCTCTTCCAGGTGATGACATCCGATCGATGGACGAGGCTCACCGCAGCTGCATCCTCCGGGTGCGCAGCGCGCACGATCATGTCGCGTGGGTACGTCTCACTCATGGCACGCGCACCTGGGCCCGAATGGTCCGCCCATCGGGCACGCCACCACGCGGCGCGTGAGATTCCTGTCGGGTAAGGCGTGGGCATGTGCGACACGCGAGCCCGGAGCGGGCAGGAAAGTGGCCGGCTGCGTCCGCGTCGGAAATCCCCACATTTCCGATAAAAATAGAATGACAGCCTTCTCGCATTTTCGTGCCTATCGTCACTCGCCGCTGTGCGTGCCCAGCAATACAAATACTACGGTACAGAAGAGGCTGTGTGCGCCACCGCCGCGCCCCGCGTTGTGTATCTCCGACAGTCGTGCGCCTCCTCAGCCAACATCAGACGAACAAACGCACCACACGCGAGAGGATGCGGGCACCCCTGCTGCCGTAACGCCCGGGAGAAAGGTCCATGAAGCCGACCATCGTCACGATCGATGCCAATGAAGCCACCGCGTTCATCGCTCACCGCCTGAGCGAAGTCATCGCGATTTATCCTATCACGCCCTCTTCACCGATGGGCGAGTTCGCCGACGAATGGTCGGCGGCCGGGCGCCCCAACTTGTGGGGCACGGTGCCACTGGTGGTCGAGATGCAGTCGGAAGGCGGCGCGGCGGGAGCAGTGCACGGCGCGCTGCAAGCCGGCGCACTGACCACAACCTTCACCGCCTCGCAGGGTCTGCTGCTGATGATTCCCAACATGTACAAGATTGCCGGCGAACTCACGCCGACCGTCTTCCATGTGTCGGCGCGCGCGCTGGCCGCCCAGGCGCTATCAATCTACGGCGACCAATCAGACGTGATGGCCGCACGCGCCACAGGCTTTGCCATGCTGGCCTCCAACTCGGTTCAGGAAGCGCAAGACATCGCGGCCATCGCTCATTCGGCCACCCTGCGCGCGCGCGTGCCTTTCGTCCATTTCTTCGACGGCTTCCGCACGTCGCACGAGGTCAACAAAATCGAGCAGATGTCGGCCGAGCAGATCCGCGGCATGATCGACGATGAGCTGGTCGCGGCCCACCGCGCGCGCTCACTCTCGCCCGATCGGCCGGTGCTGCGCGGCACGGCCCAGAACCCAGACGTGTATTTCCAGGGACGGGAGGCCGTCAACTCGTTCTACACGGCCTGCCCCGGCATTGTGCAGCAGGCGATGGACCGCTTCGCCGCGCTCACGGGACGCGCCTACCATCTCTTCGAGTATGTCGGCGCGCCGGATGCGGAGCGAGTGATCATTATCATGGGCTCGGGTGCCGAGACGGCGGCCGAGACGGCTCTCTACCTCAATGATCACGGCGAGAAGGTCGGTGTGCTCAAGGTCCGTTTGTTCCGGCCGTTCTCGGTCGAGGACCTCATGGCTGCGCTGCCGGCCTCGGTGAAGATCATCGCCGCGCTCGATCGCACCAAAGAACCCGGAGCGGCGGGCGAGCCGCTGTACCAGGATGTGGTCACCGCGCTGGCCGAGGTGCAGACGGGCGCCGCGCCGCGCTTTGCCAAGACACCGCGGGTGATCGGCGGGCGTTACGGGCTGTCCTCGAAGGAATTCACGCCGGCCATGGTCAAGGGCGTGTTCGATGAGATGCGTGCCGCGGCGCCACGCGGCCACTTCACGGTCGGCATCCACGACGACGTGACCCACACCAGCGTGGCGTTCGATCCGGCCTTCTCGATCGAAGCGCCGGAGACCGTGCGCTGCGTCTTCTGGGGCCTGGGGTCCGACGGCACGGTGGGCGCGAACAAGAACTCGATCAAGATCATCGGCGAAGAAACCGACAACTACGCCCAGGGCTACTTCTTCTACGACTCGAAGAAGTCGGGCACCTTCACCATCTCGCACCTGCGTTTCGGGCCCAAGCCCATCCGCGCGCCGTATCTCATCAGCCATGCCACCTTCGTGGCCTGCCACCAGTTCTCGCTGCTCGAGCGCTACGACGTGTTGCAGTACGCTGTTCCGGGGGCTGTGTTCCTGCTCAACAGCCTGTACGGACCAGAGGAGGTCTGGGAGCACCTGCCGCGCGAAACTCAACAGCAGATTCTCGAGAAGAAGCTGCGCTTCTACGTCATCGACGGCTACAAAGTGGCGCAGGAGACGGGCATGGGCGGGCGCGTCAATACCATCATGCAGACCTGCTTCTTTGCCATCAGCAACGTGCTTCCGCGCGAGCGGGCCATCGCCGATATCAAGAAGAGCATCAAGAAGACCTATGGCAAGCGTGGCGAGGCGGTCGTCGAGCAGAACTACCGTGCGGTGGATCAATCCCTGGCCAACCTGCACGAGGTGCCATTGGCTGGCAAGCACGTGACGGCCGACGCCAAACCGCGTCGCCAACCGGTACCCGACGGCGCGCCCTTGTTCGTACGCGAGGTGCTCGGCCCGATCATCGCCGCACAGGGCGACAGCCTGCCGGTGAGCAAGATGCCCGTGGATGGGACCTTCCCGACCGGCACCACCCGCTGGGAAAAGCGCAACATCGCGCTCGAGATCCCGGTATGGGAGCCGGACCTTTGCATCCAATGCGGCAAGTGCGCCTTCGTCTGCCCGCACGCCGTGATCCGCCACAAAATCTACGACCCGGCGCTGCTCGCCAGCGCGCCCGCGACCTTCAAGAGCCTGGACGCCAAGTTCAAGGAATTCCCGGGCGCCAAGTACACCGTGCAGATTGCACCCGAGGACTGCACCGGATGCGCGCTGTGCGTGGAGGCCTGCCCGGCCAAAGACAAGAGCCAGGTGGGTCGCAAGGCGCTCAACATGGCGCCCCAGCCAGCGCTTCGCGAATCGGAAAGCCGCAACTGGGATTACTTCTTCAATCTGCCGGAGGTCGACCGCGCTCTGGTCAACCCAGGCACGATCAAGAACTCGCAGTTGTTCCAGCCGTTGTTTGAGTTTTCGGGAGCCTGCGCCGGCTGCGGAGAAACGCCGTACGTCAAGCTTGTCTCGCAGCTCTTCGGCGACCGGCTGCTGGTGGCCAATGCCACCGGCTGTTCCTCCATCTACGGCGGCAACCTGCCCACCACGCCGTGGGCTCACAACCGCGAAGGGCGCGGGCCGTCCTGGTCGAACTCGCTCTTTGAAGACAACTCAGAGTTCGGGCTGGGCATGCGCCTGACGCTCGACAAGCACGGGGAATACGCGCGCGAGTTGCTGCGACTACAGGCCGAGCGCATCGGCGAAACGCTGGTGCGCGAACTGCTCGAGGCGGATCAGTCGAGCGAGGCGGGCATCCTCGCCCAGCGCAGGCGCGTGGTCGCGCTGCGCGAACGCCTGGCCGGGCAGAGCGACCCCGGGGCACGCGATCTGGCAGCGTTGGCCGACGTGCTGGTGCGCAAGAGCGTGTGGATCATGGGCGGGGACGGCTGGGCGTACGACATCGGCTTCGGCGGGCTCGATCACGTGTTGGCCGCCGGGCGGGATGTGAACATACTTGTCCTCGACACCGAGGTCTACTCCAACACGGGCGGACAGGCATCCAAATCGACGCCGCGCGCGGCGGTGGCCAAGTTCGCCGCTAAGGGCAAAGCGACGGCCAAGAAGGACCTCGGGCTAATCGCCATGTCGTACGGTTCGGTGTACGTGGCGCATGTGGCCATGGGCGCCAGCGATCAGCAAACGTTGCGGGCCTTCCAGGAAGCGGACGCCTACAACGGGCCATCCCTGATCATCGCCTACTCCCATTGCATCAACCACGGCATCGACATGCGCAAGGGACTCGAACAGCAGCGTCTCGCGGTGCAGACCGGCTACTGGCCGCTGTATCGCTACAACCCCGCGCTGGTTGCAGAGGGCAAGAACCCGCTCATCCTGGATTCGAAAGAGCCGGCCTTGCCGCTTGCGGACTATGCGTACAACGAGACTCGCTTCCGCATGCTTCTGCAAAGCGACGAAACGCGTGCTGAAGCGCTGATGAAGCTGGCCCAGGCGGACGTGTATCAACGCTGGGCGATGTACCGATACCTGGCGAACATGCCCGCCGGCAACGGCCACACAAGTTAGATCCACCGTTGGCGCGGGGGGCCCCAGCCGGTTCGGGCCTCCCGCCGCATCGCGTGCCCTTGGAAGGTAGGGGATCGCCCATGCCCGATCTGACGACCACATACCTCGGACTGCCGCTCAAAAACCCGTTGGTGGCCTCCGCATCTCCACTCTCAAAGAAATTAGACCGCGTGCGGCGCCTCGAAGAGGCCGGTGTTGCGGCCATTGTGCTGTATTCGCTTTTCGAGGAACAGATCACCCACGAGCAACTCGAGCTTGATCATTACTTGACGCGCGGCACCGAGACCTATGCCGAAGCACTGACCTACTTCCCAGACCTGGGACAGTACAACCTGGGGCCGGAGGCCTACCTCGAGTACATCCACAAGGTGAAGCAGGCGACCCACATACCGATCATCGCCAGCCTGAACGGGGTTTCCGCAGGCGGCTGGGTGGATTATGCGCGGCGCATACAGGAAGCCGGCGCCGACGCGCTCGAGTTGAACTTGTACTACCTGCCGACGAACGTCGAGCTGAGCGGGGCCGTGCTCGAAGAGGAGTACCTCACGTTGGTCCAGCGCATCCGTTCGATGGTGCGCATCCCACTGGCCATCAAGCTCAGCCCGTTCTTCACCTCGATCCCCAACATGGCCCAGCGGCTGACCGAGGCGGGCGCCAACGGTCTGGTGCTCTTCAACCGCTTCTATCAACCCGATCTGGATCTGGATGCGTTGGAAGTGGTGCCCACACTGGAACTCAGCCGGTCCGCCGAGCTGCGGTTGCCGTTGCGCTGGGTCGCGATCCTTTACGGTCGGGTGGCAGTAGACCTGGCGATAACCGGCGGAGTGCACACGGCCCAAGACGTGATCAAGAGCGCAATGGCGGGTGCGAGCGCCGTTATGATCGCCTCTGAATTCATCGAACGCGGAGCCGGCCGTGCGACCCAAATCCTGGGTGACCTGCAGGCCTGGATGGATCAGCGCGAGTACGCTTCCATCGGTCAGATGAAAGGGAGCATGAGCCAGCGCGCGGTGCGTGAGCCGGCCGCCTTCGAGCGCGCCAATTATATGAAGGCGCTTGCTTCCTTCGACAATCGCTTGCCATGACGGCTTGTGCGTAGCGAGGACGGTACGGGAGCGTAACAGGTTCGCCCCACTCACCGCTCCCTCCCCTTCGGGGGAGGGAGCGGTTGTTTTTCTTGCCGAGAGCGGAGAGCTTCGAGTTGAGGTAGCGCTAAGGCGCGGGAGTTGGTGTCACCGTCGCGCACAATTCGGCGGCCAACCAACCTTCGTGCCCCTGGGCATCGCGCACGAGCACCCACATCCGGCCGTTGGCATCTCTTGGCTCGCCTAGAACCTCGATGAACGATCCCTCCTCGAGGGACCCGACGACCTCGCCCGCCGGAGCGCTGCGAAGCAGGGCACCCTGCCCGTCGGTGTGCCACACGATGGCCACCACCGGCAGTGGGGTCGGCGTCGGCGTTGCGGGTGGCGTGGGCGTCAGGCTGGGCGCCATGGTTGCCGAGGCGGTCGGAGGCGCGGTCGGCGAAGGTACCGGGCTAGGGGTCACGGTGGCTGTGGCCGTCGGCGTGAGGGTGGGAACGAAAACGAAACCTGACGGACCGAGGCGCGCGAGAAGCACAAACGCAAGCAGGATTGCGCCGGCCGCCGCGAGCCCCGCGATCACCGGCCCCCACGCGCCCAGGAGCGTCCCCAGCGCAGGACGGATGCCGAGCGCGAGATAAGCAATCAACCCGATGATGAACGCGATCGAGGCGTAGACCACGACCACCCCGAGTGCGGCCGCCGCCTCTCGCCATTCGCCGGAACCCAGATTCCACCCCGCCGTTGCAGTTGGAACGAGAATCAGAAATGAGAGTGCCGCGCTGGGGAGCCGGGCCTCGGCGGGGGCACGCGCCAGGCGCAGCGCCAGCCAGGCAGAAGCCGCCGCGGCCAACACGATCTCCACCCACCCCGTCACCACGCTCGAGGCGAGGGGTGTGGCCGGCGTTTCGCGGATGAGGTTCGTCAGCCAGCCGCCGAGAGTGGTCACCGCAAGCACGAGCACCCAGCCGATGAGCAGGCCGGCCAAGATTGCGCAAGGCGTGGCGCGCAGAGCCCGCGGCCGCGCCAAGCGAAAGGCCGGGCAACGGCGAGAGGAGCGGTGCGGCGAGGGCGGCCGCCACCTGCAGTGCAGGCGACCGGAGACCGTACGCCAAGACCATCAGCCCGGCGGCGGCCAACATGAAAAGGAAGAAATCGAACGTCGGGATGGCGCGTCCGGCGAGCTCCCCGAACAAGCGGGCTTTTTCTTCGTCGTGCAGTGCTTCCCACCAGGCGTGGCTGCGCCGGCGCGCCGGCGGCTCGTCCTCTGAGGTGGTCGGCAAGAGAGGAGCCATGGTCGGTTACTCCCTAAGCGTGGCAACCAGACGTAGCGGATGAAGCAGAAGATCGAGGGCGGCCAAGATGCTCGGGGCCACCACGTCTGCCGCAGCCAGGCTGCCTGCGGCTAACCCCTCCGGCGAGACGACAGCAATCCCCAAGCCGGCAACGCGCAACATGGCGGCGTCGTTCGCACCCTGGCCAATCGACACGACCTGCTGCGCGCCAAGCGCAGTCACGAAATCCGCTTTCTGTTTCGGCTCACCGCCCGGGCGAAGTCGCACAGCCGTCAGGCTCAATGCCTGGTCGATCTCCGCCTGGCGTCCAAATGTGTCGGCCGTCAGCAGGTGGATGGTCAACCGATCGCGCAGTTCACCCAGCCTGCGCCCCACACCCTCGATGAGTTGCCCATCGAGAGCCAGGGTGCCGTTGACGTCAAGCACTAAGTGCTCGAGACGCAACGGCTCGCGACCGGGGATGTTGAGTTCGACGGTCATCACACTCTCCTCTCGGCGATTATAGCCCAGAGACCGAGGCCCAGGGGTGTATAATGGCCGCATGACGGAGCCGCTCGATCGTTCCAGTGCCAACCAGTCCAAACGTATGCAGCGCGGGCTGATCTTCGTCGGCGTGTTGGCCGCACTGATCGTTGCCGGGTTGGCCGTTGGTCTGTACTTTCTTTCGCAGAATGAAGCTGCAACACGAACGGTGCGCGACCTCTTCATCATTGTTCTGGCTCTCGAATTCATGGTGCTGGGCATCGCCTTGGTCGTGCTCCTCGTGCAGCTCTCACGGTTGATCCTCTTGTTGCAGATGGAAATCCGCCCGATGCTCGAAAGCGCCAGCGAGGCGCTCAACACGGTGCGAGGCACGACCGATTTTCTCAGCGAGAACCTGATCCAGCCGGTGATCCAGCTCAACAGCTCGCTGGCTGGCATGCGCAGGCTGTTGGAGATATTTCGACTGTTCCGGCGCTAACCCCGGTCGGCCGGGGACCGTCCACCGTACACACTTCGCCACGTGAGTGAAAGGAGTTGAGCATGTCGGAACGCGATAGCGATCTCGGGGCCTTCCTTGCAGGCGTGCTGGTCGGGGGCCTGATCGGCGCCACAGCGGCACTGCTCCTGGCGCCACAGAGCGGGGAAGAGACGCGCACGATGATTCGCGAGCGCGGGATTGAACTGAAGACGCGCCTCGAACAGGCGGCGGCCGATGCCAAGGATCGCGCCGAAGATGTCATTGAAGAAGGCAAGCAGCGGGTCGATAGCGCGGTCGATTCGGCGCGCCGAGCGGCGCGTCGTCGCCGCCCCGATGCCGAAAGCGGAACGGTAATGGAATAGGCTCTGCCAGGCCATCGATCAAGTCCGCATTGTTGAGTGACGGCGGGCACCCGGTCGTGGGGTGCCCGCATTCTTTTGTCGGCCTGCCACGCCTGCCCGACCCGAGGCAAGGCGGCACATGCACCGAGATGATTCAAGGCAGACCTCCGTGCACGCCAGCTCGGCCCCTCGCACAACCTGCGCGAGACGAGACGATATCAGAGGATGACTCCTAAACGTATCGTCCTCATCACATACGGTTCGCGCGGCGACGTCGAGCCATTTGTGGCACTAGGCGCCGGACTCGTCCGTGCTGGGTACCCCGTTCGCCTCGTCGCGCCCCAGGTCTACGCCGGGTTGGCTCAAGCGCACGGCGTCGAACTCCAGGGATTGCCTGGCGACCCGCAGCAATTGGCGCTGAGCCTGACCGATCGTGCGGGTACGAGTTTTCCGCGCCAGGTCGCACGAATGGTCGAGCACGTCTTTCCGCTCGCCGCGTCGGTGTTCACCGCGCTCGAAGCCGCGACGGCCGATGCCAACCTGGTTATCCACTCGTTTCTCATGGTCGACGCCGGGCACACGCTTGGCGCGCCGGTTGAGTGTCCCGGATATCTCAGCCCAGTTTTTCCCCGTGTTCGCAAGTACGTCCTCGTTCCCCGGAGCCGGCCACCCGGATCTTCCGCTTGGGCCTGTCTACCGACGCGCCACCCACAGCCTCAACAACTTCGTCTTCAGGCTCGGCGCGAGGCTGATGTACTCGCGTCTTCGCGCAGTCCATCACCGTCTGCCCCGGCTGGAAGCCTGGCCCTTTGCCGGACCGGTGGCTGAGCGCAGCCTGCTGCTTTTCGCCTTCAGCCCGGCCGTTCTGCCGCGTCCACCGGATTGGCCGGCCAATGTCCACCTCACCGGCTACTGGCCGCTTCCGACCGCGGCGAGTTGGCAGCCGCCGTTAGCTCTCGCGCAGTTTCTGGAGGCTTCGCCGGCACCGGTCTACATCGGCTTCGGTAGCATGCGCAGCCGGAGGATGCCTGACCTCGTACGAGCGGCCGTCGCATTCGCTGGCCGAGCGCGGTCTGCGCGGCGTGATCGACGTCGCGCCCGAAGCACTCGCCGGGATTCCAGTTCCCAACAGCCTCCTCGCCGTGCAAGGCGTGCCACACGCCTGGCTGTTCCCGCGCATGCGGCTTATCTTGCACCACGGTGGAGCGGGAACGACCGGTGCCGCGCTGCGCTCCGGTATTCCTTCGGCGGTACTCCCGTTCTGGGCGGACCAGTTCTTGTGGGCCAAGCGGACGCATGCCCTGGGAGTGGGTCCTGCGCCCCTCCCCGCCACGCGCATCAGCGCCCGCCGCTTGCGAGTGCTCCTCGACGGCGCGGACAGTGACCCGGCGATTCGCGCGCGCGCCGCGGAATTGGGTCATCGGTTGCAGCGCGAAGACGGGGTGGCAGCGGCCATAGAAATCATCCGCACGCAATTGCGCTGATCGGATGCCGTGCGCCACCCACTTTGGACGGCGTGCGTCTCCAATTCGTTGAACTCTTTCGTCTTAGAACATGTCGCTCGGCCGCAGGTCTACGGTATAATCTTCGCGAATGACAGCCAGGTGCGCGTAGGCCTGGCTGCGCGCTGAGGATACAGAGCGTGGACGGCGAGACAATCCACTTTGGCACCGACGGTTGGCGCGGCAGAATCGCCGAAGACTTCACCTTCGCCAATGTCCGTCGCTGCACCCAGGGTTTCGCGGATTTCCTCCTGAAGGCGGGACCTCCCGGTCGGGCGGTCGTGGTCGGCTATGATCGCCGCTTTGGCTCCGAGCATTTTGCCGCCGCGGCGGCCGAGGTCCTGGCCGGCAACGGTTTGCGCGTCCAATTGACCGACCGCGAGACCCCAACCCCGGCCATCGCCTACGCTGTCAAGCAGTTGTCGGCCGCAGGCGCGGTCAATATCACCGCCTCCCACAACCCGGCCACTGACAACGGTTTCAAGGTACGCGATGAACACGGCGGCGCCGTCGCGCCCGAGGGGTTGAAGCGCATCGAGGCGGCCATCCCCGCCGATGAAAGCGATGCGCGCCGCATGCCGCTCGAGCGTGCCGTTCGCGAGGGCTTGGTCGAACAATTCGACGCGCGCCCAGCCTACTTCGAGCAAGTACGGCGTATGGTCGATCTGGACCCGATCCGCCGGGCCGGCCTCAAGGTGGTCTTCGACCCCATGTGGGGGAACGGAGCTGGGTGGATTCCGGAACTGCTGGCAGGCGGCAAAACCGAGGTGGTCGAGATCCATTCGGCGCGCAATCCGTTGTTCCCTGAGATGTTGCGCCCGGAGCCGATCCGGCCCAATGTCGACGTGGGCTTGCAGACGGTCGTACGCGAACGTGCGGATGCCTTGCTCATCACCGACGGCGATGCGGACCGGGTGGGCTTTGGCGATGAACACGGCGTGTTCATCAACCAACTCCAAGTCTACGGGCTGCTGGCGCTCTACTTGCTTGAGGTGCGTGGGCAACGCGGGCCGATCGTCAAGACACTCTCGACGACCTCCATGCTCGAGAGGTTGGGCGAACGCTATCACGTCCCCGTCTTTCAAACCGGGGTCGGTTTCAAGTACGTCGCCCCCAAGATGATCGAGACCGATGCCATGATCGGCGGGGAGGAATCAGGAGGCTTCGCCTTCCGCGGGCATGTGCCGGAACGCGACGGCATTCTGGCCGGGCTGTTCTTGCTCGACATGATGGTTCGACTTCAGCGCCGGCCGTCGGAGCTGCTCGCGTTTCTCTTCGAGCAAGTCGGGGCCGAGTACTTTTACGACCGAGTCGATCGCCCGATGCCTCTCGCCGATCGCGACGCCGCGCGCGCCCGCGTGGCACAAGCCACGCCCGAAATCTTGGGCGGGCTGCGGGTGACCGATCGCGATGCGAGCGACGGCTTCAAGTTCACCCTCGACGACGGCGGCTGGCTCCTGGTGCGCTTCTCCGGCACGGAGGCCATCGTGCGCGTCTATTGCGAAACGCGCCACAAGGACCTGGTAGCGACGCTGCTCGAAGACGGGTTACGGCTTGTCGGCCTCCCCGCCTGAGGCGCGGCGCACGTGGCGTGCTGCAGCCCCGCCCGAGCGAGGCTACGCGGGGTTGACCGACACGCACTGCCACTTGGATGCCGCCGCCTTCGACGACGATCGCCTGGCGGTCATCGAGCGTGCACGCGCCGCGGGCGTCACGCGCATACTCGTTCCGGGGACCGACCTGGAGTTCGAGCGCCCGTGCGCTGGGACTGGCGAACGAGGTCGAGGAGGTCCGCGCCGCGGTGGGTGTGCACCCGCATGCGGCCAAGACGTGGAGTGCCTCGGCGGAACGGAGGCTGCGGGAGTTGGCTGGCCAGGCAGGGGTGGCGGCGATCGGCGAGATCGGCCTGGACTACCACCGCATGTATTCGCCGCGCGAGGCCCAGCGTGAGGCGTTCCGGGCCCAGCTCGCATTGGCGGGTGAGCTGCACCTGCCGGTGATCGTCCATATACGCGAGGCGCTCGACGACTCACTCGAGGCGCTCAGCAAGTGGGCCGCGGACGCGAGCGGCGACTCGCCGCGAGGCGTGCTGCACGCTTTTGGCGGTGAGGCTGCGAGCGCAGCCTGGGCCGCGGCGCATGGATGGAGCCTGGGCATTGGCGGGGTCATCACCTACGCCGCCTCGGGCGCCTTGCGCGAGATGATGCAGGATAAGGCGCTGATGGGCAGCGTGCTGCTCGAGACCGACGCGCCCTACTTACCGCCCGAGGGCCGGCGCGGGCGGCGCAACGAGCCAGCGCTGGTTGCGATTGTGGCCGAGCACGTGGCCGCCGCGAGTGGTTTGGAGGTCGAGCGAGTGATTGCACTCACTCGCCTCACCGCACAGTCCTTGTTCAGATGGGAACCGGCGTGAGCCAGCCTAACTTCTTCGAGATCGTCCGCGGCGAGCTGCAAGCTACCGAGACGCGCATGCGCGCGGTGCGGCACCCGGCCGACGCCAACCTGGAGTTGGCCCTCGACCATCTGCTGAGTGCCGGCGGCAAGCGCATCCGTCCGACCGTGGCGTTGCTCGCAGGTCACGTCGTCGATGCCCCGCCGGAGCCACTGGTCAATTTCGCCGCGGCGGTCGAGATGCTCCATACCGCAACCCTTGTGCATGACGACCTGATCGACGGGGCGCTCTTGCGGCGCGGGATCCCTACCCTCAATTCGCAGTGGACGCCCGGCGCCACGGTGCTGACGGGGGACTTCATCTTCGCCTGGGCGGCCCATCTCGGAGCGCAGACCGACTCGGTGCGGGTCATGGTCTCCTTTGCGCGCACGCTGATGACCATCATCAACGGCGAGCTGGCGCAGATGTTCGGACGCACCCAGCGCGCCAACCGGGCAGAGTACGACCAGCGCATCTACGCCAAGACCGCTGCGCTCTTTGAACTTGCCGGGTCAGGTGCCGCACTCATCGCCGAGCACGAGTTGCCTCTGGCGCCTTACCTGGGTGATTTCGGACGCCAGGTGGGAATGGCTTTCCAGATTGTGGACGACGTTCTGGATTTCACGGCCGACAGCACGCACCTGGGCAAACCGGTGGGCAACGACCTGCGCCAGGGGTTGATCACCCTGCCCGTCCTATGCTATGGTGACCAGCACCCCGAGGACCAGGACTTGCAGGCGGCGCTCGATCCGGAACACCGCCATCAGGCGGATGTCGACCGGTTGGTGGGCGCGATCGCGCGTTCGGAGGCCATCCCCGCCGCGATGGCGGAGGCGCGTCGCTTCGCATCCGCAGCGCGGCAGGCGCTGGATGGCGTCATGGCCAGCCGCTACCGCGATGGTCTGCGGGAATTGGCCGAGTTCGTTGTGGCACGAGATATCTGAGAGACCTGCGGGGCACCCGCCCCATCGCACGAGTCCGGCCCGCACGCGAGGGATCGAGAAGCGGAGGATTGAATGGACGTCAAGGTCACTGAGTACAAGCGTGTCGCCGTGGTTCAACCCATCGGCCGAGTGGATTCCAATACTTCAGCGGAGTTCGAGACGGAACTGCGGCGGTTGTTGGATTCCGGGCGCATTAACCTGGTGCTCGATCTCTCCAAGATCGATTTTCTCTCCTCGGCCGGTTTGAGGGTCATCGTCTCGACGATGAAGAACACCCGCAAGAACGGCGGCAACGTGTGCGTGGCGGAGGCCAACGCGCGGGCGGCGGAGGTAATGAAGCTGGCCGGGCTCGACTCGGTCATCGACATGCACCCCACGCGTGAAGCGGCCATCGCCAGCTTCTGAACTGCGATCGGATACCCCGGCCGGACGGAATGCCCGCCTCCACGCAACGTCTACGCATCCCTGCGCGGCTCGCCGAGCTCGCCCGCGTGCGCCAGTTCGTGCACGACTGCGCACTTGGCGAAGGGCTCCCCGAACCCGCGACCTTCGCATGTGAACTGGCAGCCGACGAGGCCTTCGTCAATATCGTGGTTCACGCCTATGGCGGCGAATCGGATGGACCCGTCCTCGTCCGTTGCCGCGGTCTGGCCGACGGGTTAGTCGTCTCCTTTGTGGACGAAGGCGCGGCGTGGGACCCGAGCCCGCCCAGCGCCCCGCCCTGGGAATCGACTCAGGCGGAGGTCACCGTGGGTGGCCTGGGGCGGCTGATCATCCATCGCGCGATGAACGGGGTGCGCTTTTCGCGACGCGGTGGCCGCAACATCCTCACCATGTGCAAGATCCGTCCGGGTCCCTCCCCGGCGGGGTAACACCCTGATGAACTATCTGCTGCCGGCTGTCTTGATTCTCGTCTTGGGCGTGGGCTTCACCATCATGGCCCTGCGTATCCGCTCGCGCCGCGGGCTCGAGGCGAGGGTGCACGAGTTGGCCCAGTTAGCTGAAGCCGGGCGGGTGCTGCTCAACACGCCTCTCGACGTACAGCGCCTGGCGGAAAAGGTGTACGAAGAGGCCGGCCGCATCGTTGACACACGCCTGTTCCAGCTCGGCCTGTTCGAGGGCAACGAGTATTCGGTCATTTTCTGGAACTCGGGACGGCGAACGGCTGCCTCCTTCCCGCTTCACCCTCGCACCTGGTCACGAGGGCATCGTGGGCTGGCTGCGCAGTACGCGGCAACCGCTGTTGGTGGGTGATTTCGTCAAAGACATGGATCGACTGCCGGCGCGCCCACGCTATGTGGACGACGACCCGCCTCGCTCAGCCATCTTCGTTCCGCTCATGACTCGCGACGATGTGATCGGGGCCGTCTCGATCCAGAGCCGCACACCCAATGCGTTCACCGAAAGTGACTTGCGCATTGTGGGCATCCTGGCCAACTACGTCGCGGCCGCCATGGCCAATGCGCGCATGCTTGAGGAGGCGCTTCGCCGCGCGCGCTATCAGGCGTTGCTGGGCGATGTCTCACGCCAGATCCGTGGGCTGCAGGCGCTCCCGGAACTCTACCGCCAAGTTGCGCGACAGGTGGCCGAGACCTTCGAGTTCGAGGTGGTTCGCATTTACGAGTGGCAAAGCGCCCAGGGTTGGCATCGGCCCGGAATCGAGAGCAGCGCGGATTCCGCCGACGATCAGGGCACCGCCTGGCGCACCGACCACCTCGTGCTGCAGGCCGACACGGCCGAGGGCAACACGTCGGCGCACGAGCTCGCCATCGGCGCAGGCCTCTCCGGTCTGGCGGCGGAGCGAGGTCAGGCGGTGCTCGTCGAACGGGAGACCGATCGCAGCGGATGGCTGACCCCGGGCGCGATCGCGGCCTTGGCCGTGCCGATGGTCATCGAGAAGCGGGTGGTCGGCACGCTAGAAATGCACACCACTCAGGCGCATATGCTCGACCGGGATTTCCAGGCGGCGGCAGAGCTCCTGGCGGGCCATCTGGCCATCGCCATCCTCGAGAATCAGACCTATCAAGTCGAACAGCGGCGCGCCGATCAACTAGAGGCAATCACCGACGTCTCGCGCGCTGTCTCTTCGATCCTCGATCCCGAGAAGGTGTTGGAGGAGATCGTGCGCCTGACCTCCACGCGGCTGGGGCTGGAGCGGGTGCAGATCTTCTTGCGCCAAGGAGCCCAGATCTGGCTGCGTGCTGGCGGCGCGCCTGAGCACGTCCGCAGCTACGCCCTCGACGGGCCAGGCCTGATCGCTTTTGTGGCCCGCACCGGCGAGCCGGTGCTCATCCCGGATGTGCGCGACGACGCGCGCTACATCCCGGCCCTCGGTTGGGATGACACGCGCACCGAAATGGCCGTGCCGCTCGTGTTCGGGGAGCACATCCTGGGAGTCTTCGATGTCCAATCGCGGGAACGAGGGGCGTACTCGCCGGATGACTTGCAGCTCGCGCAAGCCTTCGCGGCCATGGCGGCCATCGCATTGCGCAATGCGCAGCTCTTCACCCGCGAACGGGAGGCGGCCTGGCTTTCGGCCTCGCTCTTGCGCGTTGCCGAAACCGCGGCGGCGCCCACTCCGCCCACCGAAACGCTGATTGCCCTGATGCAGCTCATCCCGACCATGGTCGACCGCCCCTGGGCTCTGGTGTGGCGGGCCACCGACGAACCCGGTTGGCTCTACCCCGAGAGCGAGGTGGGGTTGAGCCCCGCGCAGGTGCGCGCGTTCCAGCGCACACGCCCGAGCCTGGCCTCCTTCAACCCTCCCGCACCAAGCGCCTCACCTGCGGAGCGAGTTCCCGGCGATTGGATCTCCCGACCGGGGCCAGCGCTCGATTTCGTCCGGGGCGAGGAATCCATCCATGTTTATGAACTCAAGTATGCGGGGCGGCTGCTGGGCCTGCTCACGTTGCCTCAGCCCGGCGAACCGGAAACCAACCCTGCGGCCGCGCAGCGGACACACGAGAACGACCTATTGGTGGGCATCATCCATCAATTGACAGCCGCTCTCGAGTTCGAAGCGCATCGCGGCCGACCTCGAAGTGGGCCGGCGTCTCGAGCGGGAATTGGAACTCGCGCGAGAGATCCAGACCTCCTTCCTGCCCCGCAGCCTGCCGCAGCCGGAGGGGTGGCAGGTTAGCGCGTTGTGGAAGTCGGCCCGCGAAGTGGGAGGCGATTTCTACGATCTCTTCCCCTTGCCGGCACCGGCGCTTTCGGATCCGCGTGCAGCGGTTGCGGGGCCGCGCTGGGGGGTGGTCATCGCCGACGTGGCGGATAAGGGCGTGCCGGCCGCACTCTACATGGCTCTCTGCCGCACCCTCATGCGCGCAGTGGCAATCAGCCGCATCGACCCCGCCGAGACTCTCACTCGCGTGAATGCGCTGCTGTTCTCAGATTCCCAGGCCGAGATGTTCGTCACACTGATCTACGCGGTGTGGGAGCCGGCCTCCGGACGGCTGGTGTACTCCAATGCCGGGCACAACCCACCTCTGTTCCTCCCGGCGGGGAGCGAGCCAAGATGGTTGACAGATCACGGCGTGGCTCTGGGCGTGGTGGAAGACTCAACCTACACGACCCGGGAGTTGCAGGTCGAGCCGGGAGGGACCCTGGCGTTCTACACCGATGGGGTGATTGACGCGTACGATCTGGCGCTCGAGGAATTCGGGCTGCCCCGCTTCCTGCACACGGTGACGAACGCCGCCCCCTCCGGTGCGCAAGCCGTCAGCCAAGCCGTTGAGGCCGGCGCTCGAGGAGCACGTGGGTGCGCGTGAACCGTTTGATGATGTAACTCTGCTTGTCTTGCATCATGCCGGACCGCAGTCCGAGCACGCCTGACACGGCGGCTCAGCGCCTGCCCGCCCCAGGTCCCCGCAACCTTCCAAGCACCCAGAGGCCAGCGCGGCTCAATAGATCGTGGGCAACTCGCTCGACGCCGGCGCTCCGGTGCGACCCGCGAGCGTGGTGAGTTCCGCCAACCTCTCCGCCACGGCCGTGGTCAGGTCGCCCTCGGCAAAGCGCCACGTCCAGTTCCCCGCCGCGCGCCCCGGGAAGTTCATGCGCGCCTCACCGCCCAGGTTGAGGACGTCCGGCAGCGGAGCCAGCGCCATGCACGCGACCGAAGTCCAGGCCAGGCGCATCAGGTCCCAGGAGATATCGCTTCCGTCACGGCCCAGGTAGCGGCGAGCACAATCGCGCACGCTCTCGTCGGCACTGGCGTACCATCCGCACGAGGTGTCGTTGTCGTGGGTGCCGGTGTAGACGACGGTGGCCCGTTCGTAATTGTGGGGCAGGAACGAATTGTGACTGTCGCCGTCGAATGCGAACTGAAGCACGCGCATGCCTGGCAGGCCAAAGCGCGTCCGCAGTTCAACGACGTCCGGCGTTAGAACTCCCAGATCTTCCGCGATTAACGGGAGTTTGTGTATGCGCTTGGCCAGCGCGGTCAGCAGCGCCGCACCCGGCGCTCGCACCCACCGGCCTCGCTCGGCGGTGGGGCTACTTGCCGCCACTTCCCAAAACGCGGCCAGTCCTCGAAAGTGGTCGATGCGCACCCAATCGCAAAGGTCTAGCGCTCCCAACATGCGCCGCTGCCACCAGTCAAAGCCGTCGGCCCGGTGGCGGGCCCAGCGATAAAGCGGGTTTCCCCAGCGCTGTCCGGTCGGGCTGTAGTAATCCGGGGGAACTCCGGCCACGTGCGTGGGCGCTCCGCGAGCATCCAGCCGGAAGAGTTCCGGGTTGGCCCACACCTCTGCGCTGTCGTAAGCCACGTACAGCGGAACGTCGCCGATGATCTGAATGCCGTGCTCGCGTGCTCGTGCGCGCACCTGCTCCCATTGAGAGCGGAAGAGCATTTGCTCGAAGACCACTTGGCCGATCGCATCCGCCAGATGCTCGCGTGCGGCGGCCAGCGACTCTGGTTTGCGCAACGCCACTTCGCGGGGCCACTCACTCCACGCCCGGCCCCCGAACTCGCGCTTGAGCGCGGCGAACAAAGCGAACTCTGCGAGCCAACCCCGCTCGGCCTCGAGGAAAGCCTCCACCCGGTCACGCCACGGCGAACGATCGAGGCGGCGGTATCGGTCGAATGCACGCGCCAGCACGCGCTGTTTGTAATCGATCGCCTGCGCGAAATCGACGCGGTCCGACAGCCGCGGCGGGCATCGGGTCGAGATCGGCGCGGGAGACCAGGCCGCCTTCGACCAGGCGCTCGGGGCTGATGAGCAGCGGATTGCCCGCAAAGGCCGACAGCGACTGATATGGGGAATTGCCGTACCCGGTGGGGCCGAGGGGCAGGATCTGCCAGATGGTCTGACGAGCCTGGGCCAGCCAACGGATCCATGCCTCCGCTGCGGGGCCCAGGTCGCCGATGCCAAACGGTCCGGGAAGCGATGTGGGGTGGAGCAGGATTCCTGCGCGGCGAGTGAGGTCGATCACCGCGTCAGCTCTCCGCAACCCAGATTTCCTGTCGACGATCGATCTTCGCCGGCACGCGGTCCGCAGGCACTTCGGTGCCGATCACAGCGCCGGCGCCGACCTGCGCACCCATCGGCACCGCGCTGCCTTTGCCGACCGTGACGATACTTCCGATGGGATCCTCCAACCGTTCGCCCACCCGCGAGCCCACCCCGATTTGGGCGCGTTTATCGATCACTGCCCGCTCGACAATAGCTCCTTGCCCGATCTGGGCGTCGGTCATCAGGATGGAATCGCGCACAACCGCTCCTTCGCCGACGCGCACCCCGGGTGAAAGCACCGAGCGTTCGATCACGGCGCCCTTGCCAATGACCGAGCCATCCGCCAAGAGACTGTCGACGATGTGCGCGCTGTCACGCACCAACACGGGCGGGCGCTCCTCCGAACGGGTGTGAATGACCCACGAACGATTGCGCATGTCGATCGAAGGCGGCACCGCGAGCAGGTCCATGTGCGCCTTCCAATACGAATCGAGGGTGCCTACATCCACCCAATAGCCAGTGTACGGGAAGGCGAACAAGCGCGATCCATCGGCCACCATGCCGGGCAGAATGTTCCGCCCGAAATCATGTCGGGAGTCGTCCCGCTGGCTGTCGGTCCGCAAGACCCGGTCGAGATAATCCACGTTAAAGAGATACACACCCATGTTGGCCAGAGTGCCCTTCGGCCGCGCCGGCTTCTCCTCGAAGGCCACCACGCGAAAGTGGTCGTCGGTCGCCAGGATGCCAAAGCGTGTGGCCTCCTCCGGCGGCACTCGGATCGTGGCCAGCGTGGCATCCGCCTGATGATCCATGTGGAACGCAATCAGCGGGTCGTAATCCATGGCGTAGACGTGGTCGCCGGAAAGGACCAGCACCAAATCGGGATGCGTGCTCTCGACGAACGTCAGGTTCTGCCACACCGCATCCGCCGTGCCCCGGTACCACTCGGGGGAGCGGCGCGCGGTGTACGGAGGGTAGAGCTTGATCCCGCCGGTGAAGCTGCGGTCGAGATCCCAGGGGCTGCCGTCGCCGATATGCTCGATCAGCGAGTGCGGGCGATATTGGGCCAGGATCATCACGTCGAAGATGTGCGAGTTCACGCAGTTGGAGAGCGCAAAATCGATGATGCGGTACTTGCCACCGAAGGGCACCGCCGGTTTGGTGCGCTGGACCGTGAGGACACCCAGCCGCGAGCCTTCGCCACCCGCCAGGATGACCGCGCGCACCCTCATCGCCCCTCCTGTGTCACCGGAGCGGTGCGCGCCCGTGCGCGCACCGCGTGCCGGTAGACCCGCACGTAGTGACGGGCGGAACGGGCCCACCCGAACTGCTTCTTCATCGCCCGAAGCTGAAGCGCTCGCCACCGCCGTGGTTGGGCAAAAAGCCCCATCGCACGGGCGAATGCCTGCGCCAGCGCCTCAGGCGTCGCCGCATCGAAGACAATGCCCGTGCCCCTCGGCGACTCGGCATCGCGCACCGTGTCCTTCAACCCGCCCGTTGCGCGCACAAGCGGCAGGCATCCATAGCGCATGGCGATCATCTGACTCAGGCCGCACGGTTCGTAGCGCGAGGGGATCACCATCACGTGCGCGCCAGCGTAGATGCGTGGAGCGAGATTCGCGTCGTAGCCGATGCGCACGCCCACCTGCCCAGGATGGCGTTCGCCCAGTTCGACGTATGCCCGTTGCAGCTCGACGTCGCCTGCCGCAAGAACGGCCACCTGCCCGCCGGCGGCGAGCCACGATTCGAGTGCCGGCAACGCGTAGTCCAACCCTTTTTGTCGGTCGAGGCGCGCGACGATGCCCGCCAGCGGATGCTCGCCGTCGCCGTCCAGACCGAAGCTCGAGCGCAAGGCGCTCGTATTCCTCTCGCGTCGATCGATTCGGCTCGCATCGAATCGCGCCGCGAGCCGTGAATCGTGGGCCGGGTCCCACAGGTGCAGGTCCAGCCCGTTGAGGATTCCATGCAGGTCCCCCGCCCGCGCCTGGAGCAACCCATGCAGGCCGCTGCCATACTCAGCCGTCAGGATTTCGTGCGAGTAGGACGGACTGACCGCCACGATTTCTTCCGCCGATGCGATGCCCAGGGCCAGCAATGACTCGCGGGCCCATTCCGGAACGTTTGCATACGGCGTCCCAGGACCGACAGGCGGCCCGTCGGGCTCTCCGGGTGGCGGCAAACCGTACTCGCGCAACGCTGCTCCTGCGTCCTGGCCCAGAAACGGGAGATTGTGGATCGTCAGAACGCCGGCCGACGTCGAGAGCAGGCCGCCTGCGGAGGCGTTCAGGCGCAGCCAATACAATGCCACGGCGGTGTGCCAATCGTGGGCGTGAACGACCTGGGGCATCCAGCCGGCGTGCATGGCGTAGCCGAGCGCCGCAATCGAGGCGAAGACGAGCTTGCCCGCATCTTCATCCGGGCGCGAGTGGTAAACCCGATCGGCGTCGCGCAACGGCGGACCATCAATGAGCCACAAAGGGACGCGGCCTCGCCGGCCGACGTAGATGCTGGCCGTCTGCGGCCCACCGCTCCCCGGGATCCCGATCGTCGCGGATGGGCGTTGGCCTTTGATGCGCGGCCGCAGGGCGGGATGCACAGGCAGCGCGAGGCGAACATCCACACCCATCTCGCGCAACACGGCAGGCAGGCTGCCTCCCACGTCGGCCAACCCGCCCACTTTGACAAGAGGCTCCACCTCATTGATGAGAAACAGGACACGCAGGCGGGCTGCCGCGGCCGCGCTGAGGCGTCGGCTCGACGTCGGTGGTCGTGAGGAGCGAGGGGCACGGTGCGGGGTCACGGTCCGAACCAGCGGTAGTCGATGTCTTCGAAGATCTTGTCCTTCTGCCACAGTTCCTCAGCCAGCGCCGCATCCGGGGCCTGGCTCTCGAGGGATGCGGCCAGTCCATTGAACCGATCCATGTGGCTGCGGAAGCGCTGCATGGCATACTCGCCCGCCTGGCCTGTGGTCACCAGGAATGGCCAATCGGAGGATTGCATCAGCAGCAGCTCGCGCGCTGCCTGGTTCAACAATGTGCGTTCAAGCCCGCCGGGATGTGCAAACCGAGCGACAAGGCCGGCCATGCGGTCCTCGGCTTGGTGAATGGGTGTCCACATCCAATGCGTATCGGGGTTGTCCCAAACGAAATGCTGTCCGCCGGCGCCCCAGGAACTCTCAGGCAAGTTGAGCGCTTCGCGCGGTGGGTGGGCCTCGAGAAACTCGCTCGCCGTGGTGAGCTCGATGTTAGGGTTGCGCGCGACGCGGGCGATCACCTCGCGCAGCCAGTCGACGCCCTCGAACCACCAATGACCGAAGAGCTCGGTATCGTAGTTGGCGGCCAGCAGCCCGTAGCGGCCGCTCGCGCTCGCGAACGACGCGAGCTCCCGCTCGATCAGCGCCGCGAAGTGATCGGCATGGGAGCGCACCCGTTCCTGCGCGGAGGCTGGATCGTACTGACCCTTGGACCCGAGATCGACACGCGGGCCGGTCACCCGCCAATACTGCAGCCCCGACGTCCCGTCCTTCTTGTGAAACTCGCGATAGTCCGCTTCGCCGGGGTACCCCCATTCGGCGCTCCATACTTGAAGCCCGGTTTGTTTGTTGCGCGCAATGACCGCCACCGTGGATGAACCCACGTAGTAGGGCTGGAAGCTGGTTGCCGGCTGGGATGGTCCGCCCGCGTGCATCGGCACCGTGTAGCGCCGAGTCACCTGCCCGTACGGGCCGATAGCTTGTCCGGCAGCGGGGCCCGAAAGCTCGCCTCCCTCGACAGTATGCGTGTCGCTGAAGAACGCGCGCAAACCGCTGCGCATCAGGAATTCCTCAAGCCCGGGACGCGTCACACCGCTTTCGGACGTGTAGCCCGGCCGGTAGGCACATTCGGCCAGCCAGATGGCGCGTGGATCCCGCCCGAACAGGCGCCGGTAGGAGGCCACGCCGGTTTTCACCTGCAGGGAGATGGATTCATCGCGGGCAAGCAACGGCAAGTAGCCGTGAGTTGCGCCGCAGGTGATGATCTCGATGCGGCCCTCATCCTGGAGGCGGCGGAAGGCCGCGATCACGTCACCCGAGAAGCGCTCCTCGTAGCTTGATCGGATTCGTTCATACCAGTCCCGGTAGAAGCGTGCGAGGTGCTTCAAATGCTCATCGCCCGACGCCTCGTGGCGCTGTTCGTCAGCCCGGGCCACCTCGATCTTCTCATGCAGGTACGCCACAAAGTTGGCGCGAATGTCCGCGTCGTTGAGTTGTTCAGCGAGAACGGGGGTCAGGCTGAGGGTCAGGCGCGTGCGCAGCCCTTGGTCGCGCAGGTCGTACAGCGCGTTCAGCAGGGGAACGTATGTTTCTGCCGCCGCTTCGTGGATCCACTCCTCCCCATGCGGCCAGCGCCCCGCCATGCGGCAATAAGGGAAGTGGGAATGCAGAACGAAGGTGAACGCGCCTAGCGCCGGCATACCGCACCTTCTGACAGCGGGATGGAGAGTAGTGGGATTGACGTGATGAGTATACTACGCGGCTTGCCTCGCTCATCATGGCGAGGCCGCGGGCTATCGCAAGACCACGATGGATGGTTGTCGGGCGGGCTCCGTCGCATCGCAACGCGGGCGCGCCGGTAGACGGAGCCCGCGACCCGCCGGCCCCCTCTGCTAGGGGACGATGGGCACGGCTGAGCCGAGGCCTCGCTCAAGCGCGATGCGTGAGGCGGAGTCGGCCGGTCGAAGTACGAGCGAGGATGGATCGATGACGAAAGCGTGGGCCAGTACCGCCTTGGCGCCCCCGATGCCCAACGTGATTTCCAGTGCTACGCCGCGGCGTGTGTCGGGAGGCCCAGCCTGGTCGAAAAGCAGGTTGCCGAGGCTGTAGGCGACAAGGGTTGGGTAAGCCAACTCCGCGCCCTGGATCCACGCCACGGGCTGAACCACATGCGGGTGATGGCCCCAGACCACGCTCGCGCCCGCATCCGCCAGGGCTCTCGCCAGCGCCCCCTGGCGGGCATCGGGCACGTTGAGATACTCACTTCCCCAGTGGATCGAGACTACCACCAGCGCGCCCTGCTCGCGGGCGCGGCGTACCTGGTCGGCGGCCTGGTCGATGTCGAGCCGTTGAGAGACATCATCGAATGCCAGGAAGGCCAGCAGCACGTCGCCCGCCCGCCGCACGACCGCCTCCCCCGTAGGTCCGATCGCGCCAATCCCCGCATCCCTCAGGACGTCCAGGGTCTGCGCCAGGCCGGGCTGCCCCCCATCCAGGATGTGATTGTTAGCCAGCGAGACGAGCGAAATCCCGCCGCGGCTGAGGGCGTTCACCGCTTCGGGAGGCGCCCGTAGATCGAATCCCGCCTGCACGGCGCGCGGGCTCGAGGTGAGGGGTGACTCTAGGTTCGCGGCGGCGAGGTCAACCTGAGAGGTGAAAGGAACGAGCGCACCGAGTGCGGTCTCCCAGCCGTTGCCCGCGTAGACTTGCGCCACGCCTCGCCCAAGCATGACGTCGCCCAGCAGCACGAGCTTGGCGCCCTCGGGCTTCGCTGCGCACGCCGCCAGGATGAAGCAGGCGAGGGCGGCTGGCAGCGCGCGCCACGTGCGATAAACCAGGCCCGGCGGGCGCAAAGGAGGCCAGGCGTGTGGCAAGATGCGGCCTGGCCTCCAAGACGATGCGTGTTCGCTCCGCTCTCGGCTCACGGAATCGAGAATGTGGCCGTCCAATCCGGCAGTGCAGGCGCTTGCCCGCTTTCCTCCTGCGCCTGCCAAGCCTCGTCGGTCATGCGATTCTCCGGAGTCACCGTGAATTCGTAGTAGGTGAAGACCGCACCGGCCGCGATGCGCCAAGGCGAGTCGGGCACGACGACATAAATCACAGCCGGTTGACCGATGGCCTCCTCGAGCACCGCCAGCATGCCATCTCGCCCGATGCCGGTGGCAACGTCCGCCACCAAGGCCGCCTTCTGATCGTGCAAGTCGCGTTGCGATGGATCATTTGGGTCGCGGTCGGCGGCCGCCAGAGTCAGGGCCTCGATCTCGCCGCCGAAGAAGCGCATACGTGCATAGTCGTCATCGGAAATCGCCGAGCCTGCCAGTTCCTTCTCTGCGGATCCTTTGAGGAAGGCCAGCAGGTCCTCCAGGTTCTCCAAGTTGCTGCGGGTCTGGTCCGTGAGGAGGCCGCGTTGGCCGAGGCCGGTGCGCGTCATCTGCGCCAGCGCGAGCAGCCGCGCATAGACCTCCGGGTTGGGCTCGACGTACGAGTGCGGAGGATTGTCGGGACCCATGCCGCCCATCTCCGCCATGACCTGCTTGGCATAGAGAATAGTGTCGTGCTTGAGCTCGGTCCACGAGCCAAGCGCGGTGTTCAGCTCCTTTCGCAGCCATGCCGCACTGCGCATGAAGGCCGGGTAGCGTGCATCCTTGGGCGTGAGCAGCGGTTGGAAGGAATACAGCCACGCCCAGTACAGGTTCTGCGTCCACGAGTCCTTTCCCAACGCAGCGATTTCGGTTTGCACCTTCTGCATTTGCGGCGGGAAGTTGGCGTAGGCCGTTTCGCCTTCTGCGTCCAAGATACTCAGCGCTTCAGGCGAGCCCATCGCGGCGAAGAAATCGAGCCCCTTCGGCAAGCCGCGCGGGTTATCGGGCGTGCCCACATTGCGCCAGATGAGCTGCCCAAAGACGTACGCATCCAGTGTGAATCTCTGGCCCATGACGCGGAACCCGCTCGTGGCTTCCTGCTTATCCTCCCAAATCCACACCCACATGGAATTGACTTGCGGAGGCGGCAACTTGGCCGCGGCCTCACGGAACTGATCGAGCTTCGGCTCGTCAGCAAAGGCGGCCGGCGGCGCCCCCGCCCCGAAGATCTCATCCGAGAGCGCGCCGTACTCCTGCACCGAGAGATCGTCGGCCTTGCCGACGATGAAGACCGTCGGCTCGTACACCGAGCGCCACAGGTCCTGCGCGCTGCCCGCCTCGGCGGAATTCGCATTGCGCAGCGCCTGCACCACCAACAATGCGCGCTGGGTCTCGAAGGCATCCCGCAGGCGGAAGGTCAGCCGCCCGTACCACATCATCGCCCGGAAGTAGCGCTCGAGTTCCTCGCTGCGCGTGTAATGTCCTCGCGGCACGTACTGGCTGTAGTCCTCCACCAGTTTCTTCTCGGGCGCCAGGTCCGCCCGGTCCCAGATCGGGGAGACCTGTGGACTTTGGTGAGCCTGGATGAGCATGAGCTCCGAATCCACCATCCCCTTGACCTCGGCCGGGAAGGGATCATTCAGCCCGAGCAACTGGGCCGCGACGGCGAAGAAGGCAACGTTGCGCAGCGCCGGCTCCGCGAGGGCCGTGCCTGCAACCGCCGCGTGTTGCTCTATCGATGCCGCCAGCATCGTCCGGGTGAAGGCAGTGATCGCCGCGATGAACTTCTCACGCTCAAGATCGCGCAGCATCTTGTCGAATAGCAGGTGGTAGACGTGGAAGACCGCATCGGTGGTGATGAATACCGGTTGGTCTTCCTCATAGCGCAGCGACTCGTACACCTGGTAGAACTCCTGGTACGTTCCCGGCGCGGGCCGCACCACGACAAAGCCGTATTGACTCAGCCGCTGGCGTGCATCGGCCGAGAGGTCGTACGCACTCAGGTTGTTCACCTGCGCTAGATCCACGGGTAACGTGTAGCCGCCGCCGAACTGCGCGGGCAGGCTGACAGTGATCTCGGGGTAGTCTGCGAACGCGGGCGCATAGACCCCCGGGGGCGGAGTGACCTGGGCGCCGGCCGTTGCAGGCCCCGGGCTGACCGGAGCGGGCGTACCGTTCAGGATGCCGGCCGCATTGCAGGCCATCCCCGCAAGCACCGTGAGGGCAGTTACCATCTGCCATGGACGAAGTGAGCGGGCGCGCATGGTCACCTCCAAGAACTCTGAACGAGAACCAGCGGATGTGCCTCGATCGTTCGCACAACCTCGGCTCGTGAGAACGGCCCGCTCCAGCGGGCCTGTAGGTTGAACCCGAATCCATTCCACCGCCAAAGCGTGAGATTGCCAACGCGCGTGGAGTGTCGCGGGTCGTAGCGGCCCTCGAGCGCCACGAGTTCTTCGTTGCCGTCGCCGTCGACGTCCGCGGCTCCGATACCGAACAGCGGGTCGGCCAGGGCCGAGCCCGCCCACACTTCGCGCCAGCCGCCGTCGCTCCAGCCGATCAGGATGAGATGGCAGCTTGCCCCGGCCTCATCGTGAAAACCGCTCAGGCGTCCACCGTTGGGCACGTAGCGATCGATGGGCCAGGGTGCAAACGGTCGCCACACAAGCAACGCAAGCTCGGGCCGGCCGTCGTGGTTCAGATCCGTCACCATGCCCTCGGTTACCTCCCAGGCAGCCGGGCTTTGCCAGAAAAGACGTTCGCCCGAGATGACGCGCGCCAACCCGGATGCGACGGAAAGCAGATCGAGAGATCCGTCGCCATCGAAATCAGCGCCGGTCAATCGGGGCTCAGGCGTCGCAGAGCCGGGAAGCTCGGTGTGCGAGAAACTCCCGTTGCGCCACTCGAGCGCGGAGAGGTGTGCCGGCGAGAGGAGGCCAAGTGCCAGCAACGCAATGAGCGCGGCCGGCAAGCGTGCCGCAAGGCGAGCAGTCTCTACTGCGTTGGGCTCGATCGGGTTCGACATGTGAGCTCGATGCCGATTATACGTCGTGCCTGTCACCGGGCTTCAGGTGCTCGGCACGATCATGGTTCGGGATGCGGATGCCGAGTGGACCCAATCGCGTACCGGAGGTTAAACTCCGCCTGGACCGGGTGGCCCAGGCATCGAGGGAAAACTCCCACACGGGCGAGCCCGCAATGGGTCACAACCTCGTTATCGACCAGTCGTCTCGACCTCGCGCAGCTTCACATCAGCGCTCGCGCGCGCGCGAGGATCGAGGCGAGTATCGCTCGCACGCGGCCAAGCGTAAGGCGTGCTATGCCATCATGCAGATCGGCGCTCGATAGCGCGTGAACAGTTGTGTTGGGGAAGGATTACTAGGGGCACAACGCCAATTGCTCTTCTTCGATGACCATCACCGGCTGGCCCCCAAGTTTCTGGATTGTGCCGTCGATCATGACGCAATCCCCGGGGTTCACGCCACCGTAATCGTAGTTCCAGTCGTAGCCCATCATGTAGAAGGCATTGGGTTCATTGGAGAACTTGATGTAGTAGTTGCCACGACGGCCGTAGCCCACGCGCACCTTGCCTCGCACACACAAGGTCTGGCCGATCTCCGCTTCGCTGATGTTTAGCGCATCGCGGCAGCCGAGCTGCATGGTGGCGATGGCCTGCGCCGTGGGCCACACCCCCGTTGGCAGCGGTTCCATGAGCGCCCAGCCTTCATACGGCCAGTTCAGCAGATTGGTGATGGGATCGCCGCCCGATACCGGGATCAACCCGACTGCCAGGGCGATATCTGCGGCGAGCATTAGGCCTGCCATTGCGGGGAAGAGTGCACGCGCGGCGGGCGCCATCGCAATCCTGCCCGCAGCGATCGCCGCGACGAACCACGAGGCCACCGGCACGAGGGATAGGACCGTCAGACCGAAAACTCGCGGCCCCGAGGGTCGATTGGGAGCGGCCCGGGCTTCGGCCGCCCGCCGGGCAATCATCACCTTGAGCAGCAGGTAGAGCAGCAGTGTCACTCCGGCGACGATCCAATGTCCGGAGAAGGGGTTGAGGGTGAAGAGGAAGAGTAGCGGAAGCGCCAGATCCAGGAGGACCAACGCGCCAAAGACGAGCAACACTGCACTGTGCGGCGCTTTGCTTGCTCGCAGCGGGGCGGGTTGCGAAAGATCGTGCTGGCACAATGGGCAGTAGAGCGAATCTGCCTTGATCGTGCCGCCGCAATTCGGACAGACGACGGTCTTGACCTCGTCCGCGACCGGTTCAGGTTCAAACAGATCGCGAAAGGCCTCGATCGCCCTTCTGTTTTGCGAGAGGTGATTCAAAATAGCCTCGAAAAGATGATGTCCCACGTGCGAGGGACGATAGCTTCATTGTACTCGCCCCGCGCCCAGCAGCAACTGGCGTTTACCTTGCCGCCCCACAACGATTGATGGTCTTCACGCCGGACCTGAGGGGGGCAGGCCCGGTGGAAGACCATCGTTGGGCATATTACAGCGCGACTCCCTGCGAGTCAAGCGCCCGGAAGGCTCATTTCGGCTTGTTCTGTAACTGGTTGATAATGACGATCGTCCCGCACCCGCCGGGCGTGGAGATCAGGGTGCAGTTTTCTTGCCACCCGGAGGTGCGGCCGGTTTTCGGGCGGATGGCTTCCGCAGCCGTTCACGGGCCACATTCATCTCACCAGGCGCGATTCGGCCCTTCAGAGATCAGATGGGGAGGGGAGCATGAAGATCGGGGTCGTGTTTCCTCAAACTGAGTTCCCGAGCGATTCCGTCGCAGTGCGCGATTACGCGCAGGCCTGTGAAGCGCTGGGGTACTCGCACTTGGTCGCATACGATCACGTCCTGGGCGCCAACCCAGACCGGCCGGGCGGTTTTTCCGGCCCTTACACCTTTCGAACTCCGTTTCTCGAACCGTTTGTCTTGTTCTCATTCATGGCGGCGTGCACGCGGACCATCCAATTTGCGTCAGCCGTCCTGATCCTGCCCCAACGCCAGACCGCGCTGGTGGCCAAACAGGCAGCGACATTGGATTGCCTGTGCCGTGGACGATTCCGGTTGGGGGTGGGCCTGGGCTGGAATGAGGTCGAGTATCGCGCTCTCGGACAGGATTTCCACACTCGCGGCCGCCGGTTCGAAGAACAAGTCGAACTGCTGCGGCGATTGTGGACCGAGCCGCTGGTGTCCTTCGAGGGGCGATGGGATCGGGTGGAGGACGCGGGAATCAACCCCCTTCCCACACAACGGCCAATACCCCTTTGGTTTGGAGGCAGCGCCGCGCGGGTCATCGACCGGGCGGCGCGGCTCGCCGACGGATGGATGGCCCAACAGCGCGAACCTGCCGCCGCAGCGCCGCTCGTCGAGAGGTTGAAGGACGGGCTGCGCGCATCGGGCCGTCCAACGAGCGACTTCGGCATCGAAGCGCGGATGCTCTACGCGGACCCGGATCCGTCGCGCTGGACGTCCACACTCGAGGCCTGGGAGAAACTGGGAGCCACCCACCTCTCGCTCAACACCATGGGGTGCGGGCTGGAGAAGCCCAGTGACCATCTGGCCGCGCTGCGCAACTTCGCCGAGGCCCTCGGGCTGCGCGTGCCAGGCGGTTGAGCCTGGGCGCCGACACCGCGCCGGGATTCTCAGTTGTGGATTGGAGCGAGGAGTGCCGCTGATCGAGGCGGAAGCGCAAACTCGGCCACAGACTCGCCCAAGGGGACGACCTTGCCGCTCAGTTCGTCGCGGCACGCCTTGACGGATGGCGGCGCAATATCCGATCGAGTTAGGCCCAGGCTGCGTCCCACCTCGCCAAGGTTGACCAGCAACACCAGAGACTCCCCGTCAACCTCGCGCAGCAGTGCCAGGCACGCCTCGGCGGGTTCAACCGTCAGCACACGCAGGCCCCCCTCGCGCAGTGCGCGATGCTTCTTGCGCAGCGCGATCAACTGTTGCAGGTGACGCCGCAACCCGAGATCCCAGCGCGCCTGATCCCATGGGAAGGCGCGCCGATTGTCGGGATCTTTTTCCCCCTCGAGTCCGATCTCGTCGCCGTAGTAAAGGGCGGGCACACCTGGGAAGAAGAACTGCAGCGTAAAGGCCAACCATTCGAGCGAATGGTCGCCGTGTAGCAGGGTGCGCAAGCGCGGTACATCGTGTGACCCGAGCGTGACGTAGTGCGCCAGGTTGGCATGACCAGGGTAGGCGGCCAGGATCTCCAGCAGCCGCGCGCCGAAGGCCGCCGGGCTGAGTGTCTTCTTCGACAACAGGTTGAGGCAGGCTTCGCGAAACGGGTAGTTGATCAAGCCGTCAAAGACCGCCGGTCCAACCCACTGTGGTGCAACCTCCCAGATCTCGCCCACCAGGTACGCCTCTGGGTTGGCCATTCTGACCCGTTCGCGGAACTCTGCCCAGAAACTCATGTCATCGATCTCGCTGGGCACGTCCAGGCGCCAGCCGTCGATGCCCTGCTCGATCCAGTAGGTCGCTACGTCGAGCAAGTAGCGGCGAGCCATCGGGTTGCGCACGTTGAACTTGGGCAAGCTCTTGAACCGCCACCACGCCTGATAGTCGTGCGCCTCGCCGGGGCCGTAGGCGTCCAGCGGGAAGCGCCGGATGTAGAACCAGTCGCGATACGCAGAGTCGGCTTCGTTCTCGAGGACATCGCTGAAGGCGAAGAAGCCGCGCCCGCAGTGGTTGAACACACCGTCGAGGATCACGTGCATGCCGCGCTGGTGGGCGGCCTCCAGCAAGCTTCGGAAGTCGCTCATCGAACCGAGTTTGGGGTCGGTGCGGTAGTAGTCGGTCGTGTTGTAGCGGTGGTTCGAGGACGAGAGAAAGATCGGATTGAGATAGAGCGCGTTAATGCCCAGGTCGGCAAGGTAATCGAGGCGCGCCTGGATCCCTGCGAAGTCGCCCCCCTGAAAGCCACGGTGCGTCGGAGGGGCACCCCACGCCTGCACGTTCGGTGGATCGAGCGCCGGATTGCCGTTCGCAAACCGGTCGGGGAAGATCTGATAGAAGACGGCTTCGCTTATCCAAGAAGGAGCTGTCATGGGCCTCCGCGACCGGCCGGCGGCCAACCGCCGATCCGTTTCAATCCGCCGCGCAGCAACCCCTGCTCATGTTCCGAGAGCACCTGCAGGCGCAGGGTCAGCGTTTCCGCCTTCCCGGGTCCAAGGATGAACTCGAATCGTTGCGCGATCTCAACCGCCAGCAGCCCGGGCGAGAAGGCCGGCGCGGCGCTCAAGGCGCGGGAGGCTCGCGAGAGGATGACTTCTCCGCTCAACGTGTTGCGCACCCCGGGCTGCGGGCCGCGGGCCACGACCGGCTCGAGTGAATCAGCAGAAGCCGCCAGCAATTGTTGACCGTCGGGTGCAATCTCCGACACGATCTCCAACTTCACCCGATGCGGCTCATCGTGGGCGTTGTGGAAGCGGTAGTTCACGCGCAGCCCGTCTGGCGCGAGGCGCACGTGTTTGGTCATCTCGAGCCGGTATCCGAAGAAGCGCAGGAAGGTGACCCCGCCCTCCTCCAACCTGAAATCGAGTTCCGCGTCGGCGGGAAGCACGGGCTGATCGTCGAGCTGTAGAAAGTCGTTCAGGGCGCGGCGGCGCACCGGTCGCCCGGCGTGCTGGGTCGCGCCGCCCGGCGCCGGCCAGTATGGCAGGAGCGGGCCAAGCTCGGCGATGAGTTCATCGGACATGAACGGTCGGCGCCGGCCGGGCGCGGCTTCCTCCAAGGGCGAGGGTCGGTCCCACGGCGGCAACTCGCGCCAATCGGGCAGCGAGCCACTTCCTTGGATGAGGGTCACGTCGGTGCGATAGCGTCCCTCGGGCACGGCCCACGGGTTGCCGACGTGCTGAGCCCCGTCGACCAGATCGAACCAGTACACCACCCGCCCGCCGAAGTGGCTGAGAATAATCAGGTGGTGGTGATCCTCGAGCAGGATCTCATCTTCGCCGTCGCCAGTCACATCCTCGATCGATGCACGAGGCGGCGCGCCGGGCTGATGCGGCCCCTCCGCAATCTCCGCCGCACGAGCCAAGGCAAAGGTCGCGGCAACGCCCTCCCATTCGGGCTGCCCCCGCCCGGCGAACCCCGGTTGCCCGAAACGAAACTGATGCAGACAGAATGTGCGGATGGCCGAGCGGTAGAGCGTGGCGCAGGCCCCGGGAAGTGACTCGGGGGGCGGCGCGACCCAGCCGGGATCGGCCCATGCCGAACCGATCGCGGTCAACCGATTGCGAACTGCGTTGTGCAAGCGGCGAAAATGAATCACCGTCGGCGAGCGGCGCAGGTAGTCTCGCCAGTCGGCGAAGGGCTGCATCTCCCCGGCGGGCTCGAGGGCCGCAGCACGATCGAGCGCCCCGCCCCAACCCCCCAGTGCCCCTTCGATGGTGAGCGCCGGTTCGGCCAAGTTCTCCAGACCGACAAGCTCCACGCCGGCGCGCTGCCCGAACTGCGCCAGCACCTGTTCCAGCCCATCCCAATCCGCGCGCGGATCAAGCCCGTTGCCGAGTGCCCAGGCCCCGAACGAGTCGGCTTCGAGCGCGAGCACCGGCAGCAGCTCGTCGGTGCGCGGCAACCCGGCCACCGCGGCCAGGCTGCGCTCGAGCAGCTCCGGCCGACGATACCAGGCTGCTGCACACACTCGCTCGCCCAGCGCCTCCTCGGCCCACAACAACCCGAGCACGCGGTCACCCTGCCGCAGGCCGTAGACGAGAGGCAGGGTCACCCCGGCTTGGCGCAGCATGCGTCCGTCTACGATCGAGGCCGTGTACCCGCTGGCCGCGAGCAGCGGCGCCATGTGGGGCGCCCATGCTCCTCCCACGTTGGCAAAGACCGAGGGCGACGTGCCAAACTCCTCCAGCATCAGCGCACGGTGCAGCGCGAGTTGCTGAGCGTTGTCCCAATCATCGCAGGCGGCCAACAGGTTAGCGGCGTAGGTCGAACCCAGCAGCGTGAATTGCCCAGAACGGAACCCCTGCCGCAAACTCTCAAGGGTTTCCGGATCGAGCCAATGCAGCGCGTGCAGGAGCGCCCCGCTCAAGCTGATGTTGAACTTGAGGTCGGGGTGCCGCCCGAGCGCCTCGATCAGGCCGCGGTAACAGAGACGGCTAGCCGTGCCTGCGCGTTCGGCCAATGGTTGGCTGAAGTGGAAACACAGCGCCAGGCGAAGTGTCATTGCAGGAGGCAGGCAAGAGGCACGAACAAGTTGGGGGTCATCTCATCGCGGTTCGAGCGCCGAGATTATACCCGATGGCCGTGCACCTTGGACGCATGGCTATCCGCGACTGAGTGTGGAGCTCGCCAGCGCCGATCGGTGCGCATCGGCGAGAGTGTAGAATGGGCTCACACGAGTCATAGCTGCTCATGCAGACCCCGATTGATCTCTGGCATCTGATCCTCACTCCGCCGATGCCTGGCGCGATGAACATGGCCATCGATGAGGCGCTGGTCGAGGCGGTTGAGGCTGGCGCATCTCGGCCCATCGTGCGCCTGTACGCCTGGGAGCCGCCGTGCCTTTCGCTTGGCCACGCGCAGCCGGCTTCGGATGCCGACCCGCAGGCGTTACGCCATCTCGGTTGGGATATGGTGCGACGCGCCACCGGCGGCCGGGCAATTCTGCACACCGATGAACTGACGTACTCCGTCGTCGCCCCCGCGAGCCATCCCCTCATGGCGGGCGGCGTGTTGCCAAGTTACCGTCGCCTCAGCCGCGGATTGGTGGCGGGGCTGCGCGCGCTCGGCGCGCAGGTCGAGGCCGAGGCCGAGTACACGACGGAATCCTCCGCGGGGCCCGTGTGTTTCGAGATACCCTCGAACTACGAGATCACCAGCGGCGGGCGGAAACTGATGGGCAGCGCGCAGTGGCGCCATCGCGGCGTCGTGCTGCAGCATGGTTCGCTTCCGCTCACAGGCGATATCGCGCGCATCGTGCACGCCCTGCACGAGACGCACGGCTCTTCGTCCGAGGCTGAGGCGCGCGTCCGCGCGCGGGCGCTGACGCTGGGTGAGGCGCTCGGCCGAGAGGTGAGCTGGAGCGAGGCCGCGCGCGCGCTGGCTGAAGGCTTCGCGGTTGGGCTCGCCCTGCGCTTCGAGGAGGTCGGCCTCGACGAAACTCAGCGCCGCCGGGGGAAGGCCCTGGCCGAGGAGAAATACGCACACCCGGCCTGGACCTATCGGCTGTAGTCCCGCATGACGCGGGTGGGGCTGCCTCAGCCGGCTGTCATCGCGCCGGACTACTATCGCGCGTCATCGGCGAACACGCCCACGCAAGGTCACCTGGAGGTGCGGGTCGTATGCCCAGAGGGACGGCCGCCTGCAGGCGGCATTCTCTCTCGCGCCGCGAAGGTCGTCACGATTTCAATAGGTGAGTGAGATGGTCCGGGGGCCGCTTACACTTCCTCGAACGGCGAGGCTGCGGCAATCTCCTCGTCCTCGCCGGGTTCCTGCGCAGAGAGCATTTCGGCTGCGCGGGCCGAGAGACCGTGCGTGGATGGAGCGAAATCGTCGCCGCCGCCTGAGAGGACAAGCAACGAACTGGCGACGGTCTTGCCGGCATTTCGCCAGCGGTGAGAAAGGTGAGCTGCAAAGAGCAGGCTGTCGCCCGCGTCGAGCAGAAAGACCTCCTGCTCGACGACGTACTCGATTTGCCCGCGCAAGCAGTAGATGAACTCGTGGCCGCTATGGACCATCGGATGCGGGCCGCTGGTGGCACCCGTCTCGAGCGTGAGCAGGTAGGGCTGCACCCTGCCCACGAAGACGTCGCCGCCCAGACCCTCCCACAACCCACGGGGAAACGGAACGCGTGTGCGCTGATCGGCCTTGCACAGAACCACCGGCACTTGGCGTGGCTCTTCGCGGAAGAA
The DNA here is from genome assembly GCA_963712475.1 of uncultured Chloroflexia bacterium. GTDB lineage: Bacteria > Chloroflexota > Anaerolineae > Anaerolineales > RBG-16-64-43 > RBG-16-64-43. The sequence continues at coordinate 810,333 of CAVQIA010000004.1, forward strand.
TGCGGTCACTGGAATGCGCAACGCGTCCGAGAGACGGTAGAGCGTGCTGACGCTCGGGGAGGTCTTGCCGCGTTCGATCAGGCTCAAGGCGTTCGCCGACATCCCCGCCTCGCGAGCCAGCGCGCGCAACGAGTATGCCCGTTCTCCGCGCAGCTTGCGCAGCCGTTCGCCCACATCGACCGAAACCGCAACTGTCGTGTTCATGGTTTCCTCGTCGGGTGTTTGCACATGTTCGCGTCCCAGGCGGGCGCGGCGCCCGAAAGGCGTACCTGGACTAACTGGCTCCGAGTGCTCATGTATCATTGGAGTATATCATAATCGGCAACTCCCTCGCCGCTGGGTGACATTCCCGGGTTTCGACCCCCCCAACCGGGACGCCGCAGCCGGGAGAGGGGCGATGGTAACCCGTCGGCGCGCGCCTATCGCGGCCACTCGTCAGCCCTTCAGGCGAGAGGTACCAGGCACGTCGCGGGGTAATGGCACGCCAGAGGTCAAACTGGAGCCGCTCGTCACTCACGCGCCGAGGTCCGTTTCGCGACAGGCCCGTCGGCCGAGTGCGAGAAGTCTGCTCAGGCGGCGGCCGTCCTCCGTCCCGTGAGTGGCTGTGGGATCGGGCCGCGCTCGGCTCGCCTCGCGAGGTATGCTCCGGACCTTGGTTGGGGGGCAACGACGAGGGCTGCGGTCGGCAACTCGTCGCCCGGCCCTCAATGCAGGATCCCCTGGCATGGCAGTCTCGGAGACCTATTCAAGGATAGAATGCAGAACGGCTGGGTCGCGCCGGGCCACCTTCGCGAGAAAAGAAGCGAACAGCAACCTGGCCAGCCGCAACCTCGCAAGCCCGTCGGCGACTGACGTGCAACGCCGGAACGAGCCGGAGTGAGCGCCTCGATCCAGCGATATTGTCTGAAGGAGTGACCCACCGATGCAGATGATCATCGATTTTCCGGGGGGCGCGAAGGTCGACGCCCACTTCGGGCCCTTCACGGTTCCGACAGACCAGCCGGCGCAAGGCGGGGGCACGGCCTCGGCTCCGACGCCGTTCGCTGTCTTTCTGTCCTCGGTCGGAACGTGCGCGGGAATCTACGTGCTCGGGTTTTGCCGCCAGCGGGGCGTGTCTACCGAAGGCATGCGCATCGTTCAGGAGCCGGTCTACGACCCGCAGACGGGAATGGTCGTCACGATCCGGCTCGATATTCAGCTCCCCAAGGACTTCCCCGAGAAAGTACCGGTCGGCCGTCGTGCGGGCGGCCGATCAGTGTCTGGTGAAGAAGCACTTCGAAGCGCCGCCGAAGATCGAGATCGGCACTTCGACCGCCAGCTAACAGGTTGCGCGCACCGCACTTCACGCTGCCGAACGCAACGTGGTCTGGCGGCACCGCATCACGCGGCTCGGCCCACGCGCGTCGCGCCGGCTAGTGTGAGCGATCGGGCTCCGCCAACGCTCGCACGTCTTCCCAGGCCAGTACCCGGCACCTGCGCCACACGTCTTCCTCGCGGATTCGACCGAGCGAAATCCAGCCACCCCTTCTGCAACGCGGGCCATCGGCCGCGCGGGACGATCGTCCACAGGTGGAGCGTGGACGCTTTCTTTGCGCGCAAGCCAACTCCCGAGCCCAGTGTTCGCGCCAGTTGGTAATGTGTGGCGCAAGGCGGCAGAGATCCCTCAGGTGTCGGACGATCACCGAAGTCGAGGGATGTCGTGAAGCGGCTGGGTTCGTTCTCCCAATAGCGGCACGGTGCCGCGCCCAGGGTTTGGTCGAGGTGGATCTCGGGGCAGCGTCCGCGCACGAATCGCCCGCAGCGGCCGAAGTGGCTGAGGTGCTTGGCCTCGACCAGCACCAGGTTCTCGTGGCCCGCCAGGAAGAGATCGACCTGTGTCGGATGCCCCGTGCCGTCCACTTCGGCGAGTGCCTCATCCAAGTCCGCCAGCCGCTCGCCAGCCAGATTGTGGCCCCAGAAGTACGGATGCAACGCCTCGTCCTTGTGTTCGATGGCCGCAGTTCCCCACAAGGGTGGCAGGCTGAGCAGTTGGCCGAGCGAAAGGCTCGGTCGAGCCAGCGGATAGATCAGGTTCCACAACAGGGCGTTCTCAGAGGCGGGACGGCGCAGATTATCGAGCACGGCTTCGGGCAGGACTCCAAAGACGGGCTCCATCGCCCCATTGAGGATGCGGGCTCTAGGTCGTGCGGGTCTGGGCATGGTGTGCTCGGACTCCTCCACCGCAACCGCGAAAGCGCCGCGTGCCATACGGGTCGATCGGGGCTGACCTTTCGAAAGTGCACGGCACCGCGCCAGCGTAATCCTAATCGCGATCGGCCGCATCCCCTGCCAACCCACACCTTGCACATTGACACGCAGCCTACCGCCCGCTATCATCGCCGCATGCCCCATCAACTGTGGCGCAGGTTCTCGCGTGCATTCGAGCTGGGCGCCACGCTCGCCGTGGTCGCCGTCCTGGCCGGGGGCGCCACGTGGTTCCCACGTTCGATACCCGATCGTGCCGCCTTCCTCGTCGCCGACGATCAATTCGATTTCTCGCGTTGGACGCTGGATGCGTTGGGGCTCAAGTTCGCCCAGGCCGCGCTTGCCCCGCAGGAGTACCTGCCCGCATCAGCACGCACACAGCTGGTCGAAGAGTACATCGCCCTCGAGGGGCAAGCCGAACAACTGCAGGAGGCGGTGAGCAAGGTCTTCGCCGACCCCCAGGTACCCGACCCGATGGCCGCGAGCCTCGCCACGCGTGAGCGGCTGGCCCAGGCACGCGCGAGGCAGACGGCCCTCCGTCCGCACGTGGAGGCCATCCTCGAGGAGCAGGCCGGTGCGCTGATCGCCGAAGAGGGATTCGCATTCGGCGGCCAGGTGCTGCCGCCTGTGTCGTTCCATTTCAGCGCGATTCCGCTGGCCTTGATCTTGTCGCCGCGTCAGGTGATTCGCCAGGAAGCCAGCATCCAAATGAACCCGGACCTTCCGCTCGAGCAGCAAATCGCGCTGGAGCAGAAGGTGGAACCTCGGCTGGACCTGTCGGCCCTCGTCGTCCCGCTGGGTGGGATCGGCACGTACCCGACCATGATTCAGGACACGACCAGCCTCAACTGGATCGTCGAGACAATCGCCCACGAGTGGACGCACAATTACCTTTCCTTCCGGCCGCTCGGCGCCAACTACGACACCACGCCCGAAACTCGCACGATGAACGAGACTGTTGCTTCGATCGTGGGGCGCGAGCTCGGCGCGCGAGTGATTGCACGCTTCTACCCCGATCGGGTCCCCCCGCCTCCGCCGCCTGCCTCGCCAGGGAGCGCCCCTCCACCTGTGCCGGCCTTCGACTTCCGCGCGGCGATGCGTGAGACGCGCGTGACGGTTGACGCATTGCTCCAGGAGGGCCGGGTGTCGCAGGCCGAGAGCTACATGGAGGAACGCCGGCGCCTCTTCGTCGAACACGGATACACCATTCGCCGGTTGAATCAGGCCTACTTCGCGTTCTATGGCGCCTATGCCGACCAACCTGGCGAACGCGGAGCCGATCCCGTCGGCCCGGCCGTCGAGCAATTGCGCGCGCTGAGCCCAACTGTGGGCGAGTTCTTGCGCCTCGCGGGTGGGATGTCGAGCTTCGCCGAGCTGCGTGAGCAACTCTCACGCGAGCACGCCTCGGCACCCTAGTCCGGTCCCCTCTTTCTCCTCACAGCCGCCCGCGTTCCCTCGGCCGGCCCGTTCCTCGCGCTATACTATGGAATGAGGCCGCGATGGATCTGGTCTTCTTTCCTGGAACCCGACCGACCCAGCCTGAACCATTGGGGGTCTTCCTGCCGCCATTGACGCACGGGGTGGCGGGCGAATTCCTCCATCGTTACGCCGGCGAGCGGCGCGTCGTGGTCGATCCGTTCGGACAATCGCCCGCACTGGCCATTGAATTGGCCCGTGAGGGAGCCTCCTTGCTGGTGGGCTGCCTCAACCCGGTAGTTCGATCGCTGATCCAACTCCAGGCCCAACCTCCGTCGCCGGAGGCATTGCGCGGCGCACTCGCCAAGATGGCCTCCGCCCGCCGCGCCGGCCCCGGCCCGGCGGGGGCGCCGCGCCCGCCACTCGCCGGCGCGCGGCCCGCGGAGCGCCTCGAGGATCAGCTGCGCGAGCTGTACTTGGTCACGTGCAGCGCCTGCCACAAGCCCACCGAGGCCGAGGCGTTCGTCTGGAGCCGCGAGACGGGACGAGAAGCCGGGCCGCCCGAGCCGGCCGCTCGTGATCGGCTGGTCTCGCGCATCTACACGTGCAGTGAATGCGGGCACGAGGCGGAGGAGCCGGCGACACCCGAGGACGAGGAAGTCGTCCGCCCCTATTTGGCCCGCGGCATGTATTACCACCTGGCCCTCGAACGGCTGGCGCCTCCCGGAGATCCGGACCGCATTCACGCCGAAGAAGCGCTCGAGGTGTACCCGCTGCGCGCGTTGTATGCGCTCTTCTCGGTTCTCATCCGGGTCGAGAGCCTCGACCTGAGCGAGGAGGAGCGGCGCGCTGCAGAGGCCTTGCTGATCACCGCCTTGGATGAGGCGCACATCCTGCGCGGATACGCACCCCATGTGCGTCAGAGACCGCGATCGCTTCAGGCGCCGGCCCGCTACAAGGAAGTCAACGTGTGGCTCACGTTGCAGCGCGCGGTGACGTGGTGGAGCGCCGACCGCACGGCAGTGGCCGTGCGCGCTTGGCGCCCAGGCGATGCGCTCGAGCCGCATACCATCAATCTGTTCGCCGGGTCGGCGCGCGAGTTGGCCGGCGAGCTCGAGGCGGTCGAGCCCGAATGCGTCATCACGGCGTTGCCGCGTCCAAACCAAGCGCTATGGACTCTATCCGCGGCCTGGGCCGGCTGGTTGTGGGGGGCGGCGGCCGTGGCGCCCTTGCGCGGCGTATTACACCGCCGCCGCTACGACTGGGCGTGGCATGCCAATGCGCTGCTCGCCTCGGCCGAGAGCCTTGCGCCGCACATTGCGTCGGGCGTTCCCGTGGTCGGGTTGCTGGGCGAGTTGGAGCCCGGGTTCCTGGCCGCGGCGCTGTGGTCGTTCGACCGCGCAGGCTTTCAACTCGAGGGCCGCGCCCTCCGCGCGGACACCGACACGGCCCAAATCGTCTGGCGGTCCGTGGGGCGGCGTGAACTTCTCGGCCCGGCGCCCGAGTTGGCCGGGCTTGACTCGGCGCGTCAGGTTGCCGAGCAAGCCGCCTACCAGGTCATTCTCGATCGTTCGGAGCCCACAGCCTGGGAAGTCATTCACGCGGCGGCCTGGTCGCAGGTGGCTCTCGGTCACCTGTTCCCCTCGCCCTCTGGGGAGGAAGAAACTGAATTCGCCCAATGCCAGGCCGCGATAAACGGGGCCGCCGAGGCGCACCCCCAAGTGGCGGCTGCCAAAGGTGAGGAGAGCGACCTGGGTTCAACGTGGTGGATGCACGACCCGGGCGCTGCCTCCATTCCGCTTGCCGATCGGGTCGAGGCCGAGGTCGCGCGCTTGCTTGCCGAGCAGGGTCCCTCGACATACGCGGTGCTCGACCGCCTGGTGTGTGAGACCTTCCCCGGGCTCCTTACTCCCGAGGCACGCCTGGTGCGGGCCTGCCTGCGATCGTACGGTCAGGAAGACGAGACGCAGTTGCTGTGGAGCTTGCGCCCCGAGGACTTCGCCGAACAGCGCACGGCCGATCTCGAATCGGTGCGAGCGGCGCTCATTCGCCTGGGCGAGCGCTTCGGGTTCCGCCTCTCGGGGGTCAATCCGCTCGAGTTCCATGAGGCCCAGGACGCACCCCCGATCCGCTTCTTTCTCATCACTTCGGCCGCGTTCGGGCGCTACCTGCTCGACCCGCGCCTTGATCCCTCGCACGCCTGGGTGGTCCTCCCGGGCGGGCGTGCCTCGCTGGTGGAGTACAAGATGCGCCGCAACTGGTTGCTGCGGCAAGCCGTGGAAAACGGATGGCGCTTTCTCAAGTTCCGCCATGTCCGGCGCATGCTGGATGATGCGCTGCTCAGACGCGAATCGCTCGAAGAACGCCTCGGGCTCGACCCGCTCGGCAACCCAGGAGATCAGATTGCCTTTCTCTAGGCGGGATCGGATCTTGCCCCACGGCGGGCGAGGCTCAGCGTGACCGACCCGTTGAGATGGATGGCGATCGGGCTCGCGTCCTATCTGATCGGCTCGCTGCCGTTCGCGGTGTGGGTGGGCCGGATCGCGGCGCGCAAGGATATCCGCGAGGGGGGTTCCGGGGCACGCGGGAGCGACCAATGTAATGCGCCAAGCCGGGTGGCTGGCTGGGTTTGTGGCCCTGGTATTGGATATGAGCAAGGGCGTGATGGCCGTGGTCCTCGCGCGCTGGGCCGGCGGCTCGTGGGCAGTGCCCTTTGCGGCTGGGATGACGGTGGCCGGCCATTGCTGGCCCGTCCTGGCGGGCTTCCGGGGTGGCATGGGCATGGCTACAGCCGCGGGTGCCCTGCTCGCCGTCCATCCACTTGGGTTTGCAGTCGCTGTCGGCCTGGGGGCCACCTGCAATCTGGGGCTGCGCCACACCGCCCGCGCGAATCTGCTCACCGGACTTCTGATCGGTCCGGTGCTGGTCGTGGCTGGGCTACCCTCGTTGGCGACTCAGGCCGCCATCGCCGCCGGCGCAATTGTCGCGCTGCGCGGCCTTTCGGATTGGGACCGCGTCTACCGCGAACTGTGGCTCGACCGCGACCCTCCGGTCCGGCGCCAGGGATAGTGCGCATTGGCCTCCAGCCAGCCCCGGGAATGGCGATCCTCGCGAACCCAGAATCCCGCGAATCCGCCTTCCGCGAAGCCAAACGCGGCCCTTATTGACGCACACGGGGTAATTGGGTATGATATGTCATGTTAATGGTGAAGTCACTCGCGGAGGGAGGTGCCTATGGTGATGGAAACTCAAGCGGAGGCGATCGTTCTCACGCCGACCGCGGTCGAAGCAGTTCGCAGTGAATTGAACAAGCACGCGATGGAAGGCAAGGCCCTGCGCCTTTTCGTCGACCCGGGCGGCTGCAGCGGGTACCGCTACGGAATGTCGCCGGCCACTCAGGAGCGCGAGACCGACCGCAAGTTCGATTACGAGGGCGGCGTGCGCATCGTGATCGATCCTGAGTCCTTCAGCTTCATGCAGGGCTCGACGATCGATTTCATCAGCGACAGCCTGGGCGGCGATTTCCACATCTCAAATCCCAATGCGACATGGACCTGCGGCTGCGGCAAGTCCTTCCGCACCGGGGAAACGGCCGACGAAGCCCATGCCTCGGGCGAATGCGGCTGCGGGTAAGGTTCAGTTCGCCGACGTGAATCAGAAGGGGCCGGAAATCCGGCCCCTTCTTGCTTTTGAGTTGTCGCGTGCACGCCGGGCACGCGTCAGGGGGTCGAGACCGTTGCCGGTGTCGCCGGGGCGGAAATCAGGAACCACTGCGTGATGGACGTCAGCCGGTCGCTGGAATCGACCAGCGGCCCAAGATGCACGCCGTTCAGGCGTGCATCGAGTGCATACGAATAGGTGGGGTACCACAGCACCAGGGCTGGAACCTGGTAGTTGAACCGGTACTGGAACGACCGATAAAGCTTCGCCCGGTCGGTCGGGCTGGTCTCGGTGCGTGCGATCTCGAGCACTTCGCTGATCGATCGGTCATCGAGCTGTGAGTAGTTCTGGCCGCTCGAGATCTGCGTCTGGTGCCAGAAGGTGTAGGGGTCGGGGTCGGGGAACCGTGCCAGGCTGAGGTCACCGAGCGCCGCCTGGTACGATCGAGGCGCCAGGAAGCCGCTGACGAGCGAATTCGCAGGCACTGCCTGCAGGTCCGCCTGCACCCCCACCTCCGCCCACATCGCCTGCAGCATCTGTGCCGTGCGCGTGTGAACCGCGTCATCCGGATGCACGAGGGTGAATCGGAGCGGAGTGTCCTCCTTCTCGCGCACGTACGCCGCATCGCCCGGAGTGGCCCCGGTGGGCAGCTTCCAACCCGCGGTCTCCAGCAAGCGCTCCGCCTGCAGAGGGTCGAAGGTCTCGGGCGTAATGGCAGGGTCAGCCGCCCACGACCCCGGCAGCACCGGCCCCGCAGCGATGACCGCCTGGCCGAAGAGAACCGAGTTGATTATCCGCTGCCGATTGACGGCTAGCAGCAAGGCGTGCCGCACCTCGCGCGAGGCGAAAAACGGGACTTCTTCATTCTTGAGGTTGAAGAACACCAACGCCATTCTCGGCTCGCGAGCGGAGAACATCTGCAGCGTCGAGGTGTGCAACGCGCGCTCCACAAGAGGCGGAGTCAACCCGCCCAGCCCCATCATCTGACCCGCCTCCAAAGCTCCGAACGCCGCCTCCACACTCGGAAAATACCGGAACTCCACTTCGTCGAGATAGGCTGTCGTTCCGAAGTGCTTCTCGTAAGGCTTGAGAACGAGCCCCGTGATCCGGTCCTGCTCGACCAGCAGGTGGTCGAGACGGAAGGGCCCGCTTCCGATGGGCGATACGTTGAAGGTCTGACCCGTCAAATCTGCCGCGGTCACACTGCCCAGAAGATGCTCGGGCAGCAAACCCTGCGAAAGGAAATCCAGGAACGGCGCAAACGGCTCGGGCAAGGTGAACACAACGGTTCGTTCGTCGTGGGCCGTGACCTTGACGGAGCGCCACAGCCGCGCCAGGTCCGCCGGGCCAGGGTAGTCCTTGTCCTGGAGCACACCGAACGTGAACAAAACATCTCGCGAGGTGACGGGCTCGCCGTCGTGCCAGGTCGCATCCGGCCGCAGGATGACGGTGTACGACAGTCCATCCTCGCCGATGACCCAGCCGGCTGCCAGATCGGGGATGGGCGCACCGGTCGGGTCGAACCCGATCAGCCCGGAGAAGATCAACCGGTCCACGTCGCGGTCGGGTTGGTTGTAGCTATCGAGCAGGGGATTGAGTCGCTGCAGGCTGCCCACCAATGCTTCGCGGTAGGTCCCGCCGCGCGCGGCCTGGACCGCGGGTGCGTTCGGCCGCAAGGTGGGTCCCTTGACGGCGAGCAGCAGCAGGAGAATGGCCACCACCCCCGCCACGGCGACCAGGATTTGCCAGCGAAACCTTTTCATTCGTGTGTGGGAGTGAAGGCGGGGTCGCGCGGAGAGTGCGCCGTGGAGGAGCGTACCTGCCGCGGCGAACGCCCGATCCGGAGGATTACCCGACCACCATGACGTTGATGAGCGCCATGGCAAAGAACAGGACGCTCAATACGATGGTGATTTGGAAGAGGGTCTTTTCAACACCGCGCCGGGCGCGGAAGACACCACCTGCCTCACCGCCCATGAACCCGCCCAGGCCGGCTTCCTTGCTCTGCAGGACGATCGCCACGATCAGTGCGGCGCCCAGCACGATCTGCGCCAGATTGAGATACGTTGCCACGCTGCCTCCTCACACGCGCCAGAGCGCGAGTGCGCATTATATCAGAACGGATCGACGGTCGACGGCTCGGGGGGACTCTGCGGCAACGGGCGCCGCGCGCTATTGCTGTTCGCAGTTCAAACCTGGGGCAGTGCGTCGCCGACGCCATCGACGAACAATGTTCGCGGAACCTCGACCGGAACGAGGACATTGAGCGCTCGCGGCCAGACTTCAATCTCAAAGGGGAAGCGACCCTGACGCGGCTCGCCATCCAATTGGATGCCGGCGGGGGAATTGGCCTGCAACGTCAACTTACGAAATGCAATTCGTTGGATATTCGGGTCGCTGACGTGGCGCCCGGTGAATAGCGTCCAGGCTCGCTGGAGCGTCTCGGGGAATGACCGCCCTCCGAAGAGCCACAGGTCGAGCCACCCGTCGTCGACGCGTGCTTCGGGCGCGAGCTGGAACAGCCCGCCTCCGTAGGCATGGATGTTCGTCACGACGGCCAGCAAGAATCGGCCTCGTGTTTCGGTGCTCTCCGTGCGAATCTCGAGATCGACCCCGTGCCAATCGAGCGCCGACCACACCGCCGTGGCAAAGTAGCTTCCCATGGAAAACTGCCGATGCCATCGACGCACTGGTTCCTTGCGGCGAACCACAATCGCATCCAGCCCGACCCCTGCCCACAACAGGAATACCTCACCGTTGCAGCGGCCGACGTCGATGCGGTGGGATCGCCCGTGGACGAGTGCGCCGGCCGCGCGATCGAGTGCAAACCAGTCGAACCACGCCAGCCTGGGCAGGCCTTGTTCCTGCGCCCACACGTTGGCTGTGCCGGATGGCAGGAGGGCCAACGCGGTCTGGCTGCCTGCCAGGCCGGCCGCGACCTGCCCTGCAGTCCCATCGCCGCCCGCCGCGACGACCACCTGGTATCCCTCGCGTGCCGCGAGGCGCGCGCTTTCGGCGACGTGTTCGGGCGCCGTCACCGAATGGATCTCGGTGTGCCAGCCATGACGTTCGAGGATGTGCCCCGCTCGCGCCACGAGTTGATACGACGGGAAGCGACCTGCCAGCGGGTTGTGCAGTAGCAATGCGCGGATGGCCATCTCACCTCACCTCGAGGGATTATACATGTCCGCCCGCGGCCAGCCGCCCGCGCCGCTATTATTGATAGAATCCTGCGTACGATGAACGGCCTGCCGACTCTCAACAGCCGATATCGCCTGGTCGAACCGCTCGGCAGCGGCGCGGTGGCCAATATCTACCGTGCCCATGATCTGACCTTGGGTCGCCAGGTGGCGATCAAGCTGCTCAAGTACGAATACACGCGGGATGCGGCGTTTCAGCGCCGCTTTCTGCACGAAGCGCAGGCCCTTGCTCACCTCGATCATCCGAACCTCGTTCGGCTCTACGACTTTGGTGTGGAGAACGATCAGTACTTCATGGTGATGGAGCTGGTGGAGGGCTCCGACCTCAAGACCTACCTCGCCCGGCGCGGCACCTTGCCGCCGCAGGAGGCAGTCTGGATCGCGCTGCAATTGGCAGAAGGGCTGGGGCTGGCCCACCGCGCCGGCCTGGTTCATTGTGACGTCAAGCCGCAAAACGTCCTGCTGCGCCACGACCTGCAACCCAAGCTAACCGATTTCGGCATCGCCCGTTCGCTACTGGCCGGGGGCGAGGATGAGGACGAGCCCTGGGGCACACCGCAGTATTTCTCACCCGAGCAGGCACGAGGGGAGCCGCTCAGCCCGGCCAGCGACGTCTACTCGCTCGGCGTGGTCTTGTTCGAACTCGTCACCGGCCATCTCCCCTTCCACGGTAAGGACCCGCGAGCGCTCGCCTTGCAGCACGTGTCGAGCCCGCCTCCCGCCCCGCGCAGCCTGATGCCGACCATCCCGGTCGAGACCGAGGCTATCATCTTGCGGATGATGGCAAAGGATGCGCGCGAGAGGTTCAGGAACGGGGAGCAAGCGGCGCGCTTCTTGCGCGGGCTGCTGCAAGAATTGACGCCTGGGGCAGCCCGCTTGGCCGAGGGGAGTGTCGCGCGACCTGCGCTGGAGAGTCGCGCACCCATGACGATTGACTGGCTGGCTGTCGGGCTTGCCTTCCTTGCATTGGTGGCGGTCGGCGGGCTGGTCCCACTCACGATGTGGGTCTATCTCCTGTACTTCGCCTCGCCCGCCTGAGCCCCTCAGCAATGCGGCTTTCTTCGCTGATGCCACTGGCGTTTCGATCGCTCGACGACCCGCCCACCCCCTGCTTGTGTGGCCACACGCCGTGACACGTCCTGATGGTGGGTCAGCCTGTTGCCCTGCCGCACGAGCGAGTCGTCAACCAAGATCGGAGGGCCGGCACATATCCAGCATCGTCTGGGAGGCGGCATCAACTGGGAGTGAATCCCAAGGAATGGGCTTCCAATGCAGGCGATTCACATGCTGTGAGAACGGCATGAGTCTCGCGGTATCATACATTTCGCAAATACCCGTCTGGTATAATCGGAGCGAAAATATCCGTTGAACGGAGTCCGGGGGTGGATTCCCCTCCGGGAGGGATTCGTGGATTCGTCGCGCACACGCAACCTGATCACGATCTTCATTGTTCTGGCGGCCATGGGCGTGCTGATCTATCAGCAGTACCAGGCCTCCAACGCGCGCACGCAAGTCATCCAAATCAACCAACTCGCCGCCGATCTGCGCGCGGGCAAGGTCGAGCAGATCGTGGTCAATGAGGACGACCTGGCCATCACCTACGTGGGTGGTCAGGAGGCAAAGTCGCGCAAGGAACCCGCCTCGAGCTTGGCCAGCCAGCTCGAAGCCTACGGCGTGACCAGCGCCGATCTCGACCCGAGCAAGGTCAATATCGAAGTGCGCCCGCCCAGCGACTGGGGGATGGTGCTCAACCTGGCCACTTACCTCGTTCCGGTGCTGATCTTCGGCGTCCTCATCTACTTCATGCTGCGCCAAGCTCAGGGAACCAACAATCAAGCCATCTCCTTTGGCAAGAGCCGGGCGCGCATGTTCACCGGCGATCAACCGACCGTGACCTTCGACGACGTCGCCGGTGTGGAAGAGGCCAAGGAAGAGCTGCGCGAGATCGTCGAGTTCCTCAAGGAACCCGAGAAGTTCATCTCACTCGGCGCGCGCATCCCCAAGGGCGTCCTGCTGGTGGGCTCGCCCGGGACGGGCAAGACCCTCATGGCCAAAGCGGTCTCCGGAGAAGCCGGAGTGCCGTTCTTCTCCATCTCCGGGTCCGAATTCGTGGAGATGTTCGTTGGTGTGGGCGCCAGCCGAGTGCGAGACCTGTTCGACCAAGCCAAACGCCATTCGCCATGCATCGTCTTCGTGGACGAGATCGACGCGGTGGGGCGCCAGCGCGGCACCGGCCTGGGTGGCAGCCACGACGAGCGCGAGCAGACCCTCAACCAGATTCTGGTCGAGATGGACGGCTTCGACACCGACACCAACGTCATTGTGGTCGCCGCCACCAACCGGCCCGACATCCTCGACCCGGCGCTCATGCGCCCAGGCCGATTCGACCGGCGGGTGGTGCTCGACCGTCCGGACATGCGCGGGCGCGAGGCCATTCTCAAGGTGCACGCGCGCGGCAAGCCGCTGGCGAGCGACGTCAACCTGACCACGCTGGCGAAATCGACGCCCGGGTTTGTGGGCGCCGATATCGAAAACCTCGTCAACGAGGCTGCGATCCTCGCCGCACGCCGCGACAAGAAGTCGATCACGATGTCGGAGATGGAAGAGGCCATCGAGCGGGTCATTGCCGGGCCGGAACGCAAGAGCCGCTTGATCAGCGAGGAAGAGAAACGCATCATCGCCTACCACGAGGCCGGCCACGCGGTCGTGATGCAGGCCATCCCCGAATGCGATCCAGTGCACAAGGTTTCGATTATTGCGCGCGGTATCGCCGGCGGCTACACTCTGGCGCTGCCGGAGGAAGACCGCACGCTGCACTCGCGCAATAAGTTTAGGGCCGATCTCGCAGGCCTCCTAGGCGGCCGCGCCTCCGAAGACCTGGTCTTCAATGACGTCACCACCGGCGCCTCCGATGACATGGAGCGTGCTACGAAACTCGCGCGCAACATGGTCACCCGCTGGGGCATGAGCGACCGCTTGGGGCCGATGGTCTACGGCCAGAAGGAAGAGCTGGTGTTCCTGGGCCGGGAGATCGGCGAGCAACGCGACTACTCCGACCAGGTCGCGCAGGAGATCGACCAGGAAGTGCGCACGCTGGTGCACGACTCGTATGACCGCGCGAAATCTATCCTGCGTCAGTACCGTGAGAAGCTGGATGCGGTGGCGCAGCGGCTGATCGAGTTGGAAACGCTGGACGAGGTGGAGTTCTCGAAACTTTTCCCCTCACCTCACGCCACGCGCACGAGCACCCCGATGCCGAAAGCGGCCGCAGTTCCGGCTGGCGCAACCAGCTAGGCTGAACCGCACAGGCACGACGCAAACAGCGACGAAGAGCGCCGGATGGGATCCGGCGCTCTTGTCATCCACCCCTCGTTCGCAACCCGGCTACTTGGCCGGTGACTTTTCCTTGTGCTCGCGCACCAGCTCGCGGCGCAGGATCTTGCCCACGGTCGTCTTGGGCAGGGGCTCCGAACGGAACTCGATGGTCGAGGGGATCTTGAACTTGGCCAGCTTATCGGTGCACCAGGCCTTCAGCTCGTCCTCGGTGGCGCTCTGACCGGGTTTGAGGACAACCCAGGCCTTCACGGTTTCGCCGCGGTAGGCATCCGGGATGCCGGCGGCCGCCACTTCGAGTACCTTGGCATGACCGGCAAGGACCTCTTCCACCTCACGCGGCCACACCTGATACCCGCCGACCTTGATCAGTTCCTTCTTGCGGTCGACGATGTAGAAGTAGCCATCCTCATCCATGCGTGCGATATCGCCGGTGAAGAGCCAGCCGTCGCGCAGGGTGTTGGCCGTTTCGGTGGGCATGTTGTGATAGCCCTTCATCAGCATGGGTCCGCGAATGGAGAGCTCGCCCACTTCGCCGGGCGGCAAAACCGTCACGCCGTCGTCCAGGCTGACGATGCGCGCATCCACTCCCGGCAATGGCAGGCCGATCGAGCCCGTGATGTTGCGCCCCTTCAACGGGTTGCAGTGCGTGGCCGTGGGCGCCTCCGAGAGACCATAGCCCTCCACGAGCTTGCCGCCCGTCAGGCGTTCGAACGTCTCCTTGGTTTCGCGCATGAGGGGCGCGGAGCCCGAAATGCAGGCGCGAATGGAATCGATCTTGTACTTGCCTGCGCGCACATCCGGGTGGTTGTTGATCGCATTGTAGAGCGTGGGAACCCCCGGGAAGATCGTCGGGCGGTACTTCTGGATCGACCCCAGCACGTCATGCAGGTCGCGCGGGTTGGGGATCATGATCATTGGGGTGGCGCCGGCCACCGCCAGGCTCATGCCCGCCACCATGCCATACACATGGAAGAGTGGGATGGCCATCAGCAACAGCTCCTGGCCCTCCCGCAGATCGGTCATCCACCCGCGGATGGCCATGGTGTCGGAGAGCAGCGCCATATGCGTTGAGACGGCCGCCTTGGACACACCGGTCGTTCCTCCGCTGTATTGGAAGATACATAGATCGTCGGGCCCGATGTCGATCTTGGGCTTGGCCGCGCCGGCATACTTGGCCAATAGGTCCTTGAGCCACAGATCGCCGGCCGCCAGTTCAACGCGGTGGCCTTCCTTCTTCTCCTTGGCCAAAGTGAACAGCACGCGCAGAAGCGGCGGCAGGGTCTCCTTGATGTTCGTGACAATCAGCTTCTTGAGCTTGGTGGCGGGCTGCACTTCCTTGATCCGGGAGTAGAAATTGCTGGTCAGGATCATGAACTCGGCACCCGAGTCCTTCATCTGGTGCTCGATCTCTCGGGGAGTGTAGAGGGGGTTGGTCGCCACCACCACCCCGCCCGCCTTGATGATGCCGTAAAAACACATCACGAATTGCGGGGTGTTGGGCATGAACATGGCCACAGGCTGGCCGCGCTTGACGCCCAACTCCACCAGGGCTGCTGCGAGCGCATTGGTAAGCCCGTCCATCTCGCGGTAGGTGATTTTCGCGCCCTTGAAGATCGTGCACGGGACGTCTGGGTGTTTTGCGGCTGCGTCTTCCAAGAAGCGAAACAGCGGAACTTTCGGGAGATCGAGTGTGCGTGGAACGCCAGGATCGTAGTTCTTGAGCCAGGGTCGGTCCGCCATAGTCCTCTCTCCTCTCTTCCGGGTGGATGAAGGCGTCGCCCAGGACCTCCCTCCGAGGACCTGGACCGGTGGCAGGTAACGAAGAGCACTGCGGAGTTCTGAAATGAGTATAGGGTCAAGGGTGCGGGGAGTCAAATGGAGGCGAACCTTGTTCGAGTGCGACGCCCTCCGGCAACGGTCCGCTCAATGGTGTCGCTCGCCGGGCGCGGGCACCATTGCGGAGTGAATGGCTCCTCGTTTCGCTTCCACTCGCGCGAGCCGTCGAATTGCTCGGGTATAATCTTCCAGACCTCATGACCGAATGGCTGAGCGGGGCAGAGAGTGAGTGTGGATGGGTTTCGATCTGGTTAAGTTGATTGAAACGGTCGGGTATCTCGGGCTGATCGGGATCATCTTCGCGGAGTCCGGCCTTTTCTTCGGATTCTTCCTTCCTGGCGACAGCCTGCTGCTCACTGCGGGTCTGCTCGCATCCCATGGCGAGCTGGAGATCTGGATCTTGCTGCTGACGCTCCCTGTGGCAGCCGTGCTGGGCGACAATGTGGGCTACTGGTTCGGGAAGAAGACCGGCCCCCCGATCTTCAGCCGCGAGAACTCCCTCCTCTTCCGGCGCAAGAACCTCCTTGCGGCAAAGGCGTTCTACGAGAAGCATGGCGGCAAGACGATCGTGCTGGCGCGATTCATGCCGTTCATCCGCACATTCGCGCCGATCGTTGCGGGCGCTGTCCAAATGCCGTACCGGCGCTTCTTCTCCTTCAACATTCTGGGGGGAATGCTGTGGGCGGTTGGCGTGACTCTGGCGGGGTACTTCCTCGGAGCGACGATTCCGGGGATCGACCGCTACTTCCTGCTGATCGTCCTGGGCGTGATCTTCGTCTCGGCCTTGCCGAGCCTGATCCACATCTGGAAGGAATACCGCCACGACATCTTTGGTTGGGTGGCCCGTCGTTTGAGCCGGGCCCCCGGGGCATCCGTCTTGGGTGCCTCAGGCGCCCCAATCGCTGAAGATGTGCCAGATAAACCGGCGTGACTCGTCACGCGGCCGATCCAGGTCGACCCATTCGCTTTCAGCCCAGGCGCGAAGTTGGGCAAGGCAAGCCGGAAATACATCCTCGCTGACCACCCATGTGCTAGAAAACGTCTTCTTCTCGACATCCTCCAGAGCCTGACGCGGCGAGCGCGCGACGCGCCACTCGCAGGCGAGGATCTCCTGGTGCTGCCGAGCTCGGGCGCGAAAGAAGACCACCGGCGCCTCCATTTCGCGCAGCCCTGGGGCGCCCATCGCTGCGCCATGTTGCGCCACGATTTCTCGCCACGCACGGCGCACGCGCCGCCCGATCGAGTCGGGCGGGTGCCAATTCCACCCAACCGCGACCATCCCAGCCGGGCGGAGTACGCGCAAGGTCTCCGTCATCGCGGCTTGAGCATCCCCCACCAAATGGAACACGTGAACCGCGATCACCGCCGTGACGGCGTGCGCGCCCAAGGGCAGGCGTTGCGCATCACCTTGGATGAGACGCAAGCCCGCTTCTCCGGCCGGAGGCTCGCCCCGCAAGCGATCCATCATCGGCCGCGAGAGATCGACCCCGACAACCGGCACGTCATGATTGAGCAGCAGCCGGGCGATGCGGCCGGTGCCGACCCCCACCTCCAGCACACGTGCCGTGCGAGGTAGATGCGGCAGCAGTGCAGCGACTACCTGCTCGCCCACACCTGGAGGGAAGCCCCGCGTACGGTCGTAGATCTCCGCTACGCGGTCGAAGGCTATCGAGCCGTGTCTCTTGAAGTCGTCATCCACCTCGTAGGCCTCTCCAACAGCGCTCGCACTCTGCTCCGCGAGGTTCGCGCCTCAAGCCGGGGGGTGCGGTTTGTGAATTGTACGCCAGGCGCTCCGCCGAATGGCGCTCGCCCGGCTGCATTCCACGGCCGGGTGCGATCCGCCGCACCTCCCGGATGACGGCCGGAGAATTCACTCGTGCCAACCTGCCATGCCCGCGCGTTAGAATCTGGCTGGTCTCGATCGCGTGAGGAGGATCAACCCGCATGCCCAACTTGTACTTCCTGGCGAACGAATTAGTCGTCCTCGGCCTGTTCCTTATTTGCATCGTGCATGCAGCCCGGCAGGGCTGGGCAAGCGTGGCTCGCCTGCTCTCGGGCGTGGTCTTCGGCTTGCTGCTCGAGCTGGCGACCATCCGTCAGTTGCAGGCGTATCACTATGGCACGTTCAGCGTGATGGTGTTCGATGTGCCCTTGATGGTGGGCGTGGCCTGGGGGTGCATCGCATACAGTGCAATGACCTTCTCGAACGCGACAAGCATGCCCGAATGGGCACGGCCGATTCTGGACGGGTTGCTGGCGCTGAACATTGACTTGGCGATGGATGCGGTGGCCATCCGGCTGGGGATGTGGGATTGGGGACAAGGCTTGCGCTTCAACTACTTCGGTGTGCCGTTCGCCAATTTCTGGGCATGGTTCTGGGTCATCGTTTCATTCTCGGCAGGGTACCGCGTTTGTGCTCTTCTACGCGGGCGCACCGCGAGCGCCCTGGCTCCGGTGGCGGCCATTGCAATCGGCCTAGTGGGCGTCCTGGCCACCAATGCCCTGATCGCCTACCGCATTCCATATACCTGGCACGGACCGCTTGTTGGCTCACTGATGTTCGCCGCATTCGCAATCGTAGTGTCGCAGCGCCCCAAGTTGCCGCGCGGCGCGCCCGCAGCGACCTGGGCCGTGCCGCTTGGGTTCCATGCATACTTCCTTGTGGCGGGGTTGACGTCGGGCGTAATCCTCGCGCCACCCATACTCCTCGTCGTGAGTCTCGCGATGACCATCGCGGCGATGGCAATCCACGGTTGGCCCGTTCGGCCTAGTCGGCTTCTGCTTGGCGCCGGCCGAGCGGATCCCCGGGGTCGGCGGCTTCCGCGCGACTGAGCGCGGCCAGGCCACGAATCGCCTGCAATCTAAGGTCTTTACAGGCAAGATGCGGGGGGCTATAATCCGACGCGGTTCATGCGCGATCGCGAGGAAGGAAATGCCGATCTACACTTATCGCTGCAGTTCCTGCGGCGTGCAGTTCGACCGTCAACAAACCTTCGACGATGCACCTCTGGTCAAGTGCCCGGAGTGCGGTAAGAAGTCGCTCAAGAAAGTCTTCACGCCGGCCGGAATAATCTTCAAGGGATCCGGCTGGTATGCGACCGATCATCGCTCCCCGTCGGGCCAGGGGCCCTCGCGCGAAAAGAAGGCGGAAGGATCGGAGCCGGGCGAGAAGGTCGAACCCACCCCCGCCAAGCCGGAGAAAGAGTAAGCCTCCACACACAAATAAAACAAGGGCGGCCTTTGGCCGCCCTTGTGCGTTTACCCATGCGCTAGAGTTGGAACCCGGCCCGCGCCCTGACGAGCTTGAAGGCGAAGTTGTCGACGTACAACAGCAGCTTCTCGCGCAGCTCCACCCAACCAGCTGAGGAGAGGACCTGCTGCATCGATCCCATTTCCGGCGTGCTTCCGCCCACCATGATTTGCGGGGCGTCGCCGTAGGCCGTGAACCACGCGTCCGTCGGCTCGATCCCCAGACCTTGCATGCCGGGCAGGAACTCGCGCACGATGAACTCGAAGTATTCCTGTTCCTTGCCTGGCTGAATGTCCCAGGTCATCAGCAGCTTGATGGGTGCCATCGCTCTCCCGCACTGCGCTCGTTAAGGTCCACTCCCGTGGCCGGGGCTTAGCCGCGCTTGTAGTCGAGAACCACTACGCGCGTTTCTTCCGGGAGATCGGACCGACCGAGCTTGAGCGACTCGACCGGTTTGGGGGCCGAGAGACCCATCTCCTTGATGAATTTGCCTAAGGACTCGAGCTTGAGGGTCGTGTCGGGAGTCTTGTAGTGCATGGGTACGACGATCGACGGCTCCAGCAGACTGATGACCTCCGCCGCCTGCGAAGCGGTGAGGGCTCCGCCTCCGCCTACGGGCACCAGCAGCACTTCGACCGCGCCCAGGTCTTCAATCTGCTGCTGCGTGGGCACATAGTCGAGATCTCCGAGATGGGCGATGGTCAGGCCGTTGAAGTCGAACAAATACAGGGTGTTCGATTCGCGCTTGGCAGCGGTTTTTCGTTTTGCCCCGGTCTCATCGCCATTGTGATGAGTGCCAACTCCAGTGATGAAGACACCGCCGATCTCGAATTCACCGGGGCCGCGGAGTACGCGCTTCTCGCCTTTGACGGCGTCGACGTCGTTATGACCAGCGGCCTCATGGCTGACCGTGACAATATCCGCCTTGAGGCGCAGGGCGCTGTAGCCGATGCTTTCGTCGTACGGATCGGTCACGACCGAGGCGATCCCTCGTTCGGTCAGACGAAAGCATGAGTGCCCGTACCAAGTGATTTCCATGCGCCCTCCACGACTCGAATCCATTATACTCGAAGGAATGTCGAGACCTGCCGTAGTTGAGGCACGATTGCACATTGCGCCGCTCGTGTTGGGGGAAGCGCACGTCGAATCATCGACCGCGTCGAACGGGGAAACCCGGTGGCGGCTTTCGCTGTCGGCCTCTCGTCGCTACGCCGATGCGCAACTTGACGATTATCGCGGGGTGGCGCGGCGCGACATGCCGTGGGCGCCCCCGGTGCGCTTGGCCCTGAGCGCGCGGACCTCTTCCCCTCATCCTTCGGGCACCTTCGGCTTCGGGTTCTGGAATGATCCCTTCAGCTTCGGGTTGGGCGTCCGGGGCGCGGCGCGCCGCTGGCCGCAGAACTCCGCAGACCGCGTGGTTCTTCTACGCTTCGCCGCCCTCCGACCTGCGGCTCCATCGGGATGTGCCCGGAGCGGGCTGGAAGACCGCTACGCTCCGCTCTCGATCCATGCACCCTGCATTGCTTTTGCCCGGCGCGGCAGGCGCCTTTCTGGCCATGCACGTGCCCCCATTGCGGCGGGGGTTGTTTGCCCTCATGCGCCGCTTCTACGCAGCGGAGGAGACTCGCCTGCACTTTGATCCTTCCCAATGGCACTCGTACGTCATCGATTGGCGTCCGGACCGTGTGGTATTCCTCATGGACGGGGAGATACAGGCTGTTTCGGCCGAACCGCCCACCGCGCCGCTCGGGCTGGTGATCTGGATCGACAATCAGTTCGCCGTGGCCTCGCCCGAGAGGGGGATGCGTTTTGGGGTGATCCCCACCGTTGAGGCTCAGTGGCTTGAAGTGGCCAACATTCACATTGCCGCCGGTCCGCCCCGTTCAGCCATAGGCGAGTGATAGAATGCTGCCTCGGATCACACGCAGGCGCCTCCGCGCCACGCTGACTGGATCCTGTGCGCGAGCGGGGGTGCAGGACTCCATCCGTTGCCTGGGGATGGCTGGGCCCCGGTGGGCCCCTCGGTCTTCAAAACCGCTGGCGGGTCGCTTGCGAGCCGCGGTGGGTTCGACCCCCATCCATCCCCGCCTAGAGGTATGGTATGTCGTCTGAGGTAGTTCAGGATCTCGAGTCATCACGCCTCGCCTCACAGGTTGCGCGCGTTCTGGCCATTCACGACACCACCCTTGGATCCCCGACCCAGAACTATCGCATCCGGTTTCGCGGCCGGTTGCTCAAGGATTCCGTCGAGGCGTACGACGAACTGGCAGCAGCCCTGCGCCCGCTCGGGTTCACGCCGCTCTTCCGCCAGGATGGCGAGGACCACGTCGTCCTTCTGGTGAAGGGTGTCCACGAACCCCGCGCCTCCGACGTCAGAGTCAACCTGGTGCTCTTCGCGCTCACGCTGCTCTCGGTCCTGTACGTTGGTGCTTCCATGAGCCCCTCGCTCGCCGAGCCGGCTGGCGGCGCAGGCGGGCTCTCGACCCTCGACACGCTGGTGCTCATCGCGCGCAATCTGACCGCCGGCCTGCCATTCGCGGTTAGCCTGCTCGGCATTCTCGGGGTCCACGAATTCGGACACTATCTCGCAGCCAGGCGCAATCGGACTGCGGTGAGCTTCCCCTATTTCATTCCTATGCCTTTGACTCTTTTTGGCACGATGGGCGCCTTCATTTCAATGAAGGAACCTCCGCGCAACCGGCGCGTTCTGATGGATATCGCCGTCGCCGGCCCCCTGGCCGGCCTGGTTGTGGCCATCCCCGTGCTTCTCTACGGACTGAGCCTTTCCCACATCGAGCCGCTACCCAGCTCGCTGACCGGCAGCCCGGGTTTCATGCTGGAAGGTAACTCGCTTCTCTACCTGCTCTCGAAGTTCCTCGTCTTCGGGCAGCTCTTGCCGCAGCCCACGCACTACGCGGTGCCCCCGCTCCTCTACTGGGCACGCTACCTGCTGCTGGGATCACCAATTCCGCTGGGCGGCTTAGATGTGATGCTGCACCCGGTCGCTTGGGCGGGCTGGGCCGGGCTGCTGGTCACCGGCATGAACCTGATCCCCGCCGGTCAACTGGATGGGGGCCACTTGCTCTACACTCTTTTTGGGCCGAGGGCCAACCGCGTGTTACCGGTGATCCTGGTCGGCCTTGGGCTGCTGGCCCTTGCATGGCCGGGGTGGTTGCTGCTCCTGTTCCTCATCCTCGTCTTCGGTCGCGTGCACGCCGAGCCCTTGGATCAGATAACCCAGCTTGATGGACGGCGTAAGGCCCTAGCACTGATCGGGCTGATCGTCTTTCTCCTCGTCCTGACTCCCGTACCCCTCAAGGTGCTGGGTGGCTGAAGACGCCTTTACGGAAATCGGGCCGCGCCAGCTTCTGCAGTGGCTGGAGGAGGGCCAACCGCTGCGGCTGCTCGATGTGCGCGAGCCCGACGAGTGGGAAATATGCCGCTTGCCGCGCGCGGAACTGCGGCCGCTGGAAGGCATCGCCGAGTGGTCACAGACGTTGGACTCGGCGGAGCGCCTCGTGGTCTATTGCCACCACGGGATCCGCAGCCTGTATGCAGCCCTCTACTTGAGCAGCCGCGGGTTCACGCAGGTGGTCAACCTGCGCGGCGGGTTGGATGCCTACAGTGTGGAAGCCGACTCGGACTTGCCGCGCTATTGAGAGCGTAATGCCTCCTCGAAAACAAAAAGCCCGCGGCCTTCGCCGCGGGCTTCTGACTCGCACGGAATCACTCAGGCCCCCGCCTCAGCCAACTCGGCCTCGCGTTCGGCCAGCCACGTCTCGGCCGTCATCGCGGCTGCCACGCCCATACCCGCCGAGGTAGCCACCTGGCGGAAGACCGAGTCGGAGGCTTCACCTGCCACGAATACGCCCGGTACGCTTGTGCGCATGCGCGCATCGGCCACAACGTAACCCTTGGCGTCGAGTTCGAGCTGACCCCGCAGGAATTCGGTATTCGGATCGTGCCCAATGAAGATGAAGACACCCTGCGTCGGCTTGTCTTCGATCGCTCCGGAAGCAACATCCCGCAGATCGACCGAGGTCACCGCCGTCTCGCCGCGCACGGCCTGGACGATCGTGTTCAGCCGGAAGGAGATCTTCTCGTTGCGTTCCGCGCGCTGCCGCAAGATGCGCCCGGCGCGAAATTCCTCGCGGCGATGGACAATCGTCACATGGGTGGCGTAACGCGTGAGGAAGAGCCCCTCCTCCAGCGCGCTATCCCCTCCGCCGACGACGACGACCTCCTTGCCCTTGAAGAACCAGCCGTCGCACGTGGCGCAGTAGCTCACGCCGCGCCCGGTGAGGTCCTGCTCGCCGGGCACGTTCAACTTGCGTGGGCTCGCGCCGGTGGCAATGATGAGGGTGCGCGTTGCGTATTCCGCGGAGTAGGTCTTGACGATGAAGGGCCAGCGGTGCAAGTCGACCGCAGTCGCCGAGTTCGAGCTCGACCCGCGCGCCGAAGCGCTCAGCCTGCTTCTGGAAGAGCTGGCCAAGATCGGCACCGCCCACTCCCTCTGGGAAGCCCGGGTAGTTCTCGATGGTGTGGGTGAGTCCGGCTTGCCCGCCAAGCTCCTGACCCGTCAGCACAAGAGGTGCACGGTCGGCGCGTGCGGCGTAGAGCGCAGCCGAGAACCCCGCTGGCCCCGAACCCAACACAATCACATCGTTCACTGTGCGGGCGTCCGGCAATTCGTTTGGCGCGCCGCCCTCTGATGCAGAACTCATCCACTACCCTCCCGAGGTTAGTGCTCTTTCCGCTCAAGCCGTGAGTATACCCAATTACGCCGCCGGATTTGGTTCTCGGGCGAACACGATTCATGGAACGCCGAAATGAGCCTGATTTCTTGCCGAGCGGGCTCTCGCTGCGATGCGCGGCTGCGCCGCGAGTGCTGACCGAGACCTCGGTTCACAGGCGATGCGCAATTGGCCGAGCGTCCAATCGCCTTCGAGACGGACCGAAATCCCGCCGCCTCGCCCGGGCGCACCTGGGCTCCACCTGGCTTTGACTCACATCGTCCTCTAAGGTTGCGGCCGCAGGCCAGATCCAGGCGAGAACCGCCAATCGCCTGCGCCCAGGCCTAGAGACGCCCGGAACTTGGCGGGCGGGTAAGCGTATATTGTGTCAGGCACCGAAGAGACGCCCTGCTGATCGCCCGCGGGTGAGAAGTGGAGAACTGGCAAAGCAGCGCCAAGGTGGGTTAGAATGCGACCGGTCTTGAGCACTGTGGAGGCAACGCCCACATCTTCGCACCCGAAGACGCTCCGGACCAGGCCCGCAAAAGTCCCCTCCCACCCAGCGCACGCGGCCGTACCGGAAAAGTAATCAGGTGAGTCTGGACTCGATGGACCAAGAGACGGTGAGCGAAATGGAAGCGCACTCGAACCGGGAGTCGCCGACAAGGATCGGCGCAATCTCCCATATGCGCGGACCCCTCGCGCGGCGGGTGGCCTGCGTCATTCCGGCTTACAACGAATCGGGCCGCATTGGCAACATGCTGGCCGGGTTGCGATCCGTCGAGTGTCTGGACTCCATTATCGTTGTCGATGACGGATCGGTGGACGGCACCTTAGGTGAGGCCCGCGCGGCCGCGACAAACGACCCGCGTGTCCGCGTGCTGCACCACGATCAGAACCGCGGCAAGGGTGCGGCGGTGCGCACCGGGCTGAGCGCTGCCGCCGGCACCGGCGCACTGCTGCTCCTCGATGCGGATCTCGAGGGCTACGGACCCACGCACATCGACGATCTCGTTGAGCCCATACTGGCCAACAAGGCCGAGATGACGCTAGGGCTTTTCATCGGCGGCAAGTGGACCACCGATATGTCGCACCGGCTGACACCGTGGCTTTCGGGGCAGCGCTGCCTGCGTAGCGAACTGTTGCACCGCATCGACTGGTCTGCGGCCGAGGGCTATGGCATAGAAACGGCACTGACCGTCGCTGCCCTGCAATACGGCTGGCGGGTCCAGCACGTACCGATGCCCGGCGTGTGGCACCCCCCAAGCGAGTATCACCGTGGCCTCGGCGAAGGCATCCGCAACCGCACTCGCATGTATCTGCAAATCGCACGCGCTTTCTACCGCGCCGGCGGGTTGCAGTGGATCTTCCCGCGCTTGCGCGATTGGCTGCGGCGCGCCTACTCCGAGTGGGTCGCGGGATAGAGGGCTTCTCGATTCACGCGACCTCCAACCTCGTTCGCCATACCCGATCGGTGAGGCGTTTTACGCGTACGTGTCCCCGCGCCCCTCTGACGTACCCAAAACTGAGAGGGGTCTTCTTCTCTTCCCATTCCCAAGCCAGAAGCTCACTGACTCCACCTGCCGGCCGAGCTAGAAGCGCCCGCCCCCCAAAGCTGATCCTCCTCCGCAACCGACGTCGCACACCCTGCTCCCGCGGGAATCTGCGCCAATCTGGCCGAGCCTCGCCCGATGAAGCGGTTGGGAGTAGCATATGGCCCGGATAAATCGACCAAACACTCTCGGCCGATGCATATGCCGCGCCTGGTGTAGCTCCATGCATGTGAGTTCGGCCAAACCCCTACGACGACTTGGAGACGAACGCATCGTGAGGTCGCTGCGGGAATTCCTCATTGGTCCACCCATCCCCACCCGACGCCTCGCAATGGAACGCCTCGGCAAGTTCAGGGCGCTGGCAGCATTCTCGCCCGATGCGTTATCTTCGGTGGCCTACGCCAACCAAGAGATCTACCTCGGTTTGGTCGTGGCCGGCGCAGCCGGTCTCGTCTACGCATGGCCGATTGCGGTTGGCATTGCCTTGCTGCTCGGGGTCCTGGCCGTTTCATACGCCCAGACGATACACGCTTACCCCTCGGGTGGCGGTTCGTACACCGTGGCCCGCGAGAACTTGGGGACGAACTGGGGCCTGGTCGCGGCCGCGGCCCTGCTCATCGACTACGTGCTGACCGCCGCAGTCAGCCTGACGGCCGGCGTTGCTGCGATCGCATCGGCCTTTCCCATCCTGTGGCCCTGGAGAGTTGAGCTGGCACTCCTGATTCTCGTGGCCATCACAGTGGCGAATTTGCGCGGCCTTCGCGAATCGGGCACCTTGATGACGGTGCCGGTGTACTTGTTCATCGCGGCCTTTCTCGGAATGATCGCGGTCGGCCTGATCCGGGCCGCATTCTTCGACCCGCCCGGTTCGCTCGCAACGGCCGCGCCGCCCCCGGCATTGCCGCTCAGCTTGTTCCTCGTCATGCACACGTTCGCCTCGGGTTGCACAGCGCTCACCGGGATCGAGGCAATCAGCAATGGTGTGCCCGCCTTCAAGCCGCCCGAGTCGCGCAATGCCAACCTGACCCTGCGGGTCATGGCGATTCTCATGGGCGCGATGTTCTTGGGAAGCATCTTCCTGACCCAGCACTTCGCGGTCATCGCCGGTCCCGAGGAGACCATCCTATCGGCGCTTGCGCGGCGTGTTCTGGGTGGGGGTTTGCCCTACCTCATCGTTCAGGCGGCGACGCTGCTGGTTCTCGCCGTCGCGGCTAACACCAGTTTCGCCGATTTCCCGCGAGTGGCTTCCATCCTCGCTCGCGATGGATTCCTGCCCAGCCCTCTCTCTCAACTCGGTGACCGGCTGGTCTACTCGAACGGCATGCTGCTCCTCGCCGGGCTCTCAGGCGTATTGATCGTTGCCTTTCACGGCGACAGCCATTTGCTCATCCCGCTCTTCGCCGTCGGTGCCTTCCTGGCGTTCAGTCTCTCCCAGGCCGGAATGGTGCGGCACTGGATCCGGCTACGTGGCGCAAGTTGGCAATTCAAATCGCTGGCCAACGGTTTGGGCGCGGCGACGACCGTGGCGACGCTGTGCGTGGTGGCGGTGAGCAAGTTCCGGGATGGGGCTTGGATCGTCCTCATCTTGATACCCACGATGGTGGTTGTGTTCCGTACGGTTCGCCGGCATTACCACGAGACCAGCCAACAGTTGGCCCTTCCGGCAACACCTCGGGCAGCTGCACCGCCTCCCCCTCCGCGAGTTATCCTGCCCATCTCTGGTGTCCATCGCGGCATTCTTGAGGCGCTCGACTTCGCTAAATCGATCAGCCGCGACGTGACCGCCGTCTACATCGAGATCCATCCGGGCGATGCTCGCCGAGTGCGCGAGGCGTGGAAGGACTGGGGCCAGGATGCGAACCTCGAGGTTCTCGAATCGCCTTACCGCTCCATCGTCGATCCGCTGATGGATTACCTGGACGCATTGGATGGGCAGCTCGCACAAGGCCAGCGGGTCGTGATCGTCGTGCCTGAGTTCATCCCCGCTCGCTGGTGGCAATTCTGGCTGCACAACCAGACTGCTTGGCTGATCAAGCTGGCGCTACTCTACCGACGTCGCCGGCACGGGCACGGTCGGGTCATCGTGGATATCCCGTTTTACCTGCGGCGTTGAGTCGAGCTGCTGTCTGCGTGCATCCCAATCTACCCAAACGAACGGGCGGGCCCTTGGCCCGCCCGAGTCATCTCCGCCTGCGATCTGCCTTTCTGCGTGAACCGCGCTCTCCGATCCGTCACCCCGCCTGCACTTCGGACCTGCAGGCAACCGCTCATCCGCGCGCGCGAATCGTGCCCATGTTTTCCGTGCGCGGTCAACGGCAACGCGTGCTATGCCCTCTTCGAGAACGGATTGCGGGCCTTCGCACCCGGCTCAAGCCGGCCTATTCCGCCTCGCCTCCCGGCTTCTCGTACGAGCCGAGGATGTTGTACCCGGCATCGACAAATACAACCTCGCCGGTGACGCCCGAGGCCAGATCTGAGCACAAGAAGACCGCCGCCCGGCCGATGTCGTCGGTATCGATGTTGCGCCTCAGCGGCGCGATCTCGCGAAAGCGGCCGTGGGCAGATTTGAACCCCGACACGCCGGCCGCCGCGAGCGTCCGCACCGGCCCGGCGCTAATGGCATTGACCCGAATTCCCTTGGGACCTAAGTCGTTGGCCAGGTAGCGCACAGAAGCTTCCAGCGCCGCCTTGGCCAAACCCATCACGTTGTAATTGACCATGACCTTGTCGGACCCGTAGTAGGTGAGGGTGAGCACAGCCCCGCCCGGGTTGAGGCTGGGCAGCGCGCCGCGCACGAGCGCGGTGAGCGAGTAGACGCTGATATCCATGGCCGTGTGAAAGCCAGTGCGCGTCGTGTTGTAATAGGGGCCGATGAGTTCCTCACGCAACGCGAAGCCGATCGAGTGCACCAGGATGTCGATACCCCCCAGCTCGGACTTGGCTTTGGCCATCACCGCGGCGATGTCCTCGTCCTTACCCACGTCGCACGGCTCGACGAACTTCGAGCCGAGTGACTTTGCCAGCGGCCTCACTCGCCGCTCGAGCGCCTCACCTGCATAGCTGAAGGCCATGCGCGCCCCTTGGGCATGCAGCGCGCGCGCAATGCCCCAGGCGATCGAGTGATCATTCGCGACGCCGAAGATGAGCGCAGTCTTCCCCTCCACCAGCCCCATGGTCTCTCCTCCTCGTCCTGCCTAGTGGTGCTCGTCTTCCAACCGGTGACGAATTACTTCTGGTAACACACGAAACCGCCAGGGGATGCTCTTCCACGGCTCAGGCACGGAGTTCAACCCCACCCGCGGCCCCCGCACGACCTCCGCCTCGGTGAAGCCCATGCCCTTCTCGCAAAACAAGCGCGAGCCCGGGCTACACAGATCGTGCCCGTTCAAGCGCCCGTCGATGCCGAGCGCCTGGCACAACTTGCCGGGTCCGTCGGTCAGCGGCTGCCGCCCGCGACGTCGCTGCATGACGGCCACGCCCTCCGCGGGCGAGATCGCACGCAGTAACACCGCCGCCGGTCGGCCCTCTGCCTCGGTGACCACGTTGAGCATCCAATGCATGCCGTAGGTGAAGTAGACGTAGGCGTGCCCTGGAGCCCCGAACATCACCGCATTGCGCGGCGTGCGGCCATAGCGCGCATGACACCCCTGATCCTCCTGCCCGATATAGGCCTCCGCTTCGACGATGATTCCCGACAGCCGCCGGCCGCGATCGATACGCACCAGCCGTGCTCCGAGAAGCGAGCGCGCCACCTGGCGTGTTTCGCGGGCGAAGAACGCGCGCGGGAGCGAGAGCACCTGCCGTGTGGAGTGGGTCATGGCTCACTCGGCAATTGTAACTGGGGAACCCGGTGCGTGGACACCCTGGCTGGAGAATGATCGAGGGACATGCCCTGGCTGTGTACCGAACGCTCGGCGCGGGGCGCGCGCCGAGCGGCGGCCGGGTGCCGGTTAGCTGAGACGGTGCTGTTCGAGAGGGGGATTCGCGCGTTATGCGCGAACGAGGTTCGGCTGGAAGCGGGGATCGCGCTCGACGGTCAGGTGCAGCCCCTCGGCCAGCGAGTAGCGGGGGCGGTAGTTGAGTTTTGCGCGAGCCGTGGTCAGGTCGGCGCACATGCGCGAGACGCCTGCCTTCTCGCGGCCGTTGTGCAGTATTTCACCTTGCGGCAGGAGCTGCCGGATGTGCTCGGCCAGCTCGCGCACCGAGGTTTCCACCCCGCTGCCCACGTTGATTGCCATCCGGTCGAGCCCGGGCAGCGTGCCGGCGGCGACCATGGCCTCCAACACGTCATCCACGAACACGTAGTCGCGCGTCTGGCCCCCATCGCCATGGATCACCAGCGAGCCGCCGCCGGCTGCCTGACGCAGGAAGCGCGAGATGACCGGTGCATGCGCCGCGGGCAGCGGCTGCCCCGGGCCGTAGGCGTTGAAGACGCGCAAGATGGTTGTCTCGATCCCCCACAAGGCGCCGATCGTCTGCACGTAGTACTCGGCCGCGAGTTTCGAGACGGCGTAGGGTGAGGTCGGCCGAGGGGTGGCCCGCTCGTTCACGGGTTGGCTCGTTTGCTCGCCGTACACCGCACCCGATGAGATGAACACCACGCGCCGCACGCCGACATCGCGCATGGCCTCCATCAGGCTGACCGTGCCGCCCACGTTCACGGCGTTGTATTCGCGCGGGTAGAGAACTGACTCGGGCACTGATACGCGCGCCGCCAAATGGTAGACGCACTCCACATCTTGCAGCAGAGTCCACAGCTTGGGCCGGTCGCTCACGTCGCCGCGGGTGAAGAGTACCGCCGGATTAAGTCGAGTCGGATCGCCCGTCGAGAGGTCGTCCAACCCGCGCACCTGGTTCCCGGCCCGCGCGAGATGGTTTGACAACGCCGCCCCCAGGAAGCCGGCGGCCCCGGTCACAAGTGAATTCACGTATTTTCCTCTGGATTGGCCGGGCGGGAGATTTCCTGCCTAGAGGCCACAAGAACCCGTTCTCGCTGAGAAACGGGTTCTGGACTGGATTATATCACCCGGCCCTGGGTCTCACCCGACGGAAGGCTTACGATTGCCGACCGCGCGAGAATAGCTCAAATTCAGCCGGATTCTGGCCCACAAAGTTCCATCTGCCGAAAGCGAGCTCGCCATCCAGGAGGCGACGGGCCTCTCCGCCACGCGTCACCCCCTCAGGGCGACACGTATGCCACGCCAACGAAATCCGGGGGGGCCGGCGATCAGGAGTATCGCCTGGCGCCATGCTCTCTCGCGTCTTGGCAGACAACGGGATCAACCACCTCACCCCCATCCCCCTCTCCGCCCGGATGGCTGCCCGAATACAACGGATCACTTGGCGGAGAGGGGGTAAGAGAATCAAGGAGACGGGGGCCTGCGGCCCCCGTCTCCTTGAAAACAACCTCGCCCCTCCCCCGGGTCAAGACCCCCACGTTCACGGCTTCCTATGCCGGGGGAGGGGTCAGGGGTGGGGGTTGGAGGACAGTCGTCCCATCTAGCGCATTCCTCAGTAGATTGGCACCGAGGCGTCGACCTCGCGCGACCAGGCGTTGATACCACCCTTGAGGTTGCGTATCTTGCGAAAGCCCGCCTGCCGCAGCAGGTCGAGCGCGCGCGCTGAGCGCGTGCCGCTCTTGCAGAAGAAGACCATATCTTGGGCGCTATCGAATTCGTTGAAGTGTTCGGGCAGCGAACCCAGCGGGAAGAGCTCGGCCCCCGGCAAGTGGGCGATTTCCCACTCGTGCGGTTCGCGAACATCGATGAGCCGCACGGGCTCGCCGCGGGCCAGGCGAGCATGAAGCTCACCGGCGGTGATGTCCCAATCGTCCCCGGCCGAGCCCTCGTTGCCGCGGTCGTGCCCCGGCACGCCGCAGAAGGCTTCGTAGTCGATCAAGTCCGTCACGCTGGGGTTCTCACCGCAGACGACGCAGCCAGGGTTCTTCTTGAGATGCACCTCGTCGAAGCTCAAGCCTAATGCGTCGAACAGCAACAGACGCCCGATGAGCGGTTCACCGATCCCCAGGAGCAGCTTGAGCACCTCCGTCGCCTGCAACGTGCCCACGGTGCCGGGCAGCACGCCGAACACGCCGCCCTCCGCACACGAAGGAACCATCCCGGGCGGCGGCGGTTCAGGGAACAGGCAGCGGTAGCACGGGCCGCGGCGCGCATCGAATACGCTCACCTGACCCTCGAAGCGGAAGATGCTGCCGTACACGTTGGGCTTGCCGGTGAAGACGCACAGATCGTTGACCAGGTAGCGGGTGGGGAAGTTGTCGGTGCCATCGGCGATGAGTTGGTAGGGCTCGGCGATCTGGCGTGCGTTCTCCGAGGTGAAGGGCGCGTCGTATATATCAACTTGGATCAATGGGTTGATGTCGAGCATGCGCGCCCGGGCACTCTCCACCTTGAGGCGTCCCTGCTGGGAGGCACCATGGATGATCTGGCGCTGCAGGTTGGTTGGGTCCACCACGTCGTAGTCCACCAAGCCGATGCGGCCAACTCCGGCCGCGGCCAGGTACATCGCCAGCGGCGAACCGAGCCCGCCGGTGCCGATGAGCAGCACGCGGGAGGCTTTGAGGCGGCGCTGGCCCGAAAGCCCGACCTCCGGCATGAGCAGATGCCGCGAGTAGCGCAGGATCTCGTCGCGTGTCAACTCAGGCAACACGGTCGGGCCCTCACTTCCTGTGGGCGTCTGCATTGGACTGTTCAACCTTCCCTCCATGGCGCGTCAGCCTGTCGACGCTCGTCAAGTATAGCCCGGCCACGCGGGCACGGCCGGCAATTGCCTTTCTCGATCGCGACCGCGCACGGCAGACGCACGGACTTCTCCATGGCACTCGCCTGCTGGATGAAACGCATGAACACCTCGATCTGCGAGGGTTTCGGCCCGATGCGAAGCGGAGGGGCGACGAGATTCGGGGCTGGTCCGCGTCGGCCCTTTTTGTACCAGCGCTTCCCGCCGATTGCCAACCAGACAGTCTCCCTGGTCGACGGCGGTATGCGCCTCCGTTGAGGTTGGCGCTGCACCGCCACCCGGAGGCTTTTTATCAATAAGTTAGAAAATATTCTAATAACTCGTTCCTGCCTGTCAAGCAGCGGATTGACACCCACTTGCCGGGCAGACAACGACGGGAATCCGCCTCGGCCTTGTGAGTGGCGCGAACGCGTCCGTGCCAGCCGCTGCCCTCCAGCGGTGTTACTATAGATGGTTGCAGTGAATACTGTCGATACAACAAACGATGCATCATTGACGGTTCAATTCGCCGTATGCTATAATCCAGCAGATTTCCCGTCGAATCCCCAAGTGGAACGCCTCTCGTGCCCAACCTGAACCGACCGTTGCGGTTGAATGTTGGATTCATGCTCAACCAGACCGCCGGCTACGTGCGGGTGATGGACTTCTCCGAGGACAAGCTAAATTTCGGCCCGGACCTGCACGTCACCGATTTCGGCGGCCAGATACAACTCGGGCGCACCCCGCAGGGAGTCATCGTGCAGGGGCAATTCGCCGCAATGCTCCCGACCGAGTGCGTTCGCTGCCTCAAGCCGTTCTCACAATGGGTGCGCACGCAGCTACAGGATCTGTTCGTTTACCCGCCCCCCAACCCGACCGATCCGTTGCTGGCCGTCGGCGAGGATGCGATCCTAGACCTCGAGCCGCTCGTGCGTGAGTACATGTTGATCGGCCTGCCGATACGGTCGCTGTGCAAGCCCGACTGCCGCGGCCTGTGCCCCGTCTGCGGAACCGATCTCAACCTCTCGGATTGTGGGCATCGCAGCCAGGCTGCCACGCCCAGCCCTTCAATCCGCGTCACGTCCTCAGCCCCGCCACCTGAGGGTTAGCCGAACAGTCCGGGTGCGCTCGGCGCGCCACGCACAGCATTCGCGCACGTGCTTTTGCCTCCGCGAGTTCCCGCGCCGAGGCGGCCCGCACGTGTTTGAGGGCCTCACAGAACGACAACTGACAGGCTGAGCCAGACGTCCGCGCATCCACCCGTACGCCAGTGGGGCCAGGAGACTTTGATGATGCAGCGTCGTTGGCAGGATAGCGAGGAAGTTGTCGCCCTCTTGGAGAAGGCCGAACTCCAAGGCTTCTTGATGACCGAAGACATAATGGAAGCCTATCCCGACGCGGAGTCCGGCCGGGCTGAAGTCCCGCGCCTCCTGGCGTTCTTGCGTGGCGCAGGCATTGATGTGTTCGACGGACCGGAGGAAATCCCGGCGGACCTGCTGCGTCCGGTGCGGCAAGAGGCCACGGGTGAGTTCGATCTGGCCAAGATCTCGATCGACGACACCGTCGGGCTGTATCTCAAGGAAATGGCACGCGTCCCGCTGCTCACCACCCAGGAAGAGGTTTCGCTCGCCAAGCGCTTTGAACGCGGCGGTCAGGCGATGGCCCGCCTGGACCGAATGCGCGGCGGAAGCCTGCGGCGCGGCTCCGCAGGCAGCGCGAGCCGGCGGGCCGAGCTGGAGGGTTGGGTGGAAGACGGGCGGCTCGCGCGCGAACACCTGATCAAGGCCAACACGCGCCTGGTCGTCAGCATCGCCAAACGCTACATCGGCCGCGGGGTTCCCTTCCTCGACCTGATCCAGGAGGGCAACCTGGGGCTGATGAAGGCTGTCGAGAAGTACGACTACCATCGCGGCTTTCGCTTCAGTACTTACGCCACGTGGTGGATCCGGCAGACCATCTCGCGCGCCATCGCCGATCAGAGCCGGACCATCCGCGTCCCGGTTCACATGACCGACCGCATCCGCCGCCTGTACCGCACCTCGCATGAACTCGAGCAGCAGCTCAGCCGTAAGCCAACCAACGAGGAACTGGCAGCCGCCCTGGGGTTGGAGCAGGCCAAGGTGGAATGGATGCTCAAAGTCTCCTGGCGCCCGATCTCGCTGGAAAGCCCGGTGGGCGAGGAAGACGATGAGGAACTGATCGCTTTCGTCGAGGATCACATCACCCCCTCCCCCACCGATAGCGCGTACGAGCATCTCCTCAGCGAGAAGGTGGAGGAGGTACTGGGCACGCTCAGCCCGCGAGAGGCGCGCGTGCTGCGCCTGCGCTTCGGCCTCTCGGGCGAGCGTGCGTACACCCTCGAAGAAGTAGGCGAGAAGTTCGGCCTGACGCGCGAGCGCATCCGCCAAATCGAGGGCCGCGCACTGCGCCGCCTGCGCCACCCGCGCCGCGCGCGTCAGCTGCGCGAATACGCAACCTGACCCCGCCTCACCGCGCAATTCTCAATTCCTGCATGTTACAATCCGCGCCGAACCTCGAATCGGCGGAGGCCGCATGACCAACATCCTGGTGGCCGTGGCGTGGCCGTATGTCAACTCCGACATCCACGTCGGCAATCTGACGGGCTCCTACCTGCCGGCGGACATCTTCGCGCGCTACCATCGGCTGCGCGGCAACCATGTGTTGATGGTTTCGGGCAGTGATGCTCACGGCACACCTGCCACGGTGCGCGCGGATGCCGAAGGCGTCACGCCGGAAGCGGTCTTCCAGCGCTACCACCAGCAATTCCTCGACCTCTTCGTGGCGGTTGGCATCTCGTACGACCTATTCACCACCACTCACACCCAGAATCACTTTCGCGTCTCGCAAGATCTGTTCCTGGCTTTGCGTGATGGCGGCTACCTGTTCCGCGAGAAGCAGACGATCCTGTATTCGGAGACGGAGAAGCGCTACCTGCCCGACCGCTACGTCGAAGGCGAGTGCTACATCTGCCACTTCCCTAACGCGCGCGGCGACCAATGCGACAACTGCGGGAACCTGCTCGAGGCGACGATGCTCATCAATCCGCGCAGCCGCATCGACGGATCGCGTCCGGTACCGCGCGAGACGGAGCACTTCTTCCTCGACCTGGGCAAGCTCGCGCCGGCTATCGGGGAGTATTTAGCCCGCGAGAAGGACCATTGGCGGCCAAACGTGGTGCGCTTCGCCCGGAACATGGTCGAGCAAGGACTTCACGGGCGGCCGATATCACGCGATTTGGATTGGGGCATTCCGTTGCCCGAACCGGGTTGGCCCGGCAAGCGGCTGTACGTATGGTTCGAAGCGGTCATCGGCTATTTGTCGGCCTCCATTGAGTGGGCCGCGCTCGAAGGTCGGCCGGACGCGTGGAAGGAGTGGTGGTACGACGGGTCGGCGCGCACCTACTACTTCATCGGCAAAGACAACATCCCCTTCCACGCAGTGATCTGGCCGGCGCAGCTCATGGGCGCCTCACGACTTTACGCGGGTGACGGCGATGGGGCGCTCAATCTGCCGTTCGACATCCCCGCCAATGAGTTCATGAATCTCGAGGGGAAGAAGATCTCCGGATCGCGGCATTGGGCGGTTTGGGCGCCGGAGGCCGCCGCCACATACGGCCCCGACCCCTTGCGCTACTACCTGACCGTCAACATGCCCGAGGCCCACGATACCGATTGGGACTGGGACGATTTCGTGCGCCGCAACAACGACGAGTTGGTGGCCACCTGGGGCAACTTGGTCAACCGCGTGCTCACCTTCGCCTATCGCCACTGGGATGGACGCATCCCCGAACCCGGGGAACTGATGCCGTCGGACCTTGAGCTTCTGGCGCGGGTCGAGGGCGGGTTGGCAAACGTCGGGGCGCGCTACGAGGCGGTACAGTTGCGGGCGGCACTGGGGGAGGCCATGGCCTTGGCCACCGAGGTCAATCGATACCTCGACCAGCAGGGACCGTGGTTCCAGATCAAGACCGACCGCGCCGCCGCGGCGCGCACGATCTTCACAGCGGTGCGCGCCATCGACACGCTCAACGTCATGCTCTCACCGGTCATCCCCTTCGCCGCGGAGGCCGTCAACGGATGGTTGCACGGAAAGGTCACGCTGTTCGGAAGCCTGATGCGGGCCGACGTGAAGGATGAACTCGGGGCACGCCCGGTGTTGCGCTACGATCGAGGTGGGAGCGGCCGCTGGGCTGCGAGCCCTCTGCGCGGCGGCGAGCCGCTCGGCGAACCTAGTCCTCTCTTCCGAAAGCTGCTTCCTGAGGTGGCGGCCATCGAGCGAGCCAAGCTCGAAGCGAGCCCCACCTAGCGCGGCGCCCGCAACTCGTCGAGGCGCCAAAGAGGCCCTGCGTGCCTCCCATAGGAGCGGCGCGCCCGATGTGGGCGCGCCGCTTTGTGGTGGAAACCTCAGCTTGTTCCGTCGGTGGCTCTAGCATCAACACCGAGCCGCAAGACCGAAGCCAGATTCACCCGCCAAGACGATCGAGATAATCCTCCAGCATGCCCAGCGCCGCCTCGCATGACTCAAGCTTGTTCGCATTTCGGTCACCGCGCCAGGTGAATTGGCGCGCCGTCTCGAGATCTCGAGTGCTCAACGCAATCCACGTGAGACCGACGGGCTTCCCGGGCAATCCGCCGCCTGGGCCCGCAATACCCGTTACCGCCAGGCCAATGTCCGCCCCCAGCGCGTGGCGTGCACCGCGCGCCATCTCCTGAGCCGTCTCCTCGCTCACCGCGCCGTGCTTGTAGAGCGTATCGTGTCGGACATTGAGCAGGCGTTCTTTGGCCTCGTAGGAATAGGCAATGATCCCGCCAAGGAAGTACTCGGATGACCCCGGCACCTGCGTCAGGCGATGACCGATGAGCCCTCCAGTGCAGGATTCGCCGAGGGAGAGGGTGTATCTGTGCTTCAGCAGCTTCTCGCCCACCCGGCGTTCGATATCGCTTTGCATAAGCGCCTCCGTATGCGGGACGGGCGTATGCTATCACATCCAGCATCAGCCGATGCGCTTAGCCCTGGGAACCGGCGGGCCCTCAATGGAGACCATCGACGAACTTAGCGAGCCATGACTTCCATGAGCGGCCACGTCAGTTCGTCGTCGGTCTACCGACCCGCCCTTTTGTTCGAATTCCAGGTTGCGCACGCTTCCACATGTATCTTCTTGCGGGAGCAGGCTGGCGTCACCCGGAGAGTGGATTTGGGACCTCGCGATGGGCCTATCCCGAGAGTGGCTTGCCGCGCGCGAAACTGGGCTGTATTGGTGCCGAGTCACTGGGTTTGACAGGTATCGAGCCCGTGTTATAATGCCCATCCGCTGCCCCGGCAGACGACCGCTGGGGCAGGCGCACGTGTCGGGCCCTCCCCGCCGTTCGAGCCCTGAGGGGCGTGGACGTCGGCGAAGCGAAGGAGAACCGAATAATGAAATACGCCATACTGCAGACCGGCGGCAAGCAATATCGCGCCGAAGAAGGCCAGGTGATCGAGGTCGACCGCCTGACCGCTGAAGAGGGAAGCACCGTCGAGCTCGAGCAAGTGCTGCTGCTCGTCGACGGTGAGAACACCCAAGTGGGTGCCCCGCTCGTCACCGGCGCGCGCATCAAGGCCAGCGTGCTGGAGCACATTCGCGGTCCGAAGATCCTGGTCTTCAAGTACAAATCCAAGATGCGCTACCGCGTGCGCCACGGTCACCGGCAGGATTACACGCGCCTGCGCATCGATCGCATTGGGGCCGGCGGACGAAGCGCCGCCAAGAAAGCTGCCGCCGGCTAGTGCGCCGCGCGGGATGAGATTGGGAGGACAGCATGGCACACAAAAAAGGCGCCGGCTCCAGCCGCAATGGCCGCGATAGCCAATCGCAGCGGTTGGGAGTCAAGCGCTACGGTGGTCAGGCGGTACGCGCCGGCACGATCATCGTGCGCCAGCGCGGCACGCGCATTCACCCCGGCACGAATGTGGCTCAGGGCAAAGACGACACCCTGTTCGCGACGATCGACGGCCTGATTCAATTCGAGCCTATGACCGGCGGGCGCAAGCGAGTCAGCGTGCTGCCAGCAACCGAGCCAACATCCTAGAACGCACGCGGGACGCGGCGGCGGGAGGACCGGACTGCACCCCGGGCCATCCGGCCTGCGCCGTCGCGCGACGATTCCGGGGGAGGGCACTCAGATGAAAGCGGGTATTCACCCCAAGTACTTCCCGAACGCGACCGTGATCTGCGCCTGCGGCAACACCTGGCACACCGGGTCGACGGTCGAAGTGATCCACACGGACATCTGCTCCAATTGCCATCCTCTGTTCACCGGCGAGCAGCGCATCGTCGATACCGAGGGGCAGGTGGACCGCTTCTACAAGAAGCTCGAGGCGCGCACGGCCTACCTGGCCGATAAGGAAGCGCGCATCACGGCGCGCACCTCGACCGACCAGCCGATCGCCACCCTCGAACTGAGTGAACGCATCAACGGCACATTGAGCCGTGCGGGGCTGGAGACGATCGCCCAGGTGCTCGAGAAGCTGGCCGAGGGCGAAGAAGCGCTGTTGGCGGTGGACGGTTTCGGGCGCAAGAGCCTGATCGACCTGAAGAAGCGCCTGCGCCAGCGGGGCTTCGTGCTCCCCGGCGAGGAACCTGAACCCGTCGCAGCCTAAGGTAACGTTCTGTTCCGGACACATCGGGCGAGCCTAGAAGGCTCGCCCGATGTTTTTCTCCTCGAAATGCGCTCGCCTTTTGTGAAGCTCGCCCGAGTGAGGTAGACTTGGCGGTAAGCCGCTCATCCCTGCCAGGAGGCCCTATGCGAAAAGTCGGCTCGATCGAAGTGATCTGCGGGTCGATGTTCTCCGGCAAGACGGATGAGCTGATTCGCCGGTTGCGCCGCGCACGCATAGCCCGCCTGAAGGTGCAGGTCTTCAAGCCCGCGCTCGACACGCGCTATGTAGCGAGCAAAGTGACCTCGCACGCCGGCACCGATTTCGACGCCACAGCGGTACGTGGGGCCGGCGAGATCCCCGGGCTGCTCGAATCGGGAACCGCCCTCGTCGCGATCGACGAAGCCCAGTTCTTCGACGACGAGATTCTCCCGGTCGTGCAGCGCTTGGCGGATGACGGGATGCGGGTCCTCATCGCCGGGCTGGATACCGACTTCCGCGGTGAACCCTTCGGCCCAATGCCGACCCTCATGGCCCAGGCCGAGGTCATCGACAAGTTGCACGCCATCTGCATGGTATGCGGCGAGCCGGCCACGCGCACCCAGCGCCTGATCAACGGCAAGCCCGCGCGCTACCACGATCCGGTGGTCGTCGTGGGTGCCAGCGAGATGTACGAGGCGCGCTGCCGCGCCCACCACCAGGTGCCGAGAGAATGAAGCCCCCCGACTACAACAATTTGCTTGCAGAAGTGCTCATCCCGGCCGAGACGCTCCAGGCGCGCATCGCCGAGCTGGCGCAGGAGATCGACCGCGACTACCGCGACCGGGAGCTGCTGCTCATTTGCATCCTGCGGGGTGGGGTCATGTTCCTCACCGACCTGATGCGCCGCCTGACGGTCCCGCATGCCATCGATTTCATGGCTCTGGCCTCGTACGGCGCAGGCGCGCGCGCCTCGAGCGGCCAGGTACGCATCACCCTGGACCTGGTCACCTCGATCGAGGATCGCGACGTGCTGATCATCGAGGACATCATCGACAGCGGCCACACCATGGCCTCGGTCATGGACTTCCTGCGCACGCGGCAGCCGCGTTCGCTGGAAGTGTGCACGCTGCTCGACAAGGCCGAGCGGCGCGAGATTCACGTACCCATCCGCTACCGCGGATTCGTCATCCCCAACAAGTTCGTCTTCGGCTACGGGCTGGATCTCGATGAGTTCTACCGCAACCTGCCGTTTGTCGGCGTGGTGCGGTCGGGACCCAATTAGCCGCGCACATGGGGGCTGCAGGTGAGCGTTCACCCGACAAGCGCGCCGCGGGAGCCTTGGGGGCCGGACGAGTTTCCACCGCTCGTGGAATCCGTGCGCCGGGCCTTGGGCGGGCGCAGCCAGGTGTTCCTGGTTGGCGGCGCGGTGCGCGACGCCTACTTGCGCCGACCGGTGAGCGATCTGGACTTCATCAGCCCCGACGATGGCATTGAACTCGGCCAACGTGTCGCGCGCAGCCTGAAGGCCGCGTTCTACCCCCTCGACACCGAACGCAGAGTGGGCCGCGTGCTGATCGAGAGCCGCGGCCGGCACCTGACACTCGACTTCTCCTCGTTGCGCGGACGACAACTCAGCGACGACTTGACAGCGCGCGATTTCACCATCAACGCGGTCGCCCTTCCGCTCGCGGACCTCACCGCGCCGGTCGATCCCCTGGGCGGGCTCGACGACTTGCGCGATAAGAGGTTGCGTGCGTGCACGCCGCGTGCTCTGGCCGACGACCCGGTGCGCACACTGCGTGCCGTCCGCTTGGCCGTACAGCTCGAGTTTCGCATCGACAGCGCGACCTTGGAGCTTGTTCGCACCGCAGCCGCGGCCCTGCCGCAGGTAGCGGCAGAACGCATTCGCGACGAGTTCATGCGCATCCTAGCCGGGCCGAGGGCGGCCTCCGCACTGCGCATCATGCAGACTCTCGGCCTGTTAGTGCGAATCGTTCCTGAGACCGCCGGGCTCGATCGCGTGGATCAACCCCCGCCGCACATCCATGATGTCTGGAATCACACCCTGCATCTCCTCGAGCGCCTCGAAACCGTGCTGGCCGTCCTGGCCCCTCAGGCCGACGAAGACAGCTCGGCCGATCTCATCTTCGGCTTGGCCGCCGTGCGCCTGGGTAGGTTCCGCGGGCATCTGCAGACGCATCTCGCGCGGACGCTGTCGGCCGACCGTCCGGTCCGCAGCCTGACGTTTCTCGCGGGCCTGATGCACGACGTGGGCAAACCCGATACGCGCAGCGTCGATCCCGAGGGCGCGGTGCACTTCCTCGGGCACGATCAGTTGGGCAGCGAATGGGCCGTTCGACGGGCGGTGCAGCTCCACCTCTCGAATGTCGAGGCCGATTATGTGGGCGGCATCGTGCGCCACCACATGCGGCCGCAGCAGTTGACGCGCGATGGCCCGCCCTCCCGGCGAGCGATCTATCGTTTCTTCGCTGCCGCCGGCGAGGCAGGGGTAGACGTCTGCTTGATCAGTTTGGCCGACATGTTGGCGACCTATGGACCGACGCTCAGCCAGGATTCATGGGCGGCCCTGCTGGATACCGTCCGCATGCTACTGGAGAGCTATTTCGAACATCCGGCGGAACATGTCGACCCGCCCCCGTTAGTCACGGGCGATGATGTCATGCAGGCTCTCGGGCTGCGCCCTGGGCCACAAGTGGGAACGCTGCTGGAGGCACTGCGCGAAGCGCAGGCTGCCGGCGAGGTGAGCACACGCGAGGGAGCGTTGGAGTTCGTGCGCGCGCATGCAGCGCAAGCTTAGCGCCCGCCGAGGCACGATCGCCCGACCGCCGTCCAAGATGGGGGATGCGAATCGCGGTCAGGCCCTGCCCTTGCCACAACAACCGCGACCAGTACCTCAGGGGTATATGTCATTGAGGACGGGCTCGTAGTAGCAGCGGCACCCATTGGGCGCAGAGCACGCCGCCTGGGGCAAGAGAGGTACATTCTCCTTCGGATACGCACCTTGGACGGCGGCGCACGTTGGGCAGCAGTCGTCCGCCACTCCGATCCGCACCATGGTGACACGCGGATTGGATTGAAAGCGCGCGAGCGCTGCAGCCAGCGCCGTTCGCCTGCTGAGATCGGCGCCACAGTGTGGGCAACGCGAGGCATCCTCAGAAACTGGGTTGCTGCAGACCGCGCATGTCGGCATTGAGCCTCCATAACTCTGCAAGATTCGATTGTACGGCGTCGTGCGCGGCGCCCCACGTCGACTGGGCGAACGCTAGGGATAGGATTCCAGCTTGACCAACGGCTGAAGGCGCTCGACGTCTGCTCGCCGGCAATCGGCCGTGGCCGGAGTGAGCAACACCGCAGCGGCCGCAGCGAAACCCAGGCGCAGCCCCCATGCCATGTTCTGTCCACGTGCATAGGAGGCGGCCAGCCCGGCAAAGACGGCATCACCCGCTCCGGCAGTGCTCACCGCCTGCACCTGCGGGACGGTTATTCGGAAGCCCCCTTCCGGCGTGAGCGCCAACCCGCCTTCGGGTCCCAGGGTCACGATCGGCCACGTGCGGTAGCGCTCATGCAGCCCGAGCATCGCATTCCACACGGCCTCGAGGGTGGTCAGGCTCCGACCCGCTAAGGACTCCAGCTCGACCCGGTTGGGTTTGACCACCGTGGGGCGCGCCTCCAATCCGGCGTGCAAGGCCTCGCCCGAAGCGTCGAACAATGTAGGCACTCCGGCCGCGCGGGCTGCTCGCACGAACTGCGCGTGCATTGCAGGCGGAACACCCAGCGGCAGGCTGCCGCCCAACACCAGGCTCGAGGCCCCCGGCAACGCAGATTCAACCTTCGACGAGAGCTTGGCCACATCGGCAGGCGTGACGAGAAGCGACTCGACGGCAATCGTCGTCTGCCCGCTGCCATCCTCGTTCACGATCAGAACGTTCTCCCGAGTGGATCCCTTTACCCAAATGAAGTCGGTCTTGACCCCTCGCGCCCGCAACATCGATTCCATTCGGCGCCCGGTCTCACCGGCGGCAAACCCCAACGCCAGGCTGGGCTGACCGAGCTCGCCAAGAATCCACGATGCGTCGGCCGCCTTGCCGCCCATGCCGATCGCCTCGCGCGAGGCACGCAGCGTCTGGCCAGTTTCAAAACGAGGCACAAACAACGTACGATCAATGGCGGTGTTCGGAGTGATGGTGACGACCATTCGGTTTCGCTCAAGAGAATAGTCAGTCGGTGGATTCGGCGGCGGCGCGGCCGGCTGCGAGCGCCGCCTGGGCGGCCTCGATCCATGTTGTGCCGCCCGCCAAGAGGGAACCCAGCAGGACGGTGCGCGCCGTAATCTCAATGCGCTCGCTCACATCGAACGCCGTGTCAAGATCTCGCGCGACGACAAACAACCCGTGGCCGGGGACGATCGTGGCCGCGGCATAAGGTATGCGCTGGCTGCCAAAATCGGCCAGCGCCTCCACGACATTCTCGGCGAGAGCCTCGGTATGCGTTGGCGCGTAGCGCGCGATGCCGACCGGACCCAATCGCTGCACGTACTCGAGAACCGGTGGCACAGGGACTCCGACGGCACCGAACACCAGGGCGTTAGGCGCGTGGCTGTGCACCACGGCGCCGGCTGAAGCATATCGCGCATAGAGTCTCACGTGGACCAGCGCCTCACGCGAGATCTCCCCCTCGCCCTGGAGCTTCCGCCCATCCAAGGCGAGCACGAGCACCTGTGCTGGGCGAAGATCCCAATGCCAGTGCCCGCCGG
The DNA here is from genome assembly GCA_963712475.1 of uncultured Chloroflexia bacterium. Classification (GTDB taxonomy): domain Bacteria; phylum Chloroflexota; class Anaerolineae; order Anaerolineales; family RBG-16-64-43; genus RBG-16-64-43. The sequence goes on from CAVQIA010000004.1 coordinate 853,712, forward strand.
CGTACTTCGGCGTCATGCAAAGGCTATCGTCCACGCGGGCGCTGATATTCCCCCCGGCTGTGTCGGTGAGGAAGCGCTGGTAGAGAAGCCGCCCAACATCTGCAATGCGAGCGCGTGTAGAACCGGTCTTGTCAGGCATCGCAAGGATCCTCAGCGCGCGACTACGCGGGCCGGCCCGCGGATTCCCCAAACCAGTTCGGGAGCCCCCAAGGCTCCCCGCAGCCAACTGTACCATCCACGGACGGTTCTGCCAAAAGGTAAGCGCGCGGGCTTAGCTTGCCGGCACGACACCCCGAAAGGGAGAGCTTCGCGAAGAGCACGACGCCGCAATGGCCTGCGATTCGAGATTGATCCGGGGCACACACAGGCGCGCAGGACAGGGTATGCTAAGTTGAAATGGCCTCGGCCGAAGACCAGGCAGAGTTTACGGATATGAGCTTGGTGCCCCGATGTGGTATCGCGGAGGGTGAACATGTATGACACATTCAGCTACGACTACGATCGATTCGTCGATTGGCCAGGACGGCTGAAGCACGAAATTCCATTCCTGCTCGGTCATCTGCGTGCGGCAGGGGCACATCGCGTGCTGGATGCCGCTTGCGGCACGGGGCGGCATGCAATCGCCCTCGCCGAGCTTGGCTTCGAGGTGGCCGGGGCGGATGGGAGCGCAGGCATGATCGCGCGAGCTTCAGCCAACGCGCGCGAATCCAACGTGCGAGCAGAATTCAGGCAAACGGCATTCGGCGATTTGGCGGCCGCCTACGGCTTGGCCTCCTTCGATGCCATCCTGTGCCTGGGGAACTCGCTGCCGCATGTGCTCGATATTGCGCAACTGACCCGGACGCTGAGTGATTTCGCGGCCTGCCTGCGCCCGGGCGGCGTCCTGATCATCCAGAATCGCAATTTCGACGCGGTGCTCGCCGCTCGCGCTCGCTGGATGGAACCCCAAGCGCATCGCGAAGGTGAACGCGAGTGGCTCTTCGTACGATTCTACGATTTCGACGCGGACGGCCTGCTCACCTTCAACATCCTAACGCTGCGGCGCGAGCCCGGCTCCCAATGGGAACAAGCTGTGATCTCGACGCGATTGCGGGCGCAGCCCCAAGCGGAGCTTGCCGTGGCGCTCACCGAAACCGGATTCGAGTCGCTCGCCTCCTTCGGGGATATGTCCGGGTCGGCGTTCGACCCGGTCTCGAGCGGCAATCTGGTCATCGTGTGTCAGACAAGGAAGGGCATTGCCTAAGGACGGACATCCTGTCGAACCTTGGAGTTTCCGATCACGGCGCTGCGACGGCCTTGTCGTCAATGCGAGCTCTGCGTGCCCCAAGGGAGTTGCGAGGAGTGTCGCGCAGCCTCACCCACCGATGCGACAAGGCCATTTTGGACATTGTCGAAAAACGACCTGCTCCCTGATTGCCATTGCTCACAGAATGCCGATCGCCATGTCAGGCTTATCTCCTGCCACGGCGAGTGGGGCGCAACCGCAGGAGATTCGGGGGTGTGATGGGATCATTCAGTCCTCCTTCGCGGTAGAATCAACGATGATCTGCCTATGAATACAGCCGCATCGGAAGCCGAACAACTGTATCGGACCGTCTTTGAAACCGCCAGCGACGGGATGCTGATCACCGATCTGGAGACCGGCGGCATTCTGGCCGCCAACCCCGCTGCTGCCGAGATGCACGGTTACGCACGTGAGGGTCTTGGCGGCCTGCCGCTGCTGAGATTGATCCATGCCAAGAGCCTACCCTCTTTCGCCGATTATGCCCGGGTGCTTCGGCAGGGCGGCCTGTTCGAGGCGCAGGCACAGAATGTTCGACGGGACGATTCGCTGTTGAGCGTCGAATGGCGCGCCGTGGCATTCAAGTACCATGGCCGCGACTGCGCATTGGCGATCCTGCGCGATGTAAGCAAACGAGTCCAGGCCGAAAGGGAGCTTCAGCAGCGAATGGGGGTGCGGGCCCGCGAACAATCCACCCTGCTCGAGATCTCCCAGAACTTTGGCCTCCACAATGGAACTCCAACCGGGCCTGATCCTTGACCAGTTGGCGGTGCTCATCGAATTCGCCCACGCGGGTCTGTTCACGTTGGAAGATTCGAACTTGGTTGCGCTTGCGGTGCGCGGGTCAGAGCGGCTGGAAAAGGCAGTGCCCATTCGCATTGGGTTGGACGGCAAACATACGCTTGAGACATTGTTCAACGGGCACAACCCAGTTCGAATTACCGATTTATGGAGCAACGAACCTTCTGCAAAAGTTCCTGCGCACACTCCTGGAGAAGGACTTCCCCGCCCTCCTGGAGGACGTCCAGTCCTGGATGTGGGTGCCGCTGGCAGTGAAGAACCGCATCATTGGCGGTATCGGCATCGCACATGCAGAGCGCGATTACTTCACACCGCACCATGCCGACCTGGCGATGACCGTCGCCAACCAGGCGGCGGTGACACTGGTCAACGCGGAGCTGAATGAACACGCCCAGGCGCACGCCGCGCTGCAGGAACGCCAGCGCCTGGCGCAAAACCTGCACGATGCCGTCAACCAGTCGCTTTTTTCCGCTGGGCTGATTGCCGAAGTATTGCCGCGCCTGTGGGAGCGGGACCCGGATGAGGCGCGCCGTTCGCTTGAGGACCTGCGCCGCCTGACGCGCGGCGCGTCGGCCGAGATGCGCGCGCTGCTGGCCGAGCTGCGTCCATCCACTCTGACCGACTGCCGAATTGGGCGACTTGCTGCGCCTGCTGGGCAACGCCTTCACCGGACGGACGAACATCCCGGTGGCCGTGACGGTGGACGGCGAAGGCAGCCTGCCTGCCGAGACGCAGGTGGCTCTCTACCGCATCTGCCAGGAAGCGCTGAACAACATCGCCAAACACGCCAAAGCCAGCCAGGTGGAAATCGACCTGCGCCATGCGCCCGGAGAGCATGGAACTGCACATTCGCGACAATGGCCGCGGGTTTGGCACGTCCGAATTGACGCCCGCCGGGCACTATGGGCTGAGCATGATGCGCGAGCGCGCCGAAGCGGTGGGAGCGGCGCTAGTCGGTTACCAGCCAGCCGGGTCAGGGGACTGAAATAGCCGTTCGTTGGAGAGGAACAGGAGGCGTCAATGACCACAACCCCATCCCAACCCATTCGCGTCATGCTGGTTGACGACCACGCCATGGTGCGCCGCGGACTGGCAACCTTCTTGAAGGTTTTTGATGATCTGCAACTGGCAGGCGAAGCCGAAAGCGGTGAAGCGGCCATCCAACTCTGTGCCGAGGTCTCGCCGGATGTGATCCTGATGGATATGGTTCATGCCGAAGATGGACGGAGCGACAGCGACACGCGCCATCCGCCAGCAGTTCCCACAAGTACAGGTCATTGCGCTGACCAGCTTCAAGGAGGGGGAACTGATCAAGAACGCGCTGGAAGCCGGAGCCATTGGCTATCTGCTCAAAGATGTCTCCGCCGATGAACTTGCCCGGGCCATCCGCGCCGCACACGCCGGGCGCGCCACCCTCTCTCCCGATGTGGCCCAGGCCATCGTTCATGCTGCCAGGCCAGCCGCCAAGCGCCCGGCCTCGATCTGACGGAACGCGAGCGTGCGGTGCTGGCCTTGATGGTTGAAGGTCTGAACAATACGCAGATCGCCGGAAGACTGACCGTCAGCCCATCCACAATCAAATCCCACGTCAGCAATATTCTCGTCCAAGTTGGGTGTTTCCAGCCGCACCGAAGCCGTGACCCTGGCATTGCGTCAGCGGACTCGTCACCTGACGCCCGTCTTCCCCTCCCCCAAGTGGCGGAGACAAACACTCCCCGGCCGATGGATGTGGCCGGGGAGTGTTTGTTGTACGATGAGTGTATGACCCGCGTATATTTAGCCGATGCCAGACCCGAAGAGCGCTCCGCCCTTCGCCTGCTACTTCTGGATCTGAAGATGGAAGTAGTTGGCGAAGCGGCCGATTGGGCCACCACATTAGCTCAGGCACCAGTCAGCCGCACAGATATGTTGTTGGTGGATTGGGATTTGCTCCCCAGCTGCGCCTACTGCGGCTCTTGACGAACTCCGCAAGGCCTGCCCGGCCGCGCTGGTCATTGTCCTCATCAGCCATCTGGACGCCCGTCAGCAAGCCGCACTCTCCGCCGGCGCCGATGCGTTTATCAGTAAAGGTGAGACGCCCGAGCGTGTGGCCGAACGCTTGCGAACCGTCGCCGCGAGCGTTCCTATCTGATAATGCCACCTGGCTGATCGGGAAGGATCTGAAGAACCGGCGCACTATGCTGCCCCGAGCGCCGGCGCAAACTGGGACAGCTTTTTCAAATGATCAAGGAGGATCAAACCATGAACAAAGATATATTCGAAGGCAAGTGGAAACAAATCCGAGGCGAGGCCAAAGCGTGGTGGGGCAAACTCACCGACGACGATCTGGATCGGGCCGCCGGCAAGTTCGACGTCTTCGCCGGCTTGCTTCAGGAAAAGTATGGCTACACCCGCGAGCGCGCAGCCGAGGAAATCGACAAGCGCGTGACGGAGTATGAGGCCAGACTGAAAAGGCAAAACTGTACCCATCACCGCCAAATGATCGGGGTGGCTGACCATAACCCCTTCCGCCGTGAGAAGGGGTATGGATCAACTAAAGCACACGGTCTTCCGTGTAACCTCAACATTCACAAAGGAGACAAAAATGAACCTTCTCATATACCTTGTCGTTGCAGCAGTGATCGGCTGGGTGGCCAGTGAGATCATGCACGACCGAGCCAGCCTGCTGATCAACATCGTCGTGGCGTCGTCGGCGCATTCCTGGCCGGTTACTTCATCAGCCCCCTGCTTCGGTGTCGGGACGATCAACGATGCGATCACCATTCCAACCATGCTGGTGACACTGCTGGGCGCGGTTATCGTGATCGCGATTGTCCATCTACTCCGTCGCCGCGTGTAATCAGGCAAGCCTGCACTCTCATATGCGATCCATCGAGCAGGGGTGCTGTACAGGCACCCCTGCCCAGCTCCTATTCGCCAATGGATCATGCACAAGGAGGTCAAAATGACAAGACAACAGAGTATCAGAAGTTCAGGACGACACAGAAGGAACCGGAACGGGAACGACGCATCTTCACCTTCAAGGCCACCCAGTTGGTCTGGCTGGCCTTCGGCATACTCGAAGCCCTGATTGCGCTGCGCATCGTGCTTAAGCTGATCGGGGCCAACCCCGCCAGCCCGATTGCCGTGTTCATCTACGGTTTCACCAGCCTCTTCTTGTTCCCCTTTGAGGGCTTGATGGGGACACCGACAGCGGGCAACATGGTGCTGGAAATCTCATCCGTGATCGCCATGGTGGTGTATGGCTTGATCGCTTGGGCGCTTGAAAGAATCGTCTGGGTGATCTTCTATCGCCCGCGCGGACCTGCGGTAGGCGTGACGCAAACAACGACCACCGATCAGCACACTCAGGTCTAATCCAGATGTGGAGCAGACCGGATCCATTCTTGGCTTTGTTGATGACCCTCAGCGGCATTGTCGTGTGGCTGATTGGGTTCAGTACGCTTGGTAGAGCAGGCCGGTTGAGGGCCGGCATCCAGATGGTTAGGCCGACCCGCATTCATTCAGCTTTGCGGTCCACATTAAGCGAAGTGGAGATTGAATTCACTCCGGAATCGGGGAGATGACACAGTGGGAAGAAACGACGAGAAGCATGAGCACGGAACAGATAGGTACGAAGAACGTCATAATCGGCCTGCTGATCGGTGGCCTGGCTGGCGCGGCCGCGATGCTCCTCTTGGCACCCCAATCGGGGAAACAGACGCGCGCCCAAATCCAGAAGAAGAGCATCCAGTTGCGCGACCGGACAATCGGCATTGTGAAAGACGCGGTTGCGCAGGTACGATCCGATACGCACGAAATCGCCTCTGGCCTTCGGGGAAGAGCAGAACAACTGGAGCAACTTGGCAAGAATAGGATCGTTGAGCAAATGGACCGTGTGTCTACGGCCCTCGACACCGGCAAAGCAGCGGTCAAGGCTGCCTGAGGTCAAATCGCCCGCATCCAACTTGGCGGCCGACTGCTTGAGTCGTCAGATCCGACGCACACCACACGTTCGCGCAAGAAAGGATTACTGCCATGAGATTCACAAGAAACATAGGTATGCTCTTGCTGGCCATCCTACTCATCGCCTGGGGCCTGGTTCAGCTTCTTGGTCTCGGTAGCCTGAACCCGATTCTGGCGATCCTCGCCATCGCGGCTGGGATCTTTATCCTGCTGGGCCGTTAGGTCCACTGGCCACTCGGTCAACCGGCCAGGCGGCAGCCGATGCCGTCCCAAGAGGGGGTACTTGCTGCATCGGGCAATCATGGCGAGACTCGTGGGGCAGCGGTCGCTCGGCACACTCACTGCGAGCCTGCATTCGAGCCTACCACGCGCCGGCAGCCGGATTCGCCTTCTGGTCGGTGCCACCCCACACTCATCGACCTGAGCCTCCTGGAGGTGGCGATGACCTTTCGAGCTCCGACGACTAGACCGGGAATAGCTCCCCTGACGGGGTGACAGGTCCGTACCCCTGGCAACCAGGAATGGAAATGAAAGCCCCAGAAGCAGGCAGAATCAAATCAGCCTCTCGCCGCCCGCTCCGGGCGAAACTGATCTTCAATGCGGGCTCCGGCCGGCCGGAAGAATCGCCTCAGCAGCTGGCCAGCATCCTTTCAGCGATGCAGGACCAGCAGATTCTGCCTGAGGTCTATACCGTACGCCCAGACAGCCGACTTGAAACGGTTGTGCATAGCGCCATTAAGACGGGCATCAAGCTGATCGTCGTGGCGGGCGGCGACGGGACGATCGACAGCGTCGTGGGGGCCATGGTCGGACGTGATGCGACCCTCGGCATCATCCCCACCGGCACACGTAACAACGTCGCCTTTAACCTGGGGATCACCGGGGATATCGCGAATTCTGTCGCCCTCTTGCGCCAGGGCACGCCGGTTGAAGATCGATGTAGGACGAGTCCATTGCGGACATTCGCGTCACTGGTTCCTGGAAGCCGCTGCACTGGGTCTCCTGTCCGATCTGTATCCCATGGCGGATGACCTCCAGCACGGCGATCTGGCGCAGATCGGGGGATTGTTGTCAACACTCATCTCTGCAACACCTTCGCGGCTGCGAATCAGTCTGGACGGGCACAAACACCTCGATACGACGGCGCATATGATGTTGATCACGAATATGCCCTTTCTCGGGCCACACTTCCAGATTTCCCCCAATGTATCCTTCAGGGACGGCCGTTTGGACGTATTCACTTTTTCGGATATGAGCAAACTGAACATGCTCTCTTATGCCATGCTGTCTCGCGGGGGCATTGTGAAGGATGCCGGCATCAAGCATTACCGCGCCAAGACATGTAACGATTGTTTCAAACCCGCAAATGCCTGTACTCGCCGACGGTATTCTGTTAGGCCAGGGTTCATTATCCGTTCATGTTCACCCGCGCGCCCTGACGGTCATGGCCGGCACAGCAGCTTACGGGACAGCCGGCGACACCAGTGGAGATCGATCCCAAGCTGGCGCTCGATGAATAGCATCGATCCCGAACCAGGTCCTCTGCTCCCCGTGGCAACCCGCCAGCTTCCTTTTGGTCTGCCAACAACGACGACCCGCCTTCCTGCTGCTCCTGGTGACCGGACTGGCCCTGTTCCTCATCTGGCTGCCGGCGGGGCGCGGGCGTCACTATGGATGGCGTTGAGCGCCCAACGAGGACTGGTCGTCCTGCTTTTCCTGTTTGCACTGGTGACTTTGTCCTTGATCTGGTCCGCCGGTCAGCGCCTGGACACCCGGGTCTTTATGCTCCTCAACATGCGGGGCTATCCCGTATGGCTGGATCGTTGCATGTGGCTGGCAACACAGCTTGGCAATATGCTGACTGCAGTTCTCGCTGCATTCCTTCTTTTCATGCCTGAACTATCGCCGTCTGGCCATCGAGATCATCCTCGGCACTCTCACACTTTGGTTATTGGTGGAAATCATCAAGGCGCTATCGGACCGGGACCGTCCATTCCTTACTCTTGAAACAACGCGCGTCATCGGCTGGCGGGAAAGGGGTGATTCCTTCCCCAGCGGCCATACGACCCAGATATTCTTCCTGATGACGCTGTTCATCCACCACTTCCAGTATGGATTGGTGGTCACTGCCGCCCTGTATGCAGTCGCCGCTCTGGTCGGTTTCACCCGCATCTACGTCGGCGCGCACTATCCAAGAGATGTCATCGCAGGTGTTGTGCTTGGATCGGTTTGGGGAATACTGGCGATCCTGGTGGATCGCTATTGGCTTGTGCTTCACTTCTAATGCGGCCTCCCCCAAGTGGCGGAGACAGACACTCCCCGGGCGATGGATGCGGCCGGGGAGTGTTTCTTGTAGGATGAGTCTGTGCCTCGCATGGGCATATGGGTCTGTCAGTTCCGCATCTTGGGAGCGGTGGGAATCATGTAGGCGCCATCGGCAACCACCGCACCAGGCAAGTAGCTCAAGAGGAGGAATCTCATGTTGTGGACTATCATCGTGGTTCTCTTGGTTCTGTGGCTGCTCGGCTTTCTTGGGCCAAGGTTCATCCCCAGCATCCGCACCGGTAGCTGGATCCACATACTGATCGTCGTCGTGGTCATCCTGGTTGTTCTGAATCTGCTCGGGGTTATCTAGGTAGCCGCCTGCACTCCGGCAGGTGCCAGGCCAATCGGAGGTTGACGATGGGAGTGCTGCGCGGGCGACCTTTCCGGCCAGCACCCCACTGCGCTTACTCGATGAAGCAGCTACCCCGTTGTTCAGCCAACGGGGTAGCTTGCGATTGCTTTTGCACAATTCTCTAGAAGAGAGGAGTGAGGCGCCTTCCTCCACCCGCTCGAGCAGGTGGATGCCGCCCGCCCAAAAACAATGAATGCAGAGAATAAGAACCACCGTGCTATTCTGGAGCGCATCGCTCATCGAGCCATGCTTGAGCGCGGGCTGCTCCCCGATTTCTCGGCCGAAGCCCTCGCCGAGCTTGGACGGCTTCAGTTGCCACCGGCGCGCAGACGGCTCGTCGGCCGACGGCTCCCCTGAGATTCCGGGACATGCGGCAACCTGCTGTGGGCTTCCATTGACAACGATGACTCGCGCGACCTGGATCAGCTCACCGTTGCCGAGGCAATGCCCGGAGGCACGGTCAGGCTCTTCGTCGCCGTGGCGGACGTGGGCTCGCTGGTGAAGGATGGTTCAGCCATCGACGAACATGCTCGCCACAACACCACCTCGGTCTACACCGCGGCCAAGATCTTCCCCATGCTTCCAGAGAAGCTCTCGACCGATCTCACCTCCTTGAATTTCGGCGAGGAACGTCTTTCGATTGTTGTTGAAATGGTGATTGATGCGGATGGCACGCTTCAGGATTCCGACATCTACCGGGCGCGGGTCACCAATCATGCCAAGCTCGCTTACGACAGCGTGGCGGCCTGGTTGGACGGGAGCGGAAGCCCGCCGGAGCCATCGTCGCCGTGAATGGGCTGGATGAGAAGTCCTGCGCCTGCAGGACGAGACGGCCCAAAGATGAAGAATTTCCGGCATCTTCATGGGGCGCTCAGCCTGGAAACCATCGAAGCCAAACCCGTATTCGACGGTGATCAAATCCGCGCTCTGGAAGTAGAAGAAAAGAACCGTGCCAAGGAGATCATTGAGGATTTCATGATCGCGGCCAACGGCGTGACCGCGCGCTATCTCTCGGCCAGGAAGTTCCCTTCGATCCGCCGCGTCGTCCGCACGCCAAAACGCTGGGACCGGATTGTCGAAATTGCCGGGGAACACAGATTCGCGCTTCCCGACATCCCAGATTCAAAAGCGCTGGAGGAGTTTCTCGTCAAGGCAAAAGGCCGCGGATCCACTGCGATTCCCCGACCTCTCTCTGGCCGTGATCAAGCTTCTGGGCTCTGGCGAATACGTTGCCGAGCTTCCTGACGGGGATGCCCCGGGCCACTTTGGTCTCGCAGTCAAGGACTATGCTCACTCCACGGCTCCCAATCGCCGCTATCCCGACCTGCTTACCCAACGCTTGTTGAAAGCGGCCTGGACGGCAAGCCTGTGCCCTATCGTAAGGATGAGCTGGATGTTCTGGCTGCTCATTGCACCGAAGCAGAAGATGCGGCCAACAAGGTCGAACGCCAGGTTGGCAAATCCGCGGCTGCCCTTCTGCTCGAATCGAGAATCGGAGAGCAGTTTGATTCGATTGTCACGGGCGCTTCCGAGAAAGGGACGTGGGTCCGGCTGCTCACGCATTCCGGTTGAAGGAAAGCTGGTTACCGGGTTTGAGGGGGTGGATGTCGGCGACCGGATTCGCGTGCAGTTGACATCGTGGACGTTGAGCGAGGCTTTATTGATTTCAAGAAGACTCGCCTCATCGAAAGATTGACCTCGAGACTCTTGCTGCCGCTCCCAGATTGGGCGATGGAGACTTCCCATGAAAAAGCACGCGGGCCTGTGGATCGATCATCGCAAGGCCGTGATTGTGATCGTTACAGAGGAAGGGGAAGCAATCCACGAAATAACCTCAAACATGGAGAAACACGTCCGCTTTGCGGGTGGGACGGCATCCGAAGATGGCTCGACGTCGGAAGACGTGCGGGACCGGCAATTTGGAAACCACCTCAACAGCTACTACGATAGAGTGGTGGCTGCTGTTCGCGGCGCAGAGACCATCCAGATCTTCGGACCCGGCGAGGCCAAAGGGGAGTTGTCCAAACGGCTTGAGCATGAAGGACTCCAAGATCATGTCCTTGCCATTGAAACAGTCGACAAGATGACAGATCGCCAGATCGCAGCTAAAGTTCGAGAGCACTCTCAGACCTAGAGTGAGCCAGTCAGGCCAGACAATACCATCCATCTAGGGCAGATCGATACCGAACCGCGAGGTTAAGATGAGTGGCAAACGTCCGATCTCAGTTGAGGAAGCTCGTTCGACCGGAATGCGGCTCGGGCTCGACTGGGCGACAACCGACCTGCAGCAGTTTCGGCGAGGGCTCGAGGTTGAACTCGAACACGGCGCCCGCGACCCACAGACCAACGTAACGGATGATGACCTGATCCTAACCGGCAAGATCGCCTGGGCGCACCTGAAGGAGATACGGGATTACTACACCCGGCTGGATCAGCTCGAGGCCGAGGCAAAGGCCGAAACCTAGACGATTGGCCGCCGGGCTATTGGACGCAGAAAGGATCGACCAAATCAGCGCGGCCTGCAGCCTGAGGCTTCGCTCTGACTGATTGGCAGGATATTGCCAGCTAGTGCGCAATCCCGATCTGCCACCAGGATAGCTTGACCATGCAGAGGAAGTTGCGAGGAATTGTGCTGGCCCAAACCAGGCCTTGGTTCCTGGTCAACCCATCGAGGTGGCGCCCACGAGTGGCTGAGCGGTCCTCATGGGACCTGAGTCGGAGTTGATCAGTGCCCCCAACGAGTTTCGAACTCGTGTTTTGGCCTTGAGAGGGCCACGTCCTGGGCCGCTAGACGATGGGGGCCCGAGTTCGGCAAGCGCCCACACGGGCGCCTGACGTGCAGGATTCTAACATAAGGCTGTATGTCGGGCAAACGATTCACGCCCAAATTCGCCCATGGCGGTCGAATCAACCGATCGAATCATGCAGCTCAGCGACTCATCGTGGAGAGGCTCGAATCGCCGTCTGCCGCAACACTCCTCGCCCTTCAGTTTGACGCCCCTTCCCGCTTGCGGTTATAATCCTCGAGCTTCCCCCAGGGAAGCGCTTTCCTAATAGCACGCGGCGAATCGCGTCCCCCGGACTTCCAAGAATGGCCCTGCAGGGCAATCTGCACGATTTTAGCGTCACGCAGCTTCTTAACCTGGTCCACCTGGCCCGCAAGACGGGGACGCTTACCATCCAGGGAACCAACGACCATGCCAGCCTTTCCTTTGCCGAGGGCAAGCTGATCTACGGTCAGAGCCGCTCGAGCGACGGCACGCTGATCTCGATACTCCTCGCCGGCAAACAGATCTCCGAAGAACAAGCCCAAGTCCTGCGTTCACGGCCTCAAGCGAGCAATGACAAAGAGCTGGGCCTGCTGCTGATTCACGCCGGATACCTGACGCAACCCGCAATACTCCAGGGGGTGCAGAAGTACGTCACTGACCTGGTGCTGCGTCTGTTCACCTGGAGCGAAGGCGGCTTCCGTTTCCACAGCGGGGTGCTGCCCCCCGAAGACCGCATCACCGTGCGCCTCGACCTTGAGAACCTCATCATGGAAGGCGCACGGCGCATGAAGGAGTGGGAGCGCCTGCAAGAGGAGCTGCCCAACCTGGACGTGGCGCTCAAGTTCACCGACCGGCCGGATGCGCGCCTGCGCAACATCAATCTCAGCGTCGAGGAATGGCGGGTGGTGTCGTATGTCAACCCGAAGAACACCATCCGTCAGATCGCACGCGCCAACCGTCTGAGCGACATCGAAATCCGCCGCATCGTCTACGGCCTGATGCAAGCGGGCATCGTCGAGAGCATCCGCCTGGAGGGCGATACCGCACCGCGCCCGCCGGTGATCCAGCCGTTGGCCAAGGGGCCAGACCAGGTCTCGCTGATCAACCGGCTGATCACACGCATTCGATCGTTGTGAGGATCGCAGGGTGTCAATCCGCACCGTCAAGATGGTGGTGACCGGCCCCTTCAACTCGGGGAAGACGGCGTTCATCCACTCGATCAGCGAGATCGATGTGGTCTCCACCGAGCGAAAGATCTCGCTCGCGGCGGAGAAGATCAAGGACACCACCACGGTTGCCATGGACTTCGGGCGCATCAGCGTCGACGAGGAGCTGGTGCTGTATTTGTTTGGCACCCCCGGGCAGAAGCGCTTCGACTTCATGTGGGAGATCCTCTCGGAGGGCATGCTGGGCTTCGTCGTGATGGTCGACAGTACACGCCCGGAGACTTTCCGCGAGGCGCGCTACATCATGGAGACCTTCCGCGCTTATGCGCCCACACCCTTCGTGGTGGCCGCCAATAAGCAAGACCATCCAGATGCATGGTCGATCGAGGACCTGCGCATCGCACTCCGCCTCGATCCGCAAATCCGGTGCCTGGAGTGCGTGGCCACCGAGCGCGAGAAGGTAAAGAACGTCCTGTTGGAGTTGCTTTATTGCATCCTCGAGGAAGTCCAGGAGTAGAACGGGCCCAAGGCTCATCTTAGCCTCGCCCATCTCACCCATGACCGACATATCGACCACCCCGCAGGGCCTCGCTGGTCCGGGTTCGTTCTCCTACCAATTCGGTCGCATCATCTTGCATGCCTTCGACGAAGTGCTCGGCCAGGATGCTTTCGAACGCGTCCTGCGGGCGACCGGCGACCCCGGACTGGATGCGGTGCGGCGGTCCGAAGTCTCATCCTTCGGGCTTCAAGCTCGAGGCGCTGGGCCAGGTCGAGGGGATTCTGGACAAGCTGTACGGGGTGCAGGCGGGGCGCGGGATGAGCCTGCGCGCCGGCCGGATTGCCCTACGCAATGGCTTGCGCGAGATCGCCGGCGCGCTCATCGCCTCCCCGCAATGCCGAGGGCTGCGCAGCCTGCCTCTCCAAGCCCGCATCCAACGCGGAGCCGAACTTCTTGCCGACGTGTTCAACCGCAACAGCGATCAGGTCGTCCGCCTGGCCAAGGATGGCCCATCACTCCTATGGACTAACGAACGCTGCCCATATTGCTTTGGCCGGCACACTGAGCACGCATGCTGTCACTTGCTCGTGGGCACCTTTCAGGAAGGGTTGGCCTGGCTGAGCGGTGGCAAGCACTTCGCCGTCGAAGAAGTGAGCTGCTCTGCGCGCGGCGACTCGGCCTGCACCTTTCGCCTGGCGACAACCCCGCTCGAGTAAGCGCGCGCCCAACAAAGGGCCTGCCCGAGAACGGTGCTGCACTCCACCTGCGCGGACGATCCGGACCCGCCCGACCTCGCCGAACCAGCCAAGGATCCGCCTCGATGACGGACACGATGCGTGCCGCACAGCTCGATCAGCCGGCTCCGGTTGAGCAGCGCCCGCTTATACTGCGCAGCGTTCTGCGACCCGCGCCGGGCCCGCGCGAGATCCGGTTGCGCGTCCTGGTCTGTGGCGTGTGTCACACCGACCTGCATACCGTGGAAGGTGAACTGTCCTTGCCGCGGTTGCCCCTCATCCCCGGCCACCAGGTGGTGGGCGAGGTCGAGACCCTTGGCGCCGAGGTCTCCGGCTGGAGGCTCGGTGACCGCGTGGGCGTCGCCTGGTTGAACAGCACGTGCGGGCAGTGCGAATTCTGCGCCCGCGGCGATGAGAACTTGTGCGACGATGCGCGCTTCACGGGTCTCTCGACCGACGGGGGCTACGCCGAATACCTGACCATCGATCACTCATTCGCCGTTCGCTTGCCGCGCCGGCTCGAGGCGCTGCACGCCGCGCCGCTCTTGTGCGCCGGCATCATCGGCTATCGCGCGCTGCGTATCGCCCAGGTCCAGCCTGGCGAGCGAGTGGGTCTGTTCGGGTTCGGTGCCAGCGCTCACCTGGCGATCCAAGTCGCCCGATTCTGGCGGTGTGAGGTGTACGTCTTCACCCGCGGCGAGTCCCACCGCCGGCAGGCTGAGTCATTTGGCGCCGCTTGGGTCGGGGCGGCGGATGAGAAGCCTCCAGTGGCTCTCGACCGCGCCGTCATCTTCGCACCGGTCGGGGAGCTCGTCCCCCTGGCACTCGAGCGCCTGCGTAAAGGCGGCTCGCTCGCGATCAACGCCATTCACATGAGCCCGCTCCCCTCGATGGCCTACGCCCTCCTGTACGGCGAACGCTCTCTGCGGTCGGTCGCCAACGCAACCCGCCGCGACGCGCAGGAGTTCCTGCAACTGGCCGAAGAGATCCCCGTCCGCGCAGAGGTGATGGAGTTTCCACTCCTCGAAGCCAACTCCGCCTTGATGGAGCTCAAGGCCGGCCGCCTTACCGGCGCTGCCGTGCTCCGCGTCGCGCCCGATTAGGGCAATCCGCGCATCACATTCCCTCGCCCATCGCGCATCGCACTCTTGAACGACAAGCCGAGACGGCGACAGTCCTCATTGAGCTCCAATGTGACGGCGGCCTCCCGTCATCGCAGGGAGGCCTTGAGGCTCGGGTTGCGAACGCGTGCGAAGTCGCCGAGATACCTTGGGGTCAGGGCCGCGTCGATCAGAATGATGTGGGGTTCAATTCGCGGGGGTGCGGCGCGACGATTCTGCGAAGCGAATCAACCGCGCGAGACAATGGAGCAAGTCGAGGTCTTTGGCTTGTTGAGCGACCCGGGCGAGGGAGGCCGGTCGTGCGGCGTCTGGCGTGCGGCGCAGACCGCCCTCGCCCGCAGGGAGTTGCCGCGCCAGCGCAGCGACGACGGCTAGATGCGCCATGAGGTGTGTCTCATCCAGCAGCGTTCGCCGCTCCACGAGCAGTTGAACGCGGCGCATGATCTTGCGCACCAGGTTGAGGTCCGCCCGGATGACTGCCCGTGCACGTGCGTCATCCAACGGCGCGCTCAAGCGCACGCTGCGCGCCATCTGCCGCAGACCCCAGTTGAGGAGCAGCTCCGCTTGCCGATCGGGAAGTGCCTGACCGATTGTTGAAAAGAGGAGGGGATCGCTGGCCCAACGCATGCGCTGGCGCACGCTCGCGCGATGTGTGGCGATGGCTCTTTGCAGCGCAAGACGGTCACGCGGTTGGGAGGCATTCATTCTTGGCGCGCCTGGCGCGTCGCGGGCCGGACCATCCGCCCGGAGGCACCCTTCTCCACGAGCCGCGATTATAGTCATGCGCGCCGCGAGCGCAACTCCAACGGACGCCTCGTCCGTCATGGCCAAGCTGCAGGAAGGGGGGAGCGACGCCTCCGCAGCGCTTGGCCAGACCCCCCTTCTTCATGAAATGAGAAACGACCGCCCACATGGGTAGGCGGCCGCGGATTCAGAATGGCGCGAGCGGACTACAGATAGTCTTTGAGATTGTGACCCACCGCGTACGCCGCTGCTTCGGCTCGGTTGGCCACGCTGAGCTTGGAGAGAATGCTGGAGACATAATTGCGCACCGTGCCCTCGCCGAGAAAGAGGGCCTGTGCGATTTCGCGGTTGGTCTTGCCCTCGGCGACCAACTGGAGCACGTGCATCTCCTGTTGAGTCAACTCGGCAAAGGCGGAGGCTTCTTCCTCGCGGGCCACCTTACGCATTTCGGCAAAGACGCGTTTGGTCACCGCCGGGTCGAGCAACGCTTCGCCGCGCCCGACCGCTTCGATCGCGCGCACCAGATCCTGTCCACCGATTTGTTTGAGAACATAACCGGCGGCGCCTGCGCGGATGGCCGAGAAGAGCATCTCGTCCTCGGCGTACGAGGTGAGCATGATGACCCGCGTATCGGGCAGAGCCTGGGTGATCTCCTGGCAGGCGTCGATGCCCGAGCCTCCCGGGAGGCGGATATCCATCACCACCACGTCCGGTTTGTAGGCCATGCTCTTCTCGACGGCTTCGCGCGCCGTGCTGGCTTCCGCCACGACCTCAAAACCGTGGTGGCGTTCGAGCAGCGACTTGAGGCCTAATCGAACGACCTCGTGATCGTCGACCAAAAGAATCCGCTGATGGGGCATGCCTTATCCTTGTGTGCCGCGCGACCCGGCTTCGAGAGCCCGGCGCACCGCGTCGAATACCGCTTCGTACTCGGGTTCGTCCCCGAGTTTGGCCATGTAGGCCGCGTACACGATCATATCCTGGCGATCGACCACGAAAGTCGCGCGGCGCAAAATGCGGCGCTCCTTGATCAAGCACCCGTAGCGCAGCCCGAACTCCGCCGTCATGTGATCCGAGAGGGTCATCACCTGGTCCACGCCGGCCGAGCCGCACCAGCGCTTCTGCGTATAGGGCAGATCGGTGGAGACGACCAGGATGCGCACGTCTGGGCCGAGCTCGGCCGCCCGCTTGTTGAACGTGCGCGTCTCGATATCGCACACCGGTGTGTCGAGCGAGGGCAAGGCCGCGATGATGCGCACCATCCCGCGGGTGGCCGCGAGCGCAGGCCACCACTGCCACTCCAGGGTATGCGCGCTGAACTCGGGCGCCGGGTCGCCGGGATGCAGATCCGCGCCCAGCACCGTCGCAGGTTGCCCGCCGACTTGGATCAGTCCGGCACGTTCCAAGTATGCTGCCTTGGCGTTCGTCATGTGGGGATCTCGGCTGATAAGGATAATTCAAGTGACATTGGTTGACAAGCCCATTTCGCTCTGATACACTCGCGCAACCCCGGAGGATCTTCAATGCTGGTCACTCGACAGGACCTCGAAGCCGCCGAATTGCGGACTCTGGCTCCGTACGCGTGCTTGAGCAAGACCTCGCGCGGCCGGGAGGTCCCCGAGGACGAACCCGAATTCCGAACCGCATTCATGCGCGACCGGGACCGGGTGCTTCACACCACCGCCTTTCGCCGCCTCGAACACAAGACGCAGGTCTTTATCACCTACGAGGGTGATTACTACCGCACGCGCCTGACACACACCTTGGAGGTGGCGCAGATCGGGCGCAGCCTGGCACGAACGCTGGGAGCCAACGAGGACCTGGTGGAGGCCATCTGCCTGGCTCACGACCTGGGTCACCCGCCCTTCGGTCATTCCGGCGAAGTGGCGCTGGCCAAGCTCATGCAAGGCCACGGCGGCTTCGACCACAACAAGCAGTCGTTCCGAATTGTGACCGTGCTCGAGCGCCGCTATCCTGATTTTGCCGGGCTCAACCTGACGTGGGAGACACGCGAGGGGCTGGTCAAGCACGAGACGGAATACGACATCGCCGACGCGGCTGGTTTCGAACCCGACAAGCGCGGGCATCTCGAGGCGCAAATCACAAACCTCGCGGATGAACTGGCCTATACGGCCCATGATGTGGATGACGGCCTGCGCTCGCAGCTCATCACGGCCGAGGATCTGGCGGGGCAAGCCGTGTGGGAGATGCTCCGCCAAAGCATCGGATGGCAGAAGGGCGCGCTGGACGAGTTGACACGTCACCGGCTGATCCGCCGCTTCATCGGGCTGGCCGTACGCGATGCGAGCCGCGCGACCGACGCACGACTCCGTGATGGGAAGGTACGTTCGCGCGACGACCTGCAGCGCCTGGCGCATAACGTCATCGGATTCTCGGATGAGATGGGTAAAGCCATCCGCGAGCTCAAGGGCTTCTTGTACGCCAACATGTACCGCCATTACCGAGTGGTGCGCATGGCAGTGAAAGCGGAGCGCTTCATTACGGACCTGTTCGCAGCCTACGTCGCAGACCCGGAGATCCTTCCGGCACCCGTTCAAGTTCGGGCGCACGAGGACGGCGTGCAGCGCGTGGTGTGCGATTACATCGCCGGGATGACGGACCGCTTCGCCCTCGAAGAGCACGAGAAGCTGTTCAACCCCAACACGTTGCCATAACCTGCGCGAGGAGCGCACCTCAGACCCGCATGCCGGAACCGAAACTTCTCACGCCGGAAGGCGCAAGCCGTCTGCGCGCGGAACTCGAAGACCTCCAGGGGCCCCAGCGGCGCAAGCTGGCCGAGCGCCTGCGTGCCGCGATACAGCAGGGCGACCTTTCGGAGAACGCGGATTACACCGCGGCCAAGGAAGCCCAGGGGTTCCTCGAGGGCCGCATCCTTGAATTGGAGGCGCTGCTGCGGCATGCCACGATCGTCGAGCCCGGGCAAGGCCCACGCGGCGTCGTGGCCCTTGGCTCCCGAGTGACAGTGACGATCGACGGAGAGCCGCCCGAGGTTTTCGTCCTGGTCGGGAGCATGGAGGCGGACACGCGCCAAGGACGGATTTCGCACGAGTCGCCCTTTGGGAGGGCGCTGATGGGGCACCGCGTCGGCGAGCGAGTCACAGCGGAGACTCCGGCGGGCCAGCTCACGCTGACGGTCATCCGCATTGAATAGCCGAAGCCCGACGGGGCTGCCTCGATTTGCCAGGGGCCACGCCGCTAAGAGTGGGACCTGACGGGGTGGAAACGGTCTCCCGCCTGCCGCCCTGCGCGCGAGAAAGACGAATGTGTATCCAAAACAAGCGGGGCCGCCCTCGACAACTTCGGGCGGCCCCGCGATTGGTTAGTGCAGGTTCGAACCCCCTACGACTTCGCCCAGACCTCCAGTTGAAGCGTCATCCGATCGAAGAACGAGTTCGCCGGCAGCGCGCCGCGCCCGTATTGCACCTCCCGCACCTGGACATGCGTCTTCAGTGTCTGCGTTTCCATCCAGAAGTCGGTGCCGGCCAACGCCTCCAAGGGCGTGCCTCGCGGCGCCAATCGCGAGCGAACGTCATCCCGATGCATGGCGTAGTCGCTCATCAGCACGTAGGTCGAGGTACGCGTATCACGCTTGTCGAACAACCAGACCTCGAAGGCGGTCACCTTCTTGGGCTCGCCCACGCCGACCTGCTCGGAGATGCCGACCCCGCATTCGCCCAGGAACTCGCCGGCCGGGGAGTTGATTGTGAAGCTGTCTTCGTATAGGTCATCTCCCAGGACGTACGTCGTGACAAAGCGCTCGAGAGCTCCTGCGCCGCCCAAGGAGGCGGTATCGCGCGCGGCCGCGGCCAGCGGGGCCGTTCCGGGTGCGGGAGGAGCGGCACCTGCCGTCTGTCCCGCGACTATGTCGGCGGTGGGGAGTTGCCCGGCTTCGGTGGTTTGCGGGCCGGTCGCCGTCGTTCGCCTGCGGCGTAAGAAGAGGACCAGCAGGCCTCCCAGAACAATTGTCACCAGACACAGCCCGAGAAAGATAAGAACCAGAGAGCGCGTCCCGACCAATGGCGATGCACCCGGGGCAGCAGTCCCGCTCGGCGGGGGTGTGACTTTGCCTCCTCCCGTCGGGATGATGTCGCTCACGACCGACAAGTACTGGCTCACGCGGGTCTGGTCGACCGACGGATCGCGCTGCAGGAGACCCAAGGTTTCGGCGCCGCTCGATCCAAGGGCCGTGAAGCGTTGGCGCGCAGTGTTGGTGTCACCAGTGGCGGCAAATGAATCGACCGCGGCACGCAAGTAATCGACGCGCAAATCCGCGCGCAACTCCGCCGGGGTCGCGTCGATGTAATCCACCGGCCAGATCCACCAGCCCAAGGCAAGCCAGCCCAGGATCAGCCCGGTGACGAACGCCGCCCCGGCGATCATCCACGGGCTGCGCAGCCGGTCGCGTATTGATTGCATGGTCCGCTTGCTCCTCTCTCCTCTACACGGCGAGAGCGCCGAGGGCAACCGCATGGGCTGCCCAGCCTGCGTGCGCTAAGGCTCGCCCTGCCACCCGTAGCTGTCGAACCAGCGCCCGGCCTGGAAGTTTTCGGCGCCGCGCCTTACGTAGGGCACGGTGTCACGGGGAAGATCGGCCAGCGAAAACCAGCCCGTCTCGCTGCACCGGCTCGGCTCGCAGTTCTGGGGCTCACCCTGCCAACGCTCCGCCGCCAGAAAGAAATCGACGCGCTCGTTGTTCGACTTGCGATGCATCACGCCGACCACACGCACCTCTTCGCGGGCGAGATGCACACCGGTCTCTTCACGAACCTCACGAATAGCCGCATCGACGATCTGTTCGTTTCCGTCCAGGTGCCCGGCCGGAAGGCTGAACAACCCGTCGCCCCAGCCGGTGTTCGCTCGACGGAGCATGAAGACTCTCTCGTTACGGACCAAGAAGACGTGCACCGCGGAAACCAGCCGGAAGCGTTCGGGCATCCCCTCTCCGAGGGTGGGTGCGGCGATTCGCGCGCGTCGTCCGGAGTAGATTGTACTCAGCCATGCACGCCCCGACAACTCGCCTCGCGGGCCCCGCCGTAAGCGCCACGCCCGGTATCCCTTGACCGACGCTCAACAAAACGAGGGCACGCCATGCCGTGCCCTCGCCGCAAGCAATGTTATTCGCCTATTCACATGCATCGGGACACTGGAGAGGCGATGCTGCGGTCTTGTTCCCAAGAGGCCCTGCCGCGGGTAGGCACCTGGTGCCAGGCCCCTTCGCGGTGAAACTTAGCGACGCAGTGCGGCGCGATCCTCACCGTTCCGTTGCGGTTTGCTGCAACTCCTCGAGTTTCACCTCGGTGCCGCACTTAGTACATTGCGCCGTCTGGCGATTCGCGATCACCAGCATGCCCCCGCAAGTGGGGCACGGCTGCGCCAGAGGCTTCTTCCAACTCGTGAAGTCGCAGGCCGGATAGTTGGCGCAACCGTAAAAAGCGCGTCCCTTGCGGGTCTTGCGTTCGACGATCTCCCCGCCGTCCTTCGGGCAAAGCACGCCGATCTTCTCCAGCCACGGTTCGATGTAGCGGCAGGTGGGGAAGTTGGAGCACCCGATGAACTTGCCGTAACGCCCCCAGCGAATAACCAACGGCTTGCCGCATTGCGGGCAGTCGCGCCCGGCGAGCTCCGGGCCACCATTCACGACAGGCATTTCGGCTTCGGCCGCCGAGACGCGTGCGCTGAACGGAACGTAGAACTCGCGCAGTGATTGCACCCAATCCGCCTCGCCGTCGGCAATCATGTCCAGGCGGTCTTCCATCTGCGCCGTGAAGCCGAGGTCCATGACCTCCGGGAAGTGCTCGACCAACAGGTCGTTGACGGTCATCCCCGTGTCGGTCGGCACCAAGCGCTTCTCTTCTTTGCCCACATAGCCCCGCGCCTGGATGGTCGAGAGGATCGGGGCGTAGGTTGAAGGACGGCCAATGCCGTTCTCCTCGAGCGCTTTGACCAGTGCAGCCTCGGTAAATCGCGGAGGGGGCGTCGTGAAATGCTGCTCGGGCAAGAGCTGCAGCAGGCGCAGCAGATCGCCCTCGTCCAGGACAGGCAGGTTGGGGAACTCGGGTTCCTGATCCCCGTTCATGTCCTCGTCGCGCACTTCTTCGTACACCATTGTGTATCCCCGGAAGCGCAGCGTCGCGCCCGAGGTGCGCAAGAGGTACTGATGCTGCGCCTGCGCCTCGATCTCGATGGTCAGCGTGTCGTAAACCGCAGGCGCCATTTGCGATGCAACGAAGCGCTGCCAGATGAGCGTGTACAAGCGCATTTGCTCGCGGCTGAGGAACTCCTGCAGGCCTTGTGGGTCACGCCGCACGGCCGTCGGACGAATGGCCTCATGCGCCTCTTGAGCGTTGCGCGATCGCGTCCGGTACTGCGGCGCTTGAGCCGGCAGCATCTCGCCGCCGAAGCGCTGGCGGATGTACTCTCTGGCCTCCTCTTGGGCGGAGGCGGCCACCTGCATGGAATCGGTGCGCATGTAGGTGATCAGGCCCACCGAGCCCTGCTCACCCAGCTCAATACCTTCGTACAACTGCTGGGCGATGGCCATGGTGCGCTTGGGCGCATATCCCAGCCGGCGCGAGGCCTCCTGCTGCAAGGTGGAGGTGGTGAAAGGCGCGGAGGGATTGCGTCGCCGTTCGCCGCGCTTGACGCGGGCTACACGATAGGCCGCTTGTCCAAGATCGTTGAGCAGCGGGTCCACCGCTTCGCGCGAAGGCAGGTTGGGTTCTTTGTCATCCACCCGCGCCAGCCGCGCACGGAACTGCTTACCGGTTTCCGCATCCCGCACGAGTTCGGCTTCGACGGTCCAATACTCCTGCGCCACAAACGCCAGGATCTGCCTCTCGCGTTCGACGACCAACCGCAGCGCAACGGATTGCACGCGCCCCGCGGATAGGCGGCTGCGCACCTTGGCCCACAGGAGCGGGCTGAGCGAGTAACCCACCAGGCGGTCGAGGATGCGCCGGGTCTGCTGCGCATTGACCAGGTCCATGTCGATCGCGCGCGGATGACCAAAGGCCTCGTGGATCGCGCTCTCGGTGATTTCATGGAACACCACGCGCCGCGTGGCTTCCGGGTCGAGCTCGGCCGCCTGCATGAGATGCCAGGCGATGGCTTCGCCCTCGCGGTCGGGGTCGGTGGCCAGGAAGACGCCCTCGGCCTTGGCCGCCATGTCGCGCAGCTCCTTCACCACGAGCCGCTTCTCGTTGGGCACGCGGTACTTCGGCGTGAATTCGTTCGCCACGTCCACCGAGAGCTGGGACCTGAGCAGGTCGCGCACGTGCCCGACCGAGGCGCGCACCGTGTAGCCCTTGCCCAGGAAGCGGCCGACGGTCTTGGCCTTCGCCGGCGATTCGACGATCACGAGCTTCCCCGCCCGATGGCCGTTTCCCCCCGCTGCGGCGCTGGCCCCGTTGCCGCGCGGCCGCCGAGGTGCGGCGGGTTTGGGATCAGGTTTCGTCATCCCCTCGTGGGCCGCGGTGCGCCCCATCTTGTTCAACCCACTGCCGCATACCGGGCACGTACCTCGCGTCGCAGCAGTACCGTTGGAAAAAAACACCGGCTGCGGGTCGACCAGCTCGCGTTTGGTCTTGCACTTGAGACAGTAGGCTTCCATCACACCTCAACAATCAGCGGCGCACCCAGCCATCGGCTGGGCGCGCAGGGTTAGAGATAACTGCGCGTACCGCGTTTGGCGTCCAATTCGCCGACCAAGCGGCGTACCTCTTGCGAGGACCCTCGCGCACACACCAGCAAGGCATCGCCGGTGTCGACGATGACGACGTCTTTCAACCCGACCGTCGCAATTAGCTTGCCCTTCACGCCGTCCGCGATCACATCGACTCCGGATGAATCGATTGCCACATACCGAGCCCCGGGCTTGCCTCGCAGCCGCGGCTGGCTGGCATAGATGTCGACCAGCGACTCCCACGTCCCCACATCGGCCCAACCCAGGCCGGAGGCCGGGATCACCAGGACATCTCGCGCGTTTTCCATCACGGCCAGGTCGATCGATTGTCGCGGCAGACGCCTCCACAGCTTGGCGAAGGTTGTGCGTGAACCCTTGCGCCCCAATTGCGTGGCAAGGCCATCCAACGCCTCGGCCAGTGCAGGCACTTGCCGCGAGAACTCCTGGCGGATGCGCTCTGTCGTCCAGACGAACATGCCGGAGTTCCACACATGACGGCCATCGACAACGAACCGCTCGGCCGTTTCTCGATCCGGCTTTTCCTTGAAGGCCGCAACGCGATAGGCCGGCATCCCGCCGAATTCCCCTGCCGTCTCGCCACGCTCAATGTAGCCAAAACCCGTCACCGGCGCTGTGGGTTCGATCCCCAGTGTAACCAGGTGGCCGGCCTCAGCCGCCTGGTAGGCCGACTGCAAGACCTCGCGCAGGCGGGCCTCGTCCGCAATGAAATGATCCGCAGTCAGGCAGGCCATGGCGGCCGGCCCGCCGCGCCGAGAGATCTCCGCCAGGGCCAGGGCAATGGCCGGCGCGGTGTTACGGGGTTCCGGCTCAACGAGAAAGTTCTCTCGCGGCAGGCGCGGCGTCTCGCGCCGCAGCCGGGTCACTAGCTTCGCGTGGCACACGACCAGTGTGTGCTCCGCATCGAACAGCGGCCGCAGGCGGTCTACCGCAATCCGGAATAGGCTGCGCCCGCCCAAGAGCGGCAAGAGTTGCTTGGGCCGGCTCAGGCGCGAAAGTGGCCAGAGGCGAGTGCCACCACCTCCGGCCATGATGACGGCATAGTATGGAAGGCTCATTGTGGTCGTGCTCCGTCCCGTCTGTCCCCTTCGGGCTCCGCGCCGATCCCCCCGTGCGCGCATATCTCAAAAGCGTATCACGTACTGCATCCCCCCGACGTGGCGCACCAACCCCTTCAACTCCATCATGGCCAGCGCGCTGCTCACCTCCTCGATCGGCATCTCCGCCCGCAAGCGAATGGCGTCCACATGCAGCGGATCGCGCCCGAGGATCTCCAGCAGACGCGCCTCGGTCGGCGAGTCCGGCAGCAGCATGCGCGCCTGGCGGTGCTCCGCGGCGCGCACCAGGTCGAGTGCCGCCAGGATGTCGTTCGGTTCGATCGCCGGCTGCGCGCCGTCCTGGATCAGGCGGTTGGCCCCGCGCGACGTCGGGCTGAACACGTTGCCTGGAACGGCGAACACGTCTCGTCCCTGGTCGGCCGCGTAGCGTGCGGTGAGCAGCGCCCCACTCTCCTCGCCCGCCTCGACCACCAGGGTGGCCAGCGACATACCGGCAATGATGCGGTTGCGCGGCGGGAAGTTGGCCGCATCGGGCGGTGTGCCGGGCGCGTAGTCGCTCACCAGCGCGCCGTTCTCCATTATCTGCTGCGCCAGCCGCGCGTGCTCCGGCGGGTAGATGGTGTCGACCCCGCAGCCCATCACCGCGATCGACCGCCCGCCGGCCTCCAGCGCAGCGCGGTGCGCCTCGCCATCGATGCCGCGCGCCAGCCCGCTGACGATGGTCAGCCCCGCGCCGGTCAGGGTTGAGGCGAACAGCGCGGCCGCTTCACGTCCATAGGTCGTCGGCCGGCGCGTGCCGACAATCGCGATCGCCCACTCATCTTGGGGGCTCAGCGCGCCGCGCACGTACAGCACGGGCGGCGCCACGGGCAGCTCCGCCAGCCGGCGCGGATACGCCCCATCCTCCCCAGGTGAGCACTTCGATCCCGCGGGCCTCGATCGTGGCCAGCAAGGCCTCGGGGTCCAATCGCTCGCGTTCTTCGCAAAGGGATTCCGTGCTGCGCTCGTCGAGCCCCGCGGCGAGCAGTTCGTGGCGCGGCGCATGCCACGCATCGTGGAGGGTGGCGAAGTTTTCCTTCAGCCGTCTCACGCGCGCCGCTCCGATTCCGCGCACGTGATTGAGCGCCACCCAGTACGGACGGTCGCCCGGCATGTGCCCTCCCCCTTGGCGAGACCTGGGCAGAATACCACGAGGCTTGCGGAATGGTCAAGCGATGCAATTGCGCAGCGCGTTCAGGACCCTTGGGAGGAAGCGAGTTCGGTTGTTGTCGATGATCGCATCTTCCCGCCGCATGCATTCAGCAGTCCCTTCAGCGCGATGGCATCTCTGCGTGCGGCGTTCTCGATGCGCACCGTCGCGGCCAACGCGGCTGAGCAACTGCGCGTGGCCCACCGCATAAATCTCACCCTTGAGATTAGAACATATGTTCTATATACTGTGCTTGCGTTTCAAAGAGGAAAGCCGCGCTGTTATTCCGCGGGCACATGACATCCGAGGAAACTCGACTGGCGATAGGAGAGAGGATTGCGAACCCGCGGTGGCCTCTCAGGTGTAGTTGGGGCACGCCATGGCGTCCCCCATAAGGAGAGGAGAAATCGTCTTCCCGAGGGCACACAGCCTGCGAGGGATCTTGGCACGCGACCACAACGCCGGATGATCAGCCGGTGATGCATACCCAGAGGTATTGGCATGTTCTACCCTCAAACGTTGGTACGCAAAGTTGAAAGCGAAGCGGTCGCCCCGCTGCCGCTGGCCGCAGTGGGCCTGGTGGCGCTACACGGCACGGCGCTCGCGCCGGTGGCCCTGGCCACGGTTGCCAGGCTCGCCATGCAGCGCGGCCCGGTGTGGGTCGTGGATGGCGGCAACAGCTTCGACGCACTGTGGGTCGCGCGCTTTCTGGCCTCCGGCACGCCGGGCGGGCCGGCGCCGCACCTCGCGCTGGCGCGCATTCATGTCTCGCGCGCGTTCACCTGTCATCAACTCGCCGAGCGCCTGCTCACCCTGCCCGCCTCGGCCAGCCCGCTGGTGATCCTCGGCCTGCTCGATACTTTCTACGACGAGAACGTTCCCTACGAAGAGACGCGCCGCCTGCTCAACTGCATCTGGCCGGTGGTGCGCGATCGCAGCCGGGCGGCGCCGGTGCTGGTCACATTGGCCGCGCCGCGCGAAACCGAAGCTGCGGGCCGGCGCGCCTTCTTCGATACCTTCTTGCGCCTGGCCGACCATACCTTCGGCCCCGCGCCGGAGGTGACGCGCCCCTCGCCGCAGTTGCCGCTGTGGCATGCGCCGGCGGTCGTGCCCGCTGCACGCGAGGTGCATGCCATGCTCCACGCGCCGGGCGCAGCCGGGTGATGACGGCAACGGTCGCTGCGAGCGGCCGCACGCCGTGAGGCATCTCAGCCCACGGCAAAAGAGAGGTCTACAGTCTGGAGGCGGCCTCGATCCCGTTGGGGCGCGCCTCACCCGCCGCACGAAGGGCTACCGGTCCCGTTACTGGGCCGCCTATCATGCGCCGCGCTTATCATCCTGACTCGTTGTGGAGGTGCGTATGGGACGCACATTGGCTTCGGTCACTCAACAGGTGCAACTCGAAGAAGAACGTTTGCAACGCTACCGCCGCGCGCTACCGCGTGACGACCAGGCGCTGTTCGACCAGCTCTTCGCCTTTGCCCGCAAACGCATCGCCGCCACGGCCATGGCCGCCGACCCGCTGCCGATGCAGACCCTCCTGCTCAGCATGTTGATCGGCCTGTTCCACATGCTGGCGCAGATGCACGCACGCCTCGCGCAGCTCGAGAAGATGGCTCCCCCAGCGAATGAACCCCGACCTGTCCTGCCTGCGCGGCTGGATCCTTGACCTGTACCCGAGCCCGGAGGGCATGGTGCTGTGGCTCATCGACGAGACGGGCCAGGCGCACCGGCTGGTCGAGCCCTTCCCCATGGCGCTCTACGTGGGCGGTCCCTCGCGGGCGCTGGCTGCGCTCGAGCATTCGCTCGCGGCGCGTTACCCGCGTCTGCTTCTCGCGCGCGCCAAACGCTTCGACATCTTCCTCGACCGCGAGATCGAGGTGCTCGAGGCCACCGCGCCCAACCCGATCGCCTACCGCGCGCTGGTCCGCGAGCTCGATGAAGAACACCCGCACTTGGCTTTCTATAACGTCGATCTGAACCCAGCGCTGATCTACGGGCTCGAGCGCGGCGTCTTCCCCCTGGCCTATTGCGCGGCCCAGGCCGAGGAGGGCCGGTTGCGCAGCCTGGTGGCCGAGGACTCGCCCTGGAGCCTGGATTACGCGCTGCCCCCGCTGCGCATGCTCACCCTGCGCCTGGGCGGCGACCTGCGCGACCCCGGCCACGGCTACCGCGGCCTGCTCGAGATCGGCACACCCCAGGCCACCTACCGCTGCCGCTGGGAGAACCCGCGCGTGCTGCTCACCACACTGCGCGCCGCAATGTACGCCATCGACCCGGATATCCTGCTCACCGCCTGGGGCAATTCGTTCATCCTGCCCGAGATCTTCCGCCTCTCCGAGCGCGAGGGCATCCCGCTGCCGTGGAATCGCGACCCGGCCGTTCCGCCGGCGCGCAAGCGTGGGCGCTCGTACTTTTCTTACGGTCAGATCGTCTACCGCGCCCCCTCCATCAGCCTGTTCGGGCGCCTGCACATCGACCGGCAGACGGCGTTTCTCTCCGACGAGTATGGGCTCGACGGTATGTACGAGCTGGCGCGCATCACCGGCCAGCCGCTGCAGCAGGTGGCGCGCACCTCGACCGGCACCGGCATCAGCGCCATGCAAGTGGCCACCGCCTACCGCGAGGGCTGGCTCATCCCTTATCGCAAGCGCGAGCCGGAGTCGTTCAAGACGGCGCTCGAACTCATCCGCTCCGATAAGGGCGGGCTGACCTTCCAACCCGAGCCGGGGTTGTATGAGGATGTGCTCGAGCTCGACTTTGCCTCGCTCTATCCGAGCCTGATGGTCAAGTTCAACCTCTCGCCAGAGACGGTGAAGAAGAAGTGCCCGCACTGCCGGCCGCAGCTCGTGCCCGAGATCGGTTACCCGGTCTGCCGCTGCAAGATGGGTGTAGTGCCGCTCACCCTCGAACCGGTGGTGGCGCGGCGCTTGGCCCTCAAGCGGCTGGCCAAGGGTTTGGCCGATTCGGCTTCAGGGGGCGCGGGCGAGGCTCCCAGCCGTGGGCCGGGTGACGAGATGGAGGTGGCCGCGCACCCCGACGAACGCAAGCGCGAGATGTATCGCCGCCGCCAGCTCGCGCTCAAGTGGCTGCTGGTGACCTGCTTCGGCTACCTGGGTTACAAGAACGCGCGCTTCGGACGCATCGAGGCGCACGAGGCCACCACCGCCTATGGGCGCGAGATGCTCCTGCGCGCCAAGGAAATCGCCGAAACGCACGGCTACACCTTCCTGCACGGGCTGACCGATTCGTTGTGGGTGCATAAGCGCGGCGCGACGGCCGCCGAACACCAGGCGCTGGCCGACGCGATCAGCCAAGCCTGCGGCGTGCTGATCGGCCTGGATGGGGTGTATCGCTGGGTGGCCTTTTTGCCTTCGCGCGTGCGCGCCGAGCTTTCAGTGGCCAACCGTTACTTCGGCCTGTTCGAGAGCGGCGAGATGAAACTGCGCGGCATCGAGGTGCGCCGCCACGACACCATCCTGTGGGTGCGCCAGGCACAGCAGGCCATGCTGGCCATCCTGGCCGAAGCGCACAGCGCCCGCGAGTATCGCCTGCGGCTGGAGGAGGTATTCGCCCTGGCCCGCACGCTGCTGGCTCGCCTGCGCAGCGGCAAGGTGCCGGCCGCGCAATTGCTCATCACCAACCGCCTCTCGCGCAAGCCGGGCGAGTATCGCTCGCACCAGGCGGTGGCGCTGGCCGCGCGCGAGCTCGAAGCGCGCGGCGTGGCCTTGGCCCCGGGCGAAAGCATCGAATACATCCTGACGGCGGGTGGCGGTGCGCGCCCCTTCGAGGCGTGGTCGGCACAGGATCGTTACGATGTGGCGCGCTACGAGGAATTGTTCGTGCGCATGCTCGAGACGCTGGCGGTGCCGGCCGGGCTCGGGCGCAAGGAGATCCTCGAGCGTCTCACCGGCATCGGCCAGCCGGAGTTGCTGGCCGCCGAAGCGGCGCTGCCGCTGGCGGCATCCGCCATCGATTCGCAGATGGCCGACGAGCCCCACCTTGCAGTATTGCCTGATGTCCCGGGTTCCCCTGCGGAGCCGTGGACTGAAAAGGCGTTGACGCTACACCCGCGGGTCGCTCTCAAGAAGGGGCATGCGATCTGAGTCTACAGCGCGCGAACTGAGGGAGCAGGGCAATCACGATGTGCCCGCAAGGGCACGCGGCCCCGGCCTGTGAAGGGGACAAGTCGCCGCCGAATCCTGAGGTGGGTTCTGCTACAGGAGCCACTCCGCGGTCAACGCACCACCAGGATTGCCTCGCCGGATGGCCCCTCGCCATGAGACGGCCGCTGTCGCGCCAAACACAGCCACGCGCAAACCAGGCTCAGAACCGCCCCTCCCGTAGAATCGCCACCAGGTCGCGTGCGCCCTCGACAGCCTGCCCACGGTAGTGATTATTGAAGTACACCAGCGTCAGGTCGGCCTGCTCTTCGAGCGCCTCCAGCCGCGGCACCCACTCCTTGAGTTCCTCCTGGGGATAGGTGTAGTCGTAGCGCTCCCAGGCCTCCTGGTGATCGAACCACTTCGTGGCGTTCCTGCCATGGAACCGAACGTAAGCCACACTCCCGGTGGCCACCGCCGCCCGCGGCATCAACCCCCGCAAGGCAGGTTCGTCGACGCAGCAATAACCCAGGTGGAGCGAGCGCAGCAACTCGTGCGTCGCATCCGATACCCATCCGGCATTCCTGAATTCCACGACCACCGGCAACTCTCCGAACCCTTCGCGCAATTGCTTCAGGTATTCGCGGTTGGGTGGCGTCGCATGAAAGGCGAAGGGGAACTGAGCCAGTACGCAACCCATGCGGCCGGATTCGATCATCGGTCGAAGGGATTCGACGAACCCGGAGAAGTCCGGTTCGCCCCGCTCGTGGGTCAGCCCTTGGAAGGCTTTGACGGCAAACAGGAACGACGGCGGGGTGCGCTTCACCCACCCGGCCACAGTGGCAGGCGACGGCACACGGTAGAAGGTGACGTTGAGCTCAACGGTGGAGAATTCGCGTGCGTAGAAGTTGAGCCATTCGCGTTCGGAGAGATCTGGCGGGTAGACCGGCCCGATCCAGTCCTTGTAGGAGAACCCCGACGTGCCGATGCGGATCATGGCTCACCTCGAGGGCGAGCCTATCACGGTGCGGGAGGCTCCACAAGGGTGAAACCGATGCTCGTGCAATCGGCCTCCACTCCTTCGAGCCCTTCTGCTGCGGGCGGTGCCCGCAAGATTCATTCGTGGAATTGACGCCTTCAGTGCCGACGCCGTCGTAAGTAGATGAGCAGCGCGGCGATCAGCAGCGCGAATGTTCCCGCGCCCACTGCTGCAATGATGCACAAGCCTGTCACCCCAAGAATCGGAGCCCGGCCAAGTGGCGCTTGCTCATTCGTGGGTGCAGCCTCGTCCGTCAATGGCTCCGACGGCTCCTTGACGGGTCCTGTTCCAGCCTCCTCGGCGCGCCCCTCCTGCCAGCGATGATAGTACAGGTTGAGTAGCGGGACGAATTCCTGCGTCGCCTTGCGGTTGCCCTCTCGCGAGGGGTGATCATCCTCGCTTGGGTAGGCGGTCGTATTGCGTCCATCAACGTACGTATGCTCGATCTCGCCGTCCACAACCCGATGGTGATGCGTATGGCCTGTCAGTACATTGTAGAAGTCGAACACAGCGACGTTCGAGTACGGTGTACTCGTTCTCAGTCAGCCAATCCTCGACCAGCCAGTTGTTCAACGCCCGCGCATTCTCCCCATAGATTGCATCGCTCACCGGAGGCGCCGTGATTACGACGAACAGCCTGTCCGGTCGAGTCGCGAAGTACTCGAGGATTCGGTTGTAGACGTACTTGGCGCCCCCGACGGAGTAACCACCCTGGTGTGCGGGCGGGTCAGCCGGACTCCCCTCGAGGTTCGAGTTCGGGAAGCACGACTTGAACAAGACGACCACGTTCTCGCCTCCCGGATCCTCGATCTCCCGTGTGTAGGGCGAATTCTGCCCGCTCTCGGCGAACAATGCCTGCATGATGGGTCCCGTCTCCGGCCCGACAAACCACTCCTCCCAATCCGGGATGTCGGTGCGGTCGCCGATCGACGCCGGTCCCCAACCGTAGTTGGTGTCGCTGACGAAGTAGTTGTTCTCGGCCAGCGCCCGCCCCAGCCCGCCGTTGTCGTCAGCCAGCCAGTTCTCGCCGCTCGAGTGATGGATGAACACCAATCGGACCCATTGCCCGGGTGGGTCGGTTTCCAGTGGTGTGGGTTGCGCGCCAACACGGCCGAGCGTGGCCACAAAGATGAGTGCAGACAACCCGAGCGCGCAGGCTGCGGCCTTCCTCCGGATGAGAACTGCCATGCTGCCTCCCGCCCCGCGCCGAAGGTCTACCAGCAACTCGACGAGACCGCACTACAGGTCTTGGCCTTCTCGTTGTTCCCTTCGCTGGCTTCCCAGTACGCGCCGCCGAAGTCGAGGACCACGCGAATGGTCTGTTGACCGACAACTTTGTAGCCAGACCAGAAGGCCTGACTCCCGTTAGGGATGCTCTCGCTGCGCGTCGCAACCAGCACACCGTCGGCGAAGACCTGGTAGGTCACCGATCCGTCGAACCCACCCGCAGGCATGTTCGCCACTCGCGCAATGACCTCATCCTGAGTGGAGAGGAAAACATCCTCGAGAACCAGGTCATTCGTGGGAAAGATCGGCACAATCAACGTCACCATTATTGCCCAGGGGGTGGCTGTGGGGGTCGGAGTGCGCGTCTTCGTCGGCGGAGGCGGCTGAGTGGCTGAGGGCGGCGGGGTATCCGTGGGCGGAACCTCCGTCGGTGGAACGAGCGTGGGTACCGGCGTGTAGGTATCGTACGGCGTGTACGTGGGGTACGGTGTGGGGCTGGGCGCTACGCTTGCCGGTAGCCGGCAGGTGCAGGCCAATGCCAGGGCGATCAGGACAAACACGACAAGGAGTCGAGTCGTCCGGTGGTGTGGGATGCCGCAGGCGCTCATGTTTCCTCCAGTGGATGGCGACATCGCTTCTAGAATGTTGGCACACGAAATGGGCTTGGGCTTCCCTCCGGCGGCACGTCGCGCCGCGGCCGTTGGCCCGACCTCAAGGCTCATTCCATGACAGGTCACCCGTTCCCCTCGACCGGCAACGATGGAAGGTAGTATATGTCCGCGGGCCACACGGGGCAATTGGCGCAGGTGTCTCCGGCGGGCCGGAGACACCGCCGCTCGACAACGGAACCACGATGCTGGATCATGTATACTGACGCAATTCGAATCCACTCCTGACGACTACAAGACCCCCCGAACCCCTTGAGCGGAGGCTGACCATGGCACTTTCGTTCGATGAAGCACTGCGTCGCTACGCCGAGTTGACGATCAAGATAGGTTTGAACTTACAGCCAGGCCAACGGTTGGTTATTTCAGACCCACGCCGAGCGGGCGTCCCGCTCGAAATCGCGCCGCTCGTGCGGCACCTGGTCGAATACGCGTACAAGGCCGGTGCCCCGCTGGTCGATGTGGTGTGGCGCGATGATGCGCTGCAGCGGCTGCGCTTCCAATACGCGCCACGCGATTCATTCGAGGAATGGCCCGTCTCGCAGCCCAAGGGATTGCTTGAGCATTTTGAACGCGGTGGCGCCCTGCTCTCGATTCACGCCGCCAACCCCGATCTGTTGACGGACCAAGACGTGAACCTTGTGGCGCTCCTACAGAAAACGGCTTACGCCCAATATCTGCCCACGTCCGACTTCACTTCGCGTAATCTCGTCCAG
Organism: uncultured Chloroflexia bacterium; assembly: GCA_963712475.1. Classification (GTDB taxonomy): domain Bacteria; phylum Chloroflexota; class Anaerolineae; order Anaerolineales; family RBG-16-64-43; genus RBG-16-64-43. The sequence continues at coordinate 887,169 of CAVQIA010000004.1, forward strand.
TGGTGTGTGATCGCCGCCTCATATTCGGGGTGGGCAAAGAAGGTGTTCCCGACCATGCCCTCGGCAGAAGGCGAGGCCGCGCTCTGGCAAGCCCTGTTCCGTGTTTGTCGCGCCGATCTGCCCGACCCGCTGTCTGCCTGGAAGGAGCATATTCGCCAACTTGTGGCGTGCAGCGACTACCTGAACGCCAAGCGCTACCGCCGGCTGCATTACAGTGGTCCGGGAACCGATCTGACTCTCGGTCTGCCGCCCGATCACCTGTGGAATGCGGCAGAATCGAACACCCCCAAAGGCATCGCCTTCACTGCCAACCTGCCCACCGAAGAAGTGTTCACCTTGCCCCATGCGGCGGAGGCCGATGGCCACATCGCCGCTTCACGCCCGCTCAACTACGGTGACACCCTCATCGACGGGTTCGATGTCAGGTTCGCCGGCGGGCGAGCCGTGGAAGCCCACGCGCACAAGGGTGAGGCGGTCCTGCGCAAGATGCTCGAGGCCGACGAAGGCGGATCTCGCCTCGGCGAAGTCGCGCTCGTCCCGCACTCCTCGCCGATCTCCCAATCGGGCATCATGTTCTACAACACGCTGCTCGACGAGAATTGCGCCAGCCATCTGGCCTTCGGGCGGGCTTACAAGTTCTGCCTGCGAGGCGGCAATTCGATGTCGGACGAGGAATTCGTCGCCGCCGGAGGCAACCACAGCCTCCTGCACGTCGACTTCATGGTGGGCTCTGGAGAGATGAATATCGACGGGATCACTCCCTCGGGGACGACTGAACCGATCATGCGCAAAGGCGAATGGGCCTTCAGGGTCTAGCCCCTGCCCTTGGCTGCCATCCCCCTTAAGAACAGAACGCCCGCCGATCCTCGGCGGGCGTTCTTGTCTCTCCAGGCTCGCACGTGTCAGGCGGGGCGTACTACCCACAGAAGGAGGATAGCCACATCGATCACACCTCCAAGAACGAGCCAGGGATGCCAAAAGGCGCCGATCAGAATGAGCGATAGACCCGAGGATACAACGAGCAAGGGTGCCAGCGAGCCCGCCAGAGGCGGCACGCCAAGCGCAGCCATCCCGGCGAGAACAAAGCCCACAGTCGCGAAGGCGACAAGTGACAGCCCGGTCGCGCGAGTTGCCCCCGGGGTGAAACGCATTCGGCGCAGCAACCAAGATCGAGCAGGATGGGTGAAGAAGGAACCCGGCCGGGACGTGGCATCCTTCGGGATGGGTGCAGCAGCCAACCCCGCATGCACGAGCCCGTGAAGGATGAAAAAGACCCCGATCAGGATTCGCGTCATGTCAGCCCTTCCTGCGACGCATGCCCTGCGATTCGCCCTCTACTTGTCCACGCTTGGTGGAGAAGCTTCCGTTCATCTTAGAACAGCCGAAATCCCGGCTTGATGGCTTCGCGAACCATCGCGAGATGGGCCTCGGCCTCGCGCTCGCCCGCGCGGATGGGTTCTAAGGCCCGCGCGAAGCCGCTGAAGGCGGTTATGTCCGTCGGGATCACGGGCCGGAGAACGAGGTCGGGATGCGCGTGGCGCAGCCGATCCTGGGTAGCGGCATGGGCCATGATAAGGTAGGTCTGATAGAGATCCCGCGCGATGGGCGGCAGGAAATCTGGCGCCTGACTACCGCCCGAGGCGAACAATCCGGGATGCGCGTGGACCTTGGGGTCGTCACGCCGGCCGAACTCGGGGCCAACGTCGACAGCAATCACCACCTCGGCGCCCAGTCGGCGGGCCACATCGGCCGGTACGTTGTTGAGGATTCCACCATCCGACAGGAAACGGTCTCCCCAGCGCACCGGAGAAAACACGCCGGGCACGGCGCAGGTCGCAAGCACCGCGTCGACCAGCGGCCCTTCGGTCAGCACCACCTCCTCGCCGCTGTCGATGTCCACCGCCACCAACCCGAGCGGGATCGGCAGATCGGCAAAAGTGGTGCCGCGGCCCAGCTTGTCGATCAGAAAGCTGCGCACGCGCTCTCCCTGCAGCAACCCGCGGCGCGCCGGCGCAAAATCCACGAGAGTAAGCAAGCGCTTGAGATGAGTGAATTCCGAGACCTCGCGCGTCAGCGCCTCAGGTGAAAGCCCAACGGCGAAGGCTGCGGCAACCAGGCCACCCATACTCGTGCCGGCCAGCACGGCCGGGCGAATTCCCTCCCGCTCCAGGATGCTCAGAATGCCGATGTGCGCCAGGCCGCGCACCCCGCCGCCGCCGAGAGCCAACCCGAGCCGAGGCTGTCGAATGAGTGGAGTCATGTCTTTGTGGCCGAGTGGGATCTACCTCAGGAGACGAACATCAGGCGGGTGCCTTCCCTTTCGCACGCCCAAAGAAGTTGGCCAACTCATCCGCCGCGCGGGCTTCCCCGATCGACAGGACTTCATCGCCCACCTCAAAGCGTGTGGTTCCACGCGGAATGACCAACTCACCGTGGCGAATGATCGCAGCGATGACCGAGTTCTCCTTCAGCGGCAGATCCCGGATGGCGACGCCGACGGCCGGTGAGCCGGCCGGTATCTTCTCTTCGAAGAGCGAGAACTGGCCCCGCCGCAGCTTGAGCAGGGTCATCATGTCGCCCATCGACATTTCTTCTGCGATGAGCTTGGCCAACAGGTCGGCCTGGACCAAGGCTACGTCCACCCCCATCTCGGGGCTGAACATCCACGCGTTCTTGGGATTGTTGACGCGCGCGATAACCCGCGGCACATTGAATTCAAATCGCGCCAGGGTGGTCGTCACCAGATTGGCCTCGTCTGCGCCGGTGACCGCCGCCAGCACCTGGGCCTCGCGCACACCCGCAGCCTCGAGCACCTCCGGAGACGATCCATCGCCGGCGCACAGACACTCCGCGGGAAGCTCCGTGCGCAATCGCTCCAGCACCGCCGCTCGATCCTCGACCACACGTACCACGTGCCCGCCGGCGATGAGCATGGCCGCCAGATGCGAACCCGTCTTGCCGCCGCCCACGATAATGACCCGCATGGTCAGCCTCCTTCTCCCAGGCCGAGCATTCTCTCCAGACGAGGCATGGCCGAGGCTTGCAACGACATGTAAACCAGGTCCCCGCTCTGCAGCTCGGTGCCGAGCGTCGGCAGGTGGGCGGCGCCTTGCCGCACGAGAGCTACGACCACTCCCTCCCCGGGCACGGTCAGATCCTTGACCAGGCGGCCGGCCAATGACGGCTCGACTACGAACGAGACCAGGACCACTTGCCCGGCGCCGAAGGTTGATTCGATATCGATCTCCCGATGCGTGAGCAAGTGAAAGATCCGCCCGGCGCCCCACACGGGCGGCGAGATCGTCACCAGGCCCAGCCGGCGACACAGCTCGGCGCGACGTTGGTCGTGCACCCTCGCCACGACACGCGGCACGTGGAAGACGTTGCGTGCGATCCGCGCGGCGACGATGTTGGCGCTGTCGGATGAGGTCGTTGCGGCGAAGGCTTCTGCCTTGTCGATGCCCGCCTCGAGCAGCACCGCCCGATCGAATCCCACGCCGCGCAGTGTCGTGCCTCGGAATTCCTTGCCGAGCCGCTGCAGGGTCTCCTCGTTCGAATCGATGACCACCACCTCATGCCCTTCGCGGACGAGGAGACGCGCCACGCGCTCTCCTACCTGACCACAACCCATGACGATGGCTTTCATGATGATTCCACTCCTTGGCGCACTGCGCGCAGCCGGCCCAGCAGGCGCACCACGGTCCGGCGCGTCCAATCCAAGAGGTAAAGAATCAGCGGGTAGAAGCCCAGCCCGATCCAGTAGACGGGAGGAATTGGCGCATGGCCGAAGAGAGCTGCAATTGGCTTTACGTATACTAGCACAAGCAGAAGGCCGATCTCAACCATGATTCCGATGATGAGCAGCCGGTTGCCCAACCACCCGATCTGACGCACCTGACCGCGTTCCGTGCGGCAAGCGTAGGCGTTGCCGACCTGGGCCATGACCACACCCGCATAGAAGACGGTCACCGCCAGCGCATAGGCGTTGATATCCTGGGCGGGCGCGAGTAGGCTCAAACCGCGCTCGAGTTGTGCGCCGGGCAAGAGGCCATGCATCAGACGCTCGAGGGGTGTGCGCCCCGAGCCGACGGCGGCAAGCACAGCCAAGAACCCGGCATAGGCCAACGCCGTCTCAATCCCACCCAACCACAAGAAGGCCCGGCCCAACAGCGCGCCGTCGATGATCGGTTGGTGGCGTGCCCGCGGCGGGCGGCGCATCAGCTCCGGTTCGGGGCGTTCGGTCCCAAGGGCCAGAGCCGGAAGCAGATCGGTCCCCAAGTCAATCGCCAGAATCTGAAGGATGCTGAGGGCCAACGGCACGCCGAACGTTGCCGACAAGAGGAAGGGCAGGATCTGCGGGACGTTGCTGGCGAAGATGTAGGTGATGAACTTGCGCAGGTTCTCGAAGACGGCCCGGCCCTCTTCGATGGCCAACACACAGTCGTAGATATTGTCGCGTGCTAGGACGACGTCCGCCGCCTCCTTGGCCACGTCGGTTCCGCTGAGCCCCATGACGATACCCACATCCGCCTTGCGCAGCGCGGGAACGTCGTTGACCCCATCTCCCGTCAGCGCCACTACGTCTCCCCGGGCCTGGAATGCCGCGACTAGTCGCACCTTGTGCTCGGGCGCCATTCGGGCGAAGAGGGCTTGCTCCGCAATCGCAGCCTGCAGGCTGGCGTCGCTCATGGCCTCGAGGTCGGCACCGGTGATGATGCGCGGCCTCTCACCGGATACCATTCCCAGGCGTCGCGCAAACGACTCGGCGGTCAAGCCGTAGTCGCCGGTCACCATGACCAGGCGAATGCTCGCCTCGCGGCAGCGGCGCACGGCAGCCTCTGCCTCCGGGCGCGGCGGGTCCATCATGGCCACCAGGCCTAGCAGCACCAGATCCTGCTCCACCGTTTCCGGCAGGTAGGGTGCGGAACGCGGAGCGAGGCGCCGCCGCGCCAGCGCCAAGACGCGCAGCGCATGCCGGGCGAAACCGTCATTGGCCTCCAGCACCTCGCGCCGATGCCCCTCCTCGAGGGGTTGTTCACGGCCGTCTATTTGGATGGCCGTGCACAGTGCCAGCACTTCGCGTGGCGCGCCCTTTACGAAGGCAACGTCTCCCTCCGGTCCACGGTGGACAGTGGTCATCCGCTTGCGGCGAGCATCGAACGGGATCTCGTGAATGCGCGGCCAACCGGCGGACTCCTGCGGCTCGTGCAGGCCGCCCTTGGTGGCTGCCACGCCCAATGCAGCCTCGGTCTGATCGCCCAGCGAGGACCAGCGCGGATGCTCAGGGGTAGGCGCGATCAGGCGTGCGTTGTTGCACAAGAGCCCGGCCGTAAGCAGGTCCTTCAGGTCCTGTTGCGCGCCTTCCGATTCGGCCGCCGGATGAAACTCGCCGATCGGCTCATAGCCGACGCCGCTCAGGCTGCGCATTCGGCCACCGCACCACACTTCGCGCACGGTCATCTGGTTCTGCGTGAGCGTACCGCTTTTGTCGGAGCAGATGACGGAGACTTTGGCCAGCGTTTCGACCATCGCGAGCTTCTTGACAATCACGCCGCGCCGCGCCAGGCGCTGCACCGCCATGGCTAGCGTCAGAGTGACGGTGGGCAACAATCCCTCGGGAATGGCGGCGACGATGATGCCCACTCCAAAGATGAATGCTTCGGCCACCGGCAAGCGCAGATAAAAGACGCCCGAGAAGAAGACCAGGGAGCCGATGCCGAGGGCGATGACCGAGATCACGCGCGTGATGCGGTGCATTTCGCGCTGCAGTGGGCTGGGTCCCTCGCGCACTTCCTGTGTGAGATGGGCGATGCGCCCAAACTGGCTGAGCATGCCTGTGGCAAAGACGACTGCGCGGCCCGTGCCAGAGGCCACCGAGGTTCCCGTGAAGACCAGGTTGGGTCTCTCCAATTCCGAGACCCCATCCACCAGCGAGGCCTCGGCCGTGCGCCGCAGCGGGACCGCGTCGCCCGTGAGGGTGGCATGGTTTGTGCGTAGGCCGTACTCTTCAATGACCCGCGCGTCGGCGGGGATATTGTCGCCTTCGGCCAGGACGAGCACGTCGCCGGGCACCACCTCACTGGATGCGATTTCACACTCCCGGCCGTCGCGCAGCACGCGGGCAAAGGCCGGCAGCACCTTGCGCAACGCGGCGACGGCTCGCTGCGCGCGATACTCCTGCCATAGCGAGAACCCCGCGTTGACCAGCACCACAATCCAGATCAGGACCCCGATGAGGGGGCGGCCGCCCACGAGCGCCACGCCGCCCGCCACCCACAAGAGTAGCGCCATCACATGCACCAGATGCGGCAACAGGCGCCGGAGGAAGGGAGGCGGCGGGGCCTCCGAGATTTGATTCGGCCCGTAGAGGGATATGCGCGCGGCGGCCTGCGCTGTGGATAGCCCTTGAGGCGAGGTCTCCAGGCTCTGAGAAGACTTCGGCCACACGCTGCGCGAAAACTGGAGTTCTGATCATGGTCGAATACACTGGACGTGCGCGAGGAAAACGAGGCTCCAATGGTGAAGGCCAGCGGCGGCCGACACGTTCATTCCAGTTCCGACAATCGGCGGCCTTCGTCCTGGTTCATGTGCCCGGGAAGTGCCGAACGACACTCACGGTTGGCCTTCTTCGTCGGTCGCGGTTGTTTCCTTGGGGGGACCACCCAGCCGCGGTTCTCGTGCGTGCGCCTCGAGGTACTCGTCGATGAAGGAGGGCGCGTCCGGATGGTCGACATGCAAGGCCTCATCGTATTCACCCGCCGGCAGTGGCGGCTCATAGCGCAAGGGGCGCCGGACGCCAAACAACTCGAAGAAACGCGCGATGCCCAGGAGTAGCGTGTGCCGGTACTCTTGCATACGCAAGGACTGCCACTCCACAATCGACCCCATCGCCCCGCGCACCCGAGCCTTCTCCCGGACGATGCGGTGAATTTGACGCGGCTCACGGTAACCAAGCGGAGAGATCAGCAATCCATGAGCCAGCAGAGCCAGCACACTGAAGGAAACAAGGACGGCCCACCCGCCTTCCTCCCATTTGCCCACGATTTGCCCGACGAACACCACGGCCCCAAAAACGCCCGCGAAGCCCGCGGCAGCAGCGCCCCATGTCCGGCGTTTGCCGGTGTAGTGCGTCAGGATGTGCTTGCGGATGGCAAATCCCATGATCATGATCGGCATGAATACGCCCACCCCGTAGTACGGCACCGCCCTGCCCACATCGCCGCGCACAACAAGCATGATGACGACCGCCGCGATGAAGGTGATCGTCACCGAGCGGGTGAAGGTGCCGCGCTTGTCGCGGTAGATGATGATCTCGGGGATCTCGCCGATGGCGACATCGCGCCATTCGGTTGCCTGGGCGTCCTGCAAGGCGGTCATCGAGGCGGCGGACAGGAGAGCGACGGCAAGGATCTGGTAGGCCCAGAAGAGGATCACGCCCCCCGGCAGCTGGGTCATGCCAATGAAGGAGAGGTTGCCCACCAGCGACCGGCCCAGGGTGCCCTCGAACACATTGAAATGAATCGAGAAATAGGTCAGGAATAGGGTCGTGATCCCGCCGTAAAACAGGAAGGCGGTCTGAACCATGCGACCGATGCCGGACTTGCCGCTGTAGAAACTCCACAGCCATCCCAGGCGCGGCATCTTTCGCTTCCCCCACCGAACAAGGGCGAAGTCCTTGTCTTGACGAATTGGATGCCGTTGGACATGGCCTCCAAGCCGGTTAGGGCCACCATGCCCTTTCATCGTCGCCGTCAGGAGGTGCTAGATCGCTTGCCCCGTACTCGCGGTGTGGGTAACCTCTGAGAGGGGCTGCTGCCACTCCGCGGCCGCACGGCCACGAACAACCCCGCGGCCATGACCAGGGTCAACTCCACGAAGACGGCCAGTCCGAGCAAAGACCACGAAGGACGACTCACCTCGCCCTCGGATCGTCAGGTACCAGGTGATGAAAGCCAAGACCGCACCAATTGCGAAGGCCGTATAGCCAGTTCTTGCCAACGAGATCGATCAGCGAGAGGAGTTGATTGCCCCGGAGAGCGTCGAGACGACAATGGTCAGCGTGTAGTCTTGGATGAGGACGACGGCGACCACGAGGCTGATCCAAGGCGCCAGGTAACGCATCGAGGCCGTGTAGGAACCGCCGCCTTCGTTGAAGATGCCCAAGGCATACATGTACAGCGCCCCGAAGACGATGTTAGCCAGGGCGATGACCGCGACGGCGATGTAGGCGTAGATGTTGCAGCCCGTAAGGGATGCAAGCGAACTCATCAATTCACCCGTTCCGTAGAAGAAGGAGGTGAAGTAGTCCACACCGAAGAGCGCGATGGCGGCGAGTAAGCGCGATCTGGCCGGCGCCGTGGACATGTGCGTCTTCGGCCCGCTCCCGCGGCGCAATGCTCCCGGAGATGACGATGATGGCGACGAGCAGGACGATCGACAGCATCTCAGTCAGCTCTCACGAGTGGCCGTTGGCGGCTGGCCGAGCTTATGTCGAATGCGGCTTCGAGCAGGCTGAGGCTTCGCAGCAGGTACTTGCGCGTGGAGGAACTCATGCGCGTGTCCTGGGCAACCTTGCCCTGCTCCTCGCGGGCGGCGCGCACGACGAACGCGGGCACGAACATGATGCGCCCGGCCGGGATCACCTCGAAGTGAAAGCGGTTCATCTCCAGACGCTGGTCATCGAAGTAGGGCAGGGTCAGGCTGAGTCCACGGTTCAGCTCGCCCGCGCCAGACGTCGGTTGCGTATCGTGTCAATGATCCGCAGGTTGTCTGGTAGCGTGCCAGGGCACGTCCCTGGTTGACCAATTGGCCGAGCATGCCATAGCGTTTGCGGCCGTATTCTTCGTCCGCCACGACGTAGGGTGCCAGAGCCACCGCCGCGTGCAGCACGAAGAGGTAGCGCTGCATCGAGGCCAGGTGGGCCTCGGCTTCCTCGACCGAGTTGACCAGAAGCCGTCCCTCGATCGTCGAAGGCCACCCATTGCGGCAAGAAGAAGCGCCGCGCCGCCGGAACGAAGGGGACGATCAATTGCCCTCGACCTTCCTCGGCTCGGCCCTCCTCGACCACCGCATCCGGTCGCGGCCGTAATGGCCGATTTCGGGCTCGAGCTCGTCACGCACCGGCTCGCTCGGGAATTTCCTCTCCCTCCAGAACGGAATACGCGACCCGCCGCCCTTCCGGCAACATGGCATGCACCATCTGGAAGGCGGAGGCGAAGCGCAGAAGGCTCGCCGCCACGGCAAGCCCGCGATTCGATGAGACTTCGAGATCCGCCATGTGCTGGCGTGCCGACACACGGATGTCGCCGCCCAGCAGACGCTCACGCAGCGAGCCCACGGATTGCCGGCGGGAGTTGCCCGGCACCTCCAGGCTGGAGCCGTCCACAATCACCCGGTCGGGCAGCATGAAGTGCACATGCGAGCTGCCTTCGATGAGCCCGGCCGCGAATTGATTGCCCTGGGCCTCCAGGAATCGCTGGACGATGGCGGGCTGCGCCTCGAACATCGCGCGCGTCTGGCGGTAGGTGTCGTGCAGGTATTGGTCGGGATGAGGGTTCACGCCTGCCACTCTCCTGCCCAAGAATCGGCGAGCGGCGCAGACCGCCGCCAGGCAATCGGAGGGCCGGGAACAGCGCCCGGCCCGCGTCACATTCGGCTATTCTACCCCACTGGGCTCGTGCCCCAGCCAGGCTAGACCCCGCAGCCGCGATCGCCATTCGCGAATCTGCTGTATGTGCTCCGCCTCGTGCCCATATGTATCATTGGCGATCCACTCCGAGAGCGGCGCACCCTCCAACCACGCTAGCTTGTCCGACCGCTCGAAATCGGCTTGGGTCAAGGCTCGCACCCGGCGCAGTGTCTGTTTCCGCACAGCGGCAAAGTCGGCACGCGCACGATCCAGCGGCCGGTCCTTGTTCTCGGCGTGCCAACGCGCGTTCCTCTGATCCATGGTTTCTGAGGGATTGTCATCCGGCGGGGGCTTGCGGCCCTCTTTGACATAAAAGAGCAGGGTCACCAGCCCAGCCTCCCACAGCGTGAGATGGACCAGGAGGTCGCGCACCGACCACTCGCCGACCACGCCCGGCATGAGCATTGTTTCATCGCTCAGGCCGTCGATTGCCGCCATGAAGGCCTCCCGGCTCTCCTGCAATGCGTGGATGATCTCGTTCTTCTTCATTGCGCCTCCTCAGGGGCCGCGCCGCCACTCGACGCGCTCATCGAAATCGAGCAGGCACACCCACGTCCCTACCGCCCCCCCCAGTTGGCGCTCGACGGCGTGACGGTAGCGCGCAAGTTGGGGCCGGAATTCCGTCTGCATGAGGTGCTCGAGGTCAGCCTCGGTCTGGATGCGAGTCGTCTTGAAATCCACGACCTGCCAGGTCTGCGGTCCGTCCTCGGCCAGCATGTCGATGTAACCGCTCGACACGGCTTCGCCCTCAGAGACGCTGAACGGCACCTCGTGATAGCGCCGCGCGCTCTCGAACTCCGTCCAGCGCGGGTCCACACGCAGACGCGCGAGCATCCGTTCGACATTTGCGATATGAGCGCGAGCGTCGGCGTCGTCGAGCACGCCTGCTTCGCGGACTCCCGCCTCCAGCAGCGCTCCCAGCCGCACGTCACCCGGGAAGATGCCGCGGCGAATGGCCAAGTGAACGAGAGTGCCCACCAGCGTCGCAGCCTCGCGAGTCCGCGCTGCGAAGAGACCCTGCCGCCGCGTGCGGGTGGCCTCCAGAAATGGCAACTTCTCGTCACTGATCTCGAACACGTGCTCGGGGACCACTCGATAGAGCGGTTCGAGCGTCGCGTCCTCGCGGGGCATGGGGTGTGTGGAGGCAGGATGTCGCGCTGGCGCGGGCATCTCGTGCACCTTACGCAGCGCGATCGTAGCGCCTGTCTGAGGAAGTCTCACAGCCAGTCCGGAATCTGACGGCGGCGTGGAAACGCTGTCCTGTGGCAGAACATCCATCAGCTGCGAGAACCACGAACGGCCACGGTGCCCACCGAGGTAACCGATGACGATCAGCCGCTCCTGAGCGCGCGTGGCGCCGACATACAGCAGGCGTTGCTCTTCCGCTTGTTCTTCCTGCCGGTCCATGGCCTTGGCCAGCCGGTACGAAACAGGTTCCTCGTCGTTGCGCCGGCCCGGCCGGGCGACAATGCCGAGCTCCCGCGAAATGAGGATGCGAGCGTAGTCGTTCGGCGCCTGGCGTGAGGCATCTGCCAGCACGACCACCGGGAATTCGAGCCCCTTGGCTTTGTGCACGGTCATCAAGCGCACGGCTCCCAGGGCCTCGCTCGGCGCCTCGCCCTCACGCGCGCCGGCCGATTTTAGCGTTTCGATGTAATCAAGAAAGTCCTCGACCCGCGCGAAGCCGCTCGCGTGGGCGTCCTGCAACAGCTTGTCGACGTTGCGCTGCAGGCGTTCGCCAGCGGGGGCTACGCGCAGCGCCGCGCCGAGGAATGTGCTGTCGAGCAGTTCTTTGAGCAGTTCCGCCACCGAGACGCGGTTGGCCAACGGCGAGAGGCGCTCGAGCGCGGCGCGGGCCCGGGCGGCGCGGGGTCGATCGGGCTCAGCGAGCATGCGTAGATCGCCGCGAAGTGCGCGCCAGAAGCCTGCCGGCCCAGGCTGAGCTTCCGGCCAGCGCAGCCGGTAGAGCGCAGCGTCGCTCAGGCCGAAAGCCGGCGAACGCAAGAGCCCGGCCATGGCCAGGTCGTTCCACGGGTTAGCCACTGCCCGCAGCAGGTTAAGCAGATCGCGGATCTCTGGGCGGTCATAAAAGCCTCGCCCCGCCACGGTGACGAAGGGGATGCCGGCATCCTCCAGCCCGCGCTCGAATTGTGGGAAGGAAGTCGATGCGCGGAAGAGCAGCGCCATATCGTCCCAGGCCACGCCCTCCCGGGCCAGTTCGCTCAGGCGCTGCGCCAGCGCCGCGGCCGCCACCCCGCGCGACTCCTCAGCATCGCCTCCCTGCGCGACCAGCACTTCGACGAAAGGCGGACTCGTGTTCTCATGCGGCCCTGTGCGCGTGGCCTGCAAGCGCTCGTACGGCACCTGATACGGACGTCGAGGCGCGCTCGAGTCCATGATCGGTGCCAGCAGCGAGTTGAGCACGTCCACCAACCCGGGGTGCGCGCGAAACGTCTCGGCCAGGTGGAGAACATCCCCACCGGCCCGCACGACCGCCTGTTCGACCTCGACGAAGACCGTCACATCCGCTCCGCGGAAGCGGTAGATCGACTGCTTGGCATCTCCCACGACGAACAACCCGCCGTGTTCGTTGTCGCGCGCTCCGGAGAGCGCCTCGATGATGCGGCGCTGGCGCGCGTTCGTATCCTGGAACTCATCCACCAGCACGGCGCGGATCTCGCCGCGCCAGCGTCGGCGCACATCATCCCGGTCGAGCAGCCGCGCGGCTCCATCTTCCAGGTCATCGAAATCGAGCGCGTGGTTCTGCTCCCTGGCGCGCGCGTAGAATTCGATTCCCTTCGTGAAGAGCGCCTGCAGCCCGGGAACCAGTGCGCGCAAGGCGGTCTCAGCGCGCGCCAGCGCCTGCGGATCCTTGGACCGCCCAAGCCAGCTCTCGATCTGGGTTTCGTATTGCTCGCGAATGAGGCGAATCAGCGGCTTCGACTTGCCCTGCTTCTTGCCGCGCGTGAGATTGAGACAGTCCTCTCGCATGGTCGCCAGATGGCTCAGGGCCTCGAGCAGATTCGATCGGGCAAGCGCCCCTTCCGTGGCGCGCCATTCGGCGAGCAACTGCTGCACCTGCTCGCTCAGCTTCGGGCCGGCGTCGGCCTCCAGTGTGCCGTGCAACTGCAGGTCCTGCAGCCGCCTGAATGCGTCCGCAACCTCCGCGCCCTCGGCGAATTGGCGCACGGCTGCTGCAAGTGCGGCATCCCAGCGGGCCGTCAGGCTCCCTTCTTCAAAGGCTTCGGCCGAGTCGAGGCGAAAGGCGATGAGTTTGGCCAGGCCAGCGCGCAGTTGCATGGGGGTGAACGCGCGAAGCAGCGGCACGAGGTCGGCCTCGCCCGAGGCCCAGGCCAGCGCATCCTCCACCGCCTGCGCCTTCCACGCCGCGGCCAGGCCCTCCTCGAGCACCTCGAATCCCGGATCAACCCCGGCCTCCACCGGATGAGCGCGGATGATCTCGGCGCACAAGCTGTGAATGGTCCCGATGCGCGCGGTGTCGATGTCGGCCTCGATCTCCGCCCATCGTGCGCGCCCCTCGCCGGATCGGGCATCGCGCACCCATTCGTTGATGAGCCGGCGGATGCGATTGCGCATCTCGCGCGCGGCCTTCTCGGTGAAGGTCACCGCCGCCACCGCGCGCGGCGCCACTCCCTCCTCGAGCAACGAGAGGTAGCGCGCGGTGAGGGTGCGCGTCTTGCCCGAGCCGGCGCCGGCCACGAGAACCACATCGCGCCCGCGTGCCTCAAGCGCGAGCCGCTGCGTGCGTGTCAGGTCGAACGTCTCGAGGATCGATGCACGATTCACTGTGCGCTCACCCAGGCTCGTACCGCCAGCAGAACAGCCGCGCCGGGCAGTACGCCGGGCATCCGCCCTCGGGCGGCGCGGGGCGGAAGTCACCCTGGCGAATGCCGGCCACGAACTTCCCGATGTACTCGCGGGCCAAGTGCGCCGCGCCGGTCACGCCGACGTAAGGCTTGCCAGCCTCTGATGTGAAGTCCAGGTCCTCCAGCGTAAGCGAGCTGGCCTCGGCCTGGCGGATCTTCCAGTACACGCCCTCCGCCAGCCGGCCCAGCTTCAGCACCTGTTCGGCCGCAAGCCCGTAGACAGTGATCTGCAGCCGGCGCCCTTGTTCGAGATCGCGCATCTCGAGATGTCTCGACCCGGTCTTGTAATCAATCACACGCAACCGGCCCTGGTCATCCACATCCACGCGGTCGATGACTCCGTGCAAGAGCACCTCACCCGCCTCGGTCGGGAGCCGCAGCGGGTCGCCTCCCATTCCGAACCGCGCCTCGAGCCGCGCCGGGTGGAAACCTCCCGCGTAGGCGTGCAGCCCACGTAGCGTTTGGCGCAGGTCGTCAAGCAGCCCCACCCGTTCCGCCTCCCATAGCGGGGAGGGTCGAAAACCGAGGCGGCGTGGGGCATCGGCGAAGACTCGTTCGGCTGCCGGCTCGAGCGCCTCGAGCAGTCGCTCGGGGTCCGAGGCATCTGGCACAGCGAGGTAGACCTGCTCAAGGATTTCGTGCAACATCGTTCCCAGTTGCGCGGGATCGAATCCCTCCTCGGGATCGGCCAGCTCCTCGAGCCCAAGCGCCTTCTGGACGAAGAAGTGGAACTTACATCCGGCGTAGGTCTCCAGCCGGCCGGGACTAAAGAGGTGCCGCGGTCCATACGTTTCCCGCAGCAGTGGTGCCAGATCGCGCGCGTCGCCATCGAACTCGCCCTGCGCCGCGCGTGATAGGCGCGCCTGCACGATGCGCCGCGCGAGTTGCGCCTCGCGCCATTCGCCGCCGAGTTCGGCATACTCATCGGGAAGCGCCTCTCGCAGAAGCGCCTGCGCCAGAAGTTCGGAGCGCGAGGCGGACTCGGTGAGCGGCAGAGGGGCCTCGCTGCGCACGCGCTGCGGCGTGACGCGCACAACCTCACGCAGCGCCTGCCAGTACGGCGAAGGTTCCCAGGCCTCGCCTTCCGGCGAGAGATACGGCCGCGTCAGCAACACGAACCGTTCGGCGCGTGTCACAGCCTCGTAGAAGACGGTCTGCTGGTCGCTGCGCAGGCGCGGCTCGAGCCGCAGGCCGCGCTCGATCAACCGGCCTCGGTCGTTGTCGGTGAGGAATGGATCCTCGCTCAGCGGCCGGGGGAAGAGGCCTTCCGCCATGCCCAGCAAGGCCACGGCCGGAAAAGGCACCCCACGCGCCTGAGTCAGGTCGGCCACGTGAACGCGAGAGCCGCGCCACGCCTCATCGCCCTCGGGCTGGTAGGTGGCCGCTCCAACGGCTTCGCGCAACTCCTCGACGAATTCGCGATAGGGGATGCGCGACGCGTCGGGCAGGGCTCTCCCGCTGAGCACCAGCGCGTCGAGCACTTGCCGCAGGGCCTCGAGCGCGGACAGGTCCCGCTCTGAATTCTCGCGAACTTCACGCACCTGCCGCTCGACGGCGAAACCTGCGTTGTCATCGAGCCGCTCGTAAACCCAGTGGACGTATTCGGCGAGCGTCGCTTCTGCCGCGGGGCTCAGGCGCTCGGCCAATTGCTCAAGCGCGCTCGCCAGCCGGCGCGCGCTCTCGCCTGATGGCGCGCGCAGCGGCGTGTCATCCTCGTCGGCGGCGGGAGGCGGCGCCGCCTCAGCGAGCATAGCCAACCCTTCCCGCCACTGGTCCAGGCCGCGAATGACCTGCGCCGCCCGCGCCGCTTCCACGAGCGCCCAGGCGTCGTCACGCGCCAGCCCGCAACGGCCTAGATCGAAATACGGGCTGGAGACGACGTTGAGGATCAGCCGCCGGGGCCAGTTGAGCAACGGCAATTGCAGAAGGTTGAGGACCGAGGCAATGGCGGGGTTGGTCTTAAGCGCTTCACCCTGCACGAAGCGGACCGGAAGTTCGAATTCGCGCGCCGCCTCGCGCAAGTAGGCCTGATACGGGCGTAGGTCAGGCGCGATGATCGCGCATTCGAAGGGCTTGAGGCCGTCTCGCTGCAGGCGTGCCTTGATCCAGCGCAAAGCCTCGCGCGCTTCGAGGGCCTGAGTCTGGGCTTCGATCAGCGTCACGTCGCGGCCGGCGTCTATTGGCTGAGTGCCCACCTCGAAGAGCGTGCGCTCGAGGTGGTTCAGCGCCTCCTGCCCTGAGCGTCGCGGCGGCACGTGCGTGGGTCTCACGCCCAAGCGTTCGATGAGGGCACGGTGCGTTCGCTCAAAGCGCCGGTAGGCGGCGCGGCCCATCTCGGGCTCGCCGCTCAGCGTGATGATGAGCGTGCCGACCTGATCGCCGAGCGCACTGAGCGCCTCGAGTTGCAGGGGGGAAAAGGAGTCGAACCCATCCACGATCAGGAGGTCGACTGCATGCAGGAGACCGGGCTGCTGCTGGAGTCCGCGGACCGCCAGCCAACCGGCGCCCTCCCGATCGGCCCAGCCCAGCGTCTGCAGATTCGCCTGGTAGACGCGATAGATGGCCGCCATCTCCTGAAGCCGCGGCGCCGCATCGCCAAACGACGCCAACAGCTGTTCAGGTGGCAGCATCGCGCGCTTGAACTCGGCGATGTGCTCGGCCATGGCGCGGACGAAACCCGGCGAGCGCCGGATGGGGGCGTAGTAGGGGAGCCTGCCCTCTGCATGCAGCGCGTCGATCGCCGCGCGCACCAGGCGATGCACGACGGGTTCACCGGCGATCGGGATGAATTGGCCGCTGCGGGCGAGGATTTCCTCGTACAGACCGCTGAACCGGAGGACGGAGGCGCCCAGCGCGCCCCCGGACTGTGCCAGCCGGCGGCGGAAGAACGTTGCGCTGGTTTGTGTCGGGACGACCACAAAGACCGAAGCCAGCCGCTTTTCGGCCAGCAGCGAGCGTACACGCTCTATGCACGCGTGGGTTTTGCCGGAGGCTGCCGGACCGACAAGATACTCGACGCTCATCGCCGGCTAGTGTAGCACAGGCATCACACCGATCCGTCACCGGGGGTCGGAGGGAATGATGCGTGACACACACGCAGATCGAGTGATGCTCTGCGGTTTCGATTTGTAACCCGGTCCGCAGGTCGGGCGGAGGCGCACCGTCCTCATGCTTCCAACGCGGGATTCACGCGCATGCCATCCGCCCGCGGTCAACTGTATGGCGTGCTGTGCCCTCATCCAGGCCCGGGTGCGTGCGTAACCTCGGCGGGTTACCCGACCAGTTGCGCCTTTCGGCGTTCACGGCGGGCCAGCCGCTCCTCTCGCGCATCGTCGCCGGCTGGTCGCTGCGCCGAGAGCCACGCCACGCAGTTCTCATCGTGGGCCATCATCACATCCGCCGCGAGAATCAGCTTGCGCAAACTCTCCTCGACCGGGTTGGTGATGGCACAGGTCATGCCCGCGGCGATGGCCATCGTCAGAAAGGCGCCGTTCAATGTGACGCGATCGGGCAAGCCAAACGAGACGTTCGATGCCCCGCACACGGTGTTGACCCCGAGCTCTTCGCGCACGCGGCGCACCAATGTAAACAGTGAGAGGCCGGCCGATGTGACGGCACCAATGGGCATGGCCAAGGGGTCGATGATGACATCTTCGCGCGGAATGCCGAACGCTTCGGCTCGTGCAACGATCTTCTGGGCCACAGCGAATCGCACCTGGGGGTCCTCCGAGATGCCCAATTCGTCGTTGGCCACGCCGATCACGGCCGCGCCGTATTCCTTAACAAGCGGCAGGACCACCTCCAGACGGTCGCTCTCGCCGGTCACCGAGTTCACGAGCGGCTTGCCACGGTACGCGGCGAGACCCGCCTCGAGCGCCTTGATCACTGACGAGTCGATGGAGAGGGGCACGTCAACCGTCGCCTGAATGACCCGTATCGCCTCAGCCAGGATCGCGGGTTCATCGGCGAGCGGGATGCCGGCGTTGACATCCAGTACGTGCGCTCCGGCCTGCACCTGGGCCACGGCTTCCGCGCGCACACGCGAGAAGTCGCCGGAGGCCATTTCCGCCGCCAGCCGCGCGCGGTTGGTCGGGTTGATCCGCTCGCCGATGATGACGAACGGCCGCGCGGGACCGATGCGCACCTCGCGCGTCGGAGAACGAAGGATGGTTTCCATCAGGGCACTCGCTCCTCAATTGACCTCGCGGCCGCAGGTTCCGCACGGCGCGGCAGCAGGCCGGCCTCCTCAATGATCTCGGCCACCAACTCCTCTTGGCGATAGGCCATCACATGCACCCCGTGAATGCCGGGCATCTCGCGCACCTCGCGGATGATCTCGACGCACAGGCGCTTGCCTTCCTCGCGTTGGCGGTCGAGCGGCACGCCGCGCATGCGGCGCAGCGCCTCCTCGGAGACGACAACTCCCGGCACATGGTTGCGCATCCACTCCGCCGTCTTGGCAGAGCGCAACGGGCCCACGCCGGCGAGGATGTGCACCCGGCGGTCGAGCCCCAAATCCCGAACTTCATTCATGAATTGGCGCATGCGCGGCACATCGAATACGAACTGAGTCTGGATGAAATCCGCGCCGGCCTCAACCTTCTTGGCCAAGTGCCGGGCGCGAAACTCAAGCGGCGGCACAAACGGGTTGGCGGCCGCGCCCATGAAGATGCGCGGCGGCACCTCGAGCGACCTCCCGCTGAGGAAGCGCCCACCGTCACGCATCAGGCGCGCCATGCGCAGGGCAGCAATCGAAGTCTAGATCGAAGACCGGCCTGGCCTGCGGTTGATCGCCGGCCTGGACACCGTCGCCGGTGAGGAACAGCACGTTGCGCACGCCCATCGCGGCGGCACCCAGCAGATCGCCCTGGATGGCAATTCGATTGCGGTCGCGGCAACTGACCTGCAACACAGCCTCGTAACCCGCGCGCGTGAGCAGCGCGCACACCCCCACGCTTGACATGTGAACGTTCGCGCCCGAGGCGTCGGTCGCATTGATCGCGTCGCACACGGAGGCCAGAACCAGGGCGCGGTCGTAAACCGCTTGCGCATCGGCGCTGTCGGGCGGGTTAAGCTCGGCGGTCACCGCGAAACGTCCCGACTGCAAGACGCGCTCGAGCCGGGAGCCACTCTTCATTCCGCCCACCCGTCGGGAACCGAATCGGTCAAGCCGAGCAGTTCGTTCACCCAGGCCGAACGGTCCTGCTGGCGCCGGTCGAGCGGCGGTTGGATGAGGCGGATCCTCTCCCCGTACCTGGGCATGTGCGCTGAACGTTGCCAGGCCTGGGTCCAAACGCATGGCTGGTCGGGGAGAACCTCACAGCGGCCGTCGGGCCGAACGCCGCCGCACGGCCCATTGCGCATATTCTTGGGGCACGTCATCGGGCAGGTCATGCCCGTTGAATGAAGCACGCATTCGCCACACATGCGGCAATCGAAGACGGCACCTTTGCCCACCTGCTCGGCGACGACCAGGAGCTTCTCGGCCGTCCCGCCGCGGCGAAGCCAACGACGCCACGGGCGCATCAGGCGCGTGGTCGCATCGTAGGCCGTCTCGAGCAGTGCGGGATAGTTTTGCAAGAACGACATCGGCCAATCCTTCCGTTCGCCCGCCGCGTGCGGCGCAGGCTAAGCGGCCTCCAGGCCACGCTGAGCCACGAGCGCCTGCAATCGCGCCTCCGGGTAGGCCGCTTCAATCTCCGCCGCGAACTCGTCAGCCACCGATTCGGGTTCGCCCTCCCGAGTCTGGGGAGCGGAGGTGCGCCACTCGGTGAGGTATTCGTCGCTGCCGCTTTTCCCGGCGCGCATCGCCGCTTCATCGATCGCGTGCTGAAAGCGTTCGGCCAGTTGACGCGAAACGCGCGTGCGTCCGGCGCGCACTTTCACCTGGGCCGGAATGTCTCGCCACGAAACCACCTGGACATCGACACTCATGCCTGCATCTTCTCCACTAGCCGTGATTCGAGTGCGCCGTACCCCACGTGCACCACCTCCAGCGGTAGCCCGAGCACCTCGGCAGCCCACTCCGCCCTGGTCACCAGCTCCGGCTTATTTTCTTGCGCCAGATACACGACTTTGGTGTAGTTGCCGAAGTACTCATCGCGCAACTCCGGGTGGCGGTCGAGACCCAGCCGTTCAATCACCAAATGATCGAACGAACGGGTCAGATAGTCGGTAAGGAAGTAGGTGCCCGGTTCACGGTCCATCATCGCCTGGAACTGCCCATTCGCATACATTTCATAGCAGTGGGGCCCGGCCACGCGTTCCACGCCTTCAGCGGCGAGCAGCGCATCCAGGCTCCCGCTCGTGCCGCAATCGCCATAGACAACGATGACCCGCTCGAATGCGGCGCGTGCTTCGCGGATGCGTCGTTCGACGGCCTGCGGAATGCGGTTGGGGGTGTTGTGCAGGAGGGCCGGCACGGCCAGCACCTCCGCCTGCCATCCATGTTTGGCCTTGAGGCAAGCACTTCGCGCGCCAGCGCGCCACACGCAATCAGGGCAGTCCGCATCCTGAACCTCTCCCGCTAGAGCAGGCCTTTGGCGGCGAGCGCCTCGCGCATCGCCCGCAGATGATCCGGTGTGCTGCCGCAGCATGCGCCGATGACGCGCGCCCCGGCCTCGGCCGCGGCGGTGGCATAGCGCGCCATCTCGCCTGGGCCGGCACCATATACGGGGTGCCCCGCCTCCAGGTAGGGGACTCCGGCGTTGGCTTTGGCCACAAGGGTCGCGTTCGGCGACGTGGCTCGCATCTTGGTCACTACTTCGAGGATTTCTTCCGGCCCATTGCCGCAGTTGCCTCCCACCGCAACGGCCCCCCACCCGCTCAAAGTCTGTGCCGCGTGCTCTGGCGTCACCCCCATCATGGTGCGGCCGCGCGTGTCGAAGGTCATCGTGGTGATGATCGCGATCTCGTCCGAGGCGCGCCGCACGCCGTCGAAGGCCGCCCGCATTTCCTCCAGGCTCGACATCGTCTCCAGCCAGATGACGTCCACCCCGCCCTCGACAAGCGCCGCCGCTTGCTGCGCGAAGCCCGCCACAGCCGCTTCGGGTTCCAGTTCGCCGAGGGGCGCCAGGATGCCGCCGCTCGGACCAATATCGCCTGCTACGAGCGCGGCCCCGCCGGCAGCCTCGCGTGCCAAGCGCGCCGCCGCGCGATTCAATTCGGCCACACGCTCCTCCAGGTTGTGAAGTTGCAGGCGGAAGCGGTTCCCTCCAAAGGTGTTGGTCAGGAGGATGCGCGCACCCGCCTCGACGTACGCCGCGTGTATCTCCAACACGCGCTGCGGCTCGTCGACGTTCCACAACTCGGGAGAATTGCCGAACGCCAGGCCGTTCGCCATCAACATCGTCCCCATCGCGCCATCCGCGAGGATCACCCCTGGCCGCGCTAACATCTCATTCCAGGTTGTCATGTGCCCTCGTTGTGTGCATCACTGAGAGGCCCGATGTTGAACGAGCTCACGGAAAAGGTCAGGGACACTGGGCATCTGAACGCGACTTTGTCGACGCTCTTCCGCCCGCCACCCGAATGCGATATCACGTTAGCTCCCGCGCTTGAGGGCCACCAGTTTTTTGGCCGTTTCGACCGCAACGGCCGCATCGCGGCAGTATGCATCGGCCTCGATCTCTTCGGCGAAGGCTGCATTGAGCGGCGCCCCGCCGACCAACACGATCAGGTCGTCACGCAGGCTGGCTTCCTTGAGGGCTTTGATCACTACCCCCATGTACGGCATGGTCGTGGTCAGCAACGCACTCATGCCCAACAGCGTCGGCTTGTGTTCCTTCACCGCGCCGATGAACTTCTCAGCATCCACGTTGATTCCGAGGTTAACCACCTTGAACCCGGCCCCCTCCATCATCATCGCCACCAGGTTTTTGCCGATGTCGTGAATATCGCCCTTCACCGTGCCGATGACGAGCGTGCCGATCTGCGGCGCTCCGGTCTCCACCAGCAGCGGCCGCAGGATTTCCATGCCGGCCTTCATGGCCTTAGCCGCCATGAGCACCTCCGGCACAAAGAGAATGCCGTCGCGAAAGTCGGCGCCGACGACGTCCATTCCGGCCACGAGGGATCCGGTCAGAACGTCGTAGGGGGTCAGCCCCCGGCGCAGCAGCTCCTTGACCGCCGCGACAACTTCGGCCGCCATGCCGTCATACAGGTCATCCTTGATTTGCCCAACGATCTCCTCGGTGGGCAGCTTGGTCAGATCGAGTTCCTCGCTCATTCCGCAGTCTCCAGGTGGGATGGATTGGATTGCTTCTCCCGCCGCCGCGCGCGTGCGCTGGGACGCGGGGCAGGAAGTTCGGCCTGCAAGTGGGGGAAGGCATCGCTCGCGTGCGGCAAGGCGAGCGCCGCCACGAACTGATCCTGAAAGGTTGGTTCCGTAGCAGTCTGCACGTGTTCAACCCAGCCGGCCAGGCGCGCCGCCTCCAGCCGCTGTTCACGATCAAGCAGTGCGATGCGTGCCCCGTCGCCTGCGGAATTGCCCACCGCTTGGACACGCTCCAAGGCGCAGTCCGGGATCATTCCGAGGATCATCGCGTGACGCGGGCTGATGTAGCTGCCGAAGGCGCCGGCAAGTGCGATGCGATCGACATGGGACACGCCCTCATGCTCCATCAGCAGACGGACGCCGGCGTACAGGGCTGCCTTTGCCAACTGGATCGCGCGCACGTCGTTCTGCGTGACCACGATCGGCGCGCCGGTGGCAGTTTGCGCGGCGTCTGCGAGCACGAAGCGCCCGCTACGGCCTTCGAACAGCACACGCGGCGAGCGCTCGGCGGCTTGTTCGTCGATGCGTCCATCGGACGTGACGATGCCGGCCAGGAACATCTCCGCCACGGCTTCTATGATTCCGCTGCCGCAAATCCCGGTGGCGCGTGCCTCAACGGGCACCTCAGGCGCCGGCTGCCCCCCCACCCACGTATCCTGCCCAATGACCTTGAAGCTCGGCTCGAGAGTGACCCGGTCGATCCGCACACGCTCGATCGCGCCGGGGGCCGCCCGCTGCCCGTGGGTGATCTGCGCACCCTCGAAGGCCGGCCCCGTCGGGCTGGAGGCGCACATCATTCGCGAGCGGTTGCCGAGGGAGATCTCGGCGTTCGTTCCGACGTCGATGAGCAGCATTTCTTCTTCTTGCTTGTGAGGCGCCTCGGCCAAGATCGCCGCCACGTGGTCGGCACCCACATGGCCCGCGATGCACGGCAGGATGTGCACGCGCGCGCCGCGATGAAAGGCCAGCCCCAGGTCGCGTGCTTTGAGATCGAGCGGGGCGGAGGTGGCCAGCGCAAACGGGGCGCCGCCCAGCTCGACCGGGTCGAGGCCGAGCAGCAAGTGGTGCATGATGCTGTTGCCCACTAACACGCTGTCGACGATCTCGGTGGAGGCGAAGCCGGCGCGCGCGGCGGCCTTCTCGGCTAGTTCATTGATGGCGCGGATGACCGCCCGATGCATGCGCGCCACACCCTGCGGCTCGCTCATGCCGTACGACACCCGGCTCATCAGGTCCTCGCCGAAGCGCACCTGGGGGTTCATCATCGATTCGCTCGCGAGCAAGGCGCCGGTGCGCAGGTCGCACAGGTGGGCCGCAATGGTGGTCGAACCGACGTCCACCGCCAGGCCGACGAGGCGTTCCACATAACCCGGCTCGATGCGCAGGACCTCGTGCTCGTTCCACACCGTGAGGGTGAGCGTGCTCCCTCCTCGGCGCAGGGCGGGCTGCAAGCTGGGTAGCACAGCGGGGTCGAGGGTCGGCGCCTCGATCTGCCATTGTTCATGCAACGCCTGTTCCACGCGCTGCCAATCCCCACGGTGGTCGCCCAGGCTGGCGGGAGTCACCTCGATATACACGAGACGAACGGCGGGCTGCACCGTGATCGTGCGCTCGGTCGCCTCTTTCGCGATGACCTGCTTGCGCGCCTGGCTTTCTTCCGGCACGCTGATCAGCACATCCCCATGCAGGTGGGCGGCGCATGCCAGCCGCCTCCCACGGATGTCGAACTTGGCGGCGCAGGCGATTTCTTGCGCTTCGGGTGCCGAGAGGTGCGCCTCTGTCGAGGTGATGCCGTGCTTCTCGTAGCGGCCTTGCTCTACGACGATCTGGCACTTGCCGCAGGTCTGCTTGCCGCCGCAAATCGACTCGAGGTCGACGCCCAGTGAGCGGCAGGCGGTGAGCAGGTCGGTTCCCTCGGCGACGCGTCCGCGCCGCCCGGATGGCATGAGCACGAGCTGATGCTCGCGGGGTGAGGTTGGCTTGTCGGTCACGATGTCATCCGTTCCATCTTCATAGCCACGTCATGCAACGCGCGCACGCGCGTCCGAGAATCACAGCCGCGTAGCATTCGTTAGCTGCTTTGCCCGGCCGCTTCACGACGACGTCGTTCGGTCCGCTCGCGCCGAGCTGGCGGTGCGGCGCGCGTCCAGCCTGCGGGCGGGCGCGAATCCCCGGCCACCAGGCCAGCGAACTCGGCGCGAACGCGAGCATCGACATCGGGAGAGAACACGGCCGGGTTGTCACGCGTCAGGATGTCCTGCACCTTGCGCATGGCGCGCGCCTGCGAAATCGAGAGCGCCCCGCTCGACCCATAGTGCGCGCGGGTCGCGATCGGCAATCTCGGGCAACAAGGCGGCGGTCTTCATGCGCTCCAATGTGTGTGTGTTGTCCATGAACATCCCCGCCGGCCCCACCTCGCGAATCAGGTCCAGCGCCAGGTTATCCTCGCTGAATTCGTAGCCGCGCTTGACTCGTTTGGCCATCATGAAGATCTCGTCGTCGATGGCCGCCTTGGCATAATCGAACGACATCAATGCGTCCAGCAATCCCCCCGTATTGAACATGTCCACGCCGGCCGCCAGGCCGAGGGCCAAAGACATGCCGGTCTCGTAACCGGACTGGGCATCGTTGATTTTGGAATTGGTCAGCCCGATGTAGCCTCCGTTGGGCACATTGTAGAAGCGCGCCATTTGCGCATGCCCCACGAACAGCACGCCGGTCTCGATGGCGCCTGGGGCGTAGGCCCCGCTGCGCATATCGGCCACGGTGGGTAGCGTGGCGTATATCGTCGCTTTGCCGGGTCGCACCATCTGCTCGAGCACTGCCGCCGCCAGGAATTCCGCATTGCCTTGAGCCAGTGTTCCCAGCAGGGTCAACGGCGAGGTGAGCCCGGCGTTGGGGACGATGGTCGGGTAGCAGGGCAGCCCTTGTTCGTTGTAGTAGATGAGCATCTGGGTCGAGTCGAAATCCATCGTCAGCGGCGAAACCACCGGGCAATAGTGATGGGTCACGAACGGATGCGCCCGGTAGGCCGCCTCGCTTCCGGCGATGGTGTACACCAGGTGCAGGATCCTCTCGGTGTCTTCGGGCGGGCCGCTCCCTCGCACCGGCTTGACGCAATTCTTCAGCGCAGCATAGAAGCGGGTAAGGCTGAACATGCCCGCCGGAGCGTCTTCGGCGAGGGTGGAGATGGAAAAGACGTCGTACCCGGGAAGTTCATTCACCAGGTGGGCAATCGCGCGCCAGGTCCTCGGAGCGCGCGCGTCGCTCCTGACCGGTCAGCGGGTCGACGATGTTCGGCGCCGAGCTGCCGGTGACCATCACCGGGCTATCGCCTGGGGATGGTCCGGTCGAAGCTCGGGTCTCGCCCGCCGAAGGTAAAAGTGGGCGGGATCGAGGCGCGGAACTCCTCAACCACCGCGCGCGGGAAGTGCATGATTTCTGTGCCGGGCTGCGGCTTGCAGCCGTGGGCCGCAAGAATCTCGCGCGCGCGGGCATTGCGGATGAGCAACCCCACCTCGTCCAGGATCTCCAGCGAGGCCTCGTGAACTCGCTGGACCTGGGCGCTCGTCAGA
Organism: uncultured Chloroflexia bacterium; assembly: GCA_963712475.1. Lineage (GTDB taxonomy): Bacteria > Chloroflexota > Anaerolineae > Anaerolineales > RBG-16-64-43 > RBG-16-64-43. Next base: position 912,594 of record CAVQIA010000004.1, read on the forward strand.
AGTTCATAGTATTGGGTCATCCCCACCTCCCTCTTACCCGCGGCGGAGTCTCCGCCTCCCTTGGCGCACGTCTACAAGGCGAGCGCCGCAGTTTCCGTGACGAATTGAAAACGGTCACCCCGGTAATGGTCTTCGCCGTGCTCCACCGCCGCGCCCTCGGCATCATACGAAAGGCGGCGCTCGAGCATCAGGGGTGCGCTCAGCGGCACGAGCAATTGCTCCAACTCGTAGGCGGTCGCGACCACCGCCTCCAGGCTGAGGCGCGCACGATGGACATCCACTCCGAAGTGTGTATGCAGTACTTCATACAGTGAATGCTGCTCAAGGTCGTATTGCGCCAGGCGCGGGAAGCGCATGATGGGAAGCGTGTAGTGCTCGAGCAACATCGGTTGGCCATTGAGGAATCTGAGGCGCCGGATGTCGTAGACTGGGGCGGAGGTCGGGAGGCGCAGCGCGGCCGCGAGCGCGGCCCCACATGGGCGCTCTTCAAACGAGACCACCCGGGCTCCCGGAGTGAATCCTTGCTCGCGCATGCGTTTGGTGAATGAGACGAGTTGCCCGGCCTGGCGCTCGATCTTGCGGTCTGCGATGTAAGTGCCGGCACCCTGGCGCCGCTCGAGCAGCCCCTGTGCCGCGAGCATCTCCAACGCACGGCGCAGTGTCATGCGGTTCACGCCGAGCGTTTGGCTCAGGTCGCGCTCGGCCGGCAAGCGATCTCCCGGTGAAAGGCGGCCCGAATCGACCCAGCTCAGGAGGCCCTCGGCTATTTGAAGGTAGAGGGGCACGCCGGCCACCAGGCGGTTGACCGGTTGGAGCGGGAGGGGTGTGGAGGAGCTTCGATCAGCCTTCGGAGAGTTCATTTGTGTGACTTGGAACTAATTGGTCCGGTGGTATATACCAAGGGTATTAGCAGGATAGCATGCGTCTGCAGCGATGTCAACCCAGCGCCTGTACTTTTAAGGGAAGCACCAACTCCCGCCCAGTCGATCACCGCTTTCCGCCTGATGAGGCCGCTCCGGTCGAAATCTTGGCGAGGCGTAGCTCGGTAGGACAAGGTACGTCAAGATGCGAGCCGGAAGTCGACGGCGCGATACGGCAACTCCTTGAAAGTGAGTTGACTGGTCTTGTTGCCGAGGTGGTTTGCCTCTCTCTCGGCCTGATAGTGCGAACCGCAGTTGCGGCCCTCCTCCACCTCGATGCGATGGCCTTCGAGTGCCTCCAGACTGCCCTTACCGCGAAGAGATTGACTCCAACCAAGCTCCTAACCGCGGGCGGGGGGTAACTCGTCCTCGGCGGGCGAGGCTGCGTCATTGGCTTGCGTGGATCCGGCCGCCAAGTTGAACATCGGATGGGTCATGCATGCTCGATCGGTCTTGTCGTTCATGAAGCGCAGAGCACACGGGGGCGACAGGGAAAGACACCCGGCCCTGCGCCAGGTGCGCGGTATTGTGAGCCAGCGCACCGCCACAGTCTGTTGAATTCCTGAGGAGGTGGGTGAATGGCTAGTGGGCAGCCACAGCCCGTTAAATGAAAGGTGGCTCCAAGCGCATTCCTGCGGCTGGAGCCTCCATCTGGATCGTGGCGGGAGCGACGGGATTCGAACCCGCGGTCTCGGCCTTGACAGGGCCGCGTGTTAGGCCAGCTACACCACGCCCCCGAGTGCCAGAAATCATACCATACCCGCCGGTGGGCCGTCAAACCAACCTTGTGTACAATCAAGTGCGGTCGAACCCGACGTGCCGGATGCCGTCGGCAAGATCCGCGCCAAAGCTCATGCCAACCCAACCCGTGCCTCATGCCAGCTACTGATTTCACCCCTGCCTACTTGCGCCTGGGCCGCAAGTCCGCGCTCAGCGAGCGGGTCAAGCGAGCCCGCGCGCGCCTGTCCTCTTGTGACCTGTGCCCCCGCGTATGTCGTGCCGACCGCACCCACGAAGCAGGAGCATGCCGGACCGGGCGCGCAGCACGTTTGCTGGCCTTCATCCCTACCTTCCTCGAGGAGGCGAGCATCGTCGGGTCGCGCGGTTCGGGTGCAGTTCTTTTTGCCGGCGGCGAACTGCGCAAACGCGGCGCCCCCCTCAACGAACAACGCCCGTTGGCCTTCGGCCTTGGAGGGTCGGAGCGCGAGGTCACCCCCGCCGAGCTGGCAGCCTGCATGCTTGAATTGCAGCGTGCCGGGTGCCACAACATCAATCTGGTCAACCCCAGCCACGTCGTCGCGCAGATACTCGAGGCGCTGGCCATCGCCGCCCGCCAGGGGTTGACCCTGCCGCTAGTCTATAACTCAAACGGATACGATGCGCCCGAGGCGCTGGCCCTGCTGGAAGGCGTGGTTGACATCTACGCCGCCGAAATGCGCTTCGGATACACGCGCGAGGCACGCCGCTTTCTCGACGTGCTCGATTACCCGCTCGTCAATCGTGCCGCCTTGCGCGAGATGCACCGCCAGGTGGGCGATTTGATCCTCAACGACGCGGGCGGGGCTGTGCGCGGGTTGCTCGTGCGCCACGTTGTGCTGCCCAACCGCCTGGCTGGCACCACCTATGTGGTCCGTTTCCTGGCGCGGCAGATTTCGCGCGATACGTATGTCCACTTGGTGGACGACTTCCGACCCACACGCAGCGCCAAGGGGCATGCCGACTTGTATCGCAAGATCACTCCGCGCGAATTGGACTGCGCGAAGACCTTGGCCAGCGAAGCCGGGTTGCATCGGTTTGGACGGACCGCGCTTGTTGAACGAGGCCCAACGGTCGCTGTGTGAACGGCGCGTTGGGTGCAACCGACGATGACTGCACCCCCTGCGTATTCCACACTGCATCGCTCCGGCGAACTGGCCGAGAGGGTCGCCGAGGCCCTCGGCCATCTCTCGTCGTGTGACCTGTGCCCGCGTCGCTGCAGGGTCAACCGCGCGACCCATGCCGGTACCTGCCGCATTGGCCGAAGGGCGCGTGTGGCCTCCTTTGCGCCCCATTTTGGCGAGGAATCCCCGCTCTCCGGAGGCCGCGGATCGGGTACGGTCTTCTTCTCGGGCTGCAATCTGCGCTGCCAGTTTTGCCAGAATCACTCCATCAGCCAGAGCGTCGATGCTCCGGAGGTCGACGCCGGCGAATTGGCCGCGATGATGCTTCACCTGCAAGCGCTGGGTTGCCACAACATCAACCTGGTGACACCCAGTCACGTCGTGGCGCAGATTCTCGAAGCGGTGCATCTGGCCGCCCACCAAGGGCTGTACCTACCTCTCGTTTACAACAGTGGCGGCTACGATAGCCTGGAGGCGCTGCACCTGCTCGAGGGCGTGATCGATATCTACATGCCGGACATGAAGTACTCCGATGCGCGGGTGGGGCACCTCTACTCGCACGCCGTCGACTACCCGGCCGTGAGCCGCGCCGCCGTGAAAGAGATGCACCGCCAGGTCGGGGACCTGGTGATCGACGCTGACGGCCTGGCCGTACGCGGCCTCCTCGTCCGGCATTTGGTCTTGCCCAACAACCTGGCCGGGACGCCTCAGATCGCACGCTTCCTGGCACGCTCGGTCTCGCGCGCGACCTACCTCAACCTCATGGACCAGTACCGCCCGGACTTTCGCGCAGGCGAATACGCCGACATCAACCGTCAGACAACTCAGGAAGAATTCGCACGCGCCAGGTCGGCGGCCGAGTCCGCCGGTCTGTCTCGATTCGCTTGAGCCCCCTCTCGATCAATCCCCCCAGGCGCCCACGGGATTGCCCGCGGCCGGTCTTCTATTCGGGTCATCCACGCGGTAGAATGCCGCCAGGCCTCCGGTTCACAATGTGCCAGGCGAGGTGAGGCTGGCGGCGAGTGAAGGAATGATGGCGATGTCTACTGGCGCGAAACGACTGCTCGCGGTGTTGGCTCATCCAGACGACGAGACCTTCGGCACCGGCGGTACTTTGGCGTTGTACGCGCGCTTAGGGGTGGAAGTGCACCTGGCCTGCGCTACAGCCGGCGAGGTGGGCGAGGCTCCGCCGGACCTCAAAGGCTTCGCCTCAGTCGGCGAGATGCGAAAGTCGGAGCTGCGCTGTGCAGCTCAAACGCTCGGCTTAACGCAGGTGCACTTTCTGGGCTATCGCGATTCGGGAATGCCAGGCTCACCGGATAACCACCACCCGCAGGCGTTGGCTGCCGCGCCCATTGAACAGGTGGCGCGCCAAATTGCCACTCTCATCCGCCGCCTCCGGCCTCAGGTCGTGATCACGTTCGACCCGATCGGTGGTTATCGCCACCCGGATCACATCGCCGTTCACAATGCGACGGTCGCCGCATTTCCCATCGCCGCCGACGCCAGCATCAACCTCGATGGGTTGCGCGCCTTTGCCCCTCAGAAGCTCTACTTTCACACCTTCGGGCGCGCATTCCTGCGCCTGGCGGTGCGCGTGCTGCCGCTCTTCGGCCGCGATCCGCATCGCTTCGGAAAGAACGGCGATATCGACTTGGCCTCACTCGTGGGCGTCGATTTCCCGGTGAACGCCTCGGTGTCGATCCGGCGCGTGATGAAACTCAAGGAAGAAGCCTCCGCGTGCCACTCGAGCCAGGGTGGCGGCCGGATCCTGGGGCCGCTTGCCTTCCTGCAGCGCTGGGTCGGTGCGAGCGAACACTATATGCGCGCCGTCCCCCCTCCCACGGCGGGCCGCCGCGAGCGAGACCTCTTCGAAGGCGTGAGCTGAACGCCGGGCCGTAACACGAAACGTGGCCGCCCCTCGCGGGGCGGCCACGTGATCGGCGGGTGGTGTTCTTACGTGTTGGCCAGGATATGCCTGGCGATGACCATCCGCTGGACCTCGCTCGTCCCCTCGCCGATGGTCATCAATCGGGCATCGCGATAGATGCGCTCCACCGGATACTCCGACGAGTAGCCGTAGCCGCCGTGGATCTGGATTGCATTCCGACAGACTCGCTCCGCCACTTCGGTGGCGAGCAACTTGCCCATTGCGGCCTGAAGCGCGAACGGCTGCGCTCCTTGCTTGAGCCAGGCCGCACGATAGACCATCAGGCGTGCCGCCTCGATCTCCGTGGCGGCGTCCGCGAGCATCCATTGGATAGCCTCGAATTCGGCGATCGGACGACCGAAGGCGGAGCGGTCCTTGGCATACTTCATGGCCTCTTCGAAGGCCGCCTGGGCCAGACCCACGGCGAGCGCGCCGATCCCGATACGTCCCCCGTCGAGGATTTGCAGCGCCTGGGCCAACCCGCGGCCGCTTTCGCCGAGCAGATTCTCCTGCGGCACGCGCACATCATCGTAGGTGACCGCGTGGGTGGGCGAGCCGTGCAAGCCCATCTTCTTCTCCGGCGCGGCGATGGTCAACCCGGGCGCAGCGGTCGGCACGATGATCATGCTCATCGATCGGGTTCCGCCCGCCGGATCGGTGCGCACGAGTGTCACGATCACATCCGCAACGCTGGCATTGGTCACCCACATCTTGCTGCCTTGAATGACCCACTGCTTCCCATCCAGGCGGGCGCGGGTCTTCACGCCTCCCGCGAGATCGGAGCCGGCGCCGGGTTCGGTGAGCGCGAGCGAGGCCAAGTGCCCTGCTCCGGAGGCAAGCGGCCGAAGCCACTTTTCCTTCTGCGCCGTTGTGCCGAAGAGCGACAGCGCGCCGCAGCCGAGCCCGTTGTGAGCGGCGATGGAGAGTGCCGTGCTGCCGCAGGCCCGGCCTAACTCCTCGATGGCGATCGCGGCGCTGACCGCATCGACACCCGACCCGCCGAATTCCTCGGGCACATTCAATCCGAGCAGCCCCAACGGCCCCATCATCGAGACGGCTTCCCAGTTGAACTCGCCCGTCTCATCCACGTGCCGAGCGCGCGGTTTGACCATCCGCTCGCAGAAGGTGCGGACCGAGTCACGCCACATGCGTTGCTCATCGGTGAGGTTGAAATCCATGGCGCCCTCCACAGGCAGTTGGGTGCTGACCGCGGCTAAGGGAAGTGCAGGCTCAAGTGACCGTGAGGTGCGCGCGGCAGCATGATCGAGAGGCAGCGGCCCAGGGCTGCCGCCAGACCCTTTGACCACTGGTACGCAACGACCTTCCGGGGAGTGCCGGTGTGTGCGCTCAGCCGGTCCGTGGGGCGTTCACCCGTCAGGTCAATTCGGTGCGCGTGGATGATACACCGCGCGCTGGCCCGACGCGAGTCGCCTTGGGATTGCGAGCCCGTTGGAGATGGCGCAGCGCCCAAATGAGTCACGCGTTTCCATCTCAAGACAAAAACGGCCGCGGGTGATCCGCGGCCGCACGCATCGAGAGGCGCGCCTTCAGCCCCCCGGGGTTTCGGTGACCGGCAAGGTGGGCGTAACGGTCGGCCCACCGACGGCGGACTCCCATCGGTAGAGCGTCTGCGGCGTGCCGTAGAAGTAGATTTCGAGAATGCGGCGGAAGATGGGTGCGGCGATCTCTGAGCCCTCGCCGGCGTTCTCGACGATGACGGAGATGGCGATATCCGGCTTGTCGGAGCGCGCGAGGAAGGTGAAGCCTGTGAACCAGGCATGCGGGGCGCGAGGCAGATCCTGCGCGGTGCCGGTCTTACCGGCGACGTTCGGCCAGCCGTAGAAGGTGGCCCGCGCGGTTCCTCCGGGAGCGTTGGTGACGCCTCGCATCCCTTCTTGGATCACCGCCAGGTTCTCTGCACTCAGCGGAAGATGGCCGCGCACCTCGGGAGTAAAGGCGAACACCGGCGGGTCCTCGCCGTGTTGAATCGACTGCACGAGCTGCGGACGGAAAAGCGTACCGCCGTTGCCCAGCGCGGCCGTAAAATCTGCGACTTGCAGAGGCGTGACTTGCAGCACCTGGCCGATGGCCATGTTCACCGCGTCGCCCGCGACCCACGGCTCGCCTTGTTCGGCCTTCCAAGCCGGATCGGGGATGAACCCGGGCTCTTCCTCGATGACGCCAATGCCGGTGAGCTTGCCCAGCCCGTAACCGCGCGCCATGTTGGGGACGATCCACGGGTCGCGGTTGAAAAGGTCCAACCCGATGTGCCAGAAGAACGGGTTGCACGAATGGATCAATCCCTCCACGAGATTAAGAGTCCCGTGCGGCGGTTTTTCCTTGGCCACCGTCCAATCTTCGAGTGTGAGTCCGGGCAACTCGCGAAAGAAGCCGTCGCAGGTGTAGGTGGAAGCTGCGGTATAGGCTCCGGACTGGAGCGCGCCGCCGATGGTGATGAGCTTGAAGACCGAACCCAGCGCATACTGACCTTGGGCGGCCCGGTTGAGCAGCGGCACGCGCTGGTCGTTAAGCAGCTCGGGCAGGAGATACTGGCTGTTGAAGTTGCCCAGGTTGAAGAGGTTCGAATCGAACCCCGGGCTGGAGACCATGGCCAGCACTTCGCCCGTTTCCCGATCGAGCACGACCGCGGCGCCGGTGAGATGGCCGAAGGCATAACGCTCGGCCTTGGCCTGCAGGTCGCGGTCGAGGGTGGTGTAGATGTCGTAGGCCGGCTGGCTCTGTCGTTCCGCGAGGGTCGAGAGCACCCGCCCATCTGCCGCGACCACGTACAGCGAGCCCCCATGCGTCCCCGCCAGAAAGGACTCGCCCCACTGCTCGAGCCCCTGCACGCCCACAAGCTCGTCGCCCAGGTATCCTTTCGCCAGGTAGTCGTCGAGCTGCTCTTTGGGCACCTGCGCTACGTAGCCCACCACATGCGACGCGATTCCGCCGCCGAAGTAGGTACGGCCTTCGTTACTCGAAATGCGGATGCCGCCCATGCCGCTCAACACACCTAAGCGCTTGCCGACCTCTTCGCGCGAGACTTCGCCCAGTGGAACGTACCAATCGGGCAGGGCATTGGCGTACTTGAGGCGGATGGTTTCGGAGTTCATCAGGAGCAGCCGGCTGAGTTCGCGCAGCAAGCTCTCCTCATCGGTAATTTCGCCCGGAACGATCCCCAGTGAGAGGGTCTCCAATTCATACGCCAGGGGATCGCCGTAGCGGTCGTAGATCGTCCCGCGGTCAGGGATGTCGGCCTCGAGCACCAGTTGTGCGCCCCCTTTGAGTTCGGGGAGGATCAACCCGTCATCCCATATAACGCGCCAGGTATCGCCCTCCATCACGAGCGGCAGAGTGATCTCGCGCGAGAACTCACCGGCCATGCCGGAGGTGTAGGCGATGCGCGCGCCGACCTCGGCGTTTGGCGAGATGACGTGCGTGGAGAGGATCTCCGCGCGCAATTGGGTGATCGCCGCCTTGCGGCGAAAGTCCTCGTATCGCGCTGCGAAATCCTCGGCGCTGATTGCACTCCGGCTTGCGGCCGACACCAACCCGTACATCGTATCGAAGGCGCGTTCGTTCCACGCGGCAAGGAATTGCCCGGCCACGCCGGTGGGATCTTGACCGGCGATGATCGTGACCTGCGGCGCAGGCAAGCTGGGCGTGGCCGGGCTGAGGATCGGCCCGCCGTTGCACGCGGCCAGGACGCACGCGGCCGCAAGAAGCGCCGCGCCGAGCGCCCAGCGCCGTTGAGACTCTCGTAGATGTCCAAAAGGGGCGATCGTATCGATGAAGTGCTTCACAGGCGCGGATTGTACCAGCCTGCGCACTCCGACAACAAACCGGCCGCACTGCTCAGTGCGGCCGACGGCCTAATCTCGGTTAATTCGCGATGACCATGCCCGCGGGGTCGATTTCGTGTAGCAGCCGGTGCTCCTCCTCGGTCGGCGGCGCCGTGACCTCCAGCGTATCGGCCACCTGGATCTTGAAATCCGCTCGCGGCCTGCACGTCGGCCACCGATACCCCTGGATGTGTCGCGCGCAACCGTAGTTGCTTTGTGATTTCATCGAAGTCGTAGACCGCGAGCTGCGTGAGCACCCGGTACGGCCCCGTGCCCGCCGGCAGCCCGGCCCGTTCGCGCGCCCCCGGCCCGTCGATGTATCCCGGGGTCGTGAGGAAGTTGACTCGCTCCACAAAGCGGCGGGTATCCTGGCGAATGATGATGATCGTCCGCTGGGCCATCGAACCCACGTCATTGCCGCCGCCCGAACCAGGCAGGCGAACCTCGGGGGCCTCCCACGGCCCGATGACGGTGGTGTTGAGGTTGCCGTAGCGGTCCATCATCGCCCCGCCCAGGAAGCCGAAATCCACGTAGCCTGCCTGGCAGGCGCTCATCACGTTGTGCATGCTGGAGGCCGCCGACGCATGGTAGAAGGTGCGCGAATCGCCGACCGAGACGGGCAGGGTGGGCACGCGCGGCCCGACACCGCCCGCCTCGAAAATGATCACGAGCCCCGGCGCATGCGTGCGCTGGGCGAGGATCGCCCCAATCATCGGCAGCCCTGTGCCCACCAGCACCGTACGCCGGTCCTCGAGCGTACGCGCAGCCATGCAGGCCATGAGCTCCGTCGCGGTGTATGCAGGTTGGGATGCGGTCATGACGGCCTCACTTCTTCTGCAGCCAGGGCGCGCGCAAAGGCTGTCGCAGATGCTCGACATCCTCGAGGTAGGCGCGCCGGGTGGCACCGCCGATATGCTCGAGGTAGGTGGAGAAGTCCGGCATGCTGTAGACGTACTTGTCAAGATAGTCGCGCGTGCCCTCCGGCGTCTTCGACAGGTTGAGCCACTCCCCAATGTGCTCCTCGTCGAAGTAGTACAGGTAGGGCATGGTTGTGGGATGCGCTCCGAAGGGGACCTCGCACACGGCATCTACCACATAAAAAGGAATGGCGGTAAGCCACGGCCGCTCCTGGATGACCTCCGGTGCCACAATCTCTTCGGCCGTGATGATGACCCGCCGTGCCGCGCGCGCCAACTCCCAATCCATGATCAGTATGCCGTCGATCTGTGCATTGCCATACATGTCGCAGCGCGGCACATGGAACACAGCCACGTCCGGGTAGGCGGCCGGGATCAGGCAGACTGGCTTCCCGCTCCACGGGTCGCGCGCTGCTTTGCAGGCACTGTGGTTGAACGTATCGGAGCCGAGCATGTTACGCGAAGGGATGAACGGGATGCCCAACATGCCGGCCAAGAAGCGCCACTGGTACCCGGCATTGGAGATCTCACCGACCACGCGGCATACCCCGCTCTCGACCGCGCGCCAACTCGCCGGCGAGAGGCCGCGCAATTCCTGGGCGAAGGCGTACGCCACCTCGATGCGATCGACGCACCCTGAGCCGATGAGCAAGTCCGCATCGTGCACGGCCGTTTTGCCCGCAAGCACTAGGTGCCGGCGCTGCTGGCGGATGATCTCGTAGACCACGGCCATCGCGACGCGGATGTGGCCAAAGCCGCCCATCGCCAGGTAGTCGCCGTCGTGAACGAAGCTGCTCACGGCCTGGGTCACACTCATGCGCTTGTCGCGCAGTTCGCGCGACTTGTTCTCAAGCACCCAGCGCCGGTTCTCATCCGGGTCGTGCCAGCCGACCAACTCGCCTGTTCCCTGCGCCAGCATCTCCATGATCTGCCTCTCCCATTGCGGATCGACACTCGCGGCGCGGGTTGGGGCCTCGGCCGCACCAAAGCACACCGGCCGCGCGTCCTACGTGCAGACGGCGGCCGGCAAGTCGGTTTGTGGGCGAGCGCACCGATGGCAGGCCTGCGGCGGCCTGTCCTGGTCGCAGATGCGCATCGGAGGTGGGGCAAGAAGAGAACTGTTCGTCACTTCTCCCCGCGACGATCGTTCTGAGCCGCTATCGGCCGGAAAGCGCCTGGAAGTAAACCTGCAGCGCGGTCTCGGCCGGTTTGCCGTGGACCGAAGGCGAAGCGTCGCGCAACCCCGCGGGCGGATAGTAGCCCCACGCGACGAACCCGCTCACCCAATCTCGCGCGGCTGCGTTTGCCAGCAACGCCTGGTAAGCATTCGCCTGGACGTTGAGGTTGGGAGCCGTAGCCAGCGCGAGCGGCGAGCCGGCGCCAAGGGCCTCCAATGCCAGACACGCGCCGCTGGTGTCGTTCGGGCAGCCGCTGGCGCCGCCATTGGCCGAGGCATAGGCCGCGGAAATGACGATGGGCTTGCCCAGTGCACGCAGCACTCCCACCTTGCCATCCAGGAGCGCTCCGGCCGAGGCGGACATCTCCTCGACGCTCGAACCGTCGTTCGCGCCCAAGGGCGACCGCACCTGAACGTAGATCTCGTCCACCTCGTCCAGGAAGACCGGCGGCATCTGCAGTTGATCCGTCATCAAGAGTTCGACGGCGATGCGCCCGCCGAAATGATTGCGCAAGTCACGTATCAGCACGCGCCAGCGGATCTCAGCATCGGCCGGCGCGCCCAACGCGCCCGGCATGGCCGGACCGACCGAGGTGCGCGCAACAACGAGCTCCTCCACGCCGGCTTGCTGGCCAAGATCCGCATACCCCACAAGGAAATTGCGGTAGGCCGTGAACCAGGCGTTCCACCATTCAGCGCTCTTTGGCGCTGCAGCCCACCAATCTCCAAGCGAGCCGCTCAGCGGAAGCAAATCCGGCGCCAGCACGGTGCGCAAGCCGGCTGAGCGTGCCGAGCCGATCTGCGCCAAGAGGTCCTGTCGCAACGGAGAGTTCAATCCCGGCAGATAGACTAGATCCGGCAGCGGCGTGACCGCAGCCGCATACCACGCCGGGCTGAGGACGAGCGTGTTGAGGCGCAGTCCTACCAGATCCACCAAGGTCGGGTCGAACGGGCGTTGCCATGTATCTGAGGTGAACACCACACCGCTACGGAAGTCCGGCCGCGCCGCAGGCGCCGCCAGGACCAGAGCCGGTGCGGTCGTATCGCTCCAGGCTACCCAGCCCTGTACCGTGTCCGTGAGTGACTGCGGCTGCGCCGAGGGCGCAAACTGCCGGCCGTTCGGGTTGCCGCCAGCCGTGGCCGTATCGTCGGCGACGCCGCAGTCGCCGTTGCGGCAGTAGCGGTAGGCCACCGGCCCCGGCCATTCAAGCGGGCTGAAGAGCGTGTAGCTCCAGCGTTGCGGCCCGGCGCTCCACATGGGCAGCGGGTTCATCCAAATGCCGGGGAAGGGCGCGAATTGAATCGACACGCTTTCCGTCGTCGGTGTGCCGGCCGGCACGCTGGCCTCGAAGGTCACCGCCCCGCCCGCCGAATGCCAGGTGATCACCCCGTCGGTTTGCAGCACATCCATCTGCGGGACGTCCAGTTCGCGTACGAGAAGTGCGCTTCCCCCGCCGCGTTCAGCGTTCCAGAAGCCATCCCCCAGGCTAAACTTGTAGCGCAGGTGGAACCCGACCGGCAGCGACACGACCGCCACCGAAGTCCCATCCGGCAGCGGGGTCAAGGCCGGGGCACGCGTGGGCTCGATGAGTGAGCCGGCGGCCGCAGGTTGAAAGGTACTGCCCAGCGATAGCAGGTTGCCCACCAACCGCACCGGCGCACCCGCGGGGGTGTCGGCCGGCAGGTAGACGTGCAGGGTGACCGACACGCGCGGTGCCGGCACCAGTTGGACATCGGCAGGCGTCTCGGCGCCGTCGGCCACAATGCCTTCTTGCTCGAAGATGCGATAGTTGCCATCCGGGTCGAAGTACACCAGCATGTGCTTGCCGGCCGGAACCGCATCGAACTTGAAGGCACCCGCCGAGTTGGTCCAGGTGCGCATGCCCGCCACCGAAACCATCAGGCCCGGAATGGCGAGGCCCGTGGCCTGGTCGCGCACCAGGCCGTGCACCCGGCCGGAGGGGCGTGTGTAGGAGGTTGTCAGCCAGCGCGATATCTGATCGTCGACGGTGTTCGCACCGGTCACATAGAACAGCCGGTAGTCCACGGCCTCGCCATCGGGCAAGGCCTCCAGCGTTTCGCCCTCGCCACGCAGTGTATAGCGGTAGAACAGGAGCCGCCCGCGAGGCAGATCCGCACGCGCTTCCCACTTGCCTTCGCCGAGAGGCTCCATTTCAATGACCGTCGGGTTCAACGCGAGGCCGGTCACTTCATCCAGCAGGTTGAGCAGGACCTGCGATTCAGAATCTGTGCCGTCCGGCACGCTGGCAATGAAGGTCACCGGCAAACGCGCCGCGGGCGTGGTCGTGGGGAAGGGATATCGAGTGGGCGCCGGGCCGCCGCCGACCCCGGTGCCCCCGCCGCACCCCGCAAGCAACGTTGCGGCAACCCCGGCCAGCGCGGCCTGCATCAGGTTGCGGCGGGCCATTGCCCGCCATGCCATCTTAGGTCGTTTCATCATCATCCATCCATCGGCGCGATGCGCGGCACGCGCCCAAACCGACGAGAATCCATTGCGCTGCATGTGATCCACCGCGGCCGTCAGCTGCCTGGCCGGGTCGGGCGTGCAGCGCCCAATGACGGGCGCGCCGGGCTAGCGGTTGTCCGCCGCTGCCGGGTCCTCGACTTTGTCTTCGACTGGGGGCTCGAGCATGGGCGCCGGAGGCGGCAACGACTTGAGGAACTTCATCGTTACCGTCCCGCATTTGGCGCACTTGCCCCGCGCCGCCGGACGCCCATTGCGGGTGTTGAGATACTCCACCTCCAGCATCGGGCGTTGGGCCTTGCAGCGTACACAATAAGCTTGAATTTCTTGGGCCATGGGCTGCTGGCGGGCACTCCCGACGGGATAATAGCACAAATGCCGTGACCTGCTCGGCCGCAGGTCAGCTCCTGGGTCGCCGCGCGACTCGGTTGGGGCTGCAATCGGCATGCCAGCACGGAGGTTGAGTCGATTCGTAGAGGGTCGGCCGCGGCTGCAACTGCGTGCGGCCTCTCGTACGTCGGTGCAACTATCTGTGCGGCTGTTTTGGGACTTGACTTGCGGCGCCTCGCCTCCCGATGCAGCGCCGCCGCGCCGGCCTGTTCCCTTCATTATCCTGGTCGCAGTTCCGCCGGAGGCGACCCATCATGCGGATGACAGACCGCCCTAGGGAGCACGCGGAACCACCGGGCAACCGGGCCGGCGCTGGTCCGACGCGGGGTGCTACTGTCGACCGAAGCACCTCCTCGACGGCGGATTCGATCCTCGCGACGGTAGACCGCCGGCGCCAGCAGACTTCCACGCACCACCTTGAATGCGCCACGGTTTCAGGGTATCCTCGGCCCCACGGTGAGCCGAAACGGACTCGCGGAGCCACATCACGCGATCTCGCATTTCGGATCGGGGCATCCACATTCCAACCAATCTACGGAGGAGACAGGCAATGTCGAAGTTCACTCTTGTCCTTATTGTTGCGACTGCACTGACGCTGGGCTGCAGCCTCACCAGCGGTGCCGCCCCGACCGGCGGTGACGTCAGCGTTTTGTTTGAGGATGATTTCTCGGACACGGGCAGCGGTTGGGACCGCAACTCCACTGACAGCGCCGAGACCGACTATGCCAACGGCGTCTACCGCATCTGGGTCAACGACGCCAACAGCGACTACTGGGCCAACCCGGGCCTGAGCTTCACAGACGTGCACGTCGAGGTCGATGCCACCAAGATCGGCGGCTCCGACAACAACGATCTGGGGGTCATTTGCCGCTACCAGGATACCGAGAACTTCTACTTCGGCCTGATCTCGAGCGACGGCTTTGCCGGCATCGGCAAGATCGAATCCGGCGATCAGACACTCCTGACCGGCGAGAATCTAGAACCGGCGGATGCGATCAACCAGGGCAACAGCAAGAACGCCCTGCGCCTCGACTGCGTGGGGTCGACTCTCTCGCTGCGGGTCAACGGCACGCAGGTAGCCACTGCCACGGACTCCGGCTTCGCCAAGGGCGACGTGGGTCTGATGGCCGGGACGTACGACACTCCGGGCACCGAGATCCACTTCGACAACTTCGTCGTCCGCGCCCCGTAACCCCGCGCCGCCGGGCCATGGCCGCGGCGCATGCAACTTCATCCAAACAACATGCAGCGCCCGCCCTTGGCGGGCGCTGTGCATACTGCGACGGATATAATCCGGCATGGCGGCTATCTCCTCCGCGCTGTTCAGGCGGTTGAATCGCCTCCCGTTCGATCCGGTCGGCTACTGGTCCAACCCACGCAAGCTCGGTTCTTGCGCCGCCACGTTCAACCCCGTGGGCGAGGTCTCTCTCTTGTTTGCCGACGCGGACCCGCACGATCTCACTGTTGGCCAGGATTGACTATGGACTCCCCTCCCAATTGTCTCTTCTGCAAGATCGCGACCCGCGCTGCGCCGGCTCAGATTGTCTATCAGGACGAGTGGATCACCGCATTTCGCGATATCCACGCCGCGGCCCCGCTGCACGTGCTCATCATTCCCAACCGGCACGTTGCGGGCCTGAACGAACTGGGCGAGGCGGGGAGCGATCTGGCGGCACGCTTGCTCTTGGCCGCCGCGGATGTCGCCCACCGGGAGGGCGTGCACGAGCGAGGCTATCGCGTGATCATCAACACCGGCGCCAATTCCGGACAGATCATCCCCCATCTGCATTTGCATCTTCTGGGCGGGCAACACATGCGCTATCCGATCGGCTGAGCCTGGCCGCCCATCCGATGCGCCAGGCGGTATAATCGCCCGCGATCTATCAGAAAGGACCTTGGCCACCGCAATGATCGACGTCAACGACTTACGCAAAGGGGTTACGTTCGAATTCGACGGTCACCTCTACAAAGTACTCGAGTACTCGCACAACAAACCGGGGCGCGGAAACGCAACCATTCGTACCCGCGTGCGCGACCTGCGCACCGGCGGCACGATGGACCGCACCTTTCAATCCGGGGATCGCGTGCAGGATATCCGCCTGGATCACCACATGGCCACATTCCTGTACGCCGATGAGAACTTCCTGCACTTCATGGATAGCCAGACTTACGAGCAATCGCCCATCGCCCGGGCGGTGATCGGCGAGGGACAAGGCTTCATTAAGGAAGGCCTCGAGGTCAAGCTCACCTTCTTCAACGGTGAGCACCTGGATGTCGAATTGCCGGCTTCCGTCGATCTGAAGATCGTCCAGGCCGACGCGGGGGTGAAGGGTGACACCGCAACCGGCGCCACGAAGCTTGTGACAACGGAAACCGGGCTCAAGGTGTCGGTCCCCCTGTTCGTGAATACCGGCGACGTAATCCGGGTGGACACCCGCAATGGGGGCTACTTGACCCGCGTGTGACAGCCCGGGCGACGAGGGCCGGCCCGAGTTAGCCCCTGGCGCCGTTCCTACGGACACTCGACGCGATGCGCACCCCTGCCGGTACTGAGTGCCGCTACTACTTTGAGGATTTCTTTCGCGGCCGCGAACGGCGCGAGTGCCGCCTCTTACCGGCTGCTGCGGCCCACGAGTGGCGTCCAGAACTGTGCCGCCACTGCCCGGTGCCGCGCGTCCTGCTGGCCAATGCCTGCCCGAATCTCATGCTCGCCGCCGGAGTGCATACATCCTGGTTGGGCCTCGGGCGCCGCATGGAGATCACCGCCGGCTGCCGCAAGAGCGGGGACGCGGTGCGCGAGCCGGAGATCGGATGTGGCCAATGTCATCTCGAGTTCGAGCGGATACGCTTGGAGACGGACCCTCGTCAATGATCTCAACGCTGCTGTGCGACCTCGACAATACGCTTCTCGCCAATGATATGCAGCGCTTCCTCAGAGCGTATCTTATGCTGCTCGGCGAGCACCTGACGGCGTTCGCCGAACCGGAACGGATGGTCGAAGCATTGATGGCCGGTACGCAGGCCATGCTGGCCAACCTGAAACCGGAGCGGACGCTGAACCAGGTGTTCGATGAGGTCTTCTACCCTCGGTTGCACCTCGACCCTCAGGCGGTCCGCGGATCCATCGTGGAGTTCTACGCCAAGCGCTTTCCGGAGCTGCGTGTCCACACCCAACCCGTGGCCAAGGCACCGGAGCTTGTCCATTTGGCCTTCGAGCACAAGTGGAAGGTGGCGGTAGTGACCAACCCGCTCTTTCCGCTCACGGCCATCGCCCAGCGTCTGGATTGGGCCGACCTTCCACAGCCGGCCAATCCCTTTGACCTGATTACTTCGTACGAGGAATCTCGCTTTGCCAAGCCGCATCCCGAATACTTGGCCGAAGCCCTGGCCCGCCTGGGTGCGCAGCCGGAGGAGTCCTTGCTCGTTGGCGACGACTTGGAGATGGACATCCGCCCGGCGCAGCGTTTGGGTCTGCGCACCTTCATCGTGACCGGCGAAGCCCATCGCGGGGGTGACGGCAGGTTGAGCGGGGGTTCGTTGGCCGACCTGTATCAAGCGCTGCTCGAAGACCCAGAAAAGTGCGGCCAGCTCAATCCTCCCGACCCCATGGCGTTGCCGCACGTGTTGCGGGGTCATCTCGGGGCTGCGCTCACAGCCTTTTCGAAGTTCAGGGCGTGGACCGTCGGCCCGCTGGACGCCGAATGGGGCCCGACCGAGATTGCCTGCCACATGCGTGATGTGGAACGCGAGATCACCCAGCCGCGCATCGAATCGCTCACGCGGAGCGCAAATCCCTTCCTTCCAGCCATCGAATCCAACTCCTGGGCCGAACAGCGCAACTACCGCGCGCAGGATGGCCCGACCGCGCTGCGCGCCTTCGTTGAGGCGCGCAACCAGACGGTGGAGTTGCTGCTGAGCATGCCGCCGCAGACCTGGCAACGTCCCGGCCGGCACGCCATTTTCGGTCCGACGACTTTGGCCGAGCAAATCTCCTTTATTGCCCGCCACGACATGATGCACCTCGATCAGATGCACGCGCGACCCGCGGACTGAAACACATGCGATCGCGGCGCGCCGCGCCAGAGCGCTTGCTCTCTTGGGATGCTATGCTATAATCCTTCAAACCCCTTTGAACTGACCTCTGGAGGGAGGTGAGTCCTCAGCGCAGCTACAGTGTCGATTCCGTATCGCCAGCGTATGCATCTGACCTTTGTGAGGGAGGAAGAGAATGAAACGCCTGATTCGGATTACGACCGCGCTCCTCGCGCTCAGCCTGATCATGGCTGCCTGCCAGACCGCGGCTCCCACCGCAGCGCCCGATCTCTTGGGCGATGTCCTATCCCGCGGAGTCTTCCGAAGTCTCCACCGACCCCAACTACGCGCCACAGTCATTCCTCAACGACCAGGGGCAACTCGACGGCTTCGACGTCGATGTGGCCAAGGAAGCTGCCAAGCGCCTGGGAGTCACGGTTGAGTTTGTGACACCTGACTGGGATACGATCACTGCCGGTCACTGGGGCGACCGCTGGGATGTGTCCATCGGTTCGATGACGCCCACGGCAGAGCGCGCTCAAGTCCTGCTGTTCACCGAGCCCTATTACTATTCGCCCGCGCAGTTCGCCGTGCTGGAGAGCTCCTCGCTGACGAAGGTCGAGGAGCTGAATGGAAAGTCGATTTGCGCCGCTGCGGCGACGACCTATGAATCGTACCTGCAGAACAACGGCAGCCTGACTCTGATCGGCGAGGACATCATCTACCAGGTGACCGGAGCCCAGGTCGTCACCTACCCCACCGACCAGGAATGCGCGCAGGCGTGGGCCGCCGGTCGCACCGATTTTGAAGGTTGGCTGACCAACTCCACCACCATCTTTGGCGCGAAGGAAGGCGGCATCGCGGTCAAGAACCTCGGCGACCCGGTGTACTACGAGGCGCTGGCCATGGCCATCGACAAATCGGCCAGCAAGGATCCGACCTCACTCGCGGCCAAGCTGAGCGAGATCGTCACCGGCATGCGCAACGACGGCACGCTTACGACCCTCTCGATGAAGTGGTACAAGGTCGATCTGGCACGCAAAGTTGGACAGTGACCCTCACTTACCGACGAACCCAATAGACCGGTCAGGAGCCGGGCGTCACACCCGGCTCCTGCACTATCCCCCGCTTTTGAACGCTCCTGTGGGCCCAGCCAAAAATGGACAACTCAACTGATCCTGCAGTTGTAGGTCAGAAGGTCGAAAAGCAGGTTGCCGACCACGTGCGGCGGCGCGAAGCACGCTTTTCGGCCGGCAACTTCGCCTCGTGGGCCGTGCTGCTGTTGGTGTTAGGCGTCTTGATGAGCGCCATCCGCCTCGACATGAGCTTCATGCTCAAGTGGGTGCCGTTCATCGCCGGCTACACGACCATCACCTCGGTCCTCGTGCCGTTGGGCATCGCACTTCTCGGCACCGCAGCCATCGGCTTTCCGGCACGGCGCTGGATCGCAGTTGTTGCCACACTCGTGCTGGGTTTCACCTCGCTGTGGCTGCTGATCGGCGGCGCTGTCCTGGGCTCATCCACGGGCACGATCCCGGGGGTGAACGCCGAGAGCGCCACGACCTTGGGCCGCGCTGCTTCGGCCACACGCCTGATCGTCGCCAGCGCACTCATGCTGGCCGGCGTGGGCCTGGCCCTCTTCGCGCGCGGCGATCCCCAGCGCCGGCGGCGCATTATGCTGCCATTGCTCGTGCTGGGCGGCGTTATTTTCGTGATCGGGCTGGGCTCACAATCCCTCTCGGTGAACACCAATGGCGACCCCGTGTTGTCGGTGCCCATCCCGTTCGTCGAGGGATTGGGCCTGACGATCGGCATCTCGCTGCTCTCGATCCTGTTTGCCATGGGCCTGGCGCTGCTGGGTGCCCTAGGGCGGCTCTCGCGTTTTCCGCCCTTCTACGCCCTGGCCACCTTCTATATCTCCCTCATCCGCGGCACGCCGCTGGTGGTGCAGATCTTCTTCGTCTTCCTGGCGCTGCCGCAAATCGGCCAGGCGCTCCACGTCACCTGGCTGACGTGGGACCCCGTGCCCTCAGGCATCTTCGCCCTTTCGCTCAACTACGGGGCGTACATGACCGAGATCTTCCGTGCCGGGATTCAGTCCATCGGCAAGGGCCAGACCGAAGCCGCCTACGCGCTCGGCCTGACCTCGCGCCAAACCATGCAGCGCATCATCCTGCCTCAGGCCGTGCGCCTGATCATCCCGCCGGTGGGCAATGAGTTCATCGCCATGCTCAAGGATTCTTCGCTGGTCTACATCATGGGCGTGTGGGAGATCCTCTTCCGCGCCCAGAAGGTGGGCCGGCAGTACTTCCACAGCATGGAAACACTCTTCGTGGCGGCTGTCTTCTACTGGATGCTGACCATGGTGTTCTCGGCGTTCCAGGAACGCCTGGAGCGGCGCATGGCGCGAGGCGAACGATGAGCGAACCCGTTATTCACGTCCGCAACTTGCACAAATTCTTCGGGCGGCTGCACGTGCTGCGTGACGTCTCATTCGAGGTGTTTCCGCGCGAGGTGGTGGTGATCATCGGGCGCAGCGGCTCCGGGAAGTCCACCCTTCTGCGCTGCCTGAACTGCCTGGAGGAACCCTCCTCGGGCGAGATCACCGTCGACAGCATCCGCGTCTGCGCCGAGAACGGCCACGTGGCGCGCGAATTCCGGGATGCCGTGCGCGACATCCGCCTGCGCACCGGAATGGTCTTCCAGGATTTCAACCTCTTCCCCCATCTGACCGCGCTCGAGAACGTGATCGAAGCGCCGATCACGGTCAAGAACCGCCCGCGCGACCAGGCGGCGCGCGTCGGGGAGACCCTGCTCGAGAAAGTGGGGTTGCTCGCCAAGCGCGATGAGTACCCCTCCCGCCTCTCGGGCGGGCAGAAGCAACGCGTGGCGATCGCCCGCGCGCTGGCGATGGAACCCAAGGTCATGCTCTTCGACGAACCCACCTCGGCCCTCGACCCGGAACTCATCGGCGAAGTGCTCGACGTGATGAAGAACCTGGCGCGCGAAGGCACGACCATGATCGTTGTGACACACGAAATGGGCTTCGCACGCGACGTTGCCGATAGGGTGGTGTACATGGACCAAGGGGATCTGGTGGAGGACGGGCCGCCCGACCGCATATTCTCGAAGCCGAGCGACCCTCGCACTGCGCGCTTCCTGCAAAAGGTCCACTGAGGTTGCAGCACACACCGAACAAAAAGCTCCGCCGCGAAACCCGCGGCGGAGTTGTGCGCTGGGGGGGAGTTGAACCCCCACGCCTTGCGGCACATGGCCCTCAACCATGCCTGTCTGCCAGTTCCAGCACCAGCGCGCGAGGGCTTGGGTTCGAATTATATCTGCGCCTCCGGGTCTGTCAACCACAATTCGCACGCCATACCGTTTCCGTTGTGCGCCTGAGGTGCCCATCCGCACGCTGGCCGCGACCTCATTTGTGCTATCATCCAGACCAGCATCCTTCGAGCGCAACGAGGTTCGCATGATTCCGATTGCACTGGACGCCATGGGCTCCGACCGCCACCCTCGCCCAGATGTGGAGGGTGGGCTGGCCGCTGCACGCGAATACGGCGTGGAAGTCCTGCTTGTGGGAAACGAGAGCGCGCTGCGCCCGGTGCTCGACGAGTTGCGCCCCGGCTCGGCGACGGTGCGCATCATCCATGCACCCGACGTCTTGACGATGGAGGATAAAGGACTGGCGCTGGCACTCAAGGCCAAGCGCAAAGAGGCGCGCAACTCTATGGCCGTGGGCATCGACTTGGTGCGCTCGGGGACGGCCCAGGCCTTCGTCACGGCCGGCAACACCGGCGCCGCAGCGGCGGTGGCCTATTTCCGGATGGGGACCTTGCCCGGCGTGGAACGTCCCGCTCTGGCTCCGGTGTTCCCGACGAAGCGCGGAAGTTGCGTGGTGCTGGATATCGGCGCCAATCCGGACTGCAAACCGGAGAACCTTCTGCAGTTTGCCATCATGGGTGGCATCTACGCCGAACGCGTGCGCGGAGTGCCTCAGCCACGGGTGGGCCTGCTCTCCAATGGAGAGGAGGCTGGCAAGGGCAACCAGTTGATCAAGGACACCTACCCGATGCTCGCGGCCTCCGGGCTCAACTTCGTGGGCAACCTCGAACCCAAAGAGCTCATTGCCGGCGAGGCGGACGTTGTGGTGACGGACGGGTTCTCGGGCAACATCCTGCTCAAGTCCTCCGAAGCCGTCGCCAAACTCATCCTCGAGCTGATTCGCGAACGCATTCAAGCGGCGCCGTTGTGGGTCAAGCTGGGCGGGCTGCTGGTCAAACCCACCGTGGGCGGCATACGCAAGATGCTCGACCCGACTGAAGAGGGCGCCGCCCCGCTCCTGGGCGTCGACGGGTTGGTCTTCATCGGCCACGGACGCTCCGACGCCTACGCCATAAAGAACGCCGTGCGCGTGGCACGTTTAGCGATCGAGGCGGGGGTCCTCGATGCGCTGCGGCGTGGAATCGCGGCGGCATCCTTGGCCGCATGAGGCACGTGATGCCTGAACCCACTTCCCTTGCGCGAGTTGTCATTACCGGCCTGGGGGCCATCACCGCCCTTGGGCTAGATGTCAGCCAACTGTGGGACGGCCTGTTGGCCGGGCGATCGGGAATCGGCCGCATCACACAATTCGATGCGAGCGGGTTGCCATGCCAGATCGCTGGCGAGATCAAAGGATTCGATCCGAGCGGCTACATCGAGCCCAAGGAGGCCCGTCGCATGGCGCGCGTCTCCCAGATTGCCGTGGCCTCGACCGAGCAGGCCCTGCGCGACGCGCAAATAACCTGGCCTCTGGAAAACGGTGAGCGCGCCGGAGTGCTCTTCGGCACAGCCGTCGGAGGGCTGGATCGCTTCGACGACGAGATTCAAGTGCTGCGAACTCGGGGGCTGGCGCGCGTCAGCCCATACGCCGCGCCATCCGGCCTGCCCAACATGCCCGCCTTCCATGTCACGCAGACCATCGGAGCGCTCGGGCCTAACGCCACGATTGCCACCGCCTGCGCCACAGGCACCCAAACAGTGGGGGAGGGCTTCGAGTGGATACGCCGCGGCCGCGCCGATCTGGTGGTGGCCGGCGGATGCGATGCCTTCGTGCGCGACTTCGCGATTGCCGGGTTCTGCGCCATGCGCGCCTTGCCCGTCCACTACAACGACAAGCCTGAACTCGCCTCGCGGCCGTTCGACAAAGACCGTGAGGGGTTCGTCTTTGCGGAAGGCGCTGCCGCCCTCATCCTCGAACGGCTGGATCACGCACTCGCCCGCGGCGCCCGTATCTATGCCGAGGTCATCGGCCACGCCTCCTCCTCCGACGCCTATCATCTGGCCATTCCGCGGCCCGACGCCGCCGGCGCGATCCGCACGATGCGCTGGGCGCTCGCAGACGCCGGTCTGCCGCTCGAAGCGGTCGATTACATCAACGCCCACGGCACCTCGACCGAGGCGAACGATCAAACCGAGACCTTGGCCATCAAGACCCTCTTCGGCGAACACGCCTACCGACTGGCGGTGAGCTCGACCAAATCCATGATCGGCCACGCAATGGGCGCAGCCGGAGCGATCGAGGCACTGGTGTGTGCCCTCACCTTGCATACCGGTCACATTCATCCCACCATCAATTACACGACGCCCGACCCGGATTGTGATCTGGACATCGTGCCTAACCGTGCGCGCGAAGCTTCACCGCGCATCGCGATGTCGAACTCGTTTGGCCTGGGCGGGCAAAACGCGTGCCTTGTCCTGCGCCGCTGGGAGACTTCATGAAGCTCGTTACCAATGCACCCCTCATCAAACGCAATGCGCGCATCGGCGTGGTCGCTCACCTGGGCGGGTTGGCTGTACTCGTCTCGGGCATGGTGATCACGTTTGCGTTGCCGGCGCGCACCGACCTCTCGCTGCTGGCTCTGATGGTCGGGTTCGTGTTGGCCAATGTGGGCATCTTCTTCACCAACCGCTGGGGCCGCCGCCCCCGTCCCGACGAAGCGCTGGACGCCGCGCTCAAAGGACTGGACGACCAGTACCTGCTGGTCCACTTCCGCCTGGGCACCGCCCATGCTCTCATCGGGCCCCCGGGAGTGATGGCACTCGTGCCCAAGTTTCAGGGAGGCCGAGATTCGCTTCGACGGCAAGAAGTGGCACCACGCAGGGGTCACGTGGATGCGTCGCTTCTTCGCCCAGGAATTGCTTGGCAATCCGTTACTCGAAGCCGAAGCCGAGGCGGCGGGCCTGACCAGCAAGCTGCGCAGGGTGCTCCCCGGTGAAGAGCTGCCGTCCGTCATGTCGGTCATCGTGTTCACGGCGCCCGAGGCGAAAGTCGAAGCGGAAAACTCGCCGACTCCGGCGATCCACGCCGAGAAGCTCAAAGAGTATGTGCGGCGCATGCCGCGGTCCACAACATTGCGTCCGGAGCAGTTGGCCAAGGTTCTGGCCGCGATCGGTTCGTAGCCTGTACGGCGGCTGCACGAAGTGCACCTTCCGGGAGAGGGCATAGCACGCCTTACGTGTCCTCGCACCAGGCGGACCTGCGCTTGAATAGCCGCGCACCTTCGGAAATCAGACCAGCGCACCCTCCCGGGTGCGCTGGTTGGTTATCGTCGATGAGTATCGCGCCTAAGATCGGCAACGGGGCACGATTGAAGTGCGCGGAGCTTCACGCCTCGCAAACACGTGGCACAGCCCGTGCGTTTCGAAGACGGACTGCGCCCCTGTTCGCCTCGCCATGGCCGAGCCGCTGCGAAGGCCGAGGGGAACACGGTGAGCCGCCTCAACGTGCAATGCACCTCTGGCGCCTCCCCAGGATGGGCAAGGCCAAGTCTTCCCTGCGGTACACTCCGTGCCCGCTCGAGATGCAGAGGATGCCACAACATGGCATTCGTCCGTGCGCGGGCGTTCATGCGCGTGCCGTCCGCGGCCAGGTAGGCTTAAGGCGTGCTATGCCCTCTCCTCATCACGTTTACAAGGGGCCACGTGCCGCTATCGCGGCTTGAACGCACGCAGCGTCAGGCTGAAGAGCTCAACCGTTCCTTCGCGGTGCCAGGCCTCACGCGACGTCACCTCGATCGGCGTGAAGCCTGCGGCGCGAATCGCCTCGAGGTACTCGCTCTCGGTCATTGCGCCGGATACACAACCCGCCCAACTCGCCAGGTCGCGGCGTTGATCATCAGGCAGAGGCTGATCGGAGACGATATCTGAGAGTGAAAGCCACCCGCCCGGACGAAGCACGCGGTAGGCTTCACGGAAGACCGCCGCCTTGTCGGGCGCCAGGTTGATCACGCAGTTGGAGAGAATGACATCCACCGACTGCGGATCGACGGGCAGGGCTTCGATGTACCCCTGGCGGAACTCGACATAGGGGTCGAGGCCCAGCCGCTGGGCATTGGCTCGCGCCAACTCGAGCATCTCCGGCGTCATGTCCACACCGATGACCCGTCCCGCCGCGCCGCCTGCGGGTGCGACCGCGCGTGCTGCGAGGAACGCATCGTAGCCCGCGCCGCTGCCCAGGTCGAGCACGACCTGGCCCGGGCGCAATGCGGCGATGGCCGTCGGGTTGCCACAACCCCACGAAGCCAGGACAGGCGCGCCTTCATCAAGTGCCGGGTTGGCCTGAGCCTCGAGCGTGCCCGCTCCGCAGCAGGCATTGCTCGCCGAGCTCGAGCCACAGCCACAACCGGCGCCCACCTCGGCGGCCTCGCGCGCGCTGCGTGCATAGTGTTCACGCACGGCGGCGTGCGTGGCCGCGCGTTCATTCTCCAGAATCTCGCTCATCGCATCACCTCTTCTTTGATCCTCGCCCCAGGAGCGGGCGGGCAACAGATTTCCAGCCAACCTTTCGACAACCGCTGCGTTTCCTCCGCGAACCATGCCATCGCTTCCGGATCGAGGCAGTAACAGGTGGCCGGTCCCTCCACCACGCCGCGCACCCAGCCGGCCTGGCGCAGCTGCTTGAGGTGTTGACTGACTGTGGATTGGGCCAGGCCGCTTAACATCACCAGGTCGCCGGTGATGCATTGCGGGTTGGCCACCATGTAGCGCAGCAAGCGCAAGCGCAGCGGGTTGCCCAGCGCGCGTGCCATGCGGACCAGCCGCGCCTCATCCGGTTCGAGGTGCACCTCTTTCATGGTCTTCGCCTCTATATCGTAATTATACGATTTATCACGCGTACGTCAAGGGGCCGCGCGGCCCCTTGAATGAAGTTGAAACGACGGGTTACTTCTTCAGGTACTCTTCAAGTGCCGCTTTGGAGATGCGGTAGGTTGAGCCGATCTTCTTGGCCTTGAGCTCGCCGCCGGTAATCAGTGCAAGCACATCGGCTTCACCGACCTTGAGCAGCCCGGCTGCATCCGAGACGGTCATCACATCCGGCATGGTTCCCGCCGCGCCCCCTGCGGCAGCGGCGCCTCCGCCCTGGAGTGCCTGGCCCATCACCTGGCCGATCGACATCCCGGCGCCGATGCCGGCCGTCAGCCCGGCCCCGCCCTGCGGGTTGCGGGCCGCCTCACGCATCGCATCGGCCGCCTGCAGCTGAGTGTAGGTGGCCATGTCGAGCATACCCATGGCGCGCAGCTCTTCAGCGCTCTTGTCGGAGGGCTTGAGATTCTCGATGTAGAACGTCTTCAGCGTCAGGCCCACCGCGCGGAAATCGTCCTGCCCCTTGGAGCGGACGCCCGCGCCCAGCTCCTCGGTCAGCCCGATCATTTCCGGTACCGACTTCTTGGCCCCCACTTCACCCAGCAAGTCCTGCAGCTTGGAGAGCAGGATGGCGCGCAACCGGCTCTGGATCTCGCTCGAAGCGTAGGTGCCGGTGGCACCGACGATCTGGGTGACGAATTGCTGGGGATCGTGAACCTGGAACGAGTAGGTGCCGAAGCCTTGCAACAGCGCCACGCCCAGGCCCATGCCCGGGTTGCGCACGATGATCGGCTGAGGGGTGCCCCACTTCTCGTTGGTGAATTCGCGCAGCGAGACGAAGTACACCTCGGCCGTAAACGGCGTGCGCTCGTTGAAGGCCTTGCCGATCAGGTCGATCAGGTACGGGATGTTGGCCGTGGAGATGGTGTGCCTCCCGGCGAGGAAGACATCCAGTGCCTTGCCGTCGCGGAAGAAAACAACCGCCTGTGACTTCGCGCACGATCACCTGCGAGCCAATGCGAAAATCGCCGAACCCGGTCTCTGGAAAACGATGGACGATCTCGTCCTTCATCTCGTTCGGGTATTCGATAACGTCGAAGATTCTAGCCATGTGTTTCTCTCCGTGGTGCTGAGCGGCGCCGAAGCGAGCGGCGCAGGGTGGCGGAAGGCGCGCGGCCGGGCGTTAGCCGGCGGCCAGGATCACCTCTCCCCGGTGGTCGAAGAGATCGATGCATTCCTGCGCCAGGGCCGTCAGGTTGCGAACGGCCGCCGGGAACCCATCGCCCCCCATGGAGGAGGCGACGTTATCGACGGCGCCGGACACCTGGGTCACCTTGTCGAGCAGCGTGCTGTCGTATTGATACAGCTTGTCGAGCTCGGCTTCGTTGACTTTGACCGCGTCGAAGAAACCGGAGTAGCCGTACGCCGCGTGGCGCACGCGATCGACCAGCGCGCGCAGCTTCATGACGGCGGCCTCCAGGTCATCGAGCGACTCGATCTGCCCCTGAGCCACCAGCTGGCGCTGCAGTTCTGAGATGCGCGACCACTGCTCCTCATAGCGTCCGGCGATCGTCGTCCGCAGCAGCTTGTCGGCATCGCGCCGGTTCGAGCGTTCGACGTAACCCTTGAAGCCTGGGATCACGGCGACGATCTTCTCAAAGAAGTTGCGGGCGCCCTTGATTTTAGAAACAAGATCGGTCATGCTTCATCTCCTTGCCTGGCGGCCAGCGCCACAACGGCGCCGTTCGTGTCGGCAATTATATGGCAGTCGCGGTGAAGCGCAACCCGTGTGCGCCGCCCCGGCCGCTTCCACAGTTGATATACGCGTCCTTGCCTCAGGAGTTGCATTCTACCCTGCGCCGGAGAGCTCAGAGAAGCCTGTCGCCTACCATGGCCAGCATCAGCAGCGCCAGGTACACCTGCGAGTACTTGTAGACCCGCCGGGCAAGCGCCCGCTCCGCCGAGTGGCGCAGGCGCCATGCCAGACTCAAGAAGTAGGCCCCGAGGAGGAACGCGAGCAGTGCATACAACCCGCCTACCAGGCCCAGCGCTGGCGGCACCAGGGTGATGGCCGCCATCTGCAGGCTGTAGAGCCACACCTGACGCCCCGTCTCGCGTTCTCCCAGGACCACGGGCAGCAGGGGTACGCCCACCCGTTGAAAGTCGCCGCGCAGCATCATCCCCAGGGCCCACGTGTGCGGCGGAGTCCAATATAGGACGATGAGGAAGAGGCAGATTGCCAGCGGTTCGAGGCGGTTGGTCACCGCAGCCCACCCGACCAACGGCGGGAAGGCGCCCGCCACGCCGCCGAAGACGATGCCGCGCGGGCTGCGGCGCTTGAGCCAAAGGGTGTAGATGAGAACGTAGTAGAGGTTGCCTGCCAGAGCCAGTGCGGCGGCAAGCCAGGTGACGCCTAGCCCCAGAATCAAGACTGCGATGACGCTCGCCCCGACACCAAAGCCAAGCGCCAGGCTGGGCGCGACGATACCGCGCGGGATGGGGCGGCGCGCGGTGCGATTCATGAGGCCATCGATGTCGCGGTCGATGTACGAATTGATCGCGCCGGCGCCGCCGGCTGCGAGCGCGCCGCCGAGCGTGGTCAGGGCAATCGTGCCAAGCGGTGGGAGGCCCCGCTGCGCCAAGAACATGCCGGCCCAAGTTGTGACAAGCAGGAGCGCAACGATCCATGGCTTGGTAAGGACGAGCAGCCCGAGAAGGGTTGCCTTCCAGGTCGGCGCCAATGACCGCGCGGCCTCGGCTTTCATGCAGCCTCCGCAGCGCGCACACCTGTCCCGGGTGGCCACCACGCGCCGGCTGCGATGGCGACCGTACTCAACCACACGATGGTGGCCAGCAGTACATGCGAGGCGCGCAGCCAGGTGGGCAGTTGCTCAAACACAAGTAGCCCTCCTAGCAGCGCTTGAGCGAGGGTCACGACCAAAGCCAGCCACGCGAGACGCCAGCCTGCGGGCCACGCGCGGCGGAGCGGAATGACCTGCACGACGAGCACGCCAAGCACGAAGAGGACACCTCCGGCCATCAGGCGGTGCATCCCCTGCAGAAGCCGCTGCGAGCCCTGGCCGAACGGGACGATGGCCGCCGCGCACAGCGGCCAATCCATGCACGCCAGCGATGCGCCCGAGCCGACGACCACCGCGCCGAGCGTGATCAGGCCAAAAACGCCGCAAACGGCGAGGACGACCACGGCGTTAAGGCCGGCGCTACGACCGATCGGTTCGCGCGGGAGCAAGCCCGCGCGGCGTGAATGGATCGTCAGAAGCGTAAGCAGCCCGGCGAGCACGAGGGAAACGCCCAAATGGGCGGCAATGACGGCCGGGGTCAAGCGCGACAGGACGGTCAGGCCGCCAAGGAGAATCTGAATCAGCAGGATGCCGGGCGCCAACAGGGAGAGGACGCGCGCGGTTGTGTCACGACGATCTTCGACCCACGCTGCTACAGGTAGCGCCACAACCAGAAGCGCGACGAGGGCGGCGCCGAAGCGATGTGCAAGCTCGATCCACGCCAGGAGGCGCGCAGGAGGAAGGACCTGCCCATAGCAGAGGGGCCAATCCGGGCAACCCTCGCCGGCTCCAGTAACCCGAACGATGCCACCCAGTGTGATGAGCGCAACCGTCGCGAGGAGCGATACCGGCGCAAGCCAAGTGAGTTCGTAGGTGTCGCATGCGCCTCCAACGATCGGGTCGAGCCAATCAGCCAGGAGACCCGGTGCCTTCGTCGATGACCTGGCCTAAGAGCCTTGGCTCTCGGCCTCGCTCACGGACTTTCCAAGGCGGAATGAATCAGGTCAATGTGCGGATTTGCTTCTGGCCAACCCGGTGCAGTTTATCTTCTCGTATTGGACGTGTCAACGAGGCATGCACCTGCTGATACGCAGGTGGCCCACCGTGCATCAACTCGATGACCGCGGCATGAGAACCTATCGGCCGTTGAGTTCATTCCGCGGGTTGGGGAAGTTCGTCGCCGCATGCGGACCGGTAGTAAGCCGCCTCGGTATCGTACTGGTCAAGCGCGAACTCGTGTGCCGCCTCACTGATCTCCACCGCCTTACGCAGTTGGTTGACCAGCCCGGGGTATCCCCATTCGCGCGGCAGGACCATCAGCGGATCACCCACCCCGCGCTCCTTGTCGCCGAGCGGAATCCAATTGAACATGAGCGGGCCGCGCGCGCTAAAAGTGAAAGCCAGGCGGTACCCGGCCTCCCGCACAAGCTTCGCTGCCGGGGTTGTGAAGTTGCCGCCCGGCCAGACGAAGGCCACCGGTAACCGGCCGAAATGCTGTTCGAGAATGGGGAGCGGCCCGAAGATCTCATTGTGGACGTACTCATCCGAGGAGGTCGGGCGGATGGTCAGGTTGTGCTCATAGCCGTGGGCCTGAAACTCGACGCGGCCCGTCGCCGCCAACGCCTCAGCCCGTTGCCACAATCCCTGGCGGATGTCCGTGTCGCCGATCGGCCAAGCCATGGACATGGTCCAGTTGTTGGCGTTCATGACCGGCATCATGTGATCCTCGACCGTGCCCACGTTACGATCATCCACGATCCACACCATTGAAAGACGCGGGATGAGCGCATTGCTCTCGAGGAAGTCGGCCGCTTGGCTCATGGTGACGGTCGTGAAGCCTAGCTCCAGCGCCCAATGCACGCTGGCCTGGAGGTCGTCGGTCGGCGTCGTGGTGTCGCCCGGACCCTTGTTGCCGGAGTTGCTCACACCGTGGAACGCCACCGGCACAATGAGCGTCCCGGGCTGGCTGCGGGTGGGATCCCACTTCGCCCGCAAGTAGTCACATGTGTTGGTGATATATGACGCCGGCTGCACGCCGCGCAACAAGCGTGAGGTGGTAAAGGCGATGAGCGCAGGCGGTGTCGCGCTAGGGGTCGGGACAAGTGTGGGCCCCGGGGTTGGGGTCTTGCTCGGGATCAGCGTCGGCGAAGCCGTCGCCAGGGCACGAACCATGACTGCGGTCGCGGCGGGTGTGGGTGTCGCGGCCTCTCCCGCGCCCGCCAGGCCGCAGGCGCTCGCCAACGCTCCAGCCAGCACAGCGGCCATCAGCCCACGAGCCAACGAACGGTCGCGCACTATTCGCCGCGTCCCCATCGGCGCACCGGCGGCAGGAACAGCAACACAAGCACGGCGGCGCCCAGGAGCGTGATGACTCCCAGGTGCATCAGTGATATCACTCCAAGGATCAACGTCACCGGCCAGCCCCATTTATTGCGTATCCATAACCCCAAGGTGGCTCCCCACCACGAGGTACCCACGATCACGAGCGGCCAATCGAATTTGGCCGGAGAGATGCCTGCTGCAGATGCAAGCGTGGCCCACCATTCCGGCCTGCCAAAAAGGAAGGGCACGTTGCCCGTCAGGCGGGTTGACACCCCTTGCCAGGCCATCCACGCGCCGATTATGAATCCAAGGATCACGATAGCCAGCAAGCCTAGCCTCGGTCGCGCGTCGCTCGCGGCGGCCCGCGTCGATGTCATATCCCACCTCGCAGCGTGAGGAGAGGCTTCGGGAATCTCCCCTTCTGGCGGTCTCGAGTTCCCGGGCTCGCCGGACGATCCGCGAACCCCGCTAGTACAAGAACATCGGCTTGCCAAGAACAGCCTTCACTTTCGGGCGGTACTCCTGATCGTCATACAACTGCTTCACGTCCACCTGCCGCTTGCCCTCGATCGCAGTGTCGACTGGCACGGTGATGTAGCATCCCTTCTGAACGGCCATCATCCGCCCGAAGTTGCCCTGCGCCAGTTGCTGCATGGCCATGTTAGCGTACGAGATGGCCACCATCCGGTCGAGCGCGTCGGGCGGCCCCGCACGCATCAGGTAGGCCAAGGTCTGGTTGAGGAATTCCAGCCCGGTCAGTTTCTTCAGCGCCTCGCTCGTCGCCTGGCCGATGCCGCCCAGCTTCTTGTGGCCGAAGGCATCTTCCTGGCCGGATTCAACGATCTCACCACCCAACATGCTCGCCCCCTCCGAAACGACCACGACCGCATATCGGCTGGGGTTGCGCGCGCGGTCCGCCACGACCATGGGGGCCAGGCGCCGCACATCGAAAGGAACTTCGCTGATGAGCGTCCGGTCGGCGTCGGCCAAATAGGCGGCGATCAGCGCCGTCTCGCCGCTGTTGCGACCGAAGAGCTCCACCATCAGTACCCGTTCGTGGCTCCCGCTCGGCGTTCGCAATGCATGGATGTACTCGACGCTGCGCGAGACGGCAGTGCTGAATCCAATGCAGTAGTCGGTCCCGTAGACGTCGTTATCCATCGTCTTGGGGATGGCCGCAACTTTGACGCCTTCCTTGTGGAGACGGGCCGCAAACGAGAGCGTATCGTCCCCGCCGATGGGGATCAGCGCATCCACCTTGAGGTGGGAAAGGACCCGCAGGGTGTGGTCAGTGCAGTCCAGCGTGGTCTGGCCCTCCTTGAGTGCGTGGCGGCTCTTCAGGAAGGCGGGTAAGTCCTTGGGCTTGACCTTCTGCGGGTTGGTGCGCGAGGTGTGCAGGAAGGTGCCTCCGTCGCGGTCGACGGTGCGCACGATATCGCGCGTGAGGGGCTGCACACATTCTGCGTTGGCGCGTGGGTCGGCTGCCGGGTCATAGTTCAGCAAGCCAGCCCACCCGCGGCGAAACCCCACGACCTCCCAGCCCTTCTCCTCGGCCGCGAGCACCACGGTCTTGATGGCAACGTTCAACCCCGGGACATCACCCCCGCCTGTGAGTATGCCGATGCGCATGAGTGTCCTCCTCGGATGAATGGATGATGGCTGGCGCGTTGCGTGCGCAATCGCGTCGTGATTATACCTGTCGCGCCCCGCGCTCCGCGGCGCGAAAACTCCCCTTGCGGGGAGCTGGCGGAGCCTGGATTCTCGTCGAACGGGCTACTGCACTCGCCAGGGAGTGATCTCGATCGAATCCGGTCCGAGCAATTCGCGCAGGCGTAGTTCGAGTTCGGCGCCGAACCCGGTTGTCTCGTTGGGGAACTCCAGGCGCCAGGCGCGGCTGCCTTCATAGATATGCAACGCGAAGTGATCCGGGCCAGGGTAGCTGGCCAACAAACCGTGCACATGGCGCAAGCGCCGAACGTCGCGCGGCCGGTCGCCCGTTTCTCTCAAGATGATGGTGATCATGCGCGGCGCGCCGGGCGCGGGAGTGGCCTCAGGCTGAACTGACGGCGCCGGGGTGAGCATTGGCGCGCTGGCCAGCACTGCCGCCTCGACGCCGGCGGTTGCGCGCGGAGAGCTCAAGGCATGCGCGAGCGGGCCCAGGCCAATGGGCACCGCTGCGGCGCCTTGGCCGCCCGCCCCTGCCATGCCCTCGACAAATGGCTCAGGCGGCACAAGGTTGTCCCAATCCGGTTCCGGTTCGAATGCCGGCTCGATGGCGGCCACCTCGGGTGCGGGAGTCGGGCTTGGTGCGGCGGCGGGCACGGCCGGTGAAGGCGCCTTGGAAGCGCGATGAGCGGCGGAAACCGATTTTGTCGAGCCGCTCGGTGTGAGTTCCGGAGAGATCGATTCTGCCAGAACGCGCGGGGTCGTTCCCATGTACTCTGCCTTGCCCTCGACCAGCGCAATGGCATTCGTTTTCAGCCAGTCCTTGACCTTACTCCACAGATTCGGGAAGACCGTGATTTCAATCGCCCCCTGCAAGTCCTCCAGCGTCACAAAGGCCATCGCCTTCCCAGTTCGGGTCTGATGGCCGCGAATGTGCGTGACCAGCCCGGCCACGCGCACCGACTGCCCGTTCAGTTCCTCGCTCCACTCAGCCGAGAAATGCGTGACCGCTTGCTGCAACTGCACCAGGTAAGGCGAGAGTGGATGGTCGCTGACGTAGAGCCCCAGGAGTTCGCGTTCCCACTCGAGCACGGTGCGCTGCGGCACGGGGTTGCGCGATGGCTGGAGCTGCAGAACCTCGATCGGACCGCTGGGCCCGCCAGCAAACAAACTCAACTGACCCGTGTCTGCGGCTCGAAAATGCTGGGCGGAGACCGATAGCAGTCGGTCGAGCGCATCCAAGAGAGAAAGGCGATCGCCGAGCGCATCCAGCCCGCCGACGCGCGTCAGCGATTCGAGCGCACGCCGTCCGACCCGCCGAAGATCTACCCGCCGCGCGAAGTCGTCGACGTTCGCGAATGGGCGCTCAGATCCGCGGGCTTCGAGGATGGCCTGCACCGGCGCCTCGCCCACGTTCTTGACCCCGCCCAACCCGAAGCGAATGGCCGCCGTGCTTCCCGGCCGCTCTTCGATGGAGAAATCCCACTGACTGTGATTGATGTCGGGGGGCAGGACTTCGATGCCCATGCGCCTGCAATCGGCGATGTAAAGCGCCACCTTCTCGCTGTCGCCGCGGTTGACGCACAGCAGCGCCGTCATGAATTCGACAGGGAAGTGCGCCTTGAGGTAGGCCGTCTGCACGCAGATCACGCCGTAGTCGGCGGCGTGGGCCTTGTTGAACCCATAGCGCGCGAATCCCTCCCAGTCGTCATAGATGGCTTCGGCCGTTGCGCGCGGAATGCTGCGCGATCCGCAGCCGGCCACGAACCGCTGGCGGTGCGCCTGGAGCGACTCGGCCTTCTTCTTGGCCACGGCCTTTCGAAGATCGTCGGCTTCGCTCGGCTTGTACCCCGCCATCTCGATCGCCGCACGCATCAATTGCTCTTGGTAGATCGGAATGCCGTAGGTCTCTCGCAAGATCGGCTCGAGCGCTGGATGTCGGTACTCGATCTTCTCCTCGCCGTGCATGCGGCGAATGTAGGTTGGGATGAAATCGATCGGGCCGGGGCGGTAAAGCGCGATCATGGCGATGACGTTGTCGAGCCCGGTTGGCTTCATGTCCATCAGGTAGCGGCGTATCCCCGAGCCTTCGACCTGAAAGACGCCCGCCACCTCCCCGCGTCCGAGGAGTTCATAGATCGCCGGATCGTCCGTTGGGATGCAGTCGAGGTTGAGGTCGATGCCTTGGCGCTCACTGATCAGTGCACAGGCGCGCTGCATCACGGTGAGGGTGGCCAGTCCGAGGAAGTCCACTTTGAGCAGGCCCAATTGTTCGAGGACCTGCATCTCGAACTGGGTCACGATCGTGATCGGGCCCTCTTCGAGGCTGCCATGGGTCGGGCGGTGCAGCGGCAGGTATTCGACGAGCGGGCGGTCGGCGATCACCACGCCGGCAGCATGCGTGCCGGCATTGCGCACGACGCCCTCGAGTTTGGCGGCCGTATCCACCAGGGTGCGGACGTATTCGGTCTTCTGGTACTGCTCCTTCAGGAGTGGCACGTCCTCCAGCGCCTCGGCCAACGAGACAGGTTTGCCGGGGATCGACGGGATCAGCTTCGCGACCTTGTCGACTTCCGAGAGCGGGATGTCGAGCACGCGCCCGACGTCGCGCACAGCGGCGCGCGCGGCCATCGTGCCAAAGGTGATAATCTGCGCCACCTTGTCGTGCCCGTAGCGGTCGGCCGCGTACTCCAACACACGTGCACGCTGATCATCCTGGAAGTCCAGATCGATGTCGGGCATCGACACGCGCCCTGGGTTGAGGAAGCGCTCGAAGATCAATCCATGCGCGAGCGGGTCGACCAGAGTGATGCATAGTGCGTAGGCCACCAGCGAGCCCGCCGCCGAGCCGCGCGCGTTGTACCAAATGCCTTGCTCCCGGGCAAAACGGCACAGATCCCACACAATCAGGAAGTACGTATCGAACCCCATGGTGTGGATGATGTCGAGTTCGTAGGCCAGGCGCTCGACGAAGGCGGGGTCGCCGGCCCGCGAGCCGAAGCGCCCTCGCAACCCCTCCTCGCACAGGTCGCGCAGATAACTGGCCGGCGTGTGGTTGTCGGGCACGGGAAAGCCCGGCAGGTGATAGCCCTTAAATGAAAGGTCGACCTGGCAGCGTTCGGCGATGAGCTGCGTCTCATGGACGGCGTTCGGGACTTCCGCGAAGAGGCGCAGCATTTCGTCCTCGCTGCGCATGTAGTAGCTGCCATCCGACATACGCATACGGTTGGGTTCGGTCACTAACGCGCCCGTTTGGATGCAGAGCAAGATGTCGTGGGCGGCGCTGTCTTCGGGCATCACGTAGTGAACATCATTGGTGGTGACCAGTTTGGCCTGGTAGCGCGGCGCCAGCTCCAGCAGCTTGCGATTGACCGCGTGCAGTTCGGGGATCTCGTGGTGCTGCAGTTCGAGGAAGAACCGATCTCGTCCAAAGACGTCGAAGTACCAATCCAGCAATCGAACGGCTTCGTTATCGCGGCCGTCGTTCAAGGCACGCGGCAGTTCGGCCGCGAGGCAGCCCGAGGTGCAGATCAGGCCGTCGGCATGCGATGCCAGGAAGTCGTGGTCGATGCGAGGTTTGTAGTAGAAGCCCTGCAATTGCGCTGCCGTGGCGATTTGGAGGAGATTGCGGTAGCCGGTTTCATTCTCGGCCAGCAGCAGTAGATGAAAGGGATCGCGGTCGATGCGCGAATCCTTTTCGGTCATCCCGCGTGTCGCGAGGTAGGCCTCAACCCCGATGACCGGGTGGATTCCCGCGGCGGTGGCGGCGTTGTAGAACTCCACCACTCCAAACAGCGTGCCGTGATCGGTGAGGGCCAAGGATTGCATGCCCAGGGCCTTGGCTCGCGCCACCAGGCGCTTGACCTTGCCCTGCCCATCAAGCAATGAATACTCAGAGTGCACGTGCAGATGGGCAAAGGACATCGCCGCGACACCACCACCTATGCAACTAAAGGACGTGTGGGGAACAGAGAGGCATTATAGCATAGCAACTCAGGCCGTCACAACACAATTCACCGACGATTGTCGGTGCATCGCGGCCTATCCTCGCTCCGCATCTCGCCTATCCCTCTCTCGCGTGTAGATTAACCCGAACCAGCGGGAAGCGAAACGCGTGGACTGCATCACGTACCACAGCGTGGTTGCGAACGTCGGATGTGTCCACGCTCTCTCAGTCGGCGCGCCAACCTGCGAACCTCGAGATGAGCCTCTAGCGGTGGGGGTCACGTGAGCTCGGCATCTTGGAATCGGCCCGACTTCGCGACACCGCACAAGATGTGGCGCTCCTGCCACCCGCCTCGGCTCCGCTTTGGCCGACCGCATACGGACCGTGCCGGCCTTCACCTCCTACCCCAGCATTGGCGGCGAGATGGTGATGCGTTTCTCTTGTCGGCCCGAGGATTGTGCGGACGCCCTACCAAGAATGGCATCTTCAATCGTATAATCGCGCCCAAGCCGCGCGGCAGAGGCGGGGGAGCCCCGAGGATCCGCGGCCAGGAATGATCCCCCATCCACAAAGGAGAGAGACAGAATGGGAAAGAGACCATTGGCGGGTTGGCGCATCGTGGTGGCAGGCCTTGTGGCGGCCCCGCTCATCTTCGGTTGTTCACTGATCAACACCGCGGTGAACTCGGCGGTCAACTCGGCCTTGGGAGGAGAGGCGGGCACTGTCGCCAATCTGTGGCCCGATGTGCCGGCTTTCGAAGGCGCGACCAAGGCAGATATCGACTTGCCCGTGTCGGTCCGCGTCGCGATTGCTGGACTGGTCAAGGCGGCGAGCGCACAGAGCCAGGCCCAGGGTGAGGCACGGCTCGACAAGTTCGACTTCATTGCTTTCAACACCTCGCACAGCTCAGCCGATGTCCAGGACTTCTATACAAAAGATCGCATGGCCGCAGCGGGCTGGAATGCCGAAGACCAGCCGGGCTGCGGAGGTTCATTCGAAGCCGAGATCGATACGGGTGCCTTCTGTCTCTTCGGCAAGTCGCAAGGTGAAGAGGCGACCGCGCTGCTCATCACCGCCACTCCGGACTCCGGGACCGGGCAGACGACCATTTTCTACATTCGCTTCGAGGGTGCCACGTTCAATTCTGACTAGGCGTGGGCCAGACACAGTACACACCACATGGGGCTGCTCCTGACGGAGCAGCCCCACCTTTGTTTGAACAGCTAGCCTCCCCAGGGGAGGGTTTGTTCGCCGATGCCACTTTCCGATTACTCGGCGAGCGCTTCCTCCTTGGCGCGCTTTGCTTGTTTGCCTCGATCTTGTGTGTCGAGCACGCGCTTGCGTAAGCGGAAGCTGAGCGGTGTGACTTCCAGGAGTTCGTCTTCCGCCAGAAACTCGATGGCCTCGTCCAGGCTCATCTGACGCGGCGCCGCCAAGCGGACCTCGATATCCTTGTTGGAGGAGCGCATGTTGGTGAGGTGTTTCTTCTTGCTGACGTTGACCGCCAGATCACCCGGGCGCGGCTGTTCGCCGATGACCATGCCCTCGTAGACCTCGACCCCGGGGACGATGAACAGAGTGCCGCGTTCCTCTGCGTTTTTGAGCCCGAAACCCGTGGCGGCGCCCGCCTCCCAGGCCACCAGGGATCCGCTCGAACGTGTCGGCACCGGCCCGACCTTGGGAACATAGGCATGAAAGATGGTGTTCATCACGCCTGCCCCGCGCGTCGCGTTGAGAAACTGGTAGCGAAACCCCAATAACCCGCGCGTCGGGACGAGGTAGGTGAGCCGCACACTGTTCCTCTGGGTATCGACCATATCCAGCATCTGACCGCGACGGGCTCCGAGAAGTTCGACCACCGCGCCCACGGTTTCTGGGCTGGTCTCGATATGCACCTCTTCGAAGGGCTCGAGCACCTCGCCAGCGTCGCTCGTCCGGAAAATGACCTCCGGGCGCGAGACTTCGAACTCGTAACCCTCTCGCCGCATCGTCTCGATGAGGATCCCCAGATGCAATTCTCCGCGGCCCGAGACCAGGAACGTGTCGGGGCTGGCCGTCTCGTCGACGCGCAGCGCGACGTTGTGGCGCAGTTCCTCGAACAATCGCTCGCGCAGCTTGCGTGAGGTGCTCCAGCGCCCCTCGCGACCCGAGAAGGGAGAGGTGTTCACGGCGAAGGTCATTTGAACCGTCGGCGCCTCGACGGTGATGGTGGGCAATGCAATCGGCGTCTCCGGCGAAGCAATGGTCTCACCGATGGCAATAGCTTCCAGCCCGGCGATGGCGACGATCTCACCTGCCTCCGCCTCGGGGACCTCGACCCGCTCGAGCCCTTGGTGGACGTACAGATAGCGCGCCCGGTCGGGCAGGATCTCGCCCGCCGTTGTGATCCGGGCGATCGCCTGACCCGCGGCGATCCGCCCGGCAAACACACGACCCACGGCGGTCACCCCTCGATAGTTGTCGTAGTCGAGCGTTGTCACGAGCATTTGCAGCGGCGCCTCGCGGTCGACTCGCGGCGCCGGAATGGTGCGCAGGATCGCCTCGAACAGCGGCGCCAGGTCCGGGCCAAGCTCCGGCGTGGCGCCGGCCTGGCCGGTCACGGCGTTGGTATAGACCGTGGTGAACTCAGCCTGAGAATCGGTCGCACCCAGTTCGACGAACAGGTCGAAGGTGCGGTTGAGCGCGTCTCGCGGGTCGGCGCCCTTGCGATCCACCTTGTTGATGACGACAATCGCGCGGTGCCCGCGTTCGAGGGCCTTCTTCAGCACGAAGCGGGTCTGCGGCATCGGGCCTTCCGCCGCATCGATGAGCAGCAGCACGCCATCCACCATGTTCATCACCCGCTCCACTTCGCCTCCGAAATCGGCGTGGCCGGGCGTGTCCACGATGTTGATCTTGACCTGAAGCTGCTGCAAAGGATCCCACAGATGGATGGCGGTGTTCTTGGCGAGGATGGTGATGCCACGCTCGCGCTCGAGGTCATTCGAATCGAGAACGCGTTCCATCACCTGTTGATTGATGCGGAAGACCCGCGCCTGGCGCAGCATGCCGTCCACCAGGGTGGTCTTGCCGTGGTCAACGTGGGCGATGATCGCTACATTGCGGAGGTCGGTTCGTTCGGTGAACATCGTTGTTTCACATTCGCGGCCGGCGCGGGTGCGGAACCCTCCTGGCCGGCGTGCTGGACACGGCAACGACCCCGGACTGGTGCGGCCGGGGTCGCTGCGCAGAGATGAGCAATCTTATCAGACAATGCAGGGCGCGGGAAGGGCATCCCTTGAAGGGCCCGAGCGATCGGAGCTCGCAGGATTCCCGGCGATTGAGGCTGCGATCGTCGGGCGAGAACGCTTCCCAGCCGCGACAGCTCGGAACGTACACGCAAATCCTATCGTCCTGGCGAGAAGACCTCGCTGGTTATAATGAACCTGCGAGGTGCGCGTGGTCCCCCAACGAGGTATTCGCTTCCATCGTGAGCGCGGCCTGCCGCCGCTTGTACTGGGTCTGATCGGGTTTGCGGTCGGCTTCGCCGCGATCTCGTTGTTGCTCGTCCCGCGCGTAACGGCGGTTCGACCCAGGGCCGATGAAGCGGCGGGCGCCTTCGCCCCCATCACGATTCATTTCACTGTCCCCATGGACGAAGACAGCGTGGCGGCACATCTGCATCTTGCGCCGGATGTGAGCGTCTCTGCGCATTGGGAAGGGACCACACTGCAGCTCGCGCCCGCCGTCCCGTGGCCGACCGGCAGCCAGGTCGCCGTCTCGCTCGCCCTCGGCGCGCGCTCGCGCAACGGGTTGCCGCTGCTGCGGTCGTACTTGTGGCATTTCTCGCCCGGGGGACTGCGCGTGCTCTATCTTCGACACACGGCCGAGGCCTACGAAATCGTCGTCCAACCGGTCGAAGGGGACACGGGACGGGCGCTGGTCGAGAGTACACAGCCAATCCTGGAATACGATGTCAGCCCGAGCGGCACGTTTCTCGTTTACGCCGCGGGAGCGACGGACAAGCGGTCGGACCTATGGTACCTGGCGCTCGACGGCTCCGCACCTCGCAAGCTGCTCGATTGCGGCGGAGAACAGTGCCGTAACCCAGCCATCGACGCCGAGGGAATGCAACTGGCGTACGACCGGGCGGTGCTTTCTCCCAGTGTGGGTGGCATCGTCAGCGCTCAGCGCCCGCGGGTGTGGATCCTCAACCTCGAGGACGGCAGCGCACACGCCGTCGGCGATGCAACTCATTCCACGCGCGTCCCGGTGTGGGGCCCGCAAGGCTGGCTGGCTTACTATGACGGTGATCTGCAGACCACCGTTGTCGACGATTTACATGGCGGCAAGACGTTCGTGCCGAACGCGTCCGGTGAAGTCGGCGTGTGGACGCCGGACGGCGCCCATCTGATATTTCCGGAAATCCGGATCATCGATGAACACCCAGCCGCGACGCCCAGCCTCGAGGCCACGTCCTCCGCGTCGGCCACGCCCGACCTCGGCACCCATGAGGATGCGATCGAACAGTTTTACAGTCACCTGATCTATGTCACGCTAGCCACGAACGAGAGCAGCGACCTTTCGGGTTCACCGCTGGTCGAGGATGCCAACGTGACCATTTCGCCGGACGGCAACCGCTTGGCCTTTGGGCGCAAGTATCTCGACGCAGAACACTGGTCACCGGGACGGCAGTTGTGGGTGATGGATCGCGATGGAACGCAGGCACGACAGCTCACGTTCGCGCCGGCGTTCAACGCGTCCTCGATCCGCTGGAGCCCAGACGGCGCGCTGCTGCTTTTCATGCGCTTCGACCAAACGAATGTCTCACTCCCGCCGGAGGTGTGGGTGACCACGGCCGCGGGCGAGAATCCGCGACAGCTTGCGGTGGAGGCTTACCTGCCTCGATGGTTGCCTTAGGCGAGAGGCTCTACCGAGATTACACTGCGGGATCTGGACGGGACCCAGGTGATGCTGGGCGCCGCGAATGGCCGCGTGCGAGTCATCGTTTTCTGGTCAGCAGCCTGTCCCGTGGTGCAACGAGGAGAACCGCGGCTGGCGGCGCTGCGCGAGATGTGGCCGCCGGAGGTCGAGGTCTTCTTCGTGGCGAGCAACGCGGATGAGCCGCGGCAGATGGTCACGCGCGAAGCCAGCGCACGCGGAGTGGCGCCGGTGCTGATCGACGAGCATGCGGATCTGGCCGATCTCTTGGGCGCCACCACGACGCCGCAAGCCTTCGTCGCTGACGGTGACAGCCGTCTGCGCTACCGGGGCGCCGTCGACGATAGCACCATGAGGCGGCCCGAACCCACCAGGCTCTATCTCGCGAATGCGGTCAGGCCGTGCTGGCTGGCAGTTCCCCGACCCGGCCGAGACGCCGGCGTACGGATGCGCAATCGTTCGTCTGATCGGCTAGGCGACAGTTGGCCACGGCGGTCGCCTCCGCTGCACGTTCTGCATCCGAAGTCGATATCGCTCGTGATTCTCGTGAGATCGAAGATGAAAAACGCGGGCGCATGATGCGCCCGCGTGTCCATCCCCCCTTCGTCATTCCAGGCGGCTTACCGCCGCTATCGATCTTGCTGCGCGATCGCGAGCACGCGCTCCGATCAGTGGCCGCCCCCGGCGGTGGCCGTCCCGCTGAAGATCTCCGGCGCCTCCGGACCTTCCACCATCAGGTAGCCAAGCAGTCCGCGTTCGAGCCGCGAGAGCGCGTGATCGAC
This sequence comes from uncultured Chloroflexia bacterium, assembly GCA_963712475.1. Lineage (GTDB taxonomy): Bacteria > Chloroflexota > Anaerolineae > Anaerolineales > RBG-16-64-43 > RBG-16-64-43. The sequence goes on from CAVQIA010000004.1 coordinate 954,736, forward strand.
AAGCAGGAAGCGCCCGGGGACTTGCAGTTTGACCTCAACCATCGTCGCGCCGCCGGGCGGCACGAGCGTGGTTTGCACGTCGGTCAGAGGCGGGGCGGTGAGCGATGCTTGATCGTAGACGCGGTCGAAGATCTCGCCGATAACATGAAACGACGAGATCTTGTTCGGCCCGCCGACGCCGAAGAAGATGCGCACGGTCTCGCCCACGTTGGCCATCAGCGGATGCTCGCTGGTGAGCCCGCCAACTGCACCGTTGAACAGGTAGTACTCGGGCGTCTCGTCGAGCAGCTTCCGGGCGGAGAAGGTGAGCAGGCCCTGGCTGCCGAAGGGCTCGGCGGTGTAGAAGTCGCCCTGCATCACGTAGAACTCGCGGTCCACCTTGGGCAGGCCGCCCGGCGGCTCGACCAGGATCAGGCCATACATGCCGTTGGCGATGTGTTGTGCGACCATCGGCGTGGCGCAGTGATAGACGAACAGACCGACGTTGAGCGCCTTGAAGGTGAAGGTCGTTTCGCCTCCGGGTTGTGTCTGCGTGGCCACGGCGCCGCCGCCGGGCCCGGTGACGGCGTGGAAATCGACCGAGTGCAGCATCGTGCTGGTGGAGGCATTCGCAAGATGAACCTCGACCGTGTCGCCTTGACGCACGCGCACGAAGGGACCGGGCACTTTGCCGTTGAAGGTCCAGAAGGTGTACGTGGCGCCATCGGCGAGGCGGGCAACGAGTTCGACCGTTTCCAGGTCGAGTCGCACTGGTTGCGCGGCGCGCGTCCCGATGGGACCTGGCAGATCAGCCGGATCGCGAACCACGCTCACCGCCGACGCGGAGTTCTGGTTCCGCTCCTGCACCAACAACGAATTGACCCTCCATTCCTGCGGCACGATGCCCCGGGAGGGTGCAGAAGTAGGCGAAGTTGCCTTCCTGCTCGAACTCGGAAACTGACCGTCGTCGAAGTGCCCTTGCCCAGCACCCGTGACGAGGCCACGCCCAGGTCGGGGATGGCCACGTCGTGCTCGGCGCCCTCGCCGCTGGTGAGGGTGATCTCAACCGTGTCGCCGGGGTTGGCGCGCAGCGTGGGGTTGATCGCGCCCTCGATCCCCGGACCGCGCCCAATGAACACCATACGCCCCTCGGCCAGGCCGGATTCGAGCGCGAAGTGCAGGGTGGCTCCCTGAGCCGCGCTCGAGGCAGAGTGATCCATGGCCATGGCGGTGGGTGCGGGTGTCGGCGGGGCCTGCGTGGGTCGCGCGAATGTGGGGATCGGCGTGGGCGCCGGAGCGCCGGAATCGGGTGCGGCGCACGCGGCCAGCATGCCTCCCATGATCAGCAGGGTGACAACTATCGCGACTTGGCGTCTGTTCGTCACAGGCTCTCTCCTCGTGCAAGGGTCATCGGACCGTTGTGCGGACGTGAGGGTCGTTTCGAGTGCGGCTCTCTCATAGCCGGCTGCGCGTCCACTCGCGGCCACCCGATTGCGCTCATCCCAACGCGCCCACGCCGCGCATACCACCCCTACGCGGTCATGCGTAAGGCATGCTGTGCCCTCTACAGGATCGGCGGGGTACCCATGAGCATCGATCGCCGGCCGATCACGTCATGCCCGCTTCGCGCCTGGCGCGCACCAGTCGGGCCGTCAGAAGAGGAATCACCACGCTCCAATCACCCACGATGCCGTAGTCGCAATCCTCGAAGATCGGCGCCTTCGGATCGGAGTTCACAGCCAGGATCAACCCCGCGCGCCGCAGGCCGAAGAGGTGGTTGGGCTTTCCACTGACGCCCACGGCAACGTACAGCTTGGGTCCGTAGGCATGACCGGTGAGCCCGATCTGGGTTTGGCGCGGCAGCCAGCCTTCATCCACCACCTTGCGTGTGGCGCCCAGCCCGGCCCCCAGCGCGCGCGCTAATTCGTTGACCGGTGGAAGATTCTGCGGCCCACCGATGCCCATGCCGACACCGACGATGACCTGGCTGCGTTCGAGGTCGAGGACGGTGTGCTCGCTGGGTTGGTGATCGCGCACCCGCGTACGCTTAGCAGGAAGATGATCGACGTCGATGTGGATGATCTCGACCAGGCGCGAGCCATCCGCCGGCCAGGCTTCGACCGCGCCAGGTCGAATCGTTGCCATGACGGGCAGCGTTCGAGAAAGTATCGGCGCGATCAGGCTTCCGGCGAAGGCCGGCTTGAGCTGGACGATACGCCCCTGATCGTCGACCTCCAGACCGAGGCAATCTCCGGTCAGGCCGATCTCCAAGCGCGCTGCAACTCGCGGCGCCAGGTCCCGGCCGCTGGAGGTGGAAGCCATCAGGACCAGATACGGCCGACGCGCGCGAATCGCCGCCGCCAGCACGTGTGTGTATTGTTCAAGCGAGAATTCGCCCAGCGGCTCGGCATCGGCCACATAGACGAACTCCGCACCGTGACGCGCGGCCACCGTGCCAGATGGGCGATGTCGTGCCCAACGAGCACACACGCCACCGGCCCGCCCAGCCGAGCTGCGACGCGTCGCGCCTCAGAGAGCAACTCGAACGTCACCGGGCGCAGCGCGCCTTGGTGAATCTCGGCGATGACCCACACCGCGCGATCGGGTGCACGGGCCGCATGGGCCATCGGCGGCGCTTGGCTGGCCGTGGCCCGCCATCGCCCAAACAGGCCCTCGGCGAGGAGATCGCGCACTGTCGCATCTACAGCCGCCTCGGCGCCCTCGATCGCGGAACGGACCACACGCTTGCGCCGACTGATCACCTCGCGCACGCCGCTGACCCACGTCGGCGAACCCGAGTCTCCGAGCAGCACCGGATCGAGCTCAAGTTGACGCGCCCCCCACACCTCTACCGGCCGGCTGCGGGCTGCGGCCAGCATCTCGGGCGTGACCTTGATGGGTTTGATGAGACGCTCGCTGGCGGTGAGCACAGCCGGCAGCCTGGCCTCGATCACGTCCAAGCCGTCATCGACCTCACACGTCACCATCACGCGATCGAGCTGGGCGGTGGGTTCGAGGCGGGTCACGCCCGAGGCCTGGGGCAGGTCCAGGATCTCGGCGACCATGCCGGGCACTTGGGCGGTCTCCCCGTCGGTGGTGTACTTGCCGCACAGGATCATGTCGAACCCAATGTGCCGGCAAGCCTCCGCCAAAGCGCGTGCGGTGGCCAGCGTGTCGGACCCGGCGAACTCTTTACCTTGCAGGTGAATCGCGCGGTCGGCACCGGAGGCCAGGGCTTCGTAGAGCGCCTCGCGGGCCTGTTCGGGACCCATGGTGAGCACGATGACTTCCCCACCGTGCTGCTCACGCAACGCAACGGCCTGCGCCAGCGCACGACGATCGAAGGGGTTGATCTCGTTCGGCACACCCTCGCGCACGAGGCGCAGCCCTTTGTTGTCGAACTGCAGGCGATCGGCTGTGGGGACTTGTTTGATGCAAACGACGATACGCATTCTGTGGCCTCAGTGTCTTCTCTCGAGATGATTGGCGTCAATGTCCATCCGTATTATACGAAATTCCTGCCCGCTTTGGATGAATCCATGGAGAGCGTTCCGCTAATGTTTCTCTTACGCGCACGCGATGCGTTTCCAACCGCGCTGGGACAGCCCGTCCACGCCTGCCTCAACCGATCAAGGAAGCCGCTCCAAAGCCAGATTGCCACCGTCGAGGCGGACGCGACCCTGCCTGGGTACCTGCAACCCTAACTACCGGCCAGACAGGGTGCCCCACCCGAGGTCCTTCACGCCGTAGGCTTCTGGTTTCGGCGTCGCGCCCTGTGGCGAAAACCCGCGCGGGGCAGACTCGTCTCTTCTACCGCTCTGTACGTGTTAAGCTTTGCGTGGGGGCCATCTTTTTCCCAGGAGCCACCTGATGCGACTTTCCGCAAGCGATAGCAAACTGAAGTGGCACCAGAAGTTGGTCTTCGCCCTGGGCGAGTTTGCCCCTTCGGTGGCGGTCGGCACGGTTCTGCCCTTCTACTTCCTTTTCTTCCTCACCGACGTCGCCGGCGTCCGCCCAGGCGTCGCCGGGACGATACTGCTCATCGCGCGCATCTGGGATGCAGTCAATGACCCATTGGTTGGCGTGCTTTCCGATCGCACGCACAGCCGTCTCGGGCGGCGGCGTCCGTACATGCTGGCCGGCGCCGTTCCGATGGCGGTGTTCTACGCGCTGCTGTGGTTCGTTCCACCTCTTGCGGGCGCCACGGCGCGCGCCGCCTACTACCTCGTGGTCTACGTGCTCTTCGACCTGGCATACACTCTCGTTTCCGGCCCGTACTACGCTCTCACGCCCGAGCTCTCACTCGACACCGATGAGCGCACGTCGATCGTCACCTATCGCGCCGGCGTGTCGATCGTCACCGGCCTATTGGCGGCGGTGGCCCTGCCGTTCGTGTTCGAGGCGGCCGGCTCGATGCAAGCCGCCTTCCAGTGGGCCGGCGTCGGCATCGGCCTGCTCAGCATGTTGCCCTACTTCGTTTTGGTGGCGCTCGTGCGCGAGCGCGCAGAATTCCAGACCGCGCGTACCTCCAACACGCTGCGTTCGATACGAGTTCTGCTCCGCAACCGCCCCTTCTGGTTGTCGCTGCTGCTCAACGGTCTGGCGTGGCTGGCCATCGCCATGATCGAGGCGGTGTTTGCATACCTCCTGATCTACTGGGTCCGGGTGAGCGATGCAGACACGCCCATCTTCCTGGCGACGATCCTTGCCAGCGCCACGCTCTTCCTGCCGGTCGTCAATTGGCTGGCCGCACGCTACGAAAAGAAGTGGGCCTTCGTCATCGCGACCGCGGTGTTGACCGTACTGCTCGTGGCGCTGTGGTGGGTGCCGGCCGCGGCCGTCGTGCCCGTCATCATCGTCGCCGTCCTGGCGGGGCTGGGCGTGTCGGCAGCCCACGTCTTGCCGGCTGCGATGGGTGCGGATGCACTCGAGTTCGGTGGAGTACGAAAGCGGTGAACGCCAGGAGGGCGTGTTTGGGGGGCTGTCCGGGTTCATCCAGAAACTCGGCACATCGGTCGCGCTGGCCGCGGTCGGCTGGGTGCTCGAGCTTACCGGCTATCAGCCGAACGCCGCGGCTCAAGCTCCAACGGCCCTGCTCGGCATCCGCATGCTCACCACGTGGGTGCCGGCCGCGCTGCTCGTGGCGGCCATTGCCGCGGCAGCCGCGTTCCCCATCACGCGCAGCGTACATCGCGCGCTCAGCGAGGAGTTGACACGCCGCCGCGCCGCGCGTGGCGATTCGCGCACCTCGCTTGACGCCCGCTGAGCGCGCGACTAGACTCTCCAGCGAAGGCGTAGACCACGAAATTCGGTTTGCCTCAGGGGGATCTGCGCACCGCCCGCCTCGCGTGCCCGCACAACTCAGGGGGACTGAGATGCTTGCCTGCGTGCTCTCGTGCGCCATTCTTGGATTGGATGGGGCCATCGTCCACACCGAAGTGGACGTGACCAACGGCCTGCCCTCGTTCATCGTGGTCGGGTTGCCCGACACAGCGGTGCAGGAAAGCCGCGAGCGAGTCCAGGCCGCCGTCAAGAACGCCGGACTGTCGTTCCCTCACCGGCGAGTCACCGTCAACCTGGCACCGGCCTCGCTGCGCAAAGAAGGCCCCGCCTACGACTTGCCCATCGCTCTGGGTGTGCTGGCCGCCTCCGGTCAGGTGCCGGTGGCCGGGCTGGAGGGCTCGATGGTCGTGGGCGAGCTCTCGCTGGATGGGAGCGTGCGCCACGTGCGCGGCGTCTTGCCGATGGTCGCTCTGGCGAGGCGCGAAGCCATCCCGCGCATGTACGTGCCCGCCGTCGACTCGCGCGAGGCGGCGCTCGTGCCGGATGTCGAAGTCATCCCAATCGAGGACCTGGCCCAATTGGCCGCGCATCTGAGCGGGCGGCTCACCATCCCCGCGCTGCGCACCGAGCCCGCGTTGATCGAGGCGGACCTGCCGCCGCTGACCGACTTCTCCGAGGTGCGCGGGCAGGAGCATGTCAAGCGCGCGCTGGAGGTGGCCGCGGCCGGCGCGCACAACGTGCTCATGGCCGGGCCGCCCGGGGCGGGCAAGACGCTGCTGGCACGCGCGCTGCCTTCGATTCTGCCGCGCCTGACGCTCGACGAGGCCCTGGATGTGACCCGCGTCTACTCGGTGGCCGACATGCTGCCGGCCGAAATGCCGCTGCTCACCCGGCGGCCGTTCCGCGCTCCGCACCACACCATCTCGCATGCCGGGCTGGTGGGCGGCGGCAACTGGCCGCGCCCCGGGGAGATCTCGCTTGCCCATCGCGGCGTGCTCTTCCTGGACGAGTTGCCGGAGTTCGGCATGCGCGTCCTGGAGGTGCTGCGCCAGCCGCTGGAGGACAAGGTGGTGACCATCTCGCGGGCGCACGGCACACTGACCTTCCCGGCCAACTTCATGCTGGTGGCGGCGATGAACCCGTGCCCGTGCGGCTACGCGGGCGATCCGGTGCGCGCCTGCACCTGCGCACCCTCCTCGATCACGCGCTACCAGAAGCGCATCTCCGGGCCCCTGCTCGACCGCATCGATATCCACGTCGAGGTGCCGCGGGTGGAGTACGCCAAACTGACCGATCCGCGCCCGGCGGAGTGCTCCGCCACCACTCGTGAGCGGGTGCAGGCCGCGCGTGAGCGGCAGCGCAGCGCGGTTCGCGGGAACGGATCTTGCCGCCAACGCGGACATGCGCCCGGCCGAGGTGCGCCGCTTCTGCAAGCTGGACGAGGCGGGCACGGCTCTGCTGCGAACCGCGATGGCCCAGTTGCAGCTCACCGCCCGTTCGTTTCACCGCGTGCTCAAGATCTCCCGCACCATCGCCGACCTCTCGGGTGCGGAGGTCATCCGCCCGGCGCATCTGGCCGAGGCGCTGCAGTATCGGCCGCGACAGGTGGGATAATGCGGAATGTCTTTCGCCTGACTTCACCCGAGGCAAATGTAACTCGGCTACCCGCCTTAACCACCTCGTGGCGAGTCCAGCCAGCGGGGCTTGCAATTCGCACAACGATTCCTCTGCCGCCTTCGGCGAGGTGGTCTACCGCATCTTCCTGCCGCTCGTGCTGCGCAACAATCCGTAGTCGCACGATCGCCTCGCGGCCAAGATACCAATTGGGGCTGCCCATCGATGGGCAGCCCCAATTCGTTTTGATTCTCTCGGATCAGCGCAGCCGGCGTTATGACGCTACGCCGCGATCCTCGTCATCCGTGCGCGGGACGAGCGCGAGTGGCGCTCGCATGCGCGAAGAGGTAAGGCGTGCTATGCCCTCTTCCCGATCCCGCTCGACGGGCTCCATCTGCGCCTCAGGGCGCAACGGTCTTGGGCTTGAGGATCATCCAATCGCGCCCGCCGTCTTTGGATGCGACGAAGGCGTAGTCCTCATCTTCGTGCGCCACCGCCCAGCCCAGCGTGTCGCTGACGAAACTGAACTGGCCCTGCCACGTCACTTTGCCCATCTCGCTCCAAGTGCGGCCGGCATCGGTGGTGCGTCGCACAACAGCGCCCACGGCCCAGCCCAGGTCCGGCGTGAGGAACACGGCCTGTTCGCCCGGGAAGCTCATGGGCAGCCACAAGCGCCCGCCGTTGTCGCTCACGTACAGGTAGTACGCGTCGCGCCAAGGCGTCTCGCTATACATGCGGCAGAACACGACCATGCGCCCGTGCTGCGCGTCCGGGAACGTGAGCGAGTCGGCGCCGCAGGCCGCCTCCGAGCTCTCGAAGAGGCCGGGGGTCTCGGGCGGCGGTGGCAAGCGCACCAAATCCCAATTCTCGCCGCCATCCGATGAATGGAAGAACAGCACACCCGGCGCCACGCCCCCGCAGTCGCCCGTCATCCAGCCCTCGAGCGGCGATGTGAAGAGCAGGCCGGTCTTGTAGCAACTCTGCACATTGTCAGTGATGAAGGGATCGACGATCTTCGACCACGCGCGGCCGCCATCCATCGAGCGATAGATAGCGATGTAATCGTGATTTATTCCCGCGCCCGCATGAACGAGCAACCAGCCGTGGTCCGCGTCGGCGAAGAGCAAGTCGGAGGGCTGGTAGATGCCCATCAGAGGGTCGATGTCGAGCGGCTCGCTTGCGATCCACGTGGCCCCGCCGTCTTGGGTGCGCCAGACCAACGCCACCTGGGGCGTCTCTCCCGGGTTCGCAAGCGAATAGGCCACCCAGGCCGTGGACGCGTCGTGGAAAGCGCCGACGGCCATCATGCGCGTTCCGGTTTGTTCGGCCTGCGGCGGTGAGACATCGCGCCAGGTGACGCCCGCATCGCTTGTGCGCAGGATGTGGTCGCTCGCGGTGGCCAGCCCGCCGATGGCCCATCCGCGCGTGGCATCCACCATGCGAACGGTGCGCACTGTGATCTCGAGCCCGGCCTGGAGCTTTTCGAGGGGCGGGCCGACGGGTGCGGGCGTCGAGGTGGCCGTGGATGTGGGTTGCGGAAGCGTGGCGGTGGGAGACGGCGTTGCGGAAGCGGCCGCGCTCGCCGTCGTTGCGGTCGAGGTCGGCACGGCCGGCGGAGCGACATTGACCCCTGGGAGATTCAAGGTGCACCCGGCCAGGAGAATCCCGGACACCAGCATACCTCTGAGGGCCACCAGCTTTCTCATACCGCCTCCCTGCTCACGCGCGGCCCACCCAGATGTTCGCGGCGCACGCAGAACTCGGCGTGACTCTACCACCAGATGAGAGGCAAGGGAATACGAAACGGGGGACGATGGGCTTAGTGCTTGCTGAGCCGGGGCAAGGGGATGTGCCAGGAATCCGCGACAAGGGCGGGCACGATGCGCTGCGCCCCACGCGCGACCGCCCAGCTCATGAACTGCGGGTCGCGCGCCGCATCGGTACACAGAAACTCGGGTCGCGGCTGAATGAAGACTCGCGCCAGGTCGAGCCGATCCGCATCCCAGCAGGTTTGCACCGTCACCTCGGCTGCGGTCAGGCCGTCGGTGTGCAGCGCGCACGCCTGGTAGAGCAACTCGAAGTCCGCATCCGGAAGATCAAACCAGCCGCCGCGCAACGAGGTGGCAAAGTCCGCGCCGCGCCGGCCGTGCAGGTGATCCACGGCCTCATTGACGCGACGCGAGTCGTGCAACACTGCGAAGAGGCGCACCACGTCTTCATTGGCACCCGTGCGCGGGGCGAGTGCCAACCCATTCTCGAGCACCCGCGCCCAATGCGCCACCCCGTGATACCCGAAGGCCGGCAGGGCGTAATCCTTCAGGATGGTCTGGATCAGTTCGGGCAAGGCAACGCTCACCGCGTGTCTCCCACCCGCTCGGCGGTCGGCGGCTCCTTGGCCGCCGCAACTCCGCGCGCGTCCACGGCACACACGCCGTCCGGCTGTGCGACGAGCGGGTTGATTTCAACCTCGCTCAATTCCGGATGCTCTGCAACGAGGCGGGAGAAGTCGAGTAAGGCGCGCAGCAGCGCGTCGCGATCAGCCGCCGGCCCTCCGCGCACACCTCGAAGCAGGGGCGCACCGTGCAGCTCGTCCAGCACGTCCTCGGCCTCAAGCCTGGTCAATGGCGCCAGGCGGATTGCCACATCCTTGAAAACCTCCGTGTACACGCCGCCCATGCCCAGCATGACAACCGGCCCGAAAAGCGGATCGCGCTTCCCGCCGAGGATCAGCTCCACGCCGGGAGCCGCCATGCGTTGCACCATGAAGCGTAGCGGTTCGTCCTTCGCTGCCCCAGGTCCCAGGCGCTGGGCCATTTCCTTTGCAGCGGCCTCGACCGCCGCCCGGCTGCTCAGGTTGAGAACCACGCCGCCGCAATCGGTTTTATGCACGAGCCCGGGCGAGATGGCCTTGAGCGCAACCGGAAACCCGAGGCGCGCCGCCGCCCGCCCAGCTTCATCGGCGTTTGGCACGATCTCGTAGACGGCGGCCGTGATGCCGTAAGTCTGGCACAGGGCGAGGGCTTCGGGAGGCAGCACTAGCCCTTCGCGCGAGGCACGCACGGGCGAGGCCGGCGCACTCGGCGCGGGCGCCAGGGGTTGGCCGGCGTGGCGGGTCAGCCAAGCCTGTCGAGCGCGTGAGGCAGCCAGGCCAATCAGTGCCTCTTCCAGGTCGTTGTACACCGGCAGTCCGAATTCGTCTTGGATCCGATCACGATCGTCGGCGCGCGAATAGGCGCAGAAGGCGACTGGCCGACCTGTTCGCTGCATCAGCTCTTTCACGCGTCCGGCCAAGGCGTGCGCGCTTTCCGATTCGGTTTCTCCGTAGGTGTTGATGAGCAGAACCGCGTGCGGGGAGAGCACTTCCAGGCAGCGCGCCACGATCTCAGCATACAGGTTGAAATCGAAGATCACTCCCAGGTCGAGCGGGTTCGTTGGCGCAATGACGTCTGCTCGGAACATCGCGCGCACGGCGTCGACGAAATCCTTAGGCAGCGTCATGAGGCGGAAGCCCAAGCGTTCAGCCATGTCCGCCGCGATCACCGCGTGACCGCCGGAGCGGCTGATGATCACCAGGTCGTTCCCCCGGACGGGCGGCAGCGCCAGCGCCTGCCCGATGGCAACCGCCTCGCGGAAGCTCTCGGCGCGCAGGAGGCCTGCCTGGCGCAGCGCGGCATCCACAACCCGGTCGTCGTCCGCCAACGCCGCCGTGTGCGAAAGGGCCACCGCGCGCGCCGCCTGGCCCCGGTTGGCCTTCTGCACCACCACCGGCTTCGAGCTCGAACGCGCAAGATCCAGCAGACGCCGACCGTCGCTGATCGAACTCGAGGTACATGAACACCATGCGGGTGCCTTCGTCGGCCAGCAGGTACTCGAGGTAGTCGCCCTCGTCCAAACTGGTCTTGTTGCCGATGCTCACGCCCTTGTTGACGCCCACGCCCGCCGCCGAGAGGCGCGTGAGGTAGGTCACCGAAACCCCGCCACTTTGCGAGATGACCGAGGCCGGCCCCAGCCGAAGATCGGCCAACTCGAGTTGTGCGAAGGGGAGGCAGACGCCGGATTCGAGGTTGACCACGCTGATGCAGTTGGGGCCGACAAAGCGCATCGCGTTTCGGTCTGCGATGTCGACCAAGCGTTGCTCCAACTCGCGTCCCGCGGCCGAGAACTCACTGAACCCGCCGGATTCGATCACTACGCGGCGGGTTCCTTTGCGAGCGCACGTTTCCATAAAGCCAGGCACAAGGTGCGCCGGCGTGAGGATCACCGCCAGCTCGATGCCATCCGGCACTTCATCGAGGGAGGCCACGATGGGAACGCCATGAACTTGACCAGGTTCACGACCTACAGCATAGATCGCCCCTGCGTACTTGAAGGCGCGCAAGTTGCCCACGATATTGCGGGCCAGGTTGTCGGGTTTCGCGGAGACGCCGATGACGACGATGCTCTCTGGGGTAGAAAATAGACCGCATATCCCTCCCGGCCTCAGGTGTGATGTGGGCTGCAGCGCACCGCCGGGCGGCTCCGCCCAGAGGACCGGGCATGCCGCCTGTTGCGGTGAAGGTGGTTTGCTGATTCTTAGACCCGAATCGCATCATCCGTTCATTCGGGGTGCGGAATGCGCCGCCCCATCTCGGCGTGGCCCGCGCCCCAGCCTGTAGTAAACTTCGCGGCACACCGCACTCTCGCCGCGGTCCTTGCGAGGCAACACATGGTCGTGCACCGGGAAGATGAGCCACCGCCGCGCGTGCTGGCGATTGGCGCCGCGGGCGTCGACATGGTCGGGCACGTCAAGGGCGCCCTTGAACCCCGCACCTCCAACGCCGCGCGCATCCGCCTCGCCTGCGGTGGTGTGGCGCGCAACGTCGCCGAGAACCTCGCCCGCCTGGGCCAACCCACCGTCCTCATCAGCGCCATCGGCAGCGATTTCTTCGGCCTGCATCTACGCCAGCAACTGGTGGAGGCAGGCGTCGACACGTCGGCGCTTCTGGCGCTGGATGACCGCCCGAGCGGCGCCTACCTGGCGATCGTCAACTCCACCGGCCAGCTGCACTTGGCCCTCGACGACATGCGCGCGCTGGAGGCCATCACACCCGAAGTGCTCGAGGCTCACGCGCCTCTCTTTGCCGGCGCGAGCATGGTATTCCTAGATGCCAACCTGATGCCGGACGCAATCGCCGCCGCCGTGCGGCTGGCCCAGCAGGCCGGCGTGCCGATCAGCGCCGACCCCGTTTCCCGCGGGTTGGCGGGCCGCCTCGTGCCTCACTTGGAGGATTTGTTCCTGATCACACCCAACGCCGGCGAGGCCGAGGAGTTGCTCGGTCGGCCGTTGCCCAGCGGCAACTCGGCCCAGGCGGTGATGGCTGCTCGTGAACTTGTTCATCGCGGAGTCGATGTGGCCCTCATCGCACTGGCCGAATTCGGCGTGGCCTATGCCACCGCGACCGATCACGGTCACTTGCCGGCCCTGCGAACGCAAATCCTCGATCCGACCGGGGCCGGCGACGCACTCACCGCGGCGGTGATTTTCGGACTGCTCAACGACATTCCTATTCATGAGGCGGTGCGCGTCGGCATCTCGGCCGCTTCGTTGACCCTGCGCTCGCCCTCGACGGTGGCCCCCGACCTCTCGCTCGAGAAGCTGTACGATCAGTTGCTGATCTAGAAGGCCACCGCGCGCATGCCCCTGCCCTTCCTGGTAATCTCGCCCGAAGTGACACACGCCATCGACGAGGGCCTGCCGGTGGTTGCCCTCGAGACGGCGGTGGTGACTCACGGCCTGCCCGCGCCGCACAATCTGGAAGCCGCCACGGGCTGTGAGGAGCTGGTGCGCGCCGAGGGTGCTGTGCCCGCGACCGTGGCCATGCTCGACGGGAAGCTGCACGTCGGCCTGAGCCCGGGAGAGATCGAACGCCTGGCGGCGAACCGCGCGGGGGTCAAGGTGAGCCGGCGCGACATCGCCTCGGCTCACGTGCTCGGACAATCCGGCGGCACGACAGTCGCGGCGACGCTCATCGCGGCCGAGGCGGCCGGCATTCGCGTGCTGTCAACGGGCGGCATCGGTGGCGTGCATCGCGAACCACACGATGTCTCGACCGATCTGCCGGAGTTGGCCCGGGCGCGGGTGGTGGTCGTGTGCGCCGGCGCCAAGTCCATCCTCGACCTGCCCGCCACGCTAGAAGCCCTCGAGACCCTCGGGGTCCCGGTGCTCGGCTATCAGAGTGAGAACTTTCCCGGCATTCTATTCGCGCGACTCGGGCTTGCGCGTGAGCATGCGCGTCGACAGCGTGGAGCAGGCCGCCGCCTTTGCGCGCGCTCACTGGCAGCTCGCGCGCAGCGGAGGTATCGTGCTCACGGTCGCGTGCCCCGCCGATGCAGCGCTGACCAACGACGAAGTGGAACAACTCATTCGCGATGCGCTGGGCGAACTCTCACAAGGAGGGCATCCGCGGCAATCAGGTGACGCCCTTCCTCCTGTCACGTGTCGCGCGCACGAGCGGCGGCAAGACCCTCAGCGCCAACCTCGCCTTGCTTCGCAACAACGCCTCCCATGCAGCGCGCCTGGCTGTGGCATTCAGCCAACTGCCCATTGCAATGCAGTAAGGCCACGATCAGGATGAAGCGGGGCCACGCTCATTTCACGCGTTGCCTCATTCCCGCCCTCCGCAGCATGACCGGCGCGGTACACGCTGCGCGTGAGGGGCACGCTGCCAACGCGGTGACGGCATGCATTCATTGGTCGAGTTGGGGCACGCCATGGCGTGCCCCGCGGTGTTGACGGGTTCGTTGTCGCACTGTGAACGCGACCTTGGCCCGGGGTTCAATCGCCGCGGGTCTCCGCCGCCTGCTTGCAGAGAGGACATCCTGGTCGAACGCTAGTCTCGGTCGGGTGTCGGCGATGGCCAGCGTGTGGAGGAGGGGCTGGGCGTGAGCGTTGGGCGCCGGGTAGAGGTGGGCCGCGGCGTGGGTGTGGCCTCGGTTGCTGTGGGGGCGCGCGTGTTGGTGGGCGTGGGCGTCCGCGTGGGAGGCCGCGTGGCTGTGAGGCTGGGGGTCAACGAGGGCGTGGGCGTGGCTGTCGGCGTCCGCGAGATCGTTGCGGTGGGCGGCGCGCCTACCACCGTAAATCGCCCGCCAGCCTTGAACTCCGTCCCGACGAATACCTGGATCTCATACGCCCCGGGCAAGAAGAAGTCCGGAGTCACGTCCCATTCGGTGAAGCCGTAGCCGCCCTGTCCCCCATCCCACGGTTCGGTTTCGTAAAACACGACGACATTGTCGCGATACCAGATGGCCGTCCACTGCACGCCGTCCGACATGCTGTCGTAGGAAAAGAAACCGTACATTCTCCGGATCGGGTTGAAGAACACATCGGTATTGGTCAGCGGACGGTAATCGCGAGTGAACGAGCGGGCCGCGGTCACGGGGCTGATGACCGCATCCGGCAGCGGGGTGACAATTCCAGTAAATGAAGAGAACAGCGACGCAGGCAGGCGCGGTGTCGGTGTCGGTGCCAGTGTGTTCGTAGGTTCAGGAGTACGGGTGATGGTCGGGCTGACCGTGCGCGATGGGGTCAGGGTGATCGAGGGCGTGAGGGTGATTGTGGGGGTTCCGGTTCGGGTCGGCGTCGGGGGCACGTAGCGGAAGACGGTCGGAGCCCCGAACAGGCGCACCACGAATGCCAACAAGCCGAAGCCCCCGGCGAGGAAGACCATCCGCCAGCCCGCCTCCGAGGCCTCGCGGCGCAAGAGATAGAACGGCCGATTGCGCGCCCCGCGCAATTTCGCCAACCCTGCGAGCAGGGCGGCCACTGCGCCTGCAAGCAGCAGGCCGGAGGCCAACGCGATGGTTTGCTCGACTGAAAGGGCTCGCAACAAGGAGGGCTCCGATGGGGGCGGGCTTCATCGCGATTATAGCATGGCCGTTTCAAGAATCCTCGAATCGCAGGCGCGACCTCGCAGCCTCAACGGATTGCGACGTGTATCACGTACAAGTAATTGACAGTGACATGCCTGCATGGTCTAATGCGCCGGCACCGAGGGAGGAAGTCATGCGGAGCACAGAGAAGATCGCGTACGAGACCGTGCGCACGCCGATCGGCGATGTGCATCTGGCCGCCGGTCCGCGGGGCGTGGTGGCCATCGGCCTGGGTGGCTCGTCCGCGCAATTCGCACAAGGCGTGGCACGCCGAATGGGCACGCCGCCTGAGAAGCGCCGCGGTGCGGCCGGCGCCGCAGCCCGCCAAGTCGGCGACTATCTGCGCGGCCGGCGCCGCACGTTCCGCCTGCGCCTCGACACTCGCGGGCTGACGGATTTCCAGCGCGCGGTGTTGCGCGCAGCAACGCGCATACCGTACGGCCAGACGACCAGCTACGGCGAGATCGCCCGCAGGCTGCGCCGGCCGCAAGCCGCACGCGCGGTCGGCCAGGCGCTGGGCGCCAACCCCTTGCCGCTCGTTATCCCGTGCCACCGCGTGCTCGGCGCGCACGGCGCGCTCGGTGGCTATTCCGCGGCGGGCGGGGTCACAGTCAAACGATGGCTCCTGCGCCTCGAGGGCGCCTAACCCGGATGAGGCCGCATCCACCGGCGCTACGCATGTTATCCGCCACCTCCCGCAGCACGATCGAATAGGATCCAGGAGAGATCTTCGTAAATCGATGGAAGGATTGGGGTGCCTTCTGGCTTCTCGGATTGATTTGGGGTTCATCGTTCTTGTGGATCCGCATCGCGGTCCAAGAGATCGGGCCGTTCATGCTCGTCACGCTGCGCGTGCTCATCGGTGCACTGGGCCTGGCGCTCGTGGCGGTTTTCGCCCGGCCCGCCCTGCCGCGCACCCCGCGCACCTATCTGGCCATGGCCGTGCTCGGCCTCATCAATACGGCGTTGCCATTCGTCCTTATTTCATGGGGAGAGACGAGCATTCCGTCGTCGCTGGCATCCATACTCAATGGCACGGTGCCGCTGTTCACCATCGTCATCGCGCACTATGCATTGCACGACGACCGCATCACGCTGGCGCGCGTGCTCGGGTTGGGGGTCGGGTTTGCCGGGGTGGTCATCCTTCTCAGCAAGGACCTGGAGCCGGGCACGATCCACGCCAGCCTGCTCGGCCAGGGGGCTGTCATACTCGCCTCTCTTTCGTACGCCAGCGCCTCAGTCTTTGCCCGTACTCAAGTGCGCAATGTGGCCCCCGTCGCTAACGCCATGTTGCCTCTCATCGCCGCCGACCTCTTCATGTGGCTGGCCTTGCCCGTGTTTGAAAGGCCCGTGAGCTTCCCCCAATTGCCGATCACCTGGGTCGCTCTTATCTGGCTCGGCTTGCTCGGGTCATGCGTGGCATACCTGCTTTACTTCCATCTCATTCGTCAGTGGGGGCCCACGCGCGCAACATTGGTGACCTATGTCTTCCCGGTGGTGGGCCTGCTTCTGGGCATTGTGTTCCTCAATGAGCAGGCGGACTGGCGCCTGCTGGTAGGTTCGGCGCTCATCGTCGCCGGCATCGGAGTGGTCAACTGGCGCCGCGTCCCGTCGGCGGTGCAATCCGCCGCCAAGTAACCCATTTGCGCACGGCGCTTTGTCATCCCGCCTCGGAACAAATAGTGCAGGGCTGCCTCAGGGGAGGCAGCCCTGCACTTTTAGGTGCGTGCTCTTTCGGATGGCACAAGGATGATGACTGCTGGCCGTCTCGTCGCCCCTCCCCGTCGTAGGCGGGAGGGGCGAGCACATCGCCGCATGCCACACATGGACAACGTGTGGCGCGCCAGCAATTGTGCGGAGGGCGGATCAGCCCGAACGCGGCACAGAGGCGTGACCCCGCCTCTTCACAGATTGGAGATGGGCCATGCCGACTACTTCTTTTTGCCGATTGTGAAGCGGAGATAAGCCTCGATGAACGGATCGATCTCACCGTTGAGCACAGCCGCAGTGTTGCCCGTCTCGTACTCGGTGCGATGATCCTTGACCATCTGATAGGGGTGAAGCACGTACGACCGGATCTGATTGCCCCATTCCGCCTTGACGTGTGCGCCCTTGATCTCAGCCAGTTGCCGTTCCTGCGCCTCGCGCTGCACGTCGAGGAGTTTTGCGCGCAGCACGCGCAGTGCATTCTCGCGGTTTTGAGTCTGCGAGCGCTCGTTCTGGCACGTGACCACGATGCCCGTTGGGAGATGCGTGATGCGAATGGCGGTCTCGTTCTTCTGGACGTTCTGCCCACCCGCGCTCGAGGCGCGGTAGGTCTCGACACGTATGTCGCCGGCCGGGATCTCGACTTCGCCGGCATCCTCCACTTGCGGGTAAACCTCCACCAGCGCAAAGGACGTGTGGCGACGGTTGGCCGAGTCGTACGGTGAGAGTCGCACCAAGCGGTGCACCCCCTTCTCGGCGCGCAGGTATCCGTAGACATTCTGACCGTTGATGGCCAGGGTGGTGCTCTTGATGCCGGCCTCTTCCCCTTCGGTCAGGTCCAGCACTTCCACTTCCCAACCGTGGTTCTCGGCCCAGCGCAAGTACATGCGCTGGAGCATGGCCGTCCAATCCTGCGCATCGGTCCCACCCGCGCCGGCGTGGATCCCCAGCATGGCGTTGCTCGCATCGTGGGGGCCGCCCAGCATGGCCTCCAGTTCGCGCCGGTCGATTTCAGCTTCGATGGCCAGGACTTCACGCTCGAGCTCGGCATGCAGGCTTTCATCGCCCAGCCCGGCCAGCTCGTCGGCTTCGGCCACACGGCGCTCGAGGCCGCGCCAGGCCTGCACGGTCGAACGTACCTGCGCCAAGTCCCGCATCACCGCACGGGCTTGTTTTGAGTTCTTGCCACAGGTTGGGGTCGGCTGCGCTCACCTCGAGCGCAGCCTGGGCTTTCTCTTTGTTCGCGAGGTCAAAGACTCACCAGAAGGTTCTGGAGTCTGCTGCGCGTCACAGTCAAGCGTCCGGCAAGGTCGTCCATCGCATCCTCATTTCATCGCGCGAGCGGACCGAGCGGCGCACTTTCGACCGCCAACAGTCCATCTAGAAACCGTTCACGATCGAAAAGGGCCAAGTCGTTGATTCCTTCACCCAGCCCAACGTAGCGCACCGGCAGCCCCAGCTCGGCCTGGATCGCGAAGGTCATCCCCCCCTTCGCTGAGCCGTCCAGCTTGGCCAGGACGACGCCCGTCACATTCACGGCCTCTTTGAAGGCGCGAGCCTGCGAGAGCGCATTCTGGCCGCCGGTGGCGTCGATCACTAGCCAGGTCTCATGGGGTGCACCCGCCACAACCTTCCCCAAAACGCGATCCACCTTCTTGAGCTCTTCCATCAGGTTGGTGCGCGTCTGCATTCGTCCGGCAGTATCAACCAGGAGAACGTCGATCCGCCGTGCCAGCGCCGCCTGGGCGGCATCATGCGCGACGGCGCCCGGGTCGCCTTGAGCCGCGCCATGCACGATCTCCACACCGGCGCGGGCCGCCCATACCCCGAGTTGTTCGACGGCGGCCGCTCGAAACGTGTCGGCGGCGGCCATCAGCACCGACTGGCCGCGCGCCCGGAAGCGCTGCGCCAGTTTGGCAATCGTCGTCGTCTTGCCCGATCCATTCACGCCCACCACGAGGATGACGCATGGGCGCTGCGAGGGAGCAAACTCCTGGGCGGGCGAGAGCAGCCCGAGGAGTTGGGCCCGCAGGCTTCGTTGCAGCTCGTCCTTGCGGGTGAGGCCGAGGCGCGCACATTCGGATTGCAGCTCGCCGCGCACCTTGGCCGCCAATGCCGGGCCCAGGTCCGCCTGGATGAGAAGCGCCTCGACCTCTTCCCAAACGGCCGAGGTGATCTCGCCCGTACCCAGAAGTGCCGCGAGCCGCCCGAATGCGGCTCGACGCGTACGCTGCAGCGCATCCAACCAGCCTGGTGATGCAGCCATCATGCGGATTATACCATCGGCATTTCCGAACCTTAACGAACAGGAGGGGCATGATACAATCGCGGCTATGACCTCTGCCTCGCTCCCGCCCTCGTCACCAGCCACTAACCGCTTGCGCTTGATCCTCGGTGGGCTGTTGGTCGCGGTCATCGCGTTCAGCGCGGGTTACGTCGTTCGCGGTGCAGACTTCGCCGCCTGTGGCGAATCAGGCGGTCGCTCAAGGCTCGTCACGATTCGACGTCAGTGTCGACGATGACCCGATCCTGGGTGATGCCGATGCCCCGGTGACGATCATCGAATTCAGCGACTACGAATGCCCGTATTGCAGAGTCTGGCATGCGCAGGTCTTCGGCGAACTCATCGCCACGTACGGCACAAAGGTCCGCTTCGTCTATCGCGACTTCCCGCTCGACCAGATTCATCCCCAAGCGCGCCCGTCCGCACTCGCCGCCACGTGCGCCGGCGAGCAAGGCAAATACTGGGAGTATCACGATCTGCTCTTCACCAGCGACCTCGGCCTGAGCGACGAAGCGCGCGCGGCGCACGCACAGCGACTGGGGCTCGACCTCGAACGCTTCGCCGCATGCATGGCTCGCAGCGCCACCAACGATGAAGTGGACTCCGACCAGCGCGATGGGTTGGCCGCCGGCGTGCAGGGCACGCCCACCTTCTTCATCAACGGCCGCCCACTAGTGGGCGCACAGCCCTTCGAAGCCTTCGCCTCGATCATCGACGACGAACTGAAATAGCCGCACGCCAGCCGAGCACGCATCGCGCGCCCTGACAGCGCTTCCCAACTCTGCTGGAAAACCCAATCACTCGAAGAAGCGGGGCTTGGTTCTCTCGTCGCGGACGCTCCAGCCCGCCCTCCTCATCGTGACCGGCGCGACCCACGCGTGAGGGCCTGGCGGGCCGTGGAGGATCGCAGTGGAGGGGGGACACGGCAGGGGCACGCCATGGCGTGCCCCAAAAGACGAACATGCGCTAGACCGGCGAGGTGGAGACCCGAAGTGCCCCAGGCTTATCCGGGTGGGCTAGATGACGTGATCGTCGGTGTGGCGGACTCGCGCCCGACCTCGGCCTGAACCGAAGCCCACGAGAGACCCTCGCGGGTCATGTACCATGCACCGACCACGGTGATCGGGAACCACAAGGCGGCATGCAGTATCAACGTATAGCCCGCGGCCAGGGGCTGCGGCACGCCGTACGCCATCAGCAGGGCAATGCCCGGCGCGTCGAACGTGCCCACGTAGCCCGGGGCCGAGGGTATAGTGGTGGCCAGGTTGACGATGCCGTTCATCAGCATGAGCGCAAAATAACTGACCTCGAACGGGAAGGCATGCATGACCAGCCAGTACTTGCCCGTCTCGAGCAGCCACAGCACAACCGACGTAATGAATACCATCAGCGCATCGCGCGGGGAACGCAGCGATGTGAGGCCCTCCAGGAAGCGGGCCGCGATCGGCTCCACCCTCGGACGCCAGGCCCGCGGCACAATGCGCGCAATCGTCCGCTCGACCACACGCATTGTGTGGCGTGGGAACATGGCCGCCAGCAGGAAGATCAGCAGCACGCCGATAAAGGCCGCTGTTCCAACCAAAGCCAACTGCTGGATGCTGCCAATGAAACCGGAGCCGGCCGTGAGATGCGCCAACTCGGGCAGGTTGACAAAAACGAATAGCAGCATCACCACGCCGTCGAACACGCGCTCGACTAGGATCGTCGCAAAGGACGCGGTGAATGGGATGCCCTCCTTGCGCCGCAAGACATACGCACGCAGTACCTCGCCCGCGCGAACAGGATAGATGTTGTTGCCCATGTAGCCTATCGCGACAATCGGGAACAGCCGTCGCAGCGGCACCCTTTGGAGAGGGCGCAGGAGGTAGTGCCAACGCCAGGTGCGCGCCCAGACGGCAAGGAAATAGACGGCGACAGCCGGGATCAGCCACCAGTAGTTGGCGGCCCGAACGACCTGCCACATGTCGCCCAGATGCAAGCCGCGCAAGGCGATGTACAGAAACACTGCGCTGACGAGCAACCCGACCCAGAATTGCCAGCGACGCATTCTCGTTTCGCCTTTCACAAGATAGGCGAAGTATAACCTCGCCGCATGCGAATTCCAATTGGCGGGGACTGCGGTTCACCTTGGCCGGCGAGTGGTTCGCAGCCAAGTACTCCGAGCCGCGGCGTGCGTGTGCTCCGCCGGCACAGTGGCTGGCTCCATTCATCGCCCGGAGTATCATGGGGGTGGATAGGATGGGCCGGATCAACCCCACATGACCACGCCACCTCAGGCACGCCTTCTTGTGGCCTCCACCAATCCGGGAAAGATTCAGGAATACCGGGCACTACTCGCCGCACTCCCCGCCCGCGTGGCCTTTCCCGCCGATCTGGGCTTGAGCCTGGCTGTTCCGGAGGACGCTCCAACTTATCGCGAAAACGCCCTGGCAAAGGCTCTGGCCTACTCGCAGGCCTCAGGCCTGCTCACGCTGGCGGACAACTCGGGGCTGGAAGTGGGCGCCTTGGGCGGCGAGCCGGGCGTACGCACCTCGCGCTACGCCGGCGAAGGAGCCGACGATGCCAAACGGCGCGCATTCTTGCGCGAGAAGTTGAGAGGCACCCCGCCGCCGCATCTCGCTCGCTTTCGATGTTGCATCGCGCTTGCCCAGCCGGGGGGCCTAACCCAGTATGCCGAAGGTGCATGCGAGGGCGAGGTGATTCTCGAGGAGCGCGGGATGAACGGCTTTGGGTACGACCCACTCTTCGTTGCGCGAGGCCAAGGCCTAACCCTGGCCGAGATGACGCCTGAAGTGAAAAACCGCTTGAGCCATCGTGCGCTTGCGGTCCGGGCCATCTGGCCGCGCCTGCTCGATGCACTTGCGGCGCCAGATGCCGGGCAGGCCAGGTGAGCTTAGGCCTTCGCGCCCGGGCTGAATCGCTCTTGCAGAAAAACGCGCACGGCCTCGGCTGTAGCCTGCGGCTGCTCGAGCATGACCATATGCCCCGCACCGGGGAGAAGCACCAGGCGCGCATCGGGGAGATGGGTTGCCAGGTAGCGTGAGTACTTCTCCGGCGTGAGCCGGTCCTCGCTTCCGCAGACGATGAGCACCGGCAGAAGGAGCTCCCCCAGGCGGGTCATCACATCGAATCCATTGCACGCGACGAAGTCGTTGTGCAGGACCGTCGCGCGCGTTTTCCGCATGTCGCGTGCCGATTGTTCGCGCATGGAGCGGGATGCGCCGGCGGAGTACGACCACTCGATGAGGACCTGAACCGCCTGGTCCATCGTTTCCTCGCTCATCGAACTTTGCAGAAACGTCTCGGCCACCCGCAGACGCGCTCCGCTGCCCACCAGCACCAGGCCGGAGAGGGACGAGGGCGAGTCGAGCGCCGTCTGCAAAG
Source organism: uncultured Chloroflexia bacterium (assembly GCA_963712475.1). Lineage (GTDB taxonomy): Bacteria > Chloroflexota > Anaerolineae > Anaerolineales > RBG-16-64-43 > RBG-16-64-43. Next base: position 976,895 of record CAVQIA010000004.1, read on the forward strand.
CGATGGCCCCGCCCATCGAATGACCCACAAGCACCGGTCGCTGCACCCACACATCCTTCATCCACTCCAGCAGCTGCTCGGAATAGGCCGGGATGCTCTGGCGCCCTACCCCCTCCGATTTGCCGTGTCCCGGGAGGTCAAGGGCATACACATCGGTCGTGCTCAAACGGCGCAGTTGGCGCGGCCAGTGCAGGTGCGACCCGCCGGCCCCGTGAATCAGAACGAGCGGCGGCGTGGCCTCGTTGCCGGAGGCCCGCGTCGATCGAGCGTAGTAGGTTTCTTGTGCAAAGGGCATGCGTGCCCCTCCTGCCGATGGCGCCCGCGTGAGCCGAGCGCGACGAGGTTAACCCCGCGGAGTGCGAATTGGACGCCCGCGTCGAAGGCCTCGCAGTGACCGGCTCGCCGGAACGGCCAGGCGAGCGAAGACGTTGAGCCAGAGGTTGTGCGCGACCCCGAACATCGCCGCCGACGTGAGCGCCCGGACAAGCCATGACCGGTCGTCGCGCACCACCCGCAGCGAACCCGTCCCGATCGCGCGGACCAGCGCGCGCTCGACAAGGGATGCGGCGAACCCGGCCAGCACGCCAATCACAAGCGACCCGCTCCAGCCCCAGGCCAGCGCACGGTAGAGACTCCAGCGGACTTCGTCAAGTGCAGCCTGAGTGGCCTCGGGCCAGGCTTGCGCCTGGCGAAGCCCCCAACCCAGCGCAGCGGCCCCGCCTGCGACCAGTACGCCAAACACCCAATCGAGCAGGGTGTGCCCAACCAAGCCCATATCTCGCGCGGCAAGAGTTCCGAGCATCAACGCGAGGTAGGGCAAGCCGAGATCGCGCAACAAGGGGCTCACGCGAGTGACCCATTGCGCGACCCCGATGCGACTCGCCTCGATGCGCCGCACCGCCGCCATCTCGAAGACCGGCCAGCTCAGCGCAAGCGCGCACATGAGCAGAGCGGGGCCATAGACCGACATGCCGCAAGCGTACCAGAGAATGGCTTGCCCGTCCTCGAAGCCACTGAGCGCCACGCCGATGTTGTCGTGGGCAGCATGGCCGTGAAGCGCTCTTGGTGCTGCTGAGGCCAAGCTGACCGACTTTGTGCCCGGCGAGGCGTTCGGACTGCCACGGAGACTACCCCTCGAGAAGTATCAGCACCTCGTTTATTGCGCCGGACTGCTCTGCCTCCTCTAGATACGGGATCACCCTGCCCAACTGTTCTGCGCGCACGATCCGATCCTCGATTTGGCGAGCCGCGTTCCCAGTCTCGCGCAGCACATCAGCCAGCCTGCCTCGGGGGACGAATTCGATCAGGTCGGCCAGCAATAGTGCGCGGATTGCTGGATCGCTGACAGCGCACGCAGAATCAACCGCCTCAGCGGCAGGTTGTGCGCGGAATTCCGCTGGCATCTCCGCCAACAGCCCGGTCAGTGTTTCCGCCCGTTCGTGTACCTGCGGCAGGTCCCGCGCCTCGGCCAGTGCTTCCTCCCGCAGCAGCGGGTCCCAATCCGAAATCCGATACCCAAGGCTGGCCAGGGAGAGCGCCCGCGGGGCGCCGTGCAGCCGGCGCGCTATTCCCACCGCACGCTCGATCGACGGCCGCGGCAGGTGCTCCGCCAGCGAGGTCAACACCGAATGGCACAACCACTCATCGCGGATCGACTCGGCTTGCGACAGCAACCGCTCCCTCTCCTCGGCGGACAGATCGCCGGCGTACGCGGACAGCGCTGAGGCGCGTTCATTCGGGGCGTTCAGCGCCAGGGCTGCCTCGAGGGCGCGACGACGCACCTCACCCGTGGCAATCCGTCGCAGCAGGGCAAGTGCGCGCCCTCGCAGCCAATCGCCCTGAATGCTCATGACCGCGTCGAGAGTTTCGCGAGCGAGAACCTCGCGCGCCTCCTCCGGCATGCGCAGCGCTGTCGGCACCAGCGCGCGCACTCTGCGCCAAGGGTCCCGAATACTGCGCGCAGCAACCAGGGCCTCCTCGAGAAGGGCCGGCCGCTCGCCTTCGGGCGTGGCGCGAGAAAGGACCGCGAGGATCCGGGCTCGTGCGCCCGGGTCATGCACAGCGCGCGCGATTCGCAGCGCGCGGGCAGCGGCCCCAGCATCCATGAAGGAGGCCATCGGATCGAGCGCGCGGACCATGGCGAACTCGTCGGCAGGCTGCATCGTCTGGCTCATACGCCTCGTCGATCTCCCAACCGGCCGGGGGGGCCGCCGGGCCATCTTGGTGTGGCTCGCCCGAAGGACAAGGACGGCCGAGTGCGCGCGTACCAGCCGATTGTAGCCGCGTGCGGCGCCGCGGCAAGTTGTGAGTCGCCTGAGGGTTGCGCGCATGGTCAATCCGTGGGCCTGTCGCTCTCGCCGGGCCCTCCCCCCACTCCCGTGCCAGCCAGGGTCATTGACCCCCACCGGTGGGGGCCGTGCTATAATGAAGGGTACACCCCGCCTCATCAGCGGGGCGTTGCGTGCCCCGCGGCGCGCGGCCTATGCCCCGACTCAAATCGCTCGAACTCCACGGCTACAAGACCTTCGCCTCGAAGACCCACTTCGAGTTTGCCGAAGGCATTACGACTATCGTCGGCCCCAACGGCAGCGGGAAATCCAACATTGCGGATGCGATTCGCTGGGTGCTGGGCGAGCAATCGTACGGCCTGCTGCGCGGCAAGCGAACCGAGGACATGATCTTCGCCGGTTCCGAGCTGCGGCCGCGCGCCGGGATGGCCTCGGCCACGATCACGTTCGACAATGGCGACGGCGGACTGCCGATCGACTTCACCGAGGTGGCCATTGCGCGCCACGCGTACCGCGACGGCGGCAACGAATACCTGCTCAACGACCAGCATGTGCGCCTGAAGGATATCGAGGAGCTGCTAGCCCAAACAGGCCTGGCGGAGCGTACCTATACCGTCATCGGCCAGGGTCTGGTCGACGTAGCTCTGGCCCTCAAACCCGAGGAGCGGCGGCGCTTGTTCGAGGAGGCGGCGGGCATCGGTCTGTATCGCGCACGCCGCGAAGACGCCTTACGCCGGCTGGAAGCCACCCAGCACAACTTGGAGCGTGCGCAGGATATTCTCGCAGAACTGCAGCCGAGGGTGCGCTCACTTGAACGCCAGGCCAAGCGCGCCTCGGAATTCGACACGATCCGCCAGGAACTGAAGGACGTGCTGCGGGTCTGGTACGGATTCCACTGGCACCGCAGCCAGGCGGAAATGGCCCAAGCTCACGGCCAGGCCCAGTCGGCCGCGAAGACGCTTGACGATCTACGTTCGCAGCAAGAGAAGAGCGATACCCGCCTGATCGACCTGCGGGCCAGGCTCGCCGCGCTGAGAGCACAGCTCAACGCGTGGCATCGTCGGGCGGCCCAATTGCACCAAGAGCGCGAAACACATGGTCGCACCCTGGCTGCAAGTGAAGAGCGCCTGAGCTCTCTCAATCGCGCGCGAGAAGAGACGCAGGCACTGCTCCTCGCAGCCGAAGCGGACGCGGCCGGGCTCGAGGAGCGGGCGCGCCTCGGGCAAGAGGACGTGCTGCGCTTCCAAGCCGAGGCCGTCGACCTGCAGGGACAACTGAGTGCTGCGGCGGCCACGCGCGCCGCCCGCGAGAACGAGCGCCGCGAGCGCGCCGCCCAAGCCGAGTCACAGCGCCAGCGCCTGCTCGACCTCGAGGCTGAAACCGCGCGCCAGTCCGCGGCGCTGTCCGAAATCGGCGACCGCGTGCAGCGACTGAACGCCGAGGCCGAAACCGCGCGCAGCGAGCTCAGCCAGGTGGAACAGAACATCCAGAACGCCGCCACGCAGCGGGACGCCGCACAGGTCGCGCAGGCGCGCGCGAGCGAGCGGCTGGCGGAAGCGCGGCGTGCGTTGGATGGGTTGATGACCGACCTGGAGGCCCAACGCGTGGCGCTGGCCGCCGCGCGCGAGCGGACGGCGGCACGCCTTTCGGCTGAAGAGCTGCTTGCAGTGCGAGCTGCGGAGCTCGCGCATGACGAGCGCGAAGGGCTGGGGTACTCGAGCGGCGTGCGCACGGTCATGGCTGCCGGGCAACGCGGCCTGGTGCGCGGGCGGCTACAGGCGCTAGGTGCCGTGCTCGAAATCCCGGCGGAGTACGAACTGGCCGTGACGGCGGCCCTCGGCGATTTGTTCGACGCCATGCTAGTCGAGGATGCCTCTGCCGTGGATGCGCTGCTGGAAGTGCTCGGGCAGGGTGACAACGGGCGTGCGGCTCTGATGCCGCTGGCGGATCTGGCTGCGCTCGAACCCCTGGCCGTGCCGGTCGGTGAGGACATCATCGGTGTGGCCGCCCGCTTCGTGAACGGGCCACCGGCCTACCGCCCGGCTATTGATGTGTTGCTTGGCCAAACCCTGCTGGTGCGGTCACGCGGCGCGGCGCGCCGGGTGGCGCGTTCCTTGCCACCCCACGCGCGCGCGGTGACACTGGCGGGCGAGGTATTCCACCCTGCGGGCGCAGTGGTCGCGGGGCGCGGCAAGCCGCCCTCCTCGCTGGCGCGCGCGCGTGAATTGCGCGAGATCGAGACGCGCACGCGCGCCGCGCACGAGCAGCGCGAACAGGCGCAGGCCGAAGTCGCAGCCGCGGAAGCCCGCATCTCCGATCTCACCACTCGCGAAGCCGCCCAACGCGGTGAGCTGGCCGCGCTGGATCAAGCCGAGGCGGCCGCCCGCCAAGCCGCGGACATCGCGCGCTCCACGCTGGCACAGCTCGAAGCGGAACGAGAATGGAAGACGCGGCGCACGAGCGAAGCGGCCGATGAATTGGCGCGCGCGCGCGGCGTGCAGGCTCAGGCCGAAGGCAGCCTCGCGACGTTGCGCGGCCACTTGGAGCAGGAGAAGAGCCTGCTCGCCACGGGCGCCGTGCGCCTCGAGGATACGGTGCGCGTGGAGCTGGGTGAGGATCCGGCCCAATGGTCGACGCGCCTGGCGTTGCTCGAACACTCCGGTCGCGAGGCGCAATCGCGTGTGGCCGACAACCAGAGCCTGCTTTCACGCGCCCGCCAGACGCTGGAGGCGCGGCGCGCCCGGCTGCAGGCGCTGGACGAGGAACGCCAATCGCTGGAGGGCAGCCTGACGGCCCTGCGCGAACGCGAAGGTGAACTCACCCAGACGATCGATGAAACGCAGGCCCAGATCTCGCCGGCCGAAAGTGAACTCGACTTCGAACGAAGCCGATCTCAACCGCTTCGAGCAGACCGAGGCCGAGGCTCGCTTGCACCTGCATTCGAGCGAGCATGCGTACACCCAGGCCCAAGTGGAGCTGGCCCGCCGCCAGGAAGAACTCGAGGGGCTGCGCCGCCGCATCGAGGACGACTTCGGACTGGTGGAATTCGAGTACGCCAGCGAGGTCACAGGCCCGACGCCCTTGCCCATTGCCGAGCTGGTCCAGAAGCTGCCACTGGTGGAGGAACTGCCCGCCGAAGTGGAAGAATTAGTGACCCGACGCCGGGCGCAGATGCGGCGCATGGGCGCCGTCAACCCAGAGGCCCCCCAGGAATACCGCGAGGTCAAGGAGCGCTACGAGTTCCTCACCGAGCAAGTGGCCGATCTTTCGCTGGCCGACACTCAGCTGCGCCAGGTGATTGGAGAGCTCGACCAGATGATGCAGGACTCCTTCCGCAAGACATTCGATGCGGTCGCCGTGGAGTTCCCCAAGACCTTCGCCCAACTCTTCGGCGGCGGCTCGGCCAAGCTGCAGCTCACGGACCCTGAGAACTTGAACGAGACCGGGATCGAAATCCAAGCCCGCCTGCCCGGGCGGCGGGCTCAACCGTTAGCGCTACTCTCGGGCGGCGAGCGCAGTCTCACGGCTGTGGCGCTAGTCTTTGCCCTGCTGCGAGTCGCGCCAACTCCCTTCTGCGTGCTCGATGAAGTGGATGCGATGCTCGATGAATCGAACGTCGGCCGTTTCCGCGACATGCTCACCGAGCTCAGCCGCAATACGCAGTTTGTGGTGATCACTCACAACCGCAACACCGTCCAGGCCTCGCAGGTCATCTACGGCATCAGCATGGGTTTGGACTCGGCCAGCCAGGTGATCAGCCTGCGCCTGGACGAGTTCGCCGTGCGCTGAGATGGGCATGCCAACCCCTCGCCCGCAGGAAATCACCCTCGACCGGACCCGGCGCGTGTTGATGGTGCGCTGGCAGGACGGCCACCTGAGCGACTACGGCTGGCGTGGGCTGCGGGCATCGTGCCCGTGCGCTGAGTGCGCGGGCGGCGATGAAAACATGGGCCGTCCCCCCGACCCGCGCGAGTTCTTTGAGCCCGACCCGCCCGGCCCACGTAATACGTTGAACGAGGTGAGCCTGGTGGGCAATTACGCCATCACGCTCTCCTGGGGCGACGGGCATCATGCGGGCATCTACAACTGGGGGTTCCTGCGCGGCCTGTGCCCGTGCCCCCAGTGCTTCCCCGCCCAATCGGCCGCCTAAGCGCGTCGCGCCAATCCACGCCCGCCCCGTGCATCGGACCGCGCCATCATTGAATTCTTCACACGGCCAGGCTGTTTCGCGTTCGCCCTGGAAGGCTGAAGGCGTGTGAGAGTTGTCGCACTCCTGAGGTTGGCGCGCCCGGCATTCCTGCATGCGAAACGAGCATGCTGCGCGTGATACAATCCCGCCGAGTAACCCCGAATGGATCTCTCGCCTCAGCTCATCAGTATCCTCGACACACTGCCTCACAAGCCCGGCTGCTACCTGATGAAGGATGCGGCCGCCAAAGTGGTCTACGTCGGCAAAGCAGTGAATCTGCGCAATCGCGTGCGTTCGTACTTCCACGCCGCGGCCGAGACCACACCCAGAACCGCACAGCTGGTGCGGTCGATCGCCGACATCGAATGGATCGTCGTCGGGTCGGAACTCGAGGCGCTGATCCTCGAGATGAATCTGATCAAGCGCTACCGACCCAAGTACAACGTCCGCCTCAAGGACGACAAGCGCTATCCCTACATCAAAGTCCATTGGGCCGACCCCTTCCCCAAAGTAAGCGTGACACGGCAGATGGTCCAGGACGGCAGCCGTTACTTCGGCCCGTACACGAGTGTGTGGGCAGTGCATCAAACGCTCGACGTGCTGCGCAAGATCTTCCCTTACCTCACTTGCGATCGCGTGATTACCGGCCAGGATCGGCGCGCGTGCTTGTGGTACGACCTGCATCTGTGCAGCGCGCCGTGCATCGGGGTCATCGCGCAGGCGGAGTACCGCGCAACCATTGACGACCTGTGCCGCTTTTTGCAAGGCGAGACCGAGGCGGTAGTCACACGCCTCAAACAGGATATGGCCAGCGCCTCGACCGATGAGCGCTACGAGAAGGCGGCCGCGCTGCGCGACCAACTGCAGGCCATCGACCGAGTTGTCGAAAAGCAGAAGATCATCTCCAACGAGAGAATGGACTCGGATGTGATTGCCCTGGCGCGCGCGAACGGCGATGCCTGCGTGCAGGTCTTCCTGATCCGCAATGGCAGGTTGATCGGCCGCGAGTACTTCGTGCTCGAGGGCACCCAGCAGACCGATGAAGCCGAGGTCATGCGCGCGTTCCTGACACAGTTCTACGACGAGAGCGCGCACATTCCGCCGCAGGTGCTCCTGCCGACCGAGGTGGAGGAGGCGCGCATCATCGAAGAGTGGCTGCGCAGCCGTCGCGGCGGGGAGAAGACCGAACTTGTGGTGCCCCACTCCGGGGTCGGACGCGAACTACTGGACATGGCGGCCGAGAATGCCAGCGAGACTTTGACCGCGTTGCGCGCCCAATGGGCAGCGGATCGCAATCGCCAGGTGGAGGCGGTGGCCGAACTGCAAGCCGCACTGGGGCTGGCGGCGCCGCCCGCGCGCATCGAGTGTTACGACATCTCCAACCTGCAGGGGACCGCGATCACCGCCAGCATGGTCGTGTTCGAGCAGGGCGCACCCCGTAAGGCGCACTATCGGCGCTTTCTCATCCGCAGCGTCGAGGGTCAGGATGACTTTGCCAGCATGCGCGAAGTCCTCACGCGGCGCTTCGCCCGCTGGCGGGATATGACCGGGGGAGCGTTACCGGTGGGCCGCAAGCCGGATGCGTCGTTCTCGATGTTGCCGGACTTGTTGCTCGTGGACGGCGGCAAGGGGCAGCTGGCGCAGGCGGTTGCCGTGCTCGAAGCGCACGGGCTCAGTCAGCGCGTGGCGCTGGCTTCGCTAGCCAAACAGCATGAGGAGATCTTCCGCCCTAGCGTGGCCGAGTCGATCTTCCTGCCGCGCAACTCCCCGGCCCTGTACCTGGTGCAGCGCATTCGCGATGAAGCCCACCGCTTCGCCGTCAGCCATCATCGCGAGGTGCGCACACGGATCGGTCTTGCCTCTCAGCTGGATGCCATCCCCGGGGTCGGGCCGGCGCGGCGCAAGGCACTGCTCAAGGTCTTCGGCGACTTGGGCGCCATTCGCGCCGCCTCTCTGGCGGAACTTGTCGCCGTGCCGGGAATCACCGAGAAACTGGCGGTGACCATCAAGGAACGTCTATAATCCAAGCGTGCCGCGACCTAGCCGATCGGTGGCTGCATTCAACTCGACTTCAGACAACGGAGAAGGGCATGACCAAGGGCAAGGAGACACGCGAGGCACGCCGCCGGCGCGTGCAGAACATTGTCGTGGCCGTGATCGGGCTGCTGGTGATCCTGACCATGCTGATCACAACCCTCCGACTGTGACGCAAGGTTCTCTGGACGCTAAGGTGCGGCGGAGACCCCTGCCGACTGCCCCCGTGGCCACACAGCGTCTCTCGAAGTTGGTGCCGGGCAGGCACTTAACGCGGGACGTTGCCGGCTCGCTTGTTCGGAGCGTGAGTGGGAAGGAAATAGCGGGCGCGAGGCCGACCGTACTCCGCGGGCTGAGGGCTTCACACCTGGGAAAGACACTACGTTGATTGCCGCAAAGCCACGAAAAGATGCTCCTCCGGTTACAAAGGCAGAGCGCTGGTGGGAGGCTGGAGCCGGCGTCCTGACCACCTTGGTGCATGCGCCGCTCGTTGCCCTCATTGCCTTCGACACCGGTCGCTTCTACTATCTGGGAGACGCGGCGAAGTACTTGGCGCTGGTCGCGAACTTGCTCGATCATCATGTCTTTTCGCGCAGCGCGGCCCCCCCCTTCGAGCCCGACATACTCCTCACGCCTGGGTATCCTGCGATTGTCGCGATCATCTTCGCTCTAACAGCACGAAGCGAAATCGCGGTCGTGATCGTTCAAGCCATTCTCCGCGGACTGACGGCATGGCTGCTCGTCAAGTTGGGCTGGCGGCTCTTCGCCTCGCGAACGGTGGGCTTGGTCGCCGGGTGGGCTTACGCCTTCGCCGTTGTTCCTTATATGTTCGTCGCCGTACTGACTCCCGAGACTCTGTATACCGCCCTACTCATGGGTGCCTTGGTGTTGTTTACATCGCAGCCATCCCTCTTGAACATGATGGCGGCGGGGTTCCTGGCTGGCTTGGGGGTATTGACCCGCCCGATCGGCCTCGTGGCGATGTGGGGATGGCCGTTCGTAGAGTTGTGCCGTTCCAAGCTGGCTCGGGCGGTTCCGCGGGTCGCGCTCCTTTTCGGCATCGCTGGCCTAGTTGTCGCCCCATGGCTTCTGCGGAATCAAAGGCTGTTTGGCACGCCGATCTTGACCAGCGTGAGTTCGCAGAATCTACTCAACTATGTCGCGGCCTCGACACTCGCTCGCGCGGAAGGAACGTCCTTGGCTGCCGGCCAGGAGCGTGCAAACGCGATCTACCGTGAGTACATTAGCCAGCACGGGGAGCCACTCAACGCGGCGCAGGTTGCGCGAGATCAGCAAACCGTGAGTTTGAATATCATTCGTGCACATCCGACACCGGCCATCACCTCGGTAGTTATCGACAGTCTAAACACGCTTCGACCCGGGGTGAGCTACGTGGCCTTGTTCATGTGGCCTGGAAGCCTGCCCGCCCGGCCCGCGTCCAGCGAGGATGTTTCCCCCGCCTGGGGCCGGGCCACGCACGGTCCGCTTCTGATTCTGACCGTGTTACTCACTTTGTTCTACACAACACTCTTCGTTCTCAGCGGGGCCGGATTCATCATATGCCTGCGCGCAAGGAACTGGCATGCCATCTTAGTGATTGTGCCATTGGTCTTGGCACTTGTTATGGCTCCGGGCGTGGCCGGGAACGCGAGGTTCCGCGTGCCGTTTGAACCCCTGCTCTTTCTCCTCGCCGCATTGGCCGGGACCGCCGCCGCCAGGCGACTACACACGGCGAGGGCGCAGCAATGACGGCATCGCAGATCAACTAGCCCGGTGACCGCCGACCTGCTCCACGCGCTTTTGACAAGTGGCGGAGCATCTCTTACAATTCAATTCGGCCCTTTCCTGCGCGCCGCAAGGCGCGCATTCGTTCGACACCCCCTAAAGGCCGGAGGCAAGATCACCTCATGAAGGAATATGCTGCCGAGAGGATCCGCAACGTGGCATTGGTCGGCCATGGCGGGTCCGGTAAGACCTCCCTGGTGGAAGCGTTGCTGCATGTCGCCGGTCTCACCACACGCATGGGGCGCATCGAAGACGGCAACACGGTGTCCGACTTTGATGAAGAGGAAATCCGCCGCCGTATCTCGCTCTACACCTCGATCATTCCCATCGAGTTCCAGGACAACAAGGTCAACTTCCTCGACACGCCGGGGTTTCCGGATTTCGTGGGCGAGGTCAAGTCGGCGCTGCACGTGGCGGATGCCGCCATCGTGGTTGTCGAACTCGGTGGCCGGGGTGGAGGTGGGCACCGAGCTGACCTGGCAATTCTGTGACGATTACAAGCTGCCACGCTTCGTTCTGATCGCCAAGATGGATCGTGACAACGCCAGTTTCCAGCAGGCGTTGGCCTCCGCGCAGGAGCTGACGGCGGCCAAGCTTGTGCCGGTGCAGTTACCCTGGGGTGAGAAACAAAGCTTCAAGGGCGTGATCGACCTGTTGGCGATGAAGGCTCGCCCCGGCGACGGCAAGGATACCGCCGACATTCCCGCTGAACTCAAGACGGCGGCTGACGAGGCGCGAGTGGCACTGGTGGAGGCCGCAGCCGAGGGTGAAGATGCGCTGCTCGAAAAGTATCTGGGTGGGCAGGAGCTTTCCGCGGAGGAAGTCACGCGTGGCTTCCGCAGGGTCGTGCTCGCTGGTACGTTCATCCCGGTGTTCGTCGCGGCCTCAACTGCGGGGATCGGCCTCGAGCCGATTCTGCGCGCTGTGCTGCAATTCTTCCCTTCAGCCGCTGAAGCGGCGCCCCGCGCGGCGGAAGGCAAATCGGGAGAGGAGCGGTTGCCGGCTGCCGATAGCGGCCCACTGGCCGCCTTTATCTGGAAGACGACGGCCGATCCCTTCGTGGGGCGCATGAGCTACTTCCGCGTCTATTCGGGTGTGGTTCACTCCGACAGCCGGGTGTGGAATTCCAAGAAGAACGTCGAGGAGCGCGTGGGCACGCTGCACATCTCACGCGGCAAAGAACAGGTTGCTGTCGTCGCGGTGCATGCCGGCGATATCGCCTCGGTCGCCAAGCTCTCGGCCACCGCCACCGGGGATACGCTGTGTGATAAAGCGCATCCGCTCAACTACCCGCTCCCGACCTTCCCACAGGCCTTGTACTCGGTGTCCGTCAACCCCAAAACCCAGGCCGATGCCGCCAAGATCTCGCCGACTCTGACCCGCCTGTGCGATGAGGATCTGACTCTCGCGTGGCACAACGAGGCCTCGACCACCCAGACAATCTTGCAAGGAATGGGCGACCAGCATATCGACGCAGCCATTCGCCGGGCCGAGGCCAAGTTCCAGGTGGGTCTCTTGGTGGAGGTGCCGCGCGTGCCCTACCGCGAAACCATCACCAAGCCGAATGCGGCGCAGTACCGTCACAAGAAGCAAACGGGCGGTGCCGGGCAGTTCGGCGAAGTCCATTTGCGGATCGAACCGCTGGCCGAAGGTGATTTCGAATTCGAGAACGAAGTCTTCGGCGGCGCGATCTCCAACTCCTACATGCCCGCCATCGAGAAGGGTGTGCGCAGCGTGATGCAGCACGGCGTGATTGCCGGCTTCCCGGTGGGGTCCGTGAAGGTCGCCATCACCGACGGCAAAGAGCATCCGGTCGATTCCAAGCCGATTGCGTTCGAGGTCGCAGGGCGCGAGGCCTTCAAGTTGGCCGTGCAAGGCGCCGGACCGGTGCTGCTCGAGCCCATCATGAACGTGCGCGTGGTCGTCCCCGAAGCCAACATGGGCGACGTGATGGGCGACCTGAACACGCGCCGTGCGCGCGTACAAGGCATGGAAAGCGAGCGCGGGAAGAGCATAGTCACCGCCGCCGTGCCGCTCGCGGAGATGCAACGCTACTCGACCGATCTGCGTTCGATCACCGGCGGGCGCGGCTTCTTCTCAATGACGTTTTCGCACTACGAGCACGTGCCGTCGCACGTGGCCCAGACGGTGATTGCCGCGCGGCAGAAGGAGCTGACCGGCGAGGAAAGCGCAGAATAGCTCGCCTCGCGCTCAAGACCTAAGCCTCAACCAGCCTGCAGGTGGTCCGTCGTCATGGGCGACGGACGTGCAGCAGGCCCCGGCTCGTCGGCGCCACAAGCGTCTACATACGACGAGAGGTTCGCGTGGGCGGGCGCATTCACGCTCCGTCATGCTCCGCGCGACCTCGAGTTCCGCTCGGTGCCGGTTGGGCGGTCGTTCTCCCAAGGGCTCGTCAAGGCCACTCGGTGAAGGTCTCCATCATCATTCCTGTGTTCAACGAAGAAGGCACGATCGGCGAGGTGATCGTTCGAGTCATCGCAGCCGATCTCGGGGTGCTTGAAAAGGAAATCGTCATCGCCGACGACGGCTCGACGGATCACACGCATGCCATCGCCCAGGCCCATGCCCATCGTCATCCCGAGCTGGTCTGCATCGTAACGGCGCCGACCAATGCTGGAAAGGGCGCGGCGATTCGCATGGGATTAACTCGCGCAACCGGCGACATCGTGGTAGTTCAAGATGCCGACCTCGAGCTTGATCCGGCGGATCTTCCCTTGGTCGTCGGGCCCATCGTCAGTGGGAGGCACACCGTCGTGTATGGCTCCCAATTCCTGCGACGCGTCGCCCACGTTCCAACGACAACGCGACTCGCCAATGGGTTTCTGAGCGTTCTCACCAACCTGCTGTACGGTTCGCACCTCACCGACATGGAAACGGCCTATAAGGCCTTTCGGCGATCGGCGCTGACCGGCGTGACGCTGGAGAGCAGCGGGTTTGAGATTGAGCCCGAGATCACGGCCAAGTTCCTGCGTCGTGCAATCTCCATTTTCGAGGTCCCCATTCGCTACTCACCCCGAACGTCGAAGCAAGGGAAGAAGATTGGCTGGTCCGATGGCCTCAAAGCCATCCGGGCATTGGTCCGCTACCGCATTGTCGGCTAGCCGCAGCGTAACCACTCAACCGCCGCACCGCACCGCCATCGAACTGCGCGTGGCCAACTGCGTGCCGGCTGCCCCGCCTGCCCCTCCACCTGCCGGTTCTTGGCGCGGGCTTCGCTGCGGACCCCCTCGGAGAGGGGTGAGGCGCATAGTAGAATGGCCCGCATCGACACCCCGTGAGGAACACCATGACCGATGCCGTGCCTCAGATCAGCGATGCCTCCATCCCCGAAATGGCCGTGCGCAAGGTCGATCCGTCGCACGAACCGCCGGTGCCTGGCCGGGCGATGGCGATCCATGCCCACCCGGACGATCAGGAATTCACGATTGCCGGAACGCTGGCCAAATGGGCTCGCAGCGGGAGTGAGATCGTTTCGGTGGTGATCACCAGCGGCGATGCCGGCAGCAACGACCCACGCATGCGGGCGGATTCGCGGCCGGCCTTGGCGCGGCTGCGCGAAGCTGAACAGTTAGCCGCTTGCAGCGTGCTGGGCGTGAAGCGAACCATCTTCCTGCACTATCCGGATGGCGAACTCGTCGCCGACCTCGGCCTGCGGCGCGCCCTGACCCGGATCATCCGCGAAGTCAAGCCGGAGGTCGTTCTGTGCGGCGACCCGACGGCGCAGTTTTACGGCAACGGCTACGTCAATCATCCCGATCACCGTGCGGCAGCCCAGGCCGCATGCGATGCGGTCTTTCCCTCCGCCGGCACACGCCTGATCTTCCCCGAATTGCTCGAAGAGGGGCTCGAACCGCACAACGTCCGCAAGCTCTTCTTGCACGGCGTCGACAAGCCGGACACCTGGATCGACATAGGCGAGACCATCGAATTGAAGATCGCGGCCCTCAAGGAGCACAAGAGCCAGGTCGGCGAGTCGGACATCGGCCGGCGCATGCGCGAATGGGCGGCCGAAGACGGCAAGGCGCACGGGCTCGCCTCGGCCGAGACCTACCGGGTCATGCTGCTGGTCGACAAGTCCTGAACCGGAGTTACTCTTACGTTGCGCTGACGCCCATCTGCTTCGCACTGTCTAGCGTCAGGTTGTACTGATTCAACAGGCAGGCAAGGCGGAGCGCCAGGCCGCTTCGGGCACAGCCGCCTGAGCCCGGGCGGAGGAATTGCGCGCATTGCGCTCAACGGTGGATATAATGGCAGGTAATTCCATTGGGGGCATGCCTTGTCGGAAGCAACCGATCAGCAATTGATCTCCCGCCTCGCGGCCCGAGACCAGCGCGCCTTGTTGAAGATGTACGACCGCTACGCCGGGAAGGTGCTCGGCTTGGCGACGCGCATGCTGGGCGAGGCGATGGCGGCTGAGGAAGTCACCCAAGACGTCTTCCTCAAGCTTTGGACGCACGCGGACCGCTACCTCCCCGCTCGCGGCGCCGTCTCGACCTGGCTGTTGACCATTGCCCGTCGCACCGCCCTCGACCGCCTGCGTGCCGAGCAGCGGCGGCCACCTCTGAGCGACGAGATCGATCCCGAAGAAACGTGGTCACTCCTGCCGGATCAATCCAGCCAGGGCGATGAGGCGCGCTGGCATTCGCTGCGCCTGGCTGTGGCCGCGCTCCCGGCAACTCAGCGCCAGCCGATCGAACTCGCTTTTTACCGCGGCCTGAGCCACAGCGAGGTCGCCGAGACGCTGGGGTGGCCCATCGGGACGGTCAAGACCCGCATCCGCCTCGGCATGGCTCAGCTTCGCAGGCAATGGATGGCCCCCGAATAACGAAGAGCGGGAATCGCGCAGGCTCGCTACTCCGCGGATCACCCTCGCGACGAGCGGCGAGATCACTCCTGGCCGCGCTTCCGCGACCAGATCGCGAGAACCGCAATCATCCCCACGGCCGGTCGTCGGTGGCCGTCAGAAATATCGGACGCATGTGATGTGAAAGGGGCCAGGGCGGAACGGCGCGAATGTGAAGACGGCGTGACAGCCAAGCCAGACCCAAACCTCGCGCCGCCCAGAAATCCAAACGTTCGCGGCCAGGCGTATTCCGTGGTGGCGGCCATTCCACCGCCCATGAGCCATCCGCATGAAAGCTTATTCGCATCAAGCCGCACGTGAATCGATGGGAGCCCACGCCCTGGGCATGTTGCCGGCCGATCGGGCCGCCGCGCTCGAGGCGCACCTGGCCGTCTGCCCCGACTGCCAGAACGAATCGCACTCCTATCTCGCATTGAGCGAAGGCTTGTTGCATGCCGTGAGTGAGCGCGTGCCTTCCCCGCGCGTGCGCGCGAGGCTTATCGCCACGATGTCCGAGGAACGCCGCTTAGCCGCCCCGCCTCCCCGACTCTCCTTCTCGATGGCTGGCGCCTTGGCGGGCCTGGTGCTGGCGCTGGGCCTGAGCGCAGGGCTGTTCGCTCAGGTCATAGGCCTGCAGCGTCAAATGAACAACCTGGGTGAGCAACTGCGCACGAATCAGACAGCCCTCGCTCTCGTCGCCTACCCGGGCGCCCGCAGCTTGCCCGTCCTCGGGGAGAACGCCGGCGGCACCATCGTGATCGACTCCGATCAGCACCTTGGCGTGCTGATTGCCTGGGGGTTGTCCGCCCTCGACGCCTCGCACACCTACCAGGTCTGGATGATTGCCCCAGACGGCACACGCACCAGCGGCGGCTTGTTCGACGTTTCGCCCTCCACGCCTTACGCCTCGGTCGTGTTCCAAGCCGAGTCCCCAATGTCGGCCTACCGCGGACTCGGTGTGACAATCGAACCCGCCGGGGGCAGCCCTGCCCCCACCGGCGCGCGCGTCCTGCGTGCCGATTTCTAGCTCCCTGACCCGCGCTTCCAGCTGACTCTTCACGCCTTACGCGTTCACCTGCACGTGCGGTGTTCAGCTCCGCGCGCCTCTTCCGCGTGAGTATGCCGCATACGGTTCTCGAGTGGGACAAATGGGTATGTTATAGTTGGCCGGTTAGCCTGAACCCAGGAGCAACGGATGCAGCCTGACACCCGCACTGGACACGATGTGCCGGCCGGACTGGGCACGATGCCCCGGCGCATTGAACGGCTTGGCGAGCTGGCCTATAACCTGTGGTGGACGTGGAATCCGTCCGCCCAGCGCCTTTTCCGGCGCATCGACAAGTCGTTATGGGAGCAGGCCGGACACAACCCGGTGCGCTTCTTGCGCAACGTCAAGCGCCCGCTGCTCAATGCCGTTGCCAACGAGCGCTCCTTCCTCGAGGCGTACGATCAGGTGCTGGCCACCTTCGATGCATACCTGGCGTCGGAGCGAACCTGGTTCGCGGGGGAGCACGCGGACTTGGTGCACCGCCCGATCGCGTATTTCTCCAGCGAGTACGGGTTGCATGAGTCGCTGCCCATCTACGCTGGGGGCCTCGGGGTCCTCTCCGGTGATCATCTGAAGCAAGCCAGTGACCTGGGTGTGCCGATGGTCGGGGTGGGTTTCCTCTACACCCGCGGGTACTTTCGCCAACGCATCAGCGAAGATGGCTGGCAAGAAGCGCTGTACGAGCTGATCGACTTCAACGATCTGCCCGTGCATCCGGTGAACGGGCGCGAGGACGGGCCTCTGACCGTGTCGGTGCACCTCCCCGGACGCGACGTGGCCGCGCGCTTGTGGCAGGTACGCCTGGGCCGCACCTCGCTCTATCTGCTCGATAGCAATGTGGAAGGCAATGCCGACGCCGACCGGGAGCTGACCTCGCGCCTGTACACCAGCGAGCTGGAGCAGCGACTCTCGCAGGAGATCGTGCTGGGCGTCGGCGGCGTGCGCGCGTTGCGCGCGTTGGGCTACAACCCCACGGCCTGGCATCTGAATGAAGGCCATTCTGCGTTCGCGCTGCTTGAGCGCGCGCGAGAGTACGTGGCTGCCGGGCGCACCTACGCCGAAGCCTGCCAACTGGTGCGCGAGACAACCCTCTTCACCACCCATACTCCCGTGCCGGCCGGCAATGATGAGTTCCCCTTGTGGGTCGTAGAGAAGTTCTTCTCCAGCTTCTGGGGCGAACTGGGGCTGGACCGTGATTCCTTCCTCGACCAGGGGCGCAACCGGCAGGCGTGGGGTGAGAGCTTCTCGATGCCCGTGCTTGCGCTGCGTCTCTCAAGCCGGGCCAATGCCGTCTCCGAGCTCCATGGACATGTCGCGCGCCGCATGTGGCGAGGCCTGTGGCCCGAGCGCGAGGAGAGCCAGGTCCCCATCACTCACATCACCAATGGAATCCATAGCGCCACATGGCTGGCCCGCCAAATGGGGGCGCTCTTCGACCGCCACCTTGCGGAGGGGTGGCGCGAGCGCATCGACGACCCGCTCGTATGGGAAGATGTACGCCGCATTCCGAACTCCGAGCTGTGGGCGGTGCGCAAACACCTCAAACGTAAAATGGTCGCGTACATTCGCGAGCGCACGCGACGATTGTGGCTCACCGATCACGTGCATCCGGTGCAGGCCCTAGCGGCCGGGGCACTGCTCGACCCATATGCGCTCACCATCGGGTTTGCGCGGCGCTTCGCCACGTACAAGCGGGCCAGCTTGATTCTCTCGGACTTCGACCGCCTGCTGCGCCTGCTGAACCGGCCCAACACCCCGGTGCAAATCATCTTCGCCGGGAAGGCTCATCCGGCAGATGAACCTGCCAAGCGCCTGCTGCAGGAGGTGTACCGCCTGGCTAAGCGCGCCGAATGCGGCGGGCGGCTGGTCTTCCTTGAAGATTACGACCTGAACCTGGCGCGCTACCTCGTGCAGGGCGTCGACGTCTGGTTGAACACACCCCTTCCGCGGCAAGAGGCCTCGGGCACCTCCGGACAAAAGGCGGCGCTCAACGGCGTGCTGAACCTCTCGGCGTTGGACGGCTGGTGGCGCGAGGGCTTCAACGGACGTAACGGATGGGCCATCGGGGAGGACGGACTGACCGCGCCCGACGCACCCTCGGCGGGTGACGCGGCAGCGCTCTATGAACTGCTCGAGAACGAAATCGTGCCGCTCTACTACAAGCGCGCCGCCGACAACGTACCGGGGGAGTGGGTGGCGCGCATCAAGGAGTTCTATCCGCACGCTGGCCCCTCACTTCAGCACGCAGCGCATGCTCAAAGACTATTTGCGCGAGCTCTATCTCCCTGCAATGCAATTGGCGAGCAGCACTGAGCGCCTGCCGATCTCCTCGTCGAACCCCTCCTAGGAGGCTGTGTGCCGGATCTTGGCTCGCTCGCGCCCTGGTTGAGCGCACTATTCATCTTCTCGCTGCGGGTCATCGACATGGCCCTCGATACGCTGCGTTTCTTGCTCGTCGTACGCGGGCGCAAGGCGCTCGCCTGGGTGATGGGCTTCTTGCAGTCGGCCATATTCGTCGTGGCGATCACCACGGTGCTTTCCAACTTAAAGAACGTGTGGAACATCGTGGGTTATGCCGGCGGGTTTGCCACCGGTGTCGTCGTCGGAATGCTGATCGAGGAGCGACTGGCGATTGGCCATGGCCACCTGCGCATCATCTCGTCGACGCGCGGCGCCGCCATCGCGGAAGCGTTGCGTGCACAGGGGTACGCGGTGACCGAAATGGCCGGGCGCGGCAAGGACGGCACGGTGACCGTGCTTAACGCCAGCGTGCTGCGCCGGGATATCGACCGGGTGCAGCGGCTGGTGGCCCAATGCGACCCCGGTGCGTTTGTGACGGTCCAGGACGTGCGCCCGGTGCGTCACGGGTTCTGGAGGGCGTAGCTGCCTAGACAAGGGACAAACCCGTCGAGCGGGGAGCTGGCGAATCAACGAGACGGGGGCCGATGGCCCCCGTCTCGTTGTGAGGAACTCACTCGCCGGGGGAGGGGCAAGTGCCCTGCGCCCGGGGGCGGGATAGCCGCCCCTGCTTCGCGAGCTTTACGGAAAGCGGAAGCGCACGTTCCACTCCCCGGGCGCGGTCTCGGTCGGTGTCGAATTCTCGCCCACCACTTCAATCCATGTGGGCCCTGGCTTCAACGGTAGCGGGTTTCCGGCGCTGTCGATGAACTGCAGCGGACTGGTCGAGTCCTCCGCCAGCCAAAATCCCTCGTACATCATCCCGTCGCGGAACACCTCGGCTCGGCCCGTCCGGCGATAGACGAACTCGATGTTGTATTTCTCGTTGCCCGAGCCGCGCGCGTACCAGGCGTATGCCACAACCACGTTGGGAGACTGTATTTGCTCCTCCGTGAGGCGTTCGGTGAGCGGCTTCATCACGACCTGACCGTCTACCAAGTCCTCCGACCAACGCTGATAGGCGCCAAGGTCGGGGCTCCAGCGCCACTCGGCGCGAGCGCCGTTCGAGAATTGCACGTGCAGAAGGGTCCCAGCCACACCCCCGGGCGGCGGCTCACTCGCGAAGACCATGCCGTCCAGGTTTTGCGCCCCCTGCGATTTGGCTAATGCGGTCAGCTCGGCCGTCTTCGCAAAGACGCTGTTCACGTTGCCGTTTCCCTCGCGGCAGATAGCCGGGCACGTGGAGGGCGACTGGCTGAAGGCGCGCGAAGAGCCAATCGTCCCGATAACGCGGCCGAGGACGAACGGGTCGCCGCCGACGAAGGCCAGAATGCCGTTGTACATCTTCACCAGCTGTCCATCGACGAGGCGAACCGAGCGCAGCGGACCCACCTTGGGAGCATCATGCCCGAGGTAGAACGCCAAGAAGCGGGTCATTCCTTCTTCGGTGTAGTACTCAAAGACCAAGTCGGCCAACGACAACCCGGTATGCGGGCGCAAGCTGCGCGGGAAATTCGATACTTTGATCCCCATCGGCCGCCGCTCGAGCAACGCCGGGTCATCCACCGCGAGGCCGGTCAGGGGGTTGATCCCCGGGGAGAAGATCGGCCCAAGCGGCGCAGGAGTTGGCGTGGCTGTCGCAGTCGGCACCTCCGTCGCGGTGGGCGAGGCCGTGGGCAGGACCGGCACCGGAGAGGGGGTCTTGCTGGGCGGCGTGTCCGAAGTGGGCTCGGTCGCGGTCGCACTCGCCTCAACCGACGCGTTGCCCTGGGCGCCGGGAAGCAGCGCCAGCGGCTGGGTGCATCCGATCAGCAGTGCAGCCAGGGCGAGCAGCACAAGGCCTCGCCCGCTCAACGTGCGCAATGTAGCCATCGCACCGCCTCCTCGTGAGAATGTCTCGGCGACGTGAGGCACGGGACTCTAGGGAAAGTCGAACTCGAAGCGCCAGTTGCCGTCCGATTGCGTAAAAGTCGAATGCTCGCCGATCAGCGCGATCCACGTCACGCCGGGGTGGAACGCAAACGGACCGGAAGAGCTGATGAACTGCAACGGTTCGTCCGGGTTGGCCACCACCCAGCCTCCCTCGGTCGCCACTCCGTCGCGGAAGAGCACTGCCCTTCCCGTGCCGTACAACATCACATCGTAGATTTCCACTTGCTGGGGGCGATAGAAGGTCACGAAGGCCACCGCCAGATTGGAGACGGTCAATTGCTGGCCCGTCAGCCGGTCTTTGAGGGGCGCCATGCCACCGCTGGAAGTTTCCGACCAGCGGGCGTACTTCCGTGTGGCAGGGTCGTAGCGCCACTCTGCGCGCGCGTTGTCGGTGTAGAAGCGCACCAGCACGTCGGTCGCCGGAACGCCGTTGGCGGGCGGCGCAGCATCGAAGGTCATTCCGCTCAAGTCGGGCGCGATATTCGGGATCTTCAATGCATCCGCGGCCTTGCGCAACGCCGCCGTATTGGCATACAGGCTATTGACCTGCGCTTGTGACGAATCACGGCACAGGGCCGGGCACGGGGCGGGGCCTTCCGGGATGATGTACTCTTGCGAGGGCGTTTCGTGGAAATACTCCCACACGCGGTAGTCGGCGGCGTTGAAAATCAGCAACGATTGGTAGAGTTGCTGCAGGTTCGAATCCACTTTGCGCCCGGAACGGATGGGCCCAACTTTCTCGACATCATTGCTCAGAAAAATGGCGTGGAAGCGCGTGTCACCGGCTTCTTGATAGAACTCAAAAAGCAAGTCGGCAAATGAAAGGCCCGCCTGCGGCCGGGCGGAGCGGGGATAGTTCGAGACCTTGATGCCGATCGGGCGGCGCTGGATCAGGCTCGCATCCGACACGGGCAACCCGGTCAGCGGGTTGATGGCCGGCCCAGCCTCGGTGGCAGCGGGCAGCGTGCTCTGCGTGGCCGTCGGTTCGATGGGAGACGCTGTTGCGGTGGCCGCGGGTGCGGTTGGGAGAGTCTCACCCGACCCGGACACAGCCGAGGGCGCGGCCCCGAGCCCAGGCAAGGCGGTCGTTGTTTGTGCAGGGGGGGGTGGCGAGACGCTTAGCGTCAGCCCCTGGCATCCGAGGGTGGCCGCCAGCAAGGTAACTCCGATCACCCGGGCCGGCCATGCCAACGTGCGAGGGCCGCGAGCGGCCGCTAGACCATGCGGCCGCTCGCGGCGGCTTTCCGTTCGAACGGGTTTCATTCGTTCTCCACCAGCATCACGACCGTCACTCGATCGATCATGGCCACGCCATGCGGAATTGCCATTGATTGGTGTCGCGCGTCATACCCGAGTTCTTGCCGATGACCCCGATCCACGTGCTACCTGGCTGGAGCGGGAAGAGCGAGCCTGACGGCCCCAGCAACTGCAGCGGCTGGCTGGCCGAAACGCGTTTCCACGTGCCCTCAAACACGTTGCCGTCGCGGAAGAAGACCGCCTTGCCCTCGCCGCTCAGGTTGAGGTCCCACATTTCGGCGGTGGTGGTCTTGCCCACGAAGCGGTTGAAGGGAACGAACAGGATGACGGCGTTGGCAACTGAAAGCTGCCTTCCCGTCACGCGGTCGTTGAGAGCCACCAGCGCGCCGGACTCATTCTCCGAGAACCGCAGGTAGGAGTCGGAGACGGCGTCGAAGCGCCACTCTGCTAGGGCCGCCGCCGAGAAGCGTACCCACAGCGAGGCTGCATCTCCGCCACCGGCCGGTGTGGCCGAGTCGAACAACATCCCATTCAGGTTCGGGCGACCGCGAAGAAGGCGGACGATGCCTGCGTACTTCGTCAATTCCGCTGTGTTACCGAACGCGGAGTTCTCTTTGATCTTCTCATTCGCATCTCGGCAAATGGCCGGGCATGCGGCGGGAAACTCGTTGATAAAGTCGATCCCGGAGTTGTACATCTGATCCCACACATCCTGATAGGCCTGAACATGTACCAGGATGGCATCGTAGAGCGGGACGATGCGCGTATCTTCCACACGTGCCGAGCGGATGGGGCCCACCCTGTCCGCTTCCTGGCCGTAGTACATTGCCATGAAGCGCGTGCTTCCGCCCTCGGTGTAGTATTCGAACAGCAGATCTGCACGCGAGAGCCCAGCCTGCGGCCGGGCACTGCGCGGGAAGTTCGAGACCTTGATCGCGAGTGGCCGGCGGTCGAGCAGAGCCACATCTGCCACGCGCAACCCGGTCAGCGGATTGATGTCCTCGGAAAAGTTGTCTGGCCCCACCGGGTAGACAACCGGCGCCAACGGAGACTCGGTTGGGGATTCAGCCGTCGCAGGGAGTGTCGCCTCCGGCGTGTTGCCGGGCGCGGCTTCGGTGGCCGCGGCCTGGGTTGCCTCGACCGGGATCAGAGTCGCCTCCTGTCCGGGAGTTGCCGTCGCCGAGCCAGGAGAGGCAATCGGGGCGAGGAACTCCGGCAGATTGCACGCCAGGCTAACGGCGAGGGTTGTCAGCAGTGTGACACGCGTCCAAATTTGGCGGCGCATCATGCATGTCCTTCCTTCCATTATCATCCGCGCTTCCATATGCGAGGCGCAGGCCCCTTGCCATTAGCGGACACAGGCAGGCTCGCGTTCGTTCGCACGCCAAGCGGAGAGTCCGCGGATTGTACCCCGCTGCGCAAGCCAGGGTCAATGAGCCCGGTGCTCGGCCTCATTCAGGCGGTTTTGGGGGTCGAGGGATCGCGAATCCCACCGACCAACCAAAGCGCAAGGACACTGGCCAAGGCAGCCAGAACGAACAACGCCAGTGAGCCGGCTAATTCGACAAGCACTCCACTCGCGGCCGAAGCCAAAAGTCCTAAGCCCAACACTGAATTGGCCAGGCCAAGATACAGCGATCGCTGCTGGTGGCCGGCCAGCCCCAGTAGCATGCTCATGCCTGCGATGCCGATGCCGGCTTCACGCATGCCGAGCAGCGCATAGACGGCGATCATCCCCGCATTCAACCATCGCGCCCCACCCCGCGCCGCCACGAAGCCCAGCCCGATAATCACGAGCGACATGACCAGCCCGGCCCAACCCGACAGGCGCATGAGGCGGCGGTCGCCCATCCGCCGGCTCAATCGTCCGAGGCCCAGGTTGGCCAAAAGCGAGGCGCCGGTGTACACGGTGAGATACACACCGACTTCCTCGACCGGCAGGTTGAGCTCGCGTTGCGCGTACAGTGTATAGAAAGGGACCGCTGCTCCGGTGACGATAAGCGCCAGCCGCAAGTACAGAAAGCGCCGCAGGTTGGAATCCTGCGACCACAGCCTGCGCGCCGACCGCAACTGCTCCCTCAGCGCAATCCCCGGAACCGTGTGAGTATCGGCGGGCTCGCGGACCGGAAAGAACACCGTCATCGCCGCGACGTATGCCAGGAAGGCCATGAAAAAGAGCGCGCCATAGTTGAGTGGCAGGCCAACCGCCCCGCCTCGTTGCAGCAATCCATGCACCAACCACCCGGCGAGAATTCCCGCCGCGCCGGCCAGCGTCAACCTCCACCCGAAGAACTCCCCCCGCCGTCCGGCGGGAACGACTTTGGATACGACCTCCAGGAACGGAAGCCCCGCTACACCCGCCGCGCTCTCGGCCACAAGGAACGCCACGAAGAAGATGGCCAACACGGCGCCAGGCGAAAGCCGCCCCAGCAGCAGCGGCGTGAGCGCGATGACCCCCCACCCCGCCAAGCGCAACACGGCAACTCGCGCATAGATGGGAAGCTTGCGCGGGGCCGATTGCGTTCGGCTCGAAATCAGGAGCTGGGGTAGGTACCATCCGGCGTTGCGGATCGGCGCCGCCAGTCCGACCAGCAGCGGCGAGCCACCCAAGGCCACCACGAAGGCCACCAGCACCAGCGCAGGATCGGTCAGCGTTTCGGCGAACCCGAAGAGGGCGCCGTTGATCACCCCCAAACGGAAGTCGCGCCGCACCCCCGCCTCGCTGCCTTGGTGATCGATGTGCATCTAAGGATTCTAACATCGGCCCTCGCGCGTTTCTTCCAGACAGGTTTCTTGGAGTTTTCTTGTCGCACGCACTGCTTTGTTTGAGTTGACGCTGGGGGGGAATTCCCTATAATCCCTGCTCATGAGTTGCGTTTCGAATCTATACCGTCTGCAACAGATCGACCACGAGTTGGACGCGGCGCGGACGCGTCTGGCCGAGATCACCACCTGGCTGGCCGTCTCACCCGAGGTGGATGTGGCGCGCCGGCACGAGACCGCGGCCAAGGCCGCCCTCCACGAATCCCATCTCGCGCTGGTCAAGTCGGAAGGTGAGGTAAGCACACAGCAAACCAAGCTGCGTGAGACGGAACGGCGGTTGTACAGCGGGGAGGTGCACAACCCGAAGGAAATGAAGGACCTCGAGAACGAGTTGGCCTCCCTCAAGCGATTCCTAGGCGTCCTCGAGGATCGCCAATTGCAGGCGATGGTCGCGCAAGACGAGGCAGAGGGGCAGCACGGCGCCGCGCAATCTGCACTCGACGTAGTCGGGGCTGCCCGCGGCCAAGAAGAGGACGAGCTGCACCAAGAACGTGCCGGGTTGGTCGCGACGGTCGAACGCCTCAGCGCTGAGCGCGAAGCGGCGGTCTCTCTCGTCACCCCTGAGGACCTGGAGACCTACGGCACGCTGCGTCGCACGCGGCGCGGAACGGCTGTGGCGCGCCTGGATGGATCCACCTGCGGCCGGTGCGGTGTCGCCCCGTCCCAAGTGCGTATCGACGCCGCTCGCACGGGCGAAGAGATCGTCATGTGCGGCAATTGCGGCCGCATTCTCTACACGGGGTAAACCATGGGGCTATTCGGGTCGCGCTGGCAGTTCGACGCGCCCTCCTTCATCGCCGGAGCTGCGTTGGGGGCGCTGCTCACCGCCCTGGTAGCGAGTCGCCGGGCGAGCTTGCTTGGCGCGATCAGCGGGGTGCGCGCACAATGGGCTGCGTGGCGTGAAAGCCTGGCGACGGGGACGGCCCAATCCTACTCGCGCGACCTCGTCCGCTGGGCGCAGACCAGCCACCTGGCGGGCCCGCTCTTCCTGCTCGAGGAGATCATCGTTCCGCCAACTTTTCTACGATCCCCTCAACCATCGGATCCACTGCAGGAGGCCGAGAGCGACGTGCCCTCAAGCCTGCCCTTCACACCCGAGTGGCCGCAATTAGGATCGCATTACGGCTGGCGCCAGGAACCGCTCGAGGTTGTGGTCCGCGGCCGGCAGCATGTCGTCCTGTGCGGGCGCACAGGCAGCGGGCGGACGGTGGCTCTGGCAGCGATCATCCTTGGGTTGCGGGCCGGCAAACTGGCTGCCGTCGTCGAACGCAAGGACCTGCCCACGGCATTGCTGCTCGCACATGCCGCAGACCTGGAACCCGCGCCGGGCAAGACGCAGACCGGGGAGGTTCTGGTGCAGGCCATGCGCCCTCATAGCTCGCGCCGAACACTGCCTGGGCTGGCGGCGTTCGTGCAGCGCGGGCTGCGCAGCGACCTGCCGTGGCTCCTGATCGACGGTTTCGACGAGCTTTCCGATGCCCACGCCTTGCGTGTGCGCGAGTGGCTGGGGGGATTACTTCGAGAATGGCCCAACCTGCGCGTCATCGTCACCGATGGTTTCCGGGGCCTCCCGTTATGGGAGATGATGGGCTTCGCCCGCGCCCCCGTTGCGCCCTGGACCGGTCTCAGGCAGGATGCGTTCGTCGGCCGGTGGGCTGAACGCTGGAAGAAACACATCGCCGGCGCGTCCGCCTCGGGCGACTGGCCGTCGGCCGAGGTCCTGCGCGGCTGGTTGTCCATACCGGCGGCGCTGACCACGCCTCTCGAGATCACACTGCGCCTATGGTCGGCATGCGCCGGCGATGCATTGGGCCGGACGACAGCCAGCGACCTGGACGCGCTCTTGCGCCGGCAATGCGAACCGGCATGGGTTCCCGGCCTCAGGCAATTGGCAGGGACCATGGTCGCCGCTGGCGTGCCTGTGCTCAGCCGCTCCGACGGAGAACGCGCGCTGTCGGCGGCCACCGGGGTTGAGGCCCGCCCGAGCGTGGACATTGGCTCGGTGTCGGCGGAGTTGATTGCGCGCGGGTTGTGGCGCGCCACCCTCCCCGGACGCCTGGCATTCGCCCATCCGGCGATCGCGGGCCGGCTGGCAGCGCACTACCTTGTGCGCAGCACGCGCGAAGGCTCGACCGAGGCGCTGCTCGCCCTGCCCAGTACATCTTTCACCGAAGTGGCGCTCTCGCTCGCCGGCGATATGCTCGATCTTGGGCCGCTCGTTCGCGACCGCCTGACGACCTTATCCGAGAGCGTGCCGACCGCGAGCGGGACCGACACGACGTTGCGCCTCGTCCCGTGGATACGTGAAGCCAATGCCCTGCTCGAATGCGCCGCATGGCTGCGACACGCCGGCGAGGCCGAGTGGAGATCAGACGTGCTGCGTCGTTTGGCGGGCGTGGTGCGCAACACGCGCTGGCCCTTTCCCCTGCGCGCTCGCAGTGCGTGCGCGCTCGTTGCTTCGCTCGACCCTGGCATCCTGGTCTTGTTCCGCCAGATGCTCGATATCGTCGACGATGCCGAGGGCCAGATACTGGGCTCGCTTGGCCTGGGTGCGATGGGCGACGGCGGTGCCATCCCCACGCTCGATGGCTTGATGGGCTCGGCCGAGCGCGAGGTGCGCTGGGCGGCGGCTATGGGTCTTGGTCGCATGGGGCGCAAGGAAGCCGCCGAGGCGCTCGGCCGGATCCTGCTCACTGGCGACGAAGATGCTCGCCGTGCCGCCAGCGTCGGCCTATCCCTCGACCGCGAGGACGGCCACCCGCTCTTGCGAGAAGCCGCCACTGATTCGGATGCCTTGGTGCGGCGGGCATCGATCATCGGCTTGGCCAGTATCGATGAGCCGTGGGTGGCCGATGTGCTGCGCAAGGTCTCTCGCGAGGATAAGGAATGGGTTGTGCGGACCGCGGCGACGGCGGTGATGGAACCCTCACCTGAGGGGAGGCCCTCCACCCAACCAGCGCAGGCGGCCGATTTGCCCTGGCTTGTGGCCTTCGCCGCCTCGCGCGGCACCGGCGTGCCCGCCGGTTCAGGCGCAATGGGCGTGCTCGAACGAGCGCTGGTCGATGGCAATCCGCGCGAGCGATTGGCCGCCGCCGAGTCGTGGCAGCATGCCGCCTTCCCGGAGCGCATGCGAGTCCTCAAGCGCAGCCTGTCCGACCCGGATTCACGCGTGCGTAGTGCCTCCTTCGAGGGGTTGTGGGCTCTCGCGCGCCTGCCCATGATAAGATAATCGGGCCATTGATTCCGTGCTCACAGAAAGGTCAGCTTCATGAGCACATCCCAGGGCATCCTCAACGCGCTCAGCCTGCCGCCGGCGAACATGGCCGTCCTCCTGGCTTTGGTTCTTGGCTGGCTCCTCGCCTCTATGTGGCGAGCGCACCTGGAGCGCGGGACGTGGGCGCGTCTCTCGGGGGGCCTGGGTGCGATGGTCGCCTTGCACGTCACGCTCATGCTGCTCTCGGTGTGGGCCGCGTGGGATGGCGGTGCGTTTTCCCGGACGGCCCTCGGCAATGCCGATCGCGCGGTGAGCGTGATCTCGGCCATACTCCTCGTGTGGCTCCTCCTGCAATCGGGCGCACGGCCCGCCTCACTCATCGCGTTCACAGCGATCGGGCTGGCGGTTGTGCTCGGCTTCGCCTCCAGCGTGCTGCTCTATTCGACGGCCGTGCAACTGCCGGATCTGCGATTCAATACGACCGTGCTGGCCCCTCTATGGGACATATGCCTCGCACTCACCGCGCTAATCGGCGCCGCCCTGCTGCTGGCGCGCCGCCCCGCGCGAGGCGGGCTGGGTTTGGCGTGCATGGGCATCCTGCTCGCAGGTGCCCTGTTGCAAGCCGGGGTGCGCAACCCGGGTGAGGATTTTGCCAGCCTGCTGCGCGCGGCAGAGGTCATCGCCTATCCGTTATTCGTGGTGTGGATTGCGGCGCTGGCCAGCCGCCCGTCGCGCGCGGTCGCGCCGCCGGTAAGCCCTCCATCGAGCGCGGAGGCCGAGCCCGCCGGCGCACCCGGCGAAGCCGGCCCGCCTGCGCCCGCCCGTTCGATGGCGGAGGACCTTGCCTTCTGGGCAGCCCGCACACTCAACGCGGATGTGGCCTTAATCCTCGCGCGAGCGGAAGATGGAGCGGGGTTGCACATCACCGCCGGGTACGACTTGGTGCGCTCGCAACCGCTCCTCGGGGCCTACTTGTCCGGCGATCAGAGCGGGCGCATCATCGCCCAACTCGCGCAAGAAGGGGTCCACGCCTATCGCTCGGCCGACTTGCCGGCCGATTACAGGCGGGTCGCCGAGGCCATGGGCCTGGCTCAACCCGGCCCGGCAATGCTTATGCCCCTGGCGGCCGGCACAAACGCCAGCACGGCTCTGCTCGTCCTTTCCCCCTATAGCGGCCGCGAGTGGAGCAGCGAAGACCAGCGCACGCTGGGAGCCTTCGCCGCTCCGCTCGTCACCGACCTGGCCTCTGCGCAATTGTTGCCGGAGGACCAGCAGGAGCCGCCTCGCTCCCGGGCGCTGATGTCGGATGCCGAGTTGGCCAATCTGCGTGATGAGAATGCCGACCTCGGCTTCCGCCTGCGTCAGGCACAAGAGGACTTGCAGACCGAACGCCGGCGCGCCGACCAGCTCGACGTACAGGTCACTCAGCGCGCGCAACCGGAGAGCATCAAGGAGATGGAGGCCGAAGTTTCCCGGCTCGAGGAGGCCCTCTCGCAGGTTCTGCTCAACCGGGATGAGGTGATTGCCTCACTGCGCGCCAGCCTCTCGGGCACGCCCACGGCTGCTCCTTCGGGCGAAGTCCTGCACGAATTCATGACCGAGCAGAGCGAGGAGGTGCAGCGCTTGCGCATGGCTCTCGACCGCGCCGAGAAAGAACTCGAGCGCCAGGGTGTTGGCTGGGATCAACCCTCGAGTGCGGTGCCGGCCGCACGCGGCGGGCCGCTCGGCGAGCAGGTGGTTCTCTCGCTGGCGCGCGAACTTCTCAAAGTGGTGCTTTCGGTGCGCAGCGATTCCGAGCTGCTCGCTGGGCAAGGCGCAGCGCTCCTCGGATCGATGCAGCGGCAGCCCATCGAGCATCTGCGCGACAAGGCCTATCATGCGGAGGCTCTGGCGCAAGATCTCGAGAACCTGGCTGCCTTCGCGCGGGCCGAGGCTCCGGTAGATTGGGGCCCGCTGGAAGTGGCGGGCGAGGTCGATGCGGCCCTGACGGCCTCCAGTGAGCTCATTCGCGAACGCGAATTGAGCATTCATCTCGAGTTGCCCGACACGACCTTCGAGGCCGAGGCCGACCGCGCCTGCGTGCGTCAATTGCTCTACCACCTGGTGCGCAACGCAGTTCTGGCCACGCCTTCCCAGAGCGAGGTGGGTGTGCGTGTGCATCTGCGCATGCCCGAAGGCGGCCCACCCTCGGCCCTGCTGGTCTCGGTGGATGACGGCGGAGTGGGCATTGCCCCGGACGATTACCCCATGGTGTTCGATGCGATTGCCCGCGGCACCGGCGCGCCGCTGGCCGGCCTGGGCGAGAAGGGAATTGGAATGGCGGTGGCCCACGAGCTGGCCCAATCGGTGGGCGGCCGCATCTGGGTCGAAAGCCAGGCGGGTCAGGGCAGCACCTTCTCCATCGAGGTCCCCCTGGCCGCAGCCCCAAGCGGGGTCTACACCTGAGCCTCGTGCGGCCCGCTGGACCTCGGCCGCAGCCCATCGCGCGGGCGCATCGGAGCCTGGAACTTCTGCAGGCGTATAATCGTCTCTAGGATGGCCCTGCTGCGCGCAGGGCACATCTTCGATTAGCCAAGGAAGGTGAATGCCTCACGGACGACGCTCTCTCATCGCGGCCGCATTCAGCATGGCTAGCGTGCTGAGCCTGAGTTGCATGCTGTTGGGCAGCGGGGCTTCAATGCTCTTCGGAGGCAATGCCGGACGGGGTCTTTTCCCCTACACCATTCCTGCCCGCCTCGAGCACTCCGACGCCTTTCATGCCTTCGCTGGCCACTCAACTGGCGCCGTTCTTGCAGGAAACGCCGGGCGCCGGCGAGCCGCTCGTGCCGCCCACGCCGTTCGCCGGCGTTCCGCCCTGGTCACCCTACGCAGGGCCGATCTATCCCGCACCGACAGCCATCCCCACGCCGGCGCAGCCCTTCGAGTTGGGCGATGATGTGTTGAACATCGCCTTGCTGGGGAGTGACGTGCGGCCGTACGAGAGTTCCTACCGCACCGACACGATCATCATCCTTTCGCTCAATCGGTCGCGCGGGACGGCCACGCTCATCTCCTTCCCCCGCGACCTGTACATCTACATCCCCGCCTACACCATGCAGCGAATCAATGTCACCTTCCCGATCGGCTACACGCTGGGCTACGAGGGTGGAAGCTTCGGTCTTTTCCAAGATACGCTGATGTACAACTTCGGCTTGCGGGTGGATCACTGGGTGCGGGTCAACTTCAACGGGTTCACCGGCCTGGTCGATTCCCTGGGCGGGATCGATGTGCCCGTGGGGCAAACGCTCACCGACAAGCGCAAGGGGTTCGGTGAGGTGACGGTCTACCCGGGCGTGGTGCATATGGACGGCGCCACAGCCCTGTGGTACGTTCGCTCGCGCTACTCGACCAGCGACTTCGACCGCGAACGCCGCCAGCAGGAAGTCATCCTCGGGTTCGCCAACCGCCTGCTCAGCCTGAACGCGTTGGCCAACATGCCGGGATTCTTCGATCAACTCCGGCAATTCGTCGACATGGATCTTTCCTTCCAGGATCTGGCACCCTTCGTGACGATGGCCACCAGTGTGCGGCCCGACAATGTGCGCCGCTATCGAATCGTGAGCCCCACCCAGTGCTACGGGTGGATCACACCCGGGGGCGCCGACGTCCAGTTGCCGATCCCGGACGCGATTCTACAGCCTGTTGCAGGAAGCGCTCTACCCTTAGCACTCACACCCTGCCCGCCTCCGAGGGATCGCCGCAGTGCAGGGCCCGCCGCGCCGCTCGGGGGCTCGAGGCCATACCCGCCGCTCGTGCGAGAGTGAGAACCAGATCGCCCCGCCCATGATGGTTATCCCCGGCGCGTCAAGCAGTTCTTCCACGGCTGAGAGCGGCCCCGTCAATTCGCGCACCTCGCTCATGACCGGCGTGCATGTGTGGAAGCGGCACTTGGGCGATGAGGGCCTGGCCGAGAACACGGTCAAAGCCTTCAGCGCCGACCTCAACCTGCTGGCGAGCTACGTGGGAGCCGGGCGTGCCCTGGGTGAGATTGGCACGAGTGATCTGCAGTCTTTCTTGGATTGGATGCGCTCGGGGCGCGGAATCCCCTGCAGCCCTAAGACGTACTCGCGGCGAGTCACGTCGCTCAAGGCCTTCTTCCGCTACATGCATCAGAAGGGCGTGTGGCCGGAGGACCCCGCGGCGCCGCTGGTCCAGAAGACGGTGATCAGCCCGCTACCGGATGTGCTGAGCCCGGGCGAGGTGGAAGCGGCGCGCCGGGCGGCTCGCGAGATGCGGGCCGGCCGCATCGGAGGAAAGCCCGATGCACGCCCGGCTGTGCTGCTCGACTTGCTGCTCAAGACCGGCATCAAGAAGGGCGAATGCCTGGGGCTCAAGCTCAGCCATGTGGATGTGAGCACCCCCGAGGCGCCCTTCGTTTTCGTACGCTACACCCAGCCGAGGATGCGATTCAAAGAACGCAAGATCGCCCTCGAACCGAAATGGGTCGGGCTGTACCACGAATACGTGCAGCAATACCATCTGGCCGATCGCCTGTTCCCCTGGTCGCCGCGCCAGCTTGAATACGTGCTCGAAGACATCAGCCTGCAAGCCGGGTTGGCCAAGCATCTTTCGTTCGACATGTGCCGCTGGACGTGCGCCGTTCACGACCGGCAATCCGGCATGGACCCCGACCGGTTGCGCGAGAAGCTTGGCTTGAGCCGTATTCAGTGGCGGGAGATCGGCCGCAAGATCGAGAAGCTCGCCTCACCCCCATTGTGAACGCGCCCAGCGCATGGGCGCATAGCGACCCCCATCTGCTTGTGCGGGACGAGGAGCGATCCATCATGACCCGAGCCGAAGCCGCCCGTGCTTTCATGCGCGATGACTTCTCGTGCGCCCAAGCCGTGCTCGCGACGTTTGCACGCGAGATGGGCGTTGAACCGGATCTGGCACTGCGAGTCGCAGGTTCGCTGGGCGGGGGCGGGGCTCGCATGGGCGAGACATGCGGCGCGGTGAGCGGGGCGCTGATGGTCGTCGGTCTGCGGCACGGCATGACCCACCCGCACGACACGCTGCAGAAGGACCGCGCCTACCTCGCCGGCCAGGAGTTTGTGGCTGGGTTCATCCGGCGATTCGGCTCAATGCGCTGCAAGGAGTTGCTTGAGGTGGATGTTTCGCAGCCGGGTGGGCTCGCGCAGGCCAAGGCAGCTGGCCTGTTCGAGACGCGGTGTCCGTCGTTCGTCGAGACGGCGGTCCAGATTCTCGAAAGTCTGGGTTACCCGGGCAAGGCGCCGCCGGCGTTGGCCAAGTAGAGGCGCTCTCGGGCTATGATCGCGGCCACCCGAGGCAACAAGAGACCCTCGAAGGATTCGCCGGCGTGCGCACGCCTGCGAATCTCCGATGACGAGACCTCCATCAGCGGCGCATCAAAGAACTCCGTGCGCGCCGAAATGCCCGGCAAGACCCTTTCGAGTTCCGCCAGCCGTGGCTCGGCGCCCGGCCGGCGCATTACCCCCAGTGTGCACTTTTCAATCAGAAGCTGCGGGCGTCCCCACGAGGGCAAGTCGCGCAGCGAATCCCCGCCCAGAAGCAGAACGAGCGCCTCGCCTGGCCGGCGCCGCCCGAGCTCGATCAGGGTATCCACCATGTATTGAGGGCTCGGGCGTTCCATCTCCACCCGCGAAAGCTCGAACTGAGGGTTCTGCTCGACCATGATCGCGACCATTCGCTCGCGAACGGCCGCCGGCGATATTACCCACCCCTGCTTGTGGGGCGGAGCAGGTGTGAGCACCCACAAAACACGGCTCAGAGCCGAGGCCGTACAGGGCCGCCTCGGCCAACGCCAGGTGCCCGACGTGCGGCGGGTCGAAGCTGCCTCCGAATACACCTAGTCGTGCCATTCGAGTTCATTCTCCCCGATGCGCACAACATCGCCCTGCTTCACGCCGGCCTGCTTCATCGCCTCGTAGATACCCATGGCTGCCAGGATGCGCTGGAAGCGTTCGACGGCCTCGTCCATTTCCCAATAGGTCATGGCCGCCGCGCGCTCGATACGCCGTCCGTGCACGCGCCAACCGCCGTCCGCTTCGCGTTCCAGCTTGAACTCGTCGGCCTCCTGCGGTCCGCGGTAGAGCGGCAATTCCTCCTCGCTCGCCGCGGGCACAGGCGTATCGCGCAGCCGCTGCGCCGCTCGCGCCAGCACTTCGCGCAAGCCCCGATGCGTGGCCGCCGAGAGCGGCATCAGCTCCACGCCGCGCTGCGCGAGCTCGCTGCGCACCCCTTCCCAACGCGCCTGCACCTCCGGAAGGTCCATCTTGTTGAGTGCGACGACCTGCGGCTTGGAACTCAACCGTGGATCGAATAGGGCCAGCTCGGTGTTGATTTGAGAGAAGTCGGCCAGCGGGCTCTCGCCTGTCCCGTCGAGCAGGTGGATCAACACGCGCGTGCGTT
This sequence comes from uncultured Chloroflexia bacterium, assembly GCA_963712475.1. Classification (GTDB taxonomy): domain Bacteria; phylum Chloroflexota; class Anaerolineae; order Anaerolineales; family RBG-16-64-43; genus RBG-16-64-43. Next base: position 1,011,155 of record CAVQIA010000004.1, read on the forward strand.
GAATGTGCCGCAGAAAGGCAAAGCCCAGGCCCACACCGCGATGCGCGCCTTCGAGCAGGCCCGGAATATCGGCCAGGACCAGTGGTGTGTCGTCGAGCAGTGCCACCCCCAAGTTGGGTTCGGTTGTGGTGAACGGGTAAGCGGCGATCTTGGGCCGGGCCGCCGTCGCCGCGGCGAGGAAAGTGCTCTTGCCGGCATTGGGGACGCCCACCAAGCCGATGTCGGCGATGAGCTTGAGCTCCAACCCCAGCTCGCGCCCCTCGCCCGGCTCGCCCTTCTCGGCGATGTAGGGGGCCTGGTTGCTGGGTGATGCAAAATGGGGGTTGCCTCGCCCGCCGCGCCCACCTCGAGCCACGCGCAGCTGCTGGCCGGGCTCGGTCAGGTCGCCCAACACCAAACCAGTGGCGGCATCGCGCACGAGTGTGCCTCGCGGAACGGCAAGCACCCTATCCGCACCGGACTTGCCCGTGCGGTTGTTGGAGCCGCCGCGTGTGCCATCCTGTGCGCGGAAGGAGCGTTGGTGGCGGAAGAGCGAGAGGGTATTCAGATTGGGGTCGACGGTCAGGATCACATCGCCGCCACGGCCGCCGTCGCCACCGTCCGGCCCCCCACGGGTCACGTACTTCTCACGATGGAAGTGCATCATGCCATCGCCGCCCTTGCCGGCCATCACCGTGAGATGCACTTCATCGAGGAACATCACTGTGCCTCGTGTTGCCTTCTGCAAGTCTTTGTGATAAAGTCGAATTCATTGTAAACCCTTCCCGCCGGCGGAGGTATCGATGGCGTCGAAACCCATTCCCGACATCGTCGTGGGCCGGTTGCCGGTCTACCTGCGCGCGCTCGGCGCCATGAGCGGCGAAGGCAAATCGGTCACCTCCTCGCAAGAGTTGGCTACGCGTCTCGGGCTCACTTCAGCCCAGATTCGCAAGGACCTCTCCCACTTCGGCGAGTTCGGCAAGCAGGGCCTGGGTTACAACGTCCCCTTCCTGATCGAGCAGTTGCGGCGCATTCTCAAACTCGGGCAGTTATGGGATGTCGTGCTGGTTGGCGCGGGCGACTTGGGTCGCGCGCTGGCCAACTACCAGGGCTTTCACGACCGCGGGTTCCGCATCCGCATGGTGCTCGATAACAACCCTTCCAAGGTTGGCCAGACCTTGGCCGGTTTTGTCATCGGCGACGCGGGGCGGATTGTCGACTTGGTCCGCCGCGAGGGCATCCGGGTCGCCATGCTGGCCGTCCCGGCGACGCAGGCGCAGGCCATCACCCAACACCTGATCGAGGCCGGGGTGCAGGCCATCCTCAACTATGCACCAACCACGTTGATTGTGCCGCGAGGGGTGTACGTGCAGAATATCGACCCGGCGGTCCACCTGCAGCGCATGACGTACTACCTCGAACCCCCGGGGCCGCACTAGCGGCTCTCACTCACGCCGGCGGCAAGAAGCGCCGGAATAACTCCACTTGCTTGAGCACGCGCTCAGCGCCCAGGGCCAGGCACGCCACGGGCTCTTCGGCGAGGTAGGCCGGGACTCCGGTCACCTGGGTGAAGTAGCGATCCACCCCGCGAAGCAGTGCCCCGCCTCCGCACAGCATCATCCCGCGATCGATGATATCCGAGGTGAGTTCGGGTGGCGTGCGCTCGAGAGTCGCGCGCACGCCGGACATGATTTGGGCCATCGGGTCTGCCAGGGCTTCCTCGATGTCTGCCGTGGTGACCACCGCCTTGCGCGGCAACCCGCTCACCTGATCGCGCCCCTGGACCTCCAGGGTGAGTTCCGTTTCGAGCGGGACGGCGGAGCCTACCTTTAGTTTGAGTTCCTCAGCCGTTGTCTCGCCGATGACCAGCCCGTGCTTGTGGCGCACGTAGGTGGAAATAGCTTCATCCAGCCTCTGCCCGCCGACTCGAACCGTGTTGGCCACCACAATCCCGTTGACCGAAATCACGGCACTCTCGCTGGCGCCACCCCCCAGGTACACCACCATGTTGCCAGACGGAGTCCCAATGGGCAAGCCTGCACCGACGGCCGCCGCCAATGTGCGCGGCACCAAGAAGACCTCGCGGCTACCCGCCCGGAAGGTGGCTTCATGTGCCGCCCTTCCCTCGACGCTCGTCACGCCATACGGCACGGTGACCATGGCCCGCGGCTTGAACAGGCGCACGGGCCCGCAGACCTTCTGGATGAAGTAAGCCAGGATGCGTTCGGTCACTTCGTAGTCGGCAATGACCCCGTCGCGCAGAGGGTACATCACCTGGATGCCCTCCGGCACCCGGCCGTACATGTCCTTGGCTTCTTGGCCGAGGGCCACGATCTTCTGCTCATCGACGTCGATCGCGGCCATCGTCGGCTCGCTCAAGACGATCTCGCCGCCTTCGGCGATCAGCGTGTTGACCGTGCCCAGATCGATGCCCAATTCGCGGTAGAGTAGCGCCATGTTCGATTCTCGGTGAAGCTCGGTCGCTCGGCGAAGCTCAGCCCGAGTACGGGTCGTGGCCGTCGCCCTCGCCCGCGCCCGGCCGGCGCGCGCGCCGGAAGCGGCGCACGGCGTCCAAGCGCAGTTTCGATCGGCGAAGGGCCGCCTCGGCTTCGCGCATCCGAGCCTCGGACACCGCCGGGCCTTCGGCGAGCATGTGCTGCGCGCGTTCGCGGGCTGCGTCGGCGCGGGCGACGTCTATCTCCTCGATATTCTCTCCCGAATCGGCAAGGACGGTGACCCGATCCGGACGCACTTCCATGATGCCACCGGCAATGGTGAAGGCTCGCTCCTGACTCCCCTGCCGCACACGCAGCACGCCCAGGCTCAGAGTGGTCAGCAGCGGCGCGTGATGCGGAAGGATGCCTAGTTCGCCCTCGCTGCCCGGGGCCAGCACCATGTCCACATCGCCGCTGAAGAGCCCGCGGTCTTGGGTGACGATCTCACACTGCATTCGACATCCTGCCTGCCCCTACGCGGCGTGCAAGCGCCGGGCCTTGTCGACGGCGCCCTCGATCGGCCCCACCATGTGGAAGGCCGACTTCGGGGAGTTCATCGTGCTGTCCATCCAGGATCTCGCGGAAGCCGCGCACCGTCTCGCGCAGCGGCACGTACTCACCCTTGACACCGGTGAACTGTTCGGCCACGAACATCGGCTGTGAGAAGAAGCGCTCGATCTTGCGCGCGCGAGAGACGGTGAGCTTATCCTGATCGCTCAGCTCATCCACGCCGAGAATGGCGATCAGGTCCTGCAGATCCTTGTAGCGCTGCAGCACGCGCTGCACATCGCGCGCGGTGCGATAGTGCTCCTGGCCAACAATGCCGGGGTCGAGAATGCGCGAGGTGGAGGCCAGGGGATCCACCGCCGGGAAAATGCCCTTCTCGGATATCGACCGTTCCAGTGCCACGGTCGCGTCCAGATGGGTGAAGGTAGTTACCGGCGCCGGGTCCGAGTAGTCGTCGGCCGGCACGTACACGGCCTGCATCGAGGTGATCGAGCCGCGCTTGGTGGAGGTGATGCGCTCCTGGAGTTCGCCCATCTCCGTGGCCAGCGTGGGCTGATAGCCTACGGCTGAGGGCAAGCGCCCCAGTAACGCGGAAACCTCCGAGCCCGACATCGAGAAGCGGAAGATATTATCGATGAAGAGCAGCACATCGCGCCCCTCATCGCGGAAGTACTCGGCCATGGTCAAACCGGTCAGCCCCACGCGCAGGCGAACGCCGGCCGGCTCATTCATCTGGCCGAAGACCATGACCGTGTCTTTCATCACGCCCGATTCGAGCATCTCCCGGTACAGCTGGGTGCCCTCGCGCGTGCGCTCGCCGACTCCGGCAAACACGGAGTTGCCCTTGTGAACGGTGGCGATCGAGCGGATCAACTCCATGATGATGACGGTCTTGCCCACGCCTGCCCCGCCGAAGATGCCCGTCTTGCCTCCGCGGGTGAAGGGAGCGATCAGGTCGATCACCTTGAGGCCGGTCTCAAAGACCTGGGCGGTTGTGGTTTGCTCGGAGAATGGCGGCGCGGTGCGGTGGATGGGGTACGTGACCTCCGCCTCGACCTCGCCCTTGCCGTCCACCGGCCGCCCGAGCACGTTGAAGATGCGCCCCAGCGTCGCCGGCCCGACCGGCACGCGAATGGGTGACCCGGTGGCCGCGACCGGCTCGCCGCGCTGGAGTCCGTCGGTGGAATCCATAGCCACGGTGCGCACCCAGTTATCGCCCAGGTGACGCTGCACCTCGAGCACCAGCGGCGCCACGCCCTGGCGCGGAACCTCGAGGGCATCGTAGATCGCGGGCAATTCCCCGGGAGGGAACTGCACGTCGACCACGCCACCCTGCACTTGAACGATTCGTCCGCTGGCGATCGCCATTCGCATGTCCTCCACGGCGCCACGCGCCGCGTTTCAATCTGGGCCTCAGCCTAACTGCGGGCGACCAGAGCCTCTGCGCCGCCCGCGATGTCGAGCAAGTCGCTGGTGATACTCTGCTGGCGCGCCTTGTTGTAGTCCAGTTTCAGCGTCGCGCTCAGCTCGTGCGCGTTCTCGGTGGCGTTGCGCATGGTCATCATACGCGCGGCGTGTTCGCTGGCCAAGGAACTCGAGGACGGCCTGGAACACTTGCAGCGCCGCGAAGCGCGGCACGATTTCGTCGAGCAGTTGTGCCCGTCCCGGTTCGTAGAGGTAGGCCGGGCGCGGTCCGCTGGGGCGCTCGCCCTTCGTCTGCAGGTGCGCGCCGGCCTCCTCGACCGCGAGCGGCAGCAAACGCCGCACGACAACCTCTTGGCGGAGCAGAGAGATAAAGCGCGTGTAGGCGAGGTAGACCTCGTCGGCCTGCCCTTTCTCGAAATCCTCGATGGCCAAGCGCCCGATGGCCGATACGTCGGTGAAGGTGGGCAACCCCGGCAAACCGCTGAACTCGGCGGCCAGATGGGCGCCCCGGCGCAGCATCATGTCGCGCCCTTTGCGCCCGACCACCAGGTAGCGCACGGGCACGGGGCTTGAACGGAAGCGGGCCAGCACCTCGCGCACGACATTGACGTTATAGGCACCGGCCAATCCGCGATCGCCGCTGACCATGACCACCAGTACGCGGCGCACCTCCGGCCGGTGATCGAGCAGGCGATGCAAGCTGCCGCCGCCTGGCTGGCCGGCGAGGTCTTCCAACACCGTCCAGGCCTTGGCTGCGTAGGCGCGCGTCGCCAGCGCAGCCTGTTGAGCGCGGCGAACCTTGCTGGCGCTCACCGCCTCCAGCGCGCGTGTGACTTGGGCGATATTGCCTACGCTGCGAATTCGCAGCCGCATCTCACGTAGGGAGGACATTTCAGCTCATCCGCCGTGTTTGACGCAGCCTATCGCTTCCACGTAATGTTGTAGGCCTGCAGCGCTTCCTTCAGGCGGGCCTCGACGGCCGGGCTGATTTCCTTCTCGCGATCGATCGTCTCCTGCAGCTCGGCATAGGCCACGTCCAGGAAGCGGTGCAATCCCTCTTCCCACGCCGCCATCTGATCCAAGGGCACCTGGTCGGAGAACCCGCGCGTGCCGGCAAAGATCACGGCCACTTGATGGCCGAGCGACATGGGCACGTACTGGGATTGTTTCAGGATCTCCTGCAAATGCTGACCGCGGTTAAGTTGCTGCTGGGTAGTCTTATCCAGGTCGGAGCCGAACTGAGCGAACGCCGCCAGGTCGCGGAACTGAGCCATGTCGAGGCGCAGCATCCCTGCCACCTGCTTCATCGCGCGCGTCTGGGCGGAACCGCCCACGCGCGAGACGGAGATGCCGACGTTCACCGCCGGTCGGATCCCGGTATAGAACAGGTTCGATTCGAGGTAGATCTGCCCGTCGGTGATGGAAATGACGTTGGTCGGGATGTAGGCCGAGACGTCGCTCAAGAGAGTCTCGATGATGGGCAATGCCGTGAGTGATCCGCCCGAGCCCTTGACCTTGGCGGGCCGATGCGCTGCGCCGTTGGGCATGGCTTTCACCGCTTCGCCAACCTCCTGGCGCGAGAGCGGGCCGCCGTAGACCTTGCTGTCCACGCCGTCCGTGGGCCCAGCCTCACCTTTGAAGGACCAGGGAACAATCACGAAGCGGTCGGCCAACCGTGCGGCGCGTTCGAGCAGGCGCGAGTGCAGGTAGAACACATCTCCCGGGTAGGCCTCGCGCCCCGGCGGCCGACGCAAAAGCAGCGAGACCTGGCGGTAGGCCCATGCGTGTTTGGAAAGGTCGTCGTAGACGATGAGTGCGTCGCGCCCGCCTTCCATGAATTCTTCGCCGATGGCGCAGCCGACGTAAGGGGCGATGTACTGCATTGCGGCCGACTCATCCGCGGCGGCCACCACGACCACGGTGTGCTCCATCGCGCCGTGCGCTTCGAGAGTGGCCACCGTTCGCGCCACGGAGGCCTTCTTCTGGCCGATGGCGACGTAGATGCACAGCAAGTCCTTGCCGCGCTGGTTGATGATCGTGTCGACGGCGATGGCCGTCTTGCCGGTCTGCCGGTCGCCGATGATGAGCTCGCGCTGGCCTCGCCCGATGGGGATCATCGAGTCGATGGCCTTCAGCCCGGTCTGGACCGGGTTGTCCACGTCCTGGCGATCGACCACGCCATGCGCAATACGTTCGATCGGACGGTACTCGGTGAACGGAATCGGACCCCTGCCGTCGATGGGTTCGCCCAGGGCGTTGATCACCCGGCCAACAAGCCCGTCGCCGACCGGCACCGAGGCGATGCGGCCGGTGCCGCGCACCTCCATACCCTCCGCGATGCCGCCATACTCGCCCACAACGATGACGCCCACCGAAGCCTTTTCGAGGCTGAAGGCGATTCCGGTGGCACCGCTCGCGAAGGTCACCAGCTCCTGCGACCGAATATCGGACAGGCCGCGCACACGCGCGATGCCGTCTCCGGCTTCGAGCACCGTGCCGACGACTTCGGCGACCAGGGGGCTCTCGAAGGAGGAGATCTGCGCCTGCAAATCCTGCGCGATCCGCTTTGCCAGTTCCGACATGCGACGTCCTCCCCGCCCTGGTCAGCCGCGCGGTGAAGCGTGCCTGGGCCTTGTGCGCGAACCGGGCGGGACATGTGCCCGCCCGCGGCCGGCACGCAAACGCACTGCAACCCTGCAGCTCGAGCGGCCCGCGCTCTGCGCATCGGGTTGCGTGCCCGCCAGCCGAATGATAACTGAGAGGATTTCTTTTGTCCAGGTCTTCACAACTGACGAACGCGACGGGCGATGGACATAAACACGTGCCGCCGAATTCGCGGATGATTGCCTGGCACGCTGAAGTGAGCGCGAGTCAACTGATGGAACGGGCGCGAGCCGGCGGATCGGCCGCGCCAGGGTCTCAGTTCAACGTCGGGAGAAGTACTGCAGCGCCAAGCGTAAGCGCGATTCCAAGTCTTCCGGCGCATCGCGGGGCAGCGACTGCAACGCGCTCTGGGCCTCGACCAGCGTATAGCCCAGGGCCGTGAGCGCCGCAAGGATGTCGGTATCGCCCTCACCCCACCCGCTCGGCCTGGCTTCCCCGCGGGCCGCAACCTTATCCTTAAGATGAAAGACGATCTTCTCGGCCGTCTTGCGCCCCACACCGGGAATGCCCGCCAAGCGTTCAGGCTGGTTTCCACCCACCGCCAAGTGCAGCATGTCGATCGAGAAGTGCGAGAGCAAGGAGAGGGCCACTTTGGGCCCTACTCCGCTCACGGTGAGCAGCAGTTCGAAGAAGGCGCGCTGATCGGGCGATTCGAATCCATAAAGCGCGAGCGCATCTTCGCGAACGATGAGACGCGTGAACAATGCCACCAGCTGACCCGGCTGCAGGCGGGCGGCCAGCGGCGCCGGCACAGCCACCATCAACCCGACCCCGCCCACTTCGACCACCACCGCGTTTTCAGCAACTTGCTCGACTCGACCATGCAGGGATGCGATCACGAGGCCTCCAGCAGTTCAGTGAGACGCGAGCATTGCAGGTGGCAGATGGCGACAGCCAAGGCATCGGCGGCATCATCCGGGCGCGGGATAGCCTCGAGTTCGAGAATAGCGCGCACCATTTGTTGGACCTGGCGCTTGTCGGCCCCGCCGTAGCCGGTGACCGCTTGTTTGACTTCGAGCGGCGAGTATTCTCCAATCGCCAGACCGCCTTCGGAAAGGGCCAGCAAGGCGACGCCGCGCGCCTGACCGACGGCCATGGCCGTGCGCACATTCTTCTGGAAGAACAGCTTCTCCACGGCTGCGGTGGTGGGGCCGTGGAGAGCGATGACCGCGCTGAGTTGTTCGTGCAGGCTCTGCATACGCCGGGCCAGGGTCCACCCGGCGGGCGTGCGGATGACCCCGTAGGCGATGGCGCGCAGGCCGGTCTGGGCAGTTTCGACCACGCCGTAGCCGGTCGTCGCCATTCCAGGGTCGATCCCCAAGGCGCGCGCCGGCCTGTCTGTTGGCATCGTATGGAAAGGGCGGGCAGCGCCGCTTAGGCGGCCGCCTCCATGGCGGCCACCGCCTCGTCACTGACCTGCAGGTTGGAATAAACCGTGTGCACGTCGTCGAGCTCTTCCAGGGCCTCGATGACTTTCATCACCGACACGGTGTCGTCCACGCTCAGCGGGATCTGCTGCTGAGGTTCCATCCGCAGGGTGGCCTCCTCCGGAGTGATCTTGGCGGAGCGCAAGCGCTCGCTGATGGCCTTGAAGGACTCGACCGGAGCGGTAATCTCGATGGTTTCGCTGCCCAGCGAAACGTCGTCCGCCCCGGCCTCCACCGCCATCTCGAAGATGGCGTCGGGGTCCTTGCCTTCGGCGGATAACTCGAAGTACCCCTTGCGAGTGAATTGCCAGGCCACCGAACCCGCTTCGCCGAGGCTGCCGCCGGAGCGGGTGAGGATGCGCCGGATTTCCGCGACCGCTCGGTTCTTGTTGTCGGTCACGATCTCAAGGAGCAAGGCGATGCCGTGCGGCGCATAGGCCTCGTAGGTCATTTGCTCGAGCACGCCGCCTTCGCGGTCCTCCCCCGTACCGCGATGCACCGCACGCTCGATGTTCTCTTTGGGCATATTGTTGGCGCGGGCCTTATCGATGGCCAGACGCAATTTGAAATTGGCGTCGACATCGCCGCCGCCTTCGCGCGCAGCCATTGCGATCTCGCGCGCCAGGCGGGTGAAGAGTTGGCCGCGCTTGGCATCCGCGGCGCCCTTCTTGCGCTTGATAGTGGCCCACTTTGAGTGACCAGACATGCCCGTTCTCCTTGGGGGTGCGAGGCCCGGCCCCGCTCAATTCATTCCATGGGCCTCCGGCCCTGAGCGCATGCGTGCCGGAAGCGCATACTGCGACGAGGAAGACCTCGGGGGACCCACGCCGCAACAGGACGGCCCTGTGGGCCTGACCGCTGCGCGAAAGAGATTATACCATCGGGGTCGGGCATCACGGCCAAACCGCGTAGCGCTTTCGCCCCGCATGGTAAAATCGCACGCGTCGCCCCTGTAGCTCAGCGGATAGAGCGTTGCCCTCCGGAGGCAGAGACCGGTGTTCAATTCACCGCAGGGGCGCCTGCTGCGGATCGGCGTCGCTTGTTCGGCGCCTTTTTTGCGCCCCTAGGCCAGATCCACCCAGGCCACCTTCTGGCTGCGCGTGACGAAGAGAGCCAGGGTGCTGCGCCCATTCAAGCCCATCACCTCACCTGGGTTGAGCAGCACGGTTCGTCCGACGTGCTCCTCGTGCGCGGTGTGGTCGTGTCCATAGCACACCAGGTCGTAGCGCCCGCTCTCGGCCAATGCCCGTGCGATATTCGGATAGTGGTTGACCGCCACCCTGACTCCATCCAGGGTGAGCTCGGCCAGGTCGCCATGGATGGTGACGTTGCCGGCCTGGGCCGCGCGCGCCATCAAGAGGGGCTTGTCGCCGTCGTTGTTGCCCCACACCAGGTGAATGGGCTTGCCCTGTACGCCCTGGGCCAGACGCAGGATCGTGAACGGAGAACACACGTCGCCACAGTGAATGATCACGTCCGCCTGGGCGAGTTGTGGCATGGCGCTATCGAGTTTCCACACGTTGTCATGGCTGTCGCTGAGGATGGCGATGCGCATGCGGAACCTCCTCTCCACCGCCGGCGCAGATCGTCCTGCGCTCGAGAGTGCGCGGAGCGCATGCCGGCCCGGAGGATTCCATTATAGGACAAGAGGCGTGCGGGCCGGCCAACATGGGGTGAAACGCGATTGGACTTTCGTCTGAGCACGGGCTAGACTTGTGGCACGACCTATTGCGGAGGCAGCCCATGCCCGGCCCACGCGTCAACGAAATCGCCGCCCGCCTCGAAAAGGGAATGCACAAGACGCAAGAGAAGTTCGGCTCGCTCGGCACCGAGGGCTGGGGCGCGGTGGTGTACGACGGACCGCCGCCCTGGACGGCGCGCGATCTAGCCGCGCACTTCTACTCGGCCGAAGTGGGCCTGCTGCGGATGGCGAAGGACGTGGCCGCTGGAGGGCAAGGGGCTCCAGAGGGTTTTGACTTCGACTGTTTCAATGCGGAGGAACAGCAGCGCTTGGCGGGGATCGCGGCGCCGCAGGTGCTTGAACAGCTCGCACAGGCGCGGCGCGAGACGCTCGAATTCACACGCGCCTTGAGCGAGGAGCAACTCAACCTGGTGGGCCGGCACCCGGCCCTGGGAATGGTGTCACTCGAGGTCATGTTGGTGGCTATTTACGGGCACCAGCTCATGCACATGCGCGAGGCGATGGCACGCGTCGGCTAACGGCGGCTGATTGGGAGCGCGCACACGAATGAACGCAAAGGGGCATCCGCGCGGATGCCCCTTGGTCGTCGCATGGGATCAGTGCGTGTTAATTCGCCGTCACGGTGAAGGGCATGACCATGCCGTTCTCGAAGTGCCCCGGCAGGTGGCAGCTCAATTGATACTCGCCGGGTGTGTCGATGGTCCACTCGAGCGTGGTTGTCGCCCCAGGCTCGATTTCCATGACTTTCGCTTCGCTGCTGTCCGACATGAGCGGGGCATCCATCCCGCCCTTGGCTTCCAGAACGACCTCATGCACGATCGAGCCCTCGTTGGTGATGTTGAACTTCACCTGACCGACGGGCACGCTGGTCTTGCTCATCTCGACCTTGTACTCGGTCAGGGTGACGTCGACCGTCGTCGGGCCCTTGGGGCCGCAAGCCGCGAGGGCCACGGCCAACATGGCGAACACAACGACTGATGCAACTGCCTTACGCGTGAACATGTGCCTCTCCTTGATTGAATCCGCAGACTGGTTGGTGGATGCCGAAGCCGCGGTTGCCGCATCGCAGAGGAGCCGCCGCAGCCTCGGGGAGCCTGCCCGACTCGCAGGTTCCGTCCTTCACTTGCGTCAGGTGAGAATATACCATAAAGCCGGTCGATTTGGTAGGTTTGTCAAGTGGGTTTGTATGAAAACCCTGCTCCTCACTTCACGATTTGGCCTGCGCCGCCAGAATTGCATGGCAAAGGCTGGACTTTAGCCGGCGAATGTGGCGACGGAGTCGGAGCATCCGATCGGGCTACGCGGGCTGAGCACCTCGCGGTCCGCTGGATCCGAGCGTCTGTGGTTGCGGGCGCATGCAACAGCCGTAGTTGCCTGGCGTATATTGAATGGATCGTGCCTCACCCAGGGAGGCGACGGACAGAGGCTATAATCATCGAGTACCCACACGACCATTGGAAAGGATGAGCATGCCAGATAGCGAGTCCCCGCGTTTGCCCGGTCCATCACGAGGCTTCTTCCGTCAGACTGCGCTGCAAGTCAAGCTCGTCTGGCGCCTGATGCGTGACCGCCGGGTGAATCCGTTGTTGAAGTTGCTGCCGATTGCCACGGTGGTGTACGTCTTCATTCCCGACATCTTGCCAGGGCCGATCGATGACACGGCGATCGTGCTTGGCGGGCTCTGGCTCTTCATCGAACTATGTCCCGACGAGATCGTGGCTGAGCACATGCGGGATCTCAACGCGGTCATCCCCGGCACGTGGCGCGAGGTGGATCTCCCCAAAGTAGAGGCTGCCAAACCAAGCGAACCGCCGACGACCCCCGGCGACGAGGTGCACTAGCTTCGGCGTTCTCACGACGGCGAGAATCAAACCGGCCTCGCGCACATGCGCGAGGCCGGTTCGTGTCACCCGCACGACCTACGCGGGCGAATTCGGTGTGGCGAGTCGGCCGACCAGATCATACACAAGCGCGCCGGTGATATCCACCTGGACGATCTCGCCCAGCGGTGGCCGCGCGCCCTCGACCAGCACGACGCCGTCCACTTCCGGGGCATCCCGATACGACCGCCCGATCGCCAGGTCGTCGCCCCAACCTTCGATGAGCACCGGTATGCGCCGCCCCACGCATGCCTGGTTGCGTTCCAGGGAGATGCCTTGCTGCAATTCCATCAGCCGCGCACGCCGGTCTTCCTTGACCTCGGGCGGGACGTCATTCGGCATGCGCCCGCTCTCCGTCTCCGGCTCGAACGAATAGGTGAAGCATCCTACGCGGTCGAAGCGTATCTCTCTCAGGAATCCGAGCAGCGCCTCGAATTCGGCCTCGCTCTCGCCGGGATATCCGACGATGAAGGTACTGCGCAACGACAGGTCCGGCAGCGTGGAGCGCATCTTGCCCAGCGTGGCATGCACCCATTCCATGTTGGCCGGCCGGCGCATGCGCCGCAGGACGGCCGGATGGGCATGCTGCAGCGGCAAATCGAGATAGGGCAGGATCTGCGGTCGGCCGGCCATGACCTCCACCAGATGGTCGGTGATGGCGCCCGGGAAGGCGTACATGACGCGCAGCCAGGGCACTTCGGGCACGGCTGCGATGATCGCCTCGAGCAAGTGGGCCAAGCCGTCGTGCAGCCCGAGGTCGTGGCCGTAGTCGGTGGTGTCTTGGGCGATGAGGATGATCTCGCGCACGCCGCGATCGCGCAGCCGGCGCGCTTCGGCGACGATCGTTTCGAGCGGCCGGCTCACCGCGGTGCCCTTGATCAGCGGAATGGCGCAGAAGGCGCACGGCCGCCGGCATCCGTCGGCGATCTTGAGATAGGCGCTGCCGCCTTGGATGGAGGCGCGCAGCACGCCGCGCTCGTCGTGCCCGACGGTGTGCGCGTCCGGCGGCAAGTGGTAGAGCGGCTGCGGATGGCCCGAGGGCCGCAGCCCCTGCACTACGTCGAGGATGTCCATCCAGCGGCGCGTGCCGAGGATGCCATCCAGCCCCGGCACCTCACGCGCCACGAGCTCAGCGTAGCGCTGGGTCAGGCAGCCCGCGGCGATCAGCTTCTGGCCGCGGCGTTTCGTGCGCGCCAGGTCGCGCAGCGTGCGCAGCGACTCCTCGCGCGCCGGCCCGATGAAACCACACGTATTGACGACGACCACCTCCGCCCGCGACGGACGGTCGACATGCCGGTAGCCGGCTTGTTCGAGCAACGCCGCCATGGAATCGGAGTCGACGCTGTTCTTGGCGCAGCCGAGCGTGACAACGTGATAGCGCATGGTCGTGCCCATCTAGCCTCCTGGGGCCGGAGTGGCAGTGGGCGCGGGCGTGTACGTGGCGGTGAGGCGCGGTGTGGCGCTGGGAATCTCGCTGGGCGTGGCGGTGGGAGTTACGCTGGGTGTGGGCGTCTTCATTCCGGCCAGCGTCCACACGCGGATGACGGCCTCGCCCACCCCGCCTTGCGTGCCCTGGTCGACGCCGTTGTAGATCACCCGAATGGCCGCGCCGTCACCCGAGAGCACTGCGACGGACTGCGTACCCTCGAATTCGAGGTGTTGGCCCGGCGGCAGACGTCCGGCAAACTGCTGCTTGCCATCCACGATCACCCGGACATAACTGCGGTGCACGGCCTCCAGGCGCAGGTGGACGCTGGTGAATACGCCTCCCAAGGGTGTCGGGGCCGCCGTCACCAGCTCGCCGCCTGTCACCAGAAGCGGCTCGCTGGTCAGCTTGCCGCTGGCCGACGAGGGCTCGGGGGCGGTTGGAGTCTCACTGGGAGTTGCTTGGGCGAGGCTGGCGACAAACGCTCCGGTGGCCGCCGCAGCGGGGGTCTCATTGGCCAGGAAGTGCGCCAACTGCACCGCACCCCAAGCCAGCAGGCCGATGACAATCACACTCAGGCCCGTACTGAGCACGACATCCAGCCGCATGAACCGCCGCCACGGAGAAGCGCGCGAAACGATCGGGCGGCGGGCTTCGGGCGCCACGCGTGCCGATCCCGGCGGGGGTTGAGGCGGCCGAGGCCGCGTCCCGCCCACCCGTGCAAACGTTTCATCGGCATCCAGCCCGAGAAACGCGGCATAGGAGCGGATGAATCCACGAGCTTGCGCCACCGAGGGGATCAGGCTGTGATCGTCGCCCTCGATGCCGGCCAGGAATTTCTGGCGGATATAGGTGCGCCGCTCGACTTCTTCGAGGGTGAGGCCCAACGCCTCGCGCCTCTGGCGCAGCAGGGTTCCGAGCGATTCGGACATGGCCAGTGAGGCTCAGCATGATCAGACCCGCCGCGCGTGCTAGGTTACCGTGTCGCTCGTGCACGGGAGATGCACGACGAAGAGCAACCACGTGACACGCTGCCGGGCCGATCGGTGAGCTAGGTTGCTTCGCCTTGCGCTTCGGGTTCGGGGGCGGGCGACGCCGGAGCGGGCGCGGGAGCAGGCTCGCCTTCCTGCTCGCCCTCGCGGTTGACGATCACCGTGATATCGGGGATCAGATCGACCGTGAGGCGCAGAGGCACTTTGTGGGTGCCCACCTCGCGCAGCGGCTGATGGGCGATGTTCCGGCGATCGATACGCACGCCGGTCTCGCGTTCGATGGCCGCGGCGATGTCGCCGGTGGTCACCGAACCGAACAACTTGCCCGTCTCACCGGCGCGGGCGACGAAGGTCAAGGTCAGGCCGGTCAGGCGCTCGGCCACCGCACCCATTTCAGTATTGAGTTCGCGCGCGCTCGGCGAGGGCCGAGGCGCGGATGCGTTCCGCCTGCTTCATCGCGCCCGGGGTGGCCAGCACAGCCAGATTCTGAGGCAAGAGGAAATTGCGGCCGTAGCCATCGGCCACTTTCTTGACCTCGCCGGCCCGGCCCAGTTTGTACACATCCTTGAGCAGAAGTACTTTCATCGTCAAGCCCTTTCTGAATGAACGGGGCGTTCCTGCGAACGCCCTCAGATATGGCGCGTACGCGCGCCTCGGCGAAGGGTACAACGCCACCTGCATTCTACCAAACCCCCCGCACTTGGTCAAAAAACCGGTAAGGCGCTGCCGGTTGCCTGGGCATCTGATTCCATTCGCGGTACACTTCGGCTCGGTTTTCATCGGGTCTGCGACCGGATTTGGCATTGGCCGTCGGCCATCACCAGAAGCGAGAGGGGCATCCGCAGGCGTGCGGCTCGCGTGGCGGCCCCGCCGAGCGAGCCGCACGCCCTCGAACGGAAAGCGCATGACACTCCTACCCACGTTGCGCATCGTCCCGACCGACTCGCTGCGATTGCATGAGCACCACGATCCCGGGCGCACGCATCCACTCGTCACGACTCTGCAGCGTGACGGTATCTTGAAGAACCCGCCGGTCATTGCCCCACTCGACCCGGTCGCCGCCGAATACGTCGTGCTCGACGGCGCGAACCGGGTGAGCGCCTTCACGCTGATGGAGTTCCCTCACCTGCTGGCCCAGGTCGTGGACTACGAGGGCGACGGAGTCCGGCTGAGTGCTTGGAACCATCTCGTGGTGAGCCTCTCAACGCAGGCGCTGCTCACGCGACTGGAAGGGCTGCCCGGGGTAAGCCTGCGCGAGATGGCGCGCGAAGATGCCCGCCAGGGGCTCGCCGAGCACAAGGTGTTGTGCTATCTCGTCGTGCCCGAGGGCGGGGTGATGGCGGCCCACGGGGAGACGGGCAAGATCGAGGGGTGGGCGGAGACGTTGCGCGAGGTGGTGAACCTGTATCTGCCGCACGGCAAGATCTATCGCACCCAGCAGGACGAGCTGGGCGGCATGGAGGATTTCTCTTCAAGCGCCGCCGCGCTCGTCGTGTTCCCCATCTTCCGTCCGAGCCAGGTGATGGACCTGGCTCGAGGACAGGGCCGCCTGCCGGCCGGAATCACCCGTCATCTCATTTCGCCGCGCGCGCTGCGCGTCAACTATCCGCTCGAGGAGCTGTCGGCCGCATTCAGCCTCGACGAGAAGAACCTGCGACTGAAAGAGTGGCTGCACCAGAGGACGGTCAGCCAGTCGGTTCGCTTCTACGCCGAAACGACAGTGCTCTACGACGAATAGCACCTCCCCGCCCGGCTGACGCACCATCTCCTCGAGGGGGTTGCGCACATTCCTCCAGGGAGTCACCTCATGCCCCAGGCGCGCATGTGCCTCGATCGCCGCAAGGCGGTAGCCGCGAACGGCGCTGCGCACGCGCGGCCGAGATTCCTGGAGACGGCGCTGGGCCTGTCGGATGGCTCAGGGGAGGGACAGGTGGAGGCGGACCGATCGGGGGATATCCGCGCCGAGAGGGCTATCCTGCGTACCCTTCAGCGAATCGAGATCGCCGGAGACGCGACTCCCGGGACCGCAACCCTAGAGCTGTTTGTAGCGAACATTGCCGAGCACGAACACGGTAGTGTGCCCGGCCTCCGGGTTGGGTGGCGGCGTGCTGTTCTTGGCAATCACTCCCATGGCTTGGTCCACCTGGTCGTCCTCCACGCCGATGAGAAAGGTCGTGTTGCCCTGGCGCAGCCAACCGCCGGTGGAGGCGATACGTGTCACGCGAAACTCGCGCGAGAGCAGATCTGGCAACATCGCCTGCGTATCGGAATCGCGGACAATCGCGAGAAGCAGCTTCATGGATACACCTCACAGCGTTCGACATCGAGCATGAGCAGAGTGGCACCCTGGACCTCGACCGGCACCGGCGCGCCAAGCGGCAGGTGAGTTCCCTCGTACGGCACCGCGATGTACTCGGTGCGCGTGCAACACGCGCCGCGCATCACCTCAATGGCGCGCGCCTCGTCGCCGGCCCCCAGGCCGAGCACAAGCACTGCCACCTCACGCCCCAAGAACCCGCCTCCGCCTTGCATGGTCGACGGTGCAAAGCCACCGGCTTCAAGCGCATCCAGTGTCGGACCCCGGTCGACCGGCTGCACGAAAGCCAGCAACAGCGTCTGGTACGGTATCGTGGTCATGCTTGCCTCACTCGGCGAATAGGCGCTCGCCCTCGCGCAATCCGAAGACCTCCAGGACCGGAAGCACAATGAGGATGCCCGTGTGTGGATCAGCGATCGACCCGGTCACGGATTCGGTTGCGTGTACCAATCCGCTTACATCAAAAGCATCTGGCACAACACTGAACAACGTGCGATGCATACGCTCCTGGGAGCGCAAGACCGCCCGCAGCGACGGAAAGAGGGGCAAGTCGTCGCGGCCGACCAACTGCCGCCCCAGACCGCTGCTCTCGAGAATCGTTGCCCCGGAGATGCCCGCGCGGGCCCAGGCTTCGAGGACTGCCAGCGTCTGATCCGGGTTATCCAGCACCAGCAGGACCAGCTTGGCCATGATCCGTCCTTTCGTTCATCGCCCAGCGCAGGAGGGGCGGCGTGAGCAGCGTGGTCGCCAGAACGACCACGGCGATCAAGGTAAAGACGTCGGGTTGCAGCAGCCCCATGCTCTGTCCTGCGCCGGCCACGATCAACCCGACTTCACCACGCGAGACCATGCCGAGCCCAACGCGCAGGCTCTGACGAGGCGTAAACCCACCCAGCCGCGCTCCCAACCCCGAACCCACGACCTTCGACACGACCGCAATCACTACCAGCAAACCGGCCAACCCCCAATGTGCAGGGGCGACGATGCGCAGGTTGGCAGACAAGCCAACGCTTACTAGGAACAAAGGCACGAAGAAGGCGTAGTTGAGCGCCTCCAGGTCGCGCGCCACTTCATCGCGCCAGTGAGAGCGGCCCACCCCCACCCCGGCGATGAAGGCGCCTGTGATGGCCGCCACGCCACCCACATACTCGGCGCTCCACGCGAAGAAAAGCGCAACCACGACCACCATCGATAGCAGGCTCTTGCTGATGGGCAGCCGGCTGGCACGATCGGCGATCCAGGGCAAAACCAGATAGCCCAAGATGACGGAGGCTCCGAGGGTGAGCACCATTCGCACGAGGGCCAACCCGAGACCCTGGCTGCCCGCCCACAGCGCGGCGAAGATCGCCAGAGCCAAGATGACGAGGATATCGTCGACCACTGCTCCACCCAGCAGCGCCAGGCCCTCGGGCGTGCGCAGCTTGCGGAGCTCGGCCAAAGTCTGCACGGAGATGGAGACACTCGTCGCGCCCAAGACGATTCCCAGAAGAAGCGGCGTACGCCATTCGCGCATCAGGGGGGCGAGCACGACGGCCGAGAGCGCGATCGGGGTGAGTACGCCCATCACGCCGGCCAGGAGCGCCGGCCTCCCGCTCGCCCGCAGCCCCGCGAGGTCGGTCTCCAGGCCCGCGCCAAACATGAGGAAGATGACACCCAGCTCGCCCAAGCGCTGCACGGTGGCCGGCGTCATTCCAGAGGGATCGAAGAGGAAGGGCTGGTGCAGAAGGTTGAGCAGGCTGGGCCCGAAGGCCAGGCCGGCCAGGAGTTCGCCCAGCACGGCGGGTTGGCCCAAGCGCACCGAGAGCGCCCCGGCGAGCTTGGCTCCGCCCAACAGCAGCGCCAGCGCCAAGAGCAGTGGCAGGAGCGGGGAGGAGGGCTCGGCTGCCCAGTCCGGACGAAGCGTAAGGATCGCCGTCATCGGTTGCGATCAATTCACCCGGTCGCATCTCGCCGTCCTCCCAAGGGATGGCGGCGCACGAACTCGATTCAGATTGTACCATCCACGAGGACGCCCGCGCGCCCGTTTGCACCACCGGTGTGCGGCGCTGCGGGCCGGACCGCGCGAAGCGCTGTGCTACAATCGTTCGCAATCGCCCGGCGCGACGCAGCGCGCCCTCGGGCCGAAGGGACACTCTAGCAATGGACAAGATGCCTCGACGCGGGTTGTACTTCGAAGAGTTCAGCGTGGGGCAGAAGATCGTGACGGCCGCGCGCACCATCGGCGAAGCCGACGTGACCGCGTTCGCCGGGCTCTCGGGCGATTTCAATCAGATCCACACCGACGCCGAATACGCTCGCCACACGCCCTTTGGGCAGCGCGTGGCCCACGGCATGCTGAGCATGGCGATCGTTTCAGGCCTGGCGGTGCAAACCGGCGTCATGGCCGGGACGGTGATCGCCTTTCGTGAGATCGGCGAGTGGAAATTCAGCCGGCCGGTCTTCTTGGGCGATACGATCCACGCCGTGCTCGAGGTGATCTCCACCAAGCCCTTGGCGCGGCTGGGCGGCGGCGCCGTGGAGATTCAGCTCGGCGTGCTCAACCAGAAAGACGATGTTGTGATGAGTGGGCGCTGGACCGTCCTCATCCAGAGCCGCCCCGCCTCATAAGCGTATGAGCGAATCCCCTGCCGAGCGCTTTCGGCGACTGGCCGCACAAGCCCCAACCTCGGATGCGGCTTCCGGCGCCACCCAGATCGTTCCCCAGCTCGAGACTGGCCCGAGCGACGCAGAGGTCGGGCTGGAGTCCGAGGAACGCGATAGCACGCAGCCAACTCCCGCCGCGCCGACCGAGTTGATCGAGCCGACGCCCGAAGCCAAGTCCGCGTCACTGCGGCCGGCTGCAGTGCGCCCCATCAAGATGAAGAAGCTGCGCCCGACCCGCCCGCCGCGCGCGCGTGGCCGCGGATGCGGAGGCTGTTTTCTGCGCGGTGTGTTGGCCGCAGGCTTCATCGGCATCGCCGTGTTGTTCGCGGCGGCGGCTTACGGCCTGTACAAGTATTACGAGATTGCCGCAACATTGCCCTCGGTGGAGAACCTGAGCTCGCGCGCCTCGCAGTTCGAAACGACCCGCATCTACGACCGCGACGGCAACCCGCTGTACGAAATCCTCGACCCGAACGCGGGACGCCGCACCTACGTTCCGCTCGATCGCATGTCACCCTACCTGATCGCGGCCACGTTGGCGACCGAAGATAAGAGCTACTACTCGCACCCCGGCTTCGACCCCTCGGCCATCGTGCGCGCCTTCCTGCAAAACTACCAGGCCGGGGGTATCGCCTCCGGCGCCTCGACCATCACCCAGCAGCTTGCGCGCTTGATACTTTTCACCGCCGACGAACGAACGGAACGCAGTTACATGCGCAAGGTGCGCGAGGCGTTGCTGGCCGTCGAACTCACGCGGCGCTACTCGAAGGACGTCATCCTGGAGCTGTACATCAACGAGATCTACTACGGCAACCTGGCCTACGGCATCGAGGCCGCATCGGAGACGTACTTCCACACCTCGGCCCAATCGTTGACGCTGGCCCAGGCCTCGTTCCTGGCCGGGCTGCCCCAGGCTCCCTCGGTTTACGACGTCTACACCAATCGCGAGGCCACGCTCGAGCGCCAGCGCCAGGTGCTGGTGCTGATGGTGCAGGCCAGCCAGGAGATGGGATGCTTCGTGCTCAGCGGGGCGAGCACCCCGTTGTGCATTACCCCGGAGGACGCGACCGCGGCCGCACTCGAGACGGAGAGCTTCGAATTCGTGGCGCCCTCGGTGCCCATGGAATTCCCGCACTGGGTGAACTACGTTCGGCAATTGCTGGAAGCCGAGTACGACCCGCAGACCATCTACCGCGCCGGATTCCAGATCTACACCACGCTCGATCCGCGCTTGCAGGTCGCTGCGCAGGAGATCGTGCGCAACCAGGTGCAATCCCTCGCAGACCGCTCGATCACCGGCGGTGCGCTGGTGGCAATACGCCCGTCGACAGGCGAAATCCTGGCTATGGTCGGCTCGCCGGATTTCTACTCGGGGCCGGCCGGCCAAGTGAACATGGCCATTCGGCCGCGCCAGCCCGGCTCGTCGATCAAACCGCTGACCTACGTGGCGGCATTCGAAAAGGGCTGGACCCCGGCCACCATCATTTGGGACGTGCCCTCCGAGTTCCCTCCTTCGGGGAATGCGAACGACCCGCGTCCGCCCTACAAGCCGGTTAACTATGACGACCGCTTCCACGGGCCGCAATCGGTTCGCGCGGCGCTGGCCAACTCTTTCAACGTGCCGGCGGTGAAAACGCTCGATTTCGTGCGCATCTACGACGACCCGGCCACGCCCCAAGAAGAGGGGCTGATCGCTTTTGCCAAGCGGCTGGGCATCACCTCGCTCGATCGGGACGATTTCGGTCTCGCCCTGACGCTGGGCGGTGGCGAAGTGAGCCCGCTCGACATGGCCGCCGCCTTCGCGGTGTTCGCCAACGGCGGGCTGCGCGTCCCTCCGGTCGCGATCACGCGCATCCTCACCTACGACGGCCACCTGGTGAAGGAGTATCAGCCGCCCGCCGGCGAGCAAGTGGTGCGGCCCGAACATGCCTTCCTCATCTCCTCCATCCTTTCGGACAACTCCGCCCGCGCGCCCATGTTCGGCGCAAGCTCGGTGCTCAACCTCTCCTTCCCGGTGGCGGCCAAGACGGGGACGACCAACGACTTCCGCGATAACTGGACTATCGGCTACACACCCGACCTCTCGGTGGGCGTGTGGGTGGGCAACCCCGACAACACTCCGATGCAAGGCACCACCGGGCTGACGGGCGCCGCCCCCATCTGGGCCGAGTTCATGAACGCCGCCATGCAGCAACTTAAAGGCGGGCAGCCCTCCGGCTTCGTCCAGCCGGCGGGCGTGGTGCAGCGCGAGGTGTGCGCCACCTCGGGCGCCGTCCCGAGCGAACACTGCAAAGACGTGCGCTTCGAGTATTTCGCCGCCGACCAGCTTCCCCTGCCGAAAGAGCAGGATCTGTGGCGCGAGGTGTGGATCGACACCTACACCGGCCTGCGCGGGTCGGCCGCCTGCTCCGACTTCCTCGAAAAGAAGTTGACCATGGCCGTCAGCGACCCATGGGCGCGCAAGTGGCTGCGCGAAGACTTCCGCGGCCGGAACTGGGCCGAAGATGCCGGCTTCGAGGAAGACGAGCTGGTCTTCTACCCCGAGGAAGAATGTCGGGCCGACAGCCCTCGACCGATCCTGGCCCTGAGTTCGCCGGACGAGGGCCAGGTGATCAGCGCCGGCTCGCTTCGCATCGAGGGCCGAGCCGCGGCCACTCGTGATTTCGACCACTGGCGGCTGGAGTACGGAGCGGGGTCGGACCCCGAGGATTGGTCGCGCATCACCAACTCCTCCTCGCCGGTGACCTCCACCGAGCGCCTGGCCGATTGGGACACGCTGGATGCGCCCGACGGCACGCTGACGTTGCGGTTGACTGTTTACTCTTCGCACGACAACGGCAAGGCCGAAGTGCGCCGTCACATCACGCTGCACAAGCCCACACCGACACCTGTGCCGACAGCCACACCTACGGCCACCGA
This sequence comes from uncultured Chloroflexia bacterium, assembly GCA_963712475.1. Lineage (GTDB taxonomy): Bacteria > Chloroflexota > Anaerolineae > Anaerolineales > RBG-16-64-43 > RBG-16-64-43. The sequence continues at coordinate 1,033,531 of CAVQIA010000004.1, forward strand.
GACGCCCACGCCGACCTGGACCCCAAGCCAAACGCCGACCGAAACGCCCATTCCCACCGACACCGAGACACCCACGCCCTCGCCAACTCCGAGCGAGACGCCCACCCCGCTGCCTCCAACTCCGCAACCGGCGCTCCCTGTGAGCGCGGGGTTTGCACACCTTCTGCGCTGGCTGGCGCGTTTGGAAGGATGAGGCGCTGCTCCTCGAAACCCTCGTGGTCAACTCAACCCCGACACACCCCCGGGATCAAGCCAACCGCGAGAAGCGCCTCGTCGCCCTCAGCTCGGTTGGGGCCGCCGTTGCCCTGACCAGCATGAAGCTAGTCATCGGCCTGATGACCGGCAGCCTGGGCATCCTCTCGGAGGCCGCCCATTCTGGCCTGGACCTGGCTGCGGCAGCGGTGACGTTGCTCGCGGTTCGCATTTCGGGGCGACCCGCGAGCGAGCGCTACACCTACGGGCACGGGAAGGTTGAGAACCTCTCGGCGCTGGTGGAAACGATGCTGCTTCTAGCCACCTGCGCCTGGATCATCTACGAAGCGGTGATGCGCCTCTTTGTGCGTCAGGTGGAGATCGAGATCAGCGTTTGGGCCTTCATCATTATGCTGGTTTCGATCGTCGTCGACTTCACCCGCTCGCGCGCGTTGTACCGGGTGGCCAGGAAGTACGACAGCCAGGCGCTGGAGGCCGACGCACTTCACTTCTCCACCGACATCTGGTCGTCGGCAGTGGTCATCATCGGGTTGGGGCTGGTGTGGCTCTCGCGGCGGCTGAACCTGCCTGCGCTGGGCAACGCCGACGCGGTATCGGCATTGGGCGTGGCGGGCATCGTGATCTACGTCAGCGTGCAACTGGGCCGGCGCACGATCCGCGCACTCCTGGACGGCGTCTCGCCCGACTTGCGCGACGAAGTGGCGCATGCAATTCACGTACCGGGCGTGCTCGAGGTGGTGCGGGTTCGAGTGCGCCAGAGCGGCCCGGAGGCGTTCGTCGACGCCGCGCTCACGATCAGCCGTGACACGTCGCTGGAGGCCGCACGCGATATCGTGGCGAAAGCCGAGGCGGCCGTCCGCCAGATCAGGCCCCAGGCGGACGTCGTGGTCGAAGTGCGGCCCGTCGCCACCCAGGATGAGGATCAAATCACCGCGGTGCGCATGCTGGCCACACGCATGGGGCTGGGCGTACACAGCATTCGCATCTACGAGCTGGGCGGGCGCCGCACGATCGAGCTGCACCTGGAAGTGCGCGAGACGCTCGACATCCGCGCGGCCCACAATCAGGCCAGCGAGTTCGAGCGCTCCCTGCGCAGAGCCCTGCCCGGGCTAGGCGAGGTGATCACCCACATCGAACCCGTGGGCGAGGGTACGGCCACGCAGGTGGCAACCCGCGAGGAAGAGCAGCAGATTAACAAAGTGCTGGCACAGGTGCTCCAGGAGCACAAGCTGCAGTGGCTCCCGCACCACGTGCGCGTCTACCGAGTGCAAGAGCAGCTGGCTGTTTCCTTCCACTGTCAATTCAACTCAGGGGTTTCCATCACCGAAGCCCACGCCCTGACCGAGCTGGTGGAACGCGAGCTGCGCACTCGCGTGCCGGCCATTCGGCGGGTGATCATCCACGGCGAGCCCGCACGCGTCGAGAAGGCAGGCTGAACCGCCCATTGGCCATCACTGTTCGCCACCGGCCCGGAGCCTGGAACGCAACCCTTGCTGCACGACGAGGCTTTGATGGATAGCACTGCTCGCGAGAATCAAACTCGCAGCGCGGTCAACATCGGTTTGGGCACCAATATCCTCTTGGCCGCGCTCAAGACAACGGTCGGCATCTTGGGTCACAGCCCGGCGCTTCTGGCCGACGGGGTGAACTCGACCTCGGATGTGGCCTACTACATCGTGGTCAGCATCTTCATGAACCTCTCCGGCAAGCCGGCCGATCCTGAGCATCCTTTCGGGCACCGCCAACTCGAAAGCATCGCCGCCCTGCTGGTGGGCGCCTTCGTCATGGTCACCGGCATTGCGATTTTCTGGGACGCGGTCAACCGGGTGTTCGATCAATGGACCGGCACGGCGCGCTACGCTGGTGCAGCCACCAGCGCGCTCTACATCGCCCTGTTCACCGTGCTGCTCAAGATTGGTTTGACGATCTACACCCGGCGCATTGGGCGGCAAGTCGCCAACCCGGCCGTGGAGGCGTTGGCCTACGACCATCGCAACGACATCCTGGCCGCCTCGGCCGCGGCCGTGGGCATCTTCCTCGGGCGTGCCGGGTTTCCCTGGGTCGACCCGTTGGCCGGCGCGCTGGTCTCGCTGGTCATTTTCCGCACGGGGGTGCAAATCGTTCGCGGCTCATCGGCCGAGCTCATGGACGTGGCGCCCAGCGGTACACTGCTGCAGGAGGTGCGCGCCGCCCTGGCCGAGGTGCCCGGCGTGCGGCAGATGGAGGATCTCACCACCCACCGCTTCGGGCCGTATCTCGTGCTCAATCTGACCATCGGCGTCGACGGAGGGTTGAGCGTGGCCCAAGGCGATCGGATCGCCTCGCAGGTGGAGCAGCGGCTGTACCAGCGCATCGACCTGGTCAAGCGCGTCCATATCCATTACCATCCGGTGGTTCCGGCGGCGGCCGCCAAGGCGCCGCGCTGAGCGGCGCGACCCGCACGGCCGGCCGGCGTATATCGAGTGACTCTCGCGGCGGGTGAACCCGCCCATTGCCTGAGGAGGAGGTTTCATGAACATCGCAGGTCTGCTATCCGGAATTGCCATCCTGGCCTGGCTCGGCGCCGGCGCGGTGCTGGTGCTGACCCTCGCCCGCGCGGCGCGCGGCCAGGCGCTGAAGAACGGCGGCATCATCATTCTGGCCGCCGTGGTCATCGCAGTGTTGGCCACTTCGGTCAGCGCCGGGCTGGTGTTTGTCCAGCCCGAGGAGCGGGGTGTCGTCATCTCGGCAATTCAGGCGGGTGGTTACCGTCCAGCGACACTCGAACCGGGTCTGCATTGGATCTTGCCCTTCGCCGAGTATGTCATCCGCTACCCGATCTCCAAACAGACATACACCATGTCGATAGCGCCCAACGAAGGCGCACTGATAGGTGACAATTCGGTGACGGCCCGCACTGCGGACGGCCAGGAGATCTTTGTCGACGCTTCGGTGATCTACTCGGTGGATCCAACCCGCGTGATCGATGTGCACATTGCCTGGCAAGGGCGCTATGCCGAGGAACTGATCCGGCCGCAGTCGCGGGGTATCATCCGCGACGTCGTCTCTCAATACGGCGTCGAGCAGGTGGTGACCGGCAAGCGCGATGAGATGACCTCGACGATCACCGAGACACTGCGCGAGAAGCTCTTGGAGAACGGGATCCTGCTCGACGCGTTCATCCTGCGCAATATCACCTTCTCGACGGAGTACGCCGCCTCGGTGGAGCAGAAGCAGATCGCCGAGCAGCTGGCCAAGCAGGCCGCCTTCACGGTCGAGCAGAAGCGCCAGGAGGCCGAGCAGGTGCGCCAGACGGCCCAAGGCTCGGCCGATGCGGCGGTGATCGCTGCCAAGGGCGAGGCCGAAGCGCGCCTGATCAACGCCGAAGCGGAGGCCAAGGCGCTGCTGCTGATCGCGGACGCGTTACGCGACAACCCGGACCTAATCACCTATCAATACGTGATCCGCCTCTCGCCGACCATCACCACCATGCTCGTTCCCACCACCAACCCCTTCATCCTCCCGCTGCCGGGCACAAACACGCAGCCGTAGACAAGCGCAACACAGGCCGGGGCGCCATCGGGCGCCCCGGTGTGTTTACATCCTCAGTGCGCAAGGCGTTCATAGAGAGGGCATAGCACGCCTTACCGCCGGCCGCGTGGGGACGGCCCGGGCACCGGTCCCGCGTTGGGGCGCGCCGCGCTAGTGGGGCTTGACGCTGGCTCGCAGGCGGCGCGCCGCCTAGGAGTTTCCGCGGCGCATGTTCTCGTAGCGCTTGGCGGTGAGGAAGGCGTTGTGCCCCTGCCCACGCAGGCCCTTCTTCTGTGTCGAGATGGCAACCATCTCGCCCGCCTCCGCGCGGCCAGTGACCACGGCATACAAGCCGATGACCAGGCCAATAAGGCCGATGCCGCTGCACCCGTAGACGTTAGCGGTGTTGCCTTCCTGCGCTGAATTGACGGCGACGGCCACGAACATCCCCACCAAGAACAGAACACCCACGAGATAGAGGAGCTGGTGCAAGGTGACGCAGCCATCGCACACCCACGCCGCGCCCTGCCCGGCGATCTTGTAGGGCGTGGAGGTCACCTTCTGCATCGTGTCGTAGTTCCGATAGGTTGTGGACGGGCCTTTGGTGCCGTAGAAGAAACGGTACTCGCGGCCGGTCGCTCGCTCGTGGTGGCACTTGGCGCAGATCATGGCTCCCTCCGCAGTGGAAGCCGCCTCGCAGGCGAGGCAGCGACGGGCCATCCGCGGCTCGTGCGGGCGCGCGGATGGCTGGGGGCAAAGACAAGTCGATACTACAACAGAATGTCCGCAGGGCATAGCGCGGGGGCTTTGGGATTGGGAGGTTCTCCAACTCAAGAGAGAGGCAGACACACGACTTGCGGGTGGCAGCTCCCCGAATACAATACTTGGCCAAAGCAAAGAGACTCGATCGATGGGGTCGGAAGTTGCAGTTGCCCCGCGAGGCAGATCCCTGCCTGCACGGTGGTCATGCAGCCGGGACAGGGTTGTGGGGTGCGCCGTCGGGGGGCACGGAAGGTGGAAGCAGAGCATCCCGGGAGGGCCAAGCACATGGCAAGCTGGCAGACTTATCCGCTCGAGGTTTATCTGAGAATCAAGCGGCGCTTCTCGGACCACTCGGGGCGGCTTGACGTCGCGAGGGAACGAGCCGACGTCGAAGTCGATGGCCAGCATGTTCAAGCCGTTGTGCGCGATCGAGTGCCAGCCGGTCGTGGCACACGGCCTGCCGGCCGAGTGGATCCTCCCGGAAAGACGGCGGGCGTTGCCCGCCATTCTGTATCTACACGGCGGATCGTTCAACTCGGGTTCCATTTCCAGCCATCGGACGCTTGCTGGGAACGTTGCATTTGCCTGCAAGGGCCGGGCCTTGCTTCTCGACTACCGTCTTGCGCCCGAGCACCCATTCCCCGCGGCGCTCGAAGACGCCGCGGCCGCCTACGCCTGGCTCCTCGAGCAAGGCTATGCCCCGCACGAAATCGTTGTGGCGGGGGACTCCGCCGGCGGCACCCTCACCCTGGCCCTGCTCATCTACCTCCGGGATCACCATAGACCCCTTCCGGCCGCTGCAGTGTGTCTCTCTCCCGTTACGGACCTGACTTTCTCAGGCAAATCGTGGGCCTTCAACTCGAAGAAAGACCTTATGTTGGACGAGAGGAAGGAACGCCAGTCGGTCGAGATCTATCTGAGGGGAGCGGATCCGCGTGCGCCACTCGCGTCACCCTACTTCGGCGACCTGCGAGGTCTACCTGCGCTGCTCATCCAGATCGGTTCGCATGAGCTCCTGCTTTCAGATGCCACTCGTTTTGTGGAAAAAGCCATGCAAGCCGGGGTGGATGCCACGCTCGAAGTCTGGCCGCAGATGCAGCACGAGTGGCAATTCGCAGCGAAGTTCCTCCCGGAAGGCAAACGGGCCATACTCAAGATCGGGGCGTTCGTAGAGGCGGCCCTACCTGGCAGCGCACGGCGCGAAGACACCCTGGCCCTCGGTTAGCTCGCCACCCGAGGCGCCGCGGCCCAGCCGGCGGCAGATCGCGAGCATCTCCCGAGGCTTCTCGCGAGGCGTTCTGATGAGGTTCGCACATCGGACTAGACACAGAGGGAGTGACATTGCCCACGCGTATTGGTGAGGTCCAGTCTCCAGAGTCGCTCCTCACGGCGCTCATCGCGCCCTGCGGCATGAACTGCGGCCTCTGCATCGCGCACCTCAGGCTGGTCAACCGGTGCATGGGCTGCAACAACGGTGGAGCGAACGCGCCCAAACACATACAAGTGTGCCACATCAAGAACTGCGAGGAGATCAAGACCGCCGGGAGGCGATTCTGTTTCGGGTGCGACAACTTCCCCTGTGCGCGGCTGCGCCAATTGGATAAGCGCTACCGCACCAAGTACGGGATGAGTATGATCGAGAACCTCGAGAGCATTCGCGAAATCGGGGTTCGGCAATTCGTCAGCGCGGAGAAGGAACGCTGGCGGTGCGCGGAATGCGGCGGAGTGGTCTGCGTTCACAAGCCGGCCTGCGTTTACTGCGGCCACCCCAGAAGCCATCGAGGGACCGCCGCCTAGGCGCTGCGAGTTGACGCAAAGCGCGAAGGCCTGCGCGGCCCGCCGTTGGGCGGCTGCCATGGGTCGATCACTCATCCTGTAAGGGACTGCCGCCTGCCGAGGAGAACGCAATGAGGCTCTCCCCCAAACTCAAGTTTCTGGTGGCGCTTGCGACGATTGCGCCGCTTTTCGGGTTCTTCTCCTCCGCGGTCTTCATGGCCGCGGTGACTAATGGGCTTTGGGACCGTTGGGCCCGATTCTTCCCGGCGCAATTGACAGAATCGGTCGGATGGTCGGTCCTTCTTGCGACTGGCGCCGTGTTTGCCGCGCTTCACCTTATCCTGGTCGCCTTCTACCTTTTGCACCTCGTCACCAATCACGCAGCGCCTGTACTGGTGCGCCTTCTCTTCGCCGTCGGGTTTGTTCTCGTCCCTATTCTCATCATGGCCTTCTACTTCTCGCTTTACATCCTCCCCGAGCAGCCTCCCGCTTGGGCCTTGAAAGCACCCCGCTTCGAGCGAGAGACAACGTAGCCCGCGCCTCATGTCGACGCGACACCGAATGCTGCGCGAGCATGCGAGCCAGGATGAAAGGCCGGCTGGACTGCGGCGAAGGTTGCATCGGGTTGCCGCTTATCGGAGCGCCGCGAGAGATGTTGCGCGGCCAAGGTGCTGTAATCGCGGCACCGCGGCCATAGGGCGAGGACTCATTTCATGCAGACGAAATCGATCGGCGAATTGAGGCTGATCTACCGGGCCGAGGACGCGGAGGCGGCCGGGATCGTTGAAGACGCCTGCCTGCGCAGCCTCCCGCTCATTGCCGACACCTGGGGCCTCCAAGCGCCGCGCAACTGCAGGGTCTACGTCATGGCTTCCTGGTGGGAGTTCATGTTCCATTCCCCGCTCTGGCCCTGGCGCCTCTTCATGCTGATCACTTTGCCGCTATGGTTCGCGCGCGTCACGGAGCCTGTGGCGCTACGCGGGGGGTTGGACGCAGCGATACGGAGGCCGCACGGCCGTGGGGGTCAAGCCCATGCGCCTCATGGCGGCTGCCGATAGGAGCATCGGCGAGCGCATCTTCATCCGCGAGGACGACATCACGCAGAAAGTCCGGCACGTGACGTGCCACGAATTGACACATGCCTCGACGGCGCATCTCAAGTTACCCTCGTGGCTGAATGAGGGCCTGGCGATGGTCACCGTGGATCGGTTCTTCGGCAAGCCGACGGTGCGTGAGGAGACCCTCGCCACGCTAGGGGCGCGACCCCGCCCCTCCCGGCCCCGGGACTCCGCCGGCGTGAACCTGGACGACAAAGGCGCGATCGTGCGCCACTACGTGCGAGGCTACTGGATCGCGCGCCTGCTGGCAGAGTCCGACTTGGGATTCCTCAAGGGCTTGCTTAGTGAACGCACCAGCCGGCGGCAGCTTGAAGGCCGGATCGCCGCGAAGCTCGAACTCAGTCCGAATGCCCTGTGGAGTAAGGTGGATGGCGTCGTGCTCTCACACTTCGGGCGGACCTCTCATCCCGGTGCTCCCTAGCGGCTCGCGCGAGCCGAGCCGGCGAGCTCGGCGTGGGCACTGCCTCGCCGGACCTACCCTCACAAAGGAGCTGAAATGTCCTCAATCCAATTGCAGGCCGCAGGCGCCGGGGTTTTCCTTGTCATCATCTTTCTCTCCGGTTATTGGCTGAGCCGATCGGGCAAGCCGTACAGCGGGGTGAGGCTCAACATCCACAAGCTGATTGCGCTGGCGGCAGTGGTCCTGTTCGTCATCATGCTGATCGGGATGAACCGGGTGGCCGCGCTGAGCCCGGCCGAACTTCTCACCAGCGTCATCACGGGGCTGCTCGTCATCGGCCTTTTCCTCACGGGCGCTTTGCTGACCATCGCCAAGCCGATGCCGGCGGTTGTCTTGAGGTTACATCACGTCATGCCCTACCTGGCCCTGCTCGCCACGGCCGCGGCCTTCTTCCTTCTCTACAGCCGCACGTTGTGAATTATCTGCTGCGTTGGGTGATGCAACCTGTCAGGGGGCGTGTTGGGTCGCAATCCGTCCTCTAGTGTGTACTGATTCGGGCTAGTGTAGACAGCACGAGAGGACCATCGGGCCGACCGGATCAGACCAGAAACAGAAGGGCAATGCCGGCCATCGCGACGAAGGTGCCCACCCAGGCCTGCCAGTTGATGTCCTCCTTGAGGATGAAGCGCGACACAGGGAGCAGGAAGACCGGCGGCAGGGCCATGATGGTGCTGGCCACACCAACCCGCGCAAGCTGCACGCCGACCAGCGAGAGCCACACGCCCAGGAACGGGCCGACAATCGCGCCGACGAAGGCCGGCAGCAGCGCGCCTCGGTCCTGAGATAGGCGAGCGAACGTGGCCCGTACATCACCCCGCACAAGCGTCCACCCCCACAATGCAACGAACCCCGCCAGGATGCGGATGACGACGCCGGACAGGGCCGGGAAGTCGCCGCCCAGGCCGAGCTTGGAGAGCGTCAACCCGGCCGCCTGGCAGACAGATGCTCCCAGGCCGAGTGCGAGTCCGCGGACGTAGTGCGGTTGGTGACGGTCGAGCAGCGGTCCGCTTCCGCGCGTGACCACCCAGCCGATGCCGGCAACCGTGAGAAGGACCCCGAACCACTCAATCGGCAGAAGGTGTTCGCCCAGCAAGACGAGGGCCAACAGGGCGCTCATCAGGGGTGCGGTGCTCAGCATGAGCATGCCAAGCCGCGGGCCGATCAGCACATAAGCCTGGAAGAGCATGGCGTCGCCGATGGCCAGGCCGATGACTCCGGATAGACCCAGCCACAGCCATCGATGGGGTGCCGCATCCAGCGGGAGTGGCGTTCCCAGGATGATCGTATGCGTGACCAGAAGGAAGAGTACTGCCAGCAGGAGACGCGTGCGATTGAGGACGACCGAGCCGAGGCGGCGGCTGGCGAGCGTGAAGAGCGTTGCCGACCCGGTCCAGAAGACGGCGGTGGCGAGGGAAGCGAGTTCACCAAGCAAAGAAGATTCCATAGTTGTGTTGTCATCACCGAATGTCGATCAGCGGCGGTCGAAGGGTACAGGGAGCCCGCGCGGCGCTGCGGGCACCGCGCCCATTCTAAGTCCAACACGATGGCTGGCAAGAGCGAGTTTCCGCCACGGCGGAATCCGCGTCGGCGACAATGATCTGCGCCAGCAAGACGGTGCCTAGTCCGATGAGGACGACGAGAAGAAAAGCGACGGCGGCAGGACGAGGGCAAAGTCGACCACCGCCCGCGCGCTTGCACGGCCAACACCGCGCACGGACCTGCGCCGAGAGGGAGGTGGCGCGATGGGGAGAGGACACGATTGCCAAGTCATCGATCCCCTCGTCGATGCTTGGGCAACCGGGTTGCACGCGATGGAGTGGACGCGCCGCACCGACAGAATGTTAATCAGGAGCCGCGCGTGTGCAACTGCGAGGTGAGCTTCACTCCACCCGCGTCACCACCTCGCCCATGCCGCGCACGTCGTACCCCGGCAGCGCGGCCACCGCCTGGCGGAAGTTCGCATCGGCCAACACCGCGCGCAGCGGCGCCAGGCGCGCTCCTTCCCATTCCTCGGCCGGGATGACCAGCTCGTAGCGCTCATCGGCCACGGGGATGAAATCCAAACCCAACACTTGCGCCGCGGCGGCAATGCCCAGCCCGCAATCGGCGACGCCCGAGGCCACATCCACCGCCACCGCGAGGTGGGTCACCACCTCGCGCTCGTAACCCTTCACCCGCGCGGCCGGGATGTCCAGCCGCTCGAGATGGTAATCGAGCAGCACGCGCGTGCCGGCGCCGCGCTGCCGGTTGACGAAACGCAGCTCCTCGCGCGCGAGATCCGCCAGCGAGGCGATGTGCTTCGGGTTGCCGTGCGCAACCATCAGGCCCTGCGCGCGGCCGACCAGGCTTACCAGCACCACCGGCTGCCCGGGCAGGTATTCGCGCACATAGCGCACGTTGTACTCGCCCGTGGCCGGGTCCAAGAGATGGCATCCCGCCAGGTGTGCTTCGCCGCGGCGCAGCGCCACCAGCCCGCCCACGCTGCCCGCGTTCGAGGAGACCAGGCGCACACCGTAAGCGCCCAGATGCTGAGAGATCAGGTCGAGCGTCATGTCGTGCGAGCCGATGTGCAGGATCGACCGGCGCACCTCGGCCAGCGGCCGATACAGCAGCACGCGCACGGGCTCGCCGGCCTGCACACCTTGGGTCATGCGCGGGATGCGCACGATGCCGTCGGCACGCACGAGCGAGGTGAGCACGCCCGCGCCGCGCGCGAGCGGCGCGGCCACGATCTTGCCGCGCACCTCACCTACGCTCACCCGCACATATTCGTCATCGCCGAGCGGCGAGTGCAGCTTGCGCGTAAGCACGGCCTCCACTTCCTCAGGCACATAGGGAGGCAACCCCAGCCAGCGTTCGATGAGCGGGCGCACGAAGATCTCGCCGGTGAGCGCGGCCGAAGCCGGGAAGCCCGGGACGCCCATCACCGGCACCTCGTGCGCGTCCGGTCCGCCGCGGATCATCCCCAGGATGACCGGGTGACCGGGGCGCACGGCCACGCCGTGCACGAGCACGCGCCCCAGGGCGGCGATGGCCTGCGCGCTGTAATCCTCGCTGCCGGCGGAAGACCCGGCGTTGACCAGCACCAGATCCGCCTCGCGAGCGGCCGCCTCGAGCGCCGCGCGGACGGCCTCCAGTTCATCCTTGACGATCGGGTAGCGAGTCGGCGCGCCCCCCCAGGCCTCGACTTGCGCCGCGAGCACAATCGAATTGAACTCGACGATCTGCCCGCGCTGCGGCAGCGAACCCGGCGGAATGAGCTCATCGCCGGTGGGGACGACAACCACGCGCGGGCGGCGCGCGACGCGCACCCGCGCATGCCCAGCCGAGGCGATGGCACCCAGATCCACCGGGCGCAAGCGCTGGCCGGCGGCCAGCACCAGCTCGCTGGCCACGATGTCCTCGCCCATGGCGCGCACGTTGGCCCACGGCGCGAGCGCCGCGCGTAGCTCCACCGCGCGGATACTATGGTCCGCCTCGCGCAGCGGCTGCGTGGCCTCGATGGGCACGACCGCATCGGCCCACGCCGGCAGCGGGTCACCCGTATCGACGTACTCTGCCTGTGAGCCGAGGCGAAGCTCGACCGGCTGCGTCGGCGAGGCGTTGGCGCTGCTCTCGGCACGCAGGGCATAGCCGTCCATAGCTGCGCTATGGAAGTTCGGGGAGGAGAGGCCGGCCCACACCGGCTCGATCGTCACCCGCCCCAGCGCGTTCTCGAGCGGCACTTCTTCCGCCGCGAGCGCGCCCCACAACCCGGCCGCCTCGAGCGCCGCGCGCAGCCGCGCCTGGGCCTCTTCCAGCGGGATATCGTGCAGGTAGACGTTGCGCTCGCTCATTCGGACTCAACCGCAGAAGGGCGTGCCTTCCCCATGCCAGGGCAGCAGGTTGAGGAAGGTCGAAAGAGACTCGTCACCGCGCACCTCAATGCGACTCATGTAGAACAGCGAGCCGAGCCCTTGCACCGGCGAGGGGCCCAACCCGGCGCCACCGAGATATCCCGCCCGGCTGACCATCGTGCCCAGATCGGGTAGATACGTGCCGAACGGGTAGGCGAAGGTGTCGATGGGGACACCCAGTTGCTTCTCGAGATCCACCTTCGACATGCGGATCTCGCGCCAGGCCTGCTCCTCGCTTACGGATCGAAGGTCGGCGTGGGTCTGCGAGTGCGAGCCGATCTCCATACCCGCGGCCGCCATCTCGGCCAACTGCTCCCACGACACCGTTCCCTGGCTGCCAGGGTAGGTACTGGGGATGTAGAACGTTCCGATCAAGTTGTGTTGGCGAAGGAGCGGGAAGATCAACTCGTATTGGTCGATCCACCCGTCATCGAATGAGATGGCGATTGGCCGGTCGGGCAACGGTTCTTTGTGCACGAGGGAGGCGATGATGCGGCTGACCCCGACCGAGTGATAGCCCAGCTCGTTCAACAACATCAGTTGGCTTTCGAAATTGGCTGCGGTCACGTTGTAGCGTGAGTCGGAGTTGCCGCCGGATTCCATCGCCGCTTCGCCGACATGATGGTAGAGAAGAATGGGTGCGAGCACCGTTCCTCGCTCGAGCGTGGGCAGCGGCACCGGTTGGCAGAGTATCTCCTGCAGCACAGGGTCGCTCTCGAGCAGTGACTGCATGTTGGTGCGTGTGGGTTCAGGGGTGGGTGTCTTCGTCGGCGTGGGCGTGAACGTGGGGCTGGGCGTCGCGGAGGGCTCAGGCGTGACCGTGGCCGTGGGCGTGGCGCTCGGCGGCCCGAATTGCCCAATGGCGGGCAGCGCTGCGCAACTGGTGAGCGCGAGGAAACATGCCGCGCAAACGATTCGGATCACCATCCATCGCACCATGCACCGCCCCAAGCGCCCCGCGCCCGCGCCGACTAAGCCAGGCCCGGCCCAGAAAACGGAATGAAGTCCACGAAATCCGATTGGGCCACGCCGTTGACGTCCGCCGGCAGGCGTATCAAACCGTCGGCGCGGACCAGGGTGAAGATCAGGTTCGACTTTCCGAGCACCGGCTCCACCCAGCTTTCACCGCCGCGGTCGATCCACCGCCCGGGGACATCGTCCTCGCGCCCGGCGAGGGAGGGCAAGTTGCGGGTGATGCGCCCGCGCATTGCCGCCAAGTGCACGGGAGGATCGAGCCCGAGTTGTTTCTCGACCGCAGGGACCACATAAAGCATGGCAATGACCGCGGCGCTGACCGGGTTGCCGGGCAATCCCAGCACCGGCTTGCCCCCTGAAAGCGCCAGAATGGTGGGTTTGCCGGGCTTGGTGGCGATCCCATGTACGATCACGCCCTTCGGCCCCAGGTCCTGCGCCACGCGTGCCGTCATGTCGCGCGTGCTCACCGATGAACCGGCGGTCATGACCAGCGCATCCGATTCGGCGAGAGCCTGGCGCGCCGCCGAACGCATCGCGGTCTCGTCGTCGCGGGTGATCCCGTAGCGGCGTGGCAGGCCGCCCGCCCGCAGGATGATGCCTTCCACCACATACGAGTTGACGTCGCGCACCTGGCCCGGGTCGGGCATTGATTCCGGCGGAACGATCTCGTCGCCGGTCGCGAGAATCGCGACGCGCGGGCGACGCACCACCGCGGTCTGGGTCACACCCAGCCCCATCAGCGCGCCGATTTCCTGTGCGCGCAATCGCTGGTGCACCCCAAGCACCAACTGCCCGATCTTGATATCCTCACCGATCTGCAACACGTTCTCGCCGGGTGCGAGCGCGCGCAGCACCTCGATCTCGCCGGGGCGCGAGATCTGTGTGTCCTCCACCATCACGACCGCATCGGCGCCGTCGGGCACATGGCCGCCGGTGTGGATGAGGGCGGCCTGGCCCATGAAGAGGGTGACGCCGGCGGCGCGCCCCATGAGCACCTCGCCCGCCACGCTCAAGTACGCCGGCAGCGCGGGGCCGGCGGCGTGCGTGTCGCGCGAACGCAGGGCGTAGCCGTCCACCTCGCTGCGGCGGAAGCTGGGCGAATCGGCCGGTGAGGTGATAGCCCGCGATGTCACGCGGCCCAGCGCCTGCTCAGTGGGCAGCAGTTCTTCTTCGGCCAGGGCCGTGGTGCCGGAGAGCAGCGCGGCGCGCGCCTCCTCCACCGAAACAAGTTGCAGGAATTCGGACATGGGTCAGCCGGTCAGGGAGGACCAGTCGAAGCCGATGACCGGATCATCGGCGGCGAAGATCCGCGAGGGTGCTTCCTGATCCTCCTCATGGGATGCCAACTCGAGTAACCGCGCCGGACTGCGGCCGATGGCGCGCGCCGCGCAGGCCACACCGAAGGGGATGAGCAGCAACGCGTTCGGGCGTCCATCCAGGCGCACCGTCTGTGTCTGCCCGCGCGAGGGCACGCCCTCACGCGTGTCGTGCATCACCGCCCACAGCCCGCCTTCGATGAGAATCCAAATGCGGTCGGCCTTCTCGCGCAACGCAAACGGGAGCACTTGCTCCGGGCCCATCTCGCGCCAGACCGCCTCACCAAAACGGCCCAATAGATGATCGGATTCACGAAGCAGGAGGCGCCGGCCGGACTCGTCGGCCGCCGGCACGCCGCCCATGAAGACGTCGAATATGCCATCCATTTGTGTTGGCGCGCTCATCCTCTGCATGTCCCCCTCGCCTGATTGCTTCGGGGAGAGACTCATGTGCCTGGCCGGCACGGCTAGCTTGCTTTGTACGCGGGCAATTCAAACGATTGGCCGCCCGCATTCACCTGGTAGAAGGGCAGCCAGGCCACGCCGAATACGTCCACGAACACATCCTTTTTGAGTGGCGTGAGGGCGGTCTGGCTGATTTCCAGCGCTGCAGCGGCCCACTTGACCGTGAGCGCCTCGACAGCCTGGGCCTTTTCGGCTTCAAGGGCCTCGAGCTGCGACTTGAGCGATCCGATGGCCTGCACCGACTCCTCGACATCGGCCTTGGCTGTCTGCGTGAGACGGCGTTTGGTGAGGGGCGAGGAGAGGCGGCTCGAACCGAGAGCGCGCGGGATCCCCTTGACCCCGCGGCCGAGGACGCCGATGACGGTGCTCAACCCGGAAACGGCTTCCTCTGTCTTGCGCGCGCTCAGGTCGGACTTGTCCTGATCGAGCTCGAGTTCCTCGCGGCTCAGTTTGCCGCGGGCGGCATCGATCTTCTTCGCGTACATCGCTTCGAGTTTGGCTCGCTCCTCGCTCTGGGCTCGCGCGGCCGCCTCCTGGCAGCGGCGGTGGAACTCCTCTTCGTTGACCTCCGGGCCAGCAGTGAGTTTGAGCGCGGCGTTGCTGCGCACCTGGACCTTGGTAGCGCGGTACACCCAATCCAAGAAGTCCTTCTGCAACGCGTCCATCGTTTTGCTGCTCGATAGCGGCGCTTCGAGCGAACCGTAGCCGGCCTGCAAACCGGTGCTTTCGAGCTTGGCCGCATCGAATGCGGCCGATGCGAAATCGTCCCAGCGGATCACGCCACGCGGGTCTGGTTTGAGGACGATCACGCTGCGGGGAATCTGCACGTCGATCCCATTCTTGCGATCGAGGATCCGCGCCTGGGCCTGTGCGACGAGCGCCGGGCGGTAGATCATTCCGGTCGCGACCAGCGAGGCCGCCTGCGGATTGCCGGCCGCACGCGCGGCCTCCGCCAAGGTTAAGTTGTTCGGAAAGAAGAATTCGCTCACGCCGGAGGGAACAACCGGGCGCGCTGCGCCGGAGGCGGTCATGGCTGATGCGGCGGGCGCGGCGCTCGGAACGCCTACGGCTGACGCCGGGGCATGAGCCGATGCCGTGGGGGCCGGTCTTCGCGCCGACCAGCGCGTTGAGCGCCGGGATCTGTTCGCGCGTGATCGGTCCGGGCAAGTAGTTCATCGCCCAGCGCGTTTGGAAGACGACCGGCTTCTTGGCGTGCACGTTGTGCATCAGGAAGACTCGCTTGCCCAGGCTGGAGAGCAGCTTGTCGTACTCGGCGCGATCGATCCCCGGCGCCGCGCCCTGCAGCCCGTCGAGAAGGCGCTGCTTATCCTGGTCGGTCTGCAGGCGCCCGAGGAACCACGTGCCGGCGTTGGCGAGCCCTTTGTAGTCGAGATCGACGGAGTTCTGAGTCGCCAGCAGCAGGCCCACCCCGAACGCTCGCGCCTGCTTGAGCATGCGCAGCATAGGCGGTTTCGAGGAGGGCATGGCGACCGGCGGCAGGAAACCCTGGATCTCGTCGAAGTAGACGATGGTGCGCAGCGAGGCCGACCCGGCCTGCGTCCTCATCCAGCCGTCGATGGCGTTGAAGAGCAGCGTCACGAAGAACATGCGCTCGCCCTCGGAAAGATGGGCGATGTAAAAGATCGAGTGACGAGGGCGGCCGTCGGCGGTAAACAGCATGCGGCCCACGTCAAGCGGCTCGCCTTCGGTCCACGATTGAAACGAGGGCGAGGCCGAGAATCGTGTTGAGCGACATTGCCAGCTCGAAGCGCTCCTTCTCGGGGAAGAAGGTGTTGACCTCGAACACGCCCAGCTTGGCAAAGGGCGGTGATTGAGTCTGGGCAATCAGGTCGGGCAGCGTCAGATCGTGCTTCTGGCTCCAGGCTTGTTCGAAGATGTTCGAGAGCAGGATGTGCTCGCGCGAGCGGACCGGGTCGATATCCTTCAGGCCCACCAGCCCGAGCAGCGCGGTCACGGTGTCGGCAATTCGCTCGCGCAAGGCTTCGCGATTCTGATTCCAATCGAGCGCCGGCGCAGCCAACGAGGCCAGGATGCTCACCGGGATGCCGGCCGACGAGCCGGGCGTGTAAACCGCGAAGTCCGCCGCTCTCGCCAGCGCGGCGATGCGCTCCCGGCCAATACCCCACTCGGCCAGCCCTTTTTCCCACGCGGCGGCGGCTTCGGTCGCTGCCTGGTCGATCGATTTGCCATCGCGCCGAGCCTGTTCCGGGTCCACCCACGCACGGAAATCGCTTGGGGCCAAACCCGGGAAATGCAGAAGCAGATTGGTGATATCGCCCTTGGGGTCAATCATGAGCGCCGGAATGCCGGCCAGCGCGGCTTCCTCCAGCAGGTCGACGCACAGGCCCGTCTTACCCGAGCCGGTCATGCCGACAACGAGAGCATGAGTGGTCAGGTCGTCGGGGTCATAGGTGACCTGCTCTGCCAGCGGCTTGGCCTGCGCGAGATCGTACGCGCGGCCGAGATAGAAGCCTGTTGTCGCCATGCAATCGCCCTCCCGGGACTGGGTTGTGGCTGCGCAACGCACGCATTCGGCCGCGGGCGGCCGGCACGCTGTGTGCGATGAATTAGATTGGCGGAGTGAGGGAATTATAGCATCCGAGGCTGGCCGAGCCGCATGCGTCGTTCACTGGAAGCGCTCGGCAGGCGTGCGCAGACTCGCCCATTCGGACTCGCGCACCTGTGCCGCTCCGATTTGGGCACGTGCGAGGGTGCCGGCATACGAAAGGAGCCTCTCCCGTCTCGCTCCTGCCCGGTCTCCGCCATTCATCTGCCGCGACGACGTGGAGCCTCGCGGAGAGTGGATGGAGAAGCTCAATGAACCACGGGCACGAGGGCAAGGGCTTACTCAGGGAACTTGTGCCCTTCAGCCGCTACGGGAGGCTTTTTCGGCATCGCACGTGTGGTCCATGCGGTGCTCGGCGGCATGACGGGCGAAGGCCTCCAATGTCAGGAGCTCACCCTCGGCGGTACGGCCCTGGAGGTCGAGCGCCGATTTGTCCAGAGATTCAACGAATTCAACCCAAGCCTGGTGCGCGCGCTCGATCTCCGCGAGCAGCTCGGATGTAGAGGCTGTTGCCCGCTTCTCAACAGCACGCCGGTTCCAGCGTATCAAATCGAAGTCCTCCGGCACCGTGGGTTCGCCGCGTGTGATACGCCGGGCTTGGCCCAACATGCCGCGTTCGGCGTCGGCCAAGTGGGCCAGGAGCTCGCGCACGGTCCACCCCGGCTGCCCGGGGTAAACGGTCACCGCGCCGGCCTGTTCCGCCAAGCGCACCAGGTGTGGCCACGACTGTGCGTGGGCCTCGCGTAGGAAGAGGCTGAGCGCCGACACGCGAGAAGTACCGTTCTCTTTCACGCCGCCGCTCTGGGTTGTGGGTGGGGACTGGGGCTCGCGCATGCGGCCCGCCACGACCCGCCGTATGTCGCGCACGTGCATCATCATGTGACGATAGAAAAGACGAAGTGTCTCATCCACCGTCGTGTCGCCCAGCCATGGGTGCCAACAGCCGTGGGCCAAGTCGGCAGGCGTAAGTTGGGCCACACGTGCGGCCAGCGCAACGCGCTCTTCCTCGAATTGGGCGATGAGCTGCGCCGAGGAAAGGCCCGCCAGGCGCGCCAACTCCGCCGCGTTGAACGCGTCCAGATCCATCGCACGATCCAACCCGGGGCCGCCTGCCAAGACTGACTCCATCGTGCGCAATACCGTGGCCTGGGCGGAAACCAGATGCGCCACGATCTCACGTGCCTGCCACGGCGGCAACTCGCTATAGATGAGGAGCGCCAGGTCGCCTTCATTCAACGCGCGCAAGAAGTCCGCCGCCTTCCGGCCTTCCGTCTCGATGCGCGCGGCTAGATGCTGCGCTGTCTCCTGCATGGCTGACCACTCCCCTACACCAGGTGAGCGCCCCCGTCCACGGTGAGGATCGTTCCGGTGACGAACTCGGCTTGCACCAGGTAGAGCACAGCCTGGGCGATTTCCTCCGGTGTACCTCCGCGCTGGAGCGGCGTGCGCCTGGTAACGGCCTCCCATCTTTCAACCGCCAGTTCAGGGGGCTTGGCCACCGGGCCGGGGGCCACTGCATTGACGCGGATGCGCGGCGCCAGGGCGCGCGCCAAAACCTGGGTCAGCATGACCACGCCGGCCTTGCTGACAGAATGCACCGGAAAGCGCGCCCAGGGCTGCAGCCCGGCCACGTCGCCGATGTTGACGATCACCCCGCCCTGCGCCATGAGCCTCGCCGCGTGCTGCGCACAGAAGAAGGGCGCGCGGAGATTGAGGTTGAGGGTGCGGTCCCAATCGGTGGAGGTGACCCGCTCAAACGGCTGCATCTCCATGATCGCGGCCGAGTTGACCAGCACGTGCAGCGCGGGGAATGTGCGCCGGACTTCCGCGAAGAGCGCCTCGATCTCTTCCACACGAGAGAGGTCCGCGTGCACGCACAGCACGCGCCGGCCGAGGGCCTCGGCTTCAGCTTGGGTGGCCTGGGCCTCGCGCTCCGAGCGATGGTAGTGCAGCACCACGTCGGCGCCGGCGCGCGCCAAGGCAAGCAGGATGGCGCGCCCCACCCGATGCGCGCCGCCCGTAACGACTGCCGTCTTCCCCATGAGGTCCATGAGTTCTCTCAGAATCCTTCTACCGCAGAGAACGCAGAGACAGCCTCTGGACCATGCGCTCCCGGTCGTGGGACTTTGGCTGCGTTGTAGGCAGGGTAGTTGTCACCTCTCGAAGTCCTCAATCTCTCGGCCGCGTGATTTGGCGGTCAGTAGAAAGAGCGTCTCGGCGAACTCGGCGATCTCGGCGGTGAATGCTGTTGCTCACGAGCGAAAGAGGTTGGAAATGAAGAACCACAAGTTGGCCGGTCGCTCGGCCAATCGGCGCATGAAGTATGGATACCATTCGCGGCCATAGGGCACGTACACGCGCACCCCATAGCCGAGTGCGGCCAACTCCTCCTGCAAGTCGCGGCGTATACCATGCAGCATCTGGAACTCATAGAGGGTCTTGGGGATGCGTCGCGCATCGGCGTAAGCCAGCAGTGCGCGCACCAGCTTCTCATCGTGCGTGGCCAACCCCGGGATCGGCGGAATGATGCCTCGCGGGTCGGCCGGCTGCTTGGCGGCGGCCGCCGCGTCGAGCATCATCTTGCCCAGTTTGAAGAAGGAGGCGTCGACATCCCGCTTGGCCGGGTAGGCGACACTGGCCGGCTCCTTGTAGGCGCCCTTGCACAAGCGGAAGCGCGTGTGCAACTCGAGCAGGCGCGTTACGTCCTGCTCGGAGCGGTAGAGATAGGATTGGATGACCACTCCGGTGTTGTCGAAGCCCGCGTTGCGCATGCGCTGGTAGATGTCAAGCGTACGGTCCACGCTTGGCGAGTCTTCCATGTCGATGCGCACGAACAACCCCAGCGCGCGAGCCCGCTCAAGCACCTTGCCCAGGTTGGCCGCGCACAGGTCAATCGAGAGGTTGAGGCCGAGCTGCGAAAGCTTGAGCGATGCGTTCGAGCGCACCTGAGCCTGCGCAATTCGGTCAAGGATGTTGAGATAGTCCTCCGCGGCGCGTACGGCCGCGTCGCCGTCGGTCACGCTCTCGCCGAGATGGTCGACCGTGGCCACGATACCGCGCGCGTTAAGGTCCTGGATCGCGCGAATCGCATCCTCCGGCTGCTCGCCGGCGACGAAGCGCCCCGCCACGCGCCTGGCCAACCAGAAGCGGCCGATCTGCCGTTTGGCCCAAGCGGACTTGGAAAGGCTCAGCAGGAGTGAGCGGAGCATTCCACCTCCTTCGTGCAGGTCCGCCAGCGTGCCTCGAGCGGGCCGCCGGCCCCGGCTCCCCGAGAGGCTGTGCACGCAGAGGCACGGCTTCTCCCTCCACCGCCCGATGGCGGCTGACCTGCCTCTCCCTCTGCAGCTTCCCGTCGCAGAGCCCTCATTCTGTGACAATCACCTGCGTCCCCGTCGCATGCGGCGAAAACGGCATCAGTGGGAAGGCGGGCGCCGTCCAGCGGTAAATCCAGCGTGCTTCGGACGGGCGCATGTTGATGCATCCCACGCTGCGCCGACGGCCGAAATCGTTGTGCCAATACGCGCCGTGAAAGGCGATCCCGCTGTAGGTGAAGTAGCTCACCCAGGGTACGCCAGGTTGCTCGTTGGCGAAGAGATCGGCCGTGAGCTTGGCGTCTCCCATGTGGCGCGAGGGGACCTTCTGGTTGACATGGAACGTGCCGATCGGTGTGAAGCTGTGCCCTTGCCCAGGTTGCGGGTCGCTGCGGAGCCGCCCGCCCGATATGTGGGTGGTGAAGACCGCGCGCTCGTATTCATACGCGGTGAGTTGCTGGTTCGCCAGATCCACCTCGATCCGCTTGGCCTCGAGCGGGACCTCTGCGGCGATGGGATTGAGATCGGCGGGGCGAATGCGACGCAGATGCTCGGCCCGGACGTAGTAGCGGGTGTACAAGCGATCGTCCAACAGCGCATACCACGTATCGCCGGTCGCGTCCTCAACGGCCTCGACCGCCCAGAAGGTGGCGCCATAGTACATCCGGTAGAGCGGCTCGGCCTCGGCCGAGGGTTTGACGCGGGTCTGGGTGAAGGGCACCGTCACTTCGACCAGTTGCCCCTCGCTTGGGAGAGCCTCCGCCACCTCGTTGATCTCGATGCTCACGGGCTGCATATCCCCGGAGTGGACGAATCCCTGCTGGATTCGGAACCAGTTGGGGTTGCCGGCCGGCCCGGTGGTGCTCGAGGTCTCCTCCTCCACGGTTACGACGGCGTCGCGCGTCAGGCGGGTCAGTTCCGGCGCGGTCGGATCCGGGCGAGCGCGGACAGCGACGGTTCGCGCCGTCACTCGTGCCAGCAATGTCTCCGAGGCAAGCGTCTCCGCAGGCGGCGGTGTCAGAGCCGCAGCGCCCAGAGAGAGACTCGCAAGTTGGAGGAAATCTCGACGCGAAATTGCAGACATCGTCGCTCGGTCCAAGCCGGTGTGCGGCTCACCCGTGCGAGCGAGACACACGAACGGAGGCCGTCATCAGTCTCCCGGCGGTGGAATGGGCAGGTCCTCGACGCGCGTCTTGACCCAACGGTCCCCCTCTTCAATCAACATCACCGGGATGTCGTCGCGGATGGGGTACTTACGTCCGCAATCCGGTTCCTGGCAAACCAGCCAGGCGTCCTTGACCAAGGTGAGCAGGCCCTCCTTGGTCTGGACGCATGAGGGGCAGCGAAGGATCTCGAGCAAGTCGGGAGCGATCATGGCTCCTCCTGGTGAGCAATGACGGGGCGGGCCTAGGGTGGGCAGGGTGACCCATCGCCGACGGGCGTACTCGGGCTGAATTGACACATCGCCGCCCACGCGACGTAGTGGGTATTGACATTCTCGCTGTTGATGATCTGTCCGCCGCGCGTCACGGTTCGAGTGACGTAGGCGTCGGCACCTTCCACCGCCCAATCCACCTGCTTCCATTCGTCGGGCGCGAGGTCGGCATTCTCCACCCAGCGCGGCGGCGGCGCATCCACGCGGTTGGTCACGTTGCGCGTCCAATCCACCGTGCGCCCGTCGGAGGTCGAATAGAAACGCCAGGTAATGCGCCCGCTCGCCCGGTCAACGTCGGTCTCCATGAGAATCCAATAGGGCGAGTCGTTCTGAAAGCGGAAATCGACCTGCGGAACGAAAACCGTGGCATCGAACCCGGCGCCCAAGTGCACCGGCCCGTCGTTGTTCTCATAGTAGCCGACGCGGTAGGCGTGCGGGTGTCGTTCGACGATAGGGAACCCGGTCATGAAAACGGTGCGGTAAAGCGTCGTGCTGACCTGGCAGACGCCGCCTCCGGCGCCCTTGATCGTGCTGTTGCCGACGATGATCAGCGCTTCGGCGTACCCGGTGTCGAAGCTCACATCGCCGAGGTGTTCGGCCATGGAGAAGATCTCACCCGGCGCCACGAGCACGCCGTTGAAATTCTCCGCGGCCAAGGTGATGTTGTGAATGCGCGCGTCGGTCGAGCCTCTGAACGAGGTGTACTGCAACCCTGAGGGCAAGAGCCCGGTGATGCCCAAACCGGCGGCGCTTTCGTTGTCGCCTGCCAGGGCGTTGGTGTACTCGAATACGAGTGACGCCGCATGTTCGCCGCGTGCGATGGCGCCCTGGATGGCGGAGGCCGAGGCCTCCACATTGAGCGCACGGCCGCGCTCTGCGCTGCGATAAAGCACAACCTGGGCGCTGGCCTCATCGAACAGGTAGCGTGCGTTTTGGGGTTTGCGTTCGAGCTTCCCGACCAGCGGCGCCAGGAAGGCTGCCAACACGTCGTCCCGCATCGCCATGGAGAAGGCGGCTTCGGACCCGGTACTTGACTTCTGGAACGTGAGCATGCGCGCCAACTGCTCGGGCTGGAAGAGGAAGGGCCCAGGATCGCCGGATTGCATCTCGGGAACATTCACAGTAAAGGGCTGGCTCAACATCACTCGCGCCAGACCCGCCTGCTCGGTCGGGTCAAGCACCTGCGGCACAATCTGCTGCACCACTAAGGGGATCTCGGCGTCGACCATGCCGCCGAGCGGTACAGCGACCAGCGCCAGGTTGGTCGCCAGATCAAGCTGGCGGCCGATTTGCCCCTCGTGGGCAACGACCTCCGTTCCAACCAGTTCCACGCTGGCTTCCTGGACCGGCTGGTCGATCTGTGCGGCGATTCCTTGGAGGTAGGCCTGAGCGCGGGCCGCGTCGTATTGCACGATGAGCGGTGAGGCGCGCCCGGCGAACCGAATGTAGAGTTGCACGAAGGCATCGATCAGCGGGCTGTGAACGCGGCCGACGCCGTAGGCGGCGGTCAGAGTCGAATAGATATTCAGGGTCAGCCCCAGCTCGGCCGGAGTCGCGCTCCAGGCGTGCTCGCCGTCGCGCAAAACGATACGGCCAGTGTAGGGATAGGTGAGCCCGGCGCCCAGTTGGCGCGCAGCATCGTCTGGAGTGAGCCCTGAGAGGTTGAGCCCGGCCACCGACACGCCCGGAAACAAACGCCCCTCGTACGCAGCGCGATATACACCCGCGCTGGCGCCGGCCAGGATCGTGAGCGCGGAGAGCGCCATGAGGCCGGTGGCGAGCAATTGAACGAGCGCCGTGGCCACCCGCGGCAGTGCCGCGGGTGGAACGCCGCGCAAAGGTGCGATCGGCTGCGTAGCCATGCCCCGAGGATTATACCCGCTGGGCTTGCGGGCTCCGGGCGGCCGCTCGCATCCGGCATAGCCCCCGGGTTGGAGAGGGCCCGACTTCCGCGATCATTGCGCCTGGCGCCATACGCGGTCGAACTCTTCCAGATATTGCCGCGCCAGCTCGGCATCGTAGATCAGGAGCAGGTTCTCATCGTTGACGTTCTCGGCGTTGTAGGAGAAGTTGTAGGAACCGGTGATCACGAGTTGCTCGTCAATGACGATGACCTTGTGGTGCATGTTGCGGGGGTTTCCGTCGAGGCGGACGTCGACGCCGCCCGCGCGCAGGAGGTCGTACTTGCCGTTGGTGTTCGAGCGCACTTGGCTTTCCTCCATCACCCCTGCTACCTCGACCCCCTGACGGTACTGGCGGATCAGGACCTCGGCCACAGCCTCCGAGGTCAGCGAGAAGGCCATGAAGCGGATCGATTGGCGTGGGCTCTCCAGGGCTTGGAGCAACCGTTCGGCGGGTGCATCGTCGGGTGCGAAGTAAACCTCCACCCACAATTCTCCGAATTCGAGCCGGGGGGCCGACCACGCGCGCGGCAACTCCTGCCCGAACATATCGTCGACGAACATCTCCTCGAACTCGCGCTCATAGGCCTCGGCCAGTTCAGCGGAGTCGATTCGAATCAGGTTGTTGTTGTTGCGGTAGGTGTCGCTCGTGGTCAGGTTCATCGAGCCGGTCCACACCAGCGCCCTGTCGACCACGAGGAACTTGTCGTGCATCAGCCCTTCGCGTCGATCCCCCAGGACGAGAATGCCTGCCTGCTCAAGATCGCTCAGGGCGCTCGCTTGAACGTACGTGCTGTCGACCACAACGCGCACCTCGACCCCGCGTTCCGCGGCGCGAACGAGGGCACGCGAAATCGAGAACAGATTGAACTCCAGGCTGGCCACATCGACGGTGAAGCGCGCCTCATCCAGCGACGCGACGATAGCCGTATCGACGCCCCCACGGTAGTCTCCGGTGAAATCATCGGGGGACGTGAAGAAGACCTGTGCCCACGGGGAGGAGGGCGGCAGAAACGCCGCCGCCGAGGTTGCGGGTTCACGCGCGCCGCCGCCTGCCTCGGCGCAGGCGGCGGCTATCGAGGCCAGCAGGACCAACGCAACGAGCCGGCGCATGTCTCTTCGCCCGCGAAAGGGCTGAAGAGGCCTAGTGCGAGCCGGCGGCCGAAGCACCCCCCTGATCATCTCGGCTCCCCTCTCTCAAAGTCGACGGGCCACGGCCATGATCTCGATCTCGTCCAGTTCGATCGGGCGGCGTCCCCAGCGCCCGGCTGTGCCCCCCCATAGATGCCGAACCTCGAAGTTGCAGGCCTCCAGCACCAAGCGCAACTCCGAAGGCAGGTAGCCCTTCTCGCGCGCGTGGACCTCGCGGTGGCCGCGTGGATCCTCGACCGTCATGACGTAGGTCTCGACGAGTGTGAGAGGGTCGAACTTCCCGAATTCCACGTCCTCCTGAGTGAAATGGCGTATCTTCTGCAGCCCATTGGGCGCGGTGAGGACGAGCGGCGCGCCGGGCCCGAGCGCAGCGTGAATCATTCGCAAGACGGCCGTATCGTGCGCCAAGGGGTCGTCGGTCATACTGAGCAGGCTGAAGGCCCCCTCGCACACGCAAATGGCCGCTTCAAATGTGCGCGTGGCGGTGTAGCGGGCTGCATCGGCATGGACCCACTCCACGTCCACACCGGCTTCGCCCGCGGCGCGCGCACCCTGCTCCAGCATACCGTCGGAAATGTCCACGCCGGTCAAACGGTAGCCGTGGCGCGCCAACTCGACCGCGTGCCGCCCGGTGCCGCAGCCCACATCTAGAATAGAACTGCCTGGCGGCAGGTCCAACTCCTCCACCAGAAAGTCCACTTCCGCCAGTGTCTCTTTGGTGAAGGCGTTCTCCAGATAGCGCGGCGCGTGATAGTCGAAGAAATCCTGCCAGACGTTGCCCATGAGCTTCTCCCTCGGGGGGCAGGCTAGAGGCTGCCCTTCAGCAATGCACGCGCCTGACGCGTTTCGCGCGCGCGACGTTTCTCATCCCAGCGGAGTTCTCTGGCCATGAGTTCGATCGTGCGCGGCAGCGCGGCGAGGGCGGCACGCGTGTCGATGAAGGCCAGCCGGGTTCGGCGGGCGAGGACGTCCATCGCGGTGAGGGCCATCTCCTCCCGCACAGCCCACACCACCTCGGCTTCGATGTGCGGGTGGCCCTCGGCCAATCGGCGCCCGAGCCTGGCCGCGGCCAACTCGGCTACGCGCGAGGCACGCCCGCCATAGGCGAGCTGTAGATGGCCCGCCGTGTCCTCGGCCAACCCGTATTGCGCCGCAAGCCTCGGCGCCGCCTCTGGGTCGTAGCCCGGCGCGCCCACCAAACGGATTTCTTGTGTGCGGCAGTCGTGTGTGGCTGTCAGCCGGCCGCGCGCGATGGCATGATCCACGGCATCCTGCGCCATCTTGCGGTAGGTCGTCCATTTACCGCCTGTCACCGTGATCAAGCCGGCCGGACTGTCGGCGATGACGTGGTCACGCGAGAGTTTGGCTGTGCCGCCTGCTTTGGGATTTGAGACCAGTGGACGCAGGCCGGACCAGGCAGATTTGACATCCGCACGCGTCAGCGGCCGGTCGAGATACAACCGCACGTGACGCAAGATGTACTCGATTTCCTCTTCCAGCACCGGCACATGCTCCGCGAGAGGAGCCGGCAAATCGGTGGTGCCCGCCAATGTGTGGCCCATCCACGGCAGGGTAAACAAGACCCGCCCATCTTCGGTTTTCGGGATCAGCATCCCGAGATCGGGAGGGGCGTACTCGGAATCGAGAATGATGTGCACGCCCGAACTCGTCGTCAGCATGGGCTCGCAGGCGGGATCATCCATGCGGCGCACGAGGTCGCAGAAAGGTCCGGCGGCGTTGACGACAACTCGCGCCCTCACATACAGTGTTTTACCGGAAAGGCCGTCGCGCAGCTTCGCCCCCGTCAGCCTCTCACTCTCCTTGAGCAGAGCCGTGGCCTCCATGTGGTTGACAGCGGCCGCGCCCTCTTGGATGGCGGTCAGCGCCAACTCCACGTTCATTCGCGAATCATCGAACTGACCATCGAAATAGGCGACCGACCCCACCAAACCCTCGGCTCGCAGCGCCGGATAACGCTCGAGGCTTCGGCGGCGAGTCAGGTAGCCGCTCCTGCCGATGCTGGCCCGGCCCGAGAGCAGATCGTACATCATCAGCCCCACCCAATAGTAAGGCGCTTCCCACCAGCGCTTGAGCGGCGTAAGGAGTTGCAGCCGGCGCGAGAGATGCGGCGCAATCCGCAAGAGCAGCGCGCGCTCGTGCAGCGCATCGCGCACGAGGTTGAATTGCCCTCGGTCGAGGCGTTTGACGGCTTGTTCGAGGTACCGCACGCCACCGTGGATGAGTTTGGTGCTGCGCGACGAGGTCCCTTCCGAAAAATCCTGTTTCTCCACCAATGCGGTGCGCAGGCCGCGTGAGGCGGCGTCGAGGGCGATGCCGCAGCCCGTGGCCCCTCCGCCGATCACCAGGATATCGAATGCCTCCCGGCTCAACCGTTCGATGAGTTGCCTTCGATCCATTGACAGCCTCCGGGCCGCCGGGCCCGCGCGTAAGATATGTGCTGTAGCCAGATGCCTATCCAGCCTTCTTCAGCCGGGGGATGCTCGCCGAACCCCGCTGCAAGTCCGTTCACGTCGGATAGGCAAGGTCGCCGGCACCTGCGCGTGAGATTCGTCCCTGAACTCATGTGCATCACCACCTACCGGCCGCGACCGGCACGTGCCACCAGGTGCTTGCGCATGGAGGCGTAGCGTGAGAAGAGATGCACCCACCACGGTGCGCG
The DNA here is from genome assembly GCA_963712475.1 of uncultured Chloroflexia bacterium. Taxonomy (GTDB): domain Bacteria; phylum Chloroflexota; class Anaerolineae; order Anaerolineales; family RBG-16-64-43; genus RBG-16-64-43. The sequence continues at coordinate 1,061,088 of CAVQIA010000004.1, forward strand.
GCGGCCGAAGAACGACCCGCGGCGCAGCGACTCGCGCAACTCCTGCGCGGTGGCGAAGGGGGGGAGCACCAGCCCGGCGCGGCCCACCTCCCATGCGGCGTGCGCATCGGTGCCCGCGGTCATGGGCAGCCCAGCGCGCAGGGCGAATTCCTGGGCCCTAGAATTGTCGGCGCTGAAAAGGCAGCGCGCGTTGAATCCCTCCAATGCATCCAGATCCGGCGCGATGGCCTGTAGGTCCGGCATCGCCCAATGCCCGGTCCGCAGCCGGTCGAAGGGGTGCGAGACGCTGATCACCGCGCCCTGGGCGCGCAACTCCTCGATGGCCGCGCTCGGCGTGAGCCCCGCCGGCACTTCTTCCCGAACGAAATACGCCAAGAGCTCGCCGCGGGTTGTCAGTATCTCCTCGCCCGGGATCACATAATCTGGTTCGCGTTCGGCAAGCTTGAGTGCTGTACGGGCGGAATTGTGGTCGGTGATGGCGATGCGCGACATGCCAGCGCGCCTGGCCGCCGCGAGCAGACGATCTGGCGCAAGCAGGCTGTCCTTTGAAAGCTGTGTGTGGAGGTGAAGATCAACCCGCCACGTTGCCGGTTGGGGCGCCATCATGGACCTTCCACAAGATGGGCGTGGTCGCCCATACGCCGAGACCCAGCGCCATGCCGAACCACAGTGTACCCAGGCGGATGAGGATGGTCGCCGCGCCGGCCAGGCTATGATCTGGATGAATAGCCAAGAGGAGAAGCCCGGTAAGGGATGCCTCGACCGCGCCCACACCGCCAGGCAGCGCCGAGACGGCGCCGACGACGGTCGAAAAAGCCAAGACAAAGACCGCGAGTATCAGCAGATCAAGTGTAGCGCCCAGCCCAAGTCCTGTCAGAACGAGAAAGAAGCCGACCCCTTCCCCCAGCCAGGAAATCGTTCCGAGCCCAACCGCGAGCGCCAGTGGCTTTGGGCTGAACAAACGGTACGATGATTCATAGAAGGCGCGCAGCCCGACCGCTCGGGGGCCGAGGACCGGTATGCGCGACAGCCACCCCAACAGGGCCATTGCCAAAGGACGAATCTGTGAGACCACAATCAGGCCCACCACGCCGACGAGGATTGCAAGGAAGCCGGGCCAGAACTGCGGGTAGGCGAACACCCCCAAGGCAGAGAGTGCCATGAGGGCCAACCCGTCGCTGACGCGCTCCGCAACAACAATCGGAAGCCCGCTGGCGAACGGCAACCCGCTCCATTCTGCGAGCCATAGCGCCTTGAGGGCTTCGCCCACTTTGCCAGGCGTGAAGGCCAACGGGAAGCCGGCCACGAATAGACGAGCGCTGCGCGATGCTGGCAGGGATCGAACCCCGAGCAATCGCACGTAGTAGTGCCACTTGATGAACCGCAGTATGTAATTGAAGAGCGTGCACCCAATGACGAGTGGGAAGAGCCGCCAGTCGAATCGGCCGAGCGCGCTTCTCAGGGAGGGCAGGTCCGACCAGAGGGCGAGCCCAACGATGGCCATTACGCCGAGACCCAACCCGATCATCAAGCGATTCCGCAAATGGTGCACGGTGCCGATTAGTGTCCTTCGCAGAATGCCGAGCCACTGACCTCGCCTATCCGCGAGGCTGCCCGCACTGTGCGCTGTTGTTCCATGCGTTCGCCGAGTGCCTGATCTGGTTTGGAGAGGCGAGGGTGGCCGTGGCGCCGTTCGCGGTCTTCCACCCTCTGCGCAACCGAGCGTCCCACCACGTGCGGTCAGCGGATGAGAATCTTCCACAGACCCCATGCAGCGACAACCGCCAATAGAATCAGCGCTGAAACCGCCTGCACGACGGTCTTCGGTTCCATCCCCGGCATGACCACTTGGCCGTCGCCATAGGCCCGGAAGAGTCTGCCCCAGGCAGTCTTCAGCGCCTCACGGACGCGCCGTCGCCCGACGAAAGGATACCAATACACGTTGTGGTAGAAGTTGGAGGCGAAATACGCCCACGGCACGAGCGGCGTCCGCAGGAGAAGCGGTTCCGCGAAGTGTAGCCAGCCGTGATAGATCATCTTCTGCCCGCGTGAGGCGAACGTATCTTCCTGGCGGAAGTTCCACGGCTGCTCGCTTCCAATGTCGTATCCGGTTATTGCAATCTGCCGCGGGTCCCCAACCCCAAGGTCCATTTCGTGCGCGCGGCGAATGAAGCGGATGGTCATCGGGTCGAAGCCCTGCAAGCGTGCCGAGACCGCATCGATAGCCACCTGGTCGGCGGAGGCGAGCAATATGTTCTTCTCGTGCCAGCGCATGGCCCGCGGCCCCGGACCGTCCCCGGCAAAGGTTCCGTCCATCACCGCGAAGATGCCGGGGTGGATTTCCTGTTGGATCATCAAGAGGTCGACGAGGGTGTCGTGGATCACCGAGTGCGTCCAGTGCCGCTGGCGGTGAAGCAGCCCGCCGAAGGCGTTCTTCATGGCCCCGGTAATGGTGGTGAAGACGTGCGTCTTCACTGTCGGCAGATGCAGGATGTTCTTACCGACCAACGCCTTGGGGATGTAGAACTCCTTCTCGGTATACCTTATCGAGCACCAGGAGCGGCCGTTTCGGCTCATAGCGGAACCAATCGAACTTCTGCTCGTAGAGGTAGATGCACGGGACGCCGTACTTGTCGGTGACGAACTTGTGCTTGTTGTTCGCCTCACCGACGCGCGTATCGACGACCACCGTGTCGTTGTGGATTCCAACGATGTCGTCGTATCCAGCGTGGCGCAACCCGAGGATCGCCCCCTCGATTTGCCACGGCGTCGAGGAACAGGCGGGGTACCAAGTCTGCCACGAGATATTGATCTTCAGCCCGGTTGTGACACCGCGCGGCAATGCCTCTCGCACGCCGGCCATGTCCATGACGCGCTCGACGTCCGTCACCACTGTCGCCGGCGTCGTTTTGAGCACCGCAACCTTGCCTTTGCCTGCGAAAGTCCCCATCCACCCACTCCACTCGCTTGACACGAGATGAATTACAATCGCCTCGCCGTGCACCACGGAACGCATGGTGGCCAGCTTGGCGATTGTAATCCACTCGCCTGGCGTGGCGTTCGAATCGAGTTCCGGGTGACCTCTCCCAACGCCGATATACTCTGGGCCCGGGGCCACCTCGCTCACGGAGGAGTTGAACCATGCGCCTGAAGGGGAAGAAGATCGCCTATCTCGTTGCGCCAGGGTTCGAGGACCTCGAGTTCTGGGTGCCTCTCATGCGCTTGCAGGAGGAAGGGGCTATCATCACGGCGGTGGGGCTGAGTGCCGGCGAGGAGTACATGGGCAAACAGTCACTGCAAGCGTGCGCCGATGTCGGTTGCGACGAAGTGACCGCCGACGAATTCGACGCGGTGGTCATCCCCGGCGGTTGGGCGCCCGACAAGCTGCGCCGCTATGAGGGCGTCAAGCGCCTGGTGCGAGAGGCCTATCGCAGTGGCAAAGTCATTGGCATGATCTGCCATGCTGGCCTGGTCGGCATCAGCGCCGGGATCGTCAAGGGCCACGAAGCCACCGGCAGCACGGGCATCCGCGACGACCTGGTGAACGCCGGCGCGACATGGCGCGACGTGCCCGCCCTGCGCTCAAAGAACCTGGTTTGGGGTCGAGTGGTGGCCGACTTGCCGGACTTCTGCCGCGAGCTCGTGAACGCGCTGAGTGACACATAGCGCACGCGGCAGTTCACGATCAGAGAAGGACGGCCGGCGCCCCAGGAGGCGCCGGCCGTTCGTTTTCAACTGACTAGCCTCTGGGGTTGAGAGCGCCAATATGCCTGCGGCGCGAGACGAAGTGGATTTCCACTAGACCCCGGGCAGATCGAACGGAGGCATTCGGCTCCAACTCCAATTCGAGGCGATCGACGATTCCCTGGGGGGGCTGCTGCGTACTTTGGGCGACCACCCATGCACCTTCGTGCCCGCGGCCCCTGAGGCCCTCTCGGCGCCCGGCTCATGTTCCGGCGCGGATGGCCACCATCTGCAGGTTGGTCATCTCTTCGATCGCGAAGCGCACGCCCTCGCGCCCCAGCCCGCTCTGCCGATTGCCACCGTAAGGCATATGGTCAGTGCGGAAAGCCGGGGAGTCGTTGATGATGACGCCTCCGAAATCAAGCCGGCGGATTGCCTGCAAGACGCGGTCGATGTCGCGAGTGAAGACGGAGGCCTGCAACCCGTACTCCGAGGCGTTCGCCTGCTCGAGGGCTTGCTCGAAATCGTCGCAGGCGATCACCGAGGCGACCGGCGCAAAGACCTCCTCCGCCACCACCTTCATGCTGGATGTGACTCCAGTGAGCGCCGTCGGCTGAAGCACAGAGCCCTTGCGCGTGCCTCCAGCGAGGACATGGGCTCCGCCCGCTTGCGCTTCCTTGATCCACGACTCGGCGCGCTGTGCTTCGTGTTCGTCGATCATTGGGCCCACGTCGACGCGCTCGTCTAAGGGATCCCCGACCACCATGCGCTGCGTGGCCTTGACGAAAAGATCCTGAAAGGGATCGAACGCCGGACGCTGCGCGTAGATACGCTGGACCGAGATGCAGACCTGACCCGAGTTGTAGTAGGCTCCGATGGCACAGCGGGTGGCCGCAAAGGCCAGATCGGCGTCGGGCGCGATGATCACCGGCGAGGTGTTGCCCAACTCGAGGGTCACTTTCTTGATACCCGCCATCTCGGTGATCCGCTTACCCACAGCTTTGCTGCCGGTCAGCGTGACCTTCGCCACGCGCGGATCGGTGACAAGCCACTCTCCGATCGTCCCCCCCGGCCCGACAATCAGGTTGATGGCACCTGCTGGCAGTCCGGCTTCCTGCAGCACCTGACACAGCTTGAGGGCGGTAATGGGCGTCGTGCTGGCGGGCTTGAGGACCAGTGTATTGCCCGCCGCGAGCGCGGGCGCAACTTTGTGTGCCACCAGGTTGAGAGGGAAGTTGAACGGCGTGATGGCAACCACCACGCCCAGCGGCCTGCGCAGATAGAACCCGAAGTACCCCTCGCCGGCCTGGACCGCGTCGAGCGGCAGGGTTTCGCCATGAATCCGCTTGGCTTCCTCGGCCGCCACGGTGAACGTGCTCACGCCGCGATCGACCTCAATCCGCGCAAACTTCAGCGCCTTGCCCGCTTCCGTGGCGATGGTCCGCGCGAAATCCTCGTGACGCTCCTGGATCAGGGCGGCCGTGCGCGCAAGGATCGCTGCGCGTTGATAGGCCGGCAGGGCGGCCATCACCGGCGCCGCCCGATGCGCGGCGGCGATCGCCGCGTCAACCTCCTCGCGACGGGCCTGAGGCAGAGTGGCAAAGACCTCACCGCTGTACTTGTTGGTCACGGGCAACACGGCCCCGCCACCCACCCATTGGCCGTCGATGAAGAGTTTGTGTTCCATGGTGCCTCCGGATCCCGATCCTATGGCCTCAGGCGTTTCGAGTCACTCGACCCAGGCCAGCCCCAGCCGTTCGAGGCCGTCGGCACGAGCTGCGCCGAACCCTCTTCGGCCAAGAGGGCCGTCTCAATTCGCGATCATGACGTGCTTGGTAATCAGGTAGTCGCCAACCGCTTCGGCGGAAAGGTCTTTGCCGAACCCCGACTGCTTAAAGCCGCCGTGCGGTGTCTCGGATGCAAGTGGGATATGGTCGTTGACCCACACCGTCCCAAACTCCAATTGAGCTGAGACTCGCATGGCCCGAGCCACGTCCTTCGTGAACACAGAGGCAGCCAGCCCGTAGACCACATCGTTCCCAAGAAAGATCGCCTCGGGCTCATCCCGGAAGGAGTTGATGGTCAACACGGGCCCAAAGACCTCGCTCTGGATGATCTCCGCGTCCTGTTTGGCGCCGCCGATGACGGTCGGCTCATAATAGTAGCCCTCGGTGTACCCCTTGGGCACTCGACCGCCGGTCAGCACTCGGGCCCCGGCGGCCTTCGCCCGCTCGACGAAGCCGCTCACCGATTCGCGTTGTTTGCCGGAGATCAACGGTCCGACCTCGGTGTCGTCGACCAAGGGGTCTCCGATCCGAACCGCGCGCATCCGTTCGACCAGTGCCTCCTGAACGCGCCCCAGCGAAGACTCCTCGACGTACACGCGAGTGGCAGCCGTGCAGTCTTGGCCGGTGTTGATGGTTCCCGCCAGTGTGGCCTTGGCCGCGACCAACTCGACGTCCGCATCACCAAATACGATCAGAGGCGCCTTGCCTCCTAGCTCCAAGTGCACTCGTTTGACCGTTTCGGCGGCGGTGCGCATGATCTCTTGGCCAACCTCCGTTGATCCGGTCACGCTGATCATGCGCACATCCGGGTGCTGGACCAGAGCGCGGCCGGCGCGTCGGCCGGTTACGATGTTGACCACACCCGGAGGAAACCCAGCCTCGGCGATGAGCTCTGCCAGCAACAGCGTGGTGAGCGGTGTGACCGAGGCGGGCTTGAGTACCGTGGTGCAACCCGCGGCCAACGCCGGGCCGATCTTCCATACCGCCATCATGAGTGGGTAGTTCCACGGCGCAATCTGCCCGACCACACCCACCGGCTCGCGGCGATACATGGAGGTGTACCCGGGCCAGTATTCTCCTGCGTGAGATCCATGTGTGTCGCGAGCGGCCGAAGCGAAGAAGCGCAGATTGTCGATTGAGAACAAGGTGTCGCTATTCAGGCTGACGAGTTTGTAGGGCTTGCCCGTGTTCTCAGTCTCCAGGTGGGCAAACTCCTCGGCGCGCTTCTCGAGGAGATCGGCGAGTCTCCAAAGAGCCTTGGATCGCTCCGACGGGACCAACCTCGACCAACGGCCATCCTGGAAGGCGCGCTTGGCCGCCTGCACGGCGCGGTCCACATCCTCCAGGCTGGCATCCACTACCTCGGCGATCTTCTGGCCCGTGGCGGGGTTCTCAACCGGCATCATCCCTCCGCCACGGCTCTCGACCCATTGCCCATCGATCCACAGCTTGTGCTCCATGGTGTCCTCCGATTCCAGCGTAGACGAAACTCGTGCCTCGCCGCGCAGATGTTGTTTGCTCGGGCCAGTTCAACTGCTCCGAGTCAAAGCCCGTTCGAACCTCTCCAACCCGTCCTCGATCTGGCTCGTGTCAACCATCAGAGGCGGGATCCAGCGAATGACATTGTCATAAGTCCCACAGGTGAGCAGCAGCAATCCCTCATGATAGGCGGCCTTGACCACAGCCATGGCCCGGTCGGTCCACGGCTCGCCCTGTCGGTCGGCGAACTCGCTGGCGATCATCAGGCCGCGCCCGCGCACTTCGCCGATCTCAGGATGCGTCTCTTGCAGCCTAGCCAAGCCCGCTCGCAACACCTCGCCCTGCCGGCGGGCGTTGTCGAGCATCTTCTCGTCACGCATCGCGCTGATCGTCGCCACCGCAGCCGCACAGGCCACCGCGTTGCCTCCGAAGGTGCCTCCGTGCGATCCCGGTGGCCAGCGTTCCATCAACTCGCGGCGCGCCGCGAGGCACGCAAGCGGCAGCCCGGAGGCGATGCCCTTGGCCACAACCAGGATGTCGGGCACCACGCCCTCGTGCTCCATGGCAAACCAGCGCCCGGTCCGCCCCATGCCGGATTGGATCTCGTCGGCGACCAGCAGAATACCGTTGCGATCGCAGACCTCCCGCAGCGCCGACAGAAAGCCGGCCGGCGGGACGACGTAGCCGCCTTCCCCCAACACCGGCTCGACGACGATGGCGGCGGTCTCTTCGGGCGCGGTCTGCGATTTCAGGAGCCAGGTCAACTCGCGCAGGCAGAATTCCAGGGTCGTGCCCTCGTCCCACCCGTAACGGAAGGGATAGGGATACGGCGCCACGAAGATGCCGGAGGCCAGCGGCTGGAACCCGGCGCGATAGATCGTCTTGGAGGTGGTCATGGCCATGGTGGCATTCGTTCGGCCGTGAAATGAGCCCTGAAAGACAATCACGTTCGTGCGATGGGTGGTTGCGCGCGCCAGCTTGACCGCCGCCTCGATGACCTCGGCTCCGGAGTTGGTGAAGAAGAAGGTGTCGAGCGGTGCAGGAACGATCGTCAGCAGTTGCTCGACCAGGCGCAGCATCGGTTCATGCACCACGATGTTCGCCTGACCGTGGATCAACTTGGCAGCCTGCTCCTGAATCGCGGCCACGACCCGCGGATGCGCGTGGCCGGTGTTGGTCACGGCAATGCCGCAGGTAAAGTCGAGATACTCGCGGCCTTCGGTGTCGTACAGCACGGCGCCTTGTCCACGCGCCACGCGCAGCACCCAGTTGCGCGACCAGACGGGCGAGAGATGATCCATCAAGTCGGATTGCATTCCGATTCCTTTCGCCACACAGGCGCCGCCTACAGCGTCCGGTTTACTTCTGCCAGCGTATCGGTCAGCCGGTCGATCACGGCGTCGAGCAGTTCAAATGGGATCACCAGCGGCGGCTCGATGCGTATGGTGTGTGCGCTGGTCAGCGTACCTGCGACCAGCACTCCACGCCTGAACAGACCAGCCGCCACCTTGTAGCCAACCTCCGGGTCATGGAAGTGCATGCCGATCAGCAAACCCCGGCCCGTGATGCGCTCGAAGACTTGTGGGTAGCGTGCCGCCAAGGCCTCCAGCTTCGGGATCAGGTACGCCCCTTTGGCGGCTGCCTGCTCCCACAGCCTCTCCCGCAGGGTGAATCGAATCGCGGCAATCGCTGCACTGCACGCCAGCGCCCCGCCTCCCGTGGTGGTGGTGTGAATGAAGGGATTGGGCTTCATCATGATTTGCCAGATCTCTTCGGTCGAGCAGAAGGCGCCGATCGGCATCACCCCGCCCCCCAGGGCCTTGGCCGAGGTCAGAATGTCGGGCACGACCTGCCAGTGATCGACGCCCCACAACGTGCCGGTGCGCCCCATACCGGTCTGCACCTCATCCGCAATCAGCAGGACACCGTAATGACGGGTGACCTCGCGCAACCGGGGCCAGAAATCATCTGGCGGGACAATTCCGCCGGCCTCGCCCTGGATCGGTTCCATCAGGACGGCCGCGATGTCGATGCCGACCTTCTGGCAGATGTCAAGTTGCCGCTCCACGGCCTGCGCATCTCCGAAGGGGACGTGGAAGATCGGGCCGCCGTACAACATGCCGGCGGGCTGGCGGTAGTCGGCCTTGCCCATCATGCTGAGCGAGCCCATCGTCTTGCCGTGGAAAGCCTTCACCGCGACGATGAAACCGCTCTTGCGCGTGTGCATCTTGGCCAGCTTGATGGCACCTTCAATGGCCTCGGTCCCGCTGGCGCAGAAGAAGCTGTACTTGATATCGCCCGGTGTGATCTGCGACATCAGTCGCGCCAGCACGCCGCGCAGCGGATCGATGAGTTCCTGGCTCGGCATGGCCGTGCGCAGCGTGAGCTGCGCACGCACCGCGTCCACGATCTCGGGATTCGACCAGCCGTGCAGCGAGCAGGCCATACCCACCCAGGCAGTCGATGTACTCGCGGCCCAGGACGTCGCGGAACACCGCCCCGCTGCCGGTCCATTCGGTGGCAGCCCAGTCGCCGGCCTCGGTCACCGCTTTGCGGTATTCGAGCCAACCGCGATTGAAGTGTTCCGCGAAGTTGGTCTTGGATTCTTCAATGATCTGTTTGCCCACCTCTTCCGAGACCGTGGCCTGATGAATCAGGTCGATCCAGCGTTCCGCATACTGCAATGCTTCCGCGAGGGATTGAGGCACGCTCGCTCTCCCATTTGCGGCAGGCGGGGCTAGCTGGCCCCGCCTGCCTCGAATCCGAACGGACTAGCGAATTTCCTTGATCGCGTACGGGAAATCGTAGCGGGCCATGCGCTCCATGAAGGGGTCGGGATCGAACGCCTCGGGACCCAGCACGCCCTCCCCCTTCCACACCCCTTGCTCAAGGAGCTCCATCGCGATGACCGGGTTGACCGCCGTTTGCCAGACCACGGCCTGCACTCCGTAGTTCTTCATGCAGGTCTCGTTGTCGGCCACCTGGTAGATGTAGACCTGGCGCCGCCGGCCGTTCTTTCTGCCCTTGACCCATGTCCCCGCACACGTCTTGCCGAACATGCGGTCCCCCAAATGCGCCGGATCCGGCAGACAGGCGGCCACGACATCACGCGGGGCCACCTTGACCTTGCCTACGGTGATCGGGTTCTTGTTGTCGAGGCCGAGCATCTTGATCGTCTTCAGCACGCGGATGAACTCGTCGCCGAGCCCATACTTGAACGTCACCCGCTTGCATTTGACCCAGCGCGGCACCAGCAGCACTTCCTCGTGCTCGACGTTTACACACCCCTGCCGGCCGATACCTTCGGGGAATTCGAAGGTCTCCAATTCGGAGAAGGGCTGCGTGGTGTACCAGCCGCGATCTTTCTCCCAGATGATCGGCGGGTTGAGGCACTCCTCGATCGTGGTCCAGATCGAGAAGTTGGGGGCAAACTCGTAACCCCTCACCTCGAGACTTGGCCCCGTCGCGGACGCCGATCTCCTCGATCTCATCAAAGAGATGCTTCTCGGCATACTTGGCGAAAACGTCTGCCATGCCCGGCTCGACTCCCATGCCGAGCAGCGCCAGGAGGCCCTTCTTCTGCCACTTCTCGGCGCGTGCGAATTGGTAGTCGCCCAGCTTGACCCCGGGTTCCTGGAAGGGCCGCTCGGGGTGCGGCGTCGACAACGTCATCGCCATGTCCATGTAGGTGCAGCCATACTGGAACGCCGCGTCGAAGATCTTCTCGTTGAACAGCGGCTCCACGGCATTCATGATCAGATCGACCTTGTGTTTCTTGGCGAGCGCGACAATCTGCGGCCTTGCTGCTGGCGTCGACGGCCTCCACCGGGAACTTCTTGGGGTCGCCCAGTTTGGCGCGCACTTCGCGGGTTCGTTTGAGGTTGATGTCGCTCAAGACCATCTTCTCGAGCCAGGGGCTCTTTTGGGCGACGACGGCGATCAACTCGCCGACGCCGCCTGTTCCGACCAGGAGGATCTTCATCGAAGCGCTCCTTTGAGACGATCCGTACCCCGTGGCGCGGCCCCGGGGCTATGAGTTTGAGGCCGGAGGATTCAGTTCCCGGCGTCTGCAGTGAAGGGATCCACATCCGGGATCCCGGGCTTGATCCAGCGACGGATCGGGAAATACAGCAAGCGCGCCGATGGCCATCGCCGCCAACGCCATCCACAGGGAACTCAGGCCTTCCTCCTGAACCTGGCTGTAGATCGCGAGCATGATGATCGCGACCGGGCCGAGCGTCACCAGCACCATCCCCAGCCATCCGCCCGGCACTTTCTGCCGCGGCAGGTCGGGCTGGGTGATGCGCAGCTTCCACATCGCCCCAAATTCCGCCAGGATCACCAGCGTCTGCAGGAAGACGTCGACCACGACCAGGAAGGCAAACGCCTGGAGAGAGAAGAGCGTGAAGGCGACGGCGCACACCAAGATCGCCACCCACGGCGTGCCGTAGCGGGGATGCACGCGTACCATCCACTTGGGCATCATCCCGTCTTCGGCGAGCGCGAAGGGGATGCGGGAGCCGCCCAAGCTGTTACCGATGAACAGGCCGAGCATCGACAAAACCGCAGCAATGGTCAGTGAGCCTCCGAGCACGCGCGGCAGCGCGCTGTCGGGGCCGGCCAGCTTGGTAGCGATGGCGTGACCGATGTCGGGGAACTCCCAGCCCACGGCGCTCGTCGGGTCCACTCCCCACGAACTCGACCTGCTCGGGAGGGATTCCGTAGTCCTCCAGCACGACCCCGATCCCCTCCCCGTCGCTGTACTCCTCGATCCCCCACACCTGATAGCGCCCATCATCACCGGCGCCGCCGTACAGGCCTGCCACAGCCGGGAGCCCGTAGGTAGCCACCGCGGCGATCAAGACCAGCAGCATGGCTCGCGGGTAGGTCTTGCGCGGGTTGACGATTTCATCGCCAGCCGCGGCCGGTAGCTCCCAGCCCATGTAGTTCCACATTACGACGAACAAGCCGACGCTGAGTGCACCGCCCACGGTTTCCCCTTCGGGCAGAAACGGCAGGGAGGCCACTGTGCCGGTCCGGATCCAAACGATGATCCCCAGGATGGACATGATGACCAGCGGAGCCATCACCAGGATGCCCAGCCAGCTGGTGGTCAGCCCGGCCAAGCGTGCGCCGCGAACCTGGAGCGCCGACATGACCCAAATGAGAAGGGCCGCCACCAGGAACGACATGAATCCGCCGCTCACCTCGACGCCGCCCAGGGCTATTCCGTTACGGAGGGCGGGGATGAAGTAGCCAAGGTAGTACGCAGCCAGCACAGGATAGATGGCGACATCCACGAAGGACACGATCCAATTCATCCACCCGGCCATGAATCCGGGGAAGGGTCCGAAGGCCCGCTTGACCCAATGGTAATAACCCCCTTCGACCGGCATCATCGAGTTCAGCTCTCGAACCATTAACAGGTTGGGCAGGCTGAAGATGATCGGGGTGACGACGATCAGCAGGAGCGCCAATCCAGGGCCCGACCAGCCCACCAGCGGCTCGATCCCGAAGGACCCGCCACAGACCGTGAAATAGATGAGCCCGAACAAAGGAAGCAGCGTGAGTTCTCGCTTTAGCTTGCGCCGCTCCGTGCGGATTTCAACGGCGGTCGACTGCGGTGCAGAGTTCGTCATCTTGCTCCTCCTTCGAACACTCGGGGAATGGCGCGGGTGCTCGCGCTGTCCGGCTCATTCCTGCACTTCGATCTGGTGCTGGCTACGCGCGGCCATCGGAGATCGAGACTCCGCCGCGCAAGAGGTCAGGGTCGCGATCACGCATCCGCGACGGTCTTAGCCCTCCCGCGCCGTCTTCTCCTCGCGGCCGGCGGCCGGGATTCTCCATTGGTAGACATCTTTCAGAATCAGGGGGACGATGACGGTGGATGTCTTGCGCACGCCGGGGATGTTGGCCACGACGTCGGTCACGAAGGAATAGACCTCGGCGTTGTCGCGAGCGACCACCTGGGTGCTGATGTCAGTCTCGCCCATCGAACAGCCGACGTAGCTCACGCACTCGTACCCGGTCAGCTTGCGAGCCACCTCGAGGATGTTGCCAGCTTCGACCTGAATGAAGACATCGGCGATGACGTTGTAGCCCAGCGTCTTGGGATTGGGGATGGCGACAACGCGGATCAGGCCTTCGGATTGCAGTCGGCCAAGCCGGTAGCGGACCGCACGCTCGGAGACATTGCCTGCGCGTCGTGCGATCTCGGCGCAGGGCATGCGGCCATTCTCCATGAGCAAACCTACAATGATTCGGTCAACAGCGTCGATTTGCGACATCGGTTCCTTTGACTTTGTTCGTAACCGACATCAATCGTAGCATCCGTGGATCGACAAGTCAACAATCTCACAGTATGTTGCACTAGTCATGCACTCGTCACTTATGGTTGCCGTGCCTGTTGCGTCTTTTCCTTCGGCTTGGATCACAATGCGCCCGATCCCCTCGCGCACCTATGCGCCGGGCAACTGGTTTGTCACGCCCAGCGTTGGACTCATGATCCAGTTGGCAAAGCCCGTGACCGGGCTTTCGCCTCGAGCGCCCGTGGCCGCATCGCGAGAACCGGACTGCGTCTGAATGCGAGGCGCATGGTGCGGAGGCGATCCCATAGTCCACGGGCAATCCTCCAGCCACGGAACAGCGATGAGAGAAGTCACATCAGAGGCTGTAGTCATTGGGTGCGCCCATGCAACAGGCGCGAGGCGGCCTAGTGTAGAATCGAACGAGGTGAATAGATCCGCCGGCCGGACGTACCTCGGGTTCCGGGCGAGCGCCCTGCTCGTAGTAGTCATCATAAAACGATGCCGCGCGCGATTCGGGCCGAGGGCGGAGCGGATCGCGAACCAGAACCTCGTCGAAGGTTTTCGTCCCCGGATCAGCGGCACTGTCCAAGTTCATTCACCGGTCGCCGTTCGCACGCGCAAAGCCCGGCGACATTGAGATTCGAAGATCCAGGGCTGTGCGCACGTCGATCTGCCCGCCTAGTGCAACCGGGCGACCCTAGTCCGGGCGAGTCAGCCCCCATTCTTCGTGCGAGTGTTGCGAGTCTTACTTCGCCGAACGCGCGGCGCGGGTTCGATCGGAACCACCAAGCGAGCCAGAGGTGAGCTTATGCCAGGTGAAATCAAGCGCGAGGAGAAGTACGAACGAAATGGGTGGCCGTCACTCCCGCGCCCGGACCTGAAGCCACCGGAAGGCTGGAGCCTCAAATTGCTCACCGCAGTCAGTCGGGTGCGCAATCACCGGCTTTCGCCCGACGGCAAGACCGTGGCCTTCATTTGGGATCACGACGAATTCCTCCGACGTGTACACCATCCCTTCGGCGGGAGGATGGCCTGCGCGGGTCTCGGTCGATCGCGGCCCGGCGATCTATTGGGCCGACGAAATCCCCAAGTGGTCGCCCGATGGACACTGGCTGGCCTTTACCCTGGCCAAGGGAGTCCACATCGTACCGGTGGCTGGCGGGCTGCCCAAGAAGATCAGCGACTTCGCGGATGAAGCCTCCTCCCCCGTGTGGATGCCCGACAGTCACGGGCTTCTCGTGTGCGTGGATCGGGCACGTGAAAGCGTCCAGCTCCTTCTGACAGATCGCGACGGGTCATGGCCCAAAGAGTTGGTGACACTGCCGGGCGATGTTCGAGACGCCTGGCCTTCCCCGGACGGCAAATCGGTCGCCTTCATCTTCCGTCCGCACAACGATCCCAATCGCCTCGACGTGCGCCTGGTCGACGTGGCCTCGGGCCAAATGGCTGCTGCTCTCCGGCGCGCCGCGCCAGAAGGACTGGTGGCCGCGCTGGTCTCCGGACGGCCGCCGCATCGCGTTTCTCTCACAGCGTTCGGGCTACGACGAAGTCTGGCTCATCGAACGCGACGGCAGCAGCCTGAGGCAGCTCACCCATGTGCGTCTGGAGGTGTCGGGCCTGTCCTGGTCGCCGGATGGAAGGCAGCTGGCCGCCACCATCAATCGTGAGGGCGCGTTGGATCTGGCGGTGATCGATGCCGAGACCGGCGAGGTCGCATACCTCAAGCAAGGTCGAGGCGTGTTTTCGCGACCCAACTGGTCGCCGGATGGGTCCTTCCTTACCGTCGAGTTCGAGGGCCCGACCCAGCCGCCGGACCTTTATCGGGTATCGCTGCCCGGCGGCGAGATGGCCCAACTGACCTTCTCCATGCCGCCGGCCCTGGCGCGCAACATGCTCGCCGTGCCGCAGGTGATTCGCTACAAGAGCTTCGACGGCCTGGAGATTCCCGCCTACCTCTTCACCCCTCCCAAGCCGAACGGCGCGGCCATTGTGGTGCCTCACGGCGGGCCGGCCGATCAATACCGCGATGAGTGGGACGAGTTCACCCAGTACCTGATGGCCAAGGGCTACACCATGCTGATGCCCAACTATCGTGGCAGCACCGGCTTCGGCCTGGCCTTCGAGCACGCCAACTACAACGATTGGGGTGGCGGCGATGCACAGGATTGCCTTTTCGCCGCGCGCTTCGTTCGCACCTTGCCCGGAATCGATCCGCAGCGCATCGCCATCATGGGCAGCAGCCAGGGAGGATACCTGGTGGCGTGTTGTCTGTCGCGCGACCCGGACTATCTCTACGCCTGCGGCGTGGATCTGTTCGGCGATGCGCACATCCCGTCATCGTGGGCGCTGTGCGACCGCGATCTGCGCATCTACACCGAAATGATGTTGGGCCACCCGGCGCGCAACCGCCTGGTGTACACCAAGGGGTCGCCCATCTTCGAGGTGGATCGGGTCCAGAAGCCGGTCCTGATCCTGCACGGTTTGGAGGACGACATCGTTCCACCGGAGGCCTCCGAGGCCTGGGTGGAGGCCTTGCGCCGGGCAGGCAAGACCTATGAGTACAAGACCTACGCGGGCGAACCTCACGGCTTCCTCAAGCGCGCCAATCGGCTGGATGCGTACGCCCGCATCGAACGCTTCTTGGATTGGTACTTGATGCCGACCTCTCCCGTCAGCCCGGGTGAGGCGCCGGCCCCCACGGCCTAGGTTTCACCGATGACCGAGTTCTTTGCCTACGAGGACCAGACCTGGCCGGAGGTCGCCGGTTTGGCACGCGAGACGCCCCTGGTCATCCCGTTCGGGTCGGGTTACGACGCGGCGCGTCTGGCCGAGGCCTTGGGCAACCCCGCCCGTATCGGATGGTTGCCGCCCGTGCCCTACGGATGGCCGGGCTCACCCGTCGAGGTGCCCGCGGGCCCGATGGGTGCCTTCGTCTCCAACCTATACGCGAGCCTGCGCGGGACGGCTTCTCTCGCGCCATGGTCCTCACGCCAAGTGATCTCCCCGTGCCGCCGGCGCTTGCGACGCTCGAAGCCGGCGCGCGCCTTTCCTTGCCCTGCTCCAAGACTCACTCCGAACTCCTCCAAAGCGGCGACCGCGGCAAGGTGGTCCTCGTTCCCGTCGGCCACACCGAACAGCATGGCCATCACCTGCCGCTTTCGACGGACACACTGATCATCGAGGCGATGGCCCGCGGTGTGGCCGCCCAGGCGCCGGGTGAGGCGGTTGCACTTCCGGCTATGCCCTATGGCGTCAGCACGCATCGCCGGTCGTTCGCCGGCACGCTCAACGCGGGCGGCCGCGAGTTCGAGGATTTCTACCTTGGCGTTCTCGACGCGCTCGTGGCACGCGGATTCGACCGCTTCTACCTCTTGAGCGGGCATGGCGGCAACTGCTCCTTCCTGACGAACGTCGTCAAGTACGCCGGAGAGCGACACCCGAGCATCTTCGCCGCCACGGCCTGGCTGTATCTTTCGGGGCCGCGCGGTGTGGCTGCTCTTGAGCAGCACCGCCGCTCCCCTCGGGGTGGGATGGGGCACGCGTGCGAGCTGGAAACATCGCTCATCCTCCACTTGCGGCCCGAGCTGGTGCGGATGGCGCGCGTCGTCGACGAGATGGATTTCATAAGCACGCCATCTTTCTATATGGACTGGATCGAAGGCGGCGCGCTGGTGGCCAACCCTCCGTGGGAGGATGACACGCAAACCGGCGCGTATGGCGCGGGCAGCCTGGCGACGGCGGAGCACGGCAAGCTGTGGCTGCAGGCCGCTATCGACGAGAAGCTCGCGCATGTCGCCGAGATTCACGCGCAGTATCGCCGCCGCGCCGAACGGCGCACGGCACGCTACGGACGGTGGGGCGCGGGAGGCCCGAGGTAGGATCCCTTCCGCCCGCGAAGCGTGACGCACACCAACGCCTCACGCGTCATGCCATGAGAGTCATCCGGGGCCGGCCATCGTATGGCCGGCCCCGTTCGATTCATCCCGAGGGTCCATTGCCGCGCCTACGTTTCGGGCGCCTGGGATGCGCCCGGTCGATCGTTCCGAGCCTCCACCAGCAAGCACGCGGCCTTGTGCCCCAGGCTGACCTCGACGAATCCCGGATCGGTGACGCGGCAGCGCTCGATGGCCACTGGACAGCGCGGGTGGAACCGGCACCCCGGGGGCACATCGGCGGCATTCGGCGTTTCACCTTGAAGGATGATCCGCTCGCGCCTCAGGCGGGGGTTCGGCACGGGCACGACCGAGAGCAAGGCTTTGGTGTACGGGTGCTGGGGGTTATGCAGCACATCGTCCGTGGGTCCGATCTCGACAATCCGACCCAGGTACATTACGGCGATTTGGTCGGCGAAGTACGAAACGGTGCTCAGGTCGTGCGTGATGAAGACAATGGCCACGCCGCTGCGCTTGCGCAAGTCGTTGAGCAAATTCAGGATCTCGGCCCGGATCGACACATCGAGCATCGATACCGGTTCGTCTGCGAGGAGCAGCTCTGGGCGCAGCACCATGGCGCTCGCGATCACCACCCGCTGACGTTGCCCACCCGAGAGTTCATGCGGGAAGCGTTGGAAGTAATCCTCCGCCGGACGCAACCCGGCATCTTCGAGCGCACCCCGGACACGGGCATCTCGCTCCTCACGTCGCCGACCGAGGCCGTGCACCACAAGCGGTTCAGCCACGATCTCATAGACGGTCGCCCGAGGGTTGAGCGATTCGTAGGGATCCTGGAACACCATCTGCGCGTGCTGGCGCAGCCGCTTCATCGCGATCTTGGGGAACTGGAGATGCTGTCGGCTGCCGGGGCCGGAAGCCTCGAGCGGGGCCAGACCGGCTCGCAATCGGCGTTGGCTAGCACCCACCCACTGGCCCTCGAAGAGGATCTCCCCGGCGGTCTGTTCCTCCAGGCCGATCAGAGTGCGCGCGATGGTGGTCTTGCCGCACCCCGATTCGCCCACCAGCGCAACGACTTCGCCGCGCCTCAGGGAAAAGCTCACCCCGTCCACGGCGCGGATGAGTTTCAGCGGCTTCCGTCGCAGCGAGTCAAGGGGCGATTGGGCGATGGGAAAGTACTTGTAGAGATCGCGCACCTCGAGCACTGGCGGAGTGCTGATTGCCTCTGGCACGGTCACAGCTCAGCCTCCTCGCCTGTGAGGAGATGGCAGGCGGCATAGTGACCGGTGAGGTATGGCAACGCCTCCGGGCGAACGGCCGCCGGATTCTGAAGGGTGACCAGAGGGGGCGTGACGTTGCGGCACTTGGCGATGCGCACATGGCAGCGGGGCTCGAAACGGCACCCGGGTGGAAGCTCGCTGAGGCGCGGCGGCGTTCCGGGGATTGAAGCGAGATCCTGGCTTCGCCGCTGGAGGTCGGGGAAGGACTGTAGCAATCGCTGGGTATATGGATGCTGCGGGTTGTTGTAGACCTGGTCGCATGTGCCGGACTCGGCCACCTTCCCGCCATACATCACAACGACGCTGTCGCAAACCTCTGCCACCACTCCCAGGTCGTGCGTGACCATGACGATGGCCAGACCGAGTTCGCCCTGAATGGTCTTGAGCAATTCCAGCACCTGGGCCTGGATCATGACGTCGAGGGCCGTCGTCGGCTCGTCCGCAAAGAGAATCCGCGGGCGGCAGGCCAGGGCCATCGCGATCATCGCCCGCTGGCGCATACCACCTGAGAACTGGTGCGGATACTGGTTCCCCCGGGCGCTGGGTATGCCCACAAGTTCCAGGAGCTCCATCCACCCTGCGGTCGGCCGCCTCGATATCGAGCAGGTGGTGAAGCAGAATGGCTTCGCGGATTTGCTCGTGCACTCGCATGACCGGATTGAGGGCGTTCATCGCACCCTGGAAAACGATGGCCAAGCTCCCTCCAACGGTAACGGCGCATTTCACGCTCGCTGAGCGAAAGCAGGTCCGTACCATCGAACGTCACGCGCCCAGTGGTGATGCGCCCCGAGGCGGGCAGCAACCGCAGGATGGAGAGCAGCGCGGTGGTCTTGCCGCACCCCGACTCGCCGACCAAACCCAGGGTTTGGCCGGGAAACACGTCGAACGAAACGTCTTCGAGGGCGCGCGAAGGCTTTCCCTCGGAGCCGAGAAACTCGGTACTCAAGTGCCGAACGCTGAGCAGCGGGGAGCCTTCCCGAGTCACAGAAGAGGCATCACTTTCCCGCGACGGGGACGTCTTCGCGGCGAGCCACCATGTGTTGATCTCCCTCCAGGTGATGCATCGCCAGCCGAGGATTGAGGATTTCCTCGAGCACGTTGCCCAGCAGCACGCAGCCCAACGTGACCCACACGATGGCCAAGCCGGGCGGCAGGTAGAACCACCAGGCGCCGTTGGAGACCGCGTTCCGGTCGAAGGCGAAGTTGAGCATCGTCCCCCACGAGGGTTGCGTTGGATCGCCCAGCCCCAGGAAGGCCAACCCCGATTCGACCAGGATGGCCGTCGAGAGGATGAGCACGGTGTTGGCCACGATCAGCGGCATGATCTGCGGAAGGATGTGCTTTTGAACGATGTGCCAGTGACCCGCGCCGATCGCGCGCGCGCGCGCGACGAATTGGCGCTCCTTGATCGTCAGGACCTGCGACCGTATCAATCGCGCCGTGCTCGTCCAGTACAGCAGCCCGATCACAAGCGTCAGCACCGCCAAGGGGGAAACATGCAGGTCCATTTGCCGCAAGGTCGCGACCAGAATCAGCATGAGCGGCAGGTCGGGGATCACGAGCAGCACGTCGGTGGCGCGCATCAGCAGCGTATCGACCCAGCCGCCGAAGTAGCCGGCCAGGATCCCGAAAAGGCTGCCGATGAACATGGCGATGAAGCCGGCCAAGAATCCGACCGTCAGTGAGATGCGCGCCCCGTGGACAAGTTGGGAAAAGACGTCGCGGCTGGCGTCATCGGTCCCGAGCGGCGGATGAATCGAGGGCGGAGCGAAGCTCATCGCATGCCCGTCCGCATCGCGCACGATCTCGCTGGGCCCGTAGGCTGTCAGTCGCCGGGCCGAAAATGGCTACGACCAAAGTCGTGGTCACCAGGACGGCACCCAGGATGCCCATCTTGTTGCCTCGGAACACCCGCCAGAATTCAAGCAGATTGCGTTTCAAGGCTCACGACCTCAGTCTGGGAGCCGCCCGAACAACGCTGCGCGTATGCGGCCACTCGGTCTGCAAGACCTACACGGACTTGACCCGCGGATCGAGGTAGGAGTAGATCACATCGGCCAGCATGTTCGCGATGATGACGCTGACAGCGAGCAGCAGGAAGGCGCCCTGCAGCAGAGGGTAGTCATGCTTCACCAGAGCCGACTGGAAGAGCTTGCCCAATCCATCGTAGGAAAAGACGGTTTCGATGTAGATCGCTCCGGAGACGGTGAACCCCAAGTTCAGCGCGATCAGTGTGACGATCGGGAGCATGGCGTTCTTCAGGGCGTGCCGCCGCAGCACTTGCCAATGGCTCATGCCCTTGGCCTTGGCGGTCAGGATGTAATCCTCCCCGAGAACTTCCAAGATCGACGAGCGCATGATCAGCATGTATTCGCCCAAGTAAAGGATAGTGAGGGTCAGCGTGGGCAGGAGGAGATGCTTGGCGAGGTCCGGCAGCACGGTGTAGAGCGGGCGGCCCACATTCTGCGGGCTGAGAATGCCCCCGGTCGGCAGCCCCAGCCACGTGCTTCCGGCCGCGAGCAGGATGATCCCCAACCAGAAGGTGGGAATGGCCCAGGCGATGAGCGAGAAGGTCAACGCAACCACATCGACCGCCGTCTTGCGTTTCCATCCGGCGAGCAGCCCCAAGACGACTCCGAAGACTATGGAAAGCACCTGACCCAGCCCGACGAGCAACAGCGTGTTGCCCAGCTTCGAGATCAGGATTTCGCTCACCGGCTGCCGCAGCGACCACGAGATTCCTAGATTGCCCTGCGCCCATTGCCCGAGTGTGGCCAGAAACTGGTTGGGAAAGACAGGCTGGTCGAGGCCGAATTGTGCGCGCAACGCCTGCTGAGTCTCCGGCGATATGCGCACATTGCGTCCAATGACCGCACGTACCGGATCGCCCGGCAGCACGCGGAAGAGGACGAAGTTAATGGTAACGACGACGAGCACCGTCACCATTGCAAGCGCGAATTTGCGGACGAGGTAGTCGCGACAATTCATGCGTTGGGGAGTTAACCGTGCGGGGGCGAGGTCAGAACCCTCGCCCCCGCCACTCGCCCCGGTTAGCGCACAGGTTTGGCATTCATCAACGAGATGCCGATCTCAATCCCGAGCGGAGACGGGATGAATCCCGTGAAGCGGTCGCTGCGATACGCCTGGAGCTGGTTCTCATTGGCCAGCACGATGTACGGCTTGTCGTCGAAGACCATCTGCTGCATCTGCCAGATGATCGTCTGGCGCTGAGTCTTGTCCACGGTCACCTGCTGCTCGAGGTAGAGCGCGTCGTAGGCCGGGTTCATGTAACCGCTGTCACTCCACCCTCCGTCGACGAACTGATCGCTGGTCATGACGCTCAGAATGAAGTCGGGGTCCGGATCGGGCCCCCAGCCCCACAGCCCCAGATCGTAATCCCCGGTCGGGGTCATGCGCGCGGTCAGGCTATCCGGATCGACGAACTCGGGAATGGTCTTGATGCCGACCCGGCCGAACCAATCGGTCATCATGTCGGCGATGCGCGGGTACAACGTGTTGTCGGAGGGGAATTGCAGCCGGAACTCCAGGCGTGTGTCGCCCTTGGCGCGCACACCGTCGCTCCCCATGAGGTACCCGGCCGCCTCCAGGATGCGGTTGGCCTCATCGAGGTCGAACTCTATATCCTGGATGTCGCTGTTGTGCCAGAACCCGCCACCCAAGGTCGGCGGAACGATGGTTGACAACGGGGAGGCGAGCCCTTGAAAGGCGACCTCGACGATATCACTCTTGTTGATGGCGGTGGCGAGAGCCAGGCGCACCTGCGGGTCTTCAAGTGCCGGGTTCCTCGACGGCACCGGGTCATGATCGCCTGGAACCGAGTTGACAATCAACTCGTAGAAGTAGCGCCCGGGGGTCGCCGTCGCGACGACGTTCTCAAAGCCCTTGACGGTCTGGTAGGCGCTGGCGGGAACCTCCAGAATGGCGTCGATGTCACCGACTTTGATGGCCTGGATCATGGCGTCCGAGTTATCGAACGTCTGGAAGACGATCTGGTCGATCTTCGGAGATCCATCGACGTAGGCTCGGTTCGCATCCAGAATGAGGATGCCCTTGTCCTTGTCGAACGTGTTGATCTTGAAGGGTCCCGTCCCGACGATCTCGAAGTTGTTGAAGTTCTGCAGGTCTTCAACAGATGTGAACTCTTCGAAATCCGGAGGATAGAAGGCGTACAGAAAGGACAGACGATACTCCATGTTGCCGATGGGGCTGTCGAGCACGATCTGCAGCGTCTTGTCATCCAGCGCCGTGACCTCCGTGAACCCGGCTGGGTAGTTGGAGAGCGCGGCCCAACCGTCGGGGTTGTCGATCACGGCATTGATGGCCCAAGCCATATCGCCTGCGGTGAACTTCTCCCCGGTATGCCACGTCAGTCCATCCTTCAGGGTGAACGTCCACGTCAGCCCGTCTGCCGAACTTGACCATTCCTTGGCCAACGCGCCGACATACTCACCGGTTGGCGCTTCGGTCACCAGGGGGTTGTAGACCAGATCGAAGATGTTGTACGACTCGGTGAGGAACGCATATGCCGGATTGAGTGTATCCGGCGCGCCCAGCCAGCCAATGCGCAGGACAGCCGGCTCACCGGCCGGCCCCGGTCCCCCGGAAGTCGGCTCCGCACCTGGCACAGCGGGGGTGGCTTTGGGACCGCAAGCAGAGACAAGCAGGCCCACGAGGAGCAGCCAGGACGCCCGGCGATATTGGGTGGACATGGGTTCTCCTTTTGTGGAGGCACAGCGGTGACTCGATATTAGCACAAATCCATCGATGCCAACCGGGCACCTCGACGTGCGAGAGGGATGAGCCGCACCATGTCCGAATGGTCACAATCCCATTAAATGTCGGGGAGCGGGAATCTCGCGCGGCCCCAGCACAGTCCGTTCGGGCAGATGTGAAAGTAGGTCGTCTTTCTCGCGCGAGCCCCCGAGCACATCTAAGTCCAGATCAGGGTTTCCCTCTGCGGCCGCACAGCAAGTCATGGTATCGTGGTGGTGTCGGGCCAGAATCATCGTTGCCCGACCGGCGACGCGCATAGGCGCAGGAGAAAGATGGATACCCCTCTCGTAGTTGGCTTGATCATCCTCGGGCTTCTACTCATCATCGTGGTCGGCCTCCTTATGGCATTGCTCGCGCGGCGCCCGGCCGACTTGGCTGCACTCATCACGCCTCTGCAGGTCTTGACGCAGGCCATCGGTGCACTCCAAGCGGAGCTGCGTGGTGTGGCCGAGCGGGTGGGCATCCTTGAGCGCGGTCAGGCCAAGGTGAGCGACGATGTGGCCGCCGTGTCGAACCGCTTGATTCAAACCGGCACACTGGCCCAGGGGATTACAGACACGGCCGCTGCGATCCGCGAGGGGTTGGCCTCGGCCCAGGAGTTGCTCGGCGCGCTGCGTTCGCAGGCCTCCGCCCGGCAGGATATGGAGCGGCAGACGGCGGAATCCATCCGTCGCCTGGAGGCAGTCATCGCGGGGACGCAATCGCGCGGCGCGGCTGGAGAGAACATCCTCGATCTGGTGTTGGCCCAATTGCCGGCCGAATGGCAAGTACGCAATTTCCAGATCGGCAACAAGACCGTTGAATTCGGCCTGCGGCTGCCCAACAACCTCATCCTCCCGATCGACAGCAAATGGACCTCCGCGGGGTTGCTCGAACAAATGGCGGATACCAGCGACCCGGAGGAGCAACAAAGACTCAAATCACAAATCGAGAAGGCTGTGCTGGCCAAGGCGCGCGAGGTTCGCAAGTACATCGATCCGAGCACCACGGCAAGTTTCGGCGTCGCGGCCGTGCCGGACGCCGTCTTCGATCTGTGTGCCGCCGTGCGAGTCGAAATCATGGAAATGGGCGTTGTGCTCCTGAGCTACAGCCTCTTCATCCCCTATCTGCTTCTGGTGTACCAGACGACACTCAGCACGTCTCACGATTTGGATCTGCAGCGTATCGGCGCCTACCTCCAGCGCACGCAGGAAAGCCTGATCGCACTGCAGGCAGAGCTCGAAGGGCGGCTCTCGAAGGGGATCACCATGGTCGAGAATTCCCGGGATGAGATGCGCCTCATGGCGAGCCGCGCTGCCCTGGGGCTCACCAGCGTGCAGCTTTCCTCGGGGGCGCAACCCGACGAGCCTCAGCCTCTCTCCGATTGACGCCTGCAGGTTGGTGCCTCGGCTCGCCGGGCGATGAGTCCGTGCGCCCCGGGCTGCCTTCCAAGCCCGCACACCATGCTATAGTTGCCCCCTCCATGGCCAACACACCCGCCACCCTCGCAGGATCCGCAACGGTCGCCACACAATCGCGTGCCCGGGCAATTGCCGAAGCAGTCATCGCTTCGATGATCTGGGCCACTTCGTTCGTGTTCGTTCGGCTGGGAATGGACGAAGTCGGTCCCTTGACCATGGCCGGCCTGCGCTACTTCAGCGCCTTCCTGATCATGTTGCCCTTCGTTCGTTGGCGCCTCAACGCCGACGCCCTGCGCTCGGGGGGCGTTTGGCTCAGGTTGGCCGGTATTGCCTTGGGCGTCTATACCGTGGGCAACGGTGCCCTGTACTGGTCGCTGAAGTACATTTCACCCACGACGGCTTCGTTCATCGTCGGTCTGCTACCGCTCCTGGTGCTCTCGGCCGGAATTGCCTACCTGCGCGAGCGGCCGACCCGGCGCCAAGTGGTCGGGGTGGTGATGTCCGTGGCGGGCTGTGCCCTCTTCTTTGCCATGGGTTTCGAGCCGGGGCAACCACTCGGCCTGCTGATCGCTGTGGTCGGCGTCGTGGGTTTTGCGTTGTTTGCCATCCTCAGCCGCGACCTGGCGCGCAAGGGAAGACTCGACACCTTCGCCTCGACCGCCCTACCGTTGGGGCTCGGGGGAGCTTCGCTGCTCATCTTGGCGCTCTCGGTCGAAGGTGTCACGCTGCCCTCATTGCGGGTGTGGGTCATCATTGCCTGGCTGGCCTCCATCAACACCGTGGTGGCCTACATCCTCTACAATCGTTCGCTGAAGGTCCTGACCGCCCTCGAAGCCAATGTGGCCATGAATCTCTCGCCCTTCGCGACGGCGCTGATGTCCTTCCTCATTCTCGGCGAACGGCTTTCGCCCGAGCAAATCATCGGTATGCTCATTGGCATCGTGGGCGTCGCACTGGTTCAAGTTCCGGCTCGCCCGAGCGTGTGAGGCTTTGGCGTCCGAGGTTTCCACTGGGAGCGTCGTGGAGCGCTGTGTGACAGTGGAAACTCCTGCAGCGGGAGTGGTGCTTTCGCAGCCAGAGGCTCGCACCCGCAATCCGTCAACGTGAGTCGCATCCGGGCACCCCGCCAACCGCAGCGCCTGCCTGCCTCACTTCCAGCAAGGAATGCCATATGTGGCGCGACGCGTAGAATCGGATGAGACGGCGAACGAACGTGCCTGATCACACAGTCTCCCTTTGGCGCCACTCGCGCCGCATATCCATACCTCGGACTCACCTCGATGGGTAAGATCGTTTCGATCATTGGAAATACCGGTGTCGGCAAGACCACCCTGGCACATGCGCTGTGCTCCACGGGGCACTTCGTCGCCGGACTGGAACAGCATGGCGAGCGCCCCTTCCAAGCACTGTTTGCGGACGATCTGCAGCGCTACGGGTTCGCCAATCAAGTGGACTATATGCTGCTGCGGGCGGAACAGGAAGAAGGACTTCGCGGCGGCGAGGGTTCGGGCGTCTTTGACGGCGGGCTGGATCAGGATTTCTTTGTCTTCTCTCGATTGTTTCATCGGCGCGGTTATCTGAGCGGCGCAGAGCTGGAGCTGTGTGAGCGTCTCTACCGGCGCTTGCGCCGCCTGCAACCCGCACCGGATCTCTTCATCCATCTCACCGCCCCGATTGAGGTCCTGCAGGCGCGCTTCCGAACTCGGCGCCGTCCGCTCGAGATCGCGCAGGTGGAGGATGTGCCGCTGATCGACAGGTTGCTCGGCGACTGGCTGGAGCGGGAGCGGCCCGCAGCTCTGCTGACAGTGGATGCCGCCGGTGACCAGGATGGGTTCCAGGGCCGTCTGCCGAGTCTGGTTGCGGAGATTGATCGCCGGCTCCGTGCTGCAGGATGACCTAGACAAGCCACATTCGCGGAAGCAACCTATGGTTCGTTGCCTCACGTTGCGGCCGGTTCATCCCCGAGGAGAGAACCGCAATGAACGAGAACGGCCTCAAGCCAAGTGTTCTGCTCCTGCTTGATCAAGCCCACCAGGAAGTCTCGGACTTCTTGAATGCTCTCCCGGAAAAGGACCAGACACGGGTGGAACGCCCCGATCGCTGGGCACCGAAGGATCTACTGATCCATCTGCTCGGATGGAACGTACGCATGAACCGGCGAATGGCAGGTTTGCCGGAGGGCGAATCGCCGGATGAAGCGGAGGAGCTGAACCGCATCAACGCCTCCATCTTCGAGGCCAACCGCGGGCGGTCGTGGGAGGACCTGGTGGCAGAGGACAAGCAAGCTTTTGCGGACTTGCTGCGGACCGTCAAGTCGGTGAGCGAAGAGGATCTCACGGTGCCCGGGCGCCTGGCCTGGGCGGGCACGCGCCCGGCGTGGATGGCGCTCCTGGGAAATGGGCATTGGCATCCCTACTATCACATATCTATGCACCTCGTCGAAGGGGGTCAGATCGATCGGGCAACCGCGATCCAAGAACGGACCATGCAGGATCTGGTGGCCCTCGGCCAGGGCGACCAACACAAGGGCACGACGCTTTACAACCTGGCCTGCTTCTACGCGCTCACCCGCCGCCCGCGTGAGGCGATCGGTTATCTGCGCGAATCATTGGCGCTCGCGCCGAACCTAGTCGAATGGTCGAAGCAAGATAACGATTT
The DNA here is from genome assembly GCA_963712475.1 of uncultured Chloroflexia bacterium. Taxonomy (GTDB): domain Bacteria; phylum Chloroflexota; class Anaerolineae; order Anaerolineales; family RBG-16-64-43; genus RBG-16-64-43. Next base: position 1,088,368 of record CAVQIA010000004.1, read on the forward strand.
GGATTCGCTGCGTGAGGACGAGGACTTCAAGGCGCTCTCCGCCTAGGGGATCCCCCCGCCGGAATGCCGAGGCTCATCGACAGCGCCTCGTCCATGCCATCCTCCGCGAAGACACCTCGTGTCGGCAACGATCATCGAGCGAGGTGCGCGGAGAGCCGCGACATAATGAGGCCGGGCGGGTGTACACCCGCCCGGCCTCTGATATCTGGGACCTCGCCGGCTATGCGCGTTCCATCTCCACGGGGCGGCAGCACAACACCAGATCCTTGGCCGCCTTCACCTCGTCCAGCCGGCCGACCGGCGCGTGGTGCGGCGCCTCGTGCAGCAGCTCCGGGTTGGTGCTGCGCCTCCTCGGCGATCTTGCAGCATGGCCTCGACGAAGGCATCCAGCGTCTCCTTGCTCTCGGTCTCGGTCGGCTCGATCATCAGCGCCTCGGGCACGATGAGCGGGAAGTAGTTCGTCGGCGGGTGGAAGCCGTAGTCCATCAGCCGCTTGGCGATGTCCAGCGCGCGGACGCCCGGCGCGTCCTTCCAGCTGGCCCTCGGCCACGAACTCGTGCATGCAGATCCGGTCGTACGGCACGGGTAGGCCTCGTTCAGCCGCACGCGCAGGTAGTTGGCGTTCAGCACCGCGTTCTCGGCCATCGGCCCGCAGGCCCTCCGGCCCCTGCATGCGGATGTAGGTGTAGGCGCGCACCAGCATGCCGAAGTTGCCATGGAAGGCCTTGCACCCGGCCGATGGTCTTCGCCGGCATCACCAGCCCGATACAGCGGCGCCTCGTCCTCGTCGCCGTCCTCGACGATGCCTCGACGATCGGCCCGGGCAGGAAATCGACCAGCTGCGCGGCCACGCCCACCGGGCCCGAGCCCGGCCCGCCGCCGCCGTGCGGCGTCGAGAAGGTCTTGTGCAGGTTGTAGTGCATCACGTCGAAGCCCAGATCGCCCGGCCGCACGACGCCCAGCAGCGCGTTGATGTTGGCGCCGTCGCCGTAGACCAGGCCGCCGCACTCGTGCACCAGCTCGACCACCTCCAGCACGTGCTCTTCGAACAGGCCGAGCGTGTTGGGGTTGGTCAGCATCAGGCCGGCGACGGTGTCGTCGCACGCGCGGCGCGCAGCGCCTCCAGATCGACGTTGCCGCGCGCGTCCGACGGCACCTCGACCACCTCCAGCCCGGCTCATGGCCGTGGTGGCCGGGTTGGTGCCGTGCGCCGAGTCGGGGACCAGGATCTTGGTGCGCTTGCGTGTCGCCGCGCTCGCAGGTGGTAGGCGCGCATGATCAGGACGCCGGTGAGCTCGCCGTGCGCGCCGGCCGCCGGCTGCAGGCGTGACGCCGGCGAAGCCGCCGATCTCCTTGAGCCACTCCTGCAGCTGGTACATCAGCGCCAGGTCGCCCTGCACCGTCTCGGATCCTGCAGCGGATGGACGCAGCGCAAAGCCGGGCAGGCGCGCCGCGTCCTCGTTGACCTTGGGGTTGTACTTCATCGTGCACGAGCCCAGCGGATAGAAGCCGGTGTCGATGCCGTAGTTCAGCTGCGACAGGCGCACGAAGTGGCGCACCACGTCGATCTCCGACAACTTCCGGCAGCGGCAGGTCGGCCCGCGCCAGGCCCGCGGGGAGGCGGCGCGGCGGCACATCGCGCTCGGGCAGGCTGACGCCGCGGCGGCCCGGCGCCGAGATTTCGTAGATCAGTGGGCTCGGTCATTGCGCCACCTCCTCGCAGTGTTCAAGGCCTCGACCAGATCATCGATCTGCTCCTTGGTGTTCATCTCGGTGACGCGCGACCAGCATGTGATCCTTGAGCGCCGGGTAGTCCCGCCCCAGGTCGTAGCCGCCGATGATGCTCGCACTCGTCGAGCAGGTCGTCGTTGATCTCGGCCACCGGGCGCGGGCAGCGCACGACGAACTCGTTGAAGAACGGCTCCGGCGTCGCCACCCCGTAGCCTGTCGAGCTTCGCCGATCCGCTCGGCCGCGTAGTGCGCCTTGTGGTAGCACAGCTCGCGCGACCTGCCGCAGGCCGTGCTTGCCCATCACGACCAGGTAGACCGCCGACGGCCAGCGCCATCGAGCGCCTGGTTGGTGCAGATGTTGGAGGTGGCCTTCTCGCGGCGGATGTGCTGCTCGCGCGCGCGACAGCGTCAGCACGAAGCCGCGCTGGCCGTCGGCTGTCCACGCGTCTCGCCGACCAACGCGCCCGGCCATCTTGCGCACGAAGTCCTTGCTTCGTCGGCGAAGAAGCCGAGATACGGCCCGCCGAAGGAGAGCGGGATGCCCAGCGGCTGGCCTTCGCCGACGACGACGTCGGCGCCGAACTCGCGCCGGGGGCTTGAGCAGGCCCAGGGCCATGCGGGTTGAGCCACGACGCACAGCAGCGCGCCCGACCGCATGGGCCGCCTCGGCCGAGCGCCGTCAGGTCCTCGATCCGGCCGAAGAAGTCGGGGTACTGCACGGCGACCATGGCCGTCTGCGCGTCGAGCGTTCGGCCAGAGCGGCGGCCAGGCTGCGCCGCTGCAACTCGTCGTGCGAATCCACGGCGGTCATCGCCCACAAGCGTGACGCCCATGCCCTGCGTGTAGGTGCGCACCACCTCGCGGTACTGCGGGTGCAGCGCCGGCGAAAGGACGACCTTGCGTGCGCTTGCCCGCGATGCTGGTTGAGCGCCAGGATCACCGCCTCGGCCAGCGCCGTCGCGCCGTCGTAGTGCGAGGCGTTGGACACTTCCATGCCGGTCAGATTCGCAGATCAGGCTCTGGTACTCGAAGATGCGCCTGCAGCGTGCCCTGGGTGATCTCGGGCTGATAGGGCGTGTAGGCGGTGTAGAACTCGCCGCGCCGCAGCATGTGATCGACGGCCGACGGGATGAAGTGGTTGTAGGCGCCGGCGCCCAGGAAACATGCCGCGTGACTGCGTCTCGACGTTGGCCTCGGCCAGGTCGCGCAGCTCGGCCACCGCTTCCATTTCGGAGAGCGCGTCCGGCAGGTTGAGTTTGGGGAACCGGTGCCGTGCCGGCACATCGGCGAACAATTCGTCCACCGACTTCACCCCGATCGCGCGCAGCATGGCCTCGCGTTCGGAATCGGTGTGTGGGATGTATCCCATGGTCATTCTCCTTGGAGCGCGCGCGGGCCTAGTGATTTTGACGTTCGTTGCAGTAGGCTTCGTAAGCTTTCGCGTCCATCAGCCCCGCGAGGTCCTTCGCGTTGGCCGGGGTGAATTTCACCATCCAGCCTTCGCCGTAGGAGTCGCTGTTGAGCGTCTCGGGTTTGCCGGCCAGCCCCTCATTGACGGCGCTGACTGTGCCCGCCACCGGCAGGAAAACCTCCGAGGCCGCTTTCACCGACTCGACCGAGGCCACGGCTTCACCCGCCGCGAGGCTCGCGCCCTTGGCAGCGGTGATCTCGACGTAGACAATATCCGAGAGCTGCGACTGAGCGTAGTCGCTGATGCCCAGCGTGGCCTCGCTTCCGGCCACGCGCACCCACTCATCGGTCTTGGTGAACTTGAGCTCGGATGGAATGTTCATGCTCAGCCTCCCATAGAGATGTTGGCAGCGAACAAAAAGCGCGCACAGACACTGTGCGCGCCTCTGTCGCCAACCTGAGAGATTTGCCCCGCAAGCGAGGCTTGCCCCTTCGGTGATCGTCCGCTTTCCAGAGGAGGAAGACCCGGGGTCTTGGAGACCTGAGAGATTTGCCGCGCGTTGCACACGCAAGCGGCTTGCCCCTTCGGTGCCCCGTCCCGCGCCGTCGGCGCGAGGCGGGAACTCTTCCCCGAGTCCGATATTCGATTGTCGTTCAATTGTAAGGGCGAGGCACCAGACCGTCAAGGCGAGAACCCGATGGGCTGGGTTGATCCAATGGAAGAGGCCTCGCCTCACACCACACGCAGCGCGGCTTCAGCCTTCGGCATGCGGTGCGCCTCGCGGCGTGACGGTTGACTCGCCTGCGCTCGTCCTCCTTGGGCGGCTGGCACCGATTAAGCGCCCAAACACCCAGGTCGCGTCCTCGTCGCGCATCGCAACCGGGCATCCGCTAGTGTTGACCCGGATGGCAGCGCGCCCCACCTTGGGCAACGCATCCCGCATGGTGTACCCAGTTTACGGGCAAGGGTTGCATGAGCACCATCTTCGTGGGACAATGAGCCCCAAACGGGCCAATATTGACCTATTATTCCGCGAGTTGCCAGGTCCCATCACCCGGCCGCTCGATCCGAAGGAGCCGCTCGCCAATGCGCATCTCGTCCTCCGCCGCTCTCCGCCAGTTCGCCGCCGGCATGCTCTTCATCTCCCTTGTGGTCTCCGGCTGTTCGAGTGCGGCACCGGCCGCCACCGGGACCGTTATCGCGAATCCCACGAGTGCACCTACTTCCGCTCCGGCAGCGACTCCCGACCCATCCGCGCCGACGCAGGTACCGGAAGATGAGGCCCATCCTCTAGCCGGTCTCACGTTCAGCACCGGCCAAGGCTTCTGGCTGGTCGATGCACAGGGAGTCCCGCAGCTTCTGGTCGAGCAGTCGCGCGGGCATCTTTCTCCTGATGGACAGCAGCTGACGTATCAGGCGCCCGGCGCGCAAGGCGGCGCCGATGACATCTGGACCATGGACCTGGCCAACGGCGAAAAACGCAACCTCACGAACACGCCCGAGCGATTCGAAGAGGACCCAGAGTGGTGGCCGGGACGCAGCGACGTGGTGGTCTTCAGCTCCGATGTGGAGTGCTGCATGGCCAGCCGCGCTCTGCCCACCATCGTTGGCTTGGATGGCACCGGATATTCCATCCTCGACGATCAGAATGGCGGACCGCGCGCGCTTTCACCGGACGGCGAGCTGATGGTCTACGGTGCCTTCCAGCCCACTGGTTGGATGACCCACGTGGGCGAAGCGCCGGTGGCGTTTGATCCCGCAGACTACGGTGTCCGCGTCCAAGCGCTCATCCAGCCCGCCTTCTCCCCTGACGGCCGAGCCCTGGCATGGATGGTGAGCGGAGACTTCGATGCGGACGGGGCGAGCGATAGCGCGGTGGCGTTGTTCGATCTCGCGGCAAAGACCGGGCGGCTCATCCACCGCTACACTCCAACGGCGGGTGGCGAGTTTCCGAGCCAGTTGGCCTGGAGCCCGGACGGCCAATGGCTCGCCTTTGTGACCTTCGGCGAACCGCCAGCCACCGGCCGCACGCCCAGTCTGTGGGTGGCCCGCGCCGATGGTACCGGGGAGAATATGCTCGCGGCGGGGAGCTCGCCGGTGTGGGACCCGGATTCTCGGTCGATCGCGTTTCTCGAGGCGACCGCCTCCGGCCAGCCCGAGCCGCGCCTGGTGAGTATGACCAACTTCGCGGTCGAACCCATGCCGACCGCACTGCCGTCGGGCGTCCTCTTCTTGCTCGATTGGGTGCGGCCCTAGGCCGCGCGACGGCAGCAGCATCGCCCGCAGCGTCATTCCAAGGCAACGCGGCCGCCGGTGAGTCGCAGACTGCGATCGCAGAGAGTCTGGGCCGTTCCTGCGCACACTCACCTGGCGCCTCCGCCCAATGCGGTCAGCCTGCCCAAACCGCACGTGTGCGCAACTTCGTAAGGCATGCTGTGCCCTCCTGCGTCCATCCTCGCCGGTTCTGCATCCTTCCCATAATCGAATAGAATCCATGCCCTCGATGGAGGGATCGGATGTCGCCTAAACGGTATTTCATCATTGCCAACCCCGCAGCCGGACACGGCACGGCTGCGCGCGCTATCCCTCGCGTGGAAGCTCTGTGCCACCACATCGGGCTCGAGTTCGACCTGGTGCGCACCGAGCGCCGCGGGCATGCAATCGACCTGGCCCGTGAGGCGGCACTCGCCGGCGCCGGTGTGGTGGTGTCGGCGGGCGGCGACGGCACGGCCAATGAGGTGATCAACGGCCTGATGCAGGCCAAACGCGAACGCGGAGCGACCTCCGCCCTCGGGCTCATCGGCATCGGCCGCGGCAACGACTTTGCGCATACGGTCGGCGTTCCCAAAGATCTTTCGGATGCATGTGACACACTCGCCGCGGGTTTTCTACGGCCGATAGACATCGGACGGGTCACAGGCGGGGTCTTTCCCGAAGGCCGCTTCTTCGGCAACTGCGTCGGTGTCGGCTTCGATGCCATCACCACGATCGAAGTGATGAAGCTTCCACGCTACGGCGGGTTCGTCAGCTTCTTCATCGCCGTCATGCGCACCATCTTCCTCTATTACAAGGGGCCGCTCGTGCGCGTCGAAATGGATGGGCGCGTCCTGACCCAGCCGGTCTTGCTCGTGTCGGTGATGAACGGGCGGCGGCTGGGCGGGGGGTTCTGGATGGCGCCCGAGTCATTGCCCGACGACGGACTGTTCGATCTGTGCATCGCGCACGAGGTCGGCCGGGCGCGCATCTTCGGCATGATCCCGCACTTCCTGCGTGGCACGCAGGCCACACAGCCGGAGATCACCATGGGACGCGCCCGCCGCATCACCATCGTCGCCGAGCGGGGCGTGTTGCCCGCCCAGACCGATGGTGAGATCATCTGCGAAGATGGAGTGCGCCTGGATATCGAACTGCTGCCGCGCGAGCTCGACGTGGTCAGCGCCGAGCCGGGTCGGTCACCATGAAGCTCCGCCAACGTGTGGTTGTCTTCTTCTTTCGCGGCCTGACCTCGCTGATGTGCCGCATCGACGACGCGCAGCTCGCGCGCGTTCCGCGGCGCGGCCCGCTCATCATTTACACCAACCACGTCAACGTGCTCGAGATTCCGATCATCTACACTCGGCTGCATCCTCGCCCGCTGCATGGGTTGGTGTATGCCGAGCGCTGGAAGAACCGCCTGCTGGGCTGGGTCCTGGATTCGGCCGAGTCGATTCCGCTGCACCGCGGCGAACCCGATATCACCGCGTTGCGGGCGGGCATCGAGCGCCTGCGCGAGGGCCACATACTGATCATCTCGCCGGAGGGGACGCGCAGCGGGCATGGCCGGCTGCAGGTAGCGCACGCCGGGGTTGTGACGCTCGCCCTGCACAGCGGTGCGCCTCTCCTGCCGATTGCCTACGTCGGAGGGGAGCACTACAAGGAGAATCTGCGCCGGCTGCGCCGCACCGACTTTCAACTGGTTGTGGGGCGGCCGCTGCGCCTCGTGCCGGGCGGCGCACGGCCCACCCGAGAGGCCCGCGTAGGTATGCTCGACGAGCTCATGCGCGAGCTGGCCGCGCTCATGCCGGAAGAGTTGCGCGGCGAGTTCGGCGGCCCGCGAAAAGGTCCAGCCACGTACATCCGCCTCGCGTGACGGACGATCGCAGGTTGCCTGCGGTCGTCCCGGTCGAAGCGGCTGCCCCCGCTGCGCGATAGGCGCCGGACAATCAACAGCCTGCACGGGGGTCTCTTGCGATCCGTCCTCAGAGACATCTGCGCCTAGTGGAGATCATCGACCCCTGAGCTTATAATCGGAGGGTTTCTATCCGGTTGAGATTGTCGTCCATCGAGGCCCTTCATGGATTCCCTGGCTCTCCCCGCACGCAAGATCACTTGGACCCTATTCGCCGCACAGAGCCTTGGATCGGCCTCGTTCATTGCAGCCGCCACGCTGGGTTCGATCTTAGGAGCCCGCCTGGGCGGCAGCGCGGCCTACGCCGGTCTTCCTTCGGCGGTGAGTCTTCTTGGGGGCGCACTCGCCGCCCCGTTGTGGAGCCTGCTCATGGACCGTATCGGGCGCCGCAACGGGCTGGCCTTCGGGCTTCTCATCGGTGTCATCGGCTCAGGCGTGGCATTTGGGGCGATCGGTGGCGGCAGCTTGTTGGCGTTCCTCGGCGGAATGGGCCTGATGGGCCTGGCGAACGCCGCCCTCGGGTTGGGTCGTTTCGCTGCGGCCGAGGTCCATCCGCCCCATCTGCGTGGGCGGGCCATTTCGTACGTCGTGATCGGCGGCACGGTTGGGGCGATCGCTGGGCCTCTGCTCGTTGCGCCCTCCGGCGCGCTCGTGCTGCGCGCAGGGTTTGATGCGCTGGCCGGGCCTTACGGCGTGAGCCTGGTCATGTTGCTGCTTGCGGCGGGAGTCATCTTTGTTTGGCTGCGGCCCGATCCGCGCGAGATCGGACGCGAGGTGGCCAAGGCCTTCCCAGGAAGCCAAGTGGTCTCTGCCGAGGCGAGGCGGGTGCGGGCAATCCTGCGCCAGCCCGCGGCGCAGGTCGCCATCCTCGCGATGGTCCTGGCTCAGATGATCATGGTCGCAATCATGGTGATCACGGCTTTGCACATGCGCTCGCACGATCACTCGCTCGGCCACGTTTCGGCGGTGATCTCCGCCCACACCGTAGGCATGTATGCCTTTTCGATCATCTCCGGCGCGCTGGCCGACCGCTGGGGGCGCGGGCCAACAATCCTCTTGGGTTCGGGAATGCTCATCGCGGCGTGCTGGAGCGCGACCCTCTCGCCTGATTTGGTGCCCCTTGCCCTATCCCTCTTCCTGCTTGGGTTAGGTTGGAACTTGTGCTTCGTCGGTGGCTCGGCCCTACTGGCAGACCAGCTCGCCCCCGCCGAACGGGCACGCGTCCAGGGCCTGAACGATTTGCTCGTCGGCCTTGCCTCTGCGCTGGCTTCGCTGCTGAGCGGCGTGGTGTACGCAGCGATAGGATTCCCGGCCATGGCTCTTTCGGCCGGGGGGGTGGCCGTTTTGCTTCTGGCAGCAGTTGTGCTTTGGGTTGGGCGCAACCAGCGCGAGGCAGCACTAACTTCTGGCTCGAATTAATCTGGGCTCCCCGCGAATGGCACAGCGAGCATGCCGCGGCCATTCTGGCCGAGATCAGCTGCTCGCTGCGCTGAGCGGGCAGAAACAACTCGAGGCGTTGGGCGATTTCGACTTCCGGCCGGATGCCGATCCCTGCCCGTTGACTGCCACCATGCTTGAAAACTCATGGCTCGTGCGATGGGGTCCGGCGGACACATCTCGCAGTTCGATCCGGCCGATCGTATCGACCATATCTTCGTCTCGCGGGGGATAACGATCCTTGACTCGCGACACTTCATCCGTTCAGCTTCCGCCGATCCGGCCATGTTGACCGATATCCGTCGGTAACGTGCATTCTGAGGAGGACACGTGATCCAGAAAACGGTAGCGCAGAAGATGATGATCCGCCCGGGCGCCCGCGTGCTCATCCTCAAGGCGCCGCCGGGGTACCTTCGTGTGCTTGGCACACTGCCCAAGGGAGCCACGCGCCTGGCGCGTGTGGCCAAAGAGGTTGACGTGCTGCAGGTGTTTGTCAAGTCGCGAAAGGAGCTGGAAGCGCAGCTACCCCGGCTGAAGAGGTATCTGGCCGCCTCGGGTGCATTGTGGGTGGCTTACCCCAAGGGCAACTCCAAGGAGGGGCTCGACATCAACCGGGATGTGATCTGGAAGTACGCCCAGACGCTGGGGTTAGAGGCGGTGTCGCTTATTGCGATCGACGAGGTCTGGTCGACGATGCGCCTGAAGTGGGCCTAGGAGCGTGAGGGTAGCCCGTGCCTCGCACCAACGGCCTCCCACGCCGACCTTCTCACTCGTTCTCAACCCAGTTGAGCGTGCGTTGCACGGCCTTCTTCCAGCCGGAATAGAGCTTCTCACGTTGCGCACGGTCCATCTTGGGTGACCACTCGCGATCCTTGCCCCAGTTGGCGCGCAGATCCTCCAACTTGGTCCAGAAGCCCGTCGCCAAGCCCGCGGCATACGCTGCCCCCAGGCTGGTGGTCTCGGCGACCTTGGGGCGAATGACCGGAACCCCCAACAGGTCGGCCTGGAACTGCATCAGCGTCTCGTTCTGGACCATGCCCCCATCCACCTTGAGCGCCGTGAGGGTGACGCCCGAAGTCTTTCTCCATGGCCTCCAGCACCTCCCGAGTTTGGTAGGCCGTTGCCTCGAGCGTGGCGCGGGCGATGTGCCCGCGCGTGATGTAGCGAGTGAGCCCAACAATCACGCCGCGCGCATCTGAGCGCCAGTGCGGTGCGAACAAGCCAGAGAATGCCGGCACGAAGTAGATGCCGCCGTTGTCGTCGACGGTCTTGGCTAACGCCTCGACCTCGGGCGCCGTGCCGATCAGCTTGAGGTTGTCGCGCAGCCACTGCACCAGCGCGCCGGTGATGGCGATCGATCCCTCGAGGCAGTACACCGTGGGCTCGTTGCTCATGCGGTAGCCGACCGTCGTCAGCAAGCCGCTGGCCGAGGGAACAATCTTCGTGCCAGTGTTGAGCAGCATGAAGCATCCGGTGCCGTAGGTGTTCTTCGCCTCGCCGGGACTATAACAAGTCTGCCCCACCAGCGCCGCTTGTTGGTCACCCAAGTCGCCGCACACGGGCAGCGCCGCGCCTAGCGGTCCATCGGCCCGCGTCGTTCCATACAATCGCGGGTCGGAGGAGGGACGGATCTCGGGCAGCATACGACGCGGAATTCCCAATAGGCGCAGGATCTCCTCTTCCCATTCCAGTGTGTGCAAGTCCATCAGCATGGTGCGGCTGGCATTCGAGACGTCGGTGACGTGCGCTCCGCCTTGCGGCCCGCCGGTCAGCCACCAGATGAGCCAGGTATCGATGTTGCCGAACAACGCCTCCCCCTTCTCGGCCGCCGCGCGCGCTCCGCTCACGTTTTCGAGGATCCATGCGATCTTCGGCCCGGAGAAGTAGGTGGCCAACGGGAGCCCGACTTTGGCGCGCAGCCGGTCCTGCCCGCCCTCACGGGCCAGCGCATTGCAGATTTGGTCGGTGCGTGTGTCCTGCCAGACGATGGCGTTGCCGAAGGGTTTGCCGCTGCGGGGGTCCCACACGACGGCCGTCTCGCGCTGATTGGTGATCCCGATAGCCGCGATGTCCCTGGCGGCAACCTTGCCTTTGGCGAGCACCGAGCGCATCACGGCCTGGGTGCACTCCCAGATCTCGAGCGGGTCATGCTCCACCCAGCCGGGCTTGGGATACACCTGGGTATGTTCCTTTTGAGCCGAGTTCGACCACCTGACCCTGGTGATCGAACACGATGAAGCGTGTGCTGGTGGTCCCTTGATCGACGGCGGCGACATACGAGGGCATCCGAGGCCTCCATGCGCGAATCGAGTCGGCGGGGCGCGAGCCGGCAGCCAGCGTGCTTTGCCACAAGCAATAACCGTGACTACAATTACTGCATGCCGCGCCGCCTGCCAGCAAGTATTTTATTCCTGTCTCTCGGACTGGCTCTGCTTACCCTCCTGCCCTACGCTTGGGCAGCCGCGGCGGCCGACTCGCGCCACGAGTTCGCCGGCTTCCTGCTCAACCCACTCGACGGCCTGACCTACCTGGCCAAGATGCGCCAGGGTTGGCAGGGAAGTTGGCTCTTCACGCTGCCTTTCACCACCGATCCTGGCCGCGGCAGCTTTCTATTCGCGTACTACCTGCTGCTCGGCCATATCGCGCGCTGGCTGCACGCGCCGCTGTTGGTTGTCTTCCATACGGCACGCGTCGCGGCCGGCGCGTTCATGCTGATCACCGTGTGGGTCTTCACCGGCACCATCAGCCGTGACCCGCGCACTCGGCGCCTCGCCTGGTGGGTGATGGCCGTCGGCTCCGGCCTGGGCTGGATCGCCGCCCTCGCTGGAGGGTTCACCGCCGATCTGTGGGTTGCGGAATTCGTTCCCTTCCTCAGCCTCCTCTCGAGTGCGCATTTCCCACTCGCCCTGGCTCTCATTCTGTGGATCGCGATGCGCTTGGCGCTGCCGCCCAAGCCGATGACATTCCCGCGCGGAATTGGATTGTGGCTCCTGGCAACGGCGCTCGCTGTCCTGCAGCCCTTTGCGCTCATCCCGATCGGTATCGCCGCGGGTGTGTGGGCACTCTGGATGCGATGGAGGGCGGGCCGCTTCCCCGAAGGAAGCGTGATCGGGCTCGGGCTCATCGGCCTGGCGGCGGTACCCTGGCTCGCGTACGATCTTCTCCTCACGCGGACGCACCCTCAATTGGCCATATGGGCGGCGCAGAATCTCACCCCCACTCCACCCATTTGGGATGTGGCGCTCTCGTCCGGGCTGCTGGGAGTCCTGGCGGTCGTGGCCGTTGCCTGGCGTGGCATACGACCAGGATCAGTTGAGGTCGCGTCTCCAGAATCGCAGTCCTTTTTCGTCGTGTGGGCAGTTTCCGGTGCGTTACTGCTCTACGCACCGCTCGCGCTGCAGCGTCGCCTGATGATGGGCTGGTTTTTCCCGCTCGCGGGTCTGGCTGTTCCGCTGCTCGCCTATTGGATCGGGCAGGCACGCCGACCCGGGATGCGTATTGCCGTAAGCTTCGCATTGCTCGTGCCGAGCAACGTGCTAATTCTCGCGGCGCTGGCGGGCGGGATCATGCGTCGCGAGCCTGCGCTGTTCCTCACACGGGATGAGGCGGCGGCGCTTGCCTACTTATCCGAGGCCTCCCCCGCCTCCCCGGTGGTCTTGGCGTCCCCGGAGCTCGGTGCGTTTATCCCCGGTTTCAGCGGGGCGCGCGTGGTATATGGGCATCCCATGGAAACGCCCGATGCAGCCGAAGCCGAGCGCGCGGTCATCGAGTTCTACACGGCCAAGGGCGGAGCCACCCAAGAGGAATTCCTCCAGCACTACGATGTGGACTTCGTCGTTCTCGGGCCGCGGGAGCGGGCGCTCGGCGGAGCGCTGCATCTCTCACTGACCCCGGCATTCCACGAGGGTGAAGTGACCGTCTACTCGACGGCGGGCGCCCCATGAGGCCGATCACGCGCTGGTTGCCAGCCCTGCTGGTCATCGCACCCCTGGCCTGGCTGCTGCCGCTCGCTCTTCACCTCACTGGGGTTGCCTTCCAACCGGGCAGTCAATTCACCGATCTCGCCGTGACACACTGGCCCAATGCTCTGCTCGTCCATCACGCCCTGCGGGATTGGCAGCAGATCCCTTTGTGGAACCCGTACATCCTCGCCGGAACGCCGTTTGCCGCTAATCCGCTGAGCGGGTTGTGGTATCCGCCGTTGTGGCTGGCTGCCCTCTTCCCCATTCCTTTGACTTTCAACCTGCTCTTGATACTCCATGGTGCGTGGGCTGGCCTGGGCGTGTACCAATTGGCGCGAGATGAGGGGCTGGGCCTGCCTGCGGCTCTTGCGGCCGGCTTGGTTTTTGGTGGAATGCCCAAGCTGGCGGCTCATGTTGCAGCTGGCCACGTGTCCCTGGTCATGTCCGTGGCTTGGACGGGCTGGCTGCTCGTGTTCGTGGGCCGCACGGCCCTCGGCCGCCGCGTGCGCGACGCGGCTACGGCCGGGCTCATCCTGGCCATCGTCATTCTGGCCGACCCGCGCTGGGCCGTGCCGGCCGCCGGGTTGGGCCTGGCGTATGGCCTGTGGCGCGGCGGGCGTGCCATGTTCACCCGGCGTGGAATCGGAATCGCATCGGTCGGTGCGCTCTTCGCGCTGGGTTGCAGCGCCGCGCTCACGCTGCCGCTGATCGAGTTCGTCCGCCTTTCCTCACGCGGCAATTTGCTGCCCGGAGAGTCGCTTTCGTTCTCGCTTCCGCCGCTCTATCTGCTCGGGTTGGTCATTCCCCAGCCTGGAGTCTCCGCCGAATTCGCCGTCTACTTCGGTTTGGCGGCACTGGCACTGGCACTGGCCGGCCTGGCCGTCCGGCGCGGTCGGGCCTTTTGGGCGTGCGCGTTCATCACGGCGGTTGTCTTGGCCCTGGGTGGTAACACCCCGCTCTACCCCATTCTCGCCCGCGTGATCCCCGGCCTGAACCTGTTGCGCGTGCCCTCCCGGTTTATGCTCGTAGCCGGATTTGCCCTCGCGATGCTCGCGGCGCGAGGCGTTGAGGCGCTCAATGCGGATTGGTCACCGCGGATCGGGAAGCGGGTGCGGCTGGTGGCGGTTTCACTTCTGACGGCGGGCATCGTCGTCATCGCGGCGCAACTCACCCTGCGCCTCCCGGCGCTTCTGCTGCACACCGGTGCGGTGGCTGCTCTGATTGGCGTGGCGATCGCCCTGCGCAGCACGCCCGCTCTGGGAAGGGCCTGGCCCACCGCCGCGGCACTTGCCGTGGTGGCGTTCGACCTTGCGCTATATGATGCTACGTTGCTGGAGGTAAGGCCCGCAGCCGTGCTGACATCTCATGGGGAGGCCGCCGCGCTCGAGGTGACGCGCGACGAGACTCTCTACCGCGTGTACTCGCCCTCCTATAGCTTGCCGCAGCCCGCAGCGATGTTGCATGGAATCCAACTTGCAGACGGCGTCGATCCGCTGCAGCTCGAATCCACCGTTGTGCACGTATTGGCCGCCGCTGGAATCCCGAACCAGGGCTACAGCGTCACGCTGCCTCCATTCTCGAGTGGCGACCCCGCCCGGGACAACGCCGGGGCGCTTCCTTCGGCCTCGCTACTCGGCCAACTGAATGTCGCCCAGATTCTCTCGGAGTTCCCCCTTGAGGTAGAGGGCTTGCGCCTCGCCAGTCGGCCGGACGGGTCGTACCTGTACGTCAATGAAGAGACACTGCCCCGCGCCTGGGTGGCCGGCTCGATCGATCGCTGGGATGTGACGCTCAAGGACCTGCCAGCTCAAGTCTCACGCTACTCGGCCAACCTCATCGAGATCCGCGCGGAGGGACCGGGGCTGCTGGTCGTGAGCGAAGCGGCCTACCCGGGCTGGCGCGCCACGGTGGATGACCATCAAGCGACGCTGCTCACCGCGGGCGGATGGTTGCGCGCCGTCGAGATTGGAGCCGGCGTACACACGGTCCGGCTGACCTTTGCACCCGTCAGCGTCTTTGTGGGGCTTGGCATGACGTTGGTCTCGTTCCTCGCGTATCTAGGAGTGCGGCGATGGGCCGCGTGAGCCGCCTCGAATGGCGCTGGGTGGGTGTGTTCGCCGCCGTCGTTCTCTTGTTGAGCGTTCTGCCCTACATCCTGGGATACTCCAGCCAGGGTAGTGCGTGGCGCTTCAGCGGCTTCGTGCTTGGTGTTGAGGATGGCAACTCGTACATCGCCAAGATGCGCCTGGGCAGCGACGGTGCGTGGCTCTACCGGCTGGCCTACACGACCGAACCCCAATCCGGCACCCTGATCTACCTTCCATATCTTCTTCTGGGCAAGCTGGCCGCGCGCCCTGCACTTCACGACCAGCTCGTGGCCCTCTACCACCTGGCCAGGCTGGCCGCTTCGATCGCGTTGATCGCGGCAACCTATCTCTTCCTGGCGCGGTTCATTTCATCCATCCGACTGCGCCGCTGGGGACTAGTGCTCGTGGTGCTAGGCGGCGGGCTCGGATGGCTGGCGCTTGCACTCGGCGGCGGTCACGGCTCGATGCCATTGGAGTACTACTCGCCGGAGAGCTTCGGCTTCCTTGCGCTGTTCGCGCTGCCCCACCTGGCGGCGGCTCGCGCGATGTTGCTCTTGGCCCTGCTCGCGTACCTCAATGGCGCTGACGGCCGCGACCTACGCGGGGGATGGAAGGCCGGCCTGGCCCTCGTGGCACTCTGGTTGTTCCAGCCTCTCAATGTGCCCCTGGCGTGGCTGTTGATGGCGCTGGCCGGAGGGCTGACAGCTGCACGTGATCTCGCTTTACGGCGAAGACGATTACGTGTCGAAGGAACGACTGGGTTCCCGCCACGCGATGTTGGTGGTCCAGTTTGCGCTCTTTCGTGCAAGCCGTTCTGCTCCCCGCGCCGCTTGTGCTGTATTCGGTGATCGCCTTTTCCACCAACCCGGCGCTGCGACAGTGGACGGCGCAGAACATCATTACCTCGCCGACCGCGCTCGAGTACCTGCTCGGTTACGGCTTGCTGGCCCCATGTGCGATCTACGGTCTTGTGCGCGCCGCACGCTCGAATGAACTCGGCGGAAACCTGCTCTTGGCATGGGTCATCGTAGTGCCGATACTGGTCTCGCTGCCATTCAACTTGCAGCGCCGGCTGGCGGAAGGTGTGTGGGTGGCAATCGTTGTCCTCGCGATGACTGCATTCGCCGCCTGGGAAGAAGCGCGCCGCTTTCGCTCGACTCGCCTCGGCCCAGCGCTTTTCACAGCCTTCGGGCTGATCTCAACCGTTCTGCTCTACGCAGGAGCGATGCGCGCGGCGCTTCGGCCTGCCGAGCCCGTATTCATTCCGGCGGAAGAGGCCCGCGCGTTCGAGTGGCTCGACGAACACGCGCCGCCGGCCTCCATTGTGCTCGCCGGTTTCGCGACTGGCAACGCTCTGCCGGCCTACGCCCAAGACGTTCCGCTACATCGGCCATGGCCCTGAAACACTGTACCTGGCTGCCAAGCGCCCGCTGGTCGAGCGGTTCTTCTCGGCTGGCGGCTCACGCGACGCGCGCCTTGCCTTGCTCGCCACGAGCCGCGCGGACTACGTTATCCTTGGTCCAGGCGACGGGTTGGCGTCGTCGCTGGGCGACTTGCTCACTCTGCCTGGAATCACACTCCGCTTCGAGGCAGAGGGCTGGCAAGTGGCCGAGGTCCAAGCTGTCAACCCGCCCTGAGGTGGGTCGAGCACATAACGCGACGGCTCGCCAACCCAGACGGATCTCCCTGATTCGCCGCCGTGTAACCGGCCGAGAAGGTGAGGAAGGCCTGCAGGACATGAGCGCTTCCCGCACGCGAACCTGGCTCTCTCATGGCTGGTGGCCAACATTGTTCGTTCTGGCCGCCTCCCTGGTTATTCTGAGGCCGGCCGTCGCAGGCGGCCAGGTGATCTTCTGGGGAGTGCCCTTGCTCCAATTCCAGCCTTGGCATCAGTTTGCCAAGTCGACTGTGCTGGCTGGGCATCTTCCTCTATGGAATCCGCTCGTCGGCATGGGCGCGCCGCTCCTGGCCAATGCGCAATCCGCGCTTCTGTATCCACCCAACTGGCTGCTCCTCGTTGTCCCGGTCGAGGTCGCCCACGCCTGGTTGATCGTGGCCCACTGGGTATTGGCCGGCGCCGGGATGAGCCGACTCGCCCGCCGCCTGGGGCTCGGCCTCGTGGCTCAGTCCGTGGCCGCGCTCGCCTTCGCGCTTTCCGGGTACGTTGTCGCCCGGGCAGGTTTCCTGAGTGTGAATGCGGCGCTCGGCTGGGTGCCATGGGTCATCCTGGCTGGCGACCGGCTCGGCGATGAGGGCGCGCGTTTCCGGCGCACGTCACTCGCGCTTACCCTCGCGATGCAGATCCTGGCCGGTCACTGGCAGACGTGCTGGTACACGTGGCTTCTGCTCGCAGCCTGGGTGACGGCGCGGCACCTCGGGCGCGATCAACGCCTGCGCGCCCTCCTCGGCGGGTGGTTGGATGTCGCGCTGTCAACGCTGCTGGCCTTCATGCTCAGTGCGGCTCAGGTCCTGCCTACGTTGGAGTACTTGCGCGCATCGACGCGCGCCTCGGGCGTCGATGTGCAGACGGCGCTGACGTACTCGTTCTGGCCATGGCGATTGGCTGGCCTGATCGCGCCCGACCTATTCGGCAACCCGGCGCACGGGTCCTTTTGGGGCTACGCCAACTTCTGGGAAGACGCAATCTACATCGGCCTGCTCCCGTTCGCGCTGAGCATGGCCGCACTGATCGGCTGGCTTCGGCGGCGGCGCGGAGGTGCGCGCGAGCCTTCCGCGCTTCCCATTCGGGCTGCTTGCCGTTTGCCTGCCGGTGGTGCTGCTCCTCGCGCTGGGGAGCAACACGCCCGTCTTCCCGCTGCTCTATCGTTGGGTGCCGACCTTCGATTTGTTTCAGGCGCCGACGCGCTTCATGCTCGTCTTCGTGTTTGCCCTGGCGCTGTTGGCCGGCGCCGGCGCCGAACGCTGGGGACCTCTCACCCCGAGCCTCAAACGGTGGGCCTCGCGTTCCGTCGCGGCGGCGGTGGCT
Organism: uncultured Chloroflexia bacterium; assembly: GCA_963712475.1. GTDB lineage: Bacteria > Chloroflexota > Anaerolineae > Anaerolineales > RBG-16-64-43 > RBG-16-64-43. The sequence continues at coordinate 1,106,150 of CAVQIA010000004.1, forward strand.
GTTCTCCTGGCCGCGGGCGCCGCGTCACTTCTGCTCGAGACGCAATCTTCCTTCATCGACTCCGCAGTGCGCGCCGGGCTCACCGCGCTGGCCTGCACCCTCGTGTGGCGATTCGCGCCGATGGGTCCGGATCCCGCCCAGGGCAACTCACGGCCGCCTCGATCGGCGATCGTGCGCAGCCTCGCCCCGGCCGCTGCTATCTTGCTCGTCGCGCTCGACTTGACGATTGCCGGCTTCGGTCTCAATCCCACGACCGGCCGTGACGTGTATCAAGTTCCCAATCCATCCTCGGCCAAGCTCGCGGCCGCAACCGGATCGCACCGCTACTACATTCCGGCGCAGGATGAGTACGACATGAAGTTCCAACGCTTCTTCCGGTTCGATACCTTTGCCGCGGTGCAGGATTGGACGGAGGTGCGCGCCCTCGGCCTGCCGAACACAGGCATGTTGGAGGGCCTGGCCACGGCGTCCAACTTCGACCCCCTGCTCCCGGCGCGAACCTTAGCTCTGCTGCAGGCTGTTGACCGATTGCCCGCGGACCAGCAACGCACGTTGTGGGGGGCGATGGACATCGGCGCGATAGTCCGCGCCGGCCCACAAGCACCGCGCGTGGAAGCGCTGGTCAACGGACCGCAACGCGCCTGGGGCGTGTGCCAGGCGACGTGGGCTCGCAGCGGCGAGGAGAGCCTGAGCCTCGTGCTTGACCCTGAGTTCGACCCGGCCAATGAGGTGGTCCTCGAAGTGGGCGCGGGCGAGGAGGGCTCGCCCTGCGCGTTGCCCATCACGGTCGACTTGATACCCGGAAACGATCCCAACCTCGTCTCGCTCCAGGTCGGTGTTGCGCAACCCGGGTTCCTGGTGGTCGCCGACGTGTTCTATCCCGGCTGGCAGGCTCGGGTGGACGGCGAACTTGTGCCTCTCCTGCGAGCAAACTTCGCCTTTCGCGCGGTGCGCCTCGACGTTGGCGAGCATCGCGTTGAGTTCGTCTACCGGCCGGTCTCTTTCGGCGCCGGCGCCGCTGTTTCGCTGCTGTCCTGGGCGGGGCTTGGGATCTTGGCCGCAGCCAAGGCTCGCCCGCGGAAGAAACTACTGGCTGCTTGATGACCCGCCGTCTCGCGAGCGACTCGAAGTTCATTGCCTCGCCGTGCGCGCCCGCCGTCCTGTTGCTCGCGTTGATGCTGGCCTATCTCGGACAAGCCTTGTGGCGCGGGGCAGGCGACCCGCTCATCTTTGCGCGCCTTGGGACGAAGTACATCACCGGATCTGTCCGCGGAAGCGAGGGCTACGACGGGCAATTCAACTACTACATCGCCCTCGACCCCTCGCCGCAATCCGCCGCCCTTCGCCTCGACCGGCCTGCGTATCGCTACCAACGCGTACTCACCCCGCTCATCGCCCGCACCGTCGCACTGGCCGATCCGGCCGCTATCCCATGGACTTTGGTGGGGCTCAATCTGGCATATCAGATCGGTGCCGTTGTGATCTTGGGCGCCATGTTGCGTCGTCGTGGAGCCTCGGGATGGATTGCGTTGCTCCTTGGGCTGTGGGTGGGTGTGGTGGCCGGCGTCCGCCTTGACCTCTCGGAGCCGCTCGCGCTGTTGCTGGTCCTGCTGGCGCTATGGAGTGAGGAGCAGCTCACGGAAGGCACACGCGCGAGGGCCGCACCTTGGGCCGCCGGCGCGCTGCTGGCATTGAGCCTGCTGGCCAAGGAGACGATGATCCCGTTTGCCCTTGGCTGGGCCGTACTGCCCGCGCTCGGAAAATCCTGGAGGCGCGCGGCCGCACGCCTGCTGGTGTTTGCCCCCTTCGTGTTGTTCCAAGGCTGGTTGTGGGTGACCTTCGGCACGTCCGGGCTGGTCAGCGGCGGTTCCGGCAGCACCTCCTTCGAGTTCCTGCCCTTGGCCGGATTCCTGCGCATCAGCGAGGGCGGCGCCGCCGTTTTGGCTTTGATGGCGGCGCTCCTCCTGCCGGGCGTCATCCTCCCAGCGCTGATCGCCGCTTGGAGCAGCCTGCGTGGGCTGGCCACGCCCGCCGTGCGTCGCACGGCCTTGCTGCTCTTGCTCAACGCCCTCATGGTCTTGGTGGCGCCCTTCTCCACGTTTCGCGAGCCTCTGGCCATTACGCGCCTCGCATCAGGTATGATTGTGTGCGTTCTGCTCTTCGCCGCAGAGATCAAGCGACCCCGGGTCTTCGCCTGGGGGCTGTTGTGGCTGAGTTACCTTGCATTGCTCGCTGAATAGCGGGCCAGCCGCTCCAGCCGGAGAGCTCCATTCCTCGAGGCGCAGGTCGGCAGGTATTTATGACACCCAGCGTACAGGATCTCGGCACCCGTCTTCGCGAGAACGTCGGTCGCGTCATCATCGGGAAGGACCCGGAAATCGAGTTGGCCCTCCTTGGGACTTTGGCGCAGGGCCACTTGCTGATCGAAGATGTGCCGGGCGTCGGGAAGACGATGCTGGCCAAGAGCCTGGCGCGTTCGCTGGGGTGCAGTTTCAGTCGCATCCAGTTCACGCCCGACATGCTGCCCAGCGACGTGACGGGGGTGTCGATCTTCAACCAGCAATCCCGCCAATTCGAGTTCCGCGCGGGTCCGATCATGTCGCAGGTCGTTCTGGCCGACGAGATCAACCGCGCCACGCCCAAGACGCAGGCGGCATTGCTGGAAGCGATGGACGAACGCCAGGTGACGGTGGACGGCGTGACTCACCCCTTGCCCTCGCCGTTCTTGGTGCTGGCCACGCAAAACCCCATCGAATACGAGGGCACGTTCCCGCTGCCGGAGGCGCAGCTCGATCGTTTCCTCATGCGCCTCAGCCTCGGCTACCCCTTGCCCACGCAAGAGATGCGCATTCTCGAGAGTCAGCAAACTCGCCATCCGCTGGAGGACCTGCCGGAAATTACAGGCGCCGAGGAGTTTGCGTCGGCCCAACAGGCGGTGCGCGAAGTTTACGTGGACCTTGTGGTGCGCCGCTACATCGTCGAACTGGTGAATAACACCCGCCGCTTCAGCGAGGTCTATCTGGGCGCCAGCCCGCGCGGCAGCCTGGGGTTGTTTCGCACAGCGCAAGCGCGCGCCGCCTTGAACGGCCGGGATTTCGTTCTCCCCGATGACGTGAAGCAGTTGGCGGTCGCGGTGTTGGCGCACCGCTTGCTGCTCGAGCCTGCGGCTCGCTTGAAGGGCGTCACCGCCGCCTCGGTCATCCAGGAGATCCTGAACGCGGTGCCCGTCCCCGGCGGAGATGTCCGCCGGCCGGCCTGACGCACTCGAATTCGCATGCGCGAGAACAGGCTTTCATTCACTTCCGCGAGGCAACGCGCCCGCGGCGCCACGCTGCGCCGGCGCGTGGTCGTTGTCCTCTTCTTCGCCAGCCTGCTGGGAGGAATCCAAACGGCCTCCCCAACCTTCTACGGGTTGGCCTATTTGTGGGCTGGGTTGCTCGTCGCCGCGTGGATGTGGGCGCGGCTCGGCCTGCTGGGGCTCGAACTGCAACGCGCGCTGCGTTCGTCCCGCTCGCAGGCCGGCGCGATCATCGAAGAACGGTTCATCCTGCGCAATCGATCGCGCGTGCCGCACTTCTGGGTGGAGCTGTGGGATGACTCCACCATGCCAGGTCATCACGCCTCCACGGTGATTACCGGGCTCGGGCCGCACACGAGCCGCCATTGGGTGGTGCACACGATGTGCGCCGAGCGCGGCCGATATCAGCTCGGCCCGCTTACGGCGCGAAGTCATCGATCCGTTCGGCCTGTTCATCAATGAGAAGCGCTTCCCGCAGACGTCGGATCTGGTCGTGCATCCGTACACGGCGAGCCTGCCGACCGTGATCCTGGGACCCAGCCGGCTGCCTGGCGGTGCCGCAGTCCAGCGCAAGACCGCCGCGGTGACGCCCAGCGCGGCCGGCGTTCGCGAGTATGCGCCGGGCGACTCGCTGACCCGGATCCACTGGCCCTCGACCGCCAGGCGCGATCGCCTGATCTCCAAGGAATTCGAGCTCGACCCGAAATCCGACGTGTGGCTGGTGCTCGACAGCCAGCGTGGAGTCCATTGCCGGATGCCGGCGGCGGAGGAACCCGAACCGACCCGGGATACTCCCTTTTGGGCGCGCCGCCCGAAGTTTCAACTGCCGCCGGCAACCGAGGAGTATTGCGTGGCGGTGGCCGCCTCGCTCACCGACTACTTCTTGCATCACGACCGCTCCGTGGGCCTGGCGGCCTACGCTCCGCAGCGCGAGGTGATCCAGCCCGATCGCGGCGAACGCCAGCGCGAGCGGCTGATGGAGCGGCTGGCCACGCTGCGCGCCCAAAGCGATCTGTCCCTGGCCGAAGCGTTGCGCCTGGAAGGCACGAGTTTCCCACGCGGTTCGACCGTCGTGTTGGTTTCGCCCTCGCCTGAACTGGGTGTCGCCGTGGCCGCGCAACAGTTGCGCAGCCGAGGCATTGACGTGGCCGTCATTCTTATCGATCCCACTAGCTTCGGCTCGCCGCTGAGCGTGGCCGAAGTGGCGCTGAGGCTGCGAGGGTTGCGTGTGGATGTGCGCATTGTGCGGCGTGAGCAGGATCTCTCCTCCGCACTCATCGGCGACAGCCTCGCGCCGCGCTTGACGCCCTGGCGCCCTGCTGTATAATCCCGCCCAATTGAGGAAGGAAAGACCAGCGCGGACACGAGTACACGCTGCGCTCGCCCAGAGAGCTGCCGTCCGGTGCAAGGCAGTGCGAGAGGCGTGGAAATCCACTCCGCCGGCCCCAGAGGCCAGTCGCCCGCGAGAAGGTGCATCCCAAGCGGGCCGGGTTCGCCCGTTAGCGCGATCCACAAGGCTGCGCCCGCGTGCGCAGCGAACCCAGGTGGCACCACGAGCGGTCCCTCGTCCTGCGGTCTCTCAGCCTGAGAGACGTAGACGGCGGGACCGATTGCTTTCCGGGTGAAGGAGGTGGGACGATGCTCGACCTAGCCTACATTCGCGCCCAACCGGACGTGTTGCGCAAGGCACTTGCGGACCGTCAAACCGAGGCCCCGCTCGAGCGCATCCTCGACCTGGACCTGCGCCGGCGGGCATTGCTGACCGAGGTCGAAATGCTCAAGGCCGAGCGCAATGCGGTCAGTCGGGAAATCAGCCAGATGAAGGAGGCTGCATCCCGCGAGGCGAAGATCGCCGACATGCGGGCCGTGGGCGAGCGCATCAACAGCTTGGATGCAGACGTGCGGTCGCACGAGGACGAGTTGCAGCGGCTGGTGAGCACGCTGCCTAACCTGCCCGACCCGCGCGTCCCGATCGGCCGCGACGAGAACGAGAACGTGGTCGTGCGCACGGTGGGCGAACCTCGAACCTTCGCCTTCACCCCGCGGCCGCACTGGGACCTGGGTCCCGAATTGGGTCTCCTGAACTTCGAGCAAGGGGCGCGCCTCTCGGGCTCGCGCTTCTATGTACTGCATCGCGCCGGCGCGCGGCTGCAGCGCGCGCTCATCGCCTGGATGCTCGACCTGCACGTGCGCCAGGGATACGCGGAGGCCTACACACCCTTCATGGTGCGCCGCGAGGTGCTCTTCGGCGCAGGCCAGCTCCCCAAGTTCGCCGACAACCTCTACCACGACGAAGAGGATGATATGTGGATGGTGCCCACAGCCGAGGTGCCGCTCACCGGGCTGCACATGGGCGAGATACTCGAGGCCGAAGACCTGCCGCGCTGGTACTCGGCCTACACCCCCTGCTTCCGGCGCGAGAAGGCCGCCGCCGGGCGCGACGTTCGCGGCATCAAGCGCGGTCAGCAATTCGACAAGGTGGAGATGTACAAGTTCTGTCGGCCAGAGGAATTCGGAGGCGGAGCTTGATGGCATGGTGGCGGATGCCGAACAAACCTGCCGGGAGCTCGGTCTGACCCATCGAGTTCAAGCAGTTGTGCACCGGCGATCTGGGATTCTCCGCACGCATCACGTTCGACATCGAAGTCTGGGCGCCCGGCTGCGGCGAGTGGTTGGAGGTGTCGTCGGTTTCGAACTGCGGCGACTTCCAGGCGCGGCGCGCCAACATCCGCTTCCGGCCGGCTCGCGGCGCCAAGCCCGAGTTCGTTCACACCCTCAACGGGTCGGGCCTTGGCCTTCCGCGCACACTCATCGCGGTGATGGAGAACTACCAGCGCGAAGACGGGACGATCGAGGTGCCCGAGGTCCTTCTGCCGTGGATGGGCGGCGTGAAGGTGATCACACGCGATACCTTCGCCGCCGCGCATGCCCCAAGCAGGCGCGCCTCATGAACGAAACGACCTTGGTCGTGGGTACCCTGGTTGTGATGCTGATCGGCGTCGTGGGCGCCTTCCTGCCGATCATCCCCGACGTCGCCATCATCTGGCTGGCCGGGTTGGGCTACGGGCTGATTCATGGCATGGACTGGATCGGCGCGGTAGCGCTGGTGCTCATGGCCGTCGTGGCCATCGTGGCGGAGTTGAGCGAGACGTGGATGACGGGCCTGGGCGCACGCGCCACCGGCGCCTCCCTGTTGGGAATTCTGGTCGGGCTGGGACTCATGCTGCTGGGAACGCTGCTGACCTCGCCCATCGCCGGATTGCTCGCCGGGCTGCTGGGAATGATCCTGGTGGAGTATCGCCGCCACCGCAATTGGAAGCGGGCCGTGGCCTCAGCCACCGGTGCAGCCGCGGGGTGCGGGCTGTCGTACGTGGTCAAAGTGGGGCTGTCGCTGGTAATGGTGGCGATGTGGGGGGCGTGGGTCTGGCTGGTCAACCTGAGGTAAGCGCTGGTCAGGTCGTCATTCACGCGTGATCGACGCGTGAATCCCCGCGGGCACGACGCCTTGGGTCTTCGCCATGGGCACGCGGGAAGGTCAGCCTACTTTGTCGCAATGCGTGGGGTCCAGCTCACGGTGCGAAGAATACGTAGTTCTGACCCAGCCGCTCGAGCCCAACCTCGGCCCAATGCCGCACGATCGTGGATTGGTCATCGAGAGCGGCGAACAGCGGGGCAATTGCCTCGGGATGGCGCAGCTCGGCCAGGGCTCGTGCTGCCTCGATGCGTGCCTGGGGCGTGCCCTCGCGCAAGGCCGCAGTCAGCGGCTCGAGTGCTTCACCGCCCAAGCGAATGAGCGCGTTGCCCGCCAGGCGCGCGGCCATGGGGTCGCTGCCTCCAAGGTTGCGCGCCAGATCTTCCATGGCCTGGGGGGTAGGCTGTTCGCACATTGCCCGAAGCGCACACAGGCGTACGTCCCGATCGCTGTCGTTGAGCGCCTCGCAGCGCAGGCTCGCCGCCCGCGAGCCAGGCACGAGCGCCAAGGTGCGCACAGCCCAGAAGCGTCCGTCCACGTCGGCCGATTCGAGTAGCGGTCGCAGCACATCCAGCGCCGCCTCGCCGGAGGTGGCCAAGCGCAGAGCCGCACGCTCCGCTCGCTGGTCGTCGCCACAGGCCAGTTCGCCGGCCAGTTGTTTTGCTTCTAGGCTTTCGGCTCCACTCATCTCACACCTCGCGCCGCAGTATAATCGGGCGTGCGCGTCTGAAAGCCCTTCTCAATCCACGGTTCACACCCGCCACGCAGACCGGGCACATGCAGCGCCCGCATGCAGGCTGACAAGGAGCGAGGCATGAAGCGGTTCTTATCATTTGTCCTGGGCGCCACCATCGGCGCCGTCGCCGGGGCCACATTGGCTTTGCTCATTACCCCTTATTCCGGCGAGGAACTCCGGGCCCAGGCGGGCGAAGCGGCCCTGGCCAAGCGCGCTCAACTCGAAGCCCGCTTGCGCGAGATGCGTGCGGGCAGCAGCGCCGCGCCCGATAAGCCCGTCTGACCCGCGCCCCGTTGCGGCAGCCAGGTGCCCAGGCCTACGGGACGATCTCGAATTGGTAGGGCGCCCGCTGCCGCGTGAAGCGCGCCGACCCGATCACGACCAAGACCGCGCGCTCGCCCCGGCTGATCATGAGCGGCGCTTCACCGGTCATGCGCTCGTCCAGAACGAGCGGCGTGACCGTGGTGGAGCGCCCATCCTTAATGATCAGAACCTGGTAGCTTTGCGGCAGCTCGTTCTGCAGGCGCACGAACCCCTCGGCTTGCCATCCCCCGAGATCACTCTCGAAGTCGCTCGAGTAGCCTGCCGCTTCCAGGCGCATGTCGTCGAGCAACAGCCCCTCTTTGTTCAGGACCGCATCCGTGATGTACTCGAACCGAATGAGCACATGTTGGCCGGCGTAAGCCGAGAGGTCGACCTGCTCATCGATCCATCGCGCCGTCGACCCGCCTCCGCTCAGCCCGGTGTAGCCCCATCCGTAGCTGTTGCCCTGCGGGTTCGCGTCGGTTCCCGAGGGTGTATCCAGGATGACCCACGACTGTCCCTCATCGGGTGAAACCTCGACGTAGGCATAGTCCCAGTTCTCTTCGATGTCGTACCACAGCTTGAAGTCGAGCGTGACCGGTCCGCCGCTGGGCAGGTCGAATGCACGTGTCAGGGTCATGTCGGATTCGTCGCCGCGATTCGACCACACGGCGTAATCGCCGCCGGCCGGATCAACCGGTATTGCACTCACGGTCGAGGCCCCCGCGAAGCGCAGCCGGTACTCGCCCGAGCAGCGAATCTGGATGTAATCAATGCCGAACTGGGCCACGTCGCGCTCCTGAACTCCTGTCGGGCAGTCGCTGATGGCCTCTGCCAACTCAGGCTGCGGGGCCTGGGGGTAATTGGTGAACGCATACCGCCCATCGGCGACGGCTGGATCGTTGAGATACAGCGCCGCCGCGAAGTCGGCGAACAGATCCTCGGACCTGAGATCACGGTCGGTCGCGTCGTTCACCACTCCCAGCGCCGCCAGCGCCTGGTCAATGCTCTCCAGCCCGTTGGCTTCCGCCCGCACGAGGGTTTGGGTGGCTTCCGCCCCGAAGCGGTTGAGATAGTAATCGAGGAACAAGAACCCTACGCCGTAATGGGGGCTGGTGTCTTCCTCGTCCTCGTCAGGCCAGTAATTGAATTGCACGTCAGTGTCCGCGGTATAGGTCTCGGGGAAGCCGCCCAAGTCGAAGCCGTTGAGGAACGCCGCAAGTTCCGAGGCGCCTTCGTTGATCCAGGATTCCTCGTTGCGGTCCAACTTCCAATGGATCATGTGCTGGAACTCATGCGCCAGCACACCCGAGGTGAAATCCTCAGTCAGCCCCGTGTTGTCGGCGTTGAGAAAGAACATCTCGTGGCCGTTTGAATATGGATGCGCAAGCGGCGAATACTCGTCGGCCGTCGAGAAGTAACCCGCAACATGAGAACCCATGCCAGTGGTGTAGAGAATGTACAGGTGGGGGTCGCCATCCACGCCCGGCGTCCATTCCGAGCCGAAGAATTCCCGGTCGGTAGGATAGCTTTTGTTCTCGAATTGATCGACCAGCGCGGCGATGTCCGCGTCCTCTGCCTGGACACCGTTCTCCACCCAGAAGTAGACGTGTGCCGTGGCGTAGCGCAGCGTCGCGGTCACTTGGATGTTCTCATCAGTGTCGGAGTTGCTGACGTAGAAGTTATCTTGGGAGCCCGCGGGTATCGGGTCTGCGCTCGTGGCGATCACCCGAGGAACGTCGGGCTTGCCGCCCAGGCGGGCTGCGAGTTCCACCAGATCGTTGATCGGCACCTGCGCGTTCTCGAGCGCGGCGAGCGTTTCGCCCGCCTGCGCGGGGGGAGGGCTGGCCACCGCAAGCGGTGTGGGCGTTAGTGTCCGCGGTTGGAACACCTCGGTCGGACCGCTTGGAGCACTCGTCACCTCGGAGATTGAGTTCATGGCCGAGTAGGCTAGCCATGCGGCCGCCGCACCTACCGAGAGGCACAGGCAGGCCACGAGGCCAACGACCAGCACCACCACAACGACTTCAGTCCGCTTCACACCACACCTCCACCGGTCATCACGTACCCGCCCTCACCCCGGCGGTTGGCGGCTCGCGCCGGCCGATAGTCTTCGACGGATCGTCGTTTGGTCGGAACCTCCGGCCAGCGGCAGGCGCACGGTGAAGACTGCTCCGCGCGGCGATCCGTTCTGGGCGCCAATTGTCCCACGATGCGCCTCGATGATGTCCTTGCAGATTGCCAGGCCCAATCCAGCACCCTGCCCCTCGCGATCTGCCCTGAAAAAGCGCTCGAAAACGTGGGCCAGCGCGTCGCTTGGGATGCCTGTGCCGCTATCGGAGACCTGACACACAGCGGTCCAGCCCTCGGCGCGGACCTCGCACCGTACCCATCCACCGGAGGCTGTATGCCGCAGCGCGTTCTCGAGCAAGTTGTCGAACACCTGCGCCAGACGGTCTGAGTCACCCAAGATCGTCAGCGGCCCCGGCGCAGAAACGTCCACCGACACGCCCGCCTCCTGTGCGCGAGGCGTGAAGCGTACCCCGGCTGCCGCCACCACCGCGCTCAGGTCGAGGCGGGTGCGGACCATCGCCGCAAGGCCCGCCTCCAGCCGCGCCAGGTCGAGCAGCCCCTCCACCAGGCGGCGCATGCGCTGCGTCTCCTCGTGAATAACCTTGGCCGCCTGACGCACCGCCTCGGGGGTGGCGGCCGCACCCTCCAGGATGGCCTGGGCGAATCCGGCGATCGAGGTCAGCGGCGTGCGCAGTTCATGCGAGACGTTGGCCACCAGGTCGCGCTGTGATTTGAGGCTGGTCTGGACTCGACGGCCCATCTCGGAGAAGGAATCCTGAAGTTCGCGCATCTCCTGTGGCCCGGCGCGCACGAGAGGCACATCGAATTCCCCCTCCGCCACCTTGCGCGTGGCACGCACCAGGTCCTGCATCGGCCGAGAAACCCAGCGCGAGATCAGCCAGGCCAACACGAGCGAGAAGAAGAGCGCAACCAATCCGGCCTGGGCGAAGAGCGGCAGCACATCATCGGCCAGGATGGCCGCGATGCCGGCTGGCGGCTGCAGTTCGGCGGCTGCCAGCCCGCGGTCGCTGCCCAGTGGCCGCACAACGAAGAGCCAGCGCGACCCCGTCGCATCCAGGAACGTGCCGCTACGCGCGATGCTCAACCCGGCCACCACGCGCCGCAGCCGTGTCGGCGTGCCGCCGGCGGGCCGGCTGTCGGCGAGAATCTGGCCGGTTCGATCCACCACGATGAACCGCGCATCGAAGGTGGCGTCGGCAGCGCGCACCAGCGCCGCATTGTCGTCGAGCCTCACATCCGGCAGCCGCTCGGCCACCTCCACCGCCTGCGACAAGCGGGTCAACACTTGGCGCGTGGGGCTTGGAAATCGCAGCAGGAAGAGGACGGCCGCCGTGGCAACGATGGTCAGGACGAGCAAGGTCAGAAAGATGTAGGAGGCCAGCAGGCGCGAGCGTAGCGAGGAAAACATGGGCGTTAGCGTTCGCCGGGGACGACCAGTTTGTAGCCGACGCCCGTTACCGTCTCGATCTGGAGGGTTGATCCGGCGAGCTTCTTACGCAGATGGGCGACGTGCACATCCACCGTGCGCGTCTGACCCTCGAAATCGTAGCCCCATACCTGGCTGAGCAACTGCTCGCGCGTTCGCGCCAGTCCGCGATGGCGAGCCAGGTGCATCAGCAAATCAAATTCCTTTGCCCGCAGGTCCACGCGTCTCTCGCCCACGGTCACCTCGCGCCGCGCCCCGTCCACCACCACGTCTCCGACGTGGACGGCGCCCTCCCCTGCGGCAACCGGCTCGACCCGGCGCAGGATCGCATGCACCCGGGCCACGACCTCGCGCGGGTTGAAGGGCTTGGTCAGGTAATCGTCCGCGCCCAATTCCAGCCCGAGTATCTTGTCGAAGTCCTCGTCGCGCGCGGTGAGCATCAGAACCGGCACCTGCGATTCCGCCCGCAGCCGCCGGCAGACCTCGAATCCATCCATCCCCGGCAGCATGACGTCGAGGATGACCATAGCCGGCGGGTGGCTGCGTACCTCGCTCAGCGCCGCCTCGCCGCTCCCCGCGCTGCGCACACGGTAGCCCTCGCGTTCGAGATACAGGCGCACCAGGTCAACGATGTGCGCCTCGTCATCGACGACCAGGATCAATTCACGCGAGCCGGCTGGTGCGGAGGAGCCCGACATCACTCCACCAGAGCCACACAATCGATTTCCACGGCACCGTTGCGTGGCAGGGCGGCCACCTGAACCGTCGAGCGCGCCGGCGGTTCGGAGGTGAAGAACTCACCGTAAACCGCGTTCATCTTGGCAAAGTCGGCCATATCGCGCAAGAAGACCGACGTCTTGACCACATTCGCGAGGGAAGCCCCCGCGGCCTTGAGCCCGGCCGCGAGATTCTGCAGCGACCGGCGAGTCTCGGCTTCGACACCGCCGGGCACGATCTCATTGGTTGCCGGGTCGAGCCCGAGTTGGCCGGAGAGATAGATCCAGCCGTCGCAGGCGATGCCGACGGAGTAGGGTCCGATGGGCTTGGGGGCACCCGCGGTAGAGATGACTTTGCGTTTGGCCATGCTGCTCTCCTACGAACGTATCGGAATGGGTCGCGATGAGGGCGATTGTACGAGGCCGCCATGTGAAAGTCAACGAAAGCGCATGCGGCACGCCACGTCGTTGGTGAATACGTTATCTCAAACCTGCATGCTATAATCCGTTCATGATGAGGCGCAACCCTCTGCGCGTGACCGAGATTAATCGCCGTGCCGCGGAGCGAATGCGCGCCCGCCTCGAGCGCCGCGCGCTCAACCAGATCTATCTGCCGCTGTTGCTCGGCGGCGCAGCGCTGGTGGGCGTGTTGCTCTTGCTTGGAGCGAGAAGCGGGGCCGGGCTGTCCGCGTGGTCGAATCTGGCGGCCACAATCCTCGGCCTGGTGCTCCTCGCCGGCGGCCTGATCGGCATCCTCATCGCGGTCGGGCTCTCTGTTCTGGCCGGCATGGCCATCCGCGCGCTGCCGCCCTACGCCGACATTCTCCAAGGCTGGCTCGACCTCCTGGCTGAGCGCGTCGAGCAAGTGGCCCGAGTTGTCTCTCTGCCCGCGAAGTGGCTGCGCAGTGCAACGGCCGCCGCGCGCCGAGTCACCGGCGCGGCCGCGTCCGGCTTCCGCCCACCCGACGATTTCTAATTGGCGAGGGGTCGCATGCAACGCCTAGGGATGACCAACTATCGCACGCGTGTCCTGCTGATCGGTGGAGTCCTCGGCGCCCTCACCGGTTTGGGCGCGGCCTACCTCTTCATGCAATCGCAGCAACGCCGTGGAGCCGACGCCCCATCCATCACCGGCGGCAGCTTGGCCAAGCTCGGCTTGCTCGTGTTCGGGTTATTGCGTTCGGTTGCCGAGTTGTCCGACGGCACCAAGTAGCCCCCGCGCGGTTCCACCCTTCTTGAGAATCCGCCACACGTTGCCATTCGCTCCGGGCTGACTTTTCACGCATTACTCACTCGCGTCGCGCGTTCAATCCAAGCCCTCGATCGATGATGATACGCCGCATGCATTGACTGCCCGCGTCCCTCCCGCACGCGAAGATGCCCATCGTTCGATCGGACGGGGCCTTATGCGCCTGACCCGCACGCCTCTCGAATTCGGGCTCAAGCGGAGGTAGACTTGTGATGCGGGGCGAGATGTGCCGGCCAGAGGTCGGCGTCTCCATGCGGGGAGAGGTGCACAATGCGAGTTATCATTACAGGTGGTTCGGGCTTCCTGGGCCGCGCGCTCGGCGCCAGCCTGGCGAGGGATGGGAACGAGGTGATCGCCCTCAGCCGGCGGCCGGGCGCGGTGAGCGGGCTGCCTGCCGGCATGCGCGCCGTGGCTTGGGACGGGCGCAGCTCAGCCGGCTGGGCCGACTTGGCCGAAGGCGCTCAGGTCATCGTCAACCTGGCCGGGGAGAGCCTTTCCCATTGGCCTTGGACCGCGGCCCGCAAGCAGCAATTCTCCACCAGCCGGGTGAACGCCGGCCATGCGGTCGTCGAGGCAGTGCGCAAAGCCCGCTCCAAGCCGAGCGTGGTCATCCAATCTTCCGGCGTCGGATACTACGGCCCTCGCGGCGCCGAGGACATCCCGGAAGACACGGCGCCGGGCGGAGATTTTCTCGCACGATTGGCGATCGAATGGGAAGCCTCGACCGCAGAGGTCGAGGCGCTCGGCGTGCGGCGAGTGGTCATTCGCACCGGTTTGCCGTTCAGCCTGCGCGGCGGCATCCTCCCGCTCATGCGCCTGCCCTTCCTCTTCATGATGGGAGGCCCCCTCGGCAGTGGCCGCCAAGGGGTACCATGGATTCACCTCGACGATCACATCCGGGCGGTTCGCTTCTTGATCGACCGCCCGGATGCGCGCGGGCCGTTCAACATTTCGGCGCCGCAGCCGTGCACGTATCGAGAGTTTGCGCGCACACTGGGCAAAGTGATACGCAGGCCCTCGATTGTTCAGGTCCCGGGCTTTGCCATGCGGCTGGTCCTGGGCGAGATGGCCGGCTTGATCCTGACCGGGCAGCGGGCCATCCCGGCTCGGTTGGCCAAGATGGGGTTTGCGTTCAAGTTCGTGGAATTGGAGATCGCCCTGCGCGACGTGTTGCGCAGATGAGGGGATGGGCTTTCACCAGAGAGATCACGGAGAGTCTCTGGTTTGTTGGGGCCGGACGAGCAAGGCCCGAGCGGGCACGCCATGGCACGCCCCGATGAAGATGAAGGTGACGAATTCCGGGACCGCGAATCAAGCCAGCCCGGCCCCGCTAATGCGGGTGTCGGCCTCCCGGGAGCGGGCTGGCCAAGAAGTGACTACCGATATTGGCGCGGCTCGGCCGTGCTCTTGAGGGGTGTGGGCATCTGGGAGAGGGGGGCTTTGCCCCCAGCTCCCAGAACTAGAACGATGCCTCCCTCCCGTTGGGAGGGGGTTAGGGGGTGGGCGGACTTGGTAAGTTGGCCCACCCGAATCATTTTTGGAGGTCACGAGATGGTCGAGTCACCAGTTCAACTCGGCAAGACACACATCCGCATCCCGCCCATGGGCACGGGCGTGTGGCAATGGGGCGACCGGATGATGTGGGGCTTCGGGCGCCTGTACGGCGCGCGCGAGGTGGAGGAGACCTTCCACGCCAGCCTGGCGGCCGGCATCGACTACTTCGACACGGCCGAGATCTACGGCAACGGGCAATCGGAGAAGTTCCTCGGCGCGCTGCTGCGCTCGACCGATCGCAAGATCGTCGTGGCCACCAAGTTCATCCCCTATCCGTGGCGCCTGACTCGCGGGACGCTGCATAGCGCGCTGCGCCAGAGCCTCAAACGGCTCGGCCTCAAAAGCGTGGCGCTCTACCAGATACACCAACCTTTGCCGCCCAACCCGCCCGAGGTTTGGGCGGAGGCCCTGGCGGAGGTCGCGCAGCAAGGGTTGATCCGCGCCGCGGGTGTTTCGAACTACAGCGCCAGTTGGACTCGCCGCGCGCACGAAGTGCTCGCCCGTCACGGCCTGCCGCTCGCATCCAACCAGGTGGAGTACAGCCTCCTCGACCGCCACATCGAGCGCGACGGCACGTTCGATACCTGCCGGGAGCTCGGCGTTACGGTCATCGCCTACAGCCCGCTACGCAAAGGCATCCTCGCGGGCAAGTACACGCCTGCTCATCCGCCCTCCGGCCCGCGCGGTGCCCTGTTCAACGCCGGTTATCTTCGGCGGGTGGAGCCACTGCTTACCCTGTTGCGCGAGATCGGAGCGACCCACGGCGGCAAGACGCCCGCGCAGGTGTCGTCTAAACTGGCTGATCTGCAAAGGCGCGGTGCCGATCCCAGGCGCCAAGAGCGCGGCGCAGGTCGAGGACAACGCCGGCGCGATGGGTTGGCGCCTTACGCCCGAGGAGGTGACCAAGCTGGACGATGTGAGCGCCCCGCTCGCGGCGTGATCGCACGCTGGCGCGTCGCTGGGGGCTGACCTACAATTCCACGACCACTTGGCCGTGAGTATTGGAGGCTTCGATGAGGAAGGCCCTGCGAGCGATAGTGACGTTTGTCGGCACTCTGGCCCTCTACCTCGGCTTGTCGCTCATCAGTTGGGGCGTGGCCGACCTGGGCGAGTTCTTCTCTTCCGCGGCTCGCCTCGCCTATGCGCTGGTGATCGCCCTGTTCGCATTCGCCGTCGCGTACCAGGCCGTTGTCGCGCCGGAGGGTATCGAGGGATCGTCGGGCCTCAAGGAAAAGCGGGTGCCGCGCCAGGCGGCGGTCGGGTACGCGATGCTGCTTGTCCTCGCCGTCGGCCTCATCTTGCTACCCATCTGCGACCGGCGCGGGCTGGCGGCGCTTCCCGAATCGCCTCTAGTGCGATGGCCCGGGGTGATACTCACCGCCATCGGCTACACGCTGGTCTTCCTCTCAGGCATCTATCTTGGCCGCCAGTACTCAGCCGAAGTCACAATCCAGAAGGACCACCTGCTCATCACCGCGGGCCCGTATCGCCTGATCCGCCATCCGCGATATCTCGGGATCTTGCTTCTGACCGTCGGCGCGTCGCTCGCCTTCCGCACCTGGGCCGGGTTTGCGCTCTTCCCGTTTGCCTTGGCGCTGCTCCTCTGGCGCATCCGGGATGAGGAGACGCTGATGGAACGCGAATTCGGTGAGGCATGGCGGGCGTATTGCCGGAGGTCGTGGGGGTTGGTGCCGGGCATCTACTAGTTTGGCGCCCCGACTGCAAACACAGCATCGAGCTGGAACAAACGCTTGGAAGCCTTCGCGGAGACCAATCGCCTTCTTATCACTCCGATCCCCGACGACTTCGACGCCGGTGAACTCCTCCCTGTTTTCAACTCCAACTCGGAGTTCCTCACGGCCTCGGGTTACAGTCCTCCGTTCCACCGATCCGATATCGAAGGTTATCTCATGGAGGAGCTCCTTCGCGAGAATTCGCTGTGTCTCCTCATCCGACTCCAAGACGGCGCACGCACAATCGGCACTATCGCCATCCTGGCGCCCAACCCCTCGGATGGACTCCCATGGATTGGTCTTCTCCTGATCGATGCCTCGAGCCAACGCCAGGGCTTCGGCGCCGAGGCCGTTCAAGCCATCGAAGAGCACTTGGCCTCCGATGGCTGGTCAGCTATTCGCTTGTTTGCCCTTCGGCAGCATTCAGGCGCCAGGGTTTTCTGGGAGACGGTTGGCTACCGGGTGGTGTCCGAGACGAACGATGCAAACGGCAGGGAAGCCTGGTTGCTCGAAAAGGAGCTCCCAGCCGGGACGAGGCTACCGGGCACCTGATGGCTCGATGGAGCCAACCCGGCTGGCAGGCGGAAAGGCAATTGAGTCCTGCCCGCGAGTTGCCCCAGAATGAAGCAGGTGGGCCCGAGCGGCCGGTCAGCATAGGTCGAGACTGTTAGGAAGTCATCTCCTGCTCCACCAACGGTAGAGGCGGTATGCACGTTCGCCAAGCCACATCGGCAGACCTCCCCTTCCTTCATCAAATGCTCTTCGAGGCGGCATTCTGGCGGGCTGGCGAAGCAAGACCCGCGCTCAATGAACTCGATGCGAATCCACAACTTGCCAAGGTTCTGGCAGGATGGGGCCGACCCGGCGACACTGCCCTCGTGGCGGTGGACCACAGCCGCCCGGTCGGTGCGGCATGGTTCCGCTTCTGGACGGATGACGACCATTCCTACGGCTTCGTCGCCGCGGACATCCCCGAGCTGGGCATAGCCGTGGCGCCGGAGCAACGCTCTAGAGGGATCGGCCGCGCCCTTCTGAGGGCTCTGATCCGACAGGCACGCGTCGACGCCGTCAACGGGCTCAGCCTCAGCGTCGATCCTTTGAACCCAGCTCGCAGGCTTTACGAGTCCGAGGGATTCATCAAAGTCGGCGAGTCGGGGACCTCGTGGACATACGTTCTCCGGCACGCCGTCAACAAAGGACTGCATGCCGCCCAATAACTCAATGGAGCCGGCCCGGCGAGCTGCGGCGAATCGGGGCTACGATAGGTTCGAAGAGCTGGCCGGGCAGCTCATCTCGGGGCCGCAGGGGGGCGCACTTGCCACCCGTCTCCAAGGTTATAGAATGGAAGTCGCTCCTGCCCCGCCGCGCGCCACCGCGACGCGTGCCAAGGCCCACACCACACATAGGTACTCATGGCCGACTACACCAGCCAAAACGAAGCCTCGCTTGCCCGCCTGCGCCAGTTCTGTTCGGCCCTGTCTCCCGAGGCGTTGCGCCGGGAAGTCGGCGCGGGCTGGACGGTCGCAGCCCTCCTCCTGCACATGGCCTTCTGGGATCGGCGCGCCAGCCTGCTGCTCGCGCGCTGGACGAAGGGCGGCGTGGAAGATTCGCCCATCGACTCGGATGTCGTCAACGATAGCGTCAAGGACTTCCTACTGGCCGTGCCGCCCGAGGCGGTGCCTGGCCTTGCGCTCACAGCCGCTGAAGAAGTGGACCGAGCCATCGCTAGGTTGCCCTCCTCGATCCTGGGCGACATCGAGAGCCGCGACGTCCACTTCCGGCTCGACCGCGCCCATCACCGGAACATACACCTGGATGAGATCGAGAAGGCGCTGGGCTCCAACCGCCTGCCATGACCTGCACGATCGTCGGCCGCGCTTACCAGGGCACATCGGGCTGCCACCTGCACGGCGCGGCGCGTAGCCCGCTGCTCGGGCTGGCAACATCCGGCCGGCGCCCGCGGGGAACGCCCACAGCTTGCAACGGCTGGCAAGGCGTGCGACCCGTCGAAACGCTTGTGGAATGAGGACCGTGATGCCGGATGCCACCCCACTCAAGCTCGCCGAGGATTTCGAGCTGACCGACACCTCCGGCCGAGCGGTGAGGCTCTCTGATTACCGAGGCAAGAGCGACGTCGTGCTCGTGTTCAACCGCGGCTTTGCCTGACCCTTCTGCCGCCGGCACATGGCGCAGTTGCGCCTTGACTACGAGGCCTTCAAGAGACGCGGGGCGGAGATCCTGGCCATCGGACCGGATGGGGCGAGCGACTTCCGCCGCTACTGGAAAGAGAACAAGATACCCTTCGTGGGTCTGGCCGATCCCAAGCACAGTGTGGCCAACGCCTACCACCAGGAAGTGAACCTGGCCAAGTTCGGCCGCATGCCGGCGCTTTACATCGTCGACCGCGAGGGGCGTATCCGCTTCGAGCACCATGGCGAGTCGATGAGCGACATTCCGGAGGACGCGCAGGTGCTGCGCGTGTTGGATGAGATCAACCGGGGTAGCTGAGGACAGGGGGCATTCACCGCCGAGTGGGCCGCCAAACCTAGGCGATAACGTTCTCAGGCGGGTCGCCCTCTGACTCGATCGCGTCGCCGACATCCCGACTGTTGAACGGACGAGCCGTCTTGATGCGCCACAGGTGCAGTGTCACGACGCCGGCGACACCGAACAGAAGCAGCCGAACCCAATCGTTCGACACGGCCCACTTCACGGAGAGAGCAATCGTCAGCCACAGGGCGACGAGCGTCAGCAGCTTCTGTCGCAGGGGTATTCCCCGCCCTTCCCGGTAGGTGCGGACATACGCCCCAAACCAACGGTTGGGCAACATCCAATTCAGCATCCGGCGCGAACTTCGGGCGTAGCAGACGGCCGCCAGGAGGAGGAAGGGGGTCGTCGGAAGGATCGGGACGAAGATGCCGACGACGCCCAGCGCAACGCACAATGATCCTGCACCGATTCAATGCGAACCGAACGACATTGGACATGCGATCCTTCTGCGAGCGAACGTGAATTCGATGAAGTCTAGGCGGGGCGCCTGCCTGCATCTGCCAAACGTCAAGTCAGCGACGCCCGGCTATGTTTTGCTGTGCGGCATCGCGAGCGGCGGTAGCCCAGCTTCAATCGCCCCTCGCTGCTCTTCCAGCCAGGGCGGAAGAATGAGGCGTTCGCCCAGGCGATCCTGATCCTCGTCGAGGTTGAACCCAGGCCCGTCGGTTGCCAACTCGAACAGCACACCGCCCGGTTCCCTGAAATAGACCGACTTGAACCAGAACCGATCGATCTGCGGGGTTGGCCGCAGACCAGCGCTCTCTATCTCCCCACGCAGCGCCATCTGCTCGACCGTATCCTCTACACGCCAAGCGACATGGTGAATCGAACCGGTTCCCCACTGGCCGCGGCGTTCGTCCGGCAACACCCTGACATCGACGTTCCTTCCGGCCCCGCCGCCCTCGACCTCGAAGCGATGCCAGCCATCCTCGGTTCCCACGTGAACGAACCCCATGCGAGCGGAGAGCATGTTCTGTGTGGGCTCGAGCTGGCGCTCCCAGAGCCTGACGCCATGCATTCCTCGCACCTGATAGTCGGAGGGAACCGGGCTCTTCACCCATGGCACGAAGTCGTCCGCCACGTCCGCCTCCACCAGCGATAGTTGAAGCCCGTGTACGTCGTTGAAAGGCAGCGACGCCTCGCCGAAGCGCCGCTCCAGCGTGCCCACTCGCACGCTGTGCTGCTTGAACCGCGCCTGCCAGTATGTCAGGCTCCCGGGCGGAACGGACAGGGAGACCTCGTAGGCCTGTCCAACGCCAGGCTGCCCGGTCCCCATCGCCGGCCAGGGAAAGAAGGTGAGATCGGTGCCGGGCGTACCTGCGGCGTCCGCATAGAACAGGTGATAGGTGTCGGGGGAGTCTTGGTTGACGCTTCGCTTCACCAGGCGCATGCCCATTACGCCGAGATAGAAACTCAGGTTCTCCTGCGCATCACCGGCTATGCAGGTGACGTGATGGATCCCGTGGACCGTACCGCCCATTGCGTATGCCTCTCGCGAGTGATCGTCATGCGGCCGGCGCTCCACCCGGCCGATGACGGCGACCGGGCACCAGAGTTCAATCCGACTGCAATTTTACGATAAGGTCTATCCGCTTTCGGATGAGTGGGCGGGGAGATTGCGGCGAGTGGACGCGAGCCCAGGACGAGCGAGCCATGGCCAGCCACTTCGTCGTTGGAGTACGGTCCGAAGTAGGGAGCACGATCAGCCGCCCTGGGCCAAGTGTGAGGCTCCCTTCTCCTGAGAAAACGGCACGAAAGAAGGCACTTGACAATCGGATTCCCTCTGTTAAGATACATGAACGAGCGTTCGTTCGTCGACAAAGAGAAGGCTACGGGCATGTCCGCAAAGGGGCGCACAGCCGCGAGCAACGAAACGAGAACGGCGATTGTGACGGCCGCGCGAGAGCTGTTCGTCGAGCGCGGATACCATGCCACCAGCATGCGCCGCCTCGCGGCCCGTGCGCAGATCGCGCTGGGCGGCATCTACAATCACTTCGACTCCAAAGAAGCGATCTACATCAGCGTGCTCGAAGCTTACAACCCGTACAGCCTGGTGTTGCCCTCCTTGCGCGCTGCACACGGCGCCACGGCGGAGGAATACTTGCGCGACGTGGCCGACAAAATGGTGGGCCTTCTGCGCGACAAGCCGACCACCCTGCACCTGATGTTCATCGAGCTGGTCGAATTCGATGCGCGGCACTTCCCGCACCTCGCGCAAATCATCCTGCCGCAGATGGCTGATGTGCTCGCGCGTCTAGGAGAGTTCGGCCCGCAGCTTCGGCCTGTGCCATTGCCGGCCATGGCGCGAGCGTTCTTCGGGTTGATGGTCTCGTACATGTTCACGGAGGCCGTCTTTCGCGCCGTAGGCGTGGGTCAGGACATGGACTGGCTCGGCCACACGCTGGATATCTTCTTGAACGGGGTGATCGCCCGCCCGACGGAGGCGCGTTCATGAATCGCCGCCTGTTCTCGCTCATCCGCAAGGAGTTCATCCAGATCGTGCGCGACCCGCGGACGCTGTACATCACCCTGGTCATCCCGGTCGTTCAGATCTTCCTGCTCGGGTACACGGCGACCAGCGACGTGCGCAACGTCCCGCTGGCCGTCTTCGACCAGGACCACACCCCCGCCGCACGCAAGCTGCTCGACGCCTATCGCGCCGCGGACTACTTCTTGCTCAGCTACGACGCCAACTCCGAGAGCGAGCTGCGCGGGCTCATCGACGGCGGACAGGCCCGCGCCGGGTTGATCATCCCTCCCGACTACGGTGCCTCGCTGCTGGCCGGCCAGACGGCGCGGGTCACATTCGTGCTCGATGGGTCGGACCCCAACTCCGCATCCACCAGCCTCGCGGCGGCCCAGCTCATCGGCCAGGCGCACGCCACCGAGATCATGGTCGAGCGCCTTGCGCAGCAGGGCCTGGTGCTCGGGCAGGGCATGCCGGTAGAGGTAACCACCCACGTCTGGTACAACCCGGACCTAGTCAGCGCGTTCTTCATGATCCCGGCGCTAATCGGGATGATCCTGCAACTGGTGACGTCGATGCTCACCGCCACGGCCATTGTGCGCGAACGTGAGCGAGGCACGATCGAGCAGTTGATCGTGACCCCCATCCGTTCCTGGGAGCTGATCCTTGGCAAGATCATCCCCTACGTGCTGATCGCCTTCCTCGACACGGTCGAGATCCTGGTGGTGGGCACGTGGTGGTTCAAGGTACCCATCCGCGGCAGCCTGGGCCTGCTGCTCTCGCTTTCGGGTTTGTTCCTGGTCAGCTCACTCGGCATCGGGCTCTTCCTTTCGACCGTAGCACGGACTCAACAGGAAGCCATGATGCTGACCTGGTTCACGCTGCTGCCGACAGTGTTCCTTTCGGGCTTCTTCTTCCCGTTGAACGCCATGCCCGTGGCGCTGCGCGTGGTTTCGTACGTGGTGCCGCTGCGCTACTATCTGATCATTATTCGGTCGGTCATCCTGAAGGGTGTCGGTCTGGAGGCGGTCATGCCGGAAGTCCTGGCCCTCGCCTTGATCGGTTTGATTCTGATGGGGGCGGCGGCCCTGCGCTTCCGCAAGCGACTGGATTGAGAGCCTAGACCGAAGAACTCTCACCGCAGAGATCGCCAATCACGCGGAGAAGAACTCTTCCTTCCGATCACAACTCGACGATATGGCCTTATATGATGGCGACACTTGCAGATGATGCGGATCGAATAACACGGAGCTTCCACCGCCGATTGGTCCGGGTGCAGGCCGAGGAGAATGCAGTATCGGCGGGAGAGCTTGAGGCCCAGATCATTCGAATCAGACCGATTGATTACCGCATGGCGGACATCAGCCTCCGACGTGAGGAACGCTCCAGCTCAATGTACATCTGTGCGGTCTCGGCGATCTCGGCGGTAAAAGGGTCTTGCGCGGCTGGTGAAACAGCGAGGAGGTACAAATGAAAGTCCATGAGATGCGGCGCTTCATCCCGCTGGTGTTCCTTGTCATCCTGGTCATCGCCGGGGTGATCTACCTGGCGCGAATCTCCGGCCCGCAGAATGGGCCGCTGGAGGTGGCCGGAACGATCGAAACCACCGAGGTGCGCGTCGGCCCAGAGGTGGCGGGTCGCGTGGCCGAGGTGAAAGTGGTGGAGGGAGCGCAGGTCGCGGCCGGCGACGTGCTGATGCGCCTGGATGACGAGTTGCTGCAGGCGCAGAAGGCGCGCGCCCAGGCCGGGCTCGATTCGACCGAAGCCGGGCTACGCACCGCTCAGGCGGCTGTTGAATTGGCCCACGTTCAGCAGGCCCTGGCGATCGCCACGGCCCGTGCCCAAGAAGCCGCGGTGCGCGCCGTCGAGTGGCGCCTGACCCTGCCACCGGATTCGAACCTGCCGGCCTGGTATTTCTCGCGCGCGGAGGAATTGCGCGCTGCCCAGGCCGAAGCCAGCGCCGCCGAGACCGCGCTCGCCGAGGAACAAACGCGCCAGGCGAGCGTGTTGGCCGCGCCGATGGCGGGCCAACTCGAGACGGCCGAACGCGAACTGCTGCTGGCGGCGGCCGAAGTGGAAGCCGCGCGCGCCGTGCGTGACCGAGCCGACCTGGCGCGGCAAAACGACGACCTGATCGATACGGCCGACGACCGGTATGAAGCTGCGCGCGATCGGCTGCGCGATGCGCAATCCGCTTACGATGACCTACTGAGCAAGAAGGATGCGGATGCGGTCCTTGCGGCGCGCGCCACGCTCGCCGCAGCCCAGGCGCGGCTGGATGCTGCGCGCGACCGGGTGGCCAAGCTGCAAACGGGTGAGAACTCGCTGCAGGTCGAGCTGGCCGCAGCCGTCGTGCAGCAGGCCGAGGCGGCCGCAGCCCAGGCTCGACGGGTTGTGCTGCAGGCGCGCGCCGACCTAGCTGTGCTGGAGGTGCAACTCGGCAAGACGGTGATCCGCGCGCCGGTGGGCGGGGTGATCCTCACCCGCAGCGTGGAAGTGGGCGAAGTGCTCACCCCGGGCAGCGCCGCCTTCGCCATCGGCCAACTCTCCGGTTTACGGCTGACCGTGTTCATTCCGGAGGACCGTTACGGCGCATTGAAAGTCAACCAGCAGGCGCAGATCACCGTCGACTCGTTCCCGCAAGAGGTGTTTGGAGCCACCGTCGTGCGCATTGCCGAGCAGGCGGAGTTCACCCCGCGCAACGTGCAAACTGACGAGGGCCGGCGCACAACGGTGTTTGCAGTGGAGCTCGCCCTGCAGGACTCCGGCGGCCGGCTCAAGCCGGGCATGCCAGCCACGGTGGTTTTCGAAGAGTAGGCAACCGGGATGCCGAAGCGCGCTGTCGGTTGCGAGGTACGTTGAGATGACGGATCTGATCGTCGCCGAGAACCTGAGCAAGGCCTTCGGCCATAATCAGGCAGTCGACCATATCAACCTGCGCGTAGCGGCCGGCGAAGCCTACGGGCTGGTGGGCGCGGACGGTGCGGGCAAGACAACCACCATGCGCCTGCTGTGCGGTGCGCTGCGCGCGGACTCGGGCCGGGCGGTGCTGGGTGGGTTCGATCTCGCTCGCCAAACGGAGCAGGCGCGGGCGCTCATCGGCTACCTGCCGCAGCGCTTCAGCCTTTACGGTGAGCTCACCGTGCGCGAGAACTTGCACTTCTTTGCTGAGGTGCGCGGGCTGGCCCAGGCCGAGTGGCAGCCGCGCTCGCTGGAGATCCTTGAGTTCGTCGGCCTCGCAGAATTTGCGGATCGACGGGCCGAGCGGCTCTCGGGAGGCATGAAGCAGAAGCTGGGCCTTGCGGCGGCGATCGTCCACCGCCCGCGCATCCTGTTGCTGGATGAGCCTACCGGCGGGGTGGACCCGGTAACCCGGCAAGGATTCTGGCAGTTGCTCATCCGCCTGCTGCGCGAGGGCGTGGCCGTGCTCATCAGCACCCCCTACATGGATGAGGCCTCGCGCTGCGGCCGAGTTGGGTTCGTCAACCGCGGCAAGCTGCTGCTCGAGGGCAGCCCGGCCGAAGTCTGCCGACGTCTGGAGGGCCGGGTGCTCGAACTGGTGGGCCAGCCGCGGCGCGCGCTGGTGGAGGTGGCTGGCGCCGACCCCGCCGTGCAAGACGTGCACACGTTTGGCGATCGGCTGCACCTGCGCATTGGCGCGGGCGCCGAGCAAGCGGTCATCGAGCAGACTCGAGCGCGCCATCCCTGCCTCGGGTGCAACCCTCGAAGCTCTGCGCCCGATCGCGCCGCAACTCGAAGATGCTTTCATTGAAATCCTTGGCACGGACGGGCGTCCGCGTCCATAGGCCACGAGAGGACCATGCCCAACCCGATCGTGCAGGCCGAGAACTTGACCAAACGCTTTGGCGAATTCGTCGCGGTCGACCATGTCTCGTTCAGCGTCGAACCCGGCGAGATCGTCGGCTACCTCGGCCCAAATGGGTCAGGCAAGACGACCACGATCCGCATGTTGCTCGGCCTGCTGACGCCCAGCGCCGGCCAGGCGTGGGTCATGGGGCTCGCGGTCGATCGCCAGGCCGAGGCCATCCGAGAGCGAGTTGGCTACATGTCGCAGAAGTTCGCGCTGTACGACGAACTGACGGCATGGGAGAACCTTGCTTTCTACGGCGGCGTGTACGGGATCACCGATCCGCGGCGATTGCATGAGACGCTGGCGCAACTCAACCTGGAGAGTATTGCCCGCGAGCCGGCGGGTGCGCTGCCCATCGGCTGGCGCCAGCGACTGGCCTTGGCCACCGCCATCATCCATCGCCCGAAGCTGCTCTTCTTGGATGAGCCGACCAGCGGCGTGGATCCGCTCGCGCGCCGCTCGTTTTGGGATTTGATCTACGATTTGTCCGATCAAGGCGTCACGGCGCTGGTGACGACGCACTACATGGACGAGGCCGAGTACTGCACGCGAGTCGGAATCATGCGCCGCGCCAAACTGCTGATGATGGATACGCCGACGCAGGTGAAGCGCCGCGCCTTTGATGGGCGCGGATGGGATGTGCGCGCCACCCCGGTACTGGAGGCGCTCGATGCGCTGCAAAGTCTTCCCGGCGTCGTTCGCGCGGGCCTCGCGGGTGACCACTTGCGGGCCGTGACCGGCGTCCAAACTTCGGCAGAGGATATCGAGCGCGGGCTGCGCGCGAAGGGCGTGGCCACCGTGCAAGTCGAGGCTGTTGAGCCCACCCTCGAAGATGTGTTCCTCGCGCTCGCCGAGGAATAGCGGCGCGCTCGCGATGAGCCAACCTCACAAGTAGCGGTCACCCCTTCAGGACCTATCGCACGTGCAAGGTCTCGTTGAAGAGGGCATAGAATGCCTTACGCATGCCCGCCCTCGGCCGCGATGCGCACGAGTCCCGTCTTGGTATAAGCGCTTGAGGGATCACACGCCGGGCTGGCATTCGCAGGAGTAGCCTCGCCTGCCTCAAGGACTACCCCCCTTTGCGCGGTGTGTCGATCCCCGATTGGCCGCAGCCTGCAACTGAGGGGAGTGAACAAACCAAGGAGGCGGGGCCTTCTGGCTCCCGCCTCCTTGAAAACCACGCCACGTCACCGGCACAGCCGTTCTTCTGGAACCCTCACTCGACGGACGCACGCCGTCGAGGCACAGACTTCGCGCCCAGCCAGTTCCTACGCGGGGCGCGAGCGTGTTGCGTGACGCTCGCTATCGCATCGGCCAGAAGCCGCTGACGAATACACGCAAGACGGTATCGGCGATCAGCCCGAGAATGAACATTCCCCCGAACATGCGGTTGTGGTTGAAGGCAAACGCTGAGAACCACGTCGGCCATATCGGGTAGCCAGGAGGCGGCCCCGCAGGGCGCGGTTTGGAAAGCATGCGCAGCGCAAGCCACAGGCGCTTACCCGCCACAAGCACGATCAGCATCACCGGCGTGAAGTACCGCGGAACAAAGACCAGGTAGATGACGACCGCGTATGCCAGGAGCAGCACGGCGATGTTGACGATGCGCCCGGCCCGTTCCCCGATGCGCACGGGCAGTGTACCCACATGCCGGTTGACGTCGTCGTCGCGCTTGTCGAGGTGTTTGCCCACGTTGATGCTGGCCACGCTCAAGCCGAAGGGCACCCCGGCCAGCGCCACAAGCCACATATTGCCCACGGCCCCCTTGGCCAAGACGATGTAGACCGCCCCGATCATCACCGGGCCCCACACCAGGAAGATGAGCAATTCACCCACGCCGAGGTACTTGAGAGGATACGTGTAGAAGAGAAGGGCCAGGGCGCCAAATACAATCAGTCCGATGACCAGCGGCGAAAACGCCGTGAAGAACATCGCGAACACTGCCGCGGCCGCTGCCAGCACCCCGCTGACTGCAAACCAGCGCAACTGTTGCGCGTTGGTCCAGAACCCTTGGGCGAGTGGGTGCACGCCATACTGGGTGCGGAAATAGTTGTCTTTGTCGAGGCCGCGATTCGAATCGGTATAGTCGTTGAGCAGGTTGTTCGTGCCGTGGGCGATGAAGAGCCCGAGCGCGACGATGAGGAACGGCCCCCAGGCGAAATAGCCATCCCGCCAAGCTAACAATCCGGCGATGACGCACGAGTACAGGGTCACCGCGGTGACGGCCGAGCGCGTGGCAATCAGCCACTTCGAGACGACATCCAGCCGGTCCCATTCCTCCTTCTTGTCCATCTTGACCAGAGTCCAGAACGCAGTCCTCCACATGGCGAAGTTGATGTTCATATGAATCCCTCACGAGCATGGTCGAATCACGCGGATGCATTCAAGTGTACCATAATAGTGGACAGTAGTAGTCCCATTCGAGCGATAGGGTTTGGGTCTTGGTCGCACGGGCGGCTGGCCCGCTCGCTTCGTATTCGGCTCAAGGCGCTGCCCACCCCACCAGCCGCCAGGTGGTGTTGGG
This sequence comes from uncultured Chloroflexia bacterium, assembly GCA_963712475.1. Classification (GTDB taxonomy): domain Bacteria; phylum Chloroflexota; class Anaerolineae; order Anaerolineales; family RBG-16-64-43; genus RBG-16-64-43. The sequence goes on from CAVQIA010000004.1 coordinate 1,134,143, forward strand.
CTGATCGTGCGAGAGCCTGAGCACATGCAGCGTCATCGTGACAAGGTCGATGGCCGCGAAAGTGTCGGGCCCGCCCGTAGCCACCGCCAAGTATTGGCCGTCGGGCGAGAACAGCACACGCTGCACTGCCTCGGTGCGCAGAACCTGTCGCAGGTCGCGCCCGTCGCGGCGGATGATGTACACCTCGTCCCCCACCGTGTTGGGCGCTCCGTACACATTGAACGCCAGGTAGGTAATCTGCGGCGACCAGGTGATGGGGTAGAGCGTCCCCGAGAAAGTTGCCAGCTCGCGGTACGTGCTGCCATCCGGCGCGATGACCTTAAGGGTGTTCAATTGCGAGGTCGTGTCGAATTCGGCCCACGCCAGCAGGCTGCCATCCGGTGAGGGGACGAACATTGCTTTGGTCAGTTGCGACGCAAACAGGGATCGCACGGCGCCGTCGCTGGTGCGAACGAGATACACAGTCCCTTCATGCCCCGGCCGGCCCGAACGCAGGATGACGTTGTCGCCAATCCAGCCATCGACCACATAGGGTCGATCGGCCGCCGGCAACGCGGTCCTGGCCGTCAAATTGCGCAGTCCGCTGCCGTCAGCCTGGACTACGTATTCCTGCTCCTCTCCGCCTTCATCCTGGATGCGGAAAGCAATCCAATCGCCCTTCGACGTGAAGAGCGGCACGTCGATCTGCGGAAATTCCGCGACCAGGCGCCACTCGCTCGTCGCCAGGTCGACGACATACAAGGACGCACCCGGCCGCGGCTGTCCACGCGGAAAGGCAAACGCCGCCTGCGTCCCGTCGGGCGACCAGGCAATCGACCCGCTGGCGTCAACGTACGACAAGTCGAACGGCGCAGGGACGACCTCGGGTTGGGGGCACGCCGCAAGGCCGACCAGGCAACCCGCAGGCAACCGCACGAATTGGAGCTGGCTATCGCCAGGGCCCGAGGGCCGCGTGAGGTAGATGAGACCCAGCGGGTCGTCGAAGGACGCGGTTGGCAGTTGGGCGTTTGAATCGAGCGGGTTTCCGTTTGCGTCGCTGAACATCGGCGTCGTTGCGGGTTCCAGCTCGAACATGCTCGATGTAATCTCGAGGTCATACACCACCTGCTGCAGCGTAGCCGTACTTTCGAGCTGCTCGCCGCCAGCCTTGCCAAATTCCTCGGCACGCAGAACGACACCCGTCTCCACGTCCACCCAATAGCGGCTTGGACGCACACCCTCCTGATGGTACCAATCGACGACGAGGGCTGGGCGGCCGGCGGTGGTCTCCATGCCGGTCGCCAGGTATGTTCCCCCGCGCTGGGCCAATTCAGTGGGGAAAACCATACTGGAGAGGCGCGTGCCAAGCTGGCCGGCAAGCGGATGGGGCGCGATGGAATCCGACACAATCGGCGAGGGGTTGAACTCTCCCGGCCCGGAAGTGGTCTGTTGTTGGGTTTCGGCCTGACCAGTCCGGGTATTGAGGCTGCGAAGTTGAGCGCCATTGGCGACCGTCATGTGCTCGGCCTCGCCCTCCTGCGGACCGCTGAGCAGTCGGAAACTCGATGTATCTTGATCCACCCACAATTGCTGATGCTCAGCCACGGAATTCGCGAAGTTGGTGGTCAAGGTGGCGTCGAGCCACAATCGTCTCCAGAAGGTGTGGCTCATCAGCATGCGCAGGCGGATTTCCTCCGAGGTCGAACTCATGCTCAGCAGACTGCCGCTTGCCGACGCAGTCGGCGACGCGCCCCCGGGAACCGCCATTGTCGAGGTGGCCGCTGAAGTGGGGGCCGGGCCCGACGGGCTGCACGCTGCGAGCAGCGCGATGAGGGAGAGCTGCACCAGCACGTTTAGTCGTTTCATCATTCCTCCGGGATCTCGGGGTTTTTTTTCTGCGCTGCCGGAGCGCGGCAGCGGATGATAACAAAGGTCCACCCCCTCATCCAAGAGGTTCGGGTCGGGTGTCGCTAGGGCCCGCGGCGGGCCGTCGAGGCCACAATAGAGCGCTCGTCCCAATGCAGGATAAGTGCGAAGGCCAACCGCCGCGGGTCAAGTGTAAGGCATGCTCGCCCTCTTCATCAGGTTATTGATCGTGGGCCGGGCAAAGCACAAGGCCACCCGCATTGCGAGTGGCCTCTCTGGTCGGGGCGCCGGGATTTGAACCCGGGACCTCACGGACCCGAACCGTGCGCTCTACCGAACTGAGCCACGCCCCGTCATCGATTCATTATACCGCAGCCAAGCGCCGTTCGGCTTACGACGCGCCAGCTCCGCTCTCGCCTCGGCCGGGTTTCTGGCGTTCAGGGAGTCGAAACGCAAAGCGGCTGCCCTTGCCCACCAAACTCTCCACCCAAATGCGCCCCTTATGACGCTCGACCATCGACTTGGCGACCGACAGCCCGAGCCCCAGTCCACCGCGCCGGCGGCGCAGATGCGACCCCACCTGATAGAACCGATCGAAGATGCGCTGCAGCTTGTCTGCCGGGATGCCAATGCCGTCGTCGACCACCTCGAATTCGACCCACCCTACTCGCTCACCGGTGCCGGCGGGCACCTGACGCGCGCCGACCAAGACGTGGCCGCCCGGACCGGTAAAGGAGAGCGCATTATCGAGCAGGTTGCCCAAGGCGATCTGGATCTTCTCGCGATCCGCTTCGACGAGCATGCCCACGGGGGTCACTTCGTCGTGCAATGTAATGTATCGCTCGGTGGCGGTGGATTTGTAGCCGTGCACCAATTCGTCGAGGAATTCCATCACCGAGAAGACTTCCAGGTGCAATTCGGTCGTGCCCTGGTCGAGTTGATTGAGGCGCGAGAGGTCCTCGACGATCTTCTTCAGGCGTTCGGCGTTGCGGATGATCACATCCAGTTGCTCGAGCACCTCGGGCGTGGCCCCCTCGCGCAGGAAGGTGGCATGCCCCAGGATCAGCCCGAGCGGCGTGCGGAACTCGTGTGAGGCGATCGCGATGAAATCGGATTTGGTCTGGTCGAGGCTGGAGAGTTGCTGGAGGGCCACCTGCACGTCCTCCAGCAAGCGCACGTTCCCGATGGCCGTCGCAGCCAGCACGGCCAGCGTCTCTAGAATGGAACCGTCATCCCCGGTATAATCTAGGCCCCCGCCCTTGTTCATGGCCTTGAGCACACCAATGGCCTTGTCGCGAAAGACGAGGGGCACCGCCAGCACTGAGCGAGTGGGTAAGCCGAGCTGCTGCCCGAGAGCTAGCAACGGGCGCGAATCCTGGCCCCGCACCTGCAGAACGGCGGGGCGTTTGCGGCGGAAGACTTGCCCGGCAATGCTGTGATCGAGGGGTACCGAAACGGCTTGGGCGGCTTCCGGCGTCAGCCAGGGGGCGAACTCCAGGCGCAACACCTGAGCTTCGGGGTCGTAGAGGAAGATGCAGGAGACATCGCTCTCGGTGAGTACCGTGGCCGCGTCGACGACCGCCTTCATCAGGGGCGCCAGATCGCGCGTCGTGGCAATCACCCGACTGATGTCAAGCAGGCGCTCGAGGCGCTGCACACGGTCGACGGCCAGGGCAGGATTCATGTTTATTCCAGGCGTGGCGCGATTATAGCATAGCCGCTTCGTCACTCACGACGCAGCCGGCTCGCTGTTCGAGGAGGAACGCATGTCGGAGTCGAAGAAAGTCCGTGTGGCCATCATCGGCGTGGGCAACTGCGCCTCATCGCTGGTACAGGGCGTGCAGTTCTACCGCGACGCCGCGGATGGTGTGTTCATCCCCGGCTTGATGCACGCCAGTCTGGGCGGCTATCACATCGGAGATATCGAATTCACCGCAGCCTTCGATGTCGTCGAAGGCAAGGTGGGCAAGGATTTGGGAGAGGCCATCTACGCCTATCCGAACAACACCTACCGCTTTGCCGAGGTGCCCAAGCTCGGCGTGCCCGTCTATCGCGGCATGACCCACGACGGCATGGGCAAGTACCTGGCGGGAGTGGTCAAGAAGGCCCCCGGGCCGACCGACGACATCGTCCGCATTCTCAAAGAAACCCAAACCGATGTCGTGATCAGCTACTTGCCGGTCGGCTCCGAGATGGCCACCAAGTGGTATGTCGAGCAGATCCTCGAGGCCGGATGCGCCATGGTCAACTGCATCCCGGTCTTCATTGCCAGCCAGGGCTACTGGCAGAAGCGCTTCGAGGAGCGCGGGCTGCCCATCATCGGCGATGACATCAAGAGCCAGGTGGGCGCCACGATCGTCCACCGGGTGCTCACCAACCTGTTCGTCGACCGCGGTGTGCGCCTCGACCGCACCTATCAGCTCAACTTCGGCGGCAACACCGATTTCCTCAACATGCTCGAGCGCGAACGGCTCGAATCCAAGAAGATCTCCAAGACCGGCGCCGTGACCTCGCAATGCTGCCCTACGACCTGCCACCCGAAGATGTGCACGTCGGGCCGAGCGATTACGTGCCGTGGCTGACCGACCGCAAGATGTGCTACATCCGCATGGAAGGCACCACCTTCGGCAATGTGCCGCTGAACGTGGAGCTCAAACTGGAAGTGTGGGATTCGCCGAACTCGGCCGGTGTGGTGATCGACGCCGTGCGCTGTGCCAAGCTGGCTCTCGATCGCGGCATGAAGGGCGCGGTGATCGGGCCATCATCCTACTTCATGAAGACTCCCCCCAAGCAGTTCACCGACGACGAGGCCCGCCAGAGGACCGAAGACTTCATCGCCGGCAAGTGACCGGCGGCCTCGGCATCTGGCCACCTATCGAGGATCGATCGTGGGCCGTTCTGCGAGTGAGGCGCACTTCATCGGCGAGCCGATTCAGGCAGTATTCGACGAGGACCCGCTGCTTTCGAAGAAGCCGGGCTGCCCTGCCTCCTTCACCTGGCGCGGGGAGCGGTTCGAGGTGGATGCGCTACTCGAGGAGTGGCACGATTACGAGCGGCGTGGTCGATCCGCCGAGAACATGCAAGAAGCCCATGCTCGGGCGGCTACGAAGCGCGGTTCGTGGGGGGTCGGACGCGATTACTTCCGCGTGCACACCTCGGCCGGGCGAGTGTTCCTCATCTACTTCGATCGGGCGCCCAAGAACGCGGGCGATCGTCAGGGACGCTGGTTCGTTCGCGAGGAACAGGGCCGATAGCCGGCGGGAGCACACGTCGCTGGAATCACGATCGGGCACGGCATGCCGTGCCCGATCGTCGTTTGTTGGTCCTCGCAAAGCAGACTTCGTGCGCAGGCAGTGAGTTCCGCCTCACAACAGCTACGCGGCTCGCTCAGCCAGCTTGAGCTTGAGGAACACAAGCGGCGCCAAGTACGCCGCCCATAGCCCGGTGAGCGCGTAGCGCACGTATCGCAGCATCATCCCCAGTCCATCCATCCCACCCGGGAAGACGAGCGTTAGGCCGCGCCAGAAGATGAGCACCCCGATCAGGCCGATGAGATAGCGCAGGGCGCGTTTCCACAGCGCGCCGCCCGCATCAAAGCGCGCCGAGCGTTGGGTCAGCGCCAGACCCACTCCCATTCCGAGGACCAGGCCGGCGTCCGAGATGAGCCCCGACGGATCGCGCGGCATGGCGAACTCGTCCGGCGGGACCACGCGGCGGAGAGCGTCCATCCAACCGGGTGGATCGGCCACCGTGTTGATGGCCATGAAGACCAATGCCGCGAGGAGCAGCACCAGGGCCGAGGCCGCGACCGCCACCAGTATTTGGCGCGCCAAAGCTCGCCTTCGACAGGCGCGGGGCCAACTTACGCTCGGCCCAGATGAATAGCGCCAGCAGCAATCCGCCGAAGAGCCAGCCCGTGATGACGTCGTGCGGGAAATGTACGCCCAGGTACATGCGCGAGAGGGAGATGAGCCCCACCAGCACAATGGCCGTCACCCACACCCAGGCCCGGCGCAAGTGGTAGGCGACATAAGGCCAGACGGTGCTCGCGATGAGCGCGTGTCCGGAGGGCATCCCATAGGAGGTTTCAATCGCGCGCACCTCCACCCGGGCATCGGTCCAAAACGGCCGCGGTGTGTGGAAGGCCAGCTTGAGCAGCCCGCTGGTGGTATCCGCCGCCAGGAGGGCAAAGGTGAGGCGGATGCCGAGCGGCGCGCTCACGCACCAGTACAACAGCGTAATGAGAACGAGGAAGAACTCTTCCGTGCCCAGGAAAGAGAACAACTGCATCGGAACCAGCGCCCACGTCCCCATGCCCTGGACGGCCAGGACGGCTCGGGTTCCCCATTCGATGATCGGTTGCATGCTGCCTCCTTTTCGGAGCTCGATGCCCGCCGGAGCCCTTCGGCTCCGCGGGGCCGGGTCGTAAGGCTCGGCGAATGCCGGCGTATCTTCGCTGCCCTTGGGCGGCTAGGCGGCCCGCGGCGGGAGTTGGCTGTGCCGGTCCTTCCTGGGCGCGTAGCGAATGGTCACCACAATCCCCACCGCGGTGAGTAGCGCACTGAATATGAATGGCCATGCCGGATCGGCGCTCATAAAGCAAACCCGCCATCACCGGCGCAAGAATGACGGCTCCCGCGCCGGCCGTTTCGGCAACGGCATAGGCCAGACCCATTTCGTGTTCGTCGACCACGCGCCCAACCTGCGAGGTGGCCAGCACCTTGGCGACGCCGATCCCGCTGCGCAGGAAATAGCCGAGCACGAAGAGCGGAACCGCTGTTCCAAGCCACAAGACCAACGCCGAGGCGAAGACCAGCACCTGGCCGACGATCCATCCCCACCGCGGATGGCGCCGACCTAGGAGGGTATTGAAGACAACAATTCCAAGCGCGTTCGCCGAGCCGAGCAGGCCAATGGTCCCCACCGGCACCGAGCGCACCTGCTGCAGATAGTTAGGGGCCAGGGGTATTCCCAGGTACATCGCCAGGATAGTGGCGAAGATCAGAACCACCAGGCCGAGGAAGGTGCGGTTGGCCAGAAGCCGGCCGTAGCGGCGCTCCTCCTTTTTCGGCTCAACCGGCTGCGGACTGAGCGAGCAGGAGCACGGCGCACGACAGGACCAGAAGCAGGCTCGCCCAGCCAAAGACCGCGCGCAGTCCCATCACCGATGCAATCCACCCGCCAAGGGTCGGCGAGATGATCAGTCCCACGCCGTACGCGGCATTGGCCAGCGAAAACGCACGCTCCACGCTCAACGTTCCTCGGCTGGCGGTGATGTATGAGTTGTTGGCCGAGATCACAAAGGTCGTGGAGTAGTACAGCATCAGGGCCAGGGAGAACAGCGCCAGGCTTGGAGCCAGGAACATCGCCACCGCGCCTAGCAACCCCACAAACCATCCGGTGAGCATTACCGGTTTGCGGCCGAAGCGGTCGGCGAGGTAGCCGGCCGGCACATGCAAGGCGGCCATGCCCATGCCCGCGAGGCCGAGAACACCACCGATCTGAACCGGCGTTGCGCCCAGGTCGCGCATGTAGAGCGGGAAGAGGTAGATGAACATCCCCTCGCCCATGGCCCACACCATCAGGGAGAGGATCAGTCGTTTGAGATCGCGAGTCACGGAGCGCGGCCCCGTGTCACCCGGTGCACCCAGTCCGCGCAGGCACGCCACACTCGCAGATGATCGATATCCTCCGTCACCACGTGGCCCGAACGCTCGATCCACAGCAGCTCACGCTCGGCGGCACCCAGCCTGTCGAAGATAACCGGCGCGTTCTCGGGTGCCACGCCTCCGTCGGTGCGCGAATGAATGAGCAACGTAGGTGCCGTCACGCGCGGCAATCCCTCGTACATATGCGCGATCAGTTGCTTCAACTCCCCAGTCGACCGCACCGGGTAGCGCGGGTACTCGGCGTGGTTCGCCGCCACAGAGGGGTCCACCCAGTCGGAGGGTCCCTTGTCGACGTAGGGTATGAACACCGAGATTTGGCGTGTGAAGTTCAGGCGCCAATCCTTGGGCATTGCTGCTGGCGCGGCCATTGCCACCACACCCGCCACGGGCAATCGCGAGGCCAGTTCGAGCGCAAGCACCCCGCCCATCGAAAGCCCGAGCACCACCACCTCCCGTCCCGCCTCGCGCAGCATCCAGTACCCATCCTCCACCGATGCCGCCCAATCGTGCCACGCTGCGCGCATCATGTCGCGCGGCTCGATGCTGTGGGCGAAGAGGCGCACGCCGAGCACGGTGTGCCCCTCGTCGGCGAGGTGCTTCCCCAGGCCGCGCATCTCGTTGGGAGTCCCGGTGAACCCGTGGATCAGCAGGCAGCCGACAGGCCCGCCCAGGAAAAGAAACGGCCGATTGGCCTCAGGGGTCAGCAGGGGGTGGGTGGATTGTGTTTGCATTGGATTCCTGTGGGGTGGGTCGTCGTCGGCCCAGATCATCCGGCGATCAGCTTCAGTTCGCGCGGGTATCCACTGAGGGACTCGGCTCCCTCTGCGGTGACGAGCATGTCGTCCTCGATGCGCACGCCGCCCACGCCCGTCAGATAGACGCCCGGCTCGATGGTGAAGGTCATGCCGGGCTCAAGGCGTACCTGGCTGCCCGCAGAGATGTACGGTTCCTCGTGCGCTTCAATGCCCAAGCCGTGGCCCGTGCGGTGGATGAATTGTTGGCCGTAGCCAGCGGCCTCAATGACGGATCGAGCGGCGGCGTCCACCTCGCCCGCGGTCGCCCCCGGGCGGCAGGCCTCGCGCCCAGCCTGGTTGGCGCGGCGCACGCTCTCGTAGACCAAGCGCAATCCGTCGCTCAGTGTCCCGATGGCCAGGGTGCGGGTCAGATCCGAGAAGTACCCTTGATGCGCGGCACCCCAATCGACGATCACCAGATCTCCCATTTGCAGGCGCCGCTCCCCCGGAAGTGCATGTGGAAGCGCTGCGTTGGGTCCAGAGGCGACGATCGGGGCAAAGGGCAATTCGGAATCGGACCCCGACCGCAGAGTCTGCAAGGTGAGTTCCGCCGCGATCTCGATCTCGCTCACGCCTGGGCGGATGGCCGGGAGGGTCTGCGCGAAGGCTCGCTCGGCGATGTGCGCGGCCTCGCGCATGGCCTGAGACTCGGCGGGCTCCTTGTACATCCGCACGCGGGCCAGCAGCGGGTTGGCATCCGCCGTTGTCATCTGTGGCGCGGCTTGCTCCAGCAGGCGAAGCTCGAGCACGCGCATGCGCAGGTGCTCCACGGCTACCTTCTGCGCTCCCAGGTTCATGCGTTTGGCCATAGCCAGGAAGGCCCCGGCTCTCGAGGTCTCGTCTTCGCCGTAGGGGAACGGAATGAACGGGACGCGACTGGCCGCGAGTTTGGCCGCTTCGAGTTCCGGCAGCACCAGCGCGGGAAGGCCGACGCGCGGGATGAGCGCCACCACCGGGCGCTCCATGAGATGAAACGAGAGGCCGCTCAGATAGAACAGGTTCGGGCCGGCGATCAATGCCACCAGGTCGAGCGCCGCCTTCTCCATCTCCGCCCGCAGGCGCTGCAAACGTGCATCGCTCATCGCATGCCTCTCCATCCTCCGGCGATATCGAACGCGTTCAAATTTACCATGATTGCTGCTGGCCCACGCGTCTGTCGCTCGTCATGGCGACGCACTGACTCGCGGCACACTCGCACTCCTCGGCGAGTGGACAGCCTCTGCGATGGACGCTACACTTGGCCATCATGGCCCGGCGACTGGCCACCCAAGCATGACACCTGAGACCCTTCCAGCGCGCGTCCCGAGCTACCGCTACCCGCCATGGGCCACGCTCTCCATCGCGGCCGGCGTGCTAGCCGGGCAGCGCCGTTCGCTGGCCCGCGACGCGCGACGGCTCGCATCTGGGATCTCCTCCCTGCGAATCACCGGCGAGCCACAGTCGCTGCTCTCCGACAACGGTCGCTCGCTCGGCGCCCGCGGCCTGCTGCTCACGTTCAACCATTTCAGCCGCCCCGGGTTCCGCGTCTGGTGGGTGGCCATTGCCATGGCCTCCGCACTCGGCCGCGATTCGCACTGGGTGATGTCCACGGCCTGGACCTATCACGATTGGCTGCGCAGCCACCTCCTGACGCCCATCAGCACTTGGCTCTTCCGCAGGATCGCGCATGTATACGGGTTCACCTCCATGCCGCCCATGCCCCCGCGAGCGTGGGAGGCGAGCGCGCGAGCCATCGCCGTGCGAGAGGTGCTGGCCTGGGCGCGCCGCGAGGCCCAGCCGGTGATCGTTCTCGCGCCAGAGGGGAGGGGACTCGCCGCCGGGAAAGCTCATCGTGCCCCCGGCGGGTGTAGGTCGATTCATCGAGAAGCTGACACACCTTAACCTGGCCGTCTTGCCCGTCGGAGCCTACGAGGAGGAGGAAACCTTGTGCCTGCACTTTGGCAAGCCCTATCGCCTCGAGGTCCCCTCCACTGACGACCGCCACGCGCGTGACCGCGAGGTGGCGCTCATCGTGATGCAACATATCGCGGGTTGTCTTCCACCACATCTGCGCAGCTTCGACGACGCCTCCCCCTGACAACAACCCGTGGTTGAGGTTCTGGTCCGTCACTCCCGCGCGCTCGTAGCGGGATTCCAGGGCTGCCCCCTCCCCGCGAGAGGCGGGCAAGGGCGGAAGAGACAGCGGGGGCAAGGACGCATGCTCCTCGCTCTCCTAACCCCCATACGTCTCGGTCCTCTCTCCAGCGGCCTCTCGGTGATCTCTGTGGTCTCCCCGGCCTGCGTCCGGCGCAGGCCCCGGTCCGGGTCCGGGGCAGGCAGGGGCAGGGCGGCGCTTCCCTCATCCTTTCGACCCTGGGCGCACCCGGACTAACGCCACCGCGCTGAGCAGGAAGAGCACCGCGTAACAGGCAAATATGCCGAAATAGCCCAACCCGGGCCTATACATGTTCAACAGGTCCGCAACGAACCCGCCGATCCCGGCGCCGACGATGCCCGCTCCCGCCCCAGCCAGATTGGACACACCCAGGTATCGACCGGCCTCCTGAGCCGGGACCAAGTCGGTCCCCAGGGCCCAGTTCGCGGTCATGAACAGACCTGTCGCCAACCCGATGATCGTCCCCGCGAGGTAGATCATCGGCAGACTCGGCAACCAGATGGTACTGAGGAGAAGGAACCCGCCGGCCGCGGCCGCGATCCCGCTCAGTCCGCACAGCAGCTTCCGCCCGATGCGGTCCGCCAGCCAGCCGCTGGCCAAGGCCGCGACCAGGATGAAGACCCCGATGATCGCGGTCAGCGTGCCGGTCAAGCCGGAGGTGGCCTTGTCGGTGAGCTTGAAGGCATACATGAGGAAGTAGAAGATCGAACCCTGCAGCGAGGTGGCTGCCGCCAGGAACATCAGCCGGTTGACGATCCACCATGTGAATGAGGGCCGGCGGCGCGCATCGCTGCCCAGGGTAGCCAGCGCACCCACCCACACCCCGACGACAACGGCGACAATCATGGCCACTCCACCGCCGACTCCGATCATGACGGCCGCAGGGAGAGTGGTCGGGTAGATCGCTGAGGGATAGGCCGACAGGTCCCACGCGGTGGGTTGGCGAGTGACAAGCGATGTCAGAAGCCCCGTCACCCCGCCGACCAGCCCGCCGCCCACCAGCCCGGCGATTCCGCCGGCGACGAGGCCGGCCAGCATTCCCAGGACGCGCAGCATCGGAGGCCAGAAGGGCGTTGCCGGTTTCACGGCCAGCGGCGTTTCTCGCACCGAGACCATGGTGATGATGGCGACGATCAGCAGCGACGCGCCGGTGGTGAAGATTGCCCAATCCAAATGGCCGGCCTCGACCAACTTGGCGATGGTGATGCCGACCAGGATGATCGGCAGCAGTTCCATGAAGGACTTGACCGCCGAGGCGCGCCCGCGCTGGTCCTCGGGCACCAAGTCGGGGATGAGTCCCTGCAGCGGACCGTGTGAGATATTGGAGGTGAATTGGATCAGGAGAACCGCGACCAGAAGCGAGGCATAGTTCCACGATAGAGCGATGGCCGCCAGGAAGAGCAGGTCGCCCAATGCCCCAGCCAGGATGAATGGCCGTCGCCGTCCGAAACGCGAGGTGGAGCGGTCGCTCATCAGCCCCGCAGCCGGCTGCACGAGCATCGCGATGACCAGCCCGGCCGCACGCATGAGCCCGAGCCGGGTGTTGATCTGCGCGGCGGGTGTGAAGAGCTGAACCAGGTAGGGCATGAAGATGGAGCCCAGAGCCGTGTTACGAACATTGAGCCCCAGCCAGAACAAGTTGATCGTGATGTGGTCGTACCAGTGCAAGCGTTTCATGCGGCCATCCTCCCGCGCGAGATGCGCAGCGCAGCCTGGGTCGAAACCGGACTGATGGCGATAGTGTAGATGAGAATGGGCAGGCGTTCAACCGGCATGCAGGGCGCCGGCCGGCCAACGCGGAGAATGGGTGAGGAAATCAAAGAGACGGGACCAAGAGTCCCGTCTCTTTGATGAAGCCTCGCGCCTCATTCGGCACAAGGTGGGAGGGTGGGTCGGATCGCTTTGTGTTTCCAGGCACCTACTCGCGTTCGGTCGGCCAGTCCGGTCCCTCAGGCATCGCGTCGCGGTTGGCTTGTCGCCAATCGCGGATTGCCGCGTGCAGCGTTCGCAACGCCGAGGCCATCGTCCTTCCCGCGTCGCGGAATTCCTTGCCTGCACCCTTCACGGTTTCCCAGGCTGCCTTGACCTCGGTCACCTCGCCCTCATCGTCGAAACCGGCATGCGTGTCCAAGATGGCCTCGCCCTGGTCATGCTTGGCCTGCGCCGAGTCCATCGAGGAGCGGAAAGAGGCCAGCGCCGCCTCCAGCGCGGAGACATCCCGGCCGCGATCCCGTGCCTCGTCGATCAGGTCCTCAAGGCGGTCGGCGCCGGTGCGTGCCTTGTCGATGGCCCCTTGCGTGCGCCCTTCAACTCCCTGCAGGCGTTGATAGGCCAGCTTCAGCGCGCCGGCGCGCAGTCCGGCTTGCTCGCCTGGCGGGGGTGGATCCGCCACAACCGGTGCGGCATAGGCCGGCTGGACTCCCAGCGGCGCGAAGACTCCAACCACGGCAGTCGCGGCGAGCGCGCCGCTCATCAGCCACGACGCCATGCGACCCCACTTTCTACGAGTGAACATTCGCTCTCCTTTCCTCGGCACACTCCTGTCGATGGTCGAGCGGACCGAGTCCCAGTGAGCATAGCCCGCACCCGAATCCCCGGCGTTGTGCCGACGTAAACACCCTGTAAATCGCGATTCGGCCGGCCGCGTGGCGGGTCCATGCGGCGGGTTCGGGCGGAAAGGCGGCTTGCGGCGTCACGCCGCCGGCCTACAATTGACTCGCGATCGCAGCACGGTGTCGGCGGGCAAACTGAAGGCACGCCAGATCACATCGCTCGGCTCGCGCGCGCATCCCGCCTCAGCCGGCAAGGCGGGGCGTCGAGCCATGAGAAGACGACATCATGACCGCATTGTGGCTCATCCCGTTGTTGCTGGTTGTGGCCCTGGTCGCGCTGGCCGAGGGCATCTCGTACCGCCTGTCCAGCCGGCACGCGCCCAATGAACGGCGCAGTCCGTCCGAGGTCGGGCTGGCGTATGAGGAGATCCGCTTTCCGGCACGCGACGGGCTGATGCTTGGCGGGTGGTGGATTCCGGCGAAGGACTCACCCCGAACGGTGGTGTTCCTGCACGGGCACGGCGGGAGCATGGACCCCGACGTGCAATACGCCCCGGCCCTGCATGCGGCCGGGTTCAACGTGATGATGTTCGATTTCCGGGGGCACGGCCGCAGTCAGGGAGATTTCGTCTCGATGGGCTATTTCGAGCGACAGGACGTGTCGGGTGCAGTCGACTGGCTCGCCGCGCGCGGGCTCGAGCGCATCGGCCTGCTCGGCTTCTCCATGGGCGGCTGTGTCGCGATGCTCACCGCGCCGCTTGTCCCGCAGGTGCGAGCCATCGTCAGCGACGGAGGCCCTGCACGCCTGACCTCCGCCATCGTCGGGCGGCAAACCGAACTGCATGTTCCGCGCTGGGTTGGGCGGCCAATCGCCTGGCTGGCGGTGGTCTTCACCTCGTGGCGATTGGGCGCGAACCTGTTCGCGTACGAACCGATACGCTGGGTAGGCAAGGTCGCGCCGCGGCCGGTCTTCTTCATCCACGGCGGCCGCGATCCGTATTTGGCGCCGGGCGAATTCGAAGCATTGGTGGCAGCCGCGCGCGAACCGAAGCAAGTGTGGCGCGTGGCGGATGCGCCGCATCGCGAGGTGGATCTCACGGCGCCCGAGGAATACCGTCGGCGCCTGGTCGAGTTCTTCGAACGTTGGCTGTGAGGCAGGCGCGCGTGCGGCGGGAAGGCAGCACGGCGAAGAGAATGGTGGCTCGCTTCTCTTTGGAGAAAAGAACAGCGGCCCAGCATAACTGCTGGGCCGCGATGAGGGCAAGATCCCTTTGGCGATGACCTACTTTCCCGGGCCGTTGCCGGCCAAGTATCATCGGCGCAGGCGGGCTTAACTTCCGGGTTCGGGATGGGACCGGGTGTACCCCCGCCGCTTAAATCACCAAGAGATCGATGAACCGAATAGGATAAGGGTCGCGACGACCCCGAAGAATTCCAAGTTCTCCGCACCACGGAAAGCCCTCGACCATTAGTACGTCTTCGCTCAGCCATTGCTGGCTTTACACGTGACGCCTATTAAGCAGGTGGTCTACCTGCGGTCTTACCCGCTTAAAGCGGTGAGGGATCTAATCTTGGGGCAAGTTTCCCACTTAGATGCATTCAGCGGTTATCTCTGCCAGACGTAGCTACCCAGCGATGCCGTTGGCACGACAACTGGCACACCAGAGGTCTGTCCACCCCGGTCCTCTCGTACTAGGGGCAGCTCCCCGCAAATCCCTTACGCCCACAGCGGATAGAGACCGACCTGTCTCACGACGGTCTGAACCCAGCTCGCGTACCGCTTTAACGGGCGAACAGCCCGACCCTTGGGACCTTATCCAGCCCCAGGATGCGATGAGCCGACATCGAGGTGCCGAGCGAGGTCGTCGATGTGAACTCTTGGACCTCACCAGCCTGTTATCCCCGGGGTAGCTTTTATCCGGTAAGCCACGGCCCTTCCACACGGTACCGTGGGATCACTAAGCCCGACTTTCGTCTCTGCTCGGCGCGTTGGCCTTGCAGTCAAGCTCCCTTGTGCCTTTGCACTCAGCGGCTGGTTTCCATTCAGCCTGAGGGAACCTTTGGGCGCCTCCGTTACCTTTTAGGAGGCGACCGCCCCAGTCAAACTACCCGCCTGGCACGGTCCCCCCGCCGGATGACGGTCGAGGGTTAGGGTCTAAACTCCATCAGGGTGGTATTTCACTGTTGGCTCCACCGAAGCTAGCGCTCCAGTTTCACAGCCTCCCACCTATGCTACACAGACAAAGCCCAAACGCAATGCCAAGGTGTAGTAAAGCTCCACGGGGTCTTTTTGTCCTGCTGCGGGTAACGTGCATCTTCACGCGTATTTCAATTTCGCCGGGTCCCTCGTTGAGACAGTGCTCCAGTTGTTACGCGGTTCGTGCGGGTCGGAACTTACCCGACAAGGAATTTCGCTACCTTAGGACCGTTATAGTTACGGCCGCCGTTCACCGGGGCTTCAGTTCAGAGCTTCGCCTTGCGGCTAACCCCTCCCCTTAACCTTCCGGCACTGGGCACGCGTCAGCCCCTATACGTCGCCTTACGGCTTCGCAGAGACCTGTGGTTTAGTTAACCAGTCACTAGAGCCCTTTCACTGCGGCCTCCTCAGGCTTCATCTGAAAAGAGGTTACGCCAAGGAGGCGCCCCTTATCCCGAAGTTACGGGGCTAGATTGCCTAATTCCTTAACGAGGGTTCTCCCGATCGCCTGGGTATGTTCTACCCGTCCACCAGTGTCGGATTGCGGTACGGGCGCCCAAGTATCAACGCTACGAGGTTTTTCTCGGCGGTGAGGCTCAGTCACTTCAGGCACAAGGCCACGCTCTCACGTCTCGGCTCAGCGCGCGGATTTTCCAACGCACCTCAACGCCTACACGCTTGGCACCTGCACGACCAATCGCAGGCTGACCTACCCCGTCCGCGTCACCCCTTCGCTCCACTTAGGCGGTGCCGGAATATTAACCGGCTGTCCATCACCTACGCCTTTCGGCCTCGGCTAAGGCCCGACTCACCCGACGCGGACTGACCTTGCGTCGGAAACCTTGGACTTACGGCGAACACGGTTCTCACGTGTTTTGCGCTACTCATGCTGGCATTCTCACTTCTGTCCGCTCCAGCCGTCCTTACGGTCGACCTTCGACGCAGGACAGAACGCTCCCCTACCGCCCCGCTTGCGCGAGGCCCATGGCTTCGGTGTCGGGCTTAGCCCCGTTATATTTTCCGCGCAGGATCGCTTGACCAGTGAGCTATTACGCACTCTTTGAAGGGTGGCTGCTTCTAAGCCAACCTCCTGGCTGTCTCAGCAATCCCACATCGTTTCCCACTGAGCCCGAACTTGAGGACCTTAGCCGATGATCTGGGCTGTTTCCCTCTTGACCACGAATCTCATAACCCGTAGTCCGACTGCCGCGCTCAAGAGTCTCGGCATTCGGAGTTTGGTTGGGTTTGGTAGGCGATAAGCCCCCTAGCCCATCCAGTGCTCTACCTCCGAGACTGACCGCGCGACGCTAGCCCTAAAGCTATTTCGGGGAGAACAAGCTATCTCCGAGTTCGATTGGCATATCACCCCTACTCACAGCTCATCCCGTAATTTTGCAACATTAGAGGGTTCGGGCCTCCACGAGGGGTTAACCTCGCTTCACCCTGGCCATGAGTAGCTCACCCGGTTTCGTGTCTCATCCTTGCGACTGTGGCGCCCTATTCAGACTCGCTTTCGCTGCGGCTCCGGGTGTCACTCCCTTAGCCTAGCCACAAAGATGAACTCGCCAGCTCATTCTTCAGGAGGCACGCCGTCAGGCATAGCGGCGCGCACCCGGCTTTCGCCGGAGCACCGACCCGCCATTAGCCCTTCGACTGCTTGTAGGCATACGGTTTCAGGTTCTATTTCACTCCCCTCACAGGGGTTCTTTTCGCCTTTCCCTCACGGTACTTGTTCACTATCGGTCGCCAAGTGTATTTAGCCTTGGAGAGTGGGCTCCCCAGCTTCCTACCGGATTAGCGTGCCCGGCAGTACTCAGGATACCAGCGGGAGTCGGGTTGGCTTTCATCTACGGGACTGGCACCCTCTGTGGTTGGCTTTTCAACACCATTCGATTAGCCACCCGATTGGTGACTCCCATATGCTGGTCCTACAACCCCAGCCCGGCAAGCCAGGCTGGTTTGGGCTGATCCGCGTTCGCTCGCCACTACTAGCGGAATGGTCTCTTTTCCTCTGGGTACTTAGATGTTTCAGTTCCCCAGGTTGCCTTCGACGGGCCTATGTGTTCAGCCCGCCGATACGTTCGGAGGCTTGCGCCCCGAGCGTGGGTTTCCCCATTCGGACATCCCCGGATGAACGCCTGCACACGGCTACCCGAGGCTTATCGCAGTGTTCCACGTCCTTCATCGGCACTTGGCGCCAAGGCATCCACCGTACGCCCTTAGTCGCTTACGTGATGCGGAGAAATTGAAATTCTTCGCTTGTTACCCTATTCGGTTGGAAAGGTACGCGAGGCGCGGGCCTCGTTCGGCGTCGAACGCCGACGGCCGGCTTCGATCTCTCGATCGAGGACGCCCGTCGCGTGAACCGGCCCTTCCGACACAACGGCCCGGCAGCATGACCGGGCCGCGAACTGCGGATCGGAACTGCCAAGCACGTGCTATTCGGTTGGGTCGGGCAGGCTCACGATGCTAACGATCGACTCCTCGGTTTGGGCACCGCCCAGGTGGAGATGAGGGGATTCGAACCCCTGACATCCGCCTTGCAAAGGCGGCGCTCTCCCAGCTGAGCTACATCCCCGCAGGTGGGCCTTCTGCGATTCGAACGCAGGACCACTCCCTTATCAGAGGAGTGCTCTAACCGTCTGAGCTAAAGGCCCAAAGACAAGAGGTTGGCCTTAACCCCTGAGGAGTGATAGGAAGGGCCGGGGCCCCAGGCACCCTGTGTACCGCGGCAGGGTGACTGACGTTGGAGATTAGAACCGGCGCCCGAGGGCGCAAGTTCGGGTCTCCCTAGAAAGGAGGTGATCCAGCCGCAGCTTCCGCTACAGCTACCTTGTTACGACTTCGCTCCAGTCACCAGCCCCGCCTTCGACGGCTCCTCCCTTTCGGTTAGGTCACCGGCTTCAGGCGTTGCCAGCTCCCATAGCGTGACGGGCGGTGTGTACAAGACCCGGGAACGTATTCACTGCAGTATAGCTGTCCTGCAGTTACTAGCAACTCCGACTTCACGTAGGCGAGTTGCAGCCTGCGATCCGAACTGAGACCGGCTTTGGTGGATTGGCTCCGCCTCGCGGCTTAGCATCCAATTGTACCGGCCATTGTAGCGTGTGTGTAGCCCCAGGCATAAAGGACATGCTGACTTGACGTCATCCTCGCCTTCCTCCGGCTTGAGACCGGCAGTTCCGCATGACACATGTAACATGCGGTAAGGGTTGCGCTCGTTAGAGGACTTAACCTAACACCTCACGGCACGAGCTGACGACAGCCATGCATCACCTGTGCAGGCTCCCCGAAGGGTCGGTCCGCTTTCGCTTCCCTACCACCTGCATGTCAAACCTGGGTAAGGTTCTTCGCGTAGCATCGAATTAAACCACACGCTCCGCTGCTTGTGCGGGTCCCCGTCAATTCCTTTGAGTTTTAACCTTGCGGCCGTAGTCCCCAGGCGGCAGACTTATCGCGTTAGCTACGGCACTGGCAGGTTTAAAGCTGCCAACACCCAGTCTGCATCGTTTACGGCTAGGACTACCGGGGTTTCTAATCCCGTTCGCTCCCCTAGCTTTCGCGTCTGAGCGTCAGGGGCAGCCCAGGAGGCCGCCTTCGCCACTGGTGTTCCTCCCGATCTCTACGCATTTCACCACTACACCGGGAATTCCACCTCCCTCTACTGCCCTCTAGTCTGGTAGTTTCGGACGACCCCTCCCGGTTGAGCCGAGAGATTTCACGCCCGACTTACCAGACCGCCTACACGCGCTTTACGCCCAGTAAATCCGGATAACGCTCGCCACCTACGTTTTACCGCGGCTGCTGGCACGTAGTTAGCCGTGACTTATTCCGGGAGTACTGTCCTTCCTCATCCCCCCGAAAAGCGCTTTACGACCCGAAGGCCTTCATCGCGCACGCGGCGTTGCTGCATCAGGCTTTCGCCCATTGTGCAATATTCCCTACTGCTGCCACCCGTAGGTGTCTGGCCCGTGTTTCAGTGCCAGTGTGGGGGACCACCCTCTCAGGTCCCCTACCCGTCATAGGCTTGGTAGGCCGTTACCCTACCAACTACCTGATGGGCCGCAGGCCCCTCCCGAAGCGCCTTGCTGCTTTGTTTGCCAGGCCTCTAACCCCGGCAACCACATGCGGTATTAGCAGCCCTTTCGAGCTGTTATCCCCCACTTCGGGGCAGGTCGCCCACGTGTTACTCACCCATTCGCCACTAGGAAACCCCTCGTATTGCTACAAAAGGTCCCTCGTTCGACTTGCATGTATTATGCACGCCGCCAGCGTTCATCCTGAGCCAGGATCAAACTCTCCGTAGGAAACTTTTACACATCGGAAGATGTGCGATCGTTTCGAACTGTCTAGGACCCAGGCGTACTTCCTATCACTCTTCAGTTGTTAAGGTGCCTCGCGCGCGGCCGGGTCCATTCTTGCTGCACCCGCACCGTCAAGCCGTAGAGACAACGCGAGCCGATGTCCATGATGCACATCGGCAGGTTTACAGACCGGCGAGCGCCTTCCGCTCCGGTCTCTGTTCACCTTCTCGGCTTGATTTTTCACGTCTCTCCGCCGAAGCGGAGGCGGACGGCCTTACCTTGCGAACGGGTGAATTATGCCATTCCGCCCGCCCTTTGTCAAGGGGAGATAGGGCCCCTTCTTGCCCCCTTCGCAGCGCCCGAAGCGGCCCCCAAAGGCCTGGATCCTTCGGCCATTCGCAATTCCGACGTCAGTGCTCGGATTGCTACGGCGTGCAGCTCATCGTCGCCGACCCCTGCCCCGCAAACTTGTTGGGCGAGGTCACGGACACTTTGAACCAGTAGTCGCCCGGCCCACCCACCGCATACGAATTGTCGAAGACCTTGGTGCCGGATTTGAGAAAGGTCACGGTCTCGGGTCCCGCGGACGAACCGTTGCTCTTGCTGCGCACGAAGGTCACGGTGGTCGGGCCGTTGGCTGTGATCTTGAAGCTCACACCAAAGGTGTATGGAAAAGTGCCGCAGGTGATGCTCGCGTTCTTCGGATCCATCCCCACGCTGACGCCTTCGACAAAGGGCACGGGTGGATCTTGGATCGGCACGCTGAGCGGGTTGCCTTCCATGTGCGTGAGCGCGGCCGAGACCCAACAGTAGCGCCCGGCCCGCGAGGGGTTCTCGATGTACCACCACCCGCCGCCCGCGTCGGTGCCGAGCACCAGCGCCACCTCCCCCACCTTGAGTGCTCCTTCAGTGGAGAAGAGATCGGAGTTGCCAAAGCGACAGATGATCTCTTGGTCGATCGGCGTGACCGTGACAATCGACGGCGTGGGAGTCGGGGTGATGGTCGGTGTCTCGGTCGGCAGGGGTGTGTCGGTGGGCACCGGGATGGGCGTGTCGCTGGGTTGGATGGCGGGAGTGGCGGTTGCGGTCTGGGTGGGCGGCTCCGCCGGACCGGAGTTCCCCGCGGGCCCATTGAGGAACGAGGCATTGCAGGCCATCCCCCCAATGACCAGTACAGCCAAGACGGCGTGCAGAGATCGGGTTCGCATGCAGTCCCTCCCTAGAACACGACGCGCTCTACATCTCGGACCGGCCGACGATAGCGCGCGCCAATGTCGTTTCGTCGGCGTATTCGAGATCCCCACCGACGGGCAACCCCCGGGCCAGGCGGGTCAGGCGCAGGCCCCGGCCCTCGAGCTGGCGGCGGAGATACATTGCAGTGGCCTCGCCCTCCAACGACGCATTGGTGGCGAAGATCACCTCCTGGACGCCGCCGCGATCGATGCGCGCAAGGAGCTCGCGGATGCGCAACTGCTCGGGCCCGATCCCTTCCACGGGCGAAATGGCGCCGTGCAGCACGTGATAGCGGCCGCGAAATTCTTGGGTGCGTTCGATGGCCTCCACGTCGAGCGGCGCTTCGACTACGCACAGCACACCCGTCTCGCGCGCTTCATCCCGGCAGATGGCGCACGGATCCATCTCGGCATCGGTGATGGTGAAGCATTCGGAGCAGAAGCGCGTCTGGCGCCGCAACTCGAGCAGGGCCTCACCCAAGGCGCGCACTTCGTTCTCCGGCGCGCGCAAGAGATAGTACGCCAAACGGGCGGCTGTCTTCGGACCGATTCCCGGCAGGCGCATCAATTCTTCGTTCAAGCGCGCGACGGAGCGGGGAAGTGTCATGCCAGCCGGTCCTTGAGTATCGCCACGAGTTCAGCCTGCCCCGTGCGTCAGGCCCTCGGTCAGAGGGCTCAGGCGTTTGGCAGCCAAGGCTTGGGAGGCCTCCACGGCCTGGTTGAACGCCGCGAGCAACATGTCGGCGAGGAGGTCCGCATCGGCGGAAGCCAGCACCTCGGGCGATAGCCTCACCGCGCGGCACACCTGGGTTCCGGTCATCTCAATCCTCACGGCGCCACCGCCGACGGAAATGGTAACCGTTTCCTCGGCCAGCACGGCACGCGCACGGTCGAGCTCCTCCTGGAGCCGCTGGAAATCACGCATCATGCCGCCCGCCGGAGCGGGCATTGAGAATTTGCGGCCCTTGCTCATTCGCTCTTCGCTCGTCGGATCAGGGGAGATCGATCGCCTGGGCACCCATTTCGCGCGTGGCAATATCCACCATGCCGCCGTCCACTACGCGCAGGCCGGCGCGTGCCGGGTCGGCATGTGCCAGCACGCAGCGAATGCCCACCGTTTGGCCGAGCACCTCCGCCAGAACACCCTGTAAGCGAGCCACGGTTTCGGGGCGGGCGGCCTTTTCGCGCGGAAGGTCGGCTGAGAACGCCAAATGCAGCAGCTCGCCTTCGAGCGAGTAGGGCTGGGCCTGGACGAACAGAGTGTGGGCACGGGTATCGCGCTGCCGCAGCGTGGCCAACACGCGATCCCAGACCTCCATGATCCGGCGCAGGGTCAGGCCGCCGGCCGCCTCGCGCGCCGCAAGCGGCGCGGCGGGCTCGCCCGCGGTGGGCGGCGCCGGAAGCACGGTCGCGGTCGGAACCACATCCGTCGCCACGGGCAGGTCGTGGGCGGGCGGCGTCTCCCGCCCACCCGAGGCGGGCGGCGGTGCCGCGTAGGCGCGCGGGGATTCGCGGAGCGCAGGCGGCGCGCCGGCGGGCGGAGAGGTCGGTGCGTCCTCGACCGTTTCGATCAGCGCCAGTTCGAGCGCCAGCTGCGGGCGCCACCCGCTGCGCGCCTCGGCCGCCCCCCCAAATGCGCGCAAGGCACGCACCAGCCGCCCAAGTTCAAAGGCGGCCGCAGTTTGCTCCATCGCAGCGCGCACGTCGTCGGTGGCCTCGATCAGCGTGCGGTTGTTCAACTTGGCCAGCAACACGCCGCGTAGATACTCGGTCACTTGGCGCGCGAACTGACGCGGCTCCACGCCGGCGTCCACGGTGCGTTGTATGAGCCCGAGGCCGCGGGCGACGTCGCGTGCCGCCAAGCTCTCCACGAATTCCTGAGTCTGGACCGAGCCGGCAGCACCTAGCACCTCTAACACGCCCGCCAGAGTGATCGTTTCGCTCAACGAGGCCATCTGGTCGAGCAGGGAGACGGCGTCACGCATGCTGCCCGTTGCCTGGCGGGCGATCATCGCCAAGGCTTCGGGCTCGGCCTGCAGCTTCTCGTCCCCAGCCAGATGGGCTAAGTAGGACACCATCTCATTCACTCCGAGACGGCGGAACTCGTGACGCTGGCAACGTGAGATAACCGTGGCGGGCACCTTGTGGACTTCCGTCGTCGCTAGGACAAATAGGGCATGCGCCGGCGGTTCCTCCAAGGTCTTTAGCAGCGCATTGAATGCCGCCGTCGAAAGCATGTGCACTTCGTCGATGATGTAGACCTTGTATCGGCCCTCGCTGGGCGAGAAGGGGACCCGCTCGCGCAGGTCGCGCACATCCTCCACACTGGTGTTGGAGGCGGCGTCGATTTCGATCAGGTCGAGAAAGCGTCCTTCGTTGATTGCTATGCAGATGGCGCATTGGTTGCAGGGGCGATCGGCCTCGGGGCCGGTGCAGTTGACCGCTTTGGCTAAGAGGCGCGCGGTGGTGGTCTTGCCCGTACCGCGCGGGCCGGAGAACAGGTAGGCGTGTGCGATGCGGCCGCTGTGCAACGCGTTGCGCAGCGTCTGCACGACGTGGGCCTGACCGACGACATCTCCCCAAGTCTGCGGCCGCCACTTGCGATAAAGGGCTTGGCTCATTACTGGGCTCCGAGGTTGAAGTGTAGCAGAGCCATGGCTATTCAGCAAGACACGAGGCAGCGCACGTCATAGCAGACCCTAAGCTTTCGCCCCGGATCGCAGGAGTATAATGCGCCGCGGCGAGGTGAAGCCATGAATCTCGGTCCGACCGAACTGATCATCATTCTGCTGATCGTCGTGCTTTTGCTCGGCCCCGGGCGCATCGCCAAGTCGGCCGGCGATTTGGGCAAGGGCATTCGCGAGTTTCGCCGCGGGCTCAAAGATGAACCCGAAAAGAGCCCGCCGGCCTCCTCCTCCGACGACGAAGAACCGAAATCCCCTTAGTCTTCCCCACCTCATGCAGCGCTGGCTAGAGCGTGCTCGCGCGAGCACGCTCGAATTCTTCGCGGGCATCGATCGGCGCGAGCTGAAGCGGCAGCACCGGCACCGAAAGGTTTACCGAGCTGATCTGCGCATTGATGGCTTCGATGTCGCGCATCGCGGCCATCGTCGCGCGCTGCCATTCGGCTTCGTCCGCTTGCGAGGCGGCGCGCAAGGTCTGGCGTACCTGCTCCACGCGTGCGCGAGTCTCCCTGGCCTCCTCAATCCACGCCGGTGCATACCCGGCCTCTTTCAACACATGATGGGCGAGCCGCCATGCCGCGTCCTCAAATGGATTCTCTTCCTCCCAGGCAAACGGCGCGCCTCTGCCAGCAAGGTCGTCGAACGCACCTTGCTCGCGCGCGCGTCGGAGAAGCAGATCGATCCAATGCTCGGGGTCGGGCACGGCCGAGGTCATCTAGGGCAACACCACCACCGAACGGACCGACCCCAGCATGTCGAGGAGTTGCACTTCCTCGCCATGCTGCCAGGCGGGCGCGCTCAGCCCCCAGTAGAGGTCGACCGGCGTGTTGACGCCCGGCGCGCTGTGCACCAAGATGGCTCCGCCGGCAATCAACTCGACCGCAGGAAATGCGAATTCCCGCCCGGACGTGCCGCGTAGGACCCAGCCTCCCAGTTGCACCGTGGGGCCGGGGTTGACCACTTTGAGAGTTTCCTTCTCGGCGTCGCCCAGGTTGTAGATCATTTCGATGCGCGGCCAAGGGAAGCTCTCACCGGCTGCGGGCGTGACCGTCGGCGTGTGCGGGGTGGGCACACTGCCGGGGGGCAGGGCCGGGATGAGCAGCACTTGGCCGACGTCAAGCGAATCCGGGTCGGCCAATCGGTTGAACTGCGCCAAATCGTCGGCGCTCACCCCGAACATGGCGGCCACTCCGCCGAGGGTGTCTCCCGACCGTATCTGATAGCTTTGCAGCGTGGGTGTGGGAGCCACAAATGGTGTGGGTGTGAGTGTGGCTGGCAGCGGTGTGAGCGTGGGGCGTATCAGCGCCCCCGGTTGGCCACGCCCGACGAGGTAGAGGACGAGCAAGACCGTGGCGGCAGAGACAACGACGTTGAGCGCGAGGTAGAATAGCCAGCGGCGAGACATCGGCCCTCCCTCCCCCATCCGCGATCCCTGCATGTAGTCTAGCATGCGGGCGGGTGGCTCGCAATACATTCCTCCGCCCGGAGCGCCCCTCGACGGCAGGACAATGCCCTACCTCATCGACGGTCACAACCTCATCGGCCGGCACCCCACGCTATCGCTGGCCGACCCGGACGACGAGCGCGAACTCTTGAAGCTGTTGGCCGAGTACGCTCGCCGCTCGCGGCGCAAGCTGGTCGTCTTCTTCGACCGCGGCCAGCCCGGCTCGCGCCCGCAACGGCATGGCTCGCTCGAGGTGCGCTTCATTCCTTCCGGACGCACCGCCGATGATGCGCTGCTCGATTACCTGCGCCGCGTGCCCGATCGAGGCAACTGGCGCGTGGTCAGCTCCGATCGGCGTGTGACCGCGCAGGCCCGGCACATAGGGGCGGTCGTCCTTTCGGCGGATGAATTCCTGCAAGTGATGGAGTCAGCAGGCACAGGTCGCTCCGGGCACCGTGCAGACGCGACGGAAAGCGCGACGGCGATCGATGAGGACCTGTTGCGCGCCTTCGAACAACGACGTGCGGCCGACGATCAGCAGGCGCCCGCCGGGGGCGAGGTGGGCCCGGATGGGATCGAACCATCAACCCACTCCTTATGAGGGAGCTGCTCTGCCGTTGAGCTACGGGCCCGCGGCGAAGATGCCGGCGGTCGAACAGGGCGAGGTCGGGGAGGCCTCGAGGAGCGGGCGACGGGATTCGAACCCGCGGTGTCAGCTTGGAAGGCTGATGCCTTGCCACTTGGCGACGCCCGCATGCGCTTCGTATCACCCCGACCGTTCGTCACGATCGGTTGTCGGGGTGGGCGGACTTGAACCGCCGACCCCCGCGTCCCAAACGCGGTGCGCTACCAACTGCGCTACACCCCGATTGCGGCGAGTATAATGCCCGCATCACTCAACCGTCAAGCAAAACGCGATTAGCTTTCGCCGCCGAAGAGGGTCGTCCTCCAGTTCGAAATCACCCAATCAACTCGCTTCATGCACGTCCGAGGCATGCGCCTCACCAGTGAAACGCGTTCGGGGCGCAGCTTGATCGCCCTGGCGCGTCGCCCGCCCTGCGAGTCGTCGACGCTTGGCAACGTACAACGGAGCACCGTCGCATGGACACGTATGAACGGATCGCGCCCTTCTACGACCTGGTCAATGCGGACCTGATCGAGGATATCCCGTTCTGGCTGGGTCTCGCGGCGGAACGCGGAGGACCGGTGCTCGAGCTCGGGTGCGGCAGCGGGCGCGTTCTGCTGCAACTCGCACGCGAGGGGGTGCAAGCTGTGGGCGTGGATAGCTCGCCGGCCATGCTCGAACGAGCCCACGCCCGCCTGGCTCAGCGTGCGGACCTGGGCCGGCGCGTAACTCTCATCGAACAAGACGTGCGTGCGCTTGCCCTCGGTCGCCAGTTCCCGCTCGTCATCATGCCGCTCAATACCTTTGCCCACCTGCTCTCGTTCGAGGACCAGCGCCTGGCGCTGGCCCGGGTCGTGGAGCACCTGGCGCCGGGCGGCTGGGTGGCGCTTGATGTTCCCAACGCCGCAGAGGTGTACAGTGCTTCACCCAGCGGCCTGGTGTTCGAACGAACGGTACGCGATGAATCGTCCGGCCGCGAAGTGATGGAGTTCTCGATGCTCAACCTCGACCGCACCGCCCAGCTCGGGCATATCACGTGGGTTTACGACGAGGTCGACCGCGAGGGCCGGGTGCGCCGGACGCAGGTCCCAATGACCCTTCGCTACACCTTCCCCGGCGAGATGCGCGCGCTGGTCGAGCTCGCCAGTCTGCGCTTGGTTGGGCTCTATGGGGGCTATCAGCGCGAGGTGTTCGAGGAGGGGGCGCCGCGTATGCTGGTGCTTGCCGAGCGGCCGGCAGGCGCGTGATCAGCGAGCAATGTCCTCGACGTAATCCACGGCCCCCTCGCAGGCCGGGTCGAGGTAACGAATGACCGAAGCCCACACCAGAGGCTTGCGCAGCCGCCAGGCCTCTTGCAAGGCTTCAGACAGGCACCCCGGGCCGGCATTGTAGTTGACCAGCGTGAAGCGCCACAGGTCGTCATAGGTCGAAACGATCGAGGGCAGACTGCGCGTCGTGTTGCGCACGATGCGGTCCGTTTGCTCGCAACTTGCCATCAGCGTTTCCGCGAACACTCCCACGCTGAAGTTCACCTGGGATATGTCGATCCCCATCGGGCACGTCGAACACTCCGCGTTGGCCTGGGTCACCAGCGCGCCGCGCAACGTGGCGCGCTCGGCCGCTTCCAAGGTGGCGTAGCCGCGATCGCAGATCTTGGATTGCAGCACCAGCGGGCAAAACTGGTGATAGAAGGAGTCGTTCCACAAGAGGGTAATGTCGGCGCCGTTCTCGGTGAGCTGTCCGAGACCCACTTCTTCTGTCGTGCGATAGATTCCCGGCCAGAACTGACTCTCGCGGGCAAACAAGTTCTTCATCAGCATGGCCGGCACACCCGAGGATTCTGCCGCTTGCAGTATCACCTCGTCGAACCGGTTCTGCCACTCGTCCACCAGCGGATCGGCTTTCTCCAGCCCGCAGGTGTCGGCGACGCCTCCGGTCTGCAGCCCGCCCGTGGGGCACTCGCTCACATCCACCAACCCTTGGCGTATGAGCACGCCTGCGAGGAAGGCGTAAGGTTCACCCGAGGCCAGCGCCGCCGCGTCCCTGGGTGAAGTGAGCCACTCGGCGGGCCCACCGACCGCCGGGAAGGTTCCCCAGATCTGGGAACAACTCGCCAGCGGCTCGCCCTTCCATTGGCTGCTGAGCACGTCCACGAACCAAGTATCCGCTTCAGGGATGTGCCCGGGCGAATAGATCATGCGCACCTGGGCTGTGAATTTCTCGCTGCTGTCGCCATAGGTGGAGTTGGCCCAGAACTCAACGGCCACCCCGCGCTCGCTCGTGGGCGCAATGGGCAGGTCGCACATATCGCCCTGACAGCTGAAGGGGACGTTGTTGTACTTGCCCTGAATGCTCAAGATCGATTCGTTGGGCAAGGGTTCCTGCGCCGTGAGGCGCAGGCTGGGCACTTGCTCGCACGCCAGGCCCGGCGGACCGGAGGGGCAACCTTCCAGGCTGACCCACACCGTTGGTTCAGGCAAGTCGATGATGACCTCGCGCTCATCGGGGGTGGCCGCTTGCCACTGCAAATACAACCCGGGGCACATGGCTGTATCTTCCCCCTCTGCGGCGGCGGGGCAAGTTTGGCTGGCATACCAGGTGGTGAAGGTTTCCTCGCCGCACGCAGTGTAGATTTCGGCACCGGTCGGCAGCCCCTCATGATCGACCGATAGACGGCAGATCACCTCGTTGTTCAACCAGCGGTTGAGCAGCCAGTCGTTTCGGACATAGGAGACAAGGATCTTAGTCTGACGTCGTGGGCCGGGGGTGGGCGTGGGCACAGCCGCCTGCGAGGCGCGCGGTCCGATCGTCGCAGGGCCGGCCGCGAGAAGAAAGAACGCGATGAGAACCAGAAGGAGCGGTGCGAGCCTGCGCATGTTTGTGGCTACCACGATATCACCGGCGTTCGCCCGCCGCAATAGCCCGGACGGTGCGCAAGAAACCCGCACCAGGAGGGCAGGTTATGCCTCTTCGCGGGACCCGCGGGGCGTTGATCGTGTGGCTAGCCGGCATGCCTGCAGGTCAAATGCCAGACGCGCGGAACGTGAGATCAAGCACCGTGGCCGTGGCAGGCTTCGGTCAGCGGCTCACTACGCCTGGCCTTGGCTCTCCTCGCCCAGGCGTGAGAAGAACTCTCGCAGCACGCGCAACCGCTCGCGGCCCAGCGCTTTTGCCGATTCAGTATTCAGCCGTTCCGGGATGCGCGCAAGTTTGAACACAAACTCATGGAAGGCGCTATGCGCTTCGCCCGGTTCCAACCCCTGGCCCTGGCTGAAGCGGGCCGAGGGCTCACGGTAGAACGGATTCCCATGCAAGGCCGCGAAGGCAATGGCTCGCGCCGCACCGACGGCGCCAATCGCATCCAGCTTGTCGGCGTCGTAGAGGACCTTGGCTTCGAGCGACTTCTCGGTGTGAGTGGTTTCTCTGAAGCGGTGCGCCAGAATGCACTCCACCACATGCTCGACGCGCGCCGCCTCCCAGCCCTCCGCCGCAAGGACCTGGCGCGCGAACTCCGCTGAACGTTGGTGGTGGCCGGAGCGGGCGCGGGTGGCGTCGTTCTCCCCCAGCGCTGCGTCGTGCAGCAACACCGCGGCCCGCACAATAGGCAGGTCGGCGCCCTCCGCCTGCGCAATTCGCTCGGCCAGGGCAAGCACACGTAAGACGTGGTCGAAATCATGCACGGCGTCCGCGCCCTGGTACCAGGCCCGGGCTTGTTCGAGGGTGGGCACCCTAGCCATCCACCCGCTGGGCAACGACCACCGCCAGCGCCTGACCGCCCGCATGCGAAAGGCTGAGGGCCCATTCGTTAAGTCCCAGAGTCTGCGCGAGTTGGGCGGCTTCGCCATATAGAAGAAGGCTCGGCTCGCCTTGCGGCCCGCGCTGCACCTCGATATCCCGCCAGCCGACGCGCGTCATCAGCCCGACCCCGAGTGCCTTGGAGGCAGCTTCTTTGGCGGCGATGCGCACGGCCATGGATTCCGTGCGACCGCGACTGTCTTCGATCTCACGCGGGGTGAGTACGCGTGCGAGGAATCGCTGGCCCCAGCGCTCGCGGGCGCGAGCGACTCGCTCGCATGGCAAGAGGTCTGCGCCGACTCTCAGCACGGGGCGGGGCTTTTGGGCATGGCTCAGGGTGCAGGTTCGCCAAGCGGGCCAGCAATGCCGATGGCCAGGCGATCGGGGTGCAGGTATCGGCGTGCCGTTTCGAGGATCTCTTCGCGGGTGACCGCCGCCGCCAAGCCCGGGAAGCGCTGGTAATAATCCAGGCCCAAGTTGTACAACTCGATGTTCATGAGCGCCGCGGCCATGCCTTCATTCGATTCGAGCTGCAGCGGCAGCCGTCCGATCAGGCTGGCCTGGTTGTCGGTGAGTTCCACCGCCGTCACTTTGGTCTGCACAAAGCGGCCGATTTCGCGGCGGATGAGCTCGAGCGCGCGCTCGATGTTGCGTGGATTGACCCCCGCAATAACCATCCACGGGCCGGGTCCCAGACCGCCGGCCAAGCTGCTGAAGGCATAGTAGGCCAGGCCTTCGTCCTCGCGAACCGCCTCGCCGATTCGACCGAACGTTCCAAAGCGGCCGAGGATGTTGTTGCCGATGAGCGCCGGGAAGAAATCGGTGGAGGCCCGCGCAGGTCCGGGGACCCCCAGCACCAGGTCGGCCTGCGATTTTCCCGGCAGTGGAACGCGTCTCTCGGCAAGCTGTTGCAGGCGTGGCGCTGCGGGCAGTGCCGCGCGCACCGGCTGGTTTGGATTGCGCCAATCGGCGAAATACTTTTCAATCATCGCCAGGGCGCGCCCGCTGTGCACCGCTCCGGCCACCGTCATGATCATGCCGCGCGGCCCGTAGGTCCCGCTGTGGAACTGAACGATCTCCTCACGTGTGATGGATTGGATCGTTTCCGAGGTGCCTTCCTCATCGTGCGCGTACGGGTGCCCATCGTAGGCCAGCTCGGCGAAGGCGAGCTGCGCGCGATCGCCGGTATCCTCCTGGCGGATCGCCAGTTGAGTCAGGTACTCGCCGCGGAGTTTCTCGACCTGCTCGGCGGGGAAGCTCGGGCGGCGCAAGGCCTCGGCCGCCAGGCTGGTCAGGCTGCCGAAATCTTCCGCCAGGCCGTGGGCGTAGAAAGTGGTGGTGTGCATCCCCGAGCCGAAGCCCAGCGAGGCGCCGACCGAACTCGATGGCATCGTAGATCTCGTGAAAGCTGCGTTGCTGGGTGCCCCGCATCAGGCTGGCGCTGGTCAGGCCGGCCAAGCCGGCTTTGGCTTCTGTTTCGTCGAGGCCACCCACATTCAGCGAGCCCTGGATCACAACCGACGGGCTGAGGAAGTTCTCGCGGATGAGGACCGTAATGCCGTTCTCGAGTTCGTGGCGCTCAACACTGGCGGCCCCGGGGAGGGTCGTCAGATCGAGATGGGGCAGGTCGACGCGCCGTGCGCGGGCGCGCGGCTTGGGGCGCGATACACGGCGGGCCGGCTTGCGAGGACGGACACGGGAGCGAGATTTGGGCATGGCGCTTCTCCGCGAGCGGCCGGCGATCAGCCGCCCGTGCTCTCCTGAGTCGGCAGATAGAAGCCCACCGTGCGGTTGTGCCGCGCTAGGTACTTGCGCGCTGCGTGCTGCACATCGTCAGGCGTGACGGCGTCGAGCTTCTCGATGTAGTTCTCGAACCAATCGTAGGAGGCGAAGATCTCCGCGTATCCCATCCAGAAGGCCTGGTTGGTCACCGTCTCGCTGCCGTAGGCGAAAATGGCGCGCGCCTGCTTGACGGCCCGCTTGAGCTCGGCCTCGGTCACCGGGTCGTCCATCATCCGGCGCACTTCGCCATCCAGCGCGGCCAGCACTTGCTCGGGAGTCTTCCCGTTGACGCACGGTAGCCACGATCGAATACAGATAGGGATCGATGGTGGCCGCCATGCCGCCGCCCACGGAGGCGGCCAGCTCGGTCTCGACCAAGGCCCGATACAGGCGTGAGGTCTTGTTGGAGATGCCGGCGCCAAATAGGTTGAAGTTGCTCGGGCCGGAAAGCACGCTGTCGAGCACGATGAGCGGAAAGAATTCCGGGTCGGAGGCCGGCGGAACGTGGTACGCCACCTCGACGTACGCCGTTTCACCCGGGCCCTCGACCGACACGCGCCGCTCGCCACGCTGCGCGGGCTCGGGGCGGGTGGACTGCGGCGGTGCGGCCGCCGGCGCCAAGCCGCCGAACAACTCGCGGATGCGTGCCAGCATCGGCCGCCACTGGAAATCGCCGGCCACGGCCAGGATGGCGTTGTTGGGGAGGTAGTAACGACGGTAGTGGGAATACAGGTCGTCGCGCGTCATCGAAGCCAGGTCGGCCACATCGCCGATGACCTCATGGTGATAGGAGTGCACGCGAAACGCGGCGGCCTGCATCTCTTCCGAGAGGCGGAAGGTTGGTTCGTTCTCATGGCCCTGCCGCTCGGAGATGATCACCGTGCGCTCGGAGGTCACATCCTTGTTGGCGAAGAGGCTCTGGCTCATGCGGTCGGCTTCCAGGCGCAACGCCAGGTCCACCCGGTCGGAGGGCAAGGTCTCGTAGTAGGCCGTCCAATCGAGCCAGGTCATGGCGTTCCACAGGCCCCCTTCACGCGAAATGGCCCGATCGAGATGACCGGGCGGGAAGGTGGGGGTGCCTTTGAATTGCATGTGCTCGACCCAGTGCGACACACCGGTCTGGCCGGCGCGTTCATTGCGTGAGCCGACGCGGTACCAGATCCACACACTAGTAATCGGGGCGGTGTGGATTTCTTTGAGCAGCACCTGCAAGCCATTGCGCAGCCGCGCGCGATGAAGGCGCCCGCTGCTCATCGGCGTTTCTCTGCGGGCGGCGTGGCGGCCGCTGGCTGGGCCTCAAGCGCGCCGTTGTAGCCGCGGCCCACTCCCCGGTAATGGAAACCCGCCTGCTGCATTTCAGCCGCATCGTAGATATTGCGCCCGTCGACGATGTTCGGCGCGCGCATCGCCTGGCGCAGCCGGCCCAAATCAAGCTGGCGGAATTCGTTCCACTCAGTGCAGACGACCAGGCGCCTGGCATCCCTCGGCCAACGCATACGGGTCGGCCTTCATCTCGATGCCGGGAGCCAGGCGTGCCGCGCCCTCCATGGCCACCGGGTCGTAGGCGCGCACCTTGGCCCCGCGCTCCTGCAGCAGGCGCGCGATGGAGAGAGCCGGCGCATCACGGATGTCGTCGGTGTTGGGTTTGAAGGCCAGCCCGAGCAGGCCGATCGTCGCCCCGCGCAGTTCGCCCGCCAGCTCGGCCACCCGGTCGACGATCAGCCGGCGGCGATCGTCGTTGATCTCCATCACCGCCGAGCAGCAACTGCGGGTTGCGCCCCTGCACCTGGGCCATATAGGTCAGCGCCTTTACGTCCTTGGGGAAGCACGAACCGCCGTAGCCCAGGCCGGCATCCAGGAAGTGGCGTCCGATGCGCGGATCGTAGCCCATGCCGGCGGCGACCTCCTTTACGTCCGCCCCCAGCGCCTCGCAGATGTTCGCAATCTCGTTGATGAAGGAGATCTTCGTCGCCAGGAAGGCGTTCGAGGCGTACTTGATCATCTCGGCGGTACGCAGGTCGGTGATCACGATCGGCGCGCGCAGCGGCAAATGCAACTGGGCGACCTCGGCTAGCGGCTTCGCGATCGAGCGAGCCGAGCACCGTGCGCGCCGGGTTCTGAAAATCGAAAATGGCCGAGCCCTCACGCAGGAATTCCGGGCAGGAGACAACGGCGAAGGGGATCGCCTCCGGCTGGTGGGCGCGGATGATGTCCGCCACCCAGTCGCCCGTCCCCACCGGCACCGTCGATTTGTTGATGACGACGAGGGGGTGCTGCATGGCCTGGGCAATCGCCTCAGCCGCCGCGCGCACGTACTGCAAATCCGCCTCGCCATCCACGCCCTCCGGCGTGCCCACCGCGATGAACGCGAACTCGGTGGACCGGAGACGCCTCGGTGTAGGAGGTGGTGAAGGTCAATCGGCCGGCGCCGACATTGCGCCGTACCACTTCCTCCAGCCCGGGCTCGAAGATGGGCAGAATGCCCTGGCGCAGGTGGTCGATGCGTTCCTGGTTGATGTCCAACGCACTGACGCGGTTGCCCAGATCGGCGAAGCCTGCGGCCGTGACCAGCCCGACGTAGCCCACGCCGATGACGCAGATGTTTTTCACGCGCTCGCCTCCAGAGGAAATCGCTCGAAAAGGCTCACAGGCGGGGAAGTGGAGGGATGATACCACAAGGCTTTCCGGCTTGTGCGCGCGCCATCACCGAAGACGATCTTTCGGCGTTTGCATTGTGCGCATCGAGATGAGGCGCGTATATGTCTACTTATCGGGTAGCCAAAGGTCACTCCCCGTCTGTGACCTCCGTCACTTGAGCAGGGCGAACCCGCCGGAATACACTTCTTCCAGACTAAATTTATCCGCAAATCCGCCTGGGGCATCGCTATGGAAATCACTCGGCAAGCAGACTACGCAATTCGTGCCATCCTTTTCCTATCCGAGAAGGAAGGCAACGGCCGCTCACCCACAAACGTCATCGCCCGCGAGAAGCACATCCCACCCTCGTTTCTGGCGAAGATCATCTCGCAACTTTCTGTGGCCGGGCTGGTGCAGACATCGCGCGGCGCGCGTGGGGGCGTGACCCTGGCGCGTTCCTCCAACCAGATCAATCTGCTGGAGGTGATTGAGGCCATTGACGGACCGATCCAGATCAACGAATGCGCCCTCGATCACGAGGCTTGTCCATTTGGCAAGGACTGCGCCGTAGCTCCTTTGTGGAGCGATCTGCAAGACGAGATGGTTTCCCGCCTGCGCACCACGAGCTTTGCCAGCCTCGTCCACAGCAACGGCAAATCGGCGGCCAGCAACTAGGCCGAGTTCGGCATCTCCGAACCCTCCTCCTGTGGGTTGCCGGGATTGGCGCGCCGTGGCCAAATCTGGCCACGGCGCGCTGTAATTCGGCCGCAATCCCAGCGCCCGGTTCAGCCCCGGGCGACTTGTGGTAAACTCAATCCGACTTCCCGGCCTGAGGCGATACATCCACTGGGTTTATCGGCCTTCATGGGACGTGTGCACGGCCAGGCAAGTGAGCCGAAGGCCACGGGGAGGACCCACCATGACTGGAACACCTGTGGATCGCGAGTGGGTGTACGCGCTAGAGGACGGCAGGATCGTGGTCGAGTGGGGCGAAGGTACCCTGCAGGACATCATGACCGGGGACTTCTTGCCTCAATGTGACTTCGGCCACGAGTTGCTCAACCACGAGTTGGAAAACCTGCGCGTGGCTGGCTACATTGAGGATTTCGATTCCCGAAAGGTGTATTTGCGCCCGCTGCCCGAGCGCAAACGCACCATGCTGGATTGAGCCACGCCGTATCTGTCACACTCCTACTTTTGCCAAGCCCCGCAGCCGCATCGCGCGTCGCACCCGCACACACTTGACTTGCAATCCCATATCCCCTTCTGGGGCCGCCCACGCCTGCGCGGCTCCTGTGCCGCAACACGAACTCAGCGAGGTGGACCATGGACGTCGGTATCGCTATCCGCCAGAAGCGTGCCATCCGCACTTTTGCAGCCAAGCCCATCAGCGACAATGACGCGCGCGAAATCCTGAATGCCGGGCGCCGAGCCCAGTCATCCAAGAACAGCCAACCCTGCCGTTTCGTCGCGGTGCGCGAACGATCGCTGCTGCAAGCGCTGACTGTGGCCGGCCCATACGCCGGACATGTGGCGGGTGCGGCGATGGCCGTGGTGATCGCGACCCCCGACCCGGCCCAGCGCTGGTCAATCCCCTTCGACGCCGGGCAGGCCGCGGCCTACATGCAGCTCGCGGCGTGGGGCCTCGGCATCGCCTCATGCTTGATCGCTGTTTATGAACCCGAGAAGGTGCGCGCGCTGCTTGCTATCCCGCATGACCTGCACCCTTACGCCGGGATTTCCTTCGGATACCCGGACGATCCGGCGGACATGACCCGCGCGCCCCGCGCGGCCGGGCGGCGCAGCGCCGACGAGGTCACTCACTGGGAACGTTGGTAGGCCTGCGGCACCCACATCGCAGCCTGGAGGTCAGCATGCCCCCTACCGTTCACGCACCGCGCGGCACCCGGCTCTCGTGCAAAGGTTGGCCGCAGGAGGCCGCGCTGCGCATGTTGATGAACAACCTCGATCCGGAGGTGGCCGAGCGCCCTGCGGACCTCGTGGTATACGGCGGCCGGGGCCAGGCGGCGCGCAATTGGGAATGCTACGAGGCGATCGTGCGAACGCTGCGCGAACTGGATGACGATGAAACGCTGCTCGTTCAATCGGGGAAGCCAGTTGCCGTATTCCGCACGCATCGCGATGCGCCGCGCGTGCTCATCGCCAACTCGAACTTGGTGCCGCACTGGGCAACCCAAGCCCACTTCGATGAACTGGCCGCCAAGGGCCTGATGATGTACGGCCAGATGACGGCGGGCTCGTGGATCTACATCGGGACCCAGGGTATTCTGCAGGGAACGTACGAGACGTTTGCCGCCGCCGCTCGCGCACTCGGCGCGAAATCCCTACGCGGCAAGTTCGTGCTCAGCGCCGGGCTGGGCGGCATGGGCGGCGCGCAGCCGCTGGCGATCACGATGAACGACGGCGTCGGGTTGATCGTCGAGGTAGACCCGGCCCGCGCCCAACGCCGCCTGGAGACGAAATACGTCGACGTCGTCGTGGACACGCTCGAAGAGGCGATGACCTTGGTGGATGAATCGCGTGCACGCCGGGAGCCGCGGTCGATCGGGCTGATCGGCAACGCGGCTCAGGTGTATGCGGAACTAGCCGCGCGCAATGCGATCCCCGATGTCGTGACCGACCAGACGCCGGCGCACGACGTGCTGATGTACGTTCCCGAGGGGTTGGGAGTGGAGGCCGCGGCCGAATTGCGTCAGCGCGCGCCCAGGGAGTACGAGGCCCGGTCCATGCGGTCGATGGCTCAACACGTGCAAGCCATGCTCGAGTTCAAACGGCGCGGCGCGGAGGTGTTCGACTACGGCAACAACTTGCGCCAGCGCGCCTTCGATGCCGGCGTGAGTGAGGCCTTCGAGTTTCCGGGGTTTGTGCCGGCGTACATTCGCCCGCTCTTCTGCGAGGGCAAAGGACCGTTTCGCTGGGTGGCGCTTTCGGGCGAGGCCGAGGATATCTACCGCACCGATGAAGCCGTCATGCAGCTCTTCCCGAAGGACGAGCATCTGCACCGCTGGCTGCACATGGCACGCGAGCGGGTCACCTTCCAAGGGCTGCCGGCGCGCATTTGCTGGCTGGGATATGGCGAGCGTGCCAAGGCCGGGCTGCGCTTCAACGAAATGGTCGCGAGCGGCGAGGTGAGCGCGCCGATCGTCATCGGCCGCGACCACCTGGACTCCGGCTCGGTGGCCTCGCCCAACCGCGAGACCGAGGCTATGCGCGACGGCAGCGACGCGGTCTCCGATTGGCCGATCCTGAACGCGCTGATCAACGCCGTCGGCGGCGCGACCTGGGTGTCGTTCCACCACGGAGGCGGCGTGGGCATCGGCTACTCGCAGCATGCCGGGCAGGTAATCGTTGCCGACGGCACGCCGGAGGCTGCTAAGCGTCTGGAACGCGTGCTCACCACCGACCCGGGGCTAGGCATCGTGCGCCACGCAGATGCCGGCTACCCCGAAGCGATCGAGGCTGCCCGCCGCAGCGGGATCAAGATACCGATGCTCTAGCCGCAGGCAGCACGCCGAGAATCTCATTGGGGCACGCATGAGCGTGCCCCTTTCATTGCGAAGCGGCTGCCGCCCGTTCGCCATTTCGAGGCGGCAGCACCATCGCGGAACATCGGCGTTTTCGCAGGACGAGCCTCCCGAGCTGAATGGCTCGATCATCACCCGAGTTCGCTTGGGCGCGCGATGGCCAGCATGTAGGTAGGTACATGCTTACCATTCTTCAGGTTGACACCAAATCAAACCGGTTACAATGCGCCGCATGCCCTGCCCAGGTCATCCCGCATTCATCCAATTGCCTTTCTTCATCGCGATGGCGGTCGTTACCCCGAGGCTAATCCCGCATCATCTCCTCCGGCGCGCGCACCCACTGGCGTGGGCCGCATGACGCCGCGCCGCCCCCTCCCCCTTCGTATCCAAGTCATTGCGTTGGCGCTCAGCCAGGCGGTGATGTGCACTGGCTACCGCATGATCTACCCCTTTTTGCCGGCGATCGCGCGCGGGGTCGGGGTGGACCTGCGCACGATGTCTTACGCCGTATCGGCGCGTTCGAGCCTGGGCCTCCTCGGACCGCTGCTCGGGTCGCTGGCCGACACGTGGAGTCGCAAGAAGGCGATGCTCATGAGCTTCGGGATGCTCAGCCTGGGGCTCACGATCGTCGTGGTGTGGCCGGTCTTCCCGGCGTTGGTGTTCTCGATGCTGATGGTTGCCGCGGCCTGGATCCTCTTCCAGGCGGGGCTGAAGGCGTATCTGGGCGACACGATCCACTACGCCCGGCGCGGCGCGGTCATTGCGATCACCGAATTCGGTTGGTCGTGGGCGTTTCTCTTCGGAGTGCCGCTTGTCGGCTGGCTGATCGCGCGCGG
Source organism: uncultured Chloroflexia bacterium (assembly GCA_963712475.1). GTDB lineage: Bacteria > Chloroflexota > Anaerolineae > Anaerolineales > RBG-16-64-43 > RBG-16-64-43. Next base: position 1,172,239 of record CAVQIA010000004.1, read on the forward strand.
GGGGTGGGTGTCGCCCTTCCGCCTCCTGGCGGTACTCGGGGCCGTGGCCTTCATCATCGTGTGGCATGTCATTCCGGCCTCGGCCACGTCGGCCGCCGCACCCCGGCCTTCGGCATGGACCAGCCTGCGCGCGCTCTTTAGCAGCCGGTCGGCGCTGGCCGTGATGGGCTTTGCCTCCGTCGCTAGCGGCGCCAACGAACTGGTCAACATCGTCTACGGCGCATGGATGGAAAGCGCCTTCGGGTTGAAGGTCGTGGCTCTCGGGTTGGCGACCGCGGTCATTGGCCTGGCTGAGCTTGGCGGTGAGGTGTCGGTCGCGACGATCACCGACCGGCTGGGCAAGCGCCGCTCGGCCGCGCTGGGGCTGACGGTGAATGCGGTGGTGTGCCTCGGGTTGAGCACCTTCAGCCGCAGCCTGCCGGGCGCGCTGGCCGGCCTCTTCCTCTTGTACCTGACCTTCGAGTTCACGGTGGTGAGCGTCATATCGCTGATGACCGAGCAGGTGCCCGAGGCTCGGGCGACCTCCATGGCTGGGATCGCCGCCTCGGCTGGCGCCGGCCGCGCGATCGGAGCCCTCGTCGGACCCGCACTCTTCACTTGGGGCATCGCTGCCAATGGGCTGGCCACGGCCCTTGCGGATGGCGTGGCACTGATCATCCTGATCCTCCTCATCCGCGAACACCACTCTCGACCCGACTCGTCTCTATCCACATGAAAAGCACGCGGCGCCTCTCGCGAGGCGCCGCAAACAATCCGATGATGCGCGTCCCTCGTCATCCGGACGCGGGACCGGTGCGCATGGCTACTGATTTACCAAGCGTGGTTGGCTAGCGGGCGGCGATTCCCAAGAAATACGGCCAGACGATCAAGCCCAAGAGTGCCTGCCACCACACCAGTTTGGCAAACGCGATCGTGAACAGCCAGCCGATGAACCAGAAGACGCCGAGGCCCGCTTCGACGCGGATGGGGCCAGACCTGCCTTCAGCGGACATGTGATTCTCCTCTTGAGCCGAAATATGCCACGTTGAGTATGCGAATGGTCGACCGAACCGGTTCGGCTCCCGACGCGCGCCTCACAAATGTGCTCTACCTCACGGACAGACCCGATCGATTCTTCCCAACGCGGGACTCGTGCGCGTGCCGCGCGCCCGCGGTCATGCGTAAGGCGTGCTATGCCCTCTTCCTGATCAGCTCGCGGCCGGCTTGGGTTCGCTCGCGGCGAGGTAGGCCTGCCCGGTGAGATGGCCGGTGATCGTGCCCGCGTAGGCGGCTGTGAGCACGGCGCCGATGCCGCAGGCGATCGAGCCGAGGCTGCCGATGATGCCGGCCAGGATGGAACCCAAAATGGTCATCACGTACACCCCGGGCGCAGCGCGCACGAGCTTGAAGACATCGCCGAGGCGGAAGGCATCGCCCAGGTTGCCCGTGGCGGCCATCTTGCCGAGTGCGGCCGGGAGCAGGAAGGCCATCAAGATGCCGTAGACCAACATCAGGCAGCCCAGCGACGCGGCCACGACAATCGAAGCGATGGCGGCCGCATCGCCGCTCGAACTCCTGTCCGGTGGCGAGCATGGAGGTACCAACCAGCCCCAACTGCAGGCAGCCGGTGAGGATGATGATCGGTAGAACATAGACGATATAGACCAGCGTCACTTTGAGCCCGCGCACGAGATGCCCACCGAAATCGGTCCAATCCGGGAGCGGCTGCGGGTCGCGCGCGATGACCCGTCGCGTGACCTCGAAGCCCCAGCCGAGGAGAAAGATCTGCCCGACCAAGGGGATGAGCGAGACGAGCGCGGCGATTCCGATCTTCTTGAGCCAGTCCGGGTCCTCAAACGCGAACGAGAATGCGCGACCGAATTGCATGAGGCCTCCTCCAAGGATTGTGCGACGTAAATGACACCGATGACGATGGGGACATTATAAGGCGGGCAGGGGCAGGAGATCGTGGAGGACGAATGGCACTGCAAGGGAGCCCGAACTCCCCCTCGCGGCGAGGTTGCGGCGGACCTATCGAGTTGTCAGGCGGCAAGTCGATTCCCATAGCGATCGAACGACACAACCTCGCGAACCGGTTTACGTGTCGTCGGGCCGTAGCGGCCCAGCGGCCAACCCAGAGGGATCACAGCGCACGGCGTGATGTTCCAAGGCAGACCGAGCACTCGGCGGGCGGCCAACACGTTCCACAACGGGATGGTTGTGAGCGCGGCCCCGAGGTTCATGGCGCGTGCAGCCAGCAGAAGAATTCTGGACGGAAGGATAGATGGAGCCGAAGTAGCTTGTGGCAGAGATGTGCAGCAGTGGGAGATACAGACCCTTCAGGCAGGCGACCACGATGACCGGGATTTCCTCGAAGTGATCGGCTTGCCATTGAACCGCGCTCAGGATCTTGCGCCGGCGCGGGTCTCGTCGGGTTCTCCACCACCCGATCCGGCCATAGAGCCGCCACAACTGCCGGTTGAGGCGGGCGAGCCCCTGCTTGACCTTCGGGTCCTTGACGATGATGAACTCCCAGCTCTGGGAGTTGGAGCTGGTCGGCGCTTTCAGGGCCAGTTCGATCAGGCGAAGGACGAGTCGATCGTCGACGGGATCCGTCTTCAGGCGCCGGATGGCCCGTTGTGTCTCCATGGCCTCGCCCAGGAGCTTCGCAATCTCCATTTGATCCATTGTCACACCTCAGCTCGTTCCTTAGATGCAACCACGGGGCGTGCGTGCGGCGAGGGCTGGTCCATCACGTGCTTCCGACTGAGTCCGCTACTTGATGATCTCGATGCGTTGTGGATCTATGTAGGGCCGGCCATCACCCGCGAGCCGCACAATCCCCGTGAGGCGAAGCACCTTCCCCATGTCCTGCCTGGAGCTTGGGTCGAGGTGGATCTCGCCCTCAACCGCAATGCCCGCACGCACGTAAATGGCGCCGCTGTCGTCGCGGATGACCCAGTCGCTGCGTGTGACGGGCGGCCCGCTTCCCACCTCGCCCAGCAAGTCCCAGCCTCGAAAGTAGCCGACGAGCGTGACCGAACGGCCTTCGAACTGCTTGGGGTCCGCCAGGATATCGTCGGCGACCTGGGTGAGCTCTGCCTCGGTCAATACTGGTGAAGGAGTCGGTCCGGGGGCAGCGGCATGACAGCTCGAGAGTGAAACCATCAGCACGCTTGTGGCGACGGGGATGCAAAACAGCATTCGGTATGGTGAGTGAGACATATCCGCCTTCGCGTGTCAGTCAGCTCACGGGGTCGAGTTGGCATGGAGCGTCGGCATCGCTCCCGATCACCAGGGCAATCACTGGCGGTCGCCTAAAGTGGTTCTCGGCCAGGTGCGCCGCGCGCAATTTCGCGCTCCTCCCGGCGGCCACGTGCTCTGCAAATGGGCGCTTCAAGCCGACCCGGAGAGCGGTCACTCTTCCCGCGCATAGTCGGGCTTGACGCGTATGGCAACGGAATACTCTCCCGCCATGCTCTCTGGCGTCATCTCGAGATCGGCAATACCTTGCCGGTATTTGTCGACATACGCGGCAACCTGGTCGGCCGGCGGGGCGCCATCCTCCAACGATGCTTCTCCCCTGAAGACAACGACCTCCCCGCCCAATTCGTCGGTGTTGAAGTTGAGGGCCACATGGGGGTTGAGGCGGATGTTACGCACCTTGAGCGCATCGGGTTTGCTGTAGATGAGAAAGGAGCCCTCCTGCCAAAGGAACCACACGGGAGTAGGTTGCGGAACTCCGTCCGCGCGCACCGTGGTTAGCCAGACCACTTGCTCCTCACGCAGTCGCGACTTCAGCCGGTGGCTGATCTCCATGGACATCGAGGCCTTCTCCTTGTGGGAAAGAGGCAAATGATTGAACGGCCTCTATTGCCTGACCATCTGGGTTGCGGCCAAATCCGGGTTTGCCTCTAGCCCACAGCCGTGTCGGTCGAAGAACCTGGTACACAGAACACGAGGCGAAGGCAGGGACGCCAACTGCCTCGGGTGTGATCTAGAAAGGTTTGAAGATCATCAGCCCAAGGATCACAGCCCATCCTCCGAGTCCGATGAGAGTCATGAGGTGGGGCTTTCCGGACTTCAAGAGTTCGTGCAACTCCTCTTGCGAGGCGGGGGCAATTGCAGGGTGCTCTTTGTAACCTTCGAGGTACGGCAAGCCGGCGGCCTTTCGAACCCGATGGAAATACTTCGAAGCGATGAGTCCCATGGCCACAAGAATCAGAATGAGCAGGGCAATCGAGGTCCAGATCCAGCCTGTGGCCCACCAACTGCCGAGAAAGCCGAGTGCGACCCCGCCAAGAATCATCGCGAGCAGGCTGACATACATCAGCATGAAGGACGACCCGGAAAGATCCAGAAGCGCACGAACCCGGTCAAGGCTGGCTTCTCGCCGGAGACGGTAGGCTACCGATACAGAAGCACCGTGAGAGAGCATGTACAGGAAGCCGAAAAGAATGTGAAGGAAGAGAACGGACCGGTACAGAACCATCATGCGTGCCTCCCTTGGCGATGATGTCGGAGGAGTTCATGCGGCGCCGCGCACGAGCGCCCCTCCCAACCCTTGATTATACGGCCCGGTCTCCCCTCCGCCACGCACCCGGTATACAATCCTGCCCATGAGGCTCCCATGCGAGTAGACCTGCTTATCCATTCCGCAGATGAGGTGGTGTGCCTGACGGAGGCGCCGCAACGTGGCAAGGCGCTCGGCACGCTCAACGTGGTGACCCGGGGCGCGCTAGCCGTGCGCAGCGGGAACATCGTCGACGTCGGTCCCAGCACCGCGCTGCGGCGCCGCCATCGCGCCGAGCGGCAGATCGACGCAACCGGCTGCGTCCTCCTACCCGGGTTTGTCGACCCTCACACGCATGCGATGTGGATCGGCGATCGCGCGACGGAGTTTGAGCAGCGCATCGCCGGCCGCACCTATTCGGAAATCCTCGCCGCCGGCGGCGGCATCCTCTCAACCGTGGACCAGACCCGCGCGGCGAGCGTGATCGATCTCGTCGAAGCAACCCGTCTGCGGCTGCGGCGCATGCTCGCACACGGCACAACCGCTTGCGAGATCAAGACCGGCTACGGGCTCGACATCGAACTCGGAGCTGCGCATGCTCGAGGCCATCGCACGCTTGCGGCGCAGCATGCCGATGACCATCCAGGCTACCTTTCTGCCGGCCCATGCGGTCCCCCGCGAGCATGCGGCCCGGCCCGATGGATACGTCGATGAGATCGCCGAGCGCATGCTCCCCCGAGCGATCGCACGCTGGCGCGAGCTGTGCGGCGACGACGCCCCGCTCTTTGCAGACGTCTTCTGCGAAAAGGGGGCTTTCACCCTCGCCCAGGCGCGCCGTATTCTGGAACGCGCGCGCTCGCTCGGTTATCGCCTGAAGATCCACGCCGACGAGTTTGAAAGCCTGGGCGGAACGTGGTTGGCCGTCGAGTTGGGCGCCGTCTCGGCCGATCATCTGGTGGCCACCTCCAAGGCCGAAATCGCCGTGCTGGGCGCAAGCAGAACCGTGGCCGTCGCGCTGCCCGGGACTCCCTTCGGCCTCGGGCAATCCGCCTACACGCCGGCGCGCGCGATGGTCGAAGCCGGCGCGACACTCGCGCTGGCTTCCGACTTCAACCCGGGGACCTCGCCTTGCGAGAGCATGCAGATGGCGATCTCCCTGGCCTGCCGCTACATGCGCCTCATGCCGGCCGAGGCCATCGCTGCGGCCACGATCAATGCCGCGGCTGCGCTCGGCCTCGCCGAGCGCCTCGGCAGCCTGACGCCCGGCAAACAGGCGGACGTGATCGCGCTCGAAATCCCGAGCTATCGCCACCTGGGATACCGCTACGGGACGAACCTAGTCAAGTGGGTCGTGCGGGCGGGGAAACTTGTTGGGCGTGGCTAGCCCGGCTCCCCGGCCTAAAAGGCCTGCGCAAATCACCCCAGCGCGCGATTAGGTAGTCTCTAGATGTGGAGAAGGCGTCGAGCACCCAGCGTGGCGAAGATTGCGCGCACGAGATTTTTCTCCGTGATTACCGTTTTCGTATGCAGTCCATCATCGACACGTCGCCCAGCTCATCCACGTCCGGTGGGCCTCCCTGTCAACGACAACCAGTCGGACCAGCCAATTGCCCATCAAGAAGTGATGCTGCCAGCAGCGCGGGAGAAGGGCCTCCGACTATCGTCGCGTTGCGATGCGGACCGGGGAGATTGCACGTGTGACGCACCTCGCTATAATCCGTTCGCAGCCTGCTATCGAACGTCCATTCGCTCGCACGGCGAGGTCCCGCGCCCGATGACGCTGCAATTGCACAAGGTGGCCCAGGCAATTCGCGAAGTGGGCCGGGCGCTCGCCGGCCGTTTGAGCGAACGAGAGGGCCGCCTGCCGCAGGTGGTCGATGCGCTGCACCGGGCCGCCCAACAAGATGACCTGGCCGGGCGGCTCGACCGGGCCCGGAGCCGCGGCTGGTTCGGCGCGGCGCCAGCTGGCGAGGCGATCGACTATATCCACAGCGCGCCGCCGGCGCGCAGCGGGGTGACCGTTGTGGCCACCGACGGCTCGCAGATCTACCCCGACCGCCACGCCGTCCTGCCCTATTACGCCCTGAATATCGGTTACTTCATCGTGCGCCTGGGCACCGGCCAATCTCACGCCGAACTCACAACCTGAGATCGTCACCGACCCCGAGCGCCTTTTCCACCGTGGTGAGCCGATCAATGCGCCGACGCTGAACGCCCGGCGCAAAGTGGGCGAAATGCGCTGCCTCGCCGATCTGTGCTTGGATGAGGCGGTCGCCGGCGAGGGATCACCGGCGCAGCTGGTGGTCGGGCTGATCGATGGCAGCCTGGCCTTGCGTGTTCGCAATGAGGCCATCCCGGGGGAAGAGCAGCGCCAACTCGAAGGACAGTTTCTTGCGGCGATGGAAACTGTCGGGGCGGCACGCATCCCAGTGGCCGGCTACATCGCTCGACCAGGAGGCTCACCGCTCCTCGCGCTACTTGCGCTCGCGATGCAACCGGCCGACGAGCTGGAGGCCTATCTCGTAGAATACGCCGGCCCCTCCCGACCCGCGAGCTTGCCAACCCCATTTCGCGATCTCTCCGATGCGGAATTGTTCGCACGGATTCTTCCCTCCGGCTCACGTTCAGCGGTGTTTGAGTTTGTGGCCGAATGGAATCACGTGTACCAGAGGTCGCTCGTCAAGGACGGCTCGGGCCACTCCCACAGCTCGCATTTCTTCTACCTCAACGTGGGGCGCTCGAACCCGGTCGTGGCCCGAGTTGAAATCCCACAGTGGGTTGTGGCACACCCGGCGCGGCTCGATTTGGTACATGGCGCACTCATCGAGCAGGCCTGGGTGACACTCGACGACCCCTACCCCTACGCGCTAGCGCGGGCCGATGAGGAAGCCGTCATCCGGGCGCCTGAGAAGGAACAGGTCGAGCGCATGCTGGCCCAATCGCTGCTCGCGGCCGGGCTGCACCCTTCCCTGTCGGAGAAGCAGGCCCACAAGCAGCGTGCACGTTATCGACGCTAGCAGACAGATAGAGTGGCGGCGTCTCGCACCTCACACCCTGCCTCTCTCCACCTCGAGGCGATCCGGCGCGTGCGCTCTGGTGGCGGAAAGGGGGTGGAGGAATTAGGGCAGGCGGCGGTTGGCCTCCCGCCTCTCCCAGAACCTCTCGCCCCACCGAGATGATGCAGTTACGCTCAGATCGCGATGCGCTAGGGGGAGTCCAGGGCTGGGGGAAAAGTAGAAGGTCTTGCATTGCCGGACCGCGAGTCGCCGCAAGCCGGTGCGCCCGGTCAACCACCGGGAGGAGACCACTCAATGTCGACCCAAGGCACGGCCGTCATCACGGGAGCCTCGAGCGGCATCGGCGCAGAATTCGCTCGCCAGTTGGCCGCGCGCGGCTTCGACCTGTTGCTGATCGCGCGCCGACAGCCCAAGCTCGATGCATTGGCCGCCGCCCTCGCCTCCCGCCATGCCTCGCAGGTCGAGACTCTTACAGCCGACCTGGCCGACCCGGCGCAGGTCGAGCGCGCGGCCGCGCGCCTGGCGGAGCTGAGCGATGCCTCACTCTTCATCCATAGCGCGGGCTTCGGGACCACCGGCCGCTTCCAGCGCGTGGAGGCCCGCAAGCATCTCGACATGATTCAGGTGCATCTGGCGGCCGGCGTGCGCCTGACGCATGCCGTGCTGCCGAGGATGATCGAGCGCAAGCGAGGCGCGCTAATCTACGTCGCCTCGACCGGAGCCTATGTGCCGCTGCCCGGCAATGTTACGTACTGCGCGACCAAGGCGTTCCTAGTCTCGTTCACCGAGAGCCTCGAACCTGAGGTCGTTGCGGCGGGTGTGCGCGTCCAGGTGTTGTGCCCAGGCTTCACACACACTGAGTTCCACGATACACCCGAGTACGCCCGGTTCAACCGCGGCAGCCCGCCGCCCGCTTTGTGGCAGACGGCGGATCAGGTCGTGGCCGCCTCATTGCGCGGTCTCGAGCGCGGACAGCGCGTGGTCATCCCGGGCGCGGTCAATCGCGCGCTGGTGGGGCTGGGCAGCCTTCCGATCGTGGGGCGCCCGCTACGCCGGGCATACGTGCGGCGCATGATGTTCAGGCGCAAGTCTTCAGCGCACACCAAGCAATGAGCAAGCGGATATCGATGAGAGCTGCCCGAGCGGTGATCCACAGGATTCCATCGAGTATCATTGACCTGAGGTATGCTCGAATAGCCCAACGCCACAGCTTGTGATTTCGTGTCGCGCCTTGTGTACATTGCTATCGAACGGCGCGGCGCTCGACGGTCTCTCTCGTGGGGGAGGGATGAAACTCACGAACGCGGAATCGGCGATCGTCTCAAACAAGTGGTCGCGCTTCGAGCCGGACACAAGCCGGTCGTACTTCGGCTTTGCGCCGTTGCGACCCTACCTGATCGCAACGGCCTACGGACCATCGCTTGCCGCGAAGCACAAGAACAACCGCTTCTGGGCTGAGGACATTCTCGTCTCGACCCTCCTGCGAGGGCGGAGGGTCCGACACATCTTGAGTTTGTGCTGTGGTTTTGGCGAGGTCGAGCGCCGAGTGGTTTCTCGCTTGCCATCCGTGGAGACGTGCTTAGGCGTGGACCTGGCGCCCGGGGCGCTCGACGAAGCTCATGCCCGCGCGGCGGCACAAGGCTTGACCGGTTTCACGTACGAATGCGCCGACCTCAATCGATACCTCTGGCCGGAGGCTGCCTTCGATCTGATCATTGCCAACGGCGCGCTGCACCATCTCTCGGCACTGGAGGATGTGCTCGAGGGAATCGACCGCGCGCTGAGGCCCGGCGGCATTGTCTACGCCAACGAACATGTCGGGGCCAATCGATTGGATCACTCTGCGCGGCAACTGGAGCTCGTTAACGCCGCCGCGCATCTCGTCCCTCCCGACCTGCGCAAGCGCACCCCCGTTCCGTTTGACGATACGCGCCTGTTTCCGCAGGTCGTCAACCGGCTCTATGCACGCTCCATTGCTGGTCCTCGATCTTCATCCGGCCTGCGCGCGAGAGCTCTGACTGCCCTGGCGCGAGCCGCCTTCGGCCCCGGTGGCTTCCGATTTGGAGCGCTATATCGCTCGCCTGCGGCCAAGCTTGCGCGCAGCGATCCCTCAGAGTCAGTCCGCTCAGCCGACATTCTGAGACTCTTCCAGCGGCAGTTCCCAGGCGCGCATGTTCGCCCGTATGGCGGAGGCATTCTCGCGTACGCTCTGGACGAGCAATTCTTCGAGTTCGTACGATGACGCCAATCCTCGCCATCGGGATCTGTTGCAGCTGCTATGCGCCCTCGAACGCAGGTACATGACAACCGGCGAGCTCGGGCCGGAACATGTCATCCTGACCGCCGAAAAAACACTCGCTCAAGGATCGCCGGCGCGGCGCCAACGCACAGGCCAGGCCCGCGGCGCGGTGGCCGGCGCTGCGGCACACGGCCCCAAAACCCGCCGCCGGAGATGAATGGAAGGGACCCTTGAGCTCACCGCCGCCACCTCGCGCAAACTGTTCGGGCGTCTCCTTTATCGACCGATGCGCATTGACGACACGGTTGCCGATCTTACGCTCGATAAGGTGGTCCCATGAAACCTGATTCGCCTCCAAGCGCGCCGCTGGTTGGGCGAGTGTTGCGCGCGAACGTGAGCGAGTTCACGTTGGGCTGCCGCGCCCAAGCGGGCACTTTGCCCGCCTTCGGCAGCCTGGTGCGCGTGGCCGCCAACCGCGTCGCCGATCCGCAGGCCGTCGAGGTCGTGGGGGTAGTTGCCGATTTGCGCCTGGAGGATGATCCATTTGTGCGGCAGTTGGTGGGCGCCGAAGTGAGCGACGAGTACATCAACGACCAGCGCGATCGCCGCCAGGTGCCGATCGAAGTGCGCGTCATGCACGCCGGGTTTTTCGATGCCCAGGCGGTCGCCTGGCATGCCCTGCCGCCGCGCCCGCCGATGGCCCTCGAACAGATCTTCGCCTGCACGGCGGCCGAGGTGCGGCGCTTCTGTGGCCCAGGCGAACCCGGAAGGCCTAACTGGAAGCTCGGCTTCCTGGCGCTGCTCATCGAAGCCCAGGCGGGGGATGCGTTGCTCGGCGCGGCACTGGCCAATATCGCTCGCTTCTTCGACGGAGAGGCGCGTGCGGAATTCGCGCGTGAGGCCGGGCGTGAGCTATCTCGCCTGCTCTCGGCGGATGTGCTCCGGCTAAGCCGCCTGCTGCCTCAGATTGGCCAAACTCTTGGGTGAGCGGCCGGCCGCGCCCGGACCCTTCGCCGCCCGCCCGATCCTCGAGGATCATCATGCCTGATTCCGATATGGATACCTTTCTCAGCCGGCCGCCCCTTCCGCGTGGAGCGCGCCCGTTGGGCGTGGTCGTTGGCGGGTCGCTTTCGCACGGCCTGGAGGTCATGCTCGACCCGCAGACGGTACTGGAGGGGCTGGCGGTTGGTCGCTACATCGTCATCCACGGTCAAACGCGCAAGCGGTTCTTTGGCATGGTCACAGACTTCTCGCTGGGCGCGACGCAGGCCGACCTGGTCAGCCACCCGCCCGCAATCGAAGACACCTACTCGGCCGAGGTGCTGCGCGGCACGGCCGCCTTCGGCATGATGCACGTGGCCCCGATGCTCGAGCTGACTGAGGCGGGCGGTGAACCTCGCCCGATCAAGACCATCCCAGCGCACTTCACACATGTGCTGGAGGCCTCCGAGGCGGAAGTCAATCTGGTGTTCGGCGCCGAGGACCGAACGCACTTCCACATCGGCGCGCCACTCGAAATGGACAAGGTGCGCGTCAACCTCGATTTGGCGCGCTTGGTCGAACGCTCTTCAGGCGTCTTCGGCAAGAGTGGCACAGGGAAGTCCTTCATCACGCGCATGCTCCTGGCCGGCGTGGTGCGTGCCGGGCTGGCCTCCTGCCTGGTGTTCGATATGCACAACGACTACGGCTGGTCGGTGCACGACGAAACCGGACGTGAGTACAAGGGCCTGCGACAGCTCTTCAGCGACGGCCGCGTCAGCGTGATCACTCTCGATCCGGAGACTTCGCGCCACCGCCAGAGCAAGACCGATCGCGAGCTGCGCATCTCATTGCGACAAATCGAGCCGGAAGATGTGGAGCTCTTGGCCGGGCTACTTGGGTTGAGCGAAGTTCAAGTGGGGGCGTTGCATTTCCTGCGCCGCCGCATGGGCCAGGATTGGATTGTCAAGCTCTTGGCCGAAGGAGAGAGCCAGGACCTGAAGCAACTCGTCGACGAGGAACGCCTGATGGCGGGCACGCTCGGCGCAATCCAGCGCAAGTTCGAGCTCTTTCGCCGCCTGCCCTTCCTGCAAGATGATCCCTTGGGCGAAGACGTCATCGAGGAGATCTTCGGCCGCCTCAACCAGGGCACGAGCGTGGTGCTCGAATTCGGCCGGTACGGCACGCAGTTGGAGGCCTACGTGCTCGTCGCCAACTACCTCACTCGCCGGATTCACAGCCGCTACGTGGATCGCAAGAACCGCGCCGCAGGCGGCCAGGCCGCGGAGCCGCGTCCACTGGTCATCGTCATCGAGGAGGCGCACAAGTTCCTCGACCCGGCGGTCGCCGGGCATACCATCTTCGGCACGATCGCCCGCGAGCTGCGCAAATACAACGTCACGCTGCTGGTTGTCGATCAGCGACCGAGCGGTATCGATGAAGAGGTGATGAGCCAGATCGGCACGCGGGTCACCTGCCTGCTGGATAATGAGGCCGACATTCGCGCGGTGTTCTCGGGCGTCTCGGGAGCGAGCGCACTGCGAGAGGTATTGGCCCGCCTCGATACTCGCCAGCAGGCCCTCATTCTGGGACACGCGGTGCCCATGCCGGTGGTTGTGCAGACCCGTGAGTACGGCGAAGCGCTCTACGCGGAGCTCACGGGTGCGGCGGACGAGAGCGGCCGGCGTTCCCGGCGCGAGCGCACGCGCAAGGCTCTGTACGGCGAATAGCCCGGCGCCCCCGGACGAGAGACGCCGGGAGCACAGCTTTTGCACACCTCCCGTCCAGGCACGTATGCCGCACTTGGCGTAGAATCCAGCCAATGAGCGGCCCCCCCCTCGCGCTGGCCGCAGCAACGGAGATGGCATGACGCGCATCCTGGTTGTGGATGACGAACCCGATACCACCCGCCTGGTCTCTCTCACCATGGAGCGGGCAGGCTACGAGGTCATCCCCTGCTATTCCGGCAAGGAAGCTCTGACCTTGTCGGAGACACAGACCTTCGACCTGATCCTGTTGGACGTCATGCTGCCCGACCTGGACGGATACGAAGTCGCGCGGCGCTTGCTCACGCGGGACACCCCCGCGCCGCCGATCCTCTTCTTTAGCGCACGAGGCTCGCTCGAGGATCAACAGAAGGGGCGCGCCTTAGGCTGGGGCTATCTCGTCAAGCCGGTGCGCCTGAGCACGCTGCTCGACAGCGTGCGCCGATCGTTGGGCGAGCAGCCTAGCTAGCACTGTGCCCGGCCCCACCTCGCCCCGCCACGCCTATACCCCCGATTCTGATCTTCAGTTCATCGAATCCTGCGCGCCCGAGTTGGAGGCTTATCTGTTGGCCTCCGGAATCTACTGGCCGCTCGCACAGCCCAAAGGCCGGGTCGCGTTACCTCGTCTGACCCTGGGCGGCTTGTTGCTCGCGTTGCGCCGGCTCGGCGCGGTCGAACTCGGTCTGCCGGCCTCGCAGGCCGTGCGCTTAACCCGGGCGCGCACGCGAATCGAAACCGAACGCCTGCGCTGGGCGGCCGCCATGGCCACTAAAATCGCGCTCGAGATTCACGCCTACTTCAGTTTGTGGCACGCTTACCTCGACGACCTGAGCAACTCGCCGGGGCCCAATGCCGAGCTGTATGCCACCGAAGTTCGGCAGCGAACGATGCTGCAGCTCGTGGCCACCGCTCCCGAACTCGACCCGCTGCCGGCAGAGGTGAGCCAGGCGTTGCAGGGATTCGACGGGCGTCTGCGCGGAATGCTCGCGGCGGGGCCCTTCGTATGGGAGAATCAACTCGCGCCCGCCTTCCCCCCGCCCGAGTACTGGTTCCTGTACGGGCGGCCCACGGAGAAGGGTGAGCGCGAGGGTTGAGCGGCGCGACGGCGCAGCTTACTTGGCGTAATCCACGGCGCGCGTTTCGCGGATCACCGTCACCTTGATCTGACCCGGGTACTGCAGGCTTTCCTCGACCTTCTTCGCCACGTCGCGCGCCATGCGCACCGCCGCCAGGTCGTCCAGATCCTCCGGACGCACCATGATGCGCACTTCGCGCCCGGCCTGCAGCGCGTAGGCCTCGGTCACGCCCTTGAACGAGGTGGCGATCTCCTCCAAGGTGCGAATGCGCTTGACGTACTGCTCGAGGTTCTCCCGGCGCGCGCCCGGGCGGGCACCCGAGATGGCATCCGCCGCCTCGACGATGACCGCTTCCACGCTCGATTGATCGATCTCATGGTGATGCGAGGCGATGGCGTTGACCACTTCCGGCGCCACGCCGTACCGCGCGGCGAAGTCCGCCCCGATCTGAGCGTGCGTGCCTTCCACCTCGTGGTCCATGGCCTTGCCCAGATCGTGCAGCAGGCCGCCGGCTTTGGCCACTGCCACCTTGGCGCCGAGCTCGGCAGCGATCACCCCGGCCAGCAATGCGGTTTCGATGGCATGCGCATGCTGGTTCTGGCCATAGGAGGTGCGGAACTTGAGCGTGCCCAGCTTCTTGAGGATCTCCGGGTGCAGCCCGGGCACGCCGGCCTCGAACGCCGCCCGCTCGCCTTCCTCGACCACCACTAGGTCCACTTCCTTGCGCGAATCCTCGAGCACCTTCTCGATGTGGGCCGGATGAATCCGCCCATCCAGGATGAGTTTGGCCAGCGCCCGGCGCGCTACTTCGCGCCGTACCGGGTCGAAGGAGGAGATGGTGACAGCCTCCGGCGTGTCGTCGACGATGACGTCCACGCCCGCCGCCTGTTCGAAGGAACGGATGTTGCGTCCGTTGCGGCCGATGATGCGCCCCTTCATCTCTTCGCCGGGCAGCGGCACGACCGAAACTGAAACCTCGGCCACGTGGTCGGAGGCCACGCGTTGGATCGATTCAGCGATAATCTCGCGCGCGCGCCGATCGCCCTCGGACCGGGCTTCCTCTTCGATCTGGCGGATGGTGCGCGCCATGTCGTTGCGGCTTTCGTGTTCCACCTCCGCCAGGAGTTGGCTGCGGGCCTCCTCCACCGACATCTGCGCCACACGTTGGAGTTCGGTCATGCGGTCGGCGCTGAGTTTCTCGATCTCGATCGTGCGCCGGTCGAGCGCGCTCTGGCGTTTGTTGAGGGCCTGTTCGCGCTGCTCCGTGCGTTCCACCTTGTGGTCGACTTCCGTGCGGCGGCGAGTGAGTCGTTCGTCTTCCCGCGCCAGCTCGGCGCGGCGGCGTCCGGCCTCCGATTCGGCCTCGTCACGCAGCCGGATGGCGGCATCGCGCGCCTGGAGTTCGATCTGGCGCGCGCGGCCTTGCGCCTCGCTCTGTTCCTTCTCGATGGCGGCCCGCCGCGCCATTGCGTCGCGGTTGAGTTGCTGCTGGCGGTACCAGAACCCTACCCCCGCGCCGAGCGCGAGGGCCACCACCCCCGCCAGAATGCCAGCGATGATTGTCACAGACATGGTGTGCTCTCACTTTCCATCGTGCCGGCGCGGCGCCGAGACGGGAAGAGGCGCAGCGTTCTGTTCGCCCCACACCTCCGCGACGACCGGCCGAGCGACATCGTATGTGAACCCTCTCCGTCCCAAGAAACCCAGTAAGCGCTGGAAGAATTCCTTCCGATCGAGGCCGCTCAGGCGACGGGCATACCCGCGTGCGGCCAAACGCGCGGCGCTTTCATCGTCCACCTCGGCCAGGGCCTGGGCCGCGGCCTCCGTGCTCACCCCCTTGCGCCGAAGTTCTGCGGATAGGGCTCGCCGCGAGCGCGGCCGAAAGGCCGTGCGGTTTTCCACCCAATTGCGCGCGAAGGCCGGGTCGTCCACCAACCCGCGCTCCACCAGGCGCGCCAGAACCGCTTCACGGAGCGCCGAGTCCGTCCCGCGCCGGCGCAAGTAGTCGTCAAGTTCGCGGCGCGCGCGCGGCCGGCGGGCCAGCAGGCTCAGGCAGCGGTCCACACCTTGCTCGACTGCGTCCTGCGCGGCGAGCCGGGCCGTGTCGTCCGGGCCAAGATGTTGGCCGCGGCGCAACCCCGCCGCCAGCACCTTGGCCAGAGAGAGGGCCCAGGCGCCGTCGAGATAGACATTGACTCGCTTTCCGCCGCGGACCAGCCGCAACGCCGTGATTTCGCCTTCGATGCCCATACGCAAGCAGCCGTGCCCATCTGCATGGCACGGCTGCCGTGTCTCATCGGGCGGCCCGCGGGCCGCACCTTACATTGTCGACTGCGATGGCCGGTGAACGCCGGTCAAAATCAATCGGGCCTCAGAGAATCGGCTCTGCTCCCACTGGCCGCAGGCAAAGCCAAGACTTCTGATCGCCACAGGCGCACTCCACCTATCCTTAAACGTAACACCGGTTCACCATCCCCGTCCGGCGCATGGCGCGCAACCGGCGGTGGTCCATCGTTGTCGTCAAGGGAGTCACTGGCAGGCCGTGCCGCGGGCGGCTCTCGCCCGCCTGCACGTTCACGATCACGCGTCCTCGGTCGGCTCCTCTTCTTCGGGTGTAGCTGCGAGATTAACGCCTTGTTGGTTAGTCAGTACCTGCTCGCGAATCGTCTGGTCGATTTGGGCCGCAAGATCCGGGTGCTCCTTGAGATACTGCTTGGCATTCTCGCGCCCCTGACCAATGCGCGTATCGCCGAACGAGAAGAAGGCGCCGCGCTTCGCGATCAGGCCGAGCGTCGCACCAATATCGATGAGGTCTCCCTCCTTGGAGATGCCCTCGTTGTACATGATATCGAATTCGGCTTCGCGGAAGGGGGGCGCCACCTTGTTCTTGACCACCCGCACACGGGTGCGGCTGCCCACCACCTCAGCCCCCACTTTGATGCTTTGCACGCGGCGGACATCCAGGCGCATCGAAGCGTAGAACTTGAGCGCCATACCGCCGGTCGTCGTCTCGGGGTTGCCGAACATGACGCCGATCTTCTGGCGCAGCTGATTGGTGAAGATCATAGCCGTGTTCGATTGCTTGATGACGCCCGACAGCTTGCGCAGGGCCTGGCTCATCAGCCGGGCTTGCATGCCCATGGTGGCGTCGCCCATGTCGCCTTCGATCTCGGCCCGCGGCACGAGTGCCGCCACCGAATCGACGACCACCACGTCCACCGCACCCGAGCGGACCAGCGTCTCGGCGATCTCGAGCGCCTGTTCTCCGGTGTCGGGCTGGGCAATGTACAGGTTGTCGGTGTTGACCCCGCAGCGCGCGGCATACGAGGGATCGAGCGCGTGCTCCATGTCGATATAGGCGCACGCCCCGCCGAGCTTTTGGGCCTCGGCCACGATGTGCTGGCACAGTGTGGTCTTGCCCGAGGCCTCCGGGCCGAAGATCTCGGTCACGCGCCCGCGCGGTATACCGCCCACGCCCAACGCCAAATCGAGCGCCAGCGACCCGGTGGGCACAACCTGCACCG
The DNA here is from genome assembly GCA_963712475.1 of uncultured Chloroflexia bacterium. GTDB lineage: Bacteria > Chloroflexota > Anaerolineae > Anaerolineales > RBG-16-64-43 > RBG-16-64-43. Next base: position 1,189,331 of record CAVQIA010000004.1, read on the forward strand.
CCAGTTGAGTCGCATCGCCCAGGCGCATCACCGCACCATCCCCAAACTGCTTGCGGATTTGCGAGAGTGCCGCTTCGAGTGCCTTTTCGCGTCCTGCGCTCATGGCCTCCCCCCAATTCGCGCCCCCTGTGGGTATTGGGAGAGTTTACTCGAATCGGAAGGCTAAAGCAAGCGCGCAGCGCCCCGAATCGGATTCTGGTGAGGGCACAGCATGCCTTACGCTTGGCCGCGTGGGTTCGGCCTGCGCACGAGTTTTGCGTTGGGCCGAGCGCCAGGGTGCCGCCGCGACGGCTCGCCAGCGGTGTGCGAAGCGCACGCAGTTCCAGAAGCCCGGCGCGCCATGCCCCGACATGCGCTGTCTCGTTGGGAAGTTACACCGCCCCACTGCGCAAGGGAGGGAGCCCTCACATTATGGGGGTTGGGCGGCGTCATTCCCGCGTGCTCTCCGCGGGAATCCACGTTCGTGTTCGGGTTGGGTGGGATCGAAAGCGGGTATCAGTTGCGAAAGCCCCGGCTCGGGGAGGTTAGCGCGCGCTCCAGCCTCGCAGCCGCAGGCTGTTGGAGACGACAAAGACCGATGAAAAGGCCATCGCCCCTGCCGCCAGAATCGGGTTGAGAAACCCGAGGGCCGCAGCCGGGATGAGCACCACGTTGTAGAAGAAGGCCCAGAACAAGTTCTGCCGGATGGTGCGCAGGGTTCCCCGCGAGAGCGTAATGGCGTTGGCCACACCCCGCAGGTCGCCGCTCATGAGCGTGATGGGGGCGGCGGCCATGGCCACGTCTGTGCCCGTGCCAATCGCTATGCCGACTTCGGCCTGGGCAAGTGCGGGGGCATCGTTGATCCCATCCCCCACCATGGCCACTCGCTCGCCGCCTGCTTGCAAGCGCTTGACTTCGGCGGCCTTATCGCCCGGCATCACTTCGGCCAGCACGCGGTCAATACCCACGGCGCGCGCGATGGCCTCGGCCGAGGTACGGTTGTCGCCCGTGATCATCGCCACCTGCAGCCCAAGGCGGTGGAGCGCTTCGATCGCCTCGTGCGAACCTTCTTTCACGGTGTCGGCCACGGCGATCAGCCCGGCCGACCGTTGATCGATAGCCGCCATCACCACGGTCTTCGCATCCGCCTGCAGACGCTGCCTCTCATCGAGAAGCCCGTCGGGTGAAATCCCGAGCGCCTGCATGTAACGCGCGTTGCCGACGTGAACGATGTGTCCGTCCACCTCCGCCCGCACGCCCTGGCCAACCTCGGCTTGAAAGGAATTGGCCGCGGTCAGTTCGATCCCGCGCGCGCCGGCCGCCGCAACGATCGCTTCACCCAGCGGGTGCTCCGAGGCGCGTTCAGCCGAGGCCACCAGGCGCAGGAATTCGGCCTCGCTGCGCCCGGCTGCACCCAGGTAGATATCGGTGACCTGCGGCATGCCTCGGGTAACGGTGCCTGTCTTATCGAGGGTCACCGTCGTCACCCGGCCCGCCAGCTCGAGGGCCTCAGCGTTCTTGAACAGGATGCCCAGTTCTGCGCCCTTGCCGGTGCCCACCATGATTGCGGTGGGCGTGGCGAGGCCCATCGCGCACGGGCAGGCGATGACCAGCACCGCCACTGCATTGATCAGCGCGCGCGTAAAGGGTGTGACCTCCGCCGCCGTGGCTCCTCCAAAGAAGAACCACCCGGCGAAGGTGAGGCCGGCGATGCCGATCACGATGGGAACAAACACCGCTGAGACGCGGTCGGCCAGCCGCTGGATGGGCGCGCGGCTGCCCTGCGCCTCCTCGACCATGCGGATGATCTGCGAGAGCACGGTGTCGCGACCGACCTTGGTGGCCTCGAAGGTGAAAGCACCCTGGCGGTTGATCGTGGCGCCCACGACCGGTTGGCCCGGTTGCTTGATCACCGGCATGGCCTCGCCGGTGATCATCAACTCATCGACGGTCGAGCGCCCCTCGACGATCACCCCGTCGACCGGGATCTTCTCGCCGGGGTGCACGCGCACCAGGTCGCCCACCACGACCTGCTCCACAGGCAGGTCCAGTTCCTTGCCCTCGCGCATCACGCGCGCGGTGCGCGCCTGCAAGCCCATCAGCTTGCGCAAGGCGTCGCTGGTGCGCCCCTTGGCGCGCGCCTCGAGGTACTTGCCCAGCACGATCAACGTGACGATGACCGCGGCTGTCTCGAAGTACACGTGCCCGGGCAGGCCGAAGACGAGGACTGCCAGCGAGTAGAAGAAGGCCGTCGAAGACCCCATGGCGATAAGTACATCCATGTTGGCCGACCCGCTGCGCAGCGCCTTGAACGCCCCTACGTAGTACTGCCAGCCGACGACAAACTGCACCGGCGCCGCCAGGCCTAGCAGCAGCCAGTTGAACCAGGCGGCATGGCCCAGGGTGTGCGGAATGAGGTCAAAATCGCGCGACATACTCAAGGCGAAAAGAGGCAGGCTGAAGATGAGGCCAACCACCAGTCGCTGCAGCTGATGCGCGATCTCCCGTTCGCGGGCTTGGGCCTCGGCATCCTCGTAGGCGCCCTCCGCCGCGAGCACCTCGAAGCCAGCAGCCTGCACCGCGCGCCTCAATTCCGACTGGGTGACTTCGGTCGGCAGGTAGCGCACCAGGGCCCTCTCGGCGGCAAACGACACACTGGCCTCAAGTACCCCCGGCATGCCGAGCAGGCGCCGTTCGAGGCGTTGGGCGTCGGCGGTGTCGCTCATGCGCCGGATGCCCAGGCTGGCCTCGCCGGTGGCGACGTCGTAGCCCACCGAGCGTATCTTGGAGATGATCGCCTGCTGACCGAGCGCGGAGGGATCGAATTCGATCACCGCGCGTTCGGAGGCCAGGTTGACCGTAGCCGACGTCACGCCCGGCAGGCGCTTGACGTTGCGCTCGATGGTGGCCACGCAGTTGGCGCAGGTCATGCCGGTGATCGGCAATGTCAGGTGCTGCGTGCTCATTCGTTCCTCATCGCGAGCGCCCCGACGGCTCGCTGGGTCGGGCCGCAGCTAGACCGCCGCGGGGTAGTTGATTTCCGCCAGAAAGGCGCGCAGCGTGGCGTCGTCGGCCGGTGGATCGAACTGCACCATGACCTTCTTGCTGGCCAAATCCGCTTCTACCTTCTTCACCCCGGCCAGCCCGGAGACCTCACTCTGGATGGTGTGGACGCAGTGGCCGCAGTGGATGGCCGGAACAGAATAGGTTACGGTAAGCATGTGTCCTCCTTGAGGAGTGAAACACTAGACCCGCGACGACATTTCGAAGACCTCGGTGATTTCCTTGAGAACACGCTCGCGTTCGTCGGCGCTCTTGCCGCGGATGGCGGTGGTGACGCACGAGTGCAAGTGGTTCTCCAGGACCATGGAAGAGACGCGGTTGAGCGACGACTGCACCGCCTGGATCTGGCGGATCACGTCGACGCAGTAGGCGTCGCGTTCGATCATTTTGACCACGCCTTCCAGATGGCCCAGGGCATTGCGGGTGCGCTTGAGGACTTCTTCGCGGTGTTCCATGGCGCCTCGTCTTTCCGCCTACCCCCCCCAGGGGGGTAGGGTAGGTTGAGTATAGCCCCGCCGCGGTCCGGCTGTCAAGGGGCCAGCGGCCAAACAAAAAGCGAGCCCAATTGGGCTCGCGCATCGCGTTTCCAGGGGTGCCCCGCCGCACGGAGGCGGGTCAATTCGGCGAACAGGAGGCGCAATGGCCACCGGCGCACGATCCGCATCCGCCTGAGGTGCCCGCCACCGATTGACCTTGGCTCTGTGCGAAGAACAAGGATAGCTTGCGATGGGTGTGCGCGCCGCCGCATTCCTCGCACGCAATGGCCGTGTCGGCCTGGCTCATCGACCGCAGCGTATCGAAATCCTTGCCACAATCCTCACACTGATACTCGTAGATGGGCATGTGCTACTCCTCGCACCGCGTGCTGGCTGCATCTTACTACAGGATGTGCACTTCGTGAAGAGGCGTTTCCACCGACGCCGGCTCGAAGGGTGAGGCGCATCCAGAGTCATTTGCCTGGAGGATGTGCCCGCCCCGTGGACGAGGTCGCGGCTACTTGGAACGAACGATCTGGAAATGGTCGAAGTCGCGCGCCACGCAGGTGTTGGCGAAAACTCCCTTCGCCTCGTCAAGGATCTCGCGTTCGCGGTAGCGGCGTGAAATATGCGTGAGAAGCAGTTGCCGCACGCCGGCCTCCTGCGCGAGACAGGCCGCCTGATGCGCGGTGAGGTGGGCGAACTCGCGGGCCAACTCCGCGTCCGCTTCAAGGTAGGTAGCCTCGATCACGAGGCCATCCGCCTGATGGCAGACCTCGAGCAAATCATCGGTCCGACCGCAGTCGCCAACGTGCACCAGCCGCGTTCCCGGCGTGAGAGGCCCAAGCACATCGTCTGGGTTGATCGTGCGCCCATCCGCGATGTGCACCGCGCGGCCGGCCACCAGTTCGCGCCGCAGCGGGCCGGCCGGCACGTTCAGGGCTTCGGCGCGCTCGACGATGAACGGGCGGCGCGGCTTCTCTTCGAAGAGGAAACCAAACGTGCCCTGGCCGCGATGATTGACCGGAAAAGCGCGCAGCGCGAAGTCATCGTCTTCGAGCACCACGCCCGGCTCGAGTTCGCACAGTTCGATCTCGACCGGCGGGCGCGCGCCGCGCAAGACGACTCCGAACAGCAAGTCGCGGATGCGTGCCAGCGCGGCCGCGCCGGCCCAGATCTCCAGACGGTCGATCGTTTCCCATCGCGCGAATGTCGACAGCAATCCGGCCAATCCGAGGATGTGATCGAGGTGGGCGTGAGTGATCAGGATCTTATCGAGCCGTTTGAATCCGAGCCCCGACTGGAGTATCTGCCGCTGGGTGCCCTCGCCGCAATCGATGAGAAAGCGGTGCTCGCGATGCATGACCACCTGCGCCGGCAATCCACGTTGGATAGATGGCGCCGAAGCGGAGGTGCCGAGAAAGACGATTTCGAACAAGGGAAGCCTCAGAGGCTGGAGTTGGAGGAAGGATTGTACCCTAATCAGACATGCTGGCGAACACGTGCAGGCACCCTCCACGTGATGGATGCCCTACCCGGTCGCGAACATGCCCATTGACCAACAGGGCGATTCAAACGGGATAGCCGCCGTCGCCCGCAACGTTCGCGGGCGACGGCATGTGAGCTGCGCGGACCGGACCCACTCAAGGAGTTGGCGAGGGAGTCGGTGTCTCGATGACCGGCGTGGAGGTTGGCACGGCCGTAGGCCGAGAGGCTTCACATTCGCGATTGGCGCGGCCGAGGGCGTCGCCGTAGTCTGGATTGGAGGGCTGCAGGTTGGCGGCAGCCTGGAACTGGGCCACCGCGTCACAGGGCTTGCCCTCTTGCATCAACTGGTCGCCATACCCGAACAGGGCTGCGGGGTACTTGATGGGCGTATCGCGGAAGAAAGGTGCTATTGCATAGACTTGGCCAAAGGTCTCGACCGCCTGCTCCCAATCCGTTTCGAAGTAGACATTAGCCGCCTGGTATAGGTTGAGCAGAAGTTGCGCCCAGTCGGCACGCTGACTGGCGTGCGTGTCGAGCGGTGCGTAGTTCTTGGCCACATCGAGGTAATACAGACCTTCCTCGAGTTTGCCCTGGTCGATGAGCGCCACTCCCTCGTTGCGCAACGCGGTAAACAACAGGCCGTCGACCCGCAGGGGTTGGAAATCGGGCGCATCGACCCGCAGGAGGAGCAGAGTTCGAATCATGCCAGTCCAGTTCTTGTCGATGAACTGCTGCTGCGCCTGTGCAAAAAGCTGTTCTGCATGCGGCAGGTCGAGGGTGGCCGTGGGTTGCGGCGTGGGTGTGCCCGTGGCCGTAGGCGTGGAATTGAGCCCGCGCAGGGCTTCCTCGAGCAGGCCGCTGGCCGCCGGATACTCCGGATCCAAGCTCAGCACGTATTCGAGCCGCTGCCGTGCGAACGAATAGCGTCCGGAGCGCAAGTCTTCGATGGCCAGATCAAACTGCTCGCGCGCCTGCGCTTCTACGGTAGCACGCGCCTGACGCGTGCGAGTCGTCGTGCCGGCCAAGAATCCACCAGCCACCGCCAGGAGAATGGCTGCAAGGAGAATCGCTAGACCGATGAAAACGAGTCGCCGACGTGGACGAGGGGCAGTTGTGGCAACCGGAAGATCGGACATGGCGCGGATTATACCGTATCCCTTGTGCGCACCCGCATGCAGCGCACTTGACGCCCTTCCTCCCGCGCATTACCATCCTCGCAGAAGAGCCCATGTATCTCGGCAGCAATCGTTGGCGAATGACCAAGAAACCTCCGCGACGCCCAAATGTGTGGCGCATTGGATTCTTGTTGCTACTCATCGGCGGCGCAATCTATCTCAATCAGTTCATCGTGCCACACATTCCCCCGCCTTTCATCCCGACCTCGACTCCCACGCGCAGCCCGGCCTCGTTCGCTCAAGAAGCGGAGGTTCTCTTCCGTGAGGGCAAGCTCGCAGCCGCCGAGGATGGTTACCGTCGCGCGATCCGGGTGGATCCCTCCAACGCCGACCTGCATGTCGCGCTGGCCCGCACGCTGGTCTTCTCACGCAAGTACGACGAGGCGCTCGAGAGCTCACAGAACGCGCTGCTGCTCTCGCCCCAAAGCCCGATGGCCTGGGCCGTTTATGGATGGGTATTGGACTATCTGCCGGGCCGAGTGGATGAGGCCGAGCGCGCGGTACGCCAGGCGCTCGAACGCGACCCGGGTTCGCCCCTCGCCAATTCCTACCTGGCAGAGATCCTCTCGGACCAGGGCCGATGGCAAGATGCGTCCACCGCGGCGCGGCAGGCGTTGTCCGCTTCGCCCGACTTGATGGAGAGCCATCGCGCGATGGGCTACGTCTACGAGAGCACCGCCAATTACGACAAGGCGATCGAGGAATACAAGGCAGCGGTGGCCATTCTCCCCAACCTGGCCACGCTTTACATCTCGCTCGGCAACAATTACCGCGCATTGGGCGATGTCAACGGCGCCGTCGACAGCTATCTGCGCGCCACGGCCCTCGACCCGGCCAACCCCGAACCTTACTCCAGTATTGCCCGCACCTACGCCGGCGATGGGCAGTTCGGTAAGGCCGCCCAGTATGCGGAACAGGCCGTGGGGTGGAACATGATCGACCCGCGGCTACACGGCCTGCTGGGAGTGATGTACTACCACAATAACCAGTTCGAGAAGGCGTTGCCCGAACTCAACCTGGCCATCGCCGGAGGCCAAACAGACCAGGGCCCTGTGGTCGGCGTTCCCCTCGATCGGGGCACGATCGGGGAATACTACTGGACCTACGGGCTGGCCCTGGCCAAGCTCGACCGTTGCGAGGAGGCCGTGCCGCTGTTCCGCCTGGTCCTGGCCGGCATTCCCGATGATGAACTGGCGGTGACCAACGCCACCGAAGGGCTGGTCGTGTGCAAAGAAATCTCGCCGACGGCCACTCCCAGGCCCTCGCCCTGAGCCATCATGAACCTGAGCGGCAATCGCTTCAATCCGTTCCCGGAACGCCCCCGCGTCCGTCTCGGTCGGGTGGCGATTTACACAATGCTCATCGTCGTGGGGGTTGGGGTGGTGAGCCTGCTGGATCGCGGGCGAATCCAGCCGCTCTATTCGGCCACCCCGACGCCCACCCGCCCGGCCGCCTCCCACTTGGCCGAGGGTCAGGCCTTCTTCGATGCGGGCCAATTGGACGAGGCCATCCAGGCCTATCAACGTGCCCTCGACCTCGACCCCCTCAATGCCGAACTGTGGATCGAGCTGGCCCGCATTCAGACCTACTCCAGCGATCTGGTAACCACCGACGCCGACCGCTCATCGCGCCTGAGTGATGCGCAGCAATCCATCGCCAAGGCCCTCGAGCTCGCCCCCGAAAACCCGATGGCATTCGCGATCAAAGCGCTGGTGCTGGATTGGAATGCCGACCCAGGATTGGTTGGTGTGGAGCGCAGCGAGGCCTTACTCAACGAAGCCGCTCAGTCCGCCGTCAAAGCGCTGCAACTTGAGCCGAACAACCCCCTTGCGCTCGCGTTCCAGGCCGAGGTCCTGGCCGATCAACTCAACTGGTCGCAGGCTCTCGACGTCGGCGAACAAGCGGTGAATCTGGCCCCTCAGGTCATGGACGTGCACCGGGCGTATGCCAAGGTGCTCGAATCGAGTGGCGACTACACGGGCGCCATCGAATCCTATCAGCGGGCCATCGCCCTCAACCCCAATCTGCCGTTTCTGTACCTGAGCATGGGGGCCAACTACCGCTACCGGCGCAAACCACCGGATGATCCGAACGCCATGCAGCGCGATATCGACTTGGCGCTCGAAGCCTACTCCATAGCAGCACGCCTCAACCCGAAAAACCCGCTGCCGTATCTCTCGATCGCCAGCACCTACGCCAATCAGGGCGAGTTTTTCATTGCAGAACGCAACGCGCAAAAGGCGCTGACCCTTGACGCGACAAATGCCGACATCTACGGGCGGCTGGGAGTGCTCTACTATCGTGCACGCAATTACGAGGGAAGCCTGCCCGTGCTGCGCTGCGCGGTGCGCGGCTGCACTTCTGCGGAGAACGAAGAAGGTCACCGCCTGGCGGGGGACGACCTGGTGCTGGATGTGAGCGCGGTACCGCTCTCGGCCAGCACGCTCAACTACTATTACACCTACGGTTCGGCGCTCGCGTACTTCGGCAGCTGCGCGGAGGCCGAGGAGGTCTTCGCCGCGCTGCGCGCCTCGCCATGGATGGACAGCGACGTGGAAGGCATCATCCAAGAGGGCGAGCGCATCTGCACAGGCGGCTCGTCCTCGGTGTCGGCGACGCCCACCCCGTAGAGACGCAGCGCGCGGCGGAGACACCGCCGCGCGCATGGCACCAATCCCCCACGCTCAAGAACCAGATCAGTCGGCGGTCACCGACACGAACACCATCGGCCGCCGCTTGGTTTCGGAGTAGAAGTACTCCGAGAGGGCATTCTCCACGCGCGTCGGCAATTCGCCCGACCCGCCTCGCGCCACCACCTCCCGAATGGCCTGCTCGGCCCCCGCCAGGAGTTCGCCCAATTCGCGTACGTAGACAAAACCCTTGGAGATGATTTCCGGTTTCTCGGTCAGCGCGCCGTTCGAAGCGCGCACACGCAGCGTCACCGAGACGAAGCCATCCCGCGCCAGGAGCTCGCGCTCGCGCATCACGCTGGGGCCGATGTCGCCGACTCCGGTACCGTCCACGAAGACGTAATTCCCCGGCACGCGGTCGCCGAGGGTCATGCGCCCGTCGGCAAACTCGATTTGCGTACCGTTCTCGACCACCGCGACGTTTTCGGCCGGGATCCCTAACTCGCGGGCAATCGCGCCGTGCTGTTTGAGATGGCGCAGTTCGCCGTGGATGGGGATGACGTGCTTGGGCCGCACGAGGTGGATGAGCAGTTTCATTTCCTCAGCGGAGGCATGCCCCGACACGTGCACCGGTGCAATCGGGTCGTAGATCACGTGTGCCCCACGCTGAAAGAGCTTGTTGATTGTGCGGTGCACCAGCTCTTCGTTGCCCGGGATCGGGTGCGAGGAGAAGATAACCGTGTCGTCTTGTTCCAAGTCGAATTGGCGATTCCGCCCAGAGGCCAGGCGTCCCAGGATCGACGACGGCTCGCCCTGCGTGCCGGTCGTCATCAAGACGACCTTTGAGGAGGGCAGGCGCAGTGCCTCTTCGATGGAGACCAGCAACCCGTCCGGAATCTCGAGATAGCCCAACTTCTGCGCCATGCGTGCGTTTTCAACCATGCTCGTACCCACCAGCGCCATTTTGCGCTTGTGGCGGTAGGCGACATTGGCCGCCTGCTGGATGCGAGAGATGAGTGAGGCGAAGGTGCCGATGAGAATGCGGCCCGGTGCGTTGCGAAAGACCTCTTCGAAGGCACCATCGACGACGCGTTCGGAGGGTGTCCAGCCCGCCTGGTCGGCGTTGGTGCTGTCGGAGAGCAGCGCCAGCACACCCCGCCCCGAGAATTCGGCGAGCTTGGCGTAGTCGGTCGGCCAGCCGTCGACCGGCGTATGGTCGAACTTGAAATCGCCCGAGTGGACGATGAGCCCGGCAGGCGTGGTGATGCCGAGCCCCACGCCGTCTGGAATACTGTGGCAGACGTGGAAGAATTCGATGCGGAACGGCCCGAGCGAGATGTCGCTGCCGGCCTTGACCGTTTGCAGGTGAGTTCGCCCGGCAAGCCCGGCACGCCCCAGCTTGACTTCGAGCAGGCCGCGCGTGAGCGGCGTGGCGAAGATCGGGGCGTCGAAGGCCTCGGCCACGTGGCGGATGGCGCCGGTGTGATCCTCATGCCCATGGGTCACGATGATGCCGCGCACATGGTCCTTGCGATCGAGCACCGAGCGGTAATCCGGGATGATGTAGTCGATCCCCAGCATGTCGTTCTCGGGGAACATCAACCCCGCATCCACGATCAGCGCATCGCTGGGCGTTTCGATCAGCATCATGTTCTTGCCGATCTCCCCCAGTCCGCCGAGCGGGATGATTCTGAGTTCAGCGTTCATACGAAATCCTTGTTTCCTTTCCCTGGGGGCACCCTCGTGGGGGTCGCCCGCATCCTTAACAGAAAATCCCCACCAAGGTGGGGCGCCATAGGGCCGCGCGCGACACGTCCCCCTGCGGCGTACGAATTGTGGGTGATATCACGCGGGTTCAATTCAGACGGACAACCTGAGTGGCCTGCAAACCGCGGACAGTCTCTTCGAGGGCAAACTCGACGCGGTCGCCTTCGTGCAAGTTTTGGATCCCGCCACCTGTGATGGACGAATAGTGAACGAAGATTTCTTGTCCGTTTTCGCTGCGTATGTATCCGTAACCGCGCGAACCATCAAACCAACGAACAGTACCAGACGCACGTGGCGACACGAATTTCCTCCGGACGTAAGATCGGGCCGATTGTAGCACCTAAGGCGAGGCCGGTCAATTGCTCAAGGCAAGCGGATCAGCGCAGCCTGCGCCTGATCACCAAGGGGTTCTCCCCGAGCCAAGCTAAGCGCGGCCTCGTAGTACGCCCGCGCGGCCTCTCGATCGCCTCGCAACTCGGCCAGTAGGCCCAGATGCAGAAAGGCGGGTGCGTACGTCGGATTGGCCGAAACCGCCCGCCAGAACATGCGCTCGGCCAGGGGCAGGTCCCCTTCGAGATACCACGCCAAACCCAACAGATCCAGCGCGCGCGGATCGGAAGGCGCACGCGCCAGCGCCTCGCGCGCAGAGGCGATGCCATCGCTGCCGATCCGAATCTGGTTGCCGATGTAAAAGGCTGCCCGCTCCAACCAGGCTTCCTCCGAATCCGGCACCACCTGAACTGCTTGCGCATACCAGGTCTCTGCGGCCGAAAGTTCACCTGCAGCGAACTCCAGGCGGCCGCGCGCCGTGGCAATCGACCAACTGTGCGGGTCGAGCACCCACGCACGATCGAGTTCGAGACGCGCATTCGTCACCTCTCCCCGGCGTGAGAGGTATGAGCCGTAGAGCAAGTGGGCCTGAGGCGAGTCTGGCGACAGCTCGACTGCCTGGGCATAGTCCGCCACTGCGGGTTGGCCGGCCTGCTCATGAGCCAAGCCCAGGTACGCCAACGCCTCGCCATAGCCCGGGTTCTGATCAAGCGCAGTCATGAGCGCGGGCTGCGCCAGGCCCGGCTCGCCGGCACGCAACAGATACTCGCCAACGCGGGCCAGGGCGAAGGTCTCGCCGCCCTCGTCCAGGCTTGTGGTAATGATGTCGGCCAGGGCCTGGGCTTGGGCCCACCCCTGGCTGCGCTGGGACGCCAGCGCGTTCAGTTCGTCCGCTGCGGCGGTGGGGTCGCGCGTGGCGTGGATGAGAGCGAGACGGTAGCGTGCTTCGCCATCCTGTGGATGGATTGCGACCCAACGCGTGAGGGCATCCGAGAGCTCCGCCCACTGCTGACGGGATTCGTACACGGGCAGCAGGCGAAGCAAGATCGAGTCCGGCTCCCCGCCCAGCGCGGCGGCGGCCTGCCAATGGGCCACAGCCTGATCGAGGTTGCCCTCCTCGGCGAAGGCGTCGCCGAAATCCAGATCGAACTGTGATGCGCCCTTGAGGAACGGCTGCGCATGCTCGAAGAAGCACAGTGCCTCCGAGGCGCGTCCGGCCTCCAGGAAGGCGCGTCCGGCTTGCCAGGCGAGGATCCCATTCGCGGGGAACCAGGCGGAAGCCCGCGCCGCGACCGGCCATGGGGTCCCGGCGCATTGCGCGACCCAAGCTGAGCGCGCCGGAATGGGCCCGGCTTGGAGAACGACGAGGGCGAGCAGCGCCGCGACAGTCCGGCGCAGCGTGGGTTTAGCGATGGACATGGGAGGCAGGATCGTGCGCAATCAGGAGCTGCACAACGGGGTCAGACCGCGTTCCAATCCGGCGGCGGCAATTGACCGAGCGCACCATCCGCCAGAACGTTGAGGCGCTCGAGCATGGCCCCGGTTTCGCCACGCTGCAACATGTCGGCCAATTCCTTGAGCTGAGCCTGGAGATCCATCTCGCTCAGCAGATGATTCTCTTCGAGGCGCAGGATGTCCGGATGCTCGGTCGGCCGCAGCGAGGTCGTGTCTTCCCACAACTGCTCGCCGAGTTTCTCGCCGGGGCGGATTCCGGTGAAGACGATCTGAACATCGCGGCCCGGTTCGAGACCCGAAAGACGGATGAGATCCTCGGCCAAGCTGACGATACGCACCGGTTCGCCCATCTTGAGAATGAAGGTTTCACCCGAAGCGCCCAGGCTGGCCGCCTGCAGAACCAGGTGAACCGCCTCGGGGATCGTCATGAAGTAGCGCTTCATGTCCGGGTGAGTGATGGTCACCGGCCCGCCGCGGGCGATCTGCCGCTTGAAGAGCGGGATGACCGACCCGCGCGACCCGAGCACGTTGCCGAAGCGCACCGAGACGAATACGCGACCGCTGCGCTGAGCCGCCTCTCGTACCACCAGTTCGGCCAGCCGCTTGGTCGCGCCCATGACGCTCGTCGGCCGGATGGCCTTGTCGCTCGAAATGAGCACCAGCCGCTCGACTTCCGCGGCCAACGCGGCCTCGACAACGTTGCGTGTGCCAAAGACGTTGTTGGTGACCGCATCTTCGAGATTGGCTTCCATCAGAGGCACATGCTTGTGCGCCGCCGCGTGGAAGATGACGTTCGGGCGATGGCTGCGGAACACCTGACTGAGGCGGGTTAGATCGCGGATATCGGCGACGACCGGGTGCAGCGGCAGGCTGGGAAACACTTCGCCGAGCTCGATCAACGCCTCGAAGATGCTGTTCTCGCCGTGTCCCAGCAGAATGAGCTCGGCCGGTCCCCAGCGAGCGATCTGGCGGCACAACTCGACACCGATCGATCCGCCCGCACCGGTGACCAGGACCCGCCGGCCACTCAAGGCGCGGCCCACCGCCTGGTCGGCGGTGCGGGCCGGCTGGCGGCGCAGCAGGTCGCCCACCTCCACGTCGCGCAATCGCGAGACGCTCACCCGTCCGCCGATCAACTCGAAGAGCCCGGGCATCGTGCGGAAGGGGATGTGCGCCGCTCGGCACGTCTCGGCGACGCGGCGGAAGACCTCGCCCGAGGCCGAGGGCATCGCGATGACGACCTCGTCGGCGTTTTGCTCGCTGACCACCAGACCCAAGTGGGTCAGCGTTCCTCGCACGGGGATGCCGTGGATGCGTTGGTGCAGCTTCTCCGGCGCATCGTCCAGGAAGCCGACCGGCTCCATGCGCAGCTGCGGGTTCTTCTGCATCTCGCGGGCGACGAGCGCCCCGGCATCGCCGGCGCCGGCGATCAGGATGCGTCGCGCGCCGTGCGCTCCCGGCAGAATTCGACGCGCTCGCCGCACCTCGGAGATCACGCGTACCGAGAGACGGATACCGCCCACCAGGAACAAAGTCACCAGCCAATCGATGAACGGGATCGAGCGCGGGACGAGGTTCCAGCGCAAGATGATGTTGATGAAGACCCATACTCCCAGGATGACCGAGCTCAATCCGACCGCGTTGAAGATCAGCACCAGCTCCTGCACGCTGGCGTAGGCCCAATAGCGCCGGTACAACCCCATGGTCCAGAAGACAATCGGCTTGACGACCACGGCCTGCACGGCCAGCCACACCGCGAGCGGCAAGTACGACACGAACAAATCGCCGACATCCAGGCGCAAGGCGTACGAAACGAAGACTGAGGTCAGAATGGCCAGCAGGTCGGCCACGAATAGGTACCGGTTGCGGATTGTCGGGGCGGAGCCTTTCATTCCTTACTCCCGGTTGCCATTTCACGATACCACGCCAGCGTTTGCCCCAATCCCTCCGGCAGGCCCACCTGGGCGCGAAAGCCGATCCAATCGCGAGCTTGGTCTGGATCGCAGCACGAGTGGCGGATCTCCCCCGACCGAACTGGTTCGAAACTGACCTCGGCGAGTACGCCCGCCTGTTGCACCATGAGTTCGAGCAGCTCTCGGACAGTTCGCCCGATGCCTGTGCCGATATTGACCGCTCGCCCGGCCGCATCCGCGGCCCGGCAGGCCAGAAGATTTGCGCGCACGACGTCGTCGACGAATACGAAATCCCGCGTCTGCTCGCCATCCCCGTAGATCGTGGCCGACTTGCCGCCGAGCAGGGCTTCGGCGAAGCGCGCGATCACACCCGAGTACTCCGAGGTGGGGTCTTGCCGCGGCCCATACACATTGAAGTAGCGCAAGGCGACGGTTTCCAGACCCAGAGCAGAGGTGAACGTACGGGCGTACGCCTCGCAGGCCAACTTGGTCACGGCGTACGGTGAGAGCGGCAGCAGGGTCTGCTCCTCGCGCGCGGGAACCGGCCCATCGCCGTAGACCGCGGACGAGGAGGCGAGCACGACGCGTTGCACGCCTGCCGCACGCGCCTCCATGAGAACATTGAGCGTTCCGCTCAGATTGACAGCATGCGTCGTGTGAGGGTCGGCAAGGGATTCGACAACCGAAACCCGGGCGGCCTGATGCAAGACGTAGTCGACACCGCGCATGGCGTGCTGCACGATCGCGAGATTGCGTATATCTCCCTCGACGATCTCCACCTGGCCTTCGACGGCTTGCAGGTTCTCGCGGCGGCCGGTTGAGAAGTTGTCGAGCACGCGCACCTGCGCGCCCTGAGCCGCCAGCGCGTGCACCAGATGCGAGCCAATGAAACCTGCACCGCCCGTGATCAGATAGCGAGTCATTGCAAGACGGTTCGCCGCGATCTCCGAGCCGGTTCAGTCAACATTGTCCGTTGATCTTCTTTCTGAGGGCTGATGTCAGGCCGCCGCAATGACTTCATCCCAGATGGCCCCCATCTGCCCGACGATGATCTCTTGTGCGAACTTGGATTCTACGAAACGCCTCGCGGATTGGGCCATGCTCCGCGCCATCCCCTTGTCCTTTAGGAGGAGAATCACCTTGGCGGCAAAGTCCGCTGGCGAGTCTGCGAGTAACCAGTCCTTCCCATCCTCGGCGGCGATGGCGGGCGCAACGATAGTCGTGGCCACGACCGGTGCTCCACTGGCCATGGCCTCCAGGACCTTGAGTTGCAGTCCCGTACCAGATCTCAAAGGGGCCACCGCAAGGGCTGCTCGGGCCAGGTACTTCCGCAAATCCTCATCCGGCACCACCCGCACACCGGGCCGGTTCGCCAGCGCCCTCACTCGCCTCGGAGGGTCAATTCCTACGATCGAAAGGTGGGCCTCGGGGACGCCGTCCCTCACGAGCGGGAAGATCTCCTCTGCAAAGTAGGCGGCGGCATCTGCGTTCGGGAAGTATCCCATCCGTCCCGTGAACACGATCTCGCTTTCCTCTCGGCCGCTTTCTTTGAAAGGCAACTGGTGAAGATCTAGGCCGAAGGGCACTACGCGCGCGTGCGCAGGAGAGCCCAACGCCCGAAGGTCGGCGGGCGACGAAACAACAACACGCGCGCACCGATTGGCAACTACGCCTTCGTAATCCCGGAGTCTCTGGGCTTCCCACCGGACGAGGCCGCGCAAGTAGAATGCTTCGCGCTCTGCCCGTCGTTCCATGTTCAAGGATGCGGTGTCGATCATGTCGAGGACGACCGGGATCCCGTTCACCGCATCCAGGACAGGGGCGATTCGAATCATCTGAAGATGGACCAAGTCAAAGCCCCCCATCCGCAACGCACGGGCAACCGCCCTTGCGTATGAGATCGAATAGAAGGCGGCCGTCTGAACAGGAAGCCGATCCGCGAAGAACGGGATCAGGTTGAGGAATCGGTGCCAACCCGCAAGCCGGACCGCCACGAACCTGCAGTGCCCCTCGATCCCTGCATCGGCCAATGAGACGCCCACGGGGGGATGGGGGGCAACGAACGTTATGTCGAACCTCGCCCCCAGGAGGCGGAGCTGTTGGAGAGTCCGGACAATATCACCGCGAAAAGGTGGATAAGGGAACCTCGATGCAATGAAGAGAATCCGCAACATCGGTTAAGTCTCAGGCTTTTCCACCTTTTCCGACAGCACGGAGTAGTATGCCTCCTCTTGTTGGGTGATGACACTCTCCCAGTCGTAAGACCGGGTCAACAGGTCGAGCGCAGCATCTCCTGTTTTCCGCCGCAGATCGGGATGGAGCAGCAATCTTACCACCTGCCTCGCAAAGTCAACTTCCGTATCCGCCAGAAGTATTTCCCTCTCGTTCGTTACGGCAATTCCCGCCGCGCCCAAGGAAGTGCTGACAACGGCGTTGCCATGCGCGAACGCATCTAGAATCTTGACGCGCATTCCTCCGCCACTAAGTATTGGCACGATCTCCACATTGATCCGGTAACGAAACCCCGCGATGTCTTCGACGAATCCGAGCACATCTACATTAGGATCGGCATTCGCCCATGCCCTGAGATCCGCCGGAGGATTCCGGCCGATCACCACACATCTGGTCTGAGGCACCTCTTGCCTGATTCTTGGCCATATTCGCTTGGCAAACCACCTCATACCCTGCGCGTTCGGCATCCAATCGAGCGCGCCAATAAAGAGAATAGAGTGTTCGATCGTCTGGTCGGGACCACGCTTTGGAGCCGCCGCCGAGCCAGCGGGTACGACGAAGACAGACGCCCCAGGTGCAGCACAACTCACCCAGCGCGCATCCTCTTCAGTTATTGCCAAGCAGGCGTCGGCTAGGCGACAAGCCCGGGCCTCGAAAGCTGCCATACGCCGGGCTTGGATAGAGGCGTACCAGCCTACAGGCGGCCGGGATTGCCGAGCAAAGCTCAGCATCAACTCCAACTCGATATTCTGGAGGCGGAGAACTGCCACTCCTCGGGACTGCTTAACACTGGGGATGTACCATCCCATGTGGGTCTGCTCGAGCTGGACCAAATCAAAGGACTCATCAACCAATGCCGATGTCAGAGCCCTGGCCATGTCCGCGCTTCGGTATTTCCCCGCCGTGTAGGGGGTGGAGGTTGGCAGCCCTCCGATCATCGAACTGATCTTCGACCGGGTGTCGTGCGGCACCGCGCGAGCCCACGCCAGAGCCGCCGCCTCTTTGAGCTTGTCGGCATCCTCCTGCAGTCCAAACCCCAGGTAAGCCACCGTGTGGCCGCGTGCTGCCAGGTGGCGCAGCGGCTCGTAGATGGCGATGCGGCCGCCATCGTTCGCCGGGTAGGGGATCTTGGGGCCGACAAAGAGAAGCCGCAGTCTATGGTGCGACACACGCTCTCCTCATGAAGCTGGAGCCCCCGCACGGCGTTGCGCATCTCGCCGCCGATTGAAACTCCACCAAAGCAGCAACGCAATCACTCCGGCGGAGCCTAGGGCCGCCGCCAACGGCAGCCAGGCCTGCAGCTTGACGACCGCGGCAAGGAGCAGCGGTCCCCAGGCCAACCAGGCCAGGCGCTTCCATCGCCAGCGATGGACGATCCCTTCGCTCGCGAGAAGCAGGAAGACCGGCATGATCAAATCGCGGTGACGACTCTCGCGGGGAATCGTCAAGGAGAAGAGCACCAAGAGCATGACGGCGTAAAGCAGCAGCCCGGCCACCTTGCCGCGCGATCGCATGAGGCCACTCCACACGCCGAATACGGCGAAGGGCAGCACCAGATACCACAGCCACATGCCGGGGAATGCAACTGTGTATACGTCAAATGAGGTGGTCGAGGGAATCGATCCCGGTATGATCCAAGCATATGGCGCGAGGAGTGTGGCAACGACTGAGACGGAGGTGTAGGCCGTGCTCAGGAGGGGGTGCGCGAGGGTCCAGCGCAGCAGCCCGGCCAGCGTTTCGGATGGAGGGATCGTGTCGAATACGCCCGAGAGGAAGGACCCGGCGCCGAAGTTGCCGAGAGGGATGGAGTAACCTGCCAATCGGTGAGCGACAGGGAACGCGGCCGCCCCCAGCGCAACCAGCCCGACTCCGACCAGCCACCGCGAGCGCCGAGCATCCGCCGCTCGAACGAGGATGAAAGCCAAGCCTCCCAAGCTGGCCGCGATGAATACGTAGTCACGCATGAGGAGCACAACCGAGCCGAATGTGAGCGTCGCGGCCGCCCACGGAATGGTGCGCGAGGCAGTGGGCTTTCCATCCATCAGCCGCAGCAACGAGTAGAAGAAGAGCAGGACCGAAACCATGACGAGCCCATCTTTGAGGGGCATCAGACTGTAGACCCAGAACCCGGTGTACATTGCGCACATCCAGCCTGCCAGGCGCCCGACATCCTCGCCCAGCAGTTCGCATCCAAGCCGATAGGAAAAGTAGACTGACGCTGAGCCCATGAAGGCGTTGAGCACAATGATTGAAACCGGCGAATGACCAACTACCCAGTAGACGGCCGCCACCACGCGGGCGAACGGCTCCGCCGCCACCCATTCCAGCCCACCGAGGTTCTGGACAGATGCGCCCGTCCTCCAGGCCTCGGCCAGGGCCCAGCCCACCCGGTCGTAGGCCACGGCGTCATCGAGCCAACCGCGGGAACCCATCCATGCGGCAAAGAGCCCGGAGGCGGTCAGCCGCATTGCCCAGCTTGCCGCGAAGAGCAGGAAGGCATGTGCCCGTGAAGCGGAGCTTTCAAGAGCGAGGATGGTCGGAATGGCGATGCCAGTCAGACAGAGACCCACCAACAGCGGCGCGGCCAATGGTTCCCAAGGGGCAAGGACAACTAACGCGGAGACCAACGCAATCGCCAAAGCTCCACCAACGGGTAGCGCACAGCGCAACCCTCCGGTCCATAAGGGGAGCCGGCTATGATCCCGCATATCGCACGACTTTCCCTTGTTCAAGAGTCACCGCGAGGGTGTCGGGAGCAAGCATGTCAGGAGTCAACGCTTCGGCATCGACAATGCGCACTCCAAAATCCGTGCGGTCGCCCGATCTGTAGACGATATCCCGCCGACCCTCCAGCACGTCAAAACCATTGACCACAAAGACCGAGTAGCTGCTTGGCCCATTCCGGGGCGGGTTGACAAGCAGAAGCCGTCCATTGGCCGGGATATCAGGAACGAAGGCCTCCAATTGGCGCAGGATCATCTGCACGGCCTCTCCATTCGCCACCATAAGCCGTGCCTTGGCCTGGATGGCTACCACGTTCAGCAGCAGAAGACCCGCGAGACCCATCGACGCGAGAACAAGGTTCAGTCGGCGAAGTCGAAGGCGCTCAAATATGGCCCCCCAGCCTCCGCCAAGAAGCATGCCAACAAAAGGCATGGCCCCGTAGGCGTACATCTCGCTTACATGGTTGAGCAAGACCATGGGGAAGAGGGACACCACCGCCAACGCAGAGATCGTCAGCCATAACCCTGGCCGCCCATCGTGCCAATGTCCCCAGACCACGATCAGCAGTGAGCCGACGCTAACGAGGCCGGCGCCCAAGAGCGGGGGAATATCTCCGCGCGAAAGGGCATTCATAATCGAGACCGTCGACACCGGGGTCATTGCCGCGCCCAAGACCATCGCGAGGTTGGAGAGGATGTTCGTGCCAACGCGAAACTGGTAGGGGCCCTGCCCCATTTCGGCTGGCATCGCCCCCGATGCATTTCGAATTACGAGATAGGCGACGAGAACGAGCAACAAAGGAAGGGTTATCGGCGCCACACGCGTCTTTCGGCGCCAATCGATCGGCGCGAGCAACGCCGCCTCTGGGAAGGCAGCCAAGCAAGCCGCGGCCATCGGCAAAACCGAGACACTACTCTCCTTGGAAAGGAGGCTCACCATGAAGGCAGCCGGCGCGAGGCCGTACTGCTTCAGACAACTCCACGCAAGAGATCCGGTGAAGCGATGATCGGGAACGACCAGCCAGAGCGTAACCACACCGAAGAGCGTCGCGCAAACCCCAGAGAGGGTGTCGACGCTGAGGACAGCGATGGCATTGGACTGGGCAACCAGGAAGAAGAGCGCCGCGAGGACCCCCTGCAAGACGCTCAAGCCAAATCGCCGAGCGAGAGCGTAGACAAATCCTGTCGTGACGGCGTGGAGGAGAATGTGGGTCAGGTGAATGGGCAGTGTCCATAGCCCATATCGCGATTGAATGACCGAGAGGAAGGCCATTTGAAGCGGGCGATACCAGCCGTAAACGTTTGCGCGCACGAAGTAGGAAAGCGGGCTGAGGCCGTCTGGTTCGATGATCAAACCCAAGTCGTCGCCGAAATACCACCCTGTCAATCCAACTCGGTAAATTAGGACGGCCAAGCCAAGCAACACGACTCCGCCGATCACCGCTTGATACTTACGCGCCGCCATACATTCACCTGGCCCTTCCAGGGTTTGAATCTGCCTCATGGGTGGTGCAATCCGGCGCGCAGCGAATCTATATAGAGATCCCGCACCGACGCTGCCATGAATTCGACCCGGAATTGCCCTGCGTATCTCCTCGCCGCAATCCCGAGTCGGTGTCTTAGTGTTCTGTCGTTCACAACCGTTCGAAGAGCTTCGGCCAGGGCCACAGGATAGTTCGGGGGAACCAGAACTCCCGTCTCCTCGTGACGAATGAGGTCGGCGTTTCCGCCCACGTTCGTCGCGATGCACGGTAGGCCGCAGGCCATCGCTTCGAGGAGAGTATACGACATGCTCTCGAAGCGAGAGGGGAGCACGAAAACATCGGCATGACGTAGCGCTTCGCGGACATCATCGCGGGGGAGGGAACCCGCCCACTGGATGCGGTCGGCAATTCCCCTCTCACGCGCCAGCGCCTCAAGCGACTCGCGTTCCACCCCATCGCCGACAATCTTCAAACGCGCCTGAGGCGCATCGCGCAACACAGAACTCGAACGCGCGCACCACATCTGAGACAGCCTTCTCGGGCGACAGGCGGCCCACGTAGATGAACTGGACGCCGCTCGATGTCCTCGCGCTCTTGGTGGGGCGTTCGAACCAGACGGGCTCCAGCCCGTTCGGGATGCACACCGCCTGAGCGGTGCGCGCAATGCCCGCCCGAGTGTAGAGCGCCTGGATTGTCGGCGAGACAAAGACGACCGTGCGGGTGGCCCAGCGGTTCAGTGCACCTTCGATCAGTTGGTAGAGGCGGATGGCTGTGCCACCCTGTTGCAGAAAGAAGGCCGGTGTGTGAACCGTGTGGATGCACTGCAGGCCGAGGGACCGCCCCGCCAGACGCCCCAACAAACCACCGCGCGTGTCGTGCGTGTGGACAATTTGGATTCCCCGGCGGCGAAAGGCGCGCCGCAGTTCAGACAGGCAGCGCAGGTCAAGCTTGCTCGCAGCTGTGATGCGCTCGAGTGGTACACCCTCGTCGGTAATCAGACCCGTGAGCGGCGGGTTCACATCGCCGACGAGGACGAAGTCGACCTCATGCTTCAGCCCGCGGACGAGTTGCAACAGGTGCGTTTCAATGCCGCCCGTGGCCAATGGAGTCAGGGAGACCAGCGCGACGCGCGGGCGTGTCATGGACGCGCTTCCATGGCGCGCTCGAAGGCGCGATCGAACGCATCGGCCATGCGCACCACGGTGAAGGCAGCCGCGGATCGGCGGGCCGCCTCACCCATGCGTTTCGCCGCGTTACGGTCGACGAGCAACTTAAGGATGGCCTCCTCAAGCGCCTTCGTGTCCGCCTCGGGAACAACGACACCGCTCTCGCCCGGGAGAATCAAGTCCCCCACAGCGCCGACCGATTGGGAAACCACGATCGGCAGCCCAGCGATCGCGGCCTCGTTCAACACCAGGCCCCAGGCTTCCGCAATTCGAGTGCGCCTCGAGGGGAGAACGAAGATGTCTGCCAGCGAATAGAGCAGGTCCTTCTCGCGCTTCCCCTCGACAGCCTGACGGGTGAAGTGAATCGATCGCACGCCAAGCCCGGCTGCCAGCGCTTCGAGCTGCCTGAGCAGCGGGCCTTCGCCGGCGACAACCAGGTAAGCCGAAGGATGGCGCGCCTCGACGCCGGCAAATGCCTCCACCAGGATCTCCGGCGCCTTGACTGGAATCAGCCGCCCCAAGAACAAGACAACAGATCGATCACCAATGCCCCACTCAGCTCGGACTCGGGCCAGGTCGGGCCCGCCAGCCCGTTCGAAGACAAAACCCGCCGTGTTGCCGGTGAGGACGATGGATGGCTTGGCTGCGCCGAGTGCTTCGAGATAGGCCGCCGCGCGCGTCCCGTAGGCCAAGGCGGCAGCGGCGCCGCGCGCGATGCGTGCCTCGATGCCTCGCATGATCCATCGCCGCGGATGACGCGTGGCCACCCATTCGCCGCTCCACAGAACGAACGGCCGCCTGATGAGTCTCGCGGCGCGGTAAGCCGCCAGCGTGGCATATGACCCAAGATCGGAGCCCAGCACGAGGTCAAATGGTTTGGCGCGGTGAGCGCGGTCAATCGCCCGCGTCAGGCCGGGCGCGAACACGAGATCCGACATCTCGGGGAAGCGGTACCCACGCACCGATATCGAACCAGGTGGCAGGCCCGCGGCTGGTTCGTTGACAAAGAAGAACTCGATCGCATGCCGCGCGGCGAGCAGCCTGAACAGCTCATGCCTGTAGGGCGGATAGTGCTCGTGAACGAACGCCGCTCGCAACGGGCTCACGTTTTCTCCATCAGCTCTGTATACAGCTGCTCGTAACGCGCGACCATGACTTCCAACGCGTAGCCCTCGACGGCCCGGGCGCGGGCGCGTACGGCGAACCTGCGGCGGTCCTCCGGACCCATGCGCAACGCTTGATCAAGCGCCTTAGCCAGAGCCTGCGCATCACCTGTCGGAAAGACCCAGCCCGTCTCCGCCTCCAAGACGACACCAGCCGCATTGGCCGCCAAGGAGACGATCGCCGGTACACCGCAGGCCATGGCTTCCAGCACGGTGTTCGGAAATCCCTCGAAGAGCGAGGGCAGCACCAGGACGTCGAGCGCGTGATAGACCCGCTCGACCTCGGGCATCACGCCACGCACGTCGACCTCCGAGTGCAACTCCAGCTGCGTCACGGTTCGTTCAACCTCGGCCCGAGCTTCCGCATACGTCGTGCCACCGACGAGCAGTACTTTCGCCCGCGCCGGCCAACGTCCTTGTGCGCGAAGTTCGTGCACAGCCTGCAGCAGCGTCCGGTGATCCTTCACCGGCGAGTAGCGGGCAATCATGCCGACGGTCTGTGCCGCGAGCTCGAGGCCCAAGCTGCGCCGCGCCTGCGCCGTGTCGCTCGCTGGGCGGAAGCGCTTCACATCCACGCCGTTCTCGATCACGCGCAGCCGCGATTCAGGGATACCCAGAACCGTGTGGGCCTCCTCGGCTGCGGCTTGGGAATTCGAGATGATGAGCCGGCTGGCGCGCCAGAGCATGCGCTCGGTCCATTGCCATGGAGGCGACCAGAATCCGGCGATGCGCGTGCGCAGCGAGGTCAGGATGCGCCGGTGGCCGGCCAACACGCCGGCCAGGCGCAGGTAAAGGTCGGCTGTTCGCAAGTACGACTGCAGGATGTCGGCGCGTGTGGCGCGGATGATGCGCACCAACCTGGCCAGCGCAATCAGGTTACCGAGTTTGCCCAGCGGCTTGCGCAAGCTCAATACCGGGTCATCGCCCGGAGGAATCTCGATTGGGACGGTTTTTGAATCATAGATGGTGACGACGATCGGATCGAACTTCGTCCGATCGATATGGCGCACGAGTTCCATCGCCTGGCGTTCCGTGCCGCCGGATGCTAGCGTGGGCAAAAGATAGAGAATTCGTGTCCGACTCGCCGCACTCTTCAACGAAGAAACCCCACCTACTCGCGGGCCAGAAGGATAACCCGCACGAAGGCGTCTTGGTACACAACCTCGCCGGGCGGTTCGTCGTTCGCTTCACGCTCAACCAGGTAAACCGGAACCTGTCGGGTGCGAGCATACTCGGAGGCTGCGACCGCCGCCAGCGGCGCCGCACCCTCAGCGATATCCCGCGCGGCTTGCCAGCGCGCCGGGTCGAGCAATTCGAGATCGACGGACATCAGGCTCATCTCGGCCGCCGTCGGATAAGTCACCAGCCGCATGCGCTCGAGCAAACGGAAGCGCGTGTCGTCCTCGATCGCGCCGGTTTCGACGATCAACGCGTTGCCTGGCGTGTTGACGTTGATCCAGCGCATGTACTCGAACTCCGCCGGCCAGGGCGTGGGCGGTGTGCCGATCGTGATCCCGGCCACTTGCACCGCTTCCTCTGCATGCGCCGCACGGCCGATGGCCTGCAGCGAGCGCGTGCGAAGGTCGAAGAAGGGCGTCAGCGACTGGGCGATGATCGTCACGGCCGCGATGTAGCCAATCGCCACGCGCTGCAGGCGGCTCATGCGCCGCCAGTCGACCTGCGCCAGGAGCAGCGCCGCACCCAGCACGATGCCGATTTGCGCCGGCACCGAGCCGCGCGTGACGAAATTGCGCCCCGGGCCGCCGTGGGTGAAGACCAGCGTGAGCAAGAGATAAAGCAGTGGGAAGTAGACCAGGAACTTCGACCAGCGCGATCGGTCGCGCAATCCGCGGGTGAACACCCAAACCCCATAGAGCGCGAGCGGCAGACCGAGCTCGATCAGCATGACCCACGCCAGGACGAGCGGGAACCCGAGCAGCGACAGCCAGCGGTCGAGGATCTGGAAGATCGGCGAACTGGTCTCCAGGAATCCCTCCAGCATCGGGATGCGGAATTCATTGACCTTGATACCGCCGCTTTGCGAGAAGCTCATCAGCGCTTGGCGCCCTGCTCCTATCACAAACAGCCCGGCCGCCCAGGCTATCGGGGCGATAGCCTTGACGCGCCACCACAGGCGGGTGTGGAGCAGCACCCAGATCACGCCGGCGATGGCCATGGAGAGGAAGATAAACGCACTCGAACCGAGACAGAAGCCGGCCAGGAATGCTAGGATCACCGCGCGGACGATGGCGGGCGCTCGCACGTTGCGCCACAGGAGCAGCGCCAGCACGAACGCCATGGCACCGGCCACGTGCTGCGGCACCCACATGAAGAGAGTCGGGAAGGAGGAAATCTGGTTGTTCGAAACCAGCCAGACGACGCGTCGCTGCCAATCCTCCACCTTGTACATGCTGAGCGTGGCGAAGAAGTCGAAGCCGCCTGCCAGTGTCAGCGCCCACAGGCCGCCCCAGCGCGCAAGCCGCGAGCGAAGGTTGAGGCGCAAGAGATACCAGCTCAGGCCGACGAAGGCCCCCGTCTGTACGATGGCGTGCACAGCCAGTGCCCGCGCCAGTGAGACTCCCAGCTTCGGCGTGTTGGCGAGAATCGCGGGATAGATCCACGACCAGTAGTAGTAGATCAGGGGTTGATCGGGGAAGAAGTAGTGGCTCGGCGGAAGCCCACTGCGCGCCACCGAGACCAGCTCGGCCAGATGCCAGTACTCATCCCCGCTTCCGCCCCAGGTGGCCAGGTTGCCATTGACCAGGAAGTCGAGCCGCGGCAGGTTAATGGCCAAAGTGAACAGGACGATGAATGCCCCCGCCATGATCGCCTCGCCGCGTGAGACGGAAATCGCTCCGGCGCCGTCGCGCGCGCGCAAGCCCAACCGCGGCACCCGGCCGTATCGGCGCAGAAGGAACACGCCCACCCCGAGAAGCGCGATCAACGCCATCAGCCAGAAGGGATTGGGCACGAGGGGGAAGAGATTGGAGGCGGCCACGAGGAAGAAAGGAACGATGACCAGCGAGACAGGAACGGCGAGCGCAAGGCGCAGCCAGCGGCGGGCGTGCGGCAGATCGACCAGATGCAGCGCGAGGTACCCCGGCAGTACGTAAGCCAGGAGGGCCTCGACAGCGAAGAGCGCGACCTTCATTGGGTAGTCTCCCTCATCACGTCGGTCAATTCACCCGCCCGCTCCAAGAAGCAACATCCCCAGCTGGCGCAACCAGCCATAGGATCGCAACAATACCAGCAGGCTGCCAGCGGAGACCAGGTAGCCGCCCAACAAACCGGCCATCAACACAGAGGAGGCCATCGTCCATCGGCCAACGGGAGCATCCATCACCGGCTCACCGCCTGACATAGATCACCAGCGGCTCGGCGCGGGCCGCTTCCGCGAACTGCGTGCTCGTCCGAGTCCATTCGTCCTCCTTGCTGCCCAGCGACGTGACGACCAGCTCGGCCGGGCTCGACTCCAGGGCAGCGTGCCAGCTCATCTCGTCCGGAGCATGCAAGTGAAGGATCGTGTTGCGCAGGTCCGCGCCAAACAACGGGTAGATGTCGACCCGTCGGCCGTAGGCGATGGTTTGCGGATGATCGAAAGTGGCCCGCTCGATCCAGCGATACGCTTCCACCGGCTGCGCGACGCGCGCGGAAGATCGCGCGCGGTCATCCGTTTCGAGCACGAGGTCGCGCAGTTGCAGGACGCTTATCTCTGCGGGCGGCAGCGTGGCAAGAAGCACATAGCCCGCGGCGAGAACCAGCCCGGCGCGGACCAGCATGCCCGGCCAGCTCGCCAATGTGTCGAACAGCATGGCCGCTCCGACCGACATCGGCAGGAGAAGCACCAAGGCGAAGCGCGGCCGCCAGTTGTCGGGCGTGACGGCAAAGATCAGTAACGCGCCAAGAATAAGCAGCAGCGGCCACTTCGCACGCCCCCGACACGCCACGGCGAACCAATAGACCAACCCTGGCAGGCCGAGGAAGAGCCACAGCGGCCCGCTGCCACCGAAATTGTAGTCGTAGAGCGAGCCCAGGTGATCCAACCAGGCGGCTACGATGCGGCCCGGCCACGAAAGGCCGGTCACGGGTGAATCAGGCTCGAGGGCCAGGATCTTATCCATTTCGAGCCCCGGCCACACAACGCGCCCGCCGAGGCTGACCTTCGCCGGCGCCAAGGGATTGCCTTCGACGACCCAGTTGCGCAGATAAGGATAAGCGCCCAGCAACGCAGCCGCTGCACTGAAAATCGAGAGAACAAGGAGGACGCGACGCCATCTGACGCGATTGGATATCTCTGGAGTTCGACTCGCTTGCCCCCGGCGTGCGGCGTTCAAACTGGCGAACGAGGAGCAATATGGCAAGCATCGCAGCCAGCGCCAGGCCGGAGTATTTCGTCCCCGCGATGAGACCGGCACACAACCCGGATAACAACGCGGCCTCGGCCATCCGCGGCACACTATCCAGCCGGCTCTTCAACACCAGATATACGCCCATGAAGAAGAATGAAATCAACCAGGCGTCGTTGTACGCCCCCACCTGGCGCAAGAAGACAGTGGGCGCAAAGACAAACACCGCGGCTCCCGCCAGGCTCGCGGCGCGCGAGGCGTCGAAGTGGCGTGCAATCCCGAAAAGCGCCAGCCCGCCGAAGACCACCCCGGGAAGGAAGGCGAGATCCACCAGCTTGTCGACCCCGAGCGGCAGAAGGGCCCACAGCTGATTCAACTCGCCGTTGATGGGATAAGAGCGCACCCAGACCGAGAGGCTGGGGATAGGCGCGACCGAGTGCGCTTGATACAAGCTGGCCATGATCGGAAGGTGGTAGGCCAGCCCGTCTCGATCGTAGGGAGGCAGGACCCAACCGTAGAAGATGTTGCGCGCCAGTATGGCGGCGTACATCACCATCAGCAGCCAGGCCCAGGCGGGGACCGAGATTGTGCGCATGCGGGCGCGGGCCTCGCGGAGCGCGAGGCGTACAGCATCTCGCTGAGGAATGACAGCCACGGCCGCCAAAAGCACGCTGAGCCCCAGCGCCACCAGGCTGACCGCGACCGGCGTCAGCGCCCCGACCCAGCCCAGGACGAGCTGCACACCGATAATCTGGGCCGTGCTCAGGATGGCGGCCGCGATGGCGGCGGTAAAGACCCGATCGCCCCGGGCGAGCCGCCACGCGAAGAAGGTGATGTAGATCAGGAGTGTAAGCGCGACCAACCAACCGATGCGCAGCCAGGTCGAGGCATCGGTGCCGAGGAAGGTGAAGTCAACCGCAAAATGCAGGCTGCTATCCAATGAGAGATTGACCACCGGGTTGCAGAAACCCAGTCCCCGGAATTAGTCGATAGGCCAAACAGGGGCCGCGCGCTGTCATCTTGGGTCTACGGAGTAGATTGACACGTACTCATCGCGATAGACAGGAGAGCCAAGCTCACCATACTTCCCGCCCCGCGCAACAAGGTAGAGGGGAGGGTGACGGGCCCGGACATAATCGCTCTGCCTGGCTTGCGCCAGCACATCTTCCACCACGTTCGGGTTGCCTGCAGGCCTCGCGAGGGTCTCTGGGGCCAACTCGAAATCGTGAAAGGCCCAGGTCAGCGTTCTGATATCGCTCAGAGCAACATACCGCATCCTCTCAAGCATTCGGAATCCGGGGTCGTCCGTGGGTAATGGGCCTACCTCTATCACAAGCGCGTCCTGGGGAGTGTTGGCATTGATCCAATGTATATAGCCAAGGTACTCGGGCCAAGCCACCCTGCTGGCCACGTCGACGCCAAGTGCCCGCACCTTCTCCTTGACCTGGAGGGCACTTCCCAATGGGCCGCGCGTAAGTGTCTGTAACTCGATCCCCCAAGAAACTCCACCTGCGAGAGTAGCCGTGAGAATTGCGTACGCCAGGGCAACTCGGGTCCAGGATTTCATCTTGGTCAGATCCCAATGATCTACTGCTTCGGCGGCGAGCAATGCCACGATGATCTGAGCGGGAATGAAGCCGCGCATGCCAAAGCTGCCGCCACCGCCATCGTCACGGAGCAAGAACACGAGAAAGAGAGACAAGATCGGGAACACGGCCCCGAACTTCCTCCAAACCCCCGGCGCCCTCCAACCTCGGGACACAAGCCACCGGAAGTAGATGGCGAATACGAGGCCGTATTCGATCAACATGATCCCAGAGCCGACAACAGGAAAAGCCGCAAGGGTGAGCGTACGGTCGACCCAGTCCACGCTTCCCGTCGTGACTCCAAGAAACGATTCGACCAGCGGAACGCGGAAGTTATTCAGCACAATGTTGCCGGAGTGACTCAGCGAGAGTAGGCCTTGTCGCCAACCTCCAACCAAGAACAAGGCAACGGTGAGGCCAAGTGTCGCCCACATCCCTCTTCGAAAGACCGCTTGTTTGTAGAGCAACCCCCAGATCAACAGCGCCAGAACTGCAAACATGAACACGTATGCGGACGTTCCGAACGCAAAGGCAAGCAATACTCCCAAGACCACGGCCTTAGCCCTCCTGCTGGCCCGCACATTCCTCCAGATAATCAGACCTATCAGGAACGCGAACCCCCCAGCCAGGTGTTGCGGCACGTAGACGTAAAGCGTCGGAAAGGCGGACAACTCAAGATCTGAGTGCAGCCAGCGGACTTGACCCTGCCACTGCTCGACGTGAACCATCGTGGTGAAGTAGTCAAATCCCCCTATCAGCGAGAAGAAGCCCATTCCCAGGGCCCGTGCGAGTTGCGAACGGGTGTTTGCGCGGATCAGCACATACGCCAACGCCAGGAATACCGCGACCTGGGTAAAACCATGGACTGCCAGAGACCGCGCAAGGGCGACGTGCCCGGCGAAGGCATTGGCCACTGTAGCGGGAAGCACCCAGGACCAATAGTAGTAGACGAGGTTTGAGTCCGGAAAGAGGTAGTGGCGCGGCGGTATGCCGCTACGCGCCAGCGAGGTAAGTTCTGCGACATGCCAATACTCATCATGCGTTGCGGCGACAACGGCCTGATCACCATGCACCAGCATTTCAATTCGCGGCAGGTTCACGAGAGCCGCAAATCCAACCACGAAGCACGAAGCCAGGATCCATTCGAACCGCGTCGGCGGCCAGACTCCCCCGTTCCGCGGCCGGAACTCGATGACCGGCCGTTTGCCGAGGAGGCTGAGGATCAATCCGCCCAACAGGAGAATCGAGCTGAGAATGCACAGATGCATCATGTTGGGTCGGAAGGGCACCAGGTTCCCCACCGTCACGAACGTGAACGGGACTACGACGATCGAAAGGCAGATCGCAAGTGTGACCCTCCCGCCCCACCCGACACCTCGCAGACGAACCAGACTCTGCAGGGCCATCCCAGGCAGTAGATAAGCCAGGCTTACAGTGCCAGCAAGAACAAGCCACGTGCCAGGTGTTGCGTTCATTCATCGGACTCCACGAACAATGGCGATTCTTGGGAACCCACTCAGCCCACGCACACGCGGTTCAGTCGATCGATGTGCGTGGAGCGCGTGCTGTGGACGCCGGATACGATCGAGTTGCCACAAAGCGACTGGCGTCGAGACGCACATGACGCCGGTCGAGCGGTCGACGTTGCGGCGACCCGCGTGAGAGGAGAGATGGCCCTGATGACGACGCGGCGTACATGATCATTGGTGATGCTTGGCGTCAACGCTCTGCGGATGACCATCAATCCAGCGAACCGCAGGCGCAGGGGCGTACGAGCCTGCCGCCACAGGAAACAAGTTAAGCAGGTGAGGAAGGCGGGCACAAGGACCCGGCCCCCCCGCGCCCGGGTCGGGGCGCGGGTGTCGAGGGACTCTAGCGCAAGCGGCATCCAAAGAACACCGTTGGCTGGCGCCTGCACGGTTGCGGCTTGTAAGGAGATCATCATCCGATTCCGCATGTCCTCGGCATTGTTGATCCTTTCTATCCACCCAATGTCATCAGCAACAACTCGCGCAGCCATCTAATCGTGTGCATATACATAGCGAGCCGCGGTCGGAATCCCAGATAGCTGGCGGCCAGAAGCATCATGACCAGCAATAGCAGCAGACTGGGCAAGGCGGAACGTCTGCTCCCACCCCCATCATGGAATTCGCTTGAGTACGACATAGGAGACATCCTCGATCACCTGGGCGAACTCTCCGCTCTGTTGAGTCCATTCGTACTGTGGAGTGCCGCGATTGACGATCACAATAGACACTTTCTCCATCCTGAGGACGGCCAACCAATCGTGCTGGGTCGTGGGAAGAACGTGAACGACCTTGTTGCGCAGGTCCGTTCCATAGAGCGGGTAGATGAACGGGACAAGTTTTCCATATGCGATTGTTGCCGGCTGCTCTCTGGTCTCGGCGTCAATCCAGGCGAACGCCGCGCGGCCCCAATTCGGATTCATGAACTGCGGGCTGGACCGCTCGCGGCCGTCATGCGTGTCGACAACCGCCTGCAGGTCGTCGACGCCCGCTGAGTAGGGAGGGATGGCCGCGATTGCATTAAGCAGGTATAGGCAGAGCAGCAAAGCGCTGGCGCCTCTGCGTACCCCGGGGGTGACCTGATCGAGCAGCAAAGCTGTCGAAATTGAGCCCCATATGAGCACAGGCATGATGTAGCGCGGATTCCACATCGCGGGAGTTGTCACGGCTCCAAGCAGCAGCGCCAAGAAGACCAAGACATCGAACATTCTTCTTCGCCAAAGCGCGATACCCAGCCAAACGATGCCCGCAGGCAAACCGACTGCAAACCATGCTCCGCCCAACCCGCTTAGCGAAAGATCGTAGACCGACCCCGTGGGCTCCCGCCATAGCGCGAGGAGACGAAGAAGCAAGGGCTTCTCCGCCACCTCCTGCGGAGTCGTCCAGCCAACGAACTCCTCGATCTGTTTCTGACCTTCAAATATGCGCCATCCACCCACATGAATTTCGAACGGCGCAAGCGGGTTGCCCGCGGTAAGAGAGTTCCGCAGAAGAGGGTAGATGCTGAGGGCCAGCCCAACCGGAACGATCGCAGCCAAGTAACGGATGCGTACGCGGGCGCTTGTGGGTGCCCTCCCCTTTCGGCGCCAAGAAGTGCGTGCGAGGAAGAAGATGGCAACAAGCCCCGCCGAGTACACTGCCCCATTGAACTTGATCCCTGCGCACAGCCCCCCCGCCGCGCCCACACCCGCGGCGGCAATCCAGGCCACCGAATTGCCCTTCGACCGGACGTTGTGCATTAAAGCAACAACAATGTACATCCCCATCGCCACAATCGCTGCTAAGAGAGCATCGTTTAGCGAGGTAGCCAATTCGACCAGCGTCGCAGTGGCAAACGCCATGACCCCCGCGCCCAGAACAGCAGATGACCGACTTGCCCCCAGCTCTCTCGCAAGACCATAGATCGCCAGAAGGCCGACAAGAACTGCAGGGAGAAACGCGATCTCGATGAAACGATCGTCATGCATGAAGATGACGTTCCATAGCTGCAAGAGCTCCCCGTCGATCGGGTAATACCTCACCCAAACGGAAGGACTTGTGATCGGCCTTATCGCATGGTCCTGGTAGTATGTTGCCGCAATTGGGAGATGGTATGCGAGGCTGTCCCAGTCGCGGGGCGGGAGGTATATGGCGAGCACCATATTCCACAGCACGGCCGCCCCGAATGCAACCAGACACATTTTCCCCCCAAGGTTGAGCCGCGCACGTCGGATTCCCTCCCACCATTCCTGCTGAAGGCTAACGACAGCATGCCACCGCGGGCGAACTAGGACAACCCACACGATGAGGGCTAGGCCAACGTTGGTCAGCGCGACGAACGAGGGGTATAGCTGGCCCGCAAGGCCAAGGGATAAGAGACTGAGCACGATCTGTGACATCGTGATCAGTTGTGCCATGATCAGTGCTGGAAGCACTCGTCGACAGAGCCCCAGAAAGGCGGCGTACCATCCAAGCCAGCAAACCGACGTGATTAGAATCAGTTCGAGCAAACCGAGCCAGATCGCAGCGCTTGAGCCCTGAGACCCGGCGCGCAAGAATGAGCCGACGAGAGGCTGTTGCCATTGCGCCACGTCCCCGCCTCCTCCCTCCTCCCCCATCTGTTCCCGACTCAGCCCACAAACTGCGAATGACTAACCCCGCGATCATTCTGCTGATATGAGTCTCGCAAGGCCCCACTCGGCTCACCTCTCCCAGGAGTAGGCCTCAGCGGCCTCACCCACTGCACCCGCCAGCCGCTGCTGCAGCGATGGATCCAACAGCACGCGCTGCAGCCCTTCGCGCAGCGCCTGGCTGCTGTCGGGCTTGACCAGCAGCGCCGTCTGGCCATCGCGCAGAACCTCGCGCACAACCGGGAAGTCCGTTGCGACGATTGGGCGCCCGGCCGCCATGCACTCGAACATCTTGAGCGGCGACATGTAACGCACGGTCGGAGTCCGCGAGGTGTAAGGCATCACCAGCACGTCCGCCGCCCACAGGTACGCCGGCACATCACGGTTGGCGACCTGACCCACAAAGTGCACGCGCTCGAGCAAATGCAGCGCCTCCGCGATCACCTTCAGGCGCCGGAAGTCCTCGGCGCGACCGCCGACCATCACCAGCATGGCCCCCGGCACGCCAGCCAAGGCCTCGATTGTTTCCTCTGCGCCCAGACCGCGGTAGATGTGCCCAGGGTGACACAGCATCAGCACCGCGAGCGGCAAGCCGAGGCGACAGTAAGCCGGCCCAGGCCAGTCCAATCGCGAGCGGTGTGAGCAGACCGAGCCAGCCTAGGATGAGCTGGGTGGCAATGATGTGGGCGGTGCCAAGGACCGCCGCCACGCACGCGGTCAGCCGCGCATCCCAGCGGCCGAGGCGCCACAGGGCATACACGATCCATATGAGCGTTGTGAGCGCGACCAGCCAGCCGATGCGCAGCCAGATCGAGGCATTGGCATCGAGGAAGGAGTCAAACGCAAGCCAACTCCACGATAGTATCACTAGGCTGTTCGTCATTTGCCTTGGGCTTTGTTACCTGGCCTCGGAGTACGGACACCCCAAGCGCCAGATCAGTCGCGCGCGATCGAATAGACCGTGACGTACTCGTCCTCGTACACCCTTGTGCCCACTCCATCATACCGCCCCCGGCGCGCCACGAGAAAGACAGGTGGGTTTGTCGCCTGAGTGTAATTCGATTGCAGGGCTTGTTCCAACACGTCAGTTGTGTCGTCGCCCGTGCTGGCTCCCTCGGCAAGGTCGGCAAGAGCCACATCAAGATCGTAATGGGAGTATGTTAGTTTCGTTGCATCCAACACCGAAATGAACCGCATCCGTTCAAGTAGACGGAATTGAGGCTCATCTCTTGGCAATGGACCACTTTCAACAACCAGCGACTCCTCCGGGGTGTTCGCGTTCAGCCAATGGATGTACTCAAGTTCCCCGGGCCAACCTGGGTCAGCGGCAATGTTGACTCGTAGGAATTTGACGACGCCATTGACGTGCAAGGCGCTTCCCACGGGATCACGGGCCAGTTGCACAAGGTCCAGACCCCAGGATATCCCGCCGATTAGGAAGACAGTCAATAGAAGGTAGCCGAACACGGCGCGTATTCCGAGCTTCATCTTCGCGAGGGGCCACGCGTCCACCGCGTGCGCCGCGACCATCGCCATGAGGATTTGGGCGGGGATGAAGCCGCGCATAGCGAAGTTGCCGCCGCCGCCCCGATCACTCAGGTGGAACACGAGCACCAGCGACACAACGGGAAAGACCGCAGCGAATCGATACCAAACACCGCGCTCTCGCCACCCTCGCCACAAGAGCCAAGACAGGAAGATGGCAAACATGAGCCCGTACTCAATCAGCATGATCCACGAGCCTACAACTGGGAAAGCAAAAAGAGTCAGGAACCTGTCGACCAAGACAGCCCTGCCCGACGCTATTCCATAGAACAGCTCGACAAAGGGAACGCGGAAATCACTCAGGACGATTTGCCCCGAATGACTTAACGTCAGCAATGCCTGTTGCCACGCGCCAACAGCGAGGATACCGGCGGCAGTCGCTGCGATCCCGGCCGCCTTCCAACCATGCAGGACCCTCCGGTACATTAGAGCCCATAGCACAAGTGCAATAAGGCTAAACAACGCAACGAAGGCACTCGTTCCAGCTGCAAATGCAAGAAGCCACCCGAGGCAAGCCGCCTTGATCCATGGGTTGGCTCGGATGTGTCGCCACATGACCAGACCAAGCAGAAACGCAAAACCACCCGCGACGTGCTGCGGTACCCACACGTAGAGAGTAGGGAATGATGAAAACTGGATTCCAGAGTGCAACCAGCGGACGCCGGCCTGCCACCATTCAATGTCCTGACCGATGGTGGCAAAGGATCCAAAGGCGGCAAAGTAATCAAAACCCCCGGCGAAGGAGAAAAAGCTCATTCCCAATATCCGCCCAAACCATGACCGGGTGTTTGTGCGGATCAGAACATAGCCCATCCCAAGGAACATCGCCACCTGGATGTAGCCATGTATCGCCAATGCTCGTGCCAAGGAAACTTGTCCCAGGAATTGATTACCAAGCGCCGCCGGGAGAACCCAAGACCAATAGTAGTACACGAGACTTGCGTCGGGGAAGAAGTAGTGGTGCGGCGGAATTCCACTGCGCGCAACGGATGTCAATTCAGCGATATGCCAATATTCGTCCCAGGTTGCGGCGACGCGAGCTTGATTCCCGTGGATGAACATTTCCAACCGTGGCAGGCTGACGAATGCGGCAAACACCAGAACAAAGCACCCGGCCAGAATCCATTCCACTCTCGACGGCGGCCAAGCCCCTCCATTACGTGGCCGAAACTCCACCCGCGGGCTCTTCCCAGCCGCACGGACCATGACTCCGACCGCCAGCAGCACCATGATCAGGATGACGACGTGCGTGAGGTTGGGTCTGAAAGGGAGTAGGTTGCCCACGGCCACAAGGACGTAGGGGACGCCGGTGACCGACAGGCTCACTGCCAGGACGAGTCTTCCGCCCCACCCGAGGCCCTTGAGGTCGACGATGCTCTGCGCCGCAAGCCCGGGGAGAACATACGCAATAAGCACCTTGACAAACACAAGGATCCAGGCGCCCGCTGTCATAGCCATATGTCAGACTCCCGCAACAAGAGTTGTCAGCGCAACCCGCTCGGCGGATCGCAACCTCGCAAGCCAAGCCATCGGTGCTCCTGTCAACCTTGAGGTCCGCTCGCCATTCCTCATTGCCCTGCATCGGCCACTCCCCGGCATGGAGTGGTTCAGGGCAAGACAGCTGAGAGAATTCGTCGCGCTCGTCGCTCCCAACAATACTCTCGCACCTGTTCAAGACACCTCAATGCAAGAGAGTTCGACTGCACGGAGTCCCCCAGCGACTTTGATATTCCCTCGCGCAACGCCTGGCTGCTGTCGGGCTGGACCAGCAGCGCCGTCTGGCCGTCGCGCAGAACCTCGCGCACAACAGGGAAGTCGGTGGCCACGATCGGGCGCCCGGCCGCCATGTACTCGAACATCTTGAGCGGCGACATATAGCGCACGGTCGGCGTCCGCGAGGTGTAGGGCATCACCAGCACATCCGCGGCCCACAGGTACGCCGGCACATCACGGTTGGCGACCTGCCCCACAAAGCGCACGCGCTCGAGCAGATGCAGCGCCTCCGCGATCGCCTTCAGACGACCGATGTCCTCGGCGCGGCCGCCAACCATCACCAGCATGGCCCCCGGCACGCCGGCCAGCGCCTCGATCGTTTCCTCTGCGCCCCGCCCTGGATACACATGACCGGAGTGACAGATGATCGACGCATCGAGCGGCAAACCCAACCGCCGCCGCGCTTCGCCCTTGGAGAGCGGCAACGCAAAGCGCGCCAGATCGACTCCATCGGGCAGCACGTGCAATCGTTCGCGCGGCGCGCCCGCCTCCGCGTACATCTCCGCCAGCGCGCCTGAGATACAGAAGATGCCGCGGACGGCACGTTCGCCGAGCATCGCGCGCCACACCGGGTAGCGCTGCTCTTCCGCCGGGTTGTGCGCCTCGAAGGCCACCGCACGTCCCATGCGCGCCAGCCAGTACGTCGTCCATACGTCGCGCGAGTAGACGAGATCGTATCCGCGCAGTGCGGCGCGGGCTGTGGCAGCCAGCGAGAACCCGCGCACTTCGAAATGGTCCCGCCAATGAGGATACTTGAGGCGCCGAATGTGGAATTGCTCCTCCAATGCGTAGCTCTCCCACAGCGACTCGCCGGCCGCCTTTGCCTCACGTGCATCCTGCGCGTGAAAGGGGATGAGCAGGTCGAGCGTACCCACGTGCGCCGCGAATGCGGCACACATCTTCATGACCTGCAGGCTGTTGGCTAGGTCGGAGGGCACGCGCGATCGCGCCACATATCCTAGACGCAGTTTGGACCATGGCCCGCGCGCCTTGCCACCGCTCGTCATGGTGCGCCACCCAGGGCTGCCAGAACAGTGCGGGCTCGGTTCCGCCACGTGTGGGGAGCCACATCCAGCCGGGCCTGGTGGGCCAGGCGTCGACGCAGATCGGGCGAGTGCAGACCTCGGTGCACCGCGGCAATCCAGGCCGAAGAGTTGTCTGCCGGCACCAGGATGCTGTTCTCGTCATCCAGCATGTTGCGCAACGCAGGCAGGTCGCTCGAGATAATGAGTCGCTCGGCCGCCATGTATTCGAATAGTTTGAGCGGGCTCATGAATTCGGCAGTGTCTCCTTTGCCCTGGACGGTGACTTGGGCCTGATAGGGCATAAGGAGGACATCGCAGGCCGCTTGATGCAGCGGAATCTGTGCGGGAGGAATTCGTCCAAGCCAAAAGACGTTGGTGGGGAGTCCCTGGGGCGCATCGCCGGCGCCGCCTGCAACCAAGAAAAGAACCTCCGGCATTTCGCGCGCCATGAGAAGAATAGTGTCCACCCCGCGTCCAGGGACGACGCTGCCAAAATAGCCTGCCGCGATGCCGCGCGCGGTGATACCCAGCGTGCGTCGTGCGTCGCGCGGGTCCGGCAGCGATCGGTAGGCTGCATCGTCGAAGGCGTCGCCTGCGACCAGGGTCTCTACTCGGCGCGCCACAGGGTAGGCCGAAACGAGCAGCTCATGCAGGCGCGGAGTGATCACCACAAGCCGGCGGCAGCCCGCATTGCGCAGAAAGAACCGCAAATAGAGGGGGCCCAGCTTCCCGCTTGGCAGTTGATGCAATTCGAGAACAACGCGGTGCCCGAGCCAGGCGGCGGCCATCGCCAGATCCACACCGCGCGTGTAGACGATGTCGGGCGCGAGTTGCCGCGTCCGGCGCGCCATCCGCCACGCCAGGCCACGGCGGCCGATCACTCGCGGGATGCCTACACGCTGGATCTCGGGCGCGTGATGCAACCCATAGTAGTCACGAACCTCTCGGACCATTCGGATCATCCTCGCCGGGCGGTTGTGGCGCCAGAAGCGTCAGCGCATGGCCTTCCCCGACCATCGCCTCGCACATCTTCAGAATCTGCAGGCTGTTGGCCGAGCTCGAAGGTATCGCCGCCGAGGCCAGGTATGCAATTCTCACGTCGAGGGCCCGCCCGATTTCCTAGTCAAGGCACGCTCATAGACCTCGGATTGCTGAGCTGCATAGCGTGACCAGGTCAACGATTCAGCACGCTGCCTCCCGGCTCGTCCCATCCGACGGGCGAGATCGGAATCCGTCAGCAATCGCAGCATGGCGTCGGCAGACCCCTCGACGTCCTCCGGGTCCAACAAGGAAACCAGTCTCCCCTTCCCGCACGGCATCGGGGATGCCCCCGGTGCGGCTGCCAACGACCGGAAGACCATAGGCACCGGCCTCCAGAAAGACCAGGCCAAACCCCTCGAATGCGAAGCGCTGTTCCTGAGACAATAGCACGAAGGCAGAACAAGTGCGGTAGCGGGACGCCAAGTCCTGCTCTCCCACCGATCCGACGAACTCCACCCCACGAATGTCGTGCTGCTGGATGAGCGCCAAGAGCTGTTCGTGGTACGCGCCGCCCAGCCCGCCGCCGATAATTTGGTAGCGCGCCTGCGGCAGCGACCGCCGAACCTGCGCGAAAGCCTGTAGGCTCACGTGATAGCCCTTGCGCGGCTTGAGGTTTCCAACTGAGGTGAGGGTGGGAACCTTGGGCCATTGACGCGAATTGGCGTCTTCGCGGGCAACGCGCTCGGTGATATCCGTTCCCTCGATCACCACCTCGTACGGTGCACCGCTGAGCGCCGCCCCGAATTCAGCCAGCATGTGAGTCAGAGTCCCATGGGAGATGGGGCAGACAAACGCCGCATCGCGCAGAACACCTGCGTAGGCCCGGGCGAGTAGCGGCCAGCGCTGCCACACCACGCTATACGTCCCATGCGCCGTCAGGCCGAAGGGAACTCCTTCGCGCCGCGCAAGCGCACGCGCCACTCCGCCCGCGGGAAAGGCTTCCAGCGCGTGCACCACGTCGACATGCAGACGCGGCAATCGTCGCAGGCCGATGTTCGCGGCGGCGAGCGTCTGGGCCACCGGCAGCAGTCCTGCATTGAGCGGTTGAATTCCGGGAAGGCAGTGGATTTCGTGGCCCGGCAGCAAGGCCTGCGCGGCGTCGAGATCGGCGCGTGCAACGACCAACACGGGTTCGACATCGCGCGCCAGCGCGCGGACGGCGCCAACCGCCGCGGTTTGCCAGCCGCCCCGCGACCGCAGGTAGGGGATCACGAAGGCGATGCGTAGAGTCATGGGCCGCGCTCCCGGCGAGCCCATTCGTGCCACAGACGGGTCTCCGCCACTTCCATCAACCGCTGCGCACCATCCTCCGCCGCACTCGACCAAATGCGATCGCGCCGGCGCAGCAATTCCTCGCGCGGAATGCGGAGTGCTCGATCGACCACGGCAACAACCTGCTGCGGGTCCTCCGCCGCTTCGGCCAGGCCTTCCTCGGCAAGTTCTCGGCCGTAGGCTATCGAAGTACGCAGCCACACAGTTGGAATGAGGCTGAGGGCCGCCTCATACAGGACCGTGCTGTAGGTTCCCAACGCCAGGTCCACACGTTCGAAGGCCTCGTAGACCGTGGCGGTTTGCAGAATCTCTACCGAGGCTGGGTCGAGGCCGTACGCACGCAACCCGGCAGGGTCCTCTCCCGGTCGCAGCTTCACGTACAACACGAATCGTCCGCTGCGTTCGAGGACCTCAAGGTAGCTCTGGACTTCTTTCTTGCGTGCGAGTGGCTCGGAGACGAGCAGCACGCGCGGGCGCGCAGCGGCCTGCGCGGCCTTCCCAGCCGGAGACGGTCCCTGGTGAGGCACGCGCAGCGGTCCGCACACCACGACCTGGCCCGCATCATACAGACGGCTCGCAGCCAAGAGTCGTTCTCGAAAGAGCGGCCCCCACACTCCGTACAAATCGAAGGCATGTGAGCGAGTGCCTTCGAACCCGTAGGCCATGGTTCCAGTATGGAATCCGTTGAAGACGCCGTGCTGGAACCCGAGCACCTTCAGTCCCAGGCTGCGGCAGGCGGCAACCAGCTCGTAGTTGTGGCGATTGTCGTCGAAGACGATGGCCCGCCGCGCAGCCTGCCACCGCAGCACGCGTCGCAATGCGCGGTAGCGCGCTATCGAAGCCTGACACCATCCGACGACCTCGAGCGACACGGCGCGCAGCACACGCTCCTCAAGCGCGCCCCCCAGGATTGCGGCCAGCGCCTGCGCACCCCGCGGCGGCGGAAATGCGCTGTAGGGATTCGCATCGAACGCCTCGACCACGACCGCCGGGCGACGACGACGCAGCATGTTGCGCATGGCAACACGCGGCGAAAGGCTGTGCGCGTACTCGGCAAAGCGATAGCCGCGCCGGCGTAATTCTGCATAGAGCGGGCCGATGCGGAAGTCGTGGTCGAGCCCGGGGCTGACAATGTCGATAGTGTAGAGGACCGTGTCGCGGCGGGTCAGGCGAAACCCGATAACCGCCAGATACGATAGCCAGGCGCACCACCGCATGGCCGAACCAGGCGCCGAAACGGCGAGGGGGCGAGCCCACAGCATCGTGGCCCTCGAACGTGAAGCGGGGAAAGCCCGCCCGGCCCGAGAGCGGTTGCAGCGCGCGTCGTGCCTCGGCCGGGGCATCGATCAGTTGAACTTCATTCGTTTCGGCGAGTCGCCCAAGGAGCGGCAGGTAGCGCGTGAGGGGCAGCAACGTAAAGCGGAAGAGACGGTCTTGAACGAACCACCACGGCTCGAACCCATCCACGGTTACGAGCGAGGCAAGGCGCTCTCCGGTCGGGGTTGTCGACAGGTTGATGCGCTTGAGGAGGCGCAGGGCCGCATCCCAATCGGCGGGAGGCAGGTCCTCGTGCCAGGCTTCGGCCTCCACCCGTCCATCGCCGGAGGCATCTATCCGGAAGCGCAGGCGCATCGGGGTCGTGCCTGAGGCGTGCATGGCAGGGGCCTTATCCCGGCCCGCGTCCCATCTGTCGATCGAACTCCTGGCCGAAGCGCTCGGTCAGCTCCTCGACATGATAGGCCTCCTCGGGCGAGGTGGGATTCGGTGCATCATGCAGCACATAGTCGACGAACTGACGAATGAGTCGCTCGTGAGGCGAGGGAACAACCTTGGGGTGATCCTCGCCCCGCAGGCGCAGGGTCAGATAGCGGCGCAGGTATTCGCTGGCACGCTTGGCGCGCGGCCGTTCGGCCAGGGGCATGGCGATTTTGTAGCTGAACATGTACGAGGCTTTGGTGCCGTGCAGTACGTTGATCCGCCGCTTGGCTTCCTGCGGATTGGCCGACATGCGGATGTTGACATAGCCCTGTTCGCTCTCGAGCACCACGTCCACCTCGTCCGCCGACATCCACGGCCATTTGTCGGTGGTCTTGCGTGCGGTCACGAACAGCAGGCGCATCCGGCCGACGAGGGCATAGGCGATATACAGTTGGTGGGGTAGTGATTCGGCCCAGCGCCCTCCGGGGATCGAGTG
This sequence comes from uncultured Chloroflexia bacterium, assembly GCA_963712475.1. Classification (GTDB taxonomy): domain Bacteria; phylum Chloroflexota; class Anaerolineae; order Anaerolineales; family RBG-16-64-43; genus RBG-16-64-43. The sequence continues at coordinate 1,231,292 of CAVQIA010000004.1, forward strand.
GCACCAGAAGTTGGGGTCGATCACCATGCGATCCTGGTCACCGTTCGTCATCCAGGTGAGCCCGAGGTGCAGCACGCGTCCGGCATCGCCCTCGCTGGACGATCTTCTGCATCTCCATGACGCCCCAGTTGAACTTGTTTTGATGCACCACCGAGAGCTTGCGGCCGGTCTTCTCCTGGGCCGCGATCACTTCGGCGGCCTCGCGCAAGGTGACGGTGAACGGTTTCTCCAACAGGACGTGCGCGCCATGCTCAAGCGCATAGATCGCCAGGTCGCGGTGTGTCTGAGGCGGCGTGCAAATTGAAACGATCGACGCGCCGGTTGCCGCCAAACCTTCCTCAAGCGAGCTGAAGGCGCCCGCCAGCCCGTGCTCGCGGGCCACGCGCTGCGCCCGCGGCAGGTCGGCGTCGCACACCCCGGCCACTTCGATTTCCGGACATAGCGCAAAGGCCGGGACGTGCTTGACAGCCCCGGCCTGGCCGGAGCCCACCACGAGGACTTTCGTCTTGGCCAAGGTTCTCTCCGAGCGGGATGTTGAATTGGGGGAGCGCGCAGGCACGCCCGTCAGGCCTTCACGGCACGCAGGCACACCTCAACCGCGAACCGATCGTCGTGCAGACCGAGTTCGCGGGCGGTGAACTCAGCGGCGATGAGGCCCCGCATGGCCCCAGCCGCGGTCAGCGTGTTGCCGTAAGATCGAAGTGTAACATTTCCGGCCCCGAAAGAACGTTCCGCCAGCATGCGCAGCCCCTCTGGCGTGAATTGCCACAGCTCGTGCCACCAGGGCTGAATGCCGGCGATGTGCGGCACACCCAGCAGCAGCACGCCGCCTGGAGTCAGCAGTCGATGCAGTTCATCCATGAAGCGCGCGGGGGCCTCGACGATGTGCAGCGTGTGCGTGCAGACAATGGTGTCGAAGGATGCCGAAGGCAGGTCGTTCGGCGCCAGCAGGTCGGCGACAATCGTCGCCTGCTTGCTCGTGCCCGAGCCTTCTTTGTGAAGAATATCGAGGCTTGTAACGCGCGTGCCACCGAAGCGCGAGGTGTATTGATCGTTCTGGAATTCGAGGCAGCGCCCGCCAATATCGGCGGCGAACTCCTTCATGAAGAGATCGAGGTAGTAGCGGTGGATCGACTGCCCCCGATCGGACCCCGAGACGACCGAAAGAGGTCGGATACCGAGGCCCAGCCGCAGGCGCGCCGCGAGGCTGGTCAACCCGGGAATGCGCCGCGGGTATTTCGAGCGCCGCATAGGACGCAGGAGTCCGACGAGGGTGCGCCAAAGCCGGCGTGGCCAAGCGGAGAGCGATTCGGTCACGTGAGCTCCCTGGCGTTGACCTCGGACACAGCACGCGTTGATCCACCCCGCGGCGGGTGCGGAACGGCAAAGTCGTTGAAGAACCCATGCTAGGCGGCGCACCAGTTCCTCACCGCCGACGTCCCCGGGCACGTAGCGCGGCAACCACAGCAGGTCCGCGCCGCGCGTCACCTGGCCGCGCACCGTAGCGCAGGCGGCAGAATAGCCCGCCTCACGGGCAAGTGCAAGTGTGTCCGGGCCCACGGCGTCGCGGAACCCGTAGGGGTAGGCCAACGCCGTAATGTGCGCACCAGTGATCTCCTCCAGGCGGCGGCGACTCTCGGTCAATTCGTGGGCCTGCACCGCTGCCGGGTGAGCCGCCAACCACAAGTGGTTGAGGGTATGGCTTTGCACGTCGACAACCCGGCTCGCCGCGAGTTGGTGGCATTCGCTTTCGGTGAGTGGTCGGTGATCTTCACGGACTCCACGGCGGGACCCTTGCTGGTTAGCCAAGTCGTTCAGGGCCCGCTCCCGCGTCTCGGCCGTCGACGGACGCAGTCGCATGTGCAGCGCGTCGTAGACCGCGCGCAACGGCGTCCCGGCTGGCCACTTCAGACGATCCCCATTGACCTGGAGGTCAAGGTCCCGGTGAACTGTCACACCTTGTCCAAGGGTTTGGGCCTCCAAATCGTCCCACCAAAACTCGCGCTTCCCATCCAGGTATCCGGCCGTGACGAACACCGTGGCCGGGATGTCGAATTGCTCGCACAGAGGGCGCACCTCGAACAGGCTGTCGGCATAGCCGTCGTCGAAGGTAATTACCACTGCGCGCCGCGGGAGCCGACGCTCACTCAGGCGTGCCGGAAGCTCGCGCAGGGCAACGACGGGGAAGGTGTGCTGCAGCGCATCCAGATGCTCGGCGAAATGCGCAGGCGAGACGCACAACGCGTGTGGGTCCTCCGCTACCTGCGCCACGCGGTGGTACATGAGGATGACCGCCCGCGGCTGGCTGCGCTGCCAAAGGCGTTTGAGGACGCGGCGCGGCCGATCGAAGAGGCTCACTGCCAACACCATGCATGGTGCATGTCAGCCGACCTCAGCGTAGAGCTCGAGATGTTGCTCGGCATAACGGGCCGCAGAAAATGCCCCCCGCGCGCGCAGCGCGAGTTCGGCGCGAGAAGCGGGCAGCACCCTTTCGCTCTCCAGCGCCGACAGAATCTTCCGCGCGAGCGCCTGCGGCTCCATGTCCTCGTCCGCAACGCCAATCGCCGCCGGCGATCCCAAGCGCTCGTTCAGATCCTCGGCCTGGGCACTCCAGGTAAGCGCAGCCATTCCGCGACAGGCCGCCTCGCGCGCTGCGTGGCTGCTCGCCCATGGGCGCCCGGGCAGCACGAGCAACGAATTCTGGTCGAACACCTCGCGCAATTGTGCCGCCGAGACGACGCCGATGAATGTCACCGGAAGATGTTCGGCGTCAGTCGTCGAGCGCAGTTCACCATCGGCCGCGACCTCGCCGCACACCGTCAGCCGGCACGCGCTTCGCAGCTTGGCGTTGACGCGCAGCGCGGCGAGGATAGTCATCAGGCCATCCCGTGACTGCCGGCCCCCAACGAACACGAGCGAATTGGCAGCCGGGGCGGCTGTGGACAAGCTGCCCAGAAACGCGGGGTTCACTGGAGGCGGTAAGATGCGCGCACGCCTCGCCGAAAGCGCGCTTCGCGCCAACGCCATACGGCTTGGGAAAATGACCGCCGCATAGGCTTCCAGGTTGACTTCAACCGGTCCCTCGGGATGCGTCAAGACGACTGGCGTGCGCACGCCCAGTGCATGCATCATCCCCATGGTGCGCCTCTTGCCAGAATGATCATGCACCACATCCGCTTCGCTTCGGGCCAGCGCACGGCGCAGCCCAACCAGCTCCATCCAGGCAAACACCACTTGCCGCGGGGAACGTGGCAGTGGTCGCAACCTGGGCACACCCGAGAACAGCACACGCACGTCCCCGGCGACAGGCAGCTCCATCGTCGGCCAGACGCGAGCTGAGAAGCCGGGTGCCACGGCCCACTGGAAATCAGTCCCGATGGCCTCCGGGCTTGGGAACAGACTCACTGCGCATCCAAGGCGGAGCAGCTCCTCTGCCAAGAGCGTGGTGGAGCGGGAGGCCACCCCGCACAGAGGGTCGACCGCTGCAGACCTAAGAAAGGGTTGAACCGAAAGGACGCGCATGCTTCAGGTAGGTTCTTTCGTTTTTCAGCTCGCGGCCTGGCGCTCGAGCACCTGACGGTAGAGACTCAGGTTCTCGCTCCCGTAACGCTCGAGGGTGAACTCGCGACGGGCATGGGCCGCAATCGAAGCGCGCGCCTCGTTACTTTGAGTGGGACCCTCGAGCAGGGCGTGGATTGCCTGGGCGAGTTCACCTTCCGATTGCATCCGTCCATCAAAAGGCATGCCGACCGTCAGCCCCCAGCCGTGCTCGAGCTCGCGAACTTGGGGGGCCCAGCCCACGATCGGCGTTCCGCAGGCGAGCGCCTCAAGCAGGGCGATGCTGAACCCCTCCAACCGGCTGGGATTCACCAGCGCCCGGCTGTGTGCCAGCACTGTGCACAACTCGCTCACGGTCAGGCGGCCCTCGAAGACGACATTCAGCGAGTGCCGTTCGACAAACTCGCGCAACTCGGGTTCGCGCTCGCCCGCCCCGCACAACCGCAGCGGATGCTCGTTCAGCCCAGGGTCAAGGCGGTAGGCGCTCAGCAGTAGGTCCACCCCTTTGGCCTCGCTCAAGCCGCCGACGAACACCAAGCCGCGCCGCGCGATGGCCGGCACGAGCGGGGCCTCGAGAAAGGCCGCGTCGATCGGATAGTAAATGACACTCGTCCGTTCGCGTCGCAATCGGGTGCTGCCACAGACCATTTCTTGCAGCGCCCGCGAGACGAAGACAACGTGCTCGTAGGTGTCGAGGAGCTCGCCCGGCTCGCCGGTATGGTGAGTGAACACGACCGGCGGTCGCCCGCGCATCTCGCCCAGGATCAGCGGCAGAGGCGTCAGCCGCTGATGGGAATGAACAATCTCTGGGGAAAATTCTTCCAGCGCGCGGCGCATGCCCTCGATGTAGAACAGGCTCGTTTGGAAGGCGTGGTCGTGGCGTATTCTTCGCGCGACGCGCCATGCGCTGCGCGCGGCCCGCACCGTGTGCCTGGGACCGGGCAACGCCATGGTCGCCAGAACCGGCAGCCGGGCGCCGGAGCGCACACCGAACATGGCCGGTTGCAGCCACAGGCGTTCGGGGAACGGGTAGAGCGCGACCTCGTGGCCCTGATCGAGGAGATACTCGGTGAGCAGGAGCGCCGCCCGCGACTTGCCCCCCGCGCGCGGATCGATCCGATCACCGCGCAGGAACGGATGGATCTGCAGTATCCGCACGCTCGGCCTGTCCTCCCGGTTGGATCTCGGTGTGCCACTCCAATCGAGGCGCGATGACGCCGCCCCACACGCCGCGATAGGTGCCTTTGGTTAAGTCGCCGAGGCCGGTGTCCTGTACGCGGAAGGTCAACAGATTCGCCTCATGCACGAACACGCGGCGCGGGTAGAGCACGCGCAGCCAGACATCCACCGAGAATAACCCTTCCGTCATCAGGTCGCCCGGGATAGTGCAGCGGCTGCGATACAGACCGGGCTCGCGCGTCGCGCCGCGGAAAGCCGGGTCGTGATTAGCGGCCGAGACGAAGACGCTGTGCCCGTCTTGATTCACGAGTTGGATCATCGGCAGCACGGGATAATCCCCGCGCAACACCCAGAACTCAACTTCCACCGCAATGGGTTCACGCATCGTAAAAAGGGTCTTGGGGGTGCCCTCCACGTCGGAGACGCGCACGTGTTTGAGGCGGGTTGTGGCGTCGCCCGGTGCCTCCGTGGTGTTGAGCCATTCCATACCACCGCTCTCAACTCGCCCGGCGTTCAGATAGCGCCCGATGACCTCCCGCGTTTCTCCATCGGCGATCACTCGCCCCTCGTCGAGGAGAATGGCTCGCGGGCACAGGCGCGTGACGGCTGGCATATTGTGCGAGACGAAGATCACCGTGCGCCCTTCCCGGCCCACGCTCTCCATCTTGCCCAGGCACTTCTTCTGGAATCGGTCATCGCCCACGGCCAGCACTTCATCGACCAAGAGAATCTCCGGGTCGAGGTGGGCCGCCACCGCGAATGCCAGGCGCAGGTACATGCCGCTCGAGTAGTGTTTCACCGGCGTATCGATGAAGCGCTCGACCTCCGAGAAGGCGACGATCTCATCATAGCGTCGGGCGATCTCATCGCGGTGCATCCCCAAGATGGCCCCGTTGAGATAGATGTTCTCGCGTCCGGTGAGTTCCGGGTGAAATCCGGTGCCCACTTCAAGCAGTGAACCTACACGGCCGGCAATCGTCACCCGCCCGATGGTGGGTTCGGTAATGCGGGCGAAGATCTTAAGCAGCGTGCTCTTGCCCGCGCCGTTGCGGCCGATGACGCCCAGCACTTCCCCCTGATGGACGTCGAACGAGACGTCATGCAACGCCCAGATCAGTTCACCTTGTTCGGTGTGCGCGGAACCACGGCGCAACGCGCGCCCGACCCAGCGCGCCGGCGCCACGACAGAGTCGACGAGGGTATCGCGCAGCGTGCGGTAGCCCTGTTGGCGGGCGCCGATGCGGAACTGCTTGCCAACGCCCTGCGCTCGAATAACGAGATCGCCCATGGTTTCCTTGTGTGGCTTCCACCCCGTTGAGTTCTCGGGGTGTTGGGGAGGTTACCACGCCTGAGGTAATTGCATCAACCGGAGGGGCGCAACTCCGGGGGCCACCAGGAAGATCGCCGCGAGTCGCCTATCAGCAGCTCGAGGGATTTGGGGTCAACCGGTTTCACTCGATTGGCGCCCCAAGTGCCGCCTCCAATGTGCGCGCAATCATCATGTCGGGGCGCAGGTACTGCCCGTAGTATTCGTGATTGGCATGCATCAGCATGCTCCGAAGTTCGGCATTTTCGAAGAGCGTCACAGCGGCCGCGACACACTGTTCCGGCGTCTGGAACTCAAGGTAGTGACGTCCCGCCGACAGGTCGCCGGGGACGAAATAGGACAAGCGCTCGGACACGATGGCCTTGGAATGCGCGACGTACTCTCCGAATTTCCAGCCGATCGAGCCGTGAAGACCGGTCGTGGCGATGCAGATGGGGTGAGCCGCCAAGAGAGCGAGGTAGTTCCGTTTGGAGGCGGAAGCCGGATCGTCAAGCAGGACATGGCGGTAGTGCTCGATGGCATAAGGCGTGTGTTTGAAGCCGCCTGTGAAGGCCGCGCCGAATTCCTCACGCAACAAAGTCACGCAGCGAACCCGCGTCTCGTTGATCTCGGCGCGCTGTTCCCGGTGCCGGCGTTCACGGTCAGCCTCATCGTCCGGATCCCACGCCCTGGCCATGAAAAGGATCCGTGGAGGAACCTCCTTGCCAGGCCGGGTATACATGGTCGTGACTGTCGGCCGATACCCTCCAGAGACAATCTGCATGTCGAATCCCTGCAGGGCGAGTTTGCCTAGCAGGGCGGCCTTCTTTCGAGCGGAAGGAAGGCCGGCCATGGCTCGTCGTACTTCGAGGTAGTCAAGCCCGTCCGGGTAAACGGCATAGTTGAGGCCGAGGGGTTGGACCTTTGCCAAAAGGTGCGGGGGTATTGAGCCGGGGCTGTAGCTTCGCTTGAAGTAAAAGTCGGCCCGAGCGGCGGCCTGGTTATCAATTTCGGGGCCATCGTGGGTGTCGTAGTAAAGCTGCAACGACCCATTGACGATGACCCAAAGGTGCGTAACGCGTGCGTTCCTCAGGTGCTGAGGTTTGGATGCGTCCGGCTCGGGCGCTGGCACACATCGTTGGCGCAAGGCAATCTGATGTCTGGCCGAGAGCATCGAAAAGCCGGTGTACACCTGCGAAAGGTGCCAGTCCTGGCTCCAGGGTCGCATCTCGCAAATGGGATGGGGCGCCGCCGCTCCGCGGCTCTGCAGCGAGGTCACCGCGAAATCTCCTCGACCGTCCTAACGCAGTTCTTCGTAGATTGCCAGATAGGCTTGTACAAAACGCTCCGCCGAGAACTGACTGCGCGCGACGCGCGCCAATTCTTCCCCTGTCAATCCTGTGAGCCCCCGATCTTCCAGAGCAGTTAGCAGGGTTTCGGCAAGTTCGCCCGCCGTTTGCGTTCGCGCGTCGAAAGCCAGCCCCACGCGCAGACCAAGCAAACCCTGGAGTTCCTCCACCTGCGGCGCCCAGCCGACGACCGGCAGTCCGCAACACAAGGCTTCGTTGATCGACGCGCTCCATCCCTCCAAGCGGCTTGGGTTAACGAGCAGTCGTACTGAACGCAATGCCTGAGCCAGGACTTCGGCGGGAACCTTGCCGTGAAACTCGACATTGAGTCCGTTCGCCCGGACCATCTGCTCGAAGGACTCGCGGTGAGCGCCTTCACCAAACAAGTGCAGCCGATGTGCATTGAGCCTCGGCTCCAGCAGATACGCCTCCAGCAACAAATCGAGCCCCTTCCGGTCGCGAAGCGCCCCCGAAAAGAGTAGCCCCTTCCGTTGGGCGGCGTCCGGCGCCTCCGAAACAGTGAACACCTCGGCAACGGGGTTATGCACGAACTCGCAATCGTTCAGCGGGGAGTCCGGCGGTGCCTGCGATCGCATGGAGTTGCGCCAGGGAGACGAAGATAATCCGGTCGTAGATTTCCAGCGCCTCTCCGGCCTCCCCATGATGGTGCGTGAGAACGAGCGGGATCCGCTCGCGTAAGGCGGCGGCCAGCCGGGCGAACGCCACACGCGGCAAGTGGTTGTGGATGACGTCCGGCCGTAAACTGAGCACGGCCTCGTCGAGTGCATAAATCGCCATCGCATCGGAGATGAGGTCGCGCCATCCACGCGGGGGCGGGGCAAGCCGTCGCGCTCTGCGCACCGTCTCTGGCAGCTTTCGCCAGCCTGGCCAATTCATCGTTGGCGCAACCGGCACGCTGATCTGGTCTTGAAGGTCCCAGATGGTGGAGGTGCCCATCCCCTCTGGAAAGGGGAAGACAAGCTGCTCGTGACCGCGCCGCGCGAGTTCCTTGGTGAGGCGGACCGAAGTGCGCGCCATGCCGCCGGCAAACGGGTATGTTGCCTCCGCCTTGAGGAACGGATGGACGCGAAGGATCTTCATCGGCGTTCCGCCCGTGCCTCTTGATAGAGGCGCAGCGTGGCTTGGCCAGCCTGCTCAATGGAGAACATCGCGCGCGCCTGGCGAGCCAGATCCTGCTCGACGAATTCCGCGCTGCGGCTTCGAGCCAGCACGCGCAAGATTGACTCGGCCACATCCGAGGGCGACGCGTCGGAGGGCAGGCCTTCGCCGACCGGCCGGACGAGGATCTGTTCGAGTTCTTCCACCTGCGGCGCCCACCCCACAACAGGCGTTCCGGAGCACAGCGCCTCCAGCATCGCAACGCTGAACCCCTCAGACTGGCTGGGAACGACCAGCGCGCGAGAGTGGGTGAGAACATCGCGCACCTCTTCAGCCGACAGACGCCCTCGGAACTCCACCGGCAGGCGCTGTAATTCCGCGAGCGCGCGGCACTCGGCCAAAACCTCTCCCGTACCGCATACCGTCAGGGGGTGGTTGCGCAGCTCGGCGCTTTCGGCGTAGGTTTCAAGCAACAGGGGCAGCCCCTTGCGCGGAATCAGATTTCCGAGGAAGACGATCCCCTGCCGTGCGGCATTGGCCGGGACTTCACCGCGGATGAACACATCCGCCACTGGATTGTGGATGACTTGCGTCCGCTCGATCGGGAAGCCCGTCCGGGCAACGATCTCCTGCTGCCAGCGACGCGAGACAAAGATCACCCAATCGTAGGTGGCGAGCCGCACCGCAGGTTGATACGCGTGATGGGTGAGGATGAGGGGCGCGCGTGCGGAAAGCGCGCGATAGAGATGTGGGAATTCGGAGAAGGTGTGGTGGCAGTGGACGACCTGCGGCTTCTGTTCCACAAGCGCTCGGTGCAATGCATCCAGTGCCAGCAGGTCGAATCCTCCGTTTTCGCTGCGCAGGCGCCCCGCTGAGATTCGCGCACGCAGCAACGCGATAAGATCCACGGCCATAGAGCTGCGGGTGGGCAGGACAGCCGTGGCGCACAATGCCGCAGTTACGCCGTTGGGCAGGAGCAGCGCGCGGGGTGCGTCGAACAAGCGCTCAGGGTACGGGAAGAGCGCCAGGTTGTGTCCCTGGCCGGCGAGATATGAGGTGAGTTGCAGGGATACCCGAGATTTGCCGCCCGCGACGGGGCTGATACGATCGCCGCGCAGCAGAGGATGAATCTGCAGGATGCGCATGACTCATTCCGCCGGCTCGATGTGCGCTGAGTAGTCCGACCGCCAATCGAACACGGGCGCCACCGTCCCCGGCCACACGCCGCGATACTCGCCCTTGACCGAATCGCCCATGCCGCGGTCGTGGATGCGGAAGTTCAGCAGCTTGACCCGTGGCACGAAGAACCGCCGCGGGAAGAGGGTGCGCACCGCGATCTCGAGCGAATAGGCGCCCTCCGCCATGAAGTCACCTGGGATGCGGCAGCTCGCGGTGTAGGTGCCCGGCGCCCGCGAGCGCCCGGCAAACAACGCGTCGTGCGTCGGCGCCGAGGCAAAAACGCACACGCCGTGTTCGTTGTAGACGCGGAACATCGGGACGACGTTGGGCGCCTCCGACAGCACCCAGAACTGGATCTCGACGTCGATCGGCTCACGCACTTCGAACTCCGCCTGCGGAGCGCCACTCGCCGAACGCAGGCGCAAGGCCTTCAGGCGCACGCCCTCCTCGCCGGGGGCTTCGGCCGGATGCGGCCAGACCACCTCCGCGGTGGTCTCCTGAACAGTCTGATCGAGGTTGAGGTAGCGCGCGACGATGGGTTGGGCAGGTCCGTCCGCCACAATCTGCCCTTCATCGAGCAGGATCGACCGCTCGCACAGGCGCAGGATGGCGGGCATGTTGTGCGAGACGAACAACACGGTACGCCCCTCGCGCCCCACGGTTTCCATCTTGCCCAGACACTTCTGCTGGAAGCGGATATCACCGACAGCCAGCACCTCATCCACCAGCAGGATCTCGGGGTCGAGATGCGCAGCGACAGCGAAGGCCAAGCGGAGATACATGCCGCTCGAGTAGTGCTTCACCGGCGTGTCGATGAAGCGCTCTACTTCAGAGAAATCAACGATGGCATCGAAGCGCTTGAGGATTTCCTCACGGCGCATGCCCAGGATGGCGCCGTTGAGGAAGATGTTCTCACGGCCGGTGAGCTCCGGGTGAAAGCCCGTTCCCACCTCGAGCAGCGAGCCCACGCGGCCCGCCACTCGCACTCGCCCGGCGCTCGGTTCTGTGATCTTGAAAGAATCTTGAGCAAGGTGCTCTTGCCGGCGCCGTTGCGTCCGATGACCCCCAGCACTTCGCCCTGGTGCACCTCGAACCACACGTCGCGCAGGGCCCAGATCTCGTTCTCGCCGCCGCGGGCGCGCAGTTGCCCGCGCATCGCGGCGCTGGCCCACCGGAGCGGCGCGCCGGCGGTCTCCACCACGCTTTCGCGCAACGTGCGATAGGCGTGCGGATGTGCGCCAATGCGGTAGCGTTTGCTCAGCCCCTCTGCGCGGATGACCAGGTCGCCCATCTCAGGTGTCGTGTGCTCCGGGCTATACCACGTCGGCGAAGGTGCGTTCCATGCGCCGGAAGTAGAAGGCGCCGCTCACCAGAATGACCAGCGCCGCCGCGGCCGAAGCCCAGATGAGTGGGCCGGGCGCCGCGATGTTACCCAGCAGCGCCCAACGAAAGCCCTCCACGACGCCCGCCATCGGGTTGAGACCGTACAGCGTGCGCCAGGGTTCGTGGAGCAGACTGCTGGGATAGGCGACCGGCGTGGCGAACATCCAGAACTGGGTGAGGAAAGGCACCACATAGCGCACGTCGCGGAACTCGACGTTCAGCGCAGAAAACCACAGACCCACGCCCAGGGCAGTGACAAAGGCCAGGAGCAGAAGCAGCGGCAGCCACAAGATGGCAGCCGTCGGCCACAACTTGAAGTAGATCATCATCAAAAGCAGGACGACGAAGGCCAGCGCGAAGTCCACTAGGTTCGAGAGCACGCCGGCAATCGGGATGGCCAGGCGTGGGAAGTAAACCTTCTTGATCAACCCCGAGTTGCCGACCAGGCTGTTGGAGGCCTGCGTCAACCCGTTGGCAAAGAAGGTCCATGGCACGAGCGCGGTGTAGGCGAAGATCGGGTAGGGGATCCCATCCGATGGCATCTTGGCCAGGGAGCCGAAGAACAGGCTGAACACAACCATCGTGAAGAAAGGTTGAATGATGGCCCAAGCCGCGCCCAGCGCCGTCTGCTTGTAGCGCACCTTGATATCTCGCCACACGAGGAAATAGAGCAGTTCGCGGTAGGCCCACAACTCGCGCAGCTTGAGGGCCACCCAGCCGCGCGAGGGCGCAATCTCGCTCACCGGCCCGACGAATTCGCTATCCGCGTTGGTCATGATGCGACTCCATCCTCGCTTTTGGGCGGCGCGGGGTCATAGCTCCGCCACGCCGGGGTAGTTGTCGAGCCACCACTCCGCGATGCGCACGTCGAGCGTTGTGTGAATGTCGCGCCCAGCCACCCAGGTTCGAATGATCGGCGCCGAACGCTTGCCCATCCACCACCATGGGTTGGGCCCCTCATGTTTCTGGACGCATTGCTTGCGAAAGACCCACACGCCTTGGTCGTAGTAGTATGCCTTCGGGTACGACTGACGTTCGGTGGAGGCCTGCCGTTGATGATCGCCATAAGGCAAGAGCTGCCCCCCGACAATCTCGAGCGCGCGCAGCGGGTGGTCGTCGGCCGCCTCCCATACACTCATTACCGAGTCCAGGTCTGCCTGTTGCTCGAGCATTGCCAGCGCCTCGTCGATCAGCGCGCCGTCCACCATCACCGTGTTGCCCAGCAGCAGCACGACGTTCTCCATCCCCTTCTCGTGCGCGTCGGCATACTCGGTGGCGTGCTTGATCACTTCGCCGTGATTGACGTGGTCGCCGCACAATTCCTCCGGGCGGACGATGATCTCGCACCCCAGCTCGCGCCCGACGGCCATGATCTCCGGCGAGTCGGTGGAGATGTAGGTGCGCGCCACGCGCGCAGCCTGGCGCGCCGCCTGGATGGGATACGCAATGAGCGGCTTGCCGCGCAGCGGCAGGATATTTTTGTTGGGGATCGATTTGCTGCCCCCTCGCGCGGTGATGATGACAACGTTCATCAATTGGCTCCCGACGGGCAGGCTGCCCGCCGCTGGGATTGGAATCGTCAGGCCGGACCCTTGGCGCGCTCGCGCTCGATCTGTTCGAGGACCTCGATCGCCCCTTGGCCCATGTCGACGTACAAAGTGGAGGTCAGCTTGCGTGCCACGCGTGGATGGAACTTGTAGGGCGTCACCCGGTAGTGGCCGTCGACCGTCTCAGGTTCCACGTACTCCACGCGGATTTCCCGTCCAAGGATCTCCGAGAACATCGTGAATAGATCGCGCGCGCGCATCGGGTAGTGCCCGGTGATGACCAAATGCTGGTTGGCGTATTCGGGCACGAGGATGTCCACGCTCAATCGGGCTGCGTCGGCCACGTGGATGTACTCGCGCGCATCGTCTGGCCGTCCGTCATATTGGATGTGCCCCTCCAGCGCCGCCGCACGCAGCAAGCGGTAGACCCCGTTGGTTTCGTCGGCGCGTGGGCCGTACAGCGAGCCGTAGCGCAGCACGGTGTACTCGAGCCCGTATTGGCGCTGGTATTCCTCGATATATGCTTCGCCCGCCTGCTTGCTGGCACGGTAGAAGCTGCCCTCGTCGCTGTAGACGTAGACCGTGCTGGCGAAGACGAAGCGTTTCACCCCGGCCAGGCGCGCAGCTTCCAGCAGGTTGACGGTTCCCAGCACGTTGATGCTGGCCGTCTCGCGCGGCCGGCTGCGCGCAGCATTCAGGTCGGCCAGCGCACCAAGATGATAGACGTAGTCGGCACCCTGCAGCGTACGCCGCAACAGCTCGAAATCCAGAAGATCGCCCACGACCTGCTCTTGGGCGGGCTGGCGGAAGGCCGAGGCGCGCGTGTCGAAGATGAGCACGTCGTGCCCGCGCGCGGTCAATTCATCGGCCAGGTGGCTTCCCAGGAATCCTGATCCGCCCGTCACAATGGTGCGTGTCATGTGGGTCGCTCCCCGGAGGGCCGCCCCCCGTGCGAGAAGAATTCGATCACCTGGCGGGAGGCGTCGAGCTCCATTTGGATGCGGCACTCGACCGCGTACGAGCCGATGTGGGGCGTGAGCACGACATTGGGCGCCTCTCGAAGCACGCCGGCATAGGGTTCCTGCTCGAAGACGTCGAGGTACGCGCCGCCCAATTGCCCGCTCGCCAGCGCCTCAGCCAGCGCCGTTTCGTCCACCCACCCTCCCCGGGCGAGGTTCATGAGCAACGCCCCGCGTTTCATGAGCGCCAATTCCGCCCGCCCGATCATCGGCGCGCGCGGCGCGCCACTTAAGTGCATCGAGATGATATCGCAACGCGGCAGGACCTTGGCCAGAGGTCCGTATTCCAGGCCCACCTCACGCGCGAAGGCCGGGTCCTCTTGAGGATCGACGGCCAGCAGGGTCACTTCGAAGGGCTGCAGCAACCGCACCCAGGCCTTGCCGATTCGGCCCAGGCCGATCACTCCCACCGTGCGCCCGTGCAGGAGGCGCCCCATCGGCTTGGCCCATTCCCCGCGGCGGATGGCGGCGTCGGCCTGCGGCACACGGCGCAGAAGTGCCAGCAACCCGGCCAGAGCCAACTCGGCAACCGCCCAGGTCGGCCCATCGGGAGTGTTGCACACGTGGATGCCGCGCTCCGCAGCGCACTCCATGTCGACGTTCTCGGTGCCGGTGCCGACCCGGGCAATGATCTTGAGGCCTGGCAGCTTCTCCAGCACCGGGCGATCGAGGGCTTCGGTACCGGCCACTACGGCATCCACCCCACCCAGCAGAGCGAGGGTCTCATCGCGAGTGAGCTTGCGGCCGTGCGGGTTGAGCTTCACCTCGAACCCGGCGGCACGAAGCAACTCGAGCGGTTCGGCGCTTTCTTTGGCAAACGTGGAAGTGGTGACGGCTACTTTCATCAGGCATCCACAGGTCGGTTGGCGGTTCAGCCGGTGGCCACGCTGCGCGCCCAATCGCGCTCGCGACGGTACCATTCCACAAGTTCGCGGGCTCCCTCGGCAAACGGGACACGCGGCTCCCAACCCAGCACGCGCCGGGCCTTCTCGACATTGGCCCACGAGGCTGGCATGTCGGCCGGATGCGCCGGTTGCTGAACGATGCGGGCCTTTGTGCCCAGCAATCCCTCCAGCACACGAATGACTTCGGTCATGCGCACCGCTTCGTGCCCGCCGAGGTTCATCACCTCGTAACCCGTCGGCCGCAACCCGAGGATCGTTCCGCGAGCGATGTCGTCAACGAATGTGAATCCCCGCGATTGGCTCCCGTCGCCGTTGAGCACGAGCGGCCTCTCTTCGGCGATCCACTGCGTGAAGCGGAACATCGACATGTCGGGGCGGCCGGCCGGGCCGTACACCGTGAAGTAGCGGAAGATGGTCACATCCAGGCCGTACAGGGCATGATACGAGTAGCTCAGTACTTCGGCTGCCTTCTTGGAGGCGGCGTACGGCTGCAGCGGGCGGCTGCTATCGGCCTCTTCAGGCGTGGGCAGCACAGCCCCGGCGCCGTAGATGCTGGACGTCGACGCTAGCAGGAATTTCGGGATGCGTGAGTGGCGGCACAACTCGAGCAGGTTGAGCGTACCGCCCGCGTTCGTCTCCACGTACGACCACGGATCGTCGAGCGAGGCGCGCACGCCCGCCCGCGCCGCGAGGTGGATCACGGCCTCCACGGGCGTGCCTTGTGGCAGCGCGCGCAGCGCGCCCGCGTCGCAGATATCCACTTTGTGGAACTGAAAACCGGGCAAGGCCATGAGGCGCCCCAACCGGTATTCCTTCATGCGCACGTCGTAGGCCGGATTGAGATTATCGAGGCCCACGACCTGGTGGCCCTGCTCAAGCAAGAGCTCGGTGACGCGCGCACCGATGAACCCGGCGGCGCCGGTCAGCATGTAGCGCGACATTACAGGCGGGTCACCTTGGCGCTGGCCTTGCCCTTGGCACCGAGCGCATTGCGCGTATCGACAATGAGGCGCGACGTGCGCAGCACCATGTCCCAATCGTAGGCGCTGTGGTGCGTGGTGATGATCACACAGTCCGCCGATCGGAGAGCGGTACGCAGATCGGGAACGCGTCGCAAATCCCACGAATCGTGCTTCACCTCCGGCACATACGGGTCGTGGAAGGCCACGCGCGCACCCTTCTTGCCCAGGAGACCGATCACATCCAAGGCCGGCGACTCTCGCAGGTCGGAGACGTCCGGTTTGTAGGCCACTCCCAAGACGAGGACCTTGCTGCCCTTGACCGACTTGCCCATACTGTTGAGAGCGTCTTGCACCTTCTGTACCGCGACGCGCGGCATATTGGTGTTGATTTCACTGGCCAGTTCTATGAAGCGCGCCGTGTAGTTGACCGTTTTGAGTTTCCAGGAGAGGTACAACGGATCGATCGGGATGCAATGCCCGCCCAAGCCCGGGCCGGGAGAGAACTTCATGAAGCCAAATGGTTTGGAGGCCGCGGCCTCGGTGATCTCCCACACGTCGAGGCCCAGCCGATCGCACATGAGGGCCATCTCATTGACCAGGCCGATGTTGACCGCGCGGAAGGTGTTTTCCAGGAGCTTGGTCATTTCGGCAGCCTCGGCCGACGAAACGGGCACGAGCGTCTGGATGGCCTGCCCATAATAGGCCTTGGCGACCTCCAAACATGCCGGGGTCATGCCGCCGATCACCTTGGGTGTGTTGGTGGTCGTCCAATCCTTGCGCCCCGGGTCGACGCGTTCGGGGGAGAAGGCCAAGAAGAAGTCCTTGCCCGCTGTGAGCCCGCGGCCCTCGAACTTGGGCAGGAGGATCTCGCGCGTCGTTCCGGGATAAGTGGTCAATTCGAGGACGATGGCCATGCCCGGGTGCAGGAAGCGGGCGATAGCCTCGGTCACGTTGACGATGAAGGATAGATCCGGGTCGCCCGTCTTGCGCAGCGGGGTGGGGACACAGATGGAAAGCGCGTCCAACGTTGTGACGGCCGAGAAGTCCGTGGTCACCTCAAGGCGCCCCTGGTCGATGAGCTCCTTGATGCGTGCGGCAGGAACGTCCTCGATGTAGGACTGGCCCTTCTTCAGCGCCTGGACTTTGCGCTCGTCCACATCGATGCCCACTACTGAATAACCGGCATGACCGAAGGCCTCCACCAGCGGAAGGCCCACGTATCCGAGCCCGACCACGCCCACACGTGCGGTGCGCGCGTTGAGCTTGGCGATGAGTTGCCGGGCCGCAGGGGGCAGGGCAGCGTGCTTCTCGGTGGATTTCACGGTTGAGCTCCTTACGGCGGAGGTTCAGCCCCTCGATAACTCAGGATGACGATCACGCCGGCCAAGAAACCCAGAACGGCGGCGGTGACGACTTTCGGAACGGCGCGCACATCAACGCGCAGCGCCTGATCCGGCAGGCTGACCACGCGCGGGCCGTCGTCCCCAGCCTCGCCCGTCCGGTCGGGATAGGTTTCGGCGATGAGCATCACCAGTTCCATGGCCCACGTGCGGGTGAGGCGCAGCGCGTCGGAGGCGCTCGCCGCACTCAATCCCATCCGGATCGACCCGTCGTCGAGGACCTCGAGTGTGCTCTCACGCAGCGCGGCGGCGATATCCACCGTTGTGGTATCCCCGAGCCCACCCTCCAGCCGGCGTTCCATCTCGGCGCTCGTCGCAAGAGCCGTCACGGCATCGTGAGGTACTCGCGCACCGCCGGCCACAACCGCGCTCGCCGAGTATCGTGCCGGTTGCAACGCTAGCACCAGTGCCGTCAACCCGGCTGCGATCACCGGTGCAAGGCCCACCAGCCATCTTCGACGAATCAGGAGGCGGGCTGCCTCACGTACGTCAGCCTTCCAATCCGTTGCTGCAGATTCTGTCATGGGCAATCCGGAACCGGAAAGCAGGGGAAATCGGAGGCTCGACGATTAGACCATGAGTGCCACGCAGTGTCAACGCGAGCGCATGAGCCGCGAGTGTCGATCGGTCACGTCCCTTGGAAGCGCACAACCGTTCCGAGCGTCCGCAGCAGGATGCGCAGGTCGAGCCATACCGATCGATGGCGAATGTAGTACAAGTCGTATTCGAGTTTGGTGGCGGCATCCTCGACCGACCAGCCGTAGCGGTAATTGACTTGAGCCCAGCCCGTCGCGCCCGGGCGCACCAGCATCCGCGCGCGATAGAAGGGAACCTCGCTCTCGAGGCGCGTCACGAGCGCCGGACGTTCGGCCCGCGGCCCGACCAGGCTCATCTCGCCACGCAAGATATTCCAGAACTGAGGGATTTCGTCGAGACGGGTGCGGCGCAGGATGCGCCCGAGGCGCGTGACCCGCGGATCGCCGGGTTCGGCCCAGCGCGCCTCACCGTCCGGTTCAGCATCGGCCACCATTGTGCGGAACTTGAGCATGTGAAACGGCTTGCCCCCGCGGCCGGATCGTGCCTGGCCGTAGATCACCGGCCCGCGCGAATCGAGCCGCACCAGGAGTGCCAACAGCGGGAAGAGCACCGCCACCACGATCAGCCCCGCCAGCGCGCCCAGAATGTCGAACAGCCGCTTGACCCGCGAGTACAAATCGTGGACTCGCGCGCTGTCCACAAAGGAGGTCAAGATCCACTCGGAATTGAGGTATGCGATGGGCACCCGCCCGAGCAACTCCTCGTACAGCGTCGGCATGCGGATCACTTCCACACCGCGTTCCTGGCATTCGAGCAGTGCCTCGAAGAGATCGCTCTGCAAATCGCCGGTGATCGCCAGGATGAGCGCAGTCACGCCCTCCTGGGCGACGATCGTCTGGAGCTGCGCGTTGCCGCCGCGCACGACGACGCCTTCGACCGCCTGGCCGTGTTTGAGCGGGTCGTCGTCGATGATGCCCAGGATTCGGAAGTGCCCCGGAACCTCGCGCATCAGCACGCGCAGGATGGCGCTTCCGGCGCGTCCGGCGCCCACAACCAAAGCGGGTTGCTGCAAGGCCGGCAGTGAGAGCAAGCGGATGTAGGCGAGGCGCCACCCGAGTTCAATTGCCACGACACCGAGCAGGAAGACAAGCACCACCAGCCGCGGCAGGGCTCCGCGCGGGGCATAGAAGTACAAGGCCAGATACAGGACCAGCGAGATGCCCGCTGCGAGCACGAGGCCATACACCGTGCGCCCGCGCGAGCTGGCCACGTGCGGGTCGTAGAGATTGGCGATGAGGAAGAACCACAGCGGGATGAGCCACAGAAGTCGCGGCGCGCCCTTCTGCATCAGCGTGGCCACGGGGCTGGCCCAGGCATTGTCGGTCCAAATCCAAATCGTCAGCGCCGCAGCCATGGCCGCCATGACGGCAACGAGGTCGCCCAGGACGAGCAACGCGCGCCGCTCTGCCATGGTCAGCCCCGAGCGCGATGCACTCACGGTCGACATCATTCCGTCCGCCGTCCCGATGCATCCGATGGGTGCAGATCGACAAGGCCCAGCATGCGTTACCCTTCGTCGACCTCGGCCACCGGCGAAGCCCGCAGGAAGGCGATCACCTCGCGCAGCGTGTCGTCGAGCAAAATGCGCGGGGTCCAGCCGGTGGCCGCGCGGATCTTGGCGATATCCGGCACCCGCCGCTGCATGTCTTCGAAACCCTCGGCATAGGCCTGGGCGTAGGGCACGTATACGATCTGCGAACTTGAGCCGGTCAGGCTGCGGACGCGCTCGGCGAGCTCACGGATGCTGATCTCTTCCTGGGACCCGATGTTGTACACCTGACCCACAGCGCGAGGGGAGTCGAGCAGGCCGAGCACGGCCGCGACCACGTCGCGAACGTTGCAGAAGCAGCGGGTCTGTTTCCCGTCGCCGTACACCGTGATCGGTTCACCGCTCAAGGCCTGCCGCACGAAGCGCGGAATGACCATGCCGTAACGCGAGCGCTGTCGCGGCCCGACCGTGTTGAAGAAGCGCGCCACCAAGACCGGCAGGCCGTGTGAGCGGTGGTAGGCCAGCGCCAGGAATTCATCCAGAGCTTTGGAGGTGGCGTAAGCCCATCGGCTGCGAGTCGTCGAGCCGAAGACCGAGTCGTCCTCCTCCGCAAACGGCACTTTCTCGTTCTTGCCGTAGACCTCGGACGTGGAGGCGATGACCACCTGCCGCCGGTAGCGCCGCGCCGCGCGCAGCACCGCCTCGGTGCCCATCACATTGGTCTCGATGGTTCGCACCGGGTCGGTCACGATCAGCTTCACGCCCACGGCGGCCGCCAAGTGCACGATGGCGTCGCACTCGCTGACCAGGCGGTCCATCACGGTTTCGTTGGTGATGGTCTCGATGGCGAAGCGGAAGTGCGGCTTGCCCTTGAGCGCCAGGATGTTCTCGAGCCGTCCGGTCGAAAGGTCATCGACCACGGTTACCGAGTCGCCGCGCGCCAACAACGCTTCCGAAAGATGGCTGCCGATGAAACCGGCACCGCCGGTGATCAGGAAGTGAGTCATCGCGTGCTGTCCTTTCGTCGGTGACCACTGAGCATGTCATCGAACAGACCGGCCAGATCCGCCTCTTCCATGCGGTCTGCGCTTAGCGAGATCACGCGTCCGCTCATCGTCGCAAGAAGGGCGCGCACCGGCTCTCCCGGATTTACTCCCGCGGCGACCGCCACCAGGGAGGCAGCCTTCACTCGAGCAAGCACGCCCGCCGCGCCAGCAAAGTCTTTCCCGTCGATGAGCACACGACCTGAGATTTGCAGGCTCTTCTCCCAATCGCCCGCGCCGGCCAGGTCGAGGGCGGGGTGAGCCCGGTCGATCCACTCGCGCATTGCCTGCGAGTCGACCGCGAGGTTCACCAGCAAGCCTGCCAGCCTCTCCGCCGGGAATTCCCGGTCGAGCACGACCGTGAGATCCGTGGAGAAGCGCTTGGCGGCGCCGATCAGGCGCGCCGCATCTCGTGGCGTGGTGATCACCACCAGCGGGGGATTGGCGGGCGGCTGGGGCCGCGCCCGCTCGAGAAGCAGCACGCCCACCAGGCCGATTCCGACCACTCCGCCGAAAAGCATGTCGGCCACGCGCGGCGTAGATCGGGTCAAGAGAATCGCCAGCCCGCCCAACGCCACCGAAACGATATACAGCGTGAGCACGGCGCGTGTCGCGCCCAGTCCGAGGCGTGCCAGGCGGTGCGAGGTATGGTCGCCGCCGCCTCGAAAAATCGGCCGATGCGCCCGCCAACGCGCGTAGGTGACGAGTGTCGTATCGAAGATCGGGAGCCCCATGACGACGATCGGGACCATCCACGTGGAACCCAGCGGCAATTCGGCCGGCGCGTACTTCAATCCCACCACGGCCAAAGTGAAACCCAGCAACAACGAGCCGGCATCGCCCATGAACACGATCGCCGGGTGGACGTTGTAGTACAGGAAACCGAGCGAGGCACCCGCAACCGCGGCCGCAAGCGCGGCCACCAGCCCTTGCCCTGTGGAGGAGGCAAGAACCAGGAAGAAGAGCCCCCCGACGGCCGAGATGCCCGCCGCCAGCCCGTCCATGTTGTCCATCAAGTTGAGCGCGTTGGTGATGCCCACGATCCAGAAGAGCGTAATGAGGATGTTCAGGGCGGGCCATGGGAACAGGTCCACTCGAATCCCTACCGCGGCCACGATGATCCCGGCCACGACTTGCGCGGCGAGGCGCGCCCAGGGTGAGAGGCTGCGCCGATCGTCCATCAAACCGACGACGGCCAGCAGCGTGGCGCCCACACCCACGCCGATCATTTCGACCAGCGACGGGCCCACATCCACCGACAGCACGACGATCAACAGCGCGATGTAAATCGCCAGCCCTCCCATCAGGGGGATGGGTTTGACGTGGATCTTGTGAGGCTGGGGATGGTCCACGAAGCCGACCCGGCGCGCGAGCGCGCCGATGAGTGGCGTGGTGACGAAGGCCGAGAGGCCAGCAAGCAGGATGAGCGGAAGGTAGGTGATCATTGTGTTGAGGACGCTAGGTGGGTTGCGCCCAATTGTCCGTGGAGTCTACGCGGCCTCGCCGCGCCGTGAGGCGTGCTTGGACGCGAGTAGCAATTCGTAGAGGTGCGCCGTCTCCGCCAGCATGCGTTCCTTACCGAAGCGCGCCAGAGACCTCAGATCGGGCACGTTCGGCCATGGTGCGGCTACTCGCGGTATTCCTGAGAGCGTCGTCCATCGCCCGCGCAAAGGCCTCGGCCCCTGGCGAGTTGACCAGGGTGCCCGTCTCGCCCGCACGGATCACATCCGGCACCCCGCCCACCGAGGCTCGCCACCACCGGCACGCCCGCCGCCATCGCCTCCAGTACGGCCACCGGCGTGCCTTCATTCTCGGAGGTCAACGCCAAGAGGTCGAGGTCGGAATAGATGGGCGCGAGATTCTCACGCCAACCCAGAAAATGGACTCGCGTCTCAAGACCGAACTGGGCGGAAAGATGCTCCAATTGTGCACGCAACTCACCATCGCCGACGATGACGAATTGCGCCGGAGTTCCCAAGTCTACCATGCGCCGTGCAGCCCGAAGGAGAAGGGCATGGTTCTTGATCGGCACGAGCCGCCCGACGCTCCCCACCAACGGCGCGTCCGGCGAGATCGCCAGTTCGCGCCGCAACTCACCTTGGCGACGCGGCGTGGCAAGCAGCGCGCCGAATTCCATCCCCAGGGGAATGACCTGTATCTTCTCCTGCGGGGCGACGCCCAGCGCCACCAGATCCTCGCGCAAGCGGGAACTGAGCGTGACGAGCCGATCGCTGCGTCGCGCCAGGCCGCGCTCGATAGCCCGGAAGAGAGCTTCGGCCGGGGGCGAGAAATATCCACGCAGCACATGGCCGTGGAACGTGTGCACCACCACCGGCACGTGGGCCAGGTGCGCGGCGGTGCGGCCCAGCGCACCAGCCATCGCGGTATGCGTATGCACGATGTCCGGCCGCCACCGGCGAACTTGTCGCAATATCTTCCAGAAGGCAATGGCATTGCTCGGGGCCAGCGCCGGTGAGAGTTCGGGGATCCAATACGTGTCGAGCCCGGCTCTCTCAGCAAGGTAGCGCATGCTGCCCTCGCCGCGACCCTCGCGTCCGGCAATCAGGCGCACCTCGAAGCGTTCGGCGGGCAGCCCTGCGGCCAGTTGCACCACGTGCGTCGCTGGCCCGCCGATATTCAGGCGGGCGATGACCAGGGCCACTCGAATGCGCGAAGCAGGCACACCACCGTCCAGCGCCGCCCGAGGTATCTGCGGCCGGGGCTTAAGATGCGAGTCCGATCTGGTTGGGATTATAGCGGCGCTGGCGTTTGACGTTGCGGCCTTGGTCGCTCTCGAAGAAGAACTGCGACCTTGAAGCACTCAACCTCTCCCTGGACATTCTCCCGGCTCGTGCGAAGTCGTCCGGGGCTGGGGAGCGCAGGCGCGCTCAGGGAGGCGAGGCCAGGATGAAGCCTCTGGATGCAGCTACCCGCGTGGGAGGGCGCACACATCGCGGTAAACCCGCGCTGTTCGCTCCGCCATGCGCTCGAGTGTGAATTCGCGATCCAAGCGGCTGCGCCCGGCGCGGCCCATCTCCGCACCACGCTGCGGTGAAAGAAGCACTTCGGTCAGTGCGCGGGCCAGCGAGGCGGGGTCGTCCGGCGGCACCAGCATGCCGGTTTGGCCATGCTCGACAACCTCGGGAAGCGCGGTGACGCGCGAAGCCACCACCGGTCGCGCAAGCGCCATGGCCTGCAGAACCACCAGCCCGAAGCCTTCCGAGCGCGAGGGAACGGCCAGCACGTCAACATCGGCCATGAAGCTGGCGATATCGCCGCGCCAGCCGAGGAAGTGGGCGTTAGCCAATCCCAGTCGACCGGCTAGCGCGCGCATCTCCCGCATCAACCGTCCGTCGCCGGCCAGCGCAAGGTGCACCCCGGCATGTCGCTCGCCACCTCGGCAAAGGCGCGCAGCAGCACGTCCACGCCCTTTGGCCGTCACCATGCGCCCAACGAACCCGATCAGCGGTTCGTCGTGCGAGGCCCAATTCCGCGCGAAGGCTGCCGCGCCTCGCCGTGCCG
The DNA here is from genome assembly GCA_963712475.1 of uncultured Chloroflexia bacterium. Lineage (GTDB taxonomy): Bacteria > Chloroflexota > Anaerolineae > Anaerolineales > RBG-16-64-43 > RBG-16-64-43. The sequence continues at coordinate 1,254,849 of CAVQIA010000004.1, forward strand.
GCGAAGTCGCCGCCCGCCAACCCGTAGTGGACCACTTCGATCTTTGCCAGGAGGCACTGCTCGAGCGCCATAATCGACCGGGCAACGGCGTGCGAGATGGCGATGATTCGCTCGGCGTGCTGCAACGAGGCCGCAAACACCGGGCGCAGCAGTCGCGAACGACGGAAGCGGTCGTCGGAGTGGCGCGTGATCAGGAAGTGCATGTGCGGAAAGGCGCCCGCCAGCTGGGCGCCGTACACCTCGCCGTGCGGCAGGTGCGCATGCAAGAGGTCGAACGGCGCACCGCCCGGCCCGCGCCCCTCCAATTCACCCATCGCCCGCCGCAGCCGCGGCACGACGAATGGATCGATGTGGGCAGTGATCGGCACGCGCGCGGTTGGCACACCCGCGGCTTCGGCCCGCGTGGCGAACTCGCCTTGCGGTAGCCGGGGATCCTCCATGATGAGCAGCGCAGTGGCCACATCGAATTCGCGCAGCGCCGGCAGGAGGGCCAGCAGATGCGTTTCGGCGCCGGCGATACCGGTTGCCTTGAGGAGGTGGAGGGCGCGAATTGGGCTCATGCGGAAGTTGGACCTCGCGAGAGGCATCGCTTCCGATCGTGTCGATTACGATCTCCATCATTCACATCCAAGCAGCCTCGTGCGACATCCCGCCCGATCTGACAAAGTCCATGATTTTGACGGCTCGGTTTGTCCATGTGAATTCCCTGACATTCGTTTGACGCGTTGGCCGAGAGTCGAGAAGCCAATCCCGGCTCTAGTATCAACCGAGCCAGCGCGCCACCCAAAGCCACTGAATTGCCGGGGGGCACAAGGATCCCGGACACTCCATCCTCAACTATTTCCTTCATCAACTCTACACTCGACGCAACAATGGGTGTTCCAACCGCCATGGACTCAAAGGCCTTCATCGGAGATGTGTATTTTGAGAAGAAACCATCATCTTCCGGGAGTGGTATAGCGCAAACGTCACAGGCCTTGAGCCAGTACGGGACCTCCTGCCGCGGGCGGAAGTTCTCAAACCTTATCGATCCCGCCTCGACCCCATTGGCCCGCGCCACCTGATAGTAATCATCTAGTCTGTCAAGCGGACCACCGACACACAGAAGCAGTGGTGTCGGACTTACGGCCTGGGTCATGTACCTCATAGCCGCGACCAACTCGGGGATTCCCTTTTCTCTTTCAAAGGTCCTGAATTTTCCCACATAGCCGACAATGGGGCGATCCAGGGGCAAGCCCAGTCTCGCTCGGCACTGGCTCTTGCTTTCGGCAATGTTGAACATGTCAAGATCCACCCCACTGCGGGCCACAAGGATGCGCCGTTTCGCCACACCCAGGCGGACAAGCTCATGCTTAATACCGTCGGTCGTGGCCACAACAACCTGTGAGCGGTTCAGTAGTCCGAGCAGGGGACGCATGCTTCGCCCAGGGACATTGTGCGCCTCAAAAACCACTCGGTAGCGGATCGCGCCAGGGTGTCCCAATAGAATGATCGCCGTCAGCAAGTCCCGCGTCCATACCAGATGTCCAGGTTCCCGCGCCGGGGGCGAGGGCACAAAGGTGCGAGCACTGAAAGAGAATGCGACCGACTTGGCTAGCGGCCAAGCCCTGGATTCCTCGGACCAAAAGCGATCCATTGCGCCGAGAATCCTAAGGCACCTTGTGTGGAAAAGAGGTCTGACTCCAAAGTATGAGTGCAAGTCGGGGCATTCCTCGCAACACATGGCCTTGGCTTGCCTAGGCGCAAGCCTGGGAAAAACCAGGGCGACCTTGTGACCGAGAAGGGCGAGTGCCTCACATTGCTTCGCAATTGCGAAACCGTACGCCTTCTCGGTTGGCAACCTGGCCGAGGTGAGGTACGTGATCCGCGCTAAGTTCCACCCTACCCAAGGGCGCCACCAATCCCTCCCAAGATGCGTTGATACCCTTCTGCAATACTTTCCCAACTGCGCCCCGCGGCGAAGGCCCGCCCGCGTTCGCCCAAGGCCACACGCAATGGATCCTCGCGGCATAGGCGTTTGATCCACAGCGCAAACTCATCCCAGTCGTCGGCCCGAACGCCAGCCTTGGCCCGACAGCGCATCTTCCATCTCGCTCACCCGCGTGCCAATCACCGGCACGCCGCAGGCCATGTACTCGAGCAGTTTGATCGAGGCATAGCCACCGGCATCCACCTCGCGCGGGAACAGGCCGATATCGAAAGCCGAAACGTAGTTGAGCACCTCCGTGTGCGGCACATATCCGGTCAGGCGTCAGCCAGGGGTGAGCCTCGGCAAACTCAAGCACGCCCGGGCTCGGGCGGCCCACCAGGCACAGCGTGGCGTGCGGCTCCTCGGCCACCACCTTGGCGAAAGCCGCCAGCAGCCGATCGACGGCGTACATGCGCGCGAGACCCTGCTTCGGGTAGCTCGCGCGCCAGTTCGAAGTGCGGCTGATGTAGCCCGGCGATGATTTCGCCGCCCGCCTCGCGCCAGCCGTCGCGGATCTCGCGCACCCGCTCCGCGTCGAATGCGGTCGGTGGCCACACCCTGCGGAATGATCTCGATCGGCGTGCGCACGCCCGCCTCGCGCAGGCGCCACGAACGCGCTCGGTGGTCACCACGACGCAGGCTACATTGCGGCCCTCCAGGGCCGCCTGCTCGCGCGCCGAGAAGACGCGGATCGTCGAGATCGATAATCACACGCCCGCGAAAGAGGTGCGCCTGCCACCACGCAGTGCACAGGAAGAGGACGTAACGCCGGCTGAGGCAGCCGCACCAAGAGCGGCTGCCACAGGCGCCGCTGCACGCCGCGCACCGGCCACCAGCGATTGAGGTGGACGTAGTACTTGTCGACACTCGGCAAGCCGCGGCAGCAGTTCGCTGTAGCGAATGTTGTTATGATCGCTGCTCCACACACCACACCAGGCCACCTTGTTGGAGCTCACGGCGCGCCCTCGGCCGCATCGGCCGCCGGCCAGTGCGGCGCGTTCCCACGCATCATCTCCGACGAACATCGCCGCGATGCGCCCTCGTCGAACGCCTGCACCCGCGTCAGGCCCGCCGCGGCCAGGCGCGTGCGCCGGCGAGGCTCTTGCAGTGAATCCACGACGCGCTGCGCGAAAGCATCAACGGCCGAGGCTGGCACGACCTGCTCGGCTTGTTCGCGCGTCACCACGTCCAGCACGCCGCCAACGTCGAACGCCACGAAGGGGCGGGCACTGGCCATGGCCTCGAGCAAGACGCGCGGGAACCCTTCCTCGAGAGAAGGCATGAGGTACAGGTCGGCCGCCCGGAAGTAGGCGGGCGCATCTCGGTTCGGCACCCAGCCGCGGAAGTCACAGTGCTGGCTGAGCCCAGCACGCTTCATGGCCTCACGCAACCGCGCGAGGTAGGGCCCATCACCGGCAACGATCAGCCGCACGCGGGCCGCACTGTTCCTCGACGGCGCGCAGGATGTCGGGCAGGAGATGCGCGCCTTTGCGCGACGCCACACGATGCAGAAAGAGCAGCACCTGCTCCTCGCGCCCGATGCCCAGTCTGCTCGCGCGCTCGATCGCGGTCGAGGCTCGCGAATTGTTCGCGCTCGATGAAATTCGGCAGCACGCGGATCTTGCCGGAGGGATGCGCGCCTCGCGCGCGTAGTACTCGGCCATGCGCGGCGTGCCGGTCACCAGGTAGGTGCACAGATGGAGAACCCTTTCCAGAAGCCATACGCCGCGCACGGCGCGCGAGTCGTTCGCGCCAGTTCGCCTCGCGCCCCGGCGCGAACATGCGGTACATCCCGCAGTTCCAGTAGTACGTTTCCCCGCCCAAGAGGCGCGTGACCAGCGAGGCGGCCAGCCCGCCCGAGAGTGAGTAATGAACGTAGAAACGCCGAATGCCGTGAAGCCTCGCCGCTGCGAACCAAAGCAGCTCCTCGAAGAAGCGCAGCCCGGCCGACGGCGAACGCAGCCCGATGCACCCTTACCGGTCCCGTCCAGACAGCATCCTTCGGCATGCGCTCGACAACCACGGTCAGGTCGAGCTGCTTGGCTACACGCTCGAGGAATCCGTACAGATGGAAGAAGTGCTCGGGCGAGCCCGGATCGTAGCGTGGCAGGAGGAAGGCGAGTTGCTCGGACATGGAAGAAACATCGGCTCGATGGTTCGCGCTCACACGCGACGCTCGGCGACGTCGCGCCAGTGGCTCACGATGCCCTCGAAGGCACGCTGAGGATCGAAGGCCGAACGTACGTACTCCCGCGCCGCGCGGCCCAGCGCCTGCACTTGCGCAGGCGCTGCCAGCAGCGCGCGCACGTGCCCGGCCAAAGACTGGCTGTCGTCGACCGGCGCCAGGAAACCGGTTTCCCCGTGGCGAATGATATCGCGCGCGCCGGCTGTGGCGGTGGCCACGGCGGGCCGCGCCGCCGCGCCCGCCTCGACCAGCACGCGTCCGAAATCCCTCATAGCTGGAAGTAAGGACGAACACATCGGCCAGGGCGTAGAATGCCGGCAAATCATCAAATGCGGCTCGGCCCGCCCAGACGGCACCCTGCGGCAGCGGCGTGTGCCGCTCCTCGTCGGGCACGAGCGACGGGTCGCCGACAAGAACCAGGCGCGCAGCGGGATGCTCAGCCCGCACGCGCTCGAAAACCGAAAACAGAATGGGCAGACGCTTGACCTTCACCGGCCGGCCAACCCACAGGATCACCCGGTCGCCGGCGCTAAGCCCCAATTGCTCCCGCCGCCGGTCGATTTCGGCGGCCGTCGCTCCGGCCAGTAACAAGTCGATGCGACAGGGAACGGGCAGCACCCGCACCCGCTCGCCGTGCAGGTGCAAGTGGTCAAGGTAGTACTCGCGTTCGCGCGTGTTCACCACCCGCCATCCATCCGCGCGCGGCAGAAACATACGCGCCAACAGCCGCATCGCAGAGTTGAGAGCCGGCCGCTCGCGGACCCAATAGGGTTCGCCCAGGAAGGACGAGTGGTTTTGGATGATGACCGGCCGCCGGATCCGCCGGCGCACGCTCAGCCCGACGTAAGCCGTAAGGAACGGATCTTGTGTGGTGATCAGATCCGGAGGCCGATCGCGGGCGGCGCTGCATGGCGAGCGGCGTTGCCCGCGCGATGTAGGATGCGCGCCCGGCACCGGTCGTCCAAACGCGCAGCCCCGGGCCGTGTTCGATGCGACATCGGGCGCGGACTATCGACGATTAGGTCGATGTGCCCGCCCGAGCGGCGCGCGTATTCCAGGTGCCGCTGCACCGGCTCGCTGCGCGGGTCGTCCAGCCCCGCCGCGCCGACGCCGAGCATCAGGATGTTCATCGCTGCACACCTTCAAGCACGCGCTAATGTTTGCTCGACGAGCGTTTCCCAGCGGAAGCCGTTGCGTCGAGCGACGCGCCTCCCGCCTCGACGCAGCCGTTCGCGCAAGGCGGCATCATCGAGCAGCAGGCGGAGCGCGCGGCCCAGTTCAACCTCGTCACCGCGGAGACCAGCCAGCCGCTCACGCCGTGCTCGACGACTTCGGGCGTACCGCCCACGCGCGTCGCCAGCACCGGCGTCCCGGCCGCGAAGGCCTCCAGCACGACATGGGGCAGACCCTCATATGTCGAATTCAAGCACGAACAGGTCCGAGCGCTGCAGCAATCCCGCCACTGGCTGGTCCGGATAGGGCCCCCAGGAAGATGCACCCGCGATCCGCAGCCCAGAGCCGCACTGCCTCGCTTCGAGCGCCTCTCGCGCGGGTCCATCCCCGGCGATGACCAAGCGCGCACCTCGGGATTCGTCAGGACACGTGCAGCAAGCTGCATCAATGCGCTTGAGCGGAATCAGTCGCCCCATTGCTGCGATCGTCTTGCCATCGAAGGGCGGCAGGTCGAGCGGCCTCGCCGGAGCCGAGATCGGGCGCAGTTGTAGATCAACCGAGAGTCGTTCGCGCGCAACACCCCACCCGCACAACGATCTCCGCCAGATAGCGGCTCGGCACGATCACATTCGTCGCCCGGCGCGTGACCCAAGCTCCGCAGCCACTTCTCCGCCTCGTCCCGCAGGGATCTGGCGCCTGCGCTGGAAATTCTCAAGGCTCGTCTGCAGTCCGCTGATTGAGCGTGGCGCGTTCCCAGGCCCAATCGCCGACGATCTTCATCACCAGGGGCCGTCGCGCGAACACACGCGCCAGCACCGCCTCGATGAACAGCCCGTTCGCGAAGACCACATCCGCCGTGCGCGCGGCGCGAGCGATTGCCGCGATCGTCCTCGCACATGCGCGGCAGGCGCGCCATCCGACGCGTGGATACGTTCAACCGCGAAGGGATAGCCGCGGTCATCCTGGGGTGCGTCGCTGAGTGTGATGACCTGCACAGCATGCCCGCGCTCGACAAGCGCCCTCGCGATGCGCGGCACGTAGGAGGCCGGGCCGCCGATGTCGGGAGGGAAGATGCCGGTGGGCAGGCAAATGCGCACGGTTAGTCCTTCGCCGGCGGCACGTGCAACCCCAGGAAGTATCGCGCGCCGAACCAGAGCATGCGCAGCTTCTCCACCGACTGTGGCTCGTACCGCGCCGCGCGCAACAACCAACGCCAGCCCTCGCCTGCGCGCCGCGATTCAAAATGGAGACGCGCCTGGCGGAAGTCGACCGCTCTGGCGAACGACTTCTCGCGCAGGGCTTTCAATTGCGGATCGAGATCGACTTGGCCGAAAGTCCTCTCGAGCACAAGGCGGTACTCCTCACCGAAACGCGAGGCGCCCTGAGTACTCTTCGTCCCGCCCCACAGGCGCGAATAGGCAAGGACCGACTTGCTGTAGATCATTTCGCTCGCCGGAAAGGCCAGCCATGCACGCAGGAAGTAGTCGAAATCAAGCGCGTAGCTCAACTGCTCATCGAGGCCCCCCAGGGCTTCGTACGCCCGCCGGGTGACAAAGACCCCCGGCTGTCCCATGTTCTTGCCCAACAGCAGGGAGCGCACGTCGAAACCCGCCATGTGCTTGAGATGCACCGGCCGCCCGTGCGCATCGATCTCCTGAATGTCGCCGTAGATCATGGCGGAACCGGGGTTCGACCGGAAGGCACGCGCGACTTGCTCGAGCGCGCCCGGCGCCAGTTGATCATCGGAGTTCAGCCAGCCCAAGATCTCTCCGCGCGCTTTCGACCAGCCCTTGTTGACCGCGTTCGCCTGCCCGCGATCTTTCTCGCTCGCCCAGACGGCCAACCGCGGCGCGTGCTTCTCGATCACCGTCCGGCTGCCATCGGTCGACCCCCCGTCGAGCACCATGTACTCGAGGTGCGCGTATCCCTGACCCAGGACGGACTCGATGCACGCCTCCAGGTATTCCGCCTGATTGAATGAGGGTGTCACAATCGAAATCAGAGGCGATGCGTTCACGCGCGCAAGTCTCAATCCACCAGTTCCGCGCTCTGCCGCCCGCGCCGCTCGGCGAGCATTTCGCCGTACCAATCCAGGTACGCTTGCACTTGAGTCTCGAGGCGGAAAGACTGAAGCACCCTGGCCCGGCCTCGCGCGCCCATGGCCCGCGCCCGGGCCCCGTCCTCAAGCACGGTTCTCACATGATGCAGTCATCTCGGCCACGTCGCCCGGGCGAGCCAGGAAGCCGCTGGCTCCGTCCTCGACCTGTTCGGGGATGCCGCCGACGCGCGTTGCCACCACCACCAGCCCACAGCTCATCGCCTCCAGAACCGAGAGGGGAAACGTGTCGGCCCGGCTGAGATGCAGGTAGGCATCGGCCGCGCGGTAGAACTCAGCGACGCGCGCCTCGCTTTCTTCCCAACCTGCGAAGGTCAGGCGCACCCGTCCGCGTTCTTGGCTCCCACCCACGTCGCCGAGACACACAATCTCGATCGCCTCCGGCGTGGATTGGGCCAGACGGTCGGCGACAGCAGTGATCCAATCGAATCCCTTCCAGGGGTTCGTCCGAAGCCGGTTGGCGACGACCAGCACAATGCGTGCATCCATAGCCAACCCGAGCGCTCTGGCGCGCCGCTTCCTGGCTTCCTGGCGAAAAGAGCTGGCTGTCCACTCCGTATGGAATCACGCGGCGTTCGAGGGCTTGGAAGTTTGCCTCCTCGAACATCGACATCAGCCAGCGTGAGGGAGTGGCAAGGTAGAGTCTACTTTCCGCGAAAAGGCGGCGCTTGCGTATCCAATTCGAAGCCGTGGCGTCGCGGCGCACCGCCGGATAGATCTCGAGGTCCGGGCATCGCCCGCACCCGATCCTCCAGCGCGGGCAGCCGAGCGGGTGCGCGCAGTGCCCGGTGAGCAGCCACGGATCGTGCGGCGTGAGGACGACGGGCGTACGCCGACTCCACCCGGGCAAGACGCGCAGATCGAAGAAGCCCTCGCGCCGCAGCCAGCGTGCATGCAGGTTGTGAAGTTGAATAACGTCCGGAGACGCAGGGAGTGTGCGCGGCAAGCGCCCCGTCCCGGGCTGGGTGAAGTCCTCGTGCCCGGTGGCGAGATCCCATGCTGCACCGGGGAAGACGACGGCCTCCAGGAAGTTATCCAGCCGAGATTGCCCGCGGCCTCGGGTCAATCGCAGCAATCCGTCTCGCGCGCGCCGGACGGCTCGCGGCCAGCCGCCGACTGCCCAGCGATTCGGGATGGACACCAGGCCTTCGATGGGAAGATCCGAGCCGTTGCCGACGGCCAGCCACGCCTGGTGGCCGTGTTCCAGGAAAGAACGGTGCAGGCGAAGCGCCACCTGCTCGCCGCCGCCGGCGCGCGCAGCACCTGCCACCTGAAGGATCTTCAACGGCACGCCAGATAGGCCTGTGCGGAGGGTCACGCGCGCCTCTTAGACGAAGCGCTCATCCGTCACTCGCCAATGCGGTGCACGCCCGTCGAGGTCGGCGCTCTCGATGATGCGGGCGGTGTAGGCGATCCCCTCCGGCAGCCGGCGCTGAAGGGCCGGCGGCAATTGCCGCAGCGCGCGCCGCGCAAGGATCTCCGCCCACGAAGGCGGACGCATCTTCTCGCGGCGAAGAACCCGCTCCGCTTCGTCCATGTAGCCCGTCATTTGGCGCGCGGTCTTCTGATCGGATTGCAGCCGGAAGCACGCCAGCGGGACTGCCACCGCGTGCAGCGTCGCGTGCCTCCAGAAGCGCGCCCACAGATCGAAATCGCCAGCCAGGTCGAGTTCTGTCCCGAACCCGCCTGAGCGTTCCCAAAGGGAGCGGCGCCAAAAAGTCGAACTCTTGTTGGATGAAACACGTGTAGAAGCCGCGCACCGCAGGCAGGTTACGCCCGCGGAAAAAGGCTCGCGCGTTGAATCCCTCCAGGCGTTTGGCGGCCACCAGTGCGTCGGATTCGCTCACCAGCAGCGGCACGCGGCTGGTGAGCCATTCGACTTCGGGCAACTGGGAAAAGACCTCGCCCACCGTGCGCAAAGTCCACGGCAGTTGGAGGTCATCCGAATTCAGCCAGCCCATCACCTCGCCCGTGGCCGCGTCCAGCCCCTCCGCCACGGCAGCATACTGCCCCTCGTCGAGGTGGCTGCGCCAACTGTGGAGGCGTGGAGCGTAACGGCGGATCACCTCCACGCTGCCATCCGTCGATCCGCCGTCCATCACCATGTACTCGAGGTCCGGGTAGCCTTGATCGAGAATGGAGCGCAGGCAAGGTTCAAGGAACCGCGCCTGGTTGAAGGACGGCGTGACGAGCGAGATGCGAACAGGTTTGATCGAAGAAGACATTGCCTCACCCACTCGCTTGGTGCCCACTAAATGCCGAACTCGGGGTAGTACATCTCCCAATCCGAGACGGTATTGTCCGGTGGCAGGGCGTTGGAAACCCGCACCCCCGAACAGGGGCCCCATGAGGGTTCCGGGTCATCTCGGAAGGTCACCCGCCACCCGATGGTAAATCGCGAATTGTCCGAACTGGGCGATTTCCCGGAATCCTACCCAAGCAGGTTCTGCAGGAGTTGGCTGCTGGCTCTCGCCGGCGGGAAGTTCGAGGACTCGGTATTCATCGAAATCGCTGGTTCCTTGCACGTTCTGATTCGGATTTTGGATGCCATAACGAAGATCGAGCAAGAAATCGAACCACGTCCCCTCTCTATAGTCCGGGTCTGCCGAACTCGCGGTCTCAAAGTGGGGATCCACCATTCGGTATCCAACGGCCAGGGTCATAACTCCGCGGCTGGCTGCCGCAGAACCCAAGTAGTCCACGACTGAGAGCTTCCCAGAATCCTGGCCCCCATAGCCGTTCCGGACCCAGTCAGCAATCTTATCGCTGTAGAGCTGTCCCGGAAACACCAGGACGAGGGCGACTGTCGCCAGGACGGCGAACATGATTGTTGGTCGTCGTACGAGGCGGGCAAACCACGCGAGAGTCGTGACCAGCGCCAATACCTGAAGCGGCCACAGCCAAAGGAATCGATCGGTACGATTGGGCTCCGAGAGGATGACCAGGGCCAGCCACGGAATCCACAGCAGAGGGGTAAGTGGAGTGGCGCGCGAGCCCTCCTCACCGGCAGAGAGTCCAAGGTAAACGCCGAAAAGGGCGCTGACACCCATAAGGGGCACGATCAGCCGCAGTTGCTCCACCACCAACCTCGCGCTGGTATCGAGTGAGCCGTCCGCGGTGCAACACCTGCCAATCACACCCGGATCAAGGAGCGCGTAGGAAACGAGACCCCATAGGGCGGCGATGCAGGCCCCCTGCAGACCTCTGCGGGGAATCTCGCTTCGAATGGGTCGCAGCCGCCGTGGCCAGATGCGCGTCGTCGAGGCGAGTAGGGCTATCGCCCCTGTCATGAAAGCCGTCCAAAGGATGATATTGGTCGCCTGTAGTCCTCCAAAAAGAAATCTTTCGCCGTCGAAGTTCCTGTCGATACTTGACATGATCGAACACATCCCATATTCGGCGCCATTCACAAGCCCCGGCTGCAAGTAGATCAGCCTCTCCGTCAAGCCCGGATCGCCGGAATTCGGCAGGAAGAAACCATCAACGATACCCACCTCGCCCACCGATTCCGCAAAGCATGGGGGGTGGCTTGCCCCATCCGCGCCCTCGACTACCTGGACCGGTTCACGAAGGACATAAGAACGCACGTCAACAAATCCACGTCTTAACTCGAATCTCAGGTAAGGAAACCAGAGGGCAAGGATGATACCTGACGCCACGAGCAGGCTGCGCCAGGAAACCGGAGGTCGATAAACCCACCAAATCACCGGGAAAGCCAGAACAATCGGAAGGTTCTTTGGATAAACATAGAGCGCGCAGGCTTCTGCAATCAGCGCGATGGGAAGGCCTACGCGCCTGTGATCCTGAACCCAGAGAAGGAGGAAGTAGATGCTGAGAACAACAAAGAAAGGGGTCTCGATAGGGTTCTGGAGCCCCAGGCGAGAGACCGCGAACAGCGCTCCTGCGGCCAAACCCGCACTCGGTCCCAATGCGCGGCGCCCGATGAGAAAGACGACTATCACCGACCCGACATAAAGAAGGAATGTCGCCGGGATCTCAAAGAGCCGTGGGTCTCGAAACAGCACCATCCCCGGAAAGATCAGGAATGCGGTTCCGGGAGGAGCATAGGCGTTGTAGCTGTATAGCTGTCCCTTCTCAGGGAGAATGCCGAATCGCATGAGGTCGAGGGCCCCTCGGTAGAAAATGATCATGTCCAGGTTGTTCAGCCGCCTGGCCCTCCACCCCTGAAACCAAACCAAGGAGATAAGCAAACACAGCAGGATCAAAGCACCAAAGGCGATCCACGACCACCTTTCATCCCTGGCGGAGGGCCGCTGGCCAGCACCTCCGGAATTAATGGGCTCGAATTGCCCATTCCACCAGCCAAGGATTCGCTGTACGGCCCGTTTGCCGTCGGGAAGCCTGAAGCTAAACATGGATGACCGTTTTTCGGTCGGACAGAAGGGCGGGGTCAAGAGGCCGGGTGGTAGCGGCAAGAGATTACTCCAGGATCGGGCAGTTGCTGCATGCCCCTCCGGGTTGAGGCCATGGTATTACGACCTCCCATGAATTGCCCTCACATGCACAATCACCGGATAGTCGGAATCGTGTGCCTCCAGGACATGAGGCGGGAGGTCCTCAGTCGCCAGACCCTGCAGAAGCGCCACGGCGCTCAAAGCGTTTCCATGGCCGCGGACATCGATCTCGCCCGCCTCGAAGCTTCCTTCGAAAAGGCGCCTAGCGGCAAGGGGCGTCACGCGCCAGTAGTCTCCCCAGCGATCAGCATCATAGCGGCTGATCTGGCTGATCCCCGGCAGCGTGACGAGGGCAACGCCTCCCGGCGCCAACAATCCGCGCACCGTGCGCACTGCGGCTCGCAGGTCGTAGACGCAGTGTAACGTCTGGGTGAGAATCAGGCAGTCGTATGTGCGCCCGGCCAGCCCTTCGCCGGTCTCCAGGTTTCCGACAAGCGTCGCCTGCGGGTTTCCCGGCGTCACATGCAGCACATCGCACTGCGTCACTCGCGCGCCGCCGAAACGCCGGGTGTAGGCGTCGTCGCCCACTTCCAGCACGCGCCCGCGGATATCTCTGGCGCACTGATCCAAGAAGTGCTCGATATAGTAGCGGTCAATAGGTGTTCCGCGGTCGAAGCCAAACGCGCGGCTGATCGGATGCACTCGGCCGAAGCTGCCCAAGCGGACACAGCCCACCGGCGGGCGGACGCGCCATCGCGCGGCCCGCCGCCGCAGCACCTCACGCAAACGCCCAAGCGGCCGTCGTATCCCGCTCGGCAGCTTTCGCAGGAATATCATCCCGCCCTCTCATCGGGCATGGTTTCGAGCTTGGGCGCGCTTCCGGGCAGCATCGCCTTGAACCACCGCCCATGCCGCCAGAAGGCGCGATAGGCCACAAGCCGCGGCGCGACCGCCATGCGCCATGCTAGACGCGAACGCCACCCGCTGCGCAGCGCACGTTGTACCGAGTAATAGTACATCCGCTCGCAGGCAAACGGTTCAATCATCGTCCGCACCGCCGGCGGGAGGCCTTCAATGTATCGCAGCAGCCAGCGGTAAAACGCCAGCTCGTACTGCAAGTAGTCGCCGGCGGCATTCATCTGCGCCACGGAGGAGGCCGGGTGCTGCCGGTAGCGCGCGACGATTCTCGAATCCGCGTGTACCGCGAAGTGGGTGTTGATCTTGGTCCAGGCAACTAGATCGGTGCGCACCTTGCGGAAGCGCGGATCGAATCCGCTCACCGCGCGCAGCGCCTCGCGGCGCACTAGCACCGCCGTCGGGCACGGGTAGATCGATGCGTCGCGCAGGAATTCCAGCGTGAGCTGCGGCGGCTCATAGACTCCCTCGTGCAGCGGGTCGAAAGGTTGATCGTATTCGGGTGCGCCGTGCGGGTCATCCGAGAAGTAGCGCACTCGGGCGAAGGTCATGGCCGCATATGGAAATTGTTCGAGCAGATCCACCTGGCGCGCCAACTTCTCGGGAAGCCAGATGTCGTCCGCATCTAGGAAAGCTACATAGTCCCCGCGGGCATCGGCGATGCCAAGATTGCGGGCGGCGCTGGCGCCATGCGAGAGGCCGTCGGGGGGGGTCAGCGCGCGCATGCGCGGCGCGTTGCGGCCGATCAGATTGCGCGCCAGGCGCGCCTCAACGGGCTGCGAACCGTCATCCACGAGGATGAGTTCCCATTCGGCGTACGTTTGGGCCAGCACACTCTCCACCGCGGCGGGGAGATAGCGGGCCATGTTGAGGTAGGGCAGGACAATGCTGACCAACGCAGGCATTCGATCGAGTCGGGCCTCGAGGAGATACGCCGCGCCGCGCGCGGGCCGATGGCAGCCTCGGGCGACAAGCCCTCCGGCCAGCGCGAGCTACCGCTCAGTAAGCATCCGACCCAGGATCGAGCGCACCTGGGCCCGATCCTTGGTCGAGAAGTACCAGTCGATGGTGCGGTGCAAGCCATCAACGAATTTCGTCTTGGGCTCCCAGCCCAGGAGCTGCTTGGCCAGGCGATTATCCGCCACGCGATTGAGCGGGCCAGTGGGCATCTCCGGCCGCGTCACGATGCGTGCTTTGTGGCGCGTGTAGCGCAGCACTTCTTCGGCCGCCTCGCGCACGCGGATGCGCTCCATCGTACCGAGGTTTACCGGACGGCCGTCGTCGATTCGTTCGGCCGCAAGAATAGTCCCCGAAACGATGTCGTCGATGAAAGTCCAGTTGCGGATCTGCTCTCCCGTGCCCCACACTTCGAACGGATCCTCGCCGATGAACGCGCGCGCGATCATTGCCATCACGGCGTGGTTCTCAACCCCGCGCGGGCCGTAAACCGTGAAGTAGCGGCAACTCGCGGACTTCATCCCGTGCTGCTTATGGTACGCCTGCAGCGTCAACTCGCCCATCAGCTTGGCCCAACCGTAGAGGTTGTCCGCGTCGTAGGGCGGTCGCACCAAATCCTCCGTGAGATACAGCTCCTGGTCAGTCCGCGTCTGCAGGTTGTTGGGGTAGACGCATCCTGATGAGGCGAAAACGATCTTCTCCACGCCGGCGGCATGCGCTGCGCGGAAAAGCATGCCGTCCAGGATCAAGTTTGTCGAACACTCGACCTGATGCAGATCCACATACCCACGCCCGCCGTGGTCGGCCGCGAGGTGAAACACCACCTGCACTCCGCGCAAGCCGGCCGCGACGACGTCTGCCTGGAGCAGGTCGCCCTGGACAAACTCCACTCGCCCGGCATCCACATGGCCCTGGATGTTCTCGCGCCGGCCGCTCGAGAGGTTGTCGACCACGCGCACGCGCGCGCCGCGCGCCACAAGCGCATCCACCAATGACGAGCCGATGAACGATGCGCCTCCGGTGACCAGGACCTGCGTGCCACTCCAGTTGATCATTGACCTGCTCTCTCCCGATCGTTCTCGCGTCCGCCTTGAGCGAAAGGGCGGGGGCGTTCATTCTAGCAGTCTGAGGAGGAACCGTCTTCCGCCTCACTGGCGACATCCCCCTCCCCCGGCATGGTGTCATCACGCCGCAACTGCGACCCTTCCTGCGGGGTGTCTCAAGTCGAACCAACGCCAATCGCAATGTAGGAGCCCAGCGCCGCGCGCAGGTCCGGCGCCACCTGGCGCCAGGCGTCGATTATCGTGAGCTGGGCTGCATGCGCGCCCAGATCCGCCGCTCGCAGTGCGGCGAACTCCTTCCACGGCGTGACGAGCACCGCCACCTTCGATTGCCTGAGGCAGTCGCTGCCGTTCGCGGCGTAGTCAACCCGCTCACCCAGAACCGTTCTGGCCGAGTCCAGAGCCAACGGATCATAGACGACCACCGCCTGGCCTTCTTCCAGAAGCGCCTCGGCCAGCATCACGCCTTGCGATTCCTCAATCACGTCTGTGTCGGGCTTGTAGGCCAATCCGAGTATCCCCACGCGCGTGCCGGGTTGGCAATGCGCGCGGACCAGTTCCTTCAGCCGATCGACCTCGGCGCGGTTGGCGCGGTCGGTGGCATCAGCCAGAGCTGCACTCAGTCCGTGGTCGCGCGCCAGCCGTCCGAGGGCCAGGTTGTCTCTCGGGAAGCACGGCCCACCGTAGCCGGCCGCGCCTCTCAGGTACTTGTGGCCGATGCGCGTGTCGTGTCCAATCGCCCGCGTCACCACGTCGACATCAGCCCCTGGCAACTGCTCGCACAGGTGGGCCAGCATGTTGGCAAAGGTGATCTTGGTGGTGACGAAGGTATTGACCGAGAGTTTGGAGAGTTCGGCGTTGACGATATTCATGCGGGCGATGACCGGATGATTCTGGCACACCTTCATGTAGAAGGCTTCCAGCAACGCCCCGCTCTGCGTGTCGGATTCACCGACGAGAATCAGGTCGGGGTTGAGGAAATCGTGAATCACGCTCCCCAGTGCGATGAACTCCGGGCTGTAGCACAGGCCGAAATCTCGCCCGGCCTTTTTGC
Source organism: uncultured Chloroflexia bacterium (assembly GCA_963712475.1). Lineage (GTDB taxonomy): Bacteria > Chloroflexota > Anaerolineae > Anaerolineales > RBG-16-64-43 > RBG-16-64-43. Next base: position 1,270,694 of record CAVQIA010000004.1, read on the forward strand.
CGGAGGCCACCTCCAACCGCTCGCGGATCGGTCCCTCGGTGTGGCCGGGCATAACAGTGCAGGTGATCACGACCACGCGCCGCTCGGCCGAGGCCGCGATAGCTCTGCCCACCGCATCCAATGCGGGTAGAACGTGGCGCAGCGAGAAGCTGCCGTCGGCCTCGCTCGGCGTAGGCACGATGATGAAGGTCACCTCGGCCTCGAGCGCCGCCTGGCCGATATCGGTGGTCGCCCGCAGACGCGAATGCCCGGCGCGGATGGTCTCGGCCAAGTTCGTTTCGCGAACGGGCGCCTCGCCGCGATTGACGGCCTGCACCTTGGCCGGGTCAAGGTCCGCGCCAATGACCTGGATGCCGCGCGAGGCCACAGCCGCCGCCATGGGCGCGCCCAATTTGCCCAACCCGATGACAGCGACTATGCGTGGTGCAGTGACACGTCCTGACATGCGCTCTCCAACAATGAGGTGTCGTTGCCTATCTCAGCCGTCGAGGCTCAAACGCGCCCGCGCCAGCGAGCCACTTGACGCCGCGCTCGGTAGATGGCTCCGCCGACCGCACGCACCACGCGTTGCAGCCGGCCGGCTGCTGGGCTCAGGACCGGTAGGGTGTGCCACCCGCGCCTCAGGTGCGCCCAATCGAGTGTGCGCGTCAGGCGGCCTGCCCGCAGGCGGTGCGTGGCATCTTCGATCGTGAAGTAGTGGTCCAGGCCGCCAGCCAGTTCCATGTTGCGCTTGGCTTCCGGCCCTTTCCACACCTCCGGTCGGCCGCCCGCCGCATGGCTGTAATCGTGGTTCTGATGCACCGCCGTGATCGCGGCGGTCGCATTCACCACCGGCACATGCTGCGCGCGGACGGCGTAGATCAGCCAATTATCCCACATGGTTCGGCCCACAGCGAAGGGCGGTATCGCGCGATACAGGCCGCGGCGAAAGACAAAGTAGTCGATGCCTCGCGGCTTATGCAGCACCGCCCTCGCGCGCACCGCGCTCCGCAGGTTCGCCTCCCAGCCCGAGTCCGCGAAGTCGATCGTGTCCTCAAAGTCCAGGTCCCAGCGCTGCCCGACCATCAGCAGTTGTGCCAGCCGACCCGCCACGTGCTCGACAGCGGCCATGAAATCCGGAAGCAAGATGATGTCGGCATTGACATACGCCAGGAGATCATTCGCGGCATGCTTCTCGGCGGTGGTGAAGATCGCATCGACGCGCGGAGTCCCTGCGGGCGTCTTCTCCACAGCCGGGATGTGCCTGGCCCCAATGACCGCGGCCGCCTCGGCCGACCCGGGATCGTTCCCGAGAACGAGTATCTCCGCTTGCGCGCCCAGCGCGCGCCACGAGCCCAGCGCATTGCGCTGGATTCGGGCAAACGGACCCGTGAAGGGCTTGGGAATCGTGAAGAGAGTGATCACGGCGATGGATCGGTCAGTTCAACCACGATGAACCGGCGCAGCGGCTCGCCCGGCCCCCAATCGACGAGTTCCGGCCCTTCATAGAGGAGCGACCCCGCCTGCAGATCGACCAGCCCGAGATACGGCCCGCTGGCGATCCGCGCCTCAGGCTCCACATTGGCCAGATGGGTGATGCCTTCACGGTGCAGGTACTCGGTCAACGGATCATTCGCCGCCAGCCCTCGCACGTACAGCAGGTGTGCGCGCGTCTCGTTCTCCACAAACTGCGGTGTGTTAGCCAAGCCGTCGATGTTGATCACGGCATAGCCCTCGGCAAAGTACCCGAGAAGGCCGGAGCTATAGGAGGCCACCCGGCTGCCAAGTGGTAGGTGGGCATTCATCCACAGCACTCCGTTGTACCCCGCGGCCTCGGAGGGGCTGGGCGAGAACGAGGCCGGACTCCACGTGCGCTCGAAGCGGTACCCCAGTCCGGCGACGGCGACCGCGAGCAGCAGGCCGCCCAAGACATCGAGCCCGGCCAGGAGGATGGGCCGTCCGTTTGCACGGCGTGCGGCCCGCCACCGCTCCAGGGTCTCCACCACACGAACGACGCCGCGGGCGATGAGCCAGAGCACGGTCGTCGCCGCGAGCACCAAAGTCACCTGCTCCGGTACCGGATACCACGTTCCCCAGTACAAGTACGCCGGAAGGAGCATCAGGTTCGAAGCTCCGTTGACCGCCGCCGCAATGGCCAGCACGCCCACAACGAGCGCGGCCGCGCTCGGTTCTGTCCACTTCGCGTGTAGCGCCTGCAATCGGCGGTGGCGAATTCCGCGGCCCACCCCAATCGCCACCCAGCCGATGAACCCGCTTGCCATCACGCCCAGGATCAGCAAACGCATCTGGTAGGCGAGCGTGCCCCCCAGTGGCCACAATCCGGCGAGCGAACCCAGGCTGATCTCCGGAAGAAAACCGACGAAATACGACTCGGCCAGCCCGCGCGTGGGCAAGACCAAAGCGCCGGGGTTACCAAGAAAGACACGCTCGCTCCGCGGCAGCCATGCAGCGATCTGATCGAGGGAAAGCCAGGTCAGGTGACGGTCGAAGAAGACCGCCAGCGCCGCCCACGCGCCGTAGAGTTTGGCCGTCCCGCTGTTCGGGAAGACCCCACCGAATGCAATCAGCGCGTAAACCGTCCACGCGATAAGAACCACGCCGGTCCCAAGCACCATCCAACCCGTGCGCCGCAGGCGTTCGTTCCATAAACCGGGTGAGGCGAGCAGAACCACCGCGCCAAAAAGGACCGCAATCGGAAGCGCGTTCACCCGGCTCAGGACGAGCAATCCGATCATCACCCCATCCACTACGGCCGCGCGGGGTGATGCCGGGCGCGATAGCCGCCTCGCAATCAGGCCGGCACTGGCTACGAGCAGGAATGCAAACAGCGCGTTCTCCTTGCCGGTGATGTAGAGTCCGACCAATCCGGGGTTGAAGAGCCACACGGCTGGCGCGAGCAACGCTGCCCAGCCGTTGATCCAGCGCCTCACCAGGAGATGGAGCCCGACCCCGGTCAGGCAATACAGCAACGCCCCGAGGCTCACTGCGGCGCGCAGAAAGGCGATCTTGCTCGGGACGAACAGGGCCTGGAAAGCAAGCACGAGCATCCACAGCGGCTGGAAGCCGTATGTTGGGTGCTCCCCGTCGAAGGTAAAGAAGTGGCGCGTGGCAAAATCCCACGCCGGTTGCAAGTAGTAGTACGAGTCGTCCTGCAGTCGTCGCAGAGCCAGTTCACGAAAGTCGGAGAGCGCAGCATAGCGCATGAGCACAATGAACGCCGCCGCAGCCATGATCAACACCACAGCCAGCGGCAGGCGTGGGTCTGCGAGCATACGCAGTGCGCCGCGGCTGGTGTCGCGGCGGGGCTCAACGCGCCCTCTACGCACGCGCCACCTCACGTGCAGGCTGCGGCCGGTCGAACCCTTGCAACCGGTGATCGAACTCCTCGCCGTCCCAATCACGCACCAGAAAGCGAGGCAGCCAATAAGGGTTGCTGCCTCGGACGACTTGCCCCGGCGTGTTGGCGCACGCCTCGCGCAATCCCAGTTCTCGCGCAAGAGCCACCGTCTGCCGCCCGACGTCCCATGGGCTGCCGTAGGGGTAAGCGTAACTCTCTACTTTGCGGTCGAGGATCTTCTCGAGCAGGCTCAGGCCGGTTCGCATTTCTTCGGCCTGCGCATCCCGGCTGAGATTGGCCATCACCAGATGATCGCGACCGTGCGATCCGATTTCCACCAACGGGTGCTTGTCCAGCACGCGAAGTTGGTCTTGCGAGAGCAACTGATGGTGACGACAAGCAGTTGGTCGATCGCCCAGCTGAGCGCGCAATTCTTCGAGAGCGTTGTCGCGTTCCGCGGCGTTCAATGGGCGAAGCATCTGGCACACTTCCAAGTAAACGCGTTCCCGTACGGCATCCGCCCAAACCGTAGGATCCTCCGCAGCGAGGCTGGTCGATCCCGGCGGGGCGCCGCTCCAGCGGTATTCGGTTCGCCCGAGATGAAGGGCGAACTCCGCGGGGAGTTCTCGACGAGTTCAACATCAAGTGCTGCAGTTCGTCGCTGTAGAATTCTGCCCCGCTCTGCACATGCCCAACCGAGGCATAGATCGTTGCCGGAACTTGCGCCCGCTCGAGTAGCGGGAGTGCCTGGGTCAGGTTATCGGTATACCCATCGTCGAAGGACAGCGCAACGCTGCGTGTGGGTATGTGCCCCGCGCGCAATCCCGCGCTCAGGTCGCGCAGCGCTATGGGCAGGCGCCGCCTGCTCAACACCTCCAGGTGCTCTGCGAAGTGCCGGGGGCTGACGCACAGCAGGTGTGGGTCCGGCTCACCTTCCGTGACGCGATGATAGAGAAGGATGATCGCGCGATCGGCGAAGAACATTGCGGCCTGGCGGGCCGCAACCTGGGTTGCCTGAATAACCTGACGCACTCCCGAGACCACCCTCATCTTTCGATCTGCCGATCGTCTGGGGTGTCGGCCCTCGACGCAGAGAAGGTGAAGGGCAGGTTGAGCACGCCCTGCCACTCGTCCTGCGAGTGAGAGAGAGGGGTCGTGGCAACGATGAGATCTGGAACGGCCCACCAATCGTCGACCAAGCGATGCCCCTCACGCTCATACAGGCTGGCATGCAGGCGATACGCCCCGGGTCGCAACGGAAGCAGCGGCAGCCCGAAGGCGAAGGTATATCGCCCGGTGTCAAGCACGAGGTCCCCGCGTCCTTCGTCGTGGGTCGAACCCGACCACATCAGCTGCCCTTCAACATCGAATATCTCGAAACCACCGTATGCCTGTTCCAGCTTCTCGCGGATGTCGAGATGCACCTCGAGGGTCAGCGGTTCGAGCGAGTCAACCGTATGCGGTGTGGCCGCCTGTCTGCCTGCGATGCGCCAGCCTGCGTAGCGCGCGCGATACTCACCGGAAGACGCGGCGGTCGCGGCGGGCGCCAAGGACTCGCTCTCATAGCGCGCCACCACTTCGCCGGTGGCGCCGACGGCGCGAACTCGCCCGTTATCCAGCCACAGTGTGCGCGTGCACAGACGACGAATGGACGTCATCTGATGGCTGACGAAGAGCACTGTGCGTCCGGATTGGGCGACGTCGCCCATGCGCCCCAGGCACTTGCGTTGGAAGGCCAGGTCGCCGACGGCCAAGACTTCGTCCACCAAGAGGATCTCCGGGTCGAGATGTGCCGCCACCGCAAAGCCCAGACGCACGTACATGCCGCTCGAATAGCGCTTCACCGGCATGTCGAGGAAGCGCTCGAGCTCGGCGAAGGCAACGATCTCGTCAAATCGGCGTTGCACTTCGGCGCGGCGCAGGCCCAAGATCGCCCCGCTGAGGTAGATGTTCTCGCGGCCGGTCAACTCGGCATGGAACCCCGTACCGACCTCGAGCAAGGCGGCCGTTCGACCGTAGAGGTCTGCTTCGCCCTGGGTCGGTTCGGTGATCCGGGCGAGCAACTTGAGCAGCGTGCTCTTGCCGACGCCGTTGCGCCCGATAAGGCCGACCACTTCCCCGGGCTGCACTTCGAACGACACGTCGCGCAGTGCCCACAGGTAGTTGTCGGGGTGATCCTTTGCGCTTGCACCCGCACCGCCACGCCGTTGCTCGAGCCAATCGCCGAGCCTGCCGCGCAGCGTGCCTCCCAGGCTCGGACTTCCTCCCAATCGGTAGCGTTTGCCTAACCCGCGGACGGCGATCGCGGCACTGGTCATTGCTACACCACGTCCGCCATCGTGCGCTGGGTCTGGGTGAAGACGATCACTCCCGAAACAAGGAGCAGCACGGTCACGCCCAGCGCGACCCACACACTATCCCCGGGGGCCGCTGTGCCTAGCAGGCACCAGCGAAATCCCTCGATGACTGCCACCATCGGGTTCAGGCTGTACAGGATCCGCCACGGCCCGGAGAGCAAGGTGCTCGAATAGACAACCGGCGTTGCAAACATCCACAATTGCAGAAGAAAGGGAACCAGCACTTGGATGTCGCGGTAGTACACATTAAGAGCTGCTAGCCACAAACCCACACCTAGCGCAATGCCCATCGCCAGTAGCAGGAAGGCCGGCAGAAGCAACGAGGCCCGGAAGAAGTGGCAGGCGGTAGTAAAGCATCAGAACGAACACCACCAGCAACGCAGTGCCGAAATCAACCAAGCGTGCCACCAGGCCCGACACCGGCAAGACCAATCGCGGAAAGTAGACTTTGGTGACAAGCCCGGCGTTCCCCACCAGGCTTCCCGCCGCGCCACCCAGCGACTGCGAGAAGTAGTTCCACGGCACGAGCGCAGCGTAGGTGAAAACGGCGTAGGGCAATCCTTCGGATGGCACCTTGAGCAGCCCGCCGAAGAACAGCGTGAAGACGACCATCGAGAGCAGCGGCTGGAGGACGGCCCATCCTGCGCCGAGCAGGGTCTGCTTGTAGCGCACGCGAATGTCGCGCCACGCGAGGAAGCCGAGCAATTCGCGGTGCTGCCAGAGTTCGCGCCAGCCCACGCCTTGCCAGCCGCGCCGCGCGCGTATCTGCAGGTGGGGCAACGCCGCGGATAAGTCGGTCTTGGGCGAGGCGTTGGGTGAGGCGAGCGACATGGGTTGAGACTCGAAAGTGGAGGTCGAACGGCTAATCGGCGCCGGGGCGCGCCCGCGAAAGATACCAAGCAATCGTTTCCTGCAGCCCGTCATTCAGATGTACCCGTGCGCGGAAACCGAATTTCTCGAGGGCACGCGAAGTGTCCAGGCTGCGCCGCGGCTGGCCGTTGGGCTGGCTGGGATCCCACTCGATGCGCCCGGTGAACCCGGTCAGGTTGGCAATGAGTAGCGCCAACTCGCGTATGCTGATCTCCTCGCCCGAACCCACATTGACCGGCTGGTCCCCATCATACTTGTCGGTCGCAAGCAAGATGGCCTCGGCTGCGTCCTCAACATAGAGGAATTCACGCGTCGGTGATCCATCGCCCCACAGACGGATGACTGGCTCTCCCAACCGCTTTGCCTCGAGGCATTTGCGGATGAGCGCCGGGATGACGTGGGATGTGCGCAAGTCGAAGTTGTCTCCCGGCCCGTACAGATTGACCGGAAGAAGGAAGATCGAATTGAAACCGTATTGCGCCCGATAGGCTTGCGATTGGACCAGCAACATCTTCTTGGCCAATCCATAGGGTGCGTTGGTCTCTTCCGGGTAGCCGTCCCACAAGTTCTCTTCTTTGAAGGGGACCGGGGTGTCCTTCGGGTAAGCGCACACCGTCCCGAGCGCGACGAATTTCTCCACGCCGGAACGCCAGGATTCGTGCAACAACTGCGTCCCCATGATCAGGTTGTCGTAGAAAAAATCTGCCGGGTGGTCGCGGTTTGCGCCTATCCCGCCGACCTTGGCGGCCAGGTGAATCACCACTTGGGGCTGGACGGTGGAAAGCAGCCGCTGAATGTCGGGCAGGCGCGTGAGGTTGAATTCCTCGATAATCGGAATGAAAACATCGCGCGCTCCGCGTTCGCGCAACTTCGCGGTCACATACTGTCCGAGGAAACCCGCACCCCCGGTCACGACGAATCGCGTCTTGTTCCAGTCCATCGGAGTCGTCTAAGATCCTATGCCCGTCTCGGGAATCGGCACCCGGCCGTCGCGAGCCTATTCTATCCCATCCTCGTTGCAGGTTCGCGAGGACCTGGCGCAGTTTCTGATCGCCGCCCGGCACGCTCATCGCGTGCGGCCGTTCCAGATATGGCCAGCGTGCCCAGGGCCATGACCAGGATCACCATGATCGCATGGCGCGGATAGTAGGTCTGCACGACGAAGATAAGGTGGGTTAAGAAGTACGGAATGGGCAGGAGCATCATGCCCATCGAGCGCCACGCTCTGCGTTGTGCGGTATAAACCGCAACGGCCACCCAGGCGACAACAATCAGATGTGCGAAGATGCCGACCGGGGCTTGCCAGTCGTCCAGCGGCACGGCGAAGAGGAGCAATCGCACCTGATTCAATAGCGTGCCCACCGCTTTCGCATTGCCGCCCAGAATGGCGACCCATTGCTGAGGCCCTAGTATCAGGTTACTGGCGACGTTGGCGCTGGTGGTTGTGAATACAAGAGCGCCTCCGTACACAAGATTGTGCGCGAGGGGCAACAGGCACACCATCCCATGTACAGCCAGAGATGCGAGCCAGGACCTCCAGCGCCGGCCGTAGCGCAGCGCGAGCCCGACGATCAGAACCAATGCATTGCCTGGGATCTGGTTGGTGCGCGTGATTGAGGCGATCCCCAACAGAAGTGCGCCGGCGACCAAATCTCGATCACGGATCGGCGCCAGCACGAGCGTGAAAGCCCAGAGCATCGCCACCCAGGTCGCATACTCTGCCATCCCATCGCGCACGAAGCGCGCCAAGTAATAGCCTGTGACTCCGAGCAGGCCAGCAGCAGCCACGAGCCATAAGAGACCCCGCGTGTACTCCCCGCGGGGAGGACGGAATCGTTCCATCACAAAGAAGGCGCCCCCAAGCGCAAGGAGCAGTCCCATCGTGCCGTAGAGCACCTCGCCTTCGCCGAAGAGAGCGTGTTCCCCGAACTTGATGTAACGGTATAGCGGCTGGGCGTAGAAGATAGCTTCCTCACCTTGCAGGGATCCGGTCTGCAAGATGGTTCGTGCCTGGGATTCGGCCGTCAGGTTGTCGTTACCGGCACCACGAATCGAGACGTAATCCCAGGCTGGGTAGGCCTGACGTATTGTGGCGAGCGCAAGCGCCGCGAGCGCGAAGTAGATGACCAGCGGCGAAAGACGCCGCCAGTGAGCATGCAGGACCAGAAGCAGCATCGCGAGGACTGAGAAGCTGACTTGCAGCAGAGGCAAGCCCCCAAAGGCGCGCTGGACATAGTCCACACGATCCGGTGGAAGAAGGTAGAGCGCGATGGCCGCCGTCGCCATCATGATGACGACGAGCAGTTCGCGCCCCGCGATCATCCCAAGAGCCAGAGCGCTCGCAGCGACCAGCAGACCGAGGCCCAGATCGGCCGCAACAGCGATTGGGGTCCAGGGTTTGGTCACTCCTGAAGCGAGTAATCTCGACGGCGCGCCTTGCGCATCAAGCGAGACGCGCAACATGGCACGCGGACCCCACGAGTCTGGATCCTGGCCGCTGCGAGAGCCGTCATCGAACTGATAGCGGAGCTCCAAGACGTGGGTTCCTGCCGCCAGCGGCTCCTCGACCCGAGCCACCTCTGCATACGACGGCGCAAGTGGTCTCTCAACGCCATCCACACGGAGGCTGCCTTCGCCAACGTACTCCACGGCGATCCGATCGGTGCTCTGAAGCCGGAGATCGCCGGACCACGAGGCTTCGAATGGAAGCCGCGAACGGAGCGGCGAGTCCGGCAGCCAATCATAGAAATCAAAACGGCTCGAGTTGAAGAAGCCCAGGTTCCACGTGTCGCCGGCAAATGAGATGGCCCGATCGAAGCGCGTGACGCCGCCTCGAAAGAAGGGATTGTCGAAGGAGCGCTCGCAGTGTGGCGAGATAATCGGGCCGCGGTATCGACTGATCGGGGCGATGCCCGGCCGGTAACATCCTGGCCAGCCTTGCATAGGTCCGGCCACGAGCAGCACGATCTTGAGGGTCAGCACAACGAACAGGATCAGCCAGGCAACCCGCGGGCCGCTGCGCAAGCGCTGCAACCGGCGCCAGACCTTGCCGCGCACGCTCGGCCATAGCCCCAGAGGCGCCACGATCAGCAACGCGACGACCTCGAGCGGCGTTGCCAAGGGCAACCCGTCGAGCCGCATCAGGTTGGATGTGGGCAGGAGCAAAGTTGCGAGCAGCCCGAGGGCCAGGAGCAGCGCGGCTCTGTCGGAGGAAGCTTTCATGGACACCCGCTGGCGAGCGAGATGGCGGCACTCATGCCGTGGACCCTCTGCGCACGAGCCCGGCTTACTTCACCGCCTCCACGCCTCCGCGCAATTGGCGTGCCAGCTGTTCGCGATCGGCATCGACCATGAGATGCACCAGCTCGCGGAAGCCCGTCTTCGGCTTCCAGCCGAGCACCTCCCGCGCTTTGCGTGCATCGCCGCGCAGCGCGTCCACTTCCGAGGGGCGGAAGTAGCGCGTGTCGACCTCGACGCACGCCTGCCAATCGAGCCCCGCATAGGCGAAGGCCTCCTCACCGAACTCGCGCACCGAGTGGCTTTCGCCCGTGGCAATCACAAAGTCGTCGGGTTTGTCCTGCTGCAGCATGCGCCACATGGCCTCGACGTACTCTGGCGCGTAGCCCCAGTCGCGGCGGGCCTCCAGATTGCCCAGGAACAGCTTCTTCTGCACGCCCGCCTCGATCCGCGCCACCGCGCGGGTGATCTTGCGGGTGACGAAGGTCTCTCCGCGGCGCGGGCTTTCGTGGTTGAAGAGAATGCCGTTGCAGGCGTGGATGCCGTAGGCCTCGCGGTAGTTGACCGTGCTCCAGAAGGCGTACACCTTGGCGCAGGCATACGGGCTGCGCGGGTAGAACGGCGTGTTCTCGTTCTGGGGCACTTCCTTCGCCCGCCCGAACATTTCGCTGGAGGAGGCCTGGTAGAACTTGCACTTCGGGCCGGTCTCGCGAATGGCCTCGAGCAGGCGCACGGCGCCCAACCCGCCGATGTCGCCCGTGTACTCGGGCATCTCGAAACTCACTTTGACATGGCTTTGGGCGGCCAGGTGATAAACCTCGTCTGGCTGCAGTCCGTAGAGGAGCTTGACCAAGTTGGTCGAGTCGGAGAGGTCACCATAGTGCAGGAAGAGGCTCACCCCGTTGACGTGCGGATCGTGATAGAGATGGTCGATGCGGCTGGTGTTGAAGGTGGAAGCGCGGCGGATGATGCCGTGCACCTCGTAGCCCTTGGAAAGCAGGAGCTCGGCCAGGTATGATCCATCCTGACCGGTGATCCCGGTGATGAGTGCTTTGGGTGTTGTCATTCGTCCCTTCCACGCGGCGGGCGAGGGAACCTGCCTGCCGACTACTCTCCCGGGTGATAGATGACGACGTACTTGTCCTGGTAAACCGGTGTTCCGAGGTCCGACCTCTCACCGCTGCGTGAGACGTAGTATAGCGGCGGACGGTGCCGCGCGACATAGGGCGAGGCGAGCGCGCGTTCGAGCAAAGTGCCGCGTGGGGTGTTGGCCCAAAGCGCCTCGATCGACCGGCTGCCCGCGAGCGTGAAATCGCGTTCGCCAGCCGGCTGCTTGGCGACATCGCTGGGGTCCGCGAAACGCATGCGCTCCAGAAGGTGAAGTTGGCTGGGTGCTTGCGCCAGATCCTCCTCCACGAACATTGCGTTTAACGGGGTGTGTGCGTTGGCCCACGTGATGTAGGCTAGCGACGGTGCGAGCGAACCGGCCGGCGGGACCAGGTAACGCCACTCCTCCTCGCTTTCTGCAGCTCCAAGGCGCAACCAACCCTGCTGGAGGCCGAGCGCCTCGCTGACCCCACGTCGCGCGAGATACGCCCATTCGATCCACGGCGATATCGTTTGGGCTACAAGAGCCAACACGAAGAGATAAAGCAACACGACCTTGTGCCACGCGCGCAACCTATCCCACGGAAGGCGCGCCAGGACCAGCGCAGACGCCAGCACCATCACGATCTGCACTGGCAACATCCCACGCATGCCGAAGTTCGGCGCGACCAGTAACATCCCGATGGGGATATACGCCAGCGGGTAGATGGCCAACATTCGCTCCCAATTCCCTCCACCGCGGCGCAAGGCACGCACTGCGAATGCGCAGAACAGCGCAAAGACGACCCCCATCTCGATCAACAGAACCCACGCGGCTACGAGAGGCAGCCCCAGCCAGGTGAGGATCTGATCCACGATGAGAGCCCGAGGGTCTTTCGCTCCGATCAGCCCACCCAGTACGACTGCACGGAAGCTGCCCCAACCGACGGCGCCTCGATTGCCGATGGCCAGAAGCAGTTGAGGCGCGGCCAGAATCGCAAAAAGACCAATGGCTAACAGGAGGATCGGCCATGCCGCCCGGCGCATCCACAACCGCCGCCACAGCACGGCCCACACGCCGGCCGCCACGACGAATGAAATCCACACGAATGTGCTCGTCCCGAACATGAACACAGCCGCCAGCACGATGAGCGTCGCGCGCAGTGCGAGCCTGCCCTGCACATGCCGCACCAATAACAGAATCAGAACGAAGGCCATGGCCCCAGCCACATGTTGCGGCACCCACATGTAAGTTGTCAGCAAGCTCGGAATCTGCGTGCCCGAAACCAACCACGCTGCCCCCGCTTGCCACCATTCGTGCAAGGTAGCTCCCGGGCCCGTGAAGTAATCGAATCCGCCAACGACCGTCAGCAAGGCCACGCCTGCCAGCCGCGCGCCCCACGGGCGGACCGTCGCGCGCAAGAGAGCATAGGCCACGCCCAGGAAGCTCAGTAAGTTCACGAACGCGTGGATCGTCAGCAGGCGCGCCAGAGATTGGCCGGCCAGCGGCCACGAGGCCAGCGTCGCGGGGTAGATCCACGACCAGTAGTAATACACCAGCGGTGAATCTGGGAAGAGATAGTGCCGCGGCGGCAACCCGCTCGAAACGATCGAGGTCAATTCCGAAAGGTGCCAGTAGATGTCGCTGATGACGGTGGTCGAGACGTTACTTCCACGCACGAGAAGCTGCAGACGTGGCAGCATCGCCAGGGCTGCCACAAAGGCGAGCAACACCGCAACGCCCCATGTCTCGAGCGGGCACGGGCGCGAGGCCGTTGAGCGCGTGCGGATGTTCAGGCCCGGTCGCCAGCCCCGCCATCGCAGGAGGGCCGCCAGCGCATATACCGCTGCCGTGAGGATAGCCAGGGCGGTCAGAGTCGGGCGGAAGGACACGAGCGCGGCGGCCGTATTGAAGATCAGCGGCACGCCTATGAGCGCCAGGGGCACGGGCAACAATAGGTGAGCGAGGCGCCCGAGACCGCGCCATTCAAAGAGCTCACGCAGCGCCGCGCCCGGCAGCCAGTAGGCTGCCAGGATCAACGCGACCATCCCAATCCACTGCGCGATCGTTCCTGCCATTCGTCAGAAGAGACTGAGTTGCTTAGGTGGTTCCGCGGCCGGAGGCGGCGGCGCGGGCGCGAGTTGCGGCGAGGTGCGGATGAGTTCCGGCAGTTTGGCAAAATCCTCCACGACCGTGGCTCGCAGGCTGGGTTGGTGCAGCGCGGCAGCGGGGTGGAACATGGCCACCACCACCCGCCCGTCCACTCGCCGCACCTGGCCGTGCACCGCACTGATCTTGGCTTCGCCAAAGTAGCGTGCCATCGAGAAGCGTCCCAGGGTCACGATCACCTGCGGGTTGACCGCGGCGATTTGACGATCGAGATACTCGCGGCACGAGTCCATTTCATCGGGCAGCGGGTCGCGGTTCCCTGGAGGGCGGCATTTGACCACATTACAGATGAACACTTGCTCGCGTCGGAAGCCGATCCCAGCCAGCAGTTCCTCCAGGAACTTGCCCGCGGCGCCGACGAAGGGTCGTCCCTGTTCGTTTTCGTGAAAGCCTGGCCCTTCCCCGATGAACATGATCTGCGCATCCGGCGGTCCCTCACCCGGCACAGCGTTCTTGCGTGAGCTGTGCAGGCGGCAACGCGTGCATACCGAAACCTCATTTGCGATCTGAGCAAGGTCACTCGACTCGGTCATCGGCGCTCGCGCCCTTCCCACTCGGCTGGCTCAGGTCCTGACATACACTGTCCACTCCCCGAGTGTCCCGTCTTCAGTATAGTGTCCTTGAACCCAATCGGCCCATGCCCGCCATCCCTCGACGACGGCCGGATCGAGCTGCGTGCCATGGACCTCGCCTCGCCATTCCCCGCTCCACATGTTTTGCAGCGTTGGAATCCCTCCGGGCACGGTGGCCGAGGCGTCGATGATGACCGGCGGCGGATTCTCAGCCACTTCTTGGGAGAACTCGCTGATCATGTCCGCGGTTACGTATCCTGGCATGAAGAGAAAATACTGGTGGGCGTATCGGGTCGGCGCGTCGTGACCCGAAACGAAGTTGACGCCGGCTTCGGCACCCCAGATGAGGAGAGTATCACCCGGTGCAGCGTTGCGGTCGAGGTAGCTCATCACCGGTTCGAGAGTGTCCGGCCTGGGCGCTGCGAGGGCCATCCCCGTGCGCACGGCATCCCGATAGGCGATGCGGCCGACGGTCAATGTGCCGATGAGCACCGCAATGACCGCGCCGCCCGCCGCGAGGACTGCCGAGGCCGGAGGGCGCACCAAACGCCCCCACCCTTCCTGGACAAGGTGCAGCAGGCCCGCAAGAAGCACGGAGAATGTTGGCAACAGTGCCAGATAGTAGTACATGAAGGAGCGGTGTGGCAAGCTGATCAGAATCGCGTCGAGCGGAAGCGCGACCAGTGCCCACCCGAGAAGAGCTGGCGAGGGCGCCGCGCCTCGCCTGACGAGGAGGATGCGGAATGCGGAAGCAATGAAACCAAGCCCAACTGCAACCAGGAGCGCGGGGTGGAAAAGGCTGAGCATCCGCGTCCAAATCTCCGCATAGGAGCTCTGATCGACGGACGCGTAGCTCACTGCGTAAAGTACAACGGCCGACCAATACTGTGGCAGGTATCCCTGGACGTATGCGATGAAGACGCTCGCGACGATAGGGGTGGCCATTGCACCCATGAAGACAAGTAGCGCGCGAGAAGCTTTTCGGAATGCGTGGGCCCTGAGAGACGGGAAAACCAGAACCACCATCGCGGCCAGCATAGGGCCAATGAGGGTTGGCTTGAGCAAAAACGCGAACCCGCCCAGGCCACCCGCAATCACCCAGGCTTTCCATTCAGCGTGGTCCCTGCGGGCCGACACGACCAGCGACAAGGCAGCCAGCTGCAGTGGGAGGGCATACTCCTCGGCGATGTTGCCCTCCTTCGTGAGTAGAGGGCGATAAGACATCCACACCAAGGTGCCGAAGAGGGCGGGAATGACACCAAAGGAGCGACGCATGGCCTGGAAGCCGATGGCCGCGCCGACGAGCAGCAACGCCACCTTAAGCCAGTACACCCCCTCGGCCGAGCCTCCACCCAGGATCAAGCCTATGGCATTGATGTAGAAGATGAGCGGAGGCTTCTGATCCCATATGTCTAGGTAGGGCAGGCCGCCTTGACGGATGATCTTTCCGGCATAGAGGAACAGGCCCGCATCGCGTGTGGGAACCGGGAAATAGGATGGAGAGAAGGGGAGCAAGACGACCACCAGGAAGGCGAGCAGCGCCAGGAGCACAAGGCCCCCGATGATCCAGGACAAGCGGTCGCGTCGCAGACTTGTCACCTTTGAAGTCCACCTCGTACGCGAATCCGTGGATGAATCCGTCTTTCAAGGCAAGCTCGGCTAGCGGTCCATCTTGCATTGCCGGATTGCATCTTGCCTGCGGTGATGCAATTCGCTTCACCCTGCGCTGCAACAAGCCCTGGGGTTGGCCAACCGATCAGCTGAGTGACCTCCGGCCTTGGGCATACTCGAACCCTGGAGGCCGGCTCTCACCGCCGTGTTAAGACCGTCGTCGCCGTGGAGGCAGCGACGCCAAAAACAATTCCTAGGTCAACCGCTGCAGGAACCCCACACCCATGTTCCGCGACTCGGGCAATGCGTGGAGTGAAGAGCAGCCCGCGCCGTTCATGCGAAGAGCGCCCGATTCGCCTCCACCCACCGATACATCCGCGCCAAACCTTCGGCCGGGGCGATGCGCGGCCGCCAGCCCAGATCGTGTTCAGCCTTGTGGATATTGCTCACATAGATGCGTTGGTCGCCCGGACGCCAATCACCCCACGCGACGGTCAATGAGCGACCCGCCAACGCCTCGAGCAACGGGCCTGCGTCGGCCCACACCGCCAGCGTCTTCGAGGGGCCACCACCAATGTTGTAAACCTGGCCACGCACGGTATCGATGCGCTCCACGGCCCGTTCGAATGCCTCCAGCAAGTCCTCAACAAACAACACGTCGCGCACTTGCTTGCCGTCGCCATAGATGGTGATCGGCCGACCCAGCACGGCCGAGATGGCAAAATGCGCCAACCAGCCCTGGTCCTCGATGCCGAACTGGCGCTCGCCGTAGATGCAGGATTGGCGGAAGACGACCGTAGGCAACCGGTAGATGCGGGCGTAGTCGCGCACATACTGATCGCCGGCGCCCTTCGAGCACCCGTAGGGAGAGTAGAAATCGAGCGGCCAGTCCTCGCCGACGCCCTGCGGCATGTCGGCGTAGGCATAACGGCCGCCGCGCTCCTCCACCGCCGCGCCCTGCATACCGCCGTACACCTTATTGGTCGAGGTGTAGACCACCAGAGGTTGGGTGCCTGCGCGGCGTGCAGCCTCCAGAACATTGAACGTGCCTAGCGCATTGATCTCGAAATCCTGGCGAGGGTCCTCCACCGAGGTGGTCACCGCCACCTGCGCCGCCAGATGGAAGATGACCTGGCACCCGCCCGCAGCGCGTTCCAGGCTCTCGGCGTCACGCACATCGCCGCGCACGAACTCAGCCGAGGGCGACTCGCGCTTGACCCACTCCAGGTTAAGCTCGGAGCCAAGGCGTGAGAGGTTATCGAACACCACCACCTGGGCGCCGCGCGCTGCAAAGTGACGCGCCAGATGGCTGCCAATGAAACCGGCGCCGCCGGTCACTAGTATGCGCATGCGCCTCCCATGAGCCGCGGCCGGTTCGTCACTTTGTGTCCCCCGAATCAAAATCGAATGTGTGGGTTGTCATCAGGAGGGCATCCTCGCCGTTATCGCTGTAGTACGACATACGCCGCCCCACCACCGCGAACCCGTGGCGCTCATACAACCGTTGCGCCACCCGGTTGCCAAGCCGCACTTCGAGGGTCGCACTCAACGCGCCGTGCCAGGCGGCCTCGCGCAGCAACGCGCGCAAAATCAATTGGCCCAACCCCCGCTCGCGCCAGTCCGGGTGGATCGCCAGCGTCGAGATATGCGCCTCGTCGATGATGAACCAGTACCCGGCGAACCCGGCGATCTCCCGCGTGCCATGCTCAGTCTCCATTTCCAACACGAGGAGATGGGCCGAAGGATTCTCCGCAATCTCGAAGCGATAGGTGCTCTCGGGCCATGGATTGGGGAACGACAGGCTGTCAATGGCCATCACCTGCGGGATATCCTCAGCGCGCATGGCGCGAATGACAAGCCCCGCCACGTCGGCCGAGGCCGGCGATCGAGGCGCGCGGCGAGGCGACTCATGCATGATGTGCGCTCAGGTAGATCGGGACGAGAGGCGCCGGACTTGGCGGTCCGTCCCTCAATCGTTGCCACGCAATTTCAGCGAGGTATCCGGCCCGGCGCAGCGCAGCGGCGGCCGTAGCCACGCGAAGGTCGCGACGCGGCGCCAGCACCTCGCGCAACTCGCGCCCAAGCTCGCCACATACGATGGCTCCGCGCGGAAGCCAGGCGAGAAGTTCTGCTGGTCCGAAGGAATACGCCTCGCCCTCCGACCGCCAGGCGCGCGATTGCCATCGATACAGGCCCGCCGCGACGCGTTCGCGCCCGGCCCGGAGCACCGCCGCCAGTACGTGATCACTCTTGGGCTGCGCGTAAGCCAGTACGTCCAGGGTTGGCACGCCGATGACCGGCACACGATGACCCAAGGCGAACCCTTGCGCGAAGGCCAGGCCGACCCGCAGCGCGGTGAACGAGCCAGGGCCCAGCGTCACGCCCACGCCGCGAACCGCGTCCGGGCTCAACCCCAACGTGGCGAGCGCCTGGGCCACAAGCGGACCCAGGGTGACCGTGTGGCGCATGTGTGCCAGCCAGGCCGATTCCCAAAGCACGGCCTCGCCGTCGCTGAGGGCCGCGCCGAGCATGTCGGTCGCTGTGTCGATCGCGAGAATCGCCGTTCTATCCAAAGGTCAATCGCCGGAATCGGTCGAGCAATTGGGGGTAGCGCCCGCCAACCGCCTTCACTCGAATGCCGCGCCGGGTGTCCTCCACCCAGCGCAGTTCAACCCACAGATGCTCAGCCGGGACGAGCGAGGGCACACGATCCGGCCACTCGATGAGAACCGGTCCCTCGCCAGCGAGTTCGTCGAGGTCGAAGCCAGGGGCTGCCTTTGCCTCCAAGCGGAAGGCATCCAGATGATAGAGACGCGAACCATCCGGACGGGGGTATTCGTTGACCAGGACGAAGGTGGGGCTGGTGGCAGAGGTCAGCGCGCCCCAGCCACGCACGATGCCTTGGGCCAGCGTGGTCTTGCCCGATCCAAGGTCGCCCGCCAGGCACAGTACGTCGCCCACCTGAAGCAGCTCACCTAGCCGGCTGCCCAGGCGCTGGGTCTGGTCCGCGCCGTGGCTCAATACATCCACCGTATTTGCATCGAGGACGGGCACGAGGCGATTATACACGCGCCATTCGATTGGGAGTGCCGCGCGTGCAGCTGTGCCCGGCCGTGGGCGCATGGCCTCACCCAAGTTGATGTACACTTGTAACCCGGCAGCCCACCCACTGGGCGCGGGCCGTCTGCAGGGGGCACACCTCCGCCGCCGATTTTGAGGACGCACCACCATCTCGCGCTTTGCTGGCAGGATGCCCCCGTGACCGGATTGCTTGATACGCGGCGCAATACCTCCTTGGGCGCCCGCCCCGCCCGTTTCCCCGCCGATTTGCGCGAGATCGCCGACCTGATCGAATTGTGTTTCTACGATACGCTCGATGACGCCGGCCGTCAGATGCTGCAGCGCGCACGATCCATGGCAAGCCTCGGTGGACTCGGTTGGCTCACATATCGCTGGTTGGGAAACAACGATGAAATGGATTGGTACCATGGCTTCGTGTGGACCGACGGCGGCCGAATTGTCGGCAACGTCAGCCTCGCACCGAGCCGCCGCGAGCCTCACACGTGGGCCATTGCCAATGTCTCGGTGCACCCAACCCATCGCCGGCGCGGGATTGCTCGCGACCTGACCCGCCTGGCCCTCGACGAGATTCGACGCGAGGGAGGCCGCAGGGCAGTGCTGCAGGTCAAGGCCGAAAATGACTCGGCCATGACGCTCTACCACGATCTGGGCTTCCGCGAGGTCACCCAGCGCATCCTGTGGACTCGGCATGAGCAACCCAGCCCCGAGATAGCCGGTCAGACATTGCCGCGCGGGTTGACCCGCCCTGCTCGCCGGACCGGCGCGGAATGGCAGGAAGAATACGCCATGGCGCGTAAAGCCTGTCCGGAGGGGTTAGCCTGGCGCTGGCCCGTCAGCGAGGAGTGGTTCCGCCCGTCGCTGGCCCGGCGCGCTATGCGAGCCCTCGCGGGCGAAAGCGAGGAGCACTGGGTGGTGCGTGCGGGTGGCGAGATGGCGGGCTGCCTGATCATCATGCATCGCTTGGCAGGTTGGCAGGCGATCGTCGCCGCCCTCCCCGCCTGGCGCGGCGTGGTCGAAGCCCCGCTGCTGCGCGCTGCGCTGCGCGCGGGTGCCCAGAATCGCCCGCTGTCGCTCGAGAGCGCCGTGACCAACGCGGAAGACTCCTTGGCCCGCCTCGGCTTCGTGCGGCACCACACCCTGATTTGGATGGAGAAGATGCTTGAAGCGCCAGGCCGCCTCTAGGCTTGGCTGGCATCGCACGCCAATGGTAAGATGCGAGCGCCCGCCGAATGGCGCGAGGCCGCACTCCCGTGATGAATCAGGCAGGAGGTGAAGCATGACCCGCTTTGTGTTGCGCTGGGCTATCAATGCCATTGCGCTGTACGCTGCATTGCGGCTCGTTCCAGGTTTGCAGGCTCAATCCATGACCTGGCTCAATATCGTCCTTCTGGCGTTGATCTTCGGCCTGATCAACGCGCTCATCCGCCCGGTGCTCAGCCTGGTGACCTGCCCAGTGATCGTGCTGACGCTCGGGCTTTTCACCTTGTTGCTGAACACGTTTCTCTTTTGGGTGACCGGTTGGGTCGGTGAGCGGTTCGGCATCGGCTTCCAGGCCACCGGTTTTCTCCCGTTGTTCCTGGGCGCGCTGGTCGTCAGCATCGTCAGCTGGATCCTCTCGCAATTGCTCAAAGGGGAACTGCGCGCGCGACCGGCAAGCGAATAGGCGCGGTCCGCGGCACGCTCGTGCCGCGTCGACCCATTCATCTGCGCGTGTCAGGTCCTTCTCCGCGCGTGCTGGCTACCAGCACGCGCGGCTCGTCTCACAGGAGGCTCGCGAATACGGCGACTCCCGCTCCAGCGTGTATACATCCTAGCGTTCGGCCGCGCGCGGCCGGCCCCGCGCGTGCCACTCGCACGCGCGCATGCGTAAGGCATGCTATGCCCTCCACGCGAGGCCTCGCGACACTGCCCAGGCACACTGTGACGCGCACTACGTCACCGAAATGGGTCGCTGCTTGATTCTCCCTGTCAATCCCGATACAATCCCGCCGAGAACGGCGCTCGACAAACGCCACCTCCCATGGGTCTACTCGACGAACTCAACGCGCAACAACGGCTGGCTGTCACCGCCGGCCCGGGCCCCGTGCTGGTTGTCGCCGGGCCGGGCTCGGGCAAGACGCGCGTGCTGGCCACTCGCCTCGCCTACCTCGTTCTCGAGACCGGCCTCGATCCCTCGCGCATTCTGGCCGTTACATTCACCAACAAGGCTGCGCGTGAGATGCGATCGCGTGCAGAGAGATTGCTCGCGCGATCGGTCGACCTCGGCCCGCAGGGCCTCGGGCTGAGGCAGCTTTCCGCCGGCACGTTTCACTCGCTGTGCGCGCGCTGGCTGCGACACGATGGCGCCGCGCTGGGTTTGCCGCGCGATTACGTCATCTATGACGAGGATGACCAGGAGCGCGTGGTACGCCTGGCCCTCGACGACCTGCTCATCAACGATAGGCAGTATCGCCCCGCGGCCATGCTCTCGGCCATATCCAAAGCCAAGAACGACATGCTCGGTCCGGAAGCCTTCAGCCAGGCGACGCCCTGGGAACGCAATGCGGGGCGGGTCTACGCTCGTTATCAGGAACTGCTGGCCGCGAACCATGCGGTCGATTTCGACGACCTGCTGCTGCTCGTGGTGCGGTTGTTCGATGAACATGCAGAGCTCTTGGCCCGCTATCAGGAATACTTCCAACACATCCTGGTCGACGAGTTTCAAGACACGAATGCTGCCCAGTACCGCCTGGTGCGCAGCCTGGCGCTGGGGCATCGCAACCTGTTCGCCGTGGGCGACGCAGATCAATCCATCTACCGCTGGCGTGGCGCCGACTACCGCAACGTCCAGCGCTTCCTCGAGGACTTTCCCGAAGCGCGCACCATTCTGCTCGAACAGAACTACCGCTCCACCCAGAACATCCTGGATGCGGCAATGGCCGTCATCCGCCGCAATGCACGCCGGGTGGATAAGCAGCTCTTCACCCAGCGCGGGGCCGGGATCAGCATCACTTTGCACGAAGCCTACAACGAAGATGACGAGGCGTTGTACGTCGTGGAGACCATCGCCACGCTCACCGCGGAGGGCGGCGCGTCGTCCGTGCGCCCCGGCGATTGCGCCGTCATGTACCGCACCAATGCGCAATCCCGTGCGCTCGAAGAAGCTTTCTTGCGGGCCAACCTGCCCTACAAGCTTGTGGGGGCGCAGCGTTTCTACGGCCGGCGCGAAGTCAAGGACGCCCTGGCTTACCTGCGCCTGGTGAGCAACCCCGCCGACGGTGTGAGCCTGGCCCGCATTCTCAACGTGCCGGCGCGCGGGCTGGGCGAACGATCGGCGCAAGGGCTGTTCGCGCTGGCGGCCGGCGAGGAGCGCCCCGCCGGCGAGATCCTGCTCGATCTCGGACGCGACGGCCCGGGCTCGCCCTTCGCCGCACCATTCCGCGGCCGCGTGCTGACCAGCCTGAGCCAATTGGGCCAGATGCTCGCCGCCTGGCGCGAACTGCGCGCCAGCCTGACCCCGGCCGCGCTCACGCAACGTGTGCTTGAGGACGTTGGCTATCGCAACCACGTCGACGATGGCACGGAGGAAGGCGCCGAGCGCTGGGAAAACGTCGAAGAACTGATCTCGGTCGCGCGTGAATTTGACACGTTACCGCTCGAGCGCTTCCTCGAAGAGGTGGCCCTGGTATCCGACCAGGATACGCTCAGCGAGGGCGCCGACGCGCCCACGCTGCTCACCTTGCACGCCGCCAAAGGTCTGGAATTCCCGGTGGTCTTCATCATCGGTCTGGATGAGGGGGTATTGCCACATCAGCGCTCGCTCGACGATCCGGAGGCGCTGGCCGAAGAACGCCGGCTGTGCTATGTTGGCATCACACGCGCCAAGGAGCGTTTGTTCCTGGTGCGCGCCTTCCGCCGCTCGTCGTACGGCGCCGGCGGGGTATGTGACCCCTCGCGGTTCTTGCGCGATCTTCCGCCCCATCTTCTGGCCCAAACCGCGGCCGCCGAACCTCACACGGTCGGCTGGGGCCGACCGGAGCGTGCGGCCTGGGCATGGGAACCCTCCCGCCGTTCGGCGGAGGCCCCCGCGCCCGCCGCGCGCTACGCCGTCGGCATGCGCGTGACACACGGGCTTTTCGGCGAGGGGATGGTTCTCGAATCGCGAGTCCGCGGCGAGGATGAAGAAGTGATCGTGATGTTTGAGCAGGCCGGGCTCAAGCGCCTGGATGGGCAAACGGCGCCGCTCACCATCTTGCCCGAGCGCGAGTAGGGTTTCACGCCCGCGCTCCATTCACGAGGCACGCCATGAACATTCTGGTATGCGGCGGGGCAGGCTATATCGGGTCTGCGTGCGCGCACGTGCTGCTGGAGGCCGGGCACCAAGTCACGGTTTACGATGCGCTGCTCACGGGGCATCGTGCGGCGGTACCGCGCGAAGCTCGAATTCGTCAAAGCCAATCTGGGGGATGAAGCCCGCCTGAAGCGCACGCTGGGCGAGGGTCATTTCGATGCCGTCATGCACTTCGCCGCCCATATCGAAGCCGGCGAAAGCATGCGCGACCCCGGCAAGTACTTCCTCAACAACATCGGTCACTCGCTCGCACTGGTCGAGGCTGCCAGCCAGGCGGGTATCCCGCGCCTGGTCTTCTCCTCCACTGCAGCCATCTACGCTTCCAGCGATGAGCCGCTCGACGAAGATTCCCCGATCGGACCATCCAACGTCTACGGCCAAACGAAACTGGTGGTCGAGCAGGTGCTCGAGTGGTACGCACGCACGCGCAGCTTGCGCTACGCCGCGCTGCGCTACTTCAACGCGGCCGGGGCGCTGGCGGGCCTGGGCGAAGACCACCCCGGTGAAAGCCACCTCATACCGCTCGTCCTGCGCGCGGCGCTCGGGCAGCGCCCGCACGCCGAGATCTACGGTAGCGACTATCCCACGCCCGACGGCACGGCCATCCGCGACTACATTCACATCGAAGATTTGATCTCGGCTCACCTTCTCGCGCTCGCGGCGCTCGATCACGTCGAGCGAGTCGTCTATAACCTGGGCAATGGCAGCGGCTATTCGGTGCGCGAGGTGATCGACGTCGCACGCCGGGTGACCGGCCATCCGATCCCTGTAATCGAATCGCCGCGCCGCGCCGGCGACGCGGCACGTTTGGTAGCCTCCTCCGAGAGGATACGCCGCGAGTTGGGGTGGGCGCCGCGCCATCCGCACCTCGAAGACATGGTGCGCAGCGCGTGGGAATGGCATCGCACACACCCAACAGGGTACGCGGCCTGAGGATCTGGCCGGTCGAGAAAAGGATTTCGGTCTAAGACTGGACTCTCCCGCTGCGGGAGGGACGAGGGTGGAACTCGAAGACCTTCGAGGACCCACTCGCTCTCTCGGACGGTGTCCATGATCCGGATTGGCGGTTTCTCAAAACTCATCCGCATCGATCAAGACACTGCGCTGCTATGATGAGGCGGGGTCGCTCTGCACTCGCAGCTCCCTCTGGCGCCTCACGCTGTCTCGCCGCGGCTATAATTCCATCACCACGCAGTTCCCCTGCAGCAAGCTAACCACTTGCGGAGGTGTTCATGCCCGAAGCGGTCATCATCGAAGCAGTTCGCACGCCCATCGGCCGTCACGGGGGCGCGCTCAAGGACGTGCGCCCGGACGATCTCGCGGCGCGGGTGCTCGCCGAGGTGTTGCGCCGCGCTGGGGTGCACGCCGAGATGATCGAGGAGGTCTATCTGGGCTGCGCCAACCAGGCGGGTGAAGATAACCGCGACGTGGCGCGCATGGCGCTACTGCTGGCAGGCTACCCGGTGGAGGTTGCCGGTGTTACTTTCAACCGGTTGTGTGCCTCCGGATTGGCGGCGGTCAATGCCGCCGCGCGTGCCATCAAGGCCGGCGAGGGCGAGGTCTACGTCGCGGGCGGGGTCGAGAGCATGTCGCGCGCGCCGTGGGCTGTGCCCAAGGCCGAGCGCGCCTTCCCCTTCGGCAATCTCACGATGTGGGATACAACTCTCGGCTGGCGCTTCCCCAACCCGCTCATGAAGGAGAAGTTCGGCATTGATTCGATGGGCGAGACTGCCGAGAACATCTTTCAGCAGCGCCCTCACCTGACGCGCGAGAAGCAAGATGCGTTTGCCCTCGAGAGCCAGCGCCGCGCCGTGGCTGCGATCGACAGTGGGCGTTTCGCCGAGGAGATCGTGGCGGTCTTCATCCCGCAATCCAAGGGCGAGCCGCTGCGCGTCGAAACCGACGAGCATCCGCGGCGCGATGCCTCGCCCGAAGGCCTGGCCAAGCTCAAGCCCGCCTTCCGCAGCGGCGGTTCGGTCACCGCCGGCAATTCATCCGGCCTCAACGATGGCGCCGCCGCGCTGCTCGTGACGAGCCGCGAGCGCGCCGCGGCGCTTGGCGCAAGGCCCTTGGTGCGCGTGCTGGCCTCCGCCGCCGCGGGCGTCGAGCCGCGGGTCATGGGTCTGGGCCCGGTGCCGGCCACGCGCAAGGCGCTGGCCCGCGCCGGTTTGGCCCTCGACCAGATCGGGTTAGTCGAGCTCAACGAGGCCTTCGCCGTGCAATCGTTGGCGGTGATGGAAGACCTCGGCCTGCGGCATGAGATCACCAATGTCAACGGCGGCGCCATTGCGCTCGGTCACCCGCTGGGCTGTTCCGGCGCGCGCATCCTCACCACCCTCATCCATGAGATGCGTCGCCGCGCGCCGAGTACGCCGCGGCCTTTCTACGGCCTGGCCACATTGTGCGTCGGCGTCGGGCAGGGCGAGGCAACGATCGTGGAGTGGATAGGGGATTGACACGCTGACGATATCAGGGCTGGCCTGAGATCCGCCTCGATCGTCCGAAGGGGAAACAAGCCGCCGCCATGGTTTTCCATGGCGGCGGCTTGTTTCGAGGTGTGCAATCGAGCTATGCGGCTGGCGTGGCCTTGTTCTTGCGAGAGCGGCGCCGCGCCCAGCGGATGATGAAGAACAGCGGCAGGCCGAACACGACGAGCATCGGAACACCGCAGATGCCTACGTAGATCAGCACGTCGACCAGGCTCTGTAGCCCGCGGATCAACGACTGCAGTGCCTGGCGCGCAGTACCAGTCGGGTGCCATCCACCAATTTGCAGCGGCTGGGTGGGGATGTAAGGCATGAGCTCCACGCTGATCGCAGCAAACTGCGCCGACTCATCGTAGTAGCGGATCTGCCCCTGCAGAACTTCGATCTCGCTGCGAATCTGGGTCAACTGGTTGAAGACGTACATCACGTCTTCGGTCTTGGTGGCGGAGGCAAGAATCTCACGCAGCTGGGCTTCGGCCGCCTGCAGGTTGCGCAGGCGCGATTGCAGGTCGGTGTACTCGGCGGTCACATCCTGGCCGGAGATGTTGCGGCTGCGCACCTCTTTGGCCAGCGCTTCGATCTGCTTGAGCACCGCGTCCAGTTTCTCGGCCGGGATGCGCACGGTGATGGTGCCCTGGTTGACCGGGTGGTCGAGTTCGGTGTAGGTGGTCTCGTAGATATAGGAGTTGACCACAAAGCCACCCGCAGCCAGCGTCATCGCGCCGATCTCCTCGGCGGTCTTGGCCGGGTCGTCGACCACCAGAGTCCGCGACGCGGTGCGCAGGACGATTCGATCGGCGCTTGCCGCCGCGCCCGTCGTCTGCGCATCTTTACCCGCCTCGGCAAAGCGCGGCTCAGCCCCGTTGGCGGCCGAATCGGCCAGGCCGGGCACCTCGAACGGGGCAGACGGAGCTACCGATTCAACAAGCGCTTGGCGTGCGGCAGCCGGCGCGCAGGCGGCCACAAGCAGGGCCGCTGCGGCCAACGCGAGCATCCATCTCTTCATCTTTCCTCCTCATCCATGCTGAAAGGCGTGTTGGCGTACTGAGGATGAGACGACCGCCACCTAAGGAGAGTTCCCGCCGGGCGAAACAGGCTTACCAGCCCTCGGCCAGGCGCAAGACCAGGCGCGCGGGCATGCCTTGCTCGCGCATACGCGCCTGGACCGCGCGTACATCGTAGCTCACCCGCCGCCATTCCCAGGTCAGGCGGTCGGTGTCGAGCAACGCATAGCTGGCGCGCGGATCCTGATCGCGCGGCTGTCCGACCGACCCCGGGTTGAGGATGGTTCGCTCCGGGCCGAGCTGCATGAGGGGAGATTGGGGAGGCAGATGCAAAGAGCATCGCCCGCTGTGCCCATCCAGGCGGAAGGCCAGCGCCACGTGACTGTGACCGACGAGGCAGAAGGGCGTGTCGTAAAAGGCGAACGCGTTGCGCGCCCGCTCCGAATCGAGGAGATATTCCCACAGCGGACGTCGCGGGCTGCCGTGCACCAGAGTGAAGTTGCCCTCCACCAGCCGCTCGGGCAACGCGCGCAGCCAGGCGGCATTCTCCTCGCTCAGGGAGTCGCTCGTCCACTCTAGGGCTTGGCGCGCTTCCGGGTTGAAGGCCTCGAGATCGATCTGACCCAGCGCGGCCATGTCGTGATTGCCGCCCAGGCACAGCAGGTCGGGCAGCTCGCGCATTCGATCCACGCAGCCGTTGGGGTCCGGGCCATAGCCTACCAGATCGCCCAGGCACCAGACCACATCATAGAGGCCTGCGTCTGCGAGCACCGCCTCCAGGGCGTCGAGGTTGGCGTGGATGTCGGAGAGAGCTAGGACTCGCATAGGGCCTATGCTACATCAGGATGGGAGCTTCGGCAATGCCGTGGTGTACGCCCATGGACCGAGCCGGTTGTGCTCTCCCCCTAAAGCAAGACAAGCCTTCGGGTGAGGGGGGCACCCAAAGACCTGTCTTAACGGTGAAGTATACCAGAGTCGCCGCGGATTGCAAGCGCCGAGGCCCAACGCAGAAACCCCAGCGCGCCAAGCCTGGCCGTGATGTCCGGGGCCGTGTGCCTCATTCTCGCCATAGAATTGCCATCATTCCGCAAGCCTCATCGGTTGGTCAGAGTGCGCGTCGGTAGACGCGATGATTCTTGTACGCGCGTCCGCCGACGTTTTCCAAATCGTGACGCATGTTCGAGGCCGACTCGGCGACCTGGGTCAGATCGGCCTCTCGGAAGCTGAACTCGCTGATGGTTTTCTCCATCTCCGAGTAGAGCAGCGCGTTGCCGCCGATGCCTTGATACTCGGGCAGAATGCCTGCCCCGTTGAGCGACACCCATTTCGTCCGGCGCATCTCCAACATGAGGTCCAGGATCCCAAATGGCAGCAGATGGCCCCGGGCTCGCTGCAGCGCCTCCGAAACATCGGGGAAGGCCAAGAGGAACCCCACCACATCATCCTGATGAGTAATGATCTTGATCAGCCGGTAGTCCGCCACCACCATCAGATTGTCCGTCAGGAATTTCACCTCGCGATCGGTGAGCGGGTAGTACTCCCAGTTCTTGACGAACGTCTTGTTGTATGCCTGGCCGATGCGCCCCGCCCAGCTGACAAGCTCCTTCTTGCTCTTGAAGCGCTTCACCTGAAGCGTCCCCTTCCGCTGCACGCGCTCGGCAATCCGGTGGATGCGCTCGGGCAAGTGAAAGGCCTGGGCGCTCAAGTAGCACGAGACGAAGTCCACTTCCTTAGTGAAGCCCAGGGCCTCCACCAGGCGCGGGTAGTACGCATAGTTGTAATTCATCATGGTCATCATCTGCCGGTGCTCGAAGCCTTCCACCTGCAGACCGTAGCCGTCGAAAGAGCTGAATCCTTTGGGACCCACGACGTAATTGAGCCCGCGCGCGCGCGACCACTCGAAGACGCGCTCGAATAATGCTCCAGCGACTTCCAGATCGTCTATGCAGTCGAAAAGATAGAACTCCGCCTCCCGCGTGCGATGGTATTCGTTGTAATGGCGGTTTTCGAGTGCCGCGATACGGCCTACATCGCGCCCGTCGCGCACGGCGATGAAGAAGTCCGCATCCGAATGCTCATAAAAAGGATGCTTCTCACGATTGAGCTGCATCTCCGCATCCACGAGTAGGGGTGGCACCCATTGTGGATGGTTCGCGTAGAGGTCGAACTGAAACTGGATGAAACGGCGCACCTGGGGTCGCGAATGCGTGTCGATCTTCTCAACCTTGAGCATGTGGCCTCCCTTAGGGGGCAAGTTGCGCGCGTGACAGTGGCGCAGGGTGCGGGGCGGCGGCCGAGGCAAACACGCTCGGCGCCGGCTCCCACTCGAATTCTCTATTGAATGTGCGGGCGAACGATGAGGCGGCCACGGCCGCCACCTGCTCGAGGGTCGGCACCCCCATCCCCAGGAGCTCTTCCATCGAGATCGAGAGCGAGTCCTTCAATCCACAGCCAATGATCAGGTCCCAATCGTCCATGTGCGGCGCGACATTGAGTGCGAAACCGTGCTGGCTCACTCCGGCAGCGCTCACCTTTACGCCGATCGAGGCGATCTTCGCGGGCGCCAACCGCTTGGCGGGCGGACACGAGGGACAGCGCGAAGCCACATCCGGCTGCACCCACACCCCGGTCAGGCCTCGCCGCTGGCCCGCCACGATTCCGAAGTGCGCCAAGGTGTCGATGAGGGCGGACTCCAGCCGGCGCACGTAAGCGACGTAGTCAGCCTGCGGCAGCCGCCCGGCGGTGTCGAGCGCCCCCAGAGCCAGGATGGGGTAGCCCACCAACTGGCCCGGCCCGTGGTAGGTCACGTCGCCGCCGCGGTCGACCCAATGCACCTCGATACCACGCCGCTGGCACTCCTGCGGGTCGATGAGCAGATTCTCCGCGTGTCCCGAGCGGCCGAAGGTGAACACCGGCGGATGCTCGAGCAGGAGAAGTATGTCCTGTGTTTCGCCTGTGGCGCGCCGGGCGGCCAGGCTTCGCTGAAGCCCCAGCGCTTTGAGATACGGCACCCGGCCGAGCCACGTGACCGCGAGGGGATCTGCGCTCATCGGGTGCGCCCTGCGGCGCGGCTGGGGCGGGCCGGTATATAACGCATGCTCAAACGGCACTAGACATGAATGTAGCCACCCGCCAAGCCGTGGGCGGCTTCCATCAACACTTCGCTCAGGGTTGGGTGCGCGTGAACGTTGCGCGCGATCTCTTCCGCAGTGAGCTCCATGCGCTGGGCGAGCGTCAACTCCGGCAGCAGTTCGGTCACCTCCGGACCGATCATATGCGCGCCCAGGATTTCTCCATAACGCGCCTCGCTGATGATCTTGACCCAGCCGGCGTAGTCACCCAAACCTAGCGCTTTGCCGTTCGCCTGAAACGGGAAGCGGCCCACCTTCACCTCCAGGCCGCGGGCCTTGGCTTGCGCCTCCGTAAGGCCGAAGGACGCCACCTGGGGTTGCGAGTAGATGGCGCGCGGCATCATATCGAAGTCGAGGGTTACGCTCGGGTGGCCGGCGATGTTCTCCGCGCACACGATCCCCATGGCCGAGCCAACGTGAGCCAGCATCAGCTTGCCGGTGACGTCGCCGATGGCCCACAGCCCCGCCACGTTGGTCGCCATGCGCTCGTCGACCAGCACCCGTCCCTTTTCCATCTGCACGCCCAATGCTTCCAGTCCCAAATTCTCGGAGGCCGGCCGAAAACCGATCGCCACCAACACTTGCTCCGCTTCCAGGGTCTCGCGCTTGTCACCCACCGCCAGGTTGACCTTCACCCCCGCCGCCTGGCTCTGGATGGACTCGACGCGCGCGCCGGTGCGCACCTGGATGCCGGATTTGGTAAGCGCCTTGCCCAACTCCACACTCACTTCTTCGTCCTCAAGCGGCGCCACGCGCGGGAGCATCTCGACCACCGTCACCTTACTGCCGTAGGCGTTCCAGATTGTCGCGAACTCAAGCCCGATCGGCCCTGCGCCAACGATGACCGCCGAGCTCGGCAGGCTTTCCTGGAGAATGGCCTCGCGGTACGTCAGAACCCGCCGCCCGTCGGAGGCTGTTCCGGGAATCATCATCGGGCCCGCGCCGGTCGCGATGACGATATTGCGCGCTTCCAGGCGGGAGGTCTTGCCGTCGGCGCCGGTCAACTCCACCTGCCCGCGTGCGACAACCCGCGCGACGCCCAGATGGACGTCGATCTTGTTCTTGCGCATGAGGAATTCGACGCCCTTGACGAGGCGGGCCGAGGCCTGACGCGAGCGCTTGACCGCAGACGCGTAGTCGAAGGTCAGACCTTGCGCTTCGAATCCGAATTCCTTCCCGCGGTGTCGGACAGTATGAATGACCTCCGCATTGCGCAAGAGGGCTTTGGAGGGAATACAACCGACGTTCAGGCAAACCCCGCCGAGCCACTCTCGATCGACGACCGCCGTGCGCAGGCCCAGCTGTGCAGCCCGAATGGCGCACACGTATCCCGCCGGACCCGCACCGATCACGAGTACATCGTAGCTTGTCGACGCAGCGCTCACCGCCAACTCCTTGATCCGTTTTTGCAGCGACGCACGGGAAGAGACAGTGGCGAGGATTATAATTCCATTCGAGGTCTTAACATGCGTATTCTGCGATCACTTCTGCTTGCCTGTGGGCTGACGTTCGCCCTGCTGCCCTCGGCGTCAGCCAAGAGCGACGTTGTTCTCTGGCTGACGGCGGAAGGCGCGGTGACGCCGTCGATGTCCGTGTACATCCAACGCGGTCTGCGCGAAGCGGAGACACGCGGCGCCCAGTTGCTGGTAGTGCAGCTCAATACTCCCGGCGGCGAAGTGAGCGTCATGGAGGAAATCGTCCGCGCAATTCGCGCCAGCTCCGTTCCCGTGGTGGTGTATGTGGCGCCGCGCGGGGCGATGGCCGGCAGCGCGGGAACGGTCATCACCCTGGCGGGACACTTGGCAGCCATGGCGCCCGAAACTGCCATCGGCGCCGCCAGCCCGGTCGGACCGCAAGGCGAGGATCTTCAGGAGACATTGGCCGCCAAGACCAAAGAGATCCTCAAAGCCATGGCACGTTCGCTGGCTGAGGGACGGCCGCCCGAGGCCATCCGGCTCATCGAAAGCACAATCGACGAGGCGCACGCGGTCACTGCCGCCGAAGCCCTGCAGGCGGGCATGGTCGACATCGTGGCCGTAGACCAAGCTGACCTCTTGCGCCAACTCGACGGGCGGCAGGTGGACACCGCCACCGGCCGCGCGACCCTTCGCACTCAAGGCGCCCTCGTCGAGGAGCTGCCCAGCACGCTCACCGAGCAGCTGCTTCAGCTTCTCACCAACCCGAACATCGTCTTCTTGCTGCTCGCGATCGGCGCGCAGGCCGTGCTCATCGAGCTATCCAGCCCCGGCGGATGGGTGTCGGGGTTTCTCGGCGTCATCTGCCTGGCCCTCGCCTTCTACGGGATGGGCATTCTGTCGGTCAACTGGTTTGGCCTGGTATTCATCGTCACCGCCTTCGTCCTCTTCCTCCTGGATGTCAAAGCACCCACCCATGGGGCCCTCACGCTGGCCGGATTGGGTTCGTTCATCGCCGGCGCGCTGGTGCTCTTCAATTCGCCAGGGACCCCGGAGGTCCAGCACGTTTCGGTGCCGCTCGTCGTGGGCACCGCCTTGGTGACCGCCGCAATCTTCTTCGCTGCGGTCACAGCTGCCATCCGGGCTCACCGGCGGCCGGTTCTCACGGGCCGCACCTCGCTCGTCGGCCAGCGCGGCGAAGTGCGCGCGGCACTCACACCGCGCGGCATGATACAGGCCGCCGGCGAATTGTGGTCCGCGGAGCTCGTCAACTCGACCGAGCACGCCGCGCCCGGCGAGTGGGTCGAGGTGACCGGCACGCGAGGGCTTCAACTCCTGGTGCGCAAGGTTCAACATGGCTTCGTCCAAGAAGAACATCCTGCTGACGAATGACGACGGCATCCGCTCGCCCGGCTTGTGGGCAGCGGCCAAGGCCCTGTCGTCGCTGGGATTCGTGACCGTTGCCGCGCCCCTCGAACAGTGGTCCGGTGCCGGGCGCAGCATGCCGCCCCAAACGCGCGGCACGATCCACGAGCAACAGGTCGTGGTCGATGGGCAATCGTGGCAGGTCTTCGCCGTGGCCGGCACGCCGGCTCAAGCGGTGGAACATGCCGTGTGGGAAGTCATGCCCACGCGCCCGGATCTGGTCGTGGCCGGCATCAACTACGGTGAGAACGTCGGCAGCGGGGTGACGATCTCGGGCACGGTCGGCGCGGCACTAGAGGCGGCCTCGCTGGGCATTCCGAGCCTCGCCATCTCGCTCGAGGTCGACCCTCGCGATCACCTTTCGCTCGCGGAACACGTCGACTTCGGCACGGCGGCCTACTTCGCGGCGCTGTTCTCCCAGCGCTTGCTCGACGGCATGCGCGCCTCCGATATGGATGTGCTCAAGGTCGAGGTCCCCACCGCCGCGACGCCGGAAACACCGTGGCAAGTTTGCCGTGTCTCACGCACGCGCTATTACATTCCCATCGTCCCGGCCGAACCCGACGGTGACAAGCCGCGCCGCTTGTGGTATCGTGCGCAGCTCGATCCGGATCTGGAACCCGACTCGGACGTGTACGTGCTGCGCGTGCTGCAACGGGTGGCCGTCACACCCCTTAGCCTCGATCTCACCTCGCGCTTGGATCTGGGCCAATTGACACGCGCGCTGCAGGACGGGAATCGACCGTAGCCCGGAGAGCACACATACGAAGAAAGCGGCCCTCCCCAGTTGGGAGGGCCGCTGTGCGTCGTGTCGCACGTCGGGCGCGAGGGCGGGGGCGGTCTGCAGGACGGCGCGTATAAGCTAGACCTGGGCGGGTTCCACCGGCGCGCGTCCGGCGCGGACCTTCTCTGTGCGTTGATAGTGGCGGTGCGCCTTGGCGCGGTTCCCACAACCGCCCATCGAGCACCAGCGCCGCGAATGGTTGCGGCTCGTGTCGATGAACAGCCAACCGCAGCCGCGATCATCTTGGCATTCGCCGACTTGCGCAACAAGATCCGAGGTGAGCAGCTCTGCGGCCGATCGCATCACCGGCCACAGCAAGCGATCGAGCGCGCCTGGGTTGTCTGCCCATCCCCAAATGAAGCCGGTCGGTCCCGCCTGGAGGCGGGCCCGCCCGAGGGATTGGGACAGCCCAGCATTGACCAATTCGAGGGCCGACAGTGGAGCAGGCTTCGCATGAGCCAGGCTGCTAAAGACCTGATACATCGCTTCCCGCAATTCGATCGCACGCCGTAGAACGCGTGTGGCCTGCTGCGGTCGGCGAAGCGCCTCCTGCGATAGCGCGCGAACGTCTTCTTCGCGAAGGATACCTTGGCGTTTGGCCCAGGCCAAGAGTTCAGAGTAGCCCGTCAACTGCTCCTTTGGATGCCCGCTGGCGTGCCATTCGGCCGTGTTGGCAAAATCCAAACATAGGGCTCCGGCCGAGTCCGCCGTGTTTTCAGCAGGTTTTGGCTCGATTCTCGCGTTCATGCTTCTCCGAAATTAACCATCAAATTGGGCTTGACAGGTTACATTTCTCAGTGTACCATATAACCATCTTAATTAGTTTAGCAGGTTATGGGTGGCAAGTCAAGCCGCCGCCTGGGTAGAGGCGGCGCCAGCCAAGGAGGGTGGGAGATGTTGATCAACGATGTGCGCCAGCTCATCCAGTATTCGCACTACCAGGACCTCCTGCGGGAGGCCGAACAGGAGCGGCGCGTCCGGGCGGCGTTTCCGCAACGCCAAGGTCATCTCGTCCTCCGGCGCGTGGCCGCCCGAGGTCTGCGCGATGTCGCTCACCTGGCATTGCACGTTTCGAATGCACTCAATCCACAGGTCGAACCCTACGTCGAGCAAGAGGCGGCCGGGCTCCGATGACGAGCATGCCGGAAGTGGTTCAATTGGGCTGAGCGGGGGAAGAGGCGCGATACTCGGCGAAGTTAGCTCGGCACCATCACATCCAGGAGGGCTCACATGATCGCTCGAGTTTGGACGGGCACGACGCGCGCCAAGGACGCGCCCGAGTACCTGGCCTACTTGGAACAGTCCGGCGTCCGCGAGTGCCGCTCCACCCCCGGGAACCGCGGCGTGTTCATCTTTCAGCAGCCGGCGGCCGACGGGACGCGTTTCATGTTCCTCTCATTGTGGGAAGACGAAGCTGCCATACGCGCCTTTGCCGGCGACGACATCACCCGCGCGGTCTACTATCCGGAAGACCGGCGCTTCCTGCTCTCGCTCGAGCTAACGGTCGAGCATTATGAGGCCCACTCCTTTGCATGAGTGGGCCCTCGGCCTTCCTTTCCTCTGACGGCGGACGCTAACTGCGCTTAGGCAGACTCGGCGCCGGAGGAACGGCACCCAGGGCCAGTATTTCCAGCATCGCCGCGTGCACGCGGCCGTTGGTCGCCAGAAGGGTCAGGTCCTCGCGCAGGTAGTCAGCGCCCCCGTGAACGTTGGTCACCCGTCCCCCAGCCTCCTCGATCAGAAGCGCCCCCGCGGCCACATCCCATGGGCTCAGTTGCAGATCCCAATAGCCCTCGAACCGACCTGCCGCCAAGTAAGCCAGGTCGAGAGCCGCCGAGCCCAGACGCCGCACGCCCTGGCAGCGAACACTGAAGTGGCCATAGTGATCGAGATTGTTGAAGCGTGTGGTGGCCATGTCGTAGGGGAACCCGGTGACGAGTAGGCTTTGTCCTAATTCGCTGACCTGCGAGACGCGTAGCCGCCGGTCATCGAGGAAAGCCCCCGTACCCCGCTCCGCCCAATAGGTTTCGCGGCGCAAGGGGTCGTACACGACTCCCTCACGCAGCCCGCCGGAATCCCTGAGGGCCATGGTCACAGAGAAGATCGGAATCCCGTGTGCGAAATTGGTGGTCCCGTCCAGTGGGTCGACAATCCACGTTCGTTCAGCCTGCACACCGTTTGAACCGCTCTCCTCCGAGAGCACAGCATCCGCCGGAAATGCGCGCTGGATGGCGTCGAGTATCAAGGACTCCGAACGCCGGTCGAACTCGGTCACCAGATCCACCGGGCCCTTGTGCTCCACGCGCATCGCGGTGCCAAACCCCTCACGCAGGATTTCTCCGGCTTCATCGGCCAGGCGGATCATCAAGCTCATCTCGCGGCTGTGCTGCATACTCTTCACCTTCTCGATCGTGTGTCTCACACAGTGCGCCACAGGTTGATGGATTCGATGTGATACGTTTGCGGAAAGAGGTCGATCGGAATGAGCGCCGACAGGCTGTAACCGGCTGCCCGCAGCACACGCGAATCCCGGGCGAGGGTTGCAGGGTCGCACGAGACGTAAACGATGCGCTGCGGCGCGAGGCGCACCAACCCTTCCATAGCTCTGCGGTCGATGCCCGACCGCGGCGGGTCGACGACGGCCACCTTGGGGTGAACCTCCAATTGCGGTAGGACGGCCTCGGCCGTGGCCTCGTATAACTCAACGTTGTCGAAGGAGTCCAGATTGTTCTCGAAATCCGCCGCGGCAGAGGGCGAGGCTTCGACCGCCACAACGAGACGAGCTCGCGTCGCCAGGAACGCACTGAACAGCCCGACGCCGCTGTACACGTCGAGCACCGTATCCCCAGGCCCGACCTCGGCCAGCGCCATGACCTGTTCGACCAGCGCCGGCAGCAGGAGGGTGTTGACCTGGAAGAAACTCCCGGGCGAGACACGGTACGCTTGGCCGCCCACCGAGAAGTGAAGCGCATCCTCGCCCACCAAAATGTCGGTGCCGCCCTCCGGGGTAAGCCAGGCCACCGACAGTGGTCGTTCGTTCAGGATCTCGGGCACGCTACTGTCGCCGCCCTCCAACACGATCATCGCCTCGCCGTCGCTGCCCATACGCAACCCGACCTGGGCGATGCCTTGCGCCTCGTGCACATCCAGCGCCGGCCAAATCTCGTCCAGCGCGGGTTCCGGCAAGTGACATTCGCGGATCGCGAGCACGTCCCGCGACCCTTGGCGCATGTAGCCTAGGCGGCCGTCCGCCGCCACGGAGAACTGCACGTAGTTGCGATAGTTCCACTCGGCCGGGGAACCGATCGCTTGCGTGAGGGGTGGGTTCTCAATCCCACCCAGGCGCCGCAGTTGCTCCGCCAGCACGTCGGCTTTGGCTGCGAGCTGCGCCGAGTAGTGCATGTGCTGGAGGTGGCATCCGCCGCATGCCCCATAGTGCGCGCAGCGCGGGGTCACACGCGCCTCGGAGGCTTGCAGCACCTCCAGCGTGCGCGCGCGCAGATAGCTCGTCCTTTCTTCGGTCACCTGCACCCGCACGTGCTCGCCGGGGAGTGCCCCCCGCACAAAGACGCGCCGGCCATCGGGCGCGCGCGCCAGACACTCGCCGCCGTAGGCATGGGTTTCGATGTGCACGTCCAGGACCGGGTAGGGCATGGGTGTCTGGCCCGGGAACCTCGGCCGCGAGGTGCTCTCGCTGTAATGGTGCGCAGTTCGAGCCGAGGCGTGCGGGCGGATGCGGCCCGCGACGGTCTTAGGTGCGTCCGCGCGGGTTGAGCTCGATCGACCAGGAAGGAGAACCGCCGGGCGGCATGCGCCGCTGGCGCGAGTCGTCTTCGGGCAGGGAGGCATTCGGCCCGAGGATGGCGCGCAAGTCATCCAACGCCGCCTCGTCATACTCACAATGGCGGCACACGTCGCACACCCAGGCCGGAAAATCCGGCACGGTGATCAGCAGCCCATCCAGATGGGCATAGTAAGGCACGCTGCGCGGTCGCAGCGTGCCCACCTGGCACTCCGAGCAGGTCTCCGCAGGTTCGTCCGTCGTCGCGTTCATTTATCCTTGCCCGAGCACCCAGGCTTGCATGAGCTCCACGCCGGGGTGGCCGTTCTCGATCGCGGCCTAGGGCGACAGCGCGCTTGCGCTGGCCGAGGCGGTGCGGTGCTCGATCAACCCCCACTCGGTAGGTGGCCAGTATATCAGCCAGGCCTGGCCAACCAGTTCATCCAGAGAGATGGGGCCGAAGGAGTGCGAGTCGCGCGAGAAAGCGCGGTTGTCGCCGAGAACAAACAATTGGTCGGATCCAAGCTCCCAGGATTGATCGGAAGCCGTCAGCCCCACAGCGTACGGTTCGTCCAGCCGTTCGCCGTTGAGCCACACACGCCCGCCTACGATTTGCACTTTTTCGCCCGGCAGGCCCACGACCCGCTTGATCAAGTCCTCGCGGCTCGAGGCCGGCATCCGCAGCACCACCACGTCGCCGCGACGCGGTGTGTCCCACACGTAGGCCAGCCGGCTGACAATGATCAGCTCCGAGCCGTCGCCCCGAAAGGTGGGCTGCATGCTCGGCCCAATGACCCGCACGCGCGCTGTGGTCAGGTTGACGATAGCGAAGATGGCCAGCGTGAGCAGGACCGTCTGCACCAATTCCCAGGCGATGGCCTTAACCGAGGCACGCGCCGTGGGTCGGGCAGGAGTGGAGGGTGTCGCGGGCGTTGTGTCCAATCTTCCCTGCACAGGCCGCGCTCCGGCCTGAATGCCCAGCGATTATATGACATCGAATGGTGTGCGGCAAGACTGCGGGTCTAGCGCCGGGCGCGGAATGAGAGTTGTATCGGGGTTCCGAGGAATCCATACTTCTCGCGCAACTGGTTTTCGAGGTACCGCCTGTAACTGAAATGCACCAGGGCGGGCTCATTGACATGAAACAGAAAGGTAGGCGGGTCGGAGCGCACCTGGGTGGCAAAGAAGAACTTGAGCTTGCGCCCCGAGTGAGCCGGAGGAGCATGGTGCTCCAGGGCCTCGTGCATGATGCGGTTGAGTTCGGCGGTTTGAATCCGCACCAGGCGCTCCTCCTGCACTCGCAGGGCGAGCGGAAGCACCTGGTCCACCCGCTGCCCGGTGAGAGCCGAGATGAAGAGCACCGGCACATAGTCCATGAAATTCAGTGCCTGCCGCACCTGCGCCGTGTAGGTGTCCATGGTCTGCAAGTCTTTCTCCACCGCATCCCACTTGTTGACCAGCAGCACCGTGCTGCGCCGTGCCTCGAGGATATACCCGGCGATATGCGCATCCTGGGCCGTCACGCCTTGGGTCGCGTCCAACACGAGCAGCGCGACCTCCGCCGATTCAATTGCCTTGAGCGTCCGCAGCACACTGTACTGTTCGACTCCGCGCTCGATCTTCCCTCGCCGCCGGATGCCTGCGGTGTCGATCAAAGTCAGCGGCACGCCACCGAACTCGAGCTGGGTGTCGATGGCATCCCGCGTCGTGCCCGGGATGGGGCTGACGATCACGCGTTCCTCGCCCAGAAGGCGATTGAGCAGGCTGCTCTTGCCCACATTGGGCTTGCCCAGGAT
Source organism: uncultured Chloroflexia bacterium (assembly GCA_963712475.1). Taxonomy (GTDB): domain Bacteria; phylum Chloroflexota; class Anaerolineae; order Anaerolineales; family RBG-16-64-43; genus RBG-16-64-43. The sequence goes on from CAVQIA010000004.1 coordinate 1,309,167, forward strand.
GGCCAACCGCACGCGCGCATCCGGCGCCGATTCAACGACGGCGGGCAGGGCTTCCACCAGCACATCCAGCAAGTCGCCGACGCCCGTCCCGTGCAAGCCCGAGACGGCTTGCGGCTCGCCCATTCCCAACTCGTAGAAGGCGAAAACGTTTTGGCGGGTGAGAGGGCTCTCGCACTTGCTGACAACCAGGATCACCGGCGGCTGCAACCGGTCTCCCTCTTTGCGCTGGTGGCGTCGCAGGATCCCGGCAATCTCAAGGTCTGCGGGAGTCACACCGCTTTGGCCATCGGTAACAAACAGCACGACCTCCGCCTCGCGAATCGCCATCTCGGCCTGCGCGCGAATCTGCGGAATGAATTCCGCCGAGCCGATCGAGAGCGGCGTCGCGCCGTGTGCGCGCAAGTGGCTTGGGTCGATGCCGCCCGTGTCCACTACGTCGAACACCCGGCCACGCCACTCGCCCTCCGCCACCAGGCGGTCGCGCGTGGTGCCGGGCACCTCGTCGACCACGGCGCGGCGCTCGCCAATCAGGCGGTTGAAGAGGGTGGACTTGCCGACGTTGGGGCGGCCCACCAGGGCCACGACGGGTTTGCGTATCGCCATGGGCACAGGGTCGTGAGGCTACGGTCCGGGGGAGGCGCCGGAGGTGATGGTGACCGCAATTTGCGCCGGCAGCAAGGCTTCGACCTGGACGCCCTCGAGCAATACGCGGTAGGCGATCTGGAGCTGGTAGCTGTCGGGGGCCAGGCCCGAAAGATCCACATAGACTTCTACGTCGGAGGCGCGCAGTGCCTTGAGCAGCGGCACCGGTCCGGAGAGGATGACATCCACCGAGGCAGGCGAAAGGCGCGCGCTCAGCCCGGGCGCCAGCCCTTGCGCGCGGACGTCACGCGTGACGGTCACGCTGTCTTCGATCGCAGCCACCCCGACCTGGACGAAGATGATCGGCTCGCCGACGGCCGTCACGCCCGCAGGCAGGGTCAGCGTAAGCGACCCCGAGACGTCCGCCTGCGCGCCGGAGATGTCGAGGGGTTCAGTCTCCACGTATCCCGGCAACCGCGCCACGGCCGCCGGGTCCGCAGAGAAGAGCGTCACCAAAGGTGGGAAGACCGAGATCCCGGTCAGGCGGTATCCGCTCTTCACCTGGCCGCGGATGACGGCTTTGACCACAACATCGCGGTAACCGCCTTGCTGTTCGAGGGTCAGAGTGACCTCAGCCGTGGCTGGAGACAGGCTGACGCCATCGATGGCCTTGCCAGCGGCATCCCTGGCCGTCAATGCCACTTCTCGGTCGACATCCGCACGCAACCCGTCGACGTTGAGTTCAGCGACAATCGCGGCCACGCGCGCCACCTCGCTCTGGCTGCCAGCCACTGTGGATTCCAACGGTGTCCAACGCGGCGCGCTCGCGGCGAACCCGGCGGCCGGTGTCCCCGTCAGGCGCACTTGGACGGGAAAGGTCTGGCTGGCGGGCGGCTCGAGCACCACCTCGATGGCCGCGGGATATATCTCCTCCACGCGCAGCGGCTGCAGGTCGGTCTCCACACTCAGCGGCACACGATGCTCGCCTGCGGTGAGGCCGGTCAAATCGGCGACGACGCGCAAGCGGTCGGCGGAGATCTGCGTCCACAGTGATTGAGGAGCGCGCACAGTGATCACGGCCGTTTGGCCGGAGGCGCCTCGCTGTACCAGGTTCCCGTCCAGGTGCGTTACCTCCACCTGGAAGGAATCCGGCAGCGTGCGCACCTCATCCGGGTCGTCGCTGGTGACCGCCACCCCCCACACGGTGACCGCCATGACGACGGCCAGCGCCATGGATCCGAGGTTGCCCGTAAACCAACGCAGGATGCGCATCACCGGCTCCCGTGTCCTTCGCCTTCACTCGGCGGCAGCACTGGTTCCACAGTGGCCGACGGACTGCGGGAAGGCAGGCCCAGCCGATCGCGCAGCCACTCTACCGGTGAGCGCACGCTCGGGGCGCGAATGAACGCCGAGAGCAGATTGGCCAGCCGCGCGCCATCCAGGCGGCGGATCATGCGCCCGTTGTGAGTGATGGAGATGATTCCGGTCTCCTCCGAGACCACAACTGCAACCGAGTCGCTGACTTCGCTGATGCCGAGTGCCGCACGGTGACGCAGGCCCATTGTGCGTTCGGGCGAGGGAGAAAGGCTGCCCACCGAGGAGAGCGGCACGACACATCCAGCGGCCATCACCATGTCGTCGCGGATTATCACGGCGCCATCGTGCAAGGGGGTACTGGGATAGAAGATCTGCAGGAGCAGCTCCGGGCTGAGGTCGGCCTGCAGGCGCACGCCCGTTTCGACGAAATCATCCAGGCGGGCCTCGCGCTCGAGGACGATCAGCGCCCCGTGGCGCCGTTCCGCCAGCCGCTGAGCTGCCGTCACCACCGAACGAACCCGTTGCGGAAGCTCACCCGCGGCGCGTTGCCGGCGCAGCCATCCGGCACGCCCCACCCGCTCGAGCGTCCGCCGTATTTCGGGTGCGAAGATCACCGGCAGCGCGATGAGCAGCGCCGGCAGAGCGGTGCGCAAGAGCCATGAAAACGCCGGGAGACGGGTCATGCCCGAAAGCACGGCGACGATCACGATCAGAATCGCAATCCCGCGCAGGACGACTGCCGCCTGCGTGCCACGAAACTGAGAGAGGATGGCGAAAAACACGAGTGTCACCAGCCCGATGTCGATCAGGCTGTACCAATCAAGCCGCTGTATCAGAAAGAGGAGGTTGCCGGAGAGTCCGCTCATGAGTCCTGGCAGGCGGCAGTGCGTGCAGGCTGCCGGCGTCGTGACGTGTCGCAGCCGCGATCAGCCGCCACCCGCGCCCTCAAGCTTCTTGAGCAGGGTGCGATACTCCTCCACCCCTGGCGGGTTGAGCCCCACGATCGCCCGCACGACGGCGATCGCCTCCTTGGTATGCCCGGCGTCCAGTTGGATTTCGCCCAGGGCGTCCATTTGAGCTACGGCCTCGGTCACGCGTCCGCGCTGAAGGTAGATCTCGGCCAGCTTCTGGCGCAGCATGGGCGTTTCGGCGCGCAGGCGAACCAACTCCTCGAGCCAGGTCACGACCTGATCGGCGCGGCCCTGGCTGTTCCACTCGGCGACGATCGAATCGAGCATGGTCTGCGCTTCATTCGTCCGCCGCAGGCGGAGCATCAGCTCCACCACTTGGGTCGAGGCGCGCTCATCGGAGGGATCGAGCTCATGCAACTGCGAGAAAGATTGCAGGGCGGAGCGCCAATCCAGCCGCTGCAAGTGCAGGTCTCCCAGACGGTACAGCAATTGGATCTGCCAGGAGGCGTCCACGCGATTGGCACGCGCGAGCTGCAAGGCCGTCTCGTAGCACTGGCGGGCCTTCTCTTGCTCGGCCAACTGTGAATACGTCTCGCCGAGGTCGAGCGATTGGCTGAGCGCGCCGCGCAGGTCGTCTTGCGCAGTAAGCAGCTTGATGAGTTCGAGGCGCGCGTCGATATCCATCGGGTTGAGCTGCAGAATGCGCTCGAGCACCCGCCCCGCCTGAGGCTTTTCACCGCGCGCCACGTAGGTGCGCGCGATGATTGTGAGTTTCTCGAGGGCCGCTTCCTGCATTCCCTCGCGCAATTGGATTTCGGCAATGCGTTGATGGAGCGGCAAATAGGACGGCCCATGATCGAGGGCGAACATGGCCTCTTCCATGGCGGTCCGCATCAGCCCGCGGCGCAGCGCCGTCTCCACGAGAGCCATCGCCTCGATCAGCTCCTGCGGCCGGCCCAGGGAGAGCATGGCCGCAAGCGGGACGACACCCTGCCCATCCGATTGTGAGTTCGAGCTGAGCGCGTGCCAGCCGCAGCCGACTTTCCCAATCGACGCCGCTCATCAAGGACTCGATGCGCTCGCAGCTCTCCTGCCACTTGGCGGCTTCCTGGCTCTTCTCATCGACCTCGAAGAAGGTCTCGTACTGACGCTGCAGCGAGTCGCGCTGCTCGTCGGCCACCGTCCGCAGATCGGCCATGCGCAAGGCGGCCAGGTAGTGACCCACCGCTTTGAAAGGTTGGTTGAGCCGGGAGAGCGCGAAGCCCAGCCCGTAATGCGCGCCCATCCCCAATTCGGGGCTGTCGACGGCGCGCTCGAGCGCGGGAACGGCCCGCGCGGGTTCACCCAAAGCCAGGCGCAGCGCACCCAGCATGAAGTGCGCCGCGGGGTAGTCGCACCCGGCGCGAATTGACCGCTCCAGCGCGCCGCAGGCCTCCTGCTGGCTGCCTCGGGCGTAGCTGTCGATCGCCTTGGCCAATTGCACCAACACTTCGTTGCGCGAGCTGCTCTCGTCGGTTGTCGTTTCGCGGTCGAATTCCTCCAGCCCCGCGCGCCGCGTCGCGACGGGCTCGCGCGATGTTTCAAACGTCATGTTTGCCAACATCGCCAGGGCTTGAAGTTGAGCCGCCTCGAAGGCGTTACCCGGAGGTTCTTCTTCGGCCTTGCGCCCGGTTTCGGCCGGCGCAGCTTGTGCGGGGGTGGGCTTCGGAGGCACGAGCGGCGACGTGCCGCGCAAACGTAATGGCGGGGGTATCGACAGCGTCTCTCCGGCGAGCAAGCCGGTGCGCGCCCGCGCCACCTCTTGGTTGGTTGGTTGCAGACGGATCGCCTGATCGATGGCTTGCAGTGCCTTGTCGCGTTGGTTGTTCTTCTGCAGGATGGCCGCTAGCGCCAGATACTCCGTCACGGCATGCAGCGTGCGGCCGGTGCGTTCAAGGGACAGCGCCAATCGCGATCGCGCCAGCAAGTTCTCCGGCGAGAGGCGCGCGGCCGCCAGCCAGTCATCGATAGCCTTTTCGCCCTCGTGCCGTCCGAGATAGGCCTCAGCCGCCGCCATGTAGCCGCGCGTCGCTTCGGGGGCGCGCCCCTTGCGCTCGAGGATTTCGGACATTTTCTCTTGGGGAATCGGGTTGGTGGGGTCGGCTGTGGCCGCCTGCTGGTAGGCAGTCAAAGCCAAATCGAGCTGGCCGTTTTGCACATAGGCCAGCCCAAGGTGTTCAAGCGCGGTCGAATCGCCGGGGAACTCTTCAAGGGCGCGGCGATAGGCCGCGATCGCATGCTCCCACTTCTGGTCCCATGCTGCGCTGTTCCCCTGGCGCAGTGCCTGATCGTAAACCTCGCGACGTCCGGGCATTTTCTTCGCTCGTTGAAAGGGGTCGCAAACAGTATAGCACAGCCAACCCGAGCCCCTCGCAGCGCGCGAAGCTAGAAGCCCTCAAGCTTGGAGAGATCGATCACCCCCTGTGGCATGCGGGCGATGCGTTGCAGCAGGCCCAGGCGGTTCTCGCGCAGCGAGCGGTCTTCGGCCATGACCAGCACGTCGTCGAAAAACGAAGAGACGGCCGGGATGATCGGAACGAAGGCGGAGAGAAAATGATGCGCGCTGAGCTCGCCCTTCGCCCGCCATGCCGCAACCTGCTGCTCGAGGGGTTGCAGCGCCTGCCACAAGGTGCTCTCCGCAGGGTGCGCAAAGCGTCCCGGGTCCACGGCGAAGGATTCCTTCACTTCACGAGTAATCCGCACGCAGCGGGCATAGGCCGCGAGCAGCTGCGGCCATTCCGGCCGCGCGGTCCACGCAGCCAATTCGTCCGCGGCCTGCCGTGCGAGCGCCGGGTTGTGAGCGCGCTCGCCCAAAACGGCTTCCACGATGTCGTAGCGATAGCCCAGATCCGCGAGCACCCCGCGCAATCGTCCGGCCACGAACTCGAGCACCTGGCCCTTCACCGCGGGAGTGACCTGCACCGGCTGCACTTCCGCCGCACGGTCCAGCGCCGCGCGCAGATCGAGCGACAGCTTCTTTCCCAGCAGGACCTGGATGATACCTAGGGCCGCGCGGCGCAGCGCGAACGGGTCGCGCGTGCCGGTCGGCGCAAGGCCCACGGCGAACAGCCCCGCCAGCGAATCCAGGCGGTCCGCGAGGCCAACCACCATCCCAGCGCGCGAGGCGGGCAGCTCATCCTGCGCGCCGCGCGGCAGGTAGTGTTCGAGTATTGCCTGCGCGACCTGCGGGCTCTCCCCCGAGTCAAGCGCGTACGTGCGGCCCATGACCCCTTGCAGGGAGGTCATCTCGACCACCATCTGGGTGGCCAGGTCGGCTTTGCACAAGTAGGCCGCCCGCCTGGCCGTCTCTGCTTCCTCCGGCTCCAGGCCGACCAGTGGTGCGAGCCGTTCCGTGAGCAGCCCGACGCGCTCGCTCTTCTCGAGCATCGACCCGAGTTTTCCCTGAAAGGCCAGCGTCGCCAGCCGCGGGCGGAAGGCTTCCAGTTTGTGTTTGCGGTCTTCTCGAACAAAGAAATCCGCGTCGGCAAAGCGCGCCCGCAGCACGTGTTCGTTCCCATCGCGCACTGCGTCCAGCGCGTTGGCATCGCCATTGCGCACGGCGATGAAGTACGGCAGCAGCTTGCCCTCGCGTTCGATCGGGAAGTAGCGCTGGTGACGCTTCATCACCGAGATAAGGACCTCTTGCGGCAATGCCAGGAAGCCCGGGTCGAACGCCCCACGCAGCGCGAGCGGCCGCTCGACGAGGTTGCCCACCTCCTCGAGCAGTTTGGTATCCTCGGTCACCCGCCCGCCAACCTCCGCAGCCAGGCGGTCGACCTGCTCGCGGATCATCGCGCGCCGGCGCTCCGGATCGAGATCGATTCCTTGTGCGCTGAGCTTCTTCTCATAATCTGCCGCATCGCGCACATCGAACTCGGCCGGGCTCTCCCAGCGCAGTCCGCGAGTGGTGCGCCCGGCGCGCAGGCCCGCGTACTCGAATGGAATGATCTGCCCGCCGTGGAGCGCGAGCAGCCAGCGTATGGGCCGCGAGAAGGCGGGCACGTTTTCCGCCCAGCGCATGGGCCGGTCGAACTTCATCCTCTCCAGCCAGCGCGGTAAGGCCTCGATGAGCACCGACGCCGCGGGCCGTCCGCCCACGCGTCGCGGGAACACGGCATACGACTTTCCCTCGATGGAGCGCAGCAAACCACGGTTGAGCGACGCCTCCGGCACGCCCACCTTGCGTGCCCAACCCAGCAACGCCGGCGTGGGCAGGCCCTTGGCATCGAAGGCGGCGGCCTCATGCGGGCCACGCTCAAGCTTCTCGCTCTGCGTGCTCGACGCGGCAAGCGCCTCCACGTGCACAGTCAGCCGGCGCGGCGTGGCTGCGATTTGTACGGCACCGTGCGTCAAGTCGGTGGCTGTCAGCACATCGCGCTCAAAGGAATCGCGCATCCAGCGCTGCGCAGACTCGAGATCGTCCGACGGCAATTCTTCCACCCCAATCTCCAGCACGAAGCGCGCGGGCTTCGTGGGGGCAGCCCCCAATTCGACGGACGACTTCGGCACGGGAGGCGCCGCGGGGAACTTCCCGACGAGCGGAAAGCCCGCTTGCTCGCGCTGGGCCAGATAGGCCTGCGCCACTTGCGCCGCCAGCTCGCGCATCTTCCCGAAGAACTGCGCGCGCTCGGTGACGCCCACCGCGCCGCGCGCATCCAGCACGTTGAATGTGTGCGAGCACTTGAGCAGGTAGCTATGCGCTGGCAGCACCAAGCCGGTGGCGAGGGCCGCCCGCGCCTCGCCGTCGTAGTGCGCGTACACCTCGCGCAAGCGTTCGACGTCTGCCACCTCGAAGTTGTAACGGCTGTTCTCGACCTCGCTTTGCAGGAACATCTCGCCGTAGCTCAGGTCGCCCGTCCAACGGATATCTTTGAAGTGGGTGCTGCCCTGCAGCGCCATGAGGATGCGCTCGATGCCATAGGTGATCTCGACCGAGGGTACCTTCAGCTCGATGCCCCCGGCCTGCTGGAAGTAGGTGTATTGAGTGATTTCCTGGCCGTTGAGCCAGACTTCCCAACCCAGACCCCACGCACCCAGCGCCGGCGCTTCCCAATTGTCCTCGACGAAGCGCACGTCGTTGTCGCGCAGCGAGATGCCCAGCGCTTCCAGACTCTTCAGGTAGAGCTCAAGCGGATTGCCCGGATCGGGCTTGAGGATGACTTGATACTGGAAGTACTGACCCAGGCGATTCGGATTCTCGCCATATCGGCCATCGGCCGGGCGCACCGAGGGCTCCATGTACCCCACTCGCCACGGCTCGGGCCCCAACACGCGCAGGAAAGTGGCCGGGTTCATCGTGCCCGCCCCGACCTCGGTGTTGATCGGCTGCCAGAGCAGGCAGCCTTGCTTGGCCCAATACGCTTGCAACGCGAGGATCACGTCCTGGAAAGTTGGGGCGGCCATGCTCGAGTGTGGTCATCCTTTGCGCGCGGAGGGTCGGAGGCGGCGCTCAGAGATTATAACAAGCGCAGATGCATTCAGGCCTCACGATCCGGTCGAGGGCATAGCACGCATGTCCTCTGACCACGTGCGCACGTCACGCGCACTCATCGCGCGCACGGGCGAGGTGGTTCGCCATGCAGCGTTGCGGCGCGAGCCGAGCTGCATGTGTGGGCACGCCTTGCCATCGCCGAATGGCCGCTCAGGCGAGACCACTCTCGCACCCGAAGCTAATTGCTGGAGGAAGCAGGATGGTGCTGGGCAACTTCACGCAGGAAGTCGGCCGAACGAATGGGCCGTTCGAGGTGGTACTGTGTGTACTCGCGCAGGATCCTCTCCACTTCGCTCAAAACCGCCGGGCGGATGGTGAGCTCGACAACGGCTGCCAGAGCCTCCCGCTGCAGGTGGCGCATTACCTTGAGCGCAGGCAGGGAGAGCGGCAGACAATCGGGGGTGACCTTCGCACAGCGCGGACAGACCACCCCGCCCAGGCCGGGGTTGAAGAACTGTTCTTCCGCCACGATTGTCTCCTTGCCGACGACGCAGCTATGCAACTGCGGGCGGTAACCCATGATCTCGAGCAGGCGCAAGTCGTAGTAGCGCAGCACCACATCCGGCGGCGAAGCCTCGCACAGTTGCTCGAGAGTTCTGGCACAGCAGAGCATAGGCCGCCGGGCTCCCCGCTTCATCGGGCGAAAAACGGTCGAGCATTTCGACGGCGTAGGAGGCGGCCGCCGAGCGCAGCAGGTCGTCGCGCAACGGGCGATATGCGGCCAGCGTTTCCGCCTGGGTGATGATATCGAGCTCGCGCCCATGCGCCACGAGCAGCATGCTGCGCATGAAAAGCTCCAGATGGCCAGCCTTGCGCGAGCGTGGCTTGCGAATACCGACCGCCTTGGCGCGGAACTTGCCGCGCTGCGGCGAGAATAGCGTGAGGATGCGGTCCGCCTCGCCCCAACTTCGACGGCGTAGGACGATGGCTTCGGTACGGACGACGCGTTCGCGCGGGCTCACCGGCGGCTCACGGCGGAGTGCGGGTGCGGCTATTGGCCGCGCAGGTTGGCGGGGCCAAAGGCATGAGGCAGCAGCCCGCCCACGGTGGTCTCGAGCATCACGCGGCCACTCTCATCCAAGATGGCCACCTCGGTCTCGAGGCCGAACTCCGCCAAAGCCTGGCGGCACGAACCGCAGGGCGATCCGCCGTCACGGGTGATCACGACCAGGGCCGAGAAGCGCCTCTCGCCGGCGGCCACGGCCGCGAAGAGGGCCACCCGCTCCGCACACAACCCGGTGGGGTAGGCCGCATTCTCCACGTTCGCCCCGCCGAAGATGGCCCCCAATTCAGCCAGCAGTGCCGCACCGACGGCATAACCTGAATATGGGGCATAGGCATGCGAACGCGCCTCGGCCGCGCGCCGAGTCAGTTGTTCGCGAAATCTCAGGCTTCACCCTTCACCTCCGACTGGAACACCGGACCTTGCGGCAGGCGTACGGCGCGCACGCGCCGGATGCGGCGCCCCGCCACTTGCTCGACGATCCAGCGGTAGCCTTCTGCCCATACCGATTCGCCGCGCTCGGGGACCTTGCCCAGTTGAGCGTAGAGCAGGCCGCCCAGCGTATCGCCGAACTCATCCGTCAGGTGGACGTCCAATTGCTCGTTGACCTCGTTCACGCTTAACCCGGCGTCGAGCAGATACTCGTCTTCTCCAGTATGAACGATGGCGGCCTCCTCGGCCGCATCGTATTCGTCACGAATCTCGCCGACGATTTCCTCCAGCAGGTCCTCAATCGTCACCACCCCCGCGGTGCCGCCATACTCATCCACCACGACGGCCATGTGAATGCGCTGCGATTGGAGTTCCGCCAGAAGCTCGTCGGCCTTCTTGGCCTCCGGTACGAAGTGCACCGGCCGCAGGATGTCTCGCAGGACCACTGGGCGCTCCTCGCGCGTTGCGCGCAGCAGGTCTTTGACGTGGACCAGCCCGATCACGTTGTCGACGCTGTTTTCGAAGACCGGCAGGCGCGAATGCCCGTGGCGTATGGCGACATCGATCGCAGCGAGCAGCGGCATCTTCACTTCGACGGCCTGGATGTCGATGCGCGGCACCATGACCTCGCGCACCAGCGTGTCGCCGAGTTTGAAGATTGAGTAGATCATCTCCTTCTCCTCTTCCTCGATCGCCCCGCCCTCTTCGCCCGCATCCACCAGCGTCTTGATTTCCTCCTCCGTCACCACGGCCGGCACGCCGCGCGGGCCAATCCGCCCCCCGCCAACGCGCAGCAGCCCCCAGGTCAGCGGCCAGAAGATGATCTCGGTCAGGCCGATGAGCGGGGCCAGGACCAGGCTCGCGGCCTCCGGTGCGCGCAGCGCAAGCGATTCGGCTACCACCTCGCCGAGCGCGATCAGCACCGCCAGGACCAATACGGCGACCAGCCACCCCCACCCCGCCAACGCGCGGCCTGGCAGCACGGCCAGCCACCAGCTCGAAAAGGCAAGCGCAACCGTGAGGCTCACCGCCACGCGGCACACCATCTGGGCGGCCCGCGAGGCGGCAATCAGGCGCGTCGACTCATTCGCCAAGCGCAGCGCCAATCCGGCGCCGCGCCTCCCGGCATCGCGCCAACTCTCGAGAAGAGTGCGGCGCGCGTTGACCATTGATGCCCGGCCCGCAGCGATCAGAAGGTTGAGGGCGAAAAGTAGGAACGCGGTCGTCCAGAGGTAACCAGGCATGTCTCGTCCGTCCGCTCCGCCTACTCTTTGGCGGGCGCAAGCCGGCGGATACCGCGCGCCGGCATGCCCACGGCCAGTGTGTGGTCGGGGACGTCGCGTGTCACCACGGCGCCTGCGCCGGTGCGCGCGCCGCGGCCGATCTTCAATGGAGCGACCAGCATCGTGTCGCTGCCGATGAAGGCTCCATCCTCGATGGTGGTGTGATTCTTCTTCTCCCCGTCGAAGTTGCAGGTGATTGTCCCGGCGCCGATGTTGACCTCGGAACCAATATCTGCGTCGCCGACATAACTGAAGTGGCCCATCTTCGTCCCCGGCCCGAGTGTGGAGTTCTTCACCTCGCCGAAGTTGCCCATATGCACACCCCGCTCGAGCACGGCGCCCGCGCGTAAGTGAGCGAACGGACCTACGCTCACCTCCTCCGCCAACTTCGCCCCCTCCGCGATCGACACCTCCACCCGGCATCGGTCGCCCACGGTGGTATTGCGCAGCGTGGTGTCGGGGCCGATGTGGCAGCCGTGTCCCACGCGGGTGCTTCCCTCCAACCGGGTATTCGGCAGGAGGGTCGTGTCGGCGCCGATCTCCACATCTGCTTGGATGTAAGTGGTCGCCGGATCGATCATCGTCACGCCGGCTTCCATCCAGCGCCGATTGATGCGCGCACGCAGCGCAGCTTCGGCCTCCGCCAGATGCACGCGCGTGTTGACCCCGATCCACTCGCTTGGATCGGCAATGGCCATGGCCAGCACACCGCCAGGTTGAGCGGCGGCCATGGCCACAAGATCGGTCAGATAGAACTCCCCCTTCGGCGAGGGGTGTACCTGCGCAAGCGAGCGCCACAGCCAGGGCTCACGGGCAAGGTAGACGCCCGGGTTAACTTCAGTCAGTTCCCGCTGTTGAGCATCGGCCTGGCTCTCCTCGACAACTCCCTGCACCGCGCCCCGCGCGTCGCGAACGATCCGTCCGAACCCCCGTGCATTCTGGTCGTGCGCGGTGAGCATGCCTAGCGGTCCGTCATGCGCTTGCATCCCCTCGATCAACCCGCGCAGCGTGGCTGCTTGCAGCAGCGGCATGTCACCGTAGGTCACCAGCACGAGGTCGACCGTGCCGCGCAGCAGCGGCTCCGCACGGCGCACGGCGTCGGCCGTCCCCAGGAGCTCCGGCTGCAAAACGCATTCGGCCCGATCGCCCACCTCGGCCCGCAGCGCCTCCGCGCCATGGCCAATCACCAGGATGGGCAGCGCGCCGGTGGCTTCACGCGCGGCCTCCAGCGCATAGCGAACGAGCGGCCGCCCTCCCAATGGATGCAGCATCTTCGGCTGCTCCGACTTCATACGGGTGCCGAGACCCGCGGCAAGCACAATGGCGCGAATCCTCATGGCATGTCCTTTCGGCGCAGAAGAGTCCGGCTCATGCTCAACTCTGGCCGCGCAGCCCGGCGGGGCCTGGCGGACGGTTGCGGCAAGCGGGGCACTTCAGAGGGAGACAGGGTGACGCATCCTGCCCAGTGGGCAGAGGCTGGGGCGCCAGGATTCGAACCTAGATCCACGGATTCAAAGTCCGGTGTGCTGCCGTTGCACCACGCCCCATCGGGTGGATCCGCCGCGCGTGTCACAGCGCGCACGACCGTGCGCGCCTGACCTGACACCCCCGGCAATCGCCTTTGTGCGGCTAGCGCGCGGATTGTAACATGCGGTTTCAGGGACCAGCGACGCGTTCGGCGTTCGATCCTCGCCTGTGCTGGAGGAATTGCAGGAGGAGGCAGACGGAGAGCAGCGCCATGGTCGCGGTCAATCCGCCTTCCGGTCCGAAGTCGCCGCCCGTCCACACAGGCGGACCGCTGACCTGGGCCACGGGGCCGGCTGAGAAATCCGTCAGACCGCTGACAGGAAGCCCGAACACGGGCCCCAAGAGGTAGTTCCATATGAAATGGAAGGCCGTGGGCAGCCACAAGCTGCCGCTGACCCGCAAGGCCAGCGCAAAGGCCAGCCCGGCCAGTGCGATATTCACCAACGCGACGAAGTTCAGGCTCGGGTTTAGCAGGTGTGCAAACGAGAAGAGAATCGAAGAAGCGATGGCACCCAGCCACCAACCCCGCCAGCGTGCGAACAGCGCGAGCAGGTAGCCTCGAAAAGCAATTTCCTCGGCCAGTGCCGCAGGCAACAAGACAACGGCGTTGACAAGTAGACCCTCGAGTGTCCAGCCTCCATGGAACTGGGCCCAACCCGCAACCGCGAACACCCCTGCCAACGCGCCAATCGCCAGGGCGCCCAACGAAACTCCCCAGAGCGTGCTGGATATCCAACGCGGGCGAATCATGCCCAGCGTGCGCCAACTCACGCGGTCCAGGAATTGCAGGAACCCCCACGTGGCAAGCGCCAGGACTCCCAGCTCCAGCCATGTGGAGAGAGACAGCAGCCAGGCTGGCAGTCGCCCCTCGAGCACATCCCCCTGCCAACCCGTCACCCCAAGCAGAGAAAACCCGATGATCGCGATTCCCAGGACGACTCCCACGACCAGCTGGGAGCCAAAGACGACCACCACGTAATACAGGATGGCACGCACCAGGGGATGCAACCGGGGTGAGGCAGGAAGCATAGCGCGATCGAAAATGACGGCGCGGCGCGCGGCTACTCGATGCGCCAACAGGCGGCAAGATGGCCCGGGCTGACTTCCTTCACGGCCGGTTCTTGCTGAGCGCAATGGGCCATGGCCACCGGGCAGCGCGGATGGAAGCGGCAACCGCTGGGAGGGTTGAGCGGGCTGGGCACGTCGCCCTTGAGAATGATCCGATCCCGCCGGAGTTTCGGGTCCGGCACCGGAATGGCCGACATCAGGGCCTGGGTATAGGGGTGCAGCGGGTTGCGATACAGCTCCTCGCGGCTCGCCACTTCGACGACCTTACCCAAGTACATCACCGCCACTCGGTCGGAGATATGCTCAACGACCGAGAGGTTGTGCGCGATGAACAGATAGGTCAGGCCGAACTCCGCCTGAAGATCTTTGAGCAGGTTGATCACTTGCGATTGGATCGAGACGTCCAGCGCCGAAACGGGTTCGTCGCACACAATGAACTTGGGGCGCAGGGCCAGGGCGCGCGCGATTCCAATGCGCTGGCGCTGGCCGCCCGAGAACTCATGCGGATAGCGCCGGGCATGGTATTCCTCGAGCCCGACCTTGCGCAACATTTCGAGCACGATGTCGGAGCGTTCGTCGCGGCTGCCCACGTCGTGAATGAGTAGGCCCTCGCTGATGCTTTCTCCCACCTGCATGCGCGGGTCGAGCGAGGAGTACGGATCCTGAAAGATGATTTGCATGTCACGCCGCAGCACTTTCAGGTCGGTGCGCGAGGCCGCGAAGACGTCGTGACCCTCGAACAAGACCCGCCCGCCCGTGGCCGACACCAAGCGCAGAATCGTCCGCCCCACAGTCGTCTTGCCACAGCCGGATTCGCCCACCAGCCCGAGGGTCTCGCCCCGTTTCACCGAGAAGGAGATGTGGTCGACGGCCTGCAGCCAACCGCTGACGCGCTGAAACAACCCGGCGCGCACCGGAAAGTACTTGACCAGATCGTGGACTTCAACCAGCGGAACCGCAGGGGCGGCGGGTTGGGCCGACATAGGGAACCTTAGCTTGCGCGCGCCGGGAGCGCGACGGGGGCACCTGCCAGGGGTGCGCGATGTTGCGGACTGTCGTGATACAGCCAACAACGCACGGTTTGCTGAGGGGCAACGGGCAGTAGTTCCGGCTCGAGATGGTTACAAACCTCCAGCTTGTGCTCCAACCGAGCCTTGCAGCGCGGCGCGAAGCGGCAGCCCGCCGGCAGATCCACCAGGTTGGGCACCGTGCCGGGGATCACCTCCAGCCGGTTCTTCACGTCTCCTAGCACCGGGATCGAGCCAATCAAACCCTGGGTGTACGGGTGCAGTGGATGAGCGAAGAGCGTTTCCACCTGCGCCTCTTCCACCACCCGGCCGGCGTACATCACCGCCACGCGCTCCGCCATCTCGGCGATCACCCCCAAGTCGTGAGTGATCAAGATGATGGCCGTATCGGTCTTGGAGCGCAGGTCTCGCATCAGGTCGAGGATCTGCGCCTGGATGGTGACGTCGAGAGCGGTGGTTGGTTCATCGGCGATCAGCAGCTCGGGGGCGCAGGCCAGTGCCATGGCGATCATCACCCGCTGCGCCATTCCACCCGACATCTCATGCGGAAAAGATTGCGACCGCTGGTCGGCATCCGGAATGCCGACCATTTGCAGGAGTTCCACCGCGCGCCGCGCGCCTGCTTCGCCCTTGAGGTTCTTGTGAATGTCGAGCACTTCGGCGATTTGCCCGCCCACGCGGTAAACCGGATTGAGAGCGGACTGCGGCTGTTGAAAGATCATCGAGATCCGGTTGCCGCGCACATGGACCATCTCCAACTCGTGTAACTGAAGCAGATCTTGCCCGTCAAAGATGATCTCGCCCTCGACGATGCGCCCGGGCTGACCGATCAGGCGCAGCACCGAAAGCGAGGTGACACTCTTGCCGCAGCCTGATTCACCCACCAGCCCGAGGACCTCCCCGCGCCGCACGCTGAAATCCACCCCATCGACGGCTTTGACAACCCCGTCCTGGGTGTAGAAGTATGTCTTGAGGCGGTGGACCTCAAGCAGGTTCTCGTTTTCGCTTGGCACCAAAAACCTCGTGGGAGGAATCTCCGCGGGAATGCGCGGACTATAGCACACGCATCAGGGAGCGTCAAGCATTTTGGGACCGGAGATCACGCCGCTCCGCGCCGCGCCCGGTGCGCGAAGAACCCGACTGCCAACACCAGCAGGCCGATCAGCAGGATGGCTGAGCCGACGACCCATATCGCCTCACGCGGTCGATCGGCACTGGTCTGCGCTTGAACGTCGTGCGCGTGCAGGCTCACACGGGCGGCGCGGGCATTGTCGAGCGGTTCGTTGATCGGATCCGATCCGTGTTCGCGCGCGAGGAAGGCCGTGACCTGCCAGGCCGCATCATCCGGCAGGCTGCCGGGGTCTTGCCAAGGCATCGCCTGGCGGATGTAGTCGTGCAATTCGAGAGCCGTGTTGAAGCGCAGCAGCGTGCTGGGCCCGATCAGCGGCGGCACGCGGACTGGCAGGGTGAAGCCGTTCTCGTACGGTCGTTTTCCGTGGCATCCCGAGGTCCAGCAGTTACGGTCCTCTGGGGGATAGACCTCTCGAAATTCGTCCGTCAGCCCCTGTCCGCGGTCGCCGTGGCACGGCAGGCAATACAACCAGAAGACCTGGCTCCCCACATCCGCCATGGTTGACTGCGCGGGGAGGGTAGGTTTCAACAGGCGGTCGGCCGCAAGTTGAGGAGTGGGCGTGGCGGCTGGGGCGGAGCCACGGGGCACACATCCCACCAGGGCCGCTCCCAGAAACACCAGACCGGCCGCCGCGACGGGTATCGACAAGATCGCTCGCCCGACATCCTGGGGGCGTCCCACGCTGCTCACCGCCTTCCAAAGGAAAGGCCCGGGCAGAGTAGCAACTCTCCCCGGGCCTCAAAACTCACGAGCCCGATGTGGCCGCCCGGCCCGCGGCACGTCGGCTAGGCGCCACCTCGCCCACGCATGCGGGGGTCGAGCACATCCCGCAGGGCATCGCCCACGAGATTCCATCCCATCACGAACAACACCAGGGTCAATCCGGGCCAAACGACGATGTACCAATACGTGCTCAGGCTGATGATCCAGTTGCGAGCAAAGCTGAGCACTTGGCCCCAGTCCGCGTACCCCACCTCGGTGCCGATTCCAAGGAACGAAAGCGCGGCGAACGACAACACCACGTCTCCGATGGCCAGCGAGGCCAGCACCAGCGTCGGGAAGATGGCATTGGGGACGATGTGGCGGAAGAGGATGCGGCTGTCCCGGACACCGATCACCCGCGCCGCCATGACGTAGTCGCGTTCCTTGATGGAAAGGATATCGCCCCGGATGATGCGGGCGTAAGTCATCCAGCCGAAGGCAATCAAAGCCACAATCGAAGGGACGAGGCTCCGACCGATGACGGGGGTGAGGACGGCGGCCAGAATCAGGGCCGCCAAGATATAGGGCAGAGTGAGAAAAACGTCCACGATTCGCATCACGATGTTGTCGACCCAGCCTCCGTAGAAGGCTGAGACCGAGCCGACGACCGTGCCGATGAGAAACGTGGCCAAGACGACGATGAACGCCGTCTTGAAAGCAGTGCGCGTGCCCCAGATGATGCCGTAGAAGATGTCATACTGCCCTTGCGATGTGCCCAGAATGTGCACCCAGTGGTCCGTCTTCATGATCGGCTTCCACCAGAAAGGCAGCGCCGGGGCATTACGCGTCCAATCAGTCATCATCGGCTGAGGCTCGGACGAGTACCCGTCGCGAGGGATCCGGTACGGATCGTTTGCCCGGACTGGCGGCGCAAGAACAGGAGCGGCCGCGGCGACGAAAATGAAGAGGGCGATGAGAAGAAAACCAGCGATCGAGGCGGGTGTCCGGAGAAGGGCGACGACCACCCGGTAGTTGTCCGGCCCAAGAACTCGTTCCAGCCAGCCGATCTCACGCAGAGGCGCGGCCTCTCGCAGCATGCCCCTGGCACCGGTTCCGGTGACGACAGCCATCAGGATCTCCTTTACGAAAGGCGCACGCGAGGATCAATCACCGCGTAGAGCACATCCACCACGAGGTTGGCGAGGATCAGGATAAAGCCGTTGAACAGAGCAAAACCCAATACGGTGACGACATCCAATTGGGCCGCGGCGTCCGCGGCGGCTTTGCCAATCCCCGGATAGTTGAACACCGTCTCCGTGATGACAACACCCCCCAGCAATAGAATCACCTCGAAGCCGGCCAGCGTCACGACCGGAATCATCGCGTTGGGCTGAGCATGTTTGTGGATCACGGTCCGCTCCGGGAGGCCTTTAGCACGCGCGGTGGTCACGTAATCCTGCCGCAGAGTCTCTAGCATGGAGGAGCGGGTCACGCGGACAAAGGTCGCCCAGCTGATATACGAGAGGGTCAGGATCGGCATGAGCATGTGGCGCAGCGCATCCACGAATATCGTCACTTGCCCGTTGAGCAGGGAATCCAGCGTCAGCAGGCCGGTATAGTGATGGAACTGATCGGAGGAAACGATTTGGCTCGCCCAGTCCGACAGCCGACCCGGCGGAAACCAATGCAGGTTAGCGTAAAAGATCATCAGCATCAGCAGTCCGAAGACGAAGGTCGGAAAGGAGGCGCCCACGATACTAAAGATACGTGCCGCTTGATCAATGAATCCATTGTGGTGGACCGCGGCCTGGACGCCTAGCCAGATGCCGACCAGGATCACCGGCAGGACGGCCCACAGTGTAAGGTCGAGCGTGTTGGGGAACCGCGTTCGAATGAGTGTGGCGACGGGTTGTGAGGCGGTGCGGGAATAGCCGAAGTCGCCAAAGAGGATCCCTCCCGTCCGCTCACCGGTCGTGCTGTCAACATGCCCGACCAGCCAGCGCCAATACTGTTCGTACAAGGGCCGATCCAGGCCGTACCTCTTGATAATGCCCTCGATGGCTTTTTCATTCTTTGGAAAGTCGTGTACGTAGAGCGCCGAACGTTCCACCGGGCCGATGAACTGCAACATGGCGAAGATCAGCAGCGTGACGCCAAGCAGCAGCACCGGGATGAACAACAGGCGGCGAATTATGTACGTCGTCATCTCATCATCTCGTCGATACTACGCGTCCCCGCATGTGGATGTGCACCATATCCTGGCATCTCGCACCAGATGGCCGAGGACGATGGGGGGCCTGGGAACAGGCCCCCCATATTCCCCACGGGCGAGAATCCAGCTCGGCTCTACCGGATTCCGAAGTTGTAGATGATCACGTCCATGATGATGCCCGGACGGCCGATTCGGAGCCGCAACGGCTTGCTCGCGTCCACGACCACGCACGGCTTGAAGGTATTGGCGGCCAGGTCAAACTCGCAGCGCTCACCGACAAGCGCGTCGGCCTGCGAGCGGTTCTCGACCGGCACGTCAACGAAGTCGGCATCGCCGGCCTGCAGCATGGCGAAGCGCGTGCCCCACTCGGGGATGATACTGATGACCACGCGCCCTACCTTGGCTGGCGTGCCCCAGTAGCCGTCATTGCGAGTCATGACGATTTCCTGGCCCTGAGTCCAGTGATCGAGCACGTAGGGGCCAGTCCCGTTGGCGATCGTGGTGAACGGATCGTCCGCGGACGTCATGGCATAGAAGTTCTGCCAGGTGTCGCACGATCCGTCCCAACCGCCGTTCGCGACCACCCAGTCCTTGTCCATGACGGAGCCCCAGGTCTGGGCGATGGTGGCCATGAACGGACCCCAGGCTTGCGCGAGCGTCATGGTGACGGTGCCGGCGGCATCGTCTGCCACGATGGCGGCCTGGGTCTTCTCGCAGGCGGCCTTGAGGGCAGCCGGATCGGTGGCCTTCATGGCCTCGCGATCGTCCGCCGCAGAGCCGTCGCCTGCGACCAGAGAGATGTCATCTGTGCCGACGCCGAAGAACGGCTCGGCCAGCAGCCACTGCGGAGAGATGTAGCCACCCTGCAGCAGGCCGCGCTGGAACGAGTAGGCCACGTCCGACGGCGTCAGATCGCCACCTTCATGGAATTTCACGCCGCTGCGGATCTTGAAGGTCAGGACCTTCCCATCGGGCGAGGTCGTCCAGGACTCGGCCAGCATCGGGACGAACTTGTCGGTAGCCTCTCCATCGTAGAACACCAGCGTCTCGTAGACGTTCTGGATCACCTCGCCGCTGGCCGTGTCGTACGCCAGAGCCGGGTCGAGGGTGTCAGCGTCTCCGATGGTCGCATTGCGTGATGGTGTCGGCGTTCTTGGCACCGGCAGCCTTGGTCATCGAGGCGTAGTAGTCGCCTGGGAAGATCGGGTTGGTGATGCGCCCCTGGAGCCACGTCTGCTCGAAGCCATGCCCGGTCGCCAGAACGGTCGGAACGCCCGGCACGAGGTCGAAGTACAGCTGGTTGAATTCCTGGTAGATCACATGGCGTTTCAACGGATCGGTTTCGCCCACACCCTTGTCCAGCAGCGCCTTGAACTGCGCCTTCAGGTCGTCGGGCATGGCCTGCCGGCTGCCATAGGCACCCGTGGTGTAGGGCTGGTACCAGTTGTGCGGGTCGTGGATATCTTCCTGCCAGCCAGCGGTCATGATCGGGATCTTGAAGGCGCGCTGGGCCGCCAGGTAGGCGGGCCACGGCAGGCCGAGGGTCTCGATCAGGAATTTCTCGTTGACCGCGGCCAGGTTACTCTGCAGGATTTCGGCAATGATCTGGCGGGTGGTGTTGCCCTGGTTGTAGAGCATCTGCATCCGGAAGCCCATGTTCCAGACGTCGCCGCCATCCGCCGTCTCATCACCAGCAGCAATGCCGTCATGGTCCACGTCGGCCAGTTTGAACTCCGCTTCGCACTTGGCCAGGTCGAAGGTGTAGTGCGGAGCATTCAAATCGTAGCCAGGCATGCCCGGCAGCGGCAGGGTGAAGGATTGGACGGCTTCGCCCTTGTAGACATCCGTGACGTAGGTGCCCCAGTCGAAGCAGTAGGAGAACGCCTTCCGGATATGGACGTCGTCGAAGAAGTCCGGCGGGACGCCGTTGCCGTCCAACTGGTTGGAGCCGAGGTACGGGTTCTGAGCTGGGCCCGGCGTCGCCGTCACGACGACGACCTCGCCCGGAACTTCAACGGTTTGCGCGATGGGAGTCGCCTGGCCGCAAGCTCCAAGAACCAAGCTCAGGACCATGACCAATCCCAGACCTAACGTTGCGCAATTCTTAGCAGACATCATCTCCTCCTCGTTCAGTCATCAGTGAAGGGTTCAAGTCAACCGACCCACTTCTCGTCTTCTGCCTAACCACCTCCTCTCATGATGAGATCCCGTGACGTCAAACAAGATGACACGCGACGTAGTGCTCCGGTCTGACGAGGCGCCATTCCGGTATCTCCGCCCGGCATCGATCCACGGCGATCGGACAGCGGGTGTGGAAGACGCAACCCGCAGGAGGCGCAGCGGGGCTGGGAACATCACCTTGCAGGATGACGCGCTTCCGCTTCGCCTCGACTTCCGGATCGGCGACAGGCACGGCCGAGAGCAAAGCCTGGCTGTACGGATGCAGCGGGTTCTCGTAGAGCTCATCGCGCGGTGCCAGTTCCATCAGCTTTCCCAAATACATGACCGCGGTGCGCGTGGAGATGTGGCGGACCATGCTCAGGTCGTGGGCGATGAACAGGTAGGTCAACCCCATCTTCTCCTGCAGGTCCTCGAGCAGGTTGACGACCTGTGCCTGCACCGAGACATCCAGCGCGGAGATGGGCTCGTCGCATACGATGAATTGGGGGCTGAGCGCTAGCGCCCGTGCCACACCGATGCGCTGGCGCTGGCCGCCCGAGAATTCGTGTGGGTAGCGCCCGGCGAACCGAGGGTTGAGCCCGACGAGGTTAAGAAGCTCGTTGACCCACTCCTTGCGTTTCTGGCGCGGCGAGTCCGAATGCAGATCCAGAGGTTCGCCGACAATCTGACCCACGGTCATGCGTGGGTTGAGCGAAGCATAGGGATCCTGGAAGATCATCTGCATTCTCGGGCGCATCACCCGCAGCGCCTCCCCCTTGAGAGTCGTCAGCTCGATGCCATCGAAAACGACCTTGCCTGCCGTCGGTCGGTAAAGCTGCAGGATGACCCGGCCTGTGGTCGATTTTCCGCAACCGCTCTCGCCCACCAGCCCGAAAGTCTCGCCGGAGCGGATATCGAAGCTGATCCCATCCACAGCCCGCACGGCCCCCACCTGGTGGCGAATAACGCCACGCATGATGGGGAAGTGCATTTTCAGGCCCTCCACCCTCAAGAGGCTGTTGTCGTCGTTCATGTCACGGGCACCGTGTGCGGCCGGGCGACTTCGCCGACATTCACCCAGCAGGCAATGTCGTGCTCGGTACCCACGGACCGCAGGGCAGGGTTCTCTTTCCAACACACATCGAGCACATAGGGACAGCGTGGTGCGAAGGGGCAGTAGACCGGTTCCTCGAGCAGATCGGGCGGGCGGCCATCAATGCTGGCCAAACGCCGGGCATGACGGCCGTCCACTCGCGGAAGCGAGCCGAGCAGGCCCAAGGTGTAAGGATGCTGCGGAGAAGAATACAGGTCTTTGACGCGGGCCCGCTCCACCACGTAGCCGGCATACATGACCACCACGCGCTCGGCCAAGCCAGCGACGATCCCCAGGTCGTGCGTGATCCAAATAACGGCCATCCCGAGTTCGTCGCGCAGGCGCTTGACGAGCTCGATGATCTGGGCCTGGATCGTCACGTCGAGGGCGGTCGTCGGTTCGTCCGCGATCAGGATGCTCGGGTTGCAGGCCAGCGCCATAGAGATCATTACCCGCTGGCGCATGCCACCAGAGAATTGGTGAGGGTAGTCGCTCAGGTGGGCCCTGGCATCGGGAATGCCTACCATGTTAAGCAGTTCGACTACACGGCTATCGGCCTGGGTGGGGGTCATTCCCTGGTGTTCGACGAGCGGCTCGGCCACCTGACGCCCGATCGTCATGACTGGATTCAACGATGTCATGGGATCCTGGAAGACCATGGCGATCTGGGATCCCCGGATCGCGCGCATCTCAGATTGGCTGAGTTTGAGCAGGTCTTGCCCTCGGAATATAGCCTCGCCTCGTTCGATCTTGCCCGGCGGCTCCGCGATCAGACGCATGACGGAAAGCATCGTCACGCTCTTGCCGCAACCACTCTCGCCAACGATGCCTAGCGTGCCGCCTTCATCCAGGGAAAGGGATACCCCGTTGACTGCATGAACCACCCCCTCAGGTGTATAGAAACGGGTTACCAGGTCGCGGACTTCCAGGACCCTATTCGCGGCATTGAGGTTGCTGGGCATGCGCCAGGTGTTCTCCTGCGGATCAACATCGTATACGAGCTATCGCGACCTTAACCGGGTGGATTGATGGTCAGGCGGATGAGCTTCGGCTAGTGCGCAAAGCAGGAATCGCCGGTCGGCGTTGTGGGTTGGGAGATTATACCGTAAACCTACAACTCGTCAAGGATACGAAGTCATTCGCGGATTATTCGACCAAAAATGTGATTAATCTCCGCGCACGCCCGGAGCCGAGGCGACAGACGCGGAAGGAGGCAGGGATGCGTGGACAAGTCGGTCTCCATTGTCGGTCACCGTACAGCAGCAGATATTCAAGGTGGACAAGAAGATCATCGTCGACATGCTGGATCAGACCTTCGCCAGCGAGAGGGGCGACCGCGGACGCGCGCCACTCAAGTACGCGTGAGCCGATAGTCCTTGGCCCTATGAGAACAGGCGTTTGGTTTCAACCTCATGGGACAAGGTGGCGAGCCGAGGCATTCGCAAAGGCATCTGTCGCTGCATCCCGCGATCTCAGCGTATCGATGTGAATCGGGGCGGACTATGAGGACGGGGTACACGATACTCGTCAATTGAAACGAGGCAACCTTCGCCTTCGCTAATTCGGCCAATCTACTGAGGCGCTACATCGCCCAGGGAGAGAGCCTCGATATTCCACAATCCGGAAGCCGAAGTCGGGTCTGCCTGCAGGCCCACGAGGTCAGGGCGCCCCGCCAGCACTCGCAACTTGAGGTACAGCGGCAAAGAGGGCAATGCGCCGAGGAAGATCTCCTGTGCCCGCCGGAAGCCCTCGGTGTAGGCGGCCTCTTCGGGTAATGCCGCAAGTGCGGATTCGCATGCGGCGTCGTACGCAGCATCGCTGAAGCCCGTCGCATTCTGGCCGATCCAGCCGTTCTCGGCGGAGGGAATTTCACGCGATAGATACAACTCGCAGGAAGGCGTTGGGCCGCTCAACCATGTAAATTGGGCCATGGAGAATTGGCGTCCAAAGACCGCGCCTTCATTCCCGGCGCGCAACAACCCGCTATCGGTGAATTGGACGTTCAAGGCGACGCCACACTCGGCAAGGTTGGCTGCGAGCATTTCCACCGCCGCCCGGCGTTGCACTCCGCTCACCGCGTACAAATCCAGGCGTAGCGGGGTTCCTGCGGTCACGCCGCGCACGTTGTACGCCACGCGCACGGTGCTTCCGCCGGCCGTCGGCAGCCGCCAGCCTAGGGTTTCGAGGATTTGTCGCCCGCGCTCTGGATCATAGGCCGTTGGAGCCACCTCTGGGTTGGCCAGGGGACTCAGCGGCGAAGCAAAGGTGGCCGGCACGCGCGTCGCTCCCAGGAACAAGCGCTCAACCAGCATCGTCCGGTCAGTACACAGAGCCAACGCCTGTCGCAGCTTTGAGTCCGCGAGCACTGCCGGATGCAGATAGACATACGGGGTCAGCGGCTGCAGGTTGAAGTCGATATGTTCCCAGGCCGTGCCGGGCGAATACGAAAGTGTGATCAGTCCTCGGTCGCGCAATGCCATGAGCAGCGGCAAGCGGTCGTCGAGTGTCACGCTTTGGTCCACGACGTCGCACTCACCCGCCAGGAGCGCCGCCACGCCTCCGTCGGCGTCCGCCCCAATGAAACGAAACGTCATCTTGTCGAAGAAGGGTAGTCCTTCGTCTGCGCGCCAGTAGTGGAGGTTCTTGGTCAATGCAATGTAGCGCCCAGGCTGCCATTCCTCGATGACATACGGACCCCACCCCAGCGGTTGGCGCGCCGCCAAATCGGACACGAGTAGATCCTTGGGCGCGACGTCACCGTAGGCATGCCGCGGCAGGGGGGTCTGGAAGCGCAACATATAGGAGGGGTCCAACCAGCCCGGTAACCCCACCCACTGCACTGTCAACGGATCCAGCACGGTATAGCTTTGCGTGCGGTCGAGGCGGTCGCGTTCGTAGGGAGAGAGCGGAGTATCGGGATCGGAGGCGACCTCGAAGGCGAAAAGCGAGTCGTCGGCGGTCAGCGGAACACCGTCGGACCAGGAAATGCCACCGCGCAAGATGAAGGTCGCACTCATTTGATCCATCATCACGTCGCCGCCGGAATAAGACGTGGCGCACGACGACTCCCGGCATCCCGCCGGACGGAGCGTCTCACCGGCAGATAGGGTCACCGGTACGCCGGCGTTGTTCATCACACGATCGCCCTGGCGAACCGCTACGGGCACGAGCTGGGCCCCTTTGTTTTCGATCGAGGGCAGGCTCTCGAGGATCACGGGTTGATAGCCGAATCCGTTGCTATCGATCGGCCCGTCATAGATGGCCTCGAGCACGGTGCGCATCGCCAGGTCACTACCACTGTTGAGGTACAGGCTTTGCGGTTCCGCGCCGAGGCACACCATAAGCGTGGTTGGTGGGGCAGGAATGGGTGATGGCGTTGGGCTGAGCGAAGGGGTCGGCAGCGGGGGCAAGGGCGTGACGGCACCCGCGCAGGCGGAGAGCATCAGTGCTGTGAGTGCAAGAGAGATCGAGGCGCGAGTTGCGCGTTCGGGTGACGCGAAGGGATTTCTCGCGGCGACTGAGCCCACACCCAACGAGCCAGCTGAATGATTGTGCCGCACTTGAGCTCCGAGCGCTGAAGACCGACCGGCGAGGGCTGAACGAACGGAATATAGCACAGGCCACCCTGAGGGTCAAGACGATTGCGTGGCCTATTGGCCTCAGTGTGAGCGGTACCGGCTGAGCCGCATGTGCGCGAGCTCGCGCCAACCTCCCGCCGCCGTATGCATTCGCACGCGAGCCTCACGCGCGCGGATCATCCTCCTCGCTCTTCGTCGGTTGCCCCTGCAACGCGCGCGCAATCCGCCATGTCTCAACGAGCGCGCGCTCGCTCGCGGTCAGGTTGGCTTTGGCCAGTAGCTCCGGGCGCCGCTGCCATGTGCGATACAGTGCCTGTTCGCGCCGCCAGCGCTCGATTTCCGCGTGGTGCCCGGAGGCCAGCACCTGCGGCACATCCCAACCGCGATACTGCGCCGGCCGCGTATAGTGGGGATACTCCAAGAGTCCGCTCGACAAACTGTCATCGAGCGCGCCGTCTTCGTCACCAATGGCACCCGGCAGCAAGCGCGTCACGGCCTCGACGACGACCATGGCTGCCAGTTCGCCGCCGCTCAGTACGTAATCGCCGACCGAGAGTTCCTCGCTGGCCAGGTGCTCGCGCACACGCTCATCGAACCCTTCGTAGCGGCCGCACAGTAGAGCGAAACCCGGGCTCTGGGCTAACTGCCAGGCGCGCTCTTGGGTGAACAGGCGTCCCTGCGGCGAAAGCAAGATGACCGGCACGCGCGGTGGATCGCCCAGCACCGCCTCGACGGCCGCGAAGATCGGCTCGGGCTTCATGACCATGCCGCCCCCGCCGCCGTAGGGAGTGTCGTCGGTCACCTGATGCCTATCCGTGGCATAGTCGCGGATGTTGTGGAGCCTGACGCGGAGCAAGCCGCGAGCCAGCGCGCGGCCGAGAATGCTCTCGCGGAGCGGGCTTTCGAACATACCGGGAAAGAGAGTAAGGATCTCGACGTCGAGCATCGTTGTGCCTCTCAGCATCCAAGGCAAGCACGCGAGCCGCTGAGGAGGAACGCCATCACAGATTCTAGCCCGCCTGGGCGCGCCTCACAAGGCTCGCCGGGCGCACGTGCTAGAATGACCGCCCGGAGGTGCGCATGCGCCGCTATGGAGTGTTGGCCCTCAGTTCATTCGGCTTTCTCGTGTTGGCCGGAGTGAGCGGGATACTTCTATTCCGCCTCATGAACTCGATGTCGACCTTCCGCTCGCCCTTCCGCGCCGAGGCGTTGCCCGCGGCAACCGCGGCGGGCGAGGCTCAGACCGAGCGTCTGGTGGTCGTGCTCGTCGACGCCCTGCGCTATGACACCTCGCTCGATCCCCGCCTCATGCCAACCTTGGTTGAACTGCGCGATCGTGCGGCCTCGGCCGAAATGCTTGCTCGCCCGCCGTCGTATTCCGAGCCCATGTGGTCTGCAATTCTCAGCGGCGCCTTTCCTGAGATCAGCGGGGCGCCGTTGCTCAACCTCGAATACGACGAGATTTACCCACTGCCTGCCGAGACCCTTTTCGGCGTCAACCATCGCGCCGGGTGGTCCTCGGCCGTCTCGGGCTACAACTGGTTCGAGCGCATGATCCCTGCCGCTGAGCGCGACGCGGGCTTCTTTACCGCGGGCGAAGACAATGCGGCCGACGTCACGGTCCTTCAGGCCGCCCAACCCTGGCTGGCCGCGCGCAATGAGCGCCTCGTCCTCATTCACCTCGACCAGGTAGATTACGCCGGGCATCACGAAGGCGGCCCACGCGATCCTCACTGGGCTCAGGCGGCGACCCGCGTTGATGCGATGCTGCATTCGATCATCGCTCAGCTCGATTTGTCGCGCGACACACTACTGGTCGTCGGCGACCACGGGCAGATCGATCGCGGCGGGCACGGCGGGCAGGACGCACAGGCCCTGAGCACGGTCTTCGTCGCGGCCGGCGCTGGCGTGAAACCCGGCGACCTGGGGACCATCAGCATGGCAGACGTTGCGCCGACCATGGCCACGTTGCTCGGCCTGCCTCTGCCATCGGCCAACCAGGGCCACATCCTGCCCATCCTCATCGACGGGCCGCGATCAATGACGGCGCTGGCGGACCAGCAGACTGAACTTGCCCAGGCCTATCTCACGTCCATCGGGCAGCCGGGATCTACTTCTGGCATCGCCGCAGCCGCGGACCCCGTAGCCGAGACGCAAGCCATCATGCAACACGCCCGCGCGGTTCGCCTGGCTGGCGAACGCCTGCCGCGCGCTGTGATAGCCGTGGTGGTGCTGGTCGTGCTCGCCATCGCAGTTGTGCGCGCGCGCCGCACCCTGGCGCCGCTGGCACTGCCCGCCCTCTCGGCCGTCGCACTCTTCCATATCTTGTATATCCTCGTCGAGCAGCGCACCTATTCGTTGAGTAGCGTCGAAAGCCAAACGGGGATCCTGGTTGCCGCAGGGCTGAACGGTCTGGCCGGGTACCTGCTGGGCGCAGCCCTCGTCACGTGGCAGGCGTGGCGTCGCGGTGCGCGCGGACTCACCCTCGCGCAGGACTTGCAGGCTTACTCGCTCTTGACCGCCGGGATGATCGTGCCTCTGCTGCTGCCGGGCTATTGGGATTTCGGATTGCAGCTCACGTGGACGCTGCCCGATTTCCTTTTCGCCTTCCTGGCCTTCTTGGGTTTGTTACAATTGCTGCTTACCTGTTCCCTGGCCGCCGTGCTGCCAGCGCTGATCGGCAGCATCACTCATTACCTGGAGCGGATGCTGGCGCGAAGCATGGGCCGCTCGGGTCAGCGGCCGTAAGGAGCACTCATCACCCCCGCTGGTCTCCCGCCCGGTGGTCAAACGCTCCGTCTGATTCTCGCCTCCGCTTCTCCTCGCCGGCGAGAGCTTATTGCATTGCTCGGCGTTCCCTTCGAAGTGCTCACTGCGCCGATTGATGAGCGGCCGCGCCCGGGCGAACCCGCCGAGGGCCTCGCCTGCCGTCTGAGCCAGAAGAAGGCACACGCCGTAGCGGCTCTCCTGGGCCTGGCACCCGCCTGGATACTCTCAGCCGACACGGTTGTGGTCTTCAACGGGGAGATGCTTGGTAAGCCCACGGATCGCACGCAAGCCCGCGAATTCCTGACCCGCTTGCGCGGCGTGGCACACGAGGTGGTGTCGGGTGTTACCTTGCTCAACGCGCTGACCTTCGACCAGCGCACGGAAACCTACCATACGCGAGTGCGCATGCGAGCCTACACCGAGGCCGAAATCGAGACCTACGTCGAGAGCGGCGATGCGATGGATAAGGCGGGGGCGTATGCCATTCAGCATGAGGCTTTCCATCCGGTAGCCTCGCTGGAGGGCTGCTACGCCAATGTGATGGGTCTTCCATTATGCAGCGTCCAGCGAATGCTGATCGAGGCGACCGGCTGGGACCTGCCCGGCCTTCCGGATGCATGCGCGCGGGCCCTGGGGCCGGAGTGCGCCGTCCGCCGGGGCACGTTTGAACGTGGGTCACCCTCGCAGCAATGGCCTGGCCCTGCGGCGCAACCTCAGGTCCGTCCGGCCGAGGGTTAATGCTCACCTCCCGTACTCCTCTGCGCTGGGGGTTGGCCGCGACCGCGCCCCTGGTCATACTGCTCGCAGCCTGCTCGGGGGCGGGAAGCCCGACCCTCACACCCTTACCCTCCCCGCTCGTCCAGGTGACTCCTGCACCCGACCCCGAGGCGGCCGCCGCGGCCTTCCTCGGCGCGTGGCAGCGCGGGGACTACGACGCGATGTATGCCGGCCTCTCGACCTTGAGCCGCGACGCAATGACCGTGGATGTATTCCGCGAGAACTATCAGGCCGTGGCCGCCGCGGCCACGCTTAGCGGCCTCGATTACCAGACTCACGGCGCCCAGGTCAGCACCCAGACGGCCGAGGTCAGCATCAGCCTCACGCTGCATTCGGCTGTGGTGGGCGACCTGGTGCGGCAAATCTCCATGCCCATGCGGCTGGAACATGGCCAGTGGAAGGTGGCCTGGGACGAGACCTTGATTTTGCCCGAACTCAGGGGCGGCAACACGTTGTTAATGGAACAGACCATTCCGGCGCGCGGCAACATCTACGACCGCAACGGCAAGGCATTGGCCTACGAGACCGACTCGGCCTCGCTGGGTGTCATCCCGGGGCAGATCACCGACGAGGCCCGGCTCCTCGACGAACTCAGTTCGCTGCTGAGCGTGCATCCGCAGGTCATCCGCTCGCTTTACGCCGATGCGCCGCCCGATTGGTACGTGCCGGTGGGCATCGCCTCGCTCGACGAGGTGAAGAATCGCTACGAGGCTCTCACGACGCTGGGCGGCCTCGTCATGCGCACCTCGCACTCGCGCTATTACTTCGGCGGCGGGAGCGCTTCGCACGTGGTCGGCTACATCTCGCAGGTGCCGGCCGAACAGCTTCAGGCCTATCAGGCCCGCGGCTACCGCGGCGATGAAAAAGTGGGCGTGATGGGAGTCGAAGCCTGGGGCGAGCCGTTCCTTGCCGGAAAGCATGGCGGGCGGCTGCTGGTCGTCGCTCCGACCGGGCGCGTGGTGGCCACGCTCGCCGAGAGCCCGCTGCAACCCGCCGCAGCCATCTACACCACGCTCGATCGCGACCTTCAGACGAAGGTCGAGCGCTTCGGGTTGGGAGCGCTGCCCGGCGCGATCGTCCTACTCCGGCGCGATACCGGCGAGGTGCTGGCCATGGTCTCGAGCCCGGGCTTCGATAGCAACCTGTTCGACCCAGGCAACTACAACAGCGAGTTTCAGCTTCCGAAGATCTTCAGTGACCCCCTCATCCCGCTGCTCAATCGCGCCACGCAGGGCCAGTACCCGCTCGGCTCCGTGTTCAAGATTGTCACAATCTCCGCAGCGCTCGAATCCGGGTACTACACGCCGGAGAGTGCCTATCGCTGCAGCGGTTACTTCCGTGAGATACCGGGAGTCGTCCTGACGGACTGGACCGTCTCGTGGGGTCGGGCGCCCCACGGTGTGATCAACCTCATTAACGGGCTGATCCAGTCCTGCGATCCATTCTTCTGGCACATCGGGCTTGACCTATACACCAAAGACCAATGGCTGGTGCCCAACATGGCCCGCGGTTTTGGGCTCGGGAAGACCACCGGCCTCGAGGTGCTGCCGGAGGAGGCGGGGTTGATTCCCGACCCCGCGTGGAAGAAGGAAGCCCTGGGCGAGGACTGGCTCGCCGGGGACGCGGTCAACATGGCCATCGGCCAGGGCCGCGTGCTTGTCACCCCGCTTCAAGTGGCGGATTTCGTCGCGGCCGTTGGAAACGGCGGCACGCTGTATCGGCCTCAACTCATCCACAGTATCCAACCGCCCATCGGCGATCCGCTCTACACGTTCACCCCCGAGGTGCGCGGCCTCTTGCCACTGCGAGCGGAGAATCTGTCCACGGTGCAGCAGGCGATGCAAGGCGTGGTTTCCGACGAAAACGGCACCGCCCGATTCCGCTTCCTCGGGCTGGAGGTGAAAGTGGCCGGCAAGACCGGCACCGCGGAAGCTGCTGGCGGCGCGCCGCATGCCTGGTTTGCGGGGTACACCTACGACAACCGCCCCGATAAGCCCGACGTCGCCATGGTGGTCATCGCCGAGAACCAAGGGGAGGGTTCGCAGGTGGCTGCGCCCATCTTCCGGCGCGTGCTGGAGATCTACTTCTTCGGCAAGCCGCTGACAAAGTACCCTTGGGAATCGGAAATCGGATTGACCGCGACACCCACCAGCAGCTCGGGCGACGCCGCGACCCTCGCGCCCTGAGCCGCATTCACCCCCGACGCCCTTCCACATGTCGACGCCCACCCTGCACCCCGGACAGATCATCAAGGCGCAATCCGGATTCTTCACCGTGCAGTGGGCCGGTGGAACGTCGGTATGCCAACTGCGCGGCAGGCTCAAACAACATCGGCGCGGAACCGATCTGGCAGCGGTGGGCGATCGAGTGCTGATCGATGTGGCCGAGGACGGCAGCGGACAGATCTGCCAGGTACTGCCGCGCCTGCGCGTCCTTTCGCGCCGAGCTCCACGAGCCAACGACCGGCGCGCCTCGGTCGAGCAAGTGCTGGTGGCCAACCCCGATCAGGTTTTGTTCGTTTTCTCATGCGCGCAGCCGGCTCCTCACCTGCGCATGCTCGACCGGTTTCTGGTGGCTGCCGAACGCTCCGCTTTGCCCGCGCGGATTTGCGCGAACAAGATCGACCTGGTCGGGCTGGCGGCCGCCCGCGCTCTCTTCGACATGTATCCGCCCATTGGCTACTCCGTGCTCTACACCTCGGCACAATCCGGTGAAGGCGTCGGCGAACTGCGTGCGGCGCTGCAGGGGAAGCTTTCCGTTCTCTCGGGGCCATCCGGGGTGGGCAAGACCAGCCTGCTCAACGCCGTGCAGCCCGGGTTGGGCCTGAGCGTGCGCCGCGTCAGCCTTGCTACGACCAAAGGCCGCCACACAACGGTCGTGCCCGAGATCCTGCCTCTGGTCGAGGGCGGATTCGTTGCCGATACGCCGGGCGTTCGCGCGATGGGCTTGTGGGATATCGAACCCGAGGAGCTCGATGCGTACTTCCCAGAAATCCGCCCGCTGGTGGACCAATGCCAATTCAACGACTGCTCGCATCTCACCGAACCCGGGTGTGCCGTGCGTCTGGCGGCTGAAAACGGGAGCATCGATCCACGCCGCTACGATTCCTACACGCGGCTGAGGCGCGGCGAGCGGTGAGGCGGTTGTGGCGTGAGGGTGGCGGGTGTGCTTGCCGGCCCATCGAGCGCGACTTATACTCCTCGAAGAGCGCGGCACACGCCGGCCGCGCTCCCTCCTTCACATGAAGCCAGTCTTTCTTCGCACCCGCGCTGTGCACTTCGGCCTGCAACTCGGCGCCGCCCTTTGGCTCGGCGCATGTTCCGCGTTGCCGGCGGTTCAAATCACGCCACCCGCCAGCGGCACGCCGGCCGTGACCGCCGTGCCCGGCCGGACCTTCGACAACGGCCATCGAGTCGAGGGTGCGTTTCTCGCGGCGTTCAACTCGTCCGGCGGTCTGGCCTGGCTGGGGCAGCCGATCAGCCGGCCGATCCTCGACCACGACCTGGGCTGGGTGCTGCAAGTCTTCGAGTTTGGCGTGCTCGCCCAAGATCCCTCGGATGAGCGCGTCTTCCCGCTCAGGGCTAACGTCATTCTCGGGCGTCAGACGGCGCCGGCCCCGAGCAGCTCAGACAGCGGCTGCGCCTTCTTCTCGGAGACGGGCCACAACCTGTGCCATGGCATGCGCCTGTTCTGGGAGACTTCCGATCGTGCTCGCCTCGGGTTACCCATCTCCGAGGAGTGGGTCGAGACCGATGGTGGTCTCACGCAGGATTTCGAGTATGCGCGCTTGCACGCCCTCGGCGGCCAGGTCGAGCGGCAACCCATCGGGCCGTCCTTCTTCGCCGCGCGAGGGTACGATCCCGAGTGGCTTGACCCCCCCGCTGCGCTCACTCCCACTTCGCTGCCACGCGCGACAGCCAGCATGATACCGTTGGGCACGCTTCTGGCCACCTCGCCGGCCACCGCCTCCAGGCTGACAGCATCCCCGACCGGCCCGCCTGGCGCGACGCCAACGGCATTGATCTTCTCGAACGGCTTGGCCGTCGCAGGTGAATTCCTCATTGCCTATCGGGCAGCCGGCGGCGAGGTGTGGCTCGGCACGCCGCTCTCGGCTGCCTTCGTCGACCCAGACCTCGGTCTCACGCTGCAGGTTTTCGAGTTTGGCGCGCTTGCCATGGAGCCCGAAGGCAATCATGCCTTCCTGGCCAGCGTCACGACACTAATGGGGCGGCAACAGCCGCCCATGCCCGCCGTGAGTGACCCGGGCTGCGACTACTTCGAGGAAACCGGCCACAACGTGTGCTTCGAATTCCGCACCACCTATCGCGAGTTGGGTCGCCTGCGCTTGGGCTTCCCGCTCACGGAGGTGCAAACGGATGCACGCGGCGTCCTCGGGCAGGATTTCGAATACGCCCGTCTCGAATGGCTGAACGGCAAAGTGCATCGGGCGCCGATCGGGCGCGACTTCCTACGTACCCGCAGCGCGGAGGCCGTCACCGGCTCCTGAACGAGGCGCACTCCAACCCCTCGGGCCCCGCACGAACGCCCAGAGGCCATCCTCCGCATGAGTCTGCTTTCCATCAACGTCGGACGCGCGCCGATTGAAGGGCTGACGCCGCCGGTTGGGCATGCCCGTTCCCCCCTCTTCCATATGAATGCTCTGCGGCTTATTGCCTAGACAGATGTACCGAGCGTGGGAGAGGCAGACCTCGACGCGAGAAGGAACCCTAACCGGTCGGGAATCGGCGCCTGCGGCTTGACTCACTGCCATGGTTGTGCTAGGATTTTGACTGTGTGGGACGCGGTATTAGCTCGGAAGGCAGGACCGCCGCTCTAGCAACACTCGGAGCGGCATTTTCTGTTCCTCTCCACCGCTGGCTGCGCCCTCGGACCCACTTTTTCCCGGCAACAGGAGGCACGGGCATGTCAGATCGAATCGTCGGAACCGTCAAGTGGTTCAATGCCACCAAGGGCTATGGCTTCATCGCCCGTGAGGGTGGCGAGGACGTCTTCGTCCACTTCTCGGCCATCCAAATGGATGGCTACAAGAAGTTGGAGGAAGGCCAGCAGGTGGAGTTCTCGATTGAGAACGGCCCCAAGGGATTGCAGGCAGCGAACGTCATTCCCGTCCGCTAGGCAACAGAACGCAACCCCGGAATCAGAAACGGCCCGTCCAGTGGACGGGCCGTTGGATTTTCATCGGGCCGATCACGCGCTGCGGATGCGCGCTCCGAAAGCCCCCTCCAGGGCTCGGATGATACGCGCCCGGACCTCCGCGACCTCGCCGTCGGTCAGCGTGCGGTCCTCCGCCTGATAGGTCAAGGAGAGCGCCAGGCTCT
Organism: uncultured Chloroflexia bacterium; assembly: GCA_963712475.1. Classification (GTDB taxonomy): domain Bacteria; phylum Chloroflexota; class Anaerolineae; order Anaerolineales; family RBG-16-64-43; genus RBG-16-64-43. The sequence continues at coordinate 1,343,610 of CAVQIA010000004.1, forward strand.
TCTTGCCCTCGCCGGCTTGCGCTCCGCGGTAGACATCGAACAGGCGCACCTCGCGCAGAAGCGGGCTCCCCGCCGTGCGCATCACCTCCATCACGCGTCCGGCCAGCACCTCCTCGGCCACGATCAGAGCCAAGTCCTCCAGCACCGGCGGCAAGTTCGGGATGGCGCTCACGGTGAAGCGCGCGGGAAGGCTGTCGAGCAATGCCTGCACATCGATGTCGGCGGCCAGCACCGGCTGCGTGAAACCGAAGCGCTGCGCCACGAGCGGATGCAGCTCGCCTAATGCGCCCAGCGCACGCCCGGCGACCGTGAGGCCGGCGCATTTCCCGGGATGGAATGAGGGGTGAGGCGACTCGGTCAGAGTCACGTCGCCCACATGCAGTCCATGCGTCAATGCTTCGAGGATGCCCTTCAGGTCGTAGAAGTCCATCGGCGTCGACGCCGCGCTCGACCAGTGAGCGGGCTCGCGCAGCCCGCTGAGCACGATCGCCAGGCGCAGCGGTTCCTCGGGCAAGTCCTCACCTTTGGGTTGAAACACCGGGCCAATCTCGAACACCCCCACCCGCGGCCGCTCTCCCACCTGCCGCGCGGCCACCTCCATGACGCTCGAGAGCAGTGACCGGCGCAGCACATTGCGATCGGGGCCGACGGGGTTGGCGATCTCAACGTACTGCGATCGATCCAGCGCCTCTCCCGCCGGATCGAGTTGTGCCTCTCGCCCGGGCGAGGTGAAACGATAGGTGATGACCTCCTGCAGGCCGGCCTGCACCAGCAGGTCGCGAACCGCTTCTTCGCGGTCGAGGCCCGGGTTGTCGCGCTGCGGCGGGAGGAGCGTGGCTAGTTGAGCCTCCGGGATGCGTTCGTAGCCGTAAACTCGAGCCACCTCTTCAATCAGGTCGGCCTGACCGACGACGCCCGGCCCGATATCGAGGCGATGATCGGGCACAGTCACATGCAGCACGCGAGGCGCTTCGGCCCGCGAGGTGCGGCGACCTCTCCCAGCAGACGCGGCGGGCCGCGCCTCAACACCGAACTCCAAACGCTCGAGGATGCGCACAACCTCACGTTCTGGGATGATTGCGCCGAGCATTGCCTCCACCCGCGCCAGCGGCAGGTCGACGGTGACGCGCGCGGCTTTGCGCGGGTAGGCATCCACCACATCGCGGGCCACGACTCCCTGGCACACCTCGGCCATGAGTGATGCCGCGCGTCCAACGGCGCGCACCGTCATCGCCGGGTGCACACCCCGCGAGAACCGGTACGAGGCTTCCGAGGGCAAGCGCAGCGCTTGAACCGCGCGCCGGATGCTGATGAAATCCCACGCTGCGCCTTCCAGCAGGATCGCGGTGGTGCTCTCGGTCACCTCCAATTCCGCGCCGCCCATCACACCGGCGATGGACAGCGGGCCGCGAGCGTCGCACACCAGGATCATGTAATCCTCGAGCACGCGCACGATCCCGTCGAGCGTGGTCACCCGTTCGCCGGCCTCAGCCAATCGAGTGTGGATGGCCACCGGCGCGCTGCCCGCCCGCCGCTGCAGGACCTCCCAATCGAAGGCGTGCAGCGGCTGTCCGGTTTCGAGCATCACGTAATTGGTGATGTCGACCACGTTGTTGATCGGGCGCATGCCCGCGCGCCGCAAGCGGCGTTGCATCCATTCCGGGCTGGGCCCGATCTTCACTTCGCGGATGAGCGCGGCCGTGAAACGCGGGTTGAGGTCGGGCCGGCGGATCTCGAGGCGCAGGCGGCCGCGCAGCGGCGGGCCGCTGCCGCGCAGCGTGTAGGAGGGCTGGCGCAGCTTTTGCCCGGTGAGGGCCGCCACCTCGCGCGCGATGCCGACCATGCTTGCCGCGCGGGCCATGTTGGGGTTGATCTTGACGCTGAAGACCCGGTCGCCCAGGACTTCAACCAGCGGGGCCCCGGTCGGCGCCTCCGCATCGAGGATCATTACCCCCTCGTGCTCCTCGGAAAGACCGAGCTCCTTCTCAGAACAAATCATCGACGACGATTCGACGCCGCGGATCTTCATAGGCTTGAGGGTCGTCACCACGCGCCCCGAGGCGTGCCCATCGTAGAGCGAGGCCCCCTCGCGTGCGTACGCCACCTTGAGCGGCTGGGCCAGCGGCCCGCGCCCTTTGTATGGGAAGAGGTTCGAGGCACCGGTGAGCACGGTTTGCTCTTTGCTCCCATCGAAGAGGCGGCACAACACGAGCCGGTCGGCATTGGGGTGCGGCATCACTTCCCGAACCTCGCCCACGACGATCTTCTCGGGGTCCCACGGCAGCCCCTCCGCGGAGCGGCCCGGGAGGGCCGGCAGGCCGATGCTGGCGATATCTTCCACTTCCAGACCGGCGAAGGTCAGGCGGGCCGCCAACGCCGCCGGCTCGAGCGTCAAGCGCACGTAGTCTCTCAGCCACGACAGGGGTACATCCATGATCCACCTCCAGCGCGCCGTTGCCGCGCCGAACTCGCGAGCTCAGAACTGTTCGAGGAAGCGCGGGTCGTTGGCCCAGAAGGCGCGAATGTCCGTGATGCCGTGGCGCAGCATCGCGATCCGTTCCGGCCCCATGCCGAAAGCGAAGCCCGAGTATCGCCGCGGGTCGTATCCACCGTTGGCCAGTACCGTGGGGTGGACCATTCCTGCCCCGAGAATCTCGAGCCAACCGGTTCGTTTGCACACCGGGCAGCCGCTGCCGCCGCAGATGAAGCACTCGATGTCCATTTCCGCGCTGGGCTCCGTGAAGGGGAAGTAGTCTGCGCGAAAACGCACTCGCACCTCGGCGCCAAACATTCGCCGGGCAAAATCGGCGAGGGTCGCCTTGAGGTTGGCCAGAGAGATGCCCACGCCGACCGCCAGCCCCTCCACCTGATAGAACTGCGCCTCGGCGCGCGCCGTCACCTGCTCGTAGCGGAAGCACATGCCGGGCAGGACGACGCGAATCGGTTCGGGGCAGCGCTCGCGCATCACGCGCACCTGTCCGGGCGAGGTGTAAGTCCGCAAGATGATGCCCGAGCGCGTGGTGTAGAAGGTATCTTGCAGGTCGCGCGCCGGATGGTGGGGCGGGAAGTTCAGCAGCTGGAAGTTGTACTCGTCGCTTTCCACTTCGCGGCTGCGGTAGACCTGAAACCCCATCTCGGCCCAGATAGCCAGGATGCGGCGCAGGACCTGCGTCGAGGGATGCAGCCGGCCGCGCTGTGGGGGGCGCCCGGGGAGAGTGAGGTCGAGCTTCTCGGAGGCGAGCGCGTGCTCGAGTTCCTCGAGGCGCAGGGCCTGCTCCTTCACCGACAGGGCTGCCTCCAATTCTTGCTTGACCTGGTTGGCGGCGCGGCCGGCGGCCGGGCGCTCGCTCGCGGGCAGCGTTCCGAGATCGCCCAGGAAGTCCATCAGCGGGGAGTGGCGGCCCAGATGCGCCACGCGCCAGGCTGCCAGGCTCTCGCTCGTCCGCACCTCGTCCAATGCGTGCACCGCAGCCGCGCGCATCGTCTCGAGAGGATCCGCCATTCGGCCTCCTTAAAAGAAACGCCCCGTCCGCTCAGGGACGGGACATCGCCCGCGGTACCACCCTGATGAGCCCGATCACCGAGAGAGCAGGCCGGGCTCGCTCATCACCCGCCGCCGGCATCCGGCGAGGGGTCCCTTCGTTAACGAGAAGGTGACGGCCCAAGCTACTTTGCGCGTGGCCAAAAAAGGTCCGGCCATCACGACGGTTCACCCGGGCGGCTCAAGAGGGAACTTCGGCGGCGGCGATCCGGGCCGGGCTTGCAGTCGTGGCCACGGCCTCCCTGGCGGTCAAGCGCCGCTTACTTTCCTCCGTCACAGCCGATCGTGTCGCCTATTATCCCCAATCCCGGCGGCGTGTCAAGCGAGTTGGGTGTGGCGCAGTTCTCCGGCGACCCGGATGCGACCTGCAATTCCATTTGACACCCACCCCGAGTGGAATTACACTCGCCAGACGCATCGACGAGGAGGAGAATATGTCCAGCGGACAATTACGCTTGGTCATGCGCAGCGGCCCCACGCCAGGCAAGGTGTTCGAGCTGAACAAGGAAATTGCCACCATCGGGCGGGAGGCCTCGGCCGATATCGTCATCGCCGATCCCGAGGTGTCTCGCGCCCACGCACGCCTCGTTGCCAAGCCGGGCGGCGTCATCATCGAGGATTTGGGCTCGACCAACGGCACCTTTGTCAACAAGCAGCGCATCACCGCCCCCCGGGCCATTGCTGCAGGCGACGAGATCACGCTGGGCGAGAGTATCGTGCTGGGTGTCGAGACCGAGGGCGTGGCGGCCACGGTCGTTGCCGCCTCCGCCAAAGTCCCGCCTGCGACTCGGGCAGCCGCGGCCGCACCCCAAGCCGCCCCCATGCCGCCTCCGATGGCCCCCGCCGCCGCACCCGCCGAGAAGAAGGGCGGGGGACGGCGATGGCTTTTCATCGGTTGTGGGTGCTTGCTCATCGTCGTGTGCGTGGCGGTCGCCGGCATCGCCTGGTACATCGATTCGAACAACCTTTATTGCGCCGTCCTGGGAGTCGGCTGCTTCTAGCTAGCACCGTCTTCTCGGCCGTCCGGTTCTTCAATACCCACGGCGCCTCCCGCATGTGTTGAGATGGGCTGATACTGTTGCCGCTCATCCTACAGATTGGGAGGCGCTTGTACATCTGATCGACACGAGGGGGCCACCGCCTTCGATCTGCATCTCATCCCGCTCACCTCATCACGTGTGCACTCGACAACCACACGGTGCTCGTGCCCGGTATTCACTCGACGATGCTCCTGGTTTACGCAGGCAAAGTCACTCGAGGTCAACGGAGGAGGCATGAACGTGAAGACGTGGAAGCTTCCGGCGCTGGGGTCAGCCCGGCGCTGGGTCTGGCTGGGGCTGATCCTGGCCGCCGGCATTGTCTTGGCTTTGCTCATCCCGCGCCCGGTGGTCGGGACGATCTATGTCAATACTCCCATCGAGGCCGTTAGCGCGCGCGAAGTGATCGCCCAGATCGACGAGGCCCGCAACAATCCGCGGGTGCGCGCCGTGGTATTGGTGCTTGACAGCCCGGGCGGTACGGTCGCCGACACCGAAGCCATCTATCTCGAGCTGGCTCGTCTGCGCGCCGCGAAGCCGGTGGTCAGCACGGTTGGCACAATGGCGGCCAGCGGGGCCTACTACCTGGCCGTGGGCTCCGATTACATCTTCGCCCTGCCCACTTCTCAAGTGGGCAACGTGGAAGTCATCGGCAGCCTTCCGCCGCGCCCCAGCGTCATCGAAGACGTCGCCTCGACCGGCCCCTACAAGCTCTTTGGTGGCCCGCGGGATTCATTCCTGCGTCAGTTGGAGGCCGTCAAGGCCGGGTTCATTCAGGCGGTGAGCCTGGGGCGTGGCTCCCGCCTAAAGCTGACCACTGAGACAGTGGCCCGCGGCGAGATCTACCTGGGCAGTGATGCTTTGCGCCTCGGGTTGGTGGATGAGTTGGGCGGGCTGTCACAGGCAGCAGCGTACGCCGCGCGCATGGCCCACGTCGCGCACTTCGCCATCACCGACATGCGTGGGTTGGCCGGGCTGCCTGAAGTTGCGGCTATCCCCTTCTTCTACATGGCCGAGGATGGGCGCGCCACAGCCTACCCGCTGGAGGCCGGTCTGTTCTTGCTTTACGTGCCGCCGGCAGAGAGGGGGCGGCCATGACCCGCCGCGACAAGATCATCGGCCTGTGCGTGCTCCTGCTGCCGGCGCTGTTGCGCGGGCTGTGGTTCTATCAGGGCGTTTTCCGGCGGGCCGTGCCGGTGGCCATCCCGGAGTACGCCGCGTTCACCGTCCCGCTTCCGCCCGTTTCGACGGCCGAGGCGCCTTCTGCGCGAAGCGCGTCCCCCGGAGCCCATATCTTGATCGACCAGACTCATGCCAATAACTTCCTGGCTGCCGAACTCGAGCCGCTCTTGCGCGAAGTGGGCACGCACGGAGGCCAGGTGGAATTCCTGACCACCAGCGACTCTGGTGGCCTTGCCACGCGCCTGGCCTCAGCGACTGCCTTAGTGATTGCCGCACCCAACGCGCCCTTCACCCAGGACGAGGTCCAGCGTGTCGAAGCCTTCGTCGGCCGCAGTGGGCGGGTGCTTGTGCTCACCGACCCCACGCGGGGGGCGCTGTTTTACAATTCTTACTACTCCGATACGAGCACGCCGCTCGATGACTCCTCCGCCGCCAACACTCTGCTGGCGCCCTTCGAGATCACGGTCGCCGACGACTATCTCTACAACCTGGTCGAGAACGAAGGCAACTTCCGCAACGTTGTTTTGACCCACTTTGCGGCCTCGCCGCTGACGGAGGATCTCGGGCGCGTGGCTTTCTACGCGTCGCATTCGATCACCTCTCCCACCGGGCTGGCGCTCATCTCCGCCGACGAGCACACTCTTTCTTCACGTACGGACCAGAGTGGGGAGTTGGCCGTGGCCATGCTCGCGGCGAACGAACGCGTACTGGCGGTGGGTGACCTGAGCTTCCTCTCGCCCCCTTACGATCAAGTCGCCGACAATGCACGATGGATCGCTAACCTGACCGGCTTCCTCCTTGGAGGCGAACCCTCCCGCGCGCCGGCCGACTTCCCGTACATCTTCTCCGGCCCGGTCGAGGTTGAAATGCTCGGCGAGCTTGAGATGACGACCGACCTGATCACCTCGCTGTCCTCGCTGCAATCCACTTTGGGCGAAGCAGGTTTGGCACTGACAATCGCGGATAACCCCGAGGCGCGAGCCAACCGCATCGTGCTCGCGACATACGCCGACGAGGAGGAGTTGGCCCCCTTCCTCGCGGGGTTCGAGATCGGGTTGCCGGAACCTGGCGGCGACCCGCTCACTGCAGGCCAGCTGCAGCTCCCGGGTTGGCGCGCGATGGACGCTTCGGCGGTGGGCCTGATGCTCGTCACACGAAGCGCGGGCCAGACGACCCTGACCCTCATCGGGACTGATGCCCCGGCGGTGATCGAGCTGCTCAACGCGCTTGCGACGCAGGACTTCTCGATGTGCATCGGCCAAGAGGGAATCGCCGCGTGTGCGCTCAGCCCGTCCGGCAAATCCTCGCTCGATTTCTCATTCACCGATGATACAGGAGCGATCCTGGATGGGGGACTGCCCTAGGTCCAGCGGTACTTGGCTCGCCAGAAAACCGCATCGCCGCGTCGACTCGACGCGGCGATGCTTTTCTTCTGAGGGCGCAGACCCTGGGGCAAACCCGTCAGTGTAAGAACGGGACCAACGCAACCACCAAGTAGTAGCCGATGCCCGCACCCACGATCCACGAATCGATACGGTCGAGCGCGCCGCCGTGGCCGGGCAAGAGAGTCCCCGAGTCCTTGACGCCGACCTCGCGCTTGAGCATGCTGATCGCCAGATCGCCGAGCGTGCCCAATGCCCCCAGCAATGCGCCGATGATCAGGCCGCTGAGCAGCCCGACCCCGCTGCCCGATGGTGCTGCAATCTGCCACAGCAAGCTGAGCAGCCCCGAGCCCAGCCCGCCGCCGACGATCGAGGCCGCGTAACCCTCCCAGGTCTTGCGCGGGCTCAAGCGCGGACTTATCGGGTGACGCCCGAATCGCCGGCCGATGCTGAAGGCCGCCGCATCGCCGAACCATACCCCGGTCAGCGCCACCAGCAGCCACCACTCGCCGTTCGGCAGCGCGCGCAACGACATGAAGTACGCGCCGAACCAGCCGAGGTAGACGATTCCGGCGAGGGTCACCGCAAAGTCGGTTGCGGCACGCGCCGAGCCGCGCTCGTAGGCGCGCAGGTAGTACGCCACGGTGACCAGCAAGATGAGAGTGAGAATCAGGCCGATGTGGTCAAACCCGAACAGGTGGCGGGCGACGATCAGCGTGAGCGCCCCGCCTGCCACCAACCAGCGCGAGGGAGCGAGCCCCGTGTGGGCGAACAGGTCGGCATACTCGAGGGAGGCCAATGCAACTAGTGCGGAGATGATCAGCAGCAGGGGCACACCGCCGTAGGCGATGAGCCCGAGGCCAATGGGCAGAAGCAACAATGCGATGATCAGGCGATCGGGCAGCATACCGTCAGCTGCCTGTGGAGGAAGCCACGCGTCCGAAGCGCCGATCGCGCTGGCTGAATTCCCACAACGCCTGGCGCAGTTCCTCTTTGCCGAAGTCCGGCCAGTACACCGGGGTGATATACCATTCGGAGTACGCGGCCTGCCAGATGAGGAAGTTGCTGATCCGCAATTCGCCCGAGGTGCGGATGATCAGGTCCGGGTCCGGCGTGCCTGCCGTGTACAGGTACCGGCCGAGCAGCTTCTCGTCGACGGCCTCGGCAGACACGCCTTCGGCGATCATGCGTCTCACGGCGTGGACGATCTCATCCCGCCCGCCGTAATTGAAGGCGACGTTCAAGGTCAGGCGGGTATTATCCTTCGTCAGCTCGATCGCCTCGCGCACCTTGCGCTGCAAGAAGGGCGAGATGCCCTCCAGCCGGCCGATGTGGCGCAGCTGCACTCCGTTGCGATGCAGCTCGTTCAACTCCCGGCCCAGCACATCCTCGATGATCGAAAGCAGCCCTTGCACCTCTTCTTCCGGGCGCCCCCAATTCTCGGTGGAGAAGGCATACAGTGTGAGATAGCGGATACCGAACTCGGCGCAGGCCTGGATGATGCGGCGCAAGTTCTCGGTGCCGGCGCGGTGACCGGCCAGGCGTGGCAGGTTGCGCGCGGTGGCCCAGCGCCCGTTGCCATCCATGATGATCGCGACGTGCTGTGGAATCTTAGCCGGCAGCCCCTCTGGCACTGGTGTGCCGAGGGTCTCCGCGCGGGGGGTCGTCGTGCCCAAGTGTCGCTCCGTGGAGTCCGGGGCGGCGCCGCCAAGGCGCGCCTCAGATCTCCATGATCTCGGCTTCCTTGCGTTTGGCGAGGTCGTCAACTTTCTCCACCATCTTGTCGGTCATCTTCTGCAGATCATCCTCGCCGCGCTTGAGGTCGTCCTCTGAAATGAGTTTCTCCTTCTCGAACTCGCGTAGATCGTTGTGTACATCGCGCCGCACGTTGCGCACGGCCACCCGCGCCTCTTCCGCCCGGTGGTGGGTGGCCTTCACCAATTCGCGGCGCCGCTCCTCAGTGAGTGAGGAAATCGTCAGCCGGATGAGCTTGCCGTCGTTGCCCGGGGTCAGCCCCAGATCCGACGCCAAGATGGCGCGCTCGATGTTCTTGAGCGAACCGGGGTCGAAGGGCTTGATCGTCAGTAGGCGCGGTTCGGGCGCCGAGATGGTCGCCAGTTGCATGAGCGGGGTGGGGGTGCCGTAATACTCCACCTCGAGTTTCTCGATGAGGGCCGGGCTGGCACGTCCGGTGCGCAACGTGGCCAGGCTCTCTTCGAGGATCTTGGTCGCCCCTTTCATGCGCGCCTCTGCCTCGGACAGTGCCTCTTTGACCATGCGCTACTCCTGAGGAACGGCCGCGGGAGTCGCGCGAAGCGATCTCCGCGTTCTCCAAGGATAACCCAAAAGGACGAATCCGGTAAACCACTCAGGTGCGTGGGGTGCGGGGGCCCGAATGCGCGGGAGCGCTCACCGCCAGCCCTATTCGGCAGCGATGCGAGTGCCGACGCTCTCGCCACGCACCGCCCGCTCCAGGCTGCCCGATTGCCACAGATCGAGAACCAAGATGGGCAGGTTGTTATCCATGCACAGGGAGATGGCGGTGCTGTCGATGACACCCACGCGCCGGTTGAGGGCTTCGATGTAGGTCAGGTGGTCGAAGCGATGGGCTGAGGGAACCTGCTGGGGGTCGGCGTCGTAGACGCCGTCCACTTTGGTGGCCTTGATCAGGACGCCGGCGCCCACTTCCATGGCCCGCAGCGCGGCCGCCGTATCTGTCGAAAAGTACGGGTTGCCGGTGCCGCCGCCGAAAATGACGACCCGACCTTTCTCCAGGTGACGGATCGCGCGGCGGCGAATGTAAGGCTCGGCGACCGCCCGCATCTCGATGGCCGATTGAACGCGGGTAATCACTTTCTGGCGCTCGAGGGCATCCATCATGGCCAGGGCATTGATGACGGTGGCCACCATGCCCATGTAGTCGGCCGTGGCGCGTTCCATGCCACGTGCCATGCCGCGCGTACCGCGCCACAGGTTGCCGGCGCCGATGACCACGCCCACCTGCACTCCCAATTCCTGTACGCCGCGGATGCGCAGGGCGAGGTCGTCAACGCAGGCCGGGTCGATGCCGATCCCCCCGGGTCCGGCTAATGCCTCGCCGCCCAGCTTGAGCAGGATGCGTTCGAAATGCAGAGTCATCCATGCCTCCTCAACGCCAGGGTTGCTTTCGGCCGCCCGGCACCATGCCCGCAGGGCCGCCGATGAGAAAGCGGGTCAGCCTTTCGGCTGACCCGCGTGACGCTATTCGGCGGTCTCCCCGACTTCCCAGCGCGTGAAGCGCCGGATGAGGATGTTCTCTTTGGTAGTGCTCACCGCCTCCTTGAGCAAGTCGCCGACGGTGCGCGCATCGTCGCGCACGTACGGCTGCCGCAGCAGGCAGGTCTCAGCGTAGAACTTATCGAGCATACCCGCGACGATTCGATCCCACACGTTCTCGGGTTTGCCTTCCGCGCGTGCTCGCTCGCGGGCTCGTTCACGCTCGGCCTCCAGAACTTCGGCCGGCACATCTTCCACGTCCACGAAGCGCGGGCTGGCCGCCGCGATCTGCAGCGCCACCTCGTGGGCAAAATGGCGGAACTCCTCGGTGCGGGCGACGAAGTCGGTTTCGCAATTAACCTCGACCATCACGCCCACCCGTCCGCCGCCGTGGCTGTAGAGATCGAGCACGCCCTGGCGTGCTTCACGATCGGCGCGCTGGGCGGCGGCGGCCAACCCCTTTTCGCGCAGGTAGGCGGTCGCCTTCTCGAAATCCCCGTTCGCCTCGACCAGCGCCTTGCGGCAGTCGAGCACGCCGGCGCCCGAGGCTTCGCGCAGTTGTTTGACTTGGGCGGTGGTGATTTCCATGGTGTGGCTCACTTGGCTTCCTCGGCCGCCGGCGGAGCTTCACCCTCGCGCATCTTGGCCAGCGTGGCTTCGCCGAGCAGTTCCTCATCCTTCGGTTCAGGGGCGGCTTGTTCCGCCGGCTCCTGATCCTTGCGCAGCGAGCGCCCTTCCACCACCGCGTCCGCCATCTTTCCCGTCAGCAGGCGAATGGCGCGAATGGCGTCATCGTTGGAGGGGATGATGTAGTCGATGCCGCGCGGGTCGCAGTTGGTATCCACCAGAGCCACGACCGGAATGCCGAGGATATTGGCCTCATGGATCGAGGTCTCCTCGCGGTGAACGTCGATTACGAAGATGAGCGATGGCAGACCTGCCATGCGCCGCAGGCCGCCCAGGCGCTGGCTGAGGCGCGCCATGCGCCGGCGCAGCATCAGGCCTTCCTTCTTGGTGATGCGGCCAAAGTCGCCCGAGGCATCCATTTTCTCGAGGCGGTCAAGCTCGTCGAGACGCTCTTTGATGGTGCGCCAATTGGTGAGCGTTCCACCCAGCCAGCGATCGACGACGTAGGGCATCTCGCAGCGCGTGGCTTCGGTCTCGACCGTATCCTGGGCTTGGCGCTTGGTACCCACGAACAGCAGTGTGCCGCCTGCGGCCACGACGTCGCGCACCATCGCATACGCGGTCGAGAGCGACGACAGCGTTTGCTGCAGGTCGATGATGTGGACCCCGTTGCGTTCGGTGAAGATGTAGGGCTTCATCTTGGGGTGCCACTTCTCGGTGCGATGACCGAAGTGCACCCCGGCCTCGAGCAGGGCTTTCAGCGAGACCAGTGCCATGAGGACTCCTTTGCGTTCAACCTCCGCGGTTTCATCCCCGCTCGCTCGCTCCGCAACTGCGATCGCTGAGGAGCACGCACGAGCAAGTCCACCGCGTGAGAGATGGCCCTCGGTGAGGGCAGCCCCGTTCGGGGCAGAAATTCTCCCGCCTCTGGGCGGGAGTGAACGGCAGTATACCACGCGCGGTGCGGGCCGTCAAAAGGACAGCGCACAATTACAGGAGCGAAACCGGATCGACGTCGAGGGTGCAATCTTCCGGCAGTTCCGCCGGGATGACCTGCCTTGGGCTCGGTCCGCGCACCAGGACTTGCCAGCGGTAGCGGCCCGCCTCGCGCTCAAAGTAGCACGGCGCCGGCCCCACGACCTCGGTTTGACGATGCTCCCCTGCGGCAATGGCGGCGCGCACCGCGCCCGCCAACGATTCGGCTCCCTGCTGCGTGCGTTCGCGTGAATTCGATGAGAAGACCAATCGTGCCAGGCGGGCATAGGGTGGGTAGCCGAGCCGCCGTCGTTGGCCGAGTTCCATGGCGGCGAAGCCATCGTAGTCCTGGGCGGCCGCCAGGCGGATCGCGTAGTGCTCCGGCTGAAAGGTCTGAAGCACGGCCCGGCCCCCGCGCGGGCTGCGCCCAGCGCGTCCAACCACCTGGGTCAGCACCTGGAACGTGCGCTCGCTGGCGCGATAGTCCGGCAGAAAGAGGCCGACCTCCGCCAGGATGACGCCCACCAGCGTTACCCGCGGCAAGTCGAGCCCCTTGGCCACCATTTGCGTTCCGACCAGGACGTCGGCCCGGCCTGCGGAGAAGTGCTCAAGCAGGATCTCATGCGCGTCCGGCGTGGCCGTGGTATCTACATCCCAGCGCAAGACGCGAGCGCGCGGGAAGCGGCGCACCACTTCGGCCTCGACGCGTTGCGTGCCCACACCCAGCGGGCGCAGCGCGTCGGAGGAACAGTTCGGGCAGCGCAACGGAACGTTGCGTTGATAGTTGCAGTGATGACAGCGCAGGTTTCCGCGAGTTCCACCTTCCGCGGCTGGCGGCGCGGTGGCGTGGAACGTGAGCGGCAACCCGCAACGCGGGCAGCTCACCGTTTGCCCGCACGAACGGCAGAACAGCGCCGACGCGGCGCCACGCCGATTGAGGAAGAGAACCGCCTGTTCGCCGCGCTCGAGGCACTCCCCAAGGGCCAGAGACAGTGCCCGGCTGAAGATTGAGCGATTGGCTTCGCGAAGCTCCTGACGCATATCGACAACACGCACTTCGGGCATCACCCCGGCCCGCCCTCCGGCGAAGGGCACGCGCACGGGCAGGGCCAGGTAGGTCAGACGAGCCTCCTTCGCGCGGGCAAAGGTCACAACGTCGGGTGTGGCCGACCCGAGAACACACGGGATGTTCAACTGGTGGGCGTACTCGAGGGCCGTATCGCGCGCGTGAAAGAACGGGGCCCGGTTGGATTTGTACGACTCGTCGTGTTCCTCGTCGACCACAATCAGCCCCAGCCGCGGCAGCGGCGCGAAAAGCGCGCTGCGCGGGCCGAGCATCACCTCGATCAGGCCGGATCGCGCGCGGCGCCAGGTATCGTAGCGCTCGCCATCGGAAAGGCGGCTGTGCATCACGCCCAGCCCATTTGGCAGGCGCGCCCCGAATCGTTGTAGCGTCTGCGGCGTCAACCCGATTTCCGGAACCAGAATGATGGCTTGTCCGCCGCGGGCGATGACCTCCGCGGCAGCACGCAAGTAGATTTCGGTCTTGCCCGAACCGGTCACACCGTGAAGCAGAATCGCGCCTCCGCCGCCCCCGCTCAGAACCTCGCGAACGTGGGACCACGCATTGCGTTGGTCCGGCGTGAGATCGAATTTAGTGTCCGCAGCATACGCCCGGCCGGCGAGTGGGTCGCGCCAGACTTCCTGATAGTCCAGGTCCACCAGACCGGCCTCGGCGAGCAGCTTGAGATCGGCCAAAGTACTGCCGCTGTGAGCATAGACCCAACTCACCTCGACGGAGGTGCGCTCGGCCGCCAGGAATTCGAGCACTCGCGCGCGCCGCTCGGCCGCCGCCCGGCCCTGGACGCGAGCCGACTGCCGCATGCGCTGGGCCGCCGCGTGCGCTCCCTCGACCGCAACAGCGATGCGCGCCGTGCGCACATGTTTGGCGTGCACTTCCGGCGGTGGCAATACCGAGGTGCGTTGCAGAACTCCGTGCTTCACCAGGCGCGCCGCCTCACGCTCCCACGGGGTGCGAGGCAGGGCGCGCGCCAACTGTCCACTGCGCAAAGGTCCGCGCTCGGCGAGCAGCGTGATGAGCCTTTTCTGCAGCGGGTCGGCTGCCACAAAGTCCGTATCGCCCAGCGCATAGAGGCCTTGTGCCCGCTGGCCCAGCCCGGGCGGGAGCATTAACTCGAAACACTCACCGAGCGATGCGCCATAGGTCGCGCTGATCCATCGGCCCAATTGGAGTTGAGCGGGTGTCAGCACGGGCTCGCGGTCGAGCACGCCCTCGACCGGCCGGGTCTCGGGTACCTCAGGCTGATCCACATCGGACAGGACGACCCCTTGAACGCGTTGGCTGGCGAACGGGACCGTCACCAAATGGCCGGGGCGCAGGTCCTCGCCCAGTTCGGGCGGCACATGGTAGTGAAACGTACCCTGCACGCGGGGCACGTTGACCGCCACCTCGACGTAGCGGGTCACGGCGCTGGCTCCCCCGCCGCAGGCGCGGCCGGCCCAATCGAGAGACGCGCGATGCGCCGGCCGTCCATGGCCTCCACCCGCAGGCGGATGCCGTGCACGTCAACGGCATCGCCCAGGCGGGCGATGCGGCCGAGCCGCCCGAGCATGTAACCGGCCAGGGTGTCGTAGTGCGCATCTTCGAGATGCAGCCCCAGGGCCTGATTGACCTCCTCGATGAGCATCAGCCCGTCCACCAGCGCGCTGCCATCCGGCAGTCGCTTGACCGGCGGCGAGGTGCGGTCGAAGACGTCCGAGACATCACCCACGATTTCCTCGAGCAAATCTTCCAACGTCACCAGGCCAGCGGTGCCGCCGTATTCATCCACGACGATCGCGAGGTGTTGGCGGCTGGCGCGGAAGCGTGCGAGCAGATCCTGCACCCGCAGGCTCTCGGGGACGAACAACGCGTCGCGCATCAGGCCGCGCACGCTTGCCACCTGGCTGGCCCCGTGACGCACGCGCATCAGGTCCTTGATGTGGGCGATGCCGATCACTTGATCGGACGTCCCCTCGTACACCGGGAACTTGCTGTAGGGATGCTGGATGGCGGTGGCGATCAATTCATCGATCGAGCTCGATGCCGGCACAGCGATCATCTCGGTGCGCGGGACCATCACCTCCCGCACGCGCAGGTCGCCGAAATCGAACACGGCATGCAGCATGGCCCGCTCGCTGTCCTCCAGCGTGCCGCTGCGCTGGGCGGCTTCGACCACCAACTTGAGTTCCTGCACCGAGTAGCCCGCCACGCGGCGAGCCGAGCCGGAGGCGCCGAGCAGCCGCGCCACCAGCCCGGCCGAGCGCTCGAGCAGCCAGACCAGCGGCCGGCCGATTCGGCTGAGCACGTCCAGGGGGCGGGCGAGGCGAACTGCGATGCGTTCCGGGTTGTCGAGGGTGAGCGACTTCGGCACGAGCTCGCTGAGCACCACCGCCAGGAACGTCACCAGCACGAACGCGGTCAGCGCCGAAAGGCTGTGCGCTGCGGTATCACTCAGCGCGCGCAGAGGCACACCCAACACTCGTTCCAGTACGAAAGCGAAGGCCGGCTCGCCTACCCAGCCCATCCCGAGGCCGGCCATGGTGATGCCAAGCTGGGTTGTGGCGATATAACGCTCCGGGTCGCGCAGCATGCGGCGGGCGCGCGCCGCATCGCGCACACCCTGGCGTTCCATTTCCTCCAGACGCGTGCTGCGCGCGCTGACCAGGGCATACTCGGCCATCACGAAGAAGGCATTGACCAGAAGCAGGCCGGCCAGGCCCAGCAGATCCATCAGGCTGAAGGCGCTCACCGGAGTGGATCCTCGCCGGGTGTCGAGGCTGCCGCCTGCCAGATGACCGCTGCGCCGTAACCTACAACCGACTCGAAGTCGCCGGTCACCTCGCCCGACGTCGCGTGCTTGAGGAGGCTGACGCGGTTGGCGCCCAGATCGCGCGCAGCCCACAGCACCGCGGCCACTGCCGCCCGCCCGCAGGCGAACCCCTGGCCTTCCTCCTCCGCCCGCATGACGGCCAACGGATCGAAAGCGGCGATTCGCGCGAGCATCTCGCGATCGAGCGCCTGGGCCACCGGCTGTGGATAGAAGTGGGAAAGATCGGAGCTCGCCACGAGCACCGCTCGACGATCGGCAAGCACCGCTGCGAGCGCGTGCCCCAGAGCCTCAGCCATCGTGGGGGTTTGATCGAGGATCATGACCGGCAACAAGCGAAAGGGGCCCAGCACGCGCTGCAAGAAAGGCAGCTCGATCTCGAGCGAGTGCTCCTCGTCGCGGCGTACCCGCGTGAGGCCCAGGCCGATCCGCGCTTGGAGGCCGGCATCGAGCAGCTCGAGCGCCGCCGCATCCACCGGGACCTCCCCCAGCGGTGTGGTGTACGCGGTGTGCGCCGTGGTGAGCATGGGCGCCCGATACGGATGATGCATGGGCGAAACAACTGCGACCAGATCAGCTTGCACGCCGGCCAGGCATTTGAAGGCATGCGCAGCCACCGCGCCCGAGTAGCGATGACCGGCGTGCGGCGCGAGTATGGCTATCACGCGGCCGTCAGGCGCCTGCACCTCGGCCTGTGCGAGGAATCGATCCACGCTGGCAGCGAGTTCCTGCGCACCGGCGGGGTACCACGTCCCGGCGATAGGGGATGGTCGAAGCGACATCGGTGACCTCCGCGCTGGAGGGAAGCACTCCGCGCTGCGCCTGTGCGGAGGGATCAGGCCTCGCCATTGTACTTCACTCATCTCAAGGTCTGGCGCGCGCCTCTCTAGGGTATGATTGCCATTGCAGGCATAGATTGTCGACGGCGAGAGGTGCACGAGGCTGACTTCATGGACGAGGCCGCCCTACTTCGCGACGCCCAACAAGGTGACCTGGACGCGTTCAACCGCCTGGTGCTGGCTCACCAGGGGCGGGCCTTCGCGCTCGCCTCGCGCATGCTGGGCGATAGCGATGCCGCAGCCGACGTCACACAACAGACCTTTCTTTCCTTCTACCGGCACATGAACGACTTCCGTGGAGGCTCGTTACGCGCCTACATCCTGCGCAGCGTGACCAATGCCTGCTACGACGAATTGCGCCGTCGCAAGCGCCGGCCGTCTGTGTCGCTTGAGGGGATGGTGTCCTCCGATGGCGAGGATGACAGCGGGCGGATCTACGAGCCGGCCGATCCGGGCGAGTCGCCCGAAGACCACCTGGCGCGCGGCGAGATCCGGCGTGCCATCGAAGACTGCCTGCGCCGCCTGACCGACGAGCAGCGCGCAGTGGTGCTGCTGGCCGACGTGCAGGCGATGGATTACAGCGAAGTGGCCGCCGTGATGCAGACGGCGCTGGGCACCGTCAAGAGCCGGCTGGCGCGCGCACGCGCAAATCTGCGCGATTGCCTCGCCCTGCGCGGGGAACTTCTGCCGGAGGCATTTCGTCTGGAGGGTGAGGCTTCTGCATGAAACCCTCGACCTCTATTCCTGCGCGCGACCTGGAGCGACTCTCGGCGTACCTCGACGGCCAGTTGAGCGACTCCGAACGCAGTGCCTTGCACGAGCGCTTGCAGCGCGAGGCGCCCCTCGCGCTCGCCCTGGAGGAGTTGCGTCAAGTCCGCGAGGCTTTACGCGCCCTGCCGCCGGTTCGACTGCCTCGTAACTTCACCCTGACACCGGAAATGGCCGGGCAAGCCCGACCCCGCACATCGCGCGGGTTTGCGTTCGCATGGGGTTCGGCATTCGCGACGCTTGCCCTGGCCGTGGTTGCCGTCGCGGATCTCGCAGGCGGAGGGCTCATGGCTGCGCGCCAGGCGGCCCCGGCCATGCAGGCCGCTGAATTGCAGGTGGCCCCGGCACTCACGGCCGCGCCCGCCGGGCCCCTGCCACGCGCGGCCGCCGACAATCAGACCGACCAATCCTCGCTCGGCGAATCGACCGCTCTCAGCGGCGCACAAGCGGGTTACGGTGCGGCCACTGAGACTGCGAGCGCCCCCCTTCTTGCTCAGGAGAAATCGTCTGCGCCAACGGCGACACCTGAACCCGTTGAGTCCTACCGTTACAGCGCACCCATCACGCCAACGCCCATCCCAACCACTGGCGCCGAGGCGCTATCCACGTTGGGCGGCGGAGCCGAAAGCCCAACCCCGGCCCCGCCCGCGCCCCCGCCGCCGATGGAGTCGGCTGCCTCTGTACCCACCGCCCCGGCGCCGGCAGTTGTCAGCCCGCTGCGCCTGATCGAGGCCGGCCTGGCGTTGCTCGCCCTGGGCCTGGCCCTCGCCGCCGTGCTCGCCCGCCGAGTCCGGCGATGACGCCTCGCGAACCTGTGCGTTTCTGCATTCGCTGCGGCGCGCCTACAGAGGCGCGCCCTGCCTTTGGACGGTTGCGCGCAGTGTGCACGCGTTGCGCCTTCATCCACTTCGAAGACCCGAAGGTCGCGGTCGCGGTCTTCATCGTCCGCGAGGGCAAGGTGCTGCTCATCCAGCGCGGGGTCTCGCCCGAGCGCGGCAAGTGGTCGCTGCCGGCGGGTTACGTAGACGTAGGCGAAGACCCGCGCCAGGCTGCGGCCCGCGAATGCCGAGAAGAGACGGGGCTAGAGGTGAATGACCTGCAACTGCGAGACGTCATCGGGAGGCAAAGCGAGGTGGAAGGCGCAGACATCTTGATCGTGTTCGAGGGCAGCGTTGCAAGTGGGGTGCCACAGCCCGGCGATGATGCCGAGCGGGTCTCCTTCTTTGAGGCTCATGAGTTGCCCGACCTGGCCTTCCCCTCCACACGCCTGATCCTCGCGCGCTGGCTGAACGGCACGTCGTCGGCATAGCCCGCGTGCTGCGTGCGACCCTAGGCCGCAAACCGCAAGCCTGGCTCCCCTCGCCGCGCACAGAAGCGAGGCCGGGGCAACAATTCGGTACAGTTATCTGCTTTGCATTTGATGTGTGGAACGCTATACTAAATGGCAATCTGAGTTCGGCCCAGGAGCCGCCTCGCGCGGAACCTTGAGCGCTTCATGGTTCGCCCGCTTGCGTAGTCAATTCTTTGCGATCAACATCCTGGTGGTGATTCTGGCCGCCCTGGCCGGGGTTCTTGTCATCACCCAGCAAGCGGGGAATCTCTCGCGCGAACTGCTCGGCGATCACATGGCCGAGTTGGCGTATTCGCTCGGCGGGGACCTGGACCGGGCGGCCGACCTGCCTGCACTGCAGTCCGAGCTCGAACTCTTTCTTCAGTGCCCGCCGCATTCCCTCGAGCATGGTCATCGTCACCGATAGCCGGGGCGCGATCGTGGCCTCGACCCACCGCGACTACCTCAACCGGCAATGGGAGGATGTCCTACCGGGAACCCAAGCCCCGCAGCCGGTGGACGTGTGCAGCTCCAACCCGGATCCGGCCTGCCGCGAGGGGTTGTTTGAGCTGGACCTGCGTACGGGCAGCGCCTTCGATATGGCGCGCCTCCTGGCCAACCCGCGACCGGCCGGTGAGCCGGCATGGATCGCGCACTACATCGTCTCCCAAAGCGCCTTCAACCTAGCGGTCAGCCGGACGATCTTCCTTGGGCTGAGCGTCATGATCGGGCTGCTCGTGTTCCTGCTGATTCTTCGAGCTGGCGCTCTTCAACAGCCACGTCTTTCGCCCACTGGAAGAGTTGGTGGAGGCCAACGAGGCCTTCGCCGAGGGCCGTACCCGCGAGGGCCACCTCAAACCCAGCCCGGGCATGTCGCCCGAGATCATCAACCTCATCGAAAGCCGCGAGAAGCTGCTCAACGGGCTTGAGACTCTCCTGGAGTGCTCGAGCGCCATGTTGACCACCCGCTCGCCGGAAGAGGTCGCTTCCACCCTGGTCACGTATCTCGCCCGCTCGCTGGGCGTAAGCCGCGGCATCGTATGGCTGGCCGACCGCGCCACCGGCGCATTTGTTCCTTCGGCCTCGTGCGGCGCGCAGCCCGATACGCTGCCCGAACTCAGCCTGCCCGAGCAAGGTCCGCCGCTGGAAGCCGTGCCGCGCGTCGTGCACGACGACCCCACACTTCGCTCGCTCGGTTTGGCCAGCGCTCTGCTCGTGCCCATTCATGCCGACCAGGATGCTATCGGCGTCGCAGCCGTGGAGACCCCCGGGCGCGAGCTGACCACGGTCGAGATGCGCCAGACACACACCTTCTCGCACTATGCGGCGCTGGCCCTGGAACGGCTGCGCCTCTACCAGCATATTCAGGAGGAGGGCAGCCAGATGGGCATGCTCGCCCAGTTGGCCGCCCGACTAGCCACCGAGCGCGATACCGATGCCCTGGTGCAGCGCGTGTGCAAAGAGACTCGCCAACTCGTGTTGGCGCACGCGGTGGCGGTGTTCGCCGCGGGACCCGATGGACTGCGGCTGGTCGCCCAGGATGGGCTCGACGGAGCGGGCAGGTCCTCCGAGGTGGCCTTCCCCGCAGCGTGGCGCGGAGATGTTCCCGGAGCCTCGGGCCCGCTCTCGCTCGACGACATCGCCATCGACCGGCGCGACCTGTACGAGCAGGGAATTCCTCCCGAAGTCAAGTCCCTGCTGATCTTCCGCCTGAGCCTGTCGAATCAATTCCACGGGATTCTGCTTTTCTTGTTCGAGGAGGCCCACCGCGCCTCTTCCCTCGAGAAGGCCGTCGGCGAGACACTGGCCACGCTCCTCGGTTCGCTGCTCGAAAACGCAACGGCCTTCGCCGCTCTGCAGCACCAGCGCTCGCTGCTCATGACTGTCAGCGAGGTCGGCACGGAGATAAGTTCGATACTCGATCCGGCGGTGCTCTACAACCGCGTGTGCGATCTTCTGGCGGCGCGCTTGGGCTTCGAACACGCACACATTCTGATCATTGAGGATGAGGGCCGCAGCGCCCGCTTCGTGGGTGGTTCTGGCCCGCTCGGCCGGGGCCAGGTGGCTCAGGGCGACCGCGTCTCCATCGCGGCCAAGAGCATCAACAGCCACGTGATGATCACACAGCGGCCTTACCTCACCCAAAACGTTCTCGAAGATGAGTACTATCTCGAAGTCGACAACTTGCCGGGCATCCGCGCCGAGATGACCTTGCCCATCCTTTCAGCCGGTACGCTGCTGGGGATGCTCGATGTGCAGGCCACCCGGGTGGATGCCTTCAGTGAAGACGATCAATTCGTTCTGCAGATCGTGGTCGAGCAACTGGCGAACGCCATCCTCAACGCACGCCAGCACGAAGCGCTGCGTGAGCAGGCGCGCCGCGACAGCCTGACTCAGGTACTCAGCCACGGCGCATTCGTGGTCGATCTGGAGGCCGCCGTGGGCCAAGCGCGCGCCACGCGCGGCGAACTCAGCTTGGTCATGTTGGATATCGATCACTTCAAGGAGTACAACGACCAGTTCGGGCACGTGGCCGGCGACGCCGCCCTCCTGAGCACGGTGGACGCCATCCGCCGCCACATCAAACATGGCGACTTGCTCGGACGCTGGGGCGGCGAGGAGTTCTCGATCGCGCTGATCAACGCCACCCGCACGCAAGCCATGTCGGTCGCCAATCGCATTCAGAGCACGCTCGCCGAACTCCGGCCGGTCAACTCGCTGGGCCGGCAAATGCCCTCGCCCACGGTCAGCCAGGGTATCGCCGGGCTCGGTGAAGACGCCAAAGACGCCTTTGGCCTGGTGGACGTCGCTGATCGCGCCCTGTATCGCGCCAAGGACCGTGGGCGCAATCAAATCCAGCTCGCGGACCCCGAGGACAGGGTTCCCCGAACAGCTCGCCGGTGAGGCCGGCGCGAAGTTCCGTCATTGACGTTGCCCGCAGTGACAAGCAAGCCCTCCAGTGGGAGCCGAAAGGCTCTCTCTTTTTGCCGGGTGCGGGCCACCGGACTGGCACGTCAAATTCTCATGGGCCGGAGCTCGCATTGGGCGCGATAGAATGGGCACTGCCGCAGACCTCGGCATGCATCGGATCCGAACCGCCGTCGCCGCAGGAGTAGCCAATGAGAATCGCCTTGAGCGCCGATGAGCTCACACCGCTCGTGGAGGCGGTGCGCCGCGAGCTCGAGCGGCGCGGGCACCACGTGGAGTATCTCGGCCCCGCAGCAGGGCAGACCGCCGATTGGCCGGATGTGACGCGCGAAGCGGCGGAACGCGTGGCTTCCGGCGCCGCCGATGAAGCCGTGGTGATGTGTTGGACGGGCACCGGCGCCAGCTTGGCGGCCAATAAGGTGCCCGGCATCCGGGCCGCACTATGCGCCGACGCCGAAACGGCGCGCGGAGCGCGCACCTGGAACCATGCCAACGTCCTGGCCCTCAGCCTGCGCTCAACTTCCGAACCGGTTGCCCGCGAGATACTTGACGCGTGGTTCTCCACACCCTATAGTCAGGACGATTGGAACCTGCGTCAGGTCGAGAAAATCCGCAACTTGGACAAGCGCACGCCCGGTTGAGCCTCCCGGCAACCTGCGCAGGACCCGTCACGCGTCCGGGACGCCGGCCGCCCGCCGACCGGCCTCGGGCCAGCCCGTGCGCAGACAAACTCAAACGCTGTGCGGCCGCGGTGAAACGGTTCCATGCAACACCGGGCGCGCGAGTCCCAGCCCGATACCGGGCGCTGTACAACCCTTTCCATTGCCTCGCATTTCAAGCCACCCAGGGAGGGTCCCATGAATGAGGTCTTCATCGTCGGCGCCGTGCGAACGGGGGTCGGTGTGGGCAAGCCCGGCGGCGCGCTTTCGACGACGACCCCGATCGATCTGGCCGCCGCCGTGTTGCGGGAAGTGCCACGGCGCGCCGGCTTGGAGGCCGGGTTGGTCGAAGACGTCGTCCTGGGCTGCGTCTCGCCGATTGGTGAGCAAGGCGCAAACATCGCCCGCCTGGCACTGCTCAAGGCCGGCTATCCCGTTCACGTTCCGGGGGTCTCGCTCAATCGCATGTGCGGCTCGAGCCAGCAGGCCATCCATTTCGCGGCCCAGGCGGTAGCCTCAGGCGAGATGCAGGCCGTGGTCGCCGGCGGCATCGAGGTGATGAGTCGCGTCCCGATAGGCGCCGATTGGCCTTCCACCTGGCCCAGCGATTTCCCTTATCCGCTCATTCATCAAGGCTTGAGCGCCGAGATGATCGCCGAGAAGTGGAAACTCACCCGCGACCAAATCGACGACTTCAGTTTCGAGAGTCACATCCGCGCCGGCAACGCCATCCGCGACGGGCGCTTCGCCTCGCAGATCCTGCCGATCGATGTGACGCACACGCCGGAGGGCGGCACGCCCGTCACACGCACCTTCGCTCAGGATGAGGGCGTGCGCATGCCGCCGAACCGCGACAAGATGGCGGCCCTCAAGCCGGCGTTCAAGCCCGACGGCGTGGTGACCGCCGGCAACTCGAGCCAGATCAGCGATGGAGCCGCCGCGCTTGTGCTGGCCTCGGCGGAGGTGGTGCGCGCCCATCGCCTCACCCCGCGTGCGCGAATCGTGTCAACCGCGGTTGTGGGTTCCGACCCGGTGCTTATGCTCGATGGGCCCATCCCGGCCACGCGCAAGATCCTCACGCGCGCCGGTCTGCGGCTGGATCAGATCGACCTCATCGAGATCAACGAAGCTTTTGCCACCGTCGTGCTGGCCTGGCTGAAGGAGATCGGCGCGGACCCGGCGCGGGTCAACCTCAATGGCGGCGCGATCGCGCTGGGCCACCCTCTCGGCGCAACCGGCGCGGTGTTGATGACCAAGTTGCTTCACGAACTCGAGCGCAGCGGCGGCCGCTACGGTCTGCAGACGATGTGCATCGGCCACGGCATGGCCACGGCGACGATCATCGAGCGCCTCTAACCTGCTCACGCGAACGGGGAGCACTGGACCTTGCAGAGGGCTTAGCATGCCTTACGCATGACCGCCCGCGGACGACATGCGCCCGAATTCTGGCCAACCTCAACGCTGCCGGTGTTACTCCGATGTGGTGGCCGAACAGGCTCTGAGGCGTGCCCTCGCTCAATCTCCCGGCCCAGGGCTCAGTCTCTCCTGAGTCACATCGGCAGTAGGTCACACCTCACCCCCAGATACACCCCATCAGCATTCATGCCCGCCATATGAAGCGTGTGCCTGTGCGAGCGCGGCACGGGACTTGCCCTCTTGACGGATAGAACAAACGTTCTATACTGTCATCGCAATGTGGTTCCGTGATTGGTGACTTTCTTGGAGGGACTGAAATGAGCGCTATCACATCCTCTCGCCCGCTCTCGAATGAACTGCCCCGCCGGGCCAGGCTAGCCCGCCTCAATCTGCGCTGGCCCGAGCAAGGCGCGGCCTTCGGCCTGATCATCGTCCTCGGGCTGGCGGCATTCGAGATCTTCAACTTCAGCACGACCCAATTCGCACTCGCCGATCTGCTCGGCAATCTGCGCCTCGCTCAGCTCTCGCTGGCCACCGTGCTCGCGCTAGCTTTCTGCGGCATCGACTTCGGCGGCATGGCGCGGCTGTTCACCCCGCAGCGGGGGCGCGCCGACCGCGTCGAGACCTGGTATCTGGTGGCCGCCTGGTTCCTGGCCGGCGGGATGAACGCCATCCTCACCTGGTGGGCAGTGACTCTTTCGCTGATGCAGCAACCGGACCTGGGGCACGAGCTCTTCACCCGCCGCCAGGTGCTCACCTTCGTGCCGCTCTTCGTTGCCAGCGTGGTATGGCTCATCCGCGTCCTGCTCATCGGGACGCTCACCATGGGCGGGCGGCGCCTGTTCTCGCAGGCGAGCAAGCCCGCGCCGCTGACCACTCTGGCCCACGTCTATCCGCGCGCGGTGCGCCGCCTGCCCACCAGCACCAAACCCGGCGAGGCCACGGATGCGCCGACCGGCGAAGGCATTCCGCTCGCGCCAGGGGCAGCCCTCGCGCGTCGCAATAACGGCCATTCGATCTGATCCGCTTCGGAAACGAGCGAGGCTGCGATGTCCAGCTCAAGGGATGGGCGTTCCATGCACAAGGTCCTGCTTTCGGCCCCGCTGCTCGCAGTCCTCGCTCTCGCGCTTGGAGTGTGGTTCGTCGCCTCGGCCTTTGCCTCGGCCGAGGTTTTCTCCCCGCAGCCAATGGCTGCTTCCCTCCCGGCAGGGGAGGTTGATCCGCAGGCGGCCTCCCTTGCCCTTCTCTTCGATCCCGCTGTGCGCTACTGGCAGGAGAGAATCGTCAATTGGTCCGAACGATTCGGGCTCGACCCAAACCTGGTCGCAACCGTCATGCAAATCGAATCCTGCGGCGATCCCGGGGCGCTTTCGCGTTCGGGCGCCATGGGGTTGTTCCAGGTCATGCCGTTTCACTTCTCTGCTGGAGAGGACGGCTTCGATCCCGAGGTCAATGCGGCGCGCGGTCTTGAGTATCTGCGTTTGGGGCTCGAGCGCGGCGGCGGCCAGCCGGACCTGGCGCTGGCAGGCTACAACGGCGGCCATTCTCGCATCGGCCAGGCCCCGGAATTGTGGCCCGCGGAAACGCAGCGCTATGTCTACTGGGGGACGGGTATCTATCAGGACGCGCAAGCCGGCCGAGAGGTCAGCTTGCGTCTGGAGGAATGGCGGCACGCTGGCGGCAGGCGGCTGTGCGCGCAGGCCGCTAGCGCGCTTGGGATCGCTCCCTGACCCCCCCGCAAGAGGCTCGCGCGCGCCACTTATGTCTGCTCGGCTGCGCTTGGCGCCAGTGGCAGCCACACCGAGAACGTCGAACCCTTGCCGACCTCCGAGGCCGCCTCGATCCGCCCGCCATGATTGCGCGTGATCCAATAGGCGATCGACAGCCCGAGCCCCGCTCCCCCGAGCGTGGCGCGCCGGCGGGATTTGTCGACGCGATAGAACCGTTCGAAGATATGCGGCAGTTCGTCCGCAGGGATGCCCGGCCCCGTGTCGGCAACGGAGATATGCACCCACTCCCCGACCAGTTTCATCGCCAGCGTCACCCGGCCATGCGTAGGCGTGTACTGGATGGCGTTCGCCACCAAGTTAAGGAAGAGCTGCTTGAGGCGGTCCCGATCGCCCACGACTTGCGCTTGATCTAGGTCGCCCAACACCACTTCCACCCGCTCTTGGGCCAAGACCCGCCCCTGCTGGAAGACCTCGAGCAGGACCGTATCCACTTCGACGGGTGCTCGCGCCAGCGGCAGGTTGCCCGTTTCGGCTTGCGCCAGGAGCAGCAAATCCCCCACCAATCGGATCAGCCGATCGGCCTCGGATTGAATCGCCTCCAGCGACTCCGGGTCCGCCCCCATCCGGCGGATCAAGTCCACGTTGCCACGAATGGCCGTCAGCGGTGTCCGCAATTCGTGGGACACATCGGCCAGGAAGCGGCGCTGGGAGGTGAAGAGCGCCTCCAGGCGCTCCAACGTTTCATTGAAGGCCAGGATCAACCGTCCCACCTCGCTCGCGGGCGGGGCCTCCAGCGGGATGCGTCGAGAAAGATCATCGGCTCGGGTGATCTGCAGCGCGGTTTCGGTGATGGTATCCAACGGCCGGAGCGCTCGCCGCGCCGTCCAGCTTCCAAGCCCGGCTGCAATGAGCAGCGCTAATCCGCCGCCCACCGCCAGGAAGATCAGCAGCGATTCGCGCGCGCGATCGACGACGCTCATCGGCGCCGCGAGTTGCAGGACGCCGCTCGGCTCAGAGGCCAGGACGACCGGCACGGTTAGCACCCGCAGATGGACACCCCCCATGCGCACGTCGCGAAACTGCTGGGCCGGTTCCTGCAAGCGAGAGCGCATCCAGCGGCTCCTCGAAAGCGCCCATGTTGGAAGAGGAGGCGATCAAGGCTCGCTCGGCATTCCACACCTGAACGTAGACGTTGGACGAAGCAAACTGAAGCGAGGGCAGGGTGAGGATGCGCAGATCGCGTTGGGTAGTGACCCGGCTCGTGCGCAGGATCTCCTCCGCCGAGCGCGCCAGCGTCTGGTCGATTTGAATGATCAGGCTGAAACTAAGGATGATGTACAGCGCAGCGCCGAAAACCAGCAGCACGCCGGCCAGGACGGCCGAGTAAGCCAGGGTGAGGCGCGCGCGCAGCGACATGGCCGGGTGAGGTCCGCTTCCCTTGAGGCGGGGCGGGCTACTCGTCCTCCCGTAGCACGTAACCTACGCCGCGCACGGTGTGCAGCAGCTTGGTTTCCCCTTCCATCTCGATCTTCTGGCGCAGGTAGCGCACGTAGACCTCGATGATGTTGCTCTCGCCGCCGAAGTCGTAGCCCCACACCCGGTCGTAGATGATTTCGCGCGTGAGCACCTGGCGCGGGTGACGCATGAAGATCTCGAGCAAGTCGTATTCCTTGGCCGTGAGGTCGATGACGCGCTCCCCGCGCCGGGCGCGGTGGGTGCCGGTGTCGAGCATCAGGTCGGCGAAGCGCAGGGTCTCCGGCTCACCCGGGCCTGTCCGCCGCAGCAGCGCACGGATGCGCGCCAGAAGCTCGGCGAAGGCGAAGGGTTTGACCACATAGTCGTCGGCGCCGGCATCCAGCCCGTGCACCCGGTCCTCGACCGTGTCTTTGGCCGTGAGGATCAGAATCGGCACCTGCGAACCGGCGCGCAAGCGGCGGCACACCTCCAGGCCGTCCATGCCGGGAAGCATCCAATCGAGCACCACCACGTCTGGAGGGTTTTCGCGCGCCAGGCCCAGGCCCGTCGGCCCATCTCCGGCCAGATCGACCCGGTAGCCTTCGTAGGTCAGGCCGCGCTGCAAGAAGGAAGCAATGCGCTCTTCGTCTTCGATGACCAGAATGCGTGCGCCCATCGCTCACCTCGCGCGCAGAATATACCACACACACCTGCGTACCTCGCGGCCTCGGCGCGCGTCTCGAGAAGCAGACGGGCTATAATGTCGCCGCGGAGTGCTCATAACTCACAAACTCAATGGTCTGGCCGTGCGAGTGCTGCCTTGGGTGGTCCTGCCCATCTTCTTGGGTTCGCTGCTCGGCTTGGCTCACGCCGCGCCATCCGAGGCGCCGGCGGCTCAACCGACCGCCTTTCAAACCCCGACCCCGGGAGCCGATGGTCGCATCGTCTACTTCGTCCAGGAAGGCGATACGCTGTGGCGCATTTCGGCCGTCTCGGGCGTGCCGCTCGATCAGCTCGAGCGGCTCAACAACATATCGCGCGATGCGCCGCTCAGTGTCGGCCGCGAATTGGTGCTCGGCTTCGGCGACGCCGCCACGCCCCTGCCCACGCTGGCCTTCGCCGCCACGCCCTCGCCGACCCCCTTCACGGTCACCGGCACTGGCGATATCTGCGTGGAATTCTTTGACGACATCAACGGCGATGCTTCGCGCCAGGAAATCGAGGGTCTGGTGGCCGGAGGGCAAGTGGTCGTCGCCCAGGCCGACGGCGCGCAGGTCGGCAGCTACACCACCGACGCCGCCAGCGAACCGTATTGCTTCACCCAGCTCGCTTCGGGCGACTACAACATCGCCGCCGCTGCGCCGGAGGGCTACAACCCGACCTCCAGCATGAACACGCCCTTGCGCCTCGAGCCGGGAGCCAAGGCCTACGTCGCGTTTGCCGTTCAGGTGAGCCAGCAACAATCCGACACGGCCGGTTCCACACGCTCCAGCTCGCTCGGCATCGTCGGCCTGTTGCTCCTCGCGGCGGCGGGTGGGTTAGCGTACTATCTCTCGCGCCAGGCTCGCCAGCGCGGTTGACCCAACCTTCGACAAGCGCCCGACGACGGCTCGTCAAGCCACGACAGCGGCGCAAGCGCACGCGGGAACCTTCGGCCCATGAGTCTGTCGCCTGCCGCACAGCGTGTTCAAGACGCTCTCAATAGCCGTGGGACGCAACTTCAGGTGCGCGAACTGCCCGCGAGCACGCGCACTGCCGTTGAAGCGGCCCGTGCCGTCGGCTGCGAGCTCGGGCAGATCGTCAAGTCGCTTGTGTTTCGCGGCGTCCAGACCGGCCAGGCCGTTCTTGTCGAAACCAGCGGCGCCAATCGCGTGAGCGAAGAGCGCCTGGCGCAGCAGCTCGGCGAGCCGGTGCAGATGGCCGGCGCGGAGTTCGTCCGCCAGCACACCGGATTCGCCATCGGCGGTGTTCCGCCACTGGCGCATGCTCAGCCGCTGCGCACCTTCGTTGACCGTGATTTGTTGAGTTATCCGCAGGTATGGGCGGCCGGCGGCTACCCCGCAGGCCCTGTTCGCACTTACCCCTCAGCAACTGGTGGAGATTACCGGCGGCGAGGTCGTCACGGTCAAGTAGGGGTCCAAGCCACGACTGACCGCGGCCGTGGCGATGGCTTGGTGAACGGGCCCCGGCCATCGCCCGCATGCCTTTCCCCTCCCGCGGCGTGCCAAGATCTCCTTGCGAAGTAACCCATCGGCGGCAGAGGGCGAGGTGCGCCGATCGCTCGCGATCTCTCAGGCTGTCCCTCGCCCGAGCTCGCGCACCAACGCCTGCGCCAGGAAGAGCGCCGTCGCTTTCACCGGACCGCTGGCCGGGGCCACCGGACCGACGCAGGCCGGGCAACCGTCGCTGCACCCGCAGCCGCGAATCAGGTCCGCCGCGTTGGAGACCAGCTCCGGAATCACCGCATACAGTGCATCAGCCAGGCCGATCCCCTCCGGGACCTCATCGTAGAAGGTGATTGTCGGACCACGCGTTTCCTTGGCACGCATCTCGACCACCATGCCCAGGTCGCGCGAGTCGCACATCAAGAAGAGGGGCGCTAGGCTGTGCAACGCATACGCCAGAGCCGCCCAACGCGGTGCGGGTCCCTTGCTGGGCCTCTAGTCGATGGTGGCAGGCCTGGCATAAGGTGACCAGGTTGTCGAGTGCGTTCGCCTGAGCGTGATTCTCATTCTGCCCCGGGATGTAACCGAAGGCGCGGAAGGGCGTGCGGTGATGAACATCGTGGGCCCGCCCAGGGCGCTCGCTGGCCCCGCATTGCGTGCAACGATGGGCATCCCGCTCGAGCGCCGCCTGGCGCTGCGGTTCCCAGGAGGGGCCGTAGTCGTTAGGACCGAACGATGTGGGCAGCAGGTCCGGACGTCCGGCGAGGTCGACCTGCAGCCGCTGCACGAACGGCGGGGCCAGCCAGACCCAACATCCCGTCGTTCGGAATTCACGCGCGGGAAGATCGATCTCCCCGAATCCGAGTGCCTCATGCGTGTGGCGGCGCACTTTGCGGTAGGTCACCGCTTGTGCGGTTACTTCGAGCGGCCCAAACGCGCGGCGCACTCCGCGCGCCTCGTCTGCGTCTTCGACACCCAGAATCTCGACCTGCACTGATTCCGACGCTTCCGTGTAGTAGTCCTGATCGGCCTGGCGCACCTCCGCCACGCCGTGTTCCCAATCCAGGTGCTCCACGATGTAGGTTCGACCTTCGTGCATGTAGACGGCGCCCTCATGCACCCACACCGGCGCCGCGGCGCGATCCACTTCGCCGATCAGGCGCGGGCCGCGCCCGGTCGTTTCTTGAATGAGCACGCGATCGTTGGTGCTCGATCGCAAACCCACCTGCGCCGCCGGATAGTCCTCCCCGGAGGCCTGGTATTCGCCGTCGGCCGACCGCAGCAGATCCCCTTCGGCATGCAGCGCCTCGAGCAACTCCGCGATGGGTGCCGAGCCGAACGCCTCGTCGCTTCGCAGCGGCAGTTCGAATGCCGCGCAGCGCAGGTGGTTCGCCAGGATCGCCAGATTGTTGGGATTGATGCGCGCCTGCTCGGGTGAGCGATCGAAGAGATAGCGCGGGTTGAGCGTCAGAAACTGATCGAGCGGCGAGGGCGAGGCCACAAGTACGGCCAAGCCCTGCTCCTCGCGGCGCCCGGCGCGCCCGGCCTGCTGCCACAACGAGGCGATGCGCCCCGGATAGCCGACCAGCACCGCTGCGCCCAGTGTCCCGATGTCGACGCCCAACTCCAAGGCATTGGTGGCGACCACCCCGCGCACCTCGCCCGAGCGCAGGCCGGCCTCGATGCGCCGCCGTTCCTCGGGCAAGTAGCCGGCGCGATAACCCCTCACCAGTTGCGGGTCAAGTCCGTCGGCCTGCGCCTGCTCGCGCAGGTAGCCGAGCAGGAGCTCCACCGTGCGCCGCGTACGCGCGAAGAGCACGGTTTGCACCTGGCTGCGCAAGAGCATGGCGGCGATCGGCCTGGCTTTCCAGAACGTACGAGCGGCGCAGACCCAAGGCTTCATCGACGAGCGGCGGGTTGTACACCGCGAAGTGGCGCGCCGCACGCGGCGAGCCATCCTCGTCGATCAGGGTCACCGGGGCCTCGAGCAGTGTCTCCGCCAGCTCGCGCGGGTTGGCGATCGTCGCCGAAGCACACAGGAATTGCGGCTGCGCGCCGTAGAAGGCGCAGATCCGCCGCAGCCGCCGCAGTACGTTGGCCATGTGTGAGCCGAACACACCGCTGTAGGTGTGCAACTCATCCAGAATGACGTAGCGCAATGAGGCGAGGTACTCGGCCCAGCGCGTATGGTGAGGCAGGATGCCGGTGTGCAGCATGTCGGGGTTGGAGAGCAGCAGCCGGGCTTCGCCGCGCACCCGCGCGCGCTCGGCCTGGGGCGTGTCGCCATCGTAGAGCCTCACGCCCAGGTCGCTCAAGTCCGCGGGTAATGCGCTGTGCAGTGCCTGGGCCCACCGTCCAAGTTCATGCGCCTGGTCCTGCCCGAGGGCCTTGGTGGGGAAGAGGTACAGCGCGCGAGTTGCGTCGTCTTCCAGCAGCGATTGCAGCACAGGCAAGTTGTAGGCAAGCGTCTTGCCCGAGGCCGTGCCGGTCACGATGGCAACGTTCTCGCCGCGCCGTGACGCCTCAAAGGCTTGCGCCTGGTGGCTGTAGAGCGAAGCCAACCCACGATCGTGCAGCGCTTCCACCAGCGGCGCGCCAAGGCCCGCCGGGAATGGGGCATGCTGCGCCGGCCGCTCGGGCAGGTGCTGCCAGACGACGATGTTGCGCGCGAAGCGGGGTTCGCCGCGCAGCGTTTCGATGGCTTCGGCAACGGACATGTGGAAGGCGGCTAGAAGGCGCCCTTCTCAAGGGTCGCGACGATCGTCGCGAGGAAATGCATCTGCGCTGGCGCCGTCGAGTAGGCGGTGGTCGAAAGTCAGCGAGAGATAGGCCATCGACCGGATGGCGATCGCATCACCCACCACGACCGCCCGCTTCTGGATGGCGCCCACCCCAAGGATAGCAGATTGCGGTTGGGAGATGATCGGGGTGGCAAAGAGCGAGCCGCTCACGCCATGGTTGGTGATGGTGAAAGTTCCGCCGCGCACCTCATCCGGGGTGAGTTGTCGTGCCCGCGCACGGCGGGCGAGGTCACTCACCTCGGCCGCCAGCCGCCGCAGGGATTTCTGCTCGGCGTCACGCAGCACCGGGACGATCAGACCCTCTTCGCCGAGCGAGACCGCCAGCCCAATATTCACCTGCCGCTGAAGCTGGGCTCCTTCTTCCGCCCAGGTGCTGTTGACCAGGGGGTGAACCCGCAGCGCGGCGGCGCTTGCGGCGACGAAGTAGGCGGTGAAGGTCAGCGAAATGCCCTCCCGCTCGAACAAATCCTTGTTGGCTTGGCGGTGAGCCACCACCGCGCTCATGTCGGCTTCCATGACGGTGGTGACGTGCGGCGCGGCGCGCACGCTGCGCAGCATGTGCTCCGCAATCTGGCGGCGCATCGGGGTGTGCGGCACGAGCATGCCCGGCACAAGCGGGCGCGCCTCTGGGCCGCGCGCGGCTTCTTTGGCCAGCGCGGGGCCGAACTGCAACTCGCTGGGGCGGAAGAGGTCACCTTCGCCGGGCCGTTCCCAGGCCGGCACCTCAGGCGCCGCCGCCGAGCCGACGCGTTCGAGATGGGCGAGCACGTCCTTCTTCGTGATACGGCCGCCCGCTCCTGTTCCACGCACAAGGGATAGATCCAGCTTATGTTCGCTGGAGAGTTTGGCCACAACTGGAGAGACGAAACCGAGGTCCTTGGCGCGCGGTGCTTCGATCGGCGGTGCGCTCTTCGGCTCCGCACGCGCCTCAGCCTGCGCCGTACCAGCCGCCGGGGGTGCCGTCTCGATGACGACCTCCCCCGGCTGGCCGATCATCGCCAGCAGCGTCCCGGCGCGCACCGTCTGCCCTTCTCCCACGTACACCTTGAGTACCGTGCCGCTCGCGGGCGAGGGCACTTCGGTATCGACTTTGTCGGTATTGATCTCGACCAGCGGCTCGAGCTCGCGGATGCCCTCCCCCTCCGCGCGCAGCCACTTGGTGACTGTGCCTTCGACGACCAACTCGCCCAACTGGGGCATGATGACGCGGGTGGCCATGGTTGCCTCTAGTATGCCGCCAGCTCGCGCATCGCCTGCGCGATCTTGTTTGGGTTGGGCATGAACCAGTCCTGCAACGGGTGGCTGAAGGGCACAGCCGGCACGTCCGGGCCGCACAGACGGCGCACGGGCGCGTCCAGGTCGGTGAAGGCTTCGTCGGCCAGGATGGCCGCGATCTCCGCGCCGTAGCCGCCGGTCAGGTTGTCCTCATGCACGATGAGCGCTTTGCCGGTCTTGCGCACCGAGGCCAGGATCGTGGCCCGGTCCGGCGGGTAGAGCGTGCGCAGGTCGACCACCTCGGCGCGAATGCCCTCCCCGGCGACCATCTCCGCGGCCTGCAGCGCGTAGTGATGCATCATGCCATAGGCGAACAAGCTGAGGTCCGATCCTTCGCGGGTGACCTGCGCCGGGCCGATCGGCACCAGCCCTTCGTCCTCCGACACCGGACCGCGGATCAACCGGTAGCCCTTCTTGGGTTCGAAGAAGAGCACCGGATTCGGGTCGCGCACGGCCGACTTGAGAAGGCCGTGGGCGTCGTGGGGCGTCGAGGGAATGACCACCTTGAGCCCGGGCACGTGGGCGAAGAAGGCCTCGAGCGACTGCGAGTGATACAACCCGCCGCCGATGCCGCCGCCGTAGGGCGCGCGGATGACGAGCGGCACCGTCCACTCGCCGTTCGAGCGATAGCACATCTTGGCCGCTTCGCTGACGATCTGGTTGAAGGCCGGATAGATGAAATCGGCGAACTGGATCTCGCAGATCGGGCGCAGGCCGTACAGCGCCGCGCCGATTCCGACACCGACGATGGAGAGCTCCGCCAGCGGCGAGTCGATGACGCGCTTCTCGCCGTACTTGTCGAACAAGCCCTGGGTGGCGCGGAACACGCCGCCGCGCGGGCCGACGTCCTCGCCGACGATGAAGACCCGCTCGTCTCGCGCCAGTTCCTCGTCCATCGCCAGGCGTATGGCCTCGATCATCGTCATCTCAGCCATGACGGATCTCTTCGACGTAGACGGGACCGGCGCCTTCGACCGCCGGATCCGGGTAGGGTGCCGCTTCCGCGCCGCGCACGGCCTCTTCCACTTCAGCCGCCGCCTTGGCCTCGGCCGCCTTCTCGGCGGCCTCGCTCAGCACGCCCATCGATCGCAGCTTCTCGCGGAAGAGGAGCAGCGGGTCGCGCTGCTTCCACTGTTCAACTTCCTCCCGCGAGCGGTATGAACGATCGTCGTCGTCGGAGGAATGCGGCACCAGGCGGTAGGTCTTCGCCTCGACCAGTGTCGGCCCCTCGCCGCGGCGCGCCCGGTCGACGGCCTGCTGCATCACGCGCTGCACCTCCAACACGTCGTTGCCATCCACCACCACGCCCGGCAGGCCGAGAGCGGCGGCGTGGTCGGCCACATTGGGCACGGCCATCTGCTGCTCGAGGGGCACCGAGATGGCATAGACGTTGTTCTCGACCACGAAGATCACCGGCAGTTTGTGGACGGCCGCCCAGTTGACTCCCTCGTACCACTCCCCCTGGGAGGTCGAGCCTTCACCGATCGTCGTCAGCACCACCCGGTCGTCGCCCTGCATCTTGATCGCCAGGCCGATGCCGGCCGCATGCGGGATCTGAGTGGCCACGGGCGCCGAGGTGCTGACCACGTTGGCCCGCCGCAACCCGAAATGGGAGGGCATCTGGCGCGCGCCGGAGGAGGGCTCGCCCCGCTTGCCCATCAGGCCCAGCATGAATTCGAGCGGGGTCAGGCCGAGGGCCAGCATCAGGGCCAGATCTCGGTAGTAGGGGACGAGCCAGTCCTCCCCGCGGCGCATGGCAAAGGCGATACCCACCTGCGCGGCCTCGTGACCGATGCCCGAAATGTGAAAGGCGATCTTCCCCTGGCGATGAAGCACCCAGGCACGCTCGTCCAGCCGGCGCGCCAGCAGCATCACCGAGAACATTTCAAGCAGGGGCAGGTCGGCGGCGGCCGGCTTCCCCGGTGCAACGGATGTCGCCGTCGAGGCCATCTTCACTTTTCCATTCGTGCGGGGTCGTTGTGGTCGACCGGCGCTTCGCCGCTCTCCCATAGCGCCTCCATGCGTTGGTACGAGGCCGGATACTGGCCGGTGTATCTCAGGAATTTCGGCACGGGGTAACGCACGCCGCCCTTATGCGTGCCCAGCAACCCCTCCACGATCGTCGCAAAGTGCGCCGCCGGGATGGTGAACGCCATCTCATCATCCTGTGCTTGCCCGAACACGCGGTCGCCGTAGCATGGCAGGATGACCTGACACTCGCCGGTCTTCATCGTGGTGATGACCGCATCGGCGCAGTCGATGCGCCCGGCAAAGGAGGAGCTCAGCCGTCCGCCGCTCGACCACAGGCGCGCTGTCACCAGGCGCATCACTTGCGCCGAGTTGCCGTACAGCAGCACCAGGTGCGGCTCGAAGGAGGCGCGGCTCAGCGGCGCCGCTGCCACGCCCTGCCACTGCCCGTACTCCCACTTGTCCACGGCTGCTTCCGTGATCACCCCCTCGGCCGGGGTGCGGGTGTACATGCCGGCGCAGGTCATGCCCTCGAGGAAGTAGCCCAGCATCGGCCGTAGCCCCCACACCGCCAGCGCAAGCGGGCAGGAGACATCCTCCGCCGTCAGCCCGACTGCCCATCCATAGTGGCGCGCGAGCGCGAAGCCCTGGCAAATGGCAATGCGCTCGCCGAGGTCCACGGCCGGCCGCTTGGCGCGTTCGGGCATCGCCTCGTCCGGCGCATTCATGCGAATGGCCAGCGGGAAGGTCGCTGGCCGTATGTGCTCGGTGAGTGCCTTGTCTAGCGCCTCGAGGTCCACGGCACATGCCTCGGTCCACTCTGGAATTGGAGGTGGTTTGGGTGATTATATCACGAGCACTTTAGCCTGTTTTGTCAAGTTAAAGAGGTCGGGCGAGGTTGAAATGCGGGGGTCTCGGCGTGGATATGCCTTAACCCGGCGTCAGCGATCGACGCAGGCGCGACGGGATGGCTGCGCTGGCGACGCAACTCGTGTTGTCGCACGGCATCACCTCCCGGTCGGGCCGATGCCTGCGCCAGGAGGACATCAAACGCGCCGACCTGAATTCGGTCGGCGCGCGAGGCCATCTCGGAATACATGCCGGCCTACTTGGCGATGGCTGCAGCGACAACCTCCGCCACATCGCGTACCGGCACGGGATCTCCCGCGGCGCGCGCCGCATCGGAGAGCATGATCATGCAGAACGGGCAGCCCACGGCGAGGGTCTTGGCACCCGAGGCGCGCACCTCGGCGTAGCGCGTGTTGTTCACCCGTTCAGAGCCGGGCTCCTCTTCCTTCCACATTTGTGCTCCGCCGGCCCCACAGCAGAAGGAGTTTGACCGCGAGCGCGGCAGCTCCTGAAGCTCCGCACCTGCCTGGCGCAGCGCGCCGCGGGGCGCCTCGAAGACTCCATTGTGACGGCCCAGATAGCATGGATCGTGGAAGGTGACGGCCTCCATCGCCTGCGGCTCCAACGTGAGCCGCCCCGCTCCGACCAGTTCATTGATCAATTGCGTATGGTGAATCACTTCGAAGTTCGCGCCGAAGGCCGGGTACTCGTTGGCCAGCGTGTTCATGCAATGCGGGCACGTGGTCACGATGCGCCGCGGCTGCACGGCGTTCAGCGTCTGCGCGTTCTCCTGGGCGAGCTGCGAGAAGAGGTACTCGTTGCCGGCACGCCGCGCGGAGTCGCCCGTGCAGCGCTCGCGTTCGCCCAGCACGGCAAAGTCCACGCCCGCCGCGCGCAAGATGCGCACGAAATCGCGGGCAACTTTCTGCGCCCGCGCATCGGTGGCCGGCGCACACCCAACCCACCACAGGATTTCGGCCTGCGGATGGGTGGCCACGGTTGGTAGATCCAGATCTCGACCCCAATCCAGGCGCTGCTCCGGTGCAAGGCCCCACGGGTTGCCTTGGCGCTCCATTCCGCGGAAGGCGACCTGCAACTGCTCGGGGAAGGCATTCTCCATCAGGACTTGATGGCGGCGCATCTGCAGGAGATCTAGCATGGGCTGATTGCCCACGGGGCAGATCTCGACGCAGGCGTTACAGGTGGTGCAGGCCCACAGCGCCTCCTCGGAGACGGCAAACTCGAGCAGGGTCTTGGGGCTCTCCTTGCCTGCGGCCAAGCCGGCCGCGTTCTGGTTGACAAAGTAGCGCTTGTTGATCTCGAGCGCCGATGGCGAGAGCGCCTTGCCCGTGAGATGGGCCGGGCACACGTCCTGGCAGCGATTGCACATGATGCAGGCGTAGGCGTCCATCACCTGCGGCCAGGGCAGATGCTCGACGCGCTGCGCGCCGTACTGGGTCAGGCTCTCGTCCTCGAAATCGATTGGGCTGAGCAACGCGATCTTCTGCCAACGAGCGGGGGGCCGGCTGCCCACCCGACTGACCGCCACGGGCTTGAGCAGGAAATTGAGCGGCGCGAAGAAGATGTGGATATGTTTGCTGCGCGCGAAGTATGGCAAGAAGAGGAGCACCAGCCCGATCGCCAGCCAGAACGAGACGTGGATCATCACTTCCAGGCGCGCGGCGGAGGCTCCCGACCACAAGCGGCTGACCTGGCTGGCCAGCGGCTGCCAGGGGTCCGATCCCTCGCGGGCGAGGTAGAAGCTCTCGCCCAGGAAGCGCCAGCCGACGTGCAGCACGATGAAACTGGCGACGATCATCGAATCGCGGAAGATGCCCGGGCGAACGCGCGCTTCAACCGGAGTTGATTCGAGAAAACTGAAGATCCGCCGGCCAAAGAGCAGCCGCCGAACGACCAGCGCACCCACGCCGATCAAAATAGCCACGCTCAAGAGGTCGGCGCCCAGGTGGTAGAGGTTGCCCACCCAACCCCGCCCCATGAAGACAAATCCAGGGAGCAGGCCTTGCAGCACGTCGCCCACGTTGACCAGCAGGTAATAGGTGAAGCCCCACACCACGAAAACGTGCGCGACGCTCGGACCCAGGCGCGTCTTGAACGTGATGCGTTGGAAAACAGTGTTGACGAATGTGGGGATCAACCGGCCGAGGACGCCGAGCAGCGAGAAGCGGCCGCTACCGCGGCGGATGACCCGCCGGATGCGTTCGGCCGACCGCAGGGTGAGGCCGACCGAGACCGCAGCCGCCGCGATGAAGAGAATCTTCTCCAACAACGTGAGCATGCCGATCCTCGCGGACAGGATTCGGGATTCTCGAACGGCGATGAAGAGAGCCCCAGACAACAGGCGGTCGTCCGGAGCTCTCAGTTAGCGTTCGTGCCGCGCCACTCCCGGCCCGGCTTGCCGCTCGAATGGTCTTGTGGTTTGGAACGGCTTGGCGGGGTGCGCCGAGGATACCACAGCGCTTGGGCTCAGTCCACAGTCGGGCCGGCGAGCGCAGGTGCCGGCGCCCGATGAAAGCCGGCGCCCCGAACACACGTCTGCACCCTGCCCGGCCCGTGGTGGGTAAGTGTGGCAGTGAGAGAGTTCAATTCGGTGGAGGGACGAGGTGCAGCCGTATTCACCAGCCTCCCGATCCCCACAGCAACCCGGGGCCGTCTCGGCTCGGAACGGCGCCAGGGTGTCAGAGCCATCCGCAGAGGGCCAGGCACGCGGCCTGGCCTGCCGGGCCACACCCTCAGCCTCGTCCGTGTGCGGGTTAGGTGCGAGTGTCGGCCGTCCGCGGCTAAGCGTAAGGCGTGCTATGCCCTCTCTCAAGCCGATTTGCCATCTCTAGGCTGGCCCCGCCCGATTTGACATCTCTCCGGCGACCTGTATAATTGTATACACATGTATACAGAGTCGCCCGACACCTTCGATCGCTCCAGCCCCCTGCCCATCTACCTGCAGCTTGCCAATTGGGCCGAGGCCAAGATCGTCGAGCGGCAGTTCGCTGTGGGTGCCAAGCTGCCCTCGGAGAGCTACCTGGCGCGGCAGTTCCGGCTCAACCGCAACACAGTCCGCCAGGCCATCGCCCTGCTTGTGCAGAGCGGGCTGGTTGAGAAGCGCAAGGGCATCGGCAACTTCGTGGTGCGCGGGACGGCGCTTCTGCCCACTCACCAGCTCGGGCGCATGACCAGTTTCATCGACGACTTTCAGCGGCATGCGGTCGAGATCGATGACACGATCCTCTCCAAGGAGAAAGTCAAAGCGCCGGCCGAGGTCGCGGCGCGCATGATGCTCGGCCCGGGCGATTGGGTGGTGCGCATCGAACGCTTGCGTATTGCCGAGAAAGTGCCGCTCGTGCTCGAGCGGTCACACTACAGCTTCCGCGATTTCGGCCGGCTCCTCGAATTGGACCTGCGCGGCTCGCTCTATCAGCTCCTGGTCAATGAATTCGGCGCCGACCTGCATCACTCCACGCAGACGCTGCGCGCCGTGCGCCCCACCAAACAGGTGGCGCTCAAACTCGGCATCAGCCAGGAGGTGCCGTGCATGTTTCTGGAAAGCCTGGCCTATACTTCACAAAACCAATGCCTGGAGGTGTTACAGTCCTACTATCGCGGCGACCGCTACGTGTTCAAAGTCGAAGCCGGTCAGTATCGACGGGAGTTGTTGGCGCCGGCCGCTCGCACCTGAGGCCCCGGCACACGCCCGACTTGGAGAGCGCCACGCGCGCTCACCCTCATCAAGGAGCTATCACATGAAGAAGATGGAAGAGTACTACGTGCCATGGATGAAAGGTCAGGAGATGTACATCTCCTCGCACATCGAGCTGGCCTGGCAGAAGCCCACCCTCAAACGCATGATGTCGAACGAGAACCCGCTGCCGCCCTCCGACAGGGTGGAGGCAGCCATCCAGAAGTACGGGCGCATGGCCAACCGCTACCCTGATCAGGGGCTGGTGGTGCGATCCAAGATTGCAGAGATCAACGGCCTGGCCGGACCCGAGAATGTGATGCTGGGCAACGGCTCGAGTGAGATCTACGACATGATCTGGCGCAGCCTGATCGGCCCGGGCGACGAACTGATCCAGCACACACCGTGCTTCGGCATCTACAAACTGCGCTGCCTGGTGGTCGGCGGCAAGCTGGTCTCGGTGCCCATGGTCTACCGAGATGGCGATCTGCACTTCGATCCCCAGGCCGTGCTGGGCGCGATCACGCCCAAGACTAAGGCCATCGTTATTGCGAACCCCAACAACCCCACCGGCAACTTCATGGACGCTGGGGCCTTCGTCACGATTGCGGAAAAGGGGTTGCCCTTCATTGTGGATGAGGCCTACGTCGAATTCGCCGGCCTGGGCCGGTCGCAGGTGGCGCTGACCAAGAAGTACGAAAACGTGATCATCACACGCACGCTCTCCAAGGCCTACGGCTTGGCCGGCCTGCGCTTCGGCTACTGCCTGGCGGCCAAACCGGTCATCGACCAGTTGGCAGCCACGCTCATCCCGTGGAACGTGGGCACCATCCCGATGTGGGCCGCGTTGGCGGCCTTCGAAGACAGCGCCGGGCTCAAGCAGCGCATCGAGCACAACAACACCTCGATCGAGATGTTCGAAGAGCAGTTGGGCGCGATCAAGGGTCTGCGGGTCTTCCACTCGTACGGCAACTACATGCTCTTCGACGGCACCGATACCGGCAAGAAGGGCAAGGCGCTTATCGACTTCGCGCTGAAGAAGGGCATCATCCTGCGCGGGCAGGAAGATATGTACGGGCGCGACGGCTGGTGGCGCTTGACGATCGGCAGCAAAGAAGAGAACGAGCTGATGGTCAAAGTGGCGCGCGAGTTTTACGGCGGGTAGAAGGATGGAGGAGCGGGTGGACCGGCCAGTGCCCCCACCCCTCCCCCTGTGAGCACTATTCGGGACGCGTGAAATTGCGTCTAGGGGGCGGGGAGCTCTTCTTCAAGGCGAGGGACGCAAGGGGTGAGGAGAGGGGTCTCGTCGCAGCGCGCTCAACGTGCGGTCCTCACAACCCGGGATACAAAGACCAGCAGGCGCGGGCCTGCTGGCTTATTTTCCGGCGATGAAGCCGAAGATGCCACGCGCGGCTACCCGAGCAACCCGATCACGACGACCCCGGCCGCCACCAGGGTCGCACCCGCGACGCGCACCGGGCCCCCGCTCTCGCGGAAGATCCATACCCCGATACCCGCGCCCAGCACGACGCCCACCTCGCGCACGGCGCCTGCATAACC
The DNA here is from genome assembly GCA_963712475.1 of uncultured Chloroflexia bacterium. Classification (GTDB taxonomy): domain Bacteria; phylum Chloroflexota; class Anaerolineae; order Anaerolineales; family RBG-16-64-43; genus RBG-16-64-43. The sequence continues at coordinate 1,384,936 of CAVQIA010000004.1, forward strand.
GGCGGGCGTTCCCAACTGCATTGCGTACAGCACGAGCGCGTAGGCCGCCAGGGTCGTGAGGCCCGCCAGCGGCGCTGCCCAGCGCGAGGCGGCCAGTTCGCGCTTCAACCCCTGCCAGCCAACTCGCAAGAGTGTCATCGGGGTGAGCCACAGCGTGGTGATCACAAGCGCCAGGTACGTGTAGAGCAGCGGGTCAACGCCGCGGATGCCCACCTTGTCGACGGCGGTGTAGAGCGAAGTGAAGAAACCCAGCCGCCAGCGCCCAGCGTGGCGCGGCCCGGCGCAGCGCCCGCCAGGGTTCGCTCCAATCCCCAAAGCGCGAGAGATTCGCCAGGTACAGTCCGATGGCGATCAAGGCAACGCCGACGATCCCCCAGGCTGTCAGTCGTTCGCGCAACACCAGACCCGACCAGATGAGCAGGAACAACGGCGCCACGCCTCGCGCCAGCGGGTAAATTGTCGAGAGGTCTCCCCCGCGGTAGGCCTGCGCGATGGCCCAGAAGTAGCCAGCTTCGAAGACGGAACTCACGGCGATCCATATCCAGGTGTTCGGCAACAGCGGCCGGCGCACGAGAAAGACGACCGGTAGATAGAGCAGCGAACCCCAGGCCATGAACCACCACATGAGCGCGGTGCGGTCGTGGGCGCGCCTGAGCGCCACGTGCGCGACCAAGTGCACGCAGGCGGAAAGTAACAACAGCGAAAGGCTGAGCAAAGACACAGCGTGGAGCTTTCTTTACGTACTGGCGGAGGGTGGCCGCGGGTCTACTTCGCCCACTCCGCCGGCGGCAGGCAATCCCCGCGGACCATCTCCTTGAATTCGGCGCGGACGCGCGCCTCGACGTCCGGCGCGAGACAGCTCTCGTAAGGGCGGGTGAGGATCTGACGCACACGCTGCAGGGCGCGCGCCTGGGTATCGAGCGCCCCGTTCTCGGCCCACTTCTCGCGGGGGTCGCGGTCTGCGAGCGTCGGAACGTAATTCGCGCTGCGCATGTGCTCCACGGTGTGCTCGTGGAACATGAAGGTGCCGCCCGGACCCACCTCGCCAATCACCTCCAGTGCCAGTTCCGCCGGCGCGAACTCGAATCCGCGCTGGAGGCGCCGCAGCATCATCGCGATCTCGTCGTCGATGACCGCTTTGGCAAAGTCGAACGCCAGGAGTGAATCCAGCAGCCCGGACATATTGAACATGCCCACGCCGCCCAGCAACCCGGCGACGACCGACATGCCGGTCTCGTACCCCGCCTGCGCATCGTTGACCTTGGAGTTGGTCAGGCCGATATATCCGCCGCATGGCACATTGTAGTAGCGAGCCATCTGGGCGAATCCCATGTGCAGCATGGCGCATTCGATGCCCCCTGGGGCGTAGGCGCCGGTGCGCATATCGGCCACGGTGGGCAGCGTGCTGTAGATCAGCGGGCTGCCCGGCCTCACCATTTCGGTGAGCGCGGCGTAGGCCAGGAACTCGGCGTTGCCCTGGGCCAGCGTGGCCGGAAGCGACATCGGCGAGGTCAGGCCGGCATTGGGGACGATCGAGCCGTAATAAGGGTAGCCCCGCTCGACGTAGTAAAGCAGCATCTCCGTCGAATCCACGTCGAAGGTGAGCGGCGAAACCACCGGGCAGGTGTGGTGGGTGATGAAGGGGTGGTCGCGGTAGGCGGCTTCGCTGCCGGCGATCAGCGCCCCCAGGCGCAGCGTGCGCACGGCATCTTCCTCATCCAGCGAGCTTATGCGAATGGGCTTGACGCAATTCTTCAGCGTGGGCATCAGGCGCGCCAGGCTGTAGTAACCCGGCGGCGCGTCTTCCGCCAGGGTTGAGATTGAGAACACGTCGTAGCCGGGTAGCTCGTTGACCAGCCGGGCGATGCGTGCGATATCTTCGGATGTCGCCCGCCGCTCCCTTCCGCTGGCCGGGTCGATGAGGTTCGGCGCCGAGCTGCCGGTGATGATGACGGGCGCATCCCTGGGTAGCGTGCGGTCGAAGCGGGGATCGCGCGCGCAGAACGTGAAGGTCGGCGGCATGCTGGCACGGAATTCCTCGATCACCTTGCGCGGGAACTTCACCAGCGGACTGCCTGCGTGCGTCACGACCTCGTGGCGCGCGAAGAGCGCGTGCGCTTTCTCGTTTCGCACGAGCATGCCCACACGTTCGAGAATCTCGAGCGAGGCCTCGTGAACCTGACCCAGGTCGTCATCCGTCAGAAAGGTCGCGAAGGTCGATGTCATGCGTGAGTGTCCTTTGGGCCAGCGCCGCTGCGCTCGGCAGGGTTGGATGGGAGGCCCGGCCTACAGGCGCAGGGCAGGGCTCTTCATCGTTGCGGGAATGGGCACGCCGAGCAGCTTGCACACGGTGGGCGCGAGCTGCAACTGGGAGGCCGGCGCGGCGATCGCCCCGCGTCCTCGTGCCTGGGGCGTCAGGATGTACAACGGGACGTGCCGGCTGCCGGGCTGAGTGCCGCCGTGCATGCGGTCGTTGGTGATGCCGTGATCGGCGGTGACCAGCACCGTGTAGCCAGCCTGCCTCCATTGTGGGATGAGGGTGGCCAGGATGACATCCTGGAAGATGGCATTGTTGCGATACTCGGGCGAATCGGATCCGTGGCTCTCGCCGATGTGATCCATGCCCATCGGATGAATTAGTGCAAAGTCGGGCGCGAAGCGCTGGATGAGGTGGGCGCCCATGGCAAAGACTTCACGGTCGGGAGTTGGGTCGTCGAAGTAGAAGCGCCCATGCTGGATGATCTGCTGCGGGTCATCCGTCTCGCGGTCGGCGATGAAGTCGTACGGGGCCCGGATGTACAACTCGGAAAACCAATAGTAAGCCGCAGCGGCAGTTGTGCGCTTGTGTTTCACCGCCTGCTCGAACAGATTGGGCATCGTCGAGCGCCGCACCACCAGATTGCTGGTAACGCCATGCGTGCTGACCGGCGTGCCGGTGCAGATAGTCTCGTACAACGGCCGCGACATGGTAGGCAGTTCGGCGATCACCGTGTAGCGGGTGGCCTGGCGCGTCTCTACCAGGTGCCACAGGTAGCCCATCTGCTCACGCGCGGTATCGTCGCGCAAGCCATCCGACACCACCAGCACGACCTTGGCCATGGAGATTCCTCTCTCGTCGCAGATCGTTGCGGCTCAGCTCGCGCTTCCCACGGCTAGCATTGTAAGGCTGGGCGGCCCTCGTGGCAGTGCAAGGGAGTCACAAACGAAGGGCGGTCAGCTCGCATGAGCCTGTCCGCCCTTCCCTCCCCGGAAGTATCACCGGCCCTTTCCGGGGCCATGAGTTGTCGCGCGCAGAGCGCCACCCTCGGCGGGCAGCCGCCCGCCGAGGGTCGGATGGTTCTCCCTGCTCGTTTTACTCGACCGGGATTTCCTTGAACAGCATATCGACGTTGACGCCCTGGCGCTTGCGGTAGGCGTTGAAGCCGAAGTAGATCGCCGCCGCGAGCACGTAGTTCAGCACCATGAACGCCATCGAGGTCACGTTCGACCAGCCGATGCCGTAGGTGCCCACCGCCGGCAGGGCCTCCGGCAGAATGTGCGGATCCCAGAACCACTCGACGAGCAGCCAGTCGAGGAAGAACAAGAACAGCAGCCCGGCCAGCGTAACGACGGGCATCTTCTCACCGCCCAGGATGCGCCGACCGACGAGGAACAGGACCCACACCAGGATGCCCGCGTTGACCAATGTCAGCAGGGTCAGCAAGATCACGATGCCCCAGGTCAGCCAGTCGGCCCCCAGCGCACCCAGCCCGCCGATGATGGCCCACGCGTACTTGAAGGAGGTGAAGATCAGATACGCCGCGCCCACCAGGTAGGCCAGCATGACCAACCCGCCCAGCCAGCCCGACACGCGATTCTTGGAGATCGGCGAACCCTCGAACATCGCCTTCTGCCGCCATGGCAGGATGGTGGCCGCGATCGTCGATCCGAGGAACGTGATCGCGATCACCACGGTGGCATCCAGCACCAGCGTGCGGAAGCTGAGCCAGTTGAACGCGTAGGCGATCGAGATGATCACCGAAGGGACAACCATGAGCAGCAGCGCGTTCACGGGCGTCTTGGTGCGTTCATCGACCTTCGAAGCCCACTCGGGAAGCATGCGGTCGAACGCCGCCGCGAAGATGACCCGCGTGGAGCTGAGGAACACCGTGCCCGACCAGCCGAACCACCACAGGCTCATCAGCAACACGATGATGAACTGGATCGCCGGACTCCTGACCAGGAACGCTGCGAACAGCGCCGGGTAAGGCCAGATGTGCAGCGGTGTGTCGGTGCCGTAGAAGATGTTGCTCCAGAACGCACCGTTGGCCTTCTGGTAGAAATCCCAGCCTAGGGTCTTGCCGATGAGCAGGGCGAAGATCACGCCCCCGACGGTGGTGACGATGATGGCCGAGGTCATGCCCCAGAAGTTGCGCTTGTAGTCGGAGGCGCCGCGCACTTCACCGTACAGGGTGGAACCCCAGTTCGGCCACAGGTTGAAGAAGGTGAGCATGGGCACGATCGCGATGCTGGCCCCGATCGCCAGCGGCCACAGCGAGCCGGGAACAGTCCCCGCCGCATCACCTGCGGCCAGGATGGCACTGTAGGTATCGCCTGGCGCTGCACCGAACTTGGGGGCAGCTTCGTTGAAGGCGGCGATGAATCCCGCGTTATTGCCGAAGAGCAGCAGGGCGAAGACCGCCGCCAGCCCAACCACGCCGCCCCAGAAGCAGAATTTCTGGATGCGGGCATACCACTTCATGCCGACCGCGATGTAAACGAACACCAACACGCACACGCTGAGCATACCCACCAGCAAGCCGATGTTGGTGTTGGTGAACCACAGCGCGGCATCCTTCAGGCCCAGGACCCCCAGGATCGGCGTGAAGAACTCGTACGTCAGCATCTGGCCGTAGAGCGGCACCCACAGCCACAGGATGAACCACCACCCGGTGACGGTGAGGATGAAGCCCAGGCCGCGTCCGAGGATGCGGCTTTGCCAGACGTAGTCGCCGCCGGCGCGCGGCATGATCGAGATCAGGCTGGCGTAGACCACCACTTCGAAGACTGTGAAGATGGCGCCCAACACGATGGCCGTGGCCAGGTTGCCGCCGAAGTACCAGCAATAGGAGAAGATGAACAAACCGAGGGTAATGAGGTTGATAGAAAACGTGGCGTACACGAATGCATCAAAGACCGACCAGGCCCGCACCAGGCCGGAGGCCTTACGTACAAACAGGGTGGCTTCGGACATTGCGATTCTCCTCCACAGGAATTACCGGCGCGACCCGCCGGACGTGCCGGCCCGCGTCGACAGTTGCACGTGCAGTTCAATCGCGACGACCTATCCCTGATCGCACAAGATCCCCTCGTTCAGTTCTTGAGAACCGCCTCCTTTCCCCGGCCGCTGCGCCGGGAAGCCGCCGCCCACGCTCAGCCCGTGGCCATCAGGTAATTGCCGACCGCCGTGGGCTTGAGGTCCACCACCGCCCCGACCAGCATCCCCTGCTCGTACATGCTGCCGGGATTGATGCACAGCGTGCGGCCGAACTTGCGGGTGCCTTTGCCCTCATGAATGTGCCCGAACAGCCCCAACAGGGGTTTGTGCTTCACAATAAGCTCTAACACCGTCTTGCTGCCTACGGGTACGATCGATCGGCCGCCGTAGGCGGGCCGCAGGTCCTTGGTGAGCTCGGGGGCTTCATCCAGCCCGCTGCCGTATGGCGGCGGATGCAGGTTGAACACCGCGTTGGGGATATCGCTGAGCTTGGCGATCATCGGCTCGATGCGTGCCTTCAGGGCTTGCTCGCTTTCCTCGCGATGGGTGTTCCACGGGGTGGGGTTCGACCAGCCGGTGGAGATCATCTCGTGATGCTCGTCGAGGTGGATCACTTTGCCCTCGACGATCTCGACGATCTTCGAGCCGCGAATCACGGGGTCGATCTCCATCATGTCGTCGTTTCCCGGGCAGACGTAGCAGCGCATGCCAGTGCCGGCCAGTTTCGCCTCTGCGTAATCCAGCCACCGCTGCACGACCTTCAGCGCCTCTTGCAGAAAGATTTCGTCGGAGCGGCCGGGCGTCGCGCTGATATGTGCCACCTCATCGGGCGTGGTGACGTAAGGGTAGTAACCCCGGTTCTGAATGGTCTGGACCATCTGGTCGACGGCCTCCCGGCCCTCGAGCATCTGTTCTTGGTCCAGCAGAGTCACCTTCCACTTCTGGTTGGCTTGGGCGATGATCGGGATGATGGCCTTGCCGGTCATGTCACCGCCCAGGATCAGGATATTGGCCTCGTAGAATTTGCCGGCGCTGATGAATTTCTTCCAGCAGATTTCCGAGCCGTGCACGTCCGTCGCAAAGTAGATACGAGTTCAAACTCTCCTCCTCAGAGGGTTGGCACCACGTAGGGCAAGGGCACCGATCAAGACGCGGTGCGGGGGCACCGGGGCACTCCCGCGAATTGCCTAGCCGCCAACTCCGGCGCGCCATCGCGCCGCACACGGAGCCGCTCGCCGCGACTAGGTCTCCGCCATGACCCAGCAGCCGTGCGGCGGGAACGACACGGTCAGGTCCTCCCCGACTTTGGGCAGGACCAGCTTGCGCTCGTTGAGTGCATCCAGCGTCACTACGGACTCCCCTAGCCTGAGGTGCACGCGCACAACTGAGCCAAGGAAGGCGACCGACTCGACTTTTCCGGTCAGGCTGTTATCCCCAGCGCGCACCCCCATGTGCAGCTCCTCCGGACGCAACATGACGAGCGCTTCGGTGGCGCCGGCCCTGACGGGAGCGCTGGTCTTGAACTGCTGGCCGGCCAGCGCCAGCGTGCCCGAGGCGGCATCGACGACGCGGCAGCGGAGCTGGTTGAGCGTCCCGACGAAGGAGGCGACGAAGGCCGTCGCCGGGTAGTTGTAGATGTCGAACGGCGAGCCGATCTGCTCGATCTTGCCGGCGCTCATCACCACTACCCGGTCGGAGAGCGTCAGCGCCTCCTCTTGGTCGTGCGTCACGTAGATCGTGGTGATCTTGAGTTGCCGCTGGATGCGGCGGATCTCGTAGCGTAGTTCGACGCGGATCTTGGCGTCCAGCGCCGAGAGCGGCTCATCTAGCAGGAGCACCTGTGGCGAGATGGCCAAGGCCCGTGCCAGGGCAACACGCTGCTGCTGGCCACCCGAGAGCTGGTACGGATAGCGGTCGCCCAGATCCGGCATCCGGATCAGCGCGAGCATCTCTTTGACCCGCTCAGCGATCTGCGCCTTCGGTTTCTTGGCGATCTTCAGCCCAAAGCCGACATTGTCCCCGACGGTCATGTTGGGGAACAGGGCGTAGGCCTGGAACACCATGCCGACGTTGCGCTGATTGGGGGCCTTGGTGGTGATGTCCTGCCCATTGAGCACGATCGTGCCCTCGGTGGGCGTCTCAAAGCCGGCCACCATGCGCAGCGTGGTCGTCTTGCCACAGCCGCTTGGCCCGAGGAATGACACGAGCTCGCCCTTGTCAATATGAAGATCGAAATCGTGAACCGCCGGTGCTTCGGCGAAGGTTTTGCTCGCGTGGTTGATATCCAAGAATGCCATCGTGACCTCGTTCTCCTAGCGTGCTCCGCCGACTTGGACCTGCTGCCCGCGGGCGCCGCGCCCGACCCACTGGATCAGCATGATCGATCCCCAGGTGATCAGGAAGCTCATGACCGATACCGCCTGGGGCGTGTAGGCCCGCATAGCGCCAATCTCCTCGATGTACGGGCCAAAGGCCGGCCACGACAGCAGGGCGGCAAAGGTGAACTCGCCCATGACGATGGCGAAGGTCAGGAAGATGCCACTGAGGAGCGCCACGCGCAGGTTGGGGAAGATGACATCCTTGAGAATGGTGCCCCAACTGGCGCCCAGGCTCTGGGCCGCTTCGGTCAGGGTGCGGATATCCACGGCGCGCAGGCCGCTGTCGACCGAGCGGTACATGTAGGGCAGCGACAGGACGACGTAGCCAACGATCAGTGCCGCCGGCGTCGTGGTCAGCACCAACGGAGGGTGGCCGTAAATGCGGATCAGGCCGAAGGTCAGCACGACCGCCGGCACGACGAACGGCATCAGAGTGACGAACTCGACGTACGGCCGCGCCTTGGGCAGCTTGAGCTGCACCCAGTAGGCCGTGGGCACGACCAGCAGCAGGCTGATGATGATCGTGATGACCGCCCACAGCAGCGAGTAGCCGAACGACTGGTAGAAACGCGGGTCCTGGAAGGCGACCCGATAAGCTTCAAAGGTGTAGCGGCCCTTGAGCATCCGCAGGCTGAACTCAAAGGTCGAAACCAGCGGAATGAAAAAGTACAGGATTCCCAGGATAAACCAGAACCAGGACCAGATCGGGATGCGCTTCATCGGACCCACCTCGCCGCCCGTCTCTGCGACCAGATGTAGACCATCATGACCAGCGACATGATGACGATCATGCCCAACGCCATGGCGTTGCCCAGGCCAGGGTTGTAGAGCACATCCCCCTGGATCTGGGCACCGATGACGATCGTGACCAGGTTAAGGAAGGAGCCGGTGAAGGCGTAGGCCGTGGCGTAGGCGCCGAAGGCATTCCCGAACAGCAGGATGGCGGTCCCCAACAGCGTCGGCGCCAGGATCGGCAGCGCCACGTAGCGCCAGTAGTCGAAGGTACTGCCGCCCAGATTCTCACAGGCCTCGCGCCACTCGCGCCGCAGCCCGTCCAGCGCCGGGGCCATGATCAGCACCATCAGGGGGAACTGGAAGTACATGTACACGATACTCAACCCAAAGAAGTTGTAAATCGTGAAACCGCCGGCGTGGATGTCGACGCCGGTGGCGGACTCGATGATCCGGGTCACCAACCCGGCGTTGCCCATCGTGGCCACGAAGGCGAAGGCCAGCGGCACGCCGGCAAAGTTCGATGCCACGCCCGAGAAGGTCAGCATGAAGTTGCGCACGGCCTTGGGCAGCCCGCCAATCGTGACGGCGTAGGCCAGCAGGAAGCCGAAGAACGCTCCCCCGATGGCGGTGACGGCGCTGACCTGCAGGCTCAGCCTGTAGGCGTTGCGGATATCGCTCTTCTGAAAGAGGTCGAGGATGTTCTGGAACGTGAACGTGTGATCGAGGCTCTCGAAGCTCCGGAAGAAGATGGAGGCCGAGGGCAGGAACAGAAACAGAATGGCAAACAGAAAGAATGGTGCAACCCCGACCCATGTCCACGAGAAGGGCCTGCGAGGGGGACGCGCCGAGGGCGCGTCCCCCTGGTCCTGTCGTGGGCGTGCGTCGGCGCGAGGAGTGCGCTCGACAGCCACGATGCGGTCCTCCTGGAACTTACTCGCCGTAGACGACCTTGCGCCAGTTCTCGGTGATGACCGTCTTGACCGCACTGATCTGGTCAAGGGTCAGGAAGACGGCCTTGGCGACATCCTCGGCCGGCGGCAGCTTGGCGGCCAAGTCGGCGGGCACCAGCCCGCGGGCGGCGATGTCGTTGTAGCGGATGGGGTAGGCGTAGCCCTTGAGGTACATGAGCTGGCCCTCGTCACCCATGACGTGCTCCCACCACAGGCGGGCGGCATAGGGGTGCGGTGCGAAGGCGCTGATGGCTCCGGCATACGGCCCGGCCAGCACGCCGCTCTTCGGGACCACGATATCGATGTCCGGATTGCCCGCCAGGGCGTCGCGATTGGCCAGTGACAGATACTGCCACTCGACCGTGCAGGGCGTCTCGCCGGCGGCGATCTTGCCCTGGTCGGCGATCACGGGCAGGAAGTTGCCCGCGGCGTTCATTTCCTTCCAGAACTGGAGGCCCATCTCGGCCGCCTTGGTGGCCGAGTTGACCGTGCCGTCAACGCCGCCGGCGCGTGAAATGCCAGCGGCCATGACGGTCATGACGGCCTCATTCGACTGGAGCACGTCGCCGGCCATGGCGACCTTGCCCCTGTACTCAGGCTTGAGCAGGTCTTCCCAGTCGGCCGGGGTCGGGACCGCATCCTTGATGACCTCGAAGGTCAGGATGCCGTAGTACTCCGCCCACCAGAAGCCTTCCGCGTCCTTGAGCGGGATCGTGTCCCAGGTCGAGACCTTGTACTTGGCCAGTAGGCCCTCATCCTTGGCCGTCGGGCCGTAGGCCACGCCCACGTCGACGACGTCCGGCGCCTGAGGACCCTTGCTGTCCTTGTTGGCGCGGATGGCCTCGATCTCGGCCGCCGACCCGGCGTCGGGGTTGAGCTCGTTGACCTGCATGGCATATTTCGACTTATAGGTCTCGATGATCTCGCCGTAGTTGGCCCAGTCATGGGGCAGCGCGATCGTGGTGACCGATCCTTCGGACTGTGCGGCCTTGATTAGATCTGCCAAAGGGATAGCTTCGCCCGTCGTCAGATCCGGCATGGCGCCGCTGGGCCCGGCACTGGGTGCGCAGGAAGCGAGCACTGCGCCCGCACCCGCTGCCGCACTGACCTTGAGGAAATCGCGTCGGCTGAACTTGCTTGACATGTTTCTCCTCCTGTATCGTGGAATTCCCGCGAATGGTGCCTATGGGTGCTTGTGCGGTGACCTTGACGGGTCGGCCCGTGCAGGCCAGACCCCAGATCCAAACCACGGATGCACAGTGCAGCATATGGTCACTTGTTGGGGGCGTGAACCTCCTTTGTGAACGCTGCGGGTGCCGCGGATTGAGGGTGTGAAACTGGGTGTCAAGCACCCAGTCTACACCATGCCCGCCGCCGCCGCAACCGGCGGACCCTGATTCGCATCGCCCGGACGCCTCGGCGACAGCACCGGAAACCGGCGGGGGCCGGCCTGCACCGCCTGCCGAACCGTGCGCGGGCGGCCGGACCTCCCAATTCGTACCTTTGAACTCACATCTTCTTGCGTAATGTACCCATGACCCTCACTTTTGCTGGTCCCCCATGACTTCAGAGATGCCTCGTATCGCTACTCGACCCTTGGGAATCGGGCCCCCATCTACCGATTGCACTCGATCCGTTCTTCACACTCCGGCTCGGGTCGGCGTGCGCGTGCATCGCGTTCCACGCTCAACTCGCTCTCTGCATGTCGGCCAGTGTCCGCGCCAGCACCTTCAAGAACGCGCGGCAGTCGGCCGGCCGAATCCAACCCATATTTGCGATCTGGAACATGTTCTGCTCATAGAACGGGCCCTTGCCGGCATACACAACGTATCCGCGCCGGTCCAGCTCGGTGATGAAGTCCTTCAACATGACACCGGCCGGCAAGAACACCGAGGTCACGGTGTTGGAGGCCTGGGCATCGGGCAGCAAGACGCGCAACCCGAGCGCCCGCACACCCGACCGCAAGATGGACGCGCTCTCCTGATAGCGGAGGATGCGTGCCTCCAGTCCCTCTTCCATCAGCTCCTCGAGCGCCGCATCCAGGGCGATGAACATCGTCACCGCCGGCGTGTTCGGCGTCTGGTTCGTCTTCTCCGCCCATTCGATATGCTTCTGCAGGCTGAGGTAAACGTTGCGCCGCGGCATGTCCGGACCAATCGCCGGCACACAGTCCCTTCGCGCGACGACGAAGGAGCAGCCCGTTGTCCCCGCCAGGGCCTTGTTGGGGACTCCGGTGCATACGTCGATGCGGTCCCGAAGGACATCGATATCTTGCCCGCCGACGGCGCTGACGCAATCGATGAACAACTTGCGCGCGTGGCTCCGCACCACCTCGCCGACTGCGCGCACCGGGTTGATCATGCCGGTGCTCGTCTCGTGATAGACCATGCACACCCACGCCAGGCGTGGGTTGGCGGCGAGCGCTGCCCCGACCGCCTCCGGGTTGGGCATCGTGCCCCACGGCAGATCGATCGTCTGACGAGCGAACCCGTAGCAGGCGAGAATCTCTTCCAGGCGATTACCGAACTCGCCGTTCTTAACCAGCAGCACCTCCTCGCCCGGCCTCACGATAGAGGAAAGTGCCGTCTCGTTAGCAGCTGTTCCCGAACCGCTGACCACGACTGCCACATAGCCCGCATCGGCGCGGAATAGCGTCAGCAGGTTGCCCCGAACCCGGCGCACGACCTGCTCGAACGCCGGCTGACGGTGAGGCATATCCGGGTGAGCCAGGACCGCTTTGAGCCGGCGCGAGGTCATCACCGGTCCGGGAGTGAAGAGCAGTTTCTTCTCAATCATCCGTAGAGCACTCGTCGGGGTAGCCCACCCTGCCCAGGTCAGAACGCCGCAGGCCGGCCCTTGGGTCGTTCGCACTAACTCACCGGGACGCCGGCCTTCTCCATGCGTCCTCTGCAAAACTCCTCCACTCCCTGGACGGCCTTAGTGAACTCGCCCACGGTGTAGATCGTGGCCGGGTGTGTGTTGAATTGATCGAGCGACATCCCGTGCGGCTCGTATGCCTGCATGGTGTAGGGCATCTGGTAGATCTTCTCGAGTGTCGACTCGGGGATCGGTTCCTCGATCGCCCCCTCACGAAAGTCCAGAAGTTCTCCCAGGGCGAACATCGGCTCGAGCGCGTACGGCGGCAGCGTATAGACAATATCCCCGCCGGCCAGTTCCTGGATATCCCAGAAGCGTTGCTTGCCGTTGACCAACGGGCCCGGGCGCACCGAGCAAAGCAGCATCTTGGAAGGATACGCGCCTTCTTTGAGCAGGCGGTAGGCGTTCTTGAACACGCCCAGGCCGAACCAGCGGCGGTCGGCCTCGGTCCAGTTGACCCCGTAGTAGCGGGCCTGCTCCCAGATGACCTCGCGTTCGGTCAGACGGCCAAGCATGTGCGTGATGACCGCGCGCCAGCGGGACATGTCGACCTTGTTCTTCTTGGCCTCCTCCACACCCTCGCGCGCCGCGCGCGCCACGGCCATGATCTGCGGCATGCTGAAGCAGGTTGTCACGTTGGTCGAGATCGCCTTGGCGGTCAGGTACTTCACCACGTCCACGCCTTGGGTGGAGGCCGGCACCTTGATCATCACGTTGGGTGAAAGCGCCACCAGTTCGTCGGCCTGCGCGTACATCACTTCTTTCTCGGTGAACAGGCGCGGGTCGAGCTGCCCCGAGACCCAGCCCCGACGTCCGCCGGAGGCTTCAAACATCGGTAGCAACTTCTCGGCCCCGCGCCGGATGATCTCCTTGTAGGTCACCCACCACAGATCCTTGAGCTTCAGGCCGGGGCTGGTCTTGATCTTCTCGTCCACCCATTTCTCCCACATCGGCGAGTTGTCCTTGATGGCACCTAGTGAGAGCGGGGGATTGGTCGTGCAGCCGCGAATGACGCTCTTGGCCATGTCGTCCCACACGAAGAGCCGACGAAGTTGTGCTTCCAGCTCTTTCTTCTGTGCAGCCGGGGCGGCCTCGACCAACTTCTTGACCCACGAATCGAAGACCAGCGGCGAGGAATCCCACCAGATCTCCATATCCGGATTGGTCGCTTGCAACCGTTCAACAACACTTTCCGCCATCGTTGGTACCTCCTATCTCGTTCCGTCGCCGAGGCGAAGGCGCGGCGAAACGGCTCATTCTAGCGGCTGGCTGTGTCCGCCAGCCCATCACCTGCGGGGGCAGGTCTGAGTGGCGCCAGGTTCGAAACATGAACGGCGGCACGCGCCTAGGTGCGGCTCGTGCGCGCCGGGGGATCATCGCTCGGGAGCGGCGGGGTTGCGGCGCAGGGGTGGATGCAACTTGCCCCGAAAGGATACCGCCGGACTCCATTTTGTGCATGTGAACGCATGCACAAGTATACCGCTGGCTGTTGACCCAACCGCCAAGCCCATGGTCATGGGCGAATTGAAGTCTGGCTGAGGCCTGCATTCTCACCCGACCCTCTAGCACTTGATGCGTTCGCCCTTTGGGTCGAACAGCGGCTCCTTCTCGACGGTCAGTTTGATGCGTTCGCCGAACAGCTCGGTCTCGAACTGGGCCCCCGGCTTGGCGGCCTCGATGGGCAGGTAACCGTAGGCGATGCTCTTGCCCACGCTGTATCCGTAGCCACCCGAGGTGATCCAGCCGATGACCTTGCCCTCACTGAAGATCGGTTCATTGCCCAAGGCAATGGCGGTCCTATCGGCCAACGTCATGCAGCACAGCTTCTGTTGGACGCCCGCCTTCTTGAGCTTGAGCAGCGCCTCGCGCCCGATGAACTCGCTCTTCTCCAGCCGTACGAAGGCCCCAGTCCCCGCTTCGTAGGGCGTGTAGTCGGGGTTCATGTCGGCGCTCCAGTAGCGGTACCCCTTCTCCAGGCGCAAGGTGTCGATGGCCTTGTAGCCGGCTGCCACCAAGCCCTCCGGCTCCCCGGCCGCCCAAAGTGCATCCCACAACCTCGAGCCGTACTCCATCGAGAAGTAGAACTCCCATCCTAGTTCGCCCACATAGGTTAAGCGCATGGCAATCACCGGCACGTTGCCTGCCACGATGCGCTTGGCGGTCATGTAGGGAAAGCCCTCGTTGGAGATGTCGTCCTTGGTGACCTTCTTAAGGATGGCGCGGGCCTTCGGACCCCACAGGCCAAGGCAGCCGTGGGCGCCTGTGACCTCTTCCACGACTACAGAGCCGTCGGTGGGCATGTGCAGCTCAATCCAGTTCAGGTCGTGCACGCCGAGGGCGGTGCCGGTGACGATGAAGAAGCGGTCCTGTGCAAGGCGGGTCACGGTGAAGTCGCACTCGATGCCGCCGCGCTGGTTGAGCATCGAGGTGTAGATGCAACTGCCCACTGGCCTGTCGATGTCGTTGGCGCACAAGTGCTGCAGGAGGGTAAGCGCCCCGGGACCGCGCACCTCGATCTTGGAGAACGAGCTCTCGTCGAACAGGCCGGCACTCGCGCGTACTTGAAGGTGCTCGTAGCCTATGGCTGGCGACCAGTGAATCCCGGCCCAGCCGCGCGGCTTGTAGCCGTGGGCCGCCTTCTTCTCATAGGGGGTGTACCAGTTGGGACGTTCCCAGCCGAACTTCTCCCCGAAGAACGCGCCGAGCTCCTTCTCCCGTGCATACGCCGGGCCGAGGCGGAAGTTGCGCTCGCTCTGACGCTCCTCACCCGGAAGATGAATGTCGTAGTATCGCGAGTTGCTCTCGATCGTGCGGTTGAGGGTGAACTGCTGGCCGACGTAGTGCGGTCCAAAGCGGCGGACGTCCAAGCGCCAGCAATCCCATTCCGGCGTGCCCTGGATGATCCACTCGGCCATGGCCTTGCCGATGCCACCCGCCCCGGCCAGGCCGTGGGCGCAGAAGGCGCACGCCACCCAGAATCCGCGCACCGAGGTCGGACCGAGGAGAAACTCGCCGTCGGGGGTAAAGCCCTCCGGGCCGTTGAGTAACTGGATGATCTCGGCATTTTCCACCGCCGGAACGCGTTTGATCGAATTCTCCATGAGCTGGGTGAAGCGGTCCCAATCCGGCGGGAGGAGTTTGTACTTGAAGTCCTCGGGAATGCCATCCAGCCCGAAAGGCGCCGGGTTGCGCTCGTATCCCCCGGTGATGAAGCCGCCCACCTCTTCGCGCCAGTAGACAAGCAAGTCCGGGTCGCGCATGGTCGGCACATTGTGATCGAGGCCCGCGACCGGTTTGGTGATGAGGTAAAGATGCGCAAAGGGGATGATCGGCAGGCGCAGCCCAACCATATGGGCGATGTCGTTGCCCCATTGTCCCGCGGCATCCACCACCACCTCGCACTTGACGTTGCCGCGGCTGGTCACGACCTCTTCCACCTGACCGTTCTTGGTCTTGATGGCTGTGACGTTGGTTTCGGTGAAAATGCGCGCGCCGCGGGCCTTGGCGCCGGCCGCCAGTGCGGTTGTGAGCATGCTTGGATCGATCGACCCGTCGGTGGGAGTCAGGACCGCGCCCAGCACACCCTCGGCATTCATCAGCGGGAAGAGCTTCTTGGCTTCGGCCGTGCCGATCATTTCGAGCGGCATACCGAACGATCGCGCGTAGCCCACTTGCCGCTTGAGTTCTTCCATGCGCTGCGGTGAGGAGGCCAGGCGCAAGCCGCCCACTTCACGCCAGCCGGTGTCCTGCCCCGTTTCCTGCTTCAGGCGCCGGTAGAGGTCGGTGCTGTACTTCATCATGCGGGTCAGGTTGAAATCGGAACGCAGTTGCCCGACCAGACCCGCCGAGTGCCAGGTGGAGCCGCAGGTCAACTCGCCGCGCTCGACAACGATCACATCCTTCCAACCCATCAGGGTAAGGTGGTAAGCAATGCTGGCGCCGCCGACGCCACCGCCGATGATGACCACCTGAGCGTGTGAGGGGAAACTAGCTGGCATATGCGACCTCCTTGTGCCGATCGTTGCAGCAGGTATCTGCCATTCGTGATCGGATTATGGCAAGGTGCTGTCGTGCAGAGTCACAACACTAGAGCTTGGAAATGCCGATTTGCCAGACGACCCACGTGGTGTCACGCGAATCGGACCCAGTTTTTAGTCAGCCGCACCCGCGCAGACTCGTCCCGGTGAAGGCCCCCAGAACTGGCCATGAGCAACTGCTACCCGTGCTCCTCGATGAAGACTTGCTGGGCCGAGAAGTCAGCCAGGTTGAGGAAGTCATCCCCCATTCCGCCGCACCCCCTCTCGAGCGGGCGCCTATGACCATCGTTGACGGTGTTGGCGTTCTGCCGGCTCGTGCGGCATGGGCACAGGGCGGCAGGGCGCGGATGGCGCGCTGTGCGTGCGCTACCTGGCGGATTAGCTCGGGTGGCACCAGTCGGTCCCCAATGAAACGCGTGACCCGAAACCCCTTGAGCCACAGGTCCCCAATCACCTCAGGGGCACCACCCACCCCTGCAGCGACCGGGCCGCTGGCCCAGGCCGGGATCCGGGAGAGAATGTCGTCGACGGGCTGGGTCATGGGTGAATTGCCGAGAGCCTCAGGCTTTACTGCTGCCACACCGAGGAGGGATGGGCCATCTCGTAAACAATATCGAAAGACGAGATGATCCCCACCGGTATGGCCCCGCTTTCCTCAGGATCGACCACCACCAGGCGGTGGTGATGATGCTGGATCATCATGTCGGCGGCCTCACGTAAAGAGGCGTCCGGGCGGATGGTGAGCATTTCATGCATGGCCTGCCGGGCCGTCGCATCGGCGCAGCCATCTTCGCCACAGTAGGCGAGCATGTCGAAGCCGCTGACGACTCCCAAGGGCCGGCCCGTGGCATCCACGACCAGCACCGAGCGATACTGGGCGTCGGTCATCGCGCGCGCCACTGAGCACAGCGGGGTTTCCTCGCGGCAGACAAGGATGGCCCGAGACATGACATCCGCCACGGTCTTGCGGCCCATCGGTCGCGCGCGCATCATGCCGGCCACAATATCCGAGGTCGAGATAATGCCCGCCGGCTTACCGCGCTCCATGACGATGAGCCGGCTCATCCCTCCGGCGCGCATCTTCTCTGCGGCGTCGCAGGCCGGCAGGCTGGCCTCTACCGTATCCACCGGAGAAGTCATCAACTCGCCTGCGGTCATGGTGCGCATGGCCTCCAGGCTTTTGGAGTCGGTGGAGAGCCATTCGGCGGCCATCAAATCGAAATCGGAAAGAATCCCCAGGGGGCGGCCGTCTCGATCGGCGACGACCAACGCGTGCAGGTGCTGCTCAATCAGCACCTCCGCCACCCGACCCAGGGTCATATCGGCCTGGCAGGTGATCACCCCTGGATGCATCAGGTCCTTCACCAATTGCGCCATGCTGCCTCCTCGCGCCGCCGCAGATCGAGCCGGGCTACTTGACCTCGTCCACGTCCTTGTACCACTTGACCCGGTCGCCAACGCGCGCCCGCAGGCGCCAGGCCATCGACTTGGGTTCGGCCTCCATCCGGCGCAATGCTTCGCCCACCTGGCTCTTAACTCGCGACTTGTGCTCGCTGTTGAGGGAGTCGTAATTCTCGGCCAACTTGGCGATCTTCTCCAGGTTCATCGAGACCGTCCGCCACAATCCCCAGTCTTCCGCACATAACTTGGCAATGCGTTTGATGTTAATGATTTCGTGATCGTCCTCGCCCAGGTTGTGTTCGAGGAAGAGCATGATCATATCGATCACGTCCTTCTCGTTGATTTGAACGATCTGAGTCTTCTCCAGCAGCATCTCCGCCAAGGGGATTGTGGGCGAGTCCATTTCCAGGCGGCCGTTCCACGGGATGACGTGGCAGAAGTCGAGCTTCTCATAGAAGACATCGACATGGATGTGCGACTGCGGGTTTTCGAAAATGGCCCGGCTGCCCTCCGAGACTACGAACACTTCCTTGTCTTCGGCGTATCCCAGACCCGCCATCAGGGCGCGGATGCCCTTGCTGTCGCGGGCATAGGCGGCGAAGTCGATGTCGGTGTACGAGCGACCCATCTTCTCTTGCAGGTAACCGAATTGCGGGCAATGTGTGCGGAAGGCTAAGGCTCCCAGCACACGCAGGGTGAGCCGGGCCGAGTCGCCGGCAGCCACGATCCGCTGCAACTCCTGCTCGAACTTCGCTCGCTCTGCTTGACCTTGGGGAGCCATTCCGATCGAAGTTGCTGGCATTGGGCACTTGTTCCGTTGTTAGTGGTTCGGAGGATGCGCCGTTGGGGGGATTATACTCCAGCGGGCAGATTGGTGCAAAAGCGGACAGTCAAGGTCAATTGGCGTCACCAGTCCGAAGTTGTTGCGTCGTTTGTTGCATGCGGCTGCGCGTTCTTGTTGACAGAGGCGTCCATTTCCTGCATAATTGATCAACTCGAGTGATGTAGCCCCCAATCCTCCCCAATCTCGAGATGGGCTCGGCGAATGCCCGCCAGCTAGTGGCGAGGCTCCCATGAGGTGCGATATGCCTGACGTCGAGCAAACGCTCATCCCGGCCCAACGGCGCCGTCTGATTCGGGAATACCTCGACATCCACCAGATTGCCCGCAGCTCGACCCTCAGCGACTTGCTCAAAGCTTCCGAAGCCACCATCCGCCGCGACCTCGAATTCCTCGAGATGCAGGGGATCGTCGAGCGCACTCATGGCGGAGCGATTCTCAGCCAGCGGCTGCCCAAGGAGCCGGCCTACGCCCACAGCGCGCAGGCCCATCCAGAGGAAAAGAGGGCCATCGGGCGCGCGGCCGCGATGCTGGTCGAGGACGGTGACACGGTGTTCCTCAACAGCGGCACCACGACAACTGAGGTGCTGCGCAACCTGCATGTGCGCGCCGACCTGCCCAATCTCACCTTGATCACAAACAATGTTACCGCCGCCCTCGAAGCGCGCGATGCGCCCTTCGAGGTGATCCTGCTGGGGGGCACGTTGCGCCCGCGATCCAACTCCGTGGCTGGGCGTTTCGCCATCGATATGCTCAAGCAGGTGTACGCCAAAAAGTGCTTCGTCGGTGTCGACGGCATCAGCCTCAAGTACAACCTCACCACTCCCTCCAGCGCCGAGGCGGAGATCGCAGCGGTCATGATCGAACGCACCCGCGGCCTGGCGGTCGTTGTGGCCGATCACTCCAAGTGGGGCGTGGTTTCTAATTTCGAAATGGCGAAGGTCGACCAGATCCAGGTATTGGTCACCGACGAGAATCTGAGCGACGATGCGCGTTCCCAACTCGAAGGCCGCTCGATCGAGGTGATCGTGGCGAGTCACGAGTTCGAGCCGGAGGGATTGCTCAAGCTGCGCGCCGAGCAGGAGAAGCCCAATGCCGTTGTTCCCCAAGACAGCTAAGAAGACCACGCGCCTCTTCTTCGCGACCGACGTGCACGGCTCGGAGCGGACCTACCGCAAATTCATCAACGCCGGCAAGTTCTACCAAGCCAACGTGCTGGTCATGGGCGGAGATATCACCGGCAAGTTGATGATTCCCATCATCCGCGAGGGCCCGGGCAAATACCGCGCCACGCTCCAGGGCACGCTCGAGCATCTCGAGGGCGAAGCGGCACTCGCCGCACTCCAGGAACGCATCGGCACCCTCGGCTTCTACAGCCAGGTCATGGAGGGCGATGAGTTCAAGGCACTTCAGGCCGACAAGGCCGCGGTGGATCGCCTGTTCCACCAGCTGGCTCGTCAGCGCTTGGAAACCTGGGTGGACCTGGCCGAAACGCGCCTGCACGGCACGGGTATCCGCTGCTACATCACCGGCGGCAATGATGACTATCCCGACGCGCTGACCGCGCTGCATCGTGCCGGGAGCGAAGTGGTCGTGGCCTGCGAAGGCCTGGCGGTCCCAATCGACGACGTGCATACGATGGTCAGCATCGGCAACAGCACGCCGACACCCTGGAAAACGCCGCGCGAGATGCCCGATGAAGCATTGGGCGAAGTCATCGAGAAGATGGTGGCCCAGGTCCCCGACCGCGATCGCAGCATCTTCAACTTCCACGATCCTCCGGTCGATTCCACACTCGACACGTGTCCCATGCTGGATTGGACGACCGACCCGCCAGCACAAATCGTTCAGGCCGGGCAGGTGGTGCTGCATGGGGCGGGCAGCCACTCGGTGCGTGCTGCCATCGAGAAACACCAGCCCATGCTGGGGTTGCACGGCCACATCCATGAGTTGCCGGGGGTGGCCAAGATCGGCCGTACCGTGTGCGTCAACCCAGGCAGTGAGTACGGCGAGGGGATGCTCCGGGGGGTTCTGACCAACCTCGCAAACGGGAAGGTCGAAAGCTACCAGATGACGTCGGGCTAACCCGCCCAGGTAGCGCCGGGGGAGGAGGTGTTGCCCCAGTTCGACAACCTCTTATCGCGCGCCGTCGGACCGTCGACCCTTATTCCTGTGGGAGGGAATGCAATGGCGACAGCAGCGGCTACCCCTGAGGTCTTTACCCGCAAGGCTTCCGGCCTGGTACGGGTGATGTCTCCGTACTCGGCCTTCATCTATAACATCCTCACGATGGGTTTGATTTTCCCTTGGACTTACCTATGGGCCCCCGGGGCGCTTCCCGGCGGCAAGATCGTGTGGGGAATCCTGCTGGCCACACTCTTGGAGATCCCGATCGCGTTTGCTTACGTGTGGCTTTCGACCGCCCTGCCCCGCTCGGGCGGCGACTACGTGTTCCAGAGCCGCGCTTTCGGCGGCTTCTGGGGCTTCACCCTGCTCATGTCGGGCTTTGTCATCTGGATCTTGCAGTGGGTGGCGCTCTCGGGTTGGTTGCTCTCCTACCTGGGATTTGCGCCGCTCTTCCTCGGGCTGGGAGCCACCCTTGGCAGCCCAGCTCTCTCGGCCGTCGGCGTGTGGTTCACCTCGGCCAACGGGATCATCATCACCAGCATCGTGAACGCCTTCTTGTCGATGGTCCTGCTCGTGAGCGGATTCAAGAACTACGTCAAGATCCAGTACGTGATGTTCTACGGCATCCTGATCGCCTTTGCCACGACCTTGATCGTCCTCTTCACCACACCGGCATCCGAATTCATCGCCCGGCTGAACGCCTTCGCCGTGGCTTCGGGCGGTGTGCAGAACTTCTATCAGACCGCGAAGGATGCCGTCGTCGGGGCGGGGATCAACCTCAATCCGCCCTTCAGTTTGCTGGCCACGCTGCTGGTCGCCCCCATCGCCTGGACAAGCGTGCAGTGGGCCACCTACTCGGCCGAGCAAAACGGTGAAATCAAAGAGGCGCGCTCCTTCAAGAATCAGGTGTTCATCCTGGTGGGCTCGCTGATTGTCACCGGCATCCTGCTGGCCCTGCTCGGCTGGGCCTTCGAGCGTGTGGGTGGCACGGAATTCCTGTACATCGCGGGCGCGGGCTACTGGTCGCTCATCCCCGAAGCGAATATCGCGGGGTTCAACCTGTGGCCCAACATCCTGGCCATTGCACTTACCGCCAGCCCGCTGGTGGTGATCCTCATCGCCTTCGGCTACATCCTCAACTCCTTCCAGATCGTCAACAACTGCTACATCGGGGTCACGCGCATCATGGTGGCCATGTCGCTCGACCGGCTGCTGCCCGAGTGGTTCAGCAAGGTCAACGAGCGCCTGCACACGCCCGTCAATGCCCACCTGGCCTACTTCCTGGCTAGTATCCCGGTCATCTTGGCCTACAACTTGGTCGGCGGCTGGATTGGCCTGACCCTGGGCGTGACCTTCGCCTGCGGCTATGTGTTTGCGGCGAGTTCGCTGGCGGGCGCGCTGCTGCCCTACCGCGCCAAGGAGGTTTACGAGGCTTCGCCCGGTGCCAAATACAAGCTGGGCGGCGTTCCATGGGTCACTATCCTTGGGGGCCTGGGCGCAGTGTTCGGGTTCGCGATGGTGTTCGCTTACCTGCTGGCACCGCAGTTGGGAGTCCTCGGCAACTGGAACTTCGCCGAGTTCCCGCGCAACCTGTGGGCCCAAATCATCGCCATCGCGATCGTCGTGGTCTCGGCCGTCTGGTACTTTGCGGTCAAGGTCGCGCAGAGGCGACGCGGCATCAACGTCGACTTCGCCTTCAAGGAGATCCCACCCGAGTAAAACGCAGCGTGCATTCAGGGCGGGGGCGGTTTGCGCCCCCGCCCTGGTGGGTTGCACTCATCCATTCATTGCGCGAGTTGTCTCCCTCGCCGCGGGCGCACACCGGCCGCGGCGATGTCCGACATCACCGTTTCATCTCGATAGGAGGTCTGTGTGAAAGAGCACGCACGAGCCGTCGTCATCGGCGGTGGAATCATGGGCGTCAGTGTCGCCTACCATTTGGCCAAACTGGGCTGGAAGGATGTGGTACTGCTCGAGAAAGGTGAGATCGCCAGCGGCGAATCCGGCTGGGCCGCCGGGTTGGTGACCCAATTCCACACCTCGCCCACATTGATGCAGATCCGCAAGTACAGCATCGACCTGTTCAGTGAGTTTGGAATGGTCCAGCACGTCGGCAGCCTGCGCGTGGCATCCAGCGAGCCGCAGTTCAGAGAGTTGCTGCGCAACGTGAGTCAGGCGCGCGCGATCGGGCTCGAGGTCGAGGTCACTTCGCCCGATGAGACAGTTCGGCACTTCCCGGCGCTCTCCAAGGAGAGCCTCTTCGGCGCGATCTATCTGCCGCGCGATGGGCATCTCGATCCGTATCTCACGACCACTGATCTCGCCCGCCGCGCGCGCGAGCTGGGCGTGACGGTGCACACTAATACACGTGTCACCGGCTTCGAACTTGGGCCGCAGGGCGAGATGGCGCGGGTGATCACCGACAAGGGCAGCATCCGCACCGAGGTGGTGGTCAATGCGGCCGGCATGTGGAGCCCGCAGGTGGCGGCGATGGCCGGGCTGCACATTCCCACGACGCCGGTCGATCACCAGCACATCACGCTTAAGGCCGTGCCGGGCAAGGAGTTTCCTCACGAGACGCCGTGCGTTCGCGACCCAGATAATCTGGTTTATCTACGCGAGGAGGCCGGCGGCTTAGTTGTCGGCGGATACGAACTCAACCCCTCGCCGCGATGGATTGACGGTGTACCGTGGGATCACAGCGGGGCCACTCTGCCTCCGGATTTCGATCGCTTCGAGCCGCTGCTGGAGGGCGTGATTCGGCGGATCCCGGTGCTCGAGAGGGCCGAGATCAAGGGACTGACCTGCCATCCGGGTTCCTATACGCCCGACAGCCGCCCGATGCTTGGCCCGATGCCTGGGGTGCGAGGTTTCTGGTCTGCCAACGGGCTCTCGCTGCAAGGCTATGGCGGAGCGGGCGGCATGGGGAAGGTTCTGGCCGAGTGGATCGTTGAAGGCGAACCCTCGCTCGACATCTTCGCCTTCCATGCCTGGCGCTTCGGCCGCTACTATGCCGATCCCTGGTACGCCGCCGAGCGGGCGCGGGAAGGCGTGAAGTATTACTACCTGTTGCGCTTCCCCAATGACGAGAACGAGTGGGCCCGCCCGCATCGCATCAGCCCGCTGCACCACCGAATGCAAGAGCTGGGGGCGGTCTTCGGCGAGAAGTTCGGCTGGGAACGCGTCAATTACTGCCAGCCGGGCAAGCCGTGGCGGCGCATGGGCGCCGACCAGCGCGAGTGGGGCTGGAAGCGCCCGCCCTATTTCGACCGCGTGGCCGAAGAGCATCGCGCCGTGCGCGAACGAGTGGGGCTCTTCGACATGTCATCCTTCGGCAAGATCGAAGTGCGCGGCCCGGGTGCCCTGCCGCTCTTGCAGCGCCTCACCGACAGCCAGATGGACGTGCCCGAAGGGCGCGCCATATACACCCAGTTCCTCAACACCCGCGGCGGTGTCGAGGGCGATGTCACCATCACCCGCCTGGGCAAGGAACTCTTCCGCGTCGTAACCGGCTCCGGTTTCATCGGCAACGACTTGGGTCACCTGCGCTTGGGCGTGCGGCCGAGCGACCCCCCGGTTGAAATCCACGATGTGACCGAGGACTACGCCGTCATCGGCATGTGGGGTCCCAAAGCGCGCGAGGTGCTGCGCGCCGTCACCTCCAGCGACGTCTCCAATGAAGCCTTGCCCTACATGACGGCGCGCACGATCGAAATCCGTGACGCCAAGGTGCTGGCCCAACGCATGACGTACGTCGGCGAGCTGGGTTGGGAACTGTATGTCGAGGTGGCGCACGCCGTGCAAGTGTGGGATGCGTTGATGGCCGCCGGCAAGGAGTTCGGCATCGAGCCAGGCGGGTACAAAGTGCTCAACTCGTTGCGCTTGGAGAAGGGCTACCGCTACTACAGCATGGACGTGACCATGCTCGAGAATCCTTACGAGGCCGGGCTCGGTTTCTGCGTGCGTCTGGGCAAGGGCGAGTTCATCGGCCGCGAGGCGCTGGCCAAGGCCAAAGAGAAAGGGATCACGCAGAAGCTGTGCACGCTGCTCATCGGGGACGCGGACTATCTCACGATCTACGGCGGCGAAGCAGTGCTTTCCGGCGGTACGGTTGTGGGCCGGCTTCGCAGCGCCGGCTACGGCTTCACGGTGAAGAAGAACATCGCCTACGCGTACCTGCCGCTCGCGCTCAGCACACCCGGCACCTCGGTACAGGTCGAGGTCTTCGGCGAGCACGTGCCGGCGCTTGTAGCCGCTGACGCGCTGCACGACCCGCAGGGTGAGCGGCTGCGCGCCTGAGGCAGGCGTCGCGACCTCATCAACAAACAACGGCCGCTGTGCGGCCGTTGTTTCATTCTCACGAGGGCCTCAGGGAGAGCGCATAGCACGCCTTACCGATGGCCGATTAGGCGCGGCCCGCGCACAGAAGTCTCGTCGGGCTCGAGCGCAGCGCAAGCGGCCACGCTATCCTTCCGGCGTCAACGCGACAGGCGGAAGCGGGTGGCGCTGGAGGGGAAATCGCGTTCGCGCCACGCCAGCACGGTGTCCGCGCTCACCCGAAAGATCGGGCCGCCCTCCATGTGGAATCCATACTTGGCAAAATACAGAGAGTCGAGGCGCGCCTGCAAGCTCGCATCCTGCACGACATCCGCTCGCCCCTCGAGGATCACAACCTCGTCCCCGCTCTCGAGGTGCACCCCGGCCTTCAGATTCAGCCGCAGATTGCGCGCCTTGCGCAATTCCGCATCGGTAGAGAAGAAGAACGCTTCATCGACCCAGACGCCCCACAGCGGCACGGCGTGAGGCCGCCCATCGCGGCGGCTGGTCACGAGCCAATAGTTGTGCGCGCTGTGCATGCGCTCGCTGACATAATCCCACGCCAGCGTGCCTTCACCCGAGGCAGCGGGCTGGATGCCGTAGGACGCCGGTAGGTCCGGCCGATCGACGCGCGGTGCGGCCGGGTGCCGCGATGTGTTGGCGCTCATCATGTGTTCCGAGGAGGAACAGAACGAGGCGTGCGGCCGCGTCTCACGCCGCCTGGTCCAATTCGCCGCGCACGGTCTCGTACAGCGCTTCGGCGCGCAACTCCTGCAGCGTGTAGCACGGCCCTTTGAGGTGATCGGCCAGGGTGCGTGCCAAGCCCTGATCGAAGGCGGCGTGCTCCATGTTGACCACCACGCTGCGGATGCGCGCGTCGCGCAGTTCGTCCGCGAAGTGATGCGCTTCCTCCAACGGCGGCAGCGTGCTGAGCGAGACGTTGGCAGCCCCGTCGGTGAGTAGGATCATCAGCGGCATCACTTCCGGATGGACCACTTTCTCTTGACGGAAGACCTTGAGCGCCAGCGCCAGCCCGGCCGAGAGCGGAGTCTTGCCTCCAACAGGGATGTCGGCCAGCGCGCGCGTGGCCAGGTGCGTCGAGTGTGTCGGCGGCAGCACCAGGTGCGCGCGGTCTTTCTGGAACACGACCAGGCCCACGCGGTCGCGTCTTTGGTAGGCGTCGGTCAGTAGGGAGAGGATCGCGCCCTTTGTCGCCGACATGCGCTCGGCGACCGCCATCGACCAGGAGGCATCCACCACGAACAGGATCAGGTTGGCGGCGCGCCGTACGCGGACCTTGCGATGGAAATCGGAGGGATGCACCGCGAAGGCAACCTTCGCGCGCTCTTCCTGGCGCTCCACTTGGAAGGGTGCCGCCGCGCGCAAGGTGGCGTCGATAGCCAGGTCATCCGCCTCGCCGGGTGTGGGGCGCGCCTGGACGTAGCGCCCGCGTTTCTGGCTGGTGTGGGTGCGCGAGCGGCGCCCGGCCTGGCGCCGGGTGAGACGGTCGAGCGGCGTGGCCAGACGGCGCGGCGCGAAGGCCGAGCCCATCTTCACCTTTTGGCCGCCCTCCCACCAGGGGCGTTGCTCCGATTCCACCGGAGGCTGGATGGTTGGCTCGATCGGTGCGACCTCGGGTTGGGCTTCCTTGAGCGGAGCGTTCAGCTCATCTTTTTTTTTACAACGGTCGAGGAGGGTTGCTCTTCGCTCGGGCGCGGTTCGGCCTCATCCTGCGATTGCATGTCCGCGTGGATTTGGTCGATGCGCTCTTCGAGGTTGTACAGGCTCATCTCGCTCTGCTGCAGGGGGCCCTTTTTCATGCGGTGCGGCAAGGCAAGTTCTGCGGCCACCGCGATGTCGTGATCGGAGATGGTCTTTCGGCCGTGGAGCGCCGCCTGGGCACGCGCCGCCTTAAGGATGACCAAGTCGGCCCGGTGCCCATCCACCTGGAGCGAGGCGGTCAGGCCGGCAATGGAAAGCAGGTCGCGGGTGGAGTAGGCGACGTTTTCAACCAATTCGCGTGCACGTTCGATCTCAGCCGAGAGCTCGCTCTCTTTGGCGAGCCAATCGGCGCGGAAGTTCTCGGGGGAACCCTCAAA
This sequence comes from uncultured Chloroflexia bacterium, assembly GCA_963712475.1. Lineage (GTDB taxonomy): Bacteria > Chloroflexota > Anaerolineae > Anaerolineales > RBG-16-64-43 > RBG-16-64-43. The sequence continues at coordinate 1,411,954 of CAVQIA010000004.1, forward strand.
GGCCAGGTTGCGCTCCATGATGGCTACCCGGTCACGGGCATCGATGATGCCGTGCACCTCGACGCACAAGGCAAAGCGGTCCAGAAGCTGCGGCCGCAGGTCACCCTCCTCCGGATTCATCGTGCCTACCAGAATGAAGCGGGCCGGATGGGTGAACGAAATACCCTCACGCTCGACGATATTCATGCCCATGGCCGCTGAATCGAGCAGAATGTCGACCACGTGATCGTCGAGTAGATTGACCTCGTCGATGTATAACATGCCGCGGTTGGCCGAGGCCAGCACGCCGGGCTCGAAATAGCGCTCCCCTTTCTGGATGGCCCGCTCGATATCCAGCGTGCCCACGACCCGGTCCTCGGTTGCCGAGACCGGCAAGTTGACGAAGGAGGTACGGCGCATGTCGTAAGGCAGCGGGCCGTTGGCATGCTCGCGCTCGCGGCACTCTGTGCACCAAGTCGTCGGTCGGTCGGGGTCGCAGCCAAACCGGCAATCGTGCACCACGCGCACCTCAGGCAGCAGCGCCGCAAGGGCGCGCGCGGCCGTCGATTTGGCCGTGCCACGCTCACCGCGGATCAACACCCCGCCGATGCGCGGGTTGACCGCATTGAGCAGCAGCGCACGCTTCATGCGCTCCTGTCCGACGATGGCGGTAAAGGGGAAGATTTGAGGCATCCCAGAACTCCACGGCGCATTATAACGCGACGCAGCACCTTTCCCCCGGCGCGGATCCGGCTGCAAACCCGCACGCCGTGTTTTCATGCCCATCCCAGAAATCCATCAAAGCCCGGTGCGCGCGCCCGTTCGTGCGTGCGCAGTGAGCCGATCGGGTCCTGGGAAGGCGGCGGGGCTACGATCGGTCGCAGTGCGAGCGGGCGTTGGTTGCGGGGAATGTCGTTCAACCGTATAATGCTAGCATCTCGGATCCCGGAGTAAGTCAAGTTCATGTCGAGCCAACCCTCATCGTCGAGACCGGAAGAGGGTCCTACCCCTCCCGCTCGACCCAATAGCGAAATGGGCGATCTGCTGCAAGAGTCGCAAAGTGCAGAACAGCCCAAGCGTGGCGACATCCGCAAGGGTGTCATCGCCCGCATCACAGCCAACGAAGTGCTTGTTTCGATCGGCACCAAGTCGGAAGGTGTGATCCCGGCCAAGGAACTCGAAAAGCTGGATGCCGCCGCGCGCGGCCTCCTGCACGAGGGCCAGGAGATCACGGTCTACGTCATTAACCCTGAAGACCACTCTGGCAACGTGTTGCTGTCGCTGGCTCGCGCCCAAGAGGAGACCGACTGGCATCAGGTGGAACAACTGATGGCGAGCCAGACTGTCTACGCCGGCCGCGTGGATGGCTTCAACAAGGGTGGTCTCATCGTCAAGGTCGGCAATCTGCGCGGGTTTGTTCCCGCCTCTCAATTCAGCCTGAGCCGGCGCCACCGCAGCGAAGGGGAAACCCCTGAGCAAAAGTGGAGCAAAATGGTCGGCGAGCCGATCCACGTCAAGGTAATCGAGGTCGACCGCAGCCGCAACCGCCTGATCCTCTCCGAGCGCGCCGCCGCCAAGGAGGCTCGCGAAAGCCAGAAGGAGCGCCTGCTCAACGAACTGCACGAGGGTGAAGAACACGTCGGGCATGTCATCAGCCTGGCGAGCTTCGGCGCCTTCGTCGATCTGGGCGGCGCCGACGGCCTGGTGCACCTGTCGGAGATCTCCTGGAAGCGCATCAACCACCCGTCGGAGGTGCTGAAGGTCGGGCAGAAGGTGCGGGTGCGCGTCCTCGGGGTCGAGCGCGAGCGCAAGCGAATCAGCTTGTCGATGAAGGCCCTGGCACAAGATCCTTGGGCGGAAGTGCTGAGTGCCTTGCACGAGGGACAGTTGGTCACCGCCACGGTCACCAAGCTGGCCAAGTTCGGGGCCTTCGCGCGCCTGGAAGGTCACGACGAAGTCGAAGGCTTGATCCACATCACCGAATTGTCGGAGCAGCGCATCGAGCATCCGCGCGAGGTCTTGCAGGAAGGTCAGACCCTCACCTTGCGCGTGGTCAAGGTGGACCCGCAAGCCCGGCGCATTGGCCTCAGCCTGAAGCGCGTGCAATCCGCCGATTACGCCGACATGGATTGGGAAGCCGCCATCCGCGATATGTCTGGCGAGGAGAGCGAGGCCACCCCGCCTGCCGAACCCCCGCCGCCGCCCGAGGCACCCCCAACCTCCGAGGCCACGATCGACGAAGCCTGAGCCGCCTGAGGGCCCACAGGGCTCGCCTGCAGCCGATTCCCACAAAAAAGCTGTCGCCAGAAGCCGGCGCCAGCTTTTTTGCTAGTTGTGCAACCTGGTCACAGGATGCGGCGTATATTGGGTAGAAGCTCCCGCCGGGCGCGCTCGACGCGGAAACCCACGGAGCTTCGTTCTGTACCCGGAGGTCGCCATGAAACACATTCTTGTCCTGACTGCCATCCTGGCCATCCTGGCTATTGCCTGCACGGGTGTCACAGTCAACCTCCCGACTGTGCAAGAACTCGAACTCGGACCCACCCAAACCTACTCGATCAATGAAGCCCTGCCGGAAGGCAGCAATCCGGTGGCTCTCTCGATTTCAATGGGTGCCGGGCGTCTGGATGTGCGCGGCGGTGCGCAAAACCTGGTCGAAGGCAGCGTCCGCTGCAATGTCCCCTCTTGGAAGCTATTGATCGACCGTTCCGCCGGCCAGGTCGATATTCGTCAGGAAGCCCCCGAGGGCTACTCGGCGCCGACCGGCAGCTCGGTGGTCAATGAATGGGACCTGCGATTGGGGGGGCATCCTCTCGACCTGCAGCTCAATGCGGGTGCATACCGCGGCACCCTCGATCTTTCCGGAGTCCCGCTGCACAGGCTGGAGGTTAGCGATGGCGCGAGCGAGTCGCAGGTGGTGTTCTCCAGCCCGAACCCGCAACGCATGGAGGAACTGGTCTACCGCACCGGCGCCTCGACGGTCGAATTGCGCGGGCTCGGTTATGCACGCGCGAAGCAGATCACTTTCGTTTCGGGCGCAGGTTCCTACACCTTGGATTTCACGGGCGAGATGAGCGAGCCGACCACGGTGTCGATTCGCTCGGGCGTGAGCACGCTGCGCCTGATCGTTCCGGCCAATTCGAATACTCGGCTTACACTGGCGGGTGGGCTAACCGAGGTCTCACCCTCCGGCGCCTGGATCGGCAGCGGCAACTTCTACAATGTTCCCGGCGAGGGCGCGGAGCTTGAACTGAACGTCGACATGGGACTGGGTAAGCTCATCCTTGAGACTCGCTAAGTCCGCGGTAGAGGCTCGGTGGCGGCGGGCGAGTCGTGAAAAACGAGATGCGGCGGGAAGCCATATGCGCTCGGTGAGCGTTCCGGTGGAGTGGGTCACGCAAGCGCGGGCAGGAGACCGGCAGGCCTTCACGCAGTTGGTGGAAGCCTACCAGGTGCCGGTCTACAACTTGTGCCGACGCATGCTGGGCAACCCGAGCGAGGCAGAAGACGCGGCCCAGGAGACATTCTGGCGGGCATTCCAGGCGCTCGAGCGCTACGACCCGCAGCGCCCGTTTGCAACCTGGCTGCTCTCGATCGCCGCCCACTACTGCATCGACTACCTGCGCCGGCAACGGCTCGTCGCGCTCTCGCTGGAGGCGATGCCCGATTACCAAGATGCGCCAGACCCGGCCCCCGGCCCGGAAAACTCGGCCGAGGCACACGAGCGAGAACGCCGCGTGGCGCACATGTTGCAGTCGCTCGATCCGCTCGATCGCGCGGCGATCGTGATGCGTTACTGGTATGACCTATCGTATGAAGAAATGGGCGAGGCCCTTTCGCTCTCGGTCAGTGCGGTCAAGAGCCGCCTGCATCGCGCGCGCCGCCAGTTGGCCGGCGTGTGGCCCGAGAGCCAAGCCGGCGGCCTTGCTCGAGGAGGGACACATGATGCCGCACCAGCCGTTTGAGGAGTGGCTGCTTGCCGCACACGAACTGAGGCCGGCTGAAGCTGCCAAACTTGAAGCCCACCTGCGCGAGTGCTCCGCGTGCCGTGCATTGGCCGCGGGTTGGGTGGAAGCCGAACGCCGGCTGCAGGCGGCGCCGCTGCTCGCACCTCGGCCCGGCTTCGCCGAACGCTGGCAGACCACGCTCGCTGCGCGCGAAATCGCGCAACGCCGCTGGCAGGCGTGGTTGGTGCTGGGCTTGTGTGTATCGGGCGCGGTTGTGCTTGCCGTGATACTGGGCTGGCAGGCGCTGGGCGCGCTGCTCTCTCCCGCACGCGCCGCGGTTGGCCTGCTGGAGGTCATGGTGTGGGTTGCCGCTGCCGTGGCGGCTGCGCAAGAGGTGGGGTTGGTGCTGATACGCAGCTTGTCCACACTCGTCCCGCCCGGGCTTTGGATCGCGCTTGTCGTGGGTACGGCGGCGCTCATTTCGCTCTGGCTGATCACGATGTCGCGTTATGCTGTTCAAGGAGTACGACAATGAAGACCATCTTGCGAAGTACCCTGCTCGCGTGTGTGTTGCTGTTCTTGCTCCCCGGCCTGGCGCTGGCCGACGGTCCCGATGAAGGAAAACTCATCTTCGGCGGAACCTTCACCCTCGCCCAGGGAGAAACCTTGAACGGCGATCTGGTGGTGATCGGCGGCACCGTGACCATCGAGGAAGGGGCCCAGGTCAACGGCAACGTGGCCCTGGTGGGCGGCTCAGTGACCATCGACGGCACCGTCGACGGCGATGCCGTGGCGGTCGGCGGCACGGTCAGCCTGGGTCCGAAATCGGTGGTGACGCGCGACCTGGGCACCTTCGGCGCGCTGCTCAACCGCGCCGAAGGATCGGAGGTCGGCGGCCAAGTCACCTCCGGCGGCGGGATGCAATTGCCGTTCACCCTCTCGATCCCGAGCACACCTACGCAGCCAAATCTCCCGACCGGGCCCCAGGGGTGGAACATGCCCTTCCCGTGGCGAATCAACTTCACCCCGTGGGTCAACGGAGTCTCCATCTTCCTGCGCAGCCTGGGGCTTGCGGCGCTGGCCGTGCTCGCCGTCATCTTCTGGCCGAGCCAGACGGCGCGGGTCGCACACGCTTCGCTGCAGCACCCGGCCATCTCAGGCGTGCTGGGGCTGCTGACCGCCGTGGTTGCTCCCGGGCTGCTCGTCCTGCTGGTGATCACCTTGTGCCTGATCCCCGTGGCGGTGCTTGGCGGCGTGCTCTTCATAGCAGCCGGCGTGTTCGGGTGGATCGCCATCGGCTCGGAGGTCGGGAACCGGCTCGCGGAGGTTCTCAAGTTGAAGTTGCATCCAGCCGCCTCGGCCGCGCTGGGCACCTTCGTTCTGACTCTGGTGATGGAATTCGTGGGGATCATCCCGTGCATCGGCCCATTGGGCGGGGCCATCGTCGCGGGCATTGGACTGGGTGCCGTCGTGCTGACCCGTTTTGGGACCCGCTCCTATGGCGAGGCCCCTATGCCGTCTCCACCTGCGCAACCGGCCTCGACCTGAGCCGCCCTGCTCGCACATGAACGAACACGGGCCAACCTCGACAGGTTGGCCCGTTGCTTTGCGCCGGAGTGCTTCAAGCCCGCGCGTCTACTTAGCCGGCCGATCCCAACTGACGATCCATACCGCAGCCGCCGACGCCCCGAGCGCCGCCAACATGAGCACAACCATTCGCAGCCCCTTCAGGCCAAGCGCCCGTGTGTCGAACGCCACCACACCCGCCAGCACCGCCGCCAGGACGACCCATGCGACGAACCGCGGGTGGCGGTTCAACCAGCCTCCCAGGCTTCTCATATCGGCCTCATCACCCGGTCCTCGCGCAGCCGTTTGAAGAAGAGCTGCGCCTCGGGCACGAATGATTCGCGGGCGGCTTCCTCCCAGGCGCGGATGCTCAAACGACCCAGGCCCGTGGCTTCGTAGCCCGCGTCGCGCCAGATCGTGCTGCGAGCCAGGGTGCGATCCGCATACACCAGGGCCGCCTCACTTTGCAGGTCGGCCGAGGCACGCTCCATGGCATGCAGCAAGAGCTGCAATCCTTGCTCGGGAGTGACGATTGGGAGCAGCAGGACCTCGTCGGCGCGGGTGACCAGGTTGTCCACCTGCCAGCCGATGAGGCCGATGATCTCGCCGTTCAATTCGAGCAGGAAGTACGCCTTCTGACCGAAGGCCGCCATGATGTCGGCGCGGCTGAGCAGCCGGGTCGGGCGGCGCACAAGGTTGATGAAGCCGGCTATCTCGTCTGCATCCGGCGGGCGTCCGCGGCGCACCGAGGCTTCGCCGCGCGGGCGCGGTTGTGTTTCTGCCTCGACCGGCCGCGGCACCATGGCCCAGGCGGCCTGCACCTGGTTCCAGGTCGACTCGAATGACTCGTCGTTGTGGATGACGACGTCGGCGCGGGCCAACTTCTCTTGCTGCGGGGGCTGCGCCGCGACCCGCTGACGGGCCGCCTGCTCGCTCAGCCCGCGCTTCTCGCGCAGGCGCACCAACTGAATCCACTCGGGAACGTGAGTCACCCACACCGTGTCGCAGAGATCGACCAGGCCGGATTCGAGCAGTTTGATGGCCTCGATCACGACGACCGTCGCGCGCGAGCGTTGCACCAGCAGATCGAGCGCCTCGCGCACCAAGGGGTGGACCACCGCTTCGAGTTTGGCGAGGAGTTTCGAGTCGGAGAAGACCAATTTGGCGAGGCCCTGGCGGTTGACCTCGCCCTGGTCATCGAGGATCCACTCGCCGAAGGTGCGCACCACCTCGGCATAGCCGGGGGCCCCCTTGGAGATCGAGCGGTGGCTGAGCGCGTCCGCGTCAATGCCGTAGGCGCCCAGATGCTCGAGCATCTTGCGCACGACGCTCTTGCCGGTGGCGATGTTGCCTGTCAGCCCGATGACGTACTTGCCCGGCCAGCGGCTCATGGAGGAGGGAATCCACGGTGGGGGAATAGGTGCGGCTCGATTGTAGTCGTGGGTGGAGAGGCTGTCAAAGCGGGCGCACGCCTAAGGGACGGCCGTGCGAGCCGCATAGATCTGGTCGCCGATGGCCAGGTACAGCGTCTTGTCGATGCCCAGGGCAAGCGCTGTGGCTTCACCGTCCTCGGAGGTCGTGACTCGGAAGCGTTCGAGGAAGTTGAGCGCCAGCGAGAAGCGGTACGCGCCTCGCCCAAACCCATCCAGGAAGAAGAGGGACGGTTCGGGCGGCTCATTATAGGTGAGCCGAATGAGCTGGGCGTCCACGATACGCGGCCCGGCCGTTCGTCCGGCACGCGTGTCGTTGTACAGCACTGAACCGCACACATTGGCCCCGGTCTGCCCACCGCCCGGCGGCTCGTAGAGGGGATTGTAGGCGCAGCGCGTGAGTTGCCCGTCGGCGTGCAAGAAGAACACATCTCCGTTGGCCACTGCGAAGTCGATCGTGTCGGTGAGGTTGGGTACGCCTGCATCGAAGTAGTCATTGGGCGGCTGATCGAAATTGAATCCGCGGGTGGCATAGCGCCAGAATCCGTTGCTGAGCGGGTCGAGAACGTAAAGCCGGCCGTTGTAGTAATCGATGGCGCGCGCACCCAGCCAGCCGGTACGCGGCGGCTCGAGCACTCCGGCGACTGCACTACCGCCCGGCGGGCAATACAAGACGCCGCCCTGCGCGTCGACCGCGACCAACACGCCCGCTTTGGCCGACTGAGGCATCTGTGTGCCCACGGTGATATCCGGCACCCACACCATGTCCACCGGAGTCTCAATCGCGTGCTCGGGATAGGCGCCCGATTCGCATTGGAACGTCTCGTCGAGTTGATAGCCGCCCTGCCCGAGCACCAATCGCAGGACGCGGCCTTGGGTTCTATCCAGCACGAACATCTGCCGGTCACCGGCCACCAGCGCGCTCACGTGTGTGTTGGATCCCAGTCCGCCGGGTACCATCGGACTGAATTCGAGCGGGGTGATACCGTCGAGTCGGTCGAGCGCCGCCACGCCTTGCTGGTGCAAGGCAGCCTGTTCGGGCGACTCGCCAAATCGCGCGGCATCCTCCAGGATCCCCAGGACCTCACCCCACGCTCCGCGCACTTGGGCCGGGTCGGAGACGAGAGAGGCTGCAGCCGCGGCCTGGCGCGCTTGGTCCATCAACGCAGCGAATTGTTCGCTGCGGCCGCGACGGAAATAAACCACGCTGACGAGAACCACCACGACCACGGGAATGGCAATGGCGGTGGCCAACATGAGCTGTGGCGGCAAAGTGAGCATGCCGCGCTCCTGCAACGTCCCGGCCGGCATCAGCCGCGCGAGGCCCTTGCGCGCCGCGAGCCAGGCACTGCGCAGCGTGGTGCGCGCAGCGCCCGCGAAGGCGCTGAGCACCTCCCAGGCATTCAGGCGTGCTGCGGGCGTGGCATCCGAAAACGGAGCGAGGTGCGGCAGCGCCTCGTCGCGAGGCTCGCTCAGCGCGGGCCCCACATGGATCGGCGGGCGACCGGAGGCCGGCATCTCGATAATCGGCCCCTGAGGCACAGGTGCACGGGAAGCGGCTTCTTCCGCGCTGCGTATTGGCCCAGGCGGAGGCGGCGTCGGGGCCGCAGGCTCATCTCCAGGTGCCGCCCGCGGTGTGCTCTGTTGCGCCTCGCGAATGATCGAGAGAGCCTCGGCGGCCGAGCGCCGGCCGGCCGATGTCACCGACGGCGGAGGCGCTGCGGCGGCTTGCTGCTCACGCACTACGGTCGCCAGGTCCGCTTGCTTCTGCGCACCACTGCTGGCCGGCGCCAGGCGCGCCAGCATGCCGCTCGTCTGGCCCATGTTGCGCTGCGCCATGCGCTCGGCGACGGCGCGCAGCGAGAGTCGCTCGGCCCCATCCAGCGCGACGTTCCAGCTCGGCGCGGGCAGCGCCGCAACAAGCAGGCTGACTCCGGAGGCGCGCGGTTCATTGCTGAGGGGGATATGCCCGTACCGCAGCTCGAGCGCGCGGGAGCTGCCGAGCGGGCGTGTGGCGGATTCTTCATGCGGCGGGTACAGGCTGACCCGGCCTGGCTGGGCCACCACAGCCAGCACCGACCCGACGTACCCCAGGTAAAGCGCCTCATCGTGAACGACGAGGCAGATCAGGTTGGCCTGCATGGCGGTCGAGACGACGCCCGTTCCGGCCAGGAGCAGTTCGTCATTGATCGCGGCGAATGTTGAACGCAGTGCTGCGGTGACCGAACCAGGGGTTTCGAAGAATGCCCGCGCGCCGAGCTGGCACAGCTCATCGGCGAGCGAGGCGGGCGCGGTGCTGCCGGGCAACATGGCCAGACCTATCAGGAGCATGTCGTTCGAGCGACCGCGGGCGCTGCGCCGCGGTGCCGGGCGCAACAGGTACCCGCGCGGCATCTCCTCGCTCAACCGAGCGTGAGAGAATTGCACCGGCAGGATTTCGGCATCGAGAGCGGGCATGGCGTTATTGTAACCCGAAGGATTCGCGGGCGATTCGCATTCAGAGGACTGCTGCAAGGAATGTGCCGGGAGGGATAATCGCTCAGTGTGAGATGAACGCGGCCTCCACGCCGGCGCATCTGTTTGGTCGATGCGGGGGCGGAGGGCGTCGCCTGTTCCAGCGTCGACAAGATCGGCGGCGGCACCGAGGTCGATCGGCCGACGCGCGTTGAATGCTCCTTCTCGTCGTGACCAGCGTATCCGACTCGGCGGCCGATAACACACTCGGGGCCGTCCACGCTCTCGGCGCGAACGGCCCCGGGGGAAATCGGCCGCGTTGCGTCGGGCCGCGATTCAGTTCTTGCTCATGATGTAGTCGTGAATGCTCGCCGCGGCGCGCCGCCCGGCGACCATGGCCGTCACCACCAGATCCGGCCCGGTCACATCATCGCCTCCGGCATAGACACCTGGGCACGAGGTGGCACCGGTCGCGCGATCGATCTCGATCAGCCCCCAGTCGTGTGTCTTTAGGTCCGGCGTGCTCTCGCCGATTTCGGCATCCGGCCAATAGCCCAGGGCCAACACCACGGTGTCGGCTTCGACCACGAAGTTGGACCCTTCAATGGGAACCGGTTTGCGGCGGCCCTTGGCATCCGGCTCACCCAGCTCGCACTGCAAGCACTCGACCCCGTTCACCCAACCATCCGGGCCGGCCAGGAAGCGCACCGGCTGAGTGAGAAAGCGATAGCGCGCACCTTCCTCACGCGCGAGCGCGCGGTCCTTCTTGCCGCCCGGCATCTCGGCTTCGGTCCGCCGGTAGACACAGGTCACCTCGTCCGCGCCCAGGCGCAGTGCGGTGCGCAGGCAATCGGAAGCCGTGTCGCCGCCGCCCACTACCGCCACGCGCCGGCCGATGCGCGGCTTCTCGCGCATGTCGGGGGGCAGGAATTCTGCGGGCACATTGTTGCGGATGAGGAAATCGGTCGATTGGTACACTCCCGGAAGATCTTCTCCCGGCGCCTTCATCGTCGCCGGAATGAGGGATCCTACCCCGACAAAAACGGCTGAGAACCCTTCGGCGAGCAGTTGATCAATCGTGTGGGACTTGCCGATGCGCGCGTTAGTCACGAACTCGACGCCCGCGCGGCGCAGGTCATCGAGGCGTGCCTGAACGACTCGCTTAGAAAGCTTGAAATTCGGAATGCCATAGACAAGCAATCCGCCCGGGGCGGGGAAGGCCTCAAACACGGTCACCGCATGCCCGCGCTGGACAAGTTGTTCGGCGCATGAGAGCCCCGCCGGTCCGGAGCCGACGATGGCGACCTTCTTCCCGGTGGGCGCGCCCCGCGGAATCTCAACCGTGCCCATGGCGCGCGCGTAGTCCGCGACGAACACCTCGAGCGCGCCAGTCTGCCCCGGCTCGCCCTTCTTGTTGCGCACGCAGGCACCTTGGCACAACTGCTCGTGCGGGCATACGCGGCCACAAATCTCGGGCAGCGAGGAAGTGGCGCGGTAGATGGCGGCTGCGCCTAGAAAATCCCCCTGCTCGATGAGCGCGAGGGCGGCCGGGATGTTGTTGTGCGCCGGGCATGCCTCGACGCAGGCCGCCGGAGCCGGGCATTGAATGCAGCGCATGGCTTCGCGCTTGGCACGCTCGGCATCGAAAGCCAAAAACGTCTCATCGAAATCCCGAATGCGCTCACTCACCTCGCGCACGGGAAGATCCTCGAAGGCAATCTTCATGCGCGCCTTGCGGTCGACGGCATTGGAGTCGCTGGGCATTGTCTGCATCGAACTTCTCTCCTCAGAATCCGCAATGGCCTCTCCGCACCCGCTGGGTGCGAATGCGAGAGACCGTGCTGCGAGCAGGCACACTGAGTCTAATCGCCGAATTCGGGGCGAGTTAGGGCATGAAGTCACATTTGACAGAGATGAACATCACCCGCTCAAGGGATGACGTTCCTGTTCCATGCGGTCCCAAGCGGCCCATGCTCTAGGTATGGAGATTGCAGATAGGCAAGAGCGGATTGACACACGCATCGGGCTCGTGCGAGGCGGCCCTGCACTCAGGAGCACTGCGCTCCCGCCGGATCGAGGTCCGCCGTCTGACCGACCCAGCGAAAGCCAACGCTCATCTTCCGCTAACCCTTCGCGCACATTTGCTCCACAATCGGCCGGTACTTTGATGGGGATGGGGACCCGGTGGCTGGGGCGATTGACCGATGACACCGCTGCAACCAACCACGTGTGACCTTCCCCCCTGGCGCTATATTCTTTATAATGGCGCTTCACACCCGTGCGTGGCAAGCGCGCAGGGCAACCCAGACTCGTTTCTGCGCGGGAGGTTCGGCATGAAGAGATGGATGTGGATCCTCATCGCGGCGATCGTTGTGATCGCCGTGATTGTTGGCGTGGTCGTGGTGGCGCGCCGCCAGGCGTTGAGCCAGCTTGGCGCCCTTCAGACTCAACCGGCCGCAATGGGCACGCTCACGGCCTCGGTGGGCGCCACCGGAACTCTCGAGGCGCGCCAATCCGCTGGGCTGAGCTTCGCTCTCAGCGGGCGGGTGGGCAGCGTCAGGGTGAAGCTCGGCGACAAAGTGGCCGAGGGCGGTATTCTGGCGGACCTGGACCCGGCCTCGCTCCCCCAGCAGGTGGTGGCCGCACAAGCCGACCTGGTCAATGCCAGGAAGGCTCTCGATGATCTGCTCAAGTCGGATGTGCCGCGGGCCAATGCTTTGCTGGCCCTGGCGAATGCTCAGAAGGCCTTTGACAACGCTCAGACAACTTATGATCGCATCGTCGTTGACTCGAAGACAGGCGGCTTGCTCAACGCGCAAGATTGGCTGGCCAAAGCCAGTGCCCGCTACAACTACCTGAGGCTGCGGCCCGAGGCAAGCGTGGGCTATCAGATCTCGCTTCAGCAGGCCTACCTCGAGTACATCCATGCGTTGCAGGCGGTGCAGAAGGCGCAGGCCGAGGTTGAGGATCCGCAGTCGCCCGGCGGCACGGCCTCTCAGGCCACCATCGACTCCGTGACCGGGCAATATGAGGTCGCCAAGGCGCAGTTGGAGGAGGCCCATCGCACCTACGACCGCCTGAAGGACGGGCCCAACCGTGAAGATGTGGTGGCGGCCCAAGCGCGCGTGGACGCCATCCAAGCGACTCTTAACCAAGCGCGTATCAAAGCCCCCTTCGCCGGCACGATCACCGGCGTGGGACTCCTGCCGGGCGACCTGGTGACACCGGGCGTCGTGCTCATCAACATGGCCGACCTCTCTGAGTTGCATGTCGATGTGCCGATCGCGGAGGTCGATGTCAATCGCGTCCAGGCCGGCCAATCGGCTTCGCTCACCTTCGACGCTGCTCCCGAGGCCGCCTTTACCGGCTATGTTGTCAGTATCGGGTTCGCGCCGGGGGTTGCATCGGGGGCGGTCACCTATCCGGTCACCGTCGTGCTGGACGCGCCCGATGAGCGCATCCGGCCAGGCATGACCGTGGCGGTGAACATCGAGGTCTCTCGACTGGAGAACGTGCTGCTCGTGCCCAACCGATCGGTGCGCTCCATCGAGGGCGAGCGCGTGGTCTACGTGCTACAGGGCGGATTGCCCGTGGCGGTCAAGGTGCAACTGGGCGCCTCGAATGACGTGCAGAGCGAAGTGCGCGGCGGTGATCTCAAAGAAGGCGACCTGGTGGTGCTCAACCCGCCGTCGTTGCTGTTCAGCGGAAACGGCGGCGGTGGTGGCGTGTTCATCCGCGGCGGAGGCGGATGATGAGCGATTGCGTCATCTGCCTCGAGAAGGTCACCAAGACCTACCGCATGGGCGAGATCGAGGTGAACGCCCTGGCCGGCGTCTCGCTGCGCATTCGCCGCGGGGAGGCGGTGGCGATCATGGGCCCTTCTGGCTCGGGGAAGAGCACGCTGATGAATATCCTCGGCTGCCTCGACCGCCCGACCTCCGGGCGGTACGAACTTGACGGCGAGACTGTCGAGACCCTCAACGACGATGCCCTGGCCGCCATTCGCAACCGCAAAGTAGGGTTCGTGTTCCAGAGCTTCAACCTGCTTGGTCGGGCGACGGCCCTGGCCAATGTCGAGCTGCCATTACGCTATGCCGGTATGCGCAAGGGGCGCCGCGAGCGCGCGACGCTTACTCTGGAATCGGTCGGGCTCGGTGACCGCATCCGCCACCGGCCTACGGAGCTTTCCGGGGGCCAGCAACAACGCGTGGCCATCGCCCGCGCGCTGGTCAACGAGCCAGCGATGGTGCTGGCCGATGAACCCACCGGTAACCTCGACAGCCGCTCGGGGGCCGAGATTCTTCAGTTGCTGATGCAGCTTAATCACGAGCGCGGCACAACACTCATCGTCGTCACTCATGACGCCAGCGTGGCAGCCAAGACACAGCGCGTCATCCGGCTGCGCGACGGGTTGATCGAGGCGGAATATGTTCCTGGCTCAGAACCTGTTTGAGGCGCTCGAAAGCCTCACCTCCAACAAACTGCGCTCCGGGCTGACCATGCTCGGCATTGTCATCGGCGTGGCGGCGGTGATTGCCATGCTCTCGGTGGGCCAGGGCGCGTCGGCTTCGATCACTGGCGCGATCAACGAAATTGGCACCAATCTCATCTTCGTGATTCCCGGCGGGCAAGAAGACGTCACCGTGACCCGGCCGCTGACGATGGGCGATGCGCGTGCGATTGCCGACCCGCTCCAGGCGCCCTCGGTGCTGCTCGTGGCTCCCATGATCCAGACCCGGGTCGACGTGGCGGTGGGCGGCGAGAGCCACAGCACGCAACTGCAGGCGGTCACCGCCGATTACCAGCAAGTTCGCAACGTGACGGTGAGTGAAGGCGAGTTCATCAACGACGATCAGGTGCTCGGCCGAGCCTCGGTGGTGGTGCTGGGCAGCGACGTGGCCGAGAATCTATTCGGCACGACGGTCGGCTTAGTGGGCGAAACGGTTCGCCTGCAGGGTCAGCCCTTCCGGATTATTGGGGTGGAGGAAGCCAAGGGCGGCAGTGGATTCTCCAGCCAAGATGATCACGTGACCATCCCGCTCACGACTGCACAGGCCCGGTTTACCTCGCAGCGGGGCGGCGCGCCAGACCGGTTGGATATGATCCTGGCCCAGTCGATCACCACCGAGGCAGTCCCGCAGGCGGTGACCGAGATCGAGGAGATCCTGCGGACACGGCACCGGGTGCAGGTCGGTAAGGACGATTTCACCACATTCAAACAGCAAGACATTCTGCAGACAGCAGCCCAGATCACCGGCGTGCTGACTATATTCCTTGGCGGTATCGCCGCGATCTCCTTGCTGGTGGGTGGCATTGGAATCATGAACATCATGCTGGTCTCGGTGACCGAGCGCACGCGCGAGATCGGCCTACGCAAGGCCCTGGGCGCGCGGCGGCGCGACATCCTGATCCAGTTCCTCACAGAATCGGCGACGCTCAGCCTGGCGGGCGGGACGATCGGCATCCTGCTGGGCTGGTTTCTCGCATGGATCATCGGCCAGATCGCGGCCGCCACCGGGAACGACTTCACGCCAGTGGTGGGAGTCGATTCGATCCTCTTGGCGACGCTTTTCTCCGCCGCCGTCGGGTTGTTCTTCGGCATCTACCCCGCCTCGCGTGCCGCCGCACTGCAACCGGTTGAAGCGTTACGCTACGAGTAGATCGGGGCCGGCGCTTCACCGCACAGATCGCGAAGGCGCCCCTCAGCGCAATCAAACGAGAACCCAGGGACCGAATCGGTCTCTGGGTTCTTTGTCTTCTCTCGGGTGAATAGTCTACGAGTCCAGCGGAAGCGTAACCGGAACGAGTTTGACCCGTTTTCCTGAGCGCGTGAGACATCCAGCCGGCAGGTAATGATCGTGCGCGCAGATGACGATCGCCTGATTGGCTTCGGCCCACGCCTGCCAGCGCCGTTTGGTGGCGAGCGTTTCAAGCGGCTCGGCATCGTAGGCGGTCATCCAGTTCAGTCGTTCGAAATGCACCGCCAGGGTCGCCATATCACCGGCAAACAGGATCGGGCGAGGCCCATCGACCAGGAGGCTTTGGTGGCCGAGGGTATGCCCGCGAGTGACGACCGCGCGCAGGTCGGGAGTTACCTGCGCGTCGCCGTGCAGGAGGCGCATCTGTCCGCTCAGGATGAGGGGCTGGTAGTTTGCAGGCAGGTACGTGCCCTGTGTGCGGTCGTCCGGTTGTGCTGCCGAGGCCCACTCCAGGCGCTGCACGAGATACTCGGCTCGCGGGAACGTGGGGTGCAACCGACCGCCCTCCATGCGCGTATTGCCGCCGCAGTGATCCGCATGCAAGTGGGTGTTGATCACCAAGTCGACGTCCTCGGGTGACACACCCTGGCGGGCGAGCTGATCGATCAGTGTGCCAGCAGGCCGTTCGAGACCCCAGGCTGCACGCGCGCCATCGTTGAGCTTGGTCCCCAGCCCAGTCTCGATCAGCACGGTCTTGCCATTCGTGCGAAGAAGCAACGAATGCAGAGTCAACGGGGTCGCGGCATGCGCCTCGGGAGGCAGCTCTCGTTCCCACAACGTGCGCGGGACGAGGCCGAATGGCCCGCCGGGATCTTGCCAGACAGTGCCGTCATTGAGCAGGAGGATTTCAGGTGCAGGCATATTCGACGAAAACCCCGCCCATCCAAGGGCGGGGATTGTAACACCGCGATATGGCTTGTAGCGCCAACGCCTTCAATGCCTGTGTCTCTTCCGCTTGCCCGCGGCGGGTGGAAGTCCATTCGCAGGTTGTGGCTCGCGTTGCGGAATGCCGCGCGCGTCGGGCGCAGGTGGTGACGCGCTCTCGGGTTTGGCCTGATCCGCCTCCCAGTGGCAGTCTTTGTACTTCTTCCCGCTGCCGCACCAGCACGGGTCGTTGCGCCCGATGGCGCGGCGCCCGCTCGGAGCCGCTCCTGGTGCCGAGGCCGTCCCGCCTGCCCCCGGCGCCACCAGCCGCATTCGGAACACGCGCGCCACGACGCCTGCCCGTACCTGGTCCAGCAACAGCTTGTAGAGATCGAAGGCGCGACTCTTGTACTGCACCAGCGGATCCCGCTGGGCATAGGCCTCCAGCCCGATCGAGGTGCGCAGGCCTTCCATGGAGGTCAGGTACTCCACCCACAGCTGGCCGATGGTGGTGAGCATCAAGTCGCGATAGGCTTGCGAAAGGGCATAGCCGCCAAGCCCGCTGACCAGCGCCCTATGAGCTTCCGCCGGCCACTCGCGCAATGGCCGGGCGGCCATCTCGGCCGAATCGACTCCGGCCTCCGCCAGGTTCGTCTCCAGCTCCGCGCGCAAAGCCTCCGGCAACGCCGGCAGCGTATCCTCCGCTTGGCGCTGCCACATTTGTTCGCCCCACTCCTCGCGCACGGCCTGCATCGCGCCCAACAAATGCTCCTGCACATCGTCGGTCACGGTCTCGGGCTTCTGATCGGCGAGGAGCGCGGCGGCCAGGTAGACCCAATTGAATCGCCCACTGGTCACTGTGCGCCGCTGGTGAGTGCGCGCGTCGAATACGGTTTGCGACGCCAGGGTCATTTGAAGCAGCAAGCGCATTCGCTCGAGATCCGCCGCCTCCGGTGCGTTGAGTTCGCGTTCGACCTCCGACAGCACACGCCGACGGCGGGCCTCCAGCGCCGATTTGAGTTGCGCCAGGAGCGCTTCCACGGCCTTATCGAAGTCATCGCCCGCCACTGCCGGTTTCGCAGGGGCCAAGCCGGTCCGGCGCTGGAGCCAGAAGGCCAGTTGATCGGCTGCGCGTGCCCATGCGCCTCCTTCAGCCAAATCGACCAGATCCTGCTTAAGGGCTTCCATGGCCTGCGGCAACAAATGCTCGCGCGGAATGTCCTTGACCTCGATCGAAAGGCTCTGCCCGACGGCGGTCACCAGCGCCTGGGGTGTGAACTCGCGTTCAGCATCCCGCGCCTCGAGTTCGGCGCCTTCGATCGCGGTGTCGGCCGCCTGGCGTCGCTCACGCGCCTGGCTTTCCGCGCGCTCGGTCACCTGCTCGGCTTGCTGGTCGAAGGCCGCAGTCAAATGCTCGGCCTCCGCATCCATCGCGCGGGCGGCGAGCTCTGTCAGTTCCTTCGGGTCGACGGGGCCCTGCCCTTTCAGGCTGTCGGCGATGATGCGCAGCGTGAAGGATGGATAAAGGCCTCCGCCGGCAAGGGCCAACGGCGGCTGAATCTCATCCAGCCAGGCCAGCAGCCGCCACGGGCCCTCCTTTTCCTTGAGGCCCGCCTCCACCCGCGCCTCGACCTCCGCTTCGAGCAGGGCCCGAATGTCCTCGGTCAGGTCCTCCTTATCGAACACGCGCTCGCGCTGCTCATAGATCTTGTTGCGCTGGGTGTTGAGCACATCGTCATACTCGAGCAGATGCTTGCGCACATCGAAATTGGCGCCCTCGACACGCGTCTGGGCCTGCTCAATCAAGCGGCTCACCAAGTTCATCGCCATCGGCACCGCATCGTCGATGCGCATGCGCTGCATCAGGTCCGATACCTGCGAGCCGCCAAAGCGGCGCATCAAGTCATCCTCGAGCGAGAGGTAGAAGCGCGAGGAGCCGGGGTCGCCCTGACGTGCGGCGCGGCCGCGCAATTGGTTGTCGATGCGCCGCGCCTCGTGACGCTCAGAGCCCACGATGTGCAGCCCGCCCAAAGCGTGCACGCGCGCTTCTTCTTGCATGTGTAGGCGGAAGAAGCCGATCTCGGTGGAGTAGATACCGAGCTTCTCGGGCGGCAGCGCGTCGAGCGCTGCCAGGCGCTGGGGGTTCGACAGGTCGTATGGATTGTCCGTGCCGCTCCGGCGCAGCACCCGGTTGACCGCCGCCAGAACCTCCTCCGCGAGGTCCCCGCCCAGCTTGATATCGACGCCGCGTCCGGCCATGTTGGTGGCGATCGTCACCGAGCCAAAGGCTCCGGCGGAGGCAATGATCTGCGACTCTTCGGCATGGCGTTTGGCGTTCAACACCTGATGCGGTATGCCGCGCGCGAGGATCTCCTCGAGGCGCGGGCGCGCCTCCGGCGGCAACTCCAATACGCGCATCAGGCGATCGACGTTCTCTCCCGCTTCCGGATTCAGAGACAGCTCGAGTTCGCGCGCCGCGGGGCGCAGGGCCGCGGGCGCAAGCGAGGTCAAGGGTTGGTTGAGGAATTCCAGGGCCTCGATCAGCCGGCCGTCTTCTTGAGCTTTGTGCCGCTCGAACCATGTATCGCGCAGGAGCAAAGTGAGCGCGAGACGGCGCAGCGGTTCGGCGCGCAGGCGTTCCGACAGCATCTCCGACCGCTCCACGGAGGTCGTGCCGACCAACACCGGCCGGCCCAATGCGTTCATTTGCAGGATCTCAGTACATATGGCCCGCAGTTTGGCTTCCTCGGTGCGAAAGACGACATCCGCGTGATCCTTGCGGCGCCAGTAGACCGGCGTGGACGGGTCGTCTTTGCGCGCAAAGTAGAAGAAGCGGTCGCTGTTCTCCTTATAAGGCACCTCCACCAGCGTGCTCTCGGGCTGGGCAGCGGTGTGCTCGAGGTGGGTGGGGATGGGCACCACCTCCAGCGTGTAGATCTTGCTGAACTCCTCAGCCTCGGTGAGGGCCGTACCGGTCATGCCGGCTAATTTGGCATACAGGCGGAAGTAGTTTTGCAGAGTGATGGTGGCGTACGTGACGTTCTCGGCCTGGACCTGCAGCCCCTCCTTGGCCTCCACCGCCTGGTGCAGGCCGTCGGACCAGCGCCGCCCATGCATCAGGCGACCGGTGAACTCGTCGACGATAATGACCTGGCCGGCCTGCACGAGGTAGTCCTTGTTGCGCTTGAAAAGGTACTCCGCGCGCAGGGCTTGCTGCAAGTGGCCTATCAGCCGCGCCTGTTCGGGCGTCACGTCTTCCGGCCGGTCCGGGTCGCGCAACGCCAGGCCCAGGATCTGCTCGGCGTGTTGCTCGCCTACTTCGGTCAGGGTGACCGTCCGGTCGCGTTCGTCGATCTCGTAGTCGTCGGGGCGCAGTTGGCGCACCGACTGGGCCATACGCACGTACTCCTGCGGGTCCTCCGCGGCCGGGCCGGAGATGATCAGCGGTGTACGCGCCTCGTCGATGAGGATGTTGTCCACCTCGTCGACAATGGCGTAATGACGAACGCGCTGCACGCGCTCGTCGCGCCGCAGGGTCAGGTTGTCGCGCAGGTAATCGAAGCCAAACTCGTGGTTGGTGCCATACGTGATGTCGGCGGCGTAGGCCTCGCGGCGATCGACCAACCGCAACTGGTGTACATCTTCCTGGGGGGACGTCCGCTCGGCGTCGTAGACGAACGCTTTGCGCGCGTTGTCGGTGCGGGACGCCTCTTGCAGCACACCCACCGACAGGCCGAGCAGGGCGTAGATCGGGCCCATCCATCGTGCGTCGCGGCGTGCCAGGTAGTCGTTGACCGTGATCAGGTGTGCGCCCCGGCCCACGAGGGCATTCAGGTAGAGCGGGAAAGTCGCCACGAGGGTCTTGCCCTCGCCGGTACGCATCTCGGCCACACGCCCCTCGTGCAGGACCATGCCGCCGATGAGTTGCACGTCGAAGTGCCGCAGGCCGAGGGTGCGCTGCGAGGCCTCGCGCACCACGCCAAACGCTTCCGCCTGGAGGTCGTCCAGGCTCTCCCCCTGACCCAGACGCGCGCGAAACTCAGCCGTCTTGGCGCGCAAGGCCTCATCCGACAGGCCGTGGTACTCGGCCTCCAGAGTGTTGACCCGCGCTACCTGCTGGCTGTATTCCTCGATATCGCGACGGTTCGGATCGCCGCCGATCAAGCGGACAAACGACTTAAGCATGGCAGAGAAAACAGCCTTCCTGGGAATTGTCGAACGAGGAAGTATACCGCGCGGACTCGCGCCCGCCGCGCCCATCGAGGGGGCGGCGGGGGACGTGCGCAGCCGTCCTATTCGTTGAACATCTCGCCCACGCTGCGGCCCTCATGCGCGCGGCGAATTACCTCGCCCAGGAGCGGGGCCACCGAGAGCACCACCAGGCGGTCACCGAGCGCCGCCCGCTTTTCGGGTGCAATCGGTACGGTGTTGGTGGTGACGATCTGCTTCAGTGGCAGCGCCGCCAGCCGTTCCGCCGCCGTACCTGAGAGCACCGGGTGAACGAAGCACATGTAGACATCCAACGCGCCGTGGGCCTTCACCAGATTGACCGCCTGGACCATCGAGCCGGCGGTGGCCACCTCGTCGTCGACGATAATCACATCATGATTCGAGACATCGCCGATGATGGTCAGCGCCTCGGCGCTGGGGTCGTTCGAGCTGCGCCGCTTCTCGATGAAGGCCATGCTGCAGCCGAGGGTCGCAGCGAAGTTGCGCCCCTTCTTCGAGAACCCTAGGTCGGCGGCCACGATCACCGGATCTTTCAACTGCTCACGACGCTCGACAAAGTAGCCGCTGAGGATGTGGAAGGCGGTCAGGACGTCGCCCGGAATGGAGAAGAAGCCTTGAATCTGCCCGGCGTGCAGGTCGAGCACGATAT
The DNA here is from genome assembly GCA_963712475.1 of uncultured Chloroflexia bacterium. Taxonomy (GTDB): domain Bacteria; phylum Chloroflexota; class Anaerolineae; order Anaerolineales; family RBG-16-64-43; genus RBG-16-64-43. The sequence goes on from CAVQIA010000004.1 coordinate 1,432,832, forward strand.
AGCGATCGGCACCGGCGACCTGGACCATATCTGCCACCAGCCGGGCGGTGATAGGCACCCGCGGCTGGTCTTTCTTGTCGGACCGCGCATAGCACAAGTACGGAACCACCGCGGTGATGCGCCCGGCCGAGTCGAGCTTGAGCGTCTGTAGCGTGATCAGAAGCTCCATCAAGTTCTGGTTGACCGGGGTGGAGGTGGTCTGGATGACGTAGACATCTTGCCCGCGCACGCTCTTGCGCAGGCGCACGAAGACGTTCTCGTTGGGGAAGACGATCACGTCGTGCTCGCAGATGGCCTCGTTGAGGTAGATGGATATCTCATTAGCCAGGTCCTTGGAGGCCGTGCCGGCAAGGATCTTGATTCCGCTATACATCTCCACCTTACCTCCTTACCTGGGCTGCGGCGCGTAATCGCCACTCGTCGCGGAGTACAGAATAGAGCAGCACGTCTTGGTAGGCGCCTTCGCGGAACTCGGCCTGGCGCATGCGGCCCTCCAGGACAAAGCCGGCCTTGCTGTACGCGCCCTGGGCGCGGCGGTTGTCGGCGAACACACGCAAGAACACGCGATGCAGGTTGAGGGTCTCGAACCCGTGGCTCAGCAGCGTTTCCATCACCTCGGTGCCGAGACCCTGGTTCCACAGGGTCTTCTCCCCGATGGCGATGCCCACCTCCGCGCTGTGATTGCGCCAATCGATGTTCTGGTACCCCGCTCCGCCGATGTGGCGCCAGGTGCCTTCGCCGGTGTGCAGATCGATCGCCAGCGGCTGCTCGTCCGGGGGGCGAGTGAGAGCCTCTTCAAACCACTTCTCCTCGCCAGCCATGCTCAGCGGAAGGTAACGCGCCAGATACTGGCGCACTTCAGGGTCAGAAAACCAGGCCACATAGCGTGGCAAGTCCTCGCGCTCAATTGGCCGCAGGCGAATGCGTGTGGTTTGCATCATGATGTCATCGCCTCATTTCGGCGTGCGCAGCGGCAGGTCGCGCGGCGGAGTCGGGCGCGGGATCCTCTCCGAGCATTTCCTGGACGGCCGCGGCGGGCGAAATCTCTCGCCGGACGACGCGCTCCAACATTGCGAGGTAGCGCCCATCCGGCTGCGCGGCGTGCCAACGCTCGGTCAAACGGTCGCGCAAGTGCGCGTCGAGCGCCGCCGCCGCGCGCTGCTGGCCGCGTTCGTGCCACCCCCCACCGGCCAACAGATGCTCACGATGGCGCAGCAAATCCTTCACCAGGGTGTCCACCCCCTGCCCGGTGGTGGCAACGGTTTGCAGGATGGGCACCTGCCAGCGCGCCGGGCTGCCAGCCGCGGCAGTTGCCCGCCCCGAGTTCCCACCCAAGTCGAGGGCCGCGCGCAGCACGCGAACGGCGTTCTCCGCGCCAGGCAGGTCCGACTTGTTGACCACCAGGAGATCGGCGATCTCGAGGATCCCGGCCTTGATGGCCTGGATGTCGTCGCCCATCCCGGGGGCTTCGATCACCAGGGTAGTGTGGGCATGCCGGGCGATGTCCACCTCGGCCTGCCCGGCACCCACCGTTTCAATGAGGATGACCTCGAAGCCCGCGGCGTCCAGGGCATCGGCCACGCTCGAAGTGGTATGGGCCAAGCCGCCCAGCGAACCGCGCGAGGCCATCGAGCGGACGAAGATCCCCGCGTCGCCGGCGAGGTCGCGCATGCGGATGCGGTCGCCGAGAATTGCACCGCCCGAAAACGGGCTGGTGGGGTCGACGGCCACGATCGCCAGTGTCGGGGGCCGCGCGTCGTGCAGCTCTGGAAAGGTCCTGGCCCGCAAAGTCTTGGCCAGCTCGTTGACCAGTGATGACTTGCCAGTTCCGGGGGCGCCGGTCACGCCCACGATGTAGGCGCGCCCGGTGAGAGGATACAGTTCGGCGAGGGCCGCCTCGCCCTGAGGGTGCTCGTTCTCGATCAGGCTCAGCAGCCGCGCCAGCGCCAGGCGTTGGCCCTCTCGTACAGCCTGTGCCAGAGACGCATGGTCGCGCATGGGCCTCAGGGGCTGCGGCCTTCGGTGCGCCCCTCGACAGCCTGGCGCACACGGGCCGCAATCGTTTGGGTTGAGGCACCTGGCCCGAAGATGTCTTCGACGCCGAGCGCTTTGAGTTTGGGCAGGTCTTCATCGGGGATGATGCCGCCGACGAAGAGATGCACCTGACCCTGTCCTTGGCCACGCAGGAGTTCGACCACGCGCGGCACCAGGGCCATGTGCGCGCCCGAGAGGATCGACAACCCGACGACGTGCACGTCCTCTTGTAGCGCAGCTTCGGCGATCATCTCCGGCGTCTGGCGCAGGCCGGTGTAAATGACCTCCATTCCCGCATCACGCAAGGCGCGGGCGATCACCTTGGCTCCCCGGTCGTGACCATCCAGGCCCGGCTTGGCAATCAGCACCCGAATCGTGGGGTGACTCATGATTGGCGCTCCCTCAAATATGCGGCGTTCCGATTATACCCCAGGCCATTGATCGGATCTCCTCGAGGCGAGCAGGTGACCACGTGTGACGTGCCTCGTGTGCCGATCGTGGCTCTGTCAACGGGCACGGGCGAGGCGCAGTGCAGGTGGCCAAGGGTTGCAATTCGCAAGTCCGTCTGCTATCATCGCCGCCATTGCATGTCGGCGGCAACTCCCATGTTCAAATGAAGCCTGCGATTTTCGAGAGACGGCCACGATCGCGCTCGCGTCGCCTGTATGTCGTGCTAGGCATCGTCATTCTGGCCACCCTTCCATGCTACTGCGCCGAGGCAATTTTAATTGCGCTAAAGACTCCGCTCCAAGCGACGCTCACTCCGTCGCCGAGCCCGACCTCAACCATGCTCCCCTCGACTCTGACGCCAACCGGCACGCTTCCGCCATCCGCCACACCCAGCCCCACGGCAACGCTGGGCACGCCTTTTCTCACGCCCACCAACACTCTCACACGCACACCGCTGCCCAGCGCGACACCGTCGCCCACAGCCAGCGCAACTCCTCCACCCTCCGACACATCGTTCCCGCCCAGCGACACGCCCGAACCGAGCCCCACCCCTTGACCTGTATACCTCGAGGCGGATGATGGATCGCAAAGAGCTGGTCGCGTTGGCTAAGGATCTCTTTTCTGCTGGCGGCATATCCGGCCACGAGCAGCCGGCACGCGACGTGGTGCGGGCCATGTGGGAACCTCTGGCCGACGAGATCGAGATCTCACGCCTGGGGAGCCTGCATGCATTGCGCCACGGTCGCGGCCCCGCCCCGCGGCCGCGCTTGATGCTCGCGGCTCACGTGGACGTGGTCGGCCTCATCGTGAAGCAGGTGGTTGGCAGCTTCGTGCGCGCGAGCGACATCGGCGGCGTGGACCCGCGGCTGCTGCCCGGCCAGCCGGTGGTCGTCCATGGCCGCCGTGATCTCCCTGCGGTCGTGGCCTGTCCGCCCCCTCAACTGCTGCCGCCCGATCGCAACGCCAAGAGCGCACCGCGCCTCGACGCGATGTGGGTGGATACGGGTCTCAGCGCGGCCGAGGTCGGCCGCTGGGTGCGCGTGGGCGACGTGATCTCGTACGCACAGCCGCCATTCGAATTGGGGGATTCGAGGCTAAGCGGTCGCGGCCTCGACGACCGGGTGGGCATTTTGGCCATCACCGTCTGCCTGCACGAATTGCAGCACGCGGCCCTGCGCTGGGAAGTGGCCGCCGTGGCGACCGTCAACGAGGAAATGACCTATGGCGGTGCCTCCACCTCCGCCTTCAGCCTGCGCCCTGAATTGGCGGTTGCCGTGGATGCCACACACGCCTCCGGGCCCCCCGGCCTTTCAGACTTCAAGGTCTTCCCTATGGGTGGCGGGCCGACGCTCGGCAAGGGCTCCGATATCCACCCCGGATTGCTGCGCACGTTCGAGGCGGCGGCCAAGGCCGCCGAGATTCCCTACGCGCTCGAGGTGATGCCCGGGCATTCGGGCACCGACGCCCGCGCGCTGCAGGTGACGCGGGAGGGTGTGCCCACCATGGTGGTGAGCATTCCCGTGCGCTACATGCATTCGCCGGTGGAGGTGGCGGATCTCGGCGACATCGAACGCGCGGGCCGGCTGATGGCGGCGGTGAGCGCCGGGCTCGACGACGACTACATGCAGCGCCTGGTTTGGGAGTAGCCGATGCCACGCCTCTCGACCGCCCGCGCTCGCCCTCGCTCCGCCCGCCGCCGTACGATTCGCCCGCGCCCGGCCTCGCCCGCCCTGCTGCGCAATTCGCTCGAGCGCCTGCGCCGCCTGAGCGAAGCCAGTGGCGTGTCGGGCGACGAGGGCGCCGTCCGGCAGATCGTCCTGGAGACAATTCGCGAGCACGCCGAGGATGTTCGCGTGGATGCGCTGGGCAATGTGCTTGCTCGCGCGCGAACGGGCTCGCGACGCGGCATGCGTGTGATGCTTGCCGCCCACATGGACGAAGTGGGGCTGATGGTCATCGGCGTCACCTCCGAGGGCATGCTCAAGTTCGACTGCGTGGGCGGAGTGGATGAGCTCGCACTGGTAGCCAAACCAGTGTTCGTTGGACGCGAGCGCGTTCCGGGCGTCATCGGAGTCGCGCCGCCGCATCTCATCGACGTGGAGGACGAGCTGAGTCCGTACAAGGCCGCGGCGCTGGCGATCGATATCGGAGCCCGATCAAAGGAGGAGGCCCTCGAGCGAGTCCATCCCGGTGACGGAGCCGTATTTGCCACGCGCTTTGAGCGATTGGGCCACGTGCTGCGCGGCAAGGCCCTCGACGACCGTGTGGGCGTGGCCTCGCTCATCGAACTCGTGCTCGATCCCCCTCCGGGCATCGAGCTGCTGGCGGCATTCACCACTCAAGAGGAAGTGGGGCTGCGGGGCGCGGCCGTGGCTGCGCATGCCCTCGACCCTCAAGTGGCAGTCGTGCTCGACTGCACGCCAGCCCGTGATCTGCCGATGTGGGACGGAAGCGAGAATGTGAGCTACAACACCCGGCTGGGGTTCGGGCCGGCCATTTATGTCGGCGACCGCGGGACTCTGCCCAACCCGAAATTGATAGAGCACCTCGCCCGCACGGCCGTGGCTGCCGGTCTGCCGTACCAATTCCGGCAACCGGGAAGCGGCTCAACCGATGCGGCGGCGATTCATCTCGCCCGCAAAGGCATCCCGAGCATCTCGCTTTCAGTGCCTGCGCGCTACCTGCACACGCCGTTGTCGATGATCCACCTTGAGGATTGGCGCGCGAGCGTCTCTCTCGTACGCGCGGCGCTTTCTCGCCTGCGGCCGGACGACATCCGCTGACGCTCGTCTTCGGCGCTGCAGTGGGCGCTGAGGGAGGACGATGTGAAGGTTCTCATCCGCAAACTATCCGAGGCCTACGGCCCCTCCGGGCGCGAAGACGCGCTGCGCCAAATCGTTCGGGCCGAACTGCGAGGCCTTTCCGACTACATTTCGGAAGATCCACTCGGCAATTTGCATGCGGTCATCAAGCAGAAGTCGCGCAGCGGCCGGCGCATCATGCTAGCGGCGCCCATGGACGAGGTCGGCCTGCAGGTTTCGCACGTGGACGAGAAGGGCTTCGTGCGCTTCGCCCCCTTGGGGCCGCTCGACGCGATGCATTGCGTGGGCAGTCGCGTGCGCTTTGCCGACGGCAGGGTGGGCGTCATTGAACTCGAGCCGCGCCGAGATACGGCAGGCCCGCCAACGCTGCGCCAACTCTTCGTCGATGTGGGCGCCGCCGATCCTGAGGCCAGCGGGATGAAGCTGGGTGAGACCGCTGTGTTCGACCGCGCTGTGGCCGAAGTCAACGGCCGGCTGGTCGGTAAGGCCCTCGGGGCCCGGACGGCCGTGGCGGTGCTGCTCGAGACTCTCCGCCATCTCAAGCGTACGCCGCACGAAGTCCAGTTCGTTTTCAGCGTCCAGGGACTGGTGGGGTCGCGCGGTTCACGGACGGCAGCATTCGGTCTTGAACCGGAAGTCGCTCTCACACTCGGCCCGGCGCCAGCCAGCGATATCCCGCGAGGTGACCCAGCGGCCATTTCGCTGGGGCGCGGCCCGGTGATTAATGCCCGCGAGGGATATGCCATCTCGGATCCGCGCCTGGTCGAATGGATGGCAGGGCGCGCCAGCGAGGCGCACATGCCCCACCAGTTCGGTGTTTTCGAGACCTCCGCCTCCGATCCGACGGCCATCCAGGTCAGCCGCGCGGGCGTGGTGACCGCAGGTCTGGGGCTGCCGTGCCGCTACCTTTACACGGCCTCCGAGATGGTGGAGCTGAGCGATGCCGAAGCCACCGTCAAACTGCTGCTCAGCCTGCTCGCATCGCCGCTGCCCTTCTAGCGCCAGCCGCGCGCCCGCAGATCCAGACAGAGCCTGAGTTGAAGGCGATGGCCGCAGAGTCGGTCATCCGCAATCCGGCAGGCGCAGCCTGATGGGCGGCTTCCATATGTCCCAGGCTGTGCAGCGGAGTTCTGATCAAGTCGGATCCGCTGGTTTCGCGGTCCGCGCGAGCCCGCCTGGGGTCAGCGCGAGCAGGGAATCCGGCCGCCGTGGGAGAAAGCAATGCACCCGCCCGCTGACTTAGGAAAAGCTGCCGAGCGCGGCGAGCCTTCGCATGTTTGGCGCGCGGGTCAGGAGCGCCGGCTGCAGATGATTCGGCGTGCCGCGCCGCAGCTCTCCACCGCCCGCGTCCTCGTGGATGGCTGCGGGCTGGGAATGTACGTGCGCGCTTTGCGTCCCTTTGCGCACATCGTGGCCGGCTTGGATATCGAGGTCGAACGTGTTCGAGAAGGTGCCCGCGCCGGGATCGCCCTGCTCCTCGCAGGTCGCGCGGAAGCGCTTCCCTTTGCCGCGTCCTCTTTCGATCTGGTCCTCTCCAACGAAGTGCTTGAACACGTGACGGACGACCGTCAGGCGTTGCGCGAAATCATGCGCGTGCTGCGGCCGGGCGGACGGCTCGTGCTCTTCGTGCCAAATCGCGGTTACCCTTTCGAGAACTCATGGTGTGTATTGGCGCGGCCAGTACCACTTCGGCAACATCCCTTTCGTCAACTACTTGCCCCGCCCATGGCGCAACCGCCTGGCACCTCATGTTCGTGCCTACACCTCGCGCGAACTCGCACGGTTGCTGCGCGGGCTCCCCGCGCGGCCAATCCTGCGCACGATCATCTTCGGCGGATACGACAATATCGTCGCCCGCGCGCCTCGCCTGGGGCGCCTCGTGCGCGGTATGCTCCAATCCTTCGAGAAGACGCCGCTGCGCGCGTTCGGCCTCTCCCATCTGTGGGTTATCGAGAAGACAGACGCATAGCGCAACCGCGCCTGCCCCGGGGATGCAGACGGGGCAACGGGGGTCAATTGGGGATGCGTGCCGCAGGGCACCGCAAGGGATCGGGTGGCGCGAGCCCCGGCGGCCAGGGCACCGGATTCACCGGTTGCCCGAAGCCCCCGTGCGCTCCGTGCGCCCCTGGGTGAATGGAACGACCTTCAGAGCCGAGGCAAGATGCACGCGGGCGAGCAACTGGCGTGCCAGCCCACCTGCTCGCCAAAAGATCACCGACGCCATTCCATGCGCCAGCACCGCGAACAGGGGCGGCGTCTCCAGCGTGTAGTAGGTCCAGCACTCGCGCGTCGTGCCCCATAATTCGAGGAAGTATCCCAATCCGGCGCCGGCCACAAACGTCAGCACCGCCGTGCGTCGGTCGCGCATGGTGATCGAGATCAACGCGCAAATGACCAACGCCGCCTGAGTGAGGGACATGCCACGCGTTGGCCAGACGAAGAGCAGCATCAACGCGTAGAACACTGCGAAGAATACGCCGTACACCACGGCGTAATTCCGCCCGCGCTCGCGCGGCAGGACGCGGGCAAGCAGCCGGACGAGACGGTCGATGGACAGGCTAGCGATCGGCCAGGCGGGAATGATCCACAGCGGCGGGCGTTCCAGTGTGAAGTAGTTCCAGATGTGCGTCTGCGTCCCCCAGCCTTCGATGGCCAAGCCACCCGCCAACCCCACCCCGACGATCCACACATCGTTGCGCAAGTCCGCGCCGACCATGATGAGAATCGACATGGCGGCGAAGATTCCGATGAGCAGCCAGTCGATCTGGCTCCATAGGGGCCGCTGCGGGTCGAACAACGCGGCGTAGTCGCGCACCAGCGGCCACCACACCCACATGATGAGCACAAGCGTCGCCACGAATGCACTCATCAAGTACATGGCGGCGCGTGAGAAGCGAGGCCGGCGCAGGGCCAACGCGGCCTGGCGGATCGGCAAGGGTAGCAGGCGGGATGGGATCGCCGGCAATTCAGTGCTCACGAGGCAACGTTTTCCTCTCGGCCGTCATTCGCCCAATGCGCGAGGCCATCGTGGCCATGCTCAATACAATTCGGGCCGGCGATCGGTCAGAGCCGGCAAGGTCCTTCGTACCTGTTCGACGATTCCGGGGTCAATGGCTGCTGTGATCAGGCCAGGCTGGCCATCTGCCTCAGCACATGTTTCGCCCCACGGATCGATGATGGCGCTCAGCCCGGCGAAGGTCTGGGTCTTGGCGGTCCCGGTGCAGTTGCACCCTAGAACGAAGCACTGGTTCTCCACCGCCCGAGCACGCAGCAAGAGGCTCCAGTGTTTTGCGCGAGCCTCGGGCCAGGCCGCCGGCACGAGCAAGACCGTTGCGCCGACCGCAACCAGCGCACGGAACATCTCGGGGAAGCGCAGGTCGTAGCACGTAGCCAGCCCGGCCGTCCCCCAACCCAAATCCGCAGTGACAAAGTGATCGCCCGAGGCGAGCCAGCGATCCTCGCCCATCAGCCGGAAAAGGTGCACCTTGCGATAGGTCGCACGCAGATCCCCGTGCGCGTCGAAGAGGGCGAATGTGTTGTAGGCAAGGCCGCCCTCCGCCTCCAGCAGCGTGCCGCCCACCCACATCCGGGCCTCATGAGCTGCCCGGCTCATTTCAACAAACACACCCTCACCCAGGCCCGTCGCGTGCTGGCGCCAATGAGCCAGGTCGTAGCCCACGGGCCACAACTCCGGCAACAGGAGCAACTGCGAGCCGCGAGCTCGTGCCTCTGCCACGAGGAGGCGCATGCCATCGAGGTTGGCCTGGGGTTGGCCCACCTCCACGTGCATTTGGGCAAGCGAAACGACGATGCTCACGATGGCGTCGCTCAAGAGGTCGGGCTAGGCGTGGGAGTCTCGCTCGGGGTGGCCGAAGGCGATGGCGTCAGGGTCGCCGACGGGGTGACGGTTGCCGTCAGCGAGGGTGTCGGGCTGAGCGTTCCGGTGGGTGTGCCCACGACCACGAGTTGCACCCAGAAGGCTTGATCGCCTTGCGCGCCATAGCCGAAGCGGATCCCATCCGGGCTGCGCAACATCCAATAGCCGATGTAAGTCCCGGCTTGGGCAGGGGTAACCAGGGTAACGCTGAACTCGCTCTCACCCCCCGGAGGAATCGCCTTGCCGATCGGCTGGGTTTGCGGTCCGCCCATCCGGTCCCCGCTGACAAACACGATCTGCGCGTCGGGGCCCCAGATGCAGGCGCCCACATTCTTCAAGCGCCAGGTCTTGACGACCGTATCCGTCGGCTTGACTTGCGAGTTGTCAGGCAGGGTGACATCCGCGACGAATTGCATGCGGTAGCACGGGATGGGAGTCTCCGTCTCGGTGGGGAAGAAGGTCGGCTGTGCACGCAAGGTGGCGCTGGGCAGGGCCACCGGCGTTGGGGTGGGTGCGCCCGGCGTGATCGCGACACCGGGCGTCGAGGTGCTCTCGCCGGCCACATGCGTCAGAACAGCCTGGACTGTCAGCGCCGCGATCGTCGCCGGACCAGGCGCAGGCGTACCCAATCGCAGGCTGCACGCCGAAGCCAGCCCCGTCAATAACAGCGAGAAGAAAAATCTCGCCACGGCCAAGCGACGATCCAACGTGTCTTCCATTTGAATCAATTCTATCTCATCGCCTGGCCCGTCAGTGGATTTCGATCTCAAGCGTCGGCGTGATCGCCGAGTTGCCGGCTACATCGTAGGCGCGCGCCTGGAGGGTATGCCGTCCGGCCGGGAGGTCCGACCAGCGCGTTGAATAGGGACCCTGTTCGAAAACGATGACGACCTGCCCATCCAAGATCAGCTCCACCCGCTGCACATGGTACGCGTCGCTGGCCTCCACGACCACCGCCAACGGGGTCGCGCGTGACAGCTCGAGCGTCCCCGCTGCCGCCGGTGCCGCGAAACGTACCTGCGGCGGTTGGTTGTCCACAGTCAGCGGAATAGCCATGCGGCGCAGGGTGCCTCCCGCGTCGGTCGTGCTCAGTTGCAGCGTGACCGTGCCCTCCAGCGCAGTCGAATCCCAGGTGGCTAGCCGCGCGCCTGTGAGAGGACCCTGGCCCTCTGCCAGCAGCAGCCACTGCTGCGGGTATAGACCCTGCCCGGCTTCCAAGCGGAAACCGGCCATCTCCGGTGCCGCCGCGGTTCCAACCACCTCCAGCGTGCCGCGAACGACGGCAAACGGCGCCGGAGTGCGAATGATCAGATCAGATGAGGCACCAAAATCCAAGGGAAGAGTGTCGTACTCCTCGGGCGCAAGTGGAAGGCCGTTGGCCGACGCCCACTCGCGAGCAGCCGACGGCGGGTTGACGAAGAGGGCCTCCTCAACCAGCGCAGGGGGTGTCCACAGCGTGGCACGCCGCCCGGTCTCACGATTAACCGCGACGGATTGGTAATAGGTGTCGTCGGAGGTGGGTTCCGTGCCGGATAGGAATACTTCGCTGACAACCTGCGGGCACGCGGGTGTGGGCAACAATCCGGAGGGCGCGCAGATGCGCACTTGGCTCACCTCCGGCGGCAGAGCCGGCGGCAGCGCCACATATGATTCCGCGGACCATGCGAGCACCGCCCGTGCGACGAACTCGGCGATGTTGGCCAATGGATCCTTCGGAGAGCTGGTCGACGTGGATAGCACGCCGACCACCAACCGCGAGTTGAACGCGAACGCCCAGTGATGGATTCCGCTGAGGCTCGTCCCGGTCGCCAACGCGCCGGATGGCGCATGCAGGCCGTCGCTGGCAAGCACTTCGCGCCAAAGCGCATCCTGGATGAGATACGCCAATCCGCGGCTGATGACGAGACGCGGTTCAGCCTGCGCGGCGGGCATCACCGATTTTCCACCTGGGTCGTGCGCCGCGAGGACGAGAATGGGCATGCCCTCGGTCGACGCAGCGCGATCGAGGCCCCCGGCCGCGAGGATGGCATAGGCTCGCGTCAGATCCAGCAGCGATGCCCTCCGCTGTAGGCCCATGAGGCTCACAAGCTCGTCGGGGGTGTCCACCATCGCCCCTAAGCCGACGCCGGTGAGCGTCTGACCCAGATTGTCCGCACCGACATCGGCGAGGGCCTCGGCCGCCGGCACGATGCGCTCCTCACGCAGGGCCTGTCCGGCCAGCATCGGGCCGAGGTACCGGCCATCGAGGTTTGTCGGCGTTGAGAGGTCCTCCGGGCGACGGAGTCACTGGTTGAGCCACGTCCAACACCATCGTCCCGGGTGTGTAACCTCTGGCAAAGGCCGTGAGATACACAAACGGCAAGACGGCCGTGCCAACCTCGCCGTCGGCCTCGTCATCGCTCGCGCCGCGGGCGGAGGTGAAATACGCGAGTAGTTCCGACCGTTCCACATCCCAGACCGCCACAGCCAAGTCGGCCTCGCCGACAGCCTGGGCTGGGTCGAGGAACTCCGCCGCAGGGCATGCGCCTCCATCCAGGGTGGGCATCGCAGGCAGGGCGAGACCCGATTGGGCGCGCGCCAATGCGGTCTGCGCCGCGCACAACGCCTGCAACTGCAACTCGCCATCCAGGCTGGTCGTGACCACCAAAGGTGTTGCGCTCCCGGCAAGCTGCGCCTCTCGCTCCGCGAGTTGGCTGCCCGCCAGGCTCAGGTAGGTCGACGTGTACGGGCTGGGCGCGAAGGCGGCTTGCGCAAGGAGGGGCGCGGACTGGGTGGCCGCTGTTGCACCGGCCGCATCGACCAATCCGAGATTGCCCAATCCACTTATCAGTGCATCGCGCGCCTCGGCAAGAGCGATCTCATCGCCTCCCAGATCCGGCCGGCTCGAGAGCGCAGCCAGCGTCGCCCACTGGGCTAGGCCCAGCCGGTCTGCGTGTATCCCGTAATACTCAAGCGCTGCCGCGTCGAGGCCGAGGGTCAGGCGCCCGTAGGGCTGCGTGTTGAGTGTCCATTCCTGGAGAGCATGCGAGGAGTAGCGCGAGGCCAATTCGGCTGCAAGGATCGCCTTCGCCAGCCTGCTGCCGGCGAAGGTCGCCTCGACCTCCGGCCGCTCAGCCACGGCTTCGGCGGCTATACCTGCGGCATCCATCGTGCCGCGCAGGCTGTTCGCGAGGGCGGCCAGCCCGGCGCTCACACCCGCAGGTCGAACTCGTTCGAGTCTATGCCCCACGCAAGTTGCGCCGCCGACAGTGCCAGCGGCGGAATCACGTGTCCCTCCTCAGATGGCGTTATCGAAAGCCAATAGGGTGTGTGCGAGGCATCCGCCACTGCGGACAGCAGCCGATTGCCGGTTCGATCAACGAAGCGGGGAGAGGCGTATGCCGCGCCGGGGATCTCGAGCCGCACGCGCGAGGCCGCCCGGGCTGCGGGTACCAACGAGATCGCCGTCGCCAGCCCATAGGCGGCGGCCAGGACCAAGATGAAGCTTGCGACGCCGAGCGCCCCCACTGCCAGGCGGGCGAGCAGTGTCACCAGGCGCGGGCGCCCAAGGCTGCCTGCTGGGGCACCCAACCACCGCCGAGTGCGCCGCAAGCGGTGCCGCCGGGCTGCACGCAGCGTTTGCCACATGCCGGGGATTATACTTGAGCGAATGCGCCCAGCCTTTTCGTGTGGCGGCGCGTAACACACTCAGCGCAATGGGTGGAGGCTGCATGACAACGCTCCACGTCGGGTTGTCCGGCGAAAAGGAGATTGAAGTGACGCTGGCCCTTAGCGCGACGCACATGGGCAGTGGCAGCATCGGCGTCTTCGCGACGCCGGCCATGGTGGGCCTGATCGAGCGCACCGCGCTCGAACTCGTCCAACCTGCGCTGGCGGAGGGCGAGACCACGGTCGGTGCCGAGGTTCACGTGCGCCATCTTGCGGCCACGCCCCTCGGCATGCACGTGCGCGCCCGGGTGGTGCTAGAGGCCATGGAGGGCCGGTTTCTCACTTTCTCGGCGGAAGTCTATGACGACAAGGAAAAGGTGGGCGAGGGCACCCACAAGCGAGCCATCATTCGCAGCGACCGCTTCATGGCGCGTGTGCGCGAGAAATCCGCGTGAGCGTTGACCCGACCTCGGCCGGGATGATAGAATGCGCCTCCTTTGCCGGGGGCCGCACGTATGCGATATCACATTTGGACTGAGGGCTGTCAGATGAACGTGGCCGATTCGCAGCGCGTCGCGAGCGCGCTGGAGGGCCTCGGCTATCAGCATGCCGCGACACCCGAAGAAGCCGACGTGGTTGTGCTCAACACATGCGTGGTGCGGCAAAGCGCCGAGGATCGCGCCTACGGCCGGCTGACCACCCTTCGTCCGCTCAAGCTCGAACGTCCAGGTATGGTCATTAACCTGATGGGCTGCCTGGTCGGCGTGAAGGGCAACCAAGCCCTGCGCGATGCGCTGCCATACGTCGACGTGTTCTCGCCACCCTCCGACCCGCGCCCGCTGCTGCGCTTCTTGGCGCGCGAGAGCGATGGAGCGGCGCTGGCCCACACCGAAGCCGAAGCGCAGGCCGCGTTGCAGGATGATCTCAGCCTCGGCGCGCTGCCTCTCCGCGTGCCAGAGGCCGAACGCGGGCGCATGGTGTCGGCGCATGTGCCCGTGGTCTACGGCTGTTCGCACGCCTGTACCTTCTGCATCATCCCCATGCGTCGTGGAGTGGAACGATCGCGCCCCGTCGGCGAGGTGGTCGGCGAGGTGCGCAGCCTCGCCCTGCAGGGTGTGCGTGAGGTGACGCTGCTCGGGCAGATTGTCGACCGCTACGGGCGAGAGGTGCCCGACGGACCGCGCCTGGCGGACCTCTTGCGTCAGGTGCACACGGTCGAGAACATTGAACGCATTCGCTTCCTCACATCGCATCCCAACTGGATGGACGACGAGGTCCTGCGCACCGTGGCCGAGCTGCCAAAACTGTGCGAGCACATCGAGGTGCCGGTGCAGGCCGGCGACGACGAGGTGCTCGCGCGCATGAAGCGCGGCTACACCGCGGACGACTACCGCCGTCTCGTCGAACGCATCCGTCGCCTGGTGCCCGGAGCCTCCATCGCGACCGATATCATCGTCGGCTTTCCCGGCGAGACGCGCACGCAATTCGAGAGCACCTATCGCCTGCTCGAGGAGCTGCGCCTGGACGTGGCTCATCTGGCGCGCTACTCGCCGCGCCCCGGCACGCTGGCCGCACGCCGCTTCGAAGATGATGTGCCCGAAGCAGAGAAGATGGATCGCTTCCGCGTGCTGGAGGACTTGCAGGCCGGTATCGCCGACCAGCTCAACCAGCGCAGTGTGGGGCAGACCCTGCAAGTGCTGGTCGAGGGCATACACAAGGGCCGCTGGAAGGGCCGCACGCGCAACAATCGCTTGGTCTTCTTCGACGACGCAGGTGAATGGCACGGCGCCTTGGCGGATGTGCACATCCGTCAGGCAACGGCCTGGAGCCTGCAGGGCAGCCTGGCGGCTTCGCTCGAGCCGTTCGAGGCACAGGCTATCAAGCAGAGGGCATAGCACGCATTACGCTTGACCGCGGGCGGCCGATACGCGCACGCGTGACCGCGCACGGCCCACCGCTCCCCTGTCAACCCACGTCATGGCACACTGCTCGCGCTGGATGTGAGGGCAGATCTCCGATCGCAGGTCCCAGGACCATCACGGCGGAGACGTGCGCCAAGAATCAAACAGAGGCGGTCCCACTCGGGGGCCGCCTCTGTTTTGTGTGCGATCCGGCGCTACTTGACCTCGACCGACGCCCCAGCCGCCTCGAGCTTGGCCTTGGCATCCGCCGCCGCCTCTTTGGCCACGGCCTCGACCACCTTCCCGCCCGCGGTCTCGGCCAAGTCCTTGGCCTCTTTCAAACCCAGGCTGGTCAGTTGTCGGATGACCTTGATGACTTCGATCTTCTTCGGGCCGGCATCTTTGAGGATGACGGTGAACTCGGTCTTCTCTTCCGCTGCCGGTGCACCGCCGGCCTCCGAGCCGCCGCCAGCCATAGCCATGGCTACCGGAGCCGCCGCCGTGACGCCCCACTTCTCTTCGAGCATCTTCGAAAGCTCGGCCGCCTCGATCACACTCAGCGTGCTGAGCTCATCCACCAATTTCTGTAAATCAGCCATTGCCTATTTCTCCTTTGCGGTTTCCATAAGAACGGTTCTGGGTCAGGCTGCCGCTTCGGCAGCTGGGGCGCCACGTGCCCCCTTTTCGGCGTAGGCTTTGAGCACGCCGATCATCTGTCGTGCCGAGCCGGCCAAGACGCCGACCATGCGGCTAGCCGGAGCTTGCAGTACGCCGACCAGACGCCCCCGCACCACCGGCAGCGGCGGCAACTGAGCCAACGAGCGGACCTCGCCCGCGGTCAGCACGCGGCTGCCGAGCAGCCCGCCTTTGACCTTGAGCGCCTCCATCTCTTTGGCTGTGTCCATCACGGCCTTGGCCACGGCCACCGCATCTTTCGTCGCGAAGGCCACCAGGGTCGTGCCATCCAAATGCTCCCCGGGAATCGGCAAGCCGGCTTCCTTGAAAGCAATCTGGATGAGCGTGTTCTTGGTCACGCGCACGACGCCGTCGGCCTCGCGGACTCGCGACCGCAGCATGTTCATCCCAGGCATGGCCAGCCCGCTGAACTCAGCCATCACAACGCACTGGCTGCGTTTCAGCAAGTCGATGTACTCCGCCACCCTTTCGCGTTTTTGCTCTGCTGTGAGCGCCAAGAGGTATCACCTCCTTCCCAAATAAAAAGTCTTTGCTTCGCAGACGCCCGAGCAAAGACTTCCCACACCCATAGGAGGGAGGAAATCTCCGCCTCGGCAGGATCTTCGGCCCGTGGAGCGCTTGCGCGCCCCTGGGCACCTGCTGTCTCGAGCGAAGCACGTATTCCATTGAGCGCCCGCGGCGCAGGCAGATTACTCGCCCGCGCCCGGGACGTTAACCGCGCGTTTCCATCGCCTGGGCTTCGGTCGGATCGATGCGCACACCGGGGCCCATGGTCGTCGTGACCACCAACTTACGGATGTAGGCGCCCTTGGCGGCGGCCGGCTTGGCCCGCTTCACCGCGTCCATCAGCGCCGCCAGATTGTCGTAGAGCGCTTCCTCCGAAAAGGAGGCCTTGCCGATGGGCACATGCAGATTGGCAGTCTTGTCTAGGCGGAACTCGACCCGTCCGGCCTTCGCCTCGCGCACCGCCTTCGGCAGATCCTCGGCGGGGACCACGGTGCCGGCCTTCGGGTTGGGCATCAGCCCCCGCGGCCCGAGCACGCGCCCCAGGCGCCCGACCTTGCCCATCATGTCGGGCGTGGCGATCGCCACGTCGAACTCCGTCCAGCCGTCTTGGATCTTCTTGACCATTTCGTCGCTGTCGGCCAGATGGTCTGCGCCGGCTTCGTGGGCCAGCCGCGCGCCCTCGCCGGCTGCGAACACGAGCACGCGCACGGTCTTGCCCAACCCGTGCGGCAGCACCACGACGTCGCGCACCTGCTGGTCGGCATGCTTCGGATCCACGCCCATTCGCATGTGGACTTCCACCGTCGCGTCGAACTTCGTGAAGGAGGTGGTCTTCGCGAGGTGCAAGGCTTCCGCGGGAGTGTAGAGCTTCTCGGGGTCCACCTGTGCGGCGGCCGCGATGTACTTCTTGCCATGTTTCGGGTCAGGCATGTTCTCTCCTTGTGGTCCGAGCGGACGGCGCAAGCCGTCCTCCCACAGACTATTCCTCGACGGTGATACCCATGTTGCGCGCGGTGCCTTCCACCATGCGCATCGCGCCTTCGATATCCACCGCATTCATATCTTTGAGTTTGACCTCGGCGATCTCGCGCAGCTGGCTGCGCGTCACCGAGCCCACCTTGTTGCGGTTCGGCTCGCTAGAGCCTTTTTCCAGCCCGGCCGCCTTGCGCAGCAAGACCGGAGTGGGCGGGGTCTTCAAGATGAAGGTGAACGACCCGTCACTGAAGATGCTGATCTCGGCCGGGACGATGTCGCCCGGTCGATTGCCGGTGCGCGCGTTGTATTCCTTGCAGAAGGCCATCAGGTTGATGCCGTGGCCGGCCAGCGCCGGGCCGATCGGCGGCGCCGGGTTGGCCTTGCCGGCTTCGATTTGCAGGCGAACGACCGCTTTGAGTTTCTTTGCCACTGCGCCACTCCTTTGTGGTGTTAGCGGGCGGCGCGGGCCGCCCTCCCACCCAAACGACTTCGCCTCAGGCCTTCTCGACCTGCAGGAAGTCCAACTCCACGGGGGTTTCGCGGCCGAAGAACGAAACCAGCACGCGAACCTTGCCCCGATCCATATCGATGTCGCTGACTGTTCCGATGAATTCGTTGAACGGCCCGTCGATCACTCGCACGCGCTGGCCCGCCTTGTAGGTCGGGCGCACCTGGGGGGTCGAAGTCTCCATGCGCTTGAGAATCTGGGTGACTTCTTCCGGCCGCAGCGCGGTCGGTGTGTTGCCCATGCCGACAAAACCCGTCACGCCCGGGGTGTTGCGCACGACATACCAGGATTCCTCGGTGAGCAGCATTTGCACCAGCAAGTACCCGGGAAAGACGCGCCGCTCGACGTTGCGCCGCTTGCCTTCTTTGATCTCGATCTCTTCGATGGTCGGGATGACGATATCGAAGATTCTGTCCTTCATCCCCATCGTGTCGATGCGCTGCTCTAGGTTGTAGCGCACTTTGTTCTCGTAGCCCGAGTAGCAATGGATCACGTACCAGGCGCGCCCGTCGTCCGGCTCGGCGACCGGCGTCGCGGCGGCTTCGGGCTGAGCCTCGGGGGCCGCTTCTTTCAGTTCGCTCCCAGCAGTCGTCGCTTCGTAGGACGGCAGCGGCGCTCGCGTGGGCTGCTCTTCCACCGGCGTCGAATCGGCCTCCAGACGCTCATCCGCCTCGTCGGCGGATGTCGCGTCGATGGCCTCCGGGCGCTCGGTGTCTTCGTGCGAGGCAACCATGACGTCCTCTTCCACAGTCGGTCTGTCTCACCCTAAAGCGAGATGAGCAGGCGGAACAATTGCGTGAACAAGTAGTCCAAAAAGCCAAGGAACAGGCTCGTGCTGGCCGTAACGACCAGCACCACCAGGGTCAGGTTGAGCGCCTCTTGGCGTGTCGGCCATGAGACCTTGCGCAGTTCGCCCGTGGTTTCGCGAAAGAAGCGCACGATGGCATTGGGTTTGCGGGCGGTGATAGCCTTTGGCACAGCAGATCCTTTTCTTTGCGATACAAAACGCCCCTGAAAGCGACCCGGGTACTTCCCCGTTGGTCCGGGTCACGCGGGGCGTCGCATGGCCCGCGGGGCGGATGGCCTCCCGCGGGGAGGGCGGCCCACGGCCGCCGACGATCCGAGTAGGCAGGCCAGGCAGGAATCGAACCCACAACCCCCGCTTTTGGAGAGCGGTGCTCTACCAATTGAGCTACTGGCCTGTGTCGTGTCCGCTCGCCTCGCCCTACTTGCTCTCGCGGTGCATGGTGTGCTTGCGGCACCGTGGACAGAACTTCTTAATTTCCAGCCGGCCGGAATCGTTGTGCCGGTTCTTTTCTGTCGTGTAGTTGCGCTCCTTGCAGTCGGAGCAGGCCAGGGTGACCACCGGCCGTACGTCTTTCTTTCCAGCCATTTTACCTCATACTCCTTGACCGCCGATTTCAGCGGTGCTAATCCAGGATCTCAGTGATAACGCCGGCGCCGACCGTCAGCCCGCCTTCACGTACGGCGAACTTCGAGCCCTTTTCCAGCGCCACCGGCACAATCAGCTCCACGCTCAGGTTCACCGTGTCGCCCGGCATCACCATCTCCACCCCCTCCGGCAGCGTCAGGTTCCCCGTCACGTCCATCGTCCGTATGTAGAACTGCGGCCGATACCCCGTGAAAAATGCCTTGTGCCGCCCCCCTTCCTCCTTGCGCAGCACGTACACCTGGCTCTTGAACTTGCGGTGGGGTGTGATCGACCCGGGCTTGGCCAGCACCTGCCCGCGCTCCACCTGCTCCCGCTCGATCCCCCGCAACAGCACCCCCACGTTGTCCCCCGCCTGCCCCTCGTCCAGCAGCTTGTGGAACATCTCCACGCCCGTGCACACCGAGGTCTTCGTCTCGTGCAACCCCACGATCTCGATCGGATCCCCCACCTTCACCACCCCCCGGTCGATGCGCCCCGTCACCACCGTCCCCCGCCCTTTGATCGAGAATACGTCCTCGATCGACATCATGAACGGCTGTTCCGTGTGCCGCACCGGCTGCGGAATGTACTCGTCGATCACCCGCAACAGCTCCAGGATGCTCGCGTACTCCGGCGCCTTCGGGTCCTTCGACGTGCTCTCCAGCGCCTTCAAGGCGCTCCCGCGCACGATCGGCGTCGTATCCCCGGGGAAACCGTATGACGTCAGAAGTTCGCGCAGCTCCATCTCCACCAGCTCCAGAAGCTCCGCATCCTCCATCATGTCCACTTTGTTCAAATACACCACGATCGACGGCACTTCCACCTGGCGCGCCAGCAGCACGTGCTCCCGCGTCTGCGGCATCGGCCCGTCCGGCGCCGCCACCACCAGGATCGCCCCGTCCACCTGCGCCGCCCCGGTGATCATGTTCTTGATGTAGTCGCGGTGCCCCGGCATGTCCACGTGCGCGTAGTGCCGCTTCTCCGTCTCGTATTCCACGTGCGCGATGTTGATCGTGATCCCCCGCTCTTTCTCCTCCGGCGCATTGTCGATCGAGTCGTACGACCGAAACTGCGCTCGCCCCATGAATTGGCACACCTTCGTGATCGCCGCCGTCAGCGTCGTCTTCCCATGGTCAATGTGCCCCATCGTCCCCACGTTCAGGTGCGGTTTGTTGCGTACAAATTTCTCCTTCGCCATGATAAGTCCTCCTGTTCTCGACGCTGTTGCCTGGAGAATCCTCCAGAGCCCGCGATGGGAATTGGACCCATGACCCCACCCTTACCAAGGGTGTGCTCTACCGACTGAGCTACGCGGGCCAGGTGGGCGGTGAAGGATTCGAACCTCCGAAGGCTTCTGCCAACTGATTTACAGTCAGTCCCCTTTGGCCGCTTGGGTAACCGCCCAGGTTGTCACGCCCTGCCCGGTCCCGGCCGGCGCGGAAGGCTCGCGCTTCCCGAGGCTTCCGCGCCGTGAGCAGGCGCAGCGGAAGCCGACGACGGGAATCGAACCCGTAGCCTACCGCTTACAAGGCGGTTGCTCTGCCGATTGAGCTACGTCGGCAAGCGAAAAAACGTGCCCCGCAGGGCGGAGCGATTATACCAGAGCGCCAGATGTGCCGCAAGGCACATACTCGACCCATCGAGCGCGACGGACTCCCGCAAGCCCACCTCCAAACCTCGGCAACAATTATTGCAACTATCAAGTTTCTTGCCATGCGGCCGCCAGGCGATTTGCCGGCACGTCAATCTCTGCTACAATCCTCGGCGGTCCACTCCATGAAGCATCTCTGGTCCCCTTGGCGCATGGAATACATTCAGGATCACACGCATGCCTCGGGCTGCATCTTTTGCGAGGCATGGGCAGGCAACAACGACGAAGGCACCCTCCTGGTCCATCGTGGACGGAGTGCGTTCGTTATCCTCAATCGCTTCCCCTACACCAGCGGTCACCTGATGGTCGTGCCCGTTACGCATGCGGCCACTCTCGAAGAGGTACCGCTGGCCACCTTGACCGAAGTGATGGCACTCATCCAGCAGGCGCTGGCGGTCGTGCGCCAGGTGTATCGCCCTCAAGCCTTTAACATCGGCGCCAACATCGGTGAGCTCGCCGGCGCCGGGATTACCGAGCACGTCCATCTACATGTCGTCCCGCGCTGGGCAGGCGACACCAACTTCATGGCCACGCTCGCCGAAACGCGCGTCTTGCCCGAAGCGCTGGATGATACGTACCGCCGTCTGCGGGCAGCGTGGCCGGAGCCCCAAGCCTCATGAGCGAGAATCGCGAGCCGGTCGTCCTCAGCGCGTGCCGAACCGCCATCGGCCGATTTCAGGGAACCTTGGCCTCCACCCCGGCCCCCATCCTTGGTGGTGCCGTCATTCGCGAAGCGCTACGCCGCGCGGCGATCGACCCGGGCAGCGTGAGTGAAGTGATCATGGGCAACGTGGTCTCGGCGGGGATTGGCCAAGCCCCGGCTCGCCAGGCTGCCTTGGCGGCCGGCCTGCCGCCGTCGGTGGGCGCGTTGACCATCAATAAGGTGTGTGGGTCCGGTCTCAAAGCGGCTATGCTCGCTGCAGCGATGATCCGCGCCGGCGACGCCGAGGTGGTGGTCGCGGGCGGCATGGAGAACATGAACCTGGCACCCTATCTCCTGCCGCAGGCGCGCACCGGCTACCGCCTGGGCGATGGCACTCTTGTGGATTCGGTCGTTCACGACGGTTTGTGGTGCGCCATCGAGAATCACCACATGGGCGTCAGCGCCGAGTGGGTGGCTCGCGAATACCACCTGACCCGCGAAGAGCTCGACCGCTTTGCGCTGGAGAGCCAGCACAAAGCCTCTGCCGCCATCGAAAGCGGTGCGTTCCGTGACGAAATTGTGCCGCTCGACCTGCCTCAGCCCAAGGGCAGCCCGCTGCGCTTCGAGGTTGATGAAACTCCGCGCCGCGACACGACGCTTGAGGCTTTGGCCCGGCTCAAACCCGCCTTCCAAAAGGAGGGCGTCGTCACCGCCGGCAACGCCCCCGGGATCACCGACGGCGCGGCCGCGGTCGTGGTGACCAGCGCCGCTCGCGCCGCGCAGCTTGGCCTGCAACCTATCGCGCGCATCACCGCTTACGCTCAAGCCGCTGTCGAGCCGCTCAAGTTGTTTACCGCGCCCATTTTTGCTGTGCGGGCCTTGACCGCCAAAGACGGCCGCACCCTGGCCAACTACGACCTGATCGAGATCAACGAAGCCTTTGCTTCTCAGGCTCTGGCCGACGGACGGGCGCTCGAAGGCGAAGGCTGGGATTGGGCGCGGGTCAACGTCAACGGCGGCGCCATTGCGTTGGGTCACCCCATTGGCGCGAGTGGGGCGCGCGTGTTGACCACGCTCTTGTACGCCTTGCGTGCTCGCAACAAGCGCCGCGGGTTCGCTTCGCTTTGCCTGGGCGGCGGCGAGGCGGTTGCCCTGGCTGTCGAACGACTCTGATCCCTCGCTTGCCCGGCCATCACATGCGCTCGCATTGAACCCCCTCGCGGAGGAGAGACCAGCATGGAGATCAAGCACATTGCCGTGATCGGCGCCGGCGCGATGGGTAACGGCATCGCGCAGGTGGCAGCCACCTCCGGTTACCGCGTGACACTCATGGATGTGATCCCCGCGCAGATCGAACGGGCGCAGGCGGCCATTCGCCAATCCACCACACGCATGGCCGAGAAGGGCAAGCTCACGCCCGATCAGGCCGCGGCGGCGCAGGCCATCCCCACGACGACCTCCCTGGCCGCGACGCGTGAAGCCGATCTGGTCATCGAGGCCGCGACCGAAAATGTAGAACTCAAACTTGGTCTTTACCGCGAGTTGGATGGGCTGATGCGTCCGGAGGTGATCCTGGCCTCCAACACCTCCTCGATCTCGCTCACTCGCCTGGGCGGCGTCACGCACCGGGGCGAGCGCATCGTCGGCATGCATTTCTTCAATCCGGTGCCGGTGATGACGCTGCTGGAAGTCGTGCGCGGGCTGGCCACCTCCGAAAGCAGCGTGGCCACCGCGGTCGAGGTCGGGCGGCGCATGGGCAAGACTCCGGTGGTGGTCAAGGATTCACCTGGATTCGTTTCCAACCGCATCCTGTGCCCGATGATCAACGAGGCGATCTATGCCCTGGACGAAGGCGTCGCCTCGGCCGCAGATATCGACACCGTGATGAAGCTCGGCATGAACCACCCGATGGGCCCGCTCACCCTGTGCGACTTCGTCGGGCTGGACGTGGTGCTGGCCGTAATGGAGGTGTTGCACCGCGATTTGGGCGATGACAAGTATCGCCCAGCGCCGCTCCTGCGGCGCATGGTGGATGCGGGCTTCCTCGGGAAGAAGTCCGGCCGCGGATTCTTCGACTATCGCAGCGCTTAGCTCTTCAGCGACGGCTCCCCCGGCTGTGCCCTACAAATGCGCGTCGGGATGTGACATAATGGCCGACGCCTCGGAATCCCTGCCAAGGAGGAGCATCATGCGATTGCGATTAGC
Source organism: uncultured Chloroflexia bacterium (assembly GCA_963712475.1). Lineage (GTDB taxonomy): Bacteria > Chloroflexota > Anaerolineae > Anaerolineales > RBG-16-64-43 > RBG-16-64-43. The sequence goes on from CAVQIA010000004.1 coordinate 1,456,181, forward strand.
CCTGGTCGTGAGCGCTGTGCTTGCCGCCACTCTCGCCTGCGCCCTGCCCGGCGGGTCCTCCCTGCCCGGCGTTGACGACGTCGGCACGCGGGTGGCGGCCACGCTCACCGCCCTGGCCCCCGGCTCAACCGCTGAGCCGCACGGGCCCACGCCCGACGTCTCGCCCGTTGCCCCGACCGCGCCGGCGCCCTCCATCCTACGCATCGCCTTCACCAGTGGCGGCAATGTGTGGGTGCTCACCGCGGGCGGTGCGCCTGTGCAGATCACCGCGAGCGGCGGCGCCGAACGCGTGGTCATTTCGAGCGATGGTCTTAAGCTAGCCTACACACGGCGCGCCACGCTCGACTCCCCTTCTGAGCTCAATTCGATCAACGCCGACGGCACAGGCAACGCGCCGCTGCTCTCGACCGCACAGATCGATGCACTGCACCCGCTTGGATTCTTCCTGCACAACGATATCAACAACCTGGCGTTCATCCCAGGGACGCACAGTCTGGCCTTCAACACGCGCGGCGTGCTCGATGGCCCCGGCCTGCCAAAGTGGGACGACCTGTTTGCCATCGATGCGGATAGCGCCGCGCTGACCACCATCTTCCCCGCCGGGGCCGGTGGCGATTTCTCCTTCTCCCCCGACGGCACGCGGCTGGCCATCGTCCGCCCCACAACCATCGGCTTGGCCAATGCCGATGGCGGCGGGTGGAGCCCCGACGTGGTGACCTACACCGCGGTGATCACCTACAGCGAGTACATGTATTACGCCCGGCCGATATGGACCGCGGATTCCTCCGCGCTCGGGCTGGCCATTCCGTCCTCCGACCCGTTGGCCCCCGCAACCAGCGCCACGCTGTGGCGCGTACCCGCGGCAGGCGGCCCAGCATTGAGCCTGGCGACCATCGCCGGCGAGTTCTTCTTCGCCCAATTCGATGCCTCGGCCCTGGCTCCGGATCTGACGCGTGTGGCGTTCTTGCGCGCGACCGGAACTCCCAACGTGAATGACCTGATGATCGCCAGTGCCGATGGCAGCGGCGAAACGATCTATGCCACCGGCCAGTTGGGGTGGCTAGGGTGGGCGCCGGACGGTACGCACTTCATCTTCTCGGAGGGCGCTGGCAACAATATCCGCGTGGGCGCACTTGGCAGCGCGCCGACTCCACTAGTGACGGGCACGCGGCTCCGCTGGTTGAACGGCAGTGAGTTCCTTTATCTCTCCGGCTCGCCCGGCCTGTGGACGCTCAATCACGGGACGATCGGCGGCGGCAACGTAGCGCTTGCTACTCTCGCAGGAGATTACCCCAGCTACGATTTCGACCAGTAGAGGCTTTCGCTCAGCTGCGAATGATGAGGAGCGGCGAGGGCCGCTCCTTTGATTTGAGGCACGGGTCAGGGTGCGAGGAGAATACCCATCACGAGCATTTGATCGTCGCGCGCCGCCGCTCGCAACAACAGGCGGGCCAGGCGATAGATGCGCTGAAAGTACGGAGGCATGTGCTCGAGGCCGAGCGAGACGAACCCAAAGCGCGAATAGTAGGGCCCCATGATGCTGCGGCAAGTGAGATAGAGCGGCGGTGGGTTGGTGCTCATCAACTCGAGGATGATCGCCCGCGCGATGCCCTGGCGGCGCCACGCCTCGACCACCGCGATCGAGGCTAACTCACGCGATCCATCCCCATGCTGTTTCACTTGCCCGATGCCCAGCACGCGGTCCGAAGCATCCGCGGCCACCACGAAGTCCTGCCAGTGCAAGCTGAGCGGGTTGAGGTGATTAGCGGCGACCAGGGAGCGAATGGCCTGCTGATCGGCGGCCTGCGCGCGACGCAAGCGGATGTCAGGCGGCAATGAGGTCGGGCGGTTCTCACTCATCGGCTAGCCTGCCAGCAGCTTCTGGAGGACGTGCGCGGTTTCATTCGGGTTGGCCTTGCCGCGCGATTTCTTCATCACCTGCCCTACGAACCATTGCAGCAAGGTCGTCTTGCCCGCGCGATACTGCGCCACTTGCTCGGGGTTCTCCGCAACCGCCTGACGGCAGAGATCCTCCAGCGCACTCGCGCCCGAGATCTGCGCCAAACCCTCGCCCTCGACGATCTCGTGCGGGGGAGTGCCGGAGGCAATAACCTTCTCCAACAGCGCTTTGCCGGTGGCCAGCGTCACGATCCCCGAATCCACTAACGAGAGAATCTCGGCCAGGTGCGCCGGAGTCAACCCGGCCAGGGCCGCGGTCTGCGGCTGGCCGGCAGCCTGCCCATGTTCACGCACCAGCCGCAACACATCGTTCATCATCCAGTTCGAGACGCGTTTGGCCTCGCCGCCGTACGCCTTGGCCGCCGCCTCGAAGAAATCCGACAGGGAGCGCTCCTCGGTAAGGATCTCGGCATCGTATTCGGGCAGTTGATACTCGCGCACGAATCGCGCCCGGCGCTCAAGGGGCAGTTCGGGCATCGCCTCCAAGATCCGCATGCGCCACGCTTCATCCAACCGGATCGGCAGGAGGTCCGGTTCGCGAAAGTAGCGGTAATCGCCCTCGGTCTCTTTTGAACGCATCTTGCGCAACATGCCTGCTTCCTCATCCCACTCGAGCGTCCACGCCTCGACGGGCCGGCCCGCCTCGACTTCGCGCACCTGTCGCTGAATCTCTTTGGCGATGGCATCGCGCACGGCCTCGATCGAGTTGACGTTCTTGATCTCGGTCTTGGGGTTGAGATGCACCGCGCCGGCCGGGCGGATGGAGACGTTCGCGTCGCAGCGCAATTGAGCGCGCTCCATGTTGGCTTCGGAGGTTCCCAGCCACCGCAGCAGCTGGCGCAGGCGGATCAGGTACAGAGCCGCTTCATCGGCCGAGCGCAGGTCTGGCCCGGTGACCATTTCGACCAGAGGAACACCGCAGCGATTCATATCTACGTAGCGCTGCCCGCCCGCTACCTTCGTCTTGCCCGCATCCTCTTCCAGATGCAGCTTGCCAATCGTCAGTCGGCGTGTCGCCCCGCCGGGCAGCGGCAAGTCGAAATACCCGCCGCGCGCCAAAGGCTCGTCGTACTGGCTGATCTGATAGCCCTTGGGGAGGTCCGGGTAGAAGTAGTTCTTGCGGGCGAAGTAAGAGACCTCCGCGATGGTCGCGTGCATTGCCGCAGCCAGGCGCGCCGCCTTCTCAACCACTGCACGGTTGAGCACCGGCAGAACGCCCGGCAGACCGCAGCACACCGGGCAAATGTTGGTGTTCGGCGGCTGACCCCAACTGTCGGCCCGGCAGCGACAGAAGATCTTCGACTCGGTTGAGAGCTGGATGTGCGTCTCGAGCCCGATGACGGCTTCCCATTCCGTCATGCGTGCTCCTCATGCTGCGCCAGACGCGGGTCGCTCGCGCCGCCCGCTAGTAGCCACCCACCCAAGGTGACGATCAGCACCATGAGCGATTCGAAGGGGGCTCCATAGCGCGGATTCTCGCCGTACTCGACCAGAGCCTGCGTCAGCGACGCGGTCAAGACAATTATCCAGCCGCTCAGCAAAACGAGTTCCAGGCCGTGCGATCTGCGCGCGACCCATCGCACGCCCCAGGTCAGGCCCATCCCGAGGAAGGCGAAGTTCACCCCGAGCAGGATCGCACGCTCAGCGCTCCATGCGTTGCGGACGATCGACATCAGGGCGCGCGGGTGAACCAGATCCAGATCCCAGTAGATCGGCACCTTCCAGAAGCCGACCCACGACTGCACCACGTTGCCAAGGTAGAGCAGGGGATGCGCCAGGATGAGGTTGAGAGAGATCTCCGTGAGCAGCCGCGAGAGACCCGAATAATCTACGTCGGCCGCACGGCTCAGGTCGAAGAAGGCTGCCCACACGGTCATGGCATGGTTGCCGGTTGCCGCCACACGTAGCGCGCGGTGCTTCAAGTAGATATCGCGCACGACGGCGTACTTCTCCGGCGCGTATTCCATGAAGTTGCCGACCATGTTGCTGAGAGAGTATCCGCTCAGCGAGGTCGGCCCAAAGTAGCCCGCGGTTCGCCAGTTGATGAAGCTCCAGCCGAGTACCAGTGTCAGGATGGGCGCTGCGAGAAGGGCTAGCGCGGATGCTCTCACGCGCCACGGTTGGCCTCGCCGTCGCAGCCACACCAACGGAACCAGCACGGCGCCCCAGAAGAGCATCTGCGGCCGGGTGAGCGCCAGCAGCCCAGCCAGCAGGCCAAGTGCCAACTCGGTCCACGGCCAGCGCTCCTGTGCCCAGAAGCGCAGCACGAGCAGAGTCAGGCTCGCCACAAACAAGAAGGTGGTCGTCGTTTCGGAGAGAACGATGCCTTCAAAGAACAGCTGCGCCAGATTCAGCGAGTGGGCTGCGCCCACGACAAAAGCCAGCCCTGCTCGCCCAGTGAGCCGCCAGCTGATGAGGAACAACATCGCCGACACGGCGATGCCCATGGCCGACTGCGCCGCCCAGACCGCATGCTCATTGAGTTGGAGCAATGCGATCAGGCCGGGGTAGACGGGCGGGCGCGTGGCATCGTTGCCGTGCAAGGTGAGGTTGTGCAGCAAACGCGCGATGTTGAGGTACGACTCCGTATCGGAGTCGTGTGCGGGTGCGTAGATGAACGCCATGCCCAGGCGCACGGCAAGCGCCAGCGCGATCAACGCCGTGAACCATCCGCGCCATGCGCCTGCCCGCTGCACGCGCACTACACCCCGTCCAGTATCTTGGGCCGCGCCGATCGCCACGCCTCGGCCGCGGTGCTCATCTCATAGGCTCGCCCGATGCGGAATAGCCGCGCCTCGTCAAAGTCGCGCGCCATGAATTGAACGCCGATCGGCATCCCCTGGCGGTCGAGCCCGGATGGGACCGACAGCGCCGGCACGCCGGCATGGTCCGCCGGCACGGTGAGCAGGTCGGCGTATTGCATCAGCACCGAGTCGCCATACACCGCGCCGATCTCGAAGGCGGTGGTGGGTGTGGTCGCAGCCAGCAGCGCATCCAGCCGGTGCGCGCCCGCAGGGTCAAAGGCCGCATCGAAATCACGGCGGATGAGCGTGCGCACGCGCAGCGCGCGCTGGTAGTAATGCTTCTCATACTGCGCGGCCGAGACGTACATGCCCATCAAGATGCGCAGCTTGGGTTGCACTCCGAAGGCCTCGCCGCGCGAGGCCCGGTACATGGCTCGCAGATCGGCCACGGGCCGTGAGGTGCGGTGCCCGTATTTCACCCCGTCGTAGCGGTGTAAGTTGGAGGCGGCCTCCACCCGCGCGACCACGAAGTAGGCGGGAATGCCGTAGCGGGTGTTGGGCATGGGGACGTTCTCGACGATCTCGGCGCCAGCATGCGCGAGCCGCTGCGCGGCATCCAGTACGGCGGCTTTCACCTCCGGGTCGATCTCCTGTTCGCGCAGTTCACCGGTCTTCGCGTCCGGATACTGGATGCGGAAGTAATCGGGCGAGAGCCCGATGCGCATCCCGCGCACGCCTGCCTCAAGGTCAGCCAAGAAGTCCGGCACCGGCACGCGGGCCGCCGTACCATCCTGAGGGTCGGCGCCGCCCATCGCCCCCAGCATGAGCGCCGAGTCGGTCACGTCGCGGCGTGATCGGCCCGACGCAATCGATGGATGAGGCAAATGCGATGAGGCCGTAGCGGCTGACCCGGCCGTAGGTGGGCTTGAGCCCGACCACGCCGCAGAATGCGGCCGGCTGGCGGATGGAACCGGCGGTGTCGGTGCCGAGCGAAAGAACGGCCTCGCCGGCCGCGACGGCGGCGGCACTCCCGCCCGACGAGCCGCCCGGAACGCGCGTCGGATCCCACGGGTTGCCGACCGGCGGCTGGAAGGCCGAGGACTCGTTCGAAGAACCGTAGGTGTACTCGTCCAGATTGACTTTACCCAGCACGACGGCGCCGGCCGCCTCCAGGCGGACCACGCTGGTGGCGCTGTAGGGCGCGACGAAGTGCTCGAGCATGCGCGAGCCAGCCGTAGAAGGCGTGCCCTCGACACAGAAGATGTCTTTGACCGCCAGCGGTACACCGGCCAGTGTGCCGAGCGTCTCACCCCGCGCGCGCGCCTGGTCGATGGCCCGCGCACGTTCTCGCGCCCGCTCGGCCTGCAATGAGATGTAGGCATGCACATGCCGGCGGTCCTCGGCCCGCGCTTCCGCCGAGGGATTGTAGGTAGCGGTGCTGGGTGCCCGGCCTTCCACCTGCGCGATCCGGCCCAGAACGGAATCGAGAACGACCTCGGCCGTCGTCTCGCCCCGCCGCATGCGGGCCACGAGCTCGTGCGCCGTCAGATCACACAATTCCATGCGCGCCTCACGCCAGATCGGTGTGCGGAATATCGGGGACCTGGTAGTAGCCGTCCTCCGATTGCGGCGCCTGGTCCAGGATGCGTTCGGGCGCGGGGTGCGGCTGGGCCGTGTCCTCACGCGGCGGCGAACTGATCGCCGGAGAGTACGGAACACCGTGCGAGGTGATGGGTGTGCCCTCCGGCAGGTCGATCGCCGCAAGTTCGTGAATGATCTCAATTTGCTTGTTCAGCTGCTCGCGCAGGTAAGCGGCCTCGCTCTCCTGCAATTCGAGGGCTGCAAGTTCAACCAAATGGGCGAACAGTTCGGGGGTAATCTCTTCGTTCATTCCGCCTCCGGGTCGGCGAGGTCATTGTACCCGTGCCCCCAAGCAGGGTCAAAACACAGGCGGTCCATCGCGAACTCCACAGGTGGCTGCGCTATAATCCTTGCACCACGCACGCTTCTCCCTGGAGGGGACATGACCTCTGCCGAGCGCATTGCATCCGGTCCGTGCCTCACACTCTTGCCTGAGCATGAGATGATCCGCCAGGCCGCTCGCGATTTCGCGCGCAGCGAGATCGCCCCGATCGCGGCGCACTTCGACGAAACCGGTGAGTTCCCCTACGACACCATCCATAAGATGGGCCAACAAGGCTTCATGGGAATCGAGGTGCCCGAGGCCTACGGCGGCTCCGGGCTGGATACGATCGCCTACGTCCTGGCAATGGAAGAAATCTGCAAAGTGGATGCCGCGCACGGCACGATTATGTCGGTCAATAACTCGCTCTTCTGCCATGGGCTGCTCAAGTTCGGCAGCGAGGCGCAGAAACGCAAGTACATCACGCCGGTCGCGACGGGCGAGAAGATCGGCGCCTACTCGCTCACCGAGCCGATGTCGGGCTCCGATTCGGCCACTATGAAGTGCCGTGCCGTGCGGGAAGGCGAGGTCTACGTCATCAACGGCCGCAAGTCGTGGGTCACCTCCGCTCCCGTCGCCGAATTCATCGTCGTCTTCACCACCACCGACCCGGCCAAAAAGCACCGAGGGATCACGGCTTTCATCATCGAAACCGACAAGCCCGGGTTCGAGCGCGGCAAGAAGGAACCCAAGCTGGGCATTCGCGCCAGTGCGACGAGTGAGATCCTATTCGACAACTACCGCTGCCCGGTCGAGAACCGGCTGGGTGAAGAGGGGGAGGGGTTCAAGATTGCGATGACCGTCCTCGACGCCGGCCGGATCGGCATCGCCTCCCAGGCACTGGGCATCGCGGAAGCGGCCTATGAGGCCAGCCTGGAGTATGCCCGCGAACGCCAGGCCTTCGGCCAAAAGATCGGCGAGTTCCAGGGCATCCAATGGAAGCTCGCCGACATGAAGTCGCGGATCGAGGCCTCGCGCTTGCTGATCTACCAGGCGGCGCTTGCCAAGATGGCCAGCCGCGAGACGGGCCAGCGTTACACGCTGGAGGCCTCGATCGCCAAGCTGTTTGCCTCCGAGACGGCCATGTTCTGCGCCCATCAGGCGGTGCAGATTCACGCCGGCATGGGCTACAGCAAAGAACTACCGGTCGAACGCTACTTCCGCGACGCCAAGATCACCGAGATATATGAGGGGACGAGCGAGATCCAGCGGCTGGTGATCGCGCGCGGCGAGCTCGGGCTGCGCTAGCCACCATGAATTCACTCACGGCGGGTTTGCTGACCCTAGCCGCAGCGGTCCTTCTCGACGCCGGGCTGATCCTGGCCTGGCGCCGGCTGCGCGCGCGCCGCGCGGCACGCGGCCCGCATGCCGCGCCCGCCGTCATGACCGCGAACGAACCGCCACGTGCCGGGACTGTGCAGCCTGCGATTGAACCCATGATCGGCACGGCGGCGGGGGCCGCGCTCGGCGAAGCGCGATCCCCGGCGAGCGAGCCCGCCTTGGCATGGCTCCGCCCCGAGGCGGTCATGCTCGTCGCGGGAGCAGTGCTGACCCTCTTCGGCCAGGCGTTGTTGCATCGGGTCGCCGAGACGCTGGCCTGGGCGCCGCTGGTCGTGATCGCCGTCGGGTTGCTGGTTTTCCTGGGCGGCGGGCATCTTGCCGAACGCGGCGCGCGGCGCGCGCTGAAGGTGCCCGGATTGGGCCGAGTGATTGAATGGCTGCGCGTCTCGCCTGCCCAGTTGGTCTGCCTGCTGCTGGTCCCCGTCTTCGGCCTGATTGCGGCGCTCGCCGCAGGTGACGGCGCTCTCATGACCCAGCCCGCGGTAGCGATGTTGGCGTGGGGATTGGGCGTGGTGCTGGTCGGTCTTGGCAGTTGGCCGCACGAGACCCCACGATGGAAACCGGGCTGGAAGATACTAGGGCTGGCACTCGGGTTGTTCGCCGCCGCCCTGATCACACGCGCCATCGCCACCGACCGCATTCCGATCATACTGACCGGGGACGAAGGCTCAGCCGGCCTGAGCGCGGTGGAATTCGCGCGCGGTGCGCAGGACAATCCATTCATCATGGGCTGGTATTCATTTCCATCCCTTTATTTCTTGTTGCAATCGTTTTCCGTGCGCATACTGGGGAATACCACCGAGGCCATCCGGCTGCCCTCGGCCCTGGCCGGCGCCCTCACGGTGGCAGCGTTGTATCTGGTGGCGCGCCCGATGTTCGGCAACCGGGCGGCTTTCATGGCGGCGTTATTCCTGGGCGGGCTGCATTTCCACAATCACTTCAGCCGCATCGCCCTGAACAACATCTGGGACGGCTTGGGCTTTGTCGTGGTGCTGGGCGCGTTCAGCCACGGCTGGCGGACCGGCCGCCGCGCCTCTTTCATTCTGGGCGGGTTGGTCTTGGGCCTGATGCAATACTTCTATGCGAGCAGCCGTTTGTTGCTTGCGCTCCTCCCGTTGTGGCTGGTCGTCGCGGTGCTCCTCGATCGGAAGCGTCTGCGGCCGAATGTCCCGCATCTGGCTCTGAGTCTCCTGGCTGCGGCTGCGGCCGTCTTTCCCTTGGGCATCTTCTATCTGCGCTATCCGATGGAACTCATCGCGCCTCTCAGCCGCTTTTCCATCCTGGGCGAATGGATGGACAAGGAGATAGTAATCTCCGGCCAACCCGTCTTCAATATCTTGCTGCGCCAGCTCAGCCTCGGTTTTCAAGCGTACACGGCCACGCCACTCAGGCACTGGTACACACCCAACGTCCCGATCTTGCGCGATATCCCGGCTGCCATCTTTCTGCTGGGAACGGTCCTCATGCTGCTTCGGCTGAGGGATGAACGCATATGGCTGGTGGGGCTGTGGCTGATCGCCTTCGGCGTGGCGGGCGGCATGAGCGAGAGCACTCCGGCCGCGCAGCGCTATGTGGCCGCGGCACCCGCGGCGTGCCTGGCGTTGGCCTACGGCCTGGATCGACTCGCGGATTGGTTGGCGCGCCTGTGGCCGCGCGCACGACCCTACGCCGGATTGGCCGTGGTGGGCCTGGTGGCCGTGCTCTCCCTGGATGAGTTGCGCTTCTATTACATCGAGTACACGCCCAGCAGCGATTTTGGCGGCGACAACGGCATGGTTGCGCAACGACTGGCCGATCACTTGCGTTACGAGCCGGCCACGGCGCACGTCGCCTTCTTTGGAGTCCCGCGCATGGGGTACTACTCCATCCCCAGCCTGCAATACTTGGTCCCGCAAATCGCCGGCAGCGACATGAGTCAGCCGTGGGGTTCGCCAGAGAACCCTCCCTTGGCCGGGCATCCTCTGATCTTTGTCTTCTTGCCGGGACACGAGTCCGACTTGGACGCCGTGCGGGCGGACTACCCGGGCGGCCTGCTGATCGAGGAACCTTCGCGCACGGGCGCCCCGCTGCTTTGGATGTATCGCGTCCCCTGACGGCCTGCTGCCGCAGACTCGCCACGCGCCCGGAGAGAAACCGGAATGAAGGCAGCCTTCTTTGAAACCCACGGCGGGCCGGAGGTCCTCCAGCTCGGGCAACAGCCGATGCCGGAGCCGCGCGCCGGGGAAGTGCTCGTCCACCTGCGTGCCGCTGCGCTCAATCACATGGATCTGTGGGTGCGCAACGGCTGGCCTGGGATCAAGCTGAATTACCCGCACATCTCCGGCGCTGATGGCGCGGGCGAAATCCATGCCCTGGGGCCGGGCGTCGAGGGTTGGTCGCTGGGCGAGCGCGTGGTCATCGATAGCGTGTTGAGTGATGGCACGTGCGAGTTCTGCGTGCGGGGCGAGGACAACCGCTGCGTCGACTGGCATCTGCTGGGCGAAAGCGTGCGCGGCACACTGGCGGAGTATGTGTCGGTGCCGGCACGCAACCTGCTGCGCTTGCCTTCCTACGTGGAGTTCGAGACCGCGGCCGCCGCCGCCTTGGTGTTCCACACCGCCTGGCATTCGTTGGTCACCCGCGGAGCGCTGCACGGCGGCGAGCGCGTTCTCATCGTCGGTGCCTCCGGCGGGGTCAATACGGCCAGCATCCAGATCGCCCGGCTGATGGGCGCGCAAGTGTGGGTGGTCGGCTCCTCAGCGGCCAAGCTCGAGCAAGCACGCAACCTCGGCGCACAGGTGTTGATCGATCGCTCCCAGGAGGCCGATTGGGCGCGCGCGGTCTATCTGCAGACGAGCAAGCGCGGGGTCGATGTGGTCGTCGACAATATCGGGAGCACGTTCCCTTTCAGCTTTCGCGCCTTGCGCAAGGGCGGTCGGCTGCTCACCGTCGGCAACACCGGCGGCCCCAAGTTCGAAATCGATAATCGTTTCATTTTCGGCAAGCATCTCACGCTGCTCGGATCAACCATGGGCACCCGCGCCGATTTCGATCAGGTCATGGGGCTGGTCTTCGAGGGCCGCCTTCGGCCCGTGATCGACAGGGTGTATCCGCTCGACGAGGTGCGCGAGGCGGAGACCCGTCTCGAACGCGGCGAGCAATTCGGCAAAATCGTCCTGATCCCCTGATCGTCCACGGGACATCGTGACAAAATGAACCCAGTCTTTCGAGTGCGGCGCCCTTGGGGCGTAACGCTTGTGGCGTGGGTCGTGTTCCTCTTTGCAGCCACCCAGGCGATCAGCGCATGGCAGGCCTGGACGCAGTACGCTTTGCTGGCCAGCCTGCCATTGCCGGTCGCGCCCGCCTTCTGGATCGCCAGCGGTGTATTCTGGACTGCAACCGCCATGGCCGCGGCCTATGGCCTGTGGCGGCTCCACCCCTGGGGAGCGTGGCTCACTGCGATCGGCGCGCCGCTCTATCTTGCGGTGTGGCTGGCTGAGCGATGGCTGTGGGGGCGCACCCCCGAGAGCCTGATGAGCCTGCCCTTCGCGACTGGAGTTCGTGTCGCAGGGGTCATTCTCATCGTGGCTATTATTCTTGCCCCCGGAACGCGGCGGCATTTTACGAGGAGTTGAAAATGGATTTCGATTCGAGCCGCAAGCTCTTGCGCCAATTCCGCGACCAGGCCATGCAGGGGGGCGGACAGGAACGCGTCGATGCGCAGCACAAGCGCGGACGTCTCACCGCCCGCGAACGCTTGGATCTGTTGCTCGACAAGGGGTCTTTCCATGAGGTGGATGCCTTTGTGACTCATCGCACCCACGAGTTCGGGCTGGAGGACCAGAAGATCCTTGGCGACGGGGTCGTAACGGGTTGGGGCACGATCGACGGGCGCCTGGTCTATGTCTTCTCGCAGGATTTCACCGTGTTCGGGGGCAGCCTGGGCGAAGTACACGCCGAAAAGATCTGCAAGATCATGGATATGGCGCTCAAGAACGGCGCGCCGCTGATCGGGCTCAACGATTCAGGCGGAGCGCGCATCCAGGAAGGCGTCGTCTCGCTCGGCGGCTATGCCGACATCTTCCTGCGTAACACGCTGGCCTCCGGTGTGATTCCTCAGATCAGTGCCATCATGGGACCGTGCGCCGGCGGCGCCGTTTACTCCCCGGCCCTCACCGATTTCATCTTCATGGTGCGTGATTCCTCTTACATGTTCGTCACCGGCCCGGATGTGGTCAAGGCCGTCACGCACGAAGATGTAAGTTTCGAAGATCTGGGCGGGGCGAGCGTCCACAGCTCGCGCTCCGGCGTGGCCCACATGGTCGGCGACAACGAGGCCGACTGCCTCTACCTCATCCGCAAGTTGCTCGCCTACCTGCCGCAGAACAACATGGAGGACCCTCCCAGCTTGGCCACGCGCGACGACCCGCTGCGCACGGAGATGGAGCTGGACGGCATCGTGCCCGACGACCCCTCCCGCCCGTACGATATGCGCGAAATCCTGCGGCTCATCGTGGACGATGGAGCCTTGCTCGAGGTGCAGGAGAAATTCGCCGCCAACGTTGTGATCGGCTTCGCCCGCCTCGGCGGTCACTCGGTGGGTTTGGTCGCCAACCAGCCGGCGGTGCTGGCCGGGGTGCTGGATATCAACGCCTCCGAAAAGGCCGCACGCTTTGTGCGCTTCTGCGATTCGTTCAACATCCCCATCCTCACCTTCGTCGACGTGCCCGGCTTCATGCCTGGCACCGCGCAGGAACACAGCGGAATCATCCGCGCCGGAGCCAAGCTGCTGTTTGCGTACTGCGAGGCCACGGTGCCCAAGATCACCCTCATCACGCGCAAGGCCTACGGCGGCGCGTATGACGTGATGTCGTCCAAACATATCCGCGGGGACCTGAACCTGGCCTGGCCGACGGCCGAGCTCGCGGTCATGGGCCCGGAAGGGGCCATCAATATCATCTTCCGCCGCGAGTTGAGTGAGGCCGCCGACCCGGCGGCGCGCAGGGCAGAGCTTGTGCAGGAGTACCGCGAACGGTTTGCCAATCCGTTTGTGGCCGCCTCCCGCGGCTATCTCGACGACATCATCGAGCCCCACGAGACCCGGCCGCGTTTGATCAACGCGCTGCACATGCTCAGCAACAAGCGCGACGTCAATCCCTCCAAGAAGCACGGCTGCATCCCACTGTGATCGCCGAGGTCAACGGCCATTCGCTGTATTTCGAGACTCACGGCCCGCCGGCAGGATCATGGGTGGTGGCGCTGCATCACGGGTTGGGCGCGGTGCCGGCGTGGTCCGGCCAAATCCCCGCGCTTGCGCAGGCTGGTTTCCAGGTGCTGGCCTACGACCGCTGGGGCTACGGGCGATCCGCGGATCGGGAAGCCCTCCCGCTCGACTATCTCGACAGTGAGCCCGAAGACCTGCGCATCCTGCTAGATGGACTGGGCATCTTGCAGGCGCATGTGCTCGGCCACTCCGACGGCGGCACCATCGCGTTGCTGTTCGCCGCCCGCCACCCGCAGCGCGTGCTGCGTATGATCGTCGCGGCCGCACACATCTACAACGAAGAGGTGGGGCGCGCGGGTCTGCGTCAAACACGCGAGCGCTACCTGCACGATGCCGATTTCCGCCAGGTGTTCCAGGCGCTGCACGGCGAGCGCAGCGATCGCCTGGTGCTGCGCTGGCTCGATCGCTGGCTGGCAGAAGATGCAGCCCAGCTGGAGATGCGCGCTGTGCTCGAGGAGATTCGTGCGCCCACCCTCGTCATCCAAGGCGAGTTTGACGAATTCGCTTCGCTTCAACACGCTCGCGATATCGCCTCCGGCATTCGCGGCGCAGAACTGTGGCTGATCCCCGGGGGCCGCCACAATCCGAACCTGGAACGGACCGCGGAGTTCAACACCCGGGTGATAGAATTCCTGGCTCGCCCCGCCCCGGCGGACGGGTTGCAGCCGACCTGAGGCGGGCAGGTCCCGATCGGTCTGGAGAGGTATGTTCAAGAAGGTACTGATTGCCAATCGTGGTGAAATTGCGGTGCGCATCCTGCGGGCCTGCCGCGAACTCGGGCTGCAGACGGTGGCCGTCTTCTCGGAAGCCGACCGACAGGCCCTGCACGTGCGTTATGCCGACGAGGCGTATCTGCTCGGCCCGGCGCCCTCGCGCGAGTCCTACTTGCGCATGGACCGGCTGCTCGACATCGCGCGACGCTGCGAGGCCGACGCCGTCCATCCCGGTTACGGGTTCCTGGCTGAGCGAGAGGACTTCGCCCTCGCCTGCGAAGCAGCCGGCATCACCTTCATCGGTCCGCGCCCTTCGGCGATTGCCGCCATGGGCGACAAAATGGCCGCCCGTACCACCGTCTCGCGCGCGGGAATCCCGGTGGTGCCGGGCACCGAGGGTGAAGGCGATTTGAGCGATGAAGCGCTTACGACGATCGCCCCGCAGATTGGTTTCCCACTATTGATCAAGGCCACCTCCGGCGGCGGCGGCAAGGGCATGCGCCTGGTCGAGTCGCAGGAGGAACTGCCCGGCCTGTTGCACGCCGCGCGGCGTGAGGCCGAAGCGGCGTTTGGCGACGGCAAGGTCTACCTCGAGAAGGTGATCCACGCCGCCCGCCACATTGAATTCCAGATACTCGCGGATGCGGAAGGTAACGTCATTCACCTGGGCGAGCGTGAGTGCTCGCTGCAACGCCGGCATCAGAAGCTCCTCGAGGAATCGCCCTCGCCCTTCATCGGTGGAAACGAGGATCTGCGCCGCCGCATGGGCGAGGTGGCATGCCGCGCCGCGGCCAGCGTCAACTACCTCAACGCAGGAACGATCGAGTTCCTGGTGGACCACGATCGCAACTTCTTCTTCCTCGAGATGAACACGCGCCTGCAGGTAGAACACCCGGTGACCGAAATGGCCACCGGCATTGACATCGTCAAAGAACAAATCCGCCTGGCGCGTGGCCGCCGCCTGCGCTACAGCCAGGCCGACGTAGGGTTCAACGGGTGGGCCATCGAGTGCCGCATCAACGCCGAGGACCCCTACAACAACTTCATGCCGTCCATCGGCGTGCTGTCGAACGTGCTCATGCCGACCGGCCCCGGGGTGCGGGTCGACACGTGCGCCTATCCCGGTATGGAAGTGACCCCCTACTACAACTCGCTCCTCTCCAAACTCATCACCTGGGGCGAATCTCGGGCAGAGGCCATCCTGCGCATGCGGCGGGCGCTGGAGGAGTACCACCTGATCGGAGTCAAGACCAACATCCCCTTTCATCAGGCGCTGCTCGACTCGCACCGCTTCATGGCGGGCAGTTTCGACACGCGCTTCGTTGAGGATCGCTTCTCCATCGACGACACCCAGGACGGACGCGAGGTGCATCCGGAGGTGGCCGCCATCCTGGCCACGCTCGTGACCCACCATCAAACCCAACTCTCGGCACAAATCGTCCAACGCGGCCAGCGGGATACGAGCAACTGGAAGTGGATCGGCCGCTGGGAGCGAATGCAGCGCTAGACCGATAAGCCATGAACTACATCACCACCGTCGGCGAACGCGCCTACACCATCGAAATTAACGACGAGACCCACGTCCTGCTCGACGGCACCGTGGTCGAGGTGGATTGGCATCCCCTGCCCGGGCAACCGGTCTACTCCGTCTTGATCGATGGCAAGTCGTATGAGGCCTACGTGCTGCCGACGGACGGCGGCTATCAGGTGCAGATGCGCGGCCTGCTGTACGAGGTGCGCGTCGAGGACGAGCGCGAACTGCGCCTGCGCGCCGCCACGGAGCACGACCTGCCCGCCAGCAGCGAATACCCGCTGCGCGCGCCGATGCCCGGCCTGGTGGCCGCGGTCCCCGTCAGCGTCGGCCAGATGGTGGACAAGGGGACGGTGCTGATCGTGCTAGAATCGATGAAGATGCAGAATGAGCTCAAGTCGCCGCGAGCAGGGCGTGTGGCTCAAGTTCGCGTGCAGGCCGGACAGGCTGTCGAACAGAATCAAACCCTGCTCATCGTCGAGTAGCCGGCGGCGCCACCCGCCGAACGCGCCGTGGCTCACGCGATGTCCACCTCTGCCGGCACCCATCTCGAAATCGAAGTCAAAGCGCATGTGGCGGATCTCGCGGTCGTACACGCGACCCTTGTCGCTCACGCCGCCGTGCTCGAACAACCTCGCATGCTCGAGGTCAACCTGCGCTTCGACACGCCCGACGGACGCCTGGCCCAACGCAGGGAGATTTTGCGCCTGCGACGCAGCGCTGACGTGCGCCTGACTCACAAGCGCCCCGCCCAGCCGGCGGGGGAGCTCCTCGGTCGGCCCGAAGTCGAAGTGGTTGTTGGTGATTTCGAGGCGGCGCGAGAGGTGCTCGAGCGCTCGGGCTTTGAAGTCGTCGTGGTCTATGAGAAGTTCCGCGCGCAGTATCGCCTGGGGGCCGTTCAGGTGGCCCTCGATGAACTCCCCTTCGGCAACTTCATCGAGCTTGAAGGACCTTCCGCCCCGGCGCTCAAGCACGCCGCGCGCGATCTCAGCCTCCCCTGGACCCATGTTTTTCAAGGGAGCTACCTGAACATCTTCGATTGGCTCCGTGAAAACCGCGGACTGGCCGCGCGCAACCTGACCTTCGCAGAGTTCGCCGGTATCGAGCTGGCCGACCTGGGCCTGCCGCACAGCGCGGCAGGAATCGCGCACCACTGAAGGCGAACCCCATGAGCGCATCGTCATCCAATCCAAAACAGGAGTGGGAGAAGGCAATCCTCCAAGCCCTCACTCACCCGCCTGCCGGAGAGGCGCGAGGCGTTTCTCACCGCCTCCGGCATTCCGCTCGAACGCATCTATTTGCCGGCCGCCCTGGATGAGGATTACGTCCGCCGACTGGGATTCCCAGGCCAGGAACCCTTCACCCGCGGCGTGCAGCCCACGATGTACCGCGCGCGCTTGTGGACGATGCGCCAGTACGCCGGATTCGGCAGCGCGGAGGATACCAATCGCCGCTTTCGCTTCTTGCTCGCCCAGGGCCAGACCGGCCTTTCGGTAGCCTTCGACCTGCCCACGCAGATCGGCCTGGATCCCGATGACGCGCTGGCCGCAGGCGAGGTCGGCCGCGTAGGCGTCTCGCTCTTCAGCCTGCCCGAGATGGACCGCCTGATGGAGGGCATTCCGCTCGAAAAGGTCAGCACCAGCATGACCATCAACGCGCCCGCCGCGATCCTGCTGGCGCTGTACGTGGCCGCGGCCAAACGTCAGGGGGCCGAGGTGCGGCGGCTGCGCGGGACGGTGCAGAACGACATCCTCAAGGAGTACATCGCCCGCGGCACCTACATCTTCCCGCCGGCGCCCTCGATGCGACTGGTGGGCGATGTCATTCGCTACTGTCATGCCAACCTCCCGGACTGGAACACCATCTCCATCTCCGGCTATCACATCCGCGAGGCCGGATCGGATGCAGTTCAAGAACTGGCCTTCACCCTGGCCAACGGCATCGCTTACGTCGAGGCGGCCTGTCAAGCCGGGCTGGCGGTGGACGAATTCGCGCCACAAGTGGCGTTCTTCTTCAACGCGCACAACAACCTGTTGGAGGAAATCGCCAAGTTCCGCGCGGCGCGGCGCATTTGGGCGCGCGTCATGCGTGAGCGCTTCGGCGCGCGCGACCCGCGATCGCAGATGCTGCGCTTCCATGCGCAGACCGGCGGTTCGACCCTCACCGCGCAAGAACCCGAGAACAATGTCGTCCGGGTGACGGTTCAGGCGCTGGCCGCGATTTTAGGTGGCGCACAATCGCTGCACACGAACAGCCAAGACGAGGCTCTCGGCCTGCCCAGCCAACATGCAGTGCACCTCGCGCTACGCACTCAGCAGGTGCTCGCGCACGAATTGGGCGTCGCCGACACCATCGACCCGTTGGCCGGCTCGTATGCCGTGGAAGCACTCACGGATGAAATCGAACGCCGAACGCTCGAGTACCTGCGCACAATTGACGAGATGGGCGGGGCACTCGCCGCGATTGAGCAAAGCTATCCCCAATCTCAAATTGAAGAGGCCGCGTATCGCGCCCAGCGGGCGATCGAGAACCACGAGTCGGTCGTCGTGGGGGTGAACGCATTTGCCGAAGAGCCGTCAGCCGGTGGCGCTCCGCACGCCGCGATCGCTCCGCAACCCGTCGACCCCGCCCTCGAGGGCCGCCAGCGCGAGCGACTTTCCCAACTGCGCGCGGCTCGGGATGGCGCGCGGGTGGCGGACCTGCTTGCGCGGGTCGAGCACGCCGCACGGACGACCGAACCGCTCATGCCGCTCTTTGTGGAGGCCGTGGAAGAAGGAGTCACGCTCGGCGAAATCTGCGATGTCCTGCGAAGCGTGTGGGGAGAATACCGCCCCGCGTAACTTCTCGTAGTGTCGACCACACTCACACGATGGTTGAGGATTCAAACATGACCCAACATCCGACACATGGACCATCTGGCGATCGTCGTTGAGGACCTCGACCGGGCGCTGGCCTTCTGGCGTGACGCGCTCGGCCTGACCCTCGAGAAAACGGAGACGCTCCCGGAGCAGAAGGCCGAGATTGCCTTCCTGCCGTTGGGCGGGTCGCAGATCGAGTTGGTTCGGCCGACGGACACCGAATCCGGCAGCGCACGCTTCCTGGCCAAACGCGGGCCCGGCATGCATCACGTCGCGTTCGAGGTGGCCGACTTGCCCGGCGTGCTCCACCAACTCAAGGCCCGTGGTGTGCGCCTAATCAACGAGCAGCCCGTTTCAGGAGCGGGCGGCTCGCAAGTGGCCTTCGTTCATCCCGAGAGCACAGGCGGCGTATTGGTGGAATTGTGCCAATCGGCGACGAGTGCCTAGCGCATCGCCCAATCCACGCGAACAAAGAACTCGGGGCCGCCCATTGAGGGCGGCCCCGAGTAGTTTCCGTGATGGCATAGGCACAAACTGACCGCAGCGATGCACGTCGATCAGATTGAATGCAACTCTCTCGTCAAATTCACGCTCAGTCCCTCCGGCTCAGCGTGCGTCACCGTCGGGCGCGGCAATCAGCGATGTGCCGCCCACGCGGCTCGCGCCCATATCGTTCGAGAGCGGCCATGCGTAAGGCGTGCTGTGCCCTCCTCCAGCAGCTCTCACGTGTGCCCCACGGCCATGTGCTTCATCGCCCTTTCCACTGCGGTGTGCGCTTGGCGAGAAAGGCCCGCATCCCCTCTTTTTGATCCTCGCTGCCGAACAGGAGGTAGAACAAGCGCCGCTCGTGCGCCAGGCCCTCGCGCAGGAAGCTCTGGGTGGCGAAGTTGACCGCCTCCTTGCCCAAGCGCACGGCGAGGGGTGCCCGCGCCGCGATTTCCTCCGCCAGCTTGAGCGCCTCATCCAGGTAGTTCGCCACCGGCACCACGCGGCTGACCAACCCGGCTCGCAGCGCCTCTTCAGCGGTGAGCATGCGTGCGTTGAGCACCATCTCCATGGCCAGCGCTTTACCGACGGCTCGCGTCAGGCGCTGTGTGCCTCCCGCTCCCGGGATCACTCCGATGTTGATCTCGGGTTGGCCGAAGCGTGCGCTTTCCGAGGCCACGATCATGTCGCACGACATGGCCAGCTCGTTGCCTCCGCCCAGGCACCAGCCCGAGACGGCGGCGATGATCGGCTTGCGGAATTGCATCATCTCATCGAAGAGATCGATGTGGCCAGAGGTCAGCATCTCGACCGCCGAGCGGTCGGCCATCTCGCGAATGTCGGCGCCGGCCGCGAAGGCCTTCTCGTCGCCGCAGATGACCATGGCCCCGATGTCGGCGTCACCTTCAAAGGCGGCCAGTGCGCGGCCGAGTTCGCGCAGCAGTTCTGCGTTGAGCGCATTGCGCGCTTCTGGACGGTTGAGGCGGATGAGCCCCACACGCCCGCGCGTTTCTACGAGCAGGTACTGGTAGGTTGTCATGGCAGTTCTCTCCAGAGGGGAAGGTCGCCTACGCCCGTGTATCAGGCCGGCGGGGCTGGCTTGAGTTCGGCGGTGAGCGCGGCGCGCATGAGTTGGGCGGTGTGTTCCCAGGTGTGCGCCAAAGTGTATATGGCAAGCCAGGTCAGGCTGATCGGCCCGCGTGTCTCGTGACGCCCCAGGCGCGTCCAATCTGCGCCGCGCAACAGGGTCACCATTTGCTGGCGCGCATCAAGGAATCCCGCAAGCATGTCCTCCAGCGGGCGCGCGGCCTGCCATTCGTGCTGTAACGCCTTCTCGTCGATCAATTCCAGGAAGGGCTGTTCCTCTTGTGCCACGCGCCGCACGCGCGGGAGGAAGATCTGCGTTTCAACGACCCACAAGTGGTGCAAGGTCTGATGGACGCTCCACTCGTTAGGCTCCGGCGCCGCGTGGAGGTGCTCCGGCGGAATCCGCCCGAGCACATCGCTGAGCTCGTGCGCGCTTCGCCCGAGAAGCGCGAGGATCCGATTGGCCTCACTCGTCACACGCACAGCCTCCCGCCCATCATCGGGCCTTCTCGATTTACTGGCACTTTCGAGGATTTCGCCGATCGGCCGGTATCTCTCCGCGACGCGCTACTCCGCATCAACTGCGCTGCGGTCCCTCCAGCAACACCCGATCCGGCCCGCGCCCGGCCTCCCATGGATAGATCACCCGCGCATCCGTGATGGCTCCGAAGTAATCCGGTTTGGTCTGCCCGAACAGGGAGCGTTGCGGGTTGTAGTGAAAGACACACAATTCGGGTAGTCCGCCAGCTGCCATCACCCGGTTCTTGACAGCGGTGATTGTCCTCCCGGATCCCCACACGTCGTCGACGACGAGGATCCGCCGTCCGCGCAAGAGCGCACTGTCGGGGAACATGATGAACTGCGGCCAGGCCACGAGACCGGCGGCGCGCGGAGCGTTCGGCCGGTCCTCCTCCAATTCCGCGGGAAAGTCGACCGAGGCGATGAGGATGTGCTTGATGTTCAACGCTTCGCTGAGCAGCCCACCCGGCACGATGCCACCGCGGGTGATGACCACCATGCCCTCGTATTCGCCACGGAATTGGGGAATGAGGACATCCACCAGGCGGTCAACGTCATCCCAGCGGAGCAATTCGCGTCGGGTCGGCATGGTGGATCTCCTTGGGGATCGTGCATTGCGCGCGAGGGCCGATCGCACCGGCGTCGGGCCAATCATAGCATTGCGCCCGCCCGCTCACAAACAACTGCGCCTGCGCTCAGGCGTGCGGGTCGGCCGGCTCACCCACCAGCACGTACGGCTCGCCGCGCACGTGGGTGAGAAAGAGCGTGCGGCTGGCATCGCCCCGCAGGCGCAGCGCATGCTCGAGTTCACGCGGCTCGAGCGGCGAACCGCGCTTCTTGATCACAACCTCCCCGACTCCGCGCGCGCGCAGCCACTCGCGCAGCCGCTTAAGCCCGAACGGCATGGTTGCTTCGATCGCAAAGGCCCTTGCGAACGGCGTCGGCACCAGGCGGCCGGAGGTCAGGTAGGCGATATCCGGGTCGATCTGGGCGGCACCGATTCGGTGCGCCAACTCCGCCACAAGCCCCGCACGCATGACGGCCGGATCGGGCTCATACAAATAGCTCGAGGGGTCACTCAGGGGGGCCGCCTCCGGCGAAGCCGCGATCAGGCTCTCGCCAAGTGGCAGGAGCGTTGCGCGCCGCGGCACACCGCGCAGCGGGCCCAACCACAGCATGGCTTCCTTGAGTTCGCCCTCGAACGAGACAAACTCCACCTCGCCCTCGATGTCCGACAGGTGGCGCAGGTCGACCCCCGGTGAAAGCTTGATCCCCATCGGCCGCTCGGGCCAGGCGCGCTGCCAATCGAGCACGATCGGGAGGGGCGGCGAGTAATCGCGTGTGTTGAACGTCCGGCGGCCCGCCTCCCGCCGTGAGGGATCGCAGAAGATGGCGACCCGTTCGAGGCCAAGCGCCTGCAAGAACCCGGGGGAAGTGAGGTCGGCTCTCACGAGGCGGGCCTTCGCGTCGTAGGTGGCCAGGTTCTCCCGGGCCATGATCAGGCGCAGTTCGTCGCGATCGACGGCTGTGACCTCATGCGCGGCAGCCAGGTGCAGCGTGTCGCCACCGACCCCGCATCCCAAGTCTGCGACGCGCGCCGCGCCGGCGAAGCGCCGTGCGTGATGCTTGCCCACCGTTTCCATCGTGGCCTGCTCGAGCGCCTCGCGGGTGAAGTACATCGCGGAGGCGCGCGAGAACTTGCGACGGGCCCGGGCGCGCAGAAGGGCCGTGTCCAGCGCGGCGCCGGCAAGTGCCCGCGAGGCGCGCGGCATCGCCCGGCGCAGAGCGCCGAGCGCTGAGAGGTAGGCTTCTTCGCGTGGGGCGAGGTCTTCGGCGGCGCGCAGTACCTCTTGCCCGCCGGGGGTCAGCAGTTCGTGGAGGAGCGCTGGGTTCACTTACGCGGCGGGGCCGGGCTGCGGCCCGCAACCTGGCCGAGCAGCGCCAGCAGTTCGTCCCATTCCTCCCGGAAGAAATGCAGCGTGACGTTTCCTAATTCAAGATGCCAGGTGGGTTCGCCGTCGGGTTCGACCGCGCTGTAAACCATGTAGTTTTCGGTTTCCGCAAGCGTCTCGGTGTGAATATCGGGTGGTTCGGCCATTCCCAACTCCCTCCGGGCCTCAGCCCATGTGTGTCACCGCGCTGTCGTTCGTTTGCGGCGCGGTCAGCAGTCCGTGCGGCGGAGCGATGCACCGCCGCCGCAGGACTCGCCCTCAAGCCTAGGGCGCCGGCCCTGAGGTGGGGGCTGCGGTCGGCGGCGCAGGATCCTCAGCGGCGACCACCTCCGGCCAGGGCGGCATGTCGAACATCTTGGCGTAGAGGTATCGGCCGATACCCTTGAGCGTGGCCAAGATGGGCGCGGCCAAGAGCAACCCGGCGATGCCCGCCAGGCTCGCGCCCACCAGCGCGCCAACAATGACAAGCACCGGATGCAGCCCCACCGATTTGCCGATGATGCGCGGAACCAGCAGGTTGTTTTCCAATTGCTGTAGCACGATCGAAACCACCGCGATCACAATGGCATATGCCAGCGGTGTCAATCCCAGCCAGTTGGTGGGCTGGAAGAGGGCAATGGCGACTGCCGCCACCCCGTTCGCCAATGGCCCAACGATCGGGACGAATTCCACCAAGCCGGCGGTCAGGCCGATGACCAGCGAGTAGCGCAGTCCGAGGGCGGTCATGGTCAGCCCCACGGCCAAGCTCATCACCAACGCCAGGATCGCTTGCCCGCGTAGGAACGCGTTCCAAATTGGGCCGAGTTCGGAGAAGAGACGTTCGGCGTCTTTGCGGAACGGCGGCGGGACGATGCGCATGACCGACATCTCCACCGCATACAGATCGTGCAGGAGATAGTAGGAGACGGCCAGGATGAACACGATCCAACCCAAGAATTGCACTGCTGAGGAGGCCGCACCAGTGACCGTTCCCGCCAGCCCGCCCACCAACTGCTGGGCGCTATTGACCAGAGGCGTCTCAAACGATGCCAGGTCGAGGGATGAGAGGTCGACCGTGTAAGGCCCGATCAGGAATGGCTGGGCCGAGGTTTCACGCAGGAAGATTGGGATGTTGCGAATGAGGGCCTGCATCCCGCTGATCAAGCCGGTCATCTGCTGCTGGATGAGAAAGCCCACTCCGCCCAGGATCGAGAGCAGCAACAACACCAGCACAAGGTAGATGAGGCCGACCACCACGCGCCGCGGTATGCGCGAACGGCGCATGATCCACACCACCACCGGGTTGAGCAGGTAGGCCAGGATGAACGATAGGATCAGTGGGCTGACAAGATTCTGGAAGCGGTAGAGCAGCGCCGCCACCAGGGCCACACCCACCACGGCCACGAAGGATTTTGTACGCGTGGTCCAGCGAGGCGACCCCGCAGGTTGAGTGATCAAATCCACAACCCCTGGGAACTGCACGGGGCGAGCGACAGCTCGCCCCGTGCTCATACAGCGATTAGTTGCGGCCGCGTCCGCCGCTCGGCCGTCCACCGCCTGAGCCGCTGCGACCGCCGGGCCGGCCCCCGCCCGGCCGCCCCTCCCGCGAGCGCGAACCCGATCCGCCCGAGGGGCGCCGGTCGCGTTCCAGCGCTTCTTCGGCCGTCCAGCCTTCCAGCACGGCCTGGCGCGAGAGGCGGATCTTGCCCTCTGGGTCGATGCCGGTCACCATGACGGTGATCTCATCGCCCGACCTTGCACACATCTTCGACCTTCTCGACGCGCGTCGAGTCGAGCTGCGAGATGTGCACCAGGCCGTCCATGTTGGGCAGGATCTCGACGAACGCGCCGAAATCGGCCACGCGCACCACCTTGCCGGTGTAGATGCGCCCGACCACCGGAGTCTCGGTGAGCGCTTCGATCTCCTTGCGCGCCTTCTCGGCGCTCGGCCCGTCGGTGGCGGCGATGAACACCCTGCCGTCGTCCTCGATGTCGATCTTCACCCCGGTCTCTTCCTGGATGCTGCGGATGATCTTGCCGCCCGGGCCGATCACCGCGCCGATCTTCTCCGGATCGATCTTGAGAATGGTCATGCGCGGAGCGTGCGGCTTGAGGTCCGTCCGCGGTTGCGGG
Organism: uncultured Chloroflexia bacterium; assembly: GCA_963712475.1. Classification (GTDB taxonomy): domain Bacteria; phylum Chloroflexota; class Anaerolineae; order Anaerolineales; family RBG-16-64-43; genus RBG-16-64-43. The sequence continues at coordinate 1,480,708 of CAVQIA010000004.1, forward strand.
CAGGCAGGCGCGGATCTTCTCGAGAATGGCCAAGCGCGCGACCTTGGCCTGGGCCAGCGCCTCGGCCATGATGCGCGGCGTGATACCTTTGATCTTGATGTCCATCTGCAGGGCGGTGATGCCCTGCGCGGTGCCGGCCACCTTGAAGTCCATGTCGCCCAGGTGGTCCTCCACGCCCTGGATGTCGGTCAGGATGGCATAACGCTCGCCTTCCTTGACCAGCCCCATGGCGATGCCCGCTACAGGCGCCTTGATCGGCACGCCGGCATCCATCAGGGCCAGGGTCGAACCGCACACCGAGGCCATCGAGGTCGATCCATTGGAGGAGAGCACCTCCGAGACCAGGCGCACGGTGTAGGGGAATTCCTCAATGTCGGGCAGCACCGGCACCAGGGCACGTTCGGCCAGTGCACCATGCCCGACGTCGCGCCGCGACGAACCGCGCAGCATGCGCACTTCGCCGGTGGAGAAGGGCGGGAAGTTGTAGTGATGCATGTAGCGCTTGAGAGCGGTCGGCGTCAGGCCGTCGAGCTCCTGCGCCTCGCGCGGCGTGCCCAGCGTGGCCAGGGTCAGCACCTGCGTTTCGCCGCGGGTGAAGAGGCCCGAACCATGCGCCCGCGGGCTCAGGTCCACCTCGCACGAAATCGGGCGGATGGTGGTCAGCGTGCGGCCGTCGGGCCGTGCGCCGTCATTGAGAATGCGCTGGCGCACTTCGTGGCGATAGATATCGTGGAAGGCCTCGCGCAGATCGCTCTCGGCCATATCCTCGTCGTCGACGAAGCCGGCCAGTACTTCGCCCTCCAGCGCGTCGAGGAACGATTGGCGTTCGATGCGGTCCATCTCGTCGCGCAGCATGTCCGCCAGGCGCGTGCCCACCTTCTGCGAAACCGCCGTGCGCAACTTCTCGGTCAGGGCACGGGAGGGATAGCTGGATTTCGGCTTGCCCAACTCGCTGGCCATCTTCTCCTGCAGGTCGATCAGCGGCTGCATGGCGCGGTGCGCGAGTTCCAGTGCCTCCACCATCAACTCTTCGGGCACTTCGCGCGCACCGGCCTCCACCATCAGCATCGCATCGCGCGTGCCGGCCACACGCAAGTCGAGGTCCGAGCGGTCAATCTCATCAAAGGTGGGGTTGACCACCCACTGCCCTTCCAGGCGCGCCACGCGCACCGCGGCCACCGGGCCGCCCCACGGGACATCGGAAATCGTCAGCGCCGTCGAGGCGGCCACAATGCCCAGGATGTCGAGTGGATTCTGCCCGTCGGCGGAGAGGGCGTACATGATCACCTGCACGTCGTTGCGCATGTCTTTGGGGAAGAGCGGCCGCAGCGGGCGATCGGTCAGGCGAGCCGTGAGGATGGCGGCCTCCGAGGGCCGCCCTTCGCGGCGGAAGAACGAGCCGGGGATGCGCCCGCCGGCGTACATGCGCTCTTCGAAATCCACGGTGAGCGGGAAGAAATCAATCCCTTCGCGCAGCGTCTTGCTCATGGTCGCGGAGGCGAACACAATCGAATCGCCGACGCGGACGGTCACCGCGCCGCCCGCCAGGGCAGCCAGCTTTCCTGTCTCGATCGTGAAGGTCTTGCCCTCCACAACCGCTTGGAAGGATCGTGCTTCAGGCATTGTCAGCTCCAGTGGCGGTCGTGCCGGTTAGGGACTGGGAGCCGACCGTCAACGCAATTCGCGCTGCCGTTCGCCCTCCAATACCCAACCATGCGGCCGCCTACCTAAGGGGGGATCTTGCGGAACGTTATCCGAATTATCATTGTAGACGAGAAGATACGATTGTGCAAGGTAACCCGAACGCAGTCGTCTCTGTGAGTGGTTCTTCTCTCTTTTCTTTTTGCTTTCACGCCTTACGCTTGGCCCTCAACGGGTGCGTGTTCAACTTCGTCCGACCCGCGCACCAGCCGTGAGTGCTAGCAAGGTACCGCGATGGGCGATTGCGGACCTCATGTGCATCCCATCTGGGTGTGCCGGACCGCGTGGAGCGGCATCAGGCCCCACCCGGCCCCCCATTGACAATCCGCCGTCTTCTTCCTACAATGCGGCCTAGAACGACGGGGAGCCCGTAGACCGGGCTGAGAGGAGGGTGCCAAGCCCTCGACCCGCTGAACCTGACCCGGGTAATGCCGGCGGAGGGAGAAACGAGATGTGGCGACAACCACCCTCCCCGGCGGAGGGTGGTTTTGTCTATGGCGCACGAACGCGCAGTCATCTTTGCCAATGGCGAAGTGGCGGATCCCATCGCGGTGCGCGATCGCCTGCACTCCGGTGATTGGCTCATCGCGGCCGATGGCGGGTTGCGTCACATACGAGCGCTCGGCCTCACCCCGCATCTGCTCATCGGAGATATGGACTCGGTCGACCCCGCCGATCGCGAAGCCCTCGCCCAGCAGGGCACGCAACTGCTCGTCCATCCCCGCGACAAGAATGAAACCGATCTCGAATTGGCGCTGCTCCATGCCCAGGCCCAGGGCGCGCGCGATCTTCTCGTGGCCGGGGCCTTCGGCGGGCGCCTCGACCAGACCCTGGCCAACATCGCGCTACTGGCGCTGCCCGAGCTTCGCGAGTGCACGACCTGGCTCACCGACGGCCGCACCGATGCAGTGCTCATTCGAACCAGTCTCCACCTGCGGGGAGAGATCGGCGACCAGGTTTCGCTGCTACCGCTCGGCCAAGAGGCGCGCGGTGTACGCACGACCGGGTTGCGCTACCCGCTTCACGGAGAAACGCTGCAGCCCTATCACGCTCGCGGCGTCAGCAACGAGATGGCCGCACCTGCCGCGGACATCGCACTCGACGCGGGCCTGTTGGTGTGTATCCATTCGCGGCGCCCGGAACCCCGATCGACGATCTCGGATGAGAATGCGGCATTGTAGGAGGCCCTCATGAGACTCACGAATGACGCGCTCCTCGGACTGGCCCTGCTCTCCCTCGTCCTCGGGGGCTGCCAGCCGGCGCTCCCAACGCCTGGCGCGACACCTGCGCCGCGCACCCTCAACGTTATGACCCACGATTCCTTCGACGCGAGCACCTCGCTCATCGAGGCCTTCGAGCAATCGCACAACGTCCGCCTCAACCTGCTGAAGAGCGGCGACAGCGGAGCCGCCCTCAACAAGGCCATTCTCTCGAAGGATGCGCCTCTGGCGGATGTCTTTTATGGTGTCGACAACACATTCCTCACGCGCGCGCTCGGTGCAGGTATTTTCGACCGCTACGACGCCCCGGCGCTGGCAGTGATCCCGACCGCTTTCCAGCTCGACTCACAACACCGGGCGTTGCCGGTCGATTACGGCGATGTGTGCATCAACTACGACAAGTCCTACTTCGCCTCGCACAACCTGCCCCTGCCCGTCGGCCTCGATGACCTGACCCAGCCGGAGTATCGTGGGTTATTGGTGGTCGAGGACCCCGCCACCTCCTCGCCTGGCCTGGCATTCCTGTTGTCGACGGTCGCTCATTTCGGCGATCCAGGCTACCTCGATTTCTGGAGGGCTTTGCGTGCCAACGGTCTGGTGGTGGTCGACGGCTGGGAAACGGCGTACTACACCAATTTCAGCGCCGCCTCCGGGCGCGGGCCGCAGCCGATGGTCGTCTCCTACGCCTCCAGCCCGCCGGCCGAGGTCGTCTTTGCCGATCCGCCGGTCGATGAACCTCCGACCGGCGCCCTCACCGGCCTCGACATGTGCTTTCGCCAGATTGAGTTCGTCGGCATTCTGCACGGCACGTCCAATCGCGATCTGGCCGAGGCCTTCGTCGATTTCATGCTGTCGAACTCCCTTCCAGGAGGACATGCCACTTCAAGATGTTCGTTTTCCCGGTGAACCCGCAGGCCGGCCTACCCGATGTCTTCACCCGGTTCGCAGAGGTCCCTGCCTTGCCCGCGGCGCTGGCCCCTGAGGTTATTGCCGCAAACCGCGATGCATGGATCAATGCCTGGCATCAGGCGGTCCTTGAATGATGGCTGGCGCGGCTCGAGTGAAGCCGGAGGTTTTCGCTGGGGGAGCGTCGCGGCGGGGGCTGCTCTTGCTCGTCGTGCCCTTCGCCTTCCTGGCGCTCTTCTTCTTTTACCCGCTGCTCGCGATCCTGCGCCTCAGCTTCTCGACCCTCGGCGGGTCGCAACCCTTCGCGCTCAGGTCGATCCTCACTCCCTTGGGGTTCACCCTGTGGCAAGCTGCGCTTTCCACGCTGCTGACCCTCGCCGTCGGCCTGCCCGGAGCGTACCTTTTTGCCCGCTTTGAGTTCCCTGGCAAGCCCCTCTTGCGCGCACTGACTACATTGCCTTTCGTGCTCCCCACCGTCGTGGTCGCGGTCGCCTTCAACGCGCTGCTCGGTCCGCGCGGGTGGCTCAACCTCGGCCTGATGGCCGTGAGCGGAGCCACCGCGCCGCCGATCCAATTCCTCAACACGGTGTGGGCAATCCTTGCGGCACACGTTTTCTACAACACGGCCATCGTTCTGCGGCTGGTTGGCAACGCCTGGGCTCATCTGGATCGGCGCCTGGTTCACGCGGCGCGCATGCTGGGTGCGAGCCCTTGGCGCGCGTGGTGGGAGGTGACCCTGCCGCTGCTCCGCCCGTCCATTCTCGCGGCGCTGGTTTTGGTGTTCCTGTTCGACTTCTCGAGCTTCGGCGTCGTGCTCATGCTGGGTGGGCCGCGCTTCGCCACACTGGAGGTGGCCATCTACACGCAGGCGTTGCACCTGCTCAACCTGCGGCTGGCAGCGCTGCTCTCGCTGATTCAAATCGCCTGCACACTGTCTCTAACCCTGGTGTATGCGCAAATCACTCGGCAGGTCATGGCGCCCAGCGCGCCACGCGCTGCGCATGAGACCTCCCAGCCATCGGCGGCCCCGCGCCGGCGATTGGCCATGGTGCTGCTCGTCGCGCTGTTGCTCGTGCTGCTCGTCGCGCCGCTGGCTGCGCTCGCGGCACGTTCCATCGCACGCCTGGAGCCCGATCGCGGCCAGGGCTCGAACGTGTCCGCCGGCCTCACGCTGGCGTACTATCGCGAGCTGTTTGTCAACCGGCGCCAGGCGCTGTTTTACGTGCCGCCTATCGCCGCCGTGCGCAACTCGCTGGCTTATGCCGCGGCGACTGTCGTTATCGCCCTCGCCCTCGGGCTGCCGGCCGCCTCGGCCCTGACCCGCACCTCCCGCTTCGGCCGCGTGTTGGATGCCTTGCTCATGTTGCCATTGGGCACCTCGGCCGTCACGCTGGGTCTCGGGTTCGTGGTTGCGCTCGACAAACCGCCGCTCGACCTGCGCGCCTCACCGCTGCTCGTGCCCTTGGCGCACAGCCTGGTGGCGCTGCCCTTCGTGGTGCGCTCGCTGCAACCGGCGCTGGCCTCCATCCCGGATCGTCTGCGCATGGCCGCCGCCTCGCTGGGGGCCTCCCCTTGGCGGGTGTGGCGCGAGGTGGATCTTCCGATCGTCGCCCGTGCCGTGTCGGTGGCCGCGGCCTTTGCCTTCACGATCTCGATGGGTGAGTTCGGCGCCACCTCCCTCGTGGCGCGCCCCGAGTACCCGACGGTGCCGATTGCCATTTTCCGTTTCCTCTCTCAGCCCGGGGCGCTCAATTACGGCCAGGCGCTGGCCATGGCCACCCTGTTGATGGCTCTCACCCTCGCAGGGATCCTGGTCATCGAACGCCTGCGCCTGCCGGGCGTGGGAGAATTCTAGAGATACAGGGAGCTAGCTGTGCTCGAGGTGCGGGAGATCTGGAAGAGCTATGAGGGGGCGCCGCTGCTGCGCGGCGTGTCCTTCCGCCTGGCACGTGGCGAGACGGCTTGCCTGCTTGGTCCTTCCGGCAGCGGCAAGAGCACGCTCTTGCGAATCATCGCCGGGCTCGAGCCGCCCGAGGCTGGCCAGGTGCTGTGGGACGGGGAGGATCTCGCGCCCATCGCTCCGCACGCGCGCGGGTTTGGCCTGATGTTCCAGGAGTATGCGCTCTTCCCCCACCGTAACGTGCTGGAGAACGTCGCCTTCGGGTTGCGCATGCAGAATCTGCCCAAGACCGAAACCGAGATCCGCGCGCGTGAGGCTTTGGCGCGGGTCGGCCTGGCGGATTTCTCGCAGCGCAGGGTGACGGACCTTTCGGGCGGTGAACAGCAACGCGTGGCTCTGGCCCGCTCGCTTGCCCCGCGCCCGCGCCTGTTGATGCTCGATGAGCCGCTCGGCTCGCTCGACCGGAGTCTGCGCAATCAGCTTCTGGACGACGTGCGGCGCATCCTCGCCCTGGATGGGACGCCGGCCTTGTACGTCACCCACGACCAGGAGGAGGCGCTGGCCATTGCCGATCGGCTGCTGCTCATCCACGAGGGGCAATTGCAGCGCAGCGGCACTCCAGCGGAAGTGTTTGCCGATCCCGGCGACGCGTGGGTGTCGCAGTTCCTGGATATGGGCACGCTCGTGCCCGCGCGGGTGCTCCGCGCGTCGCCGCTTCGCGCCGAAAGCGATCTCGGGGTACTGGCACCGCGTTGCGCGCACGCCCAGCATGTGGTGGGTGAGAGCCTGACGCTGCTGGTGCGCCGCACGCCGGTGACCCTCGAGCGCAGTGCCCGCCGTCGCTCGAACGTCATCCGCGGAATCGTTCGGACGGTGGCCTTCAGGGGAGACTCCTACCGGACAACGTTGGACTGCCCGACCCGGAGCGTCGCTTTCGACTTGCCTCGACCCGTGCCGCCCGGCACGGTCCTTTTCGTCCACTGTGCGCCGGAGGCCGTGTTGTGTCTGAAGTAACCGTGGTCAAGCGGGATTGGCAAGGCCGGGAGGTCCTGCGCTGGACAGGGCGGACGGTTCACATCGACGCCGAGGAAACCGTCGTGGAGGCCCACTTCGCGAGGCCGACCCTCAATCTGCCATACCTTACATTGGCCCAGGGCGACCGCATGGTCGAACACTTCTACACACACCGCTGGTACAACGTCTTTGAGATCTACGCCGGCGAGTCGTCACAGCTCAAGGGCTGGTACTGCAACATCGCCCGCCCCGCGCGGGTGCAGGGGGGTCTCATCGAGAGCGATGACCTTGCGCTCGACCTCTTCGTCCCGCCCGTTGGCAAGATGCTCATCCTCGACGAGGAGGAGTTTGTCGAGCTCGCACTCTCAACCGATGAGCGAGCCAAGGCCGTAGCCGGCCTGGCCGCGTTGCAGGCCCTCGTGCGGGAGCACCACCCGCCGTTCGAGGCTCTCGCGCTGCGCGGTTATCCAACCGAGCGGAGCTAACCAACTGAGCCGCGCCCGCGCGGCAGAGGAATCGCAGGGGCCCGGCACATGCCGGGCCCCTTTGTGTGCATCAGACTATGATATCCTGAACTCAGGCCGCGGGCGGCATATCCGCGGGCTTCTTCTTGCGCAAGGTCAGGATGCCAATGACGATCGGGATCGCGATGAGGATCAGGCCGCCGCAGATGCCCCCCACGCCGTACCAGGTCCCGCTAGACCCGCTAGAGGTCGTGCCCATCAAATCAGTGGCGTACGGGGTTCCCACCGCCGTCAGCACGCCGCCCAAACACACGAAGATACCGGGGCAGCCGCACAACAGCGCCGTGGCAACGGTTAGAATGATTGCAGTCGTTCGATTCATCGCATCTCCTCCGAAGAATGGTGTCCCGCGCTTCGCTCCACTTGGATCCACGCTGGCGGCCGATGTCCCTCACCGCGCTCGGCGCCAACCAGGGTGAATTGTAACCCTGACTTGTCGAATATGCCACGGTTCTTGAAAAACGGGTGCCGCCGCGATTGTCGCGGCGGCACGTGCTCGATCGGCTTGGCAAGACGCGACGGGGTCAGGCAACTTCTCGTGCCTCGCGGTTCGCCCGCCGCCAAATGCGCCAGATGATCCAGGCGGCGATCACGCACAGAAGCGCCCCCAGCAAGACTGGAACGACCACAGCCAGCACCGACAAGACTGTGGCCAGGATATCTTCGCCCGCGCTGACAATCGGGTTGGCCGCCCCACCCGTGGTGGCCGTCACGGCCGGTCGGACGGCCAGTGCCTTGACTGCGTGTACACCTCCGGCCACCAGCAAACCCGCGATGATGGCCACCACCGGATGAATCTCGCTGATGACTTGCGCGCTGGCCGCAAAGACGACCGCGCCGGCAGCCGGACGCACAAACGACTGGATGATATCGTTGATGTGATTCACCGCCGGGATCTTATCGGCAAAGGTCTCGATGAGCAGCAATACAGCAAGCACGCCGATGACCCACCAGCTCGTGAGCGCATCCCACGGCGAGGAGAGCTTGATCCACGGCGTGAATTTGGCCATGAGTGCCACGACCAGCAAGGGGATGTAGGCATTCAATCCGGCGCTGGCCGAAAGCCCGAAGGCTGAGAGAACTCCGAGCAAGGACTCCATCGCGCTCCTCCCCAAACCGTTCTGCATCCGACGGATGCGCGCACGGCCGAAGGTCTGCTTTGCATCCTACCACAATGAGTGCGCCCCTCCGCGGTTGCATCTCCGCAACGTCCCGCGCGTCCGACGCGCTTCGCGCCGGACGTCGCCGGGTGTCATGATTCATCTACGCAGGTGGGGAGGGTGGAGTTGCGGTCAGGGGCAGATTCCCCTATCGAGGAGAGTGCTAAGCGCCGAGGGGCAGCCCGCCCCACGTGCCGGTCAGGCTGAAGCGCACCATGTCGATCACCGCGATGTGAATCAGCGCCAACGTGATGGCCGCTAGCACATGCGGCCAGGCCTCGGCCAGGTGGACAATGCGGTTCTCGCTGCGCAAGAGGACGAGCCACAGCACGATGTAGACCCCACACAGCGTTGCCAGCACGCCGATCACGCTAAACAACGCCAACGGGTAGAGCAGGAGTTCGTTCTCGGGCAACACCAGGGCAATGATGAGCGGGGCCGCGACAAGATATAGGGCCAATTCCCTGACAGATCCAAGAATCGGCCGCGCATCCTGTTCGCGCCAGAGGGTCTGGTTAACGGCCGGCAGGAGAAAGACCGGCATCACCAATCCGACCAACACGCCCGTGGTGAGGCGCAGCCAGTTCTGGGGAGTATACAGTGTGGGCAGCCCGCCGAAGAGCGCGGCGAACGAGTTGGTTCCGTCCACGAGCCAAGGCAGGACCAGAGCCGCCAGCATGAGGACGAGCGGGGTTCGCGGCCAGCCGGACCGCTTGCCGCGGCCCGTTGCCATGAACAACCCTGTGCCCATGAAGACGCCGAGGAATGTGCCGGTGCACCGCGCACACAGAGGCAATGCGCGCTCACCAAGGTGGAATGATCTCAGGTCGATGCGGTGGCACACGGCGTAGGCGACGCCGTCGGCGGCTCCTAACAGGCCGTGCGGTGCAAGGTAGAGCGCTCCGGCCACGACGGAGATGAAGGCCACAACGACGATGCGTCGCAGCCAACGCGCCGAAAGACCCGGCGGTTCCGCTGCCGCGTCGGAGGGTTGCCCGGCCTCATTTGACGCTCGCATGGGGGAAGAACTCGTCAGCGCCTCTCGCCGCGCACAAACTCGTTCGTTACGCAGCCAGCAGCTTGTCGAGTTCGGCGCGCGAAGCCCTCTCGATCTCGGTGTGCAGGCTTTGTCCGTGCAAATCCATCGTCACCACAGCCGGGAAGTCCACCACTTCGATCACCCACATCGCCTCGGGCACACCAAACTCCAGTTTATAGACGCCCTGAACGCGCTTGACGGTCTCGGCAATGAGCGTCGCGGCCCCGCCAATGGCATGCAGGTACACTCCCGGCACCTCGCCGCAAGCGGCCAGCGTTCGTGCGCCCATGCCGCCCTTCCCGATCACGGCCCGCGCCTTGAAATGGCGCATGACCTCGCCCTGATACGGCTCCTCGCGAATCGAAGTAGTGGGGCCCGCGGCCTTGAAGACGTACTCTTTCGTCTTCAACCCGCCCACCACCGGCCCGCAATGGTAGATCGCCCCGCCGCGCAACAGGCCTTGCAGTGCGGTGTAGGTCTGCTCATCGTCACCGCTGGGCGTGCGTGTGCGCCGAATGTAGGTATCGATCATCCACTTGTGGGCCGCATCGCGCGCGGTGATCATCACGCCTGAGAGCAGAACGGAATCTCCCAGGTGCAGGTTGCGAATGGCCTCTTCGGAGAGCGGCATGTGCAGCGGTATCATGCAATCGCTCCTGTGCTCACTCGATAGTCTGATCGTCGCCGCGGACGGTCAGGCGCCGCCGGCGGTCGGCCCAACACATGTACGACACGGTGACGAAGAAGGAGGCCGGCAGACGATGTTGGCTGGTCATCTTGACTCCTAGCACCGTCGTCTTGCCGCCAAAGCCCATCGGCCCCACGCCCAACCGGTTGGCCTCTTCCGTCAATTGCCGCTCCATGCGCGCCAGATCCGGGTTCGGGTTGGTGTCGTCGATGTGGCGCAACAACTGTTGCTTGGAGGCCGCATAGGAGGTGCCGCGGTCACCGCCGATGGAGATGCCCAGCACGCCCGGCGAACAACCAAGCCCCTGAGCCTGGTGAACTGCATTCAGCACCGCACGGCGTACGCCCGGCAGATCGCGATCCGCCCCCAGACGGTCGTCGGGCAGCGAGTACTGCGCGCCCACGTTCTCGCAGCCTCCGCCCTTGAGCAGCAAATCGGCCGTCAGCGTGTCGCCTTCTACTTCTTCGAAGTGCACGCTAGGGAAGGCTTCATCGCCCAGGTTCGTGCCGCTGTTCTTTCCGCTCAGGCTGTCGACTGCGTTCGGCCGCAGGTAGGTCAACTCCGTCGCGCGGGCGATCGCCGCACGGATCTGCTCACGCAGCGCGCGGCTGCTCCATCCGGCCGGGTAGCGCACAAAGAAGATCGGGGTGCCCGTATCCTGGCAAATAGGCGAGATCTTCTGGCGCGCCAGCTCAACGTTCTGCAAAATGCTCTCGAAGGCGCCGCGCGCAGCCGAACCGGGCGCCTCACGATCGCGCGCTTCAGTAAGCGCGCGGCGCACGTCGTCCGGTAGGTCGGTGGACGTGCGCCGAATGAGTTCCACGAATTGCTCGGTCAGGTCCCGCATGCTCTCCCTCCGGACGTGCATGTGAAGGCGTACCTAGATTGTGAGCAGGGAATCTCTCCCGGGGGAGTGACAAAAGACAGCACCCGGCCAATGACCGACATCCTGATTGCCGGGTTGGGCGCTAAGTTGCCGGTACCCTCCAATCCCCGCCAAGGATCAACTGCACATCGATGCCTTCTTCGAGGCTGACCTGGCTGAGGTTGTTGCCGGTAGCGATGCCCATGAGTTCCACCAGGTAGCGCACAGTGTAGGGCATGCCGCTGAAATCGATCACCTGGGTGGAGGGGTAGTATCCCGCGGCATCGCCGACGCTGATGTTGGCCTCGGGGAATCCCATCCTCACCAAGTAATCTTTCGTGGAGCTGGCCAGCCCTGGAATTCCAGAGCCATTGAGGATCTCGACCTTCGCACCCTCTTTGGGGGCCAACTCCGCTGGGTTAGCCACCGGGGTCAACGGTCCGGGTGAGCCAGCTGAGCTGAAGATGTCATCCCGCAACTCCCGCACCTTCTCCAAGTTCGGGATGAGCACGTCCAGATCGTCGATGCGCTGGATCGACTGGAGCTGGTCGGGCCCGATCGTGCCCGAGCGAATATTGTCGCGCGAGACGTCCTTGGCCGACCAACCCAGCGAAAGCATCTGGTCGATGGTGAAGTTCGTGCGCACGCCGCCCATGGCTGTATTCCACAGATTCGGCGCGCGCGCAACGAGCAGCGGCAGAGATTCCAGGCTGAGCAGTTTGTCGCGAACGGCGTAGATTACTTCTTGCTGCCGGCGGGCGCGGTCGAAGTCGCCGCCCTCCGAACTGCGCGCGCGGGCATAGGCCAGCGCGGCGGCCCCATTAAGGTGGTGCCGCCCACGGTGCAGGCGGATGGTGTTGCCCGGGCCGATCGGATCGATGCGCAGTTCCTCTTCAGGCACATCGACGTCGATGCCGCCAATCTCATCGATGAAGGTCATGAACGAACCGAAGTCGATCACCGCGTAGTAATCGATCGGCACGCCGAGCAGGGTTTGCACTGTCTGCATCGCCAGCGCCGGCCCGCCCCCGGGCAGGCGGTAGGCCTCGGCATCGAAGTACGCCTTGTTGATCTTGTCGTAGCCGAAACCGGGGATCTCCACCCACAGGTCGCGCGGGATCGAGAGAATGCCGACGTTGAGGCCGACCGGATCGAAGCTGATAAGCATCATCGTATCGGTGCGCGGCGGCCCATCGTTGGTCACCGTGTCTCGGTAGTCGAGTCCCATGACCAGTACCGTGACCCGCTCGACGTTGTTCCAGGGTTTGGGCGTGGGCCCGGCCATGAGGCCCGGCGGCGGGGTGATGCCCGGCGCCACGCTCGTGGATTGAGCCAAGGGAGAGAATATGCCCGCCAGCCCGCCGCCGCCCGCCGCGACGATGTCGCGCATCAGGGTGAAGGCAAAATAAGTCGAGGCCGCCAATGCCACCACGAAGGCTGCACCCAGCCCCCACAAACCCCAGTTGACCGATCTCAGCTTGTCGGTGGGGATCTTCGGCACGCGCGGCGGCCGCACCTTCGGCAATTTGGGTTCACGTTGTTTCGGCGTCGGTAGATACGACATTACCTAATCCCGTTGACCTCGTGCGCTTATGCGTTCTGGTATGCTTCGAGCGGTAGATTATAACACCCGCACTTTGGCCGAGATCCTGCACGCTGGAAAGCACGCGCACACTTCGCAGCCAAGCCAGTGGTGTCTCTTCGCCGGGAGTGAAGGAGCGCATTACGCATGGTGGCCTCGTTTCGCCCGCTTGAACCGTTGATCCTCGAGGGTCGGTTCATCCGTCTCGTGCCGATGTCGGCCGAGCATGCTCCGGCACTCTTCGATATCGGCCACGATGAAGAAACCTGGCGGTTCATGCCCTACGGGCGGATGGACTCACAGGCGAACATGGACGGGTGGGTGGCCCATCTGCTCGAGTTGCAGGCCCGCGGCAGTGACGTGCCCTTCGTTGTCGAACATCGCGGGCGGGGCAGGCTTGTCGGCGCGACTCGCTTCATGAACGCCGAACCTGCACATCGCGCCATCGAAATCGGCGGCACATGGTACGCCGCTGCTTACCGAGGGACCTCGGTGAACCCGGAAGCAAAACTGCTGCTCATGCAACATGCCTTCGAGAGCCTGGGCTGTATCCGCGTCCAATTCCGCACGGACGTGCGCAACCTGCGTTCACAGCGTGCGCTGGAGCGGCTGGGCGCGGTGCGCGAGGGCGTGTTGCGTGAGCATATGCTCCTGCACGACGGCCACCGCCGCAGCTCGGTCATCTACAGCGTTCTCGAAAACGAATGGCCCGCCGTCAAGGCGGGCCTGATGCAGCGCGTTGCCACAGGGAAGATCGAGTCGGTTACTTGAGGATGAAGGAAAGGACGATCATTATCACGACGAAGGCGCCACCGATCATCGCAATTCGACGCAGGTCCTTTTTGATGTGGGAATAATCCGGGTTGAAGGTTTCCGGGCGGGTGGGGCGCAGTAGCTTTCGGCTCATACACTGTCTCCTCGGGCGGATTATACCCTGCCCTCAGTTACCCACCAGCTCGGCGGTCACCACGATGCGCTGAGTATCGATCATGTACGGATAGCACGAAATGAGTGTCAGCGTCGCCCGCGAGCCGGCCGCCATCACCCCGACTTCCGTCGGCGCCACCAGGGCCCACGCGATGACTCGGTACGTATAGACCTGGCTGGCCGTCGAAACGCGCAGCTCATCGCCGGGCGCGAGCCGATCCAAATCGCGGAACACTTCCCCGTATATGTCGTTGTGACCTGAGAGCACCATGTTGCCCAGGCGCCCCGGATCGGCCGACCCAATGTGATGGCCCGCACCTTGCTTGAGTTGCTCCCAGCCATCGCCTTCCACCACCGGAATGCCCAGCTTGCCGAGCGCCGGCACGTCGAGCTGCAACGCTTGTTCCGGCCCACTCGTCGGCGCGGCCGGCGCCGGCATCGATTGCACAAGGGCGCGCAGGTTGGCGGGAATCTCAGCCTGGTTGGGTTGTGCTCCGCCGGGGGAATCGGGAGGCGTGTGCCCGGAGGGTAACACTACGGCGGTGATCAACGGTGTGGGCGTGGTGCGCCCCAGCGCCGAGGCGACTTCGCGGTTGAGCCGGTCGAGCACCCCCGCTCCGTTGACCAAGACGAGCACTAAGCCGATGGCCGCGCCGACCTCGACGACGAGGAGCAACCCGTCGAGCAGACGACGCGCTCGGGGGACGGCCGGCCTGGTGTGGAGAGTCTGGCCCTCCTCCACCGAAGTTGGCGGCAAGGGGTGGAGCGTGCGTCCGGCGCGTCGCAATTGCGCCAACCGCTCGCGTCGCTCGGCCATGCGCTTGGCCGCGAGCAGTCGTTCGAGTTCCCGGACGGAGAGATTCTTGGGATCCTTGGATGCCATGCGAATCCTGCCCTGCGCACGATCGATACGCAGAGTCGGCTTAGCTGGTTGGGTGCACGGACTGTGCCGGGCGCTGCGGGGCCGAATCGAGAGAAAAGTGAGCAGGGAAGCTGGCCCGCCCCGCTAGCGGCCGGGGGCAGGCACGTCGCCCCAACCTTGCGGGGCGAGGTGGGCCCGCGCCTGGGCGACCGGAGAGTAGGAGGTGCGGTGCAACGGCGTGGGCCCCAATCGCTCGAGTGCACGCCGGTGTTCAGGCGTGCCGTAACCTTTGTTACGCGCCAGTCCAAACTCGGGAAAGCTCTCCTGGTACATGATCATGACCCGATCACGCCACACCTTGGCCACCACCGAGGCCGCGGCCACCGAAAGCATGCGAGCATCACCGTGAGGCAGGCACGTCTGTGGCAGCGAACTCTCGGGCAATCGCAGGTAGTCGATCAGCAGGTGGTCGGGCTGAACGCTGAGCGCATCGAGTGCGCGCTGCATAGCCAAGCGCGTGGCCTCGAGCGGCCCGAGATCATCCACCTCCATCGGCGCCGCACTGCCGATGGCCCAGGCTTGGGCGACATTCAGAATCGCCTCCGCCCACCGATCGCGCCCGGCGGGCGTCATCATCTTCGAATCGCGAACTCCGCTCAGCACTCGCCGCAAGTTCTCGCGCCCGGCCGGCAAGACCACGGCCGCTGCAACCAGCGGCCCGGCCCACGCGCCTCGCCCGACCTCGTCCAACCCGGCGACGTGCACGCACCCGCAGCGCCACAATCGGGCCTCATAGCGCAAATGGGGGCGGTGGGATGCGTGAGGTCTCATACACTCGGCGCATCCAGTTGACCCGGATGCGCACCAAATCTGCGAGCATGCGCACAGAGTCGGTTGCCACTTGCACTTGGCTTTCAGCTTGGTAGTACCAGGGGATGGGCACGTCCACGATGGAGTATCCCAACCGGCGGGCGAGGAAGAGGTTCTCGACGTCGAAGGTCCATCCCTCCAGGGTCTGGCGCGAAAAGACATCCTGCGCGGCCGCGGCGCGGTAGCACTTGAAGCCGCACTGTGTGTCTTCGAATCCGCGCAGCACAATCAGTTTGACCGCTTGCGCGAAGATTCGGCCCATCACGTGCCGGTAGGTTGGTTCGCCGAAGCGGCGTGCGCCCCGGGCCTCGCGCGACCCGATAGCCACATCCGCCTCGACCCGCGGCGGGAGAAACCGGCTCACCTCGTCAATGGGCATCGACAGGTCCGCATCACACATGAAGCGGAACGCGCCGCGGGCCGCGAGCATCCCCGCGCGCACTGCGCGCCCCTTGCCCGCTCGCGCTACCGACAGCAGATGCAACTGGGGAAAGTCCGGGCGCGCGCGCTCGACCACAGCCCGCGTGCCGTCACGGCTGCCGTTCTCGACGATTACCACTTCGAATGTGTAACCCTGGGTGGGGAGGAACTCTTGGAGACGGCGCAGCGTGGAGGGCAAGCGGCTTTCTTCGTTGTGCGCCGGGATGACGACCGAGAGGAAGATCTCTTCCGCCATGTCGTCCGGATTGTATCAGAAAGACCGCCCGCAATCGGCGGGTGAGGCGACGTCCACACCCATTCCATGAGGAGAGCACATGACTTCATCCGCTGGATGAAGTCGGCGAGGTTCGATCGCTCAGTATCGAGATGACCAATGACTCTCAGGCTGCCGAAGGAAGTCGATGCGTAGAGGATCGGACCCGCGCCAGGCCTCAGCCACCGACTAACGTGTTGGTCGCCACCAATGCAATCAGCGCACCCACCACGCACAGATTGGCCAGGCCCATCAGCACCAACAGCAGAACCTGCCTGCGTGTCAGGCGTCCACGGCGTTCGGGGCCCTCCGCCGGCATGACGGGCACCTGTGTCGTGTCGGCTTGCTCCGCCGCGACCAGTGCGCTGGGCACGGTCGGAGCCGCGGAGCGCGGCAACACGGGCACCGCGGCCTGCACGGGTTCCGCTTCGGGCGGGGCCTCGTCTTTCGGCCCTCCCAACGCGCGCGTGATATCTTCGACCACCGCCGGCGAGAGGATCGGCCGCAATTGCATCAGGCTGGTGGCGAAGTTCTCGACGCCATCCGCTAGCACCACGCGCAAGGTGGTCTTGATGTTCTCGACGTAGGTCTCAGGCCGGGCAACGATGAGCACCGGTTCGCCCTCGGGCAGGTTGATCCCCTTGCTGGTGATGAAGCGCCGGACACCATCCTCGAACAGGCGCAAGCGCGAGGCCAGGTTGGGGCGGGCATTCTTGAAGGTCCCACTGCCGGCGAGGGTCATCCACTGCCCGGCTTTGGCGCGGTAGGTTCCGCGCAGCGAGGTTGTCATCATGACGCGCACGCCGATCGGGCCGATAAGAATGAGCGGCACCGGCTCGTTGCTGGTCGGCATGGGGCAGTTGCGGATGAGGACGTAGTCGTCGCCGAAGACTTTGGCCAGGCGACGCGTAATGTCCTCCTGGGCCTGCACTTCGGCTTGCCAGCCGAGGCCTTCCTTGAGAACGGCCTGCAACCGTGTTGAGAAGGAGATCTGGCCGTTGGCATCACGGAATGTCGCGCGGTCGATGATACGCATAGCTGCCTTCCGCTGAGTGGGTCAACCGCGATTATACGTCTGCGCCATCAATCTTGCCACAGACAAAGGGCCGCCCGCGATACACGCGGGCGGCCCAGGGGTTCCCTGCCATTGCACAGGCTAGTGTTTGACGCCTCCGCGCTTCTCAAGTTGGCGCACCACCATCACCACCCGCCCGCGAATCTCCACCTGTTCCAGGTTCTCGACGAAGATCGGGCTCATTTGGGGGTTTGCCGGCTGCAGGCGCACGCGTCCCTCTTCGTAGAAGAAGTACTTGAGCGTCGTTTCGTCACGGTCCTTCAGCCACACGGCCACCATCTCACCGTTGCGCGCCTCTTGCTGGGGCTTGAGGATGACGTAATCCCCATCGTGGACCATGGCGTCGATCATTGAATCCCCGCGCACGATCAGTGCGAACAAATCCCGGTCGCGCGGCAGGAGGTCCCGTGAGATGGCCAGCGCCTCGTCGGCGCCAAACAAAGGCTCGGCGACGCCCGGAACGGGCATCGGCTCGCCGGCAGCGATGTAGCCCCACACGCGAATCGAGCGTAATTGTGCCGAATGTGGGCGAATGCCGCGGGCCACCCTCGGATCCCGATCCAGAATGCCCTCGCGTTGCAGCCGCTCCAGGTTGTAGCGCACAACCGACAGCGAGGGGATGCCAACCTTCTTCATGATCTCGCGGTACGAGGGGGCATATCCGTGCTCGGCGAAGTACTCTTCGATGAACTTCTTCATCTCGGCTTGGCGGGCTGTCAGGTTGCCCTCGCCCATGCTGGCCTCCCCAGCCGCCCGGCACGCATCTGCCAAGTTGCGGCCCAAACGCTGCGTCGCGCGGTTCCCCGCCTTGCCTCCGGTGTGCCATCAGGTGCGCCACGGATCTCGGCGGGTTTTCCACATGCTACACGAACATCTGTTCTGTGTCAAGGGAGAGTTCTTTTCGCAGGCCGGGAGCCCGGTTTGAGCCTGCAGCTACTGCTCTTCACCTGTTATCGGGGTCGATGCCGATTTGCAAGGCACCCGAGGCTAGTTGTGCCATCATTTCGTCCAAATTCGCCCGCAACCCTGGGGTGATCCACGAGGAATGAGAACGGAGCGTAGCCGAGCCCCCTGTTTTCGATACCGTAGGTGAGCGGCTCGCTGAAGACCTCTCCCGCCAGGAACCGCGGCAAGGCATCGGTGAGAAGGAGATCCGGATGGAGTTGGACCTCACCCAGTAGATTCCCCTCAGCGCGCGGCTGATCAGCCAGGACCTCTGCGCCGAAACCCGCGCGCGAACCCGCTACCCCAGCAGGGCCCATGGCCAGAGCAAGAAGGGCACCATCTCCCGCCGGGCTCGGAAACGCGCCCGCGGTATCTGCGTACCGCTGCTGGATCAACCCGGCGACAGCCGCTCCGGCTTCCGCGCCCGCACCCTCGGCCACATCTTCTTCGAAGACCCAGCACAGCGGACACGTGAAGCGAACGCCGTGGATGAAGCCATTGCGGTAAATCGTGCCGCGCACACTGCCGGGCTCGCCTACCCACCCCACTCGATTGTTGGTATTGGCGATGCCCACCAGCGCGCCGGCCAGGAACGCGGCCTCGTCCTCGCGCATACGTGGACCGATCACCAAGATACTGGCGCCGGGCTGCATGTCCGCCTCGTCGATCGCCACCCAACGCAGGCCGGGGTGTGCCGCCGCGGCTTGGGTCATGGATGAGCCGAGGCCGGTTGCCACGCTCACCACCAGCACAGGATCTTGAGCCAGCGCCTGGTCCAACACGGCCTCGCCCGCGGGCAGGCCGGTCACCGTCCAACCCCTCTCGCTTGCCAACGCCTCCAGCGCCGCTTGCACCGCCAGGTGCGCCGGGTCCGTATCTTCGGGGGAGGTCAGGAGGAGGACGGCGGGTATGTCGGGTGCGGTGGGAACGGGCGTGACACTCGGTACCTCGGCGATCTCAACCGAGGGCGAGGCGACGGGCTCGCCTCCGGGCGCCGTGCACGCGGCGAGCGCGATGAGGAGGGCCACCCCGGCCAATGCGGCCGCAGACGGCAAATGGCTAGTCCTCGTCATCCTCGTCCTCAGCGCTTTCGTCCCCCTCGCCGCCGTAATCGATGACTTCGCGCGGTTGAGCCCCTGCCTGCGGGGGGCCGATAATGCCGCGTTCCTCGAGGGCATCCATCAATCGCGCCGCGCGCGTGTAACCGATGCGGAAGTGACGCTGTAGGCGTGTGGTGGAGGCTTTGCGCCACTGGCGCACGATATGGATGGCTTGCTGCAGCAGCGCGTCATCGCCTTCGCCCTTGGCGGGTGTCTCCTCCCACAACGGCGCCTGCTCCAACTGCGCGTCCGGCGGAAAGGCGCGCGGCGCGCGATCGATCGCCGGGCTGCCCTCGTCATCGCGCGCGAGATCGAGGCGCGCCTCGCTGAGCTGCGCCTGCCGCGCCGTGTTGGATGAGTGCCAGTAGTTCACCAAATGAACCAGCTCGGCCTCCGAAACGTACGCGCCCTGCAGGCGCACCGGCGCCGGCGAGTCGGGCGCCTGGAACAGCATGTCGCCACGGCCGAGCAGCCGTTCCGCACCCGGCTGGTCGAGCACCACGCGGCTGTCGACCATCGAGGCCACGGCGAAGGAGATACGGGCCGGGAAGTTGGCCTTGATCAGGCCGGTGAGCACATCCACCGACGGGCGCTGGGTCGCAATGACCAGATGGATGCCTGTCGCGCGCGAGAGCTGCGCTAGGCGAGTGAGAATGCGCTCGGTCTCATCCGGCGCCATCAGCATCAGGTCGGCCAATTCATCGATGACCACCACCCAGGAGGGCACGTGCCGCTCACCCAACGCAGCGCATTTCGAGTTGAAGTCGTCCAGATTGCGTGCGCCCGCCTTCGCGAAACGCCGGTAGCGCTCGTCCATCTCCCGCGTGACCCACTGCAGCGCCGCAACGACCCGGTCGAGTTCGACGATCACCGGCGCAAGGAGATGCGGGATGCCGTTATAGGAGGTCAGCTCCACGCGCTTGGGGTCGACCATCAAGAAGCGCAGTGTGTCGGGCGTGTTGTGCAAGAGGAAGCAACTGATGAGCGCGTTGACACACACCGACTTGCCCGATCCGGTGGTGCCGGCGATCAAGAGATGCGGCATGGTCGCCAGGTCGCCAACGACCGGATGACCTGAGACGTCTTGACCGAGCGCAAAGCGCAGCGGCGAGCTCTTCTTGTGGAAGGCCTCCGATTCGATGACGTCACGCAGGCTCACCAGTGATATTTCGCTGTTGGGCACCTCGATCCCGACGTACCCCTTGCCGGGGACGGGGGTCTGCAGGCGGATCGATGGCGCGGCCAGTGCCAATGCCAGATCATCGGCCAGCGCGGCGATCTTGCTCACCTTGACCCGGGTGCGCTTGCCGCCACGCACCTCGACGAAGTCTGGTTCGACGCCGAACTCGGTGATAGTCGGCCCGCGATTGACCTCCACTACGCGCACCGGCGCTCCGAAGGAGGCCAGGGTCTCTTCGATCAGCCGCGCGCGCTGGCGATCCAAATCATCGCTGGCCGAAGCTTCGACCCCCGGGGTGAGCATCTGGGTCACATCGGGCAGGTTCCATGGCGGCAATTCCGGCACGCCGATGACGCGCGACGGGAGGTCAGGCGCAGGCGCCTCGCGCGACGCGGCGGCAGCCTGGTCGACGCGGACCGCCGGTGCAAGCGGTATGTACGCAGTTGGACCTGGGGCCGGTGCAGCGTTCGCTGGCAGACGACACGGAGGCGGGCGCCAACGAGGGCGGAGGGACACGTTCGCGAAATGACGAGATTCGCTCCGCGATCCAACGGCCCGCCCGAGTGAGGATGTGCAGAATGTCCGTCAGCGAGATGCGCAGTGCGAGGATCAGCCCAACGAGGAACCAGGCGGCCAAGATGAAGATCGTCCCCGGCCAATCGAAGAGCCGCAGCAGCGCTACCAGCAGGACTGCGCCGGCGTATCCGCCGCCACGCCCCGCGGCGGCATGCTCCAGGAAGGTGGCGGTGCCAAATGCGTCGAGCACCGCATGGAAGATGGCCAGCAGGTTGAAGTAGAGCAGGACCGCACCCAGCACCCGGCCCGTCCCCGGGTGCGGCAAGGAGTCGCGGAATTGGCGCAGGATGAGCCAGGCACCGAGCGCGACGACGACCAGCGGGACGACATAAGCCCCCCAGCCGAATCCCTGGCGGATCAGGAAGGTCAGGGTGTAGGTGAGCGACCCCGGTGTGGCGGCGATCAGCCCGATCAGCGCGAAGCCCCCGAGCGCGACCAGGACGAAACCCAGGATGTCAAGCCGACGGTCAAGGGCCGACGCGCTCCCGGCCGAGGTGCCGCGCGACGCTGAGGCGCCTCGGCGCGAGGACGCCGAGGTGCGTTTGGGCTTGCCACGATTGGAGGATGTGCCCACTGGGGGTCAGGGTCCGAAGGACGTCTCGTGCATCGTGAGGCGGCAGATTATAGCACAGCGATCCTGGCCGTCCGACCCGCTAAGGTGTGCGCCAATGTCCGCCGCACTGCCGGAGCATTGCGCCTCCGCACAAGTCACCATGCTACAATATTCGCGTCGCAGGTCAAGCCGCGCGCGATCCTTGACCGCGCCGCTCGTCCGGTTTGCGACGCACCGGGCACCCGACCTCATCCATTGGCCACACGCATGGCGCTACAGCCCTCTCCACCGACGCTCATCGACACGGCTTACCTCTTCCGCGCGCTCAACCCACAGGAGCGCGCGGAAGTGAGCCGCTTCTT
Organism: uncultured Chloroflexia bacterium; assembly: GCA_963712475.1. Taxonomy (GTDB): domain Bacteria; phylum Chloroflexota; class Anaerolineae; order Anaerolineales; family RBG-16-64-43; genus RBG-16-64-43. The sequence continues at coordinate 1,502,451 of CAVQIA010000004.1, forward strand.
TGTCGAGGAACGGGTGACAGGCGGCGAGGTCATTCTCGAAGCGGGTCAGCCCGGGGTGGGCTTGTGTCTGATCGCGAGCGGCCAGGTGCGCGTTATGGGGCCACCGCGCAAGACCCGCCACAGCATGCTGCTCGGCGAGGGCGACCACGTGGGCGAAGCAGCGCTTCTGCGCCAAGTGGAGCCGTTCACGGCGATTGCCGAAACACCGGTGACCTTGCTGCGCCTGCCCACGGCCCATTCGGCCTCCCTGCTCACACGCGCCGCCCACCTGAGGCCGAGCGTTCTCCTGGCGCTTGCCAGCCGCCGGCTCGCCCTCAGCCAGGGCTGGGAATGGCTTGGCGCGCAGGAGGCCATCCACCTCGCGACCCGCCGGTCGAAGACCGTGTTGGCCCTCGCGCTCATCCTGCCGTGCGCGATCGCCCTGCTCAGCCTGAGCGCGCTGGCCATGATGCTCGTATGGCAGGAGGCTCCGGTTCTCCTGCCTTTGCCGCTGGCCGGGTTGGGTGTGGCCCTGCTCAGCGGCGGGTGGGCTGTGTGGGATTGGCTCAACGATCTCTATCTGGCAACGAACCAGCGCCTGATCGTCATCGAGCGGCTGCCCATCATATATGAAGACCGCACCGAAGCCCCGCTGCGCACGCTGCTTTCGGTGGAGGTAGACTCTTCCGCCGTCAAGCACTGGCTGGGCTTCGGCAGCGTGGTGGCCCGGACTTTCACCCGACCGGTGGTCTTGCCCGACGTACCGGACCCGTACCGGCTGGCACAATGGATCGAGGCCTTGGGCGATCAACTGCGCGCGCGCCAGGAGCGCATGCAGCGGACGGAGATCGAATCGGCGATCGGCCAACGTCTGGATCCCGCGCTCGCCGAAGGCGAAGCGCCCGCGCCGGCGGACGCGCGAGGCACACGCGAACGCAAGGGATTGGGCATGCGAGTCGAGGCAGGCGATCGCATCATCTATCGCAAGGATGCCTATTTCCTGGTCAACGACCTGGCCATGCCGCTGGCGGTGATGGTGTTGGGCGGCGTGTTGCTCGTTCTGCAGGCTTCCGGTTCACTCCCATTCGCAGGCTGGATTCCCTGGCCGGTTGCCGGCGCGCTGCTCGCGGCCGGCCTCGGCTGGAGCGCCTACGAGGCGATCGACTGGGCCAATGATGTGTATATGATCACGCCCGACCAGATCATCGCCCTGCACCGCACACCCCTGGGCCGTGAAGACCGCCGCGCGGCCTCGCTCGGCAACATCCTCAGCCTGGAGTACGACCGCCCCGGCCTCATGGCGCGCGTGATGAACTTCGGCAACGTGATCGTCACCGTGGGTAACGTCTCATTCGTCTTCGACCGCGTCCATGATCCGGTCGGCGTGCAAGAAGATATCTACCGGCGCATGGAGGTGCACCGTGTCCTGCGCGAGGCTCAGGACCGCCAGTCGCGCGGCGAGGAAATCGCCGAGTGGCTGGATGCTTATCATCACGTGACGCAGAAGAAGCGGGACTCTACCGGTGGGAGAGAATAGGAATGCCTGTGCGCAAGATCCTGACCGCGGCGCACCCCGCGCTGCGCAAGAGGGCGCGTCGCGTAAGCGAGTTGACTCCCTCGCTCGACAAGCTCATCGACGACATGATCGAGACGATGCGCGAGGCGCCCGGCGTAGGTCTGGCCGCGCCGCAAGTGGGCGTGGGCCAGCGCGTGATCGTCGTCGAATACGCGGAGAACGAGGAAAAAGGGGAGCCGGCCTCAGAGGACAAACCGCCTGCGCCGCGTAAACTCTTCGTCGTGATCAACCCCGAATTGCTCCGACCCAGTTCCGAAACCGTGGTGGCCACCGAGGGTTGCCTCTCGGTGCCCGGCTACGCTGGCGAAGTAGAACGCTTTGCCGAGGTGACCGTGAAGGGCCTCAACCGGCGTGGCTCTCCCGTGCGCCTGCGGGCCCACGGATGGCTGGCGCGAATCTTCCAGCACGAGGTGGACCACCTCGACGGCGTGCTGTATACCGACCGCGCACGGCGGGTGTGGGCGCTCACACAAGACGAAACGTCGGACAACGTGTGAGACACGTCCTGCGTCGAATGCGCAGCGCCAGGCGTATGCCTGGCGCTGCTGATTCAGCGAATGGCCTGAGGGGAGCCCTCAGCCCAGGTAATCGCGCAGTGTGCGGCTCGAGCGTGGGTGGCGCAATTTGCGCAGCGCCTTGGCCTCGATCTGGCGAACCCGCTCACGCGTGACCCCCAGCCGCTGACCGACTTCCTCCAGCGTGTGGTCCCGTCCATCGACCAAACCGAACCGCAGTTCGAGCACCTGTCGCTCGCGTTCGTTGAGGAACGCCAGCGCGCTTTGAATCTGCTCCCGCAGCAACTCACGCGAGGCTGCGTCGAGCGGGGTCACCACGCTTTCGTCCTCGATAAAATCGCCGAGCATGCTGCTCTCCTCGGCGCCCACCGGCGTTTCGAGCGACATGGGTTCCTGGGCCAGGCGCAGAATGCGCTCGACCCGCTCTACGGCGCGCGTGACCTTCTGGCTCAGCGCCGGCGGCAGTGGTTCATCCGTTGCCCGCAGCCGCATCACCTCCGCCGTGTCCGCCCCGTCCAAAAGGTCCATCTCCAAGGCCAACTCTTCGCGCGTCGGCTCACGTTCCAAGGATTGCACCAGATGGCGCTGCGCGCGCATCAAGCGGTTGATCGTTTCAACCATATGTACCGGGATGCGAATCGTGCGGGCCTGATCGGCGATGGCGCGGCTGATGGCTTGCCGAATCCACCAGGTGGCGTAGGTGGAGAACTTGAACCCGCGCGTCGGGTCGAACTTCTCCACGGCGCGCAGCAACCCCAGGTTGCCCTCCTGCACCAGATCAAGGAAGGCGATCCCGCGGCCGATGTAGCGCTTGGCCACGCTGACGACCAACCGCAAATTGGCGCGGATGAGCGCCTTATGGGCTTCCTCGGCGCGTTGCTCGATCAGGCGCAGCTCCGCCTCCAAGTTCCCCACCGCGCTCGCACCGCGCGCGGAGGGATTGCGCTTGGGCAGCCACTCCTGAAAGGTGCTCTTGATCGGAGGCGTCTTGCGTTTCTTGAGCCCCGCCTGCAGCTTTCGCGCCAGCGCCTCGGGTAGGAGATACAGCGCCACGAAAACGTCGAAGGCGTCCTGGGCCACTTTGTTCCAGGCCGGGTCGCGGCCCCATGGCCCGCGCTCAAGCCAGGTGCGCAAATAGGAGGGCCCACTGTCTTGCCAGGCCGCGCGCAGGTGAAAGGCCTCATCCAGCAGCGGGCTGAATTCCGGCAGCGGCTGGCCGAGTCGGCGCGCATCTTCGCGCAGGTGTTTCCAATCGCTCAGAAGGTCGCCGTACAGTTCGAGCAGAAAGACCGTGCCGGGCGGCAGACTGCGCTTGGCTGGGCCCAGGGCGGTCAACCGGTCGCGCAACGCGCGCGCGCGGCGCAAGGCCAAGAGGCGCGCCGCCAGCCAGGTCTCCTGGTCGGCGTTGAGCAGATGCACCTGGCCGATCTCACGCAGGTACATGCGCACCGGGTCGTCGGCGAGTTCGATCGTCTCGAGAACCTCTTCGCCTTCGACCTCCTCGCCCAGGCCTTCGTCTTCGAGGGATTCGAGTTCCTCTTCGCTGACCTCTTCTTCGGCGCCCTCGCTGGGTGCTTCTTCCTCTACCAGCGCGGTTTCGTCGGACTCGGTGTCCTCCTCAAGGGGCGCACCTTCGGGCGCCGCGAAGTCGGGCAGCCCCTCCAGGTCGTCTATCTCTTGCGGCGATGAGTCCTGGGGTTGTCGTGGCATTCAGAATGCCTCCAGCCCGCCCTCGCGCGACCCGGGCCGCGCCAGGGGCAGCGCGGGCAGGCCTCGAGCCAGGGCAACATCGATGCGTAGGATGTTCTCGCGAATCGAGTTCATGCGCTCCAGCGGTGCGTCGCCCGGCTCCGGTGCGGCGGCGGCAGCGGCCACTTCCACCGGCTGGGCCTCCTGCTCGAGAATGTAGAACCGCAACTCGCCCAACCTGCGCTCCAGCGCCTGCCTGCGCAGGCGCAAGAGCCCGCCCAGCACGTCATCCGCATCCGCCTCTTCGCCGGCTTGGAAGCGCTCCAGGCTGGCGCGCGATGCGGCCAGCGCTTCGGGCGCCTCCTGCGCGGCATGAGTTTCGATGAAGATGGCCGGGTCGGTCTCCTCTTGCGAGAGCGAGCGTTGGATGATCTCGAGCAGCCATTGGCTCTCGGTAGTGGTGAAGTCCTCGACGCCCGGCCGCGCCAGCCCCAGTTCGCCGAAAACGCGGTTGGCGCGGAAGAGCAGCAACGGCTGGCGCACAAGCGCCCCCAGGCAAAAAGCCTCGCGGCTGGAGGCCTTGGCGGCCAATCCTGTAGCGGGTGGAATCGTCTCCGGGGCGGCCTGGCTCCGGCCGCCGCGCACCGCACTGCGCCGGGCCGGGCGCCGCCCGGGCGCCGCCTGTAGCGAGGCCAACTCCACCCGCAGCAATCGGGCGAGCTGCTGGCGATACGCGTCCCGCTCAACCGGGTCGCCGACATCCTCGATGAGCGGCAAGATACGCGCCGCGATTTCTGCTTTGACCTTGGCCTCGTTCAGGTTGCGACCCTGGGTGATGACCCCCAGTACGTGCTCCACCACCGGGCGCGCCTCGGCAATCCGCTGGCGCCAGGCCTCGCGGTCTTGCAGGATGAGTTCGTCCGGATCGAGCCCGGCGGGCAACGTGGCCACGCGCAGGTCGGCCTGCAGCCTTCCCTCGAAGCGCACCAATCCGCGGGCATCGAAGACGGGCTCGCCCTCACGCTCGAGAGTCTCGCGCGCCAAGTCGAGCCCGCGCAGCGCCGCCGCATCACCTGCTGAGTCCGCATCCAGCGCCAGGACGATCCTCCGCGCCAGGCGTTTGAGCGTGCGCAGTTGGGTCTCGGTGAGGGCGGTGCCCATCGGCGAGACCACGTTGAGGAAACCGGCCTGGTGCGCGGTCATCACATCCAGATAGCCCTCGACGATGACCGCCTCTTCCTGGGCACGGACGGCGCGCGCGGCGCGATCCAACCCGTACAACAGATGGCCCTTATCGAAGATCGGCGACTGCGGCGAATTGAGGAACTTAGGCACGTCGTTGGGGTCGACGATGCGTGCGCCGAAGCCGCACATTCGCCCGCGGCTATCCCGAATGGGGAAGGTGATCCGGTTGTGGAAGCGGTCGCGCAATCCGCCGCTTTCCGGCGTGACGACCAGCCCCGCCTGCTGCAGATCGTCATCGGTGTAGCCCTTGCCGCGAAAATAGGCCAGCCCGTGTTCGCGTCCGGTTGGGGCAAGACCGACCTGAAAAGCTTCCAGGGTTTCGTCGGTGAGTCCGCGGCCGTGCAGGTAATCCCGAACGGTGGCGCCGGCCGTGGAGCTGAGCAGGTGGTTGCGAAAGTAAGTCGCGGCCAGTTCCAGGAGCCCGCGCAGATGCTCGTACGCCTCTTCGGCCCGCTGTTCATCCGGCGTGCGTGGATGGAGTTCGATGCCGGCGCGCGCGGCAAGCTGGCGCAGGGCCTCGGGGAAATCCCAACCCTCCTTCTTCATGACGAACTTGAAGAGGTCGCCGCCCTCATTGCACGCGCCGAAGCAGCGCCATGTGCCGCTGTCGGGGAAGACCACAAAGGCCGGGGTGTGAACGTTGGGGTGGAACGGGCAGAAGCCGATGTAGTTCTTGCCGGTGCGCCGCAGGCGGACGCTCTCGCCCACCAGCTCGACGATGTCGAGGCGTGCCTTGATATCATCAACGGCGGTCATCAATCATTATCTCTTGGGGCGTGCGCGAGGGATTATACCCGCATCGCCATGCGATTTGGCCCGGGCTTTGTGCCCGCTTCGCGCTGTTGGCCGGCAAATTCAATAAATGCACGCAATGCCATCGGCGACGCTCGACGCGCCGCCGCTTATCCTACCGCCAAACTCGCAGGGGCCACTTCAGGGAACAAAAATGCTCCCACGCAGCGCCTTGTTGCCCCGCTCGCCCACACCGAATTGGGTGCCATCCTCCGACTGCAACATCCAGTAGCCGGTGTGAGTCCCACCCTCGTAGGGGGCAATCATGATCGCGCCGATGAACATGTGGTCGCCAGGTGCAACCTCTTGAGGGAAGGGCACCCAGTTGGGGCCGCTCATATGCTCGCCGCTATAGAAGACCAGGCGATAGTCCTGAGTCCAGGTGCAGGTGCCGATGTTGCGCACGTCCCATACCTTCTTGAAGGTGGTCGCCGCCCCCACCGGCGCACCATCACCCAGGCCCACGTAGCCGACGAAGAAGGCCGCGTTACATTGCTCCTGCAGTGGGGCAGCGGGATTCGTGCCGGGCGTGCCATAGGGCGCCCGGGTCAGGGAATAGGTGACTGAGGCTTGGGGTGTCTCACTGGGCGTCGGCGCGGGTGCGGTAGTCTCGCTTGCTGCGGGTGTCGTCCCGGCCAGCGCGGTCGACAGCGCAGCCAGCGTGCCGGCCTCCGATTGAGTCTGCACCGCCGAGGGCGAGGGCCCGCTCATGGCAGCCGGCTCGGGCTGCAAGCCTCCAGTCAGATTGCATGCGATCAGCGCAGCCGCAGCCACGGTCAAAGGCAGAATTCTGGGGAGTTGAGGATGAGACGGCATCGGCATGGGCCTCGTGCTGCTCAGCGAGTTGGGTGGATTATACCCACCCCTGCGTGACATCCCGGCCAGATCAACGCGGCTCGGTCGAGGCCACCTGGGTGAATTCGCGAAACTCCACTTGCCCCTGCAGCTCAGGGAACAGGATTTCGTTGAAGCGCTTCACGGCCCGCGACGTACCGTGGACCTGGTGCGCGCCTTCATCCGCGAAGACAATGAAATGCACGAAGCGGCTTGGGTCTGCCACATCTTGCCATGAGCTATAGGAGAGCGTCCCCGCCTCGGTCTCGCGGACATAGGCCACGAACTCCACCACGGCCTGGCGCACCTTGGGCAGCGCCTCGCGCTTCACGCTGTAGCTCGCCATCTGATACACGGGCATGTTCCCTCCTCCACGGTGGTCGAAAGGTCTCCCTGAGGATGTCGCGCACGCGTGACCCCTTCACGCGCTCCGCAGTGATCGACGCCACGGCGTGGGCCATCGTGCGGTTACTTACCTCTCGCTCATCCATCCGTCACGCGTTGCACCCTCGCCGTCGGCGGCCCCTCCTTCGTGGAGCTCCACGCGTCCCATGTGTCCGCCGCCGCAGGGCACGAGAACGGACGAAGGTGCGCGGGTAAGGCATGTCCGCTTAGCGAGTTCGCTCCAGCAACAAGCCCGCCGCCCCTCCTCCAAAAGAAATCCCTCCCGCAGAGGTCGTCGGGAGGGATGGAAGGGCAGAGACGTTGCGAGTGAGCTCAGGGAACCACGATATGCACGATAAGCGGCGTCAGGCCGTTGTCGCCGACACCGAACTTCGAGCCGTCGGGCGCCTGCAGCATCCAGTAACCGAGGTAGCTGCCCGACTTGGCCGGCGAGATCATTGTCACGGAGAGGAAGAGATGGTCACCGGGCTCAACGATCTGGGGGAAGCGGGCCCAATCGGGGCCATCCATGTGTTTGCCGCCGTTGAATACGAGGCGGTACTCGCGGCTCCAGGTGCAGGTCCCGATGTTGCGCACATCCCAGGTCTTGCGGAAAGTTTCCCCGGCGGCAAGCGTCGTGCCGTCCTTGAGCCCGATATCGCCGACGAAGAAGGCCGCGTTGCAGAACGTGGTCGGAGTCGGGTGCACGCCGGGCGTGCCGTAGAAGGGCGGGGTGAAGATGAGCGAAGCCGTGGCGCTCGGCACGATAGGCACGGGCGGGGTTGCGGTCTCCGGCGGGCGAGTTGCCGTGGGCGGCGGCAGCGCCACGGTGGGAGTGGAGGTGGCGGCCAGCGCAATCTGTGTGAGCATCGCCTGAACCGTCTGTGCAGCCAGAGTGCCCAGCGGCACTTCGGTGACGGCGGGCGCGGCCGGGCGGCAGCCGGCCAAGACGAGCGATACAGCCAGCAGGCTCACCAGCGCAGCGCGCGCGGTGTGGGATGTCATTCGGTCCTCCTCGTGGTGCGTCGTTGTGCGGCTCATAGGCCAGGCGGAGGCGCCTCAGCCCGCACCCAGCGCCTCCGGCTCGCTCTCTTGTTGCGGCGAGGGCTCGCCCTCGGCCGCCTGAGGTTCGATCGTCAGTTTGTCGTCGCGCAGCGCGATGATCACGGCCTGGCCATCGTGGATGCGGCCTTCGAGCATGGCCTCCGAGAGCATGTCCTCCACTTCGGACTGGATGACGCGCCGCAGCGGTCGGGCGCCCATCTCGGGGTTGTAGCCCATATCCGCCAGGCGTGCCTGAGCCTCAGGCGTGGTGCTCAAGGTAATGTGATGCTCCACCAGCCGCAGCGCCACTTTGCCGATCTCTAAGTTGACGATCTGGGTGATGTCGTCCTTGTTCAACGCGCGGAACACGATCACCGCGTCGACGCGGTTGAGGAACTCCGGGCGGAACGCGCGGCGCAGCTCTTCAAGCAGCTTCTTGCGCATCTCATCGTAGGGTGCCACATCGCCGCGGGTTTCGTCGCGCTGGATGGCAAAACCCAGGCTGGCCTGTCGGCGGATGGTCTCGGCACCCACGTTGGAGGTCATGACGATCATCGCGTTCTGGAAGTTGACTTTGTGACCGCGTGCATCCGCGAGGTGCCCCTCTTCCATGATTTGCAGGAGCATATTGTGGGCCTCGGGATGGGCCTTCTCGATCTCATCGAAAACCACGATCGAATACGGCCGTCGGCGCAGGGCTTCGGTCAGCTGGCCCGCATCGTCGTAGCCCACGTAGCCTGGAGGCGCGCCGACCAGGCGGCTCACCGTGTGGCGCTCCATGAACTCCGACATGTCGAGCTGCACCAGCGCATCTTCCGACCCGAACATGAAAGCCGCCAGGGCTTTGGTGAGTTCGGTCTTACCTACGCCGGTCGGCCCGAGAAAGATGAACGAGCCAATCGGGCGGCGCGGGTCCTTGAGCCCGGCGCGCGCGCGGCGCACGGCTTTGGAGATCGCCAGGATGGCCTCATCCTGACCGATGATGCGACCGCGCAGCGTCTCTTCCATCTTCATCAGGCGCGCCGATTCGGCTTCCGCAAGCTGCATGACCGGGATGCCGGTCCACATCGAGACCACTTCGGCGATATCGTCGGCCACGACCCGCGGGCCCTTCTCGCGGTCGGTCATCGCCGATTGCACTTCCAGGCGCGACCGCTCGAGCTCGCTCTCCCGATCCTGGATTTCCTCGGCGGCCTCGTAGCGTCCTTCTTCGGCGGCCGTGGCCCGTTCGGCGCGCAAGCGGCGCAGCTCGCCCATGATTTCCTTCAGGCGTTTGGCCTCGGGGCTCTTGTACATGCGCACGCGTGAGGCGGTCTCGTCGATCAAATCGATGGCCTTATCCGGCAGGAAACGATCGGGCACGTAGCGTCCTGAAAGGCGGGCCGCCGCTTCGAGCGCTTCGTCGGTGATCATCAGGCGGTGGTGATCCTCGTAGTTGCGGCGGACACCCCGCAGGATCTGAATCGATTCCTCGACCGAGGGTTCATCGACCATCACCGGCTGGAAGCGGCGCTCGAGGGCTGCATCGCTCTCGATGTGCTTGCGGTACTCGGTGAGGGTGGTCGCGCCGATCACCTGCAACTCGCCGCGCGAGAGGGCCGGCTTGAGAATGTTGGCCGCATCCACCGACGAGCCGGCCGCGCCGGCGCCCACCAGCATGTGGACCTCGTCGATAAAGAGGATGGCCCCCGAGGCCTTGAGCTCATCGATGACGCGCTTCAGGCGTTCCTCGAATTGGCCGCGGTACATGGTGCCGGCCACCAGTGAACCCACGTCGAGCTGCAAGAGGCGCTTTCCCATCAGCGGCGCGGGCACGTCGTTGGTGACGATGCGTTGCGCCAGGCCTTCCACGATGGCCGTCTTGCCCACCCCGGGCTCGCCGATGAGCGCCGGGTTGTTCTTGGTGCGCCGGGCGAGGATCTGTATGACCCGTTCGATTTCCGTCTCGCGACCGACGACCGGATCGAGTTTGTTCTCCTCGGCCAGCGTAGTCAGGTCGGTGGCCAGTTGGTCGACCATCGGCGTCTTGGCCTTATCGGCCTTGGCGCCAGTGGCGGCCGGTTGGCGCGCCTGAGCCGGGGCTTCTTGCAGCAAGCGCCGCGTCTGGCGGCGAACCTGTTCCGGGCTCACTCCCAGGCGGCGCAGCACGTCGATGGCCACACCCTCCGGTTGGCGCACGATCCCCAACAAGAGGTGTTCCGTGCCGATGTAGTGGTGGCCGAGGCGGCGGGCCTCGTCGATGGCCAATTGCAGCACCTGTTCGGTGTCGGGCGAGAGATCGATGCGTTCGGGGCTCGTGCGGCCAGGCGCCGATTGGCGCTCGACCATCTCTTGCACGCGCTCGGGCTCCAACCCCAGCTCGCGCAGCACGCGTCCGGCCACACCGCCTTCCTCGCGGATGAGGCCAAGCAGCAAATGCTCGGTCCCGATTGTCGGGTGATGCAGACGCTCGGCCTCTTGATGGGCCAAACTGAGCACGCGCCGCGCGCGTTGAGTAAACCGTTCTAAGTTGTCGGCCACGCGGGCCTTCCTCTCCTGGATTCGGGCTTCACAACCCGAATCGTATACCTCGGGAGGTATTCTACCAAATCCGCCTAGTGCAATCCGGAAACAATTACTGTGCGCGGGATTAACTGCATTTCACAGGCTCAACCGGCCGGCCTGCCGCTGCCCGTCCCCGCGCCGCCACCCCGATTCCGCCACCCACCGTACAATTGTCGACAGCGCACAGGAGTCCATGATCCCATTGGGAGGGCCTATGACGGCCACACCGTGGTGGCAGGACGGCGTGATCTACCAGATCTATCCGCGCTCATTTGCAGACGCGGACGGCGACGGTGTGGGCGACCTGCGCGGAATCATCGCCCACTTGGATCACCTGAACGACGGCACGCCGCGATCGCTGGGCGTCGATGCCCTGTGGCTTTCGCCCGTGTATCCCTCGCCCGGCTACGACTTCGGCTACGACGTGTCGGACTACTGCAACATCGACCCGCTGTTCGGGACTTTGCAGGATTTCGACCGGCTGGTGAGCGAAGCCCACCGCCGCGGTATGCGCATCATCATGGATATGGTCGTCAATCACACTTCGCATGAACACCCATGGTTTGTGGAATCGCGGGCCTCACGCGATAGCCCCAAACGCGATTGGTACCTTTGGCGCGACCCGCGCCCCGGCGGTGGGATGCCCAACAACTGGCAAGCGGTCTTCGGCGGGCGCGCCTGGGAATGGGACGAGGCGTCGGGGCAGTACTACTACCACATGTTTCTCAAAGAACAGCCGGACCTCAACTGGCGAAACCCGCAGGCCCGGCGCGCGGTCATGCAGGCCTTCCGCTTCTGGCTCGAGCGGGGCGTGGACGGATTCCGCCTGGACGTGGTCAACGCATACTTCAAAGATGCCGAACTGCGTGACAACCCGCCGCGCCTGGGGTTGCGCGGCTACGATCGCCAGGCACACGTCTACGACATCGATCAAGCGGAGTTGCTCGATGCCTACCGCGAGCTCCACGAGCTCCTCCAGCAATTCGACGAGCGCATGGCCGTGGGCGAGGTGATGCACGAGACTCCCGAGAAGGCCGCGCGCTACAGCGCCGAGGGCCTGCTGTCGCTGGCCTTCAACTTCGAATTCACACATCAGCCCTGGCGCGCGCCGTCCTTTCTGGGCGCCGTGACACGCTGCGAGGTATCACTAGCCCCAGGCGGGTGGCCGTGCTATGTCCTCTCCAACCACGATGTGTCGCGGCACGCCTCGCGATACGGCGGACGGCACACGGCCGAGCGGGCCAAACTGGCCGCCGCACTTCTGCTCACGTTGCGCGGGACGCCTTTCCTTTACTATGGAGAGGAGATCGGCATGCGCAACGGACGTATCCGTCGAAGCGAGATACAGGATCCGCCCGGCAAACGCTATTGGCCGCTCTACACCGGCCGCGATCCGGAACGCACGCCCATGCCGTGGAGTGCCGAGGCGGGGGCCGGCTTCACCCGCGGGCGACCGTGGCTGCCGCTGAACCGTGACTACCGCGAGGTCAACGTCGCGGCGCAGCGCGATGATCCGCGCTCGGTGTTCTCGTTCTACCGAGAGTTGATCTGGCTGCGCAAAGCGAGCGTGGCGCTGCGCCGAGGCAGCTTCCGGCCGCTCATACGTGCGCCGCGTGACGCCCTGGTTTACCTGCGCGAGGCGCCGGGTCAAACGCTGCTTGTGGCGCTCAACCTCTCCGCCCGGCCGGTGCGTGTCACGTTCGATGAGGCGTCACCGCACGCGACCTGGCGACTGCTTCTTGGTACTCACTCGGCAGCCCACGCGCGTGTGCAGGGTGGCGGCGTCGACCTCCTGCCACACGAGGTGTGCATCCTCGAGGCGGAGTAATCTGAAACGAGGCTTGGGTTGAAATGCGGCGCCGGCCCACCATGCGATGGGCCGGCGCTTGCCGTGATACGGACGTTCGGGCTAGAACAGCCCGCGCAACAACAGCAAGAAGCCGACGATGATCATCGGTATGCCGACGATCGCGCCCACCACGGTGATCGTCAGCACCACGCCCACCACCATCAGCACAAAGCCGAGGATCACCGCCACCAGACGCCCGGTGAATCCGAAAATCCACGTGAGCAGCTGCCAAATGGCCCAGAACGGCCACAGATACCAGACCACGCGCTTATTGCTCGTCATCCTTGCCTCCTTACGCTAGCTCCTGGCTATGTCCCATTCCGCACATCATGCGCCAGGAATGATGATCCAGAATAGGAAGTACAAAGCCAAACCGGGCACGCCGCCGGGGATGCAGGCGATCAGGAATCCCAGGCGGAACCAGGTCGGGCTGATACCGAAGAACTCACCCAGGCCGCCGCATACGCCCGCGAGCACCCGGCTGGAGCGCGAGCGGCGAAGCGGTCCACGAACGGTCTCACTCATTCCATCCTCCACGACACATGTTCCTTCAGATTGGATATACGCACATTCCTCGCCGCAGTTGCCACTTTCGAGACGGAGTGAGCGAGAACCGTTGCGCGGGCCGCTGTCGGGTGGCCCGCGTGTGATTCTGAGCGCCGATTTGTCGACAGGGTCAGCCCGGGAGCCGATCCTCGGAAGGAGCGTTCTCCAGCAGCATCGTCACAATGAAGGTCGTGCCGCGGCCCTCTTCGCTCTGCACGCTGATCAGCCCACCGAAGGAATCCACGAGGCGCTTGACGATGCTCAAACCCAGGCCGGTGCCGACGATCCCCGAGCGGCGTGCATTTGAGGCGCGAAAAAACTCCTCCCACAGGTGGGGCATCTCATCGTGTGGAATGCCCATACCGGTATCGGTGATGGTGACCTCGGCCGACGTGGCGCGTAAGTCAACACGGACCTCCACCTGCCCGTCGGCCGGCGTGTATTTGACAGCATTGCCAACCAGATTCTCCAGAACGCGCCCCAGCCCGTCGCGGGTTGCACGCACGTCCACCTTCTCCGGCGGCATGTGAACGCGCAGCCCGATCCCTTTGGCCTTGGCGGCCGCCGCATGTTGCTCGACGGCCCACTGCACAACCGGCTTGAGCTCCACAGCCTCGGTGTGCTCCTCAAAACCCATTGTTTTGGTGGCCGCCAGCGCCAGCAAGTCGCCGATGAGCGCCATGAGCCTGTCGAGGCGGGCGAGCACTCGCGCAACAATGTCCTTCTGCTTGTCGCTCATCTCGCCCGACATCCCAGCCAGCATCACCCGCAGCAAGCTCTGCGCACCACCCACGGGCGAGCGCAGTTCATGGGTCACCGTTCGTACGAACTGCGCGCGCGATTGGTCTGCCCGCTGCAGCGCCTCGTGCGCCTGGGCATTTTCGATCGCCGCGGCGCCTTCCCGGGCAATGGCCATGACATAATCGGCGTCGGCCGGGGTGAAGCGCCGTGCCTGATCGGAATACACGCGTAGCACGCCCAGCGGGCGCGTGCGGCCCATGATCGGGACCACCAGGATGCTGAGAATGCCTTCTTGAATAACCTCGTCTGGGTATTGCAGACGGTTGTCGGTCAGCGCATCGTTCACAATGACCGGCGTGCCCGAGAGCACTTCGCGATCCATCGGACTGCGCGAGAGTTCGACCGGACCTTTGCGCTGGTACTCCGCACGCAACCCGAAGGAGGCTGCCAGGTTGAGATTCTCGCCGGTCTCATCCAGCAGGCGGATCGAAGCACGCCTTGCCGACAGGACGCGCGCCGCGCTGCGCGCCAGGCCCTGCAGCACCTGCGGCAGACTGAGTGTTGATGAGACAGCCTGCGACGCCTGAAGCAACCCCGCGACTTGCCGCTCGCGTTCGCGCAAACGGTCCATGATCGAGGCACTCAACACCACCGTCGCTGCGGCAGCCATCCCGAAGAATCCAATCTGTGCAACGATGAAGAGTGGCTGCCGGTACAGATCGGCGGGCAGGAACGGCAGCGCCGGCAGGTTGGGTAGCACACCCGTGGCTTCGAGTAAGGCGAGTGCGATAAGCGCTCCCATCCCGATGCCCACGGTCAGCAGGGGGTGCACTCCGGGGAAGAGGATGGCCCCAATCAGCATGTGAATGAGAAAGAAGGGTATCGCCGGGCTGGTCAGGCCGCCGGTCAGGTGAAGAAAGATGGCCATCGCCATCCAATCCAGCGCCACCTGGAGAAGGACCAGCCGCTGGATGCGGGGCGCGAAGATGCTTGCCTCAGGCGAGTACACCCGCCCAGTGAGCCACAACAGCAACAGGTTGTAGAAGAGGATGGTGAAGCCGAGCACCAGGAGAGGGACTGCGGGGAGTGGAAGGCCCAGCACGCGGACCGAGAGCCATGACCCGATGAGGACCCCGGTGCCGGCCAGCCAGCGCACTTGGATGAGCCGCGCGCTTGTGCTGGCCACATCGCCTGGCAGCAGCCCGTCGTGCCGGCTCGCAGGGATGTCGCTCTCGAGTGGGGCCGCCGACACATCTACCTCAGGCGGATCAGTCACGGATCGGCCTTTCGCGTGTGGCCCGCACCGCCCCGCGCACCATCCGCGCCTTGCCCGCACGGGCGATGCCGAGTGTGCGGGCAATACCGACAGTTGATTCTAGCGCAATCGCCTCACCGGCGATGTTCCGCCACGGTGGAACACCGCGCCCGCGAAGGGCGTCTTAAGCGGCAGACCCAGCTACCGGGAGGTGTGCCATGCTGCGCCGACCTGCGCTCTTCGTTCTGCTCGCTGCCCTCTTCCTGCTCGCCGTGCCGTCTGTGGTCCATGCCGATGGCATCATCGTCCCCGATCCTCCCCCGCCCGAGTGTTTGCCTTTTGTCGGCCTGCCGGAGCCGATCCCGGGCTGGTCGACGCCGGTTCCTATTACGATCTGCCCACCCCGCCCGGAACTAGCGATCGTCTACCATCGGGTGACGGTCAGCATTCAAGATCAGGTGGCCGTGACGCGCGTCGACCAAGCCTTCCGCAACGACAGTGGCGGGACTGTGGAGGGCACGTATATCTTCCCGCTTCCGCCGGACTCCTCGGTGACCCGCTTTTCGTTGTGGGTGGGCGGAGAGAAGGTAGATGGCAAAGTGCTAACGGCCGAGGAGGCCCGTGCCATCTACGAGGATATCGTCCGCCGCCAGCGCGATCCGGCGCTGCTCGAATACATCGATCGCGGCGCAGTGCAGGCGCGCATCTTCCCGATCGCGCCCGGCGAGACGCGTCAAATCGAACTCGAATACACCCAGACGCTACCGATGAGCAACGGCCTGGTGCATTACCGCTACCCGCTCAATACCGAGAAGTTCTCGTCGCAACCTCTAGAGCAGGTCAGCATCTCGGTCGAAGGACGCTCGACCCAGGCGCTGCGCGCGATCTACTCTCCCTCGCATTCCATTTCCATCAGCCGGGATGGCGAACACAACTTCCGCGCGGGGTACGAGGCCTCCGGCGTGCGGCCCGACACCGACTTTGATCTCTATTACTCCACGGCCCAGAACGGCATCGGTCTCAACCTGATGACCTTTCACGACCCGGCCGGCGGCGAGGCCGATGGGTTCTTCCTCATGCTCGTCTCGCCCGGGCTCGAGGACGGCGACCTGCAAGTGGCCAAGGACGTTATCTTCGTCCTCGACCGCTCAGGGAGCATGTACGGCGAAAAGTTCGAGCAGGCACAGCGGGCCGCACAATACGTGCTGGAACATCTCAATGCGGAGGACCGCTTTGGGCTGATCGCCTTCAGCACGGGGATGGAACCGTTTGCCAGCGAACTCTTGCCGGCCAGCCGGAGCGGCGAGGCACAACGGTGGATTAGCAGCCTGGGTGCCGAAGGATCGACTGACATCAACCGCGCCTTGCTCGAGGCGGCCGCCATGGTTCGACCTGGACGGCCGACCTACTTGATCTTCCTCACCGACGGGCTGCCAACGGAAGGGGTCATCAACCGAGAACAAATCCTCGAAGCCTTCGAACTCGGCCGCCCCGTCGACAGTGCGCCTGTTCGCCTTCGGGGTCGGGTACGACGTCGACACCGTCCTGCTCGACAGCCTGGCCCAGGCGCACCATGGTGCTACAACCTACGTGACCCCGGGGGAGAGCATCGACGAGGCAGTCTCGGCCTTTTACGCCCGCATTACCAGCCCGGTGCTCACCGACCTGAAACTCGATTTCGGGCGCATCACAGCGTACGACTACTATCCGCAGGAGCTGCCAGACCTGTTCGGTGGAAGTCAATTGGTGGTGGCCGGGCGTTACCGCGGTAGCGGCAGTAGCACCATCACCCTCACCGGCCGAGTGAACGACGAAACCCGCTCGTTCAGCTATCCGGAGCAGAGCTTCTCAGCGAGAGGAGGCTTGAGCGCCCTCTCCCGCCTATGGGCGACACGCAAGATCGGGCACCTGCTCAACGAAATCCGTCTACACGGCGCAGATCGCGAATTGGTCGATGCGGTGGTGGCGCTCAGCGTGCGCTATGGCATCGTCACGCCCTACACCTCCTACCTGGTGACTGAGCCCGGGGCGCTCAGCGCCGACACCCGCCAGCAGATCACCGATCAGGCATTGCGCGAGATGCAGGCCATGCCCACGGAGGTGGCCGGCGCGCCGGCGGTGCAGAAAGCGCAGGAACAATCCCAGCTGGCCGGCGCGCAGAGCGTTCCTGCCCCAAGCCTGCCCGAAGCGCAGGACCTGGTGCGCAGTGCCGGGTCGCACAGCTTCGTGTTGCAGGGCGCGGTGTGGATCGATACAACTTTCGATGCCGAACGGATGCAGGCCTCGCGCATCGCATTCGGTTCGAGCGACTACTTCAAGCTGGCCGGCGTCTCGCCCGAGGTGGGCGCAGCGCTCGCCCTTGGCCCACGGGTGATCGTCGTCTGGCAGGGGGAAGCGTATGAGATCGTGGCTGAAGGCGAGTCCGTGCCGGCTGTGGATATGCCGGATCCGGTCCTGCCCGAACCGGTCGACCCGGCTGTGCCGCCGTTGTTGCCCGACCCGGGGCAACCGATGCCCGTGGTTCCAGTGTCTTTCCCATGTGCCTCGGCGCTCATGCCGGTGGGCATGATCGCAGCGCTGGGTATGGCAAGCATGCGCAAGAGGTAGAGTGCCTTACCCCAGAGTCCACGAAGCAGGTGCAGCACAATCGTGGAGAACCCAACACATAGAAGAGGTCTTGGCCCTGCATCTGCAGGGCCAAGACCATAATGAGGCGGGTGATTGACACCTCATGGGACGGATTGTAAAGTTGGCGCACAGGCTCGGCCACCCCGCGCAGCCCAGCCTCGGCAAGGAGGCACAATGAGCGTGGCGCGCAAACAACAGGGAACACTGACCTTTCGCCCGGCCACCCCTTCGCGTTGGAAGGATTTGGAGGCCTTGTTCGGTGAGCGCGGCGCCTGCGGCGGGTGTTGGTGCATGTGGTGGCGCATGCCGCGTTCCGAATTCAATGCCAAGCACGGGGCCGGCACCAAGCGCGCGTTCAAGGCCCTGGTCACCCGCGGCAAAGTCCCCGGGGTGCTTGCGTATGTCGACGGCGTCCCCGCCGCCTGGTGCTGCATTGCGCCGCGCCGCGAATTCCCGCCACTCGAACGCTCGCGCGTGCTGGCGCCCGTGGATAGCTCGCCCGTATGGTCTGTAGTTTGTTTCTTCGTCGCGCGGCCCTTCCGCCGCCAAGGCCTGACCGCCAAAGTGCTGGCCGCCGCCGTCGACTACGCTCGCCGGCGCGGCGCGCGCATCGTCGAGGGCTACCCCACCGACCCGCGCGGCAAAGCTTCACCCGACCCGTTCGTCTTCACCGGGTTGGCCTCCGCTTTCCTGCGTGCGGGGTTTGTGGAGGTCGCGCGACGCTCGCCCACGCGGCCGATCATGCGGCATCTCGCCAAGTGAAAGCGCAGGACCTTCACCACCACCTGCCTTGGCGGGCCAGGCCAGGGAGACCTCAGAGTGCGCAGGGCACTCACCACAGAGATCACACAGGGCACACGCAGATACCTGCGGGGAAGTGCTTGCCCAGCACTCAAATCAGGTGGCCAGTGAGCTTTCGCCCCGTGGTTCAATCGCCGACAGATTGCGTTCACGCGCCGAGGCAGCTCGCGGCAAACGCGTGTCAGGCGCAGCCGGGTGTGCCGCTTGGCAGGGGAGGCGCGGGCGCAACCTGACAACCACGCCCCCCTCTCCAAGAGACCTTCTAGCTCAGTAAGCCTCTCTCAGTCGATATACGGCGCGTAGCACTCCCGCTCGTGGCCATCGACCTCAACAAACTGCAGGCTGTCGCGCATGTAGGTGCGGTACTTGGCCAGCGCCGCGGCCTCGGATTGCATCAGGCGTTGCGCGCGCCAGGCCGGCACGCTGAACGACGGCCAGGGCCGGATGCGTTCATCGCGCGTGTCGAGCACGGCGCGGCAGGCAAGCACCCCGCCCACCTCAGCCTGCACCTCGCCCGACAGACTGCGGTGGAGATCGACAAGCGCCGGCACGGAATCATCGGAGAGGCTGGCCAGGTAGCCCGTGTCGAGATCCTCACCGGCCAGCGCGCGTGCGACATTCTGGCGCACGATGAATCCATCCACGTTGAGCACCGCGAGCGACAGGGCGAAGCCCAGCGAGGCCACCAGCGTCACCAGGGCGAAGGCCCGCAAGCGCTGCATGAGGTCGAGCGCCAGCAGCGCAGCCAGCCACGCCCCGAGCCAGATGATGAAGACGTGGGTGTACGTGCGCAGGCGAGAGAAGCCGTAGGCTGTTTCGTAAAGCTGCAGGCGCAAGTACGCCGAGACGAGGATCACGAGGACCAGGAGCACCAGCCCAGCCCCGAAGGCTGAGAACAGACGCTGCTCGCGCCGCTCGCCGCGCCGCGTCAGGTTGGTCAAGCCAAGGAAGAGCAGCTGGCTGAGTACGGCTACCGCCACGAGTTCGCCGAAGCCGCGCCGGGCGTATTCGGAGTAGGTGAATCCTTCGATGGTGATGTTGGCCTGGCCGCCGAACAAGTAGCGGAACTGGATGGCGACGAAAACGGCAAAGAGCAGATCCACGCTGGCCAGAACGATGGCCGCCTCCGTGAAGCCGAGGAAGCGGGGCAACCAGGGTTTGTCGACCCCGATCAATTTGTGCTCCCGGCTCGAGAACAGCGCGTAGACGAACACGCCCACCAGCAAGAAGGCGCCCACCAGAATGTAGGCCAGACGGAAGATGTACTCCGGCAGGTTCTCAATGCGCAGGAATTTGAGCACCTGTTCAAGCCGGTTCGAGAATACGGGGTCGGCCGATGCCAGCAATGCTGCAAACACAGCCAGAATGGGCAGTGCCAGCAAGAGGCCGCGAACTACCGCCCAGCCGCGCGGCGCGCCACGACGGGGCTCCGCTGCGCTCAGCGATTGCGCCGGACCGGCCTGCCAGAAGCGAATCGGTCCGGCCAGCGTATTGAGCACCAGGCGTACTCCGCCGGCCGCGTAATCACTGATGCTAAAGCGCCACCAGGTTCCGGCGATGAACGAGTACGCCAGCACGGCCATCAACCCTACAGTTGTCGCCGTGCTGAGGAAGAGGGTCATCGAACTCGGCGCGCAGGAATGTCAGCGAAGCAAAGGTGAGGATCAGCCCGAGGAGCACCAGGTTGATCGGCGCCATGCGTACGCGCTCACGCCACGCGAGAAACAACCCGCCGCCCAGGCACAGCAGGACGAAGACGGCGAAAGAGACACCCGGAGCCTTCTTCCAGAAGAGAAGGTCGAACGACCAGGCAACGATCAGCGCGGTGATCCAGAAGCGGTTGGGCGATGTGCTCATGCAGGCCTCCTCGGAAGTGGAGCTACCGCGCCCGCGGGCACGGCGGCGCGCACGCGCTCGATTATGGGCATGCCGGGTTCATTCTAGGGCGTTCCACAAGCCCAAACCAGTTCTCGGCCTCCCCAAACAACGCACCCAGGTGCTTGACGGGGGGCGTGCCCGGAAGCATCGTGTAAAATCCAGGCACCCCGCGACATTCGCTGGCGAACGTACATCCCCGGCCAGTGCGGGCGTCCCTCGGGCTGGCGGAGGCGCCATGGAGAATCTGCTGCTCGTCGAAGACAGCCCCAATCTGCGCGCGGCTTTGCGCGAGGGCCTGGAACAGACCGGCGAATTGCGCGTCGTCCACGATGGGCCCAGCGGCGAAGAGGCGCTCGAGTATTGCCTGAGCCACGAGCCGCCCTCCGCCGTCCTGATGGATGTGCAGTTGGCCGGCAAGATGAACGGGATCGAAGCCGCCGTCGCGCTGCGGCGCGAGTTTCCCCGTCTGCCGGTCGTCTTCTACTCCATCCAGGACGACGAAACATACTATCGCGCCTTCCGCACCGCCGGCATCCTCAGCCACTATGCCTATGTACGCAAGTCGAACTACCTCCTGCCGGCGATGATCGTCCCGCTCCTGCGAGACGCCATCGCCGGCCGAAGCTTCATCGACCCTGAGATCGAGAGCCGAGTGGAGGAAGTGCGCCACAAAGATGCCCATTCTCCGATGGCGCTGCTCGAACCGACCGAGCAGGTCGTCGCGCGCATGCTGGCCGAAGGCTTAAGCAACGAGCAGATTGCCGCTCGGCTGGGTTTCCGCGATAAGCGAACCATCAGCCGCATGAACGGGCAGATCTACGCCGCATGGGGGCTCAGCCAGACAGCGGTCGATGAGAAGCTGGCCCGCACGCGCGCTGCACTCATCGTGCGCGAGGGGCGGCTGCTCACCTGGGATGACGACGGCACGCCCCGCACGCTGGACGCCCAAGGACACTGGGTGACGCACAAACCTTCATGAGCGGCAGCCTGCTCCTCGACGGAGCCATACTCTCCATCTCGCTCTTCAACACCATCGCCTTGTTGTGGCTCGCCCTCACAGTGCTGCTCAACGCGCAGCGCCGCTCGTGGGGCGTGTGGCTGATCGGGCTGGGCCTGGCGGCCGGCGCGTTCTTCTTCGTCAGCCATGGGGTCATTGCCAGCCGCGGGTTGGAGGGCGACCTCGCGGCGCGCGATACGTGGTGGCACCTGGGCTGGGCACCGGTCACCGTCGCGCCCCTCTCGTGGTACATCGCCATGCTGTGGTACTCCGGCTTCTGGGAGAAGCCTGCCGAGGAGGGCCTGGGCGCATGGCGTGGATTGCGCTGGTGGCACAGCCTCGGCCTGGGGTTGGCCGGCGCAGGCTGCGCCGTCGTCCTGGTGCTGCTGATGCGCTCGAATCCCCTGCCCAACTACGCCGGTCTGAGCGAACTGCGCTTTCTGCCTGCGCTTTCACTGGCCGGTGTGCCGCTCCTGGTGTGGACCTACGCGGCCTACATGGCCGCCTGCATATTGCTCGCCCTAGATGCGCTGCGCCGTCCAGGCCCCACCCGGCGAGTGATGGGCCGTGAGGCGCGCCACCGCGCGCGGCCCTGGCTGGTGGCTACCTCGCTCACCCTGCTCTCGGTGAGCCTGCTTGTCACCTGGGCGATGCTTGCCATCGTGCGCCTCGTCGAAGCACCCGCCGGCCCGCCTGAGGCGCTTGGCTCACTCGTCGCACGTTTCGACCTGGGGATTGCATTCCTTCTCGGGTACGCCGTAACGCTGCTCGGCCAAGCCATCACCTCCTACGAGGTGTTCACCGGCAAGGCATTGCCGCGCAACGCCATGCGCCGCCAGTGGTATCTGCTACTGATGATGGGCGCAGTGTTTGCACTCACCTTGGGGTTTGCCGTCGCGTTACGGCTGCCCTCCATTTACATTGCGTTGACCGGGGGGGCGCTCGCCGTAGGTCTGTATGCGATGCTCACCTGGCGCACTTTCGTCGAGCGCGAGGCGCTGATCCACCGCCTGCGCCCCTTTCTCTCCAGCCCACGGGTCATCGAGCGCCTGCTGCATGAGGGCGCCGCCGGCTCAGCCCAGCGCGAATTAGCTGAACCGTTCCGCGCGTTGTGCCAGGAAGTGCTCGACACCCGCCAGGCTTACCTCTTCGCCGCGGGCCCTCTGGCCAGCTTTGCCGGCGAGATGTTCGTCTTCCCGCCGGCCGGGCTTGCACTCCCGGCCGCCGCGGCTCGCGAAGTGGAAGCCCAGGCATCGGCCCTGGGGTCCGGCGCGCTGTACCTGCCGCTCGATCCGCGGCGCGCCGCGGGATGCGAGTGGGCTATTCCCTTGTGGAGCGAGGGCGACCTGGCCGGGCTGATGGTGCTCGGGCCAAGGACAAACGGCGCGCCCTTCACCCAGGAGGAATTCGAGGCGGCGCGTGCGGCGGCCGAGCGCCTGCTCGACACCCGCGCCACGGCGACGATGGCCGAGCGCCTGATGGCGCTGCAGCGCGAGCGCCTTGCGGAAGTGCAAGTGATCGACCAGCGCACACGCCAGGCTCTGCATGACGATGTATTGCCCGAGTTGCACACAGCCATCCTGCGCCTCAGCGCGCCCGCGGCTGCCTCGTCGGCCACGTCCGAGGCAGTCCGGCTCCTGGTCGATGCACACCGGCGACTATCCCAAGTCATCCGTGAGATTCCCGTGTCGAATATGGCGGAAGTCCGTCGGCTTGGGCTGTTCGGCGCGTTGCGCAGAGCAGCCGAGATCGAATTGGGCGATTCCTTCGCCGCGATTGAATGGGCCGTCAGCCCCGAGGCCGAAACGCGCAGCCGCGGGCTGGCCCCGGTGGTGACAGAAGTCCTCTTCCTGGCTGCGCGTGAGGCCATGCGCAACGCGGCCCATCATGGGCGCGGCCGCGATGCTGCCCGTCTGATTTCTCTGCGGATGGCTGCCGAGGCGGAGCAGGGCCTGACCCTGACCATCGCCGATGACGGCGTGGGGCTCGAGGCGGCAGCCGATGAGCATGACGCGGGTCATGGCCTGACGCTGCACTCGACCCTCATGGCGATCGTCGGGGGAACGCTTGAGGTTGACTCCTCCTCCAGCGGCACCTCCGTGCAGTTGCATGTTCCGCGCTGAGGCACGGTTCATCCATTGTTTGCGCAACTTACCCCTCCACGCACGATGGCCCCCTCGAAAGGCACTGCTATAATCACGGCATGGGCCAGCCCATGCCTTCCACCTCACCCGGCAGCAGCCCGGTCTATCGCGAACTTCTGACCACCTGCGTCCTGATGGGGCTTGGGGGCTGGGCCCTCGCCGCTGTGCTCGTCTTCCTTGCCACGCCGACACTCGGCGCACGCTGGGCTTTCTTCTTTGCCCTCTTCCTCGCCCTGGTGGGCACGTCCCTGCCTCTGATGTGGTACCTCAACCGCCGATTCTCGCCGGATCCGTTTCCGGGCCCGGGCGTGCTATGGCGCGAGGCCGTGGAAGTCGGCATCTGGGGGCTGTTCCTGGTGTGGCTGCGCGTCGGGCGCTTGCTCACCCCCTTTGCCGCGTGGACTCTCACCGGCGCCTTCTTCGCCGTCGAACTTCTGCTGCGACTTTATGAACGTAGCCGCTGGGCACCCTCGGCCTCCTCGCCCCCGGTGGATGTGCCTGGGGAGGCGCCGCCTCCGGTCGAGGCCGAGGCGCTCGCGGCGCCACCTGCCACGCCCCCTTTCATCGACGATGAATTGGATTCGGACGACTCGCCCGCATGAGCCTGCGTGAGCTGCCCTCCGTTGACGTTCTCTTGCAGCAGCCCAACACGCGCCGCCTGACCGAAGCCTACGGCCGCGACCTCACATTGGAGGCGTTGCGTAGCGCGCTGCAGGGCGCGCGCGATGGCGTGCGCGCCGGGCAGCCCGTGCCTTCGAGCGCCGTGCTCCTCGAAACAGCGCAACGCAGCTTGGCCGAGTGGACCGCTCCCGGCCTCGTGGCGGTCATCAATGCCACGGGCGTGATCCTACACACCAACCTCGGCCGTGCGCCGCTCGGCGCCTCCGCCCTGCGTGCCATGCAGCACATCGCGCAGGGTTACGCCGCGCTAGAATACGATTTGCCAACCGGCCAGCGCGGCTTGCGCACGGCGCCCAGCGAACGATTGCTGACCCGCCTCGCGGGCGCCGAAGCCGCACTGGTCGTCAACAACAACGCCGGCGCCGTGCTGCTCGCGCTCACCGCTCTGGCCAAAGGGCGCGAAGTGATCATTGCGCGCTCGCAGTTGGTCGAGATCGGCGGAGGCTTCCGCATCCCGGATGTCATGCGCCAATCGGGCGCCCGCCTGGTCGAGGTCGGCACGAGCAACCGCACCCATCCCGCCGATTTCGAAGAGGCGATCGGCCCGCGCACGGCCATGCTGCTGCGTGCTCACCACTCGAACTTCCGCCTGGTCGGATACACGAGCGAGCCTTCACTCGCCGAGATGGCCGGCATCGCTGCGGCGCATCAACTGCCGTTGGTGGATGACCTGGGCTCGGGAGCGCTTATCAATACCGCGGGTTTCGGCTTGGGCCACGAACCCACGGTCCAGGAATCGCTCGCGGCCGGCGCGGCCCTGGTGATGTTCTCGGGCGATAAACTCCTGGGAGGGCCGCAAGCCGGAATCCTCGTCGGGCGCGAGGAGCTCATGGCGCGCCTGCGCAAGCACCCGCTGGCGCGCGCGCTGCGCGCCGATAAGCTGTGCCTGGCCGCACTCGAAGCCACGCTGCTCCACTATGCGCGCGGCGACGCCGTTCAGGCACTCCCGGTGTGGCGGATGATTTCTGCCACGCTCCCCACCTTGCGTGAACGCGCCGAACGCTGGGCCACCGAGCTCGGACAGGGCCAAGTGATCGAGGGCCGCTCGACGGTGGGGGGCGGCAGCCTGCCTGAAGAAACCCTGCCCTCCTGGGTGCTGGCCCTTTCGCTGCCCAAACCGCAAGCGGTGCTCGCGCGTCTCCGCCAAGCGAGCCCGCCGATCGTCGCCCGGATCGAGGAGCAGCGCGTCGTGCTCGACCCGCGCACCGTTTTGCCGGATGAGGACGAGACGCTGCTGACGTCAGCTGGCTGCGGTGCTGGCGGCCTCCGACGGTTCACCGACAGGGAAAGCGCCATGAAATCGGATCTCGATCGGTTGATGGGCGAACGCAACCTCGACGGCCTGTGGGTCACCGGGCCCGGATTGCACAACCCGGCCATGAGTTACTTCACGGGTCTCGCGCATCTTACGCGCGCCGACCTGGTGAAACCACGCGGGCAGGAGCCGGTTCTTTACTACTACCCGATGGAACGCGATCAGGCCATCGCCACGGGTCTGCGCACCAAGAACATCAACGACTACGACCCGTTGCGCCTGCTGCGCGAGGCGCGCGGCAACCGGGTACGTGCCATGGCCGCACGCCTTAAGCTCAGCTTCGAGGACCTCGGCTTGCGTGGGCGGGTCGGGGTCTACGGCACGGTGGATGCGGCCTTGCCCTTGGCTGTTGCCAAGGAATTGCATGCGCACATGCCCGAAGTGACGCTGGTCGGCGAAGGCGAGGACACGCTGCTCATCGCCGCGCGTGCCACGAAGGACGATGCGGAGATTGAAGAGATCCGCCGCGTGGGGCGCGCGACGACCGCGGTCCTCGCGCGTACCGCCGAGTACCTCACCACGCGCCGGGTGCAGGGCGGCACCCTGCTGCGCGAAGACGGCCAGGCCCTCACCGTGCGTGATATCAAAGCGCGCATCATGGCCTGGTGCACCGAAGCCGGGTTGGAGGATAGCGAAGGGGTCATCTTTGCCATCGGCCGCGACGCGGGGGTGCCGCACTCCAGCGGCAAACCGGACGACCTGATTCGCACCGGACAGCCGATCGTCTTCGACTTCTTCCCGCAGGAGAACGGCGGGGGCTACTTCTACGATATCACCCGCACCTGGTGCCTGGGTCACGCACCGCCTGAGGTGGAAGAGCTTTACCACCAAGTGCGGGCTGCGTATCAGATGTCGCTCGACAGCTTCACGCCCGGCATGCTGTGCCAATTCGCTCAGCGCCGGGTGTGCGAGTACTTCGAAGCCCAGGGCCACCCGACCTTGCTCAGTAACACCACGACCGAGGTGGGCTATGTGCACACGCTCGGGCACGGCGTCGGTCTGAACATTCACGAGAGCCCAGGCTTTGCCGATGTCGAGCAGAACAACGATCGCCTCGAGCCAGGCATGGTGTTCACCCTCGAGCCCGGGTTGTACTACCCGGAGCGAGGCATGGGCGTACGCCTGGAGGACACGCTGGCCGTCGGGCGAGACGCACGGATCGAGGTGCTAGCGGAATACCCGATGGACCTGGTTCTGCCGATGCGCAGAGCAGCGCGGGCGGGCGCCTCGCGCGCTGCGCCTGCGAAACGCGCCCCGGCCAAGCGCGCCCGCAGCACAACGCGTGCAACCGGGCGCGCCACCCCTCGCCGCCGCTGAACACGTTCGCCGAATGAGTGCCGCTCATGCCTGAGAAGAAGAGTAAGGAAAGACCACAACCCGTCCGCGTTCTAGGCATCGAGACTTCCTGCGACGAGACTGCGGCGGCGGTTGTCGAAGACGGGCGCCTCATCCATTCGAACGTGATCGCCTCCCAGGCCGAACTCCACGCGCCGTACGGCGGCGTGTTCCCCGAAGTCGCAGCGCGCCGTCACATCGAGGTCATCGGGCCGGTCATCACGCAGGCCCTGGGTCAGGCGCATATCGGGGTGGGCGACTTGGATGCAATCGCCGCGACGCGCGGGCCCGGCCTGGCCGGGTCGCTGGTCATCGGGTTGAACGCCGCCAAGGGCCTCGCGCTAGGGGCCGGGCTGCCGCTCATCGGAGTCAACCACCTCGAGGCGCACCTTTATTCGCTCTTCCTGCTCGACGAAACGCACCCGGTGACCTTCCCGGTCGTGTGCCTGATCGTCTCCGGCGGTCATACCGAAATCATCCTGATGCTCGATCACGGCCGTTACCGCCGATTGGGCGCGACCCTGGACGATGCGGCTGGCGAGGCATTCGACAAGGTGGCTCAACTTTTGGGCCTGCCCTATCCCGGCGGCCCACCCATCGAACAAGTCGCGCGAAATGGACGGCCCGAGGCTTATCGTTTTCCCCGCGCATGGCTCGAGGGAACATACGATTTCAGCTTTCAGCGGCCTTAAGACCGCCGTGCTGCGCGTGGTGCGCAAGATCCAACCCGAGTTGAAGGCCGGCCTTGAGGCGCCGCGGCCGGGTTTGCCCATCCCCGATCTGGCGGCATCTTTCCAGGCGGCTGTTGTGGATGTGCTCGTGACCAAGTCGGTGCAGGCGGTCAAGGAATTCGAGGCCACGCAGCTCTTCGTGGCGGGAGGGGTCTCCGCCAATGGTGCTTTGCGCGAGGCATTGCGCGCCGCCTCGCCATGCCCGGTGCGCACGCCAACGCCCGATCTGTGCACCGATAATGCCGCGATGATCGCGGCCGCCGGCACGGCGCGCTTCCTGGCCGGGCAGCGCAATTCCATGGACATCGACGTGCTTCCAGGATGGACGCTGGAGACTCTCAGTGGGTGAGGCGTAGGGCGAGCGCCATTGACACGCCCTGCATCAGGTTTTATACTCAAGTGGAACATTGGAACGAGGAGGCAAACCGCCATGAGCGGTCTGGCACACGGCACGAGGCTCACCGGCTGAAGAGGCACCGGGTCTCCCCGCGTGCCTTTTTGTTTCTTATCACCTACCAAGGAGTCGGCGCATGGACTATGGGATGATCGGCAAGATCGATAAGGCCAAGCGCTATGCCCAGGAGCCCGAGCGGTTCCACTTCGACAGCTTCGCACTGGTGTTCCACGGCGACAACAACGATCACCGGGTCGGATACAGCCAAGGCAGGTGGGATTGCGACTGCGAGTTCTTCAAGCGACGTGGTGTGTGCAGCCACACGATGGCGTTGGAACGCATGCTCGAGAAGATGCTCGCAGTGAAAGCAGCGGTCTAGCGTCGAGGCTCCGGCGGACGGGCTCGGGTCTCGCAGGGACCCTGGCCGCTGCGGGCCCGTGCCCCGCACGTCAGAAGGATGCGCCTGCACCCGCGAAGAGGTGGCAAATCAAAGGACGAACGCCGTTGGCGTTCGTCCTTCTCTTGTGGATGTGCCATGCGCCGACCCGGCGCGCCGGCTATTTCTTCTCCCCGCGTTCGACCTCTATCAACCAGCGCTCTTCACGCGCCAGGGCACGCCAGCGCATGATCAAACTCAGCACATAAAGGAGTAGCCCGCCTACGATGACACTGTAGCCTGCGATCAAGTAGGCCCGGGTATCGGGAGTCGTTTCGAACATTCTGCCTCCTCAGGCCGCGGCCAGTTCGGCGCGGCGTGTCTCGAGCGCTTCCGCCCGGCGTGCCAGGCGCACCCGGTGCAGGAGCAGCGCGAAGTACATCACGGAGAACGCCAGCAGGCTGAACATGAATGTCTGCAACATGGGCGGGGTCATATCGAAGGCGCCTTGCGCCGAGGCGTCGCCCGAGCCGATGACCACGGGATGGATGGTGCGCAAGAAGCGGATCGAGAGAAAGGTGATGGGCACGGTAAGCACGCCGACGATCGCGTACACCGCACCAAAGCGCGCCCGGCGCTCGGGATCCTCGACCCCCTGGCGCAGGAGTACGTAGGCCGCGTAGACCAGCTCCATGATGGTTGTCGTCACCAGGCGCGGATCCCACGTCCACCACGTGTTCCACACCGGGCGTGCCCAGATCGAGCCGCTGACGATGGCGATCAGCCCGAACACCATGCCGATCTCCACCGACGACACGCCGACCAAATCCCAGAGGCGGGTGCGCCGTACGAGGTAGGCCACACCCGCCACGGCGGCCACCACGAACGACAGCATACCCACCCAGGCCGATGCGACGTGGAAGTAGAACACGCGCTGCACCTCGCCCATCACGCGCTCGCGGGGTGCGTACAGAAAGACCAAGCAGGCCGCAGCCAGCACCAGCAGGATGGCAACCGCCGTCAGGAGCTTCAACCCCAGCGACATCTTCTGATCGGTCATCCTCACCTCCCCTTTCTCACGATCGCCCTCCGCGCGGCGATCCTTCCTATTCTTCCACAACGAAATCGAAGACCATGTAGCCAACGGCGACGAAGATCACATCGCACGCGATCAACAGGTTGAGCCACGGCCAGATCTCATCCATCGGCACGCCTTGCAGGACGCCGGTGCTGGCCTTCACCGCAGCGATGAGTACCGGCAGCACGACCGGAAAGAGCAGGATCGGCAGGAGCACGTCGCGCGTGCGTGCCTGCACAGCCATCGCCGAAAGCAGTGTGCCCAGCGCGATGTAGCCAACCGAGCCCAGGATCACCACCAGGAGCAGCAGGGGTTGGAAAAGGTTGACATTGTACAGCGCGCTGTAGACCGGCAGAACGAGAATCTCCATGATCACCATGAATGCGAGATTCCCCAGCGCCTTGCCGAAGTAGATGGCACTGCGATCAACGGGCGCGAGCAGCAACCCTTCGAGGCAGCCGCGATCGCGCTCGAGGGCCAGTGAGCGGTTGAGCCCCAGCGTGCCGGCAAAGGCAAAGGTGACCCACAATACACCGGCGGTCACGCTCTGCCGGGCGCGCACGTCCAACTCAAGCGCGAAGTTGAACACCAGCACCACCAGCAGCGCGAACACCAACATGCCGCTGATGAGTTCCTTCGAGCGCAACTCGGCCGTAAGGTCCTTCCACACGATGGCTCCCACGGCCCGCAGGAGGCTGCCACGCGTGTGGCGCACAACAAGCTGGGCGCTCTCAGCCGCGGGCATTCACGGCCTCCTGATAGAGCGAGGGCAGCCGGTCGAGGTCGAATTCGCCGCGCCGCCAGCTGGCGGCGATTGCGCCACGCGAGAGCACATCCACGCGGTCGGCGAGCGCAGCGGCGCGAAGCAAGTCGTGCGAGGTCATGACGATCGTACGCCTGGCCGCCGAGGTGTCGCGCAACAGGCCATCCAGCATCTCGCTGGCTTGCTGGTCGAGGCCGGTGTAGGGTTCGTCGAAGAGCAGCACCTGCGGTTCGTGCAGTAGGGCGCGCGCCAGCGAAAGGCGCTGTTGCATGCCCCGCGAGAAGGAACGCACCGGGTCCCGCCGGCGCGTTGCCAGCCCAACCTGATCGAGGGCTTTCTCCACCCGCGCCGCCAGGTTCGAGAGTCCATACATGCGCCCATAGAATTGGAGGTTTTGTTCGGCCGAGAGGTCGCCGTAGAGCAGGGGCTGGTGCGAGAGCACGCCGATGCGCTGGCGCACTTCGGATGCCTGCTGCGGCAGGCGACACCCGGCCACAACCACTTCACCGAACGCTGGACGCATGAGCGAAGCCAGGATGTGAATGAGAGTTGTCTTGCCGGCGCCGTTCGGCCCGAGCAGGACGACGAACTCGCCGTCGGCCACGTCGAAGTTCAGCTTGCGCAGCACCACGCGCGGGCCAAAGGCCTTGGTCAGGTTGCGCACCCGGATGGTCATGGCGTCACATCGTCGGTGAGATCCAGGAGCCGCTGCTTGAGGGCGGCCCGCCGAGCCACGTAATCGCGCTCCTTCACCCGGCCGTTCTGGTATTCGTCGTCCAGGTCGGCGATGGATTGGAGCAGATTCTCGCGCTCCTCGTGCGGATCGGTCTCCTCCTCCGCCTCAGCCTCGTCCGAACGGCGCGAGCGCCACCAACCCCAAAGGCCGGCGCCGATCAACACACCCCCCAGCACAACGGCGGCAATGATCAGTTCGTTCCCTTGTGCCGCTGCGGCGTTCGCGGCGGCCGCCGGCTTGCCCGAGAGGACGAAGCTCAGGGTCTGGCCTGCGGCGAGCGCACCACCGGAGTAGGTGCGATAGCCCACACCTTCGATCTGGCGCACGCCGAAGTCTTGCAGAGCCTCGCTCTCCACATGCATCCCGTCCGGCACCACGATGATCGCGCCCGACACCGGATAGCCAACAGGGAACTCCAGCGTCGCGCTGCGGGTGTAGGGAATGTCGAAGGAGAACACGACCTGATGCGAGCCCTGGCCGGGGACCACCGCCAGCGTATCGGCAAACCCCGTGTCGGTTTGCAGGAATCGCCCACCGAGTTCACCTTCCTGCATCTGCAGGTTGACCGCCCCCTTGGGTAGGTCGAAGAACAGCGTGCCCTCGCCTGTGGCAGCGGCGATCACCGCGTGCACATCGGAATTCGAAACAAGAGCCAAAGCGCCGACTCGCACCACGTCCTGGCCCGCCACCGGCTCGAGGAAGAGGTGCAACCGGTCGATGCTGATGCCAGACGTGTCGCGAGTGGTTTCGAAAACCGTGACGTTCAATTCGAGCGCGGCCTGACCGGTCTCGGCTTGGGCCACCTGCGAGAAGTACGCCACATCGAGGTTGTCGGCTTCGACGATCACCACCCGCTGCGCCGAAAACTGCACGCCCTCAAACCGGAAGCGGCCTTGGCTGTCGGTCTGTCCGGTCAGCGGATCAAGTTCCTGCGTCCCGTCGAAGCGGCGAAGTGAAATCGGGAGATCGGCCGCAGGCTGCTGAGTGGTACCGTTGAGCACCAGCCCACCGACCTCCACCACGGCGGTGATTCCCTCAGGCAGCGTGGCCACCGGCGCCACGCTGCTGGCCTGGGGAGTCGCACCCGCGACAGCCGAGCCGGGCTTGACGCTCAGGCTGCGCACGTAGCTCACCAGCGCCCAGCGGTCATCCTCGTTCAGCGTGGTACCGAACGGTGGCATTCCCCGCGCACTGCCTTCACCGATCACGGTGAAGATGTCTTGCGCGCTGCGTTCGACCAAAGTCTGCGGTTGACGCAAGTCACTCACCGGGGCATTCGGCGTGCCGGCTTGTGCCTCAACGCCAGCGCCCTCGAGCCCATGGCACTCGGCGCAGTGAGTTTCGTAGAGCACGCGCGCCGAGGTGGTTTCGCTCATCGCCTTGTGAGAGGGAGAGCGCATAGTAGGTCACGTTCCACCGTTCGGCCGCGGTGAGTGCGTTGGCAAATGGCGGCATGAAGCTCGCCATGTTACCGGCCGTGATCACGCGGAACCAGTCTGCGGGTACCGCTGAGCGCCCGAGTTCGCTGGCGCCGAGGGCCGCAGGCGCATTCGAGAGCTGTGCGGCAAGCTCGCCGTCGCCCATGCCACGCGGGCCGTGGCAGGCCGCGCAATGATCGGAATAGATCGCTTGGCCGGCCTGCATGTCGATCGCGGAGGGCGGTTCAACAGGTTCGGGCGTGGCGGATGGGCCTGCGGTTGCGGGGACATTCGTTGCGGCGGAGGTTGCCACGGAGGCGGGCTGAACCAGGCTGGGGGGCGGCGTGATGTCCTCGGAGAGCGAGCAGGCTGTCAATCCAAGAGAGAGGAAGATCGCCATGGCCAGGACGGCGAGACGTCGATCACGCGGCGACACCCGTTTGCGGTGCAGTCCGCCCCATCGGGCGAGATGCGCGTGATAGCCGTGATGAATGGATGACACTGGAGGCCTCGCTCGAGTGTGCCCGATCAGGTCGTCTTTTCGTGACGCAACGCGGTACCGCAACTCGGGCAGAACTTGTCGCCCACTTGAACGGGCGCACCGCAGTTGGGACAGAAGCCTGCCTTGCGCTTCGCACCATTTGGCGCGGGCTGACCACGGCGGGTGGCAATCTCTGCTTCGAGCGCAGCCTCACGGTCCGCACGAGGCGCGCGGCGTGCTGCAATCTCGCGTTCGATGGCCTGCTCGCGCTCACCGAGGGCGCTGCCCGTCGTGCCGCGGGTTACATCCAGCCGCCGCAGTTGCTCGGCCCCCTGCGCGACCAATTCCTGCCGGCGCGCCGGGTATTCGTCTTCGAGAATCTTGCCCAGGGCGCGGTCGAAATCTAACTCGCGCAGGGTGTCGATCGTGCGATCCACCTCGGCCTCCAGGGAGGCAACTCCCGCATCGCGCCGGGGTGCGCTGCCCTTCTGCCCGAGCAAAGGCTGGACCAGGATGATGACAACCAAGATGAGGACGGCCGAGCGCCGTCAACAGAGCGGCAGCGTCCATTAGGGTTTCACCAGCGGATCGAGGATGGACTGGAGCTCGCTCATTTCGATCGGGCCAATCTTCACTCGCACGACCACGCCTTCACGATCAACAAAGTAGGTTTCGGGGACCCCGCGGATGCGGAAGGCCTGCGAGATGCGGGTGCCGAGGTCGGGTCCATTCGGATACGTGACGCCGAAGCGTTTGAGGTAGGCCCGCGCCTCGGGCTCCGTGTCGACATAGTCGACACCCAGAAAAGTGACCCCTTGATCGCGATACTTCTGCCACCCGCCTTCGAGCGTGGCCGCTTCTTCTTCGCACGGCTTGCACCACGAGGCCCAGAAGTTTAACGACGACCACTTGGCCTTTAAGACCAGCCAGAGGGATCGTCTCTCCGTCGAACGTGGTCAATGCGAAATCCGGCGCCGGTCCGCTCGACACCGGGCCGGCTTGGGTCCGGTAGAGTCCAAAACCCACCAAGGCCATCAGGGCGGCTAACCCGCCCCACACGACGAAGCGCCCTATGTTACGTCCACGGGGTGCAGGAGGTGAAGCAACGGGATTATCAGACATCTCTCAATCTCGTCGGCGGAGTTCAGCTTCGATGCGGCGGGTGTAGTCATCGTCAGCCGCAGGCGGTGAGGTAACTGGTGCGGCCGTGTGGCGCCAGGCGCGCACGGCTCGATAGACGACATACGCTCCGACCGCGAAGGCCAGCGGCGGCAACAGGTAGACCAGCAGGTTCAGCCCGCGCGCAGGAGGCGCAGCGAGCACCCGCGCTCCGTACTGCTCGACGAAGTAATCCTTGATCTGCTGTTCGCTCCACCCTACCGCCAGTTTCTCTCGAATCGTCTGACGCCACTGGGCGCATGCCTGAGTCGGGCACACATCCAGCGGCACGTTTTCGCACACCGGACAGTAAAGCTGTTTGGCAACGGCGTTGATCTGGTTGTCGGACGGAGTCGGCTCCTGCGCCCGGGCGGGCGAGGCCGGGGATATCAGGCCGGCGGCCAACGCCGAAGTGAGAATGAAAAGAATCAGCGCGGCGCGCGCCAGGCTGGCAGGGCGGCGATAAGTCATCGGTCCTTCTCTTCCTTGTCCCGCCTCACTTTGATCGAGCCGCAAGCGCACCGGCCGGGAGGCGCGCTTCGGCGCGTATCCGTTCGCCCTCCGGCCAGGCCGCCACCAGTGTGCCGAGGATAAACACGAACGCCCCGGCCCACAGGAAGTTGATCAGCGGGTTGAGATAGATCTTGAACGTCGCGCCGCCCGAAGCAATGGGTTCCCAGCCGACAAGCAACACATAGAAATCGCCCTCCAGGCTGCTGTACACGCCGGGGATGGTCATGGGCTGTTGACTGACGAAGTAGAAGTCGTGCCGCGGGTAGAGTTCGGCCACTCTCTGTCCGTCACGATAGACGGTCGCCGCGGCCCGGGTGACCAGCCGGTCGTCGGGGGCGTTGAACTCAGCCAGCGAGTCGTACGTCATCACGTACCGGCCCAGCGTGAGCTGCTGGCCTTCGGCCAGCGTGCCCTGCGTCTCCTCTTGGTAGAACGTGGTCCCGATGATGCCGATGGCCATCAGCACCACACCCAAATGAATGATGTACCCACCATAGCGGCGGCGGTTGCGTCCGGCCAGGGTCCACAACGCCACCAGGAAGGGCTCTTTGTTGATGCGTCGGCGCGCGAGCGCACCGCGCCAGAACTCCGTGAGCGTCACCAGCGTAACAAAAGCAACCAACCAGAAGCCCAGCAGGGCCGCTGGATGGTGAGTCCCGCTCAGCATGAGACCAAGCGGCACAAGCAGTGAGGCCGCCAGCGGCCAGACAATCTGCCGGCCCAAGGCACGCCCGGTCGTGCGGCCCCAGGCACTCAGCGGTGCGACACCCATCAGCAGCAGGAGCCCCGCGAACATCGGCCCGGTGGTGCGTTGGTAGAACGGCGGACCCACGGTGACCTTCTGACCCGTGAACAATTCGGAGATGAGCGGGAAGATGACGCCCCAGAAACACGCAACCAGGATACTGATGAAGAGCCAGTTGTTGACCAGGAACAGGCTTTCACGCGAGAGCAGCGAGGTCAATTGATTCTCACCGCGCAGATCGTTCCAGCGAGAGAGCAGAAGTGCCAGCGAGACCGCGAAGCTCAGCCCAATGAAGACGAAGAAGGCCGGACCAATGGCTGACTGCGCAAAAGCATGCACGGAGGAAAGGACGCCGGAGCGCGTGAGGAAGGTGCCGAAGATGACCAGGCAGTACGTCAGAATAACCAGCACCATGTTCCAGTGCTTGAGCATGCCTTGCTTTTCTTGGATGATCACCGAGTGCAGGAAGGCCGTGCCGGTCAGCCACGGCATGAAGGCGGCGATCTCGACCGGGTCCCAGCCCCAATAGCCTCCCCAGCCCAGCACGTCGTAGGCCCACCGGCCACCGAGCACCAGACCAATGGAGAGGAAGAGCCAGGCCACAAGCGTCCAGCGCCGTGTCACGCGGATCCAACGGTCATCGCTGCGGCGCGTGATGAGCGCGGCCATGCCGAAGGCGTACGGAATGACGAAGCTGACGAAGCCCAGGTAGAGCATGGGCGGATGGATGATCATCCCGGGGTGGCGCAGAAGCGGGTTGAGCCCCTGCCCGTCGCCGGGTGTGACCAGCAATGCCCCGACCGGTGCAAACATGGCCTTGACCGTCTCGCCGGCCGGTGCGGCCCATAGGCGAGCGAATGGATTCTCGAACAGGATGATCAGGCTCAGGAAGAATGTGAGCGTTACCAAGGCCACGACGATCACCCACGGCAGGAACTCGCGATCCCGGTCCCAACGGCGTAGCCCGGCCGCCGAGGCAAAGCCCGCCATGAGCCATGACCAGAAAAGTAGCGAGCCCGCCTGACCGCCCCATAGGGCCGTCGCCTTGAGGTAGCCCGGCATGCTGCGGCTGGTGACGGAGTAGACGAATTCCACCTCGTAATGATTGGTGACCAGCAGGGCGACCAGGCACAAAGCCGAGAGGGTCACGAGCGGCCACGTGAGCAACATCGCCTGGCGTGCGCTGAGCACCCACGCTTCGCGCCGCGAGCGCGCACCGTAGGCGGCCGCCGCGATGCCGTAGACGGACACCAGCAGCGCAATGACCAGGATCGCAAACCCCAGATTGGCTAACATATGTTCCCTCTGTGCGTCAGGTCACCGGCTCAAGACAACAACACTGGCGCGCCGGCTCGAGGATATCTGCGCTCCTCTTGCTGGACGCGCCAGTCGGGTGCGGGACGACACACACGCTGCGCTACCCGGTTTGCTCCGGCAGCTCAAACTCGTAGCGGGTGGGGCACTTGAGCAGGACTTCGTCGGCGTAGAAGACGCCGTCCTCGCCCAGATGGCCAGTAAGAATGGCCTGCGCCTGGTCGCGCATCAGGTCCGGCTTGGGGCCGATATAGACCACGCGCATGCGCGCCGCACCGGGATTCAATACCGCCGCCTCGAGCGCTGCCGCCAACCCGCCGGAAGCTTCGATCTCCTTGATGTCGCCGGGCACATTGGCGATGGTGAACGACAGGGTCAAGCTTTGCGGATCGTAGGCGATTGTTTCGCCAACCACCGCCCCCGAGACTTTGACATTGCGACTGCCCACGCTATCGGCTTTGGCCGCCAACTCCTCGACCGTGAGGAAGTACTGCGCCGCAGCCTGCGTCGAAGAGACGATGAGGTACCCCACCGCCGCCAGGATCAATACCCCACCCACGAGGAATTTCGTGCGCCCGCCGGATCTCGCGGGGCGGTTGTTCCGTGGCGAATTGTTGTTTGTCGCTTCCATTAATCAATTCTCCTCCAGTTCGCGCCATCATCCTACCGGTAAATGGTGGCCATCTCGTCCACGCCTGGGATTGAGAAAGCTCTTACAAGCGCAACCTCATTCTCGCGGTACGAGATTAGGCGGGGATGAGTCTCGGGTTGGAATCGCCTAAACCGTTATTCGCTGCGGCGCAGCTTGGTGCCGCACATGCTGCAGAACAGCGCCTGGGGATCCGCTTTCGCTCCGCAGTTGTGACAGAACAGCCGCGCTTCGCCTTGCGAGGTCAGCTTGTGACGCAGCCGACCTGGCCGCGTGCCCTGTCCTTTGTCGCGCCCTCGCAGGAAGAAGATCACACCCACGGCGGCGAGCGCAACCCCCAGCCCCCCCACGACCCATGGCCAGTACGGCCAATCCAGCAGCCGCTCACCGAGCGAGGCCGGGCGCACGATCGGTTCGACCGGCTGCAGCCGTTCGAAGCTCAGGCCGCTGCCCGTCTTGTCGTAGGACAGGTCGACGACCTGGGTCTGGCCGGCCGCCAATCCACCCAGCGTGGCGCTGAAGTAGGTCATGCCGTCGCTGCCCAGCGTTCCGCTGCCCAGCGCCGGTGTGACACTGACGCGCGTTGCCTGCACCGGCTGCTGCACCTCGACTGCGAACTGACCGACCGCATAGTCGCCGGGCCAGGTGAAGACAAAATGGTGGTCGCTGCCCTCGACCTG
This sequence comes from uncultured Chloroflexia bacterium, assembly GCA_963712475.1. Lineage (GTDB taxonomy): Bacteria > Chloroflexota > Anaerolineae > Anaerolineales > RBG-16-64-43 > RBG-16-64-43. The sequence goes on from CAVQIA010000004.1 coordinate 1,540,259, forward strand.
CAACCCGGGATCGTAGTACTCGAACTGTACCTCCAGCGCATTCGTGGTGAAGACAATCAGCGCAAGGTCTCCCACGACCCGGCGTTCATAGGGCAGGCTGATCAGATCCAGATCGTCCTGGCGATAAGCGACTGCGCTCGGTTCGCCGGCTGCCGTCGGGAATGCGGAAGGTGAGTTCCACTGGTAAGGCTTGCCCGGCTGGCAGCGCCACCCGATAGATGACCAGCACACCCGGGCGATCGTACTCGGGCCACAAGCTGACCTGCAGCCGGTCGAGTACCACTGCGGCTTGAGCGTGTACCACGAAAGGAAGCATCAGGGCGAGGATGAGCAGTGTGACGAGTGGGCGCTTCATCGCATCATGAAACCTCAGCCGTCCCTTATAACCTGTTTGAGCATCGCTGCCAAGGTGTTTGCGTGGATGGGGAACGTGTGCCAGCCGGACGCGTATCACTCCCGCTCTCCACTCCGGGCCGGCACTCTCCGAATTGGAAACCGAGTCCGAGACGGGCCGCGAAAGAGAATATAATCGTTGCGGTCCCCTGCCATCGACGTTCGTCTCGATCCTCACCTCGCCCTCAGGGGAACCAGGAGCGCCACATGAGCCGCACACGCGAGACCTATCCCGTCGAGTTGGCCGGACTGCGGCGCGAGCTGCCGCTATTTCAGGTGGCCCCGGGTGTGCGCATTGCCATCCTCAACATCCTGGGCGATACCGAACTCGTGCAACGTTGCGCCGATGAGCTGGCCCGCCTCCTTCAGGGGCGATCCTTCGACTTGCTTGTGACGGCGGAGGCCAAGAGCATTCCACTCGCGCACGCGCTGTCGGTGGCGACCCGCAAGGGATACGTCGTCTTGCGCAAGGTCTACAAACCCTATATGGGCGAGAGCGTGCAGGCCGAGACGCATTCGATCACCACCGGGGCCTCGCAGACACTGTACCTTGATGAAAAGGACCGCGCGTTGGTCGCGGGCAAACGGGTGGTGCTGCTCGACGATGTCATCAGCACCGGATCGACACTGCAAGGAATGCGGATGGTGATGGAGAAGGCGGGGGCGGTCGTTGCCGCGGAAGCGGCCATCTGCACCGAGGGTGAACGGGCGAAGTGGCAGGATATCGTCGCCCTGGCCCATCTGCCCGTCTTCACCGAGTAGGGTGCACCTTCGATATTGGTAGATGCAGGCCGCGCGGTGCGGCCCAACGTAGAGGTGGAGCGATGAGCGAGAAGCCGGTCGATCGTCGCCAGGCGGAAGAAGCCGTCCGGCGCGAAGGGCGCCTGCCTCCGGGTCAGGCGCTGACCCAGAAGTTCCCCGTGCTGCACTATGGCCCGGTGCCGGCCTTCAACCCGGCCACCTGGGACTTGCGCGTCTTCGGCGAGGTGCAGGAACCCATCCGCTGGACGTGGGAGGAGTTCAACCGCTTGCCGCGCGCGCGGCGAGTCATGGACATCCATTGCGTCACACGCTGGAGCAAATTCGATACGGAGTGGGAAGGTGTTGCGCTCAAGGATCTCGTCGATCAGGGGATTATCCGCCTGAAGCCCACCGCCCACTTTCTGATGCAGCATTGTGAATACGGGTTCACCGTCAACATCCCATTGGAGGTCGCCCTGTCGGAGACCTTCTTGATGGCCACGCACTTCGCGGGCCAGCCGCTGAGCCCGGACCATGGCTTTCCGCTGCGCGGCATCGTCGGCTTCCTGCGCGGGCGGCAAGAACTGCAAACGCCCTACTTCTGGAAGGGCGGCAAGTGGTTGCGCGGCCTCGAGTTCATGCGCGAAGACCGTCTCGGTTTCTGGGAAGAGGCCGGCTACCACAATCGCGCGGATGTGTGGGAAGAAGAACGATTCGCGTGAGGCCGGCCGCGCGGCCTCGCCAGGAACCGCATTGCGGAGGCCGATGTGCCGCCGCGTTTCCCGACTTGGCGCGCATTGAAGTGGCTGCGACCGAGCCCCAAGGCTTCCCAGCCCGAAGCGGGCGACGGGTTCGCTGCGGCCCGCGAGCGCATGGTCGAGGACCAAATCGCCGCGCGCGGCGTGCGCGATGAGCGCGTCCTGGCCGCGCTGCGCGCCGTCCCACGCCACATTTTTCTCCCCGATCGCCTGCACCCTGACGCTTACCGGGATAGCCCACTGCCCATTGGTAGCCACCAGACCATTTCGCAACCCTACATCGTGGCCCTCATGAGCGAGTTGTTAGGTTTGAAGGGAGACGAACGCGTGCTCGAAGTTGGCACAGGCTCGGGCTATCAGGCGGCGGTGCTCAGCCTTCTCGCGCGCGTCGTCTTCACCATCGAACGCCGGGCCGAACTCGCCGCCCGTGCTCGCCAGGCCCTCGCGCGCCTGCAATGCAGCAACGTCGAGGTGGTCGTCGGCGACGGGACGTGTGGCCTCGCGGCGCATGCGCCGTACGACGGCATCCTTGTGACAGCGGCCGCGCCCCATGTGCCGCAGCCGCTGCTCGACCAACTCGCGCCCGGAGGCAGGCTGGTGCTGCCGGTGGGCGAGGCCAGTTCGCAGGTGCTGGAAGTTTGGCGGCGGACTTCGGCCGGGCTCGAGCGGGAAGAAGTCGCACCGGTGGCTTTTGTCCCGCTGATCGGCGAACATGGGTGGAGCGACAGCGAATGCGATTGAAGGGCGCCGCACGAGTTCTTTCGGTCGTCATGCTCTGCGCGGCATGCAACGCGCCCTTCCCCCCACCGGCCACCCAGACACCGCTCCCGCTGCCCGCCGAGTCGGCCACGTTCACACCGTGGCCGAGCCCCACTCTTCCAGCCGCGCCCTCTCCTACACCCCAACCCAGCCCCACCCCCGCGCCGCTCGCCGCGCGCGTGCTCATCATCACCATCGACGGCCTGCGCGCCGACGCGCTGTATCGCGTGAGTATGCCGGTGCTCGCCGGCTTGATGCAATCTGGCGCGAGCAGCCTGAGCGCCCAGACCATCCTGCCCAGCGCCACACTCATGGCGCATGCCTCGATCCTCTCGGCCTCATGCCCGGCCAAGCACGGCATCACTTGGAACGACTATCTTCCCCTGCTGGGTGAGACGCATGTCACGACGCTTTTCGACCTCGTGCATGCCGGCGGCGGGCGCACGGTGATGGTGGTGGGCAAGGAGAAGATCATTCAGAGCGTGCACCGCGACAGCATCGACATCTTTGACTACGTCAACGGCCACGACCGGGATGTGGCCGCGCAGGCGGTGATTGAGATGGGCCAGGGATTCGAGGCAATGTTGGTGCACCTGCCGGTTGTTGACGGCATCGGCCACACGTACGGCTGGATGTCGCCGCAACAGATCAGCGTCATCGAACGCGCCGATGCGGCGGTCGGAACGCTGCTCGAGGCGCTCGAGGCAGAGGGACTTACCTCGAGCACGCTGGTCATCGTCACGGCCGATCACGGCGGGCACGGGCTGATCCACGGCGGCGATAGCCCCGAAGATATGACCGTCCCGTGGATACTCGCCGGACCCGGCGTGGTCGCGGGGCTGCACCTCGACGCGCCGATCAGCGTGATGGACACGGCAGCCACGGCAGCCTGGGCCTTGGGTCTTACCCGGCCCGCGGAGTGGGACGGCCGCGCAGTCGAGGAAGCGTTCGGCCATCCGGTCGATATCGGAGCCATCGCGCCAGCCAACGCGCTGTGCGCACCCTGACGTTCTCCGCGACGGACTTGCCGGTCAACTGCTCGAGGTCCTCAAGCGCTCGCGCCACCCGGGAAGCGGTGACGTATGAAGCGGGGCTCCTCAAGGAGCCCCGCGTGGTTCCGTTCAAATCCTTAGCAGACTGACAGCGGCACTCAAACCACACCCCCACCCCTCCCCGGTTCACAAAGTCTCGCTGTCGGACTGCCCGGGGTAGGGGGTGAGGTCGCGCGGGAATTCCAAAAGGCCTCCATTTGTGGGCATGCCGGGGAGCAATCATCAGCCATAACTTTGCGCTCGTGCCACGCAGCGCGAGCCGACCGTTTGAGAAAGACCGCGGGGCTCCTCAACGGAGCCCCGCATGATTCATTCCAAGAGAAGTGCTGTGCTAGCGGCCGAGATGCATGGGCATGATCACATGCAGGAAGTCGTCCTGGCCGACCGGCTTGATGACGCCCGGGCTGGCCGGACCCGTGGTCTCGAGCGCCACGTTGGGCGTCTTCACAACGCTCAGCACGTCCACCAGGTACTTGACGTTGAAGGCGATCTCGATCGCCTGGCCCTCGACTGAGGCCTCGACCACGGTCTCGCCTTCACCGGTCTCGGCAGCCGTGGCCATCACCTGCAGGTTGCCCGGGGTGGAATCGGCGCCCGGCGTCACTTTGAGGCGCGCGGAGTGCGAGGCCTGGCGCGCGAAGATATCCGCCGCCCGGCAGGCCTTGAGGAACTGGGCGGTGGTCATCACGGTGCGCGTGGAGCACGACTTGGGGATGATCGGTGAAAAATCTGGAAAGGTGCCCTCGATCAGCGATGAAGAGAGCTCCGCCTCTTTCATGCGGAAGATCACCTGCCCGCGCCCGGCGGGCAGGAACATCCAGACCAGTTCGTCGCCGTCGCCGATGAGGCGCCCGAGTTCGTTGAGCGCGCGGGCTGGGACAATGACTTTGATCGAATCCTTGACTGCCGCCGAGAGCTTGGTCGTGCGCACGGAGAGGCGGAACCCGTCGGCGGCCGCCATGGTGAGCGACTCACCTTCCACCTTGACCAACACCCCGGTGAGGATCGGGCGCGTGTCGTCGGTGGCCGCCGCCAGCGCCACTTGGGCGATCATCTCGCGCAGGTCGTCCACGTTGAGGGCGATGCCCTCGCCCGCACCGGCCGAAGGCAACACCGGAAACTCCTGCGCGTCCATGCACTTGATCTCACTAGTGAAGCTGGCGCAACGCAGTTTGAGCGCCATGCGCCGCGTGTCGAGGTTCATGCCCACCTGCTCATTGGGCAGGGCGTTGACGAAGTCCACAAAGGTGCGCGCCGGCACGGTGGTCGAGCCGGCCTGCTCCACCTTGGCTCCGATCCAGCACGTGATGCCCATCTCCAGATTCGTGGCGGCCAGCTTCAGGCGCCCCTCGTCGGTGGCGACGAGCACGTTGCCCAGCACCGGCAAGACGCTGCGCGCAGCCACAGCGCGCGACACCATGCCCAGTCCGCGGGCCAGATTCTCCTGTAGGCACGAGACCTTCATCGACGATTCTCCCTGAACGCGCTCGGCTGGCGTCGAAATGGTGGACAGGCAGAAGTATACATCGGTTCGCCCCGCCCAACGGGTCTCCCCTTGCACTGTTGCACGAGGCTTGCCAGCGGGTCACTCCGCGGAGGGGGCGATGTAGGCCACGCCGCGCGTTCCGTCCATGGCCAGGGTCAGCATGCAGCCGGGTCGTTCACTCGGAATGTGAATCACGTGGACACGTTCGGCCATCGCCTGGCAGTCGGGGAGCAGATCGGTCAGCCAATTCTTGGCCTTCTCGAGGAAGGCTTCGTTCAGCCAATCTCCCTCGTTCGAGGTGGAGAGGGCCAGCGGATAGATCTGGGCCTCGAACAAATCCTGAAAGAAGTGCGTGCCAAACGAGGGGTCGGGCCACGCGACCTCCTGGCCGAGGCCCAGTTCCACCAGCGCACTGGTGTTGTAGATCTCCGCGTAGCCAACGGGCACACCCAGGCGGGCATTGGAGGAACCCCAGCGCCCGGGTCCCATCAGCATGAAACGCGTTCCCGCCAGCCGCGCATTGAGTTGTCCGACGAGGCGCGCGATCTCGGCCCGTTCACTGTCGTCGGGGATGGACCGATAGGCCTCGGGCGGGACGACTACGAGATACTCCACGCGGTCCACGTGGCCGCGGGGAACCATGCGCGTCGCGCGGAAGAGCACGTCTTCGTCGCGCAGGCCCTGCGGTAGCGCAACGGCTGCACCCACGCGCAAGTTACTCTGCGGTCGGCATTGTAAGAGGTGCAGCCCAAATCCTTCCGCTCCTCGCCCAAGCCCGGTCACTGCGAATTCCACATCCACGGGACCGCCCAGCGTGCGGGCGAGGGTACTGAGCACATCCTTGATCAGAGCGACAAAGGATGTCCGCCCGATCAGGTTGTCGAAGGTGAGCACCAAGTTGCGCGAGGTGACCTCCGGCCCGAGCGAGAAGAGCGGCAGGATGGTATCGCCGCTGTCGAGCGAGGCCACCCACGCCAGACCCGGGAAGTCGACGTCGAGCACATCGGCCGCCGGGCGAGTGGCGAAACTATTCGTGCCGATATCGATGAGATCCACCGACGCTTGGCTATAGCGGCGGATGGCGGCCAATGAGGTTTCGGGGCGAAGGCGCGGGTGGCTGAGCATGATCAAGCGCGGGTAGTCCTCTCCCACGCGTTCCACGGCGCGCGTGCCCAGCCCGAGCACGAGGCGCACGAATCCCTCTTCGGGCCGCATGCGCGTGTCCCAGACGATCGGGCTGGTGCTGAAGGCCACGCCCGCCAGGGCCGGGAAAAGCATGCCGCGGTAGTGCTCGCCTTGCACCTCTTGCAGGAGGATGGCCATGCGCTCGTCGTAATCCAGGAGTCCCATTCGGCGGCGGTAGATAAGCACGTCCGGGTTGTAGACGCTGGCATAGATGCGCCGGATGGCGGCGATCAGGTCCTCGAGGTTCTCCTCAAGCGTGCCCTGGTTTGCGCAAAAGAACGAGGCGTACTTGCCGGCGAACGATGTGCCGAAGGAGTCCTCGAGCAGGCTCGAGGAGCGGACGATGAGCGGCATCCGGCCGAGCGACGCCAGGATAGCGCGCAGGCCTTCGCGTGCCGCCTCGGGAAAGCGCCCCTGGGTGTAGGCATTGATGATGGTCGGGTAGTCTTCAGTGATCTGCTCGGGGGTCTTGTACTTCTGGTTGAGGTACTCCAGACCGTTGAGCGCCAAGAAGTCGTAGAACACATCCGCGCAGACGAAATACGACTGCGGCAGGAGCAAGCGCGGTGCAAGATGCGGTGCTGCGCCCTGCAGGATCTTCCAGCCCAGTAGCAGGCCGCCGGCCTTGCCGCCGATCTTGCCCGTGCCCACAGAGCGGGCCTGGATCGACGCAAAGTCGTCGGCGCCGAACCATTGCTTGGCCACACGGACGAAGCTGAGTTGATCGCTGACCATGCTCTTGGTCAGCACCACGCGCATTTCTTCAAGATGATGCGCCACACGCCCGCGCTCATCGGGGGGCAGCTTCTCGTACTCGGCCATCTGTTGCAGCAACAATTCGCGCGGCGCCAGCTCGGGGTTGAAACTGAGCTCGCCCGTTGGTCCGCGCCCGGGGCGTTCGCCCAGCACGGCTTCCACAATGCCCGTGAAGAGGTCGAGCGGCAGGTTGTACGCAAAGTAGAAGTCGGTTAGGTGATTCCGGATCAGGCGCAGCCTCTCTTCCCACTGCGCCGGATTCTCCTCCACCAGTGGATCGGTCAGCCCCTCGCGGTGCTGTGAGCTGATCGCCTTCTCGCGCGCCTCGCGTTCGAAGGTGTCGGGAGCGATGACCCCACGCCGATACAGTTCAGCGCGCATGCGATGCCGGATGCTGGCGGCCAGAATCGGATACTGCGCGATCTGCAGGGTGATCGTGAGGATCTTGGGTGTCTCGCGGGGCAGGTCGGGCATACCTTGATTCTAATTCCGGCGAGAAGGAATCAAAAAGGGGCGGGTGCCCCGCCCCTTCGGAAGGCGAACTCGCACGCCTACGGGCCGCCAAGAGAGAATCTGCCGTCTTAAGGCCCCCACCCTGGCTCCCTCCCCCGGCGAGCCGAGGTGCCAGCACCAGGACCTCACCCGGGGAGGGGAAGGGTCAATAGGGAGGCGGGGGGTGAGGCAGGAGATGGCTTCTGACCAAATGGCTACACCCAGCCGCGCAGCTTCATGGCCTTAACCACTTTGTCGATGGCGACCAGGTAGGCCGCGTCGCGCATATACACCTTGCGCTCGGTCGACATCTGCAACACGCCATGGAAGGCATCCTTCATCTTCTGATCGAGCTTGGCCAGCACTTCGTCCCTCGGCCAGTAGAAGTTCATGTCGTTCTGGACCGATTCGAAATAGGAGGTGGTCACGCCGCCCGCGTTGCACAGGAAATCGGGGATGAGGAAGATGTTGCGTTTGCGGATGAGCTCATCCCCTTCGAGCGAGGTGGGGCCGTTGGCTCCCTCAGCGATGATGCGCACGCGCTTGTGCATCAAGGGCGCCGTCTCGCCTGTGACTTGGCCCTCGATGGCCGCGGGGATGACGACGTCGGCCTCCTTTGTGATCCACGCGCCGCCGTCTTCGATGACGTAACCAGCCGCCTTGGCCTTGACCTTGTCCACGGTGCCATACTGGTCGGTGAGGCTCTGTAAGAAGCGGGCATCCACACCGTTGGGATGCGAGAAGGTGTATGTCTTCTTGTCGCCGCCGTCGTAGCACGAGACGCAGGCCACCTTGCCGCCGAGCATTTCCTTGAAAGCGATGGCCGCGTATTGGGCCACGTTGCCAAAGCCTTGGATGGCGGCCATGCTGCCCTTGGGCTCCATGCCGAGGTGCTGCATCGCTTCGCGCACGACGTAGATCACGCCGAAGCCGGTGGCCTCGGTGCGGCCGAGCGACCCGCCGCCGCCCACCGGCTTACCCGTGAATACACCCGGCGTGTACTGCCCCACCAGGCGCGAGTACTCGTCCATCATCCAGGCCATCATCTGCGGCGTGGTTCCGACGTCCGGCGCCGGTACATCCTGGCGCGGGCCGATGTTGCGCCACATCACGTTGACCCAGCCGCGGCACAAGCGTTCCTTTTCGCCGTCGGAGAGCGAGGCCGGGTTGACAATGATGCCCCCCTTGCCTCCGCCGAGCGGGATGTCGGCCACAGCGCACTTCCAGGTCATCCAGGTGGCCAGGGCGCGCACGGTGTCGAGGGTTTCATTCGGGTGAAAGCGGATGCCGCCCTTGTTTGGGCCGCGCGCGTCGTTGTGCTGCACGCGGTAACCGGTAAAGACCTGCAGGCGCCCGTCGTCCATGCGCACCGGAATGCGAAACTGGAATTCGCGCTGCGGCCAGCGCAGAATCGCGCGAACATCCTCCGACAGCCCGAGGAGTTCGGCGCCGCGGTCGAATTGAGCCTGAGCGAGCACAAACGGATTGTTCGAGTTGTCCATCGCGTTCCCGTCCTTGTCCTGCGTGAATTCGGCTTTCCCCGAGGATGCCGCCGGGGTGCATTGCACCCCAGTGATGAATGGCATCCAGTCGCGGGAGAATCTACCCGTCTCTTCTAGATGACAGGTGCTCCTCGAGCAAGGTCTGCACCAAGCGGGGGTCGGCGCGCCCGCGGCTGGCCTTCATAACCTGGCCCACGAGCCACTGCACCACGCTGTGTTTTCCCGCGCGCACCTGGTCTGCCTGGGCTGCGTTCTCACGCACGATACGCTCGACCATTTCCCGCAACGCTGCGGCGTCGCCGATGCGCTCCAGGCCGCGCTCGCGCACGATGGCCTCCGGCGTGCGCCCGCTGCGCAACATCTCTTCGAGGACGGCTTTCCCGCTCGCGCCGGTGATCGTATCCGTCACCACACGTTCCACCAAGTCGGCAAAGTCGGCGGGCGCAAGCGCCGGCTGGCCGTGCTCATCAATCAAGGGCCGGCCCAGGGCGTTGAGCGTTCCGAACAAATCGCTGGTGAGCCAGGCGGCCAGCCGGCGCGGCGCGAGCGCGGGGCGCGCACGCGCGCTCGCCTCGAAGAAATCCGCCGTGGCGCGCTCCTCGACGATCACCTCAGCTTCCGCAGCGCTCAGTTGGTATTCGGTCATCACGCGCTCGCGGCGCGCCTCGGGGAGTTCGGGCAGCATGGCGCGCACGCGCTCGAGCCATGCGGCCTCGATGCGCAGCGGAGGTAGGTCCGGTTCCGGAAAGTAACGATAATCGTGGGCTTCCTCTTTGCTGCGCTGGCTGGTCGTCTCGCCGCGCAGGTCATCCCAGCCGAGCGTCTCTTGGATCACGAGCTCGCCGCGCGCAAGCCGTTCGCTCTGGCGCTGCACCTCGAAGTCGATCGCGTGCACCAGGGCTCGGAAGCTGTTCAGGTTCTTGATCTCCACGCGTGTGCCCAGCTCGCGGCTGCCCACGGGGCGTATCGAGACGTTGGCCTCGAAGCGGATCACCCCCTTCTCCATGTCGCCGCTGTTGACCTCCAAGTAACGCAGCAGGCGGCGGATGGCCGTGGTGTAAGCCTTCACTTCCTCCACCGAGAAGAGATCGGGCTCGGAGACGATTTCCAGCAGCGGTACGCCAGCGCGGTTGAAGTCGACGAGCGAGGCCGGCGGCGGGCCCGCGTCGTGCGTCAGCTTGCCCGTGTCCTCCTCCAAATGCACTCGCCGCAGGCGCACGACACGTGAGCCCGAGGGCGTGATGATCGTCAGCGCGCCGCCGCTGGCGAGCGGCGTTTCGTATTGCGAGATCTGATATCCCTTGGGGAGATCCGGGTAGAAGTAGTTCTTGCGGGCAAAGATACTCTCCGGCAGCACCTCGCAGCCGAGAGCCAGGGCCACGCGCAACGCCAGCTCTACGGCGCGCTCGTTGATCACCGGCAGCGTCCCCGGGTAGCCCAGGCAGATCGGGCACACCGCGCTATTGGGGGCAGCCTGGGTGGTATCCACGCGGCGGCAGCCACAGAACATCTTCGTCTGCGTTTGCAGCTCGGCGTGAATCTCCAACCCAACAACGGGCTCGAAGGGCATGCGGTCGAGTGTCCTGGGCGGCTGGAGCCCTGAGGTTCCGGGCTACGGGCGCAACACCTTGAAGTCGTCGAATAGAATGTCGGTGCCCGGGGTATTGTAGGTTCCCGCAATCAGACCGACGTCACCCTCGTCGAAGTCGGAATCCGTGACCGTCGCGATCCGGGAGCCGTTGACCAGCAGGGTCAGCGAATTGCCCTGGCAGTCGAAGCGTAACGAGTTCGTGATGTTGCCCTGCAGGATGGCATCCGCCGATTCCAGGTTCTCGCCGGTGAGCAGCGCCTGCCCACCAGAAGAGGTTTTCCCAATGCCGGCGTATCCGTCACTCGACACAAGCGCGAAGTAGAAGTTGTCGGTGTTCTGATAGCGACAGATGAGCCCAAAGTCGTTGTCGTCCGGACCGCCGATCTTGGTCGCCTGGACCTCCACCCGCACGTCCGTGAAGCTCCGACCAGGATTGGCCCAGTAGTCGCTGTTTGTGTCGTTGACCCAAATGCGGTAGCCGCCGCTTGAGTAGTCGGTGATAACCTGTTCATCTGAGCGGCGATCCCATCCGGAATCCGTGCTCGAGAAGTCGTCGGAAAATAGCACATTGCCCGTGGCAGCCGCTTGCGCACTCGGCTCGCGCGCCTCGAAGTCGTCAAACGCCACGCGCAGCCCGCCCGTCTCCCACGTGCCGGCAATCAGCCCCGCGCCGCCGTCCGTCAGATCATCGTCCGTGGCCTCGCCCAAAACCACGCCGTCCGCCAGAAGCGTCAGCCGGTTGCCGACACAGGCCGCGCTGAGCGTCGTCGGGCCGCCGGAAGGCACATCGCTCGAACTCGGTCCAATCCAGAATCATCTCCGTTTCGTCGTCGATGCTCTTCCAGATGGAGAAGTATCCGTCCTCGCTGATCTCAAGCGCGTAGAAGTTGCGACTGTCCTGGTAGCGGCACAGCAACCCGAAGTCGCCGTCACCGGTAGAGGTCTGGACTCGTGCTTCCACCGAAAGGATGACATCCGGCGGCGTGTTTTCGGGGGCCGGCGCCCAGCTCCAGTACTTGTCGGAGGTCACATCCATCTGGTAGGCCCCGCCGGAGTACGCGCGCCCGGTGTCTTCGGTGCTGTCTTGCGGCCACCCGCTGTCAGGGTCCGAGAAGTCATCGGCGAAGACAACCTCACCCGAGCTCGGCGCGCGCGCCGGTTCGTTGGGCGCCTCCGCGATCATCACCTGGCCCTGGGCTGCGGCGTTGATGAGCGCCATGGCTAGGTTCACCGGGCGCAGCGCATTGATGAACCCGCCGGTCGGAATGCAGGTGTCGTTCTCGTCGATACTCCCGTCGCGGTTGGTGTCGGCCAGCGGCCGGCAGTCGACAATGTCCGCATTGCCGCCCGAGCCCACCTGGGTGGGGATACCGATCAGTTCGCCCAGCGCGTTGAGCGCCATGCCGCCGCTGTTGCCGCCGGCGATCGTGGCGGAGGTCTTGATGAACGCGCGCTTGCCGACGTTGCTTTCCGCGGTGAACCCGCTCACCTCGCCCGACGTCAGAGTGATCGTCTCGCCGCCGATACCCGGGTAGCCGAGAATCGTGACCGCATCGCCCAACTCCAAAATGTCGGAATCGCCGAGTGTCACCGCCGGCAGGTTGAGCGAACTGCGTTGGATCAGGTTGCCGTCGAGGTCGCTCACCACGCGGATGACCGCAATATCCAGATCGGCGTCGGCCTGCATCACTTCGGCCAGGTAGGTCGGCTCGGGCGGCTCATCCGCCTCGAGGGTAAGCGCCACCACCAGCCCACCCAGGGGGAAGTTCTTCGGCGCCAGGACAACGTGCGCATTGGTGAGGATGAGCCCATCCGAGGAGATGATGGAGCCCGAGCCTCGCCACGCCGAATTGCCGTCGCGGTCGACAGCGATGATTTCCACGACCGCCGGGTACGGCACCTCGCCCGCGACGCGTGGGCGAGGTGTGTTCACAATCAACGACTCGGCTCCAGGCGTGACCGCAGGAACGGGGGGTGTACCCAGATTGCAGCCCAGCACCACTAAGATGGCCACGCCCAGCGTGGCGAGTTTCAACCGCGGCACCATGGGTCCCTCCGCCTCTCTCTATCCGTGTCGGCGCAGGAAGCGCCCCATCCGGTGGAGGGCTTCCTCGATCTGTTCGTAGGAGGTGGCATACGAGCAACGCACGAAGCCCGCTCCGGCCGCGCCGAACGCGGTCCCCGGCACCACCGCCACACGTTCCTCTTCCAGTAGTTGTTCGGCAAAGGGCGTGTCGTCCATCCCGCAACGCGCCACTGAGGGGAAGGCATAGAAGGCGCCGCGCGGTTCGAAGCAAGTGAGGCCCAAGTCATTGAGCCCACCGACGATCAAGCGCCGCCGCCGGTCGTATTCGCGGACCATCTTCTCGACGAACGCCTCGCCCTCGGCCAGGGCCGTGACCGCCGCCACCTGGGCCGTCGTGGGCGCCGACATGATCGTGTACTGGTGCACCTTGCGCATGGCCGACAGCACCTCGGCCGGCGCGGCGGCATAGCCGATGCGCCAGCCGGTCATGGCGTAGGCCTTGGAAAACCCGCCCAACGTGATGGTTCGCTCGCGCATGCGAGGCAGCGAGGCGAAGCACACGTGCTCCACCCCGTAGACTAGGCGATCGTAGATCTCATCCGAGATCACCAGCAGGTTGCGACGCTCCGCCAGTTCCGCCACATGCTCTAGCGCCGTGCGGCTCATCACTGCGCCGGTTGGGTTGTTGGGGTAACCGATCAGAACGGCCTTGGTGCGAGGTGTGATCGCCCGCTCGATGTCTTCCGCAGTCACCTGAAAGGAATCCTCGACACGCGTGGCCAGGTACACCGGCTCGCCGCCAGCCAACGTCACCTCTGGGCCGTAGGCGACGAAACATGGCTGCGGCACGATCACTTCGTCGCCCGGGTTGAGGACGGCTACCAACGCCAGGTAGAGCGCCTCCGAAACCCCTACGCTGATGATGATCTCATCCGCCGGGTTGTAGCGCAGCCCGTAGCGGCGCATCAAGTGGTCACACAACGCCTGACGCAGTTCGGTGATTCCCGAATTGGAGGTGTAATGAGTCTCGCCGCGGCGCAGCGAGGCGATGCCGGCTTCGAGCACGGGCTCGGGGGTTACAAAATCCGGTTCCCCGATGCCCAGCGAGATGACGTCCTTCATCGTCGCGGCGATATCGAAAAAGCGACGTATGCCCGAAGGGGGAATACGGGCAATGCGCTTGGCAACCTCAATCGACATGCAGCCTCCTGCTCCGGCCTCGGGTCACGGCGAGGCTGGCGAGTTGACCCCATCCGCCGCCGGTTCCAGCGGGTTCACCCGCCACTCGTCGTACATCTCGACATACAGCAGGTCGAAGCGAGCGCCCGGCGCAGTACGCACGCGGAAACATGTGCCGCCCGGAATGCGCCACTGAGCCTCGATCGCGGCCACCTCATAACGCGTCCCGCGCCAGGTGAGCGCAATCGGTCGCTCGGCATAGGTATACCCGGAGTGACACTCGACCCGTTCGCCCATCGACTGCGGGTTACTCGAACCCAACCTCCGACGAATCGCCGACGATCATCGAGCGGAACCCGCCGCGGATGCGCGCTTGCCGCCCCACCAGCGAGCCGGAGAGCACCGCCCCGCAGATCTCCGCCTCCTCGTCCACGACCGAATCGCGCACGACGAAATCCTCGACCACGCAGCCGGCCGCCAGCGAGGCGTACGGCCCGATCACTGCGCGCTCGATGCGCGCGGCCGGATCGATGAACACTGGTGAAACGACGACCACGCCGGGGCGCGTCGCGGAGGCGGTGGCCGAGTTCTCCCGCCCGTGATCGAGCAGGTAACGATTGGCGTGCAGCAGTGCATCCGGTTTGCCGCAATCCTCCCAAACTTCCACGGGCTCCACGCGCATCTTCAGCCCGCGCTCGAGCAACAGGTTGAGTGCGTCGACCAGGAAGAACTCGCCATTGAGCTGCAAGTTGCGCTTCATCTGCTCTTCGATGGCCTGGGCCAGGGCTTCGCCCTGGGGCAGGTAGTAGCAGCCGACCACGACCAGGTTGTTCTTTCGGTCGGCAGGCTTTTCGACCAGACGCTGCACCCAGCCGCCCTCTCCGACCTCGGCCACACCGAAGCGTCGCGGGTCGTCGATCGCCTTGACCCACGCCACGCCGGTGTCGCCAGCGCCGATCGCCCGACGCAGGTCGGTTTCGATCAGCGTGTCGACGAAAGAGCAGCAGCACTGGACCATGCAGAAACTCCCGCGCCAGCCACAACGCGTGCGATTGACCAAGCATCTCGCGCTGCTCGACGTAGCGCGCGGTCAGGCGCGGATAGGCGTGCTGCACGAAAGCCTGCACCTGATCACCCAGGTAGCCGACAATGAACACAACGTCCTTCAGGTCGGGCAGGTCATCGAACATGTCCAGAACGTGGCCGAGCACGGGCTGACCTGCGACCGGCACGAGCGGTTTGGGTTTGCTCCAGGTCAGCGGCCGCAGTCGCGTTCCGAAACCGGCCATCGGCAAGAGCACATTCATAGCGCGGGTGCCTCCAGGTGCCAGCGGGTCGAGAGCTGGTAGCCCCAGCCGGCGCGGAAGAGCAGCGCTTCACTGAGGGGCGGACCGTTGAGTTGCATGCCAATGGGCAGCCGCTGCGAGTCGAAACCGCAGGGCAGGGCCAAGCCGGGGATGCCGGCCAGGTTGGCCGGCAACGTGAAGACATCTTCGAGATACATGGCCAGCGGGTCGCTGGTGTGTTCACCCAGGCGGAAGGCCGTGGTGGGTGCGACCGGGCAGGCAATCAGATCCACCTGGCTGAACGCGCGCACGAAATCCTCCCGGATGAGAGTGCGCACCTTCTGCGCCTGCCCGTAATACGCCTCGTAGTATCCTGCCGAAAGTGCGTAGGTGCCGAGCATGATGCGCCGCTTGACCTCCGCGCCGAAGCCTTCACCCCGGGTGAGTGCGTACGTTTGGCGTAGGTCGGGCGCGGTCTGACGCGGGCCGAAACGTATGCCATCGTAGCGGGCCAGGTTGGCCGAGGCCTCCGCCGGCGCGATCAGGTAGTACACCGGCAGGGCGTATTCGGTGTGCGGCAGCGAAACCTCGTGCACCTGCGCTCCCAAGCCGGCCATCACCTCCACCGCCTGCCGAACGGCCTGCTCCACTTCGGGTTGGATGCCGGCGATGAAGTATTCGCGCGGCACCCCCACCCGCACCCCGCGCAAGTCCGGCTCGCCGTTCAGCGTCGCACAATAGTCCGGCACAGGCTGGTCGAGAGTCGTCGAGTTCGAGCGGGTCATGGCCGGCCATGATCCCCAGCACGAGCGCCACATCCTCCACGGTGCGCGCCAGTGCACCTAGGCAATCGAGCGAAGAACCGTAGGCCACCAGGCCGTAACGCGAGACGCGCCCATAGGAAGGTTTGATCCCGGTCACGCCGCAGAACGATGCCGGTTGGCGGACACTACCACCGGTATCGGTGCCTAGCGCGGCGGGTACCATGCGCGCCGCCACGGCCGCGGCGCTTCCGCCGCTTGAGCCGCCCGGTACGCGTGCTGGATCCCACGGGTTGCGAGTCGGGCCGTAGGCCGAATTCTCGGTGGAGGAGCCCATCGCGAATTCGTCGGTGTTGGTCTTTCCCACAACAATCGCCCCGGCCGCACGCAGGCGCGCCACACCGGTGGCATCGTAGGGAGGCGTGAAGCCCTGCAGGATCTTCGAGCCGCAGGTGCAGGGCACCCCCGCGACGCATAACACGTCTTTGACGGCCGTAGGCACGCCCAGGAGCGGCGGCGTCGGCTGCCCCTGGCTGCGAGCCGTGACCAAGCGTTGGTCGGCGAGGCGAGCTTCGTTCAGCGCCGCCTCCGCCCGCAGAGCCAGGAAGGAGTGCTGGTTTTCATCGAGTTGGTGGATGCGTTGCAAGCAGGCCTGTGTCAGTTCCAGGCTGCTGATCTCGCCCTCACGCAGCATGCGGGCAGCCTGGGCCAGCGTGAGTTCGGTGAGGTCCATGGGGCAGGCCGGCTTAGTCGAAAACCGGCGGCACGCGGAACATTCCGCGCGCGCGATCGGGAGCCTGGCGCAGGGCCTCCTCGGGCGTGAGCGGGGGCCGCGGCTCGTCGGCGCGCGTCACCGAACGAGGGGCCAGCACCGAAGTCGTAGGAGGAATCGAGGAAGTATCCACCGCTTGCAGACGCGCCGCATACTCAAGAACGGCTTCCAGTTGCTCGCGGTACCGCGCGGCTTCGTCGGCTGTCAGGTTGAGGTGTGCAAGATGGGCGATGTGCTCAACTTCTTCGCGTGTGAGCGCCACCCGGCCATTATACCTCACGCACTTTCACGGCTTCCATCGGATCCCGCGCGGTTGACCGCCACACGCCTCGGGCACACAGCGAGTCGTCCGGCTCTCTCGCGAGCTTCTCACGCGCCACCTCGACTTGGATTGCCCGTTGATCGCCCGGGCCGCAGCTAATTCGTCGGCTTCGCCACTCGCATGCCCGCGAAATGCCATCGCGCGCATCCCACGCTGCGTCTCAGATGCAACAATGTGACTCAGGTATTTAAGACTCCACTCAACGCAGGCTGAAGCCCCGCGCCGGGCACCCACCGGTTGGAGAGTGTACAGATGTTTCTCTGCGGGTGGTGTATTGCAAACCCGAATGTCTCTCCCACGTGATGCGTTCGAGATCGGCCTCGTGATTGCGTTCGTTAACCTCCATCCACCTTAAAGGTTTGATTCTTTTTACCTTTGCGTCATGCTGCGATATTGCCGCGGAGCCAGTGTGTTTGCTAGAATGATATGTGCTCGCTGATGGTGCCCCACACCGCTCGGCGCGCATCTCCAGAACGGGGCGATTGCATTCTGCAGCTCCGGAATCCTTACGGGAGAAACACAACCTAGACCAGCATACGCTTCCCACCCGGGAAGTGAAACCGCGCATCGCGTTAGAACGAGGCTCGTATGAACGGCGAACAGGCTTGGCAGGCGGCGGTCGGGCAGTTGCAGATGGAGCTGAGCAAGGCAACCTTCGACACCTGGGTGCGTGACGCGCACTTTGCCTCGTACCAAGACGGCACCTTCACCATCTCCGTGCTCAACGGGTATGCTCGCGATTGGCTGGAAAGCCGCCTGGCGAGCACTGCGCGCCGCATCCTGACTGGGGTGTGGGGCTCACCGGTCGACGTGCGTTTCGTCGTTGGCCGCCCCGCCTCCGCCGACGTCATGGCCAGGCCGCCCTCGGAGTCTGCCGCAGTTGCCGCGCCGACATTCGCCGCAAGCGGCGCGCGGCCGGCGGGGCTCAATCTCAACCCACGCTACACCTTCTCCACTTTCGTCGTGGGCAACAGCAATCGCTTGGCGCATGCTGCCTCGCTGGCTGTCGCGGAGAATCCGGCCACCGCGTACAACCCGCTCTTCTTGTACGGTGGCGTCGGGTTGGGCAAGACCCACCTCCTGCATGCCATCGCCAATCTGTGCGTCGCGCGCGGGTCGGAAGTGCTCTACGTCACCTCCGAGGACTTCACCAACGATCTGATCAACGCCATCCGCGGCCATACGACCGACGCCTTCCGCGAGAAGTACCGCCGCATGGATGTGCTGCTCATCGACGACATCCAGTTCATCGCCGGCAAAGAATCCACCCAGGAAGAGTTCTTTCACACGTTCAACGCGATGCATGGGCAGAACCATCAGATCGTGCTCTCCTCTGACCGCCCGCCCAAGGCTATGATCACGCTCGAAGAGCGTTTGCGCTCGCGCTTCGAGTGGGGCCTGACGGCCGACATCCAGCCGCCGGACCTCGAGACGCGCCAGGCGATCCTGCGCTCGAAGGCCGAGCGCGCCGGCCGCGCGGTGCCGCCGGAGGTGCTCGAACTCATCGCCCGCCGCGTTCAGAGCAACATCCGCGAGCTGGAGGGGGCCCTGACCCGCCTGATCGCGCTTGCCGATTTGAGTGGGCTTCCGCTGGCGGCCGAAATGGTCGAACCCTCGCTGGCCGACCTTTTGCCCAAGAACCGCCCGCTAGACCCGTC
The DNA here is from genome assembly GCA_963712475.1 of uncultured Chloroflexia bacterium. Lineage (GTDB taxonomy): Bacteria > Chloroflexota > Anaerolineae > Anaerolineales > RBG-16-64-43 > RBG-16-64-43. The sequence goes on from CAVQIA010000004.1 coordinate 1,558,978, forward strand.
GGCGATCATCGAAGCGGTGGCCCTGCACTTCGCCGTCGACCGCGACCGCCTGCTAGGCAAGGACCGCTCTCGCGAGATTGCACTGCCGCGCCAGGTGGCGATGTATCTCATTCGCGAGGAAACCAACACTTCGCTGCCCCATATTGGGCAGGTGCTTGGCGGCCGCGACCATACCACCATCATGTACGGCTGCGAGAAGATCGGCGGTCTTCTGGAACACGATGACAACCTTCGCCGGGAAGTGATGGCCATCCGTCAGCAACTCTATAATCCTCAGCCACTGATGGTGGCCGCTTGAAGGCCCGCCGCTCCGCGTCGCCTCCAATGCCCAGCGCTCCCGAAAAGCCTGGGCATTCTTTGTGGATAAGCAAGGGATATAGCAGCACGCGCTCCATCCTTCGGCGCGAAGATCTCCGTTTTTTCCACATATCAACATCCCGTTCCTCTGGGTCCTGTGGACGGCCGGAGGAGACTGCCGATGTGGATAACTGGCAGGTTTCTGTGGATAAAGTGTGCCGTCTGGGGAGAGCAGCCAAAAGCCCGCCGCGATTCGACCGATTCAGAGCCTCTGCGCGGGACCTGCAATTGCAGGTTCTGCTTCCCATCGCACGCCGCCCGTCACCAATCTCCTCCTCGCAGTCCCCGGTTCTCCACGACCCGCAACGGGCTTTGCGACCGCGCGTGGCCAGCATGGAGCGGACAATTCGACGCTGTCTGAGCCCGTGTGCGCATTATGCCCCGCGCGCGTCCCTTCCATTCCACATGTCCCCAGGGACTACGACGGCGACTTCTATTAAGATACATCAGAGAGATGTAAGGGCAGTGAGTCTTTTCCCCATGGCGCTGCCCGCCTGATTCACGGCAGGGTCGCATGCGAATTCTGGCAGTCGATGTTGGAACCGGAACGCAGGACATTCTCTATTTGGACACACGTCTCAGTCCGGAGAACGCCTACAAACTCGTCCTACCGGCGCCTACGCTGATCATTCAGCGCCGCATTCACGAGGCCACCCGCCGTCGCGTTCCTATCCTGCTCGAAGGGCAAATGATGGGAGGGGGCCCCAGCGCGTGGGCGGCCGAGGCCCATGTGCGCAGTGGCCAGCCCGTCTATGCCACTCCGGATGCGGCGCGCTCGTTCAACGACGATTTGCGCATCGTTGAATTGGAGATGGGAGTGCGTCTGGTTGAGAAGAACGAGCTGGGGCGGCTTCCTGCGGAAACGGAGCGCATCTGTTTGGGCGATTTCGACATTGAGCCCATGCGCAGGGCGCTGCAGCAATTTGGTGTCAGGCTGGCCCCTGACGTGCTCGCGCTTGCGGCCTTCGATCATGGCGAGGCCCCACCCAATGTGTCCGATCGCCAATTCCGCTTCGATGCTCTCGACCGCCAAATCCGCCAGGTTCGTCATCTCACGCGCTTTGCCTTCGCTGCGAGGGACGTGCCCGAATCCATGACCCGCCTCCGGACCTTGGCCGAGTCCGGGCGCGAGGTCGCCGAGCAGGTCGTGGTCATGGACAGCGCGCCAGCCGCTGTGCTCGGCGCGTTGCTCGACCCAGGCGCGGCGAAGGCCGAGGCTCCGCTTGTGGCCAACGTCGGCAACTTCCATGTGTTGTGCTTCAGGCTGCGACGCACGGCCGAGGGCGAGCACGACATCGAGGGGCTCTTTGAACATCACACGGGGTTGGTCACGCAAGGCGATTTGGAGCGGTTGGTTCGCGCACTAGCGGAAGGGGCGTTGACAAATGCCGATGTCTTCGAGGCCCAGGGGCACGGTGCGCTCGTCTACGGTCACCGCAAAGTCAGGCTGGGCAGCCGGGCCAGCCCTCTCGTGGTCGTCGGCCCTCGACGCAGCCTGATGCAAGGATCGGCGATCAGGCCGTACTTCGCGGCACCCTTCGGGGACATGATGCTGGCCGGTGCCTTCGGGTTAATTCGCGCTACAGCGTATGTCGTCGCTGAACATCGCGACGAATTGCTGGCGGCCCTCATGCAGCCGAGCCCGGCGGCCCCTTGGGATGTCTCCGATGAGTAGGCGCCGCAGGCGCGCGGAGTTGCGCACGGCATGGCTTCGTGATAGTATTCTTCCCAACCCCCCAAGACAGATGACTTCTCCACGGAAAGGAGGGATCGCCCCAACGATCATCCCCTGGACGCTCACGGCACGCACATCGTCCCAAGCCGAGTGACACATTCTCTGGAGGAGAAAGAACATGCACAAGCGACTGTACGCAGTTTTGGCCTTCGTGATGATGGGATCCCTCGTTCTGGCGGGCTGCGCCACACCGACCGCGGCCCCGACTGCGGCCCCCGTGCTTCCGACTGAGGCGCCGCCTGAACCAACTGCGGTCCCGCCCACCAAGGTCCCGCTCCCGGGTGAATTGTACATTGCCTGCCAGGTGTCGGACACCGGTGGCACGGATGACAAATCCTTCAACCAGTTCGCCTGGGTTGGAATGACGCGCGCTCAGGAAGAATTGGGCGTGGATGTTCGCTTCCTTGAGTTCAGAGGCGAGGCCGACTATGAGCCGAACCTGAACGCCTTCGTCGCAGAAGGCTGCAACATGGTCTTCGGCGTGGGCTTCCTGCTTGATGGGGCCCTCTCGAAGGTTTCGACCGCCAATCCGGATGTGAAATTCGGTGGTGTTGACACCGCTTGGAACAACGCCCCCAACTACATCGGCAGCTTCTACAATATCAACGAAGCCACGATGCTGGCCGGATACCTGGCGGCGGGCATGACCAAGACCGGGATCGTCGGCGTCTACGCCGGCATCAACATTCCGCCCGTCACCGCCTTCAGCGACGGGTACTACATGGGCATCCAGGAGTACAACAAGGTTCACGGCACGAGCGTGAAGCTTGAGGGCTGGGACCCAGCGGCGCAGGACGGGTTGTTCACCGGCGACTTCACCGACACTGACAAGGGCCGCACGATGACCGAGACGCTGCTCGACGCGGGCGCCGACATCATCATGCCTGTGGCCGGCCCGGTAGGTGCGGGCAGCCTAGCAGTGTTCGAAGAGCGCGGCACCGGCCTGCTCATCGGCGTTGACACCGACTGGAGCTCGTTCTATCCGGATCAGGCCGACTACGTGCTGGCCAGCGCCATGAAGCGCATGGACCTGTTCGTCTTCGACACGATCGAGGCCGGTGTAAACGGCACTTTCACCGGGAGCCAATACTTCGGCTCGCTAGAGAATGGCCGTGTCTCGATGGACGTCGGTTCGGCGTGGATCGACAAGGTCCCGGCCACCCTGATGGCCGAGATCGATGCGCTGAAAGCCAAGATCATCTCTGGCGAAGTGAGCGCTGTGTTCCCTCGCTAGCAAATGAGATTCTGCCAAGGTTTCTGGTAGACGCACGGACAAGAGCCAGGATGCATTCCTGGCTCTTGTTTCCTAGTTCACGGGGAAGTCGCAATTGCCCGCCGCGGAGTTCTGTGCTGTAATACCCGCCAGGTCCAAACCATCTAGACTCGCCGTGCCGACGTCTTTTGAGACCTTCCTGTCATGAGGCTCGCATGACACCTATCCTTGAACTCGACGGTATAACCAAGCGCTTCCCGGGCGTCTTGGCTAATGACCGGATAAGTCTGTCGCTGCAAGAAGGGGAGATTCACGCCCTGCTCGGCGAGAACGGCGCCGGCAAGACCACGCTCATGAACATCCTCTACGGGCTGTACCATCCGGACGAGGGCAAAATCCTCATACGAGGACAAGTGGCCCGCATTCAATCGCCCGGCGACGCGATCCAAGCCGGGATCGGCATGGTACACCAGCACTTCATGCTCATCCCGGTCTTCACGGTCACCGAGAATGTCATGCTGGGGGATGAGTCGACCGTCCTCGGTGGAGTTCTGGATCGCAAATCGACAGCCAAGCGCATCCGTGAGATCTCGAGTAAGTACCAACTTGAGATTGAGCCCGGCGCGCGGGTCAGTACGTTGCCCGTGGGCGTTCAACAACGAGTGGAGATCATCAAGCTGTTGTATCGCGAGGCGAGCATCCTGATCTTTGACGAGCCGACGTCGGTACTCACCCCTCAAGAGGCGGATCAGCTCTTCGGCATTATGCGCTCCCTAGCGAAGAGCGGAAAATCGATCATCTTTATCACGCACAAGCTACGCGAAGTGCTGGATGTTGCCGATCGCATCACCGTCATCCGCCAGGGGCGGGTCATCGGAACGACGACCCCGAAGGATGCCGATATGAGGAAGCTGGCGTCGATGATGGTGGGGAGAGAGGTGGTCCTAGAGGTAGCGAAGGGGAAGGCCAAGCCGACGGCGGTCACGCTCCATGTGGAGAACCTCAAGGTGCTTTCGGATCGAAACACTCTCGCCGTGAACGGCGTGTCATTCGAGGTCTCGGGCGGAGAAGTGCTGGGAATCGCGGGCGTGCAGGGCAACGGGCAGACAGAGCTCGTGGAGGCACTGACCGGTTTGCGCCGTCCGGTGGACGGCCACATCAATCTTCTTGGGAAAGACGTAACGCACGCCACGCCGCGCCAGTTTACCGAGTTAGGCTCGGCGCATATCCCCGAAGATCGTCAGCGCGACGGACTGGTGCTCACCTATCCCGTCACGGACAACCTGGTGCTCAACACTTACTACATCAAGCCCTTCGCCGAGAGGGCCGTGTTGCAACGGGATGCGATCCTCGAGCGTGCGAACACGCTGGTCGAGGCATTCGACATTCGCACCCCATCGCCCCTGGTGGATGTCAGCACGCTGTCCGGCGGCAACCAGCAAAAGGTGATCGTGGCCCGCGAGCTTTCGCGCCCGATCAAACTGCTGGTAGCCGCCCAGCCCACGCGCGGGCTCGACGTGGGGTCGATTGAGTACATCCACAGCCGGATCATCGAGAAACGGGACGAGGGTGTGGCGGTGCTTCTGGTTTCGACGGAGCTGGATGAGATCCTGCAGCTCTCGGATCGGATCGCCGTTATGTATCGGGGACAGATCGTGGACATCGTTCGCCTTGAGGACGCCACCAAGGAGCGGCTCGGGCTGTTGATGGCTGGCATACATCCTAAGGACGCGGGCGCCTAACGCCGTCCCCCTTCGAATCAAGGTTTCGCGCGAGGTTCGATCCAATGACAGACGCGGAAAGTAAGCCGAAGAACACAAAGAAGTCTGCCGTCAGCATCTTCTTTGAAGAACTCAGCCGGAGCTCGCTGATTGTTCCCGTCCTGGCGATCTTCAGCGGGTTGCTGATCGGCGGGGTCATCGTCGCCCTTTCCACCGAAAACGTATACACCCTGTGGTCTGTCTCGCCCCTCCAGGCCATCGGCAACGGCTTGAAGGCGGCCTGGGAATCCTACGTGACCTTATTTGAGGGCGCGTTTGGCACCCCGAACACGATCATCGCCGCACTTCAGAGCGGCGACGCCGAGCAGATCCGCTGGGCATTCAACCCGCTTTCCGAGAGCCTGGTGAAGTCGATTCCTTACATGTTCGCCGGGCTGGGAGTGGCGCTGGGGTTTCGCACCGGCTTGTTTAACATCGGCGTTGAAGGCCAAATCTTCATGGGCGGGATCTTCTCGGTGTGGGTGGGCTACACCTTCAAGGGTTTGCCCGGCATCATCCATATCCCGTTCGCCTTCCTGGCCGGCGCGTTGGGAGGGGCGCTGTGGGGGTTCATCCCCGGATTGCTCAAAGCCAAGACCGGCGGCCATGAGGTGATCAACACGATCATGATGAACTACATAGCCTTCCGGCTCACCGACTGGCTGCTGCGCGAGCCGATGAAGCGCCCGGGCTCGACCAACCCGATCAGCCCCATCATTGAGGATAGCGCCAAGCTGCCGCAGTTCTTTGGAGATCCCGTCCGCTTTCACCTGGGGTTTTTCATCGCGCTCGCCGTGGCGGCCCTGGTGTACTGGTTCCTGTTCAAGACCAAGTGGGGATTCGACCTGCGCACGGTGGGCGCCAACCCGCGTGCGGCCCGCTATGCCGGTATGAATATCGTCACGAGTACGATCCTGGCGATGTCGCTCTCGGGCGCGCTGGCGGGGATGGCGGGCGCGAATGAGTTGCTCGGCGTCAATCACAACCTATCGCAGACATTCTCTCCAGGTTACGGGTTCGACAGCATCGCGCTCGCATTGCTGGGTAGGAGCCACCCCGTAGGCGTGGTGCTTTCGGCGTTGCTGTTTGGCACGTTGCGCAGCGGAGCCACCAAGATGCAGGCAGCGGCCGGTATCCCGATCGATATCATCTCGGTTGTGCAGGCGCTGATCCTTGCGTTCATCGCCGCGCCGGCCATCATCCGCACGATCTACCGTCTCCGGGAAGCCAAGAAGACCGAACTCGGCGTTCGCGTCAGCGGTTGGGGAGGGAATTGAGCCAATGGCCGCGCAGACAGCCACACTTGCAGCGGGTCAGGTCTACGTCTCCCAGACCAGACGGCGCGTCCTGGGGCTGGTGTTCCTGGGCGTCGCGGTCTTGATCTGGCTGGCATTCGTGCGGAGGATCGACCCGACGATGACCACGACGATGCGCCTGGTTCCCGGCGGATCGTCGGTGGCGATCGACGATTGGAAATTCAACACACAGAGCGCTCTTCAGGTTTTGGCATTCACCTGCGCCGTCCTGGGCGCCTACCAGCTGGTGCGTGGCTTTGGTCGGCGAACGGGCTTGGCCTTCGCGCTCATCGGCGGCATGTTCGTCTTCGCTTTCCTCTCCTGGGCAGCTTCCGGCGGGATGTTGAACCTGGCGGGTATGCTGCGCATCATGTTTATTCGTTCGGTGCCGCTCACCCTGGGGGCCCTGTCGGGTATCTTGTGCGAGCGAGCGGGTGTTGTCAATATTGCCATCGAGGGGATGATGCTCACGGCAGCGATGGTGGGAACGATCGTGGGCAGCGTGAGCAACCTATGGGTGGGGTTGCTGAGCGCCGTGATCGCCGGAGGGTTGCTGGGCCTGGTGCATGCCGTGATGTCGATCAAATACCGCACGGATCAGATCATTTCCGGAACGGTGATCAATATCTTCGCCGTGGGCATCACCTCCTTCATCTCAGGCAAGTTCATGCAGAAATACCAGCAGATTAACGACCCGGGCGTCTTTCCCCCGTGGGAGGTCCCAGTGCTTGGGAGGATTCCGATCCTGGGGCCCGTCCTCTTTCGGCACAACATTTTCGTCTACGCGATGATCTTCTTCGTCATCCTGCTTACTTTTATGCTGTTCAAGACGCGCTGGGGCCTGCGGCTGCGTTCGGTGGGTGAGCATCCCAGGGCAGCCGACACCCTCGGCATCAACGTGTTTAGGACGCGCTACATGGCCGTGATCCTCGGCGGCATGATGGCGGGATTTGCGGGCGCGTACTTCACCCTGGGCTCGGTCGGGCGCTTCGACCAAGTGATGACCGCCGGGCGCGGTTTCATCGCGCTGGCTGCAATGATCTTTGGCAACTGGACGCCGGCAGGAGCGATGATCGCCGGACTGATCTTCGGCTTCTCGGATTCGCTGGCCGCCAGCTTGGCACTCCTGCGGGTCAAGATTCCGTCCGAGTTCTTGCTGATGACGCCGTACATCATCACGATGCTGGTGCTGGCCGGTGTCGTCGGACGCGGGCAGATGCCCGCGGCGGACGGGACAGCCTACAACAAAGAAGGCGGCTCCTGAAGTTAGCGCATTCCGATCGCGTTCGGCAAAGAGACGAGGCGCCCTGCGGGGGCCGACATGTGTCGGCCCCCGAGGCTTTTACGGCAAGGCCAGGTTGCCAAAGAGCAGCGCTGAGCGAGCGATGAAGGGCAGCACCATCTGCGGCAAGAGACCGAGGAGAATGAGGATCACAACGCCGGCCCCAAGGAAAAGGGTGGGCATTCGGCCTTCCTCGCGGCGAAGAACGAGACGCCCGGCGCCGGCCAACATGGTGCTGGCGAATCGCAGGTACGCAAGCTCGCACGCGATCATCGATACGGCAATGGCCAGAAGGGGAACGTAGTCTACTGGCGGAGCCGGAGCCCCGAGCAGCTGCAACGTTGCCCAGTAACCCGAGAAACCGGCTAACCCGGGCAGCCCGGCGAGTGACAAACCGGCGACGACCACAGCCGTGGAGGCCAGGGGTTGCTCCCTGGCACGACCGCGTAGATCGGCCAACGCGTCCTGCAATTCCCCCTGGCGCAATACGGTCAGCGCCACACCCCACACCCCCATACTCAATCCACGCAGCGCCAGCATGACCAACGCGGCCTCCGTGCCCGCTTCCGTGCCGGAAGAGAGCGCCAGCAGGATGACACCCATGTTGGCCATCGAGGCGTAACCCGTCAGCCGCCCGAGCCGGTCCTGAATGAGCGCGAGCATGCCGCCCATCAGGCACATGGCTGCGCCCGCGATGCCAAAGGCCTGTTGAACCTGGGGCATCGTTCGCAGCCAGGCGAACTCGGCCAGGAAGCGCAACAAGAAGAAAACCGCTGCACCCTGGAAGAGGGTCAGCACAAACGCCACCGCATAGGGTGGCGAGTCGTCTGCAATATCCACGATCCAGAAGTGAAACGGCGGTAGGGCCATGAGGAAGGCGAACCCAATCCCCAGCAGAACCAGTATCCGGTTCAGTTGATCGAGCTCGCTCGGGATCTGGCTGCTCGCGGAGAGTTGACTCCCCGCGAGAAGAATGAAAGGCATGCCCAGAACGACGAATACCAGCAGGCGCAGTGCCCCGCGCGAGCGCGGGTGGTGCGGATCGGACAAGATGCCACCGAAAGCGGCCGCACTCAGCGCTAGGAAGATGGCTGCATAAAGGAAGGGCCGTGCGAACAGTGCGGCGGCCATAGCTCCAAGGATACTCAGGCTGGTCGGGATGAAGAGCCGCCGCATCGGGACGGCGAGGGTCCCTGCGAAGAGGAATGTGCCGGCCAAATGCAGGAAGACCAGCGCCGGGCGGCCGCTCGTCTCGAATACAAACTCCCGACCCAGGATGGTCAGGGCCTGGTCGACGGGGATCTCGAAGCCCAACAGGCGGATCGGCTCCCCGATCGGGAGCCAGAGTGCGAGCAAGGCCAGCACACCGGAGGTCAGCGCGCCGCTCAGGGTGGCCAGGCGCGGATTGCGCGGCCACACCACGTATGCGGTCAACCCTCCAATGAGCGGCAGCAACATCAACACCAAGGCCGAGTTCACGCCCGCGCTTCCTCCTCGACGCTCTGACGCGTCACGGCGTTCAGATAAATGACGCTCAGGACAATCGTGAGGTGGACGGCAGCCAAGAGCGCGATGACCAGAAGCGAGCGCTCGCTCCACAAATACGCCAGTTCGAATCCCTGCAACGTGGTGATGAGCGCCACCCCAACTCGCAGCGGTTGTTCGTTGAGGCCAAGGCCAAGGACACCAAAGGCCATCAGTACAACCGCTGCCAGTGTCACCGCCTCGGGCGGATCGTCAAACGCGCTGCCCAGGTCCGGCAACAAGGCCAGCGCCGTCACAAGAATCATCAATGCCAGCAGAACGCGAAACAGCCACCCCGGAGGGATCACCGAAACTTCGGTCGTGCCCATGCCCTCGCGACGCAGCGTGAGCGCAAGAATGCCCGCCACCAACCATCCGGTCAGCGTCTCGGCCAGGGCAATCGGCGGTGCAACGATGATCAGCGCCACCAACCCCATGCCCAGGGACTGCACGGCGAAGGCAACCAACGCCCAGCGCCATGTGCGTAGCAGGAAAACGGCCAGGCTGCCAATCAACACCAGCGCCAGGCCGGCGATGGCCAACACCAATTCCATCTAGGGACATCCTCGAGAGCGGATATTCATTTGGCGGTGCGAGCTCCTAGCCCCCGCGCAGCAGAACCCATATCAACACGGCGAAGGCGAGCGACCACATGACGGCGCTCTCGCCGCTCACGATACTGTCGAACTCGCCGGACGGCATCGGCTGCGCTGGAGGCAATGGAGGCCAGCCCGCGGGGAAGCCAGTCGAAGCGGGTGAGGTTTTCGAGCGTGGCCAGGGCCTGCTCTCCCGGGCGGCGCAATCTGCGTGCCGCTGCGGCGAGTGCCAGGCCGCCACCTGCAACGGCTGCAAACGCAACTCCGCCGACCAGGTCCGGCTGCCACGGTCCACCCAAGAAGCCGAGCACCGGCCAGGCGACGAGCGCAGCCAGACACAGCGTCAACGCACCGTAGTAGGCGAGCCACACCAGCTTCTCGCCAGCCGGCAGTTCCAGACCGCCCTCGAAAGCCAAACGCACAAGGTTGCCCACCAACATGATGTGCAACAGGCCAACGGCTAACAACACGCCCCAGGAGTGATTCGCAATGAGGGCCTCATACAGTGAGGCACTCAGCCCCGCCCCCGGCGATAACGGCACGCCTGCGACGATTGCTGCACACACGATCGGCCAAAGCGCGGACCATTTCTGCCAGCGGCTTTGCCCTCGGAATTGGAGTATGAGACCCCCACCCAGGAGCAGCACCAATCCCGCCGCGCGCGTCACCGGCTCGGGCGGAGCGCCCTGGAGCACGGCCAGGCTGGCCAGCGCCAGGAGCCCGGCCAGCAGCGTCGTGCGCGCCGAACGCGCAGTGTGACGGACCATCCAGCGCACGCCACCGAGGAAGGCGCTCAAGCACACGAGCGCGATGATCCACCCCATCCATCCGCCGCCCAGCACGAGCGCGCTTTGGGCCGACCATACTTGGCCGAACAGGCGCAGGCCGGTTGCGGCTGGCACAAGGCGCACCAGCACGTCATAGCCCCCCTCGCTGAAGCCAAAACGGGGCAAGGTGAGTTGAGGCGGAAAGACCCCCATGCGCAAAGCGACCCCGCCGACGAACGCAAGTTGCGAGAGCAACGGAGCGGAGACCAGCGAAAGCGTGCTCGGCGCAGCACCCTGGATGCCCAGCGCGGGCAAGAATGCAACCAGGACGAGCAATGTGCCGAGCGAATTAAGCGCGAGCGCCGCCACGGGTCGAATGTCGGCAGGAGCATCGCCCTCCTCCACGGCCTCGGGCAGACTCTGCCGAAGCATCAGGATGAGGACGAAACCAAAGAGGTCCACCCACGCCCAAGACAGGAGCAAGGCGCCTGGGTTGGCGGCAGCAAACGATGCGAGGGCGGCTAGGCTCATCAGATATGCGGCTGCCCGGGCTGTGCGGCGGGCCGCCGGGCGATCGAGCCCGGTCCACTGCAGCGCGGTCAGGAGCGTGACCAAGCCGAACGCCAACGCGCGGCCGCCATCATCCAGAACGAAACGCAGGGGTTCCGACGCGAGCGAGACGGGCAGCCAGGCGAAGTGGGCCTGCGCTGCAAGCGGGAGGGGCAGCGCGAGGAGCAGAAGGCACACAAGCGGTGGGGCCGAGGCGAGAATACGTGCGAGACGCCGCCGGGGAGCGACAACGAGGGAGGCCAGCGCGCCTACAGAGAGCAGCGCCGCAAGGATTACCAGCAGCACGAGAGGGCTCCTTTGCGAGGCGTCATTCTAGCACAGGGGAATCACACGCGGCCGCGCAAGAAGCGCAATCCGTGCAGTCCCCACAAGGCAATTCGCTGTGGAACGAGCGGCAGCGCGCGGCGCACCACCTCGCGTTGTGCGGCTTCCAGGCGCTGCGCCTCAGCCCCGGAGGCCGGTGCGCCGGCGCCATAACGTTCCAACGTATACTGGCGGGCGATGAGATCGAGCGAAGGCGCCAGTTCAGGCAGGCGCTGCCTGAGTCGCGCGAGATGCTCCAGCGGGGTGAGATGTGGGCCACGCTGAAGGTCGTGCCAATCACTCAAGCGGCACGTCCAGGCATAAGCCCGTTCGGCGGTCGTGAGCGGAGCGCGATCAAGCGGGCCTTCAGCCTCGAGCGGCCCCCCGGCGGGCGGCCCGTCGGAGAGGGCCTTCTCGCTTGTGCGGCGTACGCGGCGGAGGATGTGCTGTGCCGCGCCCAGCGGAGAATCGCCCCGCATGAACACGATCGTTGCCCAGGTTGCGGTCAGCCCAAGCACAACTGCAGGCACCCCGAGCAGGATTAACCCGATGGGGAAGCGCGAGCGCCCGGCGACGTCCTGGGCAGGCTCCTCTCCCTCCGGGATTCTCTCCAAACGCGTGTCGTGGGGATCCTCGGTCGGGCCCGTTTCAGGCGTGGAGATAGGTTCAGGCAGTGCCACCCGGGCAAGGGGGCGCACCAATTCGGGCTCGGAGACCGTGGGCTCGAACTCCACCCACCCCAGGTTCGGGAAGTAGACCTCCGGCCAGGCATGAGCTGCGCTTTCACGGACGAGAAAAGTGCGACCGCTCGAATCGACCTCGCCCTGTGAGAAGCCGACAGCCAATCGCGCCGGGATGCCCAACGCCCGCAGCAGGACGACTTCCGCCGAGGCGTAGTAATTGCAGTAGCCGCGAGGGGAATCAAAGAGAACCCAGTCGACCGGGTCGACGCCGGGCGGCGGCGGAGAGATCTGTGTGTCGTACGTGATTGCTTCGCGCAAATAGTTTGTCACCGCCTCGGCTTTGTCGTAAACCGTCTGTCGATCGCCGGCGATCTGAGTGGCCAGGTCACGCGTGCGCGCTGTGATGGTCGCCGGAAGCTGCAGGTAGTTGTCGCGAATCCAGCGCGGGTAGGTCTGGCCAGCCGCGCGCAGCGAGCTTTGGTCGACGCGCAACATCGCCGAGCGCTCCAGGTACTGCGACCCTTGGGGGAGCAGGCTCTTGGATCGCGCGCTGACCACGCTCAGGTTGTCGGGGTCGCTCTCAATCCATATCGGACGGTCGACCCACACTGGTTCCGATATCAGATACAGACGGGAGATCGAAGGCGAGAGGACCGTGAAGCGCGCTTCGACCGGCAAGCGGGCCGTGGGGTGTTCCGGCCGAAGCGGCTCGTCGCGTGGATCGAGGCTGCGACCGAGGCTGGCCATGAGTTGCCAGCGTCCATCCTCGTAATGATCGTAAGCGATCGCGCGCCAGTAGAAGCGATCGATGAAGGTGACGCTGTCATTTGGGTCATTCGCCGAGCCGCGCGGAATGAAGTCATCCCCCTCAGGGGCGCGCGAGGTGGTCACTTCGAACACCGGCGCGGCACTCAGGTTCACGGCCCCGCCCAGCGCGAGTGACTGACCGAAGTAATCGCCGGGGCCCGGCCCCGCCGCCTGCAGCTCGCCGAACAGTCGCGTGAATGTTTCGCGCGCCGAATCCCAACGGCGTCCCCAAAGGTCGTCCTGCCCGAGCGTCTGCAGGGTGCGCCGCCCCGAGACGCCCCAGGCCAGGGTCAATAACACAATCGTGGTGAGCAGCGCTACGCGAGCGAACTCGTAGCTCACTTCGGCCGTGAAATTGACCGCATGCAATCGCCAACCATCCTTCTGTTCGTACAGCGAGAAGCGTGCCAGAAGCAGCAACCCGAATAAGAGATAAAGCGCGAGGTAAGAGCGCTGGTTGACCTCCCCGCCGTAGTAGTAGGCCACGGCCAGGACGCCGATGCCGGTCGGCAGAAACGCGGCCCAGAAGCGCCCCAGGCGGAAGGCCGACCATGCGGCGAGGCTGGCGAGCATCCATGTGACCCACAGAATGGCGACGGTGAAGATGAGCAGGTCGTTGTTGGCCGTGCCGGTGTAGAGCCTGTGGAAGAATTCCGCCAGGCGTGCGAGGGACTGCCAGGCGCGCACGTGCATTCCCAGCCACAGCCCGAGCGGTTGTCCCGTCCAGAGAAATTCTTGGAACAGAGCCCAGAAGAGGAAGGCTGAGCCGTAGCCCGCGGCCAGCAAGGCGCTGGCCCGCGCAGGCAGGCGGCTCTGTGCAAGTATCCAGCCAAGCAGCCCGGCGCCGAACGCAGCGGCAGGGACGCGCCCCAACCCGGGAGCCCAATGCGTGGCCGCGAGCGCATAGCCGGCGGTCAGCAGCATGCCCAGCACAAGAAAGAGACTCCACCGATCAGTTCGTAGAAGGCGCATTCGATGTCTCTGCAAGAAAAGTGTACCCTTTATGGCAATCGGATTGCAAGAAGGATCGCACACATCGAGCAAATACGCTCGACTATAATGAGGGCATGCCTTCCCTGCAGGCCCGGGCGCGGCGGATCGGCCATCGGCTGCGCACGGTGTACGGCGAGGTGTCTTCGCGCGAGCGGCTGCCGGTCCTGGATGAGTTGGTGTGCACCGTTCTCTCGCAGAACACCAACGACACGAACCGCGACCGGGGGTTCCGAGCGCTGAAAGAAACCTTCCCCTCGTGGGAGGCGGTGCGCGATGCGCCGCAGCGGGAGGTGACCGATGCGATCCGGCCGGCCGGGCTGGCCCAGCAGAAGGGGCCCCGCATCCAAGAGGCCCTGCGCCGGATTACGAACGAACGGGGTCGGCTCGAACTTGAGTTCCTGCGCGCTTGGCCGGCCGAGGAGGTGCGCGCATGGTTGCGCAGCCTTCCGGGCGTGGGGCCGAAAACGGCCTCGATCGTGATGCTGTTCGGGTTGGGGCACGCGGCCTTTCCGGTGGATACACACATTTACCGCGTGACCCAACGCCTGGGTCTGCGGCCGCCACACCAGTCGTACGAGGCGGCCCACATCCATCTGGCGCGGCTCTTTGAGCCGCAGTACTACGCCGCGGACCACCTCAACCTGATCCGCCTCGGGCGCGAAGTGTGCCAGGCTCGCCGCCCGAAATGCAGCGAATGTCCATTGCGCCGTATGTGCCCGGTAGGCCGGGCCACAGGCCGGCGCGCGAGGCAAGTATGAATCAGACTGCACTTCCAGCCTCGGTCGACGCGGTCAAGCAGGCGCTGGAGAAATTCCAGGCGCGCTTGGCCAAGACCAACTCGCTGCAGCCCCTTTTGGCGCAGACGCTGCAGCAGCTGCACACCCTGGGTGACGACTTGGCGCGAGCTGATGAGCAATCGCGCCTGCTGACGTTGTATCGCGTGTCGCAGGCCCTCGGCTCGTCGCTGTTGCTCGACAATTCGCTGACCCAGGTCATGGATGCCGTGGTGCAGCTCACTGGTGCCGAACGTGGCTGCATCATGCTCATCGATGAGGTGGGCGGCACGCTCAACCTGCGCGCGGCGCGCAACCTCGACCGCCTCAACCTCGGCCAGAAGGAAATGGAGTACAGCCGCACCGTTGTCGAAACCGTGGCGCGCACCGGCATGCCGGTGCTCACCACCAACGCCCAGACCGACCCGCGCTTCTCGAACCAGCGTTCCGTGAAGCGCTATGCCCTGCGCTCGATCTTGTGCGTGCCGCTCAAAGTCAAAGAACGCGTGCTGGGTGTCATCTATTGCGATAACCGCGTGCGCGCCGGCCTGTTCACCTCGCGCGATTTGGAGCTGCTTTCGACGCTGGCGACTCAGGCGGCCACCGCCATCGAGAATGCCCGCCTGTATACACTCACCGACCAGGCCCTGCAGGCGCGGGTGGAGGAACTCGAGCGGCTGCAACAGGTGGACCATCAATTGAACGCGACCCTCGAGCCGCAGCGCGTGGCGGATACCCTGCTCGAGTGGGCGTTGCAGGTCACGCGGGCTACGCAAGGCTGGGTTGCGGTGCGCATGGATGAGGAGACGGGCCTGCACATCGCCGCCTCGCGCGGTTGGCCCGAGGGCGAAGGACCCTCCTTCCCCAACAACGGGGATCCACTGGCACATGCCCTGGAGAACAAACGACTGAGCGCGCGCCCCGCCAGCGTCAAATCCTCGGCGGCGCTGCTCACACCGGTCATGCGCGAGGGAAACGTGATCGGAGCCGTGTATGTCAGCCGGGCGATGCCTAGCTTCTTGCCGAGCGAGCAGGAGGCATTGAGCCGACTGGTGGATCATGCGGCCACGGCCCTCGAAAACACCCGCCTGTTCCAGGCCGTGCGCCGTGCCGACGAGGCCAAATCGCAGTTCGTGTCGATCGTCTCGCACGAACTCAAAGTTCCCATGACCTCGGTGCGCGGCTACGCCGACCTTCTGCGCAAGGGCACGGCCGGCCCCGTCACCGACCGGCAGCTTGAATTCCTGGATACCATTCAGAAGAATGTCGATCGCATGGCCGCCCTGGTCTCGGACCTGCTCGACCTCTCAAGCATTGAATCGGGCCGCTTGCGTATGGAACTCGGCCCGCTTTCGCTTGGGCGTTACCTGCAAGAAACACTGGCCAGCATGGAGCCCAACTTCGCACTGCGCCAGCAGCAGGTGCAGGCAGCGATCCCCTCCGATCTGCCAGCCGTGCGCGCCGATCGAAACCGCCTGATGCAGATCATCACCAACCTGCTGAGCAATGCCAACAAGTACACCCCCTCCGGCGGCAGTATCTCGGTCCGGGCGCAGCGTGAAGGGGACCGCGTGCGCATCCTGATTCAGGATACCGGCATTGGCATGTCGAATGCTGAGCAGGAGCGCTTGTTCAGCCAGTTCTTCCGCGGCGAGTCGGCTGCCGTTCGCGATCAGCCCGGTTGGGGGCTGGGGCTGCACCTCACCAAGCGCCTGGTGGAGTTGCAGGGTGGCACGATTGGGGCCACCAGCGAACCGGGCAAGGGCAGCGTCTTTTGGTTTACCCTGCCGGCGGCCAGCGAGGCCCGCGCCGCCGCATAGCCGGCGTCGGCCCTCCACCCGCGACCCTCCTGTAGAATTCGAATAGAATACGACCGCACGCGTCTCGCCGTGATTCCGAGGTGCGCGTGCGGGGGAAACGGGCATGCCAACCACACTTACCTGGCTGGGGCACGCAGCCTTCCTGATCGAGTGCAGCGGCAAACTCGTGCTGGTGGATCCGTACCTGAACGAGAATCCCGCCGCCAGCCTGCGTGCCGATCAGGTCACACCGGACTACATTCTTGTGTCGCACGGCCATGGCGACCATGTGGGTGACACGCTGGCCATTGCCCGTCGCTCTGGCGCACTCGTGATCAGCAACGCCGAGATCATCGCCTGGCTCAAGCAGCAGCAGGTGGCCGGACACGCCCTACACATCGGCGGCGGCCACCACTTCCCCTTTGGCCATCTTAAGCTGACGCCCGCAATGCACGGTTCGAAGCTGCCCGATGGATCGGACGGCGGGCACGCGGCCGGGTTCCTCCTAACGACCAAGGATGGAAAGAAGATCTATCTCGCCGCGGACACCGGGCTCTTTGGCGACATGCGACTGATCGGCGAGGAGGGAATCGACCTGGCGGCGCTGCCGATCGGGGATAACTACACCATGGGTCCGGAGGATGCGCTGCGTGCGGTCAAACTGATCGCGCCGCGGCTGGTCCTCCCAATTCACTACAACACGTTCGAACTGATCCAGCAAGATGCGCACGCGTGGGCGGCCCGCGTTGAACGCGAGACGGGCGTCCCGGTGCGTGTGCTTAACCCGGGCCAATCGCTGCAAATCTAAGCCCTCGTCATGGACGCCCTGGTCCAATCCACCAACGTACTCCTGGGGCTCAACCTCAGCGCCGACCAGCGGCGCAAGGTGGAGCGCTACTCCGAAGAACTGGTGCGCTGGAATCAGCGCGCCAACCTCACCGCCATCACCGACCCGGGCGAAGTTGCGATCAAGCACTTCTTCGGATTCATTCTCGTGTTGGCAAGCACTCTCGCCAGCCTCACCACGTCGCGTGATCGATGTTGGCACCGGCGCCGGCTTTCCGGGGCTCGCGCTGAAGATCCTCATCCCCGGGTTGGAAGTGACATTGGTCGAGGCCACCGGCAAGAAGGCGGAGTTCTGCCGCCACGTCGTGCGGACTCTGGACATGCACCAGGTGCAGGTCGTTCATGGTCGGGCCGAGGACGTGGGCCACGAACCGGCCCATCGCGAGATGTACGATGGATCCCTGGCGCGTGCCGTCGCGGAACTGCCGACGCTGGCGGAGTACCTGTTGCCTCTCACACGCATCGGCGGGCTGGCCGTGGCGCAGAAGGGCGAGAGCGGGCCCTCCGAGGCCCACGCGGCCACGGGGGCGATGCGCTTGCTGGGCGGCACCTTGCGCAAGATGATCCCAGTCGAACTGCCGGGCGTGGCGGAGACTCGCTACCTGGTGGTGATGGAGAAAGTTGCCTCAACCCCCGAGCAGTATCCGCGCCGCGCGGGCATCCCTGGCAAGCGGCCGCTGCTCTGAAGGCGCTGCTTTCACATCGGGGGTCACGGTTGGCGTGGTTCGGTTCACTCGGGGCTAAGCCTCCCCGCCTCGAGGCGCCACGTGGGCGCTCGGCTGCGGAATGAGGCCGGCAGCATCTCGGGGTCAGTCGTCGTAAGCAGGGCTTGCTCGGCAGCACCCAGATGCTCCAGCAGGTCCGCGCGCCGGGTGCGGTCCAACTCCGAAAGGACTTCATCCAGAAGCAAGACGGGCCACTCGCCGACGCGCGTGCGTATCCACTCGACTTCGGCCAGTTTGAGCGCCAGGAGCGCGGTGCGCGATTGCCCGCGTGAGCCGTAGATGCCCAGGTCGATTCCATTGATGAGCATCCGCCACTCGTCGCGGTGTGGACCGTGCAGCGTCGTCCCGCGGGCGATCGAATCACCGCGTGTATCGCGCAGGCGCTGGCTCAACAACAGACGATAGTCTTCGAGGGTGAAACGCCCGCGGTCCACCGCAACGGGCAGAGGCAGCTCGCGCTGCAGTGCTCCGTTGCTGCGATTCGAACTCGGGCGCGGCCGGATCCACCGACGGTTGATAGGCAAGCTGTAATGCCTCCGCCATACGTGTCAGTTGGCGGTGTACCGGTTGCGAGGTCCGCTCCAGCTCGGCCAGGGCATTACTCCGCGCAAGGCTAATGATGGCGCCGCTCGCCGCCAGTTGCTCATCCCAAAAATCGAGCTGTCCGGCCTCTCCCCCATTCTCTTGAATCTGGCGCAAGAGCGCGTTACGCTGGGTCAGCACGCGCTGGTAGTCACTCAGTGCGGCGACATATTGCGTATCCACTTGCGCTAGCAATTCGTCCAAGTGCCGGCGGCGCTCGGCCGGAGGGCCTTCCACCACACGCAATTCTTGAGGCAGAAACAGCACCGCGTTGAAGTGCGCCGCGAGTTCGGCGGGCTTGCGGCGCACACCGTTGATCAGCACTTCTTTGCGGAAGCGCACCTCCCCCCTGAGGTTGGCTCGAAGTACAGGCGCACCTCGAGGCGCACCGGCCCACGCCGGTTGTGCGCCTCGGCCACGAGGCGCGCCACCGGCTGCGCCTCGCGCATGGCGAGGAAATTGATAACTTGGCGGTCGGATTCCGCGAAGGGTGAGGCGGCGCTGGTGAAGAGGTAGAGCGCCTCCAGGAGAGAGGTCTTGCCCTGGGCATTGGCCCCGGCCAGGATGAGCGCGCCGGCGGGCAGCGCGGTCTCCAGGCGGACGAAGTTGCGGAAGTTGGTCAGGCTGAGGTGGTCGACGCGCATGCGCGCTCTACGAGAATAGGTCCGAGCGGACGGAGGCCTCGGGTCGCCTCGGCGGGCTCAGCGCTTAGCGCGCAGGAACGACGGCTTCCGAGAGGTGCATCGCCGCCAACATGTCCTCATTAGTCGCGAACTTGAACTCCTCAAGCCCGCGGCGCTCCGCCTCCTGGTGCTCCGTCGCCTCCAGCATGGCCAGGTCGTCCTTGTGCACAACAGCATTGGGGAGCGCCGCCAGGCGCGCCTCGAGTGCATCCAGTTTCGGTTGAGTCGCCAATGGGAGTGCCCGCAGGTATTGCAGTACGGCTCGCGCGCCGTTCACCCCGTCTTTGCGCGCGATGCCCACCAACCCTGCGCTGGCCTCGCGCGACCACCCCGCCACGAAGACATCTTCCACGATCCGGTCGAGTTGCGGGTCGAACACTTCGAACGAATGACCCTCCTGAGGGTAGCGCGGGGCAGGCGCCTTGACGAACGAGGTGCCCTGCACCGGCAGCCCGAAGGCCTCATCCACCTTGTCCCCGATCGCGAATACGATGGAGTCGAGCGGGATGATGCGCGAGGTGTCCAGGC
Source organism: uncultured Chloroflexia bacterium (assembly GCA_963712475.1). Classification (GTDB taxonomy): domain Bacteria; phylum Chloroflexota; class Anaerolineae; order Anaerolineales; family RBG-16-64-43; genus RBG-16-64-43. The sequence continues at coordinate 1,578,799 of CAVQIA010000004.1, forward strand.
TCTTGGCTTTGATGTCGTTTCCGGAGCGGACCAGGGTGGTGTCGTCGACCCTGAGGCCTGTCATGTGCCCCAAAGCGTCGGCCAGAACCTCCCTGGGCGATGCGAGGAAGTCGAAGCGCATGCGAGTCGCGGAAACCGGGGCGAGGGCCTTGGGGAGTGCCGCGAGCAGGAAGGCATGCGCCTGTTCGGGGTCCTGACCAATGGCCCGCATGATCGGTGCCACGCGCGCCATTTCGGCCTGCAGCGCGGTCTGATCGAGGTTGGCCACGATCGGTTCGAATTCTTTGCGATCGAACTTAACCTCGGCCGGGCCGCGGCGCACGATAGCCACCGCCTCGGCCACCTGGCACTTGCGCACCAGCCAGTTCATGATATCGGCCATGACGTTGCCGGCGCCCACGACCCCCACCCGCTTTCCCACGGGAAACTCGCGCATGCTGAAGGGCGGCAGCCGGTTGTAGTGGTAAACCAGATCCTTGGCGTGGAACACGCCGCGCGCATCTTCCCCGGGCAGCCCGAGCTTCTTCGTCCCCTGCGCGCCTACGGTCACCAACATCGCGCCGCAGCCAAGATCACGCAATGCTTCGAGGCTGAGGTCGGCGTGTGTTCCAACGGTGAGATGGCCGATATACTCGATGAGCGGCATGGCCAGGATCTGGCGGAACTGCGCACGCAGACCCTCCTTCATGCGATGCTTGTCAGGGTAGATTCCATACTCCGCCAAGCCGCCGGGTTTGATGTCGCGGTTAAGGATGACGACGCGGACATTATTGAGGGCCAGCTCGCGCGCGGCGAACAAACCCGCAGGGCCCGCGCCGATAACAGCGACCAGGTGCGTCGGTTGGCTGTCTGCCACGTTCTCCTCCAGAATGAGGAGGCGGCTCTGCGGCCGCCACCGATGTATTCCGATTTGGCTCTTTGGAGTGCGCGGCGATTATACCTTACGGGTATCGTGCGACGTCACGCGGAATGCGGATGAATGATCTGCTCGATACGCGTGCACGTTGCAATCTCACGCGCGCCCGAGGTTCGGCCGCACGCGAACCGGTCAACCCACGGGCTGCGTCGGTGCGTCGGGCGCGGGCGCCGGGCGGCGCCGCGGATAGAGCATGAGCAGACCAATGAGAGTGAGCAACACGCCCACCAAAAGGCCGCTGGATTGCAGCACGCCGAAGTTCGGTGGCCGCGGCAAGGGCTCGCTCCCCAAACCAATCAGGTCTGCCACACTCGAGAAGGCCGCGAGCACGTAACCCGTCGCCATCAGGCGGCCCCCGATGTCTTGCACGAGGCTTAGGCTATCCCCGCTTCGTCGCTTGAGAGTTGCGACGACATACGAGATCAGCACGATCACGCCCAATCCAAACAAGAAGACGATCGCTTGGACGTAGCCGATGACCCGGCTTCGGTCGAGCCCGAAGGTTGCCGGATTGAATCCAAGGAGAAAAAGAATCAAGCCGACGATGTCGAAGAACACCAGTCGGCGAGTCCAGGTCCGGCGGCGTACCTCGCTCACGGCCACGCTACTCTCCCATCACCCGATGTGGGTGCACGGCGCACTTCATTATGACTCATTCTTGGCCAGTCGGTGAGCAGGGAGTAGTGCCCCGCGGCTAGTGCAGACTGCGGCGCAGCAAGTTCAACCAATTGCCGCTGAAGATGCCTTGCACCTCAGCCGGGGTGAACCCGCGCTGCTCGAGGCCCGCGCGCAGGAGGTGCAGGTCCGCGATCGTGTCGATCTCGGCCGGCACCTTCTCCAGCCCCGGCCCGCCGTCGAAATCCGACCCAATCCCGACATGGGCCGCATCGCCCACCACCTGGCACACATGATCGATCTGATCGAGCACGCGCACGATCGAGACAGCCTGTTTGCCCATGGCGGTTGTCCAATCGCCGCGCAAGAAAGGATTGTAGGGGACGATACCGATGACCGCCTGGCGTTCGGCCAGGCGCGCAATCGTCTCGTCACTCAGGTGGCGGTTAGGCTTCGGGTGCTCAGGTACCAGCTTGCGCACATTGCTGTGCGACGCCATCACCACCCCGCTGTATCGGTCGAGCGCCGGCAAGGCGGCCGCCTCATCCATGTGACTGAGATCGAGAATCAACCCCAGAGATTCCATGTCCTCGAGCAACTCCTGCCCAAGCTGGGTCAGGCCGCCCGGCTCGGCCGTTCCACCGCAGTAGGCGTTCGAAGCCCAGGCGGGGCCGATCGCGCGCACACCTCGCCTTACCCAGTCTTCGAGTTCGGAAGGATTCGCAATGCCTTCGGCGCCCTCCATGAGCGGCAGCAGGCCGATGATGGGTGATCCGGCTTCGCCCGGGCGCCACGTCGCAAGCACAAGCTCGAGGTCGGAACGCCCGCCGATGAGCTTCAATTGCGTGGAGTGCTCGTCGACCCAGCGCTGGTAGTGGTCCATTTGTGCACTGTACATGACCCGCGCTTCGGCCGGCGTCCTGTAAGCGGGCTCCCACGCAGCCGTCTTCCAGCGCTCCGGCATTGCGAATAACGTGGCGAACACCACCGCCACTCGGCCGCGCACCCACTCCGGGTAGCCAAGCAAGGTGTTGCCGTTGCGTTCGGGGACCGGGCCTCCGGCTTCCAGCGCGCGTGTTTCGGCCACGGAACGCATGTAGTCGCGGCCGAATGTCAGCGCGTTCCAGGCAAGGTCCTCATGGGAATCGACGATCAGCAACTCATCGGCATGCGGCGGCTTATCCACTCCGCGCGCCTCGCACACCATTCACCAGTTGCGACCAAAAGCGGCTCTCTCCGTTGGGCGTGAAGGGCAGGTAAAGCAACACGCGGTCGGCACTGCCGGCATAGCGCTCGGCGAGTGCGGTACCCAGATCCTCGGGCGCACTCTCCACACTGAACGTGGCGAGCATCTCATCGGAGATGAGTTCACTCATCTCCGCCCACCCTCCGCGCGGAGCCAATCGCGTGAGTCGGTCGGCGATCTCTCCCCAGCCGTGGAGGGCCATCACAGGCCGATACGAGCGCGTGGAGGCGTAGAAGGCAATCTGGTGCCGCACGAACGATTTCTCTTCGGGCGAGGTGTAGGCCAAGGCGGTCACGACCACCTGCATGTGCGAAGCCTCCCGCCCCGCTCGTTGGCGGCCGAGCGCGAGGGCCGGATACAACACCTCACGTAGGTAGCGCAGCGTATGCAGCGGATGGACGAAGAATCCGTCAGCCACTTCGCCCGCCAGGCGGCAGAGCGCTGGGTTGACCCCTGCGATGAAGATCGGAATCTCGGGGTGGGCCATTGGCGGCGGGGTGAAGAAGGGGGTCATCAGCGTCAGGTGCAGACGCTCGCCGCGGAAGTTGAGCGGCTCGCCGGTCGCCCACGTCTTCCAGATCGCCCGCAGCGCCCCGATCTGCTCGCGCAGCATGCCGCTGACCAACTCGGGCCAGGGCATGCCGAAGCGGCGGACGATGTGCGCCCGCACCTGAGTCCCCAGGCCCAGGATGAACCGCCCACCCGATTGGGCCGCGAGATCCCAGGCGGTGTATGCCAAGGTGGTCGGCGAGCGTGCGAAGCTTACAGCGATCGCGGTCCCGAAATCCACACGCTGGGTGTGTTCGGCGACCAGCGTGAGCGGGAGAAACGGGTCGTGCTGGGTTTCGTTAGTCCATACCCCGTCGAAGCCCAGGGCCTCGGCGGCGCGGGCGGCCGCCGGCACATGCTGCGGGAAATCGGGCGAGAGCGCCACATCAATCTTCATCGTATGTCCCAGCGCCGATGACCACGGGGTGCCAATGGCGGCTACAGCGGCAGTCCTTCGTAACGGGCCAGCGCCTCACGCCAGTCGGGCGGGATGGGGATCGACTGTTGTCGTTGATAGTCGTACGCGACGAGCACAGCGCGCCCGGTGGCCATCAGCCGGTTGCGGGTCGCCTCCTCGAAGCGGTACTCGGTGGTCAGGCTCTTGGTGCCCAGATGCGTCGTGCGCACGCCGACGCGTATCGAATCGGTCAACTCGATCGGGGCCAGGAAGGTGCAGGAGGTCTCGGCCAGGATGATGCCGACAGAATCAAAGGTCCGCCGGTCCCACAGCCCCAACGAGCCGATATAGCGGACGCGGGTCTGTTCCATGTAGGTGAAGTAGCAGGCGTTGTTGACGTGGCCCTGCGCGTCGATATCCCCGTAGCGAATCTCGATCGGGTGATAGAAGCGAAAGCTCTCAGGCGAGGACCTCTCGAGCGGAACGGACATGCCGCCTCCGTCGAACCAGTGAGTTGCGTTGGAGCATCAGCCGCTTGGGCGGATGAAAAGCGCCGCGACCAGGATCGCGAGGGCCAACCACAGGGCCCAGGGCCAGGTACGCCGAAAGGCGCGCCGGTCCGTCACGATGGTCGTGCCGCTCGCCTCCACCCGCTCGAGGCTCAAATCGGGGCCGAGGAGCAAGGCCAGCAGGCCACCGGATACCAGGCCCCCCAAGTGCCCCCAGTTATCGATCCCGGGAGAGAGACCCAGCAGGAGGTTGATCCCCGCCACAAAGAGCAGGTTCATGAGGCCGCGCCGGCCGAACTCACCCAGTGCGCGGCGGTGGCGATAGAAGAAGACGAGCAGCGCGCCCACCAGACCGAAGATCGCGCTGGAGGCCCCCACCGACGGCTCGGCGGTCATCAAGTAACTGGCCAGGATCCCTCCCATGCCGGCGACCACATACACGGCCAGGAATCGCCAGCGGCCAAAGAACGCTTCAGCTTGCGAGCCAATGATATAGAGCGCATACAAGTTGAATCCGGCGTGCAGCAGGCCGGCGTGCAATAGAAGTGGAGTGACCAGGCGCCACAGCTCGCCCTGGCTGATGAGCGCGTTGATCTTGGCGCCCCATGCCAGAGGTATGTCGGCGCCCAACAACGAAGTGGACAGTGATTGCAGCAGAAAGACCGACGCCGTGAGCGCCAGCAGCGTGTAGGTCACCCAGGCTCGGCGCGCCCGGGGATGTGGCGGGGTCTGGCTGGGCGGCGCGACCGGCGCGGGCCCGGCTGGCGATTCGCTCACAATGTCACCTGACGGTGGTCGACTCGCGAGTGCTCGGCTTCGACGATGGCCAGAATGGCCGCGACCGCCTCGTTCAGATGTTGGTCGGGGTTGACCACCACGTAATCGAATTCCTCCAGACGCTGCATCTCCTGGCGTGCGGTGGCAATTCGCAGCTTAAGCTCTTCCGGCGACTCAGTGCGGCGTGCCATGAGCCGATTCTCGAGTTCCTGCTCGGTGCGCGTGGTGAGGAAGATAAGCAGCGCTTGTGGACATAGGCGGCGCACGGTCGCAGCCCCCTGAACATCTACTCGCATGATGACGTCCCTGCCGCTGGCCAGGGCTTGCCGTACCTGGCTCTTCGGGATGCCCTTGTAGTCGCTGTATACGATGGCGTACTCGAGCAGCTCGCCGTCGTCGATCATCTCGGCGAAGCGCTCTTTGGAGATAAACAGATAGTCGCGCCCCTCGACTTCTTCCTCGCGCGGGGGCCGGGTCGTGGCCGTGACCACAAAATGCAGCGGCAACCCGCGCGATTTCATCTCGCGGATGACGCTGTCTTTGCCGACGCCCGACGGACCGGAGAGCACGATAAGCAGCGGGTAGCGTGGTCGAGCATACGGATCGTCTGGCACGATGTCTCCTGTAGCACGCGGCTTGGCGCGGCTCGTTATAATGATAACTCAGGACCTTGAGCACGTGGAACGCGCGGAGAGGCTGAGCATGCCCGAGTACGAATTCCGCTGTCTGGACTGCAAGGGCGTGGTTTCGATCTTCCTGTCGCTCGCCGAATACGACAGCGCCACCCCCTCCTGCCCGCATTGCGGCGGGTCACACCTGCGCCGCAAGATCGGCCGGATTCGCATGGCGCGCTCGGAAGAATCGCGCCTCGATAACCTCTCGGATCCGTCGTCCTGGGGCGACGTGGACGAGAACGATCCCCAATCGATGGCGCGCATGATGCGGCGCATGTCGCAGGAGACCGGCGAGGAAATGGGGCCGGAGTTCGACGAAGCGGTTGACCGGCTGGAAGCGGGCGAAAGCCCGGATGAGGTCGAGAGTTCGATCCCCGGCCTGGGAAGCGAGGGCGGAGAGGGCGGGCTCGACGACGAGGACGACTTCTAGCGGGAGGCGAGCCAGGCCTCCAGCCGCTCGCGCAATTGCTGCCACACCGCCTCGGCCTCCAAGCTGGCATCCACCACAACCCAGCGCGTGGGCTCGGCCATCACCATCTGAGCGTACCCCGCCCGGACGCGTTCGTGAAACTCGATCTGGTAAGCATCCAGGCGATTCCACTCGTCGGTCCCGCGTCGCCGCGCCAGGCCCATCGCCACCGGCAGGTCGAGCAGCAGCGTCAGGTCGGGTTTCAGGCCGCCGGTCGCGAAGTCGGTGATGGTGTTCAAATCCTCGAGCGGCAGCCCCTGGCCATAACCTTGATAAGCCATCGACGAATCCGCGTAACGGTCGCAGACCACTGTGCCCCCTGAGGCCAGGTGTGCGCGGATGATCTCATTGACCACTTGGGCGCGTGACGCCGAATAGAGCAGCAACTCGGTGCGCGGGTGCATCGCGGTGTTGCCCAAATCGTGCAACACGCGGCGGATCTGATCGCCTATGAATGTGCCGCCGGGCTCGCGCGTGAGCAATACCCGCCACCCCTTTTGGCGTAGATACTCCGCCAAGCGCGGCGCCTGGGTCGACTTGCCGCTGCCTTCCGGCCCTTCGAGTGTGATGAATAAGTTCATGGCCTAATCCCGGAAGATGCGAACTCGCCGGTGTGGTTCCTTGCCATAGGATTGGGATAGGAGATTCGCCTGGCGCGCCTGCTGGTGCTGCAATCGCCGGATGTACGCGGAGGCCGGCGTCAGGTCCACCGAACGCGTGCCGGTGAGCACATCCTGCACGGCGCGGCTCGTTTCCTCCATGGCCACCTCCAGCAGGCTGTCGTTGGGCGCTGCGTGATTGAGGCCGAAGAGGTCCGAGAGAAAGTTCTGCATCTGGCCGACGGTGTTTGCCCGCAATACATAGATCGAAATCCCGCGCCGCTCGGCGTCCTCGATCAGATGCTGGCGACGACGATAGTATGCCTTGAGCGTCACCACCGCCTGCGCCTCCCCCAGGTCCGTCACCACGGTCACCGGAACGTGCATGTAGCGCGCTGCTTGCTCCAAGCGGTTGCGCGCCACGCCATAGGGATAGACCCGGATCGGCTGGTGGTGGCTAGCCGGCATGTGCGGAGGAGTTGGGGAGTAGGGCAAAGCCTCGCCCGTGAGGTTGGGAGGCTCGGTGGGGACTGGGCGCGGGCGATGGGCGCCGTCCCACGGCATGCCGGCGGCTGCGTTCGCGCTGGTGCGCGATCGGCGACCCGCGGGTGCCTCGAGCGCCAATGTCTCGACGTGCACTTCGTTATTCTCATCGCGGTAGCGCAACTGCGGCGGCAGCGGACGCCCGCGCAGCACCGCATCCACCGCCGCAGCCACATCCAGGTGAATGGCCAGGCGCTCGCGGTCCTGGATCTCGATCAGAATATCGAAGGTGGGCGGGGCGCGCCGCTCGAGAACGGTCTTTTGCGTTCCACGGCGGCGGGCCTCCTCATCGGAGAGGGTGACCGACTCGATGCCGCCCACCAGGTCGGCCAATGTGGGGTTGAGCAGGATGTTGTCGAGCGTGATGCCGTGAGCCGTGCCGATGAGTTGCACCCCGCGTTCGGCAATCGTGCGCGCGGCCGCCGCCTCTAGTTCGCGTCCGATCTCGTCGATGACGATCACTTCCGGGTTGTGGTTCTCCACCGCCTCGATCATCACCTCGTGCTGCAGGGAGGGCTGGCGCACCTGCATGCGCCGCGCCCGTCCCACAGCCGGGTGAGCCACATCACCGTCGCCGCCGATTTCGTTGGAGGTGTCGACGATCACCACCCGCTTGTCGTCGGCCAGGATGCGTGCGGCCTCGCGCAGCATCGTGGTCTTGCCGATGCCGGGCCGACCCAGGAGCAGCAGGCTCTTGCCCGAGGCCACGAGATCCTGAATGATATCGATGGTGCCGTAGACCGCGCGCCCCACGCGGCAGGTGAGCCCGACGATATGGCCGCGCCGGTTGCGAATGGCGGAGATGCGGTGCAGCGTGCGTTCCATGCCGGCGCGATTGTCGGCATCGAACTCGCCGATGCGGCTGACGACGAAATCGATCAGCTCGCGCGTCACTTCGTGTTCATCGAGGACTGTCTCGCCGTCCAGGTAACGCGCTGTGGGGACTCGCCCTAAATCGAGGATGACCTCCAGTAGCTCGTCCCAGCGGTCCACGCGATGCAACGCGTCGCTGATCGTTGCCGGGAGGACCTCCAACATGGCGTTCAGGTCATCAGTAATCTTGCGTTGGGTCATGGATGAGAGCTTTCGACGGGAATGAGTGTGTTGCACTAGCTGTGGCCGCGGATCGGCGTGGCGCGGGTGGCGCTGTGTTCGATGGCCGGCGCGCTGAGTGTGCGGCGCTCGCTGACCGGGACCGCGATGCGCCTCACCAGAACGGCCTGCTCGGCCCAGCGGTTGAGTCCGGCCTCCCCGAGGATCGCACCGAGCCAGTTTTGGTAGGAGCGCACGCACACGTAGGCCGGGCGTGCGGCGGTCGGGCGCAGGCTGGCTAAGATGGCATGCATGGCCTCCGCCACGTCGCGCGCGGCCGGGTGGAAGAAAGGCTCCAGCCAGATGCCTCGCGGGCCGGATTGCACATCGATCGAACCGACGAGATCACCCTCCTGGAAAAACGCCCAGCCACGCGCCTCGCGCGGAGGGGGTTCAACCTGTTGAATGAGCGCCGGCACCACGGCCGCATACAGGCTGCGCACGGGCAGCAGATCGCGCGCGCGTTGAGGGCGAAGCACCCCGCTGGGCACGGAACTCGCGGGCCGAGGTTGATTCAGGACCCACACGGCCTGGCGAGCATAGACTGCGAAGCACTCTTGCCGCAAGAAGCCAAAAACCGGGCTGCCCTCTTCGGCCTCGGCGAGCAGGTGCTGCGCGCCGCGCTGTCCCGCCTCGCGCAGCAAACCCTCCACCAGTGAACCGCATTCGCGCGCGTCGAGGAATTGGTGCGGGGCTAGGTACATCAGCCGCGCCAGTGTCGAGCCTGCGACGTGCCGCAGTTGCGCGTAGGCTTGCGTGCCCTGTGGACCTTCCCACACGTAAGTTCGGGCGAGCGTGCCGGGGAAGAGGCTGGCCCAAAAGGCGGTGGGCAGCGAGCGCACCTCCCGGGTGAGCGCCAGACGCGTGTCGAGACACACCCCGTCCTCGGCCAACCGCCGCAGACCCGCCAGGTCGTGAAGCTCGAAGGGGCGAAGCATCGTCAGTCAGGCCTTCTCAGGATGTTCTGCCTCGCGGGAGACTCTTGCTTCACGCGCCCTGGGTGCACAGGCGCAAGAAGTAGCGGTGGAATCGATCGTCGCCGGTCAACTCGGGGTGGAAAGAGGTCGCCAGCCAGCGTCCTTGGCGCGCGGCGACGATCGTGCCATCCTGCAGGCGGGCAACGATTTCTACTCCAGGTCCCACCTGCTCGATGAGCGGCGCGCGAATGAAGACCGCGGGAAACGGCCCTTCCCGCCCATCGTCTACCCCCGACAGCGCCGGCGCCCGGATGGGGATCTCGAAGCTGTCGACCTGCCGGCCGAAGGCGTTGCGGCGGATAGTAATATCCATCAATTCGAGCAGCGGCTGCGCCCGTTGAGCATCCCGCGAGAGCAGGATGGCTCCGGCGCACGTCCCCCACACCGCATGTTGGCGCGCAAATGCGCGCAGTGGATCGATCAGGCCGAAGTCCACCGCTAGCTTGCCGATGGTGGTTGATTCGCCGCCAGGGATGATCAGGCCGAGCAGGCCATCGAGGTGCGCCGCCAAGCGCACCTCGAGTGGGACGACGCCGAGGTGTTGCAGGACGGCGGCGTGTTCGGCAAAATCCCCTTGCAGCGCGAGTACTCCAATACGCATAGCCCTCTCACGGCCCGCCGAAAGGATGCGCGCGCGGCGGTTACCAGCCGCGGCCGGCGATCAACTCCTCTTTCGGCATGGCACTCACCTGCCGCCCGACCATGGGTTCGCCCAAGTCGCGGCTGACCTCGGCCAGAATGTTCGGCTCGCGGAAGTGCGTTACGGCTTTGACGATCGCCGCGGCACGCTTGGCTGGGTCGCCCGACTTGAAAATGCCTGACCCGACGAAGACTCCATCCACCCCGAGTTGCATCATCAGAGCGGCGTCGGCCGGAGTGGCCACGCCGCCTGCGGCGAAGTTGACGACCGGCAAACGCCCGAGGCTCTTGGTTTCGAGGACCAGCTCGTAAGGCGCGCCGATCGATTTGGCATATGCCATCAATTCCTCGTCGGCCATCGATTGCAGGCGGCGGATCTCGCCCAGGACGGCTCGCGCATGGCGCACGGCCTCGACCACATCTCCGGTGCCTGCCTCGCCTTTGGTGCGGATCATGGCCGCACCCTCGCCCATGCGGCGCAAGGCCTCGCCTAGGTTGCGTGCGCCGCACACGAACGGCACGCTGAACGGGTGCTTCAGAATGTGATGCTCTTCGTCGGCCGGTGTCAGGACCTCTGATTCATCAATGAAGTCAACACCGATCGCCTCGAGTATTTGCGCTTCGACGAAGTGGCCGATTCGGCATTTGGCCATCACGGGTATGGTGACGGTCTCCATGATGCGCTGAATGAGCCCCGGGTCGCTCATGCGCGCCACCCCGCCCTGGGCGCGGATGTCGGCCGGCACGCGCTCCAGCGCCATCACCGCGCACGCGCCCGCTTCTTCGGCAATGTGTGCGTGGTCCGGCGTGACCACGTCCATGATCACGCCGCCCTTGAGCATTTGTGCCAGGCCCTTCTTGACGGTGAAGGAGCCTCGTTGCTTGTCCATGTCGGATACTCCTCGTGCGCTTCTGCCGCCCACGCTACGATTATGAAGACCGGGGAGTGCCTGAGGAGAACGCGCGGAGAAGGCCGGCAGTACTGCGCATGGTGATCTCGCGAACCCCGCGCTCTAATTCTACCACGCCGCCTGCGGCCGACTGTATAATCCACAGCATGTTGCCTGATTTGGCGCTCGGCGATGTCGTGCGGATGCGCAAACCGCATCCGTGCGGCAGTAGCGAGTGGAATGTCGTCCGCCTCGGAGCCGATATCGGACTCACCTGCCGCGGCTGCGGTCATCGCATCCTCTTGTCACGTCGCGATCTATCCAAGCGCATAAAGCACGGGTTGAATCGAGGCCCGCATGATCCGACGGCCTCCTAACAGCCCTCCGCGCATTCTGGTCCTGTTCTCCGACACCGGCGGTGGCCATCGCAGCGCAGCCGAGGCCGTCGTCGAGGCGCTGGTCGACGCCCATCCCGGCCAGGTCGAGATCGACATGGTGGACGTCTTCGTCGCCTATGCTCCCTATCCACTCAACCGCATGCCCAAATGGTATCCGCGCCTCGTGCGCTGGCCGCGTGCATGGGGGTTGGGCTACAAGGCCAGCGACGGGCATAGCCGGGCGCGAGCCATTACCGCCACGTTCTGGCCATGGGTCCGAAATGCCGCACGCCAGTTGGTTCGCGAGCATCCTGCCGATCTGGTGGTCAACTTTCATCCGCTGTTCAATGCGCCGGTATTGCATGCCCTCGGCAAACGGCGGCCGCCTTTCATTACCCAGGTGACCGATCTGGTCTCCACGCACGCGTTGTGGTACCACCGGCGGACCGACTTGTGCCTCGTCCCAACGGAAGAAGCACGCCGCCGTGGGTTGCGCTTCGGATTGCACGGAGATCGGATCCGCGTCGTTGGACTTCCGGTGGGCAAACGGTTTTGTGCCCCGCCAGGTAACAAGCCCGAGCTACGTCGGGAGTTGGGTTGGGCGAAGGATCTTCCGACTGTTTTGGTCGTCGGTGGCGGCGAGGGAATGGGGCCAATCTTCTCGACTGCACGTGCTATTGCCCAGAGCAACAAGAATTGCGGAATCGCAATTGTAGCAGGAAGGAATGCGAGGCTCCGGGAACGCCTGGAAGCCGTGCCGTGGGAGATTCCAGCGCGTATCTATGGGTTTGTGAGCGAGATGCCAGCCATGATGCGCGCGGCCGACATCCTGGTCACGAAGGCTGGACCCGGCACGATCAGCGAGGCGCTCAACGCTGGATTGCCGATGGTGCTGTACAACCGCCTGCCCGGCCAAGAAGAGGGGAATGTCCAGTACGTGGAAGATGAGGGTGCGGGCCTGTGGGCGCCCGGGCCGCGCAATGCGGCCGAGGCCGTCGCCCATTGGTTGGCATCTCCCGAGGACTTAGCGCGCTGCGCGGAGGCTTGTCAGCGCATCGCCCGCCCGACCGCGGCAGTGGATGCTGCAGAGGCGGTGTGGCAGGTATTGGCTCAGACCTCGATGGCTTCCTTGAAGTCGTAGATCCCGTCGCGCAGCGGCCACAACCGCATGCAGGTGGAGCAACGCAGCCCGCTCGCGCCCTGATCGGGCGCATCACGATCCAGGGATGAACCCCCGCACACCGGGCATTTGAAGAAACCGATTGCCCTTGGCGATGCGCCCAGCGCGCGAACGCGCGCAAACACGCTGGGCGATAGCTGCCAAAGATCCCCCGTGCTGCCCGCGAGTCTGTCGAGCGCAACCAGAATGCGAGTGGAGAACGCTCGCTTCATCCACCCCACCCGAAAATGCGAGACGGTCACCTGCCGTTCGATGTGGAAGCCGGCCTGTCGGAGCCAGCCGCGAACGGCGCGTGGATGGAAATCGAAATTAAGCGGGGCGAATTCGATCGGCTCGAGGGAGAAGGGGCTCCAGCTCTGCTGCCCAAGCACATAGCGCGCCATGGCTTTGAGGTTGTGCTTGTTGGCATACTCGAGCAGGAATGTGCCCCCTTCGGCGAGCACTCTTCTGACCTCGACCAATGCCTCGGCAGGCTGTGCCAGATGATGTAACGTGCGAATCAGCGTGGCGCCGTCGAACAGCCCGTCGACGAACGGCAGGCGATACACGTTCGCCGCGACGTAGGTGTAGCGTGGATTGTCGCCGAGTTGCGCGCGCGCCTGCTGAAGCTGGGTGCGCGAGTAATCGAGCAGGACGATACGCTCGTAGCCGGTGTAGCGGGGCGTGTTGCGCCCGGCTCCCGCGCCCAGCTCGAGCAGTAATTGGCCGCTGCGCGGCAGCAACCGGCGCAGCGTCTGGGCCTCGCAAGCGTCCTCATACACGCGCTGGCCGCGCTCCCAGAACTCCTCTTGATAGTGTGAGCCTTCGTAGTCGCAGATCGGGGGCAGAGAGTCCATCGCCGCGATGATAACGCAAACGAGCCGCTCACGTGAGCGGCTCGTTTGATTTCGACGCCGCGACCCCTATGGGACGGTGAGTGAGAAGTTTGAGAACGCCGCTTGGACCCCACGCTGGATCACTCCCAACCCGATCTTGCCGGAGGTGACAGGAGGTGTGTCGCGCGTAAGTGAGAACTTGCGGCTCTCGATGAGGCGCTCATCGATGATCGGTTTGTCGAGTGTCAGCGTGGCGGCGCGGACGCCCGCATCGCCGAAGATATCGATGCGGTGCCCGTCTTGGGAGGAGACGAAGCGCATGCTGTTGATCGTGGCGCCGCCGAAGAATGGACCGTCGTCGGCGAAATTGAATAGCCAGGGAGCGGTCTTGCTGATTGGGATGAACTCGAGAACGAAGAAGTTGGCGCCATCCACAGGGGCGGCCGTCCAGGCGAAGGCCAGGAAGTAGTCCTGCCCGCGATCGGGGATGTTGTTGTCGTTTACGTCGTCAAAGCGCAGGATGACCGCCATGTAGCGGTCGGTCGGGCCCTTGATCCACTGACCTTCCACGGTGAAGTCGTAGTCGGTCAGGACGCCGCAGCGCGTGCACACGGAGAAGCACATCGGGGCGATGGTCACGTCGATGTCGGCACAGTCCTTGAACGGCCCCACCAGCAGCTGGTTTCCCCCGATGGCGACGCCATCGAAGACCGACCAGAATCCCTGGTCCTGAGCGAAGTCGTCACTGAACGATGACCCGGTGGCGCCTGTGTTGCCGGTCGAGCTACTCGGTTCTTGAGTGGCAGCGGCCGATAGCGGCTGGCCGCCCGCCTGGGCGGTCAGTTGCGCGACCAAGGCATCGTTGGTCGCCTGCAGTGTGTCGCCCCCGGTCGTGCTGACGCCGCCGCAAGTGATGGCGGCCAAGGCTAGGACGGATATCACGATCATGAAGGCACGCGAGCCAATGGGGGTGCGCGGTGACCTGGACATTCTCCTCCTTAGGAAGAATATGCGGGCGACGCCGATCGGATAATTGGGTAAGTCTGACCTGATGGACCCCGCAACTTCAGCTTGGCTGGCTGGGGTGCGAAGTGCGGGCAGTGTATCACACCCCGGCGACGCATTCAACGCCGGCGCGGGCCGTGGCCCGCCCGTCGGGACGGGCACAAGTTTCACGTGCAACAATCCGGGATGGCTATTCCACAGGCAAATTGAAGTAATTGTAGGTAGCCCGGGAGATGTCGGCCACGACCTGCGAATCGCGTTCCCACACCATCCCGCCCTCTTTCCACAGGAAGGCAGCCAGGACATAGTCGCCGCCGGGGGTGAAAACGATCCCCGCGTCGCTGAGAGCCCCCAGCCCCAGGGTCTCCTCGGTCCAGCCATGCTTGTGGGCGACTCGCGTTCCGTCGGGCACGCCCGCCTCGATCAACACCCCGATCTTGTTGCGTGAGAGCACGTCCAGCATGCGCTCGCACACGTCAGCGGAGAACTGCTCGGGGAACACGACTCGCAGGGTGCCGCCGCCTTGGCTGCAGCGGTAGATATCGGCCAGTAGCGAGCCGACGTCGGTCGGGGTGGTCTGAATGTACACATCCGGGCGGGTGTTGATGTCGGTCCGCTGGTTGGCGGGGGTTGTAAAGGTGCGCAGCACTGGCGATCCCGGCCGGTAATAGCCCGCCAGAAAAGTACTCTCCAGGCCGAGTTGGCGCAAAGCCTCGCTGACTTGCAGCGGGCCGCGTTCCTTGTCAATTCGCTCCATGAGCCAATCGGCCGGGTCATTGCCCGACAGCGTGATCATCTCCTCCAACCAGCGAGCCGCTTCCGGATCGAGATTCGACCCCAAGTAGCGGTAAACACCAACCATAATGCCGATCTTCGCCACGCTGGCGGCCGAGAAGGCCACGTCGGGCTCCCGTGGCAAGTCCTGCCCACCCAGGGTGACCATGTGCAGTTCGTTGGCGTTGCGCAGGTCGAGCAAGTACAAGTCGAGCAAGCCGTCGAAGCCGTTCACCCGAAGAATCTGCTGGATCATGATCTGCAGCGTGCTAAGCGGCGGAGCGCTGATGCGCCCCGAGGTCAGCGGGAGGTTGACCAGGCGCTCAGTAGGGGAGCGCAGGGCACTGGCCATCCGCTCTTCGGCTTGCGGCTGGATCAGCACCGTCCCAGGGGTTCCGCCGGTGAAGTTTGGTGTGCCGGGTATTGGCTGGGGAGGTGCTCCAGGCTGATCGTAGCGCGCCGCGACATCCTCCAAAACGGCCCGCAGTTGGGTCTGCGAGTACTCCGCTTTGAGGGGGACGGTATCACTTTGGCCAGTTCCCTTCCACAGGAACTCCCAGAATCCAGGCCAGAAGGGTCCTTCCGTTCGAAACAGATCGGCGCTGGCCATCATCGTCTCCAGATCCAGGGCGAAACCCGTCGCCGAGGGTGGGACGAAGAAGACGCTCGCCTGATAGTGCACCTCGAGCGGAGCGTTATACACCTGGACCAGGCGCTGGCTGGCCTCTTCCGGCGTAAGGCCACCTACTTGGAGGCCCGCGACATCTAGACCTTGCGGAAAGCGCGCTCGCTGCCGGCTGTAGGCGACCAGCTCGACGAATGTGAGCGCGACCGCTGTGAGCACCGCAGCGATCGAAAACCAACGCAGGACTGAACCTGATGAACGCACGGGAGCCTCCGAACGGCTGGAAAGTATAGCATACGGATCACGCGCCTCGACCCGGGAGGTGATGATCGAGCGGGCTGGACAGCACGTGCGCGAGGCGAGTGGGTCTTCCGATCGGGGGAGATTCCGATTTCAGGTCGGGGGCAGACGGGTGCCGACGTGCAAGACTAGAAGGTCAGCAGCTCTCCTTGTTCACTGGCCGGAACGCCATCGAGCCAGAAGCCTCACCACGCGCCTTTTGTCTGCCCTCCTATCGAGCGTCGGGGAGACTGCCGAGCCATGTCATTAGATAATGGCGAGCATTCAATACACGCAATAATCGTTGACATGGCAGAGAGGGCGCATGGAATGGCCTTTGGCGGCTCTGAACCTTCCGATGCCACCAAGTGCGCGTGGGTGCGCAAGAGTCCAGAGGGTTTCATACAGAGCACCCGGCTGGAACAAAGCCCACGTGTGAGTGAAATGCCTTTTTGACTCAGCGTGGGGCTCATGCTATGATGATCACGCGCTGGGGTGTGTTTTCGCCTTTCATTATATTGGGTCTCACCCGGCTGCCGGTCTCATCGCTCTATCGTCATTCCAGTAGGATTCATTGATATGCCTCGCGCAGGTCGCGAGGAATTCACACCCCTGGGAATGAACCGATGAGTGTGTGTGAGGGCGGCCAGCGGGCCGCCCGTTTTCATTGGGAGCGAACTCATGAGCACCGATTTCATTGCACGTCTGATCGGCATGGTCGGCTTCGCCATTGGTGGGCTTTATCTGGGCGTGTCGCTCTCGGTCTTGGCCGAAGCCGGACCGCGAGAATTGTGGGCGATGGTGTTCGCCCTGGTCGGTGCGCTGCTCGGGCTGGTGGTGACGCCGTTCCTCACCACTCGTCCGATCCGAGGCGCGCGGCGCTTGTTCAGCCGATTGCCCGCACAGACCTTGGCCGCCGCGCTCATCGGGCTGATTGGCGGGCTGATTGTGGGAGCACTCGTCTCGCTGCCGCTCTCGCTATTGCCCGCGCCTTTCAACAGCTACCTGCCCCTGGTGAGCGCTGCACTCTTCGCCTACTTTGGTGTGGCGCTCTTCGTCTTGCGCCAGAACGATGTGTTCGGATTCCTCAGCCTGCGCTTCTCGGGCACGAGCCCCACGGCGGGCGTCGAGGCGCACACCATCCTGCTCGACACCAGCGTCATCATCGATGGGCGCGTGGCCGACGTGGCGGCCACCGGGTTCCTGCAGGCCACCTTGCTCGTACCGCGCTTCGTGCTCAACGAACTCCAGTACATCGCCGATTCGGCGGATGCGATGCGCCGCCAACGCGGACGGCGCGGTCTTGACATCCTTAACCGGCTCCAGAAAGACCGCCGCGCACCTTTGCGCATCACCGACTTGGATGTCGAGGATGTGCGCTCGGCCGACGAGAAGCTGGTCATCCTGGGCAAGCAACTGCGCTGTCCGATTCTCACGAACGACTACAACTTGAACCGCGTGGCCGAACTGCAAGGCGTGACGGTGCTGAACCTGAACGATCTCGCCAACGCATTGCGCGCCGTCTTCCTGCCCGGCGAAGCGATCGAAGTACGCGTGATCCAGGAGGGCAAAGAGACCGGCCAAGGGGTAGGGTATCTCGAGGATGGCACGATGGTCGTTGTGGACGAGGGACGCCGCCACATCGACCGAACCATCCCCGTGATCGTCACCAAAGTGCTGCAGACTACAGCCGGGCGGATGATCTTCGCACGCGTGGACAGTTCGGTCGCCACGGGCAACGCGCACTAAACGGCCGGCGGCCGGCAGCACGCGGAGCGAACCCGCCGCAGACTGTCGACCGGCGCACTCGCAGGGAGACCTCATGCCACTCACTGTCTACAACAGCCTGACGCGCAAGATGGAGCCCTTTGTGCCGCTGGTCGAGGGGCGCGTGCACATGTATGTGTGCGGCCCCACCGTCCAGGACTACGCGCACATCGGCCACGCCAAGACCTACATCTCCTTCGATACGATGGTGCGCTACTTTCGCCACCTGGGGATGCAGGTGCGCTACGTGCAGAACATCACCGACGTCGGACACTTGCTGGATAGCGGGGAGGATCGCATCCTGCGGGGTGCGGAGCGCGCCAAGCTCGAGCCCATGGAGTTGGTGGAACGATACATGCGCTCCTACTTCGAGGACATGGATGCACTTGGAGTGGGCCGCCCGGATATCTCTCCGCGCGCTTCAGGCCATATTCCCGAGCAAATCGAAATGACGAAACGGTTGCTGGAGACCGGGCACGCGTATGAGGTGAACGGTTCCGTCTACTTCGACGTCCGTTCCTGGCCTCAATATGGCAAGCTCTCGGGGCGGCGCATCGAGGAACAAGAAGAAGGGACGCGCGTCGCGGTACGCGAAGAGAAGCGTTACCCGGAGGACTTCGCGCTGTGGAAGAAAGCGGAGCCGGAACACATCCTGCGCTGGCCCTCGCCCTGGGGCTGGGGCTACCCCGGTTGGCATATCGAATGCTCCGCGATGGCGACGAAGTACTTGGGCGAGACGTTCGACATCCACGGAGGCGGCGTCGAGAACATCTTCCCGCACAACGAATGCGAGATGGCCCAGGCCGAAGCCGCATTGGGCGCCCCCTTCGCGCGTTACTGGCTGCTGACGGGCTCGCTCACCTTGGAGGGGGTCAAGATGAGCAAGAGCCTGGGCAATTTCATCACGATCAAGGATGCACTCAAGGCCCATCCGCCGCAGGCCATCCGCTTCTTCACTTTCTCCAGCCATTACCGCAGCCCGGTCGACTACTCGGACGAGGCCCTTGTTTCAGGCCAACGCGGATGGGAGCGACTCGTTGGGCCGTATCTCACAGTGCGCGAACGGCTCATCCAGCCCGGGCTGCCCACCGAGCGCAGCACGGCTATCGATGGTTTCGTGGATGAAACGCGCGGCAACTTCCGTACCGCGATGGATGATGACTTCAATGTGCCCGCGGCGTTGGCGGTGCTGTTCGATTTCGCTAAGGAAGTGAACACGCTGCTGGCTCGCGAGGGTCCCGTAGGGCGGCCCGATCTAGAGTCCATCGAGGCCTTCTATCAGCAACTGGTGGGCGGCGTGCTGGAACTCTTGCCTCAGACGGCGGGCGCCTCTGCAGACAGGCAAGCCGGTCTGATTCGACTGCTCATCGACCTGCGGGCCGAAGCACGCCAGCGCAAGGAGTGGGCACTCTCGGATTCGATCCGCGACCGTCTGGCGGCGCTGGGTGTGGCGCTCGAGGACGGCAAGGACGGCACGCTCTGGAAGACGGCCTGAGGCAACCGGCGCGTCGCGCGCCGGAGCCGGGCAGAGGCGCCGCGCCCATGGACCACGAGTGGATCTACGGCCGACATGCCGTGCGCGAAACCCAGCGCGCTGGGCGACGAACGCAATATCGTCTGCGTCTCGCCAAGGGCGTGCAGCCCAAAGGGATCGTCGCCGAGGTGCTGCAGGCGGCGCGCGAAAGCGGAATCGCGGTCGAAGAGGTGGAGCGGCGGGTGCTGGATGCTTTGAGCGACGGCCATCAGGGCGTGGCCATTGAAGTCTCCCCCTACCCGTACGTTTCGGTCAGCGAATTCCTCGCCGCCTCCAACCGCCCGACACCTGCTCCGCTCTACCTGTTGCTTGATCTGATCCAAGATCCGCAGAATCTTGGCACGCTCATGCGCACGGCAGAGGCTGCCGGCGTCGACGGCGTGTTGCTGCCCGTACATCGTGCCGCCGGCGTCACGCCATCGGTCGTCAACGCCTCTTCCGGAGCAAGCGAGCACTTGCGCATCGCCCGCACCAATTTGGCCCAGGCCATCCAGGAGATCAAACGGCAGGGCGTGTGGGTGATGGGTTTGGACGATGGGCCGGGGGCGGTACCGCTCACCACTGTCGATCTGGCCCGCCCCCTGGCGATTGTGCTGGGCGGCGAATCCAGCGGGTTGCGCCCGCTGGTGCGCAGAGAATGTGACCTCCTGGCGGCGATCCCGATGCACGGCAAGGTCGAATCGCTGAACGCCGCTGTAGCGGGGTCGATCGCACTCTACGCGGCTCGCCTCGCCAACCCACGGGCACGACAATGACTGTGCTGCAGGTCCTCGGGCGCTCTACCTCTTCCGGCGAAGAGGAGTCGTGGCTCTGCCCCTCACCGCAACACGTCGGTCAACTGTACCCACTCGCGAGCCTTCAATCGATACTTGTCATTCATCGGGCCGGATTTCAGGGTCGACCCGATGTGGCGCGGGTTGTCCACGTGGCCGCCAAGCGCGTGAAGACAAGCCCCCAGCGGGGGTTGCCGGCGGGCGGAGAGCGATCGTCGTTCGTGCGCGCCATGTTCGCTTCCATAGCGCCGCGCTACGATCTCATGAATCGGCTGATGACTCTCGGCCTGGACCGCGGTTGGCGACGTGAAGTTGTGCGGCGAGCCGCCCTGGCCCCTCGCCATCGCATGCTGGACTTGGGCACCGGAACCGGCGACCTTGCATTGGAATGGCTAAAGCAAATACCGGGAGTCCTCGCGGTCGGAGCAGACTTCACGCCGGAAATGATGCGGGTCGGCCGTTCGCGGGTGAGCGGGGGGCACGTGCTGTGGGTGGTCGCGGATGCGTTGCGCCTGCCCTTTGCGCGAGGGACCTTCGCGGCGGTGACCTCGGGGTACTTGTTGCGCAATGTGGCCGATGTCGCGCAGTCACTCCGCGAGCAACATCGCGTGCTATGCGCTTCGGGACGCGTTGTCTGCCTTGACACTACACCGCCGCCGCGCAACGTCCTCCGGCCACTGATTATCTTCTATTTGCGCGTGATCATCCCGCTGGTTGGGCGGCTTGTCACCGGGGATCCAACAGCCTACGCCTACTTGCAGCATTCAACCGAAGCATTCCTCTCGGCCGAGAATGTCGCTGCCTGCCTGCGGACGGTCGGCTTCCGGGAGGTCGGGTTCGCGCGGCGGATGCTCGGGACGATGGCCATCCACTGGGGAGTTAAGTGAGAGCGGGAGGCGCATGCCTCCCGCGGCCATCCTCAGGCCCCCGGCCGAACAAGCTTCAGGCGATGAATCGGCTGGCTGACCCCGCCCCACTGGAACTTGTACGCTTCCTTGCCACGCATGAAATCGAAGGCTTCGCGACCGTGGTCGATTGACCATTCTATGAGGCGCGCCAAGAGGATCCAGCCCGGGGAGCGCGCGGCGAAGCGCGGAGCGATGCCGGTGTTGTAGACCCAAATGCGGTTGAGGTAGTCGAAGTTGGCATACGCGGCCGCCCGCTGGCCGTCGACGGTGAGAAAGGCCAATTGCAGCCAGCCGGCCGCATGGGCCGCGGCCAGCGTGAGGCGGAAGTGTTCGGTCATCGACTCGCTCAGGAACCTCGCCTTGCGCTCATCCTCTCGCATGAGGTCCAAGAGGCTCTCGATCTCCTTGTGGATGTCGGCCTCGGGCCCGGCGATGAACCACTCGATGGCCCCCTCATCGCCCTGACCGCGCCGAAGTTTGCGGCGCACCTCGTGCCGTTGTTTCTTGTCGAGGTGCTCAAGAAAGGACTCCCAGGTGGCCGGCAAAGCGATCGAGGGACAGGGATGCAATTCGTAGGTCTCCGGCCGCCACCCGTGCCCTCCGGCGATGTCCGGCAAGACTGCGAGAGTCCGCGCGCCGGCGCGCAGGTTGTATAGATCCACAACCTGCAATTCCTGCCCCGGCTGGGCGGCAGCAAGATCGAGCAGCCCCTCAGCGAACTTCTCTTCCCGCCCCACCGAAACGACGATGTCCAGGTAATCGGAGATCTCGATGCTGCCGAGCAGCAGCCAGGCCTGATGGCCGTCGTGCTGGGCACGGAAGAAGGGGGCAAGGCCCACCAGCGAACCGGCCTCGCGGGCGATGACCAGGCGCAGCTGTGCATCGCCCCATTCGCCGCCCCCACGCGTACGCCACCAATTGCGCAGGTACTCGTAACGCACGAAGGGCATGTTGGCGGCGGACCTCTCGACCAGGGGATTCCATTCGCGTTCGAGCGCGTCGAACTCCGCATCGGAGGTCAGGCAACTCATTTCCATGACGCGCGGCTCCATTCACTGCGTGGGGAGAGAGACGCGGCGCTCTCCGAGGACATCAGCCCGGCGCCGGAATGTCCGGGCCCTGCGCCGCGAGCGTGTCGAGCGCCGAGCGGGCCGCCTCTCGCTGGGTGGGCTGCCACCCTTCGCCGTCGACCATCTGCTTCAGATGGGCAAGGACCGACGCGCGTTCGGGCGACGTCAGGCGCGCCCAGATGCTGCGGATGCGGTCCGGACGCTGGGAGAGCACGCCGGCCCACATGGCTTCGAGGCTCAGTTCGCCTGGTGGTTCATTCATGGTCTGCATCGACGCGGCAGCGCGTCTTCTGCCAGTATAATCGATTCGATTACGTCATCCTGGGTCTGGCGGAGGAATTCGTGCGAGCGTTCGAGGCGCGCAAGGACGCGCCGCCCGACCCGGTGCGGAGCGCACAATGGGCACCCATCTGATCTTGACGCACGAGCAAGCGGATTTCGACGCAGTGGCGGCGCTGCTGGCGGCGCGGCTGCTCGAGCCGCAGGCCCACGCGATTCTGCCGCATCGGCTGAATCGAAACGTGCGCGCGTTCCTCAATCTATATGGGGAGGATGTACCACTGGAGGAGGCCGAGACGCTCGGCAAGGCTCCGGCCGAGAAGGTGACCCTGGTCGACGCGCAGACGCTGCCATCGGTGCGGGGCGTTGGCCCCCAGACGAGGGTGCACATCATCGACCACCATCCACTGCATCGGCCCTTGCCCGAGACGTGGACCTCGGTTATGACCGACCTGGGCGCCACGACCACGCTGCTGGTTGAAGCGCTGCGCGAGCGCAATGGTGGCCTAGCGGTTCCGGCCGCCACGCTGCTCTTGCTTGGTGTGTATGAGGACACGGGCTCGCTGACTTACGCGGGCACGACACCACGCGACGTGCAGGCCGCGGCTTGGCTGCTCGAGCAAGGTGCCAACTTGGCGGTGGCGGCCGATTTCCTCAATCACCCGCTCTCCCGCGAGCAGCAGGCGCTGTACGAGCGGCTGCTCGAAGCCGCCCAGATGCACGAGATCCAGGGTCTGCGTATCGTCGTGAGTACGGCCGAGGCCCCGAGCGACGTGGAGGAGGTCTCCACGTTGGCGCACAAGCTGCGCGACCTGTTCGATCCCGAGGCGCTGTTCATTCTCGTTGACCTGCACACCCACGTTCAGCTCGTGGCGCGGTCGACGACCGACCAGATTGACGTGGGCGAGGTCGCGGCGCATTTCGGGGGCGGCGGGCACAGCCGGGCCGCAGCCGCGCTGATCCGCGGGAAAGCGACAAGCGAGGTCGCGGCCGAACTCATGCGCGTGCTGCCGGACCATGTCTTGCCATCGACGCGTGTCGAGTTCGATCTACTCGCCCGGCCCGCAGGTCCTCTCGCCGTCGACCAGCATCCCCGAGGCGGCCGAGCGAATGCAGCGCTACGGATACGAGGGATTCCCGGTTGTGCGCGATGGGCACGTGGTGGGCCTGCTCACTCGGCGGGCGGTGGATCGAGCCCTGGCCCACGGGATGAAGCGCGCGACGGTGGAAAGCATTATGGAAAGCGGGTCACTCAGCGTCCAGCCTGAGGATTCGATTCCGCACCTGCAACGGCTAATGGTCGAGCATGGTTGGGGCCAAGTGCCGGTCGTATCGCCGGACGACGGCCACGTCATCGGCATCGTGACGCGCACCGATTTGCTCAAGGCGCTCATCCCGCAACCTGGCGCCGCCCGGCACAACCTGGCGGACAAGATGCGCCAGGCCCTGCCGCGGCCCCAGCTGGCGCTGTTGCAGGCCATTGCCGGTGTGGCCGACGATCGCCACGTACCGGTGTACTTGGTGGGTGGAGTGGTGCGCGATGTGCTGCTCGGACTCGACGCGGCCGACCTCGACCTGGTGGTTGAAGGCGACGCGATCGCACTAGCGCGGGCCGCGGCCGCACGCTACGGTGGGCGCGTGCGCGGCCACGAGCGATTTGGCACCGCCAAATGGTTGTTGGGGGAGCGAGGCCCCGCTATGGCCGCCGCGCTCAACCTGAGCGCCGAGGAGGCTGGCCGATTGCCGGAGAGCTTCGACTTGGTTTCGGCCCGCGCGGAATTCTACGCGCGCCCCACGGCGCTGCCGGATGTCGAGCGCGGCAGCCTCAAGCTCGATTTGCACCGGCGCGATTTCACGATCAATACCCTGGCCGTATCGCTCAACGCCGAGCGTTTTGGCGTGCTCTATGACTATTGGGGCGGGTTGCGCGATCTCGAGGAGAAGCGCATCCGCGTCATGCACTCGATTTCATTCGTCGATGACCCGACGCGCATCCTGCGCGCCATCCGCCTCGAACAACGGCTGGGTTTCACGCTCGAGCAGCGCACCCGCGAGCTGATCGACCAGGCCCTGCCGCTCCTGGGGCGCGTCAGCGGCGATCGGCTGCGTCACGAGTTGGAGGCTATCTTCGACGAAGCCGATCCGGGCAAGAGCCTGGTGCGCCTCGAGGGGACGGGCGTCTTGGCGGGCATTGACCCCGGACTGCGCTGGACAGACGACCAAGCGCGGGGCGCGGAGGCGGCTGTCGGCCGCAGGGTGCGAGCGGTGGGCGGCTTAGAGCCGCCCTCCCTCGGCGAGATCTGGCTCTCGGCATGGATGCATTCGTTGCCGGCCGAGGCCAGCGAGCATGTGATGGCCCGCCTGAATCTTCCGCAGCGTCGGGTCGAGACGATCCGTGAAGTGCGCAAGGTGCTGACTGCCCTGGCTGTCATGCCGCAGGAGACGCGGGCCAGCGACATCGTCAATCGTTTGGAAGAGTTTTCATTGCCGACCCTCGCTCTGGCCTACGTGGTTGGTGAGCAGGACCTGGCGCGGGAACACATCACACGCTATGTCGAGCGCCTGCGGCAGGTGCGCCCGATCGCGGATGGTGAGACGCTGCGCGCCCGCGGGCTGCCGCCCGGGCCCGCCTACCGCACTATCCTGCGCGAACTGCGCGCCGCTTGGCTCGACGGAGAGGTGCACGACGAGGTGGAGGAATCTACCTGGCTCGGACGGCGGCTGGCACTTGAGCATTCCGGTGCGGCAGCATGAGCCAGTTGCCACACCCGCTCGAGTTCATCATTCGGCCATTGCGCGAGGAGGAACTTCCTGCGCTCGAGTGGGATGGCGAATACGCGCACTTCCGGCACCTCTTCCGTCAATCCTTTGAAGAGATGCAGCTCGGGCAAAGGACCATGCTGGTGGCTTACGCGGCCAATTCGGGCGAGCTGGCGGGGCAGGTCTTCCTCCAATTCATAAGCAGCGATCCGAAATATGCCGACGGTGCCTCGCGCGGGTATCTCTACGCGCTGCGGGTGAAACCCGCATACCAGAACCGAGGCCTGGGCCAGCAACTCATCCAAGCCGCCGAAGAGCAGTTGCGCGGACGCGGGATGAACGTCTCGACGATTGGCGTGGCCAAGGACAACACCCGGGCGCAGAAGCTGTATGAGCGGATGGGGTATGAGATCGTGGGCGAAGACCCTGGGCGTTGGACCTACGTCGACCATTTGGGTCAGCTGCGCGAGGTGAACGAGCCTTCGTGGCTCATGGCCCATGTCTTGTGAGTGCAACCGATCTCTCGAGCCGTGCGGCTGAGGGATCCAGGGGGGAGGAGTGGCGCAATGCGCAATCTCGCTGGGTGGGGATGGGTGCTCATTCTGGTCGGCACCGTGTTATTGGTCAGCGCCTTGGGGCTGTTGCCGTTTGGGCTCAGCCGCTATGAACCGCTGTTCCTCCCGGTCATCGTCGTCGCCGCCGGGGTCGCCCTGCTCGTTCGATCGGCGAAGTATCGACGGGGATTGGCCGCGGGAGTGGTGCTGGTCGCGGTAGGTGGTTTTTGGGGGGCCTTCCGCATGGGGCTCGTGCGCGACGCGATGTTCTGGCCCATCCTTCTGATCGCGCTGGGACTTGCGCTGGTCGTGCGACCGCTTGTGATCCGTCAGGAGTAACGCGACCGCGCCTGCGCAACAACCTGTGGAAATCAAACGCCCGGGACTCGCCCGGGCGTTTGTTGTGGAGGCGCGGGTGAGCGGTAGCTCAACTCGAGGCGCTGGGGCCTGCGGCGGTGGCGGGTTCCGGTTCGCTGGGGACAACGATCAACATGATGATGTACGCCAACAGGCCGGGGCCGCCCGCGACTGCCGTCACGACGAACAGCAGCCTGACGATCGTCGGGTCGATATCGAAGTACTCACCGAGCCCTCCGCACACACCGCCGATCATGCGCTGGGTGCGCGAGCGATTGAGTCGCCGAACATTCTCAGTCATCGCGGATTCTCCTTGGTGGTTTCGTGTCAAGGAGATATACGGGCGGGGTCGCCCGCGGTTGCACCTCGGCCGAAGGCAGCGGAGGCTAGCCGGCCGCCTGAGCGTCGAGCGCGCGGATGTAGTCGGTTGTGAAGCCAAACGCGCGCTCGAGCACTTCTGCATCCATCTTGTCGACCGTGTCGGCGACCATGTGCCACCAGGGAGCTTCGCCGTGCGGGCCCCACCCGGAAAGTGTGATGGCCGGGATTCCGAGACGGAGTGCATCGGCCATCTCCGTATTTCCTCCGCTGACGACGGTCGAGTGGGCTTTCCATTGCGGATGGTCGATGGCGACGCGCTGGGCCAATTGCACCATCTCGGAATCTGCATGGAAGGGGATGAGGATTCCCTCTCGCACGAGCCAGGAAGGACCAGCGCACCCCAGCATCTCGAAAGCGATGGTTCTGGGGCGGACGAGCTGCTGGGCGTAACGGCGGAAGAAGTCGATAGCTCCGTAGTGTTGCACTTCCTCGCATCCGGTCAGCGCATACCATACGCGAGTGTGCTGCAGGGGCCGCTCCGCGAACTCGCGCGCCAAAGTGAGCACGAGCCCTGCACCTGTGGCATTGTCGTTCGCGCCGTGGCTGAAGGGGGTTGCATCCGCCTGCAGGCACATCGCGGCCAGCAGCACCGCCCCCAATGCGCTCGGAATCGTCGCGAGCCAAATCCAGCCCCAACCCGTGATTGCGCCCAGAACATAGAGCAGGATTTGAGCGGCGAACAGAAGGAAGGCCGCCGTCGTGAACAAACGGTAGGCGGCCAGCCAGCGCACGCTGGAAAAGATGATCGGGGTGCGGTGCGAATCCACGTGACCGATGAGAACGAGGTCCGCCCGGTGTTCCGCGCGCGGCTTCTGGGCCGCCACAGCATTCTGGCTCGTGCCCTTGGGGACGAGGCGGCGCAAGAGGTTGTCGTGGAAACTCAATTCCATGAGATCCGAGACCAGCGCCAGCGCGCTGAGCGTAGCCGCCACTGCGGCCGTGAGCCGTCCACCGAGTGGATAAAGCGCAAAGGACGCCAGGACGAGGACCGATGCCAGGAGGTGGGGCTGATAGATGGAGCGTGCGCTGCGGAAGGAGTCGACGCGCGGTGACAGCCCGATGCGAGTCAGGCTCTCGGCGCAATACTCGACTCCCGCGGCGCTCGCCCTCGCGGGTTGAACCACGCGGACCGATATCATCGGCCAGGGCGTGTATGTGTTTGAGCCACTCGGTCACGCGGGCCGGCGAGTCGGAAGAAGGAGGGGCCATGGTCGGTTCTCCCGATGGGAGCTACTTGCGCCAGGCGAGGAAAGCGGCGAGCACGGGCAGGTTCTGCTCAAAATCCGTGTGTTCGTGATCGGTGAGCTCGAGATCTACGGCGGCGATGCCCTGCAGCGCGGACCAATCGGCAAACTGGCCGGTGTACTCGCAGCCCGTCTTGATCGGCGGATACGGATAATCGCTGACGGCGGCCAAGGCCTCGGCCAGGCTCACCGAGCGCTCGTAGGGCGTGATGCCCCCGGGCAGAATGCCGAGCGCCGCGCTGTGGTAACTGATGATGGCCTCCGGTTTCTCGGCGACGATGTACCGCCGCAACCAGATGACCTCGGGTTCCGATCCGGGTCCGTCGCCCCCGTTGAGCGGGTACCCGGTCCAGCAGCCTTCCAGCGGCCACTGCTCCACCCAGTTGGCCGTGCGCCAGTTGCGGTTGAGGTCCACACTGTGTGCGTTGCCGCGGCTGTCCGCGCCCCGTCCGCGAGCCAAACCATCCGGATTGACCACTCGCAGCAGGTCCAGGGTGTTCTCGGGCGGAATGAGCTCGGGGTGTTGAGAAAGGTGAGCAATCAACTCGTCGGCCAAGGCCACCGTGTTCCATTCGCTGCCGCCATGAATGCCGAACACGATCAATCTCTTGAGCGGCCCGCTGCCAAAGGTGAATACCTCCAGGGGCCGGCCCTCGACCGAATGGCCGATGATGCGAGGCGTGGGCGTGGGTGCAAGGCTAGGTGTGGGCGAGGGCGTGGGTGTCAGAGTATCGGGCAGGGCGGTAGGTGATGCGGGCACGGGCGAGGGGCTGGGCGTCAGTGAGGGCGTGGGCGTTGGCAAGGGTGAGGGTGTCGCAGTTAGGGTGGGGAGGGGTTGTAGAGTGGCCGAAGCCGTTGCGGCGGGGGGCTTAGCGGCGAATAGCGAAAGGCCGCCGAACGCCCCGCGCATGAAGGCGAACGCCAACGCGGCCAGGCCGAGCACATTCGCGACCCACACGACGACGACAACCCGCGAGAAGGTGCGCCAGCGTTTCGGATTCACAGCGACTGCCTTGGGTGCAGGGAGCGCCCGGAGACTTGCGCTGGCATACCCTATGCCCCCCCAGGCTCGCCGGATGCGCTGCCGGGCGAATGCTTGCGCGCCCCCACATGTTCACCGGCCGGGTCGCCCAGCGCGCGCTCGATCGCCTCACGCAACGAGCGCACAGCAATCACCTGGATGCCCTTGGGCCAGGCCTCTTCTTGGCGCACTGTGCGCGGCACGATAATTCGTGCAAAGCCGAGTTGCGCCGCTTCGCGCACGCGTGCCGCGGCTTGAGGGATGGCGCGCAGCTCGCCCGAGAGCCCCACTTCTCCCACCAGCGCCAAGTCGGCCGCCACTGGGCGATCGTTCACGGATGAGGCAATCGCCACCGCCATGGCCAAGTCGGCTGCAGGCTCCTCCACTCGCAGGCCGCCGACAACGTTGACGAAGATATCCTGGTCCGCCAGATGAATGCCGACCCTGCGTGCGAGCACGGCCGTGACTAGGAGCAGCCGGTAAACGTCCACCCCGTTAGGTGTGCGCCGCGGGTTGCCGAAGGTCGAGGCGCTGGTGAGCCCCTGCAACTCGACCAGCAGCGGGCGCGTGCCTTCCATGGTGACGGCGATGGCGGAGCCGGGTGCGTGTAGCACGCGCTCGGCCAGGAAGGCCTCCGAGGGATTGGGCACCTCGATCATGCCTGTGCTCTGCATTTCGAAGACGCCCACTTCGGAGGTCGCCCCGAAGCGGTTCTTCACCGCGCGCAACAAACGGAAGCTCTGGTATCGATCGCCTTCCAGGTACAGCACGGTGTCGACAATGTGCTCGAGCACCCGCGGCCCGGCAATGGCGCCTTCCTTGGTCACGTGACCGATGAGGAACACGGCGATGCCAGACGACTTGGCCAATGCCTGCAGCCGGGCGGCGCACTCGCGCACCTGCGAGACCGAGCCGGCGGAGGAGGTCAGCTCGGAGAGGTAGGCCGTTTGGATCGAATCGATCACCAACACGCGGGGAGCCACCTGTTCCACGTGACCGAGGATGGCATGCAGATCGGTCTCGGTAAGGAGAAAGAGATCCTCGGGCAAGTTGCTGCCGTTATCCCCCACCGGCACCAGGCGCTGGGCGCGCATCTTGATCTGACGTTCGGATTCCTCGCCCGAGACGTACAGCACGCGGCCGACATCGCGCGCCAGGGCGCTCGCCACCTGAAGCAGGAGGGTGGACTTACCGATCCCCGGGTCGCCGCCAATGAGGACGAGCGAGCCGGGCACCACTCCGCCGCCCAAGACGCGCGTGAATTCACCCAGCGGGACGCGCCAACGTTCCTCCGCGTCGCCCTCGATCTCGCGCAGGCGGCGCGGGCGCGAGCCGGAGGCGGCGGAGGCGCGCGGCGCGCCGCGCGACGGCTCGGCGACGATCTGCTCGACCATCGAGTTCCAACTACCGCAATTGGGGCAGCGCCCTAGGCTGCGTGGCGCGGCGTGTCCGCATTGCTGGCAGATGAATTGGGTCTTCGACTTGGCCACGTCGGCCTCCTCGGCGGCGCCTCGCGGGCACAACAAGTGCGCCTGGGCGAGGATGATTATGTACTGAGGCACCGAGTTCGGCAAGGGCCGAATCCACCAAGTGGGGAGAGCTATGTGATAATCGCCGCGGAAGGTGACCGCACCCAAGTGGCCACGGATGAAGAGCCTGAGTTGGCCCGAACGCTGGTCGTGCTTGGCAATCCCACTCTCATCGTGTATCGTTACCGCGCAAGAGACTTTGCGCCGGGTGGGAAAGATCATCAATAACGCAATGGCTCGGCTACGCTGCGCGAGGGACTCGGGCTCATGAGCGGACCATGGATGACATTGGCAGCCTTGGCGCTCTGGGGCGCGTTACACAGTGTGCTTGCCAGCACTCGCTTCAAGAAGTTCGCTCACGACCGGTTCGGAGCAGTGGCCGATCGGTGGTATCGGTTGACGTACAACATCGTCTCTGGGATCACTTTTCTGCCAGTGCTGGCGATACTGGCGCGCGACCCCGGCGCCCTGATCTACCGCGCACCATTCCCCTGGGCGGCGATGCTCGTGCTCGGGCGACTTGGGGCAGGTGTGCTGCTCGTCGTGGGCCTGATGCAGACGGATGTGTGGCACTTCATCGGCCTGCGACAGCTCAGCCCAACCCCGACGCGCCCCACGCGGTTGACCGTCTCGGGTTTGTATCGCTGGGTGCGCCATCCTCTGTACACCGCCGGGCTGTTATTTATCTGGTTGACACCGCTCATGACCTCCGGTGTGCTGGCTCTCAACATTGGGTTGACGGTCTACATCTTGGTCGGGCTGCAGTTTGAGGAACGCAGGCTTGTCGGCGAGTTCGGCCAGGCCTACGAAGCATACCGGCGCCGCGTCCCTGCCCTGCTCCCCTTCCCACGGTTCAAAGCCCCTTCCACCTCGTTGTGATGATCGGCGCTCGTTCGTGAGGCTCGAGCGCAAGATTGACGTCACCTCGCGTCGCCTGCCTTGCACGCGATCACACGTTCCTTTCGACGCCTTGCGACAGCCAGTCGGGCTGCAACCCCGGAGCCATTCGCGAACCGTTCGCCCCTGGATTGGGGGCGGGTCGGCGCGCCGTATAATCACCAGGCGGCTCATCACTTGCGCCCCGCCTCGGGGCTCACGCCGTCTCGCGCGGCAGCCCGTCGTCGTCCATCCAGCCGGAGGACGCACCACATGTCACAACGATTCGAATCTCCAGATCAGGTCCGGCAAGCCCTCGGCCAGCAGGCCTACATCGCGGGCGATGAAATCGCCACGGTGACCTACCTGGCTCAGGAATTGGAAAAGCCCATCCTGGCCGAAGGCCCAGCGGGTGTTGGCAAAACCGAGCTCGCCAAAGCGGTCGCCGGTGCTCTGGGAAGGGAACTCATCCGCCTGCAGTGCTACGAAGGGCTGGATGAGACAAAAGCACTCTACGAGTGGGAGTATGCCAAGCAGCTGCTCTACACTCAACTTCTGCGCGACAAGGTCCAGGCCGCGTTGCGCCGCACGAAGACGCTGGGAGAGGCGGCCGACAAGCTGAGCCGAGAGGAGGACGTATTCTTCTCGATGCGCTTCCTGTTGCAGCGCCCGCTGCTGCGCGCGATCCTCTCACCTGAGCCGGTGGTTTTGCTGGTGGATGAGATCGATCGAGCCGACGCCGAATTCGAGGCCTTCCTACTCGAGGTGCTGAGCGACTACCAGGTGAGCGTGCCGGAGGTGGGCACGCTGCGTGCGGTGCACGTCCCACTCGTTGTCCTGACCAGCAACAACACACGCGACTTGAGTGAAGCGCTCAAGCGACGCTGTCTGTATCTTTTCATCGATTACCCGACGCTCGAGCAGGAACTGCGCGTGGTGCGGCTCAAGGTGCCGGGGTTGGCGGGCGACCTGGCCCGCCAGGCCGTGGAGGTTGTGCAACGCCTGCGTCAGGGTGAGCTGCGCAAGGCGCCCAGCATCAGCGAAACGCTCGATTGGGCCAGGTCGCTGGTCGCGCTCAACGCCACTGCCCTGGATACCCAGACGCTTGAGGGAACGCTGACGGTCCTGCTCAAGCACGAGGCGGACCTTCGCCGCGCTCAGAACTCTGCTGGCGATGGCACGCCGCGGCCCGGCCGCGGGCGGGCCTGCATCCGGCGCGTAGGCTGCGCCGACGGGCTGGAGCCGCGCATGGAAGAGCGAATCCTCAGGTTCATCGGTGCGCTGCGCGCCAGTGGTGTGCGAATCAGCCTGGCTGAGAGCGCCGATGGGCTCCGCGCCGTGCGTGCCGCGGGTATCGGCGACCGGCAGCGCTTCCGGGTATCGCTGCGCGCGGCGCTGATCAAGGAACGCCGCGGGCTGGTGATCTTCGACCAGCTCTTCCCCGTATTCTTCGACCACGCCGCGACACCTTCGCTGCCCGACCTGGGCGGCGATCTTTCCACGCAAGAAGCCGAACTCCTGGCTGAAGCCCTTCGCCAGCTCAGCGAGTCGCTGCGGCGCACGTTCGAGCGGCTCCTCCGCGGTGAACCGCTCAGGGAAGCTGAACTGGAACAGCTTGGGCGCGCGGTGGGCTTGCAGCAGATGGAGGATCTGCGCTATCGCCAGTGGATGGTCGAGCGCATGCGCCGCGCGTTGCGACTGCGCGAGGTACAGGAGGCGCTGGCCGAGCTGGAGGAGACTCTTCTCCGGATGGGGTTGCCCGGTGAACGAGTGAGGCAAATCCGCGCGCAGATCGAAGCCAGCCAG
Source organism: uncultured Chloroflexia bacterium (assembly GCA_963712475.1). Taxonomy (GTDB): domain Bacteria; phylum Chloroflexota; class Anaerolineae; order Anaerolineales; family RBG-16-64-43; genus RBG-16-64-43. The sequence goes on from CAVQIA010000004.1 coordinate 1,611,605, forward strand.
CGTGCACTCGAAGGGCAATTGTCGAACTACGCCGGGCAACAACTCGCGGGAAACATGGCGAGGCGCCCGCGGCAGGATGACCTCCATGCCCTCATGTCGCGGTCATTCGACCGGCTGAGTGAGGCGGATATGGAACGCCTCAGGCACGAGGTGCGCCGGTTGGCGGCCGCGCTGCGCAGCCAAGTGGCACTGCGCCAGAAGCATGCGCGCAGCGGCCAACTGGACGCGAAGGCAACTGTTCGCGCGAACCTGCGCTATGCCGGTGTGCCGATGGAGCTACGCTATCGCGATCGCCATCTCAAACCCAAGTTGGTCGTGGTGTGCGACGTAAGCGCCTCCATGCGGCACATTTCCGAGCTCATGCTCAGCCTGCTGCATGCGCTGCAAGACCAGGTGCGCAAGACGCACGCCTTTGCTTTCATCGACCGGCTGGAATACATTTCGCCTGATCTCGCACGCGGCGAGGCGCATCAGGCAGTCGAGCGCGTGCTCGGGCGGATGCCGGCCGGGTACTACAACACCGACCTGGGCAGCAGCCTCGACGATTTCGACCGACGCCACCTGGCCTTGCTCGACTCGCGCACCACGTTCATCGTGGTGGGCGATGGGCGCAACAATTTCAACGAGCCGCGCTTGGACCTTTTCGACAAGTTCGTGCGGCGCAGCCGGCGATCGCTTTGGCTCACCCCGGAACCTCGCCCGTTGTGGGGCACCGGCGACAGCGACATGCACCGCTACGCAGAACGGTGCGGGGCGGTTTTCGTGGTGACCAACCTTGGAGAATTGGCCGCTGCGGTAGACCGGCTCCTAGCAGGCGGCTAACCTCAACCGACGGCCCAGGCCCGCAATTCGCGCCCTGCGAACAGAACGATGGCGGCTGCGCTCAGCCCGCCGCCGACCAAGGCGCCGGATACACTGCCGGGCGCCAGCCGGTTGACGCCGAAAGCGATGGCGAGCACCACGACCGCAGCCACGAGCGCACGTCCCAACGCATCGACAACGGCGTAGCGTAGCCCACGCCGCCAGGCCCATCCCAGGAGAAGCAGAGCCTCCATTGTGAAACTGATCGAATTGGCCAGCGCGATCCCCGCCACTCCGAGCCCGCGTGCGAGAAACGGAGCCAGCCCGAGGAAGAGGGCGAGGTTCACCAGGGACGCCGTCAGCGGCGTGCGCGCATCCTGTCGGGCGTAAAAGGCGCGAGCCGCGATCTCGAGCAGCGCGTGGCCGGCCAGCCCCACCATGAACATCTGCGCCACAGCCGTGACCATCCGGGTGCCTTCAATGTCGAAGTGGAAAACCCACGGGACCAGGGTGGGCAGCAGCGCGCCGAGGACGACCGCCGTCGGCAGGGTGAATGACAGAACCAGGCGTACTCCGCGAGCGACGACAAGCGTGAACCCGGCCGAGTCGTCGTGGGCCATCCGCTCAGCCAGACGCGGCAGGAGTACGGTCCCGATCGCGGCGCCGATCACTGTCTCGGGTACCTGCATGATGACCCAACCGTAGACGAGGGCCGAGACCGCGCCGGCCGGAAGGTACGAGGCCAGGTTGTCGGTGATGACGAAGACGAGTTGGATGGCGCCCAGCGTTAAGACGCGGGGGCCCATCAGACGTGCCACGCGCCGCACGCGCTCATCGCGCCAGGCGAGTGAGGCCGACCAGCGAAAACCGTAGTGCACGAGCCCCGGCACTTGAATGGCCAGGTGGAACAACGCCCCAAGGATCACACCGTACACTAATCCCTGAATCCCCAGACCGAGTGCCGGCAGGCGCAGCAGACCGATTTGCCAGCCGTGATCGGGGGCAAACACGACCACACCCGCGATGAGACCCACGTTGTAGAGCACGGGTGCGAGCGCAGGCAGCACAAAGTGCTGCCTAGCTTGCAGCCCCGAAATGACCAGCCCGCTGACCGAGAAGACGAGCGTCGCGACAAGGTTGAGGCGCATGAGCTGCGCCACCAATGCCTGCTGAGCAGCGGAGAAGCCGGGCGCCACGCCCAACCGCCAAGCCACGATGGGTTCGGCAGCGAACGCCAACCCGAGCGAAACGACCGCGGTGATCAAGAAGGCCCAGTTGGCAACTCGGCTGAACAGACGCCAGGTCGCGTCACGCCCCTCCTGCTCGAGCGTCTGGGTGAGTACTGGAATAAAGGCCAGCGAGAGCGCGCCTCCGGAGATCAGCGCGAATAGGAGATCGGGAACATTGTTGGCCGCATTGAAGGCATCCAGTTCAGGGCTCACGCCGAATTGGCGTGCGACGAGGAGTTGGCGTGCCAGCCCGATGGCCTTGTCGAGGCCGAAGAAGAGTGCAACCAGAAGTGACGATCGCGCCAGTGATTTCATTGCGCGGGGAAATCGCCCCGGCCTGTGCGAGGGCCGCCGCAGGTAGCAACCAGCGGATGGTAAGTTCACGGGAGCGCGCCGAGCTCCTGCAGCTTGACGACCGCCGGAGGAAAGCCTGGGTGTTTGACGAGTGCATTGCGAAGGTCGTCGATGGCTGCCTGAGTCTCTCCTAACGCCAGGCGCGCCATGCCGCGCCAGTACCAAGATTCCTCGAGGTCGTCTCGCTGGATCAGTACCTGGTCGGCCAGGTCGATGACCTCCTGGTAGCGCCCGCTGTAGAAGTAAGCGAAGTACGGACCCGTCTGGTACCACAACATGCGCCACGGCAGGCCGGCGTAGCGCGCTTCGTCGAACGCCAGTGAGGCCGGGCCGTAGTCGTTCACATTCACCAAACTCGTACCCAAGTTGAACCAGCCAAAGGCAAGATCCTGACCGGTGAGCATGTCGGTTTCACCGCGCGCGTTTTCGATGGCAAGGGTCTGGTTGTAGCTCTCATCGGCGTTGGGCCCCAGAAGACGGATGACCTCCTCGCGTCGCTCGGACGGGTAGACCACGAGGTAAATGTAGTTGAACGCGCGCCAGCCGGCACTCATCATCTCGTAGCCAACGGGGTGATCCGGTCCGAGGAACGAATCCTGGACGATGAACTGGCCCGCCTCATCGTCGTACCCCGTGAGCAGGTTGTAGTGTCCCATCCAGCCGTATTTCTTTTCGACATCGCTCTCGTTGAAGCCTTTCTCAACGATCGGCGGGAACCCGGCCGCGATCAGGCGTTTGAGGTCGGTGAGGGTGCCCGCCGAGCGGATCGCGACCGCGTAGCTGGTGTGGTCCAAGACGAAGCGCGCCAACTCGTAAGGCATCACGTTGCGGTCATTCTGCATCGGCTTGAGCACTGCGGCCGTATCCACTTGGCTGCCTTGCCAGCCCCAGAAGTGCAATGTCATCGATAGCGTTGCCGGACCGCAGTTGTTGAAGAGCTGCTTTTCGTAGCGCGGGGAGTCGAGCACGACCGCGGCCGGAAGGGGCGCAAAAGTCGGGCTGGGCGATGGCGCGGGCGCGAGGGCCGTGGCCTGTGGCGCGGCGCTGGGCGTGGGCGCGAGAGCGGACAGGGTGGCGCGCGCACTCTCTACAGCCTGCGGGTCAGGAGTGGGCAGGGTGTCAGGCTGGGACAAGAGGAACCGGCGGACCTCGGCGCCATAGACATCCAACCGCCATGCCACTCGGTCGTGAATGAAAGGGATCTGGTAGGCGATGAGCAGGTCGAAGGTCAGCAGGACGACGACCAACAGCGGCAAGAGCAACCGCCGCAGGCGCGGAGAGGAGAACATGCGCGGATTATATCGCCCGGGCGAGGGTCCGCCCGAAGCGCCTTGCGGGCCAGCATGACGAAAGGCTACGGCGTGGCGCCCAGGGACTCCAACGCCGCGCGGGCCTCGGTCGAGCGCGGGTTTTGCGCAAGCGCTTCCCGAAAATCGGCGATCGCCCCCAATCGGTTGCCCAGGCTGAAGCGCGCCCAGCCACGCCAGATAAGGGACTCCTCGAGCTGGGGCGTGCGGCGTAGTGCAGCATCGGCCAGATCGATCACCTCTTGATATCGTCCCACGTTGTAGTAGGCGCGGTACGGGCCAAACTGATACCAGAGCATGCGCCAGGGGAGACCGAGTGTGCGTGCCTGATCGAAGGCGGCCGCCGCTTCTGCAAAGCGGTCGAAGTAATTCAAATTCGATCCAAGGTTCCACCAGGCGTAGGCATTCAGTGGATCGGTCTGCGCCTGCAGCCTCAGACGCAGCGAGAGCGTTTTGGCGGTTGCCGCTCTCGTCTGCATCCGAGGCGAGCAATGCCTGCACTTTGGGTTGGTCTTGCGGCAGATAGACGAGGATGAACAGCCGGTTGAAACTTTGCCAATAGTCGTCCAGCGTCGAGTATGCGACGGATTGATCGGCGGCCACGAAGGAATCCTGGGCGGTAAACGTCTGAGAGGCGTCATCGTATCCGGTCAGGAGCAGGTAATGCCCTGCCCAACCGTAATCGGGAATGTCGGTTCCCTTTTCGACAATCACAGGCAAGCCGTTGGCCAGGATGCTTTTCAACAACTCGAGGTCGCCGCCAACGCGGAAGGTGGCCTGCAGCCAACCGGCGTGGGTTTGGACGTAGTACACCATTTCGTCCCAGCGCACATTCTTATCGCGCCGGTTGGGCTTGAGGACCTGGGCGATGGTGTACTGATCGCCCTCCCATCCAAACATGCGCAGGGTCATGGCCAACGTGGCCGGACCGCAGTTATTCCAATCTTGTCCCTCCCAGGCAGGCGAAGGGAGCGAGGCCGAGGGCCCAGGCTCGACGAGTTCGACTCTCGGCGCGGTCGGCATTGGCGTTGCGAGCGGTTCCGTGGGCGGCGCGGGCGTGAGCACGCCTGGCACGCTCGGCGAGAGATCCGCCCAGGCCGCCTCGTGCGAAGCCGGCGTCGGAACCATGTCACCAGGGTAGAGCAGGGCGCGGACTCGGCCCATGGCGATGTCGATGCGCCAATCCAGCCGTTGTTGGAGTGCAGGGACTTGGTACGCCCCGGCCGCAATCGCCAAAACGCCAACAAAGCCGAACGTAATCCAAGGCCAACGGGGAAGCCGAGCTTTGGAGACGTGCATGCGCGCGATTCTACCCGACGGGTGATCGCTGAAGATGAGACGGTCGTGCTGAGTGTGTGAGCGGGGTCGGGGACGCGGCACAGGCAGAGGGCTGGGCGGGCCCTCAACCTGAGGCGGCCGGTTGGCCGCGCGCACCCTGCAAGAAGGACGTCTGGCGCAACTGAGCTGGCGTGACCTTCGCATCGCGTAGGTCCGCTTCGCGCAAGTCGGCTTGGCTCAGGTCCGCATCGGTCAGATCGGCGCCGCGCAAATCCGCCCAGCGTAGGTCGGCGCCCTGCATTCCGGCGCCGCGCAGATTGGCTCGCACGAACTTGGCGGCGCTCAGGTTGGCTGTGCTCAGAACGGCCGCCTGCAGTTGTGCACCGCTCAAGTCCGCCCCGCTCAAGTTGGCGCTGCCCAAATCGGCCCAGCGCAGGTCGGCCTCGGTGAGATCTACTCCCGGCAACCACAGCGGCCCGGGTCGGTTGAGCAAGTCGAAGATCTGTGCGCGGCTGAGCTCTGCCATGCTGCTACTCCCCCTATGCACAGCCCGGGGCAATGAGTGGGGCGCGAGGCAGCGCGCCCCACCTGCTGCTGCGATTCGCCACGCTACGGCGTCGAGGGCAAGGCCTCACCGTGGCGCACGCCGAGCATCAGTACAAATGCCACGACAAAGAAGAACGGCGCGATCAGGAAAATGAGATTGTAGTTGTTGCCGGTTCGTTCGATGACCTGGCCATTGGCAATGGGGCCGGCGATGGCCGCGACCGTCGAAAACAGGTAGTACAACCCGGTCGAGGTGCCTACTTGATCCTGGCGGGCGGAATCCAGGACCATGGGCAGCGAGTTGACATTGACCAGGGCCCAGGCCATCCCGCCCAGCCCGAGTGCCACGGCGATGACCGCCATCACCGGGACGAAGAAGGCCACCAGCAGGAGCGCCGAGAAGATCGCCAACCCCCACAGGATGGTGCGCCGGCGTCCAACGCGGGCAGCGATAAAACCACTGGGCAGAGCGAAGATGATGAAAGTGAGATTGGCCACCCCCATCAGGATTCCGGCCAGGCTGGGCTTGATGTGCAAGACGTTCACCCCGTAGAGTGAGAAGAAGGTCTCGATAGCGTTAAAGCCGACGAACCAGCAGAAGATCGCCAAGAGCAGCCGCAGCAGTGAGCCGCGGTTCCCCTGCGGCAGCCGGCGCAGGCGCGTGACCAGGAAGAGAATGAAGCCCGCGGCCATCACCAGGTAGCCGAGGCCCTTGACCAACTCGCCGCGTATTCCCTCGAGCCACCAGTTGCCCAGGCCCCACAACAACAGCGAGACCACCAGCAGTATCACACTGGGCAACATATCGGACAGTTCCTCGCTGTCCGCCGCCGCGGCCATGGGCCCGCGCGGCTCGCGTATCGCGAAAACGACGATCAAGATGGCGATGACGGTCAGCACAGCGCCCAACCAGAAGGGCAGCCCGGGATTGACGTCGTAGAGCAGTCCGCCGCCGATATAGGCCAACACGCCGCCCACACCGCCCATCAAGTTGATGATGCCGTTGGCTTGGCTGCGCAGCGGCGAGGGAACCAGGTCGGGCATGAGTGCGATCACCGGCGTGCGGTACAGCGCGGCGAAGAGCAGCATCACCACGATGGCTGCGATGAAGCCGGAGAACACGCGCGCATTGGGGATGAAGGCAAACGCCACGGCGGCAATCGGCGCGCCGATCAGCAGGTACGGCATACGCCGCCCGATGCGCGTGCGCGTGCGGTCGCTGACGACGCCGATCATCGGTTGGATGAAGAGGGCCGCCATGTTGTCCAGAGTCATCAGGAACCCGATGGCGGCGGCCCCCAGCGAGAACCGGCTTTGCATGATGACGGGGACATATGTGTTGTAGACGCTCCACAGGATCGAGGTGCTGAGAAAACCGAAGCCAAGGGTGAATATCTGACCGTAGTTCAGGCGAGGTTTGGCGTCCATCGGACCTCCTGAGCGGGGTGTGTGCGCTGCCGTGTGAAAGGCTGCCATACGTGCGGCGCCCATGAGTATAGCCCGGCGGCTTGCGAGGGGCAAACCTTGGGGTCGAGCGTGATGAACGGGCACGAATGGGGGCGAATTGCAGGTATAATCGCGACGTGCTGGGCTTAACGCTTCCCGACCTGCTCTCGCGACTCATCACACTTGTCTTGGCGCTGACCTTTCACGAACTGGCGCACGCAGTAGTTGCCACGCGCCTGGGGGATCCGACCGCGTCGCAGATGGGGCGCCTCAGCCTGAATCCCTTGCGCCATCTCGACCCCCTCGGCTCGCTCATGCTGGTGGCGGTAGGCTTTGGCTGGGCCAAACCGGTTCCGGTCAACCCCTCCAATCTGCGTCCCGGCCCACGAGCCGGGATGGGCCTTGTCTCCGCGGCCGGCCCAACGACCAACCTGTTGCTTGCCGCACTGGCGGCCGTGCCTTTCGCAATGGGTTTGGTCGGGCCGGAGTTCGTCCCGCGCACGCGCCTGCTGCCCACGCCGGCTTTTTTCCTCACCCAGTTCGTCATCATCAACATCATCTTGGCTGTCTTCAATTTCCTGCCGTTTGCTCCGCTGGACGGTGAGAAGGTGGTCGGTTCCTTCTTGCGCGGATCGGCGGCGCGCGCCTTTGATCAATTCCAGCGCTACGGTCCGTTGATGCTCATCCTCCTCGTCTTTGCCTTGCCGCTTGTGGGTATCGATCCTATCTCGTGGGTCATCCGAGGTGTGGGTCAGGTGCTGTTCTCATGGCTGATCTCTTGGGGAAGCTGACCGGCACGCAGCCAAGCGAATCGCGGAAAAGGTAGACCACGTGACAAACCCTGCCTCACCCACCGGAAAGGTGGCGCTCATCGGCTTGGGCACGCGCGGGACGGCACTCGGGCTCGCCCTGGCCAAGCCGGAATTGAACCTGCTGATTGTGGGTTGCGATCGCGACGCGGACGTGGCCAAAGTTGCCCTCGCGGGCGGCGCCGTCCACAAGATCGAGCGCAACCCGGGTCGGGCGTGCGAAGATGCGGATCTGATCCTGCTGGGGGTACCCTTCCTTGATGTGCGCTCGGTTTTGGAGGCCATCGCCCCAGCGCTCAAGGCAGACGCCGTGGTGGTGGAAACCGCACCGCTCAAGATGCCTATCATCGAGTGGGCCGCTCACGGGATGCCGCGCGAGCGCCATCTGGTCGGCGCCTATCTGGTGGCCAGGCATCCGATCCCGGATCCGCCCGCGCCGCTCTATGAGCACGCTTTGATGATCGTGGTGGCACCGCACGGGTCGGACAGCGATGCCCTGGAGTTCACCACACGCTTGGCGCCGGCCGTTGGCGCATCGACTCTCTTCGTGGATCCGCAGGAATTCGACGGGCTGATGGCTGGCACGCGGCACCTGCCCATGGTGCTCTCTTTGGTCTGTTACCGCGCCGTGACCGAGGCCCCGGGGTGGCGCGACGCCCGGCGAGTTGCCGGCGATACATTCGCCGAGGCCACCACGCTCCTGGCCAGTCTCGATCCGGCGCGCGCGGCCGCGGAACTGACGGCGAACCGGGAGACCCTTGCGCTGCGAATCGGTCCAATCATCGACCAACTCGAGGAATTGCGCCGGATTCTCGCAGAGGACGAGCCCCATGCTGCGGAAAGGCTCCAGGCGTTGATGCGCAAGGCCATCGAGGGTCGCCGAGAGTGGATGGTGACACGAAGCGACCCCTCGCGCGAACCGACTGAACCCGGGCCCGAGATGCCCTCAGCTCGCGAACGCTTTGCGCGGATGTTCGGAATGGGGAAAGATCAACTCGCCATCCTGCGTGGCAAGAAGGGCGCCTCGACGCCCAACTCACCGTGAGCCGCGACCCCCGTCCGCCCGAGAGTATCTGCTGCTATATCGTTCAATGTGCCGACGGCACGCTCTATACGGGTTGGACGACCGACATCGAGCGGCGCGTGCGCGATCACAATGCCGGGCGCGGCGGGCGCTACACTCGTGCGCGCCGGCCGGTGAACCTGATCTACACCGAGCCACAACCCGATGCGAACACCGCGCGCCGGCGCGAGGTGTCACTCAAGCGGTTGCGGCGAGAGGCCAAGCTCGCCCTCGCGGGAGAGCCGCATGAAGCTTCCGCGGATTGACCCGCCAACCACGTTCGGCCCCTTCATCTATCATCTCCTTGCGCAGGTCGATTGGGACCGGGCGCGTGCCGCCGGGACCTACGCCCCCGCCTCGCTGATAGCCGAGGGCTTCATTCATTGTTCGACCCTCGCCCAACTGGCGGCCGTCGCCGAGCGCTACTTTGCCGGCCGGGGCGACATTCTGATCTTGCGCATCGACCCGGCGCGCCTGTCGGCTCCCGTGCGCTACGAACCGTCTGAACCCGGCCAACTCTTTCCACACCTGTACGGGGCTCTCGAGCTGGAGGCCGTCGTGGAAAGCCGCCGGTTGACCTTTGATTCGGCTGGCCACGCCCAGTTGCCCAAGTCGTGGTCGCCGGCAGCGGACCTGAGCGGGCCGCGCGGTGTCGGAAAGGCCAGCGTGAGAAAGGAGGATCATGGCTCATCACCTGAAATGGATTGACGAGGAGATCGCCAGCCTGAACTCGAGCGGCCTCTACAATCGAATCCGCACCCTCTCCTCTGCGCAGGGAGCCTATCTGACGGTGGACGGGCGGCGGGTGCTCAACTTCTGCTCCAACAACTACCTCGGGCTCGCCAATCACCCGCGATTGGTGGAGGCCGCGCGCGAGGCGATGCAGCGATACGGTGTCGGTCCGGCCGCGGTGCGTTCCATCGCTGGCACGACAGCCCTGCACCTCGAGCTTGAGCGGCGGCTGGCCGAATTCAAAGGCGCGCCCGCCACCATCACTTTTCAGAGCGGGTTCACGGCCAACCTCGGCGCCATCGCCGCCCTGGTCGGCAATGAGGACGTGATCTTCTCGGACGAGCTCAACCATGCAAGCATCATCGATGGATGCCGGCTCTCGGGTGCGAAGGTCATCCGCTATGCGCATGCTCAGGTGGACGACCTGCGGCGGGCGCTCAAGGAGCAGCGCGCCTCGTTCCGCCGTGCGCTGGTCATCAGCGACGGCGTGTTCAGCATGGACGGTGATATTGCGCCGCTGCCGGAGGTAGCTGGGGCAGCGCACGAATACGAGGCGATGCTCATGGTGGATGATGCGCATGGTGAGGGGGTGCTGGGACGCGGCGGTCGGGGTATCGTCGACCATTTTGGGCTGCACGGCCAGGTGGATGTGGAAGTCGGGACGCTTTCCAAAGCCTTCGGCGTGGTAGGTGGGGTGGTGGCCGGATCCACCTCCCTGGCCGACTGGCTTCGGCAGCGCGGTCGGCCGTTCCTCTTCTCCTCGGCCATGACCGTTCCGGATGTGGCGGCCTGCCTGGCAGGCATCGATCTGCTCGAGGCCTCCACCGAACTGGTGGATCGATTGTGGGAGAACGCACGCTACTTCAAGGGCGAGATGCAGCGTCTCGGATTCGACACCGGCCGCAGCACGACCCCTATCACGCCGATCATGTTGGGCGAGGCTCCCCTGGCCCAGGAGTTCAGCCGCAAGCTGTTCGAGGCCGGCGTGTTCGCGATGGCTATCGGTTACCCCACCGTGCCCAAGGGCAAGGCACGCATCCGTGTAATGATCTCGGCCGCGCACGCGCATGACGACCTAGAGAAGGGGCTGGAGCTTTTTGCCGTCGTTGGGCGGGGGCTCGGCGTGCTGCGGGCATGATGCCCGACCAAATGGTCGCAGGACGCGCGCGCCTGACTAGCCTGGAGCGCGTGCAACCAGGAGAAGGGCGTGCCGAGGAATTAACGTTGTCGGGCCTGCTCACGCAGGCCCGACAACAACCACCTTGGAGGGAGAGGGAGGAGAGAAAACGCAAGCGCTTCGCGCTCTCTCTTCGTCAATTCGACGCGATGATACTCGTGTCATCGAATCCCAAATAGTGACAGATGTCACAATAAGAACGGTCACCACAGGCCACGCGAGCGAATCATGACTTGGTAGTCCCCACTCGTCCCCCAGTGATCTGGCTCACTCCATCCGGGACCGCTCGATCGATCGCCGCCTCGAGCCCAACCGTGACGAACAGCACATACTGACATCTCAAGCTAGACAGGGATTGAAGGATCATCCTCCCCGTCGAGCCTTCGCCACACGCCCGAATCACGCGCGCGCCACCAGGGCGGCCGCAGGACAATTCGGCGAGGCGTCTGGGCGCACCGGTTGGTTGCTACGCCCAGATGCCGGGAATAGCTTGTCCGCAGTCAGGGCAGGTCGCATCGGCCGCGAGGCGATGTTCGAGGATTGTGTAGCCGTGGCGCCGAATGAGCAGGCTGTGGCAATTCGGGCAGTACGTGTTCTCCAGATCACCGACACGCCCGGGGAGGTTTCCGGCGTAAACGAATTGCAGGCCCGCTTCTTGTCCGATTTCCGCCGCACGTAGCAGGTCGGAGTGCGTCGTGTTGGGCGGGTCCGTCATGTGGTAATCCTGGTGGAAGGCGGTCACATGCCACGGGATATCGGGTGACACACCCACCAGAAAGCGAGCCGCGTCCCACAATTCCTGCGGGCTGTCGTTGAGACCCGGCACGAGAAGCGTGACCACCTCAACCCACAAGCCTGCCGCGTGGGCCGCACGAATAGTCTCGAGGGTGTGGCTGAGAACCCCACCCAGGCGCCGATAGGTCTTGTCATCCATGCTCTTGAGGTCGACCTTGTAGCCGCTCAGCCATGGACGCAGGTATTCCAGGGCCTCGGGCGTGGCGTTGCCGTTGGAGATGAACGCACACTTCAGACCGGCGCGTGTCGCCTCGCGAAACACGGCGACCGCCCATTCGCTGGTGATGAGGGGCTCGTTGTACGAAGAGGCCACCACCCGAGCGCCGAGCCGCAGCCCGTCGCGGACGATCTCCTCGGGCGAGGTGCGCATCACTCCCACCCCGGCGGCCTCGCTGGCGGGCTCGCGAAGGGCCTGGGAGGTAACCCAGTTTTGACAGTACGGGCAGTGGAAATCGCACCCGAGCATACCGAAGGTCAATGCATCACTGCCCGGATAGATATGGAAGAACGGCTTCTTCTCGATCGGGTCGCACTGTAGGCCGGCGACATACCCCCACGGGACGAGCAACTGCCCCTCGCGGTTGAATCGTACCTGGCAAATGCCGCGTCGCCCCTCGCGGATGAGACAACGGTGTCCACATGCGGTGCAGCGCACGGCGCCCTCGGGCAGGCGCTCGTAGAGTTCACCATCGCGGGTGAGTGAATCCAAATCGGTCTGCAAGCTGGATGACATGCGGCTCCTGTGCGCAAGCGGCACGCTGCGGAGGTGGAGTGAGAGGTGGCGCGAGGCAAGCTTGGGAGATCGTTACACGAACTCAGCGTTCCGGTTTGCAGTCGATTATACCCCGGCGATATAATGACTCCATGCCGTTCTCCCTGGTGATTTTGGCGGGCGGTCGCGCCAAACGCATGGGCACGAATAAGTGCATCATGCCGCTGGCTGGTCATCCGGTGGTCTCCTACATCCTGAACGAGCTTTCGCCCCACGCCGCCGAGACATTCCTGATCGCCAATGACCCCACCCCGTTCGCCTCGTTCGGGCTACCCATCTTCCCGGATGACGTGCAGGGCGTCGGGCCGCTGGGGGGCCTGGCGACGGCGCTGCGCCGGGCGACCCAGCCGATGATCCTGCTCACGGCCTGCGACATGCCCTTTATCCGGTGGGCAGTGGTCGATATCCTCCTGTCCTTGGCGGTCACGGCGGAGGTTGTCATGCCGAAGGTGCGCGGCGAGGCCGAACCGTTGCTCGCCGTCTATAGCCGGGCGTGCTTGCCGGCCATCGAGCGGGCGCTGGCGGCGGGCGAACGGCGCATGGTGAGCTTTCTGCCCGCGGTCCGGGTCAAGGAGGTCGAGGAGGATCTCCTGTTGGCGGCGGACCCCTCTGGGATGACGTTTTTCAACCTTAATACTCCTGATGATGTGACACAGGCCGAAAAGATCGTCCGGGAGGCAATGGGTGACAAATCGCTCAAGCGCCAGTGATCAATATCGGCTGATACAGATGAGATTTCTCGATAAATTCATAAGAGGCGGAGTCTGACGGCAGCCGGCCATCGCCCTCTTCATTCATGCCCACTGACTGCTTGCCCTTCCTCCAAGAACTCATCCCTCAGACTCCGCCCTGCATTTAACCTCGCGAATCCCGCACACTTCTCCTAGGAGAGAGACACATGCCTGCAAAGAAGAAAGTTGTAGCCAAGAAACGAACCGCCAAGGTCGTGCGCAAGGTGGCCGCGCCGGCGCGCAAAGGCCCTTACAAGCCAATCAAGCTGAAGCTGCTGCGCCCGGTTCCGTCCGACATTGAGATCGCGCAAGCCGTCACGCCCAAACCGATCACCGCGATTGCTGCCGAAATCGGCATCCGGCCGAGAGAGCTCGAGCTGCACGGAGAGGTCAAAGCCAAAGTCCGGCTCCAGATCCTTGAGCGGCTAAAGGCCCGCAAAAACGGCAAGTACATCGACGTGACGGCGATCACCCCCACCCCGCTCGGCGAGGGCAAGAGCACGACGATGATGGGCCTTTCCCAGGCATTGGGCGTGCACCTGGGCAAGAAAGTGATCACCTGCATCCGCCAACCCAGCCAGGGGCCGACCTTCGGCATCAAGGGCGGCGCGGCCGGCGGCGGCTACAGTCAGGTCATCCCGATGGAGGACTTCAATCTCCACCTGACCGGCGACATTCATGCCATCACCGCGGCCAACAACCTGCTCGCGGCCGCCCTCGACGCCCGCATGTTCCATGAGAAAGGGCAAGACGACGAGAAGCTCTTCAACGCGCTGTGTCCCAAGGACAAGCAGGGCAAGCGCCGATTCTCACCTTCGATGCTGCGCCGCTTGAAGAAGCTCGGCATCAACAAGAGCGACCCCGAGACGCTCACCCCTGAGGAGCGCTCGCGCTTCGCGCGCCTCGACATTGACCCGGCCAGCATCACCTGGCAGCGCGTGGTCGATACCAACGACCGCTTCTTGCGCCGCATCACCGGCGGGTTGGGCCCGGAAGAAAAGGGGATGGCCCGCGACACGGGATTCGACATCACCGTGGCTAGCGAGATCATGGCGATCCTGGCCCTGACCAGCGGCCTGGCCGATTTGCGCGAACGGCTGGGGCGCATCGTTATCGGGACGAATCGCAAAGGCGAGGCCGTCACCGCCGAGGACCTGGGTGCAGGTGGCGCGCTAACCGTCCTGATGAAGGACGCGATCATGCCCACCCTGATGCAATCGCTGGAGGGCACGCCCGTCTTCGTTCACGCCGGGCCGTTCGCCAACATTGCGCACGGCAACTCATCCATCGTCGCCGACAAGATCGCGCTCAAGCTGGCCGACTATGTGGTCACTGAGTCCGGCTTCGGGGCCGATTGCGGGATGGAAAAGTTCATGGACATCAAGTGCCGTTACTCTGGCCTGATCCCATCCTGCGTCGTCATCGTGGCGACCGTCCGTGCCCTCAAGATGCACGGGGGAGGCCCGAGAGTTGTCGCCGGCAAGCCCCTTGACCCGGCCTACACCGACGAGAACCTCGACCTGTTGCGCAAGGGCCTGCCCAACATGCAGCACCATATCAAGAACGCCCTGAAGTTTGGGGTGCGAGTGGTTGTCGCGGTGAACTCCTTCGCCAGCGACACGCCGGCCGAGGTCGAGTTGGTACGTAAGGCGGCGGTCGAGGCGGGTGCCGAGGACGCGCTCGTGTGCACGCACTGGATGGACGGCGGCAAGGGCGCGATCGGCCTGGCCAAAGCTGTCGTCAAGGCGTGCGAAAAACCGGCCAAGTTCCAGTTCCTTTACCCTCTCGAGTGGTCGATCAAGCAGAAAATTGAAAAGATCTGCAAGGACATCTATGGGGCGGACGGGGTGGAATACTCGCCCGAGGCCGAGAAGAAGATCGAGCTATACACCAAGCTCGGCTTTGACAAGTTGCCGATGAACATGGCCAAGACGCACCTCAGCCTCAGCCACGACCCAACCCTGAAGGGTGTGCCCAAGGGCTACAAGATCCCAATCCGCGATATCCGCGCCTCGGTAGGCGCTGGCTTCCTCTACCCGTTGCTGGGTGAGATGCGCACCATGCCAGGCCTTCCGACGCGGCCCGTCTTCTACGATGTGGACCTGGACCTGAAGACCGGGCGCGTGCTGGGATTGTTCTAGCCGCTGCGTCCCACGTACCGCACGTGCACTCCGCACGAGGCCGGGCTCAGCCCGGCCTCGTGATTACCGGGAAATGCGCGCGGGGACGAATGCAAAACCGCCGGCGAATCTGCCGGCGGTTCTCTTGGGAATGGACCCTGCGCCCGAACTTACTTGCGGCGCAGGCCGAGCTTCTCGGTCAGTGCGGTGTAGGTGTTGGGATTTGTTCGGCTGAGATACAGCAGATGCCGGCGGCGCTGGCCGACAAGCACCAGCAATCCACGCCGTGAGGATTCATCGTGCTTGTGTGCCTTGAGATGTTCGGTGAGCTGGTTGATGCGTGCGGTGAGCAGCGCGATCTGAACTTCG
Source organism: uncultured Chloroflexia bacterium (assembly GCA_963712475.1). GTDB lineage: Bacteria > Chloroflexota > Anaerolineae > Anaerolineales > RBG-16-64-43 > RBG-16-64-43. The sequence continues at coordinate 1,627,134 of CAVQIA010000004.1, forward strand.
GGCGAACCGGTATCACCATCGTGCCGGTGATAGGAGTCCATCAATTGTTTCTTCTTTTCGGTGGGGAGCGGCATGACGCTGCCTCCTTTGCGTGCAGGTCGCCCGTTCGGCAGCCGGATTGCCGCCGAGGGGCCTAGTCGATGTCCCCGCATTATACCAAACGGATTTGTCAAGCGCGGCGCGTATAATTCGGCACGCTGCCCGCCCCGGGGGCGCCCAGGCGATATGCGACGACCGACCGTTTTGCTCTCCCTGCTCATCATCCTGCTCTTGGTGGGCGCCTATTTCGCGTGGCGCACGTGGGGTGGGGCCGCCTCGCGCGTTGTGAAGCTGCGTGAGTACCTGAGGCAGCCCGAGGCCCATGCGGAGTGGATGCTGCGAGCCGGACAGCGGTGCGGGTCGGCGCCGTTCCTCTTCCCGACCGACGGTTACATCGGATTCGTACGCGGCGATTCGTTCCGCCCGTTGCATCGTCACCAGGGAATCGACATATTCGGCCCGCTGCCGCTGGGAGAAACGCCGGTGCTCTCCGCATACGCCGGCTACCTGACGCGCCTCGCAGACTGGAAGAGTTCGGTCATCGTCCGTGTGCCAGAGGATCCACTCCAACCCGGCCGCCAAATCTGGTTGTACTACACGCACATGGCAGATGAGAACGGAGCCTCCTTCATCGAGCCCGCCTTCCCGCCGGGCAGTGTCGAGGTGCCGGTGGCGGCGGGAACGGTGCTTGGGCATCAAGGGGATTACTCAGGGGACCCGGACAACCCGGTGGGGATACACCTTCACTTCTCCATCGTGCGTGACGACGGCCTGGGTCATTTCCGCAACGAGCTTGAGTTCGGCAACACCCTCGACCCCTCGCCCTACCTGGGATTGCCGCTGGATGCAGGCCGAGCCGAGAGCTGGCCGATCGTGTGCCCCTGACCTCACACCAACCCCCTGCCAACGGGGTCGTGTGAAACCTCTCGCCAATTCGTGCTCCACCCGGCTATAATCGCCTCTGCTCGACCAGGCTCGTGGTGCCCGGGCCGGCGAGCGACGAATTCCGTGAGGGAGGGAAAATGGCAGAGCGAGTTGCCGAGGCAGTATGGGAGGGTGGGCTGCGCAGCGGCCGGGGGCGAATGAAGCTCGGCGGGGGAGCCTATGAAGGCCCGTATTCGTTCGGTTCGCGCTTCGAACAAGCCGCGGGAACCAACCCTGAGGAGCTGATCGCGGCAGCCCACGCGGGCTGTTACTCGATGGCGTTCTCCGGAGCCCTGGAAGAGGCCGGGTTTAAGGCCGAGCGCATTGCCACGCAGGCGCACGTCTTTCTCGAGAAGGTTGCCAACAAGTGGACGGTAACACGCATCCACTTGGTCACCGAGGCCAAGGTCCCAGGGATCGACAAAGCCGCTTTCTTGGCCAAGGCGGAAGAGGCCAAACTCGGTTGTCCGATCTCCCGCCTATTGGCGCCCACCGCGATCAGCCTGGAAGCCAAGCTGATCTAAGGCACGCCCGCCAGTCGTTCCCGGGCGCATCTTGTCTCAGACAAGTCGTTGTTGTATGCTTTCGCCATCCCGTATGGGGCGAGGCACCCTCATCGCCGAGCTGCCCCACCCCGCGTCCAAGGAGGAGGAACCGCGATGGATATGAACTCGATTACGGCAGTGCTGCAGATCTTGGGCCTCATTTTCCGCCCGCTGGGTTTCCTGGTCTTCGGCGTGGCCGCCGGATGGCTGACAACCTTGCCGTTCACCTCGGAAGCCAAGTGGTGGCAATTGGAAATCGCCGCCCTGCTTGGTTTCTTGGGCTCAGTCGTCACATTGAGCCTCTACACCGGGGCTGGCTCGGTAGGTGCCTACGCCCTCGGTGCTGGTGCGAGCGTGCTGCTGTTCGGAATGCGCGCCGGCCGACCGCCTGCAGGACCGCGTGCCGAGAAGAAGCCCTAACCTGGCTCGCAACCTGCGCTGGATGTTACAGGCCCCCGCTCTGCACGGGGGCCTGTGCTTTTTGATTCCACTGGAGGAAGATCCTCGGGTCTGGGCGGATGTATGCGCGTGGTGTTTCTCGTCCGCAGCTTGGCGGAGTTTCAGGCGAGTCTCACATGACGCCGACAATCTTCCCCATGCATTCTCCTCCAAATGCAACCGCGCCTGGGGCCCAGCCTCAGGCGCGGTGCGGTTTATCGCCATCCGCTTGCATACCAACCGAGGTATTCGGCCAGGTGGGCACGCCAGTAAGAATCCGCGTGCGTCCCCGAATTGAGCTGCCACGTGACGGCTATTCCGTTTGCGCTCAGTTGCTGTGCGAGGGCTTGGACTACGTCCCGATAGGCAGCCTTGTCTCCGATATCGACGTACATGCGTGGCACCAGGCTGGCGGGCATCGCTGCGAGCCAGCCGGCCAAATGGGCTTGGTCCGCCTCCACAGGGGTGAGGCTGTGCAGCCCCAGGGCGCCGAAGAGATCGGGGCGCTGCATCTCGACGCGCAGGGCCTGGGCCGCGCCGAGGGAGAGGCCGCCGATCGCACGCGCCGTGCGATCGGCGTTCAACGCGTAGTGCTCTTCGAGGGCCGGGAGGAGATCGGCCAGGATAGATGCATCGGATGCATTATCCAGCGGAGAGTTGGGCATCACGATGACGAGCGGCGGCATCTCGCCCGAGGCGATCATGCGATCGGCGGTCTCGGGAATGCCGAGCGAGAGCCACTGCCGAGCGTCGCGCTCTGCGGCATGCAATAGAACCAGCAGCGGATAGGGGACATCGGGTTCCGCCTCGTAGCATGGCGGCAGGTAAACGATCCACGTGATTGCGGGCCCGCCCAGGGAACTTGGCGCGGTGTCGTTCGCAATGCGCCCAGGTGTCTCACGGCAATCGCCGCCGGCAGTTTGAGTCGAGAACGGCACCGGGATGAGGGTGGCCTCCCCGGGAGCGGCCAACTGGTCGGGTGGGATGAACGGGCTGGGGGTCACGGTGGGCGCGTTGGTGGCGAGCACCCCACGCTTGGAGGCCGGCAGTCGGGGCAGGCAGGCGCCGGTTGCGAACACCGCGATCAACACGAACAAGGACGCGAGCGGGCTGGGCCCTCGGCCGCGCGTTGCACGACGGGGTGAGACCCGGCGTGATGGAGGAACAACGATTGGCACGCGTGCCGTCTCCTGGGAAACAAAACCCCGTCGAGCTGAGCAAGCGGGCTTGCCCGGCGGACGGGGGCGCCTGTTGCGATCAGTGTAGGGCAGATCTTTGGCCTCGTCAAGGCAATCGCGTCGCATGGACGATCGGCCGCAGGGTGGAGATATAATCGCCTCGCAGTCGCTCAGGCTTCGGAGCGCTTGGCACAGGAGGGAAAATGGCGGGTCCTACGTTTGCGTTCTTCGAGGGCCGCATCGTACCCTATGCGCAGGCCCATGTGGGTATGCTCAACCACAGCCTGAATTACGGCACCGGCGTCTTCGGTGGCCTGCGCGCCTACTGGAATGAAACCCAGGCCCAACTGTTCCTATTCCGTCCGCTCGATCATTACCGCCGCTTCATTGAGTCCTCGCGCTTGCTCAACATGCAGATCGCACTTGACGACGCGGGCCTGGTCGGACACACCGTGGAGGTGTTGCGCGCCGAGGACCGCAAGGAGGACATGTACATCCGCCCGCTGGCCTACTTTGCCGAGGAGATGATCGGCGTCCGCCTGCACGATCTGCAGGCGCGAGTGGCCATTGTGGCCGTGCCCTTCGGGCACTATTTGGAGCACGAGGAGGGGATTCACGCCACCATCTCGTCGTGGCGCCGCGTCGACGACAACAGCATCCCCGCCCGGGGCAAGATCACCGGCTCATACGTCAATTCCGCGTTGATCAAGACGGATGCCCAGCGTTCGGGGTTCGACGAGGCCATCGTGCTCAACGCCGATGGGCACGTGACGGAGGGCAGCGCCGAGAATTTCTTCATGGTGCGCCACGGTGAGCTCGTCACGCCGCCGATCACCGACAACATACTGGAAGGTGTCACGCGACGCACACTCATCACCCTGGCCCACGACGAGCTTGGTCTGGCCGTGGTCGAACGCCCGATCGATCGCACGGAGGTCTACCTGGCGGAGGAGGCATTCTTCTGCGGCACGGGCGTGCAGATCGCCGCGATCACGCGCGTTGATCACCGGCTGCTGGGCGACGGCCGCATGGGCCCCGTGGTGACGCGCCTGCGCGACCTGTACTTCCGGGTTGTGCGCGGGGGCATGGCCAAGTACGCTTCGTGGCTGACCCCGGTGTACGAGGCGGAGCGTGTTGCGGCGAAGGCCTGAGCGCGAGCAGCGCGCCGCACGGACTTCCTCCTGATGGATTTTCCACCCGTACGTGGACCTGCGGTCGCCATCCATCTTTCTGCCGGCCTCGGGTTGTGCGCCGCCCTCGGGGTGGGCCTGTGGCGTTTGCTCGGGTCGACCCTCAATTGGGAATCGGCGGTGGCGCTGCTCGGGGTTGCGGTGGCCATTGGCGGGTTGCCCATCGTTGCCGCGCGCCTGGTGACGCTCGCGCGCGCCGGCTACACTCTCGACTCGCAGGCCTTGAGGCTCATGTGGGGTGGCGACCGGGAGATCGTGCCGCTCGATCACATTGTGGAACTGCGCACGGGCGGGGGCATCGCAGCCGGCGTGCGCCGCCGCGTGGGGGCACGCAGTGGATGGTCGCGCGCGAGCTTCAGCCTCGACGACGGGCATCGCATGGAGGCCTTCGCGACTTCCAGCAGGGCGAACTTGGTCCAGGTGGTTACCTCCGATGGCGATTGGGCACTTTCGCCGGCGGACTTGCCGGGCTTCGTGGAGGCCTTCTCCAGGTTCAGCGCGGTTATCTCGGCCGAGAAGGCCGAGGCCCTTTCGTATCGCCGCCCCACTCTAGCGCGCGAATTGCTGAGCAGCGGCTTCGCGAAGGTCGTCGTCGGCTCAACTTCCGCCGGTTTGTTGCTGCTGACAATGCTGCTGTTGGCCGTGCAGCCGGCACTGGTGGGTGAACATCCGTTTACCTTCGACGCCGCAGGCGTGCCCGCGAGCTTGGGCTCGCCGGCGCGTTTGCTCTTGCTGCCGGCCTTTGGATTGATGGCCTGGCTCTTGGATCTTGGCTTGGGTTGGCTGGCGGTGCGCCGGCGGGATTACGTGGCGGCGTACATGGTGATGGGCGTCGGGTTGATGACAACCGTCGGGTTGTGGATCGGGGTGCTGACGCTGCTGCGCTTCGCCTGAAGCGGCCCATGGCCCATGTGACGCGTGCGTGAATGCGCGCTCGTCTATCCACACCGGCGAGCCACTTCTCCACCTGGGCCCGATAGTTTCTATGCCGTCTGTGCACAGTCCAGGTGGAATTATCAACATGCCACACGCACTTATCCACACATCATGAACGTGCTATTCCCTCACTGGCTGATAGGCCTCGGCCTGGCGCTCATCGTCAGCCTGGTGGCCTACCGTGCGCGATTGCTCTCATCAAGCGGCGCGGCCGCAGCGGCGGTCGTGGGCACGATGGTCTATGGCGGGACAGGTTTGCCTGGGGCGGTGCTGCTGTTGGCCTTCTTCATCAGCTCGTCGCTGCTCACGCGCGTAGCTCACCCGCGAGCGGCGGAAGCGGCGGGCAGATTTTCGAAAGGCGGGCAGCGCGACGCCGCGCAGGTCCTCGCCAATGGAGGCATCGCCGCCGTGCTGGCCGTGGCGATTCCGCTGGGCACAGGAAGCCTGTCCTTCGTCCTTTGGGCCGCCTTCGCGGGCGCGCTGGCCGCCGCCAACGCCGACACATGGGCAACCGAGTTCGGAGTGCGTTTTGGGCGCACGCCTGTGCTCATCACCACTCGTGCGCCCGCGCCACCCGGAACATCGGGGGCAGTGTCGTCGGCGGGGTTGGCTGCCTCTTTGGGCGGAGCAGGCTTCATCGCAATCGCGTCGCTCTTGCGCACGCCCGGCGTGTATTCCCCACTCGTGCTGGCTGTCGCCACGACCATTGCAGGAACTGCGGGCGCGCTGGCTGATAGCCTGCTCGGCGCGACAATCCAGGCTCGCTATCGCTGCCTGGATTGCGGCTCAATCACCGAACAGCATCCGCGCCATCGTTGCGGCGGTTCAACCACGCTCATCGGCGGTTGGGCGGTGGTCTCAAACGAAGTGGTAAACTTCGCTTGCACGGCGGTCGGCGCCGCGCTGGCGGGTGGGTTGGCCGGCTGGCTGGCCTGAGATCCGCCTCGTGCGCCGCCCCCGCCCATGGCCCCACCTCGTGCTCTTCCCTCGCGAACCCCACCCTTGAGGAGGCGGACGATGCCCGAGCGTACGATCGCCGAGCCCTACAAGATCAAAATGGTCGAGCCGATTCGCCAGATCCCGCATCGGGCGAGGGCCCGCGCCATGGCAGAGGCCGGCTACAACACGTTTCTTCTGCGCAGCGAGGATGTCTACATCGACCTTCTCACGGATTCCGGCACCAGCGCCATGAGCGACCAACAGTGGGCCGGGATGATGCTTGGTGACGAGGCCTACGCCGGCAGCCGCAATTTCTACAATCTGGAAAAGGCCGTGCAGGACGTGTACGGCTTCCCCTTCGTCCTGCCCACGCACCAGGGGCGCGGAGCGGAGCACATCACCTCGCAGAATCGCATCCGCGCCGGCCAGTTCGTTCCGATGAACATGTACTTCACCACCACCCGCGAACATGTCGAACGCGCGGGTGGTGTGTTTGTTGACGTGATCATCGATGAGGCGCACGACCCGACGAGCGAGCATCCCTTCAAAGGCAACGTCGACCTGGCCAAACTCGAGAAACTGGTGAAGGAGCACGGGGCCGGCTCGATCGCCTATCTCTCGCTGGCCACCTGCGTCAACATGGCCGGCGGGCAGCCCATGGCGATGGCCAATCTACGCGCGGTGTCGGCCTGGGCCAAGCGCAACAAGCTGGCCATCATTTTCGACGCGACGCGCGTGGTCGAGAACGCTTACTTCATCCAGCAGCGCGAGAAAGGCTACACCGGGCACAGCGTGCGCGAGATCATCAAAGAGATGATGTCGTACGGCGAGGGCTGCACGGTCTCCGCCAAGAAAGACAACCTGGTCAATATCGGTGGCTTCTTGGCCACGCGCAATGAGGGTTTCTTCCAGAAGGCGCGCGAGATGGTTGTCGTGTTCGAGGGCCTGCACACCTACGGCGGGTTGGCCGGGCGCGATATGGAAGCCATCGCCCGTGGCACCTACGAAATGTGCGAAGACGAATACGTGGCGTCGCGAGTGCGCCAGGTTCACTACCTGGGCAACCGCTTGCGCGCCGGCGGCGTACCCATCGTGCTGCCGATCGGAGGGCACGGTGTGTTCCTGGACGCGCGACGCTTCTTGCCGCACCTCCAGCAGGATGTGTTCCCAGCGCAAGCCCTGTGCGCTGCGTTGTACGTCGACTCCGGGGTTCGTGCCATGGAACGTGGCGTGGTCTCGGCCGGGCGCGACAAGGCCACGGGCAAGCACAAATACCCCAAGCTCGAGCTGGTGCGCTTGACCATTCCGCGGCGTGTGTACACGAACCTGCATATGGACGTGGTGGCCGAGAGCTGCTTGGCCCTCTTCGAAGAACGCTCCAGGATCCGCGGGTTACGCATGGTGTATGAACCGGAACGCCTGCGATTCTTCCAGGCGCGTTTCAGGCCGCAGTAGAGCGCCGGGTCACTCATCTCATGGCCTGCATTACCCTGCTGACGGACTTCGGCGAGCAGGACGTGTTCGCCGGCATCCTGCGCGGCGTGATCCTGTCGATTGCTCCCGAGGCGCAAGTCGTCGACCTGACGCATCTCATCCCGCCGCAGGATGTGCGCCAGGGCGCACGCGCGCTGGCGCGCGCGGCGCCCCACTTTCCACCCGGCACGATTCACCTGGCCGTCGTCGACCCGGGCGTGGGCACAGCCCGCCGCCCGCTGGCCGCGCGCATTGGGGCCCAATGGTTTGTCGGCCCGGATAACGGACTGGCCACGTTGCTGGTGAGGAAGGCACAGCGCAGCGGGCAGCAGTGCGAGTTCGTTCTCCTCGACCGCTCGGAGTACTGGCTGAGCACGGTGAGCCATGTCTTTCACGGGCGCGACGTTTTCGCGCCGGTAGCGGCGCACCTGGCGCGCGGCGTTCCACTGGCCCAGCTCGGCTCGCCTTTGGCGGACCCGGTCCTGCTGCCCTTCGCGGAGCCGCAGGCGACGGCCGCCGGCCTGCGAGGCGAAGTGACCACGGTTGACCATTTCGGCAACGTTTTGACCAACATCGAGCCGGAGCATCTTTCCGGCCGGCAGATCGAGCGCGTGCGCCTGGGGCAATCCGAGATCACGGGGATGGTGCATACGTTTGGTGAGCGGCCAAGCGGCGCGCTGGTGGCGCTGTGGAGCAGCGACGAGCACCTGTGCCTGGCCGAGGTCAACGGCAATGCCGCCTTGCGCCTGGGCGCGCGGACGGGCGATACTGTAGAGGTACTTTTCGCGGGCCATGCCTCGAGCGAGGCGCTATAATACCCAGGCCATGACCTCCGCGACCGCGCCTCTTCCGCCTCCGCAGCGCATCGCGCTGACTCATCACCCTCGATTGCCTGAAGCCGCCAAGCTGGTTCCCGACATTGCCGCGTTCTTGCGCGAGAACGGGGTCGAGGTCACGCAGGGCTTGCTGACTGAGGCGGAGATACCTCGCGGATTGCGGGAGCAGGCCTTCGACCTTCTGGTTGCATTGGGCGGCGATGGAACGATGCTGCGCTCGGTGCACGCCTGCGCACCCTCCCGCGTGCCCATCCTGGGCGTCAATCTGGGCCGCTTCGGTTTCCTGGCGGAATTCCGGCGCGAGGAATGGCGCGAGGGCCTGACCCAGGTCCTGCACGGGCGCTACTGGGTCGAACGGCGGATGATGCTGCACGCGGAACACCACCGCGGCGAGACGCTTCTCGGCGAGTGGGAAGTGCTCAACGAGTGCGTGGTCGCGCGCGGCCGCATGATGCGCCTGCTGCGCCTGGAGGCGCGTGTCGACGGCGATCCGCTGGCAACGTATGCCGCCGACGGCTTGATCGTAGCCACGGCCACCGGCTCGACGGCCTATGCTCTGGCGGCGGGCGGGCCGATCCTGCCTCCCGAGATGCGCACCATCCTGCTCGTGCCGATTGCCGCGCACCTCTCAATGGATCGCGGCATCGTTCTGCCCGAGGGTTCGCGGGTAACCATCGTCGTCCACTGCGATCATGACGCCCTGCTTTCATGTGATGGCCAGCCGCCGGACGACATGGCCGACGGCGACGGGTTACACATTTCGACATCCGCCGACGAGGCCCGCTTCATCCGCGTACAGGGCCGCGGCTACTTCTTCCGCAACATGATGTCGCGCATGCAGCGCAGTTCCTGAGAGCCGCGCAATGACCGCCTCCGCCACCGACTCAACAACCTGTGCCTACCACCCTGGACGGCCGGCCACCCTGCGCTGCAACCGCTGCGACAAACCGATCTGCGCCAAGTGCGCGGTGCTCACGCCCGTGGGTTACCGCTGCAAGGAATGCGTGCGCGGGCAACAGAAGATCTTCGAGACCGCCCAGTGGTACGACTTTGCCATCGCCTTCGTCGTCTCAGCCGTGGCTGCCGGGCTGGGGGCCCTGCTTGTCTCGTTGGTGGGGTGGTTCATATTCTTTATCGCCCCTTCGATCGGAGTCGGCACGGCGGAAATCGTGCGGCGCGCGGTGCGCAGGCGGCGTAGCCGATACCTGCCGCTCGCGGCCGGCGTTGGGGCTGCCGCGGGAATTACGCCTCAAGTGCTCGGGCCGCTGGCGCTCGTCGCCATCAACCTGCTGAGCGGGGGCGTGTTTCAGTCGTTGGCCGGCGGGCTGGTGGCTATCCTCTTTCCTGCGGTCTATGCCGTTTTGATGATCGGCGCGCTGGTCGCCAGCTTGCGCGGCATCCGAATTTGAGCGAACGGCCGACGCCGCGAAAGCAACGAGGCCGAGGCGTCGGCGCATGAAGGGGTCGGCTCGTCGGCGATCTCTGGGCATGTTGGGCGGTGAAGGAGCCGCACGAGAGACGTGAGAATCTCAGCGTGCTGACTGAACTGTGGATCCACGATTTCGCAATTATCGATGAGCTCCACCTTGCGCTCAGACCGGGGCTGGTCGTCTTTACCGGCGAGACGGGTGCGGGCAAGTCGATCATTGTGGATGCCATCGAGCTGCTCCTGGGCGGACGCGCGGAGAGCGGTGTCATTCGCACTTCGGCCGAGGTTGCCACGGTGGAAGGAGCCTTCCAGCTGCCGGCGGAGTTGCGCAGCCAGGTGCGCTCCCTCCTCGAGCCGGAAGGTCTGTGGGAAGAAGACGGGTCGCTCACGTTGGGCCGCGAAGTGCGTCGCGAGGGGCGAAACCTCGCACGCGTCAATGGGCGCGTGGTGAACCTGAGCGTGCTGCGCGATATCGGCCAGTTTCTCGTCGACGTGCATGGCCAATCGGAGCATCTCTCGCTGCTGCGCGTGCGCGAACATCTGGGCCTATTGGATCGCTTTGCCGGAGTCGATAGCGAGCGTGAGGGCTTGGCGGCGGAAGTGCAGGCCCTGCGCGCTGTGCGTGAGGAACTGCAGCGATTGCGCGACGGCGAACGGGATGCGGCTCGACGCGCCGACATGCTGACGTTTCAGATCAATGAGATCGGCGCGGCCAAACTGAAGCCGGCTGAGGATGCGACACTGCTCGAGGAGCGTACGCGGCTCGCGAACGCCGAGCAACTTGCGGCCTTGGCCGATGCCGCCATCCTCGCCCTGGATGAGGGCACACAAGAGCGGGCGGCCGCCACCGATCTCGTCGGCGAAGCAGAGCGAGCCATGAGCGCCCTGGCGCGCATCGACGCAACGCGCAATGCGTCGCGCGATGCCCTGCAGGGCGCGGCCGAGCAACTGGCCGAACTGGCGCGCGAGCTGCGCGCCTATCGCGAATCGATCGAGTTCAACCCGCGTCGCCTGGAGCAGGTGGAAGAACGACTGGAGCTCATCGCGAACCTCAAGCGCAAGTACGGCGACTCCCTGCCAGCGATCAGCGAATACGCCCTGAAGGCGCAGCGCGAAATGGACGGCATCACGCACGCCGACGAACGCATGGCCGAACTCGCGGCGCAGGAGGAACAGCGGTTGCGCAGCGTGGGCGCACTCGGCGCAGCGCTCTCCGAGAAGCGCCGAGCCGCGGGGGCGGAGCTGGCGCGCGGTATCGAGGCCGAGCTGGGCGATCTGCGCATGGCGGGTGCGCGTTTTGGGGTCGATCTCCAGTGGAAAGACGATCCGCTAGGGGCCTACGTCGGCGAGCGGCGCGTGGCCTACGAAGCCAGCGGCCTCGACCGGGTGGAGTTCCTCGTCGCACCCAACCCTGGCGAAGGGCTCAAGCCGCTGGTCAAGGTCGCCTCCGGCGGCGAAACATCGCGTTTGATGCTGGCGCTGAAGAGCGTGCTGGCGCGCGCTGATCGTACGCCGACGCTCATCTTCGACGAGATCGACCAGGGCATCGGCGGGCGTGTGGGCGCCGTCGTCGGACGTAAGTTGTGGAACCTCACCCCGCCCCATCAAGTCCTGTGCGTCACGCACCTGCCGCAGCTCGCCGGCTTTGGCGATCTGCATCTGCGGGTCGAGAAGCGCAGCCAAGGCGAGCGAACGGTGACGGAAGTGCGCGCGCTTTCGCCCAAGGAGCGCGTGGCCGAGCTGGCGGCCATGCTCGGCACGCTCAGCGAGCGCACGAAAAAGTCGGCCGAGGAAATTCTCGAGATCGTGGCTAAAGAGAAAGCGACACGGGCCCCGGCGTAACGATGCTCGGTGTGCGCCCTCACTCGCGCGCCGTCATCCTCGACGGCGCGTCTTCGTTCGACACACCAGCGCCCTCCAAGAATCGACGAAGCCACATGCTATAATCCGGATCGTTCATCACAACACGCTCCATCCCGGCTTGGGGAGTCCACGCATGTCACCCATTCACTATCGCCCTCCCTCCGATGGCGAAAGAATCTCGCGGCGGGAGGGAACACTTGTTGTCCCCGACCATCCGATCATCCCGTTTATCGAAGGCGACGGCACGGGCCCGGACATCTGGCGCGCCTCCGTGCGGGTCTTGGACGCAGCCGTGACCCGGGCCTATGGCGGGAGGCGGCGCATTGCGTGGATGGAAGTGCTGGCCGGCGAGAAGGCCTTTCGGGAGGTGGGCACGTGGCTACCCGACGAGACGGTGAGCGCTTTTCGCGAATACCTGGTCGGAATCAAGGGACCGCTGACTACGCCCATTGGGGCAGGCTTCCGCTCGCTCAATGTGGAGTTGCGCAAGGTGCTCGATTTGTACGTTTGCCTGCGCCCCGTGCGCTACTTCCGCGGTGTGCCGTCGCCGATGCGCGAACCCGAGAAGATCGATGTCGTGATCTTTCGAGAGAATACCGAGGATATCTACACCGGCATCGAGTTCGAGGATGGAACGCGCGAGGTCGAGCGTTTCCGCCGCCTGCTGCGCAGACATTTCCGCGAGGACTTCGCTCGAATTCGCTTTCCCGAGACCGCAGGCATAGGCATCAAGCCGATTTCGCGCGAGGGCACTGAGAGGCTTATCCGCGCGGCGATGGAATATGCCTTGGCTCACCGGCGCCGATCGGTGACGCTCGTGCACAAAGGCAATATCATGAAGTACACCGAGGGCGCCTTCCGCAATTGGGGGTATGCCCTGGTTGAACGGGAATTCGGGCAGCGGACCTACACCTGGGCCGAATGGAACCGTACCCATGATGCCCGCGGCGAGGAGGCGGCCAACGCAGAACAAGCGGCGGCCCTCGCCCAAGGGCGGCTGTTGGTCAAAGACGTCATCGCCGACATCGCCTTCCAGCAGCTGCTCACGCGCCCAATGGAATTCGATGTGATTGCTGCGCCCAACCTCAATGGCGATTACATTTCCGACGCGGTGGCGGCGCAAGTGGGTGGCATCGGGATTGCTCCGGGTGGGAATATCAACTACATGACCGGCCATGCCGTGTTCGAGGCGACCCACGGCACCGCCCCGAAGTACGCCGACAAGGACGTTGTCAACCCAGGCTCGGTTGTGCTTTCGGGCGAGATGATGCTTCGTCACCTGGGATGGAACGAGGCGGCGGACCTGGTGATCGCCGGAATGGAGAAGGCCATCGTGGCGCGCACGGTGACCTATGATTTTGCACGCCTGATGCACGGCGCGCACAAAGTGAAATGTTCACAATTCGGTGATGAAATCATCCGCCACATGGGCGGCGCGAGGAAGGCTGCCGCCTTGCGGCGCGCGCCGACCTCGAAGCCGGCACGCTCCGCGCTTGCTCGAACGCGCAAACGCGCGCGGCGCTGAACCTCCGAAACGGACACGGGGCCTCGTCGCGAGGCCCCGTGTGATTCTCGGCTCCCCGTTCAGCGTTTGCCCCGCCGGCCGCGCTCCTCGTTGTTGAAGATCCAACCCGCAATCTCGCCGATCTCGAAGTGGTCATCGTCGCTCCAGCGCCGGGCGCCCGGGTACGCCCGGTCGAGGCGCGAGGAACTCTCGCGGCTGTTCGCACTCTGCAGCTCGCGGCGCAACTCGGTCAGGCGATTCTGCCAGCGCAGGAGGTTGGCCGGAGTCAGGTCCACCCATCCCTCTTCAGCACGATCGGCCTTGAGCAGCGGCCCGCGCAGGAGCCGCTCGCCGTCTGGCATCAGCACCCCCAGCCCGATCGAGATGATCTGTTGGCGTACTCCGGCATTCTCTTGGACCTCACGTTCGAGGGCCATGGCCATGCCGGCGGGGTCGCGGTTCAGAAAGTCGGAAATCGAACGGGTCGTGCGCTTGAGGAGCTGGGCTTCGAACAACAGCTTCGAGAGACGCGGCGGGCCGAGCAGCTCGAAAGCAACCGACTCCACTTTGTGTTCGAGTTCGAGTTGGCGCATGCGGCTCAATGCGGCCTCGCGCAGAAAGCCGGCACGATACGTCGGTCCGGAAGAGGCGCTGTCGAGCGCGGCGATCACATCGTGTCCGGTGTTGCCGCCGAGAATCTCGCGGATCACGTCTGCAGCGATTTCCTCGGGCGTGATGAATTCCATCTGGCCGAGTGTGGTCAGGGTCTGGAACTCGGCCGTGGAAAACAACCCGTTCTCGCCGGTATCGATGTAAACCGACTCCAGCACCTTGCCAGTGGCGCGCCCGAAATCACCCTCCATGGCGCGCGAAGCGGGCGTTTCGGCCGACACAGCGGACTCGGGCGGGCAATCGTAAAGCGCCATCGGCCGACCGCCACGCCGGATCGGTCCGTAGGCGATTTCTTTCCAGGCCACGGCTGCCGTCGGTTTGATTTCCTTAACGATGAGCGGGGCTTTGGGCGTGCGCGCGAGCAGGTAGAGCAGAAGCGTCTGCGCGCCGGCCACGGCGGACTTGGACAGCAGCACGCGCGACGGGCGCTCCTCGCCGTGCGTGTAAGGGATGTTGAACCCCATGCCGCCCGTGCCGCTCGTGCCAACCTTGATCAACGCTTGCGTGCCGGCTCGGCGCATCGCCTCATAGTAGATTTGCGTGTGCCGGACAAGTTGGGGGATGTAGAGCGCCGCCAACAGGTTTTCCACACGCGCGCCGAGGTCGGCGGACGACACCTCTCCTGCCAATGCACCTCGCACCTGCTCCGCTTGACGATAGATGTTCTGATAGGCCACGCCCGTGGCTGTGTTCATGCAGTCGACGATGACGTGGGCGGGAGCTTTGTCGAGGCCCGGGAAGTGGCCGAGGATGAGGCGCGCGAGGAGCGACGCTGCTACGATCTCCTCGGAGAGCTCGTCCAGGATGTCGGCAATGAGACGCTGGCGCATGGCCGCATCGGCCAGCACCGCCTCTCTGGGATGCCGCCCATCGCTTGGCTCCTGCCATTCGGCGCGCAAGAAGACATCGCCCCAGGCGGGCAGGATGCGGGTGCCGGACTTTGGGAAATCCGCGCGCAGCGTCTCAACTGCGGATTCGGCTTCGCGGCGCCGCAGCGAGGCGACGACCAGGCGCGCCGGCTCGTGGGCCAGCGCGGCACGGCAGACCGCCGTGCCAACCAACCCGTAGCCGCCCAAGACGAGCAGATTCCGTCCGCGGATGTCCATCGTGCCTCCTGCAACGGTCGCTGGGGTGAGGCGAGGCTGGAACTCACTCGCCGCTTCGGGTGAGGCGGGTGCGCCATCCCGGCGAGAGCGGCTCGAGGCTGGCAAGCTCTTCGGCTTCGGCACGGCGTTCGAGGCGCGACTGCATGACCTGGCTTGCGCGGGCGATGCTCCACGCGGGGTGCGGGCACGCTTCGCGTTGGATGAGTTGGCCGGCTTCGATGGCTCCGGGATTCAGCACGCGCAAGTACCACCCGCTGCGTCCGGTGCGGCGAACACGCTCAGGCAGATCGGGCCGCTGCCAGCGGCGGGCGAGGTTGGCGCACGGCTGGCGTGGCTGCGAAACCTCGACCCGGATGGCTGCAATGCGGTAGATATCGCCAATGCATACCGAGGTCTCGTCGAGGCCGGCGACTGTCAAGTTCTCCCCGAACGCGCCGAATGGGAAGGCGGGCAAGTCCCCGTCCTCGCGCCAACGGGCGTAGTTGTCGGCCGAATAGGCGAGCAGCGCCCGATCGGGCCCGCCATGATGCCGGCGATCGACCTGCGTATCGCCCTCCAGCCCGAGGGGATCCAGGCGGACCGAACCCGATACAGGGATCTTGAGAATAGCGCTACGCCATGGCCGGTTCAATCCAGGCGTGGTCCCGGCCGGCGCGTAGTCACATGCCGCCCCGACTTGTATTGAAACCAGAACCATGTCCACGGGTTTCTCGCGCTGAACAGCGCCCGGCGGATAAGACCCGGCGCGCCGGGCTCAGGCCGCACGGCGGGCCAAAAAATCGATGAGGTCGATCTTCGTCAGAATGCCAACCGGGCGACCCTGATCGGTCACCGCCACCACTCTGCCGCGTTCAAAGGCAGCCAGTGCACGTTCGGCTTTTTCGCCCATCTCCACCGACAGAACGGTCGGGTTGATGATCGAGGCAATCGTCTCCTCCGGATCGTGAACATGCTGCGCATGCAAGAGATGGTCGAGCAGGTCCACCTCGGTGACAATGCCGATCAACCCGCCCTGTGCGTCCACCACGGGGATCTGGGAGATGTCGTAGGTCCGCATGAGTTCGACGACGCGAGTCATGCGCTCGGTCGGCGTCGCGGTGATCAGGCTGGGGATCTTGCGGCTCTGCATCACTTCGGCCACGGTGACCTCGGCGCGTTCATCGGACAGAAATCCATTCTCGCGCATCCAAGTGTCGTCGAAGACCTTGCTGAGATAGCGATTGCCGGAGTCCGGTAGCAACACGACGGCCATTTGGCCCGCGGCGAGGCCCGCCACCAGCTTCGATTTCAATGCCCCGGCCACGGCCGAGCCGGACGAACCGCCGCAGAATAAGCCCTCCTCGCGCACCAACCGGCGTGCCATCCAGAAGGACTTCGCGATCGTCGACCTGTACCACCTCGTCGACCAGTTTCAGGTCGAGGGTTGAAGGGACGAAATCTTCGCCGATGCCCTCGATCTTGTAGGTCTTGAGATAGGGATCGTCCGGCAGACGACCGAGCTTCCATGTGTCGAAGAGCAGCGAGCCGAGGATATCGACGCCGACGAGTTTGATGTCCGGGTTCTGTTCCTTGAGATAGCGCCCCGCGCCGGTGAGTGTGCCGCCGGTGCCCATGCCGCACACCAGGACTTGGATTTGCCCGGCCGTCTGTTGCCACAGTTCAGGGCCGGTCGATTGATAGTGGGCCTCCGGGTTGGCCGGGTTGTGATACTGGTTGGCCAACAAGCTGTTGGGGGTCTCGGCGACGATGCGTTCCGCAACGCGGTAGTAGCTGCGCGGGTCCTGCGGAGGCACGGCAGTGGGAGTGATGACCACACGTGCGCCGAAGGCGCGCAGGAAGCGCACCTTCTCATCGCTCATCTTGTCGGGCATGACGAAAACGCAGCGGTAGCCTTTGACTGCGGCGGCCAAAGCCAACCCGGCGCCGGTGTTGCCGGAGGTGGCCTCGACGATCGTGCCCCCCGGGCTGAGGCGCCCCTCGCGCTCCGCCTGCTCGATGATGCTGACCCCGATGCGGTCTTTCACCGATCCGGCCGGGTTGAAGAACTCGACCTTGGCGAAAAGCGTCCCCGCGGTGTAGCCACCCACCACACGGTTAAGCCGGACCAACGGCGTGTGACCGATGGCCTCCAGAATCGTGGAGTGGTAAGCCGGCCGATCGACCGCGGTCGGTTTGCCCTTTGAGGTGAGTGCAGACTTCATCGGGGTTTTCCCTGGCTTGCTCACGCACAAGCCTCACGGATCGAGTGAGGTCGGATGGCTTCCCTTGACATGATGCAATCGCTGCGATCGCGTCTGCGCGGCGGGGGCGGGCCCAGGCGCGGTGCGCAGGGGACTCGCGGCACGGCTCTGTGCCCAGGCGAAACCCTCACACATGTGAGGATCGGGCCCAAGCCGATCGCCCCACAGATCTTCCACGTGCGCTCTCGCTTCGAGCGGGATCTTGCGCGAGCAGCCATCTTCTGCGGGTGCGGCGCGTCCCGCATCACGCGTGTGATATATTCTAACACTCCTTATCCGATTAACAGCGCAGTTCACGTGACGTAGGCTTCGGGGAAGCACGGACCGGCGCTGATCAGTCATTCTCTTGCGACACGAAGGACGGTTGCGGATGAGATTCGAGACACAGGCCATACACGCCGGGCAGGATCCGGACCCGACCACCGGCGCGGTGATGACGCCGATCTATCAAACGTCGACCTTCGCCCAACAGGGAGTTGGCCGCCATCGCGGGTACGAGTACGCCCGCACCGGCAACCCAACCCGCTCGGCGCTCGAAGCCTGCCTGGCAGCCCTTGAGGGCGGGGTCCACGGACTGGCCTTCGCCTCGGGCATGGCGGCCACCGACACCGTATTGCGCCTGCTCGCCCCGGGCGACCACGTGGTGGCCGGGCGCGATGTCTATGGCGGCACGTATCGCCTATTCGAACGCGTGCTCAAAGTCTATGGTCTCGAGTTCTCCTATGCCGACACCGCCCAGCCGAAAGAGGTCGAGGCCGCACTGAAGCCGAACACGCGACTGGTGTGGCTGGAGACACCCACCAACCCGCTCTTGCGGATCAGCGATGTGCGCGCGCTGGCCGATCTCGTGCACCGCGCACGTCCCGGCGCCTGGCTGGCGGTCGACAACACCTTCGCGACCCCGTACTTGCAGCGGCCGCTCGAACTGGGCGCCGACCTGGTGATTCACTCCACGACCAAGTACCTGGGCGGCCATTCCGATGTCGTTGGGGGTGCGGTCGTGGTGCGCTCGAACGAACTCCATGAGCGGCTGGCCTTCCTGCAGAACGCGGTGGGTGCGGTGCCCGGCCCGCTGGATTGCTTCCTCGTGTTGCGCGGGATCAAGACTTCTCGCCGTGCGCATGGAGCGCCACGCGCAAAACGCGACGGCCGTGGCGGAGTACCTGGCCCCTCACCCACAGGTCGAACGCGTCACGTACCCGTTTCACGTTTCACATCCGCAACACGACCTGGCGCGGCGGCAGATGCGCAACGGCGGTGGAATGGTGTCTTTCACCATGCGCGAAGGCGCGAAGGCTGCGCTGCGCCTCGTGGAGCGCACTCGTGTATTCACCCTGGCGGAGTCGCTGGGCGGCGTGGAATCGCTGATCGAAATTCCAGCGGCCATGACCCACGCCTCGACCGCCGGTTCACCGATTGAAGTCGAGGCGGGGCTGATCCGGCTGTCTGTCGGATTGGAGAACGTCGAGGACCTGATCGAGGACTTACGGCAAGCGCTGCTGCCGGGATGAAACGGGGTCTCTTACCCGCGGTAGTGAGGCTCGACGGCGATCCATTCCGCCTGCGTAAGCAG
This sequence comes from uncultured Chloroflexia bacterium, assembly GCA_963712475.1. Taxonomy (GTDB): domain Bacteria; phylum Chloroflexota; class Anaerolineae; order Anaerolineales; family RBG-16-64-43; genus RBG-16-64-43. The sequence continues at coordinate 1,646,019 of CAVQIA010000004.1, forward strand.
GGGGCCCGCCGCCTCGGCCCGCAGCTCCATCACGCGCGAGGGCGCAAAGTAAGCGAAGTCGAACTCGACCGGGTCACCCGTGCGCTTGCCTGGAAGCGGCATGAGCCGTGCGGTGAGCGGTTTGGAATGACGCAGGGCCACAGCGGCGACGTCGAGCAGCAATGAGGCCAACTGCGGCGCGCGGGTCTCGCCCGGCAGCGGGATCGTATCCAGGCCGGATCCGCACATCGTGCAGTAGAGCAGCAGATCACTCAGCGCAAGGACCCCCTCGCCCGCGCGGCGGGCAAGAATCGCGTCTTCGAAAATCGGCAGCATCAAACCGCAGAAGCCGGCGCGAGCGAACACCGCGCGGTCGATCGCCTGAGTAAGCAGCGCCGCGGCGAGCGCGCTGCCCGCGAGGCCAACGCGCGCAACCCCCAGGCGCTCAAACGCGGCCCCGATAGAGGCGGCTTCCGTCGGGAAGGGCGCCAGGGAGAAATCGACCCCGGCGAAGCGCGCGCCGTGCAACACGTCGCTCTGAGTTACGGCTTCGGTCAATGTGCGCGCCGCGCCCTCGATGGCCTCGGTCAGGCGGCGGCCCGCGGTGTCAAGATCAGGAGCACGGTCGAAGGCCTCGACGGCCAGGTCGGCCGAACTCGGTGGCAATGGCGAAGGCCGGCGGCCCGCCGGTGTGATACGCCGCCGGAAAGAATGGCGAATGCGGCCCGACGCCCGCAAGCGCGGCCAAGCGCAAGTTGGCGAATCCATCGGGGCGAACCTGCGCCACGCGAACAATGGTCTCTGCGGCCGCCTGCACGGCTGGCACCGATATGCCGTGACGACTGTCCGTTAGAAGTATCGAACTGAACAACCTCTCGTCGACGGAGAGAATATCCGGGATCAACCCGGCCGCCTGAGGCTGAATGGGGAGAGCGGGGCCCAGAGAGAGATAGCTGAACGGTCTGGAGTTGAGCAGGGAGGCCAACGCGCGCGCACCATCTGCGGCGGCTTCGTGCGAACCGAGCGGCAGATACTTCGCGAAGGGCTGGGTGGCCAAGCGTGTGGTTTGCACCTCGAAGCCTGCCCGCTCAACAGCTTGGCGCGCACGCTCGAGGAAGCGCGCCGCCTCGTCGAAACGCCGTGTCTCCGGCGGCCATCCCGGTTCGCAGAAGTAGGTGATCGACCTGACTTTCACGACCTGCTCCTCCGTTGCCGCGCGGCCTGGTAGAGCAGGATGCCCGCGGCAACCACGGCATTCAAGGATTCCGCCTTGCCGGCCATGGGGATGCGCACGCGAGCGGTCGCAGCCGCGCGCGCCAGGGCGCCCGCACCCTCGGCTTCCGAACCGAGGATGAGACCGATCCGCCCTCGCCACGACACCTGGTCGCAGGGTGTGCCCTCTTCGGCCTCGGCCAGATACAGGCGGAACCCGTGCAGCCGGGCCTGGGCTTCGGGCCAGGTGGCCTCGAGCACAGGCAGATGGAAGTGGGCGCCCATTGCGCCGCGCACGACTTTGGGGTTGTAGGCGTCGACGCAACCCGGCATGAGAAACACTGCCTGCACACCAAATGCCTCCGCCGTGCGCAACAACGTACCCAGGTTGCCGGGGTTCGCCAGCCCGTCGGCCAGCAATACGAATTCGAGCGTCGTAGCCGGTGGAGTCTCGATCCACGGCACGACCGCGAGCATGCCTGGCGGGGTTGTCGTGTCCGAGCAGGCTTTGAGAACCTCCGGGCTCACCTCTTCGAGAGTCGCACCAAGGCGCGCGGCCTGGTTGAGCAGTGAGCGCTGCGGCGGCTTGAGCGCCTCACTGTGGAAGACCATGCGCAGCGGGGCTTGGGCATTCACCGCCTCGACCAACAGCCGTTCGCCCTCGATGACGAAGAGCTTCTCGCGGGCGCGGGCTTTGGCTTGCGTCTGGAGCGTGCGTATGAGCTTGACGCGCTCGTTGCTCACCGACGTGATCATGCGGAATTCCCCCGAGGGGCTGGGTTCAACTCAAGCAGGCGGCCAACGCCGGTCGAATTCGCGACAGAAGATATCCAGCGTGGGCTTGTCGATGATCGTGATGCGCACCTCGGCCAGTGCGTGCGCGGGAGTGGCAGCTGCGAAATCGAGCACGGACTGCACAATGACACCCGCCCCGCGCGCCTTGGGGAAGCCGAAGATGCCGGTGCTGATGGCGGGCAGGGCAAGGCTGTGGAAGCCCTGGGTTTCGGCTAGCGCCAGCGAAGTGGAGACGGCCGCAGCCAGCTTGCGGTCTTCATCTCCCTCACCCCACACCGGTCCGACGGCGTGGATGACAGCGCGGCAAGGGAGCGTTCCCGCGCTTGTCAGCGCCGGGTGTGTGGGGGTGGCTGGCCCATGCGCGCGCACCCACGCATCGCTTTCCTGTTGAATAATCTGGCCTCCGCGGCGCACGATCGCACCGGCGACGCCCCCGCCGTGCTGCAGTTGTCCGTTCGCAGCGTTGACGATGGCATCGACGGCCTCTTCGGTCAGGTCGCCGTGCACAAGCAGCAGCCGGCAGCCTCCAGCGAGGGTTTGTGTTCGACTCACAAGCGACATGGGGCCCCAAGAGCGATGTTGCACGTATCGTATCGCGAATTGGCCCGAGGCGCGAGAGGCGCCGCACTAAACAAAAGGCCCGGCGCGCGGCCGGGCCTGTGGAGAGCAAAAGGGTGCAAGTCAGGCGCGAGATGATTCGACGATGCGCCCGAACGCCTGCGGATCGCGCACGGCCAAGTCGGCCAGCATCTTGCGGTTGAGGTTAATGTTGGCGCGATGCAGTCCGGCGATCAGGCGGCTGTAGGTGCTGCCGTTGAGGCGGGCGGCGGCGTTGATGCGTGCAATCCACAGCCGGCGCAGGTCACGCTTGCGGTTGCGTCGATCGCGATAGGCGTACCACAGGCTCTTGAGCATGGCTTCGTTGGCGCGGCGGAACAGGCGATGGCGTGAGCTGAACTGCCCCTTGCCCATGTGGATGATCTTGCGGTGGCGCAGATGAGGCCGAGGGCCTCCCTTGACGCGTGCCATGTATCATTCTCCTGCCGACCCCTGCGCGCCGGGAGGTCTGCTCCCCGTTGAGAGCGCGCAACAGCGGCAAACGACCCGCCTAGCGCGGCGGGTTAGCTTTGTACTTGCCCATGTAGGGGGCCAAGCTTTTGACCCGCTTGGTCGTGCGCTTGCCCTTGACCACCACCATCTCGGTGAAAAGGGCCTTGGTGCGCTTCGGTGTGCGGCGCCGCAGGTGGCTCTTGCCGCCCTTGGTGCGCACCAGCTTACCCGAACCGGTCAGGCGGAAGCGCTTGGCGCTCGCCTTATGTGTCTTGAGTTTGGTCTTGCCGGCCTTCACTTTGCGAGGCATCCTGATCTCCCTGCTCAGCTCGTCTGTCAATCACAAGCGGCGCACTGGGCGCCGCTTGGTTGTGAACCGTGCAGCCCGCGGTGCAACCTACTTCTTCTTCGCCGGGCCGATCACCATCAGCATCGTCCGGCCTTCCATGTCCGGTGTCTGTTCTACCACCCCTACATCCGAGAGTTCCTGGGCGATTTGTGCCAGATCCTCGCGCGCGATCTCCGGGTAGGTAATCTCGCGCCCGCGGAAGCGAATGCGCACCTTGACCTTGATCCCGTCCAGCAGCCAGCGGCGCGCGTCGCGCAACTTGAAGGCGCGGTGATGATCGGTTGTCTTGGGGCGCAGGCGGATTTCTTTGACCTCGATCTTGGTCTGCGCGCGGCGGGCCTCACGCTCTTTCTTGGCTTTCTCGTAGAGGAACTTGCCAAAATTCAGCACACGGCAAACGGGTGGGTCCGCGTTGGGCGAGACTTCAACCAGGTCCAGATTAGCCTCGCGGGCGATGCGTAACGCCTCTTGAGTGGTAACCACCCCTACATTGGACCCGTCCGGCCCGATCAGGCGAACCTGGCGTACCCGGATGGCTTCGTTAATTCTGAATTCCGATGCGCTGATGGCTTCTCCTCCTCCTGAGCCGCCTCCCCGAGCAAGTCGGGTCGAGCGCGGGCGCAGTTTACCATGAATGAGAAAAGGGCGTCAACCAAAACGCCTACTCGGCGTCGGGTTTTGGCTCGGACCCCGTGCGCGGAATGATGGTCACTTTGCGGTGGCTGCCGGTGCCGACGCTCTCCGTGTACACCTCGTCGTGGCCGCGCAGTTCCAGATGGACGATCCGCCGGTCGGCCGCAGACATGGGTTCGAGGGCGACGGTCTGCTTATGCTCCATCACCTGCAGCGCGGCGCGTCGAGCCATGCGTCGCAGTTGCTGTTCGCGGTGTTCACGGAAGCCGTCGGCGTCGACGACCACCGGCAGCGGGTGCCCCAATTCGCGCGCGACGATCAGGCGAGTGATGTATTGCAGGGCAGCCAAGCCATCGCCGCGCTGCGCCGTGAGCGCCCCCAGGCGCTCGCCGTGTAGATCCACCCAGGCGTGGCGCAGTTCGTCGGGGCGTTCGGGCTCTACCCAACGCACGCTCATTCGTCCGTGCAGGCCCATGCGCGTGAGCAATTCCTCGACCACGGTGTGAACCATCGCCAGTTCCGCGTCGCCGGAGTCATCTTCGGCTGTACGCACCGTCAACCGCACGCGAGCCTGGCGCGGGGCCTCGCCGTCATCGGCGCCGCCCTGGTCGAGCACCGTCACCTCCACCTGCTCGCGAGGGACGCCAAGCTCGTTCACCCCGCGTTCCACGGCCTCGTCGACCGTGGGGGCGATCACTTCCAGGCTGGCTTGTCGCATGAACCCCATCCTTGGCCCCCTACTTCAAGGCCTTGACTGCCGGTTTGAGCCCCAACGCGCGGCGCCAGTCCACCTTGCCCATGAGCGCATATTGCCCGATCGCCAGGACGTTCGACACCACAAAGTAAACGGACAACCCGGAAGAAAAGGTGAGCGCAAAGTATCCGAGCAGCACGGGCATATACAGATTCATCATGCGCGTCATTTGCGCGCCCTGCGCGTCGGGGGAGGGCGGTGTGATCATCTTCTGAGAGAACCAGGTAGTCACCAGCACCAAGATGGCCAGCACCGGGATGCCGAGGGTGGGCAGGAACGGCAGGAACAACCGCTCGGGCAGCGCCAGGTTCATCCACAAGAAGTGGTTGTCGATCGGGATCAGGCTGGTGGCGTTGGGGAAGAATTCATAGATGTGGCGGGTCAGGTCGATCAGCTGCAACGGCGAGGCGCCCAGTGTGCGCATGATGGCCTGATACAGGCCGATCAGGACCGGCAGTTGGATGAGGGTGGGCAGGCAGCCGCCCAGCGGGTTAGCGCCGGCCTCGCGGTACATACGCATCTGCTCGGAGGCCAGCTTCTCGCGATCCTTGGCGTATTTCTTTTGGATCTCCTGCCACTCCTTCGACTGCATCAACTTCTGCTGCTTCTGCGTGCTTTTCTGTTGTTGATAGGTCAGCGGGAAAGTCAACAAGCGAATCAGCACGGTGAACATGATGATGGCCAGCGCGAAGTTGTGCCCCAGCAGTTGATACAAGAACAGCAGGGCGTTGATCATGGGGTCGAGAATGAATGTATTCCACATGGCAGGTCACCTGGCTCCGGTTACTTGGGCGGGATGAAGCCCCACAACTTGGCACCGTTCTGCGGGTCGAGCGCGACCAGGGGCGATTCGCTTTCCAGCACGGTGAAAAGCACCTTGCCGCCGGCGAGCAGGGGGTCGCCATACAGCTTGCCGCCCACGGTCTGCTGCCACCGGATGGTGCCATCGGAGGCGTCGATTGCGTAGGCTGTGCCGGCCTCGGTGCCAATGTAGATGAGGCCTGCCTCCGCGGCGGGCGTGGCGCGCACCGGGCTGTCGAGCCGCACCTGCCACAGGCTACGCCCGGTGGCCGCATCCACTGCTTGCAGGCCGCCGCTCAAATCGCCGAAGATGGCGCTCTCGCCGACGATCACCGGCGCTCCCCAAACCCAGTCTTTGGCCTGGAAGGTCCACACTTCGCGCCCGCGCTCAGCGTCGAGGGCGACCAGACGCCCGTCGAAGGTTCCGATCAGGACGAGGCCTTGGGTGATGACTGGAGCGCCAGCCAACGCCGCGCCCAGGTCGCGCGACCAGACAAGGTGGCCATCCGCCGCGCCGAGCGCGTACAGGAAATGGTCGAGCGAGGCGACATAGAGCACCTCACCCAACGGGACTGGTGCGCCCCAGACTGCATGTTTGGCGCTGAAGGTCCAGCGCGTGGAGCCGTTAGCTGCGTTGAGCGCATAGACCGTTCCATCACCGGCCGGGGCGTAGAGGCTCTCGCCCAAAGCCAGCGCGGGAGCCACGAATGGATTGCGGCCCAGTGTCATCTTCCATACGACCGTGCCGCTGGTGGCGTCCACCAAATGGACGGCCTTGTCGGAGCCGGTCAATGCCAGCCGGCCGTCGGCGGTCATCGCCGGATTGCCGAAGAACGTCATGCCCGCCACGGCCTTCTCGGGGTAGCGCCACCGCAACGTGCCGTTCTGCACATCGATGGCAAAGAGATACGGCCCATCGGCCATGTATGCCGTCGTGGCAGAAGCGGATAGGCCCGGCCACGAATTGCTTGGCAGCGCGCCGGAACACGCGCCGAGGAGAACAGCCAGCGCCAAGCTGGACAGCAGCAGCACGGCGCGGTGGTGACCTCTGTGTGTGGGGTGGTGCGTCAATGCGTGAGTGAAATGGGCGATGCGAAGCACGTGAGTCGTCTCCGTGAATCCTTCTCCCCTCGTCAGGGAACCGGGTCGTACCCGCCCGGGTTGAACGGTTGGCAACGTAAGACACGCCAAGCCGCCATCGCGCCGCCTTTGAGCAGGCCATACTTCGCCACCGCCTGATAGCCATAGTGCGAGCAGGTGGGGTAGAAGCGGCACGTGTCCACCGGGACAAGGCGCGCGAGAGTCAATTGATAAGCCCGGATCAGCGCGAGCACGCCCAGCCGCGGCAGGTTGCGTGCGTTCAACGGGATCGAGCGCAGCGGCGGGTCAGGCGCGATCGGGTGTTCCACTCTGTCCATTCTCGTCCAAGAGACATCCGGCCCGATGCAAGAGGACGCGCAGCGCCTCACACACCTCAACCCAGGAGGCCTCGAGCAACGGACGACGCGCAGTAATCACCAGGTCGAGCCCGGGCCGCAACGCGGGTAGCCACGGATGCAATGCGGCACGCACGCGCCGCCGCGCCCGATTGCGGCTGACCGCCGTGCCCACGGCGCGGCTGGCCGTGATACCGATGCGCAACGAAACCTCAGCGCTGGGGGCGACCACAACCACCATCAGCGGGTGGGCGTGGGATGTCCCCTGGCGCCTCACCCGCTGAAACTCGCTCGCGCGTTGCAGGCGAAACCTTCGCTGCATCCATTCCAGCCGGGGCGCCCATGCAGGGTTGCGCTGCAGGTCGCTCCGTCTGATCCCTCGTCCATCCGTGGTGGCGTGCTGTGGGGGTGGCGCCGTGGCCGCAATCGGGCGGCCCTGGGCGCTGCCAACTACGAGTTCCAGTTGACCTTCTTGACGTGCACGCGCCGAACCGTCAGGCGTGCGCGGCCCTTGGCACGCCGCGAGGCGAGGACCTTGCGCCCGCCGCGCGTGGCCATGCGCGAGCGAAAGCCGTGCACGCGCGCGCGCCGTCGAATCTTGGGCTGATAAGTACGCTTGGGCATCCGCGATTCCTTCTAACCCGATCAGAGTTGGAGACGGATTATACCAGCCGCGGCGCGAAGCGGTCAAATGCCGGGAATCCCACCGCAACGCAAGTTGGGGAATCGAAGAATCCCTGCAATGGCACGCCAATCGGTCCCAAATGCATATCCATGAGTGGAAGCGACTTTGACTGGCCTCGGGCGGAGACATCAAACACGTGCACCATCGAATCAAGGTCATGCCTGTGCGTTGACGCCTCCAATTCGGAGTGCTAGAATGCGATCCGTCGCGTTTCACGGGCGCCAGCTCGGCAGCTCATCCTCCGCCCCACCGGCGCGACCTCACATTGCTGTCAGGCACCTAACCGGAGGCGGGCATGAGTCCATTGCGCACGGTAGTAACCGGCGGCGTGCGCTATCGCGGTCGAGAGGGGCAACTGGCCTTTATCCTTCATCGGCTCAGCGGGTTGGGCACGCTGCTCTTCCTCACCCTGCACATCCTCGATACCTCCACCGTCTACTTCTTCCCCGCGCTGTACCAAGAGGCGCTGGCTCTTTACCGCCATCCACTCTTCATGCTGGGAGAAATCTTCCTCGTGGCCGCCGTGATCTATCACGGCGTGAACGGCCTGCGCATCGCCCTCTTCGATTTAGTGCCTCGATTGTGGCGAGCAGAGCGCGAGAAACCCGCGGTCTACACCACCCTGGCCGTGACCGTGGTGCTGTGGTTGCCTGCGGCCTTCATCATGGGGCGCAGCTTGATCGGCCATACCTTCCTGGGGTGGGAGTAGGAGACGGCCATGACAGCCCTCAACGCAACATCTCGTGTCGTCTCCCCGCCGCCCCGCTCGCTGGATGCGCGCATCTGGCTGCTGATGCGTTACAGCGGCATCGCCCTCATCCCGCTGGCCTGGATCCACGTCTTGATCCAAGACGTGCTGGTGGGTGTGCACCGCATCGATCTGGATTACGTCGCCCTGCGCTGGGCGACCCTTGGCTGGCGAGTCTACGACTTGGCATTGCTGGCCTTCGCCTTCGCGCACGGCATGAACGGCTTGCGCCAGGTGCTGGAGGATTACATCACCCGTGACCGATCGAGGCGCCTCGTGCGCTGGGGGCTCTTCGCCGCGTGGCTGGTCGTCACCGCGATCGGCGCAGCCGCCATCGTGGGCGGCGTCGGGCGTGTGGCAGGAGGCGCGGGCGGCTCATGACACAACATCACCAATTCGACGCGGTCATCGTGGGCGCGGGCGGCGCGGGGCTGATGGCGGCGCTGCAGGCGGCGCGCCTGACCCGCGTGGCCGTCATCTCCAAGCTGTACCCCACGCGCTCGCATACCGGCACCGCGCAGGGCGGCATCGCCGCGCCGCTCGGCAACATGGAAGAGGACCATTGGGAATGGTACATGTACGACACGGTCAAAGGCGGCGACTACCTGGTGGATCAGGATGCCGCCGAGATCCTGGCGCGCGAATCGATCGATGCCGTCGATCGAACTCGAACACATGGGGCTGCCCTTCGACCGCACGCCCGGAGGGCACGCATCGAGCAGCGCCGCTTTGGCGGGCACACCCGCGAATACGGCAAGGGCCCGGTCATGCGCTCGTGCAAGAGCGCCGACCGCACCGGCCACATGATCCTGCAGACGCTCTACCAGAACTGCATCAAGCAGCAACGTGCACTTCTTCGACGAGTTCTTCGTGGTCGACGTGCTGGTGCACGATGGCGTGGCGCGCGGCGTGGTGGCGGTGGAGATGGCCACCGGCGAGCTGCACCTCTTTCACGCCAAGGCGGTGCTGCTGGCGAGTCGGCGGCTTCGGGCGCATGTTCGCCGTCACCTCCAATGCCCACTCGCTGACCGGCGAGCCGGTGGCGGCCGTCTATCGGCGCGGGCTGCCGCTCGAAGACATGGAGTTCTTCCAGTTCCATCCGACCGGCATCTACAAGATGGGCATCCTGCTCTCGGAGGCGCCGCGCGGCGAGGGCGGCGTGCTGCTCAACGGCAAGGGCGAGCGCTTCATGGAGCGCTATGCGCCCACACTGAAGGACCTGGCCCCGCGCGACATGCTCTCGCGCTTCATCTATCAGGAAGTGCGCGGCCGGGCGCGGCATCGACGGCAAGGACTATGTTCACCTCGACATCCGGCCGGAGACGATCAACCATTACCACAGCGCGCCCGGCGGGCGGACGGTGACGGCCGCCGAACTCGAGGAGAAGCTGCCCGACATCATCGAGATGATGCGCGTCTACATGGGCGTGGAGCCGATGACGCGAAGCCGGTGCCGATCCAGCCGACGGCGCACTACGCCATGGGCGGCATCCCCACCGACAACGATGGACGCGCGTCCTCGCCGGCGCCGGCGAACACGGTCAGCGGGCTGTATGCGGCCGGCGAGTGCGCCTGCGTGTCGGTGCACGGAGCCAACCGCCTGGGCACCAATTCGCTGGTCGACCTGATGGTCTTCGGGCGGCGCGGCGGCAAGGCGATGGCGCGAATTCTGCCAGCGCGCCGACTACGCCCCGCTGCCGCCGCAGCCGGAGGCGGAGGCTCACAGCGCGACTTGACCGCACTGCGCACGAGCCGCGGGCCAGAGCGGGCGGGTGCGCTGCGCAGCGAGATTGCAGCGCGTGATGATGGATAAGGTGGGCGTCTTCCGCGAAGGCCGGGGGTATGCGCGAGGCGCTCGCAACCGTGCAGCGCGCTGAAGGAACGCTACGCGAAGATCGGCATTGACGACCGCGGCGCAGGCGTTCAACACCGATCTGCTGGAAGCGTTCGAACTGGGCGCCTGCTCGACCTGGCGGAGGTCACGGCGGCCTCGGCCCTGCACCGCACCGAAAGCCGCGGCGCGCACTACCGCGACGACTTTCCCGATCGGGACGATACCCAACTGGCTGAAGCACACGCTGGCCTCCTGCCGCGAGGCGGCGGGCGTGCGGCCCACGCGCGGCGAGATTCACTTCGAGGCCCGGCCGGTGGTTGTGACGCGCTTCGAGCCCAAGCCGCGCACCTACTGATCGCTACCGGTGGAGTAAGCGAATGCCGAAGGTCACGCTCAAGATAAGGCGTTACAACCCAGAGCGCGAGCCTGCCTCCTGGTGGTCGGAACACGTGCTGGAGGCTGAGCCCACGGAACGGGTGCTCGACCTCCTAAACCGCGTCAAATGGGAGCAGGATGGCACTCTCAGCTTTCGCCGCTCGTGCGGGCATGGGATCTGCGGCAGCGACGCGATGCGCATCAATGGTGCCAATCGCTTGGCCTGCAAGATCCTCGTGTCGGAGCTCGGCTCGAGCATCACCATCGAACCCCTGCTCGGCATGCGCGTGCAGAAGGACCTGATTGTCGACTTGGAGCCGTTCTTCGCGGCCTACCGCAAGGTGAAGCCGTACCTCATCAGCCAGGCCCCTCCGCCGCCGGACGGGCGCGAGCGGCTGCAGTCGCCGGCCCAGCGCCTGCGGTTTGACGACACGACCAAGTGCATCATGTGCGCGTGCTGCACCGCCTCCTGTCCTTCGTTCTGGGCCAGCAGCGAATACATCGGGCCGGCAAGCATCGTCCAGGCTCACCGTTTCATCTTCGACTCGCGAGACGAAGGCGCGGGCGAGCGGCTGCAGGCGGCTGGAGAAACGATGGGGGTCTGGCGCTGCCACACGGCCTTCAACTGCACCCTGGCCTGCCCGAGGGGGATCAACATCACTCAAGCCATTGGCGAGGTGAAGCGCGCCCTGACCACCGGGCGCGTCGAGTAAAGGTGCCGCGCGCCCTCGTGCCAGGGCGCGTACTGTTGTCGGAGGAGAGAAATGTCGGTATTGTCGAATTGGAGCGAGGTTCTGCGTACGGCCAACCTTTCGCCTAACAAGCATATGGACACCGTCTCGCGCTGGCTGATCATCACCCGCGCCGCAGTGTTCACGATGACCCTGACCTCCGGCCTGATCGGCGGCCTGCTCGCGGCCGCCTATGCCCCGGCTGTCCGTTGGGACTTGCTGCTCTTGGCGGTGGCCGGGCTGGTGCTGGCGCACGCCGGCAACAACATGATCAATGACTACTTCGATCTTGAGGGCGGCGTCGATACGAGCGAGTACGCGCGCGCGCTGTACGCGCCGCATCCGATTCTCGGCGGGCTGATCTCCAAGGCCGGCCTGCGCCGAGCCATTCTCGTGGCCAACCTGCTGGATGCCGTGTTGATGGCGTACTTGACTTGGATACGCGGCTGGCCGGTGTTGGTTTTCGCGTTGGCCGGCCTCTTCATCAGCGTATTCTACGTGGCCCCGCCCATCCGGCTGAAGCACATCGGGCTGGGCGAGTTGGGGGTGCTGCTGGTGTGGGGACCGCTGATGATTGGCGGGGTGTACTACATCGCGGCGGGCGCGATCCCCTCCTGGGTGTGGGGAGCGTCGCTGCCGTATGCGTTGCTCACCACGACCGTGCTGATCGGCAAGCACGTCGACAAGCACGATCAGGATAAGGAGCGGGGCATCCGCACGCTGCCCGTGCTGCTCGGCCCCGAGTTTTCACGCGGGTTGAACATGGCGCTGATGGTCTTGTTCTACGCGCTGCTGATCGGGCTCGTGCTCTTGCGCTGGGCCAGTCCGTGGACCCTGATCTCGTTCTTTGCGCTCGGGCGGCTGGTGCGCGTCATTCGCATTTACCGTGAGCCCAAGCCGGCTCAACCGCCTCCGGATTACCCGGTCTGGCCGTTGTGGTACGTCTCGGCCGCCTTCTGGCACAACAAGCTCGCGGGTGGGCTCTTCGTGCTGGGGTTGATCGCGCAGCTCATCCTGCCGCTGAAGATCTAGCAGGTGGCGGAACAACGCTCCAGCTCACCCCCGCCCCCGGATTGACTTCTTCGCGTCGAGGTTCTTGCATGCCGGGGGGAGGGGTTAGAGGTGGGGGTGAGTGGCGGGCACCCTTTACCAACCGCTCCTAAGTGCGGTCCCCAATGGGACAGCTCTTGGTGTCGTCTCTGGACAAGACGGTCACAACGAGGATCTCGACTCCGGAAACGAGCCGGCCATCGGCTCGAGGCCGGCCCGAGCGTTCGGCCCAATGCGACAATGCACGCCCACGCCGTCCGCGCGCGGAAATGCGTAAGGCATGCTGTGCCCTCGCCCCGATCGGTTTGGTCAGTTACTCGCCCTTGAAATCGGGAGTTCTCTTTTGGAGGAAGGCGCTGACACCCTCGAGATGATCGTGGGTGAGCGAGGCCTGCTCTTGCAGCTCGCCTTCCACTTCGAGGGCCGAGGCCAATGAGGCATGCTGAGATGCGAGGAAGGCGCGCTTGGTGAGCGCCAAGGCGCGGGTGGGACCGTGGGCCAGGCGGTGCGCGAACTCGATCAGCCCGAAGGGGAACTCGTCTTCGGTGAAGATGCGTGACACGAGACCCATGCGATAAGCCTGGGCAGCCTCCAGGGGTTCATCGAGCATCGCCATCGCGAGAGCGGGTGCATATCCCATCAGCCGCGGGAGCCAGTAAGCCACGCTGCTATCGGGCGCGAGGCCCAGGCGCGTGAAACCGTATCGGAATTGAGCGGTGTCCGTCGCCACGCGCAGATCGCATGCCAGTGCGAGCCCGAGGCCGGCACCCACGGCCGGGCCATTAACTCCGGCCACGACCGGTTTGGGAGTCGCCTGCATCTTCAGCACCAGAGGGTTGTAGGTCTCCTGCAGATGTTCGCGATAGGAGACCTTGCCGGCGGAGCTTTCGAAGTCACCCATGTCCTGCCCGGCGCAGAAAAACTTTCCGCTGCCGGTGATAACCACCACGCGCACGGCGGGGTCAGCCCCGGCCGCATCGAGCGCGGCGATTGTTTCAAGCGCCATTTCGCGGTTAAGAGGGTTGGCCTTTGGACGATTGAAGGTGAGGGTGAAAATGCCCTCATGGAAATCGGTGAGTAGTGTGTTGTATGAGGACATGCAACCTCCGCGCCGATCGGCGGCCGCTGGCCGCCGGTGCCTAACAAAAAGGCGAGCGTCGTCGCTCGCCACGTAAGACCTACAGCGTCGTGCCAGGAGGGTTGGGGTCCTCGGCGTCCGACGCATCCTCGCCCCAATCCATTTCGGCTTCCACTTCCAATGGCAGGCGCACCCACAACATGAGCATCTGGCCCTCGGCGACATTGGCCGAGCGCGCGGCCACGATCGGTGCGTGCTCGATGCCCCCATCCTCGCTGCGGTACTCGAGCTGCATCGGGCGCTGGAGCTTCCAGGCGCGATAGCAGCGCTCCACCAGGGCGGGCCCGTTGAAAGTGCGCAGCCGGGTGAGCGCGGTGCGCGAGGGCTGTGCCGCCTCGGCCAGACTCTGGACCCAATCGTCGGCGCGCTCTTCGAAAGTGGGCGGAGGACCCTCGATGATGGTGATCTTCTCCGTTTCGGGCGCGCCAGGGGCATCGCTCTTCATGATGAGAGAATCTTACCACAGCGGTTGCGGCCGTCGGCAGCCGGGAGGATTGCCATCGATGTCAACGTATGGGTTGCAGGAGTTGATTCCGCGGCCCGGTGCCGCAAGACGAACGGGGAGCCGATGCAGATACCGTGAACGCAGGTCTCCCGAGTTCAGGGGGAAGATGTAATTCCGCATTGGTCTCATCGGAGCACCGCCCGGATTCCCGCCACGCCCACGCCGGAGAGTCGCTCGCGGCCTGCCCGACGTCTCACGCCAACCGGCAACATCGGCAAAAGGTCTCACGCATACCAATTGCGAGGGAGCAACTACGACAAGCTACAAATCGAATACCACCTTGATCGCGTGTGTGCGGCGCTTGTCGGTCGCAGTGCGGATCGCCTGGCGGTACTCCGCCAGCGGGAAGCGATGGGTGATCAGATCCTCGACGCGCATGCGTCCGCTGCGCTGAAACTGGATGGCCCACTCGAAATCGTGACGGCGCTTGCCCTGCCACTCGCTGATGGCGTGCGTCTTCGAGCCGATCAGATCCACCTCCTGATACCAGATCGGGTTGAGGTCCACCCGCAGCGCTGCGAGGTGGATGCCCACCATGACCACCGTCCCGCGTGCGCGCGTCCAGCGCAGTGCATCCGTGATCGAGGTGGCGCTGCCCACACAATCGTAGACCACGTCGAACCCGCCCATCAACATGCCGCGGTTGAGCATCGCGGTGTAGGCGCGCCCACCGGTCAGCCGCGCCATCTCGGCATACACCTCGCCGCCGGTTACCACTTCATCGGCGCCTGCATGGCGCGCGGCCTGGGCCTGATGTGAATGGCGCGCCAGAGCGGTGAGACGCGCGCGCGGACGGAATGCGCGCACCGCCTGCATTGTGAACAGCCCGATGATGCCGGCGCCCAGGACAAGCACGCGCTCCTGCGGGCCAGGCGGGCGACGCAGCACGCCATGGATGGCCACCGACATCGGCTCGATCATCGCCGCCTGATCGTCGCTGAGATCGTCGGGCACAGGGTATACATTGCTTGCGTGTGCGGTGTATCCGTCGCTCCACCCGCCCCCCATCCCGACCGTGCCCGCGGTGTTTTCGCACAGGTTGGGCAACCCGGCCAGACAGAACCGGCACAGCGGGTCGAGGCCCAACTCGCGGCAGCTGGCGCCGGTCTCGCGATGCTCCATGACCACACGCTGCCCGGTGTGCAGCCGCTTCACATTCGGCGCTACCTCCACCACCTCGCTCACCACCTCATGCCCGAGGAAGAAGCGTGAGTTACCCGGCAGCGCCGCCGGGCCGATGGCTGGATCGGCATCGACATGAAACAGGGAAAGGTCGGTGGCGCAGATGCCGCACACCCGGTTGCGCACGCGCACGCCGTTGGGCCCCGGGAGCGGCGGTTCGGGAAGGTCGATCATCCGCGCCGGTGAGATTGGGCTGAAGACCACACCCGGCCAGGCCGGGCGCAGCACCTTGACCGCGAGCATCCTGGGAATGTTCTTCTCGACATAGATGGTGCGCATCGGAACTTCTCCTCAAGGCGATGTCAATCACGGGTTAACATCGGACGCCGCGGGCATGAGAGGCGAGTGATGGGAGTTGAGCGGCACGCTGTGGCGGTGACGAGGCTGGCTACGAGAGAGTCGCGCGCACGGCCTGGCACGAGGCGCAGGTCGGATCGTCGCACAGAAGCGCGGCCGGATCCTGGCGCATCCATGCGGATGCCGTGTGCAACAGATCGCGCAAGGGTATGGCCTGCAAATGAGCCGAGCCCAGCCAGGCCTCGCGCGCGCTGCCGCGCAGGCGTGGGGCGATGGCGGCAAATCCGCGCGAACATCCGGGGAAGGCCGGGCACTCGATCACGCCCTCGGCCGTGAGCGCCCAACGCACGAACTGCTTGCGCCCAGCGCGCTGCTCTGCCAAGTGCAGCGCCACGTTGGCGGTGTGGTCGGCTCCCAGCAGCACCACCTCGCCGCCGCGCGCGGCGAGCTCCGCGATCGGGCCCCATGGATCGGTCAGCGACTGCTGGGCGAGCAGTTCATCCGCGCCAACTCCCACAAATGAAAGCACCGGGTGGCTCGAGCGGTGCGCGCCATGCACATGTCGCAATGCATCCGGCAGCGGGCCGAGCGAAGGATGCGCCGGCATGTCGGCGTGGAAGAACTCGGTCTCCGAATTGGCTTCGGAGGAACTGGGGTAGCTCATGCCATTGCCCTCCGGCCCGAAGGGTGGCGTGACCATGGTCTGCAGGGTGAACGCGGGTGACAGCACCGACGCGCTGGAGGCCAGGAGGGCTCCGGCGAGGGCGGCGATATCACCGCGCATCTCGTCCAGCCACTCTGGCGCGCCGACAGCAAGCACCGGCACGCTCGGGTCGAGGCCGAGTTCGCGCAATGCGTTCACCGCGTCGCGATAGCCAAGGCTCGGTGCCATTCAGGCTCTGTCGAGCACCCGCATGCCGCTTAGGCTGAAGACAATGCGATCGTGGGCCAGAGGGCTCATGGTGGGGATCATCCGCATAGGCGCCGAGACGGTCCCACCCCGGTGGTGAGTTGTGCACAGGTCGCGCAAGGCGGGGAAGAGTTTGGGCACGTCGGCCTCGAACATGGCGAAGGTGATCGGGTTCTCATCGCGGCACGAATCGCTGGCGACGGCGAGGCTCGCGTTGCACCCGCTTGCCAACATGCGGTTGACCGGAGTGAGATTATCGAAGTGTACCAAATCGCCGGAGTGCTCCATAGCTTGGCGCCGGCACGAGCGCTCGCGAGGGGGCGAGCTGGCTCGCTAGTCCTCCTCGATCTCGCTGCGCTTCTTGCCCTTGCCGAGTTGGACCGATCGCTGAAAGGCGGCCCACACAGCGCGCGAGAGGGCGGTGCGCACACCGGCCTTCTCCAGATAATAGAGCGCCTCGGCGGATGTGCCGCCGGGCGAGGTGACCTGGTTGCGCAAGCGTGCCAAGTGCTGCGGCGTGTGCAGGGCGTACTCGACCGAGCCCTTGACGGTTTGCAGCACGAGCTTCTCGGCGAGGTAACGTGGGAAGCCAAGGTGCACGCCAGCGTCCACCAGGCCTTCCATCAACAAGAAGACGTAGGCCGGGCCGGTGCCCGAGAGAGCCGTGGCCATATCGAGATAGTCTTCTTCCTCGACGAAGACTTCCTCACCCAAGGCTCCCAGAACGGCGTGCGCTTGTTCACGCTGCGCCTCGCTCACGGCGGTCGAGGCGGTCCATACGGTCATGCCCTGCCCGATTTGGGCCGGAGTATTGGGCATTGAACGCACCAGGCTGGCGTGCTTGAGGCCCTGGGCAAGCGTTGCAAGGCGGGCGCCGGCCACAATCGAGAGCACCAAGGCCTTCTCCGGGATGCGGCCGGCGATTTGCGCCAGCACGCCGGGCAAGACCTGTGGCTTGACCGAGAGCACCACAAGGTCCGCCCCCTGCAGCGCGGCCAGATTGTCGCTGGTGACCTGGACGCCGTAAGCCGAGGCCAATTCGGCGCCACGCTCGGCGCGTGGGCCGGAAGCGATCACGGCCTCGGGCGTGACCAGGCGCTGGGCCAGCATGCCCTTGATCATGGCCTCGGCCATCGTTCCTGAGCCGACGAAGCATACCCGGGCGAAGTTCAACATCTCACTCCTCCCACTCCCACAACGCCAGAGCGTCCATGAATTCGTGCGCGGTGAGATCGAGATGCACCGGCGTCACCGAAACATACCCCTGCGACAGGGCCCAGAAGTCGGAGCCCTCCTCGGATATGCCGGTGGGCGGTGGGCCGCCGATCCAATAGTAGGGTTTGCCGCGCGGGTCGAGGCGCCGCACCAGTTCGTCGCGGTAGACCCGCAACCCTTGACGCGTGATGCGCACTCCGCGCAGCTTCTCGTAAGGCAAGCAGGGGAGGTTGAGATTGAGCAACGTATCTTTGGGCAGGCCGTGAGCCAGGACCTGGCGCGCTACGCGCTCGGCCATGCGCGCCGCCGGTGTGTAGTCGCACGGTTCGGTTTGGTCTTCTGGCAGGTCGAGCGAGACGGCCACGGCCGGCACACCGAAGATCACGGCTTCCATGGCGGCGGTGACCGTGCCGGAGTAGGTCAGGTCGTGGCCGACATTGATGCCGGCGTTGATGCCGGAGACGAGCAGGTCGATCTTCTCTGGGATGATGCCGAGCATCGCCAGTGCAACGCAGTCGGAGGGCGCGCCGTCGGACGACAGCGCGGGCGTCCCATCCTCCAGACGGAACTGCCTCACCCGCAGCGGTTTGTGCAGCGTCTTGACGTGGCCGCTGGCAGACCAGTTGTGATCGGGCGCGAGCACCGACACTGTGCCGAGCGGGCGCAGCGCCTGCGCCAGCGCCAGCAGCCCAGGCGAGGTGATGCCATCGTCGTTGGTCACCAGGATGTGAGTCATAGCCCCTCCCGCCTCAAGGCGTGATCGCGATCAATCCACATTCGACGAGCCGAAGATGCCGTCCAAGCGAGCCAATACCTCCGGCGTGAGCAGCGGCATGAGTTCGGCCGCGCCCAGGTTTTCGACGACTTGCTCAACGCGCGAGGCGCCGGTGATGACGCTGCTCACGATGGGATTGCGCAGGCACCAGGCAATGGCCAGTTGCGCGGGCGACAACCCCAGTTCGCGCGCCAGGTCCGCATACGCACGCGCCTTCGAGAGACGCGCTTCGGTGAGCGTCTCCTCGCGCAGCCATTCGTATCCGGGCAATGTCGCGCGCGACCCCGGTGGAATGCCATCGTTGTACTTGCCGGTGAGCACCCCGAAAGCCAGCGGGCTCCATGTCGTAAGCCCCACACCCAGGGACTCACACACGTGCTGGAGGTCGTGCTCGACTCGCGCGCGGCGGTATAGGTTGTACTGCGGTTGTTCCACTGTCGGCGGAATTCCGCTCACCTCGCGCGCCAACTCATAGGCGTTGGAAATCTGCACGCCCGTCCACTCACTGGTGCCCCAGTACAGCACCTTGCCCTGGCGCACCAGATCGCTCATCACCCGCACGATTTCCTCCACCGGAGTCTCGGGATCGAAGCGATGGCAGAAATAGATATCGACATACTCGGTGCCCAGCCGCTTGAGTGATGTGTGAATCGATTCGAAGATGTGCTTGCGCGAGAGGCCGCGGGCATTCGCATTCTTGCTGACCGGGTAGAAGACCTTGGTCGAAATAACGAGTTCGGTCCGCGGAATTCCCTTCAAGGCCTTGCCCACGACCAGTTCGGCATTGCCGTTGGCGTATATGTCGGCGTTGTCGAAGAAGGTCACCCCGCGCTCGTACGCCGCTTGCACACACCGCGTCGTCACGTCCTGATCCACCTGGCCGCCAAACGTGACCCAGGATCCCAAGGAGAGCTCGCTCACCTTGAGCCCGGAATTGCCCAGCCGTCGGTAGTTCATGATGTGACTCCTCGGGAGCGGCGGCGGCCCGCGTCTCACGTGGAAGACCCGGCTGCCAGCGGGGAATGCGCTGATTATACTTGCCGCCCCGCGAGCGGCTTGACCATGTGGTGAAACCCTGCATACCCAATCGCGCGCGCGTATTGCGCGTGAGCAATTGTGGCCATCGTGCGGAAACCCAGCCGCTCGTAGAGGCCACGTGCCCGCGAGTTGGTGAGGTCCACCGACAAGGAACAGGCGCCTAGGCCGAGCCTCAGCGCCTGCTGCTCCGCTTCTGCCATCAACGCCGTCCCAATGCCGCGCCCGCGCCACGCAGGTTCAACGCTTACCGTATCGATGTAGAGCTCATCACGACCGGCTTCTGCACGCTGCAAGAAGGGCCGCCAGCGCACCATGAATCTCAGCCCGGCGAGGGCGCCCGAGTGGCGCATCAATCGGGGGAGAACTGTCCAGGTGTGGCGCAGGAGATTCGTCCCGGGCACGGCCAGCAGGAACCCCACCGGGCCCGATGGACCCAAAGCCAGCGTGCCGAAGTTGTAACTGTAGCGGTGGCCTCGTTGAGCGAAGAGGGCAGCCAGCAAAGCCACCGTCCGTTCGGCGTCTGGTTGGCAGAAGAAGTAGTGCGAGATGGCCCCCCACGCAAAGTAGATCAGATGGGCGGCGACACCTGCATCTTCGGCCGTGGTCGGGCGAAATGTAACGCCTGCCGGGAGGGGCTGCATGAGGTCTTCCGTTGGGGAGGGCATGGATGTTAGCTGAGACTGACGACCGATCGCGCAGGCACCGGGTGTGCGACAGGGCGGCGCGTGGTGAGATTATACGAGGCCAGAGCATCGCAGTCTCAGACTGCGGCTGGCGGCACCGGCGCCTTCCCTCGGATGTGCCCAAAGTGGAACCCCGGTGGCGCCACCGGCGTCACACCCATAGGGGACACGATTGCGCTGGCCGAGGAGGACGCATGCCCAGATCGGGTCGGTGGATTGCCTACGGTATCGCTGCGCTCGGCTTGATTGCAGGGTGCACCGGCCGCCCGCCCTTGCAGCGCAACTTCGAAGAGTGCGTGCGGGCTGGCTACCCGGTGATGGAGATTTACCCGCGGCGCTGTGCCGTGCCGGGCGGGCCGACCTTCACCGAGCCTTGGGCCGGACCGCCCGAAATCACCCCGGTGCCGGAGTCGCCTGAGCTCATTGGCGAGCCCACGGGTGTGTGGGCTGAGGGCGGCGTCACGATAGAGGCTCTCACTGTCGAACCCGTGGGTGGAGACCCGACGCGCGTGGGTGTCCGCCTGCACGGCATCCTGGGAAACCCGTGCACACGTCTATTCCCCATCCGTCAGGCATTCTCCGACCATCGACTGTCACTCGACATTCGCGCGTGGCAGGAAGCAGAGATGGCTTGTATCGCCGTCATCGAACCGCTCGATCTGCTCGCGCCGCTCGATCAGGCCCTCACGGCTGGCGAATGGATCATTGAAGGCGGCGGCGTCGCAACCACCTATACCGTCCCCGGCTTCGACGACTGAAGCCGCCCCCAGCGGCTTCAGTCGTCGTTTCCGCGCTGCCCTAGCTCGAATCCACGATTCTCCCTCGCGGGCATCCGATGCCTCGCGTGAGGCTCTATCCTCGCGAGACTGCCGTCGCTTCGGTTGGCTCCCGGCGTCCATCTATACAAAAGCCGTTCGCGGCGATAGAATGCCAGAACTCCCGGCGAACGAAGCCGGGTCTGAGGACGGATGAAGGAACCGACTCGGGATCGAATTCATCCCCCGGCGGAGAGCAGCGAGGCGGCGAGCGTTCGCCCCATGCGTCGGCCGGAGTGGATCAAGGTGCGTGCGCCGACCGGCGAAACCGTCGACTGGCTGCGCGGCCTCATGCGTTCCAAGACCCTGCACACCGTGTGCGAGGAGGCCATGTGCCCCAACATGGGTGAATGCTGGGGCTCGGGCACAGCCACGTTCCTCATGATGGGCGACGTCTGCACGCGTACGTGCGGGTTCTGCGACATCAAACACGGCCGTCCGGCCCCGTTGGATTGGCTCGAGCCGGAGCGTGTGGCCCAAGCCGTCAAGGCGATGAACCTGCGCCACGCGGTCATCACCAGTGTCAACCGCGATGAACGCAAGGACGGCGGCGCGCCGATCTTCGCCAGCGTCATCCGCCGCATCCGCGAGATCCACCCGGGTTGTTCGATCGAGGTGCTCATCCCGGATTTCAAGGGCAGCCTGGATGCGTTGCGCATCGTTGTCGAGGCGCGCCCCGAGATTCTCAATCACAACGTCGAGACCGTGCCGCGCTTGTTTCGCAAGGTACAGCCGCAGGATCGCTACGAATGGGCTCAGGCGACGCTCTCGAACGCCAAGCGTATCGATGCGGAGGTGTTGACCAAATCTGGCATCATGCTCGGGTTGGGCGAGACCTTCGACGAAGTGGTGGCGGTGATGCGCGATCTGCGCACGTGGGGGGTCGAGATCCTCACCCTCGGTCAGTACTTGCAGCCCTCCAAGCAGCACCTGCCGGTCGAGCGCTTCTACACCCTGGATGAGTTCGCCGAGTTACGGCGGATTGGGCTGGAGGAATTGGGCTTCCGCTGGGTCGAATCGGCTCCACTGGTTCGCTCGTCTTATCACGCCGAAGCGCAAGTCCGCGCCCTCTCGCTGCTCCATCGCAAGTTGTGGGAGACGCCCGCGGCGGCGAGCGCCGCCGGTTGAAGGGGTTGAACGAAATCACAGAGCGCACACCCTGCGGTGTGCGCTCTTCTTTTTCATCCAAGTTCATCGTCGGCGCGCCATCGAGGCGGGAAGCGGGAGACGAGGGAGGCTTGGCCACTTGTGGTCGAGCGAGCGGGTGCTTCGGATTCCCACCAGATAGGAATTCTCTCCTCCTCGCGACGCGGGGAGCCTGTCCTGCAAAGCGGGAGGGTAAAGGATGGGGAACAGCCCCACGAGTCGCTTTGGCGAGAATGAGCAAACCCCCCGACGCCGTTGACTATTGGGAGTTGGGTCACGCTGTGGCGTGCTCCAGCAGATATTCGGCGGACCTCGTAACAGAGTCGGTCACACTCGAACGCTCGCCCGTGCGCGAGGTGAGTGCGCACACCAGCCGCACGCGGTCAAAGGTAAGGCATGCTATGCCCTCGGCCTCTCCCTTCGACCTTGGAGTGACTTTGCCACCTGGCGGTCGAGCTTCCCCATCGGGTAGCGCGCGAGGTCAACAGTTCGCGCCCAACGCACATCGGCCGCTTGGATCGCGCGCGGCGTCCCGCTGAGCAATGTGCACTCAAACACGTGCAGCGTCACGCTGAAGTGGCTGTAGGCATGCTCGAGCGCGCCGCGTTCCGGTCCGACGCGCACGCGGATGCCTAACTCCTCGCGCAGCTCGCGCCGCAGACACGCTGTTAGCGTTTCGCCGCGCTCGCGCTTTCCGCCGGGGAACTCCCACAGCCCGCCGAGAAGATACTTGGCCGGGCGCTGGGCAATCAACACGCGGTTGGCGCGGCGCACAACGCCGCAGGCGACCTCGATATGTGGAACGCGGCGCGTGGCTCTCGGCCGAGGGCGAAGCGCCTGCGTTCCGCGTGCGTTCGCGCGACAGGCATCCCGCAGCGGGCAGCGCGGGCACTCGGGCGCGCGAGGGGTGCACAACGTTGCACCCAATTCCATCAACGCCTGGTTGAACATGCCGGGGTTGCGCGCGGGCAGCAGGCCGGCCGCGATTCGCAGCAGGTGCGCCTCACCGTGCGTTGAGCGCGCATCGCCCGCGTAGTCGTCGAGGCGCGCGAGCACGCGGCGCGTGTTGCCATCCAACACCGGCACGGCCTCGGCAAAGGCGATGGAGGCAATCGCGCTCGCGCTGTATCGGCCGATGCCAGGCAGGCGCTGCCATGCCTCGGCGCTGCTCGGCCAACCCCGTGCTTGCGCGGCCTCCATCTCGCGCGCGGCGTGATGCAGGTTGCGCGCGCGGGCGTAGTAGCCCATGCCCTCCCAGGCCCGCAACACATCGCGCAGGGAGGATCGCGCCAGTGCGGCGCGGCTCGGGAAACGCTTGAGGAATCGCGTGTAGTAGGGGACGACCTTGGCCACCTGGGTCTGCTGCAGCATGACCTCGCTGACCCAGATGGCGTACGGGTCGCGCGACCGCCGCCAGGGCAGATCGCGCGCGGCGCGCGCATACCAGCGCATCAGGCGGGCCACAGCCAGGCGCAGCGGATCGCGCCGCGGCATCTAGATCAGCCTCAATTGTGAGCCCTCAGGCGTCTTGGTCACTTCAATGCGGGCGGGGAAGGCGTCGCGCAGCTCGTCGAGATGAGTGATGACCAGGATGCGGTCGAAATCCTCCTGGATGGAATTGATCGCCGCCACCAGGCGCTCGCGGCCGAGCGCATCTTGCGAGCCAAAGCCCTCGTCAATGAAGAGCGCGCGCAGTTGGACTCCGGCGCGCCGCGCCAGGAGCTTCGAGAGCGCCACGCGCAGCGCGAAGTCGATGCGGAAGGCCTCGCCGCCCGAATACATTTCGTAGGCACGCGTGCCCAGCCCGTCGGAGATGATGATCTCGAGCGTCTCGCGCGTTTCTCCGGCCTTGGTCTCGCGCTGCGTCTCCAGGCGAACCATCATCGTGTTGCCCTCGGTCATCTTCGACAGCACTGCGTTGGCGACCTCTTCGACCTCGGGCACGACCGTCTCGATGATCATGTTGGGCACGCCACGCCGGCCGAAGGCCTCACGCAGCTCCTCGAAAAGTGAAGTCTCCTCGCGCTGGGCGTGAGCCTCGGCCGCCAGCGTGTGGCTCTGTGCTTCGAGCGCGTCGACCGCGGCCAGCCTCTGGCGCGCCCCGCCCACCCGTTCATCGGCCAACCGCTTGGCCAGGCGCGCCTGGTCGAGCGTAGTGCGCAACCGTTCTGCCTCGGCCAAGCGGCGCGCCAGGTCGCCAGACTCGCGTTCCTGCGTCTGGAGCGACGCTTCAGCCTCCGCCACGACCTTCATCCATTTCGCGACGCGCGCTTCGGCCGCAGGCAATTTCTCGGTGGCTTCCTTGGCCGCGCCGGCGGCGGCCTCGTTCTCCGCAATGCGCCGCTCGATCGCGGCCAGCCCGTCCATTTGGCGCTTGAGCGCGGCCATCTCGGTCTGCAGGAGGCCGAGCTTGTTAGTCACGTCTTTCAGTTGCGACGTGTTTTGCTTGAACTTCTTGCGGCGCGCCTCGACCTCTTCGTGCAGCCCAGCCAGGATCGCCTTGCGGTGCTTCTCATCGAGCGGCTGCCCGCAGGTGGGGCATTGCGGTTCGCTCGCCGCCTCGAGCGTCTCAATGCGCGCCTTGATCGGCTCCGTTTCAGGCGCGAGGCTCGCATTCTCGCCACGCAACGTTCCCCCGCGTTCCGTCAATAGTTTGGATTCCTCGTTCGCCTTTTCCCATCGCTGGCGAGCTGTCTGCATCTCGGTATGCTGGCGCTCAAGCTCGCGGGCTTGAGTCTCCAGCACGCGGCGGTCGGCCTTGGCGCGCAGCGTCTCAGCCTCACGAGTCGCGTCGAGTAACTCGTGTCGGTCTGCCTCGAGCCTGCGCTTCAACTCAGCCTGCTGCTTTTCGATGTCGGCTCGCATGAGCTGCACATGCTCGACCGCGGCCCACGCCTGCTCGAGGTCCGCCAGGTGTGCGGCCTGCGTCTTGGCCTCATGCTGCGCAAGGTTCAACTCGCCCTGGAATTCGACGCGGCGCTCGACCTCGCCGCGGATTTCGTCGAGACGCGTCTCGATCCGGGCCGCCGCCTCTTTCGTTGCACGCACGCGATCCTTGGCGCGCTCCTCGAATACCTGCCAACGATCCAGGCCGAGGATCATCGCCAGAATCTGTATGCGTTGCACCGGGGGTTTCGCGGTGAACTCATCCGCTCGGCCCTGCGCAAGATACGCCGAGTTGACGAACGTGTCGTAGTCGAGACGCAGGAGGCTCGTCAGCCGGTCTTGCGTTTGTCTGAGCGTGTGCTCCGAGAGGCTGCGCCAGTCGTTCGCCGAAGCGTCGAAGGCTTGCACTTCGAGCAGCGAGGTGCCCACCTTCCCCTCGGCCCGCCGCTGTCGGATGACGCGATAGCGTTGGCCCGCGAGCTCGAAGGTGAAGGTGATGCGCATCTCGCGTTCGCCCTGGCGGATCAGGTCATCAGGCGACGAGCTGCGCGCCCTGCCCCACAGCGCCCAGGTGATCGCATCGAAGAGCGACGTCTTGCCCGCCCCGTTCTCGCCGGAGATGCACGCGATGTGCACCCCCTCCAGGTTGAGCGGGTCGGGATCCTTGTAGGCGAGGAAGTTGTGCAGCTCGAGGCGCAGCGGGATCATGCGTCAACCATGATGTTCAAGAACGAGTCTCTAGAGGGCATAGCATGCATTACGCTTGGCCGCGTGGGGAGGGCATTCGCATCGATCCCCGGGTAGGGACGAGTCGCATCGCCAGGGAGTGACGTGCATCTCAGCTCTCTGCTCCGACTTCGAACTCGAGAATCAATTCGGCCATCGCCGCCAGGCGCGCCAAGCGTTCGGGCGGCGTGCCGCGCAGCACGAAGTAGCGCTCGAGCAACTCGCGGGGGGTCAAGCTTTCGGCGGCGTCACTCCCCAGCCGTTTGCGCACCGGCGAGGTGATGTCCTTCTCGATCGAGAGGTGTGAGGCCGCAGCCAGCGCGCGTTCCACCGCGCGCGGATCGAGCTGCGGCAGCTGGTCGTGGCGTAGCGTGAGGATGGCGCGCACGACGGCACCCGCGACCTCATCGGCGTGTGCGGCGAGGTTGTTCAGCGCGAGCGCGGTTGGATCTTCCGCGGCCTGCAGATCCACGCGCAGTGTGATGAAGGGTCGAGCATGCACGGGCACGAAGGTCATGCGGGTCGCGCTGCGCGCGAGCTCCACCCAGCAGAAGCCCTTGGCTTCCTTCTCCTCCCCGAAATCGATCCGCTCGAGCGAACCCGAGTAGGCGACGGTCGGCTCGCCGGGCTGACCGCCTGCGAGAATCTGATGGCGGTGAATGTGCCCGAGGGCTACGTAATCCCACTCCGGCGCGGTGAGGGACGAGCGCGTGATGCTGACGTCTCGCCCGAGCATCACGCTGCGCTCCGAGCCGTAACGCGCCTCCCCCACCGAAAAATGGCCGGCCAGGACGCGCGGCATATCGGCGGCGCGGGCGGCGTGGGCCAACTCGTCGAGCGTCTCGATGACCACAGCGCGCAACGCCTGGTCGAGCTCCTCGACCGACTTGCCATGGTGCTCCTCGTCGCTGAGTAGCCGATTGCGTGTCGGATATGGCAGCCAGGCCAGGAATACCGGCCCGCGCGCGGTTTCGACCACGCGGCTCTCGGGCTTGTAGCCGACGATGATGTTGGGCACGTCGAGCGCGCGGAAGATGTCGACCGAGGTGGCCTTCTGGGTCGAGCCGGGCAGGTCGTGATTGCCGACCAAGAGCAGCGTCGGCACGCGGTCGGCCAGGCGTTTGATGCGCCGGGCGAACTCGCGCTGCTGGGTGGGTTCGGGGTCGCGGGTCTTGAATGCGTCGCCGGCGAAGACCGCGAGGTCTACTTCGTGTGCGAGCGCGTAGTCGACAACCTCATCCAGCCGATCCAGGAAATCGCGCACGCGGCTGGAGGTGCCGGTCGAGGGATCGAGCTTGCCGTAGTTTTCCATGCCGACGTGCAAGTCGGCGAAGTGCACCAGGCGGATGGGATCGGGCATGCGAGTGATTCTATCAGTGCGGGGCAGGCCGCCACCGCCTCTAGCGGTAGATGAGCAAGCCAAGAAGCGCCGCAGCCAGGATGACCAGCGCGGGGTTGATCGGTGTGGCGACGAGCAACACCAAGGCGGCCAGGGCGATGACAGCCTTATCCCAGTAGCGGGCGAGGAACTCCAGCGGCGATGAGCCGTTGGCCGCGAAGACCACACGGCCCATGTCGTAGGCGGTCCATAGCAGCAAGGCGATGACGACCGGACGGACGGCGGTCAGCATGGCGCGGACTCGCGGCAAATCCTTGACCCCGAAGAAGAAGGCGATCATCACCAGCATGAGCAGGGTGGTGGGGAGCACGGTTCCCGTGACGGCAGCCACGGCACCCGCCAGGCCGGCCAGCTTGTAGCCAACGTAGGCGGAGACTTGTGGAGCGATGGGCCCAGGCAGCGCGTTGCCGAGCGCGACGGCATCGGCGAATTCTGCAGGCGTCAGCCAGCCGAGGGTGGTTGTCTCGCGCTGCATGAGCGCGAGCGATGCCGGGCCGCCACCCCACGAGAACAGGGCCACGCGTGAGAAGACCAGAAAGATGCGGAAGAGGAGCATATGGAGACCCCCGCGCGAATCGAAGGGTACATTTCCTACTACTTGCGAGAGTGGAGGAGTGAGACAGCCTGAAGCTTGTTCGCTTCCCTTGCATACTGTTCCGCGGTCTTGCCCTCATCCGTGCGCGCGGCTACTTCCGCCCCATGTTCCAGCAGCGCGCGAAGTAGGTCGAGGTTCCCGTTCTGCGCTGCAGCATGCAGCGGCGTGAAGCCACCCTGCTGACGCGCATTGACATCGGCGTCGTGCGTGATGAGCATGAGAGCAATCTGCGTCTGGTCTGCCGCCGTGGCCGAGTGCAAGGGGCGTACGCGCATGGTGTTGCGGGCCTCGGCGTTCACGTCGGCGCCCGCCTCGAGCAGCATCGCGGCGATCTCGGGCTGGCCAAAAAAGGCGGCCAAATGCAGCAGTGTGAACCCATCGGGCGAGAAGCGGCCGATCAGATCGCGCTCCGCGGCGAGCATGGCTTTCAACCGGTCCGTATTCCCCAGCACGCACGCCTCGAACGGGCCGATTTCTGCGCCCATCTCCGCGAGCAGCCGCGCGGCGTCTGCATGCCCGTGATACATCGCACGCATGAGCGCGCTCACGCCGCTTGCATCGCGGGCATTCGCGAGCGAAGGCGTATCGCGCACGTGCCGGCGCAGCACCAGCAGATCTCCGTCCCGAACGGCTTCGAGGAACTCCTGTGGCGATGTCATCGCGATGCGTGCCGCCCTTTCAGGCGGCCATCTCCGCCAAGGCCTCGCGCAGGTAGCGCGCCGTGAACGAACCTTCCGCTTGGCCCACATCCTCCGGAGTCCCCTGCGCCACGATCCGCCCCCCGCCGTCGCCGCCCTCCGGCCCGAGGTCCACAATCCAATCCGCCGTTTTGATCACGTCCAGGTTGTGCTCGATCACGATGACCGTGTTGCCGGCGTCGGTGAGGCGGTGCAGCACGTCGAGCAGTTTCTGGATATCCGCAAAGTGCAGCCCGGTCGTCGGCTCGTCCAAAATGTACAGCGTGCGGCCGGTTGCGACGCGCGCGAGCTCCTTGGAGAGCTTGACGCGCTGGGCCTCGCCGCCCGAAAGGGTCGTCGCCGATTGCCCGAGCTTGAGGTAGTCGAGCCCCACGTCGTGCAGTGTGCCCAACAGGCGCTTCACCGTCGGGAAGGCGCCAAAGAACTCGAGCGCCTGCTGCACATCCATGTTGAGCACTTCGGCGATCGAGCGCCCCTTGAACTTGATCTGCAGCGTTTCGCGGTTGAAGCGCGTTCCCTTACACGCATCGCAGGTGATCCACACATCCGGCAGGAAGTGCATCTCGACCCGCTTCTGCCCGTGGCCCTGGCAGGCCTCGCACCGCCCGCCCTTCACGTTGAACGAAAAGCGCCCGGCAGCGTAGCCGCGGGCCTTGGCTTCCGGCACCTGCGCCAGGATCATGCGGATGTCGTCGTACACGCCGATGTAGGTGGCTGGGTTCGAGCGCGGCGTGCGCCCGATCGGGTCCTGCGTGATATTGACCACCTTGTCGAAGAAGTCGAGCCCCTCGATGCGGCGGAATGGGCCGGGCCGATCCATGGCTCCGTGCAGCCGTGCGGCGAGGGCCGGGTAAAGCGTCTCAGCAATCAGGGAGGACTTGCCCGAGCCCGAGACCCCCGTGACGCAGGTGAACAGCCCCACCGGGAAGCGCACATCGATGTTCTTCAGATTGTTGTGGCGCGCTCCATGCAGGGCCAGCCAGTGGTCGTTCGGGCAGCGCCGCCCGTTGCATGCGCCGGTTTGCGCCGTGCCCGCCGCCACCTTGAGTTCCCCGCGCAGGTAACGCCCGGTGAGCGAGGCCGGGTTGCGCGCGATCGCCTCCGGCGTGCCGGCGGCGACGATCCGCCCGCCCTCCACGCCCGCGCCCGGCCCGATGTCGACGACCCAGTCGGCAGACTGAATCGTCTCGCGGTCGTGCTCGACCGTGATGACCGTGTTGCCCAGGTCGCGCAGTCGCAGGAGCGAATCCAGCAACCGCCGGTTGTCGCGCGCGTGCAGCCCGATCGACGGCTCGTCCAGAATGTACATCACGCCCACCAGACCCGAGCCGATCTGCGAGGCCAGCCGGATGCGCTGGCCCTCGCCGCCCGCGAGCGAGGGCGCGACACGGTCGAGGGTCAGGTAGTGCAACCCGACGTTCATCAGGAACTCGAGCCGGGCGCGGATCTCCTTGATCACCTCGCCGGCGACTGTCTCCTGATCCGCCGTGAGGTGCAGCGCGGAGAAGAAGTCCATGGCCTGAGCGATCGACATGGCGGAGACTTCGATGATGGTCTTGCCCGCAAAACGCACCGCGGCAGCCTCCGGGCGCAAGCGTGCCCCGTGACACGAGGGGCACGGCTGGTACGACATGAAGCGCGAGTACCACTCACGCATGCTCTCCGATTGCGTCTGGTGGTAGCGGCGCTCGGTATTGGCAATCGTGCCGGCGTAGGATGAGGTCCACGAGCCCTGTCCGCCGTCCTCGTTGCCCCATTCCCAGCGAATCTTCACCTTCGGGTCGCCGTGCAAGATACCCTCGCGCACCTTCTCGGGCAGCTTCTTCCACGGCGTGTCGAGCGAGAACTTGTAGTGGCCGGCGAAGGACTTGGCCACCATGCGCGCGGTCTTGGAGGTCTTGGTCGACCCCCAACTGAGCACCGCGCCCTCGGCGATCGATTTCTCGCCGTCGACGAACTTATCCGGGTCGAAACTGTACTTCTG
Source organism: uncultured Chloroflexia bacterium (assembly GCA_963712475.1). GTDB lineage: Bacteria > Chloroflexota > Anaerolineae > Anaerolineales > RBG-16-64-43 > RBG-16-64-43. The sequence goes on from CAVQIA010000004.1 coordinate 1,676,443, forward strand.
GCCCAGGCCGTTGCAGTCCGGGCACATGCCCAGAGGCGAGTTGAAGGAGAACATCGGCGGAGCAAGATCGGGGAAGGAGAGACCGCAGTGTGGGCAGGCATTGTGCTCGCTCATCTCGAGCGTCTTGCCGCCGGCTACGTCGACCACCACGGCGCCGTTGCCCACGCGCAGCGCCGTCTCCACCGAATCGGCCAACCGCGCGCGGAAGTCATCCTCCGGCCCGGGGGGCAGCACCAGCCGGTCGACCACCACGTCGATGTCGTGCTTGCGCGTCTTGGCCAGGGTGATCTTCTGGTCGAGGTCGACCACCACGCCGTTGACCCGCGCGCGCACGAATCCCGAGGCCCGCGCCTCGGCCAGCACGTCCTCGTGCGTGCCCTTGCGTTTGCGCACGACCGGCGCGAGCAGCATCAGCCGCGTCTCGGGCCGAAGAGATAGAATCTGGTCGACGATCTGGGTCGAGGTCTGGCGCGCCACCGCCCGCCCGCAGTTGGGGCAGTAGGGCGTGCCGCTGCGGGCGAAGAGCACGCGCAGGTAGTCGCTGATCTCGGTCACGGTGCCCACGGTCGAGCGCGGGTTCTTGGAGACCGCCTTCTGCTCGATGGCGATGGCCGGGGAAAGCCCGCCGATGTAGTCGACGTGCGGCTTCTCCATCTGGCCCAGGAACTGGCGCGCGTAGGCCGAGAGGCTCTCGACGTAGCGCCGCTGGCCCTCGGCGAAGAGCGTGTCGAACGCCAGGGACGACTTGCCCGAGCCGGAGACTCCGGTGAAAACGACGAACTTGTAGCGCGGGAGCACCAGGTCGATGTTCTTGAGGTTGTGCTCGCGCGCGCCACGGATAACGATCTGATTGGACGACATCATCGTGTGGGGTCGTTTCTTTGAGGGATGAAGTGGGTGCGTCCCTCCATTCTACCGACTCCTCGGGGCCCTGGGGAGGGGGAAATGTGGGCCACGTCCTGAAGGCGCGAGCTATGCGGCCGTGCGGTGCACTCCCGCGGATGAGGTGAGGGATGAAAGTCTACTTTTCGTGCTCGCTCACCGGCGGGCGGACCGACGAAGCCATCTACGGTGCACTGGTCGACCACATGCAAGCGGCCGGGCATGAGGTGCTGACCGCGCACCTGGCGCGCCCGGAGGTGATGCGCGCCGAACGGGTGGTCGACCCGGGCGAGGTCTATCACCGCGACATCGCCTGGATCGAGGAGTGCCAGGCGCTGGTTGCGGAGGTGAGCACCCCCTCGCACGGGGTGGGTTATGAGATCGCCTATGCACTCGAGCGCAGGAAGCCCGTCTTGTGCCTCTACCGCCGCGAGGCGCGTGTTTCGAAAATGATCACAGGCAACGACATGCCCACGTTGCGCGTCGGGACGTACGCCTCAGCGGAGGAGGCGACGCGGGTGTTGCAGGAGTATCTCGATACACTGGCACGGTAGCGCGTCGAGGTCCATGCGAGCACTGCGCCAGTAAGGCGCTCCCGCCGTCCGTCAGGGGTTCTCACTTGAGAGGCTGCAAACGGCTCAGATTCCAGTCATGACCACGCAGGGATAACGAAGTAATCAACTAAACCTAAAGTGCCCCCCGCCTGTAGCGTCGGGGAGTCCTTCGCCCAACTCCATTAGGAAAAAGGAACCCCTCCCCTTGAGTGGGGAGGAGTTAGGAATTGGGGTCGACCTTCCCGTACGGACTGCGCGGGTTCATTCCACGCTAAGTTCGCTGCTTGCCCTTCTGCTTGAGTTCCAGCCGCGTCACGCGATGGCCGATCTGCTTCAGCACATCGGCGCGCTGCCACGTATCGCGGCCTCGGCGCGCGGCACGCTCGGCGGCGTGCGCCCAGCGCAGCGCCGACGTCAGATCGCGCGCCTGCCACTCGTAGAACTTGGCCAATTCAATGCATGGTTGCGGGTCGCCGGGTGCGAGCGTGTGCCACGCCTGCCAATGCTCGACCGATTCGGCTGCGCGCCGGCCGTGCTTGAGCAGAGTCGCCAGCATCCCATGCGCGCGCAAAGACTCCGCCTCGTCCAGGGCTGCGCCGAGTGCTGCACGTAGCGCTCGCTCCGCATAATCGCCCTCGCCGCGCGCGACGTAGGCCCGCGCCAGGGCAATGCCATCCGGCGGCTCGAGCGGGTCCTCCGGCGGGCGGCGATATCGCTCGAAGAGGTCCGCCGTCAAGGCCACCATCGAGAGAATATCGCACGCATTGTGATAGATGACGTCGTCGAGCGGCGCAGCGTCTCCCTGCTCGAGGTACGAGCGATACATGGCCGGGATCATATAGCCCTCGACGTCGCGCGCTTCACGCGTGATGCCCAGCGCCCGCTCTTCGAGCGTCCCCAGCGAACAGGATTCGAGCCGCCCTCGCCAGAAGCGCCGGGCGTGGGGTAATAGATCGAGATGCGGCACGTCCGAGAGCGAAATGCGTCTGCGCAAGCGGATCGTTCCGCGCGCTTCGAGAATCGGCACATCGAACCCGCGGCCGTTGAAGGTGACCAGGCCGGCCGCGGACGAGAACTCGCCCAGCACCGCCTCCAGCATCGCCGCTTCTTCCGATGGATCGCGCAGGAAGTACTGGCGCAGCACGTAGCGATCGCCTTGCATGCGGCCCAACCCCACCAGGAAGGCGAAGGTCCCGGCCCCGCCCGAGAGGCCGGTCGTCTCCGTATCCAGGAAGACGAGTGACTCAAGTGAGCCGCGTGGCGTGAAACCAAGCAGGCTGCTCTCGGGCAACGGTTCACGCGCGATCGCGCCGAGATGGATGCGCCCGTGTTGGTGGTCGGGGGCATAGCTCGTTTCGAGGAAGTAATACTCTCCGCGCGCGGAGGAGGCGGTGTGCCCAGCCCAACTCGCCGGGAGGCTGCGCGGCACGGCTGGCTTGGGTGGAGAGGTATGCGTCGTTCTGCCCGCGCGCCTCAATCGCGCGCGGAGGGAAGCCATGTCACTCATAATGTGTGCTTATCCTGTCGCGATACGGGAAATAGTATACCGTGCGCAGAGGCCGTGACAGGGGGATTCGCAATCGAGTGATTGCCGCTTGTTGAGACGACGAAAGTCATCGGGGAGACGTGACGGGTGGCCTGGGCGCAATGCACGTCCCAGGCTATAGTGATGCCAGAGACGAGAGAGAGATGGGGGAGACCCCATCGCTCATCGCAGTCTCCTCCTTTGGCGAAGGCCTCCACCAGGCTCCCCCTCACCGTCCTGGTGGAGGCGCCATTTAACCCCCAGGCGCACTCGCTTCGGGTCTCTCGTCGATTTTGGCCTGCGCAATGGGTAACACCACGGTGAAGGTCGAGCCCTCGCCCACGGTCGAACTCGACCCAGATCAGCCCGCCGTGCACTTCCACGATTGACTTGACAATCGATAACCCGAGACCGCTGCCCGTTCCGTCCTCGACGTTGGAGGCACGGTAGAACTTGTTGAAGATGTAAGGCTGCTCGGGAGTGGGAATGCCCACGCCGGTGTCCGAAACCTGCAGCAGCACTTGGTTCTCTTCCAATCGCGTGGCTACCGTCACCCGCCCGTTCTCGGGTGTGAACTTGATCGAGTTGTCGATCAGGTTGTTGATCATCTGCCGCAGGCGTACCGGGTTGCCGGCCACCGCAGGCAGGTCCGGCGGTAGGTCCACTTCCAGATGGATGCCCTTGTTCTCGCAGCGCAGGCGCAGGCTGTCGGCTGCATAGCCGGCCAACGCCGACAGATCGACCAGATCCTGTTGCGTGTCGAGGCCGGCCTCGATGCGGCCCAGGTGCACCAGATCGGTGATGAGCGCTGTGATGGATTGCGTGCTATCTTGCACTCGGCGCAAGAACTCATGTTGCTGGGGCGTCAGTGGGCCGCCGCGCTCGATCAGATCCACATAGCCGAGAATGGTCGTGAGCGGCGAGCGCAGATCGTGTGAGACGGTGGTGACGAATTCCGACTTGATGCGGTCGAGTTCCTTGAGGTGGGTGATATCGCGCATCACCACCACGTGACCCACGCCCTCGATCGGCGTGAGGTGGGTGTGGAACACTCGTCCGTCGGGCAGCGTAACTTCGGCGCGTCGCATTTGCGGGCTGGGCGTATCGCGGCGTGCGTACAGCGCCAGCAACTCGGGGTGGGGCACGGCCTCGGCCAGCGGATGCAGCAGTGCAGCATCCTGATTGAGGCCGAAGGCTTCTTGCGCGGTGCGATTGATGAGCACCAGCCGATCCTGCGGGTCGGTGATCAGCACCCCGTCCTCGATTTGCTGGAGGATCGTCTCCAGTTGACGGCGCTCGGCCTGCACCTGGCTGTACAGCCGTGCGTTCTCGAGGGCCACCGCGGCATACTCGCCCAAAGCCTGCATCAACGCCACGTGATGGCCGGTCAGCGGGCGGCCGGCCTGGCGGTTGTCCACGCCCAGCAGGCCCACCGGCCCGGTTTCGCCCTTGAGCGGCACGAAGATCAGCGAATGCACAAGGAAGGTCGTGGTGATCTTCTGCGGGCTGTGCTCATCGATGAGCACAGGTTCGCCGGAGCGCAGGGCCTCGCCGGCTAGTGAATCCTGCACGCGCGCGCGGAACGTGCGCACGAACTGCTCGTCGAAGTTCTTGGCCGCGCGCATGTACAGTTCGCCGCTGGCCTCATCCAGCAGCATCAGGCTGCTCTCGTCCGCGCCGGTGAGAGCGACGGCGGCTTCGACGATGGCGGTGAGTACGGCGTCGAGGTTGAGGTGACGCAGGATCCCCTGGGCCAACTCCGCCAGCGTCTCGAGCTCGCGCACACGCGGTGAGACGTCCGCGACCTGGGGCACCTCCGCCGGCGGCGCGCTGGGGATGGGTGTCGCCGTCAGGGCGGTCTGTGCCTCGCGGACGAGCGTGGTGAGGGTCGCCTCTTGGGCCATCAGGCGCGAGACGTGCTGGCTCAAGCGGGTCAGCGGCAGCGACGCCATGCGCAGTTGGAGTTCGCCTGTTCCAGGCTTGGGCCGGTGGGCGTATTCTGCGGCCAACCGCTCGAGGGCTGCATCGACTTCAGGCGGGCGCGGGCTCACCAACAGATCATTGGCCTGGGCTTGGTGGGCCGCCTGGACGAGCTCCGGGCTCTCCTGGTCGAGCAGCACCAGCACCGGCAATCGCGGTTGCGCCGCGCGCAGAGTGGCGATGGCTTCTTGCACGAACTCGGGCGATGCCGGCATAGCCACCACTCCCAGCGTGGTGGGGAATTGTTTCATCAGGCCGATGGCTTCCGACAGCGAATCGCACGCCAGCACGCGATGCCCGCGCGGACGAAAGGCCGCTTCTTCGAACTGTGCCGTTAGCGTATGTTGCGGGTCGAGGAGGAGGATCGTCTCGCTGGCCATCGTGCCTTAAGAGAGAGGCGTTCCATCGGAGCTGGCCAGACGTGATTCCAGCGAGCGGAAGAGCCGCGCGTTGATCAGCGCAATCGATGCGTAGTCGGCCACGGCCTCGAGCAAGGCCTGATCGTGTTGCGTGAAATCCCGCGGGCGCCGGTTGGCGACGGCGATGACTCCCAAACCTTCGCCTCGAGTGCGGATCGGCGTAAGCAGCGCGGTCTGGCAGCTCTGACCGATCGCCAGGCGGCGCAGCCCATCCCCCGAGAGACGGGCCCCCTCGCCCGAAACAAGAACCGATGGCGAGAGGCCGTCATCCCACGCTTGGCCCAGCCGGGCCACAATCGGCGTGGGCAGGCCGTGTTGAGCGCGCAGGATCAACTGGCCGCTGTCGTCCTCACGCAGCATGAGCCAACCCAAGTCGGCTTCGGTCGCGAAGCGTGCGCCCTCCAGCAAGCGTCCGGCCACTTGGTCCATCTGATCGAGCGAGGTGATGGCTCGCCCGATGCCATGCAGCAACGTCAACTGCTTGACGCGCTGCTCCAGTTCCTGGTTGGTTTCCGCCAGGCGCGAGGCCAGCGCCTCGCGTTCGCGGCGCAGGCGCGCCTCGACCAACGCACGCTCGACCGATGAGACCACTTCCGCCTCGCGTAGCGGTTTGCTCAAGTAATCGCGCGCACCAAGACGGAAGGCGCGCAAGGCCATGCTTTCCATTCCCACCGGGGCAGTGACGATCACTGGCGCCTCTAGGCCCTGGGCGCGCAAGGTCACCAGCACGTCCTTGGCCGTCAGGCGCGGCAGAGTCAGGCTGGCGATGACAACATCCGGGTGGAAGGTGATGATGCGCTGGATGGCGGTCGGGCCGTCGGCGGCGGTCGCGACCTGATAGCCCATGGGCAGCAGCGTTTGCCGGGCGAGGCTGTCCAAGACATCCGGATCCTCGTCGGCGATCAGGATCTTCTCCACGCCGCTGGTCAATGAAGTTGCCATGCTGGGTAGCCCACTCCCCTCGGTGAGCCGTGCATAAGCCATGCCTGTTACCAAGCGCTGGGGACCGGGGTATGGTCGTTCACTGGCGAGATGCACCGAGCCTGCGAGTGACCGCGCCATACTATAGCACAATTCGATGCACCCAGCCCATGAAACGCGCCTCTTGTTGAGGCGACATTTGTCGGCGTTAGAGGATTGTAAGAACCCGATTTGGCGTATTGACTTGCCGCCGCTCACGTGACTAGAATCCTCATACGCCACCCTTCATGTGACTATGGACTATCGCGACTACTATCAGATCCTCGGTGTCTCGCGCGAATCGAGCGCCGCGGAAATTAGGAAGGCCTATCGCAAGCTGGCCCTCAAGTACCACCCCGATCGCAACAAGGGCCAGCGCGAGGCCGAAGAGCGCTTTAAGGAAATCAATGAGGCGTACGAGGTCCTTGGCGACGAGAAGAAGCGCGGCAAGTACGACCAGTTGGGCCGCGCGTACAACGAATGGCAGCACACGGGGGGCTCGCCCGGTGGTTTTGACTGGGGGCAATGGGCTGGGGCCGCGCCCGGCGGAACGCGAGTGGAATTCGGCGACCTGGGGAATACGTTCGGCGACTTTTCGGACTTCTTCCGCGCTATCTTCGGCGACATGCCGCGCGGCACCTTCACCCAGGGAGGCTTCCAGCGCGGCGGCGGATCGTTCGCGGAGCAGGGGCGCGACGCCCAGGCCACGATCGAGATCAGTCTGGAAGATGCCTACCGCGGCACCTCGCGCTTGCTGCAACAGGATGGACGCCGTCTGGAGGTGCGCATCCCGCCCGGCGCTCAAACGGGAACGCGCATTCGCCTGGCCGGCGAGGGCCCGCGCGGGCGCAACGCCGCCGCGGGTGATCTTTACCTCATCGTCCAGGTCAAGCCGCATCCTCGTTTCGAGCGCCAGGGGGACGACCTACACACGGAATTAGGTGTCGACCTCTACACCCTCGTGCTTGGCGGTGAGGTGTCGGTGCCCGGCCTCGATGGGCGGCAGGTTTTGCTTTCTGATCCCGCCCGAGACTCAGCCCGGACAGACCTTCCGGCTCAGCGGGCTAGGAATGCCGCGCCTACGCTCGGGGAGCGGACAGGGGGATCTCTACGTGCGGGTGCGCGTGGAGTTGCCCACGCGCCTCTCGGCGGAGGAGAAGCGCCTGTTCGAAGAATTGGCGCGCAAGCGCCGCAAAGCTTAGCTGGCCCATGCCGGCGGCGGGTACATGTCGAGACGTTGCCAGGGAGACTAGAATGAAGCGGTTGACGGTTATTGTTGTGGCCTCTGCCCTTCTGGCGCTGGCCTGCTCCAGCCTTCCTCAGATCACGTTGCCTCAAATCGCCACGTTCACGGCCGTGACGCCCCAGCCGCAGGTCGAAGTCACTTCGCGGCCGAACCTGCCTCCACTGGCTCCGGCCGAGGGCCTGCCGTCGGAATCGACCAGCAGCGCCCTGAGCGATCTGTATCAACAGGTCAATCCGGGCGTCGTCTCACTGCGAGTCTTCACCGCGGACGGCGGCGCGCTCGGATCCGGATTCGTGGTTGACAGACAGGGACACATCGTCACCAATCTGCATGTGGTCACCGGGGCCACCAGCGTGGAGGTGGACTTCCCCTCCGGCGACGATGGCTCACGGCCAGGTGATCGCCGAGGATCCAGATTCGGATCTGGCAGTGATCCTGGTGACTCTGCCTGAGGCGGAGCTCGTGCCGCTTCAGTTGGGGGATTCTTCGCGGCTGCGGGTCGGTACGCCCGTGGTGGCGATCGGCAATCCCTTCGGGTTGAGCAGCACCATGACTCTGGGTATCGTCTCCGGCTTGGGGCGTACACTCGATTCGGAACGCGCCTCGCCCGGCGGCGGCGTGTTCTCGGCCGCCGACCTGATTCAGACTGACGCCGCGGTCAACCCTGGCAACTCGGGCGGACCGTTGCTCGATCTGCAAGGGTACGTGGTCGGTGTGAACCGTGCGATCCGCAGCACATCGGTCACTACCTCAGGTGATGTCGTCAACTCGGGTGTTGGCTTTGCCATCTCGGTCAATGTGATCCGGCGGGTGCTGCCCTCGCTCATCGAGAAGGGCGCCTACGACTATCCGTACATCGGGATCAACGGCATGAGCGAAATGCACCTGGCCGAGCAAGAGGCACTCGGTCTGCCCCAAAGCTCCGGGGTGTACATTCAGGAGATCACGGCCGGCAGCCCGGCAGAAAAGGCCGGGCTGCGGGCCGGGTCGCGGTCAACGACCATCGCTGGGCTCATGGCAGGTGGCGACCTGATTGTCGCTGTCAACGATTTGCCCTTGCGTAACTTCTCCGATTTGCTTTCGTACCTGGTCCTCAATACCTCACCGGGCGATACCGTGAGGCTCACCTTGCTGCGCGGCGGAGAAGAGAAGGAGGTCAGCCTGACTCTGGCGGCGCGCCCGTAGAGCTCGGCCGGCCCGGGCAGCCGGCGCACACAATTCATGAGGAGGCTAGGATGCTCGCAGAGCACGATCTCAAGAGTCTCCTGAAGTTCGACGCGGGGCACCCTGTGTTGAGCGTCTACTTGAATATCGAGCCGGCGGAGCGCGGTGGGGAACCCGTGCGCCGCCGGTTGCGTTCTTTGCTGCGGACGATGCCGGAACAGGCGACGGCCGATGTCCAAGCCATCGAGAAGTACTTCGAGCACGAATATGATGGGAGCGGTCGCAGCGCGGTGGTTTTCTCGTGCACTCCGGCTGCATTCTTCCGGGCCTTCCTCTTTCAACTGCCTCAGCGCAGCCGTGCGCGCTGGCTGCCTCAGCCGTATGTCAAACCGCTGGCACACCTGCTGGACGCTTACGGCGGCTACGGCCTGGCACGCGTTGACAAGCAGGGCGTGCGCCTGTATGCCTACCACCTCGGCGAGATGGTGGCCTCGCAGGAGGTGACGGGCGAGGCGGTACGCCGGACCAAGAGTGGCGCGGCCTCCGCCCTGGCCGGACGGCGCGGCGGCGTGGCCGGGCAGTCGCACCACGAGCAGGAAATCGAACAGCGCAACCTGCGCGAGGCGGCCGAAGCGAGCGCAGCCTTCTTCCACAGCCATCAGGCGCGGCGAGTGCTGCTCGCCGGTACGGAGGACACCCTGGCCCAGTTCCGGGCTCAGTTGCCCAAAGCCTGGCAATCGCTCATCGTCGGCAGCTTCTCGCCGGGGCGCGATGCCAGCACCGCCGATCTGCTGGCGCGCGCGGTCGAGGTCGGTCGCGCGGCGGACATCGCACGCGAGGCGGGCCTGGTCGAAAGTGCGGTCACGGCCGCGGCCAAGGGCAAAGCCGGAGCGACGGGGCTCGAGAACACGTTGCGGGCAATGCACGAGGGGAGAGTGATTACCTTGTTGATCGGCGAGGGCTATCGCGCGCCCGGCTACATGTGCACGGGATGCGGCCTGCTTTCTGCTCAGGATTTCACGGCGTGTCCATATTGTGGGAAGAAGGCTGCCGCCATTGAAGATGCTGTGGAGCTTGCCGTGCAGAAGGCGATGCGTGGCACAGTGGAAGTCGAGGTGGTCAGCGGCGACCCGCGGCTGGAGCAGGCAGGCCGCATCGCCGCGATCCTGCGTTACTGAGCGGCCGGGTGTGCCGCGACCGTTCGATATAATCAGGCTCTCGAGGTGAGAGGCCGATGCGGACAATGGGGCTCACACTGACCGTTCTGGGATTGGCCCTTCTCGCGCCGCGGGTGGCGCGGGCGGAGGCGATACCTCCCGCCTCTGATTCGGGTGAGGTGTGCACGGTCGGCTATCAGTTGTACCGCCCAGCCGACTGCCCGGCCAATGGACCGGGCTCGCGCGCCGTCCACTACTGGGAGATGGGCCTCCTGCCGGCTCGCCCGCTGCCCGCCGTGATGCCGGACCCAACGCTGGCTGCGCCAGACTTCGGGTTTGCCCGCGTCTCCAAAGACAACGAGCTCCATCTCTACCCAAGCGTGGCGGATGCCGCAGGTGACAACCGAGCGGTCGTTAAGTTCCCCGGTTTCGTCTACATCAGCTACCAGGACGTCGTCGAACGCGACGGCGAACGCTTCTACATCACCGGCGGATCGGAGGTCGTGCGCCGCGACGACGCCGCACCGATCAGCGTTCACCGCTTCCAGGGTTTGCTCTTCACGGCCACCCCCACCCGCCCGTTCGGTTGGGTCGTCGAGAGCACCAACCCACGCAGCGCGCCGGGGTCGGCGGGCGGGGAACTGCGCACCTGGCTGCCACGGTACACCGTGGTCCAGGTTTACGACACGCGCCAGGTCGACGGCCTGACCTGGTACATGGTCGGGGTGGACCAGTGGGTCGATCAACGCAAGGTGGGCCTGGTGGAGCCTAGCGCGGCCCCGCCCCCGGACGTGCCGGCCGGCACGCGCTGGATCACGATCAACCTGTTTGAACAGACCCTGGCCGCCTACGACAACGGACAACTTGTGTTCGCCACGCTCATCGCCAGCGGCATTCCCCCCTGGCACACGCGCCCAGGCACCTTTCAGGTCTACAAGAAGGTCGATCGCCAACCGATGAGCGGTTCGTTTGCCGCTGATCGCTCCGACTACTACTACCTGCAAGATGTTCCCTGGGTGCTGTACTTCGATCGTGCACGCGCGCTGCATGGCACCTACTGGCACGACGGTTTTGGCTACAAGCGTTCGCACGGCTGCGTCAACATGTCTATCGGCGATGCGCGCTGGATCTACGAGTGGGCCGGCCTGGACACGTGGGTCTACGTCTACGATCCCTCCGGGCAGACGCCCTCCGATGAAGCGACGTACGCCAACGACGCTGGCGCCCCCTGAGGCACGCGGCCTCTTGCATCTCCCTACGGGGGATTGTGGTGGCCCGACCGTTATGCTAGACTGCACTTCAAGGGATGGCGCCCGCCATCCGTCAGGCCGCGTGCCTTGCGCGGGTCGTTCAACTTAGGGGGACTCATGCCTGGACTCAATCGAATCCAACTGATAGGCCGTCTTGGCCGGGATCCGGAATCCCGGACCACAACGGGCAACCGCGACGTGGCAACTTTCCCGCTGGCGGTCGACCGCCGATGGAAAACGGACAGCGGCGAGGCGAAGGAAGCGACCGATTGGTTCACGGTCGATGCCTGGGGTCGTCTAGGGGAAATCTGCCAGAAGTACCTGACCAAGGGCCGTCTGATCTTCGTCGATGGCCGGGTGCAGACCGACCGTTGGCAGGACGACAAGGGCGAGACGCACTACCGCACGAAGGTCGTGGCCGCCAACATGCAGATACTCGACCGCAAGCCGGATGAGCCGGAAGGCGCGGACGCTGAGGAGGAAGCCGTCACCGCGACCGCATGAGCACAGACAATCTGTCCACGGATCCAATTCAGGGCTGTCCCGCAAGGGGCAGTCCTTTCATTTGGCACCGCGCGAGGCGACGCGCCCGGCGATACGACTCTTCCTTGCGCGGCATTAATGCGGATACCACGCTGCCCGTGGATCCCGGTGCAAGGCATGCTATGCCCTCGACAATCATCTGCACATGACCTATAGGGGCGTCACTCAAACCGGGCGTTGACACCGGACTGACGATGGAGGTGGACGGAGCACGCCATATGTAGCACCCCGCCGCTTCCCAGCCCCCACCTGTCCCGAGGATTCGGAACCCGCCGGCGGCCAACTCTTGCCTCGGTAAGGCGAAAGCAATCCCGCTTGCCTTGTCAAAGGCCGGTTTTCAGGTACCATACGAGCATGCAACCCCCGAAGGCGAGTCCGATCGGGACGGGACCTCGCGCCTCGGCCACGAGTCGTTACGTGGTCTGGACGATGGGATTGGCGCTCGTGCTGGCCACGAGCTTTGTGACGTTCGCGCCCTCCACCCTCTCGCCGGAAGTATTGCGAGCCTCCTTGGCCCGCCTTGTACGCCCGACCGCCGGCCCAGGGGCGGCAGGCGCGGGGCTCTCGCTCAACCGGCGCATCGGCCTCGTGGCCGGTCACTTCGGAAACGACTCGGGCGCCGTGTGCGCCGATGGCCTGACGGAGGCGGCGGTCAACAAGGATATCGCCGACCGTGTGGTCACGATTCTGGAGCGGCAGGGTTATCAAGTCGATCTGTTGCAGGAGTTCGACGATCGGTTGAAGAGTTACCGCGCGCTGGCGCTGGTTTCCATCCACGCCGACTCGTGTGAGTTCATCAATGATCAGGCGACCGGGTTCAAGGTCGCGGCTTCATCGGCCGGCACCGCTCCCGAGGATTCGCAGCACTTGCTCACCTGCCTGGTCTCGCGCTACGCGGCACGCACCGGCTTGCCGTTTCACGCGGGCAGCATCACCCGCGATATGACTTCGTATCATAGTTTCAGCGAGATCGATGAGAACACTCCGGCGGCGATCGTCGAAACCGGATTTCTGTATCTCGACCGTTCTTTCCTGACCCAGCACGCCGACCAGGTGAGCCTGGGCATAGCCGAGGGCGTGCTGTGCTTCGTGCGCAATGAACCGATGCAGGCCGAACCGGTGACGCCGTGAGCCAACCTCGAGGTACCTCGAAGGACCCATTGGCGCTGGCAGTCGAGGCGCGGGCGGCCCTGGCGCGCGGCGATCGCTCGGCGGCTCGCCGCCTTGCATTTGCCGCGCTGGGGAACGATCCAGCCTGCGAGTTAGGCTGGATGGTTCTGGCAGCACTGGCGACGCCCGCACAGCGCAGGGTTTACCTCGAGCACGCGCTGGCCCTCAACCCGCACAGTCAAGCAATTCGATCGGCCCTTGCCTCGCTAGCGTCCCTTCCGGCCGGACAAGCCGAGAAGCGGGAGGCACGCGCGGTCGGCATGCCGCCGCCCTCGGCCACGCAGCCCGTGCGCCATGTGCAGAAGGTCGTAGCCGAGCAGCCCGCAGCTCCCGCGAGGGCAGCTCGGCCAAGCACGCCACGCCGGCGAATCGGTTGGGGCTGGGCCGCCACGGGCGTGCTGCTCTCGTGCATGTTGGTGGCCACGGCCACCGCATTCGCGCGTGCGGCCAGCGCGGCCCAGAATCCGATGGTCTTCGCGCAGCTCGAGAAGGATCGCGGCACGGCCACGCCGACGTTTACGGCGACCTTCACGCCGACGGTCACGCCTTCCTTCACCCCGTCGCCCACGCCGACCTTTACACCCTCGCCGACTTCGCCCCCGCGGCCCACCTCGACGCCCCTGCCGCCGATCAACTACGACCTGCCACCCTCCACGGGCGGTGTGCGCTGGATCGATGTCGACCTGTCGTCGCAGCGCGTGTTCGCTTTCGAGGGCGATACTCTCCTGCGCACCTTTGTGGTTTCGACCGGCACGTCAGCGCATCCGACGGTCGTCGGCCGCTTCCGCATCTACGTCAAGTATCGCTACGACGACATGGCCGGCCCGGGGTACTACCTGCCGAATGTGCCGTACACGATGTACTTCTATCAGGGCTATGCGCTGCATGGCACGTACTGGCACAGCAACTTCGGCCACCCGATGAGCCATGGCTGCATCAACCTGCGCACCTCCGATGCCGGGTGGCTCTTCGATTTTGCCTCCGTAGGCACGTTGGTCAACGTCCACTATTAGGACCCCCGGGAATGCGTGACGACACCACCTCGGCGCTTGATGCGCTGCTGGACTCGGCGCCGCAGGTTGCCTCCAACCTTTCGCGGCGCGGGTTCCTGCACCTGGCCGGCCTCGGCTTGCTCGCTGCGGCGGCGCCGGTCGGGAAAGTGCAGGCTGCCCCGGCCGATTCATGGCAGGCGCGCGTGGCCTATTCCTACGGTGTCAAGGTCCGCCGTGAGCCCAATCTCCAGGGTGAAGAACTGGCCACCCTCGGTCACGATGTCGTGCTCGATGTGCACGAGGTGGTCGTCGCTGAGGAGCCGGCCCATAACCGCATTTGGTACCGCGTGGGCGAAGCGGAATTCATACACTCCGGCGGCTTGCAGCCTGTGGCGACGCACTTTCAGATGCCGCTGCTTTCGGTCCCGCCCACCGGAGCGCTCGTGGACGTTTCGGTTCCCTTCACCGACATGCGCGCCCGACCCGGGTTTGGAGCATCGCGCAGCTACCGCTATTACTATGGCTGCACCTTCTGGGTCGGCGAGATCGCGGAAGCCGAGGACGGCAAACTCTGGTACCGGATTGAGGACGATCGGTCGCGCCTCAGCTACTGGGGACTGGCGGAGCATTTCCGGCCCATCCCGGAGCACGAGATGGCTCCAATCAGCCCTGAGCTCGACCCCGAGCAAAAGCGCTTGGAGGTCAATTTGGGCCGACAATGGGTGGTGGCCTACCAGGACGATACGCCGGTCTTCATGAGCCGCACCTCTACCGGATTGGCCATGGGCAACGGGGAATCCATGACCCCCCTTGGGCGGCACGCGGTCTTCTATAAGCGTCCCTCGCGGCATATGGCCGCCGGCGATTCCGCCAGCGACGGCTATGACCTTCCCGGCGTTCCCTGGTGCTCGTACTTCACCACGACCGGGGTGGCATTTCACGGCACCTACTGGCACAACGATTTCGGGCGCCCGCGCTCGCACGGCTGCGTGAACCTGCCTACCGAAGCCGCGCGCTGGCTCTACCGTTGGGCGATGCCGGTCGTGCCTCCCGGCGAGCACATCGTGCAGGGCGTTTCAGGGACGCGCGTCGTCGTCAGCTGACTCGCAACCCACCCCGCCTCATCGCGTAGCGTGAGCCCGCCCGTCACTTGCTCCAGCCTAAGCCTACGGATTTGGCCACACCTGGACACTCCCGGTCGCGGTGCGTATACTCGGCGTTGGACCGAGAACTCAAGGAGCGCGGGCCCGCGATATGTGGAACCTCGGCCGGCTCGGGTGCTCGGATTGACTGCGTGAGACGTGGCTAAGCCGCTGTTCGAGGGATTGGTGTTTTCTGAGGCCGGCGAAGCGCTGACAGTCGTCGAGGTTGGCGCGGATTGGTACTACCGCCTCAAGGATCAGGGGTTTCTTCGGCACATCCCCGCGCGCCAGGTCGACGAGTCGGTCCTGCGAACGGTCTGGGGCTTGATGCGTGGCCACGAGAAGGAAATCGCCGAGCAGGCCATGAAGATGCTGGGACAGGCGGACGTGTTCTCGGCAGCGGTCATGAAGAGCCGGCTCGAGCATCCGGAAGCCCACCTGGCCGAGGTCCTGGACCATGGCCTGCCCGAGGAAACACGCATGTGGATGGGTATGATGGGGTTCCGAGTGATCGTCGACTTTCACGGTGAGGTGGTGCGGGTTGAGCAGCCCTCAGCACCTGCGGACGGCGAGGAGTAGCGTCGCGCGCGACTGCCGGGCATGTTGGTTGGAAGGAACACACGAGGAGACATGGAATCCAGCATTATCGAAGTGAGTGAAGCGACGTTCGAATACGAGGTGATTGCCCACTCCAACCAGGTTCCGGTCGTGGTGGATTTCTGGGCCCCCTGGTGCGGCCCGTGCCGCACGCTCGGACCCATGCTGGAGCGATTGGCGCGCGAGGCGAACGGCGCCTTCCGCCTGGCCAAGGTCAATGTGGACGAGAACCCGCGCTTGGCCACGCGCTTCGGTGTGCAAGGCATCCCCGCCGTCAAGGCATTCAAGGGCGGTCAGGAAGTTGCCCAATTCGTCGGCGCCCAGCCTGAGAGCATGGTGCAGCGCTTCGTGCGCGAGCTGGCGCCGCGTGCCGCCGACCGCGCGCTGGTAGAGGCCCGCGGCTTTCTCGTCGCACGCCACTGGCCCGAAGCCGAAGAGGCCGCGCAACGGGCGCTCACGGATGACCCGGGCTCGAGCGCGGCCGCCCTGTGTCTGGTCAAGGCGCAACTCGCCCAGGGCAAGGGTGCACCCGCTCTGGAGGTGATGGACGCCTTCCCGGGCGGCAACGAGGTGGTGGCGGCCGAGCGGCTGCGGCCGCTGGCCCAACTCATGCTGCGGGCAGCCGAGACCTCACCTGCCAGCGGTGACTCGACCGAAGCTGAATACCTGCAGAGCGTGCGCCTGATCGCACGCGGCAATTTCGCCGGCGCGCTCGACGGAGTGCTCGACGTCTTGAGGCGCGACAAGCACTACGCACAGGATCAGGCTCGTCAGGTTTTCCTGGCTGTGCTTGAGCTCATGGGTGAAGAGGATCCCCTGACGCGCGCCTACCGGGATGAACTGGCCTCCGTCCTCTTCTGAGAAGACGGGCTGTGTTCCGCGAGACAACAAACCGCCGGCGAACATCGTGTTCGCCGGCGGTTTCATTTATGTGCGCGCGACGTGCGTGACTGTGGTTTGGATCATCCGCAGCGGATGATCGCTCGGATCACGGCCCCGCTTCCGTCTCCATCTGAATCGTGCCCCAGGTCATCGGGTTGGTCAGCACACGCTTGGGATCCGAGGACACCATGCTCTCCTGATCGCTGGTCCCGGCGTCATCGTTGTCGCTGACCGAGAACGCGAAGCCGTATTCCTCGCCGCCCGTGGGCGTGATGGCGAAGATGGTCCACGGGATGCGGGCCTCGATCTGGTAGCCGGAGAACCCGGGTGCCGCAACCTGCACTGCGCGAACCGTGGCCACCGGCTTGAGGCCGGTCTTATCGGTCGGGTACCACAGGTAGGCTTCAGGTTCCTGCCCACCGGGTGCCACCAGGAAGCCGCCCGATACGCCCAACTGGAAGTCGTCACCGCTGAGCGTGGAGGTGCAGTAATCTGCCTTCAGCGCGGTGTCGAACAGGATCTCCAGGCTGTCGCCGTTGTACATATTCGAGCCGCTCAACTCCTGCACATAGTTGTCATCGCGCACTTTGGCAGCCAGGTACAGGTAGGTGCCGTCCCACTTGAAGTGGTAGGTCGCCGACAGATCCTCTTCGTCATCCCACTCCGACTTGCCGAAGACGACACTCGTCGCGCTGTACTTGAGTGTGGTCGGCCACTCCTCAGCGAAGCTGTCGAAGTATCCGTCGATGGCTGGAGGATTGGTCGTCCAGTACGACTCCACCATACCGCCATTGGCGTCCGGCCGGCGAACCGGCGAGGGGACGACGCAGGCCGGGACCGCCGGAGGCGGCGTGCCAGAATAGATCTTCACCCAGAATGCGGTCGTGCCGCCCGTGCCCACGCCGAAGCGCGTCCCGCCCGGGGTGCTCAGCTTCCAGTTGCCCTGGTAGCTGCCGGTCGTGGAGGGGGCCGTCATGGCCGCCGAGACCGTCACCGACGCACCCGGAGCCACAGCCGCGGTGAGGGGTGTCGTGGCCGGCGCGCCCATCTGGCTGCCGGTATCGAACACCAGGGAGTAACCGGTGGTCCAGGTGCACGTCCCGACGTTCTTCAGCGTCCAGGTCTTGGTGAACGCCGCGCCGGGTGTGATCGAGGTTCCGTCCGGTATCGTCTCGCTCACGAAGTCGGCCAGGTTGGTGCCGGTGCAGGCCACGGAAGTGGCCGTTGCACCTGTCGTGGGTGCCGTGGTCGACCCCGCCGGCACGGTCGAGGTCGGCGGGATCATGAACAGCGCCGTCAAAGTCATGTTCGGCGTCGGAAACACGAAGGGGGTGGGTGTGGGCGCGAGGGGCAGCGTACACCCCACCGTGAACACCAAGAGCGCGACCAGACCCACGAGCGGCTTGCGCGTAATCGACTTCATCTTTGGCTTCCTCCTTCCGCGGATGGCCTGCGCGGCGAGCGGCGCGCGCACGTTGCACGCCCCCCGGCATACGGCCCGCCAGTTGGCCTGGCCGGGTCATTCGGATCCCCCTGGGGCTGCGCCTTGTAGGGCGGGTGGGAGTTGAACCCACACGGGGGGTTGCCCCGAGGGATTTTAAGTCCCCTGCGTCTGCCAATTTCGCCACCGCCCCAATTAGCCCATTATATATCCGAGAATAGTCCCGGACTTTGGACCGATGGGCGGCGTCACCCGTCACGCGTCCCAGGGAAGGGGACGATCCTCGTCCCCGACTTGTTCCGTTGCAGGATGTGTGCCGGACGTGGGTTTCAGCCTGGAGGTGGGTCTACGTGGCTTGCCGCTCCCGGCGGAAGTCCTAACTTTCGGTCTCCGTCGGCAGGAGGACTCGCACGGTCGTCCCCGATCCCGGCTCGCTCTGTACTTCGATCTCCCCGCCGTGCGCGCCGATGATCTGCTGGGCAATGGCCAAACCAAACCCGAGCCCGCGCACGACGCCCCCTTCTACTTTGCGCGTGAAGCCCGGTTCGAACACTCGCGGCAGGTCCTGTTCGAGAATGCCTGCCCCGTTGTCTCGCACGACAATGACAATCCCTGGAGCATCCGACCCGTCGTGGTGCAGTGTGCCGCGTGAGGTGCGCACGCTGAGCAAGCCGCCGGCCGGCAGGGCCTCAATCGCGTTCTTCACCACGGCCGACAGCGCCTCATACAGTCCGGTGCGATCGCCATGGATGCGCGGCAGGTCGTCGGCCAAGGAAATGTCGAGCACCACACCCTGCTCGCGCAATCGCTCGCCAAAGGTGGCCACGATTTCTTCCAGGAGCGCGGACACCGAGACCGGGGCCAGGGTGGTTGGAGTAGGTTGCGCCAATTCGCGGAAGTGCTGGATCAGGCCAGCGGTGCGTTGCACCGTTTGTTCGATGATTTGCAGATGGTGGGCCACATCCTCGTTGCCGGCTGGCATGCGCCGTGAGAGCAAATACGAATGAAGTGAGAGTGTGCTCAGCGCATTGTTGATTTCATGGGCCAAGCCCATCCCCAAGGTGGTGGCCGATTCCAAGCGGGCTGTCCGTAACAGGCGATCCTCGAGCTGACGGCGCGTCGTGATGTCGGTCATCACGCCGTCGTAATAGCGGATCGAGCCATCTGCCTCACGCACCATGCGCGCCACATCGCGCACCCAGCGCCAACGGTCCTGGCGGTCGCGCAGGCGATACTCCTCGATCCATTCCTTTCCCTGGGCGATGGCGCTGTCAAACGAGGCGTGCACCCGGTCGCGATCGTCGGGATGCAAGCGATCTTTCCAGATGTTGGCTGTGGCGATCCATTCCTCGGCCGAGAAACCGGTCAGGTCGCGGATACCTTGCGACATGAAGGTCGTGTGGCCATCGATGCTGCCGCGGTAGATCGCGCCCGGGACGTGCTGCACGGTCCGCTCGAAGCGTTCGTGGGCCTCCTGCAATGCGCGCAGCAGACGTGCCTTCTCGTAGGCCAACGCCGCTCGCGCGGCGAACATCTCGAGCAGACGACGGTCTTGTTCGGGGAATTCGCGCGGATGGAAGAAGTCGAGGATCAAGAGGCCGAACGCCGCGCCGTCCGTGCGCAGAGGCAGGTGCGCGGCAGCGCGAATGCCGGATTGGCCGACCAGCGGATGGAGATTGGCCTCCAGGCGCAAATTGCTGAAGTAGCGCGCCTGACCCCCGCGGTAGGTCGTCATGCCTAGCCCGTCGGGGCGGAAGGGCGCGCCGTCGAGCCCGGCTGGCACGTTGCGGCTGATGACCGTGCGCAGTAACTGCGTCTCGGGCTGCCACAAGGCGATGCCACCGCCGTTCGCCCAAAGCGCTTCGATGGCGACGTCCAGCGTCAACTCCAACACGCGCACCGGGTCGTCGGCCGCCGATAGGGATAGTTCCAGTTCGTAGAGGCGGGTCAGCGAGTTGAGGCGCTGGGCCGAGGAACTCGCTGGCAGCCTGGTTCTCGAGCGAGACGCCGATCTGACGCACGATCATGTCGGCCAGGCGCAACTGCTCGGCGGCAAAAGGGGCCTCATCCCAAGGCGAGTCTCTTCCGGCCACCAGAATGCCCCAGCGCCGGCTTGGGCTGTGCATCGGCAACAGCGCGATGCTTTCGGGCGGTTGGGGAGTGAGGAGATTGACCTCGGCCGAGGGCTCGGGATCGTCCTGCGCGCCTCGTCGCCAGACGGCAAATGTGCCGCGCTGCAGGATCTCCGCCATGCGTGGCATCGAGCTCAAGGGGAATACCGTTCCCGGAGGCGCCAGGTCCTCGATCGGCTGAAGCGACGTGGCGGCCTCGACGCGGAAGCTCTGGCCGTCCTCGTCGAGTATGAGCGTCAGGCAGAACCCTGCGTTGAGATATTCGCCCATCATGCGCGTGACCTGGGCCAGCAGGAAGCTGCGTTGATCCTCGCCGCCCACGAGCGGCCCGCGTGTCAGCAGTTGCACGAGGTTGTGCGCCAGACCTTCGAAATTGTGCGCCCGGTGGCGCTCGTGTTCCAGGTGGCGCATGTGTTCGAGGTTGGCGCCCGCGCTCTCAGCCAGGGCGGTCAGCAGACGCACGTCCTCGTCGAAATAGGCCCCAGGCCGCAGGGTCTGCGCGGAGATCATGCCGGTCAGCCGGTCGCCCACGCGCAGTGGGGCGCACACCGCCGCGCGAACAGTCTGCTGTCCGCCGTAGTGGCGCGGCACATACGGCAGAGGGCCGTTCAGATCATCCACGCGGAATCCCTGCCGCTCCACCAGCATGTTGCCCAGCAGCCCGGGTTGGGCGGCGACGGTGATCGGCGAGCTGCGCTTGCCTTCGTCGACCACGTAGACCAGGCGCGCCTGATCGCCCTCGTCGTCGTAAAGCGCGATGACGAACGAGTCGCAGGGCATGAGTTCGCGCGTGCCTTCGTGCAGCGCCTGGTAGATCTGCTCCAGATCGGTCGCGGAGGCCACACCGTGGGCGATCTTCAGCAGCGTCTCGCGCTGCTGCGCAACGCGGCGCAAGACGTCCGAGAGATCGAGATGCTCGAGCACCGTCCCCAGGTTCGAGGCAATCGTCCGCGCCGCCTCCACCTCGCGCATCGCAAGTTGCCCGGGGGCATCGGCCAGCAGCATTAGCACGCCGCGCGCGGCCTGGCTGACTTTGACCGGAGCAAGAATGGCGGTTGCGGGGGCGGCGTCGTTGGGCGCCTGGCGTTGGGCGAGCAGGCGGCGCATGGGCTCTGCTGAGAGTTCCGCCTCCAACTCGGCGCCGGTGTGCAATGCGGCCTCGCGAGATTGCACCGCCGTCGCGATCAGGCTGCCCGATGTCTCATAGCTGGGAAGCCGGGCCGTCTCACCCAGCCCGAAGGAGGCAAACGGCAGGAGCTCCTTGCGCGTGTTCTCGAGGAGGAATACGACCCCCGCGTCGGCATTCGGCACGGCTCGCTGGAGTAGCGATGGCAGCCGGTCGCGCAGTTGGTCGAAGGTCAGTGCATTCGCGAGAGGCTGACCGAGCGTCGCCAGACGCAGCAGGTCTCCCGAGTGTTTGCGTTCGGCCTCCAGCGTGTCGCGCCAGAAGCGGGCGGCAATCTGCGCGCCGCGGGTCATGATGAAACCCGAGGCACCGTAGGTCAGGCAGCGCAGGATGAGGTCAACCCAGGTGAACGGAGTCCCGCGGCCGGCCAGAAGCACCGTCAGAGTTGCGTCGAGCACAACCGCCAGCCCCACCGCCGGCCATGTGGCCCAGCGTTCGCTGGCGAATGCCATGAAGGTGATGCTGAGCGGGTAGAACAACCAAACCGAGGAGGCAACCGGCCGCAGGAAGTAGTCGGTAACCGCAATCAGCCCGAGCGTCCCCAGGTCGAGGGTGTGCGAGAGCAGAACCGGGATGCGCCGTCGTGAGAGATGACGCGCCGCGACAACGGCGCTGTAGGCGACGACGCCGGCCAAGACAAGCAGGTCACGCTGCTTCTCGGCCGCCGGGAGCGGCGAGAGCCACAAGGCAGTCGCCAAGGTGCCTGCCAGGACGAGCATTCCGGCAAGATAGAGGACAGGCAGCACGCCCGGATGCCCGCGGTTTGTCTCCATTTTCGCTCGATCGTCGTCCTTCGATTATAGCCGGGAGATTCTCGTTTGCAAGAGAAAATGCCTTCCGCCCGCGTTTGGTAAGGCAATTGCCACGATGGGGTATAGTTCCGTGAAGCGGCCGCACATCCTCGTGGGTGTATTGCACAATTCGGACCACCCCGGCGCGCCGTGCACGAATCGGCCAGCTGCTCATCTTGCGGGGCGAATGAGGGCAAGCATGGAAGACCGCTTCGTCACCTGGCTCGAAATCGACTTGTCGGCGATCGAGGAAAACGTCCGCCGACTGTGTGCGCTGACCCGCACACCGCTGATGGCGGTGGTCAAGGCCAATGGCTACGGTCATGGTGCGCCCCAGGTGGCCCGGGCGGCAAAAGATGCCGGCGCCGCCTGGCTGGGCGTGGCTCGTCTCGCGGAAGCGCTCGAGCTGCGCCAGGCCGGGCTACAGTTGCCTATTCTTATCCTGGGGGCTGTTGCGGTGGCGGAGGTCGAGGCGGCGGTCGCGGCCGACGTTGCTTTGACGGCGCCATCCGTTGAACTAGCGCGAGCCTACGGACAGCGGGCCGCGGCCTCGGGCGCTCAAGCGCGCATCCACCTCAAGATCGACAGCGGCATGGGGCGCCTGGGTGTGCTTCCGGGCGAGGCACTCGCCGCAGTGCGCGAAGTGAGGCGCCTCTCCGGGTTGCGGCTCGAAGGAGTCTTCACTCACCTGGCACGTGCGGATGAGAGCGACCCCGCCCCGACCCAGGCTCAATTGGCCGCCTTCAAAACCGTTGTGGATGGGATGCGCGCGGAGGGTGTGCCGCTGCCCATGCTCCACGCGGCGAACTCTGCCGGCGCGCTCAACTTCCCCGATGCGCGCCTGGACCTTGTGCGGGTTGGCATCGCCATGTATGGCCTTCACCCATCGGCCGCAACACCTCTCCCGGCCGAGTTCCGCCCGGCGCTCGCGTGGAAAGCGCAACTTGCCTCGTGCAAGGAGTTGCCGCCCGGTCACGGCGTTAGCTACGGCCACGACTACGTCACGCGCGGGCGCGAGATCATCGGGGCGATCCCGCTGGGTTATGCCGATGGTTTTCGGCGGGCCAGGCCAAACTCAGTGCTCATACAGGGCGCGCGCGTGCCGGTGGTGGGTCGCGTGTGCATGGACCAAAGCATGGTTCGCCTGCCTGCGGCGCCGCGCATGGGTGCCGAGGTGGTCATCATCGGCCGTCAGGGCAACCAGGTCATATCTGCCGAGGAAGTCGCGGAGCGTTGGGCGACTAACAATTACGAGGTGGTGACCGGACTCGCAGCTCGGGTCCCGCGCATCTACTCAGGCGAGAAGTAAGGGACCCCTCCGTTGCGTGGAGCGTGGGCGAGAACGGGTGCTAGGCTGCTTCGCCGATGCGCTTCACGCGCCCGAGCATGAGGTACGGCGGGAGCCAAGCGCACACCAGCGCAAGAAGGCCACCCGCCACCAGGCCGATGACCTCGCCCACTGCGGCGCTGCCTCCCAGCGCCGGCACCAGCATCGCCGGTCCAAGGAAGAGGACTGCAGCGAGGCCCATGTAGGCCATCCCCGCAAATGACCCCATGCACCCAACCGAGCCGCGCACCATGTGGCGCGGGTCGTCCCATTCCAAGTTTGCGCCCACCACGCCGAACGCCAGGTTCACTCCCACGGCGCCCGCGAGGGCCAGAGCGACAACCAGTATGCCGAACAGTATCGCGCCGGCGCTTGACCCTTGCAGCAGCGAGCTTGCGACGAGGAAGAGCTCGCTGATGGCCAGGGTCGGTAGGTAGGCGGTGAGTGCCTTGGCGAGCATCAGGCGCGCCGAGGTCACGGGCGCGGTCTTGATCAACCAGTAGGAACGACCTTCGTGAGAGAAGGCCATCATCCCCAGTCGGGAGAGCATGATCCAGCCGACGAATATGGCGATGCCGATATTTCCATAACTCAGCATCTGGCTGGCGCCGTTCATAAACCACTCGGGCGCCTCACCCTGCCCTGGGTCGACCTGCCCGCCGCTGCGGGCGAGCATGATCGCATACACGATGCCCAAGATAAGAGGTGTCAGCAGTTGCGAAAGGTTGCGCAGGTCGCGCCGCAGGACAAGGGCATCCTTGCGGATCAGCGCAGTCACCGATCGCGGCAAGAGCACAAAGCGTGCGGGGCGCGGCGCCGTTGCAACCGACGGCGTAGCACGCGAGCGCACCCGCGGCCGGCGCAGCGTGCCCGCTTGCATCTGTGACCACCCTGTCTGATACAGGACCTCACAGGCACGCAGCGTCACGCCGAAAATGGCGAGCGCCAGCAGGAGAGTCAGACCCAAGCCGAGTACGGCAACCGCCCCCTGCCCCGTGCCAACCCCGACCAGGCCACGTCCGGCCCAGGCGAACGGAGACCACGGCGCATTCACCCGACTGAGCATGTCCATCAATTGAGTCGTCTGCTGCGCTTCGAACCTCATATTGCGCGTCAGGTTGCCCGACTGCGAGCAAATGAGGGAGACCGTCGCACCCACGGCGGCCAGGGCCTCGGCGACGCGCCGCGCCGGGATCAAGCGCACCACGCCCATGACCAGCATCGCTGACAAACCCGCCGCGGCCAAAGCCATGCACACCAACAACAGGATGACCAAGGGATAGAACAGAGGCTGGTACCCCGCCGAAGCGCCCAGGCCGAAGAGCACCGGCAGGCTGATGAGACTGAGAAGTGCGAAATTGGGCAGGATGGCCTGGATCAGCTTGCTGATGAACACCGCCCGCACGGGGATGGGCGCCGCCATCAGGAAGTCCATGTCGCGTGCCAGATACAGCGACTGTAGCAGAACCCCGAAACTCGTGACCAGGATTGCGAGGAACGCGCCCGTCAGAATGACGGTGGGCAGCGCTTGGAGCAATTGGGTGATGTCGACCACCTGGGCCAATTCCGGGGAGTGCAGCAAGTTGAGCAGTGCCCAACTGCCCGCAAAGGCCGCCACCAGGAGTCCCGCGAAGAACACGGCCACCACGAGCGTGCCGATCTTCCGCCGCAAGCGTGCCCGGCGAAAAACGCTTGCCCAGATCCGCACGCGCAGCCACAACAGCTTCCACGTGCTGGAGGCGACCGAGACGCGCGGCCGAGCTGCCGAGCTCACTGCAGCACCTCGGCGATCGCGGCGTACTCGGCTCCCCCCGTCAGAGAAAGGAAGATATCTTCGAGGCTTGCCTGACCTTGACCCTTCGCGCGCAATTCGTCCATGGTGCCTACCGCAACCAGCCCGCCGCGATTGATGATGCCGATCCGATCACACATGCGCTCGGCGATTTCCAGGATGTGCGTCGAGAGGAACACCGCGGCCCCGCGCTGCGCCAGTTGGCGCAGCAAATCCTTGATCAGGCGCGCCGACTTCGGGTCGAGCCCCACCGTGGGTTCATCGAGCACCAGGACTCGCGGGTCGTGCACCAGGGCTGCAGCCAGGCTGGCCTTTTGGCGCATGCCATGACTATACGAGTTCGATGAGATCGTCGGCCGCGGCGGTCAGGTCAAACAGGCGCAGCAGCTCCTCGACGCGCCGCTCGACCACGGCGGGCTCGACATCGTACAACTCGCCGACGAAGCGCAGCAGCTCGCGCGCGGAGAGCTTGGTATACAAGTTCGGCTCATCGGGCACAAAGCCGCTGGCTGCCTTGGCGGCTAGCGGTTCGCTCTGCACGTCATGCCCCGCCACACGCACCGCCCCGGATGTGGGCTGCAGCAGTCCGACGATCATCTTGATCGTGGTTGTCTTGCCGGCACCATTCGGCCCGAGGAATCCGAAGATCTCGCCGGCCTGCACATGCAGGTTGACCTTGTCCACGGCGGCCTTCTCGCCGAAACGCTTTGTCAGGTCGAGGGTCTCGATCAAGATCTCGGTCATGGTCGTATCCTGTGGCGCGGGCGGCTCAGGCCGCCCGCGCGCGATGGCAGGGCTGCGAAACCTGCGAGACGGGCGTGGCTCGAGGCTATTATCCCTCAGACGGGGTGGCCCGCTCGATGCGACGGAACTCGAAGTAGGAGTAAACGACGGGGACGAGCCCGGCGACGATTACCGGCGCCAGGATGAACCAAAGCGAGAGGCGTTCGAACAGAGCCCCTAACGCGGCTACCACGCCGGAGATCTGGAAGAGCACCGCCCCCAGGTGGTGGGTCTTGGCCCATACCTCGTCGTTGCTCAAGGTCCACGGGGTGCGGATGCCGACGAAGAAGTTGCGCTTGGCATTGCGGATCAGATCGCCGACGAAGAAGAAGACGAAGCCCATCGCCAGCGGCAGGAAGCGGTTGATGCTGATCTGAATCCCGAGGTTCCATAGCAGAGTGAAGACGTGCACCGCGAGCAGGAAGGTCATGATGAGCACGATGAACCGGTCATACTGCGGACGGAAGGCTGCGATATTGTGCTTCAGCGGGTCAATAGAGGGGATGGCCAGGAACAAGAGGCCCATGCCTGTCATCATGAGCGGCACGAGGAACACCCCCCACAGACGCGTCATGTAACCATCCACCTGACCCAATTCGTTCCAGTGGCTGGCAACCATCTCGGGCAACCGCTGGTAGACCAGTGCGCCCGAAACGAACGCCAGCAGAACCACGATCCAGGTTGCTATCCTCACTGCTTTCACGGCACAAGTCCTTTCGATAGGCAGAACAATCCGGCGCGCCCCGTGCTTCCTCGCCGGTCAGAGACGCGAGAACAATCGATTGCGCGAGAAGGTGCGAACGCCTAGCCACAGGAGGCCAGCATCCAAGACCCACACCCCGAGGCCGACCAGCATGGCCACCGGGACGCTGAGGAAAAGGACCCCCGTCAGCTGTCCTGCCACAAGCGCGAGCACCAGCACCACGCCCGAGGCGCTCATCTGATAGGCCTCCATGAAGGTGCTGACGCGCGACGAGATGATGACCGCCGAGGCCATGCCCAGCGTGGCAACCGCCGGGACCACCCACAGCATCAGCGGCCACCAGGACGCGGTTGGGAACCACACCCGGCCCATCAGCGGCATCCCGGCCAGATTGACCACGAGGCCGTAGATCACGAAGCTCGCCCAGCACAGGGCCAGGGCGGGCAGCACCGAGGTCAGGATCTTGCCCAGGACGAGTTCGACGTCGCTGGTCGGCGAGTACAGCAGGCCTTCAAGCGTCTTGCGCTCCTTCTCGCCGACGAAGGAATCGGAGGCGACGATGCTCGACATCATGAGCGGCAAGATCAGGAACATGGGGGCGAACAAGTAACCGGTGATGAAGACGACCCAGACTTGCATCGGGCTGAGGCCCGCCAGCGCCTGAGTCACCGCGGGCGGCATGCGCTGCAACAAGCCCTGAAGCTCCTGGGGCGAGAAGGGGTTGCCGGCAACGCCCCCCAAGGCTTGCGGCAGGAGCATGACGACCAAGGGGAAGACAACGATGAGGATCACCGGCACCACCACCGCGGGCACCACGGCTGCCTTGTTCTGCGCCGCTTCCTTGAGGTCCTTGCGCGCGATGGCCCAGACCAGCGACCAGTTCATGCGGGCCTTCCTTCCGGCCGATCCTGCAGCTCGAAGTAGATCTCCTCGAGGGTGTGGCTCCGCGGCATCACGCGCATCAGGCGTGCCCCCCTCCCGGCGAGCCAGCTCACTAGATCCGGGATCTCTGCCTCGCGCGTCAGTTGCACCAGCAGACGATTGGCCTCGCCCTCCACCCGCGTCACGGCCGGCCGGCGAGTGAGCTCTCCGCGGACATCCGCGGGCAGTGGGGTTTGCACGTCCACTTCGACCCACACCCCGTGCCACAGCGTGCGCCCGAGTTCCTCCAGGCTGCCCAGCGCGAGCATGCCGCCCTGGCGCAGCACGGCCACCCGGTCGCACAGGCGCTGGGCCTCGTCCAGGTTGTGGGTGCACAGAAACACGGTGCGCCCACCCTGGTGGCTGAGCTGTTCGATGAGTTGCAGCACCTGGTGGGCTGCTTCCGGATCCAGCCCGACGGTCGGCTCATCCAGGAAGATGACCTTGGGGGTGTGCAGCAGTGCGCGGGCGAGCGCCAGGCGCTGCTTCATGCCTTTGCTGAATCCGCCGACCTTGTCGTCGGCGCGTGGGCCGAGTTCGAAGAAGTCGAGTTGCGCATTCACCCGCGCCTCGAGATCGGCCCGGCTCAGGCCGTACAGCGTGCCCGAGAAACGCAGGTTCTCGCGCGCCGAGAGGCGCTCATAGAGAGAGGGGGTCTCGGTCAGCACGCCGGTCAGGCGGCGAACCTCTTTGCCCTGGGTCGAGGGGTCAAGCCCCAGCACGCGCATCCGTCCGGCATCGGGCTTGAGCACCCCATTCAAGAGGCGCACCGTCGTTGTCTTGCCGGCGCCGTTTGGGCCCAGCACGCCGAAGACCTCGCCCTCATCGAGCGTGAAGGAGAGGTCGCGCACGGCTTGGACTGTGCCGAAGGCGCGGCTCAGCCCGCCTGTTTCGATGACGGCCATGGGTCAGCCTCTCAGGCCGTCTCGGCCGGCGCGGTTGTGGGGCCCGGTGATGTGGATGGCTGCGCCACCGGCAGGCGTCGCGTGACGATCAGCCATGCGATGAAGAGCAACATGCCAATCCAGCCCGGAGGGCTGACAGTCGTGCCGCCCCAGGTCAGGTCGAGCGGCGTGAGGAAAAGGATCGAGAGCCCGGCCGTGGCGTTGAGCGCGCCGTGCGCCAGCGCCGGCGCCCACGGGCTGCCCGTGCGCAAGTACAACCAACTGAAGATGGCGCCCAACAGCACGCATGCCACCACCATCATCAGCGTGCCGAGGACGGGTGCGCTTGGGTAGTTGTGCCCCTGCAAGATGACCGGCGCATGCCAAACACCCCAGATGACGCCGCTCAGCAGGATAGCCTTCCATTGACCAAGCGGGAGGAGCCGTGGAAGGAGAAACCCGCGCCAGCCGAGCTCCTCGCCCATGCCGAAGAGTGTGTTGATGAGCGGCGCCAGAGTCAGGCTGAGGCCGATTTGGGCGGCGACGACCACCCACACCGGAACCGGTAACCCGCCCGGCACCGAGGCGAGAGTTTGCTTAACATATGAAAAGCCCACGTCGAGGCGTGCCAGCCCAAGTAGCACCGTAAACAAGCCGGCCGCCAAAGCGAGAGCGGGCGGGACCAGCCAGGCCCACAGATACATGCGCTTCTGCCCGAGTCGTCCGAGGTTCAGGCTGCGCAGAGGTCTCTTCGCTGCAAAGCGGGTGGCGATGAGTGCGCCCAGGCCCGGACCCCACATGGCCAGCGCCCAAGCGACCACTGCGATGGTCTGCTGTGTTGCTGGCCCCACGCCGCGGAAGGCCAACGGCAAGGCGAACAACGGCCAGGACACGCCAAACGCAATTGACAGGAATACGATGAGCGGTTTCCGGTCTAACATACGATCCTATCCTCCAGGGTCTCGAGCTGCCCTTCTATGGCAGGGTTTCGCCCGGCATACTTCGTCGCCGTCGGGCGCCAGGGGTGAGAAGCCGTTTGGCCACGAGGGTGAGCTTGGCGGATCCCTCGCGGTTGAACACATTGACGGCCTCCCACCCCTGCTCGCCTAGCTCATTGAGCGCCGCCTCGAGATCCTCATCTTTGGTGCCAGTCCAACGGCCGATGGTGAGCACGCGATATTCCCAGGCGGCGGTGTCAGCCATGGTCTACTTCTCCTCAACTGGCGTGGAACGGCCGAGGGACACTAGGCCCGCCATCCCGCCCAAATTCATCGTCTCCACCGCGCTGCTGGGCACGATGACCAGTGCGCCCTTCTCCTTGAGCCCTTCGAAGAGCATGTTCATCGCCCGCAAGTGTAGCGCGGTCGGGTTGTTCTGGTAAGCCAGCGAGGCCTCGGCGAACGAGGCCGCGATCTGCTTTTCCGATTCGCCGAGGATGACCCGCGCTTGCCGTTCACGCTCGGCCTGGGCTTGGCGGCTGAGTGCATCCTCCAGGTCTTGCGGGACGATGACGTCGCGGATCTCCACGGATTGAACCGTGATGCCCCAGGGCGTGGTGCGCTCGTCGATGATCTTCTGCAGGTCGGCATCCATGCGCGCCCGGCCCACCAGGATGTCGGCGAGATTCATCTGGCCGATGATCTCGCGCAAGGCGGTCTGCGCAGCCCAGGCGATGGCCGCCCGATAGTCCTCGACCTCGAGCGCGGCCTTCTGGGCATCCCAGGCCAACCAGAACAGCACGGCATCCACATCCACGGGCACGGTGTCCTTGGTGAGGGTCTTCTCGGCGGTGAAAGGCGTGACCATCACCCGGTGGTCAATCCACATCGGCGCCGTGTCGACGATCGGGACGATCCAGAAGAGGCCCGGTCCGCGCAACCCAAGGAACTTACCGAAGCGCAGGACGATGGCTTTCTCCCACTGGTTGGCCACCTTGAGCCCGAACAGGATGTAAAAGGCCACCAGCAACAGGACGCCCGAGACCACCAGGCTAATCCACTGGGCCACGTGTAGCGAGTCGAGCAGCGCTGCGATGCCGACCATGACCGTCGTGATCACCACGAACAAGAAGATGGAGATCCGGTTGGTGCTGCGATCGGAAACTTTGCGGTCGAACAGGGCTTGCTTGATGACACGCGAGGTAATGCTCATTTCTCCTCCAAACATGCGGGTCGGCGATTACGGCGTGGAACGTTTGGCTCCGCGGCGCGTCAGGCCATGGGCGAACGCGGCCTCCACTTCATCCGCGGTGAAGCCGAACTTCAGGGCTTCCTCCAACCATACATCGATTAGCGTATCCAAGCGTGCCCGCCTTTCGCGTTCGGATGTCGGCGGCGGCGCCTGTTCCATCACGTATGTCCCTCGTCCTTGCTGCGTTGAGATCACCCCTTCCTCGTGCAAGAGGCGATAGGCACGAGCCACCGTGTTGAAATTGATACGCAGCTCGGAGGCCATCTCGCGCACAGTTGGCAACTGGCTGCCCGGGTCAAGCGTGCCGGCGGCAACCAGGGTTTTGACCTGATCGAAAATCTGCACGTAGATCGGGACCCGGCTGTGAGGATCAAGACGCAAATGCATTGGCCTACTCCCGATTGAACTAATTGTGCGATTCAACTAATTGTAGCATTGAACTAATTGTACACCAGCATCCCGTATTGTCAAGTGGGTCTCGCCAAGGCCTTGAATCATCTATGATTGGGCTCGATTCTTCTATTCGTGCCGGTCCCATCTAGGGAGAGGTCGGGTGGCAATTCCGGTTCGGGCCACGGCTCTCTTCCATGCCTGCAGCCTGATTCTTCGCCGCAAAGGGTCGCACGGAGTTTCGTTGTGTCCGGCTTTTCTGCGTCAGCCGACGGGGAGAGGCAGAAAGAACCTCCCGCGCTGGGCGGGAGGTTCCTCGAGAAGGGATCGAGTGGGGTGCACGCACCCCTGCGCGTTTGGTCGCGCCCCGGGAGATCCGCAGGCGCGAAGAACTCAACAGAATGCACCAAGCGCCGTGAGCAACGCGCGCGCATGTTCACCTTGGGCGGCGCGTGGGGAGAGGCCCAAGCGCTCATGGACCTCGGCCAACGTCTCCGCCGCGAGCGGCCGCGCAGCCTGGGTGCCGTCCAGCAGCACTTCGCGCAGCCGTTCGGGGTGCTGCACAAGCTCGCGCCGCCGCTCGCGCAGAGGTGCCAAGGCTTCATTGAGCACGCGCGCCAGGATCTGTTTAACCTCGACATCGCCCACCCTGCCGGCGCGGTAGCGTGCCTTCAGGTCCTCGACCTGCTCCCGATCGGGGTTGAAGATGGTGTGGTAGTCGAAGACCGGATTGCCCTCGACGTGACCGGGGTCGCTGGGATGCACCCGCGCAGGGTCGGTGTACATGCTCATCACTTTGCGCGTGGTCTCCTCGGGTGTGTCTTTGAGGAGCAGCGTGTTGCCGTACGAGGTGTGCATGGCGCGGTTGTCGAGTCCGGGTAGCCGCGGCACCGCCGAGAGCAGCGCCTGTGGCTCAGGGAACGTGCCCCCGAACAATGCGTTGAAACGATGGGCGATTTCGCGAGCCAACTCCAAGTGCGGCAGCTGGTCTTCGCCCACAGGCACGCGGGTGGCCTTGTACAGCAGAATATCGGCAGCCTGCAACACCGGATAGGCGAGCAATCCGAGTGAGGGTTGCAGCCCGAGTTCACGCGCCTGGTCCTTGAAGGTGGGCACGCGCTCGAGGCGGGCGGTGCTGACCAACATGCTCAGGAGTAGCGCCAGCTGTGTGTGCTCAGGTATGGCCGATTGCAAGATGAGCGTGCTGCGTTGCGGGTCGATGCCGGCCGCCAGCCAGTCGGCCGCCACCTCGAGCACGTTGGCTTGGATGCGCTGAGGATGGGCATAGTCGGTGGTCAGCACGTGCAGGTCGGCGATCAGGAAGTAGCACGTGTCGCGTTCCTGCAGGGCGACCCACGTCTGCAGCGTTCCGACCCAGTGACCCAGATGGCGCGGCCCCGTCGGCCGGTGTCCGGTGAGTATGCGTTCGCGATTCACGGCAGCCCTCCTGCGGCGAGTTCGCGCGCCGCCCGAAGAACGAATTCGCCCACCCAAGCCGGGCGAGCGGAGGAACGAAAAATCCTGCCGCGGATTGCGGCAGGATTGCGACGGCCAGCCTCACGGGTGCGGATACGCGGGGCAAGCCCCTGAATATCCTCCGCCCAGGTAACGGTGGCGGCTCCGGCGCGGGCTACTGGCTCCAGGCTTTCACCCGGCAACTCCGAGGTCCATTCCGTGCGTGCGCTGCCGCCAGGTTCACACCCTTCCCCGGCTCTCTGAGGCAGGCGGGCTGCACGTACTCGCCCTCTTCAGCGTCTTTTGGCTTCAATTCTTGGCCAAGTATAGCCTCTGGAAGGTCGCTGTCAACCCACTTGACAAATAGAACAAATGTTCTATATAATAGAGGAAGATCGCGGGGTGCCGATAGCCCTCGCAGGAGGTGACGATGCTTGCGGGAACATTGATTCAATCCTCGAGCGGGCCGGGCCTGGCGGGCCTGCAGGTGGCTGGCGAGTTCGAGATCCTGACCCCGCGCGAGCGTGAGGTCTTGCAGCTCATCGTTGCCGGCCAAACCAATCGGCAGATTGCGGATTGCCTGGTGGTCTCACCCGAAACGGTCAAGACCCACGTGCGTCACGTGCTGGGCAAGATGGGCGTCAACCGCAAGGCCGAGCTGCGCGCTTTGCTCGACGCCGCTCGCTACGCCTGAGCCTCCCCTCTCAACGGTTCACTCTCAAGGCGAACCGCGCGCGAGCGCGTACACGTCCAGATCGTCGAAGGCCACCGTGAGCAGGCTGCTGCGCTCAGTGCGCGCGAAGAGCCCGATCTGGCCCGCCTCGATCAGCGGCTCGGTGTACGCAAGAACCACCACGCCGTTGGCGTAGGCCGTGAACTGCGATCCCTCGAAAACGACTGCGATTCGATTCTCCGCGGGTGCGCCGGGCAGTAGCGAAGGCGTCAGCTTCCAGGCGCTCGCGCCTTCCAGCCCGGGCCCCAGGTAACGTTCGAAGCGCACGCTGCCGTCGCAGGCGAAGCCGATGCGATACTGCCGATCGCGTTCGGCCCGCAGCACTACCCCAAACTCATTCTTAGGTGCATCGCATAAGAGGCTGAGCACGGTCACCGCGACGTACCCATCCGCCGCTATGCTCAGCGGGAGC
Organism: uncultured Chloroflexia bacterium; assembly: GCA_963712475.1. GTDB lineage: Bacteria > Chloroflexota > Anaerolineae > Anaerolineales > RBG-16-64-43 > RBG-16-64-43. Next base: position 1,710,046 of record CAVQIA010000004.1, read on the forward strand.
AGCGTGGTCATGGAGGTCACCGGCGCTTTGAGAGCGAATGTCAGTTGGCCGGTGGCGATGGAGACCGTTCCGCCTGGCGCGGCCGGCAGCGGCCAGCCGAGCACGTTGGAGGTGAAATCCTCATGCAGGATGAGATCGCCTGCCTGCTGTGGGAGCGCCGGCGTGGGGGCGGGGGCCGGCTCGGGGGTGGCTGTGCTCGTCGGCAGGGGAGGCAATAGGGGGAGCAGGGTCGACAGCGGAATCATCACCGTCGCCGTCGGCGTGGAAGCCAAGGTGGGCGTAGCCGTAGCCGGTGCGATCTGGCAGGCGCCGAGCGCCAGCGCCGCGGCACATGCACAGCCTGCCAACCCCCCTCGCCGGTCGCCGGCTCCCCTCATGGCAGCTTCCAGTAGTCGAGCACATCGAACTGGATGGCGTAATTGGGGGTGACGTTGGACGCGATGAACAGGCCGAAGCGTCCCTCGCCAAAGCGATCGTCGTGAATCTCGTCCAGGAAGACCCCATTGGCATACAGCGAAAGCCGGCTGCCGTCGGCCATCAATCCCAAGCGGTTGGTTTGGCTCGGGCCGGCGAGGATGGCCGGGCTCGAAGTCCAATCCTTGAGCTTGGTGAACTCACTCCCATCCCAGGCGCGCAGCGAGTAGCGCCCGTCACATGTGAAACCGAACAGGTAACCCTGATTAAGGTCGGGTGCGCGCACGACCAACCCGTAGCGGTCGGCACCCGAACAAGCCGTCGTGCTTGCGGTGCCTTCCAGGTAGAAGTTCGTCAGGTGTGGCGCGGCGAGCCGCCACCAATCCCCCTTGTCGGCCTCCACCACGCTGAAGACGAGCTTGCCCTGGCTGATTTCCGCGTGCGGGTTGCCGCCCTCCAAATACCAGTTTTGCCCAGTGTCGAACGGGTCGTGCCAGTCCGGCGTGCCGAGGTTGATGCGCGGATCGGTGGCCGGCGGGGTGGGCGTGGGAATTGGCGTCGCCGTCGCGGTGGGCGTGGCTGTCGGCGGCACAGGCGAAGCGGGGAGCGAGGTCGCCGCGACGGTCGGCTCGCCCAGCGTTGGGCTGGCGGGCGGGCGCTCCGTGAGCAGCTTGGCGACTTCCGTCTCCACTTGCGAGCTCGGAGGCGTGGGCGTGCCGCTAAGTGTGCACGCGAGCGCCGTCAACACGCAGACGCATGAGACGAGAGCTATGCGCGACATGTGCATATCCCCTTCTCCTCAAGGTTGAAGGAGTTTGCGAATTGCGCCGCAGAGAATGTGCTGAGCCTCACGAATAGGTCGGGCGCTCCGCCGTTTGCGGCGACCGGTTCCCCCCAGGATCGGCCGGCGTTCGCTCCGATTATACAGAATGCACCTTGCAGCATGCTTCGGAATCTAATAGAATAAATCAGGGAAAATTAGCCCAATATGGCTGGGCAGCCAACAGGCCTCTCGTCAAAGGAGAATTCCCATGGCCGACATCATCAAAGTCTCAGCCGAGTCTCGCACCACGGCGGTTGCTGGAGCAATCGCCGGGATTGTCCGCGAACAAAAGCACGCTGAGGTGCAGGCCATTGGAGCCGGTGCGGTCAACCAAGCGGTGAAGGCATGCGCCATCGCGCGTGGGTACCTCGAGGGCGACGGCTTAAACGTCATCTGCATCCCTTCCTTCACCGAGGTTACGATCGAGGGCAAGGAACGAACTGCGATCCGCATCCTCGTCGAGCCGCGCTGAGGCTTGTGCAACGCGCGGTTGTTGCTAGGCCCAAGGCGCTTCGAGCAGGGCCGCTTCGAGCGCCAGGCGCAAGTTGAGGTTGCGCTCGAAGCCGCGCTCGAACTCTTTGCAGCGCGGCCAGCCAACGCCGTGCGTGCTGGGGAGAGACGTGCGCGGCGAGCGCGCGGATCTCGTCTGCGTAATCTAAGTTGGTGAGCGGCGCCAACGGGTCGAGACCGGCAAGCAGCAGGTCGTGGGTCAGGCTTTGCCACATCTCGAGTGTCCGGCGCAGTGTTTGATCCTGGTCGCGATCCTTGGTCAAGCGGGCCGCATGCTCGAATCGCTTGGCGCGATTGGCCGAGAAGACTGCCCGCCACGCTTCGAGCCCATCGCGGCGAGCCTGGGACGCGCCCTGGTCATCGATCTCGCGCAGGGCCCAGCCCAACCGCCCCGCGCTGAGATGCGCCAGAAGCCTCGCGCGATCGGGCGCCCACCTGCCAGCGCTCAATGAGCGCAGCTTCAACCACCGGGGTCGGCAGCGTGCGCAGTGTGATGACCCGGCAGCGCGAGACGATCGTGGGCAGCAGCGTTTCGGTGCTCTCGGCCGTGAGCAGAAGGATGACCGTGGCAGGCGGCTCCTCGATCGTCTTGAGCAGCGCGTTTGCCGTGCTCGATGTAGCTTGATCGAAATCGGCGAGGAGCGCGACTCGCCGATGCAGTTCGAGCGGGGATAGCGCGAGCATGTGCATCATCTCGCGCGCCGCGTCCACCTTGATCGGTTTGCCTGGCTCGTCGGGCAGGAGCACGAAGAGATCCGGGTGAGTGCGCGAAGCAATCTGCCGGCACGCGCGGCAGATGCCGCAGGCATCTCCAGGGGCGGGCGGTGCAGTGCAATTGAGGGCTTGGGCGAAGGCTATCGCCAGGGTGCGCTTGCCAATGCCCGCCGGGCCGGTGAAAAGGTAGGCGTGCGCGGGATGGCCCTGCGCAACATCGCGCTGTAGGGCGCGAATCACCCAAGCATGCCCGACAACGTTCCAGCTCATGCGCCCGATTCTAGCCGTTGGATGGGCGAACGACAAGGCGCGCAGGAGCCGCTCGGGCCGTACGGGCACCCGTTCATCGGCCCCTTGCCCCCGCGGGTGGCGTAATTTGGGGAAATCGTGTAGAGTTAAGCGACAGGGCACGTAAACAGGGCTCGGGCGGTTGAGCCCCACTTCAGCAAAGGAGCGGGTCCAAAATGGCTAAAGGACTGAGCAAAGCCGAGTTTATCGGGAAACTCTCCGAGGCAACCAAACTGAACAAGCGCGAAGTCGCCGACTACTTGGATGCGATCTCGCAATTGGTCGTTTCCGAACTGAAATCAAGCGGAGAGGTGACGATCCCGGGCTTGTTCAGGGCAAAGGTCGCTGTCCGCCCCGAAACCCAGGACCGGATGGGGGTCAACCCCTTCACCAAGCAACCCATCATGATCAAGGGCAAGCCCTCCCGCCGAGTGGTCAAGGCGGCGCCGGTCAAGGCGCTCAAGGACTCGATCTAGCTCGGCCCCCGAGTTCGCGCCGCGAAACCGCGACGAGGCACCTGCCTCCTGGGCAGGTGTGCCCTGCCCGCCATTGATCGTTAAGCCGGCCCGGCCTTTGGCCGCGGCTGGCTTTGCGTTTAAGCGGAAGCCCACGCCGCAGGTCTCATATCCAGGTCTAATGAGCCGGGCATTGACTCCTGCCCCCACGCGCTGATATATCCTTCTCGGGCGGCGTACGTTGCGGCCGGCGCCCGCCCTCGCCAGGAATGTGGAGGGGACCAAGCCCCGTGAGCCAACGCCCTGCACGACGGCGAGTCCCGCCTAGGTTGCGCTGGGCCATCCCCGCATTGCTGATTATCCTGGCCGCGTTGCTGGCCTTCGTGGCTATTGCCACACTCATCAGCCTTGCACCCCGTTCGTGGGCCGGCGGTTGAGGCCGGCGCCGGGTACGAAAGCCGCCCACACAGAGGAATAGCATGTTGCGCTTCTTGCCGTTCGTCTCGACGATTGTCACGGTGGTCTTTGCGGCAGTGGTGTTGGCTCGCTATCGCCGGCGTCGCGGCACGCATCTCTTGGTTTGGGGGATCGGCCTGCTCCTGTACGCACTGGGGACGGCGATGGAAGCGCTGCTGGGGCTCGCATTTCATTCAGTCGCACTCAGAACATGGTACCTGGCCGGCGCCATGCTGACCGCCGCATGGCTTGGCCAAGGAACGATGTTTCTCCTGGTGCGGCGCCGAGGGGTTGCTCAGGTCTTTCTCGGTCTGCTGGCGGCGCTGTCGTTGACAGGCGCGTGGCTGGTGTTTGCCGCGCCGACTTTGTCGGGAACCTACGATGTCCTCGTGCCCGCCTCGGCCCAATACCGTGAAATCCTCGCGCGGCCGGGCGCCGTGGTCGCCTTGACGATCGTGCTCAACCTCTACGGGACAGTTCTCCTCGTGGGCGGGGCACTGTGGTCGGCCTGGCTCTTCTGGCGCAAGCAGGTGCTTCTGCACCGCGTCCTGGGCAATGTGCTCATCGCCGCCGGGGCGCTTTCCCCGGCTTTCGGCGGAACCTTCCTTCGTCTCGGCCTGGCGGATTGGCTCTACGCGAGCGAATTGGTAGGAGCGGTCATCATGTTCGTGGGGTTTGTCCAAGCGACAATGCCCCAGGAATCCCCCAACGCCTCGGCCCAACGGGCTGAGGTCCGAGCGACCTGAAGTCCTTCACACGCGCGGCTCACGCGCGATCGTCGCTCGAGTGGCCCATCCTTGCCCTAGTGCGACGCAACTCCGACGCGCCGCCGGCATGCGCAGGCGTGTTGACCGATTTCTACACGAGCTGCATGCTCCAATGAACCACTCCGCCGTATAACCTGGCGACGATCGTCACACGCGAGCCCGCGGCAATCTGCGCGGGGCTGGATATAATCGTTGCGTGGCGAAGACTCCCCCAACCCTCTACCTCCTGCACGGCGACGATGAGATCGCGATGCGCGAAACCCTCGCGCGCCTCTACGAGCAACTGGGCGAGCCGACCCTGCGCGATCTGAACACCACCCGCTTGGAGGGACGCGGCCTCTCGCTCTCTGCATTACGGGATGCCTGCGGCGCAGCGCCATTCATAGCCCGCCGGCGGATGGTCGTCGTGGAGGGATACTTCACGTGGTTGCTCTCGCGAACGCGCGAGGTCGAGGCTCCGGCCGAGGCGGAGCTCTCGCCTGCCCCGGGTAAGCCACGCGGGCTGGAGGAGCTGACGCCTGTTCTGGAGCAGATTCCGCCTACGACCGCTCTGGTGTTTATTGAAGGCCGGACACTGCCGGGCCGGCATGCCATGTTGGCATGGTGTGCAACTCAAGGCGAGCGAGCGTGGGTGAGGCTCTTCGAGGCGCCGCGTCCCTCGGATCTGCCGGGTTGGATCCTGCGACGGGCTGAGCACCATGGCGGACGCTTTGAACGCGAGGCGGCGCAGATGTTGGCGCTCGCCGTGGGCGAGGACCTCACGCGGCTAGACGCGGAACTCATGAAGTTGTTGACCTACGTGGACCGCGCGCGCCCGGTGACTGCGGAGGACGTGCGCCGCCTCACGCCCGAGTTGGCCGAGACGGATGTCTTTGCCATGGTGGATGCGATCGGCCAGCGCGATGGGCCAAAGGCCCTACACCTCCTCCACAAAATGCTAGGGGAGCAGGACGCGGGCTACATCATGGCCATGGTCGTGCGCCAGGTCAGGCTGTTGCTGCTGGCGCGCGAGGCGCTCGACGCGGGTCCGCGCACGATCCGGCTCGGAGAGTCGCTGCGCGCCATCGCCGTGCGCGAGACCGAACGAATCCCGGACTTTGTGGCCGAGAAACTCGAGACACAAGCCCGTCGCTTCACGATGACCGCTCTGGAGAAACTCTTCGGTCAGTTGCGCGATCTGGACGAGGACATCAAGACCGGCAGGATTGCAGCCAGCGTCGGCATGGAGGCGATGCTGGCGGCTTGGTGCACAGCGTGAAGCGAGGCGCACGATCTCGCCTGCGGAATCAAACGGCGGGCCCGGAGGGCCCGCCGTTTCGTTTGTCGCGCAGCGCGCTCAGCGTGCCGGGCTGGCGACTTTCTCCGCCGGTTGTTCTTCGCGGTGGGTGAATAGGATGCCTTGCCCCTCGGCGTAGTCGACCAGAACGGTGTCGCCGGTCTTGAACTTACCCTCCAAAATCAGCACCGAGAGCGGCGACTCAACGTGCTTCTGCAGCGCGCGTCGTAGCGGGCGTGCGCCGAACGCCGGGTCGAAGCCCTCGCGCGCCAGCCAGGCGCGGGCTGCCTCGGTCAGGTCGACGGCAATCCCCTGCTCGGAGAGACGGCTGCGGATCTCCTGCATCTGCAGGTCGACAATGCGCTCCATGTCCTCGATCTTCAGCGGCGAGAAGATGATGATCTCGTCGATGCGGTTGAGAAACTCGGGACGGAAAGTGGATTTGAGGGCCTGCTCGATCTTTTCGTGGCTCCCGTCGCTTTCGCCGTTCTCGCCGCGCCGCAGGAACCCGAGCGACCCCGAACGCTTGACGAATTCGGTGCCCAGATTGCTGGTCATGATCAGCACGGTGTTGCGGAAATCGACCGCCCGCCCCTGGCCGTCGGTCATGCGACCGTCCTCCAGGATCTGTAGCAGGGTATTCCATACATCCGGGTGGGCCTTCTCGATTTCGTCGAAAAGCACCACGCGGTACGGGCGACGGCGAACCGCCTCGGTGAGTTGCCCGCCCTCTTCGTATCCCACGTACCCGGGCGGGGCGCCGAACATGCGGCTGGCCGTGTGCTGCTCGCGGTACTCCGACATGTCGATACGCACGAGCGCATCTTCGTCGTCGAAGAGGAAGGCCGCCAGAGCTCTGGCCAGTTCGGTCTTGCCCACGCCCGAGGAGCCGAGGAAGATGAAGGAGCCGATGGGCCGGCGCGGGTCCTTGAGGCCGGACCGCGAGCGGCGGATGGCGTCTGAGAGGGCATGGATGGCCTCATCCTGGCCCACGATCCGCTCATGCAGGCGGTCTTCCATATGCAGGAGCTTCTCTGATTCTGTTTCCATCATCTGGGTGACGGGAATGCCGGTCCACTGAGCTACCACGTCGGCAATATCGTTTTCGTCTACGACGTCATCCAGGCGGTGTTCGTCTTCCCATTGCTCGCGCTTGCCGTTGAACTCGGTTTCCAGACGCAGGCGTTCTGCCTTTTTCTGCGCGGCATGCTCGTAGTCGCGAGTGAGGCCGGCCTGCTCTTCTTCGGCTTGCACGCGGGTAATCTCGGCCTTGAGCTTCTTCAAATCCGGCGGCAAGGAGTACAGCGCCAGGCGCAACTTGGCGGCGGCTTCATCAATCAGGTCGATGGCTTTATCGGGCAGGCTGCGATCGGTCACGTAGCGGTTGGAGAAGCGCGCGGCCGCGACCAGCGCCGCCTCTGAGAAGCGGACCTTATGATGAGCCTCGTAACGATCGCGCAAGCCGCGCAACATCTCGATCGTCTCTTCCACGCTCGGCTCATCGACATACACCGGGGCAAAGCGGCGTTCGAGAGCGGCGTCCTTCTCAATGTGCTTGTGGTACTCGTCGAGGGTGGTGGCTCCCACGCACTGTAGCTCGCCGCGCGAGAGCGCCGGCTTGAGCATGTTGGAGGCATCCATCGCGCCCTGGGCGGCGCCGGCTCCCACCACGGTGTGCAATTCGTCAATGAACAGGATGATCTCGCCGCTGGCGCGCTGGATCTCCTCGATGGCGGCCTTGAGCCGCTCTTCGAATTCGCCGCGGAAGCGCGAGCCCGCGATCATCGCGCCCAGGTCGAGCGACACCACTCGCTTGCCCATGAGAATCTCGGGCACGTCGTTGGTGGCGATCTTCTGCGCCAAGCCCTCCACGATTGCAGTCTTGCCCACACCGGCCTCGCCGATGAGCACCGGGTTGTTCTTGGTGCGGCGCGAGAGAATCTGGATGACGCGTAGGATCTCCTTATCGCGGCCGATGACCGGATCGAGTTTGCCTTCTTTGGCGGCCTGGGTCAGGTCGCGTGAGTACTTCTCCAGCGTGCGGTAGCGGCTCTCGGCCTGCGGGTCGGTGACGCGCTGGCCGCCGCGGATGTCCTTGACCGCATCGAGCACGCGCTCCTTGCTGATGCCGGCTTCGCTCAGCGCGCGAGCCGCAGGCGTGTTGTGTTCGGAGACGATCGCCAGGAAGATGTGCTCGGTGGAGATGTACTCGTCGTGCAGGCGGTTGGCTTCCTCGTTGGCCAAATCAATGATGCGTTTGACGCGCGGGGTGATGAAGATCTGCCCGGTGCCGCCGCCGTAGATGCTGGCCTTCGGGCTGGCGCGCAGAATACCGTCGATGCGCTGGGCCAATAGATCCGCATTGACCGTCAGGCGCTCGAGGATCTGCGGGATGACGCCCTCCGGCTGCTCAAGCAGCGCCAGCAGCAGGTGCTCGGTGTCGATCTGATTGTGACCGTAGCGTTGGATTATTTCCGCCGAACGCTGGGCGGCATCCTGAGCACGCTCGGTGAAGCGATCGAAACGCATCATGCGCGGGTCTCCTCAGAACCTGGACTGCGCGCCCTGTGGACGCAGGCCGGGTTCGTGTGAACGATTATATTACGTGTGCCTCATATGAATTCCATTTGCGCTTCCCGGCAAGAAAAAAGCCGGCCCCCAGGGCCGGCTTTTCCAACAAACGGTCGAGTTCCAGGCCTGCGGCGCGCCCGGCCGTCGGCTAGCCCGTGCCTGGGGAGGGTGCAACCTCGGGGCCAGCGGCCGGGTGCAGGGCGTGCAGCCGGCGGTAGGTCAGGGTCCAGGCCGATTGGATGTAGGCTGTGAGGACGCCCTGGGCCACGACCAGCACCGGCAGGTAGACCGCTAGGCACACGCCGGCGGTGACCAGCCCCGTCGCAAGAACGCCACGCGACCCAGCCAGTTCCCCAACGACCACCCCTAGCCCGGCGGGCAGAACCACCAGGATCACGGGCAGGGCGATGATCAGGCCCACCAGCCACCCACCGATGCCAAGGATCAACCCCATGACGATGACCGGACCCAGGTTGGCCCTGGCTGTCTCCCAGCCGCGGCTCAACGCGGCCATGATTCCCAGATCGTCGGATACCAAGGCCACGTTGGCGAGTTCCAGAATGACCGCCACGACCCAGGCCAGGATGATGATCACGCACAGCAGGGGCAGCAAACATAGAAAGGCGACCCCCAAAGTGCCGAGCACGAGCAAGACGAAGGGCAGCATGATGATCAGCAACGCGAGACCGACCGCCAGCCCCACCAGCAGGTTGAGCCCGAACACTCGCCAGAAGTATTTCAGGCTGACCGAGAAGAGTTCGCTGAACCCGAGGCGCTCGGCACCTTCGTCGGCCACGCGTGAACCGCGGATGAGCCCGATGCGGCCCGTGAGCCCGAGGAAGATGCAGAGCGCAACCAGAGCCAGTATAGCCAGGCCAATGAGGAGGAATACCCACCACGGGATGTCCGACATGGTCTGGGCGAGATTATTGGCAAAGCGCTGCATTTCCGGAGGAAGATCGCCGCCGGAGAGCCTGTAGCCTGTGTTGCTGCCGCCTCCGCTGCTGCCGCCGCCACTTCCGCCGGCGCACCCGGCCAGGATGCCGAACACCCACAGGACTTTATGCTTCCACACTATCTTCCACGAACGCGAAAGCACCTCACCGTATTCCATGAATCCTCCTCTAAGCTCTACCCAACGCCGCGGCTATTCCCACTCAATCGTCGCCGGGGGTTTGCTGGTGATGTCGTACACCACCCGGTTAACCCCCGCGACCTCGTTGACGATGCGCTGGGCCACGCGCTCGAGCACGGCCGCCGGCAAGCGCGCCCAATCCGCGGTCATGAAGTCCTGTGTCGTCACAGCGCGCAGGGCCACCACCTCTTGGTAGGTCCGCCCGTCGCCCATCACGCCCACCGACTGTACGGGCAGCAGTACCGCAAAAGCCTGGGCGGTCTCCTGCCGCATCAGGCCGGCCAGTTCGAGTTCGGTGGTGAAGATCGCATCTGCCAGGCGCAAGCGCTCGATGCGTTCCCACGTCACCTCGCCCAGGCAGCGCACCGCCAATCCGGGGCCGGGAAAGGGTTGACGCCACACCAGGTTCTCGGGTAATCCGAGCTGCACGCCCACCCGGCGTACCTCATCTTTAAAAAGGTAGCGCAGGGGTTCGACGATTTCGAAGCGCATGTCGCTCGGCAACCCACCGACGTTGTGGTGAGTCTTGATGCGCGACGCACTCTGCCGCTCAGGCGCGCGCGAACTCGATGACATCCGGGTAGATCGTGCCCTGCACGAGGAAGCGCGCCTGGAGTGCCAGGCGCAGGGCCTCACGTTCGAACACACGGATGAACTTCTCACCGATGATCGCCCGCTTGCGCTCCGGGTCCGTTACGCCGGCCAGCGCCTCGAGGAACTCCTCGGCCGCGGAGACCGCCACCATGCGCGCCCCCAGTGCGGTGTGCAGCGTCTCGACCACCTGCTGCGGCTCGCCCAAACGCAGCAAGCCGGTATCCACAAAGAGGCATGTCAGCTGGTCGCCGACCGCACGTTGCGCCAGCGCTGCGGCGACGAGCAAATCCACACCGCCGCTCACGGCCGCAAGCAGCGGGGCGGTGCCCACTTGGGCTTGTATATGGGCGACGCTGGTTTGAACGACCGACTCGGGCGTCCATTCCGCGTGCAGGTCGCAGGCGGTCAGGAAAGCTTCCAGGATCTCACGCCCGTGTTGTGTGTGATTCACTTCCGGATGGAACTGCAGCGCGTAGCGGTGCCGGGCGGAGTCCTCCATCGCGGCGATCGGGCAACTCGCGCTGGAGGCCGTCTGGCGAAAACCGGGCGGCAGGCGTTCCACTTGGTCGCCGTGGCTCATCCACACTTCGAATGCGGCAGGCAGATCCGCGTGCAGAAGCGTCGAGGGGTTCGCTCGTGTGAGCGCGGTGCGGCCGTACTCGCGGCGCGTCGAGGCCCGCACTCGACCGCCCAACTGTTGCGCGAGCAGTTGCATGCCGTAGCAGATGCCCAGCACCGGCCGTTGGCTTTCGAGGACGTACGCCGGCAGGAGCGGCGCACCCGGGTCGTACACGGAGTTCGGGCCGCCGGAGAGGATAAAGGCCTTGGGGTCGAGCGCCAGGACTTCGGCCGCGGGCGTGTCGTGGGGGAGCAACTCACAGTACACCCCTGCTTCACGCACCCGGCGCGTGATGAGTTGTGAGTACTGCGATCCGAAGTCGAGAATGACGACCGTTTCCACCCTCGTGCCTGGCCCTCATTCGGCGAAGAGAATGCGCCCTTCACTCATGTCGGAAATCCGCGCGAGCAACTCGATGGGCACACCGAGCGATTTGAGGAATTCCCGTCCACCCTCGAAGATCTTCTCGATCACAGCGCCGATGCCGACCACAGTGGCGCCGGCCGCCTGTGCCAGGTGGGCCAGCCCGGCAATGGTCTGCCCGGTGGCGAGAAAGTCGTCGATGATCAGCACGCGTTCATCCTTGGAGAGGTACTCGGGCGAGACGATGAGCTCCACCATGCGGCCCTTGGTGTGCGATGGCGCGAGGGTCAAAAACACCTGATTGGGCATGGTGATGGGTTTGGTCTTGCGCGCATAGACGATCGGGATGCCAAGATGCAAGGCGGTGGTGAGCGCCGGCGCGATGCCCGAGATCTCGGCGGTGAGTACTTTGGTGGCGTGCAAATTGCCGAAGCGCCCCGCCAACTCGCGCCCGCAGGCGTCGATGAGCACGGGGTCCACCTGATGGTTGATGAAGCCATCCACCTTGAGGATGCCGTTACCCAGGTTGCGACCGTCGGTGAGGATGCGCATCTTGAGCGCGTCCATAGACTACCCTCCTGGCGCGGATGTAGAAGTGAAGTGAGGTGTTGAGGAGGTGCCGGACCGGGGGTACATGGAACGAGTATAGCATAAGCACGCACACGCTTTGGGCTTGTCCCTGGACCTGTAGCGCATCATCAAGCCGCTCCGCACGCAAGAACAATCAGCCTCGCGATTGCGATTGTGCGGTCGGTCGTCGGCCGGCACACGCCAGCGACAAGGAGGCCGATGGGCGCCACGCTTGCCTGGCCCCGAGCGCAATTCACAGTTGCGAAAGAGCCCGAGCATTTGACGCGCATCCACTAAGGTATGAGAATGTCAGCCGCAATCGGAGGGCCGATGGAAATTGATCACCGCACCCGGGTCCATCATGGCAGCCACCTCGACCGTTGGACGGGTCTCCTCTTTGGTTTCTTAGCGGGATTGACTCTGCTGTTGGTGGCGTGGGGTGTCGACGGCTGGGCGCTGAACGAGGCCGATGGAATCCTGCCCTGGGTCAAGATGGGCCTCGGAGCAGCGTTGCTTGTGTTGCCCATGACCGTGCTCGGCTGGCTCTCCATTGGGCTCCGGCGCGCCGCCTTGGTCGGTGTCCTGTGGCTCCTGGCTGGCGTGCTGTGCGGTTGGGTTGCAGCCCAAATCGCGTTTCGCCTTTTCCCTTGGGCCTTGGTGCGTTGGGCGCCAGACGCCGCGCGATTCGTGGCTTACGGTTACGGTCTCGGACCGTCCGGACGAGGCATCTTGGCCTCGATCGCTTGCGGGCTGGCTTTCTTCGTCGCCGGGGTAGTGATCCAAAGCCTTGTGGAAGGTTGGAGAGCGGCGACCTATCCCGTCAGCCGAGCTCTAACGATCCTCCTGTGGGTCGCTCTTTTCATCCTGCCCGGGGCGGCCGTCGACGGCCTCGTTAATCGTCCGCTTCGTGCTCCGCTCGTGGCCATCGACGAATTGATCTACTTCCGCCAGTCCGAACCTGCGGCGATGGGAACGCCGAAGGCGAGGCTGCTCCATGCCAGCGCTCTAAATCCAGCAGAAGATCTCCTTGCCCGTCGCCATCGCCTGGTCGTGGCGGGTTATGACGAATCCGTGACAACGGTCCGGGTGCTGGCGGACTTCGAGGGAAGTTGGGTGCAGTGCACGCTGATCGAAAGCGAGCCGATCTTTTGCCAACGCCTCGAATGAGCAGTCCGAGTTCGGCCATCCTTGCCGCCGTGGCTGAGCCCACTCTCGGGGGCCAACGCGCCCCGCCATCCTCTGTCTGATAACCCAATAGTTGGAACGACCAATCCATAAACAGTCCTGCCCTCGCCGCAAGGGCAAGGGCAGGACGGGAACTCATATGCAACCACCCCCGGGGCGGAACCGGGTTCCATCCGAGGTGCCCCAGGAGGGAATCGAACCCCCAACCTTGGCCTTAGGAGTGCCCTGCTCTATCCTTTTGAGCTACTGGGGCCATGTTCGCGATTATACACCGCCGTTCTCGATGGCCGCGCGCACCTTGGCAGCTAGTACGCCGAAGCTCCGGGTGTGCGTCATCTCGAGCGTGCGCGGTCGCGCCAGCGCCACGGGCAACTCCAGCTTCAGCCGTCCCGGGCGGGAACTCAGAACCAGCACCCGGTCGGCCAGCAGGATCGCCTCGGAGATCGAATGCGTGACCATGACCACCGTCTTGCGTCGCGCGTGCCAGATGCGCATCAACTCCTGTGCCATGCGTTCGCGCGTGAGCGCATCCAGCGAGGCAAAAGGCTCGTCCAGCAACAGGACTTGCGGGTCGTGGGCAAGGGCACGCGCCAGCGCCACACGCTGCGCCATGCCCCCCGAGAGATCGCGCGGATAACTGCGCTCGAAACCCACTAACCCCACCAACTCGAGCACCGCCTGCGCCCGCCGTTCAGCCTCTGTGGCGCGAAGCCCGTCTAGTTCGAGGGGTAGCGTGACGTTGGCCATGGCGCTGCGCCACGGGAGCAAGTTCAATCGCTGGAAGACAAATCCAATATCGCGCCGCGGGGCCGCCAGCGCCACGCCCTCGAACAGCACACGCCCGCTCGTCGGCGGCAGGAGGCCGCCCAGGAGGCGCAGCAGCGTGCTCTTGCCGCAGCCGGATGGCCCCACGATGCACACGAATTCCTGCGGGTGCACGACGAACGATACCTCTTCGAGAGCGCGCAACGGCCGCTCGCGGTCGGGGAAATCGGCCGTGACCTTCTCGGCGACGAGCAGCGGCACAGTCGGCCGCCGGGTTGAGGCGCGCCGCGAGCGCTCAGGGGATGAAGGCATTGCTGAAAGCCTCGCTCACATCCAGGGGTTGGGTCAACTGGCCCATGCTGCGCAACGTGGCGTCCGTATTGCGCCAGGCCTGCTCGTCACTCCAACCCAGGCGCGGCGCCTGCCATAGTGCGATCGACCGGCGCAGAATCTCCATTTGGATCTCGCGTGCGTCCGAGTCGAGGCCACTCAACCCCTCCACAAACTCCGAGCTGATGCGAAAGGCCTGTTCGGGGTCGGCGGCCGCATCGCGCATGCCGGCCAGCGTTGCGGTCACCATCGCCCGCACCAGCTCTGGATGCTCACGCAAGGTCGTCTCATTGGTGATCAGCCCATTGCCGGCCAGGCTGGCGTAGTCCGCGACGTTGAGCACGTCGATCGGCACACCGCTGGCATGTAGCTTGATGGGTTCGTTAGAGGTGTAACCTACGACGGCCTCGGTCTGATCGGCGGTCAGCGCGGCAATCTGGTTGAAGCCGATCACCTCGAGTTGGACCTGGTTCTCTCGTAGCCCGGCCGAATCCAGCAGGGCGGTCAATCCCACATAGGAGGCTCCGCACAGGCACGGAATGCCGATGGTGTGCCCGGCCAGGTCCGCCGGCGTACGAATGCCCGCTTGCGCCTTGGCGATCACCGCAACTGGATACTGCTGATACCAGGCCAGAACGTAGACCACAGGCAGGCCCTGCGCCCGTGCCAGCAGGACTTGCTCGCCGGAGGCAACGGCAAAGGGCAAGGTTCCCGCACCCACCAACGCCACGCCGTCGTTCTCGAACTTGTAGTCGAACTCGACCTCCAGGCCGGCTTGCGCGTAGTGGCCATTGGCGACCGCCATGTAGAGCGGCGCGAATTGGATATCCGGGATGTACCCCACAGGCAACCGCACATGGACGAGGTTGGGCGAGGCGGAGGGCAGCAAGGTGGGCGAGGACGTGGCGGCCGGTGGAGCGCACCCGGCGAGCAGAGCCGATACCACGAGTGTGCTAAGGGCGAAACGCAAATTCATGTAAGGCATCCTTCCGGCGCGACTGGAGTGACGCCCGGCCGTCAAGCGCGCCGGGCCAACGAGAGGTGTTCGGACCAGGCCACCGCGCCGTACAGCCCGAGGGCAATGATGATGAGCGAGAAGATCCCGACGAAGACGAGCGCCGTATCGTATTGCTGGCGCCCCAGGTTGATGAGAAAGCCCAGGCCGCGATCGGACCCGACGAATTCGCCGACCACAGCCCCGATGACCGAGAGGGTCGCCCCGATCTTCAAGCCGCCTAGCAGAACCGGCAGCGCGGCGGGAACCTCCAAGTAGCGAAAGGTCTGCCAGCGCGTGGCCTTGAGCGAACGCATCAATTCGCGCAGGTTGGCCTCCACCGAGCGTAAGCCGACGACCGTGTTGACCAGCACCGGGAAGAAGACGATCAACGCGGAGATGAGGACCTTCGAAAGCATGCCCGGCCCCAGCCAGATGATGAGCAGCGGGGCGATGGCCACGGAGGGGATGGCTTGTGAGGCAACAATGTAGGGCACCAGGAAACGCTCAGCCGCCTCCGACTTGGCCAACGGGTACCCGAATATAAAGGCGAAGAAGGCGCCCAGCCCGAGGCCGAGCAGCACCTCGTACAGGGTGACCCACGCGTGGCGCAGGAGCGAGCCGTCTGCGAAGGCGCGCGCGGCACGCAACCAGACCAATTGCGGCGAGGGCAGAATGAATGCCGGCAACCGGCTGAGGCGGACCACCGCCTCCCAGGCTACCCACGCCACGCCCAAAACGAGCAAGGGCATCAGCAGGCGCACAGCCATTGGGCCGGCCTCGCGCGCGGCGGCATGCGTTTGTGACTCGGCAGGGCGGTCGGTGCTCTTCATGGAAAAACAACTCCCGAAGGCTAACCTTCGGAAGTCACAGGAGAGTGAGCGTCGCAACGGGCAGCATGAACCGCCCTGCGAGCATGCAGGCAGCCGCCGGGCGGAGGGCCAACAAAAACCCCGAAACCTGAGAGGCTTCGGGGAAAGCAGGCGCGGCCCGCCGCAACGGCGGAGGCACTGGCTTCCTGTCTTCCTTCCCGACTATACGGTCGGCTCCGGCTTGGGACCGGATCCTGCCCGTGGGCCATGCGTTGCGGCCCGTGGGCTCGCGGGCTCGTTGAGCCTGCCGTTTGCAGTGCTCAACCCACCGCCGATCGGGAATTGGGCCGATCGAGCACGACCCTCACCCTGCCCCGAAGGATGCCATATTCTGTTACTTCTATTATATACCCTGGTGCCATGCGGGTTCAAGCAGCCTGCGAGCTGTCGGAGCACCGCGATCCAGTGAGGGGTCGACGAAGGGAAGCCAACCGGATACTCTTTGCCGAGTGGATGGCGGCAGCGGCCTGGGCGTACGAACGGAGATACAATCCGCGCGGCGGGCGGGGCCCCGCCTGGGACAGACACGCCCGACCTATGGGTGCGGAGTTGGAACGAGGAGGGTGATCATGTCTGAAGCGAAGAAACGAAGTGCCAGGCGCACCAGCCGGGTGGTCAACCCGCGCAGCCTGAAGGTCGCCGGGATGATCATTCTCGGGCAATCGCTCATCAAGGTGGCCGTCGGCAGCTATGACCTCATCAGCAGCGGGCGGGCGATCGGGGGGCTGGATCCGCTGGGCGAACTACCCATGCCGGCGCTCACGCGCGTCTTCGCGCTTGGCGCGATCAACATCCTGATCGGTCTGGTCTTCTTCTGGGTGGCGGTGGCCACCCTGCGCCGCCGGCCGCGGGCATGGGTGCTGGGAATGAGCGCGCAGAGTGTGGCGCTCGTGGTGAGTTTGGTGAGCTACCTGCGCGGCAACCCCGACTACGTGACGATGGTGCTAGGCGCCGCCGCCGTGTTCTACCTCAACTTGCGAGAGGTGCGCCAGGCCCTGATGCCGTCGGAGGTGCCGGCGGTTGAGATGGCCGAGGTGGAGGCCGCATGAACGCTGCCGAGAAGCTTGCCCTGCTTCACCGATACGAACCCATCCTGCGCTTCACGCGCGGGGAGGCCTTTTATCCGTGTGCGGTCGAAAGTTATGTGGCCGAATGCGGGCTGTATGTGCAGGTGCCGCGCAGGCCGGTGGAGTGTTTGGTGACGGAGGGCAAGCTCAGCCTGGCGCAGTTGGGCGAGGCGAGGGATCGCGGCCCGCAGGCTATCTACTTCCTCAAATTCATCGACCCCCTCAACCTGGCGGAGATGGCGCGTTACCGGCTGCAACGCGGGTTCGAGGATCTGCGCGACCGAACGCGGCGATTTTCGGCCGGCGGGGCCCGGTTGGCGCGGGTAGGCTACAGCTCACGCATCTTGGATGCGATCTACAGCCTGACGCTGCTCCTGCGCGGGCGCGTGCCCGGTGATACGGCCGCGGCCGCGGCGCGGACCTATGACCGAATGCAGCGCACACGGGAGAGCTACATCTACTACGGGCGGATCATCCAGGAGGCCGGCTGGACGATTCTGCAATACTGGTTCTTCTACCCGTACAACAACTGGCGCTCGGGCTTCCACGGCGTCAACGATCACGAAGCCGATTGGGAGATGGTCAACGTCTACCTGGCCGCCGAACGCGGCGGCGGGCTCGCGCCGCGCTGGGTGGCCTATGCCTCACACGATTTTGCGGGCGATGATCTGCGCCGCCGGTGGGACGATGCCGAGCTCGAAAAGGTCGACAGCCACCCGGTGATCTATGTCGGGGCCGGCTCTCACGCCTCCTACTTCGTCGCCGGGGAGTACCTCACCGAGATCGAGCTGCCGTTCATGGCGCCCCTCGTGCGAGTTCAGGAGTCGCTGCAGCGTTTCGTCGCGCCCCCGCGCACCTCGAATGCCGAGACGAGCGAGGCGGAACCGGCGGCCGGACTCAACCTGTTGCGCATCCCGTTCATCGATTACGCCCGCGGCGATGGCACGGCGCTGGGTCCAGGGCAGGCCAAGACCTGGCAGCCGGCGCTGATCGATCCGGCGCCGGAGTGGGTCGAGCGCTACCGCGGGTTGTGGGGGCTTTTCGTGCACGACCTGGTGGCCGGCGAGGACGCACCCTCCGGCCCGATGTACAACCGCGACGGCAGCGTGCGCCGCGCCTGGGTCGATCCGTTGGGCTGGGCGGGACTCGACAAAGTTCTGCCGCCTGCGCGCGTTGGGCCGGCCCTGCGCGATGAGATCCGCGCCTCGGCCGACGCGGGTGCGCGATTGGCGCGCCAGATTGTGATCAAACGCCGCGCGTTGCAGCGCCTGGGGTTGCGCCTGGCGGCGATCGAACCGCGGCCGTTCCTGCAGAAAGAGCGCGAGGCCTTGCGCAAGGAGGCGCGCCTGCGCTCGCGCGAACTGGCCCAGCTGCAGGCCGGGCTCACCCGCCAACGCGATACAGGAGAGGCGCTGCGCGCGCTCGCGCTGAATGTGCGCCGGGGCCAACTCGGCTCGCCGCGCGCGCATTTGACGCGCACGCACCGGCCGATGCGCGCCATGCCTCGCTCGGCGAGCCTGCTGGCCGATGCCTGGGCGTCGATTTCGATCTCGTTCATGCTGCTGGGTCTGGCGGTGCTAATCCTGGCGCACGCCAGCTACTGGGCACTCTGGCTGGTGGCCATCGTGGTCACCCTCGGCCTGGTGGAGGCCGGGTTGCGGCGGCAGTTCCAGCGCTACATCGGCGGCCTGGCCATGGGCCTGGCCGTCGTCACGACGCTCCTTCTGCTAGGCCGGTTCTATGCACAGGTCATCGCCGGCGTGGCAATCGCCGCGGCGGCCTACCTTATGTGGGAGAACATCCGCGAGTTGGCGTCGTAGCGCGGCAGGTGCAGGTTCAGAAGCCGGTGGCTCCGCCAGGAACCGGCTGCCAATCCGGCTGATGATCGAGGAAGGTCGAGGCTGTGATGTTACGCTGGCCGGCCCCGGTGACGGTCATGACGTACAGTTCCTCGTTGCCGTCGCGCGTACTGCAAAACACGATCATGCGTCCGTCGGGCGACCACGCGGGATCGTAGTTGCGCGAGAGGCTGGTGATTGGCTCGCACGCTTTGCGTTGGTCGAGATCGGTGGAGGACACGCAGATCTGGCGCCCGTTGTCGTCCCAGCGAAGATAGGCCATCATATCGCCGCGCGGCGAGAGGGCGGGCACCCCCTCGATGTAATCCCCCTCGAACATCGTTGCGATCGACGGTTCCACCTCGGGCGTGGTCGGATCCCAGCGCCAGATGCGCACTGGGCCGTTGGGTTTGCGCACCAGGTACAGGTAGCGCCCGTCGCTCGACCAGGCCGGGTCCCATTCCTCCGGCTGGTTGTGGTGCTGCTTGCTGATGTTGATGAGCCCCGAGCCATCCGGGCGGACGAAGAAGATCTGCGCGGCGCCGCCGACGCGGTCGGACACGAAGGCGATCCGGTCGCCGCGAGGGTTCCAGGCCGGGTAATAATCGTCGGCCGAGTTGTTGCTCAGGTTCTGGAGGGCGCTGCCATCGGCGTTCATGATGAAGATGTCGCGCTTCTTGGCGTCGGCGCTCTCGGCCTCGTAGACGATGCGCTGGCCGTCAGGCGACCAGTGCGGGTGCCCCTTGTTGCCGGAGTCGAAGGTGAGCTGGCGCGTGCTGCCATCCGCGAGGTCGAGCACGAACAACTGATAGAAGCCGTCGCCCGAGCGCGTGCTGGCGAAGACGATCAACGTGCTCCCGCCAAGCGGTGTGGGCAAGGCGGTCGGTGCCGCGGTTTCGGTCGGCGCGAGCGTGGGCGCGACGGTGGCCGTGGCGATGGGTGCGACCACCGGCACTGCGGTCGGGGAGGCTGGCGGTTGCGGGCTGGGGCTGGCGAAGGTGGTTGGCACGATCACGGCGGGCGTGAGCGGCAGGTTTGGAGCCGCCGGGTTGAGCAGATAGAGCAAGGCCACCACCGCAATCCCCGTGAGAATAGTCAAGCTGAGGAGTACCGTGATCACCCATGGGAATCGGCGCGCGGGTTTTGAAGGGACGGCCGCTGTGGCCGATACGGGCAAAGGTGGAGCCACCGGTTTGCGGACCGTGGCGTTGGGCGCCGCGGCCGCTGGGCGCGGCGGGGGCAGCGGCAAGCCGCGGCCGAGCAAGCCCTCGTAGAACTCGGCGGTCGACGCGTAGCGATCTTCCGGGTTCAGTTGCAGAGCGCGTGTGAGGGCGGCCTCGACGGCCGGGCTGACTTTGGGATTGACCTGACTGGCAGGGCGAAGGTCCGATTGGCCGAGGGTGCGCTCGAGGCTGTCGGGAGGGATGGTGCCGGTGAGCAAGTCGTAGAGCGTGGCGGCCAACGAGTACTGGTCGCTGCGCGAGTCGGTCGGCCGGCTGCCGTATTGTTCGGGGGGCGCAAAGCCCGGGGTCAGGCTGCGCGCGCCGGTCGACGTCCCACCGCCCACGTCCGCCACCTTGGCGATGCCGAAGTCCACCAGGATCGGATGTCCATCGGGCGTGAGCTTGATGTTGGCCGGCTTGATGTCGCGATGGATGACGACCGGCTGGCGGGTGTGCAGGTAGGAGAGCGCGTTGCAGATTTCTTTGGCCCAGGTCAGGACCTGAGGTTCGGCCAACGTGCCCTCGCGTTCGAGGCGCGTCTTGAGATCCTCGCCGGCCACGTAGTCCATGACCAGGTATTGGCGCGAGCCGATGACGAAGTGGTCGGTGACGCGCGGGAGATTGGCGTGGCGCAGCGAGGCGAGCAGTACCGCTTCGCGTTTGAACTGGCGGATAGCTTCGCCGGCCGAGTTCAGGTTTTCTTTGATGGCAACGGGGGTGGAGAGGACTAGATCGTACGCGCGATACACCGCACCCATGCCGCCCCGGCCCAACAACCCCTCGATGCGATAACGGTTCTGAAGGAGTTCCCCGACCGAGAGCGTCATGGGCGCGATTGTAGCGTCAAAGCGGCGGAAGAACAAACGGCAGGGCGGGCGACTAGGCGGCTTCCACCCGTTCGATGTCGGGGAAGAACTGACGCACGGTGCCCTCTACCCAGCCGTGCAGGGTGGCCGGCGAGAGCGGACAACCGAGGCAGGCGCCGCCCATCTTGACCTTGAGCACACGCCCGTCGAATGAGACGAGACGCACCGAGCCGCCGTGGTAGTGTTCGATATAGGCGCTGAGGGATTCGAGCAGCGCCTTCATGCGCTGCTGAGGAGTTGCATCGGGCGACACGGCGGGCGTGGGTTGGGCCATGGGCCTCCTTAGGGGCGCGGCTGTGGCTGCATGCCCTGATGCAACAATGCCAGCACTTGGGCATGCGTGGCCTGCAGCCGTTCGGCGATCACCTCTGCCAGTCGCTCCAGGATCAGCACGCCGGTTTCCGGGTCGGTCTCGCACAGGCGGCGCAGGGCCGCGCCCGAGATGACCAGGACCTCGCTGGGCTCCTGACAGATGGCCCCCGAAGTATAACGCCCGCGGCCGAGGGCGGCCGACCAGCCGAACACGCCTCCCGGCTCGAGCACGGTGACGTTGATCGGCTCGCCGTCGTCCGGCTTGAAGCGGATCGTGACTTTGCCGCGCAAGAGGAGGTACAGGTGAGTGGCCGGCTGGCCCTGACTGAAGACGAGGTCGCCGGGTTCGAAGGCGGTTCGCGTGCCCAGGCGCGTGATCAGATCCCGCTTATGCGGATCGAGACCGCGGAATAGATCAAAGCGCGACAGCTCTTGCTCCGTCATTGGATTGCAGGCCGAATCCTTCGGTGAAGGTCCTCAGAGTCTATGGAGGGGCCGTCGAGGGACGAAGTGGCGATTGTCCTGATTTGGACATGACAAGCCGGAATAACCAACCCACATTCGGGACCCGTCACACACTGACCCGCGCATGGGGTGGGGGTAAGGCGTGGGGCGGCGCGGCCCCCTGCGCCGAAGAGGAAGGTCACTCGGCTTCATCCTGTGAGAGCACCTGCCGATATGCGTACAATGGAGGCCCGCGGAGACTGCGCGGACTGGAAAGAGGGGTGAAGCGCATGTTGGCGTACGTCTTGAGCGGCGGGGGAAGCCTGGGTGCGTTGCAGGCGGGAGCGCTGGAGGTATTGCTCGAGCGCGGACCGCGGCCGCAGCTCGTGGTGGGCACGTCGGCCGGGGCGCTCAACGCGTTGTTCACTGCAGCCGACCCCACGCCGCAGGGCGCGCGAGTCCTGCAGCAGGTGTGGCGAGGCGCGCAGCCTGCACGGCTGGGGCCGCCCGGTGTGTTCACGCTGGCACAGAGATTCGTATTCGGCCGCGAGAGCCTATTCTCGAACGATCGCCTGCATGAGTATCTCTCGCGCTCTTTGCCCTCCGGGCTGCGCACCTTCGGCGAAGTCTTCGAACGCACCGGCGTGCGTGCGCTAACAGTGGCGGTAGGGCTACACAGCGGGCGCGTGCGCGTCTTTGGCGACGCGCGAGGTGACCGACTGATTGACGGGGCCATGGCCTCGACCGCCTTGCCGCCATACTACCCGCCGTGGCCGGCGGGCGATGACCGCTACCTGGATGGGGGCGTGCTGGCTAACCTGCCGCTCGAGGTGGCAGTGGCGCACGGCGCGACTGAGGCGGTGGTGCTCGACCTGCATGATGCCGGGCCGCGTCCGCTTTCCTCCTCGATGCGCGACATTGGACTCGCGGCGATCGGGATCATGATCCGACGTCAGA
This sequence comes from uncultured Chloroflexia bacterium, assembly GCA_963712475.1. GTDB lineage: Bacteria > Chloroflexota > Anaerolineae > Anaerolineales > RBG-16-64-43 > RBG-16-64-43. Next base: position 1,732,454 of record CAVQIA010000004.1, read on the forward strand.
GCGAAGCCCAGATCGAGGCGGCGCGCCACGCCGGGCTGCGCCTGCACCTGCTGTCCTTCGCGACGGGGGCCGTGGCCTTCTTCGACTTCTCGCGCGTGGATGAGCTCGTGCGCCTCGGGCGCAGCGCGGCAGAGGGTTTTCTGCTGCGCAACCCACAGCGCCTGCCCGCAGGCCCCACCTGGCGCTACCGCTGGCGGCGCCTGACCGGCCGGGTGCCGCGACCCGCGCGCTGGTAGCGCCGTGCCCGAAGATCAGCCGTCGAGGTGATGCCGATGCCCATGAGTCGCGCGAAGAAACCCGCGGCAGCCCGCGCCGCCTCGCCACGCTCCCCGCGCAACAAGCTCAACGACCTGGCCCCGCGCGACTGGCTCAAGTTCCAGAAATCGTGGTTCATCCACAACCCGCCGCCGCGGCGACGAGGCGTGCTGGCGCATCCGGCGAAATTCCCCGAAACGCTGGTGCGAGATTTCATCGAGTTCTTCACCAAGCGCGGCGGCTGGGTCTTCGACCCGATGCTCGGGACCGGCAGCACGCTGGTGGCCTGCGTGCAAGCGGGGCGCAACGGAGTGGGGATCGAGCTCAACCCGCGCTACGCCGAGATTGCGCGGGGCGAGGTGCAAGCGGCGCGCGAGGCGGCCGGGCGCAAAGCTTCGCGGCTGCAGGCGCAGGTGATCGAGGGGGATGCGACCCAGGCGCTCGAGCTTTTTGCTGGGCGCGAGTTTCCATTGATCGACTACCTGATCTCCTCCCCGCCCTACTGGGACATGCTGCGCGCGCGCGGCGCCGCGACGCAGCGCACGCGGCGAGCCACGCCGGAGCTCGACGTGTACTACTCGGAGGACGCGCGCGACCTGGGCAACGTCGGCGACTACCCGGCCTTTCTCGCACGGCTGACCGCGTTGTACGCGGGATTGCAGCCGCTGCTCCGCCCGGGAGCGTATCTCACCCTCATCGTCAAGAACGTGAAGAAGGGCGGCACGATCTACCCGCTGGCGTGGGACCTGGCGCGCGACCTGAGCACGACCTATACCCTCAAGGACGAGCGCATCTGGTGCCAGGACAACGTGCGCCTCGCGCCCTACGGCCTGGGCAGCGCGTGGGTGTCGAACACGGTCCATCATTACTGTTTGCAGCTGCGCCGGGAGTAGGGGAACGGGATCGCGTCCCGGAAGAACTCGAGTTGCGCCGAGGCTCCGCAAGGAGGCAGAGAGATGCGGATCGAGGATCTGACCGCGGCCGACACCAAGGCCGTCGAGGAAGCTGCGGATCTCTTGGTCCTGGGCTTCAGGGAGCATTGGCCCGATGCGTGGCCGACGCGCGAGGCCGCGCTGAGCGAGGTGCGCGGCAGCTTCGGGCCGGAGCGCATCAACCGGATTGCGGTGGACGAAGGGGGCACGGTGGTGGGGTGGGTCGGAGGCAGCCGCACCTACGACGGCGCGGCGTGGGAACTCCATCCGCTGGTGGTCCACCCCGCGCATCAGCGCCAGGGCATCGGCCGCAGGCTGGTGACCGATCTCGAAGCGCGTGTGCGGGCGCGAGGCGGGGGAACACTCTACCTTGGATCGGATGACGAAGATGGCATGACCTCGGTCGGGCAGGTCGACCTCTACCCGGACGTGCTGCAACACCTCACGCGGATCAGGAACTTGAAGCGCCATCCCTTCGAGTTCTACCAAAAGCTGGGCTACGTCATCGTGGGCGTCATTCCAGACGCCAACGGCCCGGGCAAGCCGGATATCCTCATGGCGAAGCGCATCGCCTAAGCGATCGCGGAGACGGCCGGACGGGCGCGCCCCGGCCGGCGAGGCTAGCAGATCGAATGCTTGAACCCATCGACCCGACGCTTGCACTCAAGAGCGCGTATCAGGATTTCTGCGAGGTTGTCCGGGAGGTGCCGCAGGACTTCTTTCTGGCGAGGATCGATGACTGGACGCCACGCGACGTTGTGGCGCATCTCGTCGGTTGGAACCGGCACATGATCCAGGCCTGCCAATCGATCCTGGCGGGGTTCACTCCGGATTACTACGTGGATGCGCCTAACGACTACCGCACGATCAACGCGGGCTTCGTTGCGCGCCATGCTTCATCGTCGAAGGAGTCCCTGCTGGCCGAATTGGACGCCGGACTGAATGAGCTGGTCGGGTTCACAGCCGCACTGCCTGCGGTTGAGTGGAATGCGAGCCACGGGGTGCGCCATTACCGCGGAGCGCCGGCCACCGTGGCGAGCACGCTGGCCTCGCTGGCCGGCGACTACACGCTTCATGCGCAGCAGATCCGCGCGTGGCGGGAGGCCGGCTGAGCAGTTTCCGCGCTTGGCAGAGGGCCTCCGCAGACCCAACTCGTAAGCGATTGAGCGCCAGGACGCTTCCTCCACTTGCACCGCGCCTCTCTCTCGGGTATCCTAAAGTCACCTCCCGAAGGAGCCACGCTTAATGTACATTGCCATTGAAGGGGTCATCGGAGTCGGGAAGACCACCCTCGCCCGCCTGCTGCAACCCATCTTCTCATCGGAGGTGCTGCTGGAGGTTTTCGAGGAGAACCCCTTCCTCAAGCTCTTCTACAGCGACCGCGAACGCTACGCCTTTCAGACCCAGATCTTCTTCCTGCTCAGCCGCTATTCGCAGCAGCAGCATGCGGTTCCCGAGACGCTGGCGAAGGGCCCGCTGATCTCGGATTACACCTTCGCCAAGGATGCGCTCTTTGCGCGCATCAACCTGCGTGGCGACGAGATGCGGATGTATCAGCGTGTGCACGAAGCGCTGGCCGAGCGCATCCCCGACCCGGACCTGATCGTCTACTTGCGCGCCACGACCGACGTGCTCATGCAGCGCATCGCCCTGCGCGACCGATCGTATGAGCGCCAGATGGATCGCGCCTACATCCACGAGCTCAACGAAGCCTACGAGGAGTTCCTCAGTGGGCCGCTGCGCGCGGTGCCGGTGCTCAAGGTCGACACCAACCGCCTCAACTTCGTCACTCAGCCGGAACATCTCGAGTTCATCGCCGAACGCATTCGTGCCGCACTGGGCGTGGTGCCCTACCAGCCAGCGCTGCCGATCTCGGGGATGAACGACCTGACCGACCTGGCGAGGCGCCCATGACCAAGCGCTTCATTGCAGTGGCCGGCAGCATTGGGGCCGGCAAGTCGTCGCTCGTGCAGCGGCTGGCTGAGCGCCTGGAGTGGCAGCCGTTCTTCGAGCCGGTGGCGGAGAATCCCTACCTGGCCGATTTCTATCGCGACATGGCCGCCTGGGCCTTTCACTCGCAGGTCTTCTTTCTTTCCAACCGTCTGCGCAGCCTGCGGCAGATTGTCGAGCACCCGAATTCGGTCGTGCAAGACCGCTCGGTGTACGAGGATGCGGAGATCTTCGCCTGCAACCTGTATCGACAGGGCTACATGTCGGAACGCGATTATCAGTCGTATCACTCGCTGTATGAGTCCATTCTGCCCTTCCTGCCGGCGCCGGACCTGGTGGTGTACTTGCGGGCGAGGGTGGATACGTTGCAGGGGCGCATCATGCGCCGCGGACGGGATTTCGAACGCGAAATCCCGCGAGGCTACCTGGAGGCGTTGAGCGCGCTGTACGAGGAATGGCTGGGGCGCTTCAGCTTGTGCCCGGTGCTCACGGTTCCTGCGGACGATCTGGATTTTGTGCGCCATGCGGCGCACCTGGATCTGGTGGTGGCCAAGGTCAAGGAGCGGTTGATGGGCCAGACCGAAGTGGTCTTCGACGCCGAAGAGCTGGCGCATATCAACTCGCACTTGCCGGGCGAGGCGCGATGAACCCCCCGGCGCGCGCGGAGCCGACGACGGCCTATGCTATACTGGCCGCGCTCGGGGGCTAAATCATGGACGAGCAAGGTGTCGCCCGCGATCGTCTGCACCTGGACCTGCTGTACCACATCAGCCGAGAGCTGGCCGGCCACCTCGAACTTTCCGAAGTCATCAGCCGCACCCTTGATCTCGTCCAGAAGGCGCTGCATGCCTCGGGTGGGAGCATTGCAGTCCTCGATGAGGAGGGCCAGGTGGTGGACGCCGCCCTGAGTGTGGGCGGCGTATTGCACACCAACGCGGCCAAGCAGCTTGCGCCGGTACTCAGCCTGGGTCTGGCGGGCTGGGTGATCGCGAATGGGCGTGCGGCGCTGGTGGCCGACACCCAGACCGATCCGCGCTGGATCCCCTCCGACCCCAACCAGTATCGCGAAAGCGCCGGCAGCGTGGCCCCCACGCGCTCGGCCGTCTCGGCTCCCTTGCCCGGACGGGAAGGCGTGGTGGGCGTCGTCACCCTGGTCCATTCCGAAACCGATCACTTCACGGGGCAGGATTTGCGCCTTCTGCAATCCACTGCCGAGCACGTCGGCCTGGCGGTGGAGAACTCGCGACTGTTCGCGGCCGAGCGCGAGGGGCGCATCCTGGCCGCCACGCTTCAGGAAACGGCGCGCACGATCAACTCGTCGCTCGTGCCGGACAAGGTATTCGCACTGGTGCTGGAGCAGTTGGCAGGCGTGATCCGCTTCAACTCGGCGATGATCTATCTCTTGGAGGGGCGGGCGCTGCGGGTCGTGGCCTCGCGCGGCTTCTCGAATGCCGAGACGCTCAGCGAGGCGCCGCTGCAATTCAATCCCAAGGATCCGTGCTGGCAGGTGTTGCGCGACCGGCGGCCGATCGTGCTCGACGATATGCAATCCACGCCCGGCTGGAATCCACAGCCGGGCGTTCCCGAGACGCGCGAGATCCGTGGGTGGATTGGCGCGCCGCTGATGGTCAACGAGCAGCCGGTGGGCCTGCTGTCGATTCACTCCAAGCAACCCGGCGGCTACCGCGAACGGGATGCCGAGGTGGTTCTGGCGTTCTCCGATCACGCGGCGACGGCGGTGGTCAATGCGCGCCTGTATGCGGCCAGCCAGAAGCAAACACGGACCATGGCGGCGCTGGCCGGCACCTCGCGGGTGGTGGTCTCAAGCCTGAACCTGGAGGACGTGCTGCAGCAGCTGCTCTCGCGAACCGTCACGCTGCTCGAGGTGGAGGCCGGCTCGATTGCCCTGGTGGACGAGGCCAGCGGCGAGCTCGAGTTCCGCCAGGCGATCGGCCCACAAGGGGCCTCGGTCAAGGGCATGCGTGTGCGGCTGGGCGAGGGCGTGGCCGGCTGGGTGGCGCAGAACGGCCGCGCGCTGGTGGTGCCGGAAGCGCGGGTCGACCCGCGCGCGCTCACTCAAGTGGAGAAACAACCCGGGTTCGTGGCGCGCGCCGTGGCAGCCGCACCCATCCTGTTGCGCGGCACCGTGCTGGGGGTGATCGAGGTCATCAACCCTCGTCGCGGGCGTTTCACCAACCAGACCCTGCAGGTGCTCGAGTACCTCACGGGTCTGGCGGCGACGGCGATCTCCCACGCGCAGATGTATGAGACGGCCCACGCCGCCGAGGATCGCTACTTGACCCTGTTCCAGGACAGCATCGACCCGATCATGATGACCGACCTGGACGGGCATATCACCGAGGCCAACCAGCGCGCACTGGATTACACCGGCTACTCGCGCGAGGAGCTGCTCAAGCTGCGTATCCAGGCGTTGCACCCCGTGCACACCGGCAAACTGGGTGAGCGCTTTTCGGACATGAGCCCCGGCGAGGTGCGCTCGTACGAGAGCAAACTGCGCACGCGGGGCGGCAGCCAGATGCCGGTGGAGTTACATGTCAAGCGCATTCCCCACGGCGACGCAGCCTGGGTGCAGTGGATCGTGCGCGACATTGCCGAGCGCGCCTCGCTCGACGAACTGCGCGCCGACCTGACCTCCATGTTGTTCCACGACATGCGCTCGCCGCTGGGCAGCGTCCTTTCCAGCCTGCACCTCATGTCGGAGAGCCTGCCGCCCGACGAAACGACGCGCTCGGTGATGGCCATTGCCCTGCGCTCGGCGCGTCGTCTCTCACGCATGATCGATTCGCTCTTGGACTTGCACCGCCTGGAGGAAGGCCGCGCGGTTATCCGCAAAGAGCGGGTGTCGCTGGCGGCACTGGCTGCGGATGCGGCCGAAGAAGTCCACCCCTCGGCGGAAGGCAAGAACATCTCGCTCGAGCTCGACCTGCCTCTGCGCTTGCCGACGGTGGATGCCGACACCGACATGCTGCGGCGGGTGATCATCAACATGCTCGAAAACGCGATCAAGTACACGCCGGGCGGCGGCAGCATCCGCGTGGGCGCGCAGGTCGTCGAATCGTCGGTGCGGGTGACGATTGCCGACACCGGGCCCGGCATCCCGCGCGAGGAGATGCACCGCATCTTCGAAAAGTACGGGCGGGTCGAACGTGTGGGCGCGCCGAAGGGCCTGGGGTTGGGGCTTGCCTTTTGCCGCATGGCGGTCAAGGCGCATGGGGGACGGATCTGGGCCGAATCGCCGCCCAACGGCGGCGCGGTCTTTCATTTCACGTTGCCGCTCCCGCCCGCGGCCGAAGAACCGCAGGCCAGCGCAGCCGAGGCGCCCGCCGCCCCGCCGACGCCGACCGCAGCCGAAACCTAGAGCGTCTCTCCGAGGAGTGCATGGCGAAGCTTCCCGCAAACGTAGTGACGGAAACTCGATGGCGCGGGCCGGCGACGGCCGCCGTTCTCGGGTCGCGCGGCGCGTTATGCCTGGACGCACCCATTCAACCGCTGCAAGCCGACGAATGGATCGCCGCGCTGCGCGCACGGGGCGCGACACGGCTGGCGTTCGTCGTGCAGATGGACTCCTCGCCCGAGCGGGCGGTGGCGGTGGCCAACCTGCGCGCCCTGCCTCAGGCCGGATCGTTGACCGTGGTCGCGCACCAGCACACGGCGGAGGTCATGCGTGCGGCGCCCGACTCTCTGCGCACCGGGGCGGTGTTGGCAACGCTGGGGGCCGGGTTCCAAGGCGGCGAGTTCGCGCTGCCGCCGTGGGTGCGGCCGCAGGTGACCTTCACCGAGAGCCTCACGTTCCATTGGGATAAGACGGCGGTTGAGCTGATGCACGTGCCGGGGGTCAACCCCGGCGCGCTGTGGGTGCATCTGCCACAGGAACGGCTGCTCTTCGTCGGAGATGCACTGGCCACCGACATGCCGCCCTACCTGGGCGAAGCGGATCTGACGGCGTGGTTGGAGGCCCTCGCCCGGTTGCGCCGCGCGCCATTCAAAGGGGCGCGCCTCTTCTGTTCACGCGGGGGATGGGTCTCGGCCGAGCAGGTGACGCGCTTCGCCGCGTTTCTACGAGCGGTCCAGCATCGGCTCGTGTCGCTCAAATCAAAGAGCGAGCCGCAGAAAGATCTGACGCGTGCCGCGGCGTCCTTGAGCGCCTACTTCCGCTTCTCGCGCGAGCGCCGGCCGATGGTTGAGTCGCGCCTGCGCCTCGGACTGCAGGCGCTCTGGGAGCGCGAGCACGGCCCGCTGCCGGCGCGCGAACTCGAGCAACTGATCCATCGCCCGTCCGCCTTCAAGCGTGGGAGCCTCCATGTTCGTGCCGCTCGTTGAAGTCACGCGGGGCCGTATCGTCGAGTCGCTGCACCTGGGGGCGATCGCGGTGGTGGACTCGCGCGGGCGCTTGATCTCAGCCGCCGGCGATCCGAGCTGGGCCACCTTCATGCGCTCCTCGGCCAAACCCTTCCAGGCTCTGCCGCTGGTGGAGAGCGGAGCGGCCGAGGCCACTGGGCTCGACGAACGCGATCTGGCCATCGCCTGCGCCTCGCATAGCGGCAGCCCGGCCCACCTGGAGGCCGTGCGCAACCTGCAGCGCAAGGCCGGCGTGCAGGCCGAGGATCTGATGTGCGGCACGCATCCGGTGGGCGATCGGGCCGAGGCCGAGCGGCTATTGCGGGCGGGGCTGCCGCCAACCCCATTGCACAACAACTGCTCGGGGAAACACTCCGCCATGCTCGCGCTGTCCCGCTTCCGCTGGGGCGGCGCCACCTCGCCCGAGGGCCACTCGTATCTCGACCCTGCGGGAGCGCTGCAACAGGAGAGTCCTGCGCACGTTCGCCTCCATGTGCGCGATGGAACCTTCGCAGGTGGAGGTGGGCATCGACGGCTGCTCGGCACCCAATTTCGCGGTACCGCTCGAGCGCGCGGCTCACGCGGCGGCGCGCCTGATGGATCCGGCGGGGCTCGAGGAGGCACGTCAGCAAGCGTGTGCCGCGATCACGGCCGCCATGATGGCCCATCCGGAGATGGTGGCCGGCGAGGGCCGCTTCGATACTGTGTTGATGCGGGTTGGGCACGGGCGCTGGGTCTCCAAGGCGGGGGCCGAGGGCTACCAGTTGATCGGGGTGCGGGCGGGCGTGGCCGGACGGGGTGCGCCGGCGATGGGCATTGCCCTCAAGGTGAGCGACGGCGACCCAACCTCGCGGGCCACGTCGCTGGTGGCGCTGGAGGTTCTGCGCCAGTTGCGCCTCTTGGCCGACGAGGACCTGCAGGCGTTGGCAGGATTCGACCGGCGCCCGATGACAAACTGGAGGGGCCTCACGACGGGCGAGATTCGCCCGTGCTTCGTGCTGGAGTAGATCGAGGCTCGCTTCTCACACTCTCGAAACACAAGGGGCTGCCCAACGGGCAGCCCCTTTTCTCGTGCAGGATGCAGCTGCCGATTGCGCCGGCACATCTGCCATCGAGGCATCCCGAATGCGCTCACCCGTGCGCGAGGAGAAGCGCGCATGCCTGCCGCGCGCGGTCACGCGTGAGGCATGCTATGCCCTCTTCAAAACGGTCTCGCCTGCATGCCCCTCCCCCGAGCGCGAGTCTCAGAAGGGCCCGGGCGGAATCGGGGTGTGCGTCGGCACCGGTGTGCCGGGGATCTCGCACATGCCGGGTTCGCCGCCCAAAGGCGTGAAGCCGTACGCGAAGCGGCAGGTGTTGTCGAGCGCGAAGAGCTCCTTGAGCGGGTACTGCCCCTTGAGTTCGACCAGGGGTGAGCCGGCCTGATCGGATGAGAAGTGGTCGTTGTAATCGAACCACCCCGGCTGCTTCACGCCGCCGTCGGTCCAGACGCCCCACAAGAATGAGGTATCCCCGCTCAGCGCGGTACCCTTGAAGGCAATCTGCACCTGGGTTGCGTTGCCGGGCGCCATGCGCACCCAGGCCATGTCCGGGTCAAGGCCCACGGCGCTGGAGACGAGCAGCGTCTCGAACCCGGTTCCGCCGCGTCCCGGATCCGAGGCCAAGGGATTCGGTCCGCCGACGTCATGGTTGGCATCCTGCCACACCTGAACCCCGTCGGTGGTCCACTCGGTGCTGCCTGGAGCGAGGGCCCAGATCAGGACATCCCCGCGCCCATCCAAGTTGATATCCGCCTCGAGGCCGTAGGCGGCTTGGCCGATGGCCTCCGGCGGTGGCACACCCTCCAGGAAGAGCGTGACGTAGAACCATGCTCCGCCGCGGTCGATCTCCGCCCGGCCGACGTCCAGGTAGCCCAGGTACTGCATCGACTGCGCGGTGAACGGCCGCTCAAAGCGATTGATCTGATAGCTCTCGCCGCCGGGGGCGCGACCCTGAGCGCCTGTCTTCTGCGAGTTGGTGTCGACGATGTAATCCCTCGGAGCCGCCCGGGCTATCGGGCCGCATGAGGTGTGGGATGGGCGTGGGCTCGAGGGTGGCCTCGGGGGCGGCGGTGGCTGGCGGCGCGGCGGTCGGCAACGCCAGCTCTGCGGTTGCGGGAGGCGGCGTGGCCGTGAGCTGAGCCATGAGGTTGCAGGCCAGCGCGGCGCTGGCGGCGAGGCCAATCGTGACGAGCAGGACACGGGTGGATTTCACATTTCCCATACCATTCTCCCTCTTGCTCATCATCGCGGTGGAGCTCACGATGTTCCGCAGCTACGGGCTACAGGGCGTCCCCGGGGTGATGCCCGCTTGGCACGGCACGACACATGTGCAAACCTTGGTCGCGCCGAAGACGACGCAATACAGGCACCCGGTGGCCGGGGGTCTGGCTTGCTGGCAGACTCCGGGCTCGGTGCCGCCGGGGGTAAAGCCGAAGGCCTCACGGCAGGTGTTGTCGAGGGCGAAGATGGCCTTGATCGGATACAGGTCCTTCAGCTCGACCAGCGGCGAGCCCGCCTCGGCCGAGGTGAAGTGATCATTGTAGTCGAACCAGCTCACCTGCTGCAGGCCAGCGTCGCTCCAGGCGTTCCACATGAAGGTCGGCGGCGAACCCAGCAGCGATTCTTTGATCGCCAGTTGAATATCGCCCCCGCCGCCAGAGCCCAGGCGGATATACGCGCCGTCCGGGTCCAGGCCGTAGCCCGCGTTGAAGATCTGCGTGTCGTAGCCGGAGGAGACCGCGGGTGCATCGGGCGCGAGGGGGTTGGTGGCACCCACGTCGTCGTTGGCGTCCGTCCAGGCCTGCATGCCGTCCGTCGTCCACACGTTGGAGGTCGGCACCGTGCCCCAGACGAGGAAATCGCCGCGTCCGTCGATGTCGGTGTCGAACTCGATGCCGTACAGAGGCTGCGCCTCGCCGCGCTCGCTCGGCGGCGCCACCAGCCACAGCGCGATGTAGATCCAGGGCGCCTGGTGATCCAACTCGGCGCGCTTGATGTCGAGGAACGGCAGGTACTGCATGGTGTTCGCCTGGAACGGCCGCTCGTAACGGTTGATCTCAATCTGATCGCCGCCCGGCGCACGCCCCTGCGCGCCGGTGACTTCACACACCGTGTCGTTGATGAAGCGGTCCATACCATAGAACTCGGCCGGGGCCATGATGTGCACGACCGGCCCCGTGGGCGAGGCATCGACCAACGGTTCGCCCGGGACCTCGCCGGGAGGCAGCGTGGTGAGAGGACTCTCGGGCGGGCTGGTGGGTTGGGAGGGCGCGGCGCCGCCGGGCAGCGCGCAGGCCAGCGTCAGGGCGACAAGAAGATAGATCACCGATGCGAGTGGCGCGCGATGGAATTGCAGTCTCATGGTCATCTCCCTCTGGCGAGCTTACGGGCTGCAGGGCGTACCGGGAAAGGCCCCTCGCGGGCAGGGGGAGGCGCAGCGGCAGATGTGTGCCGAGAGCAGGCACACCATGCAGCCCGTGGCGGGCGGCCGCGCCTGTTGACACACGCCAAGCTCCGCCCCGCTGGGGGTGAAGCCGAAGGCCTCGCGGCAGGTGTTGTCGAGGGCGAAGATGGCCTTGATCGGATAGAGCTCCGTCAACTCCACCAAGGGCGATCCCGCCTCGGCCGAGGTGAAGTGGTCGTTGTAGTCGAACCAGCTTGGCTGCTTGAGCCCGGCATCGGACCATGCGTTCCACATGAGGGTCGGCGGCGCACCCAGCAGCGATTCCTTGACCGCCAGTTGAATATCGGCGCCGCCAGTGGCCCCCAGGCGGATCCATGCGCTATCCGGGTCGGCCCCGTGACCGGCCTCGAAGAGCCCGGTTTCGAAGCCGGAGGACACCGCCGGCGCATCGGGCGCGAGGGGGTTGGTGGCGCCTACATCCTTGTTGGCGTCCTGCCAAACCTGAACGCCGTCGGTCGTCCAGACGGCGGAGGCGGGCACGCTGCCCCACACGAGAAAATCGCCGCGCCCGTCCATGTCGGTGTCGAACTCGACGCCGTACAGCGGCTCGTAGGCTGCGCGTTGGCTGACGGGGGCGATCAGCCACAGCGAGATGTAGAACCACGGTGCCGAGTGCTTGAGTTCTGCGCGTTTGATGTCGAGGAAGGGCAAATACTGCATCGTGCTTGCCTGGAACGGCCGCTCGTAGCGGTTGAGCGATATCTGGTCACCGCCGGGTGCGCGCCCCTGCGGGCCGGTGATGTCGCACACGGTGTCGGTGATGAAGCGGTCGAGGTCATAGAACTCACCCGGCGCCATCACGTGAACGACCGGGCTGGTGGGCGAGGCCTGTGCCGGGGGTTCCGCCGGCGCCTCGGTGGCCAGCGCGGCTGCGGGTGCGGAGGTGGGCTGGGCCGGTCCGAGGCTGGGCAGGCTGCAGGCCAGGGCGGCCAGCACCATCACGCTCACGGAGGCCCGCAGGGGATTGCGCAGGAAGCGGCTCGACGGGACCATGACGTCCTCCTGTTCGGTTTGTGCGGCGAGAAGGTCGATGAGGGCAAGGCTCCACGCGGAGGTCATTGAGATTATATATCCCCTCCCCCGGCGCTGCTGCGCAGGTCGGCAGCCCGCGTAAGTGCGCACGCCTCTCGCCGCGCCTCGGCGCGATGGCGCCCGGGTTGGATATATAGTGATCAGACGCAAAACCCCGCGGGAGGTGAGCCATGCTGAAGTGGATGCGCAGTCTGCCAATGGTGACCGGCGATCGGCTGCAGGGTGCGGTGGTTCCGATCCTGCTTCTTCTCAACCTGGCCTTCAACGTCCTCGCCAACGGCAGCTTCAAGCTTTCCGCACTGGGCGGGTCCTGGCAGTCCTTTCTGGGATGGCAGGTCGTGGGCAATCTCGCCGGTCTGATCACGGTCATCACCCTGACCTGGCTGCTGCGATACCATCCGCTGCACGTTGTCTTCCCTGTGACCACCGGGCTGGCCGTGCTCGGGGTTCAGGTGCTCGCGGCGAGCCTGCTTTTTCGTGAGCCGATCGGCGCGCGCCAATGGCTGGGCACCCTGCTCATCGTGCTGGGTATCTTCTTCATCGGCGGACGGGGCTGAATGCGCTCCCTGATCCGAGGCTTCGATGCGTTTCTGCGGCGAGGCGAGGGCGTGTACGAATTCAACGCCTCGGCGGACGGCCTGCTGCGCGTACGCCGCACGCGGGCGGGCGAGCGCGTGGCCCTCGGCTCCCGCTGGATCGAAGCGGGCCAGGAGGTGCTCGAGCTGCATCTGTGGAACGAGCACATGCCGCCCCTGCCGCGCGACGGGCCAAGCCTGGCCTGGGCCTCTCGCACCGAGCGCATGTTCGTGGCCTCGCTGCGCGACCTGGCCCGCAGGATGCGAACGGAGCCCGCATACCACAGCGTGCGCGCGTTACGAGCGGTGAGTGTGCTGCTCACGCCCGGCCCAGGCTCGGCGGGGCCCGTGGCGGCGCGCCTGGGCTTTGTCGTGCGCCCATGCCGCAACCGTCTCGGCCGCTTCGGTGAGTTCTGGGAGAACTTCTACACCTGGTTTCTGATGTGGACCTTCAATCCGGCCAGCCTGCGCGGGCGCAGCCTGCTCGGGCTGCGGCGCATGGAAATGTGGATGGCTGCAGAGGATTTCATGCAGCGCTTTGGCCGCTGAGCGGGAACGAGGCCGCGCCGGCCGTCACCACGGGCAGGCCGTGCCAACGTGCACTCCCTGGGGTACCTCGTCGCAGGGGGTCAGCGGGATCGCGCACGTGCCGAGAGGCCTCAGGACGCGTGGATCGTCAGGTGAGGTTACCTCGCTGTGCTGCGCCGGCGCGGCGGGCTGGCTCGAGAGTGCGCCGCGGATCGGGCGGGGCCAAACTTGCGCATGAGGTACGCAAGCGCCGGCGGGTCGATGGCTCCATGTTCCAGATCGACCCGATCTTCGAGGTTCTCTTTGCCGGTGAAGGCGCGCAGCGCCTCGCGGGTCGCCGAATCGTAGGCTGCGCTCAATCGCCCACGGTAATGCCCAAGGCGTTTCATCATGCCCTGCAGGTCGCGAGCCACCGCGCCGCGAATCTCGACGCGCTCAGCCGGGTCACTCGTCCCGGAATACAGCTGGTGCAGTTCGATCAGCTCACGCAAACGTGGGATCGGACGGGGCGCGTCGTCCACACGCAGGTCGAGGGCCCGGTCGTTGAAGCCGGCGTAACCGCCGCCGGGCCTCACGACCAGCAGCGCGGCGGATTGTCGGCCGCGGCTATCGCCGCCGGCGCGGTCGCCGGCCGCGAGGGCCGCGAACAGTCGCAGGGCCAGTTCACCGGAGGTGGTTTCGAAGGTCTCCGCCATGCGGTCGATGACTTCCGGCCCGGTGAGGATATTGCCCTGGCACGCGTACCCACGCCCGGTCCGGCCGCCGGCCCAGGCGAAGCACTCTGCGCCGGTGAAGGTCGCGGCGCGGCCCGTGCGATCGACCATGCCGACCTGACGCTGGGCACGACCCGGGTCTCCATCCAGCAACCGCTCGAGGGCTTGCTCGGCGGGCAGCCCGCGCTGCATCAAGTCGAGGCCGGCCGGTCCGAAGGTGGTATTGGCGTACGACTGTGTGGCGACGGCGCCCGCGCCGGCCCGGGCCCACGGCACCACGGCGCCGACGGCCAGGAAGCGCGAGGCCACAGCGATCCCCCACTCGCCTCGCGCGACATCCGCTGCGACGATCGAGAATGTGGCTACTCTCATGGGGCGCCTCCCTCACGTTGTGCGCAGGATAACCCGCGCCCTGCGGCCTGTCAACGAGCCGCGCCACGCCTCGCTCGCAACGTGGCGGGGTTTCCAATCATGCATGAGGATCGATTCTCGCGACATCGAGGCGCTGTGAAGCGGATACGTCCGCGCGGGCGGTGTGCATGAGGGGCCTGGACCTGGCGCGCGTTCACGCCGTCCTGTTCGACCTGGACGGCACGCTCGCGGAAACCGATGAGGAGTACCTGCGGCGGCTGGTTCGCCTCGCCCGCCCGCTGCACGTCCTCTTTGGGCGCACCGATCCGGCGCGCGTCCTGCGCCGCTGGATGATGGCCTCGGAGGGGTCGGCCACCTTCCTGCTCACGCTTCCGGACCGATTGGGGATTGACGAGCCGCTGGCCGCGCTGACCGACCGCCTGGCGCGCTGGCGCGCTTTGGGCCGCCCGGGCGCCTTCCACGCCGTGCATGGTGTGCCCGAGATGCTGCCGCGCCTGGCGCGGCGGTTCCCGCTGGCGGTCGTCAGCTCACGTGATCGACGCGGCACACTCGGCTTCCTGGATCAGTGGAACCTCGCGCCGTGTTTTGCAGCGATCATCACCGCACTGAGCGCGCCGCGCATGAAGCCGCACCCGGCGCCGGTGTTTGCCGCTGCCAAGGCACTGGGTGTTGCGCCCGCAGGGTGCCTGATGGTGGGTGATACGCGCGCCGATATTCTGGCAGGGCGGCGTGCCGGCGCGCAAACCGTGGGGGTGCTGTGCGGGTTCGGCGAACGTGAGGACCTGCAGGCGTGCGGAGCGGATCTGATCCTCGAGACCACAGCCGAGCTTGCGAGTCTCTTGGGCGTCGAGCGGGGCCGGACGGATCGAGCGCGGTAATCCTGGCCGCAGGGGGCAGTTCGCGCGAGCCGCAGAATCCCCCTTGACAGGCCTTCTCTGCAATGTATACTCATTGTATATCATTTGTGAGAGGTTGCCATGAAGAGCCGCGTGGGCAAATGGGGCAACAGTCTGGGATTGCGAATCCCGAAGGCGCTGGCACTGGAAGCCGGCCTGGGCGAGGACTCCCCGGTGGATATCACTCTACGGGATGGAAAACTGATCATCCAGGCGCTGGCACCCTGGCGTCCGGTCTTGAAACACATGCTCAGGGAGGTCACGCCGGAGAATATCCATTACGAGGTCGACAGTGGACCGCCCCAGGGGCGTGAGGTCTGGTGATGGACGGCGGCTACCTGCCTCAGCGCGGGGACGTGGTTTGGATCAGCCTGCAACCCCAGGCCGGACGCGAGCCAGCGGGTCGCCGTCCTGCGCTTGTCGTTTCCCCCGGAGACTACAACGCGCGGGTCGGTCTGGCGCTCTTCTGCCCGATCACCTCTCAGGCCAAAGGCTACCCCTTCGAGGTTCCTATTCCCGCCGGTCTGCCCGTCTCAGGCGTGATCCTGTCCGATCACGTGCGCAGCCTCGACTGGCGAGCGCGCCAAGCCATCTTTGAATGCCGCGTGCCGAAAGCGACAGTCGCCGAGTCGCTGCGCAAACTCTCGGTTCTCCTCTCGGGGTGACCGACCGCCTCAGAGGATCACAGCCACCCTCAGAGGCATTCTGAATGATGCGCGCGAGCAGACGTTGAATCAATTCGCCCCTCCCCGGCTACAGGGAGGGGCGATCTGTTGGAGACGTGCGGAGCGACGCGGAACCTCAGGGCTTGCGCATCCGCGCTTCGAGGTCCGTCGCCGCCTGACGTGTCGCTTCCAGGCGTAGGCTCAAGGTAAGATCGCCGCGCGTGCGTTCGGTCACGCCGCGCACCATGTCGGTCGTGCGCCGCAGGTTGCCGGTGATGGCATCCGGGTAGTCCAGGGTCACCAGCAGCGAATAGATATCGTCCATCATGGCCAGCAGCCGCTCGGCCTGGGGGCTATCCCCGCGGCGCATGATGTCCAGGCAGTGCCGCCGCAGTTCGCCCGCGGCCTCGCCCAGCCCGTTGAGGTAGGGCGCCGCATCGACTTGGAGTGCCTCGGGTGTGGGCAGGCCTTCGCCGCCGACCAAGGCGTAGACGATGCACGCCTCCGACAACTCCTTGAGTGCATCCTGGGAATAACCGGCAAAGTAAAGATCGGGGTAGGGCGTGAGCGTCTCGCGCAAGGTGGCCGCCTCGCCCTTGGCCGATTGGATATGCTCGAGCGCGAGCGGGCGTTCGTCGCGGTGCACGGCGCGAATGGCGAGTGCCGCGTGACGGATGATCGAGCGCGAGTGCTGCAGCGCCAGTTCGCGGGCGCGATTCTTCGAACTCGAGCCCCGCGCGGATTCCTTCTCCCAGCGTGTTGAGCATTTCCATCGGGCTACTCCGCGGGCGGCGAGTCCGGCCCGGAACTCGTGCCCGATGGGGCGGCCGAAAAGCTGGCCGGCGAGGGTCGTGCCTTCGGGGATGCGGATTTCGCCGTACTGCGTCTCGTACTTGGCGAGGTTCTCCGTCAATGCGCGCATGACGAGTTTCGCGCTGAGCGGGGACATGACCACCCGCGCGCACACGCGCGCCTGATTCATGCCGGGCAGCAGATGCGCGAAATCCACCACGACCTCGGCCGGCGAGTGGGTAATGAGCGCGAAGTTCGCGTACACCGCTTCCAGGTTGGGAGGCAAGCGCAACGGAATGGGCCCTTTGGGGGGCGGTGTGGTTGGCGGCTGTTGGGTCATGCGGTCCTCCCGGCCAGGCCCGGCACAGGGCTAGAAGGGGATCTCCTCGTCGCTGGTGGCTGGCGGCGCCGCCTGCCCCTCGGCGGGTTCGGTCCCGCCAGCCTCCTGGCGCGGGCCACCGCCCAGGAAACGCACCGTCTCGGCCACCACTTCATAGGAGGCGGCGGTGGTGCCGTCCGGGCGAGTGTAGGTGCGCGGGTTGCCGGTCGCCCGGTCGGGCGAGAGGCGTCCTTCGACCAAGACCTGACGCCCTTTGGAGAGGTACTGCTTGCACGTCTCGGCCTGCTTGCCCCAGGCGGAGACGCGGATCCATATCGTTTCCTTCACCTGCTGGCCCGCCGAGTCGTTATAGGTGCGATTGACCGCCACGGGAAACGAGGTGACCGCCTGCCCGTTGGGCGTGTAACGCATTTCGGGATCGCGGCCGAGGTTGCCGACGAGAATGATTTTATGGAACATAGCTCTCCTCCCCGGCGTGTGGCCTGACGGAAACCCTGCCCCTCGACAGGCGAGACCATTTCCGCCGGCTCACCGGCTTGCACTCATTCTACACCGGATAGCGGGCCGCACGCCTCACGTGCGGGCGGCGATGTCCTTCAGGATGCGAGCCTGGGCCTCGGCCACAGGCATGGCGCCGGGGTTCTCTCCGGAGCGCAGGCGCACAGCCACCGCCCCCTGCTCCACCTCCTTGTCGCCGACGACGAGCATGTAGGGGATCTTCTGCAATTGCGCGTCGCGGATCTTGGCGTTCATGCGTTCGGGGCGCGTATCGACCTCGGCCCGCAGCCCGGCCGCGCGCAGCTGGCTCTCCACCGATCGCGCGTACTCCAGATGGCGGTCAGCGATGGGGATCAGCACCGCCTGCAGCGGCGCCAGCCAAACCGGAAAGGCGCCGGCAAAGTGCTCGATGAGCACGCCCATGAAGCGCTCCATCGAACCCAGCAGGGCGCGATGGATCATGGTGGGCTGGTGCTCCTGCCCGTCCTCGCCGACGTAGGTCATGCCGAAGCGTTCGGGCAGCGTGAAATCGAACTGAATCGTCGACAGTTGCCATTCGCGTCCCAGCGCGTCGCGCACCTTGATATCGATCTTGGGACCGTAGAAGGTCGCCTCACCCTCGTCGACCTGAAAGTCGACCTTGGCCCGCAGCAGCGCCTGACGCAGGGCTTCTGTCGGCGCGTGCCATTGCTCGGGCGTACCGGCGGCCTTGGCCGGATTGCGAGTCGAGAGATAGGCCTGGAAATCGTTGAAGCCGAAGGCGCGCAGGATGCCCAGGCTGAAGTCGAGCACGCGGTCGATCTCCTCGGGCATCTGGTCCGGGCGGCAGAAGAGATGTGCGTCGTCCTGGGTGAAGCCGCGCACCCGCAGCAGGCCGTGCACCACGCCGCTGCGCTCGTAGCGGTAGACGGTGCCCCACTCGGCGAAGCGCAAGGGCAGGTCGCGATAGGAACGCGCCCGGCTCTTGTAGATCTGAATGTGGAACGGGCAGTTCATCGGCTTGAGGTAGTACTGCTGCCCTCGATATCCAGCGGCGAGTACATGTTCTCGCGGTACCAATCCAGGTGGCCGCTGGTTTCCCACAGCGAGGCCTTGCCGATGTGCGGGGAGAAGACGAACTCGTATCCGCCGCGCGCGTGTTCTTCGCGACAGTAGTCCTCCGCCAGCTTGCGCACCATGCCGCCGCGTGGGTGCCACAGGATCAGACCCGGGCCGACCTCCTCGCTGATGCTGAACAGGTCGAGCTCCTTGCCCAGCTTGCGGTGATCGCGCTTCTTGGCCTCTTCGAGCCTCCACAGGTGCTGCTCGAGCTGCTCGGCCGTCTCCCAGGCGGTGCCGTAGATGCGCTGCAGCATCGGGTTCTTCTCATCGCCGCGCCAGTAGGCGCCGGAGACGTTCATCAGCTTGAGCGCCTCGGGGTTGATCTCTCGAGTGCGCTCGACGTGCGGCCCGCGGCACAGATCGGTGAACGTGTCGTGGGTGTAGGTGGTGATGACCGGCGGCGCGGCGAGCGGGTTGCCGTGCTCGTCCTCGGTGCCGTGCTCGAGCCCCTCGATCAGTTCGAGCTTGTAGGGCTGGTCGGCGAAGAGTGGCCCGCGCCTCGGCGGCCGAGATCTCGCGGCGCACGAACGGATGATCGGCCGCGGATGATCTCGCGCATGCGCGCCTCGATCGAGCCCAGGTCCTCCGGGGTGAGCGGGCGCGGCAGGTCGAAGTCGTAGTAGAACCCGTCCTCGATCGCCGGCCCGATGGCGATCTTGGCGCTGCCGGGGAACATCTCCATCACCGCCTGGGCCATCACGTGCGAGGCCGAGTGACGCACGCGAAAGAGCAGGGACTCCTCGTAGCGCGGACCTTTCACCTGGGGCATGCCACACCTCCTTCAAAAAAAGAAAACCTCCCGCCCGACATGGGGCGAGAGGTGCATTCCCGCGGTTCCACCCAACTTGGCGCGCATCCGCGCCATCTCGAGGCCGATAACGGGGCCGGGCCGTTCGCCATACTGGGCGGAGCCGAAGCCCCGCCGTTCCGGTTCACGCGGTCAGGGGGTTTTCGCAGGCGGTCGGCCGCGGGGCTTGCACCACGTGTCCCCGCTCGCTGAGGCGTCCCGGGCTGCTAATCGTCCTGACCCTGGCGCTATGGGTCGTGCAGTGGGCGGTATAGGACTCGAACCTACGGCCTTCGCGATGTCAACGCGATGCTCTAACCAACTGAGCTAACCGCCCGAGGTGAGGCGCATTATACCGCGCGACAGAACACGGCGGCAAGAGGCGCATGAGGTGGAACGGCCGAGGTCAGCAGCCTTTTCTAGGTGGTGTTGGAAACAAACTCAGCCTATTGCGACCTGGGGCCCCGCTCGAGCGGCCTGCGTCGCGTCGGCGCGACGGCCATGTGCGTGGCAGGCACTGCCCTCTTCGGGACCCAACCTGCTCCGCCCGCTTATGCGGGAAGCTTCTCGCCGTGCAGGTGTCCGTCGCCGCCCGCGGGCGAGGCAGCCGGATCCTCGCGCCCGCGCAGGAGCGTGTCGAAGGCCTTCTGGATGAGGCGCTCGGTGCGCGTGTCGACCGAGGAGGTGGTCTCATCCCGCATGAGGAATCGCGGCTCGGCCAGGGCCGCCCCCTCTTTACCCCCCAACTGCCCGGCCTTTGAATCCTGTACAATCTCGGACAGGGAAAAGCCCCGCCGGGGTGGGTCTCGAAAGAGGGATTTCATGGCTAAACGGCGCGCACCCAACGAGGGTGGCCTGAGCCTCTGGCAAATCGTCGCTGGGCTTGGCATGCTGCTCGTGGTGATCGGGCAGTTGTTCACTTTCGCGGCGCCCGTGAGCGGGGACCAGTGGCCTTCCCCCACAGAGTCTCCTCAGCCTGGCGGGAGTGATCCTGTTCATGATTGGCTTCATGATCCAGGCCAGGCCCGCGGTGCAGGCGAGGAGCGGGCAGAGGCCAATTCCCCCGCCTGCGTTTTGGATCGTGACGGCTGCCATCTTCGCGGCGATCACCATCCTCTCGCTGCAACTATTCAGTCGGCGCGATTCGATTACGTACATTCCGGTTCTGATCACTTGGTTCGCCAGCGGGGCCTTCTACGTTTTCGCTTTCCGGGAGAGCCTGCCCCCGCGCGAACGCATCGTGGCGTGGCTCAAAGACCATCGAACCGAGCTATGGGTCATAGGCGGCATCACTCTCCTGGCGGCCGGCCTGCGGCTGTACGGGTTGGGACTCTACCCGCGCATCATCGATGGGGATGAAGGCCTGCTGGGGATGTTCGCGCAAACGACCACGTCAGGGCCGTATGCCAATCCCTTCGCCCTCTGGGAGAACTTCGGCGTCCTGTACTTGCAGGCCGTGTATCTATCGATCCGGATCTTCGGCGCCAACGCCTTCGCACTGCGCATCCTTCCCGCGCTAAGCGGGATCGCGGCCATTCCCGCGCTGTACTTGTTCTCGCGCCAGATTGCCGGCAAGAGGGTGGCGCTCTTGAGTGCCTGCTTGTTGGCCATATCGCACACCCACATCCATTTCAGCCGGATCGGCTCGGTCGGATACATCCACAGTACCTGGCTGGTTCCCTTGGAGTTGTTCCTCTTGCTCGCCGGGCTCGAGAAACGCAAGTCCTGGATGACGGCGGCGGGCGGGGTGTTGCTGGCAGTGCATTTCAGCGTCTACCTGACCTCGCAGGTCGTCGTCGGTTTGGTGTTGGCTTTCATGCTGATCGCGCTGATCTTCATGCGACGATGGTTCCTGCCTGTGATCCGACAGGCGGCCGCCTTCTGGGGAGGATTCGTGCTCATGATCCTGCCCGAAGCCTCGTACATTGTTGGGCATCCCAATGAGTTCTTCGATCGCCTCGTCAACAGTGGGACGTTCCAGACCGGTTGGCTGGAACAAACCATGGCCGGCACCGGTCAGAGCGCGGCCGGGGTTCTCGCCGGACGTGTCGTGCATGCTTTTCTCTCGTTGATCTATTACCCCGCCTGGGATTTCTATGGCTCCAGTATTCCAATGCTCACGCTCTTCTCGGCGGGCTTCTTCCTGCTCGGGCTCGGGATCGCACTCCTGCGGGTACGCCGGCCCGGCATGCTCTTGTTGAACGGCTATTTCTGGGCGCCGACACTGGCCATTGGGATCTTGTCGATTCCTCCCTCGGCGGACTTTTACCGCATGTTGATCGTGTTGCCCGCGGCGCTTCTCCTGACTGCCGTGGCGGTCGACGAGACGCTGGAAATGATCGGGGCCGGATGGAGCCGCGCACGGAGTGTCTACATGTTCGTGACCAGCGGCCTGCTGATCAGCCTGGTCATGATCAACCTGTGGGCCTACTACGGGGATTTCGTCGGGCGATGCCGCTACGGCGGGGATCTGGCGGGCCGTTTTGCCGCCTATCTCGGAGACTATGCACAGTCCGCTCAGCAGGGTTCGCAGGTCTACCTGCTCAGCGATGATGTGTTTCTCTATGGCACGCATGCCTCGGCCACCTTCCTCAGCGGAGGCAGGACTATCACCAATGTACCTGAGCCGATCGAGGGATGGCCCGGCGTGGCGGGCGATACGGTGATTGCGAGCCCCGATCGGATCGAGGAACTGCAAACCTGGATCCATGCCCACCCGGGCGGGCAGACCGAGTACGTTTATGACTGTGAGACTCTGATCTTGCTGTCCTATCACCTGCCTTGAGGACGCATTGGACGCCGAAGAATTCGCGATCACGTCCCGCGCGGAGGACAACCACTGGTGGTATGGGGGCATGACCGCCATCAGCCGGGCGGTCTTGCGGCGTTGGATCCCGGCGCGCACGAACCTGCGGATCCTGGACGCGGGTTGCGGGAGCGGTGCCTCCACGCAGGCCGTGCTGTGCGACTATGGGCGCGTGACGGGCCTGGATGTATCCTTCGTGGCCCTGGAGTATTGCCGCTGGCGCAGGGGTCAGAGCGTGACCTGCGCCTCCGTCGACGGGCTTCCGTTTGCCTCGCGGAGTTTCGACCTGGTCACCAGTTTCGACGTCCTGTACTCCCGCGCCGTGGCCGAGGTTGGGATCGCCTTGAAGGAATTCACGCGGGTCCTCGTCCCCGGCGGCCATGTCCTGCTGCGCCTGCCGGCCTATGACTGGCTGCGCGGCCGGCACGATACGGCGGTTCATACGGCGCGGCGCTTCACGGTCGAAGGCATCACGGACTTGCTTCAGCGAAACGGTTTGAGGGTGCGCCACCGTTCCTACGCCAATACCGTCCTCTTCCCGCTGGTCCTGGTCAAGCGGCTGGCCGAGCAGGTCCAGCCGGCGCGCGCCGCAGCCTCTGACCTGACCCTCCAGTTGGGTGTGCTGGAGCGGGTCTTCGGCCTTATCTTGAGGCTTGAAGCCCCCTGGGTGGCGCGGATCGGCCTCCCGTTCGGGCTGAGTGTAGTGGCCGTTGCACAAAAACCATGACGATCGGGTCAGCCTCCCAGGGCTCCGTGCGTCCTTCCGGAATCAGCGCCGTTTTCCCGGCCTTCAACGACGCGGGGACCATCCCCAGTATGGTCCTGACCGCCCTGATGGCCTTGCGCCAGGTGACGGATGATTATGAGATCATCGTCACGGACGATGGCAGCTCGGATTACACCGGTGCCCTTCTGGATGAAATGGCGCTGCGTTATCCCGAACTGCGAGTTATCCATCACCCCGAGAATCTGGGTTACGGGGCAGCCTTGCGCAGCGGGTTCTCCGCCGCGACGAAGGAATGGATCTTTTACACCGACGGAGACGCCCAGTACAATCCCCTCGAGTTGGTCACATTGGCGGCGGCGCTGACGGATGGCGTGGATATCGTCAATGGCTACAAGATCACCCGCAGCGACCCGCTCGAACGCAAGATCATCGGGCGCATCTATCACTACATGGTCAAGTGGACATTTGGTTTCCATCTGCGTGATGTGGACTGCGATTTTCGCCTGATCCGGCGCAGAATTTTCGACGAGATCGAACTGGAAAGCACAACCGGAACATTCCCGCTGGAACTGGTCAAGAAAGTCCAGGATGCGGGTTATTTGTTCGCCGAAGTACCTGTCCACCATTACTTTCGGCAATATGGCAAATCCCAATTTTTCAACGGCAGACGATTGCTGCGTACCGGCATCCACCTGATGCAATTGTGGTGGAGGTTGGTCATTCGTAAGGAGCATATATACCCTTCGAAATGAAATCCTTCCTGGAAGAGACATTCCACCAAAAACGAGTGCTCATCACCGGCGGCCTGGGGTTCATCGGCAGCAACCTGGCGCGCCGGCTGCTTCAATTTGACGCCCACGTGACGATCGTCGATAATTTGGCCCCCAATTATGGCGGCAACCCCTACAACCTCCACGGCATCGAACAAGACGTCCACACCATCATCGCTGATATATGTGACAAGGCGCAGGTGGGAGATATCCTTCCGCAGCAGGATTTCCTCTTCAACCTGGCCGCACAGATCAGCCACCTGGGCAGCATGCAGGATCCGAGCGATGACCTGGAAGCGAACGCGGCCCGGTCAGTTGACCCTGCTGGAGATGTGCCGCCACCGCAGCCCAGCCATCCGGATCGTCTACGCTGGCACCCGCCAGGTTTATGGGCGTCCGCAGTACCTCCCCGTCGACGAACAGCATCCGCTCGAGCCGGTGGATTTTAATGGGGTCAGCAAACTGGCGGGGGAATGGTATCACCGGGTCAGCCACCAGGTCTACCAATTGCGTACGAGCTGCCTGCGGATGACAAATGTATACGGTCCGCGTATGCGAGTTCGTGATGCACGCAAGAGCTTTATCGGCCTGTGGTTCCGCCAGTTGATCGAAGGACAGGATATACCCATTTACGGTGACGGAAAGCAGTTACGCGACTTCAACTATGTGGAAGATGTGGTGGAGGCTTTGCTCTTGTGCGCCGCCAGTCCGCAGGCCGAAGGACAGGTTTACAACCTGGGGGCCGAACCACTAAGCCTGGTGGAGTTGGCCCGCCTGATGATCAGCATTTACGGCTCTGGAGCGTACCACTTTGAACCCTTCCCACCGGAGAGCAGCGGATCGACATCGGAGACTACTACGGCAATTACAACAAGATCCACAACCAGTTAGGCTGGTCGACGCTCACATCCCTGCAGGAAGGGATCGCCCAAACGTTAACGTATTATCAGGCGAACCGCGAATTTTACTTCTTATGAAAATCCCCTTTCGGAACCTGACCGGCGAATATGAGCGCCTGCACCCCGCATTGATCCCGCTATCCAACGGGTACTGCAAAGAGGCCGTTTCATTCTCGACGAGGAAGTGGCTTCCTTTGAGCGGGAATTTGCCGCTTACTGCGGAACAAAACATGCCGTTGCCGTTGCAAGCGGCACCGAGGCGCTCCAAATAGCCTTGCTGGCTGGCGGGGTTGGCCGTGGTGACGAAGTGATCACTAGCGCGCATACGGCAGTGGCGACAGTGGCTGCCATCGAGATGGCGGGAGCACGACCGATACTGGTTGATATCACCCCTTCTTCATTTTCCATGGACTCGCAGGGTGTGGCAGCAGCCATTACAACCAGAACCAGGGCCATTGTGCCCGTCCACCTGTACGGCTGCCCGGCCGACCTGAACCCATTGGTCGAAATAGCCCGCCGCAACCAGTTACTCCTTCTCGAAGATTGCGCCCAGGCGCACGGAGCACGATATCACGGGAAATCCGTGGGGGGCTGGGGGCAGATGGGAGCCTTCAGTTTCTACCCCACCAAGAATTTAGGCGCCTATGGCGATGGCGGGGCTATCGTGACAGACGACGCAGCCCTGGCGGAACGCGTTCGGCGGCTGAGACAATATGGCTGGGGTACCGACCGCATTAGCGAGGTGAAGGGAATCAACAGCCGGTTGGATGAACTTCAGGCGGCTATCCTGCGGGCAAAACTACCAGACCTGGATGGCTCCAATATCCGCCGCCGTGAACTGGCCGATCTGTACCGTTCCCGCTTGAGCGGCAGCGGGGTTACCCTGCCCACTTCCCTGGCGAATTCAGAGGCGGTTTACCACCTCTTCGTGATCCGGCATGCGCAGCGGGAGGCTTTGCGGCTCTTCCTGGCAGAACGAGGTATCGAGACCGGGTGCATTACCCAATGCCCATCCATCTCCAGAAGGCCTACGCTGATCTGGGCTATCGGGAAGGGGATCTACCCGAAACAGAGCGGGCATGCCGGGAAGTCCTCAGCCTGCCGTTATACCCGGAAATGACCAACGAAATGGTTGAACGCGTCAGCGCGGCCCTGCTTGCCTTTGCGGGTCATTGAACCCCGCGCCGAGCGTCGGCGCTAGGAGCACAAACGGCGGTGACAGGCGACGCGCACAGTCGGTGTGAGGGACGCGTGGTGGATGCACCGCCGACCGCCTGAATGGTCAAGGCGGGCGAACGCGCAAGGCGCCGGGGCTGCCCCGGCGCCTTCTCTCTGCGTGGTGTTGGAAACAGACTCAGCCTATTGCGACCTGGGGCCCCGCTCGAGCGGCCCGCGTCGCGTCGGCGCGACGGCCATGTGCATAGCAGGCACTGCCCTCTTCGAGACCCAACCTGCGCCCTCGGTTACGCGGGAAGCTTCTCGCCGTGCAGGTGTCCGTTGCCGCCGGGGGCCGGTGCCGCCGGCTCCTCGCGCCGGAACTGGCTCATATACAGCTCGTAGAAGAAGCCCTTGCGCGCCAGCAGCTCGTCGTGCGTGCCGCGCTCGACGATCTCGCCGTCGCTCAGCACCAGCACCTGGTCGGCGTTGCGGATGGTGCTCAGGCGGTGGGCGATGACGAAGCTGGTGCGGCCCTCGCAGCAGCTCGTCGAGCGCCTTCTGGATCAGGCGCTCGGTGCGCGTGTCGACGCTGCGAGGTGGCCTCGTCCAGGATCAGGATGCGCGGGTCGGCCAGCGCCGCGCGGGCGATGGCGAGCAGCTGGCGCTGGCCCTGGCTCAGGCCGCTGCCGCGCTCGCCCAGCACCGTCTTGTAGCCCTCCGGCAGGCGCTCGATGAACTCGTCGGCGTGCGCCAGCCTGCGCCGCGGCGATCACCTCCTCGTCGGTCGCGTCCGGGCCGGCCGAAGCGGATGTTGTTCATCACCGTGTCGCTGAACAGGAACGTGTCCTGCAGCACGATGCCGATCTGCCGGCGCAGGCTCGCCGCGCGTCACGTCGCGCACGTCGATGCCGTCGATGCGTCACCGCGCCGCCGGTCACATCGTAGAAGCGCGGGATCAGGTTGATGATCGTCGTCTTGCCGGCGCCGGTCGGGCCGACGATGGCGACCGTCTGGCCCGGCTCGGCGTCGAAGCTGACGTCCTTGCAGCACCGGCTCGCCCGTCTCGTAGTCGGCGCTCGACGTTGTCGAACTCGACCCGCCCCTGGATCGTGCGGCATCGCGCTGCGCGTCCGGCTTGTCCTGACACGTCGGGCACGTCGTCGAGCAGGCCGAAGATGCGCTCGCGCGCCGGCGATCGGCGCTCTGGATGTTGGTCCACAGGACGGCGATCTGCTGGATCGGCTGGTTGAAGCGCTGCACGTAGCCGAGGAAGGTGATGATCAGGCCCAGCGAGATCGGCCGTGCCGAACAGCGTCTGGCCGCGCAGCAGCGACAGACCCGCCGACCACCGGCCACGATCGCCATCGCCACGTAGCCCAGCGCCTCCAGCGTCGGCGCCAGCGCCGCGGTGAAGGCGACGGCGCGGATGTTGGCATCGCGGTTGGCGGCGTTCGATCGCGCGGAAGCTCTCGATGTTCTCTTCCTCGCGGCCGAAGGCCTGCACCTCGCGCACGCCGGCGATGCTCTCCTGCAGGTCGGCGTTGACGTTGCCGATCTCGCTCGCGCGTGCGGCGGAAGGCCTTGCGCGCCTGGCCCGAGAACCAGAGCGTCGCCACGACCATGAACGGCACCACGGCCAGGCTGATCAGCGCATACGGCACGCTGAGCTGCAGCATCTTGAACGCGATCCAGACGATCAGCAGGCTGCCGCTGAGCACGTTGACCAGCGCGAAGCTGATCGCCTGCTGGATCGTGTCCATGTCGTTGGTGATGCGGCTCATCACGTCGCCGGCCTCGTGCTCGGCGTAGTAGCTCGAGCGACAGGCGGTGCAGCTGGCGGAAGACCTCCACCCGCAGGCTGCGCAGCACGTGCTGGCCGGCCCAGGTCATCAGGAAGAACATCAGCGCCGCTCATGACCGAGCCCGCCGACGATACAGCGCGACGACCAGCAGGACCAGCCGCCCAGCCCGCGCGATGTAGTCGTCCGTCGAGCGGTTGGGCGGATGCGGGTCGACCAGCAGTTGTCGGCGGCCGTCGGCGCACGCTGGTGCTGCCGATCGCTCGCGAGCCCGGCATGCGCAGTCCAGAGCTGCGCCGCCGCCGAGACGCGCCAGCGCTGCCGCCGGGCGTCAGGTAGCAGTCGACGGCCTGGCCGATCAGCTCCGGGGTCGTGCACCTGGCGTCCAGGTGCTGACAACGATCAGCACGACGCACGAGCGATCAGGACCAGCCAGTACGGCCGGAAGTACCGCGCCAGACCGCGCCAGCGTCGCGCTGACGCTGCTTGCGGCTTGCTGGTTTCCTGCTCCAGTCAAGCGGCGCCCGCGGTCCGCCACATCCGTCCATGCATAGTTATGCTCTCCTCGCTCAGCGGCTGCGGCGCATGGCTTCGAGCAGCTCGGCCTGCGAGCGTCCTCGCACCAGCTGCGAGGTGTAGATCTCGGCGTAGATCGGGCTGTCTTCCATCAGCTCCTCGTGCGTGCCGCTGGCGCGACGATCTCGGCCCTTGTCCAGCACCAGGATCTGGTCGGCGTTGCGCACCGTGCTGATGCGCTGGGCGATGACGAAGCTGGTGCGGCCCTTGCATCAGCCGGTCGAGCGCCTGCTGGATCGCGTACTCGGTGACCGAGGTCCACGCTGCTGGTCGAGTCGTCCAGGATCAGGATGCGCGGGTCCAGCAGCAGGGCGCGGGCGATGGCGATGCGCTGCTTCTGCCCGCCGCGACAGCGTCGTGCCGCGCTCGCCGACCGGCGTGTCGTAGCCCTGCGGGGAACTCCATGATGAAGTCGTGCGCCGCGGCGGCCTTGCGCCGCCGCGATCACCTCCTCCAGCGCTGGCATCCGGCCGGCCGAAGGCGATGTTGTCGCGGATCGTGCCGCTGAAGAGGGTCGTCTCCTGCAGCACGATGCCGATCTGCGCGCGCAGCGATTCGAGCGTGACGTCGCGCACGTCGTGCCCGTCGATCAGCACGCTGCCCTCGGCTGGCATCGTAGAAGCGCGGGATCAGGTTGATGATCGTGCGTCTTGCCGCTGCCGGTGGCGCCCAGCAGGGCGACGGTCTGGCCCGGGCTCGGCCGTCGAAGCTGACGTCGTCCAGCACCGGCTCGCCGCCGCCGAAGTAGCGGAAGGTGACGTTCTCGAACTGCGACCCGGCCCTCGATCGGCGGCAGCGGCCGCGCGCCCGGCTTGTCGCGTCACGTCGCTCTGCGCGTCCAGGATCTCGAAGATGCGCTGCGCCGAGGCGCCGGCCTGCGACATCTGGGTGATGATGAAGCCCAGCTGCCCGAGCGGGAAGAAGACGAAGATCAGGTACAGGCTGAACTTCTGCCACTCGCCGAGCGTCAGCGTGCCGTCGATGATCTGCTGCCCGCCGAAGTAGAGCACCGCCGCCTGGCCCAGGTTGGCGATCAGGAAGATCACCGGGAACAGGAAGGAGAAAACGCGCGCGACCTGTGATCTGCTGCTCCATCAGGTCATCGGCCGACCCGTCGAAACGCCCTGCTGCTCCGGCTCGCGGGCGAAGGCCTTGACCACCTTGATGCCGGCCAGGTTCTCCTGCAGGATCGTGTTCAGCGCCGAGAGGCGTGATCTGCACCTCGCATGAACAGCGGCTGGGCGACCGCGCCGAAGACCATGAACAGGACCAGGGCCACCGGCAGGATCGGCAGGATCGACCAGCGTCAGCTGGAAGTTGGTGAGCGAGCAGGATGATCAGCGTGCCGATCAGCAGGACCAGCGCCTGCAGCGGCCATCAGCAGGCCCTGGCCGATGAACAGGCGCACCTTCTCCACGTCGTCGGTGGCGCGGATCATCAGCTGGCCGGTCTGGTTGCGGTCGTGGTAGCTGAAGGACAGGCGCTGGATCTTGGCGAACAGCTCGTTGCGGAAGTCGAAGGCCACGCTCTGCGACATGCGCTCCGCCCAGTAGGCCTGCAGGAAGGCGAACACGCCGCGCAGCGCCGCAAAGCCCACGATCGAGAGGGCCGCGGTGAGCAGCGCGGAGGGCGCATCGGCGTTGCGCTGGGTCATCTCCGCCATGAGCTGGTCGAAGTTCCAGCCGGCCGGCAGGCCCAACGCAGCCAGGATCTTGGGCAGCGCGATGGGCAGGATCGCCGCCGGGACACGGGCCAGGTTGTCAAGCGCGCTTTGGGCGATCACGCCCGAGGTCACGGCATCGATGATGTTACGTACCATGCGCGGCACGGCCAGCTGTGAGAGCGAGGCCACGATGAGGAACAGGTACGGCAGGGCTGCCTGGCGCGGATAGCGTGTCAGGTAGCGCACCAGGCGTCCCAAGCTCTTCATCTCGATTCCGGAGCGGCCGCGACGGGCGCGGGGTGTCGTTCGATTGTTCATTGCCTCAGTCCTTGTCCAATGGGGGTCGCGCAAACGAGCAAGCTCAGGCGCGTGTGAGGTGCGGTCGGGCAGGCAGGGCTACCGGCGAGGCCTCACGCTCAGTGCGTGCAGCACTCGTTTCGACGGCCTCGCGCAAGGCGGTCAGGCCCGAGAGGAGATCCGCACGCTTGGCGGGCGGCAGCGCCGAGAGCAGGCGCGCCACACGCTGTTCGGCGCGCACCTGGTGGCGTTGCAGCGAGCGTCGGCCGAAGGCCGTCAGTTCGATGAGGGTCACCCGCCGATCGGCGAGATCCTGGCGGCGCACCACCCAGCCGCGTTCGACGAGGGTGGCGATGAGGTTCGACATGGTGGGCGCGCTCACGCCCATGCGTTCCGCCAGTTCGCCCATGGTGCGCGGCCGGCGGGCGAGCATGGCCGGCAGGGCAAAGTGGGTGGGCGGCAAGGCGCAGCCCTGGCGGCGCATGTCGGCGGCCATGCTGCGCATGACGAGCGGCAAAAGGCTGAGCAGTTGGCGAGCCAGCAGGCGATCGTCGATGGGCATCATCCACTCCAATAGTTAGCCTAACTAATCATATCATTCGGAGCAGGGCTGTCAAGGGCGGCCGAGGGCTGATGGCGCGCAGGCGAGATCACGCCGTGCGGTCCGGGGACGAGAACCACGAGTGCCATCGAGCCGAATGCAGAACCGACACCTGGAAGGCGTCGGTTCTCTGCTGTGCATGCCACAACCACGCGGTTGCGGATCTCGGCCCGGCGAAGCGGTTGTGGCCTTACCCCCAGCCGCCCACGGCGCGCTCGACCGCGTCGAGGATCGTGCCAGCGCGGACCAGCTCCTTCATACGGTTGTGGTCCGGATACAGCGGCCGGTCTTCCTCGAGATGCTGAACCACCTGCCGGATGACGTCGCGCGCGGCCTGCACCCCGCGCCCCGGCTGAAATCCACGGAAATCGAGGGCCTGCGCCGCGGCCATGAACTCGATCCCCAGACACGCCGTAGGCATTGTCGAGGATCTGGCCGTTCTTCAGGGCGCGTGTTCATGCCCATCGAGACGAAATCCTCCTGATCGGCCGCGGCCGGAATGGAGCCGATCGAGGCCGGCGCGGAGAGCATACGCTGCTCGACGATCAGCGTGTCGGCCGTGTACTGGCTGAGCATCATCCCCGAGAACATCCCCGCGCCCTTGGTCAGAAAGGCCGGCAGCCCGACGCTCAGGGCCGGGTTGGTCAAGCGGTTGAGCCGTCGCTCGGAGAGCACGCACACCATGGTGATCGCCGCTCCGGCCATGTCCATGGGCAGGGACACGGGTGAGCCCTGGAAGTTGGCGCCGGTCAGGGTGAGCCGGAACTCCGGCAGGAAGATGGGGTTGTCGCCCACCCCGTTCAGTTCGATCTCGACCTGGCTGCGGGCGTAGGCCAGCGCATCCCGAGCGGCACCGATCACCTGCGGCGAGGAGCGCATCGAGTAGGCGTCCTGGACCTTGCTCTTGAGTTTGCCGGTCGCCAGGTCGCGAG
This sequence comes from uncultured Chloroflexia bacterium, assembly GCA_963712475.1. Lineage (GTDB taxonomy): Bacteria > Chloroflexota > Anaerolineae > Anaerolineales > RBG-16-64-43 > RBG-16-64-43. Next base: position 1,763,981 of record CAVQIA010000004.1, read on the forward strand.
CCCTCGATGCACTTCATGATCGCCCGCGCCAATTCGACGGCACCCGGGAAACCGCGCACCTGGTGGACGCGCAGGTCGTAGGGTTTGAGGTTGGCCAGCAGCGCTTCCAGCGACATCGCGCAGGCGATCTCGGCCTGGCGCAGCCAACGCTGCATGTCGTAGAGCTGCAAGGCGCTCATCCCGGTGAGGACATTCGACCCGTTGATGGCCGCCAGCCCGTCTCGCGCCTCAAGGTCGGGGACGGGAATCCCGGCCCGCTCCATGGCCTCCAGCCCGGGAAGGCGCTGGCCTTGGTAGAAGGCTTCGCCTTCTCCCAGGAGGAGCAGCGCAATCTGCGACATCGGTGCCAGATCCCCGGAGGCGCCCACCGACCCCTTCTGGCACACGACCGGTGTCACCCCGCGGTTGAGCATCTCGACCAACGTCTGCGTGATCTCGAGCCGGCACCCCGAATTGCCGTGTGCATGGACGTTGATCCGGCTGGCCATGGCCGCTCGTACGTGTTCGAGGGGTGCCGGGTCGCCGATGCCCGCCGCGTGGTTGTAGATCAAGTAGCGTTGAAACTGCCGGACTTGATCATCGGTCAAGACGACTTCTGAGAATTCGCCGATACCCGTGTTGACGCCATACATGATCTCGTGCGCCGCGACCTTCTGTTCGAGCATTTCGCGGCACGCTCGAATTCGGGCCATGGCCTCATCGGTAAGTTCAACTCGCTCGCCATCCCGTGCAATGCGCACGAGTTTTTCGAGGGTCAAGCCGGATCCGGTCAAAGCGATCGACATAGATACTCCTTGGCCGCTGAGTTCGCCTGGGTGAGGCAGGCCGCCCGTTGCAGCCCGTCGCTCCGTATTCTAGTCCGAGCCGGGGCCGGCGCAAAGTTGGGGGGAGGGTTCGTTGGGCGCGTCCTGCAGCCACTCGCCCCCGCGCCGCGGGTCATTCGGGCAGCCCGTGACCGTATTCTCGGGCGTGCCGGTCGCCGCGCCGGGTGAGACCGCAGAACGACCTGCCACTCGACATCCGTCACGTGACTCGCATGCACCGCGCCGCCCGGTATCCAGGCCACGCTGCAGGCGACTTGTGAGAAACGTGGTCGGAGTCATGGAGACTGTTGGCGGGACGTCACATAGTGCAGGAGCGTGTCATACACGGCGTCATAGGCGGGCTTGGGCTGGAGGTCGTCGTCGTACAACGTGGGGTCGGCGTTCGGCAACCCCTGCAGGGCCTCCAGCCAGGAGTACTTGTCGCCTAAGCCCCACACGGTGAATCCCTTGCACATGCCCAACTCGAGGCAGGCCTCCAGCATGTCGCGGTAGATCGCGGCCTGAACAGCGAAGCGCTCGCCGTCGGTCCCGCTCACATATGTCAAGTCCACGTCGAATTCGGTGATGTACACCGCAACCCCGTAGCTGCGCATGGCCGCGATCACGGCCTCCTTCGCAGGTGGCGCGCTGCCGTCGAGGTGCATTTGCAGGCCGACCCCGTCGATCAGACCGCGGCTCGCAAGAAGCTTGGCCACGCGCCAGGTCTGGGGGGTATGGACGCCCTGCAGCGTGTGGTTGTCGGTGTCGTTGTACACGAGGCGCGCCGATGGATCCGCGGCCCGTGCGGCCTCGAAGGCCACGCGGACATAGTCCCATCCGAGGCCCTGGTAGAACATGTCGTTCTCGCGGTCCGGTGAGGAGTAGGGTTCGTTGACCACCACCCACTCACCGACCTGCCCGCGAAAGTGACCCATGACCTGCCCCACGTGGGCTTGGAGGATGGCGGTCAGCTCGTCCGCCGAGAAGGCGCGGGCCACGATCCAGCCGCGCATGCAGAAGTCGCAGGTCGGGTAGATCAGCGCGTGACCGCGAATCGACAGGCCATTGGCCTGGGCGAAAGCCACCTGGCGGTCGGAGAGTGAGAAATCGAACTCGCCGGGCAGCAGCTCGACATCATCGGGCCAGTAGATACCCGAGTCGACGGTGACGCTGTTGAAGTCGTTGAGCAGGCGCTGTTTCCACTGGGGTCGGGCGTCGTACAGGGCGCCCAGGCTGCCACCCGTCAACTGGGCTCCGATCTCGATGCCGGCGATATCGGCCAGTTCGCGCAGCGAAGGCGCCCAATCGGCAGGATAGGGTGTCCGGGTCGGGAGGGGCGTCGGGGAGGGCGTGTCGGTTGGGGGCGGCGTTGCCGTGAGTGTCGCGGTGGGCACGGCTGTGGGCAACGGGCCGAGGAGTTGGTTGCACGCCAAGAGGGCGAGCACCAACCCGACCGCCCCAAGGCCGGCGGTGGGTTTGCTGCTCATGGTCTCGTTCCCGTATGCGAGAGGTGCGCCATCTCTGGTGTGTGCCCTCGAGGAGTGCGTGGTTGGGGCCGAACTGCCCGAACTTGATTCTATGACCAACGCGCCGCGAGGCAAGCCGCTCGCCTTTTCTCGCCGGCCGCCGTGGGGCACCCGAGGAGGCAAAACAGACGGGCGGCACAGGCCGCCCGTCTGCCCGAGTCTGCGTTCGCGACTAGTGCCAGGCGCCCAGGATCGCGCCGAACAGGACGAAGGTCACCAAATGGTTCCCGACTTCTATCGCCCAGATCTTCAGGCCGTGACCCGCGAACAGCTTGTTGACCAGATAGGTCGGCGCGACGAAGCCGAGCCACAGCACGGCCCCGACCGTTGCGCCCGACACGAGGGTCGCCCCGCCCGGGGTCAGGCTCCCCATCGCGTTGACCATCAACGCCATGAATACGGCTTGGACGAACGAGGCCAGGAGGGTCAACCCCCAGGTCATGGTCATGGAGCTTCCCGCGCCCGGCACGTCGCTTGCCGACTTGCCAATGCCCTTCCACCAGATCGGGGAAGAAAGTCTTCGGGCTGAACCACACGGACCCGACGATCATACTGACGATCACGCACACCACGACCGCCAACCAGTTGATGGCACCAATATCCACCGTGACCTCCTTAGGTTAGGAATCGACCGGATCGGCGCTCGCCGATCCGGCACCCACTATACACGAAACAATCGGCTTCCCCCAGAGCATCGGTCCCCCGGCTGGAGGGGAGGGCAATAGAAAAGCTCCCCGCCGCGCGGGGAGCTTTTCGGGATCCGTTTCGATCGGTGATGACTTACAGCCCCTTGACGATCAGGCCCAACACCAGGAGCACGAACCCAACAAACAAGAACCAGAAGCTATAGGCAGACACGAAGGGGATGGTCATGAAAGTGCCGAGGAACCCGAGAACTCCGAGAATGACCGCGATCCAGAAGGTGATGACTTTCGGCGGGGTGAGTTTCATGCGTGTTTTCCTCTCGAATAGACTCGTCCGACGGAAACGCAGGGCGCCTAAATTGCGCAACACCGACAATCCGATCCAGCGGCCGCGGGGCGCCATTCAGAAGTGCTATTCAATCGCAGTCCGCTCAACAGGCCTAACCCCGCTGGGAGGAGGCGGATACGCAACGTCGTTTTGGGGACGTCGAGCGCACCTTCGGTGAGAAGTGACGCCCCCGCCCCCGCACGTGTCGATCGGGTTGCTATTCGCTTGCACAATGTCCTGAGAGGGCTTGCGAGGCGTGGACCCCTCGCCACGCAGCGGGACTCCGCTCGCCTCAAGACAAACGTGCCGCCGACGAGAGATATAATCCCTGAAACGTGCAAATCAGCCGAGGCTCGAAGCGCGACGTTTCGCTCTAGGGACACTCACGCCACATGTTGGACAAACTCGACGGCCTTGTCGCTCGGCATGACGAACTCAACCGCCTGATGGCCGAAAACGCGGCGGACTACGCGCGCGTTGCGGACCTGGCTCGCGAGCGCTCGGAGATCGAACCTCTGGTCGCCAAATACCGCGAGTTTCAGCGTGTGAGCCGCGCTCTCGAACAGGCTCACGCCATGCGCAACGAGGCCGACGCCGACCTGCGTGCTCTGGCCGAGGCGGAGGCGCTCGAGCTCGCGCCGAAGGTCGAGGCGCTCGAGAAGGAACTGCGCTCCATGCTCTTGCCGCGCGACCCGCGCGACGACAAGGACGTGTTCGTCGAGATACGCGCCGGGACCGGCGGCGAGGAAGCGGCCCTCTTTGCCGCGGATCTGTTCCGTCTGTACACGCGCTACGCCGAGAAACGCGGCTGGAAGACCGAAGTGCTCTCGCAGAACGAGACCGGCATCGGCGGATACAAGGAAATCATCTTCAAGGTCAAGGGCAAGGGCGCCTACTCGCGCCTGAAGTACGAATCGGGCGTGCATCGCGTGCAGCGCATCCCGGTCACCGAATCGCAGGGGCGCATCCACACCTCCACCGCCACGGTGGCCGTGCTGGCCGAAGTGGACGAGGTGGAAATCGACATCCCCGACCGCGACATCAAGATGGAGGTCTACCGTTCCTCCGGGGCGGGCGGGCAGAACGTGCAGAAGAACTCGACCGCGGTGCGCATCACGCACCTGCCGACCGGCATGGTCGTGCAGTGCCAGGACGAACGCTCGCAATTGCAGAATCGCCTGCGGGCCATGGCCATTCTGCGCGCGCGCCTGTTCGAGATCGAGGAGACCAAGCGCCGCTCGGAGATCGAGGCCTCGCGCCGGGCCCAGGTGGGCTCGGGAGAGCGCTCGGAGAAGATCCGCACCTTCAATTTCCCGCAGTCGCGCGTGACCGATCACCGCCTGACCAAATCGCTCTTCAACATGGAAGCCGTGCTGCAAGGCGAGATCGACGAGTTCATCGACGAGCTGGTGTTGCAGGACGAGGCCGAACGCCTGCAGGCTGCCGGCTTGGCGGGCGGGTCCGCCTGATCCGGACGACCGCCATGCCTGACCTCACGACCGTTGGAGCGGCGCTGGCATGGGCGCAGGCCGCGTCCGGTGATGGCGAGACGGCCTCGCTCGCGGCCCAGGTGCTCCTCGCGCGCCTCCTGAACGTTCCCCGCGCCTCGGTCCTGGCCCATCCCGAAACGTCTCTCACGGCCTCTCTCGCTGGAGAATTCACCCGCGAGATCGAGCGCCTCGCGGCGGGCGAGCCGCTGGCCTATCTCACGGGCGAGCAGGAGTTCTACGGCCTCTCCTTCGCCGTCTCGCCGGGCGTGCTCATTCCTCGCCCCGAGACCGAACTCCTGGTCGATGCAGCGCGCGCATGGCTCGAGGGGCACGGGTCGTTGGCGCGCCTGCGCGTCGCGGATGTCGGCACCGGCTCGGGATGCATCGCCGTCGCATTGGCGGCGAACCTGCGCGGCCTGACAATCCTCGCGACCGAGATCGACCCGCGCGCGCTGCGCATGGCGCAGGTCAATGCTCGGCGTCATGAAGTCGCTGGCCGCATTCGATTCGTGCGAACCGATCTGATCGCAGCTTGTGCGCGCGGTCTGGATCTGGTATGCGCCAACCTGCCCTACATCCCGACGCGTGCCTTGGCCGATCTTGCCGTTGCGCGCCACGAGCCGTGGCGAGCCTTCGACGGCGGGCCGGACGGGCTTGGCCCCACACGCCGATTGCTGGCTCAAGCGCAGGAACGAATGAACCCGGGCGCCTGTCTCTTGCTCGAGATCGAGGAGACTCACGGCCCGGCGGCCTGCGCACTCGCGCGCGAGGCATTCCCGCGCGGCAAGGCTCACACTCCGCAAGGACCTTGCCGGCCGCGAACGATTGCTGCGCATCGACCTCCCCTGAGTTGCAGCGGTTGTCTGTTTGATGACATGCATGCGGGCCGCCCACACTGGGCGGCCCGCACGCGAAAGGGTGATGCTCGAGATGACGCCACTCGCGCCAAGGCATGCCCTAGGGGTTGCGGGCACACGAGGCGTTCAGCCTGCGAAATCGAGCGCGTTCGCCACAGCAACGTGTCACGTGCGCGGCCGGCAATGCGCATGCCGCGCGCAGACGCGCGAACGCAGCGCGTACTATGCCCTCTGCAAAACGGGTTGCGGGTTGGGCGGCCAGGTGGTACTAGGGGTGGCGCAGTGCGATGAGGGTGATGTTGTCGTGGCCGCCACGCGAGCGTGCGCGGTCGATGAGCTTTGCCACAGCTTGCGCCAGCGGGAGGGCCAGAAGGACCTCGGCGATCTCATCCGCCTGCAGCAGGTCGCTCAATCCGTCGGTGCACAGCAGGGCGATCTCCCCGGCCGCCAAGGGCAGACCCTGGTGGGCGATGGAGACGGCGTCATCCTCATAGGAGGAGAGCCGGATGCGCAGGTCGGGCACGGGGTCCCGCTCGCCGCCCAGGTGCCGCCGCAGCACATGGGCATACGGATGGGTGCGGGCCTCCTCATGGGTGAGGGTGCCGCGCTCGACGGCTTCCTGAACGTAGGTGTGGTCCACGCTGATCTGGCGCATGCCATCCGCGCGCAGCAGATAGATCCGGCTGTCGCCGATGGTGGCGGTAAACAAGCGGTGGCCGATGACCCAGGCGGTGGCGGCGGTGGCGCCCATGCCGTGGAGCGTGGCGTCGCTGCGGGCCCGTGCGTACACCGCCCGACCGGCGCGCACCAGGGCTGAACTCATCTCGGAGGTCGGGTCGCGGCCCGTGAAGGCTGCCGCTTGCAGGACGAACTGGTCCACGATGATCTGCGCGGCGACCTCGCCTGCGGCGTGCCCGCCGATGCCGTCACACACGATGGCCAGCGTGCACAGGCTATTGTCGTCGGCGCTCAACTGATAGGTGCCGACCGCAAAGCGGTCCTCGTTCGTGGCGCGCACTTCGCCGGGATGGGTGGCGGCCACAACCTCCAGGTGCGCGCGATCGACGGGAATCATGCGAGGGAAACCCGAAGCCCTCCCATGTGGGCCAAGCAGGCGAGGCAGCTGGCGGTTGGGAGGGTGAGAGGTCGGCGGATCACGAAATGGGCGGGCACACGATCGGGCCTAAACGCGACGCGATCCCGGAGCACGCGCGCGCCTGGCCGAGGGACGGATGAAGGAACCCTGGTCGGCCCCCTCTGGCCTATCCCTCGCAGCACGTGGTGGTGGACCACGGCGCGATTGTAGCACACGTGCGCTCGGCCGAGGCTAGAGACGCGGGTCGTCCGGGGGATGAACCACGACCTCGACCGGGAAGGCATGGGGCGGGGCTCGCCGAGGACCGGGGCGCAGGACGAGCACCATCAGGATGCCGGCCAGGAAACCGCCGATGTGCGCCCACCAGGCCACCTCCCCCAGCATGCCGCCGCCACCCAGCGAGGCCAATCCGTTGAAGAACTGTGAGACGAACCAGAAGCCCAGGTAGAGGATGGAGGGGATCTCGACCAACCAGGGCAGCAGGAAGATCGGGACCAAGGTCAGCACTCGGCCTTGAGGGTAGAGCAGGAAGTAAGCGCCCAACACGCCGGCGATGGCGCCGCTGGCGCCGACCATCGGCACCGCGGAGTCCGGCGTAATCCAGACGTTCAACAGGCCGGCCACCAGCCCGGCCACGAGGTAGAAGACCAGGTAGCGCAATGGGCCCAGACGGTCTTCGACGTTGTCGCCGAAGATGAACAGGGCCCACATATTACTGAGGACGTGCAACCACCCCCCGTGGACGAACATGGAGGTCAAGAGCGGCGCCCAGGTGGAGGCCGCGCGCAAGTCGATACGGGCCGGGATGAGCCCGTACTCGCTGAAGAACCGGCTCAGCCCGCGCGGGGTCAGCCCGAGTTCAACCACAAATACCGCGACGTTCGCGAGGATGATCAGCCACGTCATCCATGGAAAGGAACGCGGGCGGACGTTGTCGCGCAGAGGGATCACGGAACCTCTCCAGGTGGCGCGATCGCGAACACGAGTCACGGGCCGGCGTGCGCGCCCGGCCCGTGCGATGGTGGAAGAATGTCGCGTCCCCGCTTTCGATCGAGCCTACGAACCCTTGACGGGGATCACCGTGCGCCGTGCCGAGGCGGCCTTGGGCACGCGCAGCGTGAGCACACCGGCCTCCAGCGTGGCCTGGCTGTGCTCCGAGTCGAGGGCCACCGGCAGGGTCAGGGTGCGGCCAATCTTGCCGATGAACCGCTCGCGCATCAGGTATTCGGCCTCGGACGGGTCGGCCTTGATCTCGCCGCGCAGCGAGATTGTATCACCCTCGATTTCGATCTTGAGATCCTGCGCCGCGACTCCCGGCATGAGGGCCGAGAGGGTGAAGGCCTCGCCATCATCCGCGACATCCACGGACACCGGCTGATAGGCCAGGTCGCCGGGTTCAGTCCAGCGCCAGTTCCAGCGCCGCAGACCCGTCGTGGGGGCGTATTGCAGTGCATACATGGAATTCATGAGATGACCTCCAGAGTATCCTGAGCATCCGATACGATATGCATCTGGCAGGATAGGCGGAGGCTATCGGAATGGCATTACCGCGGCGTTAGACTTTCGTTGGCGGGGAGAAAGGCCGCGAGGGTCAGGATTCTGGCTCGGAGGGGAGTTCGTCGGGCGGCGAGGCCAGGAGACCCGTGCCCAGGCGATAGCCCTCGCCGCGCACGGCCACCACCCGCCGCGGGTGCGCCGGGTCTTCCTCGATCTTGCGCCGCAGCAGCCAGATGTAGCGGCGCAGGGCCGAGGCATCCACCGCCCGCTCGCGCCCCCACAGCTCCTCGCGCAGTTCATCCTCTGCGACGAGGGCCCCTTGACGCTGGATCAGCGCGAGCAACAGGCGGAACTCTGTCGGCGTGAGATCCAGGATTTGCCCGGCGCGCCGCACCTGGCGCCGGTCGACGTCTACCACCAGATCCTGCCAGGCCCAGGTCGAGCGCGGCTCGCGGCGCGCGCGTTCGGTGCGCGTCAGCACCGCCTGCAGGCGCGCGGCAAGCTCCGCCAAGCTGAAGGGTTTGGAGATGTAATCGTCCACGCCCAGGCGAAAGCCGCGTAGCTTGTCGGTTTGCCCGGTGCGCGCGCTGAGCATGATGATCGGCACGTCGGACAGTTCGCGCAGCCGCGCGCACACTTCCCAGCCGTCCATGCCGGGCAGCATGAGATCGAGGACCACGGCCTGTGGCCGTTCGCGGTAGAAGGTGCGCAACGCCTCAGGTCCGGTGGCCGCCGCGGTCACCGTATAACCCTCGCGTTCAAGAAACTGCGTCAGGACCTCGCGCAGCAACTCGTCATCGTCAACGATAAGCACGCGGCTCGTCATTCGCTGTCCCTCACCACCGGCAGGCGCACGCAGACGGTCATCCCCTGCCCGGGAGTCAAGTCCACGGCGATCTCGCCGCCCATGGCCTCCACAAATCGACGCGACACATACAGCCCCAGGCCGTAGCCCGCCACGCGTGGCGAATCCGAGCTTTCCAGGCGCGAGAACATCTGCAAGAGGCGTCCGTGGGCCTCGGGGGGCACTCCCGGGCCGCGGTCCGCCACAGTGAGCGCCACCCGCTGATCCTGGACCTGGGCGGTGAGGCGGATGGGCGCCTCGGGCGCGTACTTGATCGCATTATCCACCAAATGAAAAAGGACGCTGCCCGAGCATCTGGTCATCCGCCCACACCTCGGGCAGATCCGGAGGCAGGCGGACCTCCAGGCGCTCGAGCGCCGGGCTGCGGCCGCCGCCGTGGCTGGCGGCGAGCGAGGCGCGCACGCCCTCCACGCACTGGGCCAGGTTCGTCGGCGCAAGCTGAAGCGGCACCCGTCCCGCCTCCAGCGCCGAAAGGTTGAGGATGCTCTCGACGAAGCGCCCCAGGCGCTCTGTTTCGCGATGGACGAGATCGAGCATGGTGCGCGCCGTTTCCGGGACGGGCGTGGGGTCGCTCAACATCAGTTCCAGCCCGGCGCGAATGCTGGAGAGCGGCGTGCGCAGTTCGTGCGAGGTCAGGGCGACGAACTCGGACTTCAGTTGGTCGAGGCTGCGCAGCGCCCGGTTCTGTTCCTCGAGTTGGGTCAGGGCATGCGAGAGGTCGGTGGTTTTCTCGTGCACGCGTTGCTCGAGCGTGGAGCTGAGTGCGACCAGTGCCTGACGCGCCTGCTCGGCCTGCTCGTAAGCTTCGCGCAGTTCCCGCTCGTGCAGGCGCTGGGGCGTGAGATCGTGGAGCAGCCCGGCCAGCCGGCGGGCCTCGCCCTCGCCGTGCGGGAGAGGTCGCAGGGTGAGCCAGGCGGGGAAGCCGGCTGCTTGGCCGATGCCGGCCGGCTGAATCCACACTTCGCCTTCCCAGCCCCGCTCGAAAGCACTCTGCAAGAGGACGGCCGGAAGCGGTGCGCGCAAGGTGGCGGCCTCGGTGAGCGCCCCCGGGCGCAGGACCACCTGCGAGAGCAGCCCGGGAACGGAGCCCCCCAGCGCGCGGCCCAGGGCCGGGTTGGCCAGGATCACTCGCCCGCTCTCGTCGCAAATGAAGGCCGGGTCACCAATGTGCTGCACGAGCGTCGCGTAGCCGCGCAACTCCGCCTGCCCGGCCGAGACGCCCTCGCGCAGGATAACCAGGATGAAGATGGTCAGCGCACCCCACAGCGCGATCGGGTCGACGCGCCCGTAGCCTTGCCACTCGATCAGGACGTACACGATCAGCGCCATGGCGGTCGCGAGCGGCAAGAGCCGGCTTTCGGCACGTTCCCAGCGTCGTTGCCATTGCCGGCGCGGGGTAAGCGCCTCGTGAACCGGCGCGGCCGGCCAGACCGGGTCATTCGTCAGGGCGGCCATCGCCAGCAGGCCGAAGGCGATGATCCACATGACATCCAGCGGCGTGCCGGCCTGACGCATGTCTTGCAGGCCGAGCCAGCCGCGGGTCAGGTTGAGCGCGGCCGAGAAGAAGACGCCGCCCGCCACGAGCCACAGGCTGGGCAACGAGCGCGGTGTCTGGCGCTGCCACCAGATGATGAGCACCAGCAAGACCAGGTCCAGGGTGGGATAGCTCGCGGCCCAGAACAGGTCGTGCGGGTCGCGGACGACTTGCTGCAACATCGGGAAGATGAGGATGGCCCACAGCAGGAGGCCCCACGAACCGCCGTAGATGGCGACATCCAGCTCGAAGCGCAGCCGCTGCAGCCCCTCGCGCGGGGGAGCCGGGTGCAGCCACAAGCCGATGAAGGCGGCGGGATAGCCCGCCAGGTGCAGCCAGTCGGCGAGAAGGGCCAGCCCGGCGGCGGCTGGGAAGAGCAGGGCGAGCGACCACAGGACCTCGGCGGCGGTCCACAAGGTGAAGGCAACCCCGAAGGCCAGGGCAGGCCGCCGCCGGCCACGCGGGGCGAGCAGGGCGCGATTGAAGAACAAGGCCTGAGGCGACGAGGGCGGGCAGCCACAGCAGGAGCAGCAACCCGGCCAGCGCGCCCACTTCAGGCCGCTTGAGCGTCAGAGCGCGTCCGAGGTACGCCAGGGCCCACACCAGCCAGGCCAAGGCAATCGGCGCGCGGGTCAGCTTAGGGAGAAGTGAGGGGCGGCGCATCGCACGCATGGGGCAGTCGTCTGCTGCAAGTGCCGGCCGGGGCGAGGCATGCAGCCTCGCGGCGCTTCCATTCTACACTCGCGGCAGGCCGGGCCTGCCGGGTGGAAAAGAACCTAGGCCAGCGCAGGCTGGCCTAGGGTAGACACCGAGGAGGGAGCTCGCGTGACCTAGCAGTCGAAGCACTGGGTCGGCGTGTTGGTGGCCGTCGGCGTCGGCGACTTGGTCGGCGTCGGCGAGTAGCTGGGTGTCGGCGTGAAGGGCGGGGTCGGGGTCCGCGTATTGGTCGGTGTATAGGTCTTGGAGGGCGTCGGCGTGATCGACGGCGTGAGTGTCTTTGACGGCGTCAGTGTGATCGACGGCGTGAGCGACGGGGTATAGGTCCTGGTCGGCGTGCGTGTGGGCGTATTGGTGCGCGTCGGTGTATTGGTGCGGGTCGGCGTGCGCGTGCGCGTGTTCGTTGGCAGCGGTGTGCTGGTGGGCGGCGGGATCGGTGAAGGCGTGAACGTGACCGTCGGCGAGGGCGTCAGCGAGGCGGTGGGCGTGTTGGGTGCGTCGATCGTGAAGGTCTGGTAGACGTAGGGGCTCCACACGCTCTCATCGTCACGCGCGCGGGCGCGCAAGCGGTACGAGCCGGTCAGGATGTTGGCCCCGCTCGGCCACTGGCCGGCCGAGATGTTGAGCGAGTTGCAGGATCCGCCGAAGCCGCAGTAGCGCACCGCAGTGTCGGTCACGGAGTAGACGGTCGACCACGAGCTGCCGGTCCAGAACTGGAAGTCAAAGCTTACCCGGTTGATACCGGTGCCGTTGGCCCCGCTGCCTGCGGCACAGGTCAGTGGGTCGACGTTGTCCGGATCGAAAGCGGTGACCTCCGCGGGCAAGGTGGTCGAGTAGCTGCCGCCGCCCGGTTGGATAATCACCGCGACCGGCGGGACCTTGCACGGGGTCTGGCTGGGCGTCGGGCTATTGGTCGGCGTCTTGGAGGGTGTCATGGACGCGGTGGGAGTGAAGGTGGGCGATGCCGACGGAGTATTACTGGGCGTCGGCGTATCGGTCGGTGTGGGCGTGTCGGAGGGCGTCGGCGTATAAGTGAAGGTCGGCGTCGGCGTGTTGGTCGGCGTGTTGGAGGCGGTGGGCGTGTTGGAGGGCGTGGCCGAAGGCAAGGTGATGTCCGGCGGCAGGCCGATCACGCGCGCCACGCGATACTGCTCGAGAATCCCCGAGCGCTCCGAGTGCAGTGTGACGGAGGGGATGAAGGTCGAGAGCATGGGCATGATGACAGGATGCTCGAAGGTCACTCCGACGATCACGCGCGCGATACCCTGGTCCGGGCTGCCGGCATCGTCGTTCGGCATGCAGCGCGAGTCGTGCCCGACGACGGTATCCGAATAGCGCAAGAGCGGATCCCACACATTGCCGGCGCGCGTCGAGCACACCGAGATGTGGAAATAGCCGGGCTGGGCCCAGGTGGCGGTCGGGTCGCGCATGATGCCGACTAGCGATTCCTGCGCCAGATTATGGATGGTGGTCAGGCGGGCGGCATCCTCTTCGGCCCGGCGGCTGACGCCGGCGCAGGCACCATCGGGCGGAGTATCGATATCGATGCAGGAGCCCGGACTGAACTCGCCGGTCACGGCAAAGCGCATGGCCATGCGAGCTGCGTTGTCCACGACCAGGTAGGCTTGGAAGGTGCGCGCGGCGTCGATGACCACGAACATCACCATCAGCAGTGCCGGCAGCACCAGCGCAAACTCCACCAAGCCCTGCGCACGCCTCAGACGCGGGTAGCGATCGGTCAGAAGACGCACCGGGTTATGCCGGGTCAGCCAGGACCTGGAGGGTGGCGAAGTGGACATAACTTTCCCTGTTTTCCTGCTCGACATCGGATGATTCCCGTTAAATGATGAACTTACTCTAGAAATACCGGTAGAGAAGCCCCGTACCTCACGAGAATTCTACGTCGGGCCTTCTGGCCCGCGCAGACAGGATTCTTGCGGAATAGTTGAGACGGCGCCTCCCTGCAGGTGGTGGCGCCAGCCAGACGCGCCAACCCGTGGCGCGCAGGGCACCCGGTTCCTCGCCAGGTGCTGTCTGTGCTGAGAGACGCTGCAAGTATCGTGCAAGAGACAAGGCACCGGGCCAGCAATCGCTGGCCCGGTGGGCAGTGAACAGGTCCGCAGCTCGACCCGCCTCAGCAGTCGAAGCACTGCGTCGGCGTCTTGCTGGGCGGCGGGGTGGGCGTGGGTGTGAAGGTTGAGGTCGCGGGCGGCGTGTGGCTCGGCGTCCGTGAAGGTGTAGGGGTGAAGGTCGGCGTGGGCGTGTCGGAGGGCGTCGGCGTCTCGGAGGGCGTCGGCGTTTCCGAGGGCGTGTAGGTGGGAGTCGGCGTCCGGCTCGGAGTGAAGGTTGGGGTGTGGCTCGGCGTGTGGCTGGGCGTGAAGGTATTGGTCGGCAGCGGAGTATCCGTCGGCGGGGGCACCGGCGACGGCGTATAGGTCGTGGTGGGCGTCGGCGTCTTGGAGGGCGTGGCGGTCGGCAAAATGATGACGAAGGTCTTGGAGGCCATGGCCGAAGCCCGCCCGTCATCCGCCCAGGCCATGGCGTAGATGGTGTAGGTCCCGCTGGTGAGCGTAGTCCATTGCGCGCCCGGCATGTGGTCGCAGATCACCGTGCCGGAGTAGGCGCAGTAGCGCACCGCCATCTGATCGGTCAGGGTCATCAACGTGAAGCTCGGGCTGTAGATCCAGAAACGCACATGGTCGATACCGTCGCCGTTGCTCGTCCCGATCAGCGGATCCCAGGCCCGCGCCTCGAATCGCGTTTCGTTGATGTTGTTCAAGGCGGCCCCCGACACCGGCGGCACAACAATATCGATATGCACCGGCGGCAGGGTCGAGGAGGGCGTGGGCGTGATGGAGGGTGTCAGGCTGGGTGTGGGCGTGAGTGAGGCCGTGGAGGTCTGGGAGGGCGTCAGGCTCTGCGAGGGCGTGGGAGTTGGAGTGAGAGTTGGCGTCTCGGTCGGCAAGGGCGTGTCGCTGGCGGTGGGGGTGAGGGACGGCGTGGCCGAGGGCAACGTGATATCCGGCGGCAGGCCGATGATGCGCGCCACACGGAACTGCTCGAGGATGCCGGTGCGGTCGGCATTCAGGGTAAGCGACGGGGCGATGCTCGAGAGGATCGGCATGATGATCGGGTGCTCAAAGGTCACGGAGATCAGCACGCGGGTCAAGCCGATATCCGGGCTGCCCGGATCATCGGCCGGTGTGCACTGTGAGTCGTGCCCGGGACCGCCATCGCGGCGCTGCATGCGCGTGTAGACATTTCCCGGACGCGAGGAGCACACGGTGACGTGGAAGTATCCCGGCTCATTCCAAATGGCGGCGGGGTCGCGCAGGAGCCCCGCGGCCGCCTGCGTGGTCAGGTCGTAGATGGACTGCAGGCGTGCCGCATCTTCTTCCGCGCGGCGGCTGACGCCGGCGCACGCGCCGTCGGCCGGGAAGTCGACATCGACGCAATGGCCCGTATCGAAATCACCGGTGATGGCGTAGCGCATGCCAAAGCGTGCCGCGTTCTGGACGCTGAGCCACGCCTGGAAGGCGCGTGCCACCTCGATGATCATGAACAAAGCCATGAGCAGCGCCGGCAGGACCAGCGCGAACTCCGCCAGCCCCTGCGCCCCCTGCGTCCGTGGCTTGGCGGAGCGGTCCTTGACGTGCGTTGTGGAGTGTGTGCGTTTCATCATGCCTGGGTGGCTCCCCTCTCACGATCTCTTCACCCCTGCCGTAACCGATCGCTCATTGCGTGATGCGCGTGAAGATGCGCGAGGCGACATCCTCGAAGATCCGAGTGAGCTGTGCTCCCGATGGGGAGAAGTAATAGTTGCCGCACCAGGTGCGCGGGTCGGGGACCGAAGCGCACAGATCGGTGGCCGGGTCGAAGTCGTCGCCCACGGCCGCCACGTAGCGCAGCAGGCTTGCGCCGTAGGCGGTGCCCAGCGAGTCGGTCGAGAGGACCTGGCTGCCCAGGCCGATGGCAAAGGCGACCGCGCCCTGCCCCGGCCCGCTGCAGCCCGCGGCCGGGCTAGTGGGTGTGCAGCCCACAAAGTCGGCCATGTCGCGGGCGTAATCGTCCGCGTCGTATCGCCCGTCGGCCGTCGAGTGGCGAGTGCTCGCGCGGTTGTCACGGCAAATAGGATTGATCCAGTCCGGGACCCCCGCACCCCCCGGGCAGAAGCCGTAGGGGTGAGTCGGCATATCGCGGGAGGAGGCATTGGCTGCGCCATCCGTCAAGAGCACGGTCACCCACAGCGCTTCCTCTTTGGGATGGTCGTTGAACATCTGCCCGGCCAACAAGAGACCCCCGCCGATATTGGTCGTGGTGCACGAACGCGGGTCCGCCGCGGCGTCGCGGAAGAGCGGGCACTCGAACCCCAGGTAGTCCCCGCCGCCACCGCCGAAGACAAACCCGGGCGGATCATACTTGCGGCACGGTCCTTCGGCTGAGCCCAGGGGATCGAGGCAGATACCCGGCTCGTAGACCAGAAGATCGGCGATGGCCGCCGCGGCATCCACCCGGTTGTTGAACCACAGCGGATCGCCCACCGCCCACCCGGGCGGCGTCACGACATGCGACCCCAGCGGAGCGCCCTGCCAGCCGTTGGAGAAATAAACGATCCCCAAGCGGTCTTCCTCTTCGGCCGGCGCCTTGTCCAGAATGCGCTGCACGAAGCCGCCCAGGTCGGTCGGCCCGAGCGTGCCGGGGGCGTGACTGGCGGCGAACTTGACTTCATGGAAGGGATAGCAGTCGTTGCCCGGGTTGCACTGGGCCGGGTCGCGCATGATGTCATCGGGCGTCAGGCCGTCGGTGTCCACCGCACCGCGGCCGGTGCAGTCGTCGGCCACACCATCCCCATCGTCGTCATCCCCGTCCGTGCAGGAGGCATCATAGGTCATCGACTCCGACACGTCGATCGACAGAACCACATCCAGCGAGGCCGCTTCGGCCACCGAATCGGCGGTGATGGGGATGATATTGATACCGATCACCGTGAGGAAGGCCATCGGCACTTGAGAGGTGGCTCGCACGCGGACCAGCTTGCGCGGGGGTGTGGTGCACAGAGAAGCGATCGTGATGAGGCGCGTCGAGCGGCAGGCACCCGCGCACCTCCACGCCGGCGGTGTCCACCCCGTTCATGCGCAGGACCTGCAGCGCGGAATCGATCACCTCCGGGCTGTTGATCAAGCGGCCCTCGCGCACCTGAGCCGCCGCCGCCAGCGAGGCGGCATCCGTGGCGCGGCGCAGATTGCCCATGCCGATGAAGAACTGGCCGCCATCGATCGCCAGGCCGACAAAGGCCAGGAGCCCGACAAATGCCAGGGCGATGAGAATCAGCGCCTGGCCCGGCTGGCGGTTGGTGGACCTGTGTCGTAACTGCATCATGGAGGACCTCATGGAGGGTGGAGGTCGGCTCTGCCGACACCAAGGGCATGACGGTGTGCAGGTGCAGCGGCACCGGGTCGGGCAAGAAGGCCGTGATCCACGGCAGGCGCAGCACCTGATCGTAGTTGTACCAGATCTCAACCAGCAGCAGCCCCGTGCTTGGAGCTCCGGCTTCCAGCCTGCCATTGACGTCTGCCGTCGTCATGTCGGAGGCTTCATTGCCAAAGTAGGCGAAGCCGGCTTCGCCAAAGGCGGGAGGGAAACGGGTCGCGCCGACGCCGGCTTCAACCGAGAAGGCCGACACGATGACGTCGTCGCGCAACGGATCCAGCGTCACCGCCGGCTGCTCGTTGCCCAGTTCGCGCATCACCAGGCACGCGGTCTGGCCGAAGAAGTCGGTGTAATGCGGATAGGAGACCGCCCCCACGTCGCAGGCCGTGTCGGGGAAGGTGGCGGTGAACAAGCTGTCGGAAGAGAAGCGCGCCGCATTGCGCACCGCATCCAGCAAGATCAGATAGCGATTCAAGAGGAAGCCGAACTCAACCAGCCCGGAGAGCAAGAGCAGGAGAATCGGCAAGAGCAACGCCGTTTCGACCAGGCTCTGCGCGCGGGCGCGGCCGGAGGGGCGAGCGTATCGGGCGCGAAGGATGAGCGACATTCCGCACCTCATCTGTCAAGTCTAACGGACGGCGGCTGATTCTCCTACGATTCTCGCGTGGCCTGTCACGCCATTTTCACCCTGTTTTCACACCCGGAGGACGCCGTTTTCCTTGCGCTTGATGTGCACCGGATCTGGCCGCCGTCAGGGGCCCCAGCCTGCGGGTGGCGGCGGCAGGGAGCTGCGGGATCTCCTGCGACGGACAAAGGGGGCGCGGCTTACCTGCGCCTTGGGCGAAACGGCTGACAGACCGGGCAGAAGTGCGTCGAACGCTGGCCCACAACGATGCGCCGGATAGGCGTGCGACACACCGGGCAGGGCTCCCCGGTCCGTCCGTAGACCCGGAAATGGTTCTGGAAGCCTCCCCCGCGATAGACCCAGTCGATGCTCGCGCCATGATGGCGCAGACCGCTGCGCAGCGCGGCGCGCAGGGCGCGCCACAGCCGACTGGTTTCCTCGGTGCTCAAGCGGTGGCTGGCACGCAAGGGGTGCAAGCCGGCGCGGTGCAGCGCTTCGTCGGCGTAGATGTTGCCGATGCCTGCCACGAAGGTCTGATCGAGCAGCAAAGGTTTCAGGCGGCGGCGGTGCCGCGCGAGGCGCGTGCTCAGCTCGGCCACACTGAAGGCGGGGTCCAGAGGTTCCGGACCGAGGCTGGCCAGCACCGTGTGCGCGTCCTCGACCAGCCACACTCGGCCGAAGCGGCGAGGGTCATTGAATCGCAAGTCATGACCCGCGCCAGTGTGCCAGATCGTCAGGTCGTGCTTCTCCAGCGGCGTGCTCGACGGCTCCATGCGCAGATCGCCGCTCATGCGCAGGTGGATGAGCAGCGCATGCTGATCGAGATCGAGCACCAGGAACTTGCCCCGCCGACGGATCGCGTGCACCGTCTGCCCGCGCACGAGTTGCTCGAACTCGCGCGGGGTCGGCTGCGCGATGTGCCGCGGCCAGCGCAATGTGACTCCGGCGAGGGTCGCTCCCAGGAGCGGAAGCCCGACCTCGTCGGCGCGGCGCAAGCTCTCGGCGATCGTTTCAACCTCGGGCAATTCGGGCATCGTATCTCATCACGTCGAGCGATTATAACGGGCCGAGGCCGGATGCCTCAGGTATAATCCTCGCGTGTCCCTGGCGGCCTCGCACGCACTCGACTACCTGCTGATCGGCCACGTCACGCGCGACCTCGTGCCCGCGGGCGAGCGCTTGGGCGGGACGGTGACCTACGCGGGTCTCACGGCCTGCGCCTGGGGGCTCACGGTCGGCGCGGTCACCTCCTGCGCGGCCGAAGAGGACCTGCACGAGCTCTCCGGGATACGTCTCTTTCGACTTCCGGCCGCGCACACGACGACCTTCGAGAACCGGTACCACGGCTTCACCCGCCAACAAATCATCCATCACGTTGCCGAGCGCCTGACCCCGGCCGCTGTGCCGCTCGAGTGGCGCCAGGCGCGCATCCTCCATCTTGCGCCGGTGGCGGATGAGGTGGACCTGGGCCTCGCGCAGCACTTCCCGCAATCGTTCATCGGCGTCACGCCTCAGGGCTGGCTGCGGGCGTGGGATTCTGCCGGTCGCGTGCGGCGGCGCGCGCCGGAGGCGCAGCTCTTGACCGCGTTGGGCAGCGGCCTCGGCCTGTGTCGTCTCGGTGGAGGACGTGCAAGGCGACGAACGGATCATTGCGCAACTCGTCGAGCACTGCCCGATCACGGCGGTGACCGAGAACGCCCACGGCGCGCGGGTGTACTGGAACGGACACGTGCGCAACTTCCCCGCGCCGCAGGTGGAGGTGCACGACCCGACCGGCGCCGGCGACATTTTCGCCGCGAGCTTCTTCGCGCGTCTGGATGAAACGCGCGACCCATGGGAGGCCGCGCGCGCCGCGACCCTCTTGGCTTCGGCCTCCGTGGCGGGTGAGGGCCTGGCGGGAATCCCCACGCGCGCGGAGGTCGCACGCAGCCGGCTGGTGGTGGAACAACCGTGACCCGCATCTACGCCTTCGTCAACCAGAAAGGCGGGGTGGGCAAGACCACCACGGCCATCAGCCTGGCCGCCTATTTTGCCGTCCTGGGGCAGCGCGTGGCCCTGGTGGATCTCGACCCGCAGGCGAATGCCACCTCCTGCCTGGGCATTGACAAGCGCACGATCGAACGCGGCACGTACGAGGTGCTGACCGGCGATGTGACCCCGAGCGCGGCGCTGCTTGGGGAACGAGCGCCTGGGCCTCAGCCTGATGCCGGCCTCGCCGAATCTGACCGGGGCCGAGCTCGAGCTGGTCAGCGAGATCGGCCGCGAGATGCGCCTGCGCCGCGCGCTGGAGGATCTGGCCCCCTCCTTCGATTACCTCTTGATCGATTCGCCGCCCTCGCTCGGCCTGCTCACGCTCAACGCGCTCGTGGCGGCGGCGAGCGGGGTGATCATCCCAGTGCAATGCGAGTACCTTGCGCTCGAGGGCTTGAGCCAACTGACCCAGACCATCGCCAGGGTGCGCTCCGCGTATCACCCCGGGCTCATCGTGCGCGGCCTGGTGATGACCATGTTTGACGGGCGCGCGAATCTCTCGGCGCAGGTCGTGGCCGAAGTGCGCTCGCACTTTCCCGGGCGCGTGTTTGCCAACCTCATCCCGCGCAGCGTGCGCCTGGCCGAAGCCCCCTCCCACGGCTTGCCGATTTCCGTCTATGCTCCCTCCTCGCCGGGCGGCCTCGCGTATCGCGCGCTGGCCGAGGAAATTCTGCGCGGCGACGGCCTGCCGCTGCCTGAGCCGGCGACGGCCGCTCTTCAACCCACAGGGACGGTGGACCATGCCTAGCACAAAACACGGTCTCGGCCGAGGGCTGGACGCGCTGCTGCCGGTTGAGGAGCAGCCGCAGGGCACGCGGGATGTGGCGGTGGCTCTCATCCGCCGCAACCCGCGCCAGCCGCGCAGCGGTATGGCCGAGGCCGAGTTGCAGGAACTGGCGTCGTCGATCAAGGAACATGGAGTGCTCCAGCCGCTGGTCGTCTCGGCCGGAACGGTGCCCGGCGAGTTCATCCTGATTGCCGGCGAACGCCGGCTGGAAGCCGCGCGCCGCGCCGGGCTGGAGAAGGTGCCGGTGGTGGTGCGCGCGGCCAGCGAGCAAGAGCGGCTGTTGCTGGCGCTGATCGAGAACGTGCAGCGCGCCGACCTCTCGCCGCTGGAGACGGCCGAGGCCTTCCGCCAGCTCAACGACGAGTTCGGCCTCTCGCATGAGGAGATCTCCAAGCGCGTGGCCAAGAGCCGCGTGGCGGTGACCAACACGCTGCGCCTGCTGCGACTACCGGAGGCGGTGCGCCGCGCGCTGGCGGCGGGGCACCTTTCGGAAGGGCATGCGCGCGCGCTCTTGGCGCTGCCGACGCTGCACGCCCAGTCCGCCGCCGCCGAGACGGTCATCCGCAAGGCGCTCAACGTGCGCCAAACCGAGGAGCTCGTGCGGCGGCTGCTCGGCAAACGCACCGCCGCGCCGGCCCCGGTCAAATTGCCGCCCGATCTGCGCGCGCTGCAGCGCAAGCTGCAGGAAGCGTTCGGCACACGCATCGACCTGCGCCGGGCCAAGCGCGGCGGCACGCTCATCTTCCATTTCTATTCGGATGAAGAACTGGATGCCCTGGCCGACCACCTCTTGAAAGCCGGCTGAGGCCGCCCGCGCCCTGCCTCCCCGCGACGCCATGCCGCCCGAGACGATTCTCTTCGACGGACACATCTACACTCAAGATGCCGCCTGTCCGCGCGCCTCGGCTCTGCTCGTGCGCGGCGAGAGCATCGTGGCGGTCGGCGAGTCGCGCGATCTCCTGGCTCAGGCCGGCCCGCACACGGTGCGCCTTGGGCTGGAGGGTCGAACGGTGTGGCCCGGCCTGGTGGATGCCCACCTGCACCTGGATTGGCTTGCGCGCAGTTTGACGGGGATCGCGGCCGAGACCGCCACGCGCGCAGAATGCCTGGCCCGCGTGCGCGAGCGGGCGAGCGTGACGCCGCCCGGCGAGTGGATTGAAGGCAGCGGGTGGAACCACAACGCCTGGGGCGGTGTGTACGGCACGCGCGAGGAGCTGGATCAGGCCGCGCCGCAGCATGCCGTCGTGCTCACGGCCAAATCCGGGCATGCGGCGTGGGTCAACTCACGCGCGCTCGAGGCGGCGGGCATCACGCACGACACGCCCGACCCGCCGGGCGGGCGGATTGGGCGCGCCGCGGACGGCACGCCGGACGGCCTCCTGTTCGAGAAGGCCATTGAACTGGTGACCCGCGCCCAACCGGAGCTTGCCGGAGAGCTGCTGGTGCGCGCCCTGGAGCGGACGCAAGACGACCTCGCGCGCTTGGGCCTCACCGGCGTGCACGACTTCTCCTCGCCGCGCACGCTCGAGGCGTTGGAGACGATGCATGCCCGCGGACACCTGCACCTGCGCGTGGTGAAGAACCTGCCGGGCAGTGAGATGGATCGGCTCCTGGCAGAGGGTGTGGTCTCGGGCCGGGGCGATGCCTGGCTGCGCCTGGGCCACCTCAAGTTCTTCGCCGACGGCGCGCTCGGCCCGCGCACGGCGGCGATGGCCGAACCTTACGAGGGCGAACCCGGGAATCGGGGCATGCTCGTGACCGATCGCGCGACGCTGATTGAACGCGGCGGACGCGCGACGCGCGGCGGATGGCCGCTCGCGGTGCATGCCATCGGCGACCGCGCGGTGCACGAGGTGCTTGAAGCCTTGGATGCGATACGCTCGCTGGAAGCCGAGTGGCACATCCCGCGCGAGGCACGCCGCCATCGCATCGAACATCTGCAGCTCTGCCTCGAAGAGGATCTCGCGCGCCCCGCGCAATTGGGGATCATCGCCTCGATGCAGCCCAGCCATGCCCCCTCCGACCGGCGCATGGCCGAGCGCTACTGGGGTGAGCGCTGCACGCGCGCCTATGCCTGGCGCAGTCAACTTGCGGCGGGGGCCCAACTGGCCTTCGGATCGGATGCGCCGGTCGAATCGCCCAACCCGTTCGAGGGATTGCATGCCGCGGTGACGCGGCGTGGCGCGGACGGAGAACCCGGCGAGGCCGGCTGGTATCCGGAGCAACGCCTCACGCTCGCCGAGGCCCTGCGCGCCTTCACGCGGGGTCCGGCCTATGCGGCCGGCGTGGAGGATGAATGCGGAATCCTGGCGGCGGGTCGTTGGGCGGATCTGATCGTCCTCGACGAGGACCCGTTCGCGATGCCGCCCGAGGCGTTGCGCAGCCTCGCGCCGCGGGCGACGATGGTCGGAGGGCAGTGGACCTGGCGGGAGATGTGACTGAGGGGGCGCTGGGGGATCGGTGCCTCGTGGGGCATACCCCGGTGTGGCCTACTCCGCGACATCCTCCAACCTCATTCCGCGCCCCTGGCTCAGGCTTCGTCGGGCCGCCTGCACGCGCTCCAGGAAGCGTGGATCGTTTTCCAACCGGTAGTCAAACCAATCCTCTTCCGAGGCAAACCCTCGCAGCACACCCGCCGGCTTGCCATGGCGGGTGATGATGATGTCCTCCCCCTCGGCTTGGCGCAGGACTTGAGAGAGATCGTCTTTCACCAGGTGCAATGCAATACGTTTCATTCTACTCACCTGCCCTTTCCAACCACTCTTCCACGCCCGACTTAGGGATGATCGCCAGTATCTCCACCCTCTTGGCGTGGACGTCGTAGAAGACTCGCACCTCCCCAACGCGAAGACGAAACTGCGGATGGGTCATTCCCCGCAGTCTTTTGATCCGGCTCCTCGAGACGGCTGTTGGCCGGTGCCGCAGGTGCTTGCGGATGGCATCCATCACCGCCGCCCGTGTGCTGACCGGCACGCGGCGCAGGTCGGCCACCGCTTCAGGGGCCAGAACGATGTCGTTGGCCATTCTGGCTATATCATAGCTATATTTCTCGAATTGTCAAACGCGGCGGGCGGTTATCCTTGCATGGCCATGGTCGTGGCGTGTGGCAGGCCCTTTCAGGGCACAGCCTCACCCACCCAGCGCGCCGGGGAAGACGCTGGTGATCAACAAGAGAATCGTCAGGCCGATGAGCAGGACGACCGCGATCCAACTGATGGCGTTGGCCACCCGCCCGTTGACGAACTTGCCCATCAGCCGCCGGTCGTTGATCAGGCGCAGCATGACGATCAGGATGATCGGCAGCAGCACGCCGTTGAGCGTCTGGCTGGCCAGCATGGCCTGCACCAGCGACGCGATCGGCAGCAGGATGATGCCCGCGCCCAGGACGATCAGGGCGGTGTAGATGCCGAAGAAGACCGGCGCCTCGCGCAAGTTGCGGCTGACGCCCTTCTCCCAGCCGAAGGCTTCGCACACCACATAGGCGGTCGAGAGCGGCAGGATCGCGGCCGAGAAGATCGAGGCATTGAGCAGCCCCAGCGCGAAGAGCGTGGAGGCGTAGCGCCCGGCCAGCGGGCGCGAGCGCCAGCGCCGCATCTTTGGCCGTTTCGATGTGGACGCCGTTCGCGTGCAGCGTCGCTGCGCAGGCGATGATGATGAAACCGGCCACGAACACCGCGAACAGCGAGCCGACGATCACGTCCATCCGCTCGTAGGCATAGTCCGCGAGCTTGAGTCCCTTGTCGACGATCGACGCCTGCTGGTAGAACTGCATCCACGGGGCGATGGTCGTGCCGATGATGGTGACGAAGATCGTCACGTAGCCGGCATCGAGGTGGAAGCTGGGCGTCACGAAGGCCTGCGCCACCTCCGCCCAGGGCGGGTTGGCCAGGATGCCCGAGGCGACGTAGGCCAGGTAGATCGCGCTGGCCACCAGGAAGATGCGCTCGACCGATCTTGTAGTTGCCCTTGACGATCAGCAGCCACACGCCGACGGCCGCCAGCGGGCACCGAGATGTACTTGCTGACGCCGAAGATCTCCATGCTGGCCGCGACGCCGGCGAACTCGCTGACGGTGTTGGCCAGATTGGCGACCAGGATGATGCCGATGATCACGGCCGTGACGCGCACGCCCAGCGTCTCGCGGATCAGATCGGCCAGGCCCTTGCCGGTGACGACGCCCAGCCGCGCGCTCATCTCCTGGACGATGATCAGCGCCAGGGCGACCAGCGGCATCATCCACAGCAGGCTGTAGCCGTAGTGGGCGCCGGCCACGGAGTAGGTGGTGATGCCGCCGGCGTCGTTGTCGACGTTGGCGGTGATGATGCCCGGGCCGACGACGGCCAGGAGCAGCAGCAGACGGGTGCGCAGGGATCGAATGCGCGGCGGGACCTTCATGCGGGCGGCCTCGGAAGCGGCGATCAGTGGTACAGGCGCGGCAGGCGCTTCTTCCACGCGGTCGGGATGATCTTGTCCAGCGCGTCGTCGGCGGTGACGATGCCCTGCATGCGCTGCTCGTCATCGACCACCGGCATGGCCAGCAGGTTGTACTTGGAGACGGCCTGGGCCACGTCGTCCTGTGATCGAGCAGGCTCACGGTGACCACACGCCGGTGCATGAACTCGGCGACCGGCGCGGCCGGGTCGGCCAGCACCAGGTCGCGCAGCGAGACGACACCCTGGAGATGCTCGCGGTCGTCGGTGACGTAGACGTAGTAGAATCGTCTCGGCCTCGCGCGCCGTCTCACGCAGGCGGGCGATCGCCTGCCGGCGGTGAGGCCTCGGGCACGGCGACGAACTCGGTGGTCATGATGCCGCCGGCCGAGTCCTCCGGATAGGTCAGCAAGCTGCGCACATCCTCGGCCTCGTCCTGCTCCATCAGCTTGAGCAGGTCCCGGCTGCGGTCCTCGGGCAGCTCGGCCAGCAGGTCGGCGGCCTCGTCGGGCGCCATTTCCTCCAGCACGTCGGCCACCTTCTCGTCGGACATGGCCTCGACCAGGCTGGCCTGGAAATCCGGCTCGACCTCCTCCAGCGTATCGGCCAGCGTCTTGACGTCGAGCGCGGCCAGCAGGCTGTCGCTGTGCAGGCGCGGTGAGGTCGCTGATGATCTCGGCCAGGTCGGCCGGATGCAGTTCGGCGATCTTCTCGCCCGGAACCTTCAGGCGCATCGGCTGATCGCGCGCGCAAGAGCTCCACGTCGTCCCAGGCGATCTCGCTGGTGGGGGGCTTGCGGCCCGTGCGGCGAGCCAGCCGCTCGGCCAGGCGGGCCCAGCCCAGGCGGCGCAAGAGACCCAGCCCGCCGATATCCACGTTGGCGACGTAGAACGCATCGTTGACGCGCGCCAGTTCCAGGTCGTTGACGCGCACCACGCGCACGCCGTTGGTGTCGATGATCTGCTTGTCGAGCACGTCCCGCGCCAGGTAGAGATCGTGCTCGCTCGGCTCGTAGCGCGGCAGGTCATCGGCCGCCCGGGTGAGCGGAACGGCCGGCGCGATGAGCACGGCCACCGCCGAGATCGGCACGATCCAGTGGCTGCCCCCGGCGGCGGATCACCACGGCGACCACCTTCGGGCGCGGCAGGTCGCCACGCATGGAGGCGATCAAATCGTCCAGGTGGCCGACGGGCTCACCGTTGACGTCTGCGACGGGTTTGCCGATGAGTGTGCTGAGGAAGGCCATCCTCCACCTCGGGGCAGGCAATCGCCCCGGTGTTCGGGGCGATGGGGATGCGCTCCGCGCCAGTGGGCGCGAATCGTTCGTCCGCGAACTCTAGCACCGTCCGCGCAAGTCGTCAATCAATCTTCAGCCAGGATGTCACCTGTATCCGGGGGCCGCGGATGCCGGCGGGGTCCGTTCAGCGCTTGGCGCCCGGTCGGAGGCGCCGTTCGTCGCCGAGACGCTGGGTGAGGCCCACGGCGTCGAGGTGCTCGAGCAACGCGAGCACGTACTTGCGCGAGGTGCCGAACATATCGCGCGCCTCGGCCACGGTCAGCGTTCCCTTCTGCTCGAGTACTTCGCGTACCCGCGCCACCATGCTCGCGTAGGTCTCGGCCAGCAGGACCACTTCGCTGGAGACCTGAAGCAGCCGCCCCTGATCAAGTAGGGCGGCGTACACCGGTTGGCCGACCGCCTCCACGCACATCTTCACGGAGGGAGTGTTATACGGGTCGCGGGCGCACTGGGCGAGGAGCGCGGCCACGGCTCGCTCCTCGTCGGGCGAGAAGCGCGGCGTGTGATCGGGCAGGCGCACGCCTTGAGCGGTCTCGACGATCTGTCCTTGAGCGGAGAGCCGTCGCCAGCAGCGCCGCCACTCCGCGCGGCGTGAGCGCCAGGCGGCTGCGTACTTCCTCTTTGGGCATCGCGCGGCGCAGCGGATTGGCCGCGTGATAATCGGCCACGGCGCGCGTCAGTTGGCCAACCAGATCGGCTAGGGCCGTTTGTGTGACCAGTAGTGCGTCGGCGTCGCGCGGCGGGTCACCGGCCAGCACGACCAGCGCCCCTTGGGTGCGCAAGGCTTCGAGCGCCGGCGCCACTTGCTCGGGCGCCAAACGCGCGCGCTCGGCCACCTCCCGCCAAGCCGCCAGCCCCAGCGCGGAGGCCGCCTGCAGCAACACCTCCGCCGGCTGACCCGCCGCGAGGGCTTCGAAACCCTCGATGACCTGCGCCTCGAAACGGCGGTGACGGCGTGGCGGATGCGGCTCGACCACTCGCCCGCCGCCCACGGTGGTCCCGGGGGAGGGGCGGCGCACGATGAAGCGATCGTCGCGGGCCGCGACCACCTCGCCCCTGAGTTCGAGTTGAGCCCAGCCGGATTGCCCCGGTGGGATGGACTCGGAGCCGAGCACTCGCAGGCGCGCCAGCACTTCTTGCGTCCCAAGGAACAGTTTGAGGGGCTGGTTGTGCTCCAGCGCGCCGCCCGCGTCGGGCAGCGAGTTCGAGCTGCACGTCAACCAGCCGCGTGACGCGGTACGTGCCCGGGTGAGCCAGGGTCATCCCGCGCTCGAGCTGGTCGAGGCTGACCCCGGACAGGTTGACCGCCACGCGGCTGCCCGGCCGCCCGCGCTCGATCGGGGTGTGATGCGACTGCAACCCGCGCACGCGCGCGCGTGCGCGGGCCGGGAGAATCTCGACCTCCTCGCCCAGGGCCAGCGCGCCATCCAGCAGCGTGCCGGTCACGACGGTGCCAAAGCCGGCCAGGGTGAAGGCCCGGTCGATGCCCAGCCGCGGCCGGCCCAGATCCGGGCGGCGCGGTTGCGCGGCGAGCGAATGGCCGAGGGCCGTGGCCAGCGCAGGCAGCCCGGCCCGGGTGCGTGCCGAGACGGGCACAATCTCGGAACCGGTGAGGGCCGTCGCCTGCAGTGCGCGTTGGATATCTTGGCGCACGAGCGCCAACCACTCCGGGTCGTTCACCAGGTCGATCTTGTTGAGCGCGACGACACCCGCGCGTACGTGCAAGAGGTCGAGGATCGCCAGATGCTCACGCGTTTGCGGCATGACGCCTTCGTCCGCGGCGATCACGAGCAAGGCCGCGTCGATCCCGCCCACGCCCGCTAGCATATTCTCGATGAAATCGCGGTGCCCCGGAACGTCGACCACGCCGACCGATTCGCCATCCGGCAGGCTGAAATAGGCGAAGCCGAGATCGATGGTCATCTCGCGCTGCTGTTCTTCTATAAGTCGATCGGGGTGGGTGCCGGTCAGGGCCTCGACCAGCGCGGACTTGCCGTGGTCGACGTGTCCGGCGGTGGCGATGACGCGCATGCCTGGCTCCGCGCGTGCCGAGCTAGCGCCCGCTGTCGAGGCGCGCCAGCCATTCGTGGATGAGGTTGGTCAAAGCTTCCAGGCGTGAGCGATCGCCGGCTTCGCGTTCGCGAGCCTGGTCGGCGGCCTCCGCCAGCTGGTCCTCCGCGCGCGAGAGGCGCTCGAGCGCCTTCTGTTCGCGCCGGTCGTGTTCGCGCCAGCGGTCGTCGAGGGTCAGCCCGTGGGCGGTCCAGCGCTTCTGATCGTCGGCCAGGTAGGCGCTCCACTCCTGACGCAGGCGGTCGGTCGTCAGGCGCAGCATCTCTTCCATTTCATGCAGGCGCTGCTCGCTGTGTTCGTTGAGCTGGCGCGTGTCGTCGAGCGCTTGGCGCATGCCACGGTGCGTCTCGGCGTAGGCCTCCATGCGTTCGGAGTTGTCCTTCATGCTGGCGGCGAGGGTAGCCAGCGTGCGTTCCCATTCTTTCCACTGGCGATCACGCTCGCTGCTGGCGGCATTCTGCTGTTCCTGCCACACCGCGGCCGCATTGCGCCGCTCCAGGTCCGCTGCGGAAAGCTCTCCCAGGCGCGTTTCGAAACGGCGGGCGCCGGTCTCGAGCGATTCCAGGCGCGCACCGCTCTCGTTGAACTTCTGACGCTGGGCTTGCATCTCACCCTGGATCTCGCCCAGGCGGCGCACATCCTGGCGCCGCGTTTCTTCCATGGCGGCGATCACGCGCACGCGTTCCTCGTCGCGCCGCACGAGGCCGTCCAGCGTCTTGCGCGCCTCCTGCAGGGCAGCGCTCAAGCGCACCTGCTCCTCGCGCCGGGATTCGACCGTGCGCTGAAGCTCGACGAGCCCCGCGAGCTGGCGGTGCATATCGCCCAGGGCGCGCTCCGTCGATTCGCGCTCCGCGGTGCGCGCCTTAGCGCCCTTCTCCTCCGCGTCCAGGCGACGCTTTTCCAGGGTCTCGATCGTGCGCTGCAGGTCCTCGCGGTGGTGGGCGAGCAGCTCCTCGACCTGCCCGGGTTGGAACTTGGCGTAGACGCGGGCCACCTGCGCGCTGAGCTCCTCCATCTGCTTGCCCTGCGCGACCAGGGCCGCCTCGGCCGCCCGCAGCTTCTCTTCCAAGCGGCCCAGGGTGGCCTTGTCCTTGCGGCGCTCGTCGTCCAGCCAGTCCACACGAGGTTTGAGGGTTTCAGCGGGCATGGGGGGTCTCCGCGGGCTGAGGCGATTATACCTGCGGGGGGTCGCCCTCAATGTATAATCGCGCATCCGTCGCCGCGCCGAGTGTCAGGCGCAGCCGCTCGTGAGGAGGAGTCGTGAAGGCGCGCACCCTGATCCTGATCTCACTCGCCCTGGGCCTTGTGCTCGGGGCGTGCAACTTGCGCTTGCAGGCGGCGCCGCCGGCCCTCGCGCCGGATGTGGCTGCGGCCGCGACCGTCAATGCGGAGTTGCTCACTCGCCAGGCGCAGCCGGCCACGCTCCCGCCCGAACCCGCCACGGCCACCCTCCCGCCGCCCGCCTCCGCCACGCCGCCGCCCTCCGCCACCGCCGGCTGCACCGACCGCGCCCAATTCGTCACCGACGTGAGCGTCCCGGACGGCGCGATGTTCGCCCCGGGATCCGCCTTCGTCAAGACCTGGCGTCTGATGAACGTGGGCACATGCACCTGGACCAGCTCCTACAACGTGGTGTTCTTCAGCGGAGACCAGATGTCCGGCCCGGGTGGCATCCCGGTGCCTGTCGCCGTCGCCCCGGGCGCCACGGTCGACCTCTCGGTCAGCTTGATCGCGCCCGGAAGCAACGGCACCTATCAGGGCAACTGGAAACTGCGCAACAACAATGGTTTGCTTTTCGGTATCCCCGGCGAATTCTGGGTCAAGGTCACGGTGGGTCAAACGCCGACGCCCACGCCCACCTTCCACTTCTTCATCGTCCCCAGCCTCGTCTTCCATGTGACTCTCTTCCTCATGCCCGAACCCTAGGTCCGGAGGACAGCGCGACCGACGCGGCGCAGGCGAAGCTTCGCCTGCGCCGCTTTTCTTTGCGCGGGGTGAGACTCCGCCAACGCCTGCAGCCATTGACTGCGCTGGATCTCGGACGACTTGATGGGTGACGGATTTCTTCCTTGGGCCGGCGCGGGGCGGATAAGGACCGGACGGGGATGCGACAGGTCAGGCGATTGCTGTCCGGGGCCAGCTCGGAGGCGTTGCTCTTTGCGCTTCGCGGAAGGCAGCCAGAGAGGCCGGCCTGCGAGGCCACCCCTGGCCAGGCTACCGCTCGCGAAGCTCGCGCTCGACGCGTTCCGCGACGTAGAGTTTCAAGAGCGACTGGTAAGGGATATCCTGCTTGTTCGCGAGGACCCTTAGGTCCGCGATGAGCGACTCAGGCAAGCGGATGGAGATTGTCCGGGTGGAGGGTTTGAGACCGGGCATCTGCAGCGGCTCGGCCTCTGCCCAATGGATGTAATCGGCGGAGTCATGATGGAGCCAGAACTGGCGCTCGGTCGCCTCGCTCTGGAAGCGAGGCATCTTCTTAAGAGCCTTTGTCTTGGGCATGCCCGTATGCCTTCCGTTCCCGCCAACTCATCGGTCGGGCGGAGATGACGCGGATCAGGTTGCCCCGCAGCGTAAAGACCACGAAGAGATACCGCCCCGCGCTCGTCTGGCCCAGGGCGTAGGAGCGAGGCTCGGCGGCCGAGTGCTGCTGATCGGGGACGACGATCAGCGGCTGGTTGAAGAACACCTGCTCGCACTCGGTCCACTCGACAGCGTGGCGGCGCCAGCTCTTGTCAGTGTTGGCCTCGTCCCATTGGAAGCCGGTGACCGCGATGAACTCGTCCATGCACGCGCCTGCAACCGCAGTATATATCTGTTATATACACCAGTCAAGGGCCCGGGGTATGTCGGGAGGGTGATGCCGGGCTCACCCAATCCGAGGCAGCGCCGATAGCGCACGGCTTCGGCAGTGCGCCGAATAACCCGCGAGGCCTCGGCGTAACATGTTCGCTGCGCGCAGGATGCGCACCGGCACAAACGCGATGGCGAGCGCGCCGAAACCGAGCACAGCGCATTGGCGGTGACCCTAGCCAGGGCGATCGAAAAGCCTGCCAGCGCCGCATGCAATAGATGGCGCACATAAGCCCAGGGTCCGTGACGGATCAGTCGGTGATCGGTCTGCAATTCGACCTGCGCCGACCGCTGCCGACCATGGGTTGCCTGAGCCCAACCCCCGATGGCGAATCCAGCCCAGCGAACGGCCGCCGCACGCGGCAGGTCAAGGCAATGCATCCAGGGTGGGTTGAGGGCGAAGGCGAGAACGCTGCCGACAAGCACGAGGGATGCCAAAACGCGGGCGGCGGAATTGGCCGACCCCTCTTGGCGGACCGTTTTCCCGTCAGGCAGCCATCGCGCGCCAACACGGCGGAGCTGCAAAGTCGACAGCGCGCGAATAACGAACACGTCCGCGAGAGATCAGCCGGGAGCAGAGTGTGGAAGAGGGTGTCGGGCACGCGGGGCCCCTCGCAGAATGCGAGGCCGTGCAGCCAAGGGGTAGGCGCAAGCCGTTGCGCACGCTTAGCGCGCGGGCCCGCCGCATTCACCCGTGGCTACACGGGAGGGACCTGGGCCGCACTGTCCTTTGGCGCGGGCTCGTCGGTCATCAGTTCGTAGCGCGAGAGGATTTCGACCGCCGCTTTCAGCGTGACAAACACCGAACAGTACTTTTCCTCCGTCAGACGGATCGCGCGTTCCACCGCCGCGGGGTCGATCCCGCGGCCCCAGATCCTGTAGACCAGGCGCATGCGACGGAATTGCCACGGCGGCTCATCATCGCGCTCGCTCTCGGCTTCCACCTCGCAGCGCAGGACGGGCTGCTTCTGCTTGCGCAGGATGCTCACGACATCCCACCCAGCGCAGCCGATCAGGCTGAGCGGCAGGAGATCGGCGCCCAGAACGCCCATCGGCTGAGCCATGACGATCGGGAAGCCCTGGTGGTCCTTCAGCAGGAAGGCCTGGTCGGCGAGCCACTCCGCGGTCACCTTCTCAGTGTGCATGCAAGACTCCTCGCTCTTCGGTCTGGACGGCGAATTAGTTTCTCGAGGCACTCGCGCCGCCCGAGGTTACCGCGCGGCTGATCGATGGCTCGCCGGTATAGTCAAGGTGCGCGCCGCCCGAGAGATCGTAGGCGATATCCTCGCTCACCGCGAGTTCGGCGAACGCGCCACCGCTCAGCGTGACCTGTGCGCGCTGCGTGGACAAGCCAGAGAGGTGAGCTTGACTTCCGCCGTGAGCCTCAAGGCGCAGGTCCCCCGCCTGGGGCGCGCTGTCACCCAGCCGAAGCTGGGCTCCGCCGCTCAGGGTGAGGGCTTCGAGCACCGGCATGGTCACCTGCGCCTCGAGCCTCCCCGTCACGAACGAGCCGCCCTGCCCTGGGTCGAGCTCGAGGCGCAGCGTGCCGTCGACCACGCGGGCACGGATGGCCGAGAGCGCGTTTTCGTCTGCGGTGATGCTCACCGCAAAGTCATCCCCGCCCGAAAGGACGACCTGCATGCCGCAGCAAATATCCAACGCGGTGAAGCCCTCGAGCGCGAAGCTGCGCGTCTCACGTGTGCCCGACCCGATGAGTCCGTAGGGAAGCGTGCACGAAGCGAGGCAGGCTGCTATCAGGGCGAAGTGGATGGGTCGGCGTGACATGCGATCCTCCGTGAGACGAGAGCCACCAGAGCGGCTAACGGGACCGGTCCTCGATTTCCCAGGCATGGTCGAGTATATGCCAGGCGACCCGCCGCACGAAACGGCGTGGCGTCCAGCGCAGCCCGCCGCGCGGACCGCGGGCCGGGAACTCGCCGCGTGCGGCCGCGGCCAGATCCGTGAGCACCGCCGCGCGCAGGAGGCGCTGTTCACTCTCGAGGTCGGCGTGTGCATCGAACCTAAACGGGGAACCGAGGCCGCTGAGATAGGCGGCCTCCGACTCGACCGCGTGGCGAATGATCTTCTCCAGCTCGCGCCCGCCCCCGCGTGGCCCTGTGGCAAGCGGCTTTCCCGTCGCCGCACGGGCCGCCTTGTCGAAGGCCCGCCAACAGGCTCTGAGGATGGCCTGCGCGCGGCGCACGCCCTCTGTATCCAGCGGGTCCTGATCGCTCGCAGGGCTCGCACCGGGCGCGCCGAAGTCGGTCGTGGCGTTTCCCTTCAGCCGCTCGACGACTGTGAAGTCCGCCGTCCCCGGTGGCGCGGCAAACCCCAGGCGCGCCGGTGCGATGACCCGGGCGTAGCGACCGCCGTAGTCGGCCAGTGCCTGCAGGGCGGCCATCTCGTCACGCCCGCCGCGGGTCCAGCCTGGCCAATCCACGGCCGCAGCGAAAGTTCGCTTGGCGCCAACCTCGAGATATACATTGAAGCGAGCAGATGATCGGGTCATAGATTGGCTCTCTTCGAGCGCGGCGTTCGGCACGGCGGGAGGTCGTGCATTGTAAGCCGCCGGTGCGGCCTACGTGAATCCGGCCGACGAGCGCGGCCGCGAAGGGGACCGCGCAATCCATCATGCCACAGCCCAGCGAGGATCGATCGTCGAGCGACTGCGCACAGGCCCAACTGAGGCGATGGGTTGTGTGGCGCAGGGCGTGCGGCCCATCGTGCTGCGACACAGGATCATCGAACTCGGTGCTAGGGAATCCATGCGCCCTGCTTACCCCATTCGCAGTCAGGCCGCCTGATCGCCATTCGTTGCTTTGAGCCCAGCGATATAATGCGGCCAGCATACCCACGGTGGCGCTTCCTCCCTACCGCGCGATCCATGCGGATTCTCTTGTTTGCGCGACCGCGGGCAGCTGCAAGGAGGACCTGATGAACGTTGACTTGAAGCGAGTGGCTCTCGCGGGCATGGTGGTAGTGCTCGCCGCATGCGGCGGCGCAGCACCCGCCACACCGGACGTCACCGCAACCACCTCGCCCGAAGAAATGGCGACCGCCTTCTATCAGACGTTGCAGGCGCCCAGCCCAACCCAGGCCGACACCCCGATCCCGCCCACCGCGGCGGTAACGACGGAGAGCGTGGCCGCGACGTCCGCCGCCGGGACCCCGGCCGCGGGCGAAACCGTGCAACCCGGCGCCACAGCGCGCCCGACCGTCACCCTCACGCGTGCCGCCACCCTCAAAGGGCCGGTCAAACCGCCGGTCGGTGGCGATGGTTGCATTCTGCAAGCGGAGTTCGTCGAAGACATCAACGTCCCGGATGACACGACCTTCAAGCCCAACGAGGGGTTCAAGAAGACCTGGGAGCTCAAGAACATCGGCACCTGCACCTGGGATACGAAGTACGAGATGTTCTACTACCCCGGCGGGGACCCGATGGAGGGACCCGAGAGCGTGAAGCTGACCGAGACGATCGAGTCCGGCGATACCGTGCGGCTGACCGTCCCGCTGCGCGCGCCTTCGGATCCGGGCACCTACTTCAGCTACTGGATGTTGCGCGACTCGTACGGGGTGCAATTCGGCACCGAAGCCTGCGGCTGTGTGCCGTTCTGGGTCAAGATCATCGTGTCGGGCGGGGCCACGGCCACGCCCTGAGGCATGCGATGCCACACACGACGACCGAGCGACGGGTGCTCGACAACTTGCGCGAACAGGCGGGGCTCACCCAGCCCGCGATGGTGGAGGAACCCCCGTCACCTGGCTCGCGACGCTTTCCTCTGACCCCCCGGCAGAGTCTGCTCCTGGCCGTGTTCTTCTTCGTGGATATCTGCGTGCTGGGTGTGCTGTTCCTCCTGATCACCAATCGCATCGGGCTGCCGCTCTAGATCCGGACCCGGCCCCAATCAAGAAGGACCCCGCATGGGGTCCTTCTCTGTTTTCCAACAACGCTACAGGCATGCATCCCCTCGACCCTCCCCCGCAGTGGCTCGTGCGCAGCGCATCGCCCACGCGCCGGGGAGGGGTCAGGGGTCGGCTACGGTTCGAGCACCAGGCGGTTCGCCGCGAGCGCCGTCACCTCGTCCCTCGTCCACGGGAGTGGGAAATACTGAATTGTCCGCCAGGCGTCGGCCATGTCGATGTAGTTGGGGTGATACGCATGCCCCGATTGACCGGTCGTGTGTACCGCCAGCGTGCGATCGAAATCCGCCAGATCGACGATCATGCGCTGCGAAGGACCCGAGCGCACGGCGTAGCCGCGTGCGACCTCCCAGCCCGTGGCGTTGACGATCGCGGATCCGCCGGCGGTGGCGAAGGGCCCGCGGTTGAAGATCGCCTCGATGGGCGCCACGCCCGACCGCCCGAGCGATTCGTTTTCGAAGGTCGTCGTGTGCAAGGCACCCCAGCTCCATTGGGTCGCATCCTTGCCCAACAGCGCCTCGACTTCCGCCAGCGCCTCGGCCAACGCGGTCTTGAGAATCTCGTCGCGCGTTTCGAGAGGTGCCGTGCGCGTGTCATCCCACCAGGGGTTCGCCGGCTCGCTCGCCAGTTGACGCACGACGGCGAATCCTTGTGAACTTTCGGGGATCCAGCCGGGCGGCAGCTCGTCGCCGAAGGTATCGAGCAGCAGATGGCGCCAGAAGGCATTGAACAGCGCCGCGGGAGCCGAGTCCATGCGTGTTCTGATAATCCCAGCCCTCGAGCAGACGCGCGCTCTCGGCGAGATGGCTCTCGTCCTCGTCGAACGCGAGGCCCTGAATGAGCGGCACCAGCACCGGCCCCATCGCATTGAAGTCGTCGCCGTGGATGCGTTGGATGTCCTCGGCCGACACCTTGGGCGTCGCCTGCAGCAGGTCGACGATGCGCCGCGCGCGGTAGCCATAGTCCCAATCGGCGGTGATCAGATACGGATAGCCCGAGCCGACCACGGCGTTATTGGCCGTGGCGATGAACCCCTGCGGGGGATTGAAGGCCGACGGCAGGTCCTCGAAGGGGATGAACCCGGTCCATTCATACTCGTCGGTCCAGCCTGGGACGGGCATGCGTCCGTCGCCCGCAGCGCGGATGGGGATGCGCCCCGGGGTCTGGTAGCCGATGTTGCCCTGGCGGTCGGCGAAGATGAAGTTCTGCGAGGGCACGTCCCAGTCGCGCAGCGCGGCACGGAATTCGTCCCAGTTCGCCGCGCGATCGATCTGTCATCGCTGAGCGGAGGATGGTCGCCGGGTCGAGCGCTGTCCAGCGCAGGCTCACCGCGTAGCGATCCTTCACGCCCTCGCCCTGCGCCGCGGCCAGACCGCCGTAGGCCTCATCCACATCCGAGAGGATCGGCCCGTGGCGCGTGTAGCGCACGGTCAGGTGCACGGGCTCGCCGCCCGCCACCTGGATCGTCTCTTCCACGATCGTCATATCGACCCATTGACCGTTGACCTCGTACTGATTCGGGTTGTCGGGGTTGAGGCGCTCCAGATACAGATCTTGCACATCGGGGCCGACATTGGTGACGCCCCAGGCGATATCGCGGTTGTGACCGACCACGACCCCGGGCAGCCCGGCGAAGGAGAAGCCCACCACTTCGAGCGGGCAGGCCTCGCTCCGCGGCTCGCAGTGCAGCCCATTCTCGAACCAGATCGAGGGAATGCGCAGCCCCAGGTGCATGTCGTCCGCCAGGAGCGGCGCACCGGTGGTCGTGCGACTGCCGGACACGACCCAGTTGTTCGAACCGATGCCCTCCAGTTCGCCGTCCAGGATCGTGTTCAGATCCGCAACCCGCGCCGCGACCTGCGTCAGCCCGGGCCAAGCCGCTGCGGGCAGCGAGGCGTTGGCGCTGGCGCTCACGCCGGCGGCGTAGGGCCCAGCCACGATCACCGGATTCTCGATGGGGTAGGCGGGGAAGAGCTCGGCCAGTCGCTCAGGGCCGAGTGTGCGCAGGAGCACCGCGCGCTCGAGCTCGAGGTCCATGTTGCCGCCCAGGTCCCAGGCCATGGCCTTAGCCCAGGTCAGCGAATTTAGGGGTGTCCATGGCTCGGGGGTGTAGCCCGGTGTGAGCAACCCCAGCACCGCGTACTCGAGCGACAGCGCGGGGCCACGGCGCTGCGCGAGGTAAGCATTCACGCCATCGGCGTAGGCCTGGAGCACCGAGAGCGTCTCGGCATCGAGACTGGCCAACTCCGCCTCGACCACGCGCGCCCAGCCCAGGGTGCGCAGGAACTTGTCGGTCTCGAGCTGACTTTCACCGAACATCTCCGAGAGCCTGCCGGAGCCGATGTGGCGCCAGAAGTCCATCTGCCAGAAGCGTTCCTGCGCGTGCACGTAGCCCTGGGCGAAGAACAAATCATGCATGTCGGAGGCATAGATGTTGGGCACGCCGTGCGCGTCGCGCAGCACTTCGACCTGGGCGTGCAGCCCGGCGACGTGGATCGTGCCTTGGGTGCGGGGGAAGGAGGAGCGAACGAGGAATATGCCGGCCACGAGGAGGATGAGCAGAAGCGCAATGAGAGACCCGACCGCGATCAGCACGCGGCGGATGGTGCGGTGTGCCATGGACCCTCCCTCCAGGGGGTGAACGGCCTCCCGTTGTGTGGGCCCACTTGTAGCACGGCCGTCGGCCCAGGTCAAATCACAGATCACCTGGAGCAGGGCACAGCATGCCTTACGCTCGACCGCGCACGCGCGGGCTGCGCGTCCTCTCCGCGTTGGGCACACGCTGCCGGTGCGGGTTCGAGCGAGTCGCATGCCGGTGTGGCGCACGTCCGTCGACATGCTCGGTGCAAAGCTTCGCGTGAGTCGCGTGTCCTCAAGAAGCGCCGGTGGTCAGACGAGGTCAGAAGACGTCGCGGCAAGGCAAAATGGCAAAAAGCTGTACGCCGCAATCGTTAGAAACAGCGCCTGTGGGATATAATTAGCCTTATGCCCGATATCAAGGACAACGGCGACGCGATGGACATCGGCACGGTCCACAGCGTCGACATCGACCAGCAGATGCGCAGCGCGTACCTCGATTACGCCATGAGCGTGATCGTCGCCCGCGCCCTGCCGGATGCGCGCGACGGGCTCAAGCCGGTCCACCGGCGCATCCTGTATGCCATGCACGACATGGGCATCCGCGCCGACACCGCCTACAAGAAATCGGCCCGCATCGTCGGCGAAGTGCTCGGCAAGTACCACCCGCACGGCGACATGGCGGTCTACGACGCCATGGCGCGCATGGCGCAGGATTTCTCGATGCGCTACCCGCTGGTCGACGGCCAGGGCAACTTCGGCTCGATCGACGGCGACGCCCCGGCGGCCATGCGCTACACCGAAGCCCGCCTGACCGCGCATGGCCGAGGAAATGCTGGCCGACATCGACAAGGACACGGTCGATTTCGCCGACAACTTCGACGGCACGCTGCAGGAGCCGACCGTGCTGCCCGCCCGCCTGCCCAACCTGCTGCTCAACGGCTCGTCCGGCATCGCCGTCGGCATGGCCACCAACATCCCGCCCCACAACCTGGGCGAGCTGGCGGCGGCCATCAACTACCTGATCGACCACTACGACGACGATGGACGAGGTCACGGTCGACGAGCTGATGCAGTTCATCCCACGGCCCGGACTTCCCCACCGGCGGGATCGATCGTCGGCCGCGAAGGCATCCTGTCAGGCCTACAGCACCGGGCGCGGGCGGCTCATGGTGCGCGGCGTGGCGCACATCGAGGAGATGAGCGGCGGGCGCTACCGCATCGTCATCACCGAGATCCCCTACCAGGTCAACAAGACCAGCGCTGATCGAGCGCATCGCCGAGCTGGTGCGCGACGGGCGGCTCGACGCGCATCACCGACCTGCGCGACGAATCCGACCGGCGCGGGATGACGCATCGTCATCGAGCTCAAGCGCGGCGCGCCAGCCACGCAAGGTGCTCAACCAGCTGTACAAGTACACCCCGCTGCAGTCCACCTTCGGCGTGCAGATGCTGGCGCTGGTGGATGGCGAGCCGCGCCTGCTTTCGCTCAAGCGCGCCCTGCAGATCTATCATCGAGCACCGCCAGGAGGTGATCACCCGCCGCTCGCAGTTCGAGCTGGCCAAGGCCCGCGCGCGGGCCCACATCCTGGAAGGGCTGCTGATCGCCCTGGCCAACCTGGACGCGGTGATCAAGACCATCCGCGAATCGCCGGACGCCGACACCGCCAGGGCACGCCTGATGGAGCGCTTCAAGCTGAGCGGAGCTCCAGGCCCAGGCCATCCTCGACATGCAGCTGCGCCGGCTGGCGGCCCTCGAGCGCCAGAAGATCGAGGACGAGCACAAGGAAATCGCTGGACACGATCGCCTACCTGGAAGACCTGCTGGCCCACCCCAAGAAGATCCTGGGCGTGATCAAGGACGACCTGCAGGAGCTCGTGCGAGAAGTACGGCGACGACCGCCGCACGCGCATCGCCGCTGGATGCCAGCGAGGAGCTGCAGCGAAGAAGACCTGGTGCGCGATGAGGCCGTGCTGATCACGCATCACCGCAGCGCGGCTACATCAAGCGCGTGGCCGCGCGACGCTCTACCGCACCCAGGGCCGCGGCGGGCGCGGGCGTGACCGGGCAGACCATGCGCGAGGAGGACGAGGTGCCTGATCCTCTTCCCGGCCCGCACCCTGCGACACGATCCTGTTCTTCTCCGACCACGGCAAGGTGTACTCCGAAAAAGCCTACCAGATTCCCGGATGCCGACCGCACCGACCGCGGCATCCCGATCGTCAACGTGCTCTCGCTGGACCCAGGCGAGACGATCACCGCGGCGGTGGCGGTGCCGGCTTCGAGCAGCGGCGATTACTGCACGATGGCGACGCGCAACGGGCAAGATCAAGCGCGTGCGCTGTCGGAGTTCGCCAGCGTGCGGCCCTCGGGGCTGATCGCCATCACCCTCGATGAGGGCGACGAGCTGGGCTGGGTGCGCCTGACCACCGGCGCACAGGAGATCATCCTGGTCACCGAGAAGCGGCCAGGCGTTGCGCTTCTCCGAGAAAGCAGGTGCGCCCGATGGGCCGCCAGGCGGCCGGGGTGACCGGCATTCGCCGCGCCAAGGACGACTTCGTCACCTCGATGGAAGTCGTGGATGAAGAAGGCGAGCTGTTGGTGGTCACCTTCAAGGGCTACGGCAAGC
Organism: uncultured Chloroflexia bacterium; assembly: GCA_963712475.1. Lineage (GTDB taxonomy): Bacteria > Chloroflexota > Anaerolineae > Anaerolineales > RBG-16-64-43 > RBG-16-64-43. The sequence goes on from CAVQIA010000004.1 coordinate 1,803,986, forward strand.
GCACGCCCGATGCGCGAGTATGCGCCCAAGGGGCGCGCCACGGGCGGGGTGGCCACCATTGCCCAGAAGATGCTCGACGTGACCGGGCGGATTGCCGCGGCGCGCATGGTGCGTGCGGACGACGACCTGACGATCATCACCGCCGGTGGGCAGGCGCTGCGCCTGAAGGTGAAACAAGTGCGGCGCGCCGGGCGGGCCACGATGGGCACACACATGATGAACCTCAAGGAAGGCGATACGATCGCCTCGGTGGCGCGCATCTCGGCCGACTTGCAGGAAGAAGCCAACGGCGGCGAAACGGCGGAGGCGGCCGCGGCGCCCGCGCCGGAAGAAGTGCCCGCGCAACCCGACGCGGGCGACTGAGCCCGGCGAGATCACGATCCCAACGCAGGCCGTTCGGCCTGCGTTTTGCTTTGCGGCGGATTCGCACACGGTCCGGCGCACCGCAGGGCATGTCCAGTGTGTCGCGATCTGCCGCGGAGCGGACTGGGATGACCGAGGTCAGAGAGCACTCTATTGTGAATGACAAGCGGAAGAGGACAAGGTTCGTCTTGGCACTGAACCGCTGGCGTCGGCTTCTCGAGGATCTCCATGATCTGGGTGTCAATGCGGAGCGCCGCCGCGAGCGGCCAATTCCCATTGCAGGAGTGAAACGTCGCATCAAGCCGGATGGCTAGGGACACTGTTCTCCTCAACCCATCTATCGAGAATGGCCCACGTCCGCATCCCCGCACCACGGCTCCATTTGAGCGGCCTACTCCGGACCAGTCCGGACCGGCACTTACTCCTCTCCAGGCCCGGGCCTGATCTCTCTCGGGGTTCGGGTGTTGGCCATCTTCTTATGGCGGCCTCCTGTCACCCAGGGGAGTGCCGCATCGATGTTGCGGATCATGGTATAATATGTGTAACGATAATGATCAACAAGGATCATCGAGCATGACAGGAAATGTATCCCCAGGGCGCTCGGGGCGGCTCGGGCCGCAGGCGAGGCGATTTCTTACGGCAATCGCCGGCGCAGACCGCCGCCTCTTTCGAGTTGAGCAGGTCTTTGATTTCTGGCCCTCGAAGCCACTTGCCCTGCAAGCCCTCAGCCGCCTGGCGCGAGCGGGCTGGCTGGAGAGGGTTGAGCGCGGGCTGTACATGATTATCCCTCTGGAGGCGGGTCCCGAGCGTCGCTGGAGCGAGGATCCTAAGATCATCGCCGCGCATCTCGAGCCGCAGGGCGCGGTGGCCTACTGGACTGCGCTGCATCATTGGGGAATGACCGAGCAGATCCCACGCCTGCTCATTGTTCAATCCCGCACTCGTCGCCATGCCTCACGGGCGACGCGGTTGGGTGTCGACTACCGCTTCGTCCTGGTCACGCCGCGCAAGTTCTTCGGGGTCATCCGTCAGTGGAGCGGCGGCGCCGCGTTCAACATCACCTCCCCCGAGAAGACGCTGATCGATGCCCTCGATCGCCCAGATCTGTGCGGGGGCATGCCGCTGGTCGTCGACGCGCTGACCCGGCTAGCCAATCTCGACTGGGATCGCCTCGACCGATACCTGACACGGTTTGATTCCGGGGCGGTGTACAAGCGCCTCGGATACTTGAGTGAGAGGTTGGCGATGGATATCCCCCAGGCCTCGCGTCGTCAGGAGGCCCTGGCGACGCCGGTGCTCGCAGGGGGTGGCACTGCTCGACCCGCGCGGACCGCGCGCAGGGGCCATCTACAGGTCGCTGGAGTGTTCGCGTCAATGTGTCCGGACTGGGAGGCACGCGGTGATCGCTGAAGCCGAGATCCGTCGCCAAGCGCGGGCGTGGTCCGTGGATCCGATGGTGGTTGAGCTCGACTACGTACTGGGTTGTTTCATCCAGGCCTGGTTCAGCCAGCCCGCGTCCGCCGAAACGGTCTTCAAAGGCGGCACGTGCCTGCGCAAGTGCTATTTCCCAGACTACCGCTTCTCAGAGGACGTGGATCTCAGCGCGCGGGGTCCGCTGGACCCCCGCCTGGTGGCCGAGGCCTTGGAGACGGTCAGCCAGCGCCTTGAGCGAGACACGGGACTCAACCTGCGAGCACGCCCGACCCGCATCCAGAGCGTAGGGGACGATCCGTCCACGACCTACCTTGAGGCGCGGCTCTACTTCAGCGGACCGCTCCGGCGCACGGGATGGCCCCAAGCCATTCGGATCGATGTTATGGGCGGGGAGCGGCTCGCGTTCCAACCGGTGGCCCGCGAGCTGATCCACCCGTACAGCGATGCCGGCGCGCTGGGACTGCGTAACGTGAGCATTCCGTGTTATGACCTGCGCGAAGTCCTCCTGGAAAAGCTTCGCGGTCTGGCGGGGCAACGGCGCTTCGCCATCGCTCGCGACTTGTATGATGTGCATCACCTCCTCCAGCGGGGAGGCCTGGAGGTGCAGCAGATTGTGCCCTTCGCACGAGAAAAGTTTGCGGCCAGGAACATCGCCCTTTCACGGACGGCCCTCGAGGGCGCATCGGGCGCGCGAGGACGAGTACCGCTCGGACTGGTCGCGCAACGTGGAAAAGCTGGTTCCGGGGGAGGGGCGCACCGATTTCGAGGAGGCCTGGACATCGGCCATGCGGGCGATGGTCGCGCTGGTCAACGCCGCGGGCGGCGGAGATCCATGATGTGGCTTTGACCGGACGCACACGAGAAGAGCGACCTGTGGGTGGCCACCATTTCCCAGCAGACGCTGGAGGTGACCGGGCGGATTGCCGCGGCGCCCGCGCCGGAAGAAGTGCCCGCGCAACCCGACCCGGGCGAGCTGAGCCCGGCGAGATCACGATCTCAACGCAGGCCGTTCGGCCTGCGTTTTGCTTTGCGGCGTTGCGTCCCCTGCCGTCCGCGCTACAATCATCGAGCGTGAGGAAGAGCCTCTCGGGAGCATCGTTCATGGTCGTCTCCGAAGCGAACTTGGCCTATCTGCCTGAACCTGACCCCGCCGTGCTCAGCGAGCATCTCGTGGCGATGGCCAACTCGGACGGGGGCGGGCTGGCGCTCGGGCTCACCGAGCACGGGGCCATCCGCCGATCGCTCAGTGCGCACGAGGCGGAAGACCTGTTGCGGCGCGCCGAGGCCTTGTGCCGTCCGCCGGTCGCGACGCAATGGGAGGAGCGCGAGCTGCACGGTCGCACGGCGGTGGTCGTGCAGGTCCCGCGCTCGAGCGAGCTGCACGCCCTCGAGGATGGACGCGTGCTGGTGCGGTCGGGAGCCCACAACCGGGCGCTGGGCGGGGAGGAGATCCGCCTCCTGGCGGCCACCAAATCGGCGGGCGATTTCGAATCGGAGATCGCGGCCGGGGCCGCGTGGGAAGACTTCGACCCGCAGGTGATCGAGGAATTCCTCGAGAGCCGCCAGAAAAGGCGCCGCGCCTTGGCGCGCGGGGAGGCGCACGAGGTCCTGGAGGAGATGGGCTACACCCAGGGCGGGGCGCCAACGGTCGCGGGGCTCTTGCTCTTTGGACGCGCACCGCAATCGCACTTCCCCCAGGCCTCGCTGGTCTTCGTGCGCTTCGATGCGCCGGAAGTCCATGCTGCGGCGGGCGAAGCGGGATACGGCCGGCGGGAAGAGATCGGTGGCCCGCTGCCGCATCTCATCGAAGAAATCCTGGCAGCTTCTGAACGAGGAGATGCACTCGCGCGCGGTGTTGCGCGGCCTGGTGCGCGAGGAGCGCAGCGAGTATCCGCTGTTTGCGGTTCGCGAAGCGCTGGTCAATGCCGTGTGTCATCGCGACTACCGCATTCGCGGGCGGCGCATCGAGCTGCGCATGCACCCCGACCGGCTGGAAGTCGTGAGCCCCGGCGGACTGCCGGGCTATATCACCCTCGACAACTTGGTCGAGGAGCACTACTCGCGCAACCCGCGGCTGGTGGCCGGCCTGTTCCAGTGGGGCTTCGTCGAAGAGCTAGGGCTGGGAATCGACCGCATGATCGAAGAGATGGTGGCGGATGGACGGCCGCCGCCGGCCTTCCACGCCACACCCTACTCCTTCAAGGTGACGCTGGCCGCAGCGCGCGAGAGACCCCCGCTGCCGGCCTGGGAACGCGACCTCAATGAACGTCAGGCCCGCGCCCTCAACTACGCGCGCGAGCACGGGCGCATCGCCAACCGGGAGTACCGCGAGTTGTGTCCCGAGGTCGGCGCCGAGACCTTGCGCCTGGACCTGGCGGACCTGGTGCGTCAGGGCCTCTTGATGAAAGTCGGCGACAAGAAGGGCACCTACTACATCCTCAAGTGATCCCGCGGGAGGCCGGCATGCGAGGTGTGAGAGCGGCGGCCGCGCTGATCGTCCTGGCCACACTCAGCGCGTGTGCAGGGCGCAGCGAACTGCGCCGGGGACACGTCGTTTTGGGATTCGAGACCTCATCCTTCCAACCCTGCGGCGATGCCGAGCAGTGGTGGCTCTCGGGGGATACGGACGTGATGGGCGAGTTGGGGAACGCCTTCGCCGACCTGGGCGGGACGGCCGGCGCGCGGCTCTTGGTCGAGGTGCGCGGGGTGCTCAGCCGGGAGGGGAGCTACGGCCACCTGGGCGCCTACCCGCGCGAGTTCCATGTGACGGAGGTGGTGGAGGTCGGGCCGGAGGTGGATGGGGATTGCGGTGCCGCACCGTAACGCGATCCGGGCGAACGGGAGGGCGCAGAAGCTACGTCCGCGCGGCCGGCAGCGCTCGGCCGGTTATCCCAATCGCAAGTTTGGGATAAGTTGGGATAATCAGCGGACCTCTGCCAACCCCTCTTCCAGCCATTTTAGGCTGTAAACAGGCGATCGCAGGCCAAGCAAAGCAACCAGGGCGCGCTCAAGTTGGGCGCGCTCGCCGCTTGTGGCGAACCAATCGCTGCCCGCTTCAGGCGAGGCGTTGAGCGATCCGCGCTGCCTCAGGACGCGCTCGACCTGGCGTGCAACGGCGGGCGCCGGGTCGACGATTTCGACCGCCTCGCCCAGAATGCGGCGGATGACGGGGACGACGAAAGGGTAGTGGGTGCAGCCGATGACCAGGCGGTCGATGCCCGCCTCGCGCAGGGGGGCAAGCGCCGGCTCGAGGATGCGCGTGACGCGCGGCCCGTCGAGGTGACCCTGCTCGATCTCGTCGACCAGGCCCGGGCAGGTCTGGGTGATGACGTGCACGCCCTGGGCGAAGCGATCGACGACGGACGCGAAGAGCTCGCCCTGGAACGTGGCCGGGGTGGCGATGACGCCGATCACTCGCGTGCGGGTGTGCTGGGCGGCCGGCTTGACCGCGGGCTCCATGCCGACGAAGGGGATCTCGGGGAAGGCGGTGCGCAGGTCCTGGAGGGCCGCGGCCGAGGCGGTGTTGCAGGCGACGACGATAGCCTTGGCCCCGCGCCCGACGAGAAAGCGCGTGATACCGAAGGCAAAGCTGCGCACCTCTTCAAGCGGGCGCGCGCCGTACGGCACGTGGGCCTGGTCGGCCAGGACGATCAGGTTCTCATGGGGCAGTTGGCGGCGCAGCTCGCGATACACCGAGAGCCCGCCCACGCCGGAATCGAACAGCCCAATCGGGGCGAGGGACATGCGCGGATTATAGCCGAGCGCGCATCTCGCGCGCGCACTCCGCGGTGAAGGCTTCGAAGAGAGCGCGCATGCCCGGCTCGCTCTGCATTTCCTCCGGGTGCCACTGCACACCCAGGGCAAAGGGATGTTCGGGAAGCTCGAGGCCTTCGATCACCCCGTCTGGCGCGCGCGCCGCGATGCGTGACCCGGGTGGAATTTCGCGCGGCGCCTGATGGTGGAAGCTGTTGACGGCCACCTCGCGCTGGCCGAGCACACTTTCGAGGCGCGACCCGGGCTCGAGGCTCACCGCGTGGGCGGGACGCTGGCGGGGAGTTCCCTCGGGCTGATCGTGGAGGAGCGCGCCCGGAAACTGCGAACCCAGGTCGAGGTAGAGCGTTCCGCCCAGGGCCACGGTCATGACCTGCACGCCACGACAGATGCCGAGCAGCGGCCGGGCCTCGGCCACGGCCCAGCGCACCAGGGCGAACTCGAGCCGGTCGCGTTCCTCGCTGGTCTCTTTGATCGGCGCCGGCCCCTCGATCCCCAGCCGTTGCAGGCCGATATCGCCGCCGCCCGGAATGAGCACGCCGTCCAGGCGATCGAAAAGCGCGCGCCAGGAGTCCTGGCCCAAGCCAAGAGGCAGGATGAGGGGAGCCGCCCCGGCGCTCTCGAGTGCCGCGAGGTAGGTACGCGAGACACCCGTCAGGCGGGTCGGGCCGTTGGTCGAGCGCGAGGTGAGGCCGATGACGGGTCGCTTCATATATAAAGAAAGCGGCGTAGCGCGCGGCTACGCCAATGAGGATCGACTCCCGGGTGGTGTCTGGGGAAGGCCTAGGTGCCTTCCGACTTGCCGCGCAGGCGGGCGCGCTTGCCGCGCAAGTCGCGCAGGAAGTAGAGCTGGGCGCGGCGCACGCGGGCCTGGCGCTGCACCGTCACCTTTTCGAGGTTAGGCGAGCGCAACGGGAAGGTGCGTTCGACGCCGACGCCATGGGAGGCCAGGCGGCGCACGGTGAAGGAGGCCTGGTTGCCTCCGCGGCGCATGCGAATGACCGTGCCGCGGAATTCCTGCACGCGTTCCTTGTCGCCTTCCTTGATGCGCACCGAGACCGTCACCGAATTGCCCGTGTTGATCTCGGGGACGTTTGGATTGACCGGGGCCTCAACGGACTTGATGAGATCGCTCATGCCACACCCCACACCAGGAACAGATTGCCGCCCTCCGCGTACCCGGGCGGCGAGCGCAGATTATACCATGCTGGAGGCAGCGGGCGAGTGCAGGGTCCGGCGCCGCACGCCAAAGGCAACTCGGGAGTGCGTCAGGCCTTCCCCGCCTTGAGCGCCTGCATCAGCGACGGGAGATCGTCATGCTGGCTGAGCCGATCCTGGCTGATATCGCGGCTGGCCTCGCGCTCGCCCTTCTGCCAGGCCTCGGTGTAAAAGTAGGCCTGACTCGGGTCCACGAGTTTCATGGGGGTGATAACGATGGCCTCGCGTTCAAGGATGACGGCGAGCAGGTCACCCTTGCGGATTCCTGCCGCTCGCCGCACGGCGGCCGGTAGCGTGATTTTCCCGTTGCGCCCCACCGTGGTCATGGGTGTGTGTTTTGCCATTGCATGTCCTTTGTTCGAGATGGGCAAGATCATCCGGCACATCGTGAGGAGTGGAGAGCCATGGTGGGCCTGTGCCCTCATCCTCCAGTTTACCAGCGTCGATGGGGCCGCAAGCGCAACGGGAATTGAAGGGCCATGTCGTGCCTGGGTTGGTGGGGTCGAGAGGTCGTCGTCTCCTCGGGACTCAAGGCCCGCTGGCCGCCGGACGTTCTTCGGCCAACGCTTGAGCCGCTTGGTCGGCGGTGGGGTGAGGATGCACGCCCTTTGGGGTTCGGACCGATCGGCCGCGATCCATCGCAGGGCGAGTTTGAGGAAGATGACATCGACCAAGGCAGGAGAGGGAGTTCCGACACTGAGCGCGCTGGTGAGCCCATTAGCCGCAGACAGACAGACCGGGGAGCCCGGTCTTTGCAGCAAGGGATGCCAATGTGGTATATTATCCTTCTAGGAAGGACAACAATAGGCGCAATTCTCCTTCCACGAAGGACAATCATGCGAGAGATGCTTCGGCTGAAGCTGGCAGAGGCAATCACCGGCCCCGTGCCAGGCCTCACCGTGCGCGACGTTCGCCTGCCGAAAGTCCCCGGCAAGGCTCTGGCCGTGATCGGAGTCCGGCGCAGCGGAAAGACAACCTATTTGTGGCAGTGCCTGGGCGAGCGACTCGCGGGCGGAGCGCCTCGCGAGTCGCTGCTCCTGCTCGGCTTGGAGGATGACCGGTTGGCCGGTATGCAAGCCGCCGACCTCGCCTGGTTGGTCGAAGAGTACTTCCGAGACTATCCGGCGCTGCGCGGTGATCCGCGCGTGACGTTCTTCCTGGATGAGGTCCAGAACGTTCCGGGTTGGGAGAGGTTCGTGCGCCGGATGATCGACACCGAAAAGGCCAGCCTCTTCATCAGTGGATCCTCCGCCCGCCTTCTGAGCCGCGAGGTCGCGACCAGCATGCGCGGCCGGGCGCTGGAGGTGTTGATTTACCCTTTCAGTTTCCGCGAGGCGCTGCGGCACGCCGGTGTGGAGCCAGAAACCGCTTGGCAGAAGCTGTCTGCGAGCCGACGGTCCGATCTGGATCATCGTCTCCGCCGCTATCTTAGCGTGGGCGGGTTTCCCGAAGCCCAGGGGATTGATGAACGAGATCGGATTGCACTCTTGCGCAGTTATGTCGACGTGGTGGTCCTGCGCGATGTGATCGAGCGGCACGCCGTTTCGAACCCGCTGCCGCTGCGCAGATTGCAGCAGCATCTGCTCGGCAATCCGGCCGGGCTCTTCAGCGTCCAGAAGTTCTACAACAGTCTGCGTTCCCAGGGTCTGGCGGTGGCGAAGGACACGCTGCACGCCTATCTGGGCTTCCTGGAGGATGCGTGTCTCATCCGCTCGGTTTCACTGCACACAGCCTCCGAGCGTCAGAGGATGGTCCATCCGCGCAAGATCTATCCGGTGGATCCAGGGCTGATCCCGATTTACGAGAGCTCAGGCCGGCCCAATCTCGGACACGCGCTCGAGACGGCGATCTATGTCGAGTTGGAACGCCGTGGCTACGGGGTAACTTATGTCCGGACCGCCGAGGGACATGAGGTGGACTTCCTGGCCGCGATGCCCGGCCGCCTGCCGCTGCTCATGCAGGTCTCGGTGGACGTGCACCAGCCCGAAACCTTCGAGCGCGAAGTGCGCGCGCTGGCCGGCGCAGCGCGGATGCATCCTGCCGCGCAGGCGCTTCTGCTGACATTGGAGTCCACGCCGCCGCAGCAGAGTCTCCCTTCACCGCTGCAGTGGCGCTGGGCTGGCGATTGGCTTCTGGCGGCGAGCGAGGAGTGAGTCGGCGGCCGCGACCCGGCCCGCCCGTTCGGGCGCATCGGTGCTGAGGTTGTCGCCCCCCGGACGGGCTCGTCGAAGGCGTACCGGCTGCCATGTGAGAAGCGTGGGTCGTGGCGCAGTCCGGCGTGGAGGCTCCAGGCCGTCCCCTGCCGAGGGACCAGGCTGGCCCGCGGGCTAGGATCCCACAATCCGATACACGCTGCCGCCCAGATCCACCACGTACACTTCACCGGCTTCGTCCTCGCCGAACGAGGAAATGCTGAGTCCCGTGGCCAGGAGTGCCACCCCATTCCACCCACCTTCTGAGGTGCGCGCCAGCGCCCACAGCGTGCCGGAGCAGTAGTCGCCGAAGAGATACACGCCGCGCAGCGCGGGCAGCGCCTGACCGCGATAGACATAGCCGCCGGTGACCGAACACCCTTGCGCGTGGTCGTACTCCCACACCGGCAACGTCAACCCCTCGCGATAGCCGCTGCGGTACTCGTGCAGGCCCTCCATCTCGTTCCAGCCGTAGTTCAATCCGCCCAGGCCGGCTGGCTGCAGGTCGATCTCCTCATACTGGTTCTGCCCGACATCCCCGATCCACATCTCGCCGGTCGCGCGGTCGAATGAGAAGCGCCACGGGTTGCGCAGGCCGTAGGCCCAAATCTCCGGCCGCGCGTCGGCCTGACCGGTCAGGGGGTTGTCGGGCGGGATGGCATAGGGATCGCCCTCATCCACGTCCAGGCGCAGGATCTTTCCCAGCAGGGTGTCGAGGCGTTGACCCGCGCCGAGCGGGTCGCCCGCCGAGCCGCCGTCGCCCAGGCCGATGTACAGGAAGCCATCCGGGCCGAAGGCCAGCTGGCCGCCGTTGTGATTGGCGTAGGGTTGGTCGACACGCAAAAGCACCTTCTCGCTGGAGGGATCGACCTGATTGGCCGTCGGGTCGGCGAGAAAGCGCGAGACGACCGTATTGCCGTTGACATCGGTGTAATCCACGAAGAGCTGTCCGTTCCCGGCGAAATTCCGGATGAAAGGCCAACCCGAGCAGCCCTTGTTCACTGGCGGCGCTGCCGACCCGCTCCTGGATATCGAGATAGGGTGACGGGCAGCACGTTGCCGTCGCTCAGAATTCGCACGAGGCCGGGCTTCTCGACGAGGAAGATGCGCTGCGATCCGTCGCCGCTATGGGTCAGGCCGACCGGGCGATCGAGCCCGCCGGCGACGGCTTCGAGGGCATAGTCCCCCGGTTGCGGCAGTTGGCCGATGGCCACCTCGGGGGTGGGCGCAGGCAGTGTGGCCGCCGGGACGAAGGGAGTTGGTTCGAAGGTCGGAGTAGGCGGGAGGGGGGTGGAGGTGGCGGTGCTCGCTACGGTCGGACTGACTTGGGGAACGGGCGTGACCGGGCCCAAGCAGCCGCTGAGTGCAATCGCCAGCAACGCACCGGCCGCGAGCCATGGGCCGGGCCACCTGCCAGGAATCGGAGTTGATGGCCTCAGCGATGACGCGGGCACGGCTTACTCGACCGGGGCGGGCGGTTCTTCCGCCGGCAGTATCTTCTCGGGCTTCTTCTTGCTGGCCTTGACCAGCTGGCGCATGACGGCCGGCAGAATCCCGCCGTTGCGGAAGTACACAACATCCTCCGGGGAGTCGAGGCGGGCCACGGCGGTGAAGGTGGTGGTCGTCCCGTCGTCGCGCCGGGCGATGACCGCCACCTCCTGGCGCGGCTGCATGTCCGCAGAGATCCCCTGGATGGTGATGAACTCATCGCCCTTGAGGCCGAAGGTCGCGGCGTTCTCGCCCGGGTTGAACTCAAGCGGCAGGACGCCCATCCCCACCAGATTGGCGCGGTGGATGCGTTCGAAGGACTGGGCGATCACCGCCCGCACCCCCAAGAGCAGCGGCCCCTTGGCGGCCCAATCGCGGGATGAGCCGGTGCCGTATTCCTTGCCGGCGATGACCACCAGTGGAACACCTTCTTCCTGGTAGCGCATGGCCGCATCGAAGATGGTCATGCGGTCGGCGTCCGGGAAGTGCAGCGTGAAGCCCCCTTCCACACCCGGGACGAGCATGTTCTTGATGCGGATGTTGGCAAACGTGCCCCGCATCAGCACCTGATGATTGCCGCGCCGGGAACCGAATGAGTTGAAATGCGCCTTGCTCACGTTGTGCTGGCGCAGGTACTGCCCGGCCGGCCCGCTTTCGGGAATGTCTCCGGCCGGCGAGATGTGGTCGGTGGTGATCGAAGTCACCGAACAGGGCGAGGATGCGTGCCCCCTGAATCGGCTTCAGCGCGGCCGGTTTGAGGCTCAGCCCCTCGAAGAAGGGCGGCTCCTGGATGTAGGTGGACTTGCGCTCCCAGGCATACAGCTCGCCCTCGCCGACCGGGATGGAATTCCAGGCCTCGTTGCCGGCGAAGACGTCGGCATACGTCCGGGCGAACATATCGGGCTGAATCAGGGCGAGCACCTCGCCCACTTCGGCGCGTGAGGGCCACAGATCGCGCAAGAAGACGGGTGCTCCTTCGCGGTCCAGGCCGACCGGCTCGCTGGAGAGGTCGATGGCCACCGTGCCGGCCAGGGCAAAGGCCACCACCAGCGGCGGCGAGGCCAAGATAATTGGCGCGCGTGAGCGGATGCACACGGCCCTCGAAGTTACGGTTGCCCGAAAGCACGGCGGCCGCGATCAGGTTCTTCTCCTGAACGGCTTTGGCGACGGCCGTTGGCAGTGGGCCGGAATTGCCGATGCAGGTTGTGCAGCCGTAGCCCACAAGATGAAAGCCGAGCTCATCCAGGAAGGGCTGCAGGCCTCCCGCCTGAAGGTATTCGCTGACCACCTTCGAGCCGGGCGCGAGGCTCGTCTTCACGTAGCCCGGGACGCGCAGTCCGCGTTCGACCGCCTTCTTGGCCACCAGCCCGGCGGCGATCATCACCGAAGGGTTGGAGGTGTTGGTGCAGGAGGTAATCGCGGCGATGACCACATCCCCGTCGCGCGCAGGCAGGGCGGGCACGGGCGGCGCGGCGGGTGCGGGTTCGACCCCCGCCGCGGGCTCGGGCGTGGCGATCGGTTCGGCTGGCGCAGGCGCCTGTTCCGCCGGAGCGGCGAGGACGGGCTCGAGGGCCGCGGGAGCCGGGGTGGGCTCGGGCTTGCCGTACACCTCACGCAGCGCGGCGGCAAAGGTCGTCTTCATCTGCGTCAGCGCCACTCGATCTTGCGGGCGGCGCGGCCCGGCCAGCGAGGGCTCGACCGTTGCCAGATCCAACTCGAGCCGTTCGGAGTAGTCCGCTTCGGGCAACTCCTGGGTACGGAACAAGCGCTGCTCCTTGCAGTAGCGCTCGACGCGTACCACGTGCTCCTCGCTGCGCCCGGTGCGGCGCAGGTAGCTGAGGGTCTCATCGTCGACCGGGAAGAAGCCGCAGGTGGCGCCATACTCGGGCGCCATGTTGCCGATCGTGGCGCGGTCGGGCAGGCTCATGCTCGCCAGGCCCGCGCCGAAGAACTCCACGAACTTGTCGACCACCCCCGCCTGCCGCAGCAACTGGGTCAGGGTCAGCACGAGATCGGTGGCGGTCACCCCTTCACGCAACTCACCCGAGATCTTCACCCCCACCACCTGCGGCGTGAGGAAGAACAAGCGGTTGGCCGAGCATCACGGCTTCGGCCTCGATGCCGCCCACGCCCCAGCCCAGCACGCCCAACCCGTTGACCATGGTCGTGTGCGAGTCCGTGCCGACCAGCGTGTCGGGAAGTGCGGTGGGGTGCTTCTCTTTGCCCACGCTGCGTGCCAGGACAACCCCCGCCAGATACTCCAGGTTGACCTGATGCACGATGCCGGTCGCCGGGGGCACCACGCGCAAGTCCTTGAACGCAGATTGTCCCCAGCGCAGGAAGGCGTAGCGTTCGCGGTTGCGATCGAATTCGATCTCGGCATTGCGTCCGAGCGCGGCCGGCGTTCCGTATTGGTCGACCTGCACGGAATGATCGATCACCAAATCGACCGGCACCGACGGATTGACTATGGAGGGGTCGCCGCCCAGGCGCTGCACCGCGGCGCGCATGGCCGCCAGATCCACCAGGCACGGAACCCCGGTGAAATCCTGCAACAGGACGCGCGCAGGCTTGAAGGGGATTTCGGTGGGGTGGGGCTCGGCCGGCTGCCAGCGCGCAAGGCGCTCGACCGTATCGCGCGGGATATCGACCCCGTCGCAATGGCGTAGGACCGACTCGAGCAGCACGCGCACACTAAACGGCAGACGGTCGAGGGAGGGCAGGACCCCTTGGCGCTCGAGGGCATCCAAGCGATAGGCATAAAACAACTCGCGGCCGTGCCTGACAAGCGCACGTGCGCCGAACGGATCGTGCATACGTCTGCGGGCCATGCTCTCTCCTCTCCGGACCGTGAGCCGGGTGCTCTGGCATTATAGTCCCCCGAGAGGCCGAAATCGTGCCCGGGGCGATACGGCGGATTCGAATGGGCGTGATATAGTTGAACGCACTACTGTCCTGCCAGGGAGCCGCAACGGGGGGAGGATGGCAAGTCGCATCAGGGAGTGGGCGCGCACGGTCACGGGCATGGATCTCGCGGTCCTTGCCCTTTTTGCGTCCGCGAGCTTCCAATGGGAATTCGGTCCGGATCCGCTGCGAGTGGCGCTGGTCGAACCGGTCGCGCTGATCGTTCTGGTCTATCTGATCTTGAGCGGCGGGCCCGGGATGGAACGCTCGCGCCTGCACGGCGTGGCCTGGATGTGGCTGGGTCTGGCCGCGTGGGCGGGGCTGCAATGGCTCGTCGCGAGTGACTGGCGCTTCGGCGCGCGCGATGTGCGTCAACTGCTTCTGGCGGTGCTGATCTTCGCGGCGCTCCTGCGGCGACGTGATTTCGACCCGCGTCGTGCAGCCTGGATCGCGATCGGGGTGGCCGGTCGTCAGCGCGCTGGCCGCCGACCTTCAGCGCCTGACCGGGTGGTTTGAACCTCCGTTCGCGACAGTCTATTTCAAGGACGTCATCACCCCTCCGACGGGCGCCGGGGTGCCGGTGGCGGTGGGGTTCTTCACCAACGCCAATGTCTTCGCGGCGTTCGTCTTCTGGCCGCTGCTCATCGCGATCGGGCGGGTCATTCGCGGTCCGCAGCGTTGGCTGGCGGCGGGCGGGGTGGTTCTACTGACATTCAGCCTGTACTGGTCCCTGGCGCGCGGGGTGATGGCCGGGGTGGTGCTGGGCAGCCTGTTCCTGGCCATCTTCCTCTTCGTGCGGCGTCGCAGGCTGGCCTTTGGCCTGGTGACCGTGCTGGCCGCGATGACGATCGGAGTCGTGCTGTATTTCGGCTCGACTCATCCGGAGAGTGGATTCTTCCTGACCCTCGGCCTGCGGCGGGTCTTGTGGGATGCAGCGCTCGAGATGATGCGCCGGACACCGGCCTTCCTCCTCTCGGGTGTGGGCGCGCACGCGGTCGACTATCTGCACGGCTTCGCGCTCTTGGGGCGCGAGGACCCACACAACATCTACCTGTATCTCCTGGTCCACTACGGCCTGGCGGGTCTCGCGGCGATGGTGCTCACGGCCTGGGCGGTCATTTCGAACGGGTGGCGCGCGCTGCGTGAAACGCCGATGCGTCCCGGCCCGGTGTGGACGGCGGTCTTCTCCGGCTGGGCGGCGCTGCTGGTCATGGGCATGCTCAATTCGTATTTCACGGATGCACCCTGGCGCATCTGGTTCATGCTGATGCTGGCGATCCTGCTCGCCTTCCGCACCTCGGTCCACCCTGCGCCGGCCGAAGTTTGACGCTCTCCGCCGCCCCGGCTACAATCCTCGCACGTGCCCGTTCACTCCCATGAGACAGCGATGAACCGTACTGTGCCGGTCTATGATTCGGCCAGCAAACTCTCGGCGGGGCTGGAAGAAGTGCGCCAGGTGGTGCGCTATCGCGACCTGGTCTACCAGCTGGTGCGCCGCGACATCCTGACCCGCTACAAGCGCTCGGTGCTGGGCGTGGCGTGGACGATGCTCAACCCCCTGGGCACGATGGTGGTGCTGACGCTCGCGTTCTCGCAGCTCTTCGGCGGCACGCACGGCTACGCGGCCTACGTCTTGAGCGGGCTGATCGTGTGGTCCTTCTTCAGCCAGACGACGACCGCCGCGATGTACAGCATCATCTGGGGCTCGTCGCTGATCCACCGCATCTACCTTCCGCGGACGGTCTTCGCCATCTCCTCCGTCGCCACCGGCATGGTCAATCTCACGCTGTCGCTGGTGCCGATGGTCATCGTCATGCTCATCGTCGGCGTGCCACTGCGTGCGACGGCCCTCTTCCTGCCCGTCTCGATGTTGCTCTTGCTGATGTTCGCGCTGGGTGTCGCGCTCCTGCTCTCGACGCTGGCCGTCTACTTCCCGGATGTGGCCGAGATGTACCAGATCGTGCTCCTGGCGTGGATGTATCTCACGCCGATCATCTACCCGGAGAGCATCGTGCCCGAAGCCTACCGCTGGTGGATGTTCAACCTCAACCCGATGTATCACTTGATCAAGCTCTTCCGCCTGCCGCTGTACGACGGATTGGTGCCGAGCCCGGTGCGCCTGGCTTCGGCGGCCGCGGTGGCGCTGGTGACGCTCGGGATTGGTTGGGTGGTCTTCACGCGTCGCGCACATGAGTTTGCCTACCGTGTCTGATTCCAGCTCGCCAACGGCGATCCGGATGGAGGCCGTCTCGATACGCTACCGCGTGTCGCACGAGCGCATCGGTTCTTTCAAGGAATACCTCATCCGGCGGCTCAAGGGACAGGTCAACCACCACGAGTTCCTGGCGCTGAGCGACGTGTCCTTCGCGATCGAGAAGGGGGAGGTGTTTGGCGTGGTCGGCCGCAACGGAGCCGGAAAAAGCACGTTGCTCAAGGTGGTCTCGCGCGTGCTGCGGCCCTCGACGGGTCGGGTGGTGGTGCACGGCCAGGTGGCGCCGCTCTTGGAGTTGGGGGCCGGCTTTCACCCGGAACTGACTGGCCGCGAGAACATCTTCCTCAACGGGGCGCTGCTGGGTCATTCGCGGCGCGAGATCGCGGCCCACTATGACGAGATCGCGGACTTTGCCGAACTGGGGGACTTCATCGAAGCGCCCCTGCGCACGTTTTCGACCGGGATGGTGGCGCGGCTCGGATTCGCCGTGGCCGCGGCCTGGGTGCCGGACATCTTGATCCTCGACGAAGTGCTCTCGGTGGGGGACGAGGCCTTCCAGCGCAAGTGCCTGGAGCGCATGCGCTCCTTTCAAGAGAGCGGCGCGACGGTGCTGATGGTCTCGCACAGCGCGAGTACGGTTGAGCACATGTGTGCGCGAGCGGCGTGGCTCGACCACGGCCAGGTGCGCGCGCTCGGCCCGGCGGCCGAAGTGACCGCTGCCTACCACGCCTCCACGGCGAGCTGAGGCCATCGCGATGAAATGCGAGCCGTGCGCCATCCCCGAGATCTTGCTCTTCGAGCCTGATGTCCAGGAGGATGAACGCGGCTTCTTCTTGGAGAGCTATCAGGCGGCACGCTATCGCCGCGCTTGGGCTGCCGTCGGTCTTCGTCCAGGACAACCATTCCGGATCGCGACAAGGTGTGCTGCGCGGGCTGCACTACCAGGTGCGCCGCCCGCAGGGCAAGCTCGTGCGGGTCGTGCGGGGCGAGGTCTTCGATGTGGCCGTCGACCTGCGGCGGAGTTCGGCCAGCTTCGGGCGCTGGGTGGGCAACCGACTCTCGGCGGAGAACCATCGCCAGGTGTGGGTGCCCACCGGGCTTCGCGCATGGTTTCTACACCGTCAGCGAGTACGCCGAAGTGCTGTACAAGGTGACCGAGGTCTACGATCCCGAGAATGAGCGCACCCTGCTGTGGAACGATCCACAACTCGCCATCGCGTGGCCGCTGGTGGAGGGCCGGCCTCCGCTGCTCTCGCCGAAGGACGCGGCCGGTGTGCCTCTGGCGAAAGCAGAGGCTTATCCCTGAGTCCCGGGTCAGCCTGAGACAACGATGAAGAACCTCCTGGTCACTGGCGGGGCAGGGTTCATCGGCTCCAACTTCGTGCGCCACATCCTGCGCGAAGTGCCGGAGGCGCACGTCGTCATTCTGGACGCGCTGACCTATGCCGGCAGCCGGGAGAATCTGCGCGGGCTGGCGGACGACGGCCGGCACACGTTCGTCCACGGGGACATCAACGATGGCGGCTTGGTGGAGGCGCTGCTCCACGACCATTCGGTCGACACGCTGGTGCACTTCGCGGCCGAGACCCACGTCGACCGCTCGATCCTTGGCCCGGCGCCCTTCATGCGCACCAATATCCTCGGGACCTTCGCCCTGCTCGAGGCGGCGCGCGCCGCATGGCTGCACGACGGGCGCTGGTTGGAGGGCGCGCGCTTTCACCACATCTCGACGGACGAGGTCTATGGGTCGCTGGCGCCCGGCGCGCCGGCCTTCCGTGAGGATTCGCCTTACCTGCCCAACTCGCCCTACGCCGCCTCCAAGGCAGCCGCCGATCACCTGGTACGGGCCTACGCCCACACCTACGGCATGCCGGTGACCATCAGCAACTGCTCGAACAACTACGGGCCGCACCAGTTCCCGGAGAAACTCCTGCCGCTGATCCTGCTCAACGCCCTCGCGGGCAAGCCGCTGCCGGTGTATGGCGACGGGCGCCAGGTGCGCGACTGGTTGTTCGTCGAGGACCACTGCCGCGCGATCCGCATGGTGATCGAGCGCGGACAGCCGGGCGCGACCTACAACATCGGCGGCGGCGTGCAACCCACGAACCTGGAGGTCATCGAGCACCTGTGCCGCCTCTTGGATGAGGCCCGGCCGGAATCGCCGAACGCACCCCACCGAGGGCTGATCCGCTTTGTGGCCGACCGGCCGGGGCACGACCGGCGCTACGCGATGGACACGCACAAGATCGAGAGCGAGCTGGGGTGGCAACCGGCCGAGAACTCTGGCCAGCGGCCTCGACGAAGACCGTGGCCTGGTACATTGAAAACATGAACTGGGTCGCCGCGATCCAACGCGATCCCAACTACCAGGATTGGATGGCCGACAATTATGCAGCGCGGGGAGAGGCGACATGAGAGGCATTCTCCTGGCAGGTGGGCGCGGCACGCGGCTGTATCCGCTCACGCTGGGTGTGAGCAAGCAGCTCTTGCCGGTGTACGACAAGCCGATGATCTACTACCCGCTCTCGATGCTGATGCTGGCCGGCCTGCGCGAGATCCTGGTCATCACCATGCCGCAGGAGGAGGCCGCCTTCCGCCGCCTGTTGGGGGATGGGAGTCAGTGGGGGCTGCATCTTTCGTACGCGCCGCAGCCTGAGCCGCGCGGACTGGCGGATGCCTTTCTGGTCGGGCGGGATTTCATCGCGGGTGAGCCCGCATGTCTCATCCTGGGCGACAATCTGTTCTTCGGCCAGGGGCTGCAGGGCAAGCTGCAAGCCGCGGCGCAGCTGCACGAAGGTGCGTTGATCTTCGCCTACCCGGTCCGCGAGCCGCAGCATTACGGCGTCGTCGAATTCAACTCCCGCATGCAGGCTGTTCGAATCGAGGAAAAGCCTCGCCGCCCACGCTCGCACTTCGCGGTCCCCGGTTTGTACTTCTTCGACGACAAAGTCGTCGGCCTGGCGGAGAGGCTGAAGCCATCCGCGCGGGGAGAATTGGAGATCATGGACCTGGCGCGGCAGTACCTCAAGCGGAAAGAGCTGCGCGTGGAAGTGCTGGGCCGGGGCGTCGCCTGGTTGGATGCGGGCACGCACGAATCGCTTCTGCAGGCAGCGACCTTTGTCCAGGCGGTCGAGGAGCGCCAGGGGATGATGATCTGCTGCCCGGAGGAGATCGCCTTTCATCAGCATTGGATCGATGCGGCCGAGATGCGCCGCGCGGCGAAGCGACTGGGCAATTCCTACGGCGGATACCTGCTGCGCGTGCTGGACGAACCGCCGAGCGGTCCAACATAGTTGGGATGCGCATTCTCCTGATCGGCAGCAACGGTCAATTGGGGTGGGAGCTGGAGCGGGCGCTGGCGCCGCTGGGCGATCTGCGCGCGGTCGACCTACCCGAGGTGAACCTGGCCCAGGCGGACACATGGGTGCCGCTCGTGCGCGAGTCACGAGCCGAGGTCATCGTCAATGCAGCGGCCTACACGGCGGTCGATCGCGCCGAAGCGGAAGGTGATCTTGCGCGCCAGGTCAACGGCGAGGCGCCCGGTCGCCTCGCGCAGGAGGCCGCCCGTCTGGGTGCGGCCTTCATTCACTACTCGACCGATTACGTCTTCGACGGGGCGAAGGCCGCGCCTTACACGGAAGACGATGCGCCGCGCCCGCTCAACGTCTACGGGCGCACCAAGCTCGAAGGCGAGCGCGCGGTCGAGGCGGCGGGCGGCGCATATCTCGTCTTGCGTACAAGCTGGGTGTATAGCCTGCGCGGATCGGGGTTCGTGAGCAAGGTGCTGGGTTGGCTGCGCACGCAGGACGAGGTGCGTGTGGCGGAGGACGAGGTGAGCTGCCCGACCTGGGCGCGCGCGCTGGCACAAGCCACAGCGCAGATACTGGCCGAGCGCGCCGCGCTCTGGTCGTGCCGCGAATCAAAGAGCGGCATGGGATCTATCACCTGGCCGGTGCGGGCGCGGCCAGCCGGCTGGAGTGGGCGAACGCGATCCGTGCCTGCGATCCACGTCCGGAAGAGCATCGCGCGCGCGAGATAAGCCCCGCCCGGCGCGCGGACTTCGCGAGCGCGGCCGAGCGTCCGGCGTATTCGGTGCTGGATTGTTCCCGGGCACGAGAGACCCTGGGCGTGACGTTGCCTGCGTGGCGCGAGGCGTTGAGGCAAGCAGTGGGAGAGCGTGGCTGATGATGAGGCGCGAGGCGGTCGGGGTCTTCGACGCCACCTCCTACCCCCGCGGTTATAGCCGGTCGCCGTGGCGCGCGGCGGCGGGGCTGAGCTTCCTCGACGGAATCATCCGGCGCATCGCGCGGGGCGAATTGCGGGAGCGGAGAATCCTGCCGTGACGCCGGCCACCTCCTCCGCCAAGCGCTCCGGGCGCCCGATTTGTCGGGTGGCATGGTATACGACCTCACCGCACGACCATGCCCTGAGCGTCATGCGGGTCTCGGGTCCCTTGGCACAAGCCGGGATCGAAATCCTGGCTGGCTCAGTGGGTGCAGGATCCGACGTGGAGTGCATCGCGCGCGCCGACCTCGTCCTCTTGCAGCGCGATTTCCCGCGCGCCCAGGGCGACTACGAGAAAGTGATGGAACGGGCACGGGAAGCCGGCAAGCCTGTCGTGTACGAGATCGACGACTTGTTGCTTGAGCTGCCTGCCGACCATCCGGATCGAGCCACGCATTACTATGCACCTGCGCTCATGGCCATGTTACGCGCAGCGCTCGAGGCCGATGCGATCCTGACCTCCACCCGCCCATTGCGCGAGCAGTACCGCCGGATTAATCCAACACCTGGCTCTTCCCGAATCTTCTCAACCACGAGGCCTGGCCACAGCGGGTGCTCCAGCCTGTGGCGCCGCACGCCCCGCTCGTTATCGGATACTTTGGTTCCGGCACGCACGCGCCCGACCTCGAGGCGATCGCCCCTGCCCTCGAACGCGTGCTCAGCCGGTACGGCGCCCGCATCCAATTTCGCTTCTGGGGCTGTCCGCCGCCGCAAAGATTGCGCGGCGATGCGCGGGTGAGTTGGTCGGCGCTGCATCTCCCGCGCTACGTGGAATACGCCGCGTTTGTCCAGGCCCAATCGGTCGACATCGGCCTTGCCCCGCTGCGCGACACCGTTTTCAATCGCGCCAAGAGCCCGATCAAGTTCCTCGAATACAGTGCAGCCGGAATACCCGCGGTCTGCAGTGCGTTGCCTCCGTATGCGGCACTTGTTCGCGAGGGACGCAATGGTCTGCTCGCCGGTTCCCTCGAGGCTCTGGGAAGAGGCGCTCAGCGCGTTGATCAACGACGACGCTCTGCGAGCGCGCATCCGTGAGCAGGCACATGCGGCCGCCTACTCGCGATGGGCACTCTCAGGCCACCCCAATCTGTGGCGAGAGACAGTTGTGCAGGCGGTGCAGGCCTCGCGTCGCGCGGCGGGTCCCGACCCCGCTCGGACGCGCATGGTCGCCAGCCTGGCCCGGCAGATCCACGCCTGGCAGCTTGACATGCAGGGACGTGTGGCCGACAGCCAGGAGCAGGCGGCGGAGCTCGCTGAGGCGCGCGAGCAGAGCCTGGGCGAGCGCC
Organism: uncultured Chloroflexia bacterium; assembly: GCA_963712475.1. Classification (GTDB taxonomy): domain Bacteria; phylum Chloroflexota; class Anaerolineae; order Anaerolineales; family RBG-16-64-43; genus RBG-16-64-43. Next base: position 1,825,138 of record CAVQIA010000004.1, read on the forward strand.
GTGCTTCGGAGGAGGCCGCGCGGGCGCTGCAAAGCGAGCGCGAGAAGACGGCCAGATTGGAGACCTCGGCCCGGCGAATCCCCGAGTTGGAGGCAGCGGTCGCGACGGCGGCGCGCGAGATGGATGCGCTGCGAGTAGCGCATGATCGGGCGCAGGCCGAGCTGGCCGCGCGGGCCCTTGAGATCACCGCCGCGAAGGACGAGCTGACCTCGCGTGAGCGGGCGCTGAGCGCTCTCCACCAGGAAACCGAGAAAGAGAAGCAGATGGTGCAGGCCCTGTCCGGGGAACTTCTGGCCCTCAAAGCCAGCACCGGTTACGGCTTGCTGCGAGCGCTCTGGCGGATACGGCTCTGGCTGGCGCCCCACGGTAGCCGGCGCGAGGCGGCGTTGCGCATGGGTGTGCGCGGCTTTCGAGGTGCACGCCGCGAGGGACTGTGGGCCGCATATTGATTGATGCGCCCCGTGGTACGGGCGGTCCTTCCCGAGAAGTGGCGCTTGCGCCTGGGCGACCGCATGCGCCGCGCCATCGGACCCGGCCGCATGCGGCCGGAGGTTCTCCGCGGGCGGACGATAAGTGAGTCCGGAGGGGCGCAGCCCTTCGGCGCCCCCACGTCTTACGACGTGTTGTGCTTCCCGATCATCGAATGGGGTCACCGCTTTCAGAGACCGCAGCAGTTGGCGATGCAATTCGCTGAGCACGGGCATCGTGTCTTCTATCTTGAGATGAAATTCCACGACCAGGGCCCGGAGGTCTTGTGGCGGGAGACGGCGCCGGGGGTCTTCCAGATCCAGCTCCCCGGCCCGGTCAATCACAACCGCTTCCTCGAACCGTTGCCGGAGGAAATGCAGCGCACAGGCCTGGCGGCGCTGGAGAGGTTCTGCGAGCAAGCGGTCCTTCTGGATGCGGTGTGCCTCGTCGAACTTCCGATGTGGACCCCGTTGGCGCTCGGGTTGCGCGAGCGCTATGGCTGGAAGTTGGTCTACGACTGCATGGACGAGCACAGTGGCCTGACCATCCTGCGGCCGGAGATGCTGGCCGATGAAGACCGCCTGGCCAGGGAAGCCGATTTAGTGTTGGTCTCTTCGGCGAAACTTCGCGAGAAGCATGCTGCCCACGCGGCACGCCTTCTCCCGCTGCCGAACGCGGCGGACTTCGAGCACTTCAACCATGCGGCGCGCGGCCGTGAATTGCGCCGGATGCCGCGCCCGATCATTGGATACTACGGCGCGATCATGGGGTGGTTCGATGCCGAGCTCGTCGAGGCGGCCGCGCGTGCGCGTCCCCAGTGGAGTTTCGTCCTGATCGGCAACGTGGACACCGACTCCGTTGCTGCGCTGCGCGGGCTCGCCAATGTCCATTTCCTTGGCGAAAAGCCCTACTCCCGATTGCCGGCGTACCTTTCGCAATTCGACGTGTGCCTGATACCTTTTCGCCGGACCCCGATCATTGAAAGCACGGATCCGGTGAAGTTCTATGAGTACCTGAGCGCGGGCAAGCCGGTGGTTTCGGTGCCGTTGCCCGAGCTTGCGCGCAAGCCGGGCCTTTTTTACCCGGCTCGAACCGGCGTGGAGGTCGTGGCGCAAGTGGAGAGGGCGTTAGCCGAGAACAGCCCCGCACGCGCCGCGGAGCGCGTGGCCTGGGCCCGCAGTCAAACCTGGCAGAACCGTTATCACTCTATGCGGACGGCGATCGATGACCTGCACGGCCTGGCAAGTCTCATCATTGTGAGCTACAACAGCCTCGATAACGTGCGCGCTTGTCTGGAGAACATCCTGCGCGAAACACATTACCCGCGCTTTGAAGTGATCGTGGTCGACAACGGATCGCCGCGGGAGGTTGTGCGCTACCTGAAGGGCGTGGCCCAGCGCGAGCCGCGGGTGCGGGTCATTCTGAATGATGCCAACCTGGGATTCGCGCGCGCCAACAACCTGGGCCTCGAAGCGATCAGTGAGGCAAGCCAGGCGATCGTTCTTCTGAACAACGATACAGTCGTCACACGCGGATGGCTGACCCGACTGATGTATTGGCTGCGCGATCCACAGGTCGGGTTGGTCGGGCCTGTCACCTCCCCCGGCGGGGTGTTCAACCAGGCGGCGGTGCCGGTGAGCTACCGCGATCTGGGCCAGATGGCCGCGGCCGCGGAGGCCTACACCCGGGCCCATCTCGGGCAGTCATTCGACATCCCGATGCTGGCGATGTACTGCATGGCCATGCGGCGCGACACGTTCCGTGCCTTGGGGCCTCTCGACGAGCGGTTCGGCGTGGGCATGTTTGAAGACGACGACTACTCGTTGCGCGCCCGGCGGGCGGGCTACCGAGTGATCTGTGTGGAGGATGTATTTGTGCATCATGCCGCCCGGTCGTCCTTTTCACAGCTGGAGCAGGCCGCCTACCAGAAGCTCTTCGAGGAGAACCGCCGCTACTTTGAGAGCAAATGGAAGACAACCTGGCAACCGCCGATCGGGCGGGAATAGAGAGCACAGGGTGAGATCATGGCCAATGGCAGTCTGATCTTCGACTTACTGCCCACGGCGCACTTCATCCTGGATGCCGGATGCGGTGCGCGCGGAGGGCATTGGTGGCCGCGTCTCACGCCCACGCAACAACTGATTGCGGTCGATCTGCTCGAGCGCCCGACGCAACTGCCCCCGGGCGCGCGCTTCTTTCCAATAGACATCGTTGAGTTCTGCCGACAAGAGCAGAACGCCGGCCGCTTCGATTTGATTGTGGCCGACCATGTTCTTGAACACGTCCCCGACCCGCAGCAGGTTGCCATGGGATTCGCTCAGGTCGCCACGCCATCGGGGTACGTTCATGTGGGAATCCCCGACTTTGCAGAATTTCACCGAGCGCTTCTACCATCTCGTCTACCCGGAGGGAGGCGGACACATCAGCCGCCTCACACTGGAGGGGCTGATCGACCTCATGAAACATGCCGGCTTTGCGGAGGTGCGCCACGAGCGCTGGGCCGACGATTGGGTTTGGTTCCGTGATTTCTTCGACTGGCGCGGGCGCAGGCTGCAATATGTGTCACAGGAGGACATCAACTACGTTGCCGACACGCTGGCCAAGGAACTCTCTCCCGAGCGCGGGTACTTCTATGGATGGGAGGTCGTCTTTGTGAAGGATACGCCTCACCTAGGTCGCGGAGCGGTGGCCGCCGCGAAGCCCCAGCCAACTCAGATGGCTGGCGTGGACGGCTCTCCGGCCACTTCGATCGATGGCCGTGGGGCATCTCCCCTCCTAAGTCGTGCGCGGCCTCCCGAAAAGCCGACAACCGTGGGGGACGCGCATCCCCTCGTATCTGTCATTGTGCTCAACTACAACGGGCGGGACGATCTTGCTGCATGTCTCCCCTCGCTGGGAGACCTCGACTACCCTGAGACGAGGCGCGAGGTACTCGTCGTGGACAACGGTTCGAGTGACGGGTCGGCCGACTGGGTAAGGGAGACTCACCCGGAGGTGCGGCTCATCGCGAATTCGTCCAACCTGGGATTTGCGGGTGGCATCTGGTCGGGGGCGGTCGCGGCGCCAGGCGAGTACCTCGCCCTCCTCAACGCAGACATGCGGGTGGATCCGGCGTGGCTCCAGGCACTCGTTCACACCGTGCAGCGTGAACCGGGCGTCGTGTGTGCAGGTTCGCTCATCCTGAACTGGGAAGGAACGCACATCGACTACGCCGGCCGTCCGCAGGATGCGCTCAACCTGTGCCCCGAGCCGCCAGTTGCGGCGGGATCTCTCTTGCGAAACGGCGCAGATCTCCCGCTGCTCTTCGCCTCGGGCGGCGCGATGCTGATTGAGCGCGAGGCGTTTCTGTTGCAGGGCGGGTTTGATCCGGACTACTTCCTCTACCATGAGGACGTGGACCTGGGCTGGCGGCTGTGGATTGGCGGGCACAGGGCCATGCGTTCCTCGGCCTCGATCGCCTTCCACAGAGGAGGGCATTCGGCCCGCGCCTTCCCCCAGGAACAGATCATGCGACTGGCTCAAAAGTACTCTCTTTACACGGTGCTGAAGGACCTGAGCGACGACCTCTTGGGGGAACTTTAGCCGGGATCGTCTGGTTCTTGGTTGAACGTACGGTCTGGTGGGCCGAATGCCGGGCTTCGTTGCCCGCCGCGGTGGACGAAACCGTGACGGAGATGGATACCATCTGGCGGAAGCGTCAGGCCACCCAAGCCGCTCGGTTGCGAACCGATCCGGAGATCTTCACGGAATGCGGGTTCCCCTTCGGATTTCTGGAAGGGAATGTTAAACAGGCCGAGTTCGAACACTATCTCGATCATCAGGCACGTGGTCTGCGCGAGCCGATCACCGGCGCGCATCAGGCCTCGGAGCGACTCCGCCAGCTGCTCCTGCACGCTTACCGCTTCAACCACGATTTGATGCTTGGCTCTCCCGCGTCAGCAGCGAAGCACTTGTCAGAAGCAGGTGAAGTGCACGCCGGCGGGATCATCCCCGCGGCGGCAATCGGTCCACCGGCCCATGGGGAACGCGCCGTGTTTCGGATCGCGCAACGGTTGGAGAACGCTGCCCTTCGAGGATTGCCTGCGGGCTTGCGCAAGCGACTGGCTCCTGCTTGGCATGCGTTGCGGAGGATACTCAAAGCGGCAGCGTAACTCGTCCTGCGCGTTCTATCCTGATCCACTTCAGCCTGGACGCCGGACCAGGGTGCCCCTGCGCATTTCGTGAGACATCTCGTCAAGGTGAGGAGGATTCGTGGCCGAATTGCCTGCGGGGCCGGACGCGGAAGTGGACATCCGGCAATTTGCCCGACTCGCCAAGGTGCTGCTAGCTCAAGGCGGCCCGACGAGAGCAGCGATCGAAGCTCATGGAATACACATCCTGCGTGGCGACTACTATCTCCCCGTGCCGACGATCAGAGAGATCAGTGAGTTGTGGGAGACCAAGGGCGATGGGCTCCCGTTTCTTGAACCCCAGCTCTACGACGCGGCTCGGCTCGTCGGTTTTATGGAGGGGAGTTTGGCGCCCTATGCAGAGGAATTCGATCCTGCCCTGCGGAAGGAGCGTGCCCGCGGTGGTTTCTACTGGGAGAACTCCCAATTCTCCCACACCGATGCGATGGCCTACTTCTGCATGGTGCGGCATCTCCGCCCTCGGCGCATCATCGAAGTGGGCGGCGGGTTCTCTACGATGGTAGCGGCGCAGGCTCTTGCAAATAACGGCTTGGGAGTGTTGGAGGTCATTGACCCCCATCCCTCGCCGGACATGGTGCTGGCTATCCCTGGACTCAAGGTCAGGGCGCAACCGGCCCAGGATGTGCCCCTCGACGTCTTTGAGAGTCTCCGCAAAGGGGATATCCTTTTCATCGAACTCGACCCACACCGTGAAATCCGGAGGAGAATGTATCTATCTGTACTTGAAAGTCCTGCCCCGGCTGTCCCGTGGAGTGGTTGTCCATGTCCATGATGTCTTCCTGCCCGAGATGATGCCGGCCGAGTGGATGAGGGACCTCGGCCTCTACTGGAATGAGCAATATCTGCTGGAAGCTTATCTTTTGGACAATCCGCGCGTCAGAGTGCTCTTTGGAAGTCACTACCATCACTTGCTGAACGGTGAAAGGCTCAAGGCCTTCATGGGCGGCAAATTCGGATGTGGCGGTGGGAGCTTCTGGTTCGAGATGCAATAGGCGGTGGCCGCGCTCGCTCGCAACTCATCGGCAAGGTTATGGCACGCGAAACCCGCCGATGAAAATGATAGAAAAGCAGTTGTGAGAATGCCCTTGTCTGAGTTACGAAGGAGCCGCACCGCCGCCTTGCGAGGCGGGTTGCCCGTGCGATGGCGACTCGTGGGCGTTCTGCTTGTCGGCCTCCTTGGGAGCCCGGCAGCCACGGTTGTCCAAGCCGAGGCTCGGCCCGATCTGCCTCGCCCCGAAAGACCAGAGCGGCGGCATGCATCGGTTGACTTGCTAGAGGGCGGCAGCGTGGCGAGTTCCCTCGCGCCGAACGGTCCGAACTTCTCGGTCTTCCTGCCCCTGATCATGCGCAACTACGGCCAGCCTCTGCTGATGGGTGTCTATCCCCAGGGCTGGCTGTCGGATGAGGCCACCTTCACCGGCGAGCTCGCTCCGCTTGACACCTGGACCGGCAAGCAGCACTCCCTGGTGGGGACTTTTTTGGACATCCAGCAGTCAGTCTTTGTGGTGAGCACGCTCTCCGCGACCTGGGACCACGGCTACACGCCGTTCGTCAACCTGATGGCTCCGGGGACCACGGCCGCCGCAGATCGCCGATGGGAGTCAGGACAGCGCACTGAATGCCTGGGCGCTTGCCTTCAAGACCTATGTCGAGGGGGGCTCCGGGGCGCGCCGCTTTCATCGCGCCGCTGCCGGAGATGAACGGAAACTGGACGCCCTACTACAATGCCGACCCCACCTACTTCAAGAATGCCTACGCACACATCCGGCAGGTCTTCGCCGACGAACAACGTCCCGGCCGGCAGTGTGCGCTGGGTATTTGCCCCCAACGGATACAGCCTGCCCGCGGATCCTTTTGAAGAGTACTACCCAGGGGACGCGGTGACAGATGTGATCGGATTCAGTTCCTACAACTATGGCTTCTATCCGGGCTATGGAACGCGGTGGGACGATCCGAGTTTCACCTTCGGCAACTATCTTCCGCAGACTGCGGGCCATGACATCAACCCGCCCGATCATCTTCAGTCAGACCGGGACGACGGCGACCACGCAGACTGGGCGCGATGACTTGCGCCAAGAACCAGTGGCTCACCGATGCCTTCAATTACCTTGCGACCCAACCCCAAGTGCGCGGGCTGATCTACTACAACATCCAGGGCTGGGAAGTCATCGACTGGCCAGTGCATCTCAATGGCGCGCTCACGGACTACACCGGCTACCAGACCGGCGCGGCCAACCCGGCTTATCGCTACATCGCCCCGGCCGACCTCAAGAACATGCCGCTTCTGCCCTGATACAATAGCTGCATCTCCGGCACTCGCCCTTCGCCTCGCAGGGGATGCGCTTGACCTCGTCGGCCCCGCCACACAAGCTGCGCTCGCTCGCCCGCCAGGCCTGGCGCGGCGCGCGGCGATTCCTGTCGAGTGTTGAGGCAGCTCTTTTCCCGCTCGCAATTGATCAAGCTCTACGACATCTGATCGTCCGCAATCGCTTGCAGCGGCTGGGCCCTTCGCTCGCCCAGCATCGGGCGCGCATCGAGGCGATCCTGCGCGCCGCTGCCCTCGCCGCGCGCGATCATCGTCTTCCTGCCCGGGCTGGATTGGCACGTCCCCCTCTTCCAGCGCCCGCAGCAGTTGGCGCGCGCCCTCGCGCGCCGCGGCGCGCTCGTCTTCTATCTCCAGCCGCCCGCCTTCGAGCGCGAAGGGACGATCGCCGAGATCGAGCCGCGCCTGCACTTGTGCGCCGTGCCGGTCGAGGCCTTCCGCGACCCTTCCGGATGCGTGGCACTACGTGCTCACCTGGAACGCGCGCCGCTATCTGCCGGCCATCGTCAGACCACGCATCCTGTACGACTACGTCGACGACATCGCAGCCTTTCACGGCAACCACGCTGCCATGCGCCAGGACCATCGGCGCCTGCTGAGCCTAGGCCGAGGTGGTGCTGGCGACTGCACATGTGCTGTTCGAAGAAGCGATTCGAGTAAGGCCAGATGCGCTGCTCGTGCCCAACGGCGTGGATTATGAGCACTTCGCTCGCGTGAAGCGCGAAGCGCGCGGAACTCCGCCGACCGACCTGGCTCCGATCGTCGATCGAGGCAGACCCATCATCGGTTACCATGGCGCGCTGGCACGTTGGTTCGACTATGACCTGGTGGCCGAGGTCGCGCGCCGCCGGGCGGATCTCTCCTTCGTCCTCATCGGCTCGGATTTCGACTTCACGCTGCGCGAGACCAGGCTGCTTAGCCTGCCTAATGTCACGTGGCTTGGGGCGCGCCCGTATGCCGACCTGCCGCGATACCTGGCCTGGATGGATGCGGGCATCATTCCCTTCCAGCTCAACGCCGTGACGCATGCCACCTCGCCGATCAAGCTCTTCGAGTACATGGCTGCCGGCCTACCGGTCGTCATCACACCCATGGATGAGAGCATGCGGCAGCCGCAGGCGACTCGTCGCCGATACGCCGGAGGCGTGGAGCGCCGCGCTCGATCGCGCGATCGCACGCGGGAAGGACGAGTCCTTCCGCGCTGAGCTCGATCATGTGGCGCGCTTGAACACGTGGGAGGCGCGCGCAGAACAGGTGCTGGCGCGACTCGAGCAGGGATCCTCGCGAGATCTGTCGCCCAGCACGGCAGGCGGGCGCGATGATTGAGGCTCGCGGGCCGATCGTGCCGCGCGCCGCCGGCGCGCGCTGGATGCGGCGTCAACTGCGCTCGGCCTATGAGGGAGCGTGGACCGCGTGGCATGCGCCGAAGGTCGCTGCCTGGCGCAAGGACCTGGAGCGCATCTGCACGCAATCGGGCGACGCGCGCGCAAGGCTGCTCTTTGCGCCCACGGTCCCCTGGCAGACGCTGCTCGCGCAGCGCACGCAGCACATGGCGCGCGCCTATGCGCGTGCTGGCTGCCTCGTCTTCTACGCCGTCCCCTATCACTCTCGCGATTGTGCTCCCGGATTCCACGAGATCGAGCCGCGCCTGCATTTGGCGAAGCTGCCGCCCCACGTGTTTGCGGGGCGGAACGACCTGACTGCCATCGCGTTGACCTACAATGGCGATTGGGCGCGCCGCGCTCACCCGCGTCGGCTCGTCTATGAGATGGTCGACGACTTGGGCGTCTTCCCCCAGCCGCGCGCGTTTCTCGAGCGCGAGCATCGCCGGCTTCTCGCACAGGCCGACCTGGTCGTGGGTTCGGCGGCGCCGCTCGTGGACCAATTGCACCTCGCGCGGCCGGATGCGATCCTCGTGCCCAACGGCGTGGACGCGGACTTCGTGCGCCGGTTCGCGCGGCGCGAGGCTGCGCCCAACGACTTGGGAGATTGGGTGAGCGCGCAGCGGCCGATCATCGGCTACCATGGCGCGCTGGCCTCGTGGTTCGATTACGCACTTGTGCGCGAGGTGGCGCGCCTGCGCCCGGAGTATGGCTTCCTGCTGATCGGGCCGGATTACGATGGTTCCCTGGCCGCGGCGAGGCGGGATCTCCCGGGCAACGTTCGCTGGCTTGGCGGGCGATCGCGTGAGGACTTGATGCGTTACATGGCATGGTACGACGCCGCCATGCTGCCCTTCGTGGTCAACCCGCTGACCGACGCGATCTCTCCGGTCAAGTTGTTCGAGTACCTGGCCGGCGGCAAGCCAGTGGTGTCCACGCCGCTCGCGGAGGTGAGCCGCTATCCGGTCGTCATCACCGCCAAAGGCGCGGAGGCATTCGCGCTGGCGCTCGACCACGCGCTGGCACTGCGCAGCGATCAAGCCCATCAGGACCAGTTACGCAAGACCGCCGATGAGAACACGTGGCAGGCGCGTGCCATTGCGGTGCTCACGGCGCTCGAAAGATTGTCGCCCCAAACACCTGGCGCGCGGGGAGCGGCGTGATGGACACCGTGCTTATGGTCAGCCGCACCTCGCCGCGCCTGGATCCACGAGCACGCTTCCTGGTGACGACGCTGGCTGCCCAGTACAAAGTCCATCTGGTCACTTCGCGTGCCGAGGGATTGCGCGGTGAGGGTGTCTTCCCTCCAAGCGTAACGGCGCGCGAAGTGCGCCTGGCCTTTCCCGGACGCGGGCCGTGGTTGCTCACGGGTCCAATGCGCCTGGCGCAACTCAATCTCGCGGCCGTGTGGGATCTGCTGCGGGTGAGACCGGGATTGATTCTTTTCAGCGATGCCACGTACGCCCTTGTCGCGTTCGTGGCGCGCCTGAGGCGCGGTTCGCACCTCGTCTACAACGCGCAAGAGATCGTGTGGGCTGGCATGCCCGGGCCGATCGCCTGGTTCTTCCGCCTCGTAGAGCGCTGGCTGCTGCGTCACTGTGACCTGTGGATCGTTCCCTCACGACAACGGGCCGAATACGTTCTCCAGGCGCACGGGGCAAGACGTGATTATCTGGTGATCGAGAACCTTCCGCTGGAGGACCCGCTCGAGGCGAACACCCCGCATCGGGCGATCAGCCGGGCGATGCTGGGGATACCGCCTGAGGCACGGGTCGTCATGTTCCAGGGCAACCTCTTCCCTCGGCGTGGACTGGAGGCGCTGATCGAGGCGGCGACGGTCGGATCGGCGCACGTCGTCATTCAGGGCGCCGGCCCGCTGCGCAGTGAGCTTGGGCGCGCGGCGCGCGGGTTGGCCAATGTCCATTTGCTGGAGGCCTGCCCAAACGAGGAAGCGCTGCGTTGGCTGGCGATGGCCGACCTGGCCTGGGTGTACTATGGCGACGACAACCCGAACTCAGCCCTCGCGTGCTCGGGCAAGTTCTACAACGCGGTGTACGCCGGCGTGCCCGTGGCGTGCAACCCGCTGCCCGCGTTCCGTTCGTTCAACGAGCAGTACGGCGGCGTGTTCTTTGTCGACACACTCGAAGGACCGGCGCTGCGAAAGCGTTTGGGCGAGATTCTCGATGACGCGCCGGCGCTGACGCGGGCATCGCAGTCGATGCGCAAGGCCGCTGCCGCTCTCGCGCGCACGCCGCGCGCCGACACAGTTGACGCAGGCCATTGAGGCACTCTCGGCGCCCGAATTCACCCGCACATGAACCACGCCCGGACGTCACGACCCCACTGACATGCCCAAAGTTGCGCTCGTCGCCAACACCGACTGGTACCTCTACAACTTCCGCCTTTCGCTGGCCGCGATGTTGCGCCGCGAGGGGTTCGAGGTGGTGTTGGCGTCGCCGCGCGGCCCCTTTGTCGAGGAGTTCGCGCGCAACGGGTTCCGCTGGTGCGAGTGGCACGTCGGGCGCCAATCGCTTGCGCCGTGGAGCGAGGCGGCTGCGCTGGTGGAGCTTACGCGCCTGTATCACCGGGAGCGGCCGGACCTCGCGCATCACTTTACGGTCAAGCCGGTCATCTACGGCGCGCTGGCGGCGGAGTGGGCGCAGGTGCCGTGCGTGGTGAGTTCGATCGCCGGGTTGGGGCATGTTTTCATCGGGGACGACCGCCGCAGCCGCATGTTGCGCCCGCTCGTGCGAGCTCTCTACCGTCATGCGCTGGGCCGACAACGCGGCGTGGCGACGTTCGAGAACCCGCACGATCAGGACTACTTTCAGGCGCACCGCCTCGTATCGCCTCATCACACACGCCTCATCCCCGGCGCCGGGGTGGACACCGAACGCTTCGCACCCACGCCCGAGCCGCAGGGTGCGCCGGTCGTGGTGCTCGCAGCGCGCATGTTGTGGACGAAGGGCGTGGGCACACTGGTGGAGGCGGCGCGTTTGCTGCCTGCCAAGCACGAGATACGCCTGGCGCTGGTCGGCGAACCCGATCCAGGCAACCCGATGACCATCGACAGCGCGACGCTCGAGGGGTGGGCGCGCGAGGGGCTGGTGGAATGGTGGGGCTGGCGTGCGGCCATGGAAGAGGTTTTCGCAGCCTGTCACATCGTCACCCTGCCGACGCTGGGCGGCGAAGGTGTTCCGACCGTGCTGCTGGAGGCGATGGCTGCTGGGCGACCGGTGGTGACGACGGACGTACCGGGCTGTCGCGATCTGGTGGAGCACGAGGTGAACGGGTTGATCGTGCCGCCCAACGATGCGCCGGCGCTCGCGGCGGCGCTGGCGAGGCTGGCCGGCGATGCGGCGCTGCGTCATCGGTTGGCTGCGGTCGGGCGCCAGCGAGTGGAAGAGCGCTACTCCGCGTCAGTGATCAATAGCCAATTCATCGCCGCATACCAGGAGCTGCTTGCCCTCGCACCTGGCTGAGTGGGTCACCCTCACTTGACGAGAATCAGCGGGCCAGAGGCAGACGCCTCCGGCCCGGTTTGTCGATGCATCAAACCCCGATCCCTGGGTCTCCGCCCTGAACAGCGCGGGGACGACGAACGATCTTTGAGGCTAAGCGCGCCACCGGATCCATCTGGAAACTCAGACCCAGTCGATGTCAATGGGAGATGCGCGGCGATGGCTTCGATCCGGGGTCGTTGCCGCACCGGGCGCTTGGCCGCCGCTGGTGCGGGTGAGGTCTAGGGCGGCCGATGGTACAGCTGGCAGGCACCCACGTCTTCGCCGGGGCGCATCGCTTGTAGCACGTAGTCCTCGAGCTCGCGGGCGGTCAGATAGTACCCCGTGGGCGGCTCCATGCACACAACCGTAATCTCCCCCTCGATGATCGCTTGGCGCACAGTGGCCTGACCCTCCAACCCGAAGGCGGTGACGAGTGGGTAGTCGAAAGGAGTGGGGTTGTGCACTCCGGAGAGCACGTACCACATGGCTGCGGAGCGGGCCAAGATGAACGTGTGAGCCGGGTCGGCCTTGTCATCGCAACGCGTGAGAGGAGCGGCCGAGGAACTCGATCGCCTGCACAGGCAGCACAACCCCCCGCAGGTGAGGTCCTGCTGCGATCTGCTGCGTGCCGGTGGCCAGGCCAAGGAGCGGGGGAAGATAGAGCCAGGCGAATCCTGGAACCAACGCCAGAACCAACAGGCCGCGTAGGAGGCGCGCCGGACGTAGGCCGATCTGCACCGGCAAGCATGCCAAGGCATACACGAGGGCCACCGCCAGGATCGGCAGGGTGACACTCAGGTGTTCGATCCCCATGCGGGGCAGCCCGCCGAGATATGCCGCGACGCCGAAGAAAGTCACGATCCACAGCGGACCCTGCCGCGAGGCCCGGCGAACAAGAAGTGCAGCGACGATTGCGATCAGCGCCAGGATTGGAATCACAAACTCAAGCTGCCAGTAGAACGCTCGCGCGTTGCCCGGCGCTGCCAAGCTTCCGGCCAGCCTGCCGAGGAGCCTCAACCCCCAGACATAGGAAATCTGCGCCGTCTCCACGTAGAGCCGCTTCGCGGTGAATGCGTATTCCACGAACTTCGCTGCGCCGCCGCTGATCAACACGGGAATGAGCACAGCCCCTGCGGACACGCTGAAGGCGATCAATTGCATGACGGGACCGCGCATGCGCTGGCGCATACTCAGTCCGGGTGGTCTCCACGCAAGCGCGCTCGAGCCGATGAGCGCGAGAAGGGCCAAGGCACCCACCGTCTGGTGAGCGCCGAAGCACAAACCGGCGGCCACGCCGCTTAACAGGGCCTGGCGATTCGGCCAACCGGCCGGTGACGGCTTCAGACCACTGTTCCCTTCGAGGCCCCACATCAGGGTCAGGGCCAGGAGCAGATAGGCCAGCGGGACATACAACGCGCCGGTGCCGATCATCCAGGATGGGGCGAAGACGACCACGACCGCCGCGATCAACGGGAAGCGTTGCCCCAGGTCAAGTTGCTGCAGGATGCGACGCACGACGAGCAGGGTGAGGGTCGCGCTGAGGGCGACTAGGCCCTTGACGACGGCGACCTCCGCTCCGCTCAGCGCAACGAAGGGGGCGGCCAGATACACGGCAAGCGGGGTGGCGCCGTAGAAGACGTCGCGGTAGAGCACCTCTCCAGCGACGACCCGGCGGACGACCTGGAGAAACCACATTTCATCATTGCTGAGGCTGCCGTGACCCAGCGTGGCCAGAAAGTTGGCGACGAACAGACCCAGCCCCCACCACACCCATCGCATGCGGTGGGCGAGGGGCAGCTTGGGCAACGGTCCGTGCGAACCAGCAGACGATGGACTAACCGCGGGCGCGCCGGTCGATGCGCCAACTCGGCTCACGGCGCACCGCCTGCGGCTCGGGTGCCGGCAAAGATCTGGAAAGGCAGCCAGGGGCTCAGAATGCGCTGCCGCTCGAGCGCCGCTTCGAGCCGTGCGCCCCAAGCGCTATTGGCGAGGACCGGCGGAAAGAATCCGAATCGCTCAGGCCGGGTGGGCTCCAGCCCCGCCTGACGCATGGCACGCCCCATATGAAGCCGGGCGCATCTGGAGGATGCCTCGCTCCTCGCGCCAGCGCATGTTAGGGGTGAAGAGTATCTGCAGATAGTAGAAGGGATTGAGCGGATTGGGTTCGATGAAGGCCGCGCGGCCGCGTGGCTTCATCAGCCGAGCGATGGCGCGCATGCCGGCCGCCAGGTCGGGAAGGTGATGGAGCATGAAGAACCCCACGACGACATCGAACTGACCTTCGAGAGGCTGGGGTGGATGGAGAACGTCCGCGCAATACAGGGGAATGTCGTAGCGTCCGTCGTTGGCCGTGCGGAACTGATCCAGAAGCACTGGCGAGAGCTCGAGCCCCTCCAACCGGATGCCCCTGGCGGCCATGAGCAGCGCATGGCGCCCCATGCCGCATCCCACTTCGAGCACGCGCTCCCCGGGACGGGGTGCCACCCGCCGCAGCATCTCGTCCACATGGCGGCGGATGTACGGCGTGTCGCGAGGCAGCATGGTCGCCTTGAGCGTTCGCTCGAAGTATTCGCGTTGGCGACGGTTATGCACGGGGTAGTGGGGCTCGCCCATCATTTCTCCACCGCGGAGGCGGGCGGGATGGCGTATGTCCACGCCTTGAGCCAACCCAGCCTCGAGGCGACGCCCCAGGCGAGTCCGGCGCTCGCGGCGCGCAGCCGCCCGACCGAAGAGTAGGCCGAACGCCCACGCGCTCTCGGCGCACGCTCGATGGGAACCGAGGCCAGCGGAGGGTCGAGGCAGCCGACCATGGCGACCAGAAAGGGCGGGGGCCCGTGCATCTCGAGCAGCAAGCCGCGCGTGCGCCGGTCCAGGGCCATGAACATTCCCGCGTCTTCGGGGAGGTGCAGCAGGCGAGCCAGCAACCACTTGAAGGCGTGCGAGGATCTGAGCCTGACGGGCGACTCGTAGGCGCCTCGTCGTGCGGCAAAGACGACCGCGAATCCCTGCGCCGCCTTGGCGAGGAGCAGCGGCACGGCCTCCGGCGGATCCTGCAAATCGGCGTCCATCACGATCGTCCACGCGCCTCGCGCGTGCGCCAGCCCCGCCAGGACCGCACGATGCTGGCCGCGATGGCGCGCGAGATGCACGGCCTTGACCTCGGGGGAGACACGGGTCAGGCGGGCCAAGACATCGCGCGCGTTATCAGGAGAGGCATCCTCGACGAAGATCACCTCATACGAAGTGGCCGATGGGGTGAGGACTTGTGCCAGGCGCGCGGCGAGTTCTTCGAGGGTTGAGGCATTGCGATACACGGGAACGACCACCGAGAGATCTGGTGTGGGCCCCGGCCCAGGACGTTCGGCCGTATGGGTTGAAGCGCGGCTGCCTGCTCCTCCCGCCCGGTCATCCCGGCTGCCCCTCGACCGCGGTCAAGGAGAGGTATTCGGGATGCCCGCGGACCCAATCGACGAATTGCTCCAGCCCGATGCGCAGAGACACGCGCGGGCGCCAGCCAAGCAGCCGATCGGCCTTGCGGCGGTCGGCCACCCAGAACCTCGTGTCGGTTTCTCGGGCAGGGAATACTCCCACTTCGACGGGGATCGAGACGTTGCACGCGACTCCCACAGCCTTGACGATGGCCTCGTTGGTCCGCTGACGACCCGAGCCGATGTTGAAAACCTCTCCCCGCACGTGCGGCGACTGGGCGGCCAACAGGCAGGCCCGCACCACATCCTCGACAAACACGAAATCGCGGCGGATGCCGGGGGCGGTGAGCTGCATTGAACGACCGGTGAGCGCGGCGGCGATTGCGGTTGGGATCAACCGCTCGCGCCCTTCCCAGGGGCCATAGACCGAGAAAGGCCTCAGGATGACGACCGGCAGCCGCTGTCCGCGCGCGGCCTGTTGCCAGAGGAGTGTTGTCGCAGACTTCAGGAGGCCGAAGAAGGTCGCTGGCTCAAGCAAGGTCTTCTCGCTCAGCGGCCGGCGGTGGGGGCCGTATTCGAGCGAACTGCCAAGGTGAACAATCGCCTCGACCCCCGCCTCGGCGGCCGCACGCACCAGGTTGAGCGTTGCGTGCGTCCCGTTCTGCCAGGCGCTCAGTTGTTCGACGGCCGTCGTCGTCTTTCGTTCAACCGCCATATCGAACAAGACCTGAGGCCGGATGTGGCCGACCCATTCGACGAAGTCCGGGTCGGCGAGATCGAGGATCCGCACCTGGAGCCGGGAGCGAATGGCTGCCAGTCTCCACGGGTCGGTCCCCGCCCGTAGGACGACGTGCACTTCTGCCCCGCGATCGAGGAGAACGCGCACCAGATTGGCGCCCAAGAAGCCCGCGGCCCCTGTGACCAGAACTCTCTCAGGCATTGGCTACACGCCTCGCGCCATCTGATCTGCCCGTACCACGCCGTCCCATGCAGCAACCGCGGCCTGCAGTTCGACGCGATCCCTCCCGACCTGCGGCGCGCTGCGCTCGTTGGCCTCGGCCAGCGCTTGCCGCATGCGCGGGATCTCGCGAGTTCAGATCAAGGCCCTGCGTGTCGCGCAGAAAGGAACGGCGCAGAACTGAAAACCCGCACTTGAGGCGGGCCGTCTCTCCAATCAACAGGCGGCAGGGGATGGGCGCGCCCAGTTCGGGCAGGGTGAGTTCGGCGACGCCGAATGGGCATTCGAAGAATCCGCGCACGCCTTCCACCGTGCCGTCCACCAAGGCGGTGAAGATGTTGGGAGTCCCTCGTTGGAGACCAAGATCGTTCAACCCGACGTACGTGCGCGCGAGGGGTAGGCGCCCCAAGTCGCGCGCTTGCGCAACGGCCTCCACCGTCTCCAGCATGATCCCCACCCGGCAGCGGGAGCCGACCTGGCGCAGCACCGCGTTCACGTCTTCGGGTGATCGGACCATGGGCAGGAGCAACTCGTCCGCGCCGGCATCGATGGCCCGTTCGATTTCCTGCTTGGAGGTGAGGCCCGGTCCATTGATCCGACATATCACCGTGGCGGAGGTCGCGGCGCGAACACGGCGAAGATCGTCCAGCGTGTCGGCATTGATTTGGGTGTCGGCCTGCGATTGCCTTCGCTCCTTCCCCGCCCGCTCCCAGTCGACGACGATGGCCGACACCCCGGCCGATACGGCGCGCTGGACGAGATCGCAGTCCGTGGAGAAGAGGAGCAGTTCGAAGGTCGAACTCGAGGTCATGACTTCACTCCGATGGCAATCAGGGACGACCCCAGAGGCCAGCGGATCCATTGTCCGAGGGCAACCTCGGCCTGGGTGATAGCGCCCAGCACGTGATGAGCCAAGGCCGGCGGACGGTCTTCCAGGTCACGCCAATGGGCCGTGCCTCGTCCGAAACGGCGGGAGAGGAAGACCAGCGGCAGCAAGAAGAACATATACGGGACGACCTGCACTGCGAGGAACCCAGCGGCCTCGAAGGCTGAGAGGAGCGAGGTGCGGGTGTAGCGGCGTAGATGTCCGGCGGCGCGATCGCGATAGCTCCACAACCCGGGCAACGCCGGCACGCTGGCCACCAGGCAGCCGCGGGGTTGGAGGATGCGGCGGACTTCAGCGAACATCAACCGATCGTCGATATGTTCGGCCAGGTCGAGGGCCACGACTGCGGCACAAGAATCCGAGGCCAACGGCAATTGGGTCGCCTCGGCCTGCAGAATGCGCCCCGATATCTGCGAGGGGGGCGGGACTGCACCTCGGCCACCGTGCGGTCGAGCGCGATCACGCGGAAACCACAGCCGGCCAACCAGACCGCCTGCGCTCCCGTCCCGCAGCCAAGATCCAACACGAGCTCACCTGCCCGCGGCAGAGCGGATGCAAGGAGTTGCCGGACAATCCGCCGGCGTCCTCGAAACCAGAAGTGCTTGTCTTCGATTTGGCGAAGGACTTCCAAACGATCGAGTGGGAACGGCACGCGGCCTCACGGGTCAAGATAATGTGTTCGCCCGAGGGCCGATTCTAGCCGAAAACCCAATGATGTCGTGGCCGGCTTGGCTTTCCGTTGGCCGGAGAGAAACGCAGAGGCGCCCGTCACTGGATCCCCGCCTTGAACGCGCGGGGACGACGGGCGCATCTGCAACGTTGTCATGCAAGGAGATCAGCTAAGGGATCGACTCTGCGCTCCCCGGCCTGCATCGCCAGGGCAGGCGCGCGGTCTCTGCGGTGAAGGCTCTTGCTTACCTCATGATCGAGGGCATGAAGCTCAGCCCGGCGACCGCGTTCGACACGCGCACCACCCAGCCCGTCCCCGTCGCCGAGAGCACCGTAATCGAGATGTTGTTGGCCACGTCAATCAACGATCTCACCTGGAGTCCATACGGCCCCGGCGTCACCGGTTGGCAATCCAGGTCGAGTCGATGACGTGGGTGTCGGATGCTCCAGGCGGGGTTGGTCTCGTGGATGATCACACCCTCGAGGGGCAGTTTGACGTCGTAGCCCACCTTGCGGCGCGCCTCGACCGTGTAGTAGTGAGATGTCGACCCGCCGATCAGAACCTTGATCATGCGCAGGTTGGCCGTGGTCGGCAATGCCAACTGTTCCAGGGTCAGAATGCGATACGTCCCGCGCCCGGCAATGAAGCGCATCGCCGGCGGGATCCACGCCAGCACGTCCTTCTGCTGGGCGATCGTGTGCTGGCCCATGCAGCCGTAGGTTGGGTCGGTGGAGTTGCCGCAGTTGGACCAGGTGTCGGACATCACGTCCCACTGGTTGTAGTAGGCTTAGCCGTCATCGTCGGAGGTGTGCGGCAGGCCAAAGCCGTGGCCCATCTCATGCGACATGACCGTGATGCTCTGCATAGCCCCAGGGCGGCTCCCAGGTCATGTTCCAGCAGCCAAACGAGCCATCCAGCGTCAGGCAATCCCCGCCGCCCCAGGCATAGCCATCCAAGTCCGAATTGAACATCAGGTTGATGCCCACGAATGAATGGAAGTTGATGACCGGGTCGGCGAGGGCGGTGCATTCTTCAGCCGCGAGGCTCCAGTCGAGGTGACCGCCGGGAAGGTAGTAGGCCCGATTGTGCGGCAGCGTGTACCATCCCGTCGCCGTGCTGCCCAGCACGTTGATGTTGTCGTACGACACCTCGCGCCAGTAGTGGTCCAGCCCGGGCTTGGTCGAGGCATACATGTTGGTGAAGTACGAAAGCCCTCTGGGTTCGGTCGCCACGTCGTTGAACTTGCACATGACGGAGACCCACGGCTGGGAACCGGTGAGCGCCTCGGGCGCGCCTTCCGCAGGCGCAGCCGCGCCTGCCCCCGTGGGGCCCGCGCCCTCGGCGGCCGTGATCTCGGCCGCCACCAGCGGCCGCGCGCCGCCTTCCCCGGCCGCAGCCGCGGCCGCCGCCCACTCGCCCACCACGCGCACGCGCTGACCGCGCAGCGCGGCAATCTGCTCCTCGGGAATAGTCTCCGCAAACGCGAGCGAGGTCGCCCCGCCGAGTTCGTCGATCAGGCGATACTCCAGGCGCGGCGCGAGGCCGCTGCCCGGCTCGCCGTCACCGTGCACGATCGAGAGCCAGCCCACCAGCTCGACGCTCGGCGGCGCACCCGCTTCACGCGGCGAGCCGCGGGGCGCGGGCGCAAAGGCGAGAGCACCCAGCATCACCCCGAGAGCGATCAACAAGCCCGTGCGCTTCAGCATTCTCACCTCACGCCGCACCGCATGCGGCCTCAGGCTGCGACTCGACCCGACGCGGGCAGCCCGCCCATACCCGCCGCGCGCGAAATCCGCAATGCGTGCTGTGCCCTCTCCCGAATCGCGTCGCCTCACTTCGAGACCATCGGCAGGAACGTGGACGGTGGTCGGCGAGATGGCGAAGGTGTAGGTCAAGCCGTCGCCCGCCGCGCGCCCATCCTTGCCGTGCACGGCAACGAAGTACCATCCATCGGCCGGCGCGCGCCACGGCAGGAAGCTCCCCAGGCTGATCCCCGGCGCGCGGTCATCGGACTGGCCCAGCAACACGCCCAGGCTGTCGTACACCTCGAGCACAGTGTCGGTGTAGGTCCCCAGCCCGGTGGTCTCGATCTGGTACCACTCCCCGGCCTGCGCCTGGAAGGCAAACCAGTCGGCATCCTGCACGCCGCAGAAGGAGTGCGGCCCGCTGGTGGCGCCGGGGGCGAGCGTCGTCGCATCCACGCTCGTGTCGTCGTCTTCCCAGCTGTCGGTCGTGCAGGGTGCGATCGCGGTCGAGGTGTCGGGACTCGCCGGATAGGCTTCCTGGTTGCCCGCGAGATCCCGCCCGCGGACGCGGAAGGCGTAGCTGTGCCCGGGTTCGCCGTAGTACCAGGCCTCGGTCGAGGTCGCGCTCTGCGCCAGCAGCCAATCCTGCCACGCCCCGCCGTCGCGCCGCACCTGCACGTCGAAGCGGTCGAAGCCGGAGAACGAATCCGAGCCGCTCCAGTGCACGAGGAAGAAGGAATATGCCTGGGTCGGGGCGAGCGCGGTCATGCCGGTGGTCGGCGGGGTGCGATCGTTGGCTACGTTCCAGACCGCCGCCGCCCCGGAGTGTCCGCCCCAGTCGAAGGCTCGCGCATAGAAGGCCAGCCCGCTGGTTTCGGGCAACCCCGCCTGGTTGATCGGCGCGCTCCAGCCATCGGCGCCGTTCCAATCATCGCCCGATCTTCACCCACGATTGCGCCCAGTCGTTGGTGTGGCTGAAGAACTCGACGTACTGCACACCGCCCATGTCGCTGATCGTGGCCGTGACCCGGGGATCGCTGGAGTTGATGAACCCATCCGTGGCCGGCGTCGTCAAAGTCACCTGCGGCAGGTCGCTGTCCGACACCAGGCGCAGCGTATAGGTCTCGCTGGCGTCGCCGTCGGAAGGATGGTTCCATTCGCGCACGCGAACGTAATAGGTCCCGCTGTGCGGCAGCTCGTACGCCACGTTGGTGCCGTGGCTCTCGGCCAAGAGCGAGGTGCCGTCATCCGCCAGGAGCGCAATGTGCGGATCGAGCGCCGTGAGGTCGGTGAGCGTCGCCGCCACGCGGTCGCCGGACTGTCCGCTGAACGAGTAGTAGTCCACATCCCCGTTGGGACAAATATCGCCGGAGAAGGTCTGTCCGTAGCCGCTGAAGGGCGTCGCCTGTCCGGGCTGCGGGTTCTGCTCGTGCGCATCGCCGCAGGCCGCCGGCGCACTGGTATCCACCGTCAGGTCGTCGATGAACCAGCCGGCGTAGTCGTTGAGCGTGTCGTCCAGGGTGACGAAGTTGAATCGGACGCGCAGCGTGTGACCGGCGTAGGCGTCCAGGCTCGTCGGCGGGCTGTGCAGCCAGGTGTTGGGCAGATCGTCGGTGAGTTGGTAGAGGTCCACGAAAGGCTGCCCGTCGACAGAGACCTGCACCCAGCGCTGGTCCCAGAAGCGGGTGTTGTTCTCGGTCTGATAGCGGTACCAGAAGCGCAGCCAATAGCCGGTGGAGGGGATGGTGATCGGCGGTGAGGTCAGATTGCCTTCGGAGGGCGTGTCACCGTTCCGGTAACTGCCGCCGGTGTTGTACATGAACGAGTGCAGCCCGCTGTGGGCCGGGGTTCCGTCCAGCCGCCACATCCCGCTCAGGCGCCAGCTCGCGGTGCTGCCCTCGAGCGTGTCGCTCCAGGGCGCGGTCACCGCCGGCGGCAGCGCGGCCGCCGCGACGACGTTGACCGTGCGCTCGTTCCACCACGGGCTCCAGCAGGCGCTCGAATCCGTCTCGCACGAACGCGAGCGGACCCACCAGTAGTTGGTGCCAAGCGAGAACAGCGAACCCGGCAAGCGCGCGAACTGATCGTGGATCCAACTCGTACGGTAGCCGGCCGGGCCCTCCGCCTGGTACTTGTACGGCCCGCCCTTGTACGGGTCGATCGCGTAGGAGCCGTTGTGCTGCCAGCCCAAGGTGATCGTATCGCCCTGGGTCACGCTCTGCGCGGCAGGCGGCCAGGCCGGGTCGGGCGCGGAGGGAATATCCGTCTTGAGCTGCACCCCCAGCGAGGAGATCGAATACACGTTGATGCGGTTGTCGCCCAGGTTCGGGTCGTCCGCGCCGAAGGTCTCGCTGCGGCCGAGGAAATCTTCCTCGTCAAAGGCAATGGCATACACGTTCGCGCCGACCTTGATCGAGCGCGCCTCGTTGCCATCCAACGGGCTGAGGCTGGAGCTGAGCGCGTAGCGCCCGATGCCCTTGGTCACGCACGTGCCGCCGTAGTCCTCCTCCGCGAACAGCGCCACCTGGCTGGCGCTTGGCGTGCAGGCCGGCGGCGGCGGGGTGCAGTTGGCGTTGTTGACGAAGTTGCGAACGCCCGGGTAGCCCGTCGTCGGGTTGCCGTCGCGATCCCAGGCTTTGACCGAGACGGCCACCGGCCCGGAGGGCACGCCCTCGCTGCACAGGTTCCAGGTGTAGGAGAAGGGCGAGGTGGTGAAGAAGGGCCCCACCTGCTGCCAGGTTCCGTTGTAGTTCACCAGGAAGTGCGCCTGCGAGAGGCCCGATTCGCTATCGGTGGCCCAGCCCTGCAGGTTGACCGTCGATGCCGTGACCACCGCGCGATCGGCCGGCGCGGTGAGGCCTGCCGAAGGCGGCGTCACATCGCTGCCGGTCGAATTCCCCGAGACGTAGTAGTCTCTGTCCCTGGCCGCCGTACCAGGCGGCCTCGCAGATGGTGCGCGGGCGCCCGCCGTTGATCGGCTACATCGTCGAAGGTGATGTCGACCGAATCGCCCCAGTAGGAGTAGGGATTGGTGTGGACCTGGAAGTGCAGGTGGTGGCCGCTCGAGTAGCCGGTGTCGTCCGCCAGGCCAATGAACTGGCCGCGTGCGACGTACTGACCGACCGTGCGCAACTCGGTGGGGATACTGTCGTAAGCCAGGTGCAGGTAGAGCGAGTAGGTGTAAGGCGAGGTGGTGCGGTCTTCAAGCACCAGGTAGTTGGCGTGGTCGGCCACGCCATCGTAGTAGCCATTGGGGTAGCTCCACTGGCGCCACTTGACGTAGCCGCCCCGCGCCGCAACCAACTGGAACATCGTCCCGTCGTAGAAGTCGAAGGCGTATTCCATCCCGCAACACTGGTGGCCGACCGATTGCGAAAGGGACTTGACCTGACCGGCCGGCCACGGCAGGCGGTAGCCGCCGTACGGCGGTGCGGCCTCCATGCCCTGTGCCGGCGCGCTCTTCGCCTCCGGCGGCGCGATCTGCTTCTTGGCTTCGGTCGCCAGGAGGTCGCTCGGCGCCGCGGCGAGTTGCGCGCTCCAATCCGAATCGGCCTGCAGCGTCACCACCCACTCGCCGAGTGACTTGCGCGCCAGCGCCACCGCCGGCTCGGCCGGAATCACTTCGCCGGTGTCCGGGTCGACCATGGCGATCGTCACCAGGGCCCAGGTGCCATCCTGCGAATAGCGCACCTCATCCAACTGGGCATCGAAAACGGTGAACGCCAAGACGTCGGTACGGGCCGCCAGGGCTTCCATCACGCGCGCTTCGAGCTGCGCCTGGTCCGCCGGGTCGGGGGGCTTTTGTGTCGGTTGAGCGTGGGCGAGCGGCGATGAGCGCGAGGCATGCGCAGGCAGGCCGAGGGCCAGCCCGGGCAGGACCAATCCTCCCAGGATCAGGGCGCCAAGCGAGACGACGCGTTTCATGCCTTGCCATGCACCATCCGCCCGCGCCGCGCGCGCGGTTGGCGGGCGAGCGGTGCTATCGCCATGAGCATTGTATGTGGGCACGCCTCGGCCTCCCGGGCAGAAAAGTTGCCTCTTCCTAGCCGCTGCACGATTGATGCCGCCGCCTGGCACCCAACTTGCTCCATCCTTTTCGGCGTGCGTCGGAGGCTTGCCTGGGAGAATGCCGTGTGGCTCACGCCCGCAATTGGGGTTGACTCCCACACGCCTTACCGGGCTCAAGCGTGCCCGCCTCTTCCGAATGCCTGCGCACTGCCCGGCCGGCGGTGCACGAACAAACGTTGTCCATCATGCGGGGTGAACGCGGATGATGATCAAGGCTTATCGAGTGGGGCTCGCCAACCTGGTGCTGGCACTGCTTGTCGGCGGCCCGGCCGCGCCGGCCATGGGGTCGCCCGCAGCGCCGTCCCCAATGCAGTCGGAGACGCCTGTCCTGGCGGCGCCCGCCGCTGCGACGTTCAATGATGCACCACCGCTCCTGCCGTTGGCTGAGGCCTATCCTGCGCAATCCGCCGCGAATGCGGGCAACGCGCAGCCGAAGAGCGTCTCGCCCGCCGGGCCTCCCTATGTCGCCTTCTTCCCGCTCATGATGCGCCCCGCGGCGCCGGCGGCGGTCACAACGCTCATGAACGAGACCTTCGAGGGCTCATGGCCAAGCGCCTGGTCGCGATACTCGTATTCCGGACCGCTCACCGGCCAGATCTACTGGGGCACGCGCAACTGCCGATCCATGAATGGTGCCAACAGCGGCATGTCGTACGGCGGGGGAGCGGTGGGCGGGGGGTTGAGCTGCGGTGATGCACAGCCCGACAACGTCGTCTCGTGGATGGTCAGCCCGACCTACAACCTGGTCGGTGCGACAGCCGCCGAATTGCGCTATCACGTGTGGCAGAGAAGCGAGCTCAACTACGATTTCTTTTATGCGCTGGTCTCGGTCGACGGCACCAACTTTTGTGGCCGCCAGTACTCCGGAAACACGGAGGGCTGGAGCGAGCAGGTGCTCGACCTGACCAGCGTCTACAGCATGGGCAACCTCATGGGTGAGAGCGCGGTGCAGGTGGCCTTTGTCTTCATCAGCGACTTCACCTCTCAGGATCCTCCGGACAACTTTGACGGCGCTTTCATCGACGACGTTTCGCTCGTGCGCTGTGACGGCGGAGCATGCCCGATCGCGCCCGAGGATGCGCTCGGGGCGAACGTAATTCGGGGCGACGCGTGCATCACACCGGGAGCGGTGGGTCCGTAGCCGTTTTGCTCCTCCATCGAGAGAGTCTCGCGGCAGGCGCAACGCCTGCCGCAATTGTTATCCGCGCCCGTGGGTGGATGCCGAGGGCAATCGAGTCGCCCGCGATTCGATTGCGGTGCCAGGTTGCCGCAAGAATCGGCAACGCAAGCGCCGGTATCCCGACGGGGAGACATGCTGTAGTATGAGGGCAGGACTCAAGGGAGGCTCTCGCTGCCCTCAGTTGGCCGCGGGTGGGCGCTCCCACGGGGTTCGACCATCGCGACCGCTTGGCGTGCGCGTCGCGACAGGAATGGGGATGACTTGGATACGAATAAGACGCGCTGCGCCCTCGCAATAACCCTCGCCGGGCTCCTGCTTGCCAGCCTTGCAGCATGCGGTGTAGTGGGAATCACACCGCCGCCGTCAACCTCATCAGCCCTCACCCGCGGGTGCCACGCAGCCGGTCGACGCCCCCACGGCGACAGTCCTTCCAACCACTCCGGGAACGCCTTTCAAGATTGAAGGCGTGCTTGAAGTCGAGGGTAGCCTGCCCAGGCTTCGTTTCTTTGTCCGCACCGACGACGGCGGCCGCATCGAAGTGCTGCCATGGTTGCCCGTCGAAGTGATGCAGCCGCCGGCGGGGCAAAGCGCTCCGCCGACGATGGCTGACTGGCTCGGGCAGAAGATCGAACTGCGCGGCAGTATGGTGCAGACAGAATCTGGTTTGGTGTTCCAAGTGATTTCTGCCGAACGCGCGGACAACTAGGTCCGCGCCGCCGCGTTGCGACTCCATTCCATCAGGAGGGTCTCACATGAAGACCTGGCCCAGGCGTATGGCCTTGCTGCTTTCGATCATTGTTCTGGTTGGAAGCACCGCGCCGCTACCTGCGGCGGCCGATGCAGGAGGGCCGGATCTCATGCCCCCCCATCCGAGGCTCCTCGAGGAGTACAAGGCGGGCCGCATGCCGATGCCCGAATTCATTGCCAACCCGGCGCTGTGGCACGCCAAAGGCATCGACAGCCCGGCCCAGCGCACTCCGCTTCTCGGCTCGCTCAACGCGTTGGCGGTCGTGGTCGACTTCAGCGACAAGGTGCAGACCGTCACCGCCACCTACTTCGACACGATGATCTTCGCCGCGCCGGTCGTCGGGCGCGGCTCAGTGCGCGATTTCTATGACGAGGTCTCATACGGCCAGATCGATATTGTCACAGTCAATCTGCCCAGCACCCTGGGAGTCAAGCGCGCGCCGCAGACGCTCTCATACTATGCCGACTACGACTATCCCGCGGATGCGCAGGGGTACTGTACTGATGAGGCTTATCCACACAACTGCCAGAAACTGGCTGAAGACATCGTCGACGCGGTCAATTCGGTCGTGGATTTCAGCGACTACGACAACGACGGCAACGGGACCGCCGAACCGATCATGCTCATCCACGCCGGGCGGGGTGCCGAGTACACCGGAGACCGACGGGACATCTGGAGTCATTCGTGGTCGCTCAACACAGCCAGAAACTACGATGGCGTGTGGATCTCGGACTACGTCATCATGCCCGAGTACTGGATCACGGTGAGCGCCCTCACCAGCGATATGACCATCGGCGTGTTCGCGCACGAGATGGGCCACGGGTTCTGGGGCCTGCCGGATCTGTATGACATCGACTACTCGTCCGAAGGCATTGGCGATTGGAGCCTGATGGCGGGCGGGTCGTGGAACGGCGGAACGCTGGCGGGCGGCGATTCGCCGGCCTGGCCGGATGCGTGGGATCGCATCCAGATGGGGATCCTCTCCCCAACGACCATCTCCAGCAACGCCACCGGGCGCTCGATCCCACAGGCGTACAACAATCCCTCTCCAGCGGAGACGATTCTTAAGCTCGACTCGGCCACGCTTGGCGCGGACGAGTACTACCTGGTCGAGAATCGACAACAGGTGAGCGGCGCCTACGACGAATACCTGCCGGGCGAGGGACTCCTCATTTGGCATATCGACGAAGCGATGGGATACCCAGAAAACGACAATGAATGCCGAACGCAGCCGAACTACACATGCAGCGACACCAATCACTTCCTCGTTCGATTGGTACAAGGTGACGGCGGATTGGATCTGGAGTTTGGATTAGACCGAGGCGATGCGGGCGATCCCTTCCCCGGAACGAGCACCAACCGCAACTTCACCATGCTCAGCGACCCGGAGAGCTCCTCCTACTACTCGAGCGCCGACTCCTGCATCGGCGTGACCAACATCAGCAACTCGCTCGATCCGATGTCCGCCGACCTTTAAGGTTGCCTGCGTGACGATCTACGATCTGTTCCTGCCGCTCGCTCTGCGCAACTTCACGGCTCCGGCCGCACCGCCGACCGCACCCAGCGGGCTGGGAGCTTCGCCGGTGTCGGAGAGCCAAATCAATCTGACTTGGTCCGATCTCTCAAGTGACGAGTCCGACTTTCATATCGAGCGCTCGCCGAACGGCTCGAGCGGATGGACCGAAATCGGCACGTCCCCTGCCAATACACCCTCCTACAACAGCGCTTCGCTCGCCTGTGGCACGCCCTACTACTATCGCGTGCGCGCCCACCGCTCGGGCGACAACCAGTACTCCGGATACTCCAACACCGCCAATGCCACGACCTCAGCCTGTCCAGCGTGGACCGGGATCACCTCGA
The DNA here is from genome assembly GCA_963712475.1 of uncultured Chloroflexia bacterium. Taxonomy (GTDB): domain Bacteria; phylum Chloroflexota; class Anaerolineae; order Anaerolineales; family RBG-16-64-43; genus RBG-16-64-43. The sequence continues at coordinate 1,852,547 of CAVQIA010000004.1, forward strand.
TGGACTTTGAGGGCACCTTCCCGGGTGGCTGGAATGTGTTTGACAACGACGGCGCAACCAACGGCGAGTACTTCTGGGGCAAGCGCACGTGCCTGCCGGAAAATGGCTCCTATAGTGGATGGGCTGTCGGCGCCGGCGCTAATGGGACCGCACTCAGTTGTGGCGCGAACTACCCGAACTATGCCGATTCGTGGATGATCTATGGTCCCTTCAGTCTGGTTGGGGCGACGGCCGCTGAGCTCAACTACGACATGCATGGCACAATTGAGACGGACTACGACCGACTCTGCGGTTGGGCCTCAACCGATGGCAGTCAGTTCTGGGGTTGGTGCTACGACGGAATGTGGGCCGGCTTCACCCGGCAGACGCTTGACCTGAGCAATGTCTACACGCTGGGCAATCTGCTGGGCCAGGCCAATGTCTGGGTGGCCATTACTTTCCAAAGTGACGTCAGCGTCTACTACGCGGATGGGCCGTTCGTCGATGACATCGTCGTGCGCAAGTGCACGGCGGGTTCCTGTGGCGCGTCGCCTCCGCTGGGCGAATTGTCAATCCCCGAGGGTGCGAGCCGAGAGAAGTCCTCGGGCCGGGTGAATCGGTAAGGTCGCCACACGGGGCGAGATAGCTGCCGGCATCTCCCAACTTGACGCATTAAGGTCGGGCCACGGACATCCGTGGCCCGATGCATTTGTAGGCAGTAGACACACCCGCTGCCGGTTGCCTCTCCCCTTTGGGAGATGGTTAGGGTGAGCATGCCCTCGCCACGAGCGCGCTCCTACCCACTTACCATCTCCGAGTTCAACATGGTGACGCACTGGCGAGGGCCGAGCCTTCGTGCGGCAGTGTGTTCCCGGCCATCCACCCACCCACGCCAACGTGCGCGCGCTGATCGCCTTCGAATCCCCGTGATTCGGAAGACAAGGCGCCCTGCCGGTGCCTCGCAAGACGTCCCACCCTAAACCCACATTCTCGCCTACAATCCACAGGTATCTCGAGGGGGAAACGCTGAGCGTCCATTCGCCCAGCCGTCCGCACGGCAGGAGACGGAGCGGCCAAGACCATGAAAAGCCCTCGACGAACCTCGCCTCTCAAGAAACCCTCCAGCCCGCTGGCCGGTGACAACGAGATCCTGCGCCTGCTGCTCGATACCCTGCCCGATCGCATCTACGCCAAGGACACACAGGGCCGCAAGATCTTCTCCAACACGGCCGATTGGCAGGCCGCGGGCGGCACGTCGCGGGAGGATGTGCTCGGCAAGACAGACTTCGACGTCTACCCGGCGGAGCTGGCCGAGAAGTACTGGGCGGATGACCAGGCTGTCCTCGAGAGCGGGCAGCCGATCCACAACCGGGAGGAGAAGGGGCTCGACGCGCAGGGGAACCCGGTGTGGATTCTTTCGACCAAAGTGCCCACGCGCGACAGCCAGGGCAAGGTGGTTGGGCTGGTGGGGATTGGGCGCGACTTTACGAAGCAAAAGACCGCCGAACTCGACTTGCAGCGGGAGCGAGAATTCCTGGCGGCGCTCAGCGTGAACAGCCCGGTGGCCGTGGTGGTGTTGGACCGGCAAGGCCGCATTCTCTCATGCAACCCGGCCTTCGAGGCGCTCTACGGCTACGACGCCGTACAGATTCTCGGGAAGGAGCTCGATCCGCTCATCACAACCGAAGGTACGCTCGATGAGGCCCACAGCTTCACCGAGCAAGCCATCACCGGGTCGGTGCACGCCATCAGCATGCGCCGCAAGAAGGACGCAAGCCTGGTGCGAGTCGAGATATTCGCGGCGCCGGTGGTTGTGGAGGGAGAAAAGATCGGGGCGGTTGCCATCTACCACGACGTGTCGGATCTCGAGCGGGCACGCATGCAGGCCGAGGAAGCCAACCGCGCCAAGAGCGAGTTCCTGGCCAACATGAGCCACGAGATCCGTACGCCGATGAACGGCGTCATCGGCATGTTGGAGCTGGCCATGGACACCTCGCTGACTGCCGAGCAGCGAGAATACCTCGCCATCTCGTTGCAGAGCGCCGAGTCCTTGCTGGCGTTGCTCGACGACATCCTCGACTTCTCCAAGATCGAAGCCAAACGGCTCGAACTCGAGAAGATCCCCTTCAACCTGCGGGTCACGGTAGAGGACGTGGCCTACACATTGGCCAACCGCGCGCAAACCAAGGGTCTCGAGTTGGTGTGCAGCATTCATCCGGACCTGCATTCGGATCTCCTGGGCGACCCGATGCGCCTGCGGCAGATCCTGGTCAACCTCACGGGCAACGCCATCAAGTTCACCCACGTGGGCGAGATCGTCGTGCGCGCGGAGCCCTTCGAAGAAAGCCCAACCTCCGCCACGGTGCGTTTCTCGGTGAGCGATACCGGCGTGGGGATTCCCCTCGACCGCCAGGGCATGATCTTCGACCGTTTCACTCAGGCCGATGGATCGACCACGCGCCAGTTCGGTGGCAGCGGGCTAGGGCTGGCCATCTGCCGGCAACTGGTCGAGGCAATGGGCGGTGAGATCGGTGTCAAGAGCCAGCCCGGCGCGGGCAGCACATTCTGGTTCACCCTCCCCTTCGAGAAGCATGTGGGCGCCGCCCCCGAGCAGGCGGAATGGACTCAGCCGGTCAGCATCCGCGGGGTCCGGGTTCTGGGTGTGGACGACAACGCGGCCAACCGCCTGATCTTGGGACGCATGCTGGAGGGTTTCGGCTGCCGCGTGGAGATGGTCGACAGCGGGCCGAAGGCGCTCGAGGCGCTGCGGGCGGCACAGCGGCAGAGCGACCCGTTCGCTCTGGTCCTGCTCGATATGCAGATGCCCGGCATGGATGGAGAGCAAACGGCGCGGGCCGTCAAATCGGCCCCGCAGCTCCGCGAAACGAAGATCATCATTCTCACGTCGATGGGGCAGCGCGGTGATGCGGCTCGCCTGGAGGCCATGGGCTGTTCAGGGTATTTGCCCAAACCGATCAAGCTGCGCATGCTCTACGACGCCATCGTCACGGTGATCGGACAGAAGCCCGAGCAGCCGGCCAGCCTGGTCACGCGCCATTCGATCTCCGAAAAGAACCGTCAGGGGCTGCGCATCCTGCTGGCGGAGGACAATCCGATCGGCCAGAAGCTGGCCGTCTTCGTACTGCAGAAGGCCGGCTACTCCGTCGATGTCGTCGAGTTCGGGAACGCAAGTCCTGGATCAGATGCGCAAAGGCCGCTACAGCGCCGTGCTCATGGATGTGCAAATGCCCGATATGGACGGCTTTGAGGCCACGCGTTTGGTCCGCGCGTGGAAGGACGAACGCAGGTCGACGCCGATCATTGCCATGACCGCCAGCGCGCTGATGGGCGATCGCGAACGGTGCCTGGAAGCAGGGATGAACGACTACATCTCGAAGCCGTTGAAACCCGACGACCTGCTGGCCGTCCTCGACCGTTGGGTGGAGCAGCCAGCGGGCACCCTCGCGGCGGAACAGCGATTGCCCTCGGCGCCGGTGGCGGAGGAACGCCCGGCGGCGAGCATGGCGGATGAGCAGCCCCTCAGCCTGGAGGAGGCCATGCCCCGCTTCCTGAATAACCGGGTGTTCTTCGATGACATCTGCAATCAATTCCTGGTTGGCCTGCCTGAGCGGATCGCCACGATGCGGGCCGCCCTGGCGCAGGGCGATGTCAAGGAACTGTTCCGACATGCTCACAGCCTGAAGGGAATTGCGGCGAGCCTGAGCGCCGGCCGATTGACCCGTTTGGCACTCGATTTGGAGAGGCTTGGCCTCAGCGAACGAACAGACACCGCGCCCGACCTGCTGGCGCAGATCGAGTTGGAGGCCGCACGCCTCGAGAAGTACTGCCGCGGGGAGTTGGGAGTGAAGTAGCGCGGGGGATTTGCCGGGAGCGGAGCTCACTCAGGTCGAGCGCTGGCTCCAGCGATTTCCTCAACAAGGCCGTTGCATTTGATACCGTGCATCCAGAAGATAAGGTGCCGGGTCACGAGTTGTTCGTGACCCGGCACTTGTTTGCGCGGGGAAACGTGCAAGCGATCGCGGTACCTTCCCTCCCCCTCATGGGAGAGGGCTAGGCGAGCTTGCCCTCGGCACGAGGGGCGTGCCCCTAATCGCTCCCCGGAGCCGATAGAAACGTGTTGATGTCGTCCAACACGTCCAGCGCCACTTCGGGCACATCCTGCTGCCCGTCGACCCACGCCACCGAGTGCACCCGCCCGCCGGATGCCACCGTGACCGTGTACGTGTAGCAATCCGCGCACGGCACCGGCGCTGCGAGCTCGAGCGTGTAGAAACCCCGCCGCTCGATGCTCGCCATCAGCCCGGTCACCGCTGCGGGCGTCACGCGGTACTCTTTCGTCCGCCCCACCACCACTCGCCCGTCGGGGAAGATCGCCCACTGGTCGGAGGTCCCGGCAATCCCGCCGCTGCGCTGCACGATGATGGCCGCCCCACCCGTCGACGGCATGGTTCCCGCCGGCAGGGGCGTCGCCGCAACCGCCGCGGTCACGAGCGGAGCGGGGGTGATCTCATCGCCGGAGGTGCATGCGCTGAGCGCGAACATCACCAGCAGAGCAGCGATCCAGATGCGTTTCACGCGGGCCTCCCCCTCGGGGAAGGGTCGCGCCCAACGCGCGGCCCTCTCGGGGCAACATCGATCATTATATCCGCGCGCGCCGCAGGTTGCTATAATCTCTCCTATCTCCCATGTCTGCATCCAGCCCGCTCAGCGAACGCGAACGCGAGATCCTGCGCCTGGTGGCCACCGGCCTGGCCAACAAGGAAATCGCCGCCGCGCTTTCCATCAGCCCCAACACGGTCAAGGTCCATCTGCGCAACATCTTCGAGAAGATCGGGGCGGCCTCGCGCACCGAGGCCGCCATGTATGCCGTGCGCGAGGGGCTGGTCGAGGGCCTGCCCAGCGCAGCGATGGCCGAGGCAGCCGCGCTGCCCGTCGCGGAGAGCAGACCATGGTGGAGGTCAGCCTGGGTGTGGCTGAGCGTCACCTTCGCCCTAACGATACTCGCGGGGGCTGGCGTTCGCGAGTGGCTGCTGCCCCGGCCCGAGCCCACCGCGACGCTGCCGAGCGCAACCGCCTCCCCTGCACCCACGCCCTCACGCTGGCAGGCCCGCGCGCCGATGCTCACCGCACGCTCGAACCTCGCTTCCGCCGCTTACGAGAACCAGGTTTACGCCATCGGCGGCGAGACAGATGAAGGCGTGACCGGCGCGCTCGAGCGCTATGATCCGCGCGCCGATACCTGGACCGCGCTCGCGCCCAAGCCGCTGCCGGTTGCGGAGATCGGCGCCGCGGTCATCGGCGGCAAGATCTATGTTCCCGGCGGGTTGACCGCCGAGGGCATGCCGACGACCGTGCTCGAGGTCTACGACCCGCGCAGCGATGCCTGGTCGCTCGGGCCATCGATGCCTGAAGCTCTCAGCGCCTATGCGCTGGCCGCCTTCGAGGGCAAGCTGTATCTCTTCGGCGGATGGAACGGGATGCATTACGTCGCATCGGTGCATGCGTTCGATCCGGATAGCGGGCTATGGCGCGCGCTCTCGCCGCTGCCCTCACCGCGCGGGTTTGCTGGCGCGGCGGTGGCCGGCGGCGGAATGTACGTGATGGGTGGTTACGACGGCACCGCTGTGCTGAATGACAACCTGCAGTACCTGCCCGAGCGCGCCGCGTCCGGCGAGGATGCGTGGCTTGAGCGCGCCGCAGTGCCGGCGCCGCGGCGCTCGTTGGCCGCGGCGGGCAGCGGCGAGTTGATCTACCTCTTGGGCGAGGGTGTGCCACTCGAATACTCGGCGCCGCGCGATGAGTGGAAGACGCTGGCCGCGCCGGAGATCGATGCCTGGCGCGGCATGGGCCTGGTGATGCAGGGCGCCAACCTGATCGCCTTCGGCGGATCCTCCAGCGCCGGCGTGCTGCCCGCCACGCTCAGCTATCAAGCCGTTTTCACCATCGCCATCCCGCTCATCAAGTAGGGAGCTGTCGAGGCCTCGCGTGCCCAATCATCCTGCGAAGCTTTTCGTCATTGGCCTGGATTGCGCCGCGCCGGAGCTGGTCTTCGAAACCTGGCGCAACGATCTGCCCAACCTCAGCCGCCTCATCGGGCGCGGCGCGTACGGCCGCTTGCGATCGTGCATCCCGTGCATCACGGTGCCGGCGTGGAGCGTGATGACCTCCGGCCGCGATCCGGGCGAGCTCGGCATCTACGGCTTCCGCAACCGCGCCGACTATTCGTACGACAAGCTCTCGATCGCCACCGGCCTCGCCGTCAAGGAACCCCGCGTTTGGGATCTCCTCGGTGCGCAGGGCAAACGCGTGGTGACGGTCGGCGTGCCGGGTACCTACCCTCCACGACAGGTCAACGGCGTGCAGGTCGGCTGCTTCCTCACGCCCGGCACGCTGACTCGCGACGAAGCCGGAGCGCCGCGGGCTCGCATCTTCACCTATCCGCCAGAACTCTCCGCGGAGATCAATGCCTGGGCCGGCGGCGAGTACCCGGTCGATGTCAAGGACTTCCGCACCGAGAACAAGGCGGCCCTCCTGCGCCAGATTCACGAGACCACCGCCCAGCGCTTCGAGGTGGTGCGGCGCCTGATGCGGCGCGAGGCGTGGGACTTCTTCATGTTCGTCGAGATGGGCGTAGACCGCATCCATCACGGCTTCTGGCGCTTCTTCGATGAGCAGCATCCCAAGCACGAGCCGGGCAGCCCGTATCAGCATGCCATTCGCGACTACTACATTGCCATCGACCGCGAGATCGGGACGCTGCTGGCGCTGCTGGATAACGACACGTCGGTGATGGTCGTCTCGGATCACGGCGCGCGAACGATGTTGGGCGGCATCTGTGTCAACGAATGGCTGCGGCGGGAGGGGTACCTTGTGCTGGCCGGGAAGCCGCCCGCCTCGCCGACTGCGCTCGACAAGTTGCAGGTCGATTGGCCGCGCACGCGTGCCTGGGGCGAAGGCGGCTACTACGCGCGCGTCTTCCTCAACGTGAAGGGCCGCGAGCCGCAGGGTGTGGTGAAACCCACGGACTACGAGCGCGTGCGGGATGAGATCGCCGCGGGGCTGAAGGCTATCCGCGGGCCGAAGGGCGAAGACATCGGCACGGTGATCTACAAGCCGCAGGAGATCTATCGCGCGGTCAAGGGTATTCCGCCGGACCTCTTGGTGTACTTTGGCGACCTGGCCTGGCGCTCGGTGGGGAGTCTCGGGCACCCCGACGTGTGGACGCTCGAAAACGACACCGGCCCGGACGAGGCCAACCATGCTCGCGACGGCCTCTTCATCTACGCCGATCCTCAGCGCGACCTGGCGAGGGCGCGAGCTCGAGGGCCTCGAGATCGTGGATGTGGCCTCGACGATTCTCGACCACTTTGGCGTGCCGGTGCCGAGGGAGATGCAGGGGAAGGTGATCGATCTAGAAGCGCGCGGGACTGGGGTCGCCGACAGGGATGGGGGAGCGCGGCAGGGTACACCAGGGAAATGGATTGAGGCAGGCTGCGATCGGTGCGACTCGCGCTGCTCGGGTTGGCGCTGCGCCTCGCGCGCTTGCCGTACATCGCTGTGTGGTCCGACGAGTACCACAGCATCCGGGTGAGCGCGCTGCCGCTGGGCGATATCATCGCCGGGCGATACGTCGAGTTCAATCCGCCGCTGTACTTCGCGATCCTCCACTGTGGCGCGTTGGCTGGGGGATGGCGAGCTCGCGCTGCGTTCGCTCTCCCTGCTATTCGCCGTCCTCGCGTTCGTCGTCTTCCTTGTCTTGGCACGCGACCTGCTCGGCTCGGGATTGCCGCTGGTGGCTGCGGCGATCCTGTTCTGCCTTCCACCCGATGTTGATCTACTTCGCCGTCGAGATTCGCGGCTACTCGCTGCTTGCTCCTGCTCAGCCTGGCGGCCATGCTTTCTCTCGAGCGATTGCTTCGAGCAGGACGGTGGTGGGGAGTTTGGGTCGTGGGACTTTGGTTCGGGCGTGGCGGGGAGCCTATACACGCACTACTTCGGGTTTATCGTGGCATTGGCCGCCAGCGGGTTCCTGGGTGTAGAGTCTGGCGCGCGCACGGCGATGGAGTCTTCAACCCGGGTGCGCGCTGGGGGCGCTGGGAGCAGGCATATTGGCATGTCTGCCGCTTGCTACTCTCGTACGAGACCAAATAGGGCGGTATCCGTGGGGGGAGATGGTGCTCGTACCGCCGTCGCAGTTCCTGAATTTCCTCGAGTGGGACCATTTACCTGGCCTATTCAGGGTTGGCTTGTAGCCCTTTCGGGCGCGGCTCTCGCACTGGGCTTGATCCTCTTGGTGGCGAATGCCGAGCTGCGTGCGAACGGCATTCAGGTTGTGGGTGCACTAGCGGCCATGGTGGCCGGAATGGTGGTCGCCTATTGGACTGGCATTAACATCGTGCCCAGGTATCTGATTGCGATGGTTCCATTAACCTTAGTAGGCGCTGCTGGCGTATTTGCTCCGGTCTCGAAAACATGGTTGCGCGCATCGGCGACGGCGCTGGGGATCGTTACTTGCGGACTATTCGTTGTGCATGGAACCGCGATGACGCTGAATACTCCAGGCGAGTCAGTGGTTGCCCTTTGGCAGGCGGACTGGCGGCGCGTTGCCGCTGTCATTGAGGTGCAGCGCAGGCCGGGAGAACGGATTCTCCTGACAGCCTGGGATGAGACACCGGTGCAGTATTATCTAGGCGAAACCGCCACAATGGAGCCAGACTACGTCATCCTCAGCGAGACGGCGCCAGGGGAGTCCTACCTGATCGTTGTCTCTCACTTCACGACGCAACCACCACCTGACGGGCGGCAGGAAGTTGTATTCCACGACGCGCGGGAAGAAGTCAAAGTCCTTCGCTGGTTTCCCGAGTAGGGACCAACAACTAATCTGAAGTGTGGCACAATTCCGGGGGGACGGCTTGTCCGCCTGCGATGAACCTCAAGTATTGCCGCGATCTCCCCAGTCAATTGAGAAGGGCATTCTCCGTGTCCATCGGCGACGCTTCAGGCCATTCAAGGACCCCGGCGCAGAGGGGATTCATGAAGGTGGAGTTGGCCCTTAGGCCAGCGCCTCTGGGCGACCAAGTGGCGAGGAACCAGCCCCGTGCTGGTTCTTAAAACCCTAGACCACGCCCGACAACGCGTCGCGGAGGGCGGGAGCTACGACCCGTCTGGCTATTTGGCGGGCGACTCTCCACCATGCCGGCCTTGTCGTCGTTGGCCTTGATCTGGGTGCCCTCGTCCACGAGCAGCCGTCCGGTCCGGCCGGCCATCGGCGAGCTGGATGAAGCAGTACTCCAGCTGCAGGCTGCGCCCGGTCGACGGTCGGCCCGGTCCGCGTCGACCGGTAGCCCGCAGCGACTCGAAGTTGGCCCGGAACTGCTCGTACTTGTCGCTGCTGACGAAATTCTTGGCGACCAGCTCGGCATAGCGCCGGGCGTCGCGCTCGGCCTTGTCCGTCAGGGCGATGTCGCGCTCGAGCCGCGCCTGGGCCTCCTTGAGGGCGACTTCGTACGGCCGCGGGTCGATCGTGAAGAGCAGGTCCCCCTTCTTGACGTCCTGCCCCTCGCGGAAATGCACGCCCACCAGCTGGCCGTCCACCCGCGACTTGATCGACACGGTCGCATAGGCCTCGACCGTGCCGACCGCCGGCATCTGAACCGGGACGGCCTTCAGGATCGGCGACGGCCACCTTCACCGGGACCAGCGGCTCGCGCTGTTCGCGCTGGGGCGTGCCGTCGCTGCGGGTCAGGAACACCATGCTGAGGGCGCCGGCCACCAGGGCGGCGGCGATCGCAGGATCGCCTTGAAGGGGTTGCGCCGTGCGGCGGCGATCGTTTAGGGGGAGGCTTCAGGTGGTCAATCGTCTCGCGTCGACGGTATTCCACGGGCCAACTAGCGAATCGAGCCCGAGCCCGGATATTCAATAGAATTTCTTCTGTTATCGGCCGTGTCGAACCGGCGCGAGAATTTCAGGCCGATGACGGCGCCGTTCAATACGGCCCCGGTCGGCGGTAGCGGTCAGCGACGCGACGCACTCGAACCCGGGGATGCTGACGTAGCGCTCCAGGCGGTTCAACCCCCAGACGGCCAGCGACACCAGCGCCAGGTAGATCGCTCCGACGACGAAGAAGACCTCCAGGTACTTGAACAACATCGACGCCAGGATCTTGGCTTCGCCGGTCAGCTCGATGCAGGTGACCATGTAGGCCAGCGAGGAGTACTTGATCAGGTAGATGAGCTCGTTGCCGCAGCCCGGCAGCGCCCGGCGGATGGCCTGCGGCAGCAGGATGGAACAGACGGCCCGGGCCCGGCTGAACCCGAGCGAGCGCGCGGCCTGCAGCTGACCCTGCTTGATCGAGCGCAGCGCCCCGCGCACGTACTCCGCGTGGTAGGCCCCGCTGCAGAGCGAGAAGCCCAGCACCGCCGCCGCGTAAGGGGCTCAGGTAGATCCCCAGCTGCGGGCAGGCCGAAGTACCAGAGGTAGAGCTGCACCAGCAGCGGGAAGCCGCGGAACAGAAGAGCCCGTAGATCTCGGCCAGGCGTTTCCAGAAGGGGCGGCCGTAGACCCGCAGGGTGCCCGCCAGGACCCCGATGGACCAGGCCGAACACCGCCGAGGGCAGGATCAGGCCGAGGCTGACCCACAGGCCCCGCAGCATGGCCGGCGCGACTTCCTGGGTGTAGAAGGACAGGTCCATCGCCGGCTTACGTCCGTCTCCCCGGACCCGGTGTGCAGGCGCGCGATCTTGGCGCAGAACTCGCGCGTGCGGTCCGGCTGCGCGTGGTTGAGGATCCGGTCCGGCGGGCCCTGCTCCAGGATGACCCCGTTTTCCATGAAGAGGATCTCGCTCGCCAGGGCCGCGGCAAAGCCGATCTCGTGGGTGACCAGCGCCATGGTCATGCCGCCGGCCGCCAGGTCGCGGATCACCGCGTGCACCTCGCCGATCAGCTCCGGGTCCAGGGCCGAGGTCGGCTCGTCGAGCAGCATCACCTCCGGGTCCATGGCCAGCGCCCGGGCGATGGAGACGCGCTGCTTCTGGCCGCCGGAGAGCTCGGCCGGGTACTTGGACGACATGGTCGGCCAGGCCCACGCGGGCGAGCTCGGCCAGGGCCCGCTCCCGGGCCTGGCGCTTGGGGATTTTCTTGACCCGCACCAGGCCGATCTGCACGTTGTCGAGCGCCGTGAGGTGGTCGAAGAGGTTGAAGTCCTGGAAGATCATCCCGACCTTCTGCCGGTAGGCGTAGAGCTCGGGCTTGTCGGCCGGGTCGATCTCCTGCTCCGTGCAGCCAGACCCGGCCCTGCTCGAAGCTCACCAGGAAGTTGATGCAGTGCAGCAGCGTGCTCTTGCCGCTGCCCGAGGGCCCGATGATCACCTTGATGTCCCCGCGGGACAGCTCGAGCGACACCCCCTTGAGCACCTCCTGGCTCGCCGTAGCGCTTGTGGATGTTTTCCAGCCTGAGGATCCGGTTCGTGTCGGTTCATTGGCGGGCGCCCCCTCACCGGGTGTAGCCGGACATGGCCACCCGCTCCTCCAGGATGTGCAGCGCCTTGGTCCCCAGCCAGGTCAGCAGCATGTAGATGAGCCCCACCATGAGGTAGAGCCAGAAGTGCTGGTAGGTGCGGGAGGCGATGTGGTTGGTGCGGGCCATGAGCTCGGCCACCCCGAGCGCGTAGGTCACGGCCGAGTCCTTCATGATGACGGTGTACTCGTTGGACCAGCCCGGGATGGCCAGGCGCAGGGCCTGGGGCAGGATGATGAAAACGATCGCCCGGGCGTCGCTCATGCCGATGGCGCGCGCGGCCTTCATCTGCCCCTCCGGCACGGAGAGGATGGCCCCGCGCAGGATCTGGGACTGGTAGGCCGAGCTGATCAGCCCGAGGACGACGATGGCGATGGTGAACGGGGACAGGTCGATCTCGAGCGCGGCCAGGAGGCCGAAGTAGATCAGGAAGAGCAGGACGAGCAGCGGGATGCCGCGGAAAAACCAGACGTAGATCGGCCACGACGCGGCGCAGCCAGCGGCCGGCCGTAGACCTGGGCCGACCGCCAGCAGAAGGCCCAGCGCCAGCCCCATGGCCAGCGCGCCGCCCACGACCGTGAGGGTGACGCCGATCCCCCCCAGCACGTAGGGCAGGCCTTCGATGACTGCTTCCAGGCCGCTGTGCATGGCCGAGCACCCCGATACTGCGTGATTCAACCGCCGGTTACCGCCATGGCCACCAAAAAGCGAAGGGGAAGGCGTGCCAGCCGTCGCGCGTCCGCCTTCCAGCCTATCTTTAACCTGAAATAAATTGCCGGGTGCCTTACGCCGACATTTACCGCAGTTCCCACTTCTTCACGAGTTCCTGAAACTTGGGCGAGGCCTTGAGCTTCTTCCAGCCCTCGTTCAGCTTGTTCAGGAACTCGGCCTCATCCTTGCGCACGGCATAGCCGTAGTTGGTGTCCGGCTGGCCGTAGTTGCCGATGGTCTTGACCTTCAGCCCCTTGTCCTGGGCGTTCTTCAGCGCCGTGTTCGAGACGGCGGCGCAGTCCGCCCGGCCGTTGGAGACGTCCTCGATGGCGAGCGGGGTCGTGTCGTAGGCCTTCAGCTCGAAGCTGTAGCCCTTCTTCAGCAGGTTCTCGGTCATCCACTTGGACTCGGCGCTGCCCCGCAGCAGGGCGATCTTGCGGCCGGGCTCCAGGCACTGCTTGTCCGTGAGCTTGGAGTCGTTTTTGACCACCAGCAGCTGCTTGACCGTCCAGTAGGGCTCGGTGAAGTTGACCGCCGCCTGGCGTTCCGGGGTGATGCTCATGCCGGAGGCGATGACGTCGATCTTCTTGGACTGCAGGGTCGGCACGATGGCCGCCCAGTCGGTGGGCTGGTGCTTGACCTTGAATTTCATCTCCTTGGCGATCCAGTCCAACGCATCGATGTCGAAGCCGGCCGGCTTGCCGTCCTTGTCGACAAACGAAAACGGCGGGTAGTCGGCGTCGAAGCCGTTGACGTAGACCTTGTCCTGGGCCAAACCCGCGGTCGCCCCCAGCACGATCACGGCCGCCACGCCAACACACACAGCAACACCGACTTTTTCAACATACCCCCTCTCCTTTCTGTTTGAATGAGGTCTCACCTTGCACGCGATGGGCCGTCGGCGCCAAGCGACCATTGGCGGCTCCGGCAACGGTCGAACCGGCGGGTCGCGGAAGAGCCACAGCCTGCATTTATAATCCAATCCGAAACCCTTTACAAGCGCATCTCCGTTGCGGGCGGCCCTCACGCGTCCGCGGGCGGCGGGGTCTCGACGGCCTTGATCAGCACCTTGTCCACGCGGTGACCGTCCATGTCCACGACTTCGAAGCGGAACCGCTCCCAGTCGAAGTGTTCGCCGGCGGCGGGGACGCGGCCCAGGAAGGCCATCACCAGGCCGCCCAGGGTCTGGTAGAGGTGCTCCTCCTCGAAGGGCAGCCGGTCACGCTCCAGGAGTTCCTTCAGCTCGTCCGCCAGCACCTTCCCGTCCACCAGCCAGGAGCCGTCCTCGCGCCGGATGATGTCGGCCTCGGGGGCTCTCCCCGGCGTCGGCATGTCGCCGACGATGGCCTCCAGGATGTCGCTGGTGGTGACCAGGCCCTGGAAGCCGCCGTGCTCGTCGATCACGAGGGCGACGTGCGAGCGCTTCTCCTTGAACCGCTCCAGCACGTCCAGGGCCGACATGCTCTCCGGGATGAACAGGGCCGGCCGCAGCACCGAGCCGCAGATCGATCGGGCAGGCAGCTCAGGTTCTGGGACAGCAGGTCCTTCGAGTTCACCATGCCGATGATGTTGTCGATCTGGCCCTCGGCGACCGGGTAGTGGGTGTGGCTGTTGGTCGTGATCTTGCGCTGGATCTCCTCGGAGGGCTCGTTCGGGTCGAGCCAGATCACATCCGGCCGCGGCGTCATGAGGGCGCTCACGGACGGTCGCCCAGGCGGAACACGCGCTCGACCATCTCCTGCTCGGTCGGTTCGAACAGCCCCATCCTGGGTGCCCTGTTCGATCATCAGCTTGATCTCCTCCTCGGTGACCGGGCTTCGCGGAAGCGAGTTTGATCCCGAAGAGCCGCAGCACCAGATCGGTGGAGACGGCTGAGCAGGTAAACGACCGGAGCGCCACCCGGGACAGGGTGCGCATGACGGGCGCGAGCGCCGCGGAGATGCGCTCGGCATGGTTCAGGGCGATCTGCTTGGGGACCAGCTCGCCGATGATCGAGCGACAGGTAGCGTGATGCCCACGCACGACGAGGCCGAAGCTGACGATCGCCGCCGTGGGGCGCGATCCAGGCGATGCGGTTCAGCTTCGCGGCGAGCCTGTCGGCGATGGTCGCGCCGCCGAAGGCGCCGGCCAGGATACCGACCAGCGTGATGCCGATCTGGATCGTGGAGAGAAACCGGTTGGGGGAATTGGCCAGGTCGAGGGCGACTTGCGCCCCCGGGTGGCCCTCTTCCGCCTTTTGCTGGAGCCGCGCCCGCCGGGATGCGACCAGGGCGATCTCCGACATGGCGAGCACGCCGTTGACGATGATCAGGGCCAGACGATGATGATGATCTCGAACTACTCAGGTGAGTCCATTCAGGGTTCTGACTATATGGCGACATTCGCACTCCTGGGATGGGGCAGCGATCATCGGACGGGCACTCGTCTACGGTTAAAGAACGCCCCAGATGATGCGCGTGGCGATCACAATGAGAAACACCGCATACACGCGCTTGAGGGTGACGACCGGGGTTTTGTGAGCCAGTCTGGCCCCGACGGGAGCCAGAAAAAAGCTGAAGCAGGCGAGGCCGAAGAGCGCCGGCAGGTAGAGATACCCAAGATGCGGTGAGGGCAGGTCCGGAACGGATAAGCCGTTGACGATATACCCTATTGTGCCGGCAACCGCGATGGGAAAGCCGATCGCCGCCGAGGTGCCGATGGCGTGATGAACCGGCACATTGCACCACATCATGAACGGAATCGAAAGCGCTCCGCCGCCGATGCCGACCAGGCTGGAGAAAACCCCGATAACTCCGCCGACGCCCGTCATGCCGGCCGCCCCGGGCAACTGGCGGCTCGGCTTGGGTTTGAAATTACTGAGCATCTGGGCCGCAACGTAGTACAGGAACAGCGCAAAAAACACTTTGAGGGACGTGGTTGAGAGCCGGGCGGCTATGTAGGTCCCGGAAAAAGTGCCGATGAGAACACCCAACGTGATGCGCTTGAAGATATCCCAGCGCACCGCCCCGTGTTTGTGATGCGTCCAAAAACTGGACACCGAAGTGAACAGGATGCATCCCAGGGACGTGGCCAGGGCGATCTGCATGATGTACTGCG
The DNA here is from genome assembly GCA_963712475.1 of uncultured Chloroflexia bacterium. GTDB lineage: Bacteria > Chloroflexota > Anaerolineae > Anaerolineales > RBG-16-64-43 > RBG-16-64-43. The sequence continues at coordinate 1,867,870 of CAVQIA010000004.1, forward strand.
GCGGAAAGCCTTTAGCGCTGAACAAGAAGACCAGGATCGGCACGATGACAATCCCGCCGCCGATACCCAGAAGTCCGGCGAGGATACCGACGACTCCTCCCGCAAGAGGATAGAGAATCCATTCCAGCATATCCAACGTCTCCAGCCGGGACCAAGCGATGTGTGATGGCTTCTTATGACGTCGAGCTATTTAAAATTACTGCGATACGACAAACTCGGGATGATCGAGGCTGGAGCCACTCCCGCAAGTGCGTCATTCATTGCGAGGCGGGATGGCCAGCGCTGTTCAAAACGCGCCTCGGTCCGAGATCCTGCGTTGCGTGGCTCTTGTCAGAGAATTGCTACATACAGCCAAACTCGGGCGGCATTGCAAGTCCCTCCCGAGTTTGCTGACGTGGCGAGGCGGGATTCGACACCGTGTCAGACTTCGCGATTGATCACGTTTTCCGTCTTCAGCAGTTCAATTTCCGCTTTCGTATAGCCGAGAATATCTTGCAAGACCTGTTCAGAATGCTCCCCCAGAAGAGGGGCCGGGGCATAGACTTCGCCCGGCGTTTCCGAAAGGCGGATGGGAGAGCCCACGATCCTCATCTTGCCCACGCGCGGTTGATCGACCTCCACGAGCATTTTCCGATAGGCAATGTGCGGGTCCTCGCAGATTTCTTTTATGTTGTTGGCAGGCGAATGGGGCAACCCGGCCTTGCCCAGCAGTTCCAGCCATTCCTTTCTGGTTTTTTTCTTGAACTCCGGGATCAAAATCTGCTCCAGCTCCTTGCGGTGCTTGGTCCTCAGCGGATTGGTGGCGAACTTGGGGTGATCGCTCAGGTCCTCCCGGCCGATCAGCTTGCAGAAGCTTTTCCACAAGTTGTCGTTGCCCAGCGCTATGATCATATGGGAATCGTCTTTGGTCGGGAAGGACTGGAAGGGAACGATCGACGGGTGGGCGCTGCCGAGAGGGCCGGGGACCTCGCCGCTGATCGTGTAGCGCACGACGGCGTTCTCCAGCACGGTGAAAAGCCCGTCGATCATGGCCCCGTCGAAATGCTGCCCTCGGCCGGTTTTTTCCCGGTGCAGCAGGGCCGCCATTATCGCGATCGTCGCCTGATGCCCGGCAAAAATGTCCCCCACGGATGAGCCGACCCGACACGGCGGCCCCCCCTCGGGGCCGGTGATGCTCATCAAGCCGCTGTACCCCTGGGCCACCATGTCGTAGGAGGGGCGGGCATCATAGCCCGGCAGCGAGTCCTGACCGAATCCGCTGATGGATGCATAAATGACCCGGGGGTTGATGCGCTGCAGCTCTTCCCACCCGAAGCCCAGTTTCCGCATCGTCGTGGGCCTGAAGTTCTCAACCACCACATCCGAGATCTTGATCAGGTCCGTCAGGATTTTTCTCCCTTTTTCCTGTTTCAAGTCCAGCGCCAGGCTCTTCTTGTTGCGGTTGAGGCTGATGAAATAACCCGAGTTGTTCTTCCCGCCGCTGCCGGCGAAAGGTCCGAACTCGCGGGCGTCGTCCCCATGCAGCGGTTCAACGTGAATCACCTCGGCCCCGAGGTCCGCCAGAAACATCGTGCAGGTCGGGCGCCGCCAGCACATGGCTCAAGTCGACGACCCTGATATTTTCCAACGCTCTTGCCATCGCAGGTTCCTTTCATTCAAAACGATTTAACCGATAGTGGTCCATAAGGCTCTTTTATCCCCAGCCTGTTTCTGCAAGTGGGAGATCCCGTTACCATGCGCCTGTCTTTAAACACCTGAATGAACGCCCGGCGTCATGGAATACCCAGGACGGTGAACAAGAACCAGCAGACGACGGCGCCGATCGGTGTCATGGCCATGCCCCAGATGAGCATGTTCCTGAACAGCTTCTTCTTGTCCTGGTCCTCCGTGGCGTTGGCGATGAAAATGGCCCCGAGGGTGGACAGGGGGCTCACATCGGTCACATGTCCGCAGAGGATGATGCTGGAAAGCAGCCCCAGCAGATCGGTGCCCCCGATTTTGGCCAGAAGGTCCGGAGCCATCGGCACAAATGCCGGTAAAATGACGCCGATCGTGCTGGCGTACGCAGAGATCAGTCCGGACCAGAAACCGGCGACCAGGGTAACGGTATAAGGCGTGGACTGTTTCGCCATAATGCTCCGCAAACAGAGCCATGCCGCCGATCTTGCTCATGAGATTGATCAGCACGGTCACCCCGGTAACCATCATGATGGCACCCCAGGGCATGGCCTTGAAGGCCTTTTCCTCATCGGCCGCCCCCAGCAGAATCAAAACCGTCCCGATGAGAAATCCAAAAAAGCCGATGTCTACCTTGAAGAAGATTACCCCGATGACCAGAGCGGCAATTCCCGCCAAGGTCAGGTATTGCTGGCGGTTAAAAGGCTCTACATCAACTTTCATGACGGCCGGGGCATCTGCTGCGCCACTTCGCTTCCACAACTTCAAGCCGCCGAAGAGAAGATAAGCGCCGATTCCGATAGCGAAAAAGTAGACAAGGCTGTTCATCCAGAGGATAAAACTCCAGTCCGGCAGATTCATTTTCTCCGCCAGTCCTTTCACGATGACCCCGGCGACGGCGATCGGCGACATGTTGCCGGCTTGCGTGCCGTTGGCCACCATGACGGCCATCAGGAAAGCCGGTATTTTCGTCTGCGAGGCCAACAGCATGCATGGCGCTGCCATCAAGGCACAGATCGTAATGGCTCCGGGTCCGAGCGACGACAATGCAAAAGCCAAGATGAACAAGATGATCGGGAGCATCGCGACGTTGCCGCGAACGCCTTTTACGGCATAATTCGTCAGCTTCACCAACGTGCCGTTGATGTTTGCAATGGCAAACAAATACGTGATGCCGGCCAGCATGAGAAACACGTTCACCGGATATCCGGCGATCAAATCCCTGATTTTGACGCCGCCGATGTAGTAGCCGATCACCAGCGCAATGGCCAGGCTCAGGGGCCCGACGTTCACGTTTCTGACAATACCGACGACCACCGCGACTGCCAGAGCAATGAGAGATATTTCCGGTAAATACGCTTGCATGATTCCTCCCTTCTCATTTTAGCTGCGAATTCTTGTCTGAAGTGCGAGGGTCGCTTATCCGGTCGCACCATTCCCCATCACGGCTTCTGATCACCTCCTTTTTGGTTTCGGACCCGGGAATACTCTTTCCGTTGGTTTTGATTTGCCCGCTGATAGCCCGGTTTAGCGCGGGGAATTCAATGTCTCCGTGTACACGCTCTCCAGCGCCTCGCACTGCCGCATGAGATGCTCTTTCATGAGCCTTTCGGCCGCGGCCGGATTTTTTCCCGGAAGGCCTTCTGAAGCTCGCCGTGTTCCTGCATGGATGCCTTGAGTCGATCGGGCTGGTAGATCTGGCGGTACCGGTAAAGCAGAATTTTTTGTCTGAGGTTGTCTATCACTTCGCTGAGGATTTTATTTCCCGCCAGATCCTGAACCAAAGAATGGTAACGGTGATTGACATCCATGTAGCCTTCGTGATTTTTTTCCTGGTATTGCTTTTCCAGCTTGCGGTAAAGATCGTCGAGTTTTTGCAGGCCCTCCTCGTCCGTTCTTTTGGCGCATAACCTTGCACATTTCCCTTCCAAGATGCTCATCACCCAGAACATCTCTCGGATGTCTTTCATGGATGGCTGGGCCACGTATGCACCCTTGTTCGGAACCAGTCTCGACAAGTCCCTCGGAGCTGAGGAGCCGCAGGGCTTCTCGAAAAGGTGTCCGGCTGATCCCCATGGCCTGCGACAAAGACTTCTCAACGATCCTGTCCCCCTTTTTCAGGGTTCCCTTCCGGATCATTTCCCGAATACGCTTAGCTACTTCCTGAGCGAGTGATTCGACCTGAATTGTAATCATTTCCAGCCCCAAGGTGACCGAACGGTATCATGCCAAAGTGTATACATCATACACGTATACAATGCGGAATAGCGGAGTCAATAAAAAAATGAACCCACATCAGCAAAAAAATATAAATGGAAATTTGTGCTTTATTATTGTTTTATGATTTGGCCATGATCGCGGCCTCTGTGTTGACAATGGTATCCTCGAGCCAGCAGTTGATCCGCACGCGTTAGTGGTGTATTCAGTCAAGGATTCATTAATGCCGGTTATGGCGTTGCGCTGTCCTAATGTAGACAAAGATCCCGGCCCATTTTCCAAAGGGGGAGAGACACCGGCGTTCTCCTACTCCCGTTTAGCCAAGGGGGTTGGGCGGATTTTTAAATCGACGTTCCCGGAAGACGAATGAACCGGAGATCGGATTCGATGGGATATGCCGCAGACTGCCAAAGCATATAGCCCCAAACTCTACGATGCCATCGAGCTGGCCGCCCGGGCCCATCACGGCCAGGTGCGCAAGGGCACCGAGATCCCCTACATCGTGCACCCCCTGGCGGTGGCCGGCATCCTGATCCGCGCCAACTGCCCGGAACATCTGGTCATCGCCGGCATCCTGCACGACACGCTCGAAGATACACCGGTGACGTTGGAAGAAATCCAATCGCAATTCGGCCGGGAGGTGGCCGACCTGGTCGTCGCCCTGTCGGAACCCGACAAGAAGGCTCCCTGGGAGGAGCGCAAGGCGCACACCATCGACCACCTGGAGCAGAAGGCAACACCGGATGTGCTCCTGGTGTCCGTGGCCGACAAGCTGGACAACATGCGCGCCATCCGCGAGGGGCTCGCAAGCGCCGGCGAGGCGTTCTGGCTGCGCTTCAACCGGCCGCGCGAAGACCAGAAGTGGTATTATCAGCGCCTGGCCGGCGTGTTCGAACGCCGCATCTCGGCGGGTGCGGGCGTTGCACTGGCTCACGCCTTCAAGCTCGAAGTCGTACGGGTCTTTGGGGCGAGCCCGGCGTGAGCGGCCCTGCATCCTCCAATTCGACAAGCCGAGCGAAATTCGAATCCGAAGCACGAATCGAAACAATTTCGGATCTTCGTCTTCGATTTATCGCACCTGACTCGGAATTCGTTTCGCATAGATGAACGTTTAAGTGATAAAACTAATTCGCTTGTCTTGAATCCTGTTGTTGTGTTAAAAAGTCAACTTTAACTCAAGAAGGACAGAGAGTCTCTCCCGCCCTTTTTGTGTGAGGTGTCGTTCGGCGACCGCTCCCGCAGCGATCGTCATCGGTTGGGTTGTATTTGGTTCAAACCACATTGAAACGAGGAGGAATCGCAATGAAAAGAGTTGTCATGTCGGGTCTCGCAATGCTGATGGTGTTCGCGCTGGTCGGGCCGGCGGCGGCCCAGTACAAGGCCACCATGAAGCTGGCCTCCACCCAGAGCATGGACCACCCCTACATGGTCGGGGCGCAGAAGTTCGCCGACCTGATCAAGGAGCGCACCAACGGCCGCATCGAGATCAAGCTCTACCCCAGCAACCAGCTGGGCAAGGGCGAGCGTGAGATGACCGAGGGCATCCAGCAGGGCGCCATCGACCTGCTCGTGACCTCCACCGGCCCGCTGGGCGGCTTCAGCCCGTCGATCAACATCCTGGACTTCCCCTTCCTGTTCCGGGATTTCAACCACGTGGACCTGGTCATGGACGGGCCCATCGGCCGCAAGCTGCTCGACGACTTCGAAAAGGCCAACATCAAGGCGCTGGCCTTCTGGGAAAACGGGTTCCGCCACCTGACCAACGCCAAGGGCCCGGTCAAGAAGGTCGAGGACGGCAAGGGGCTCAAGATCCGCACCATGGAGAACAAGGTGCACCTGGCGGCCTGGAAGGATGCCGGGCCTGAACCCCACCCCCATGGCCTGGGGCGAGGTCTTCACGGCGCTGCAGCAGAAGGTCATCGACGGCCAGGAAAACCCGATCGCCGTCTACTTACAGCTCCAAGCTGTGGGACGCCGGCCAGAAGAACTTCTCGCTCACCGCGCACGTGTACTCCCCGTCCCCCTTCCTGATGAGCAAGAAGACCTTCGACGCCATGCCCAAGGAGGACCAGGAGCTGTTCGTGAAGACCGCCTATGGAAGTGGCCAAGTTCCAGCGCAAGATCAACCGCGACGCCGAAGAGGCGAAGCTGCAGGACATGGCCAAGCAAGGGCGTCACCGTGGTGCGCGACGTGGACCGCGAAAGCTTCAAGAAGGCCATGGCGCCGGTCTATGATCAGTTCAGCAGCCAGTTCCCGCAAGGCCGAAATCGAAGCCATCATGAACGCGAAGTAAGTCGTATGAACCGAACCGGGCGCCCTTGCGGATCAGGCGAGGGCGCCCATTTTTTATCCTGACCGCTCGGAGGGACCGGAATGCGCGCATTGCAGCGCTTCAACGAAATTCTCGATGAAGATGGGAAGCTGGGGGACGATCCTCTTCATGGCCGTCATCGCCATCGTCATCCCCTACGAGGTCATCGGCCGCTACGTGTTCCAGAGGATGAGCATCTGGTCGGGCGAGGTTTCCACCTACTCGCTCGCCTGGGCCTCGATGCTGGGCGGCGCGGTGGGGCTGAAGAAGGGCTACCAGGTCAGCATGACCTCGGTGGTGGAGTCGGTCCCGCCGGCCGTGGCCAAGGCCCTCAAGCTCGTGGCCTACCTGTTCACCCTGTTTTTCTTCGGGGCCATGTTCTGCTTCGGCCTGTTCCAGACCATCTACAACTGCCAGACAGATCTCGCCGGCCATGGAACTGGTGATGAGCGTGCCCTATGCCGCGCTGCCGACCGGCTTCTTCATCATGTTCTTTTTCACGCTGGAGGAATTCCTGGTCTTCCTCGGCCTGGGTGCGAAAGGAGAAGCCCAATGATCGATCTTCGTCAGCGCCTTCATCGTGCTGCTGTGCGTCTCCGCGCCCATCACCGTGGCCCTGGGCGGCTGCGCCCTGGTCTACGCCCTGATCAGCGGCACCGTCCCGATCACCACCCTGATCCAGACCATCTTCGGCGGCCTGGCGACCTTCCCGCTGCTCGCCATCCCGCTCTTCATGCTGGCCGGAAACCTCATGAACGAGGGCGGCATCACCCCGGACCTGGTGCGCTTCGCGCGCCTGCTGCTGGGACACATCCGCGGCGGGCTGGGCCTTGCCACGATCCTCGCCTGCGCCATCTTCGCGGCGATCTCCGGGGCGGCCGTGGCCACGGCGGTCGCGATCGGCGTCGTCATGATCCCGGCCATGAAGAAGGCCGGCTACGACGAGGACGTGGCGGCGGCCCTGACCAGCACGGCCTCCTGCCTGGGGCCGATCATCCCGCCCAGCATCCCGTTCATCATCTACGGCGTCACGGCCAACGTCTCGATCGCCGGGCTGTTCCTGGGCGGCGTGTTCCCCGGCCTCGTGCTGGCCGGGCCCTGATGGTCTACATGTACTTCGTGGCCCGCAAGCACAACTACCCGCGCGACCCCAAGACCCCGGCCAGGGAGATCCTGATCGCCGCCTGGAAGGCGCTGCCGGCCCTGTTCATGCCGGTCCTGATCATGGGCGGGATCCTGAGCGGCATGTTCACCCCCACCGAGGCGGCCGGCGTCACGGTGGTCTATGCGGCCGTCGTGGGGGCCTTCTTCTACCGCAAACTGACCTTCAAGAGCCTGCCCAAGGTGCTGCTGCATGCCGGCCTCGAGTCGGGCATGGTGATGCTGCTGATCGCCATGTCGGAGCCCTTCGCCTGGATCGTGGCGGTCGACCAGATCCCGCAGATTCTGATCGAGTGGATCTCGCACGCTGACCACGTCGCCCTACATGATCCTGCTCCTCGTCAACATCTTCCTGCTTCTGCTTGGGCATCCCGATGGAGACCGCCCCGGCGCTCGTCATCGTGACCCCGGTGTTGGCGCCGATCGCGGTCACCATCGGGCATCGACCCGATGCACATGGGCGTCGTCATCTGCCTGAACCTCGTCCTGGGGCTGATCACGCCGCCGGTGGGCGCGGTGCTCTTTGCGGTCTGCGGCATCGGCAACATCTCCCTCGACCGCCTGAGCAAGGCCATCTGGCCGCCGTTTTTCGTGTCGCTGATCGTGCTGGCGATCGTGACCTATGTGCCCTGGCTGAGCACCTGGCTGCCGAAGCTTCTCTTGGGTCGCTGAGTGCAACGGGCGGCTCGTAGCCCTGTGTGTCAACTTCAGACCGCTTGAGCGCCTGCACCTTCCGGGTGCCGGGCGCTCAGACGCTGAACCGTCGTTCGAAAGGATCCATCCCATGACAATCCATCCAGGCTCCGCGCGGCCCCCTGCGCTCATCCGTCATGACCAAAGGCGTCGATCGCGCCACCCACCGCTCGCTGCTCTATTCCATGGGCTGGCGGCCGGAGCACCTCGACAAGCCCCTGGTGGCCGTGGTGAACTCGTTCAACGAGCTCATGCCCGGCCACGTCCACCTGAACGCCCTGTGCCAGGCCATCAAGCTCGGCATCGCCGAGGCCGGCGGGACCCCGCTCGAGTTCCCGTCCATCGCCGTCTGCGACGGCCTGGCCACCGGCCACACGGGCATGCGCATGCCCATGCCCAGCCGCGAGCTCATCGCCGACTCGATCGAGATCATGATCACCGCCCACGCCTTCGACGCCATGGTGCTGCTGACCAACTGCGACAAGGTCACCCCCGGCATGCTGATGGCGGCGGCCCGGCTGAACATCCCGGCGCTCCTCGTCTCCGGCGGGCCCATGGACACCGGCTGCTTCCGCGGCAAGCGCGTCTGCTACAACGACCTGATGGAGGCCGAGGGCCTGGTGGAACGGGGCAAGATGCCGCCCGAGGAGCTGGCGGCCTTCGAGGAAGTGGCCGTCTGGGGGCCGGGCGCCTGCGCCATGATGGGCACCGCCAACACCATGAACATCCTGGCCGAGGCCCTGGGCATGACCGTGACCGACAACGCCCTCACCCCGGCCACCTCCGGCGCCCGGATGGCGCATCGCCCGGCGGGCCGGCCGGCAGATCATGGAGCTTCACAAGCAGAACATCCTGCCGCGGGACATCCTGACGCCGGCCGCCTTCGAAAACGCCCTCGCCGTGGACATGGCCGTCGGCGGCTCCACCAACACCTGCCTGCACCTGCCGGCCATCGCCGCCGAGGCCGGGCTGCCGCTCGACCTGGCGGAGTTCTCCAAGGCCGCCGCCCGGGCGCCGCACCTGGTCCTGCTCAAGCCCGCCGGCCGGCACTTCCCGCTGGACTTCTACAACGCCGGCGGGGTCGCCGGCCTGATGAAGGAGCTCCTGGACCACGGCAAGATCCACGGGGAGTGCCTGACGGTGACCACCCGGAGCATGGGCGAGAACCTGGCCGACCGCCGGATCCTCGACGCGGACGTGATCCGGCCGGTCAAAAACCCGCTCAGCCCGACCGGCGGCCTGGCCATCCTTTCCGGCAGCCTGGCGCCCGAGGGGGCGGTGGTCAAGAAGGCGGCGGTCGCGCCCGAGATGCTGATGCACAGCGGCCCGGCGCGGGTCTTCGAGCAGGAGGAGGCGGCGCTCGCGGCCATCTTCGGCGGCAAGATCCAGCCGGGCGACGTGGTGGTGATCCGCTACGAAGGGCCCAAGGGCGGGCCGGGCATGCGCGAGCAGCTCCTGCCCACCTCGGCCATCATCGGCATGGGCCTGGGCAAGTCCGTGGCCCTGGTCACCGACGGCCGCTTCTCCGGCGCCACCCAGGGCGCCTGCGTGGGCCACGTGACGCCCGAGGCCTACCTCGGCGGGCCGATCGCCTTCGTGGAGGAAGGCGACACCATCGGCATCGACATCCCCGCCGGGAAAATCGACCTGGCCGTGTCGCCGGACGTGATCGAGCGGCGGAAAAAGAACTGGCGCGTTCCCGAGCACACCGGCCTCAAAAAGGGGACCCTGCTCGAGCGCTACCGGCGCCTGGTCGGCCCGGCCACCCGGGGTGCGACCTTTGAGTAGAAGTGGATAAAAACTCCGTCTGACCCGTGATGGCGGCGTTACAGACCTCTGGAAATGCTCACATACTGCCGTGGTTGCTGCGCTTTCGAATCGGCCGCGCCTTGCCCTCAGGCGTGATCCGAGGTTATGAAACTACTTATAGACGCTATTGAACGCACCATCAACTCATTCCGGCCGGGGAAAATCAAGGCGGGTCAAGGAGTCTGGGCCCAATCGCCCGCGGGTTTTTTCTCCCCCGTCTCATAGCCTTTTTGTCCGATCAGCGCCTCGAGATGGGAAATGCGGCGCTGGTTTTCCGGGTGCGATGCAAAGTAGTGCCCGAAGCGGCCCGGGTCCTGGGATGCGGGGATCTTTCGGAAAAAATCGGTCGCCCCGGCCGTGTGGCCGTAAGCGCACTGCAGCACATCCAGCCCGAACTCGTCGGCCGCCGTCTCCTGGCCGCGGGAGAAGCTCAGCTCCGTGATGTTGAGGATGTGGCCGAGCGCTGCGCTGATGCCGCTGTTCGGCCCGAACAGCGCCGCTGAAATCGTCATCAGCACGAGCGCCCGCCCCGCGCCCCGCAGATGGTCCCGGTGTTTGAAGTGCCCCATCTCGTGGGCCAGAATAAAGGCGAGCTCGTTCTCGGAGGTGACCGTTTTCAAAAGCCCGCTGAAGACCACCACATGCCCGCCGGGCAGTGCGAGGGCGTTGACGGCCGGGCTTTCCTGCACGTGAATCTTCAGGCGGTAGGGCAGGCCGGCGCAGCGGGTCTGGAGACGGTCCGTCAGCGCTTGAACCCAGCGCTCGTGTTCCGTGCGGCCCGGCTTGGAGTCCAGGGCGGAGAAAAACGCGCCGGCGAGTTTCGTTTCGAATTCCACCGAAAGGCGCGGCACGATCAGATCGACCGCCAGGCCCAGGACCAGGTAAATCCCCACGGTGATGCCGGTCAGGGCGCCGGCGAGGAGGACGAACTCCTTCAGCGGCGGAGCGCGGGGTGACGTTCACCTCCGATACGGGCAGGCGCGGGGTGTATTTCATGGTGGTCTAAGCCACAGCGCCGTTCCGTACGCCACGGCTTCCACGCAGCTGACGTTTCCCTTGCGGGCTTTTTTGCCGATCGGCGCGGATTCGACCCGGACGTTGACGATCACGACGGCATCCCCGGCCACTTCCTTCATGCGCAGGACGGCCTCGCGCCGGGCGCGGTCGAGGAGCGTCTCGTAGGACCGCACCGTCCCGCCGAAGATCTTGCGCAGCGCGGCGACAAATTGCTTGAAAAAATCGACCGAGATCACGGCGCTGCCGAGCACCAGGTCGGCCGATTCGATCTGCGCGTCGGTGTAGTGGGACGCCCGGGTGGTGACCGCCGGAAGGTCGCAGAAGCTCTTGTTCGCGCGCATGGATGGACCGATAGTGGCGCTTCTCCGCGATCGTTCCGGCCGCGTAGCCGACCCCCATCAGGACGAAAAAAACAAGAAGGGTTTCCATGATCTGCTCTTTACTCGACCCGCACCGCCGTCCCATACGCATACAGCTCCGCGGCGCCCTGCGCGATGGAGGAGGTGGAGTAGCGGACGTTGACGACGGCGTTGGCGCCCAGCTGGCGCGCCTGCTCGACCATGCGTTCGGTGGCCTGCTGCCGGGATTCCTGCAGCAGCTCGGTGTAGCTCTTGATCTCCCCGCCGACGAGGTTCCGGAAACTGGCCATGATGTCCCGGCCGATGTGCTTGGCCCGGATGGTGCTGCCCGCCACCAGTCCGAAGTGCTCGACGGTGGTCTTGCCGGGGATGTTCTCGATGTTGGTGAGAATAATGTTTCCGGTCGACGGAAGGCTTTTCTTCGGGGCGGCCGACGGGATCGCAGCGGACGCGGGCAGGCCGGACGGTTCGCCGGCGCCGGCCACCGGCTTCAAGACGCAAATCGCCCCGGCCGATTCGAATTTGGATCTAAACTTTTCAGCCGTCTCGCCCGCCACCTGCTTGCGCAGTGTGAAGGGCCGGCCGGAAAACAGCGTCTCCACCGTGTCGGCGTCTTTTTTCAAAACGGACGCGAGCGCCTTCCTGACCTCTCCAGGGTCTTTGCCCGGGATGATTTTGCCTTCGAAAACAATATCATAATAGGTTCCCATGCCGCCTCCTGCCTGGCCGATCCGGATGGTTGTTACACCCTGCGGTGCGTGTTGAAATAGTATCGGTCTTTTCAGAGAAAGGTTTAGCGGGTACAGCCTGTAGAATCGTATTCTCTTGACTGAAACACCTGCGCCCGGCATTATGAGCCGTTTTCGACCCCTTAAATATGGATCGTGTCGTCGCGCATGCTCAGCATCCGGAACCTCAAGACCTATTTCCGCACCCCCAAGGGCCTGGCCCGGGCCGTGGACGGCGTCAGCCTGGACATCGGCCCCGGCGAGGTCGTGGGCGTCGTGGGCGAATCCGGGTGCGGCAAGTCGGTCATGGCGCTCTCCATCCTGGGCCTCCTGCCCCGGCCGCCCGCCTACTTCGCCGGCGGCGAGATCCTGTTCAACGATCAGGACCTCCTGAAATTCAAGCCCGATGAGATGCGCCGACTGCGGGGCAACCAGATCAGCATGATCTTCCAGGAGCCCATGTCGGCGCTGAACCCGGTCTTCACGGTGGGCAACCAGCTGCAGGAAGTCTTTCAGGTCCACCGCAACCTCGGCCGGGCCGAGGCGCTGCAGAGCGCCATCGACATGCTCGCCAAGGTGGGGGTCCCCGCCCCGGAACGGCGGATCCGGGAATACCCGTACCAGCTCTCCGGGGGCATGCGCCAGCGGGTCATGATCGCCATGGCGCTCGCCTGCCGGCCGGCGCTGCTTTTGGCCGACGAGCCCACCACGGCGCTGGACGTGAGCATCCAGGCCCAGATCATCGAGCTCATGACGGCGTTGAAAGAAGAGCTCAACACCGCCATCCTCCTCATCACCCACGACCTCGGGGTCGTGGCCGAGATCACCCGGCGCGTGGCCGTCATGTACACGGGCAGGATCATGGAGGAGGCGCCGACGCTCGATCTCTTCGACGCCCCGCTGCACCCTTACACCCGCGGGCTTTTGACCTCCATCCCCCGCGCCGATGCCTCCTTCGAAACCGAGAGCTTGACCGAAATCAAAGGGGTCGTGCCCAGTGTGGCGGCCCTTCCGCCGGGCTGCCACTTCGAGCCCCGCTGCCCGGAGGCGATCGATATCTGCCGGGCCCAGGCGCCCGTGCTGGAGGAGGCCCGGCCCGGCCACCGGGTGGCCTGCTGGAGGGCGGCCCATGCCTGAGCTGCTCACGGTGCGAAACCTGGTCAAGCACTTTCCGGTGCGGCGGGGATTCCTGGGCCGGAGCACGGCCGTGGTGCACGCCGTGGACGACGTCTCCTTCAGCCTCGGGGAAAACGAAACCCTGGGGCTCGTGGGCGAGTCGGGCTGCGGCAAGACCACCACCGGGTTCAGCATTCTGCGCCTCATCGAGCCCACCTCGGGCGAGGTCTGGTTCCAGGGCGAGAACATCCTGGCCCTCGCGCCGGAACGGATGCGCCACCTGCGGCGCCACATGCAGATCGTCTTCCAGGACCCGTTCGGCTCGCTCAACCCGCGCCTGACCGTGGAGCGGGTCATCGAGGAGCCGCTGCTCAACCACGAGGACCTGAGCGGGGCGGAACGCCGCGCCCGGGTGGAGGAGGCGCTCGTCCTGGTGGGCCTGCTGCCGGAGCACATGACCCGCTTCCCGCACGAGTTCTCCGGCGGCCAGCGCCAGCGCATCTGTGTCGCCCGGGCGCTCGTGCTGCGGCCCCGGCTCGTGATCGGCGACGAGCCCGTCTCGGCCCTGGACGTCTCGGTGCGCGCCCAGGTCCTGAACCTCATGATCAGGCTGCAGCGCCAGCTCAATCTCTCCTACCTCTTCATCTCGCACGACCTGGCGGTCATCCGCTACGTCAGCCACCGCGTCGGGGTGATGTACCTGGGCCAGATCGTGGAGCTGGCCGCGGCCAAGGCGCTGTACGCCCGGCCGCTGCACCCCTACACCTGGGCCCTGCTCTCCGCCGTGCCCGTGCCCGATCCGCGCCGCGCCCGCAAGCGCATCATCCTCGAGGGCGATGTCCCCTCGCCCATGAACCCTCCGGCGGGGTGCCGCTTCCACCCCCGCTGCACGGAGGTCAAAGCCATCTGCCGGGAGCAGGCCCCGATCATGCGCGTGGTGGAGAACCACCACGCGGTCAGATGCCATCTCTATGAAGATGGCGAACCCTGGAACCCCGCGCCTCCGGTGTTGCGGAAATCTTCCCCGGAGGCCGGCGACAACCAACCCAAAGGAGGAAATGCATGAAGCAGAAAACGGTTGCAACGATTCTGGGAATTTTGCTGGCATTGGTCCTGGCCGTCGGGCCGGCCCTGGCCAAGGACAAGGACACGCTGGTCGTGGTGCAGGAGGCCGAGCCGGTGGGCCTGGACATCATGCAGAGCTCGATCCAGACCACCATGAGCGTCGGCTACAACATCCACGACACCATTCTCAAGCCCCAGGAGGACGCGACGGTCAAACCGGGCATGGTGGAGAAATGGGAAAAAGTGGACGATCTCACCTGGAAGTTCACCCTGGTCAAGGGGGCGACCTTCCACAACGGCGAGCCGATCAACGCGGCCGCCGTGAAATTTTCCTTCGACCGGCTCATGAGTGACGCGCTCAAGAGCCCGCACAAGGGCAAGCTCACCAGCTTCAAAGGGGTCGAGGTCCTGGACGACCGGACGTTCACGATGTCGACCTCCCAGCCCTATGCTCCCGGCCTCTACATGCTCGCCCAGTACCTGTTCGTGGTCCCGCCCGAGTACGTCAAGAAAGTGGGGGATACCGAATACAACCTGAACCCCGTGGGATCCGGGCCCTACAAGCTGGACAAGTGGGTCAAGGGCCAGGAGATTCTCCTGACGGCGTATGACAAGTACTACGGCCCCAAGCCGGCCTACAACAAACTGGTCTTCAAGGGCGTGCCCGAGGAGGCGTCCCGCATCGCGTCGCTGATGACCGGCGAGGCGGACGTGATCAGCGGTGTGCCCGTCCAGCAGCGCCAGAAGATCGTGGATTCGGGCAAGGCCTACCTCACCGACCAGATGGGGTCCATGAACTACCTCGGCCTGAACACCTACGCGAAACCCTTCAGCGACGTGAAGGTGCGGCAGGCGGTCAACTACGCCGTCAACCGCCCGCTGATCAACAAGGCGCTCTTCAAGGACAAGGCCATCCTCTGCACCGGCCCCATCAGCCCGCGCACCTTCGGCGCCGACCCCGGCCTGAAGCCCTACGCCTACGACCCGGTCAAGGCCAAGCAGCTGCTGGCCGAGGCCGGCTACCCGAACGGCTTCGAGACGCGGCTGGCCTTCGGCACCTACATGCCCCAGGTCCAGGAACAGGCCGAGGCCATCGCGGCCGACCTCGCCAAGGTGGGGATCAAGGTGAAGCTCGAACCTTACGAACGCGCCGTCATGTGGGACAAGTACAAGAACAAGCTGCACGCAGATGTACATCTACTTCTGGGACGATGCGCCGGAGCCCGACCGCTACGTGTACTCCCTGTTCCACTCCAAGAGCCGCGACTACTACTACAAGAACGAGCAGGTCGACGCACTGCTGGACAAGGGGCGGGCCACCATGGACCCGGCCGCCCGGGCCAAGGTCTACAACGAGATCGACCGGATCCTGTACCAGGACGCCCCGTGGGTCTATCTCTACGTGATCCCCGAGGTCTACGGTGTTGCAAACGCGGTGGACTACAAGGGTCTGCGGGACGGGTATCTGATCATGAACACGGCGAAGCCGAAGAAGTAAAGCGCCATCCTGCTGAGCAGATCGGCTATCAGGGTTCGAGGGGTCGAGGGGTCAAGGGGTCAAGTCAAAAATCGTTCTTAACGGCTTTTCTCCTTACCCTCGATCCCCTTGGCTCTTTGAATACCTTTTTCGGGATTAAGGATTGAAGCCCTGGCTTGGAAGGCGAGGGTTTATCTCAACCCCCAAACGCAGACAACAGAACTCCATCATGGGCCGTTACCTACTCAAGAGGCTCTGGCACACGGTTTACGTGGTCGTGGGCATCTCGATCATCAGCTTCTTCTTCATCCACCTGTCGGGGGACCCGGTGATGCTCATGCTGCCGGGCGATGCCTCCATGGCGGAAGTCGAGACCCTGCGGCAGCAGCTGGGGTTCAACGACCCGCTCTACGTCCAGTATTGGCACTTTGCCAGCCGGGCGGTGACGGGCGATCTCGGGGTGTCTCTGTACCATCGCGTGCCCGCGATCCACCTGATCATGGAGCGGCTGCCGGCAAGCCTCGAGCTCGCCGGCGCCGCCATGCTGATCGCGCTCGTCGTCGCCATCCCCCTGGGGGTTATTTCGGCGGTCAAGCGCGGATCGCTCTGGGACATGGCCTCGATGCTGGGGGCGCTCTTCGGGCTCTCCATGCCCCACTTCTGGCTCGGGATCATGCTGATCCTGCTTTTTTCCGTGACCCTGGGGTGGCTGCCCACCTCGGGCCGCGGCACGCTCGCGCAGCTCGTCATGCCGTCCCTGGCCCTGGGCCTGAGCCTGATGGCCATGTTCGCGCGCCTCACCCGCTCGGTGATGCTGGAGGTCCTGAGCCAGGACTACGTGCGCACCGCCCGGGCCAAGGGGCTGCGGGAAAAGATCGTCATCGGCAAGCACGCCCTCAAGAACGCCCTGATCCCGCTCGTGACCGTGGCGGGCATGCAGTTCGGGTTTCTCATCGGCGGCACCGTCATCATCGAAACGGTGTTCGCCTGGCCGGGCGTGGGCCGCCTGGTGGTGCAGGCCATCTTCAGCCGGGATTACCCGCTCGTGCAGGCGACGGTGCTGGTCCTGGCGGTGATCTTCGTGGTCGTCAACCTGCTGGTGGATCTGATCTATCTCTACCTCGATCCCCAGATCAGCTACCTGGAGCAGAAATGAGCCGGCCGGCCGCTTCCTCGGAAAGATTCCGGCACCTGCGGGCCTCGCTCAGGCTGTGGGGAGAAACCCTGCGGGCGCTCGCCCGGTCCCCCGGCGCCGTCGCCGGGGGGATCCTGTTCGCGCTCATCATCGGTACGAGCCTTTGCTTCCAGGTTTTCTACACGAAGGACCCCCTGGCGCAGGATCTGCTGGCCCGGTTGACGCCGCCGTTCTGGCAGGAGGGGGGCAGCCTCGCCTACCCCCTGGGCACCGACAACCTCGGCCGGGACGTGCTGGTGCGGATCCTCTACGGCAGCCGGGTCAGCCTGATGGTGGGTTTCGCCTCCGTGCTCGTCGCCTGCGGGGCGGGCATCGTCCTGGGCCTTATCTCCGGCTACTACGGCGGCCGGGCGGACAGCGTGATCATGCGCGTGGCCGACGTCTTCATGGCCTATCCCTTCATGCTGCTCACCATCTCCATCATCGCCGTCCTGGGCAACTCCATTTTCAACCTGATCCTCGTGCTGGGCCTTTCGGACTGGGTGACCTATGCCCGCACCATCCGCGGCAGCGTGCTCAGCATCAAGGAAAAGGAGTTCGTGCTGGCGGCGCGCAGCGTGGGCACCCGCAACCGGGTGATCCTGCTGCGGCACGTTTTCCCCAACGTGCTCTCCCCCATCCTGGTGCTCGGCACGGTGCGGGTCGCCAACATCATCATCTGGGAAAGCGGCCTGTCGTTCCTCGGCATGGGGGTGCCGCCGCCCATGCCCACCTGGGGCCGCATGCTGGCCGAGGGCCGGGTGTACATCACCGATGCCTGGTGGCTGGTGACGCTGCCGGGGCTGGCCATCATGCTGACCATTCTCTCGATCAACCTCCTGGGCGACGGCCTGCGGGATGCGCTGGACCCGCGGCTCAGAAACATCCCAGGCTAACTTCGGAAGGAGCATCTCTCAATGAAAGCACTCGTTCTCGGCCTCGGCCTGCAAGGCAAAGCCGTCGTCCATGACCTCGAACACAGCCCGGCCGTGACACAGATCGTGGCCGCGGACATCGCGGCCGACAAGGCCCGGGCCTACACCGCGCAGAAGGGCTACCGCAAAGTGCGGGTCGTGCCGTTGAATGCGCCGCAGCCGGAACTTCTGGAGCAACTGGTGCGGGAGGCCAATCCTCAGGTGGTGATCTGCATGCTGCCGCCGGATTTTCAGCCGGCGCATCGCCCGGGCCGCGATCGATGCCGGCGTGCCGTTATGTCAGCTCCAGCTACGCCGGGATCGCTGCCGGAGCTCGACGGGCTGGCGCAGGCAAAGGGAGTCACCGTTCTGCCCGAGATGGGCATGGACCCCGGGATCGACCTGATCTTGGGCCGGCTCGCCGTCGATGAGCTGGACGTGGTGCACGGCATGCGTTCTTATGGAGCCGGGCTGCCGGAGCCGGCCTGCGCCGGCGACAACCCCATCCATTACAAAATCACCTGGACCTTCGAGGGCGTTCTCAAGGCTTACATGCGCCCGGCCCGTTTCCTGAGGGACGGGAAAGAGGTGGCGATTCCCGGCGGCCAGATCTTCCGCAAGGAGAACGGCCACACCCTCGACGTCCCGGGCGTCGGCGCCATGGATGCCTACTACAACGGGGACGCCATTCGCTACATCGATGTCTTCGGCCTGGGCCCTGAACTCAGGGAGATGGGCCGCTTCGCCATGCGCTGGCCGGGCCACAACCAGTTCTGGGATGTGATGGCCGAATTGGGCTTCCTGGACGAGACCCGGACCCGGATTGGAAATACCGAGATCTCGCCGCGCCGGTTTGTCCTGGAGCATCTCACGCCCAGGCTCCAGTTCCAGGATAGCGAGCGGGACATGGTCATCATTCGCGTGGAGGCCTGGGGATTGAAAAACAGCAGGCCGCTGCGGGTCGCCTATGAACTGATCGACTACCGGGATCTGGCCACCGGCCTTTTCGCCATGAACCGCACGGTCGGATTCACCAGCAGCATCGCCGCCCAGCTGATCCTGGCCGGCAAGATCCGGAAGACGGGCGTGCTCACCCCGGTGCGCGACGTGCCGGCGCTGGAAGTGGTGCGAGAGTTGGAGAAGCGCGGCATGAAGATCAATCGCCGGGTGGAATGAAGGGTTCAAGGATTCGAGGGGTCAAGGGGTCGAGTGGAGAAACCCGGGAAGTACACCACTGAAATACTCGCAGCGTATACCCAGCGCCTGCGGGTGGAGGATATCCCGGCGGCAACCGTGGAGACGGTGCAGCGCTGTGTGCTGGATCTGATCGGGGCCGCTGTGGCCGGAGCGCAGTCGGAGGCGGCCATGATTGCGCGGGCCGCCGCGGCACGGCTGGGCGCCGCGGGCTGTGCGGATATCTGGTTCGGCGGCGGCCGGCGCCAGGCGGCTTCGCGGCCGCTTCGCCAACAGCGCGGCGGCGAGCGCGCTGGATCTGGACGACGGCCACCGCGCGGCCGGCGGGCATCCTGGCGCAGCCGTCATACCGGCCGTGCTGGCGGTGGCCCAGGAGGTGCAGGCCGGATGGAGTGAGGTCCTCGCGGCCCTGGTGGCCGGCTACGAGGTGGGTGTGCGCGTGTCCGCAGCCCGGGATTTCTCCGCGCTGGACACGCTCTCGACCGGGCGCTGGTGCGCATACGGGGTGGCGGCGGCCGCGAGCCGGCTGCGCCGGTCTCACCGTCAGGCAGACCGCGGAGTCCATGGCGGTGGCGGGCGTGCTGTCCCCGGGGCTTTCCGCGGCGGGCTACAGCCAGGTCATGGGCAACCACGCCAAGGAGGGCATCCCCTGGGCGACGCTGACCGGCCTGTGGGCGGCGGAGCTTGCCGCCGGCGGGCTTCACCGGCCCGCTGGACATCCTGGACCATCGCGGGTATTACGATGCGGAAAAAATCCTGGCGGGGCTTGGAGAAAACTTCGCCGTGGACGGTGTCTATTTCAAACCCTATGCGTGCTGCCGTTGGATTCACTGCGCCCTGGACGGGCTTTGCGATCTGATGGAGCGTCACAGCCTCCGTGCTGCCGATATCAGCACCATCGAGGTGCACACGTTTGCAAGAGCGCTGCGGCTGAACAACCACCCGGACCCGGACAATCTCGAGTCCGCCCAGTACAGCCTGCCCTTCTGCCTGGCGGCGGCCGCAGTGGAAGGCAAAGACGGACTTCTGCCGATGCGGGCGAGCCTGCTGCACCGGCCGGACCTCGTCGCGCTGGCCGGCCGGGTATCCCTGCACGTGGATGCGGAGTTCGACCGGATGTTCCCGGAGCGCACCGCCGCACGGGTGGTCCTTCGGACCGATCGGCGAGAGCGCTTGAATCCGTCTGCCATCACCCGCTGGGCGACCCGGCCAACCCCATGGACTGGGGGATGCTGGTGGGCAAATTCCAGCATCTGACGCAGGGACTCCTGCCGGAAGCACGGCAAAAAGAAATAATCAGGGCCGTTCAGTCGCTGCCGACCCAGGGACTGGCGCCGCTCCAGGGCTGCCTGGCCGAGCCGACTCGAGCGTCAATCTCTTAGGAAAGGAAATCCATGAAAGTTGGAGTCAGAAACGAAGACAAAAGCCGGTGGGAGCGCCGGGTGCCGCTGGTGCCCGCCGACCTGATGGCTCTGAGAGCTGCCGGCATCGATGCCGTGGTGCAGGCCAGCCCCCACCGGGCCTTTGCCGATGACGAATTCGCTCAGGCCGGAGTGCCCGTCCAAAAAGATCTGAGCGACTGCAATGTCATCATCGGCATCAAGGAAATCCCTCCGGCCAAACTGGAGGCCGGCAAGGTGTATCTCTTCTTTCCCCACGTCATCAAGGGCCAGCCGGCCAACATGCCCATGCTGCAGCGCCTGATGGAGCTGAAGGCCACGCTGGTGGACTACGAGCGCATCGTGGACGAGAAAAACCGCCGCCTGATTTTCTTCGGCCGCCACGCCGGTCTCGCCGGCATGATCAACACGCTGTGGTCGCTCGGCAAACGGCTGGAAGTCGAAGGCATCCCGTCGGCCTTCAGCCGCCTGAAACAGGCCCGAGCCTATACCGACCTGTCGGGCGCACGGGAGGATCTGGGAAGGATCGCCGCGCGTATCGCTGCCGACGGAGTCCCCGAGGCGATTCACCCCCTGGTGGTGGGCTTCACCGGGTACGGCAACGTGTCCCAGGGCGCCCAGGAGATCCTGGACCTTCTGCCGGTCCGGACGATTTCACCCGCCGAGCTAAAAACCGTTGCGCACGACCGCGCCCGGGATGCCCGGGTGATCTACAAGGTCGTGTTCAAGGAGGCGGACCTGGTGGAACCGCTGGAAGCGGGCAAGGCCTTCGATCTGGACGATTACTATCGCAGGGGTGCCGGCGGGTATCGCAGCGTTTTTAACCGCTACCTGAATGATCTCTCCGTCCTGGTCAACTGCGTCTACTGGGATGAGCGCTACCCGCGGCTGCTCACCCTGCCCGAGTGCCGCACCCTTTGGGCGCCCGGCCGAAGCCCCAAGCTCAAGGTCATCGGCGACATCAGCTGCGACGTGAACGGCTCGGTCGAATGCACCGTCAAGCCCACCGAGCCGGGAAACCCGGTTTACGTCTACGAGCCCGCGACCGGCAAGGCGAAAGACGGCTTCGAGGGCGACGGCCCGGTCATGATGGCCGTGGAAATCCTGCCGTCTGAAATCCCCCGCGAATCCTCCATCGACTTCAGCCGCGTTCTGAAACAGTTCCTGCCGCACCTGGCAAGGGCCGATTTGTCGAAGCGCTTTGCCGAGCTTGCGCTGCCGCCGGAACTCAAGCGCGCCGTGATCGTCTACCGGGGCGAGCTGACACCCGACTATGCCTACTTGAACTCATTTCTGGCGCCCGCTGCCCGGCCCTGAGGTCCCGGGGCCCCGGTTGGAATTGATATGAATTTGCAATTTCGGTGGTTTTCTTGTTCGGGGGGGAGGAATGAAGATTTTCATTTCAGCGGATATAGAAGGGATTGGCGGGGTGGTGCGGGGCGAGCAGTCCAGCCGCGACACCGCGGATTATGCCCACGCCCGCAAGCTGATGACCGCCGAAGTCAATTCGGCCATCCGGGGCGCCTTTGACGGCGGGGCCACGGAGGTTGTTGTCACCGACGCCCACAGCATCGGCCTCAATCTGATCAGCGATGAAGTCGACGAGCGGGCCAAGTTGATTTTAGGCACTCCCCGGCGGCTGGGGATGATGGAGGGTGTGGATCTGGGTTTCGATGCCGCTTTTTTCATAGGCTACCACGCCGCGGCCGGGACGGCCCAGGCCGTGATCGCCCACAGCTACCGCCGGCGAGTGGCTGAAATCAGGCTCAATGGCCGCAAAGTGGGTGAGTTCGGGTTCAACGCCGCCTTGGCCGGTCATTTCAATGTGCCGGTCGTTTTGATCAGCGGCGACGAGGCGGCTTGCGCCGAGGCCCGGGCGCTGTTGCCCCACATCCTTGCCGTCCCCGTAAAAAAGGGGCTGGGTGCCTACTCCGCGTTGTGCCTTCACCCCAAGCAAGCGCAAGCCCTGATCCATCAATCCGCCAAACAGGCGCTATCATCGACCGAACGGGGAGCCATGCCGTCCATCGGCCAGCCGGCCGTCCTGGAGGTGAGATTCACCACGGCCTCGGCCATCGACCGCTGCCTGCGCCTGCCGGGCGCTGAACTCCGGGATGGAACGACCCTGCGGTACGAGGCCCGGGATGTTTTGGACGCTTTTCAGGTCTTCAACGTCATGGCCGACCTGGCCGAGCTGGTACCCCATATCTGATGGATCCCCAACTTCGGGGAAGAAACATAGCGGATGCATCCAGCCACAGCCAGCATTGCTCGTGAAGGGGCTCAAGACCCAGTTCCGCTCTTATGACGCCGTGGCCAAGGCGGTGGATGACGTTTCGCTCGATCTGTATCAGGGCGAGACCCTCGGGCTGGTGGGAGAGTCCGGCTGCGGCAAGAGCGTCACGGCGCTCTCGATCATGCGGTTGATCAAGGACCCGCCCGGCCGCATCGCCGCGGCAGCATCCGCCTGGGGAGACTCGATCTGCTCACGCTCTCCCCGAAACAGATGCGGAAGATTCGCGGCAACCGCATCTCCATGATCTTTCAGGAGCCCATGACCTCCCTCAACCCGGTCTTCACCGTGGGCATACCAGATCGCCGAGATGTTCGTGATCCACCGGCAGATGCAGCGCAAGGAGAGCTGGGCACCGCGCCGTCGAGATGCTCACGAAGGTCCGGATCCCCGGCCCCGGAAAAGCGGGCCGGCGAGTACCCCCACCAGCTCTCCGGCGGCATGCGCCAGCGGGCCATGATCGCCATGGCGCTGGCCTGCGACCCGGAGATCCTCATCGCCGACGAGCCGACCACCGCGCTCGACGTGACCATCCAGGCCCAGATCCTGGACCTGATGATGCGAGCTGCAAGCAGGAGTACCGGCGCGGCGATCATCATGATCACCCACGATCTGGGCGTCATCGCCGAGATGGCCCAGCGCGTGCGTCGTCATGTACGCCGGCAGGATCGTCGAAGAGGGCCACGACCGCTGTTTTCTTCGAGTCTCCGGCGCACCCGTACACGCGGGGGCTGCTGAAATCCATTCCGAGGCTGGGGGAGCGCTCCCGCTTGGGGCGTAACCGGCTGCAGGAGATCAGGGAATGGTGCCCAGCATCTTCGACCTGCCGCCCGGCTGCAGCTTCAACCCGCGCTGCTCGGAGGCCATGCCGATCTGCTCCCGGGAAGCCCCGCCGCTTTTCGATGTGGGCGATGGGCACCGCGTCCGTTGCTGGCTCTTTGCCGGCCATTGAGGTGAAGCGTGGCACCATTGCTGGAGGTTAAGGATCTGACGGTGCACTTTCCGGTGCGCAGGGGCCTGCTCGCCCGGCAGCGCCAGTATGTCCACGCCGTGGACAATGCCTCCTTCACCCTGGCGGCGGGGGAGACCCTGGGCCTGGTCGGCGAGTCCGGCTGCGGCAAGACCACCACGGGCCTGGCCATTCTGAGACTGATCCCGTTCACGTCGGGCCAGGTGATTTTCCAGGGCCAGGACTTGAGCGCCTTGAGCAGGCCGAGCTGCGCGTTCGCCGGAGATGCAGATCATCTTCGACCGCGCTCTGAACCGAGCCGAGCTGCGCCATTTCCGCGGGAGATGCAGATCATCTTTCAGGACCCTTATTCCTCCCTCAACCCGCGCATGACCGTCCAGCACATCCTCAGCGACCCCATGCAGATCCACGGCCGGGAGCTCCCGGGAGAGGGCGGAGCGGGTCGCCTACCTCATGGAAAAAGTCGGCCTGACCCCCGAGCAGGCCAACCGCTACCCCCATGAGTTTTCCGGCGGACAGCGCCAACGCATCGGCATCGCCCGGGCGCTGGCGCTCGCCCCAAGCTCATCATCGGGGACGAACCGGTGTCGGCCCTCGACGTCTCGATCCAGGCCCAGATCATCAACCTGCTCATCGACCTGCAGAAGGAGTTTGCGCTCTCCTACATCATCATCTCGCACGACCTGGCGGTCGTCGAGTACATCTGCGACCACGTCGCCGTGATGTACCTGGGTCAGATCGTCGAAATGGCCCCCTACAGGGACCTTTACACCGACCCCCGGCACCCTTACACCCAGGCCCTGATGTCGGCCGTGCCGACGTTCGGATCAGCGCCGCGTACGAAATGACCGTCCTGGCCGGCGATGTGCCCAGCCCCATCCAGCCGCCGCCGGGCTGCCGCTTTCATCCCCGCTGCCCCATCCGCATGGATGAATGCAACCGCATCGCGCCGGCGATGAAGGAGGTGACCCCGGGTCACTTTGCCGCCTGTCTGGCGCTGTGACGCCGGGTCGGCCGGCGCGGCCATGCCGGTGGCTGCCCGGCGGGCAATTCCGTGGCATGGGCAAGCCTGTTGTGTTTGCAGGCGTATGAATATAGACCGGGCATCGTAACGAGTCGATGTGCAGGCGCTTGAGGAAGTCGAATTAAAATCCCCCCACCCCCTTTGCAAAGGGGGAGAGAGGACGCCGGCGGCTCCCCTTTGGAAAAGGGGGCGCAGAGGGGGATTTCGTTAAAAGGGTCCGTGGATGTGCAAGCCTGTTGTGTTTGCAGGCGTGTTAATATAGCGTTTCGCATCCGGCACATCGGATGCGGGTGGTGCGTAGGGCCCGTTAACTCCAACGAAAGGAAGGTAACTATGCGCATCAAGAGTGTGATCAGTTGCATCGGTTTGATCCTGGCGTTGTGCGGCGGCTTCATCGCCGTCCAGCCGTCGTTCGCCGCGCCGGCCCTGGTCGTCGGGGTGGAGTCTCCGCCGAAGTCGATGAACCCCCACAGCGAAAACGGCGATGCCACGCTGGGCGTCATGACCAACATTTTCGACGGCCTGATGCAACGGCAGAAAACGGACGGCAAACTCGTGCCCGCCCTGGCTGAAAAGTACGAGCACCCGGATCCGCTGACCTGGAAGTTCTACCTGCGCAAGGGCGTCAAGTTCCACAACGGCAACCCCTTCACCGCCGCCGACGTCAAGTACACGTTTGAACGTCTTACCAACCCCGAGGTGTCCCAGTTCGTCAACGACGGCAAGGCGATCGCCTCCATCGAAACGCCGGACGATTACACGGTCATCGTCAAGACCAAGGACCCGATCCCCTGGTTCATCGACAACATGCACCAGGTCTTCATCATGGACAAAGAGTCCTCCGAGTCGCGCTCCGAAGGGGATATCGGGGTTGCCCCATCGGCACCGGCGCTTACAAGGTGACCGAGTACGTCAAGGGGTCCCACCTGAAGCTGGAAGCCAACCCCACCTACTGGGAAGGGGCGCCGCCGATCAAGAATGTGGAGATGAAGTTCATCACCGAGCCGTCCACCCGGTTT
This sequence comes from uncultured Chloroflexia bacterium, assembly GCA_963712475.1. Classification (GTDB taxonomy): domain Bacteria; phylum Chloroflexota; class Anaerolineae; order Anaerolineales; family RBG-16-64-43; genus RBG-16-64-43. Next base: position 1,893,489 of record CAVQIA010000004.1, read on the forward strand.
GCCGCCCTGGCCTCGGGCCAGGCCGAGCTGATCAACGGCGTGCCGGTGGAGCTGATCGACAAGGTCAAGGAAAACAAAAACCTCGATGTCATGCGCCGGCCGGCCCGCCGGGCCATTTTCCTGGTCGTGACCAACCGGCCGGGCACCCCCACCGCCGACCCGCGCGTGCGCAAGGCCATGTCCATGGCCATCAACGAGGACGAGATCATCAAGAAACTGATGCGCGGGCAGGCGACGGCCGCATCCCAGATGGTCGACCCGGCCACCGTGGGCTACAGCCCCGACATCAAGCGGCTGGCTTATAACCCGCAGGAGGCCCTGAAGCTGTTGAAGGAGGCCGGCTTGGAGAAAGGCTTCGAGATCACGCTGGCGGGTCCGAACGACCGCTATGTGATGGACAAGCAGATCTGCGAGGCGGTGGCCAAGTACCTGGCCAAGGTCGGCATAAAAGTGAATCTGGACGTCAAGCCCAAGTCCATCTACTTCACCGAGGTGATGGAGAACAAGCACGACTTTTACATGATGGGCTGGTTCGACGGGACCTATTCCGGTGCCCGCACTTTCTTCCGCCACCTGCACACGATCGACAAGAACGCGGGCTTCGGCGACTGGAACGGCTCGCGCTCCTCGGACAAGGACATCGACCAGGTGCTCGAGAAGACCAACCAGATCGTCGACAAGACCCAGTACGTCAAGACCCTCCAGGAGGCCAACAAGATGGCCATGGAGCGCGTCCGCGTGATCCCGCTGCACTACCAGATGGACCTCTACGCGGTGGCCAAGAAAAACGGGCTGCAGTTCACCCCGCGGCCCGACCAGTGGTTCGTTTTCAAGGACATGTCGAAAAAGTAACCCCACGGGGGAAACCCGCCGCGGCGGGTTTCCCCTGCAACGCCTGACTCAGTTGCCCGGCCCATGCTCACTTACCTGACACGCCGCCTCATCCAGGGAGTCATCGTGCTTCTGGCGGTCTCGTTTGTGTGCTTCATCATTTTTCGCTACATGGGCGATCCGGTCATTTCCATGGCCGGGCAGTATGCCACGGCGGCTGAGCGCGATGAGATCCGCAAGATCTTCGGCCTGGATCAGCCGCCCTATGTCCAGTACTGGCGGTTCCTGACCAACGCGCTGCACGGCAACTTCGGCATCTCCTACGAGACGCGGCTGCCGGCGCTGGGCCTGATCGTGGAGCGGATACCGGCCTCGGCGGAGCTGGCCGCCTCGGCCATGGTCTTTGCGTTCACGGTCGGCGTGGGGCTGGGGGTCCTGGTGTCCGCCAACCCCCGGGCCTGGCTGAGCCGGGCGGTCATGGCCGGCTCGCTCGGCGGCATCTCGATCCCCACGTTCCTGATCGGCATCGTCCTGATCATGGTGTTTGCCGTCGAGCTGGGAATCCTGCCGCCCTTCGGCCGCGGAGAGACGGTCAAACTGGGAAATTGGTGGAGCACCAATTTCCTCAGCCTGGACGGCCTGGAGCACCTCATCCTGCCGGCCTTCACCCTCGGCATGTACCAGCTGGCCGTGCTGTTGCGGCTCACGCGCTCGGGCATGCGCGAGGTGCTCACCACCGAGTACATCAAGACCGCCTGGGCCAAAGGGCTGTCGCCGGCCCGGGTGGTGTTCAAGCATGCGCTGCGCAATGTGCTGATCCCGGTGGTCACCGTGGCCGGGCTGCAATTCGGCGATCTCATCGCCTTCTCGCTGGTGACCGAGACCATCTTCCAGTGGCCGGGGCTGGGCAACCTGCTGCTCACCTCCCTTTACGAATCCGACCAGCCGGTCATCGTCACCTATATTTCCCTGGTAGCGGTGTTCATTCTGACCATCAACATCATCGTCGACCTGCTCTACGCGCTCCTGAACCCCAAGATCCGGTACGGATAAGCGACGCCCCATGTCCCAGCGCAAAAACCGCTTCCTCTATGATTTCTTCCGCGACCCCGCGGCCATCCTCGGGGCGGTCATCATGATCGTGTTCACCGCCGCGGCCGTGCTGGCGCCGCTCATCGCCCCCCACGACCCGTATGACCTGAAAACAGTGGAACTCGGCGACTCGCTCAAACCGCCGGCCTGGGAGGAAGGCGGCGACCCCGAATTCCTGCTGGGAACCGACGACCAGGGCCGAGACATCCTCAGCACCATCATCTACGGCCTGCGCACATCGCTGACCGTGGGATTCAGCGTCATGGTGCTGGCCGGCTCCTTCGGGGTGATCATCGGGTTGTTGGCCGGCTACTACGGCGGCATCCTGGATGCCGTCACCATGCGCACGGCCGACACCGTGTTTGCGTTCTCCACCACGCTGCTGGCCATTCTGTTCCTGGGCCTTTTCAAGCAAAGCGGCGTGGGGATCGTCATCCTGGCCATCTGCATCGCCGACTGGGTCCGCTATGCCCGGACCATGCGGGCGAGTGTCCTGGAAGTGAGGGAGGAGGCGTACATCACGGCCGCCAAAGCCACCGGCGCCAGCGACTTCCACCTCCTGCTCATCCATCTTCTGCCCAACGCGCTGCCGCCCATCTTTGTCATCATGGCCGTGGACCTGGCCGCCATCATCATGCTGGAAGCGACCTTGAGTTTTCTGGGCGTGGGGGTTCCCATCACCAAACCCTCGCTCGGGATGATGATCGCGAGCGGCAAGAACTACATCTATGCCGGGAACTGGTGGCTGATTGTCTTTCCGGGTGCCACACTGGTTATTTTCGTTCTGGGGCTCAACCTGCTTGCCGACTGGCTGCGCGAAGAACTCAACCCCAGAATCCAGCGCAGTCGGTAACGGCAGGCGCCCCGCTGCGGCAGCGGGGAATGGTATTTACGTGACCGTAACCTCGGGTTTTGGATCTACAATTTCGCTTCAATCTTTGCTCTCCGATCTCCGCCACAATCCGCTTGCCCTTTCCAGACCGCCATTATAGCCTGCGTATGCATCTCCCTCACCGATCCGTTAACCCTCGGCTTCCGGCAAAGGGAGCGCCCCCATGTGGTGTCGCCCCAAGGTGGTGTCATGCAGAACGCAAGCACCCTCCTCCGTCCGCAATCATCCCGATTCCTGCCTGCAGCCTCATCCCCGTCGGATGATGCCCCCGCATGGGGCGCCAGAACAAAACTGCAAGTTGCTGTGTATGCACCAGACTCGAATGTCGAGCTCGATAAAGGCAAGAAATCTGGAAAGCGCATTGCCAGCCTGAAGATTCGCAACGGCTAAATGAGGAACCAGACTCGCTCAATCTATCTGCCAGGAGCGGTCTAACATCTATTTGGCTTCCGCTTGTCAAGTAAAAACTTCTCCTTCAGATCGGAGTTTGAAGTTTTCTATCATTCCGTCTTTTAACATCATTCCACCGGACCTGCGCGAAAAGCAGCGCAGGCTGATGAATTCAAACGCTAGGCACCAGATCGCCAAGAGGCCCTTAATGGAGTACCGCGTAAACATCGAATCTAGCCAAATACTACAAAGGCGGAGTTAGCGAGTGTCGTTGACGGTAAGGATGGCCGCATCCTAAATCGCGTAGGCGCATTTTCCTCGCTATTCCTTTTGGACGTCAGGAGATACTCGGAGCCGGTGCTCGTGCTCAAGACCGAGGAACCGGGAAGTAAACAGGTCTTGGCATTTCAGTACGACCGGATAGAGTCTGTTTGCTTCGACATGATCAACCACCTAATCAACGACTGCGTGGTCATGGGCGCGGAACCTCTTGCGGTCCAGGACCTCGTCGTTTGCGGCAAACTGGAGAAATCAACCGTAACGCGGGTAGTGTCGGCTGTTGCTGCTGCCTGTCAAGCTCAAGGCTGCGCGCTGACCGGCGGCGAAACGACGGAACAACCCGATATTATTCCGGCCCAGACATACATTCTAGGCTCCAGCATCGTTGGCGTAGTCGAACGCAGCAAAATTATCGATGGTTCGAAGATTCGACCAGGCGATGTTGTCGTTGCGCTCGGATCATCACGGACCTCACACGAATGGGTACACGTTAATCCGAGATCTATTGAAGCGGAATCCCGCTCTTAGCCGACGAACCAGTTGGTTCCCGGACTTTTATTGACGCCGTGCTGGAACCCCACAGGTGCTACTACCGATCCATCAAGGGTCTGTTTGACCATCACCTTGTAGGTCTGGCCCACATCACGGGAGGTGGAATACGCGAGAATCTCAATCGGATATTGCCCCCGACTGTCGATGCACGGATCGATCTTAGGCTCTACCAACCGCCACACCATAGCTCCTCGGGATGAGCCGTTATATAGAGCGGCTTGTGCGCACGCCGTGTCTGAGCCGAAAAGGGTCTCAAAGAAGCTAATGGGGTGTTGTTTCTGGCGTTGAGTCGTCAGCAGCAGGCTGGGTAACACGCTATAGGTATAGAAACCTCGAGACTACCCCCACGCATTTTCTTATGCTCATGGCGGTTGTCCTCCGACCCTGGCAGCAAGTGCAAAGTAAGCGGATTCAACACAAAGTCCGAACGAAGGGACCCAACAATGAGTTGATCGATCCGATCCGGCGGTATCAAGCACGAGTGATAGAGACAACGGCACAAAGACAATTGCTGGTAAATGAACTCACCGGCACATAACGATTGAACTGTGCGGGTGCAAACGCCGCGCCGCACAGTTCAATCGTTATTTGAAGGAGGCACTCAACTGCATGAAATGAGTACACTTGTACATCTTCATTAAAAACAACGCCTGGGAATTAATTGAAAAAAATATTATTACGAATCATCAAAATCGCAAAAAGTTCTAAATCGATTTAGGCTACTTTACAAATTCTATTGCAAAGGAGGAACCATCTCGGGATTGAATTTAAACTCGCAGCCGCAAGATTCACACGTCGCATTGTCCTCTTTCTCTTCTTCGCAAAGTTTAACTTTTGCGCTGAAGCAGTGGGGGCACTTCAAGTTGGCGATCAATTCTCTTATTTTGCACCAATGAGCGCATGTTAGTTTCATATCGCCTCCTTTTGACTTAGCGTTGGCTAAACAATATTAACCAAATAATTGTACCGCAATGTGGTGAATGTCAAGCTCCCCCTAACCCGATAAAGCCACCACAACCCCGTAAAAGTTGTTGATTTACTAGTTCTTATTGCATAACCTTTGAACTCTGGGATGTCATGCACCCCAACACATATCGAGGAATTCGACCCGAAGACATTAAATTTCGGCTCAATCGGTTCATTCGCCCCATTTTGGTGCCTGTGGGCCGCCTAGCTCACCGGGAGCGTTGGGCGATTAGCCACACTCCAGATTTAAGATTAGGAACTATGTATGCCATACGACACTCAAGACCCGAACCTATCGAAAAATCTCGTACCAGAGATTGCGGAGACGAGACTGAGCGATGTGGAATATGTTGAGGTTGGCACCGGCTCCGTCGTCATCTCCTTGCATGGTGCTATGGGTGGATACGACCAGAGCATGATTCTTGCCCAAACAATCGGCGGTGCAGGTTATCGCTATCTTTGCATGAGCCGGCCAGGCTATCTGGGTACGCCATTGGTCTCCGGCCGTAGCCCTGAACAACAGGGAGATCTGATTGCGGCATTGCTGGAAACGCTGGACATTACAGAGGCTTGTGTTATTGCCGTTTCCGGCGGCGGGCCATGTGCCGTTCAGTTTGGCCTGCGACATCCTGGCCTTTGCAAAAGCCTTGTGCTGGTTTCAACATGCGCCACCCGCGTTGATACCAAAATTCCGGCTTATTTCAAGGCAATGACTTATCTTGCTCGCTGGCCTTGGTTGCGTCGAATGGTTCCGAAGGAAAGCCGCGCGGAACTTGGAGGCTGTGGCCAAGCGTTCGATTAGTGACCCCTGAAGATTCTGTCCCGCACAATCTATGACAAAGACACTTGGCCGCTTTTTTCAACAATGTTGCTGAGCACCTATGACCGGATGGATCAACGCCTGGCCGGCACGAAAAACGATATCGAGATTTCTCGTACCGCGACTTATCCATTGAAAAATCTTGCGGTGCCAGTACTTATCGTCCATGGAACACAAGACCGGTTAGTACCGTTCAAAATACATGCAAAGATGTACGAGAGCCGAATCCGGAATGCCACGCTCCTCGCAGTTGACGGCGGTGAACATGTTGCGATATTCACGCACAGAAACTTCGTCCGTACAAATGTGAGCACCTTTATGCAAAGGACCTTTCAGCCTGGGCGCTTGGGATCCAAATGACTGGCCCAACCCATAATTCCACCGGACCAGTGCAAATTGCCGCGCAGACCGGTGAATTCAGACGTAGATATCGTCGGACTTCATCGAGGCTCTTCTGTTGGTTTGCATTATTAATCGATAGGGAACCAGGCGTGCAGCTTCCCCGCCGGCTTTCAACGCTGAACGGTTGATCACATGCACAGGAAAAGAATGCCTGAAAACCGGCTTGATACCAAATTATCGGGCCGAAATGTCGACTCAATAAATGGGATGGGCATCCGCCAAAAGAAAGGAATTGCTATGCGCGAGGTTATTGCAGACGTTGAACGGGTAGCGTATTGCGGTCTGTACTGCGGTGCATGCGGCAAGTATCTCAATGAGAAATGCGACGGTTGCCATGCGAATGCGAAGGCATCGTGGTGCAAAGTCCGGACTTGTTGCATCGAAAAGCACCTAACATCGTGCGCCGGTTGTGATGAATTCAACGATCCAGGACAATGCAAGAAATTCAATAATATTTTCTCGAAACTATTTGGCTTTATATTCAGGTCAGACAGATCAGCTTGCATAGACTGCATCAAGAATACCGGTCTTGAAGCGTATGCAAAGAAAATGGCCGAATCGAGGCTGCATGCATTCAAAAGATAGCGGGCCCGACCAATCATTTTAGCCGCCGTTGCAGGCGCGCGAACAGCGCCGCAACGCGGCTGAATTCTTTCGTTGGCAGCCATAACATGACAGCTATTCAAATCAGACCGCAGCGGTATCCGACGCCAGGAAGTTCGTCGAAATCCTTCTGCACCCGAAGTTCATCTATTTCCCTGCAAAGCCCAAGAGCATTGAACAAGAGAAGGAATTTCTGCGACTCAACGCGGAAAAACGGCGCAAACGTGTTGAGTTCAACTTCTCCGTCATCATGGGAGACCGGCTCGTGGGTGGCATAGGTGTTAAGGTGGACCAGCAACGCAGGCATATCGGGGAAATAGGGTACTTCATCGATCACAGCTACTGGGGGAAAGGCTTGGCCACAGCGGCGGTTCGACTTGCGGAACGATACGCATTCAGCCAGCTGAAATTGAAACGACTGGAAATCGTCGCGCACATGCGGAACATTGCCAGCCAGAGAGTGGCGGAGAAATGCAGCTACAGAAAAGAAGGAATACAGCGGGGAAAAATTCTTCATAACGGGAAGTACGTGGATGCCGTCCTTTTCGCAAACGATAAGGCTGCCAGCAAGGCCGCCCAGCGGACCGGTGGATAGCTGATGGCCGACGTTAAGCCGCTTTTTTCGTCTCAGGAATGTCCGTCCGAGAGCCCAAACAAGGAGGAATCAGCCGTACATGCTGATGTTGTGCAGGCTGAAAATTTCTCATTGACAAATACGAACGTTCGTACTATTTTAGTTTCATGGAAAAAGGCGCTACCACCAAACAAGCTATTCTGGACGCCGGACTCAAAATGGCCACCCAATTGAGCCTTGAAAGCGTCACTATCGGTCATCTGGCCAAAACGACCCAAATGTCTAAAAGCGGCCTGTTTGCCCACTTTCAATCCAAAGAGAACCTTCAGATCGGTATCCTGCAACATGCAGGCGAGCTTTTTGCCGAAAGGGTGGTCATTCCGGCCCTGATGGCAAAAGCCGGCATCCCGCGTATCAAAGCCCTTGTTAACAATTGGATAAAGTGGAGTTCCAAGATGACCGGCGGCTGTATATTTGTCTCATCCAGCACTGAGTTTACAAGCCGTCCCGGCAAAGTGCGGGATTTTATCCTGGAACAGCAGGAAGCATGGCTGGATAGCCTGCGCCGCATAGCACGCTCGGCGATACGTGTCGGTGATTTCAGGAAAGACATCGACTGCGATCAGTTTGCCTTTGATCTGTATTCCCTGCTGCTGGGGTTTCACCTCTACGATAGAATGCTCAACCATGAGGATACCAAGAAACGCCAGGATGTCGCCCTGAATCGGCTGTTGGACAATTACCGGTAGATTTCACCGCCGCCTCAATTCAATCAACCTCAGACCGTAAATGAATCAAGGAGCGGTCATAGCCATGCGGATTCAAAATTGCATAATAACAGCACGAACGTTCGTATTAATCAATTGAAACAGGCCAGCACTCGATTTTTGCTGCCTGGGACATTGCGCATAGGTATCTGCCGCGGCGTAACAATGAGGACCTGAAAAAGGAGGATCATGATGCACTGCCATCAGGAAATCATCGAAACCTATTGCCGGTCCGACTTTGAACACCGACTATCACTCTATCTTTCATACCCCTCACTGCGCAACACATTCATACGAATCGATCAGGGTGAATATGAAAGAAAAAAGGCACTCCAGCAAAATCCAACAAGGGTTAAAGCCGGCTGCAATCGGGTAATTTCTTGGGCTCTCGGCCTGCAAAAGTTCCTTTGAGAAACCATCGCAGGCAGCGTGATGTCATGCGGTTGTATTTGAACCAAAATACCGTGCGGTTTTCGGACGCCCCTGTTTTATGGGTTGTGATCGAAAAGAACTGCTGCTATGGATCAGCCATGTTTCGCAGAGCCCGTATTCGATGAACTGGTTGAGAGACATAACGCTTAAAAACACAGGGGGTCCCCTTATTTATGCTGCTCCGAGACGCAAACCCGTCCGACTTCCCGCAGATTCTCGAGTTGAATGAAGAGTCCGTGCACTTCTTAAGCCCGCTTACACCCGTGCGTCTCGAGCATCTCCACAAGGAAGCCGCGTACCACCGCGTACTCGAGATTGACGGGAAAGTCGCTGCATTTCTCCTGGCATTGCGGGAGGGCTGCGCATATGACAGCCCCGACTACCGATGGTTCGCCGCGAACTACGACAGATTCATCTACATCGACCGCATCGTTGTCTCCATTGCGTATCAGGGGCGCGGCATTGGCCATCGTCTCTATACGGATCTCTTCTCTTTTGCCAGGCAGACAAACGCAAGCCGGGTAACGTGCGAGTTCGACATCGATCCGCCGAACGATCTTTCACGCCGCTTCCACGAACGCCATGGCTTCAAAGAAGTCGGCACCCAGTCGATCGCTTCAGGCATGAAGCAGGTGTCGTTACGGGCCTTGTCGCTTCAATCGGAAAATCGGGCCTAACCCTTCCAGCGAGCGGACCGCCACCGACAAGCCCGCGCACACCATTCATGTCAAACGTTCGGCATCTACAGCAGTGTCAGTCGCCGGCTTTAGATACAGAGCCGGCAAGCTTCCGTCAGGCATGAAAACGACAAGCATCGGACGCAGCTCCGAGTCGCCGCCTCGGCCTTGACAGTAGACCTGTTTATGGACTAAATTAAGTCATGCTTTGGAAATGGAGGTGTTCTCATGAAACTGTCAAGCCAGATTAGGCCCATCAGCTACCTGAAGGCCCACGCCGCCGAAATCGTAAGAAACCTTGCCGAACAACAAGAGCCAATGGTCATTACCCAGAATGGCGAAGCCAAGGTAGTCCTACAAGACATCGAAAGCTACGAGCAGACCCAGCAAACAATGGCTCTCTTGAAAATCCTGGCACTCGGGATGCGTCAGGTTGAGGAGGGCGAAGTCCTACCCGCCGAGAATGTGATCAAGCGTCTTCGCGAACGGCGGGAGGTTCGGTGATGCCGTTCAAGGTGTTGCTGACCAACAATGCGGCACGTGATCTCGGCGAGCTTTATGATTACATCGCCCTGCATGATGCGCCTCGAAAAGCGGACTACGTTTTGGAACAGATCGAAAAAGCTTTCTCCAAATTGTCCGAATCCCCAGCGCGGGGTTTTTATCCTAAGGAACTGCTGGCGCTCGGGATTCGTGAATATCGTGAGATTTTTTTCAAACCTTACCGTATCATTTACCGAGTCATGGATAAGAACATCTATGTTCTGCTGATTGTCGACGGCCGTCGTGACATGCAGTCGCTGTTGCAGCGGCGATTATTAGACGCTTAAAATAACGTGTCGGATGTAGACGACAGCGCAGTTCAAATACGCAAAATGGAAAACCATCATCCGGCAGCCAATGGCTGGCGGATAGCTGCGGCTTGCGGACGTTGAAAGGGACCGGACCTTTTATGCGCCCAAGATGCGGCGCAGGCGGCTGGCGGCCTCGAATCGTACGCGGTGTGCGCGGGATCGAGAACAGGCAATGGTTGTTCCGGGGATGAATCGAAAATTTGATCTTTTATTGAAACTATGAGTAAAATAGCAGTCAATCATGAAAAAGCACATCAAATGGCTGCTCGGCGAAATCGACCTGTGGGTAAATGAAGGTGTCATCGAACCGGTCCAGGCGGCAGCGCTAAAAGATCGATACCCGGCTCCGGCCGAAGGCGTCGCCTGGGGTCGGGTCATTTTTTTCAGCACCGGTGCCATCCTCTTCGGACTGGGCGTCATCCTGCTGTTTGCCTACAACTGGCAGCGGATGCACAAGTTTGTAAAGCTGGGGGTCATTCTTGCGGCATTGATCGGCGCCCACGGCGCCGGTTATTGGCTCAGGCGGCCTCAAAGCCGATACCAGGCCGCCGGCGAAGGGCTTCACCTGCTGGGCACCATGCTGTTTGGCGCCGGAATCTGGCTGGTCGCCCAGATTTACCATATTGAAGAACACTACCCCAATGCCTTCTTGATATGGGGGCTTGGCGCAATGGCCCTGGCTTTGGCCTTGCCCTCCACGGCCCAGGGTATTATCGCAACCATTCTTTTGGTTTTGTGGAACGGTTTCGAGGTTTTCGATTTTAAGAATCCACAGTTCCTGTCACCGGTCCTCATCTTGGGCGGCATCATGCCGCTGGCCTGGTCCAATCGCTCACGAGTTCTGGCAGCTATCTGCACGCTCGGGTTTTTATTTACCCTTTTTGTTACCTTAGCGGACATCAAAGGCGATTTGGCGGGCCTGGCCGTTTTTTTCAGCGCTTGCATGCTCATCGCCTCCAGCCGGTTGGTTCGCAGGCGCGGTGCATTTCCCCAGATCGGTCCGGTGTTTTCCTTTGCGGGCTTCTCCGTTTATATCGCCGTACTTTTCATCTTAAGCTTCCACCATCGGGGCGAGGGCCCGTGGTCGATTAATTTCGATCGATTCCGGGAAAGCATATTATTTTTCGCATTTGCTCTCGGTGCCGCCGGCCTCTGGGCATGGGCCATCTGGCCGCTTTCCAAAAAACAACAGCCGTATAAAGAGGGATTTCGCAAGGAATACTATGGCGTATTATTCGCCTTTATCCTGGTTCTTTTGAACGTACCGGGTGTGATCAAATTAGACGGCTGGCTGGGGATGGCTGTTTTTAACACGCTCTTGCTGTACCAGGCCATCATGATGATCTCCACCGGTTGCAAAGACCTCAATCTGAAAACGACCGCGACCGGATGCGTGCTGTTTGCCGCCATTGCCTTTGCCCGCTACACGGACTTGTTCGTAAGCCTGCTGGCCCGATCCTTGGTCTTTTTTATCGCCGGAGCCGCTTTATTTTCGGTGGGTATCTATTACTCCAGAACCAGGAAGCAGATTCAGCGGGAAACCAAATGAGAAAAGCACTTATCCTCGCGGCCATCATGCTGCAGGTTGTCGTATTGGCTTACATGGCCGGCGAACGCGAACATATTCTCAAAAATGGAAAGGTTATCCTTCTGCGGACTGCCCCCATCGATCCGCGCGATTTGTTCAGGGGGGATTACGTGCGTTTGAACTATGAAATTTCGCGGATCGGGGTCGATCAGTTAAAAGGTACTGAAACGCGAAAGGAGATTATAAAAGGCGATACGATATTTGTTAGTCTGCAGGAAGGCCCCAATGGATTGTACGAATTTGCGGATGCCCAGCTTCAAAAGCCAAAAGATGGCTTATACCTCGCCGGCCGCGCACTCCATGCCCAGCATAGTCTGCTGCCGGGCAACCCGATATGGCTCAACTACGGAATCGAAGCTTACTTTATCGAGCAGGGCAAAGGCAGCGATATCGAAAAACGCCGGGGAACCAGGACCGGCGTGCAGGTTCCACTTGAAATGGAAATCGCCGTGAGCAGCACCGGTAAAGCCGTTATAAAAGGATACCGATGGAGCCCTATAGGAATCGGTTTGCAGGTTTTGCGAAGCCAACAGCTGAATCCACAGGATCCGCAAGCGCCTAAAAGCGCAACCGTCCGGCTGACATTGGTCAATGCCTCCGACAAACCCCTGGCGATTGTCGATCTGCCGAATTATTGCTCTTTTTCCCTGGAACCTGTGCAGTGGGCCAAACAGAAATGGGCCCCGGCGCACAGCCCTTGTGGCCCTGCCCTTCCAACGGATTTTGACGTTATCACCTTGGCGCCCCAGCAGGAAAAAAGCGCTGATATCGATTTCTCCAGTGATCGATGGTTGGTGAGAACTGACAGCAACGTCGGCGAAATTGGCACATTGGACTGGTCGGAGCAATTCCGGATCGTTTACAGCCCGCCGAATGAGAAGGACTGCCTGCATCTGGGGCAACGCGACCTCATCTGGCACGGGCACCTGGCTTCAAGGATATTCCATGGCCGGGGACAAATCGACTGAAAAGTGAATTGCGTCAACCTATCCTTGCGCAACCATTTCGTGCGCCCAGCCGCTTGAAATTCGAAATGGTATTTACCGGACCGTAACGTCGGGCTTGCCGCAGGCAACGGTCCGCGGCAGCCCGCGGAGGGCCAGCAACGCGGCCATGAGATACAGCAGGGCGGCGGCGCTGAAAACCGCGCGCAACCCCAGCCATATGGCAACCGATACGCCGATCATCGGCGCCAGGGCGCGCGCACCGGCGTTGATGGAGTTGTCCAGCCCGTAGACGGCGCCCTCTTCGCCGCATACGGTGTACCGGGCGAGCAAGGCGCTGACGCCGGTGATGACGCCGCCGTGGGCAATGCCGGCCGCCACCTGCAGAAAGAGAAAATGCCATGCGCTCGTTGCCACGCTTTGCAGAAGGAAAGACACACAACCCCAACAAGGAACAGATGATCACGATCCGACCGGTGACCGATGCGGTCGCCCAGCCGCCCGAAGACAACGGCGAACACCGCGGCGGCCGCCGCCGCGGAGCCGATGACCAGGCCCGTGAAGCTGTTCACCCGTGTGGCCTCCGCGATCAGCTCCAGCGCGAACAGGGGCAGAATCGGGATGAACAGCATGCGCACCAGGGAGTCTGTGAAACGCAGGCTGTAGGTGGCGAGAACCCCCGGGGCCGCGAATATGTGGCGCCATTCCGACCCCAAACCCGGCCGCCGGCCGCCGGCCGGGTCCGGCGCAACAAACTTTTCTTCAACGCCGAAAAAAACAATGGCTCCGGAAATCGCCAGCAGCGCGCTGGTGACGTAGAACGCCGCCTGGTATCCGAAGGCATCGGCCAGCGCCCCTCCGATGACCGGGCCGAGGCCGACCCCGCACCCCATGCCGACTTGGAGCAACCCCATGGCATAACCGGTGCGCTCCCGCGGGACCTGCGATGCCACCAGGGCATTGGCCGCGCCGATGGTGCCCGTGATCAGCCCCTGAATCGCGCGCAGCAGCACCAGCTCCTCGGCGGAACGGACAAAGGCCATCAGGAGCAGGATCACCGCCCCGCCGAACATGGCCCGCTCCACCATCAGCTTGCGGCCCCAGCGGTCGGCCAGCGCCCCCCAAAATGGCGAGGCGATCATCATGGTGAAGGCCTGGGCTGAGAACACCAAACCGGAAAGCAGGTCGGTGCCGAGCGACGTAACCGCGCCCAGCGATTTCACGTAAAGGGGCAGGAAGGGGAAAATGCTCGAGAAGCCGACGCCCGTGATCATCTGGGTGAACACCATGATGTAAAGCGTTCGCCGCCAGGGCGCTGCGCCGGGCTTCTCGGATGCGGAGGGTGTCATGGGTTCAGCGAAGAATTCCGTCAGGTGTTGGCGCGGGCCAGCTCCCGGCACGCCTTGGCGATGTGCTTGCGGGCCGAAGCCGTGCTTGTTGAACAGGTAGTCCTGGTCCGCCACCTCGCCGAATCGATCCGGGATGCCGAGCCGCTTCACCCGGACCGGGTGCTGCTCACTCAACACCTCGCAGGCGGCACTTCCCAGCCCGCCGATGATGTTCTGATTTTCGACCGTGACCACGGCGCCGGTCCGCCGCGCGGATTCGATGAGCGCCTGCGCGTCGAAGGGCTTCACCGACGGGTAATGCAGCAGGTCGACCTTCAGCCCCTCGGCGGACAGCTCGCGGGCGGCATCCAGCGCAAAGCGGGTCATGAACCCGGTCGCCACCAGGGTCACGTCCGCCCCCTCGTGCAGGCGCACGGCGCTCTGCGGGTCGAAGCGGCAGTTTTCATCGAAGAGCTTGGGCATCTTCGGCCGCACCAGCTGCATGTAGGTCGGCTGGTGGTGGTCGGCCATGTGGAACATCACCGCCCGCAGCTCGTTGGCGTCCGCGGGGCTGTAGACGTGCAGGTTGGGCATGGCCCGCATGATCGCGAGGTCCTGGAAGCACATGTGGGTGCCGCCGTTCGGCCCCTGGGTGATGCCCGGGGAGTTGCCCACGATCTTGACGTTGTTGTTGGCGTAGGCGACACTGATGGTGATCTGGTCGTAGGCCCGGCGCGTGGCAAAGGCCGTGAACGTCGCGCAGAAGGGGATCTTGCCCTCCTTGGCCAGCCCGGCCGCAACCCCGATCATGTTCGCTTCCTGGACCCCGCAGTTGATGAAGTTGCGGGGGTTCTTGGTGGAGACCTCGGGGATCGTGGCGTCCGCCTTGCTCAGGTCCGCCTCGAGGCACAAAACGTTCGGGTTGCGTGCGATCAGTTCGTTCAGCGTCAGCGCGTAGGTCACGCGCATTTCCTTCTCATGATAGTTCATCGGCTCCATTCCTTATATCAGTAGGGCAGATCCATTTTGCATTCCAGGCCGCACATGATGCGATCGTAGGTCGCCTCGTCCGGGACCTTGACGTTGTGGCAGTCGACGAGGTTCTCGGTTTCGCGGTTGCCCTTGCCCTTGATCGTGTGGGCGAGGATCATGGCCGGTTTGCCCGTGACGGCGTCGGCCTGGGCCAGGGTGTCGTAAATGGCATCCCAGTCGTGGCCGTCGATTTCGAAGACCTCCCAGCCGAACGCCCGCCACTTGTCCGCCAGCGGCTCCAGATTGAGAATCTCCTGGGTGGTGCCGTCGATCTGCATCTTGTTGTAGTCGCAGATGACGATCAGATTGTCCAATTGACGGTGGCCGGCGAACATGGCCGCCTCCCAGATCTGGCCCTCGTCGCTTTCGCCGTCGCCGATGATGCAGAACACCCGGTGGCTTTTTCCGTCCAGCTTGGCGGCCAGGGCCATGCCGCAGGCGGCCGACAGCCCCTGCCCCAGGGAGCCGGCGGTCATTTCCACCCCCGGCGTCAGGATCTGGTCCATGTGGCTGGGCAGCCGCGTGCCGTTCTGGTTGACCGTCGCCAGCCACGCCTTGGGGAAAAACCCTTTATAGGCAAGCGCCGTGTAGACGATCGGCCCGGCGTGACCCTTGGACAGGACCAGCCGGTCCCGTTCGGGCCAGGCTGGGGTCTTCCGGCCGGATGCGCATGACCCGGTAATACAGGGTAATGACGATCTCGACCAGGCTCATCACTCCGCCGATATGCCCGGAGCCGGACCGGCAGATAGCGTCCGTGACGACGTAACGGAACTCCCGGGCCAACGCATCCCATTGTTCGCGCGATAACTGCTGCTGTTCCAACATAACCCTCCCTCGGCCCCCCGGGCCGCCTGCTGCAATTTCAAGAAACGCACAGCCGGTTCCGATTAGCAGAATCCCCCCCTCATTTCAACATGGTCGTATGCGAATTCAGCCGATGTTGGACACGATGGGGCACGGCCCGGTTGGGGGTGCCGCATTCAACCGAGCCGCTGCAACCATTCCAGGGGGCAACCGAACCGAACGGGTCAACGGGATCTTTCTCGAAGAGACCAAACGCACGCGGCTTGCGATCGTGGCGGATGTCAGGCGGGGTCATTGCATCGACGGGCTGATCCTGGGCGGCAGCAAGCTTCCTCTCATTCTGCATGCGGGCGATGCCCCGGGTGTTCCGTTCCGGGACACGACCCGGATCCGCGCGCGCCGTGCGTACGCGAACACTCGCCGCCGGATGCCGTGATCAGCCTTCCATTTTGTTGAGAACGACAGGCCGCCCGGCTAGCGCTCGAAGTCCTTCAGTATCTCCTCGTACCAGTTGGCCCTTTCCTGAATCTTGGCCAGCATCCGGGTCTTTTCCAGGGCCATGCCGACGTGGTGGGCCAGCTGCTCCATCCACATGATGTAATCCGGGCCGGGTTCGAACTCGAAGGGGTAGTACAACCGCAGCGCTCCGGCGATTTCAGATCCGACCCTCACCGGCAGACCGAGGATGGCCTGGATGTTCTCGGCGGCGGCCGCCTCCTTGTACTGCACCCGGGGATCACTGGCCGCCTTGGAGATGACGACCGGCTGCCCGCTGGTCACTTCCCCCAGGCTGACCCCCAGGAACACCGGCCCCTTGGAAAGGTAGCGCTCGCTCAGGCCGTATCGGACGACGTTGCTCATGGTGTTGGTCTTGCGGTCGACCAGGAACAGGGCGCTGGAGCGGGCGTGCCCATACTGGGCCACGATCTTCACCAGGGACTGCAGGGCTTCCTTGTAATCCGCCGCAGGCATGCCCTGGATCTCGGAGACGGCCGCCTTCATGGAGGCGAAGTAGAAGGCCTTCTTGAGGGCCAGGCCGGCCTGAAGGGCCAGGGCCTGGAGCTGTTCCATCTCTTCGAGGCTGAAGTCCCTGGGCTGTGCAAAGTAAAGACGCAACGAGCCGACCAGCGCACTGCCCGCGGTGAGGGGCAGGCCCACGACGCTGGCGATGCCCTCCTGGAGGGTGGCCTCGCGGTATTGGATTTTCGGGTCGGTGGCGACGTCCCGCACCACCACGGGCGCCCGCTGAACGGTTTCGCCGAGGCTCTGGCGCGGACTGATGGCCCCCTTGGCCCGGTACGCCTCGCTCAGCCCGAAGGTGGCCGAGATCACCAGGTTTTCTTCGCCGGGGTTGAAGATCATGATGCTGGCGCCGCGGGCGCCGAAAAGCAGCGCCGCGTTCCGCACCACGGCGGCTTCAGTGGTTTCCAGGCTGAAGGATGCGTGAATGTCGGCCAGGGCGTAAAGATACCGGTGAAAAAAATCTGCGGTAGGCATGGGTCGCTTGTCTCCTTTTCCCCAGAGGTTGCTGCCAGGTGATTTCTTCTGTTTCCTGTGAACCCGCCTGCGGCGCACCCGCTGAAAGCGACTTGACCGAACATGCAGGCACGAATTTTCCTATCCAGGCTCTTTATCGACCAGCAGGGACTTGGCGTAGAGCAGCCTGACCTTGCGCACATTCTCGTTGGCCCGGGAAAACGACAGGGCATGGGTGGTGCAGCCGGCGACACAGGCCGGGATGAGGCCTGCCGCCACGCGGTCCTGGCAGCGGTCGCATTTGATGACCTTGCCGCTCGTCTCGTCCCATTGGGGGACCCGCCACGGGCAGGCGCTGATGCACGCCCGGCACCCCACGCAGAGGTCTCTGACCACGTGCACCAGGCCGTCTTCCTCCCGCTTCACGATGGCACGGGTCGGGCAGGCCGCCATACACCAGGGTTTTTCGCAGTGAAAGCACGGTCGAAAGGCCGCGGCCGTTCGAACTTTTTCGTGAAGGCACGCCGGCCCGGCGCTGACCAGCAGCCCCGGCCGCACCGCGGCCGGGGTGCGGTTCTTGACCTGGCACTGCACTTCGCAGGCCTTGCAGCTGATGCAGCGGCTCTCGTCGAGTTTGATCAGATATTTGCTCACGACAACTCCCGAAAAGATCTCGAAGCTGTAACTGCTCAGGTGTTAGACTGAGGCTAGGCTCGACATATGCAAACCGCGCATCACGCCATTCAAGCCTCCCAATTTCCATACCCAAACACCCTTGCCGCTTTGAGCGTCCAGCTTTCAGCCGGCTATTTTAGTGACGGCCACAAAATGCTCCTGCAGCGCCAGCCCGCCGCCGGTCGTGGTCGAATTGGTCCAGGAGGCCTCCCATCAACAGGGTGTCCGCCAGGCCCCGGCCCCGGGCCCGGGACTCGACCGGCAGGCTGCGGCCGAACCCGCGCACCATGAAGACGGCCTCGGGGTGGATGAACTCGGTCAGCTTGACCTTGATGCGGCCTGAGCCGCCCGGGCCGGCAACCGCCACGGTCTCGCCGTCGGCGATGCCCATGCCGGCGGCCGCGGACAGGTTCATCCACAGCACGTTTTCGGGCATCTGCTTGAAAAGCAGCGGGTTGTTCACGGTGTGGCCCTCGACGTGCAGGCTGCAGCCGCCGATGGTGAGCCGGAAGCTGCCGGCAGCGGGCCTGGGCTTGGCGGTGTAGGGCGCGAGGCTGGGCAGGCCCTGCTCGCGCCATCGGCCGTTGACCACCTCGATTTTGCCCGAGGCCGTGGGGAACCTGAACCCGGCCTTCATTCGATCGTACTGCGGCTGCCCGGTCAGTTCCACGAACCCCTTGGCCTCGAAGTCCCGGGGCGCGACCCCCGTGCCTTCCAGCTGGTAGCGCCAGATGTCCTCCACCGCTGCGAAGGCGAGCGGCTCCAGGCCCAGCCGCCGGGCCAGGCCGCCGACGATCTCCCAGTCCGCCCGGGTGTCGAACCGGGGTGGTGCACAGCGTCGGCGCAGCAAAAACCCCGGTCTTAGCCCATGGAGCTCGGCCACGATGCTCTCGCGCTCCAGGTAGGGCGACAGCGGCAGGACCAGGTCGGCCTGCCAGGCCGTCTCGGTCCAGGCCGAGGTCACGCACAACAGAAAGTCCAGGCTGCCGAAGATCGTCTTCAGCCGGTCCGGCTCGGGCAGCTCCGTCAGCGGGTCGTGCTGATAGACGACGTAGGCCTTGAGGGGATAGGGCTCGCCGGTTTGCATGGCGTGAAAGGCCATCGGCAGCAGCCCCGGCCCGCCCTCGTAGGCCGGAGTTTTCCAGCCCACCCCGTCGGCCCGTTTTTCGTCGACCGCCGGGAAGAGATCCACCAGCCGCTGCAGCCCCGGCTGACCGACGTCCGCCGGCCGCGCGGCGAGCGGCAGGCCGCCCCGGGCGCCAATTGAACCCAGCAGCGCATTGATGAGGTAGGCCGTGCGGCACACGAAAAAGGAATCCGTGTAGCGGGCGGTCATCCCGCCCGGATGCCAGATCACCTTCGGGGCGGCCTTGGCCAGGGCCTCGGCGAGAGCCACGATGTCCGCGGCCTTGATACCCGTTTCGGCCTCGGCAAACTCCGGCGTGCAGGCGCTCACCACGTGGCGCAGTTCGTCCAGGTCCTGGATCCACTGGCCGGCATAGGATTCATCGTAGAGCTTGCGGCCGAGCAGGGTGTGGATAACGGCCAAGTTCAGGGCGTAATCGGTGCCCGGCCGGATCAGGAAAAACCGGTCGGCCTTGCCGGCCGTGACCGTGGCCCGGATGTCGATGACCGTGAGCTTGCCGCCGTTTGCCAGGCCATCCAACAGGTCGTTGGCCTGCTGAACGTCGATGGATTCGAACAGGTTCCGGGTCTGGAGCACCACCTCGCGGGCATTTTTCAGGTCATAGACCAGGGCGTCGGAGGTGAACCCGAAGAGCGAGAGCGCCGCGTGCTGGGTGTTCAGCCGCGAGGAAGGATTCGCGGCTCAAGTAGTTGGGGGAGCCCAGGCCCCGCACCAGGGCCTGCCGGAGGTCGCTGAAGGGGCCGCCGGTGTCCGACCAGAGAATGCTGCGGCCGCCATGCCGGGAGCGCACCGCCGCGATCTGCTCGGCGGCGTGGGCCAGCGCCTCCTCCCAGGAGATCCGCTGCCAGTTGCCTTCCCCGCGGCCGCCCTTGCGGAGCATGGGAAACTGCGGCCGCTCGTCGTCCTGGACGCAGGCGATCCCGGCCGCCCCGCGCACGCACAGGGCGCCCCGGATCCCGGCGGCGTGCCGGTTGCCCTGGACGGATCGGCACCGGCCATCTTCCACACCCACTTCAATCGGGCAGCGCACCCCGCACATGCCGCAGACGCTGTAGATGCTGTTGTCGGACATTCCTTCCTCCCTCGATCACGCCACAGACTTTCAGGGCATCAACTGTTTCCCGGCGGCCTCGGCCCACTTGAACACCGGCGCCGGCAGGGCGCCCAGGATGAGCAGCAGGGCCGCCAGCACCCCGCCCCAAAAGCTGCCGCCGGCCCGGATGACCGCGGACCCGCCTTCGGCCTCGACGGTGTAGGCGTGACGGATCAGGTTCAGGTAATAGTAGATGGATATGGCCGTGTTGACGGCGGCGACGATCACCAGCCAGTCATAGCCCCGGTTCCAGGCGGCGCTCAGCAGGAAGAGCTTGCCCATGAACCCCGCGGTGGGCGGCAGCCCCACCAGTGAGAGGGCGGCGACCGCCAGCACGAAAGCCAGCCAGGGCTCCTGCCGGTACAGGCCGTTCAGGTCGTTCAGCTTCAGGTTGCGGCCGTCGCCGGACAGCCGGCAGATCACCCAGAAACAGGTCAGATTCATGAGCACGTACACCAGGCTGTAGAAGCCCGCCGCAGCCAGCCCGCTGGCCGAGACCGCCACCAGGCCCACCATGATGTAGCCGGCGTGGGCGACACTGGAGTAGCCCAGCATGCGTTTGATGTCCTGCTGGGTCAGGGCGGCGAGGTTGCCGAAGGTCATGGAGGCCGCCCCCAGGACGGCCAGGACCGTGGTGACCTGCAAGCCGGGTTTCAGCATGGCGGCCAGGCGGATCAGGATCACCACCGCCCCCAGCTTGGGCAGGGTGGCGGCGTACGCGGCGGTTTCGTTGCTGGCGCCGTCGTAGACGTCCGGGGCCCAGAAATGAAAGGGGAAGAGGGCGAGCTTGTAGAAAAACCCGCCCATGAAAAGCGTGAGCCCGACGAGACCGAGCGGCGAGCCGGCCCAGGACCAGGTTTTGCCGGTCAGCACCGCGAGGAAGCTCGAATGCTGGCCGGCCAGGATGTAGGCCAGGCCGAACAGGGCGAGCGCCGTGGCGGCGGCCCCGAACAGGATGTACTTGATGCCGGCCTCGGCCGCGCGGGGGTCCTTGCCTCGCAACGGGATCAGGGCGTACAGGCTGTAGGAGGAGATCTCCAGCGCCAGGTAGATGGTGATCAGCTCCACGGCGCTCGACAGGAGCATGAGCCCGAGCGCGCTCAGCGACAGGAGCATGAAGTAGTCCGCGCGCTTGTCCGGCGCGAGGGTCGGCTGAGTGGAGGCGTTGAGCACGGCGATCGCAAAGCCCAGGGCCACGGCGAACTTGAAGAACTGGGACAGGCCGTCGATCTGGTAGACCTCCCAGAAGAGCCTGCCGCTTGCCCCCAGCGACAAGGCCGCCAGCACCAGCCCGGCCGCGGCCGCCAGGGGGACCCATCCGGGTGTTCGCGGCCATGGCCGCAACGCTTTCGCCGGTACGGGGTTTGGCCAGGCTCTGCAGGAACAGCGCCAGGATGACGGCCAGTTGCACGAGTTCCGGCAGCAAGAGGGTGATGTCAAATTTCACAACCATTCTCCTTCAACGGCTCAGCGCGGCAGCCCCGCCGTCGGGTCTGCCTCCGGCCGGGCCGCGATCGTCTTCGGCATGAGCTCCGGCATCGGCCGGTTCTACCGGGGCGGACGCCACCGCCTCCGAACGGGTGCGGAATTCGCCCAGGACCCGCGTGAGAGTCGGATCGATGGCCCGCAGGGTCAACCCCGGCGCCAGCCCGATGTAGACCACCAATACCGCCAGGGGTGCGAAATAGAGCCACTCCCGCGCGTTCAAGTCGGTCCAGGCCTTGGCCTGGCTGGGCTCGCCCCACGCGAGCTTCTGGCCCAGGCGCAGCATGTAGGCCGCGCCCAGCAGGACGCCGGGGATGACGGCCGCCCCCACCCAGGGCTTTTCCGCGAACACGCCGATCAGCACCAGGATTTCGCCCACGAAGCTGTTGGTCCCGGGAAACCCCAGGGAGGAAAGGGCAAACAGGCCGAAAAACCCCATGTAGGCCGGCAGGTATTTGCCCAGACCCAGGTTCTCGGCGATCTCCCGGCTGTGGCTGCGCTCGTAGCCACCTCCATCCGTTCCCCGCGCTCAAGTCTTGATAGCAAAACCGGGCCGGTGTGGCGACTTTTTCAACGGGCTGTTAGGCTCGCGAGGGCGAGCAGGAACGTGTTTGCCGAGAGTCCCGAGAGCGTATTTCTTGGGGAAGGAAATCGGTGCACCGATGGCGCCCACCGATGGGGCGCACCATGACGCGTCGGGCGAACCAAACCGTGACTATACTACACAGCCATGGACAAGCTCGACCGTCATCGAAGGAAGTTCCTCGCCATCGCGGCGGGGGCAGCGGTAGTCCTGATCTCATCCGGCGCGCGCGGTGCGGAGCCCCCGCGAGCGAAGACAGGAGAAGGGCGGCGAGGTCCCTCCGACCGAGGATCTGATGCGAGAGCACGGTGTCCTTCGTCGCATCCTGCTCGTCTACGACGAGGCCGCGCGCCGGCTCGCGACCGACGACGCGACCGCCATGAGCGTCGTCGGCGCGGCGGCGAGCATCGTTCATCGCTTCGTCGAGGGCTACCACGAGAAACTGGAGGAGGAGTTCGTCTTTCCGAAGCTGGAGAAGGGCGGAACGCTGGTCGACCTGACCAGCGTGCTCCGGGTGCAGCACACAGCCGGACGCAAGCTCACCGAGGCGATCAGGAAGGGGGCGAAAGTGGGAAAAGCGGCGACCGCCGAGCAACGTCGCGCCCTCGTCGCGGACATTCAGAACTTCGGGCGCATGTACGCACCACACGCGGCCTGGGAGGATACCGAGCTCTTCCCGGTGTACCGGCAACAGTTCACCGAGGCGGAGTTCGACAAGCTGGGTGATCGCTTCGAGGACCAGGAGCACACGCTCCTCGGCAGCGGCGGGTTCGAGGGGTCATTGAAGGAGGTTGGTGACCTGGAGAAGACCCTCGGTATCCACGACCTCGCCAAGTTCACGCCGCGGTGACCGCTATGCCTCCAGAGCAGGCTCGAACGACACGGCCGCGAGGTGATGGCACTCGTCGATGATCACGCCCATCCCCGGCGGGAAGCGCAGCCGATGCCCGGCCCGGAGCGCCGTCAGCCTACGGTCGTTCCGAAAAGAGCGCCCACGCCAGCGGTCAACCCCATCGCGAGTGCACCCCAGAAGGTGACTCGCAGAGCCGATTTCATCACGGGCGCTCCGCCGGTGCGCGCGGCCAGGACGCCGAGCGCCGCGAGACACGCGAGCGAGGCTCCGGACACGACGGGCACCAAGCTCGGTTCGGGCGCCAGGAGCGCGGTGAGAAGCGGCATGGCCCGCACCGAGCGCGAAGGTCCCTGCCGATGCGAACGCCGCCTGAACCGGTCGAGCACTCAGGCTGTCGGAGATGCCGAGCTCGTCACGGGCGTGCGCCGTGAGCGCGTCATGGGCCATCAATCGCTCGGCGACCTGTTTGGCCAGCGGCGGATCCAGGCCACGCCCCACGTAGATCGATGCGAGCTCCGCCTGCTCGTAGTCTTTGTCCGCAGCGAGCTCCGTACGCTCGCGCGCCAGGTCGGCCTTCTCGGTGTCGGCTTGTGAGCTGACCGATACGTACTCACCGGCGGCCATCGACATCGCCCCGGCGACCAGGCCAGCGACCCCGGCAACCAGGACGTCGCCTCGCGGCGCGTGCGCGGCGGCGACGCCCACGACCAGGCTCGCGGTCGACACGATGCCGTCGTTTGCGCCCAGGACGGCGGCACGCAGCCAGCCGATTCGTTCGGTACGGTGTCGCTCGCTATGCCTCCTGGGCATGCCTGACCCTCCGGGTCCGAGTCTACTCCGTCAGGTCTGGCTGAGGGCGGCCGATCGCGGCGACGCCATCATCGTCGGCGAGGGTCCCGGGCGGTAACGTCCGCACCAACGCGACCGCGTCTCGGCTTGCGCGCGGGACGCGTCCTCGGCGGAGAACCGAGGGCGGAGGCGGCCATGTCCGGGACTGTGCACCGATGACCGCGACACCGGCTCCTCGACTGGTTGCTGATCGGGGTCGTGGTCTGCGTGTGGGGGTTCGGCGCCGTCCGGGCCGCCGCGCTCGCTCTGCGCGGCGTGCAGGTCGTCGCCGTCGACCGGCAGCGTACGGTGGCGCAGGGTTTCGGGGACCTGGCCGCGTTCGCTGGCTTCGCCCTGCTGGCCTACGAAGCCATCGCCGTTCGCGTGGCCGTTGCAGCGCCACCTCGTCCCGAGCTCCCTCCGCACCGTGGTGCTCGACAGCCTCGCGCTGCGCGCATTGGGTGGGCTGACGGTCGTTGCCGCGTTGCTGATCTGGCTGGCGGCGATGACGGCGATGGGCGACGCCTGGCGGATCGGCATCGATCGCAGCGCTCCGGGGTCGCTGGTGACGCACGGAATCTTTGGCGTGGACACGCAATCCGATCTACGGCGCGTTCGATCTGCTGCTGCGTCGGCGTCTTCTTCCTGCAGGGACGGCTGATCTTCCTCGTCCTCGCGCTGTTCCTGATGCCGATGTTTCACCTGCAGATCCTGCGCGAGGAGCGCTTTCTGGAACGGGTTTACGGCGACGCCTACCGTGACTACTGCGCCCGGGTCGGGCGCTACCTCACGGTCTGATCGCGACGACGAACGGCCGACTCGGCGAGCGCCGCGCGCCCGCGCGTCCCTTGCGCGCCCGCGAGCGCCGTCGTAAGGACGCGGTCGGCCAGGGGGGATCGTTGCGCCCGATTGGACGACGCACACCGGATTTGCGCGTAGTGCTGCAACGGGCTGGCGCGGATGCGATGCGTGCGGCGTCGAAAGGCCGCGCGATCATGGTCTGCATCGGGCATGGCATCTGCATGCCAGGGACGCATGCGGAACGCCGTCCTGCTCGTCCTCGTGCTCGCCGCGCCCGCGAGCGCGCTCGCCGGCCCCTTCGCCCTCGAGGCCAGCCGCCGGCCGACGCCGGTGCGGGCCATGGCTGCGGCGCCCGACGGTACGGTCCTGGCCGCCCTCCCGCAGGCCGTGGTCCGGCTCGACCCGGCCACGCGGGCGATCCTGCAAACCTATACGCTGCCGGCGCCGGACGACGAGGCCTTCATCGACGCCGTCGCGGCGGTGGGCGGCGATGTGCTGGTCGGCCTGCCGTACACCCTGACCGCCCCCGAAGAGACCCGTTTCGGCGCCGCCTACCTGCTCGACGGCGCCACCGGGACGGTCCGACACGTCTTCACGAGTCCGCTGCCGGCGTCGCCGAGGGGGAACCAGTTCGGCCTCGTCGTCGCGACGCTCGGCGACGATGTGCTGGTAGGCGCGCCGCTCGAGCGCGCCGCCTACCGGTTCGACGCGGCGACCGGCGCGCTGGAGCAGACCTACCTCGATCCGGGACCGGGGACCGCGCCGTTCGGCAGCCCGTTCGGCGTCACCATTCTGGGGATCGGCGACGCCGTCGTGGTGGCGGCGCCGGCGGATCGCGCCGTGCACGTCTTCGACGCCGAGACGGGCGCGCTGCGGCGGACGATCATCGACCCGCGTCCGATCAGCTTCCCGTCCTCCTTCGGGGCGGCGCTGGCCGCACTGGGGGCCGACCTGCTCGTCGGCGGGCCGGAGTCCGCAGCCAGCGAGAGCGCCGTGTGGCTCTTCGACCCGGGCACCGGCGCTCTACTGCGCACGTTCGCCAACCCGAACGACCCGATCGAGTACAGCCAGTTCGGCTGGGCGCTGGCTACGGCGGAGGGTCGGGTCGTCGTCGGCGATCCCGCATTCGGTGTCGGCCGCGTCGACCAGGACCACGACCCCGATCCGAGCGTCGGCGCCGTCCACGTCTTCGACGCCGCCAGCGGGACGCTGCTCCAGACCCTCCCCAATCCGACGCCGTTCGATCCGTCGAACTACGAGGACGAGCGCTTCGGCGCCACGCTGGCCGCCGTTCCCGGGCGCGTGCTGGTCGGAGATCCGTCCGACCAGATGGGCAGCGACCTCGGCCGGGGCGGCGTGTACGTCTACGTCGACACGACGGGCTGCGGCGACGGCGCCGTCGGGTCGCTCGAGGTGTGCGACGACGGCAACGTGGACGACGGGGACGGCTGCGATTCGCACTGTCGCCCGACCGCCTGCGGCAACGGCGTGGTGAGCGCGGGCGAGACGTGCGACGACGGCAATCTCACCGACAGCGACGGCTGCGACTCCAACTGCGCACCCACCGCCTGCGGCAACGGCGTCACGAGCCTGGGCGAGCAGTGCGACGACGGCAACGTGATCGACGGCGACGGGTGCTCGGATCGCTGCACCGTCGAGGTGTGCGGCAACGGCCTGCTCGATCCGGGCGAAGACTGCGACGACGGCAACCTGGTGGACGGTGACGCCTGCAGCGCCGGCTGCCGGCGCGAGCCGCGCGATCATTTCACGTGCTACCGCGCTCGCGGCGACAAGCTGGCGCAACGCCTGGTCCTGCGCGACGCCTTCGGCGAGCGGGCGGCGGTCCTCGGCCGGCCGGTCCGCTTCTGCCAGGGCGACGCCCTGACGGCGCCCGGAGCGCAGCTCACCTGCTACCGGCTGAAGCACCAGCGCGGCGCCCGGCAATCCGCCCGTCGTACCGTCGCGGTGACCGACGACGCCGGGAACACGCCGCTCCGGGTGGCACGGGCGCGTACCGTGTGCCTGCCGTCGGACGGCTCGCGCATCTTCCGGCTGGCGCAGACGTTCACCGATCCGACTCCGCCCGCCGACCCGGATTTCGGCATCAGCGTGGCGGGCGTCGACGGCCGGGTGATCGTCGGCGCGCCGCGCGATCTCAGCTTCACGGGCGGGGTGCACGTCTTCGACGGCATCACCGGCGCGCTCCAGCGCACGCTCTGCTGCGGGTTCCGGTTCTTCGGCCTCGAGGTCGCGGCGGCGGGCAACGGCGAGGTGCTGGTCTCCACGGTCGACGACGAGTCCTACCTCTACGACGTCGCCACCGGCCTGCGGCGGCGGACGTTCGTCGGCCCCGGGCCGCGCACGCCGGTGACGGATCGGCCGATCGCCGCCGTGGGACCGTACGTCCTTTCCGGCGATCCCAACAACCACGGCGCGGGCTTCTCCTTCGCCGGCGCGGTACACGTGTTCGACCGCGCCACGGGCGCGCGGCTGCGCACGCTGTACTCGCCCGACCCGGTTTCGTTCCGCGCCTTCGGCGAGGCCGTCGCGGCCCTCGGCGACCAGGCGCTCATCGCGCAGTCCGACCGCGTCTACCTCTACGATACGGCGACGTGGACTCCGATCCGCGAGTTCCCGTACACCACGGCTGGCGCCGAGGCGGTGGCGGCGGTCGGGCGGCACGTCCTGATCGGCACGCCGTGGTACGGCGCGCCGGGCGACGCGGCCGTGCTCGATGCCGACACGGGCGCCCTGATCCGCACCGTCCGTGACGAGCTCGGCGCCCCGAACGACGGGTTCGGCGCCGCGGTCGACTCGGCGGGGGGCGCCTTCGTGGTCGGCGCGCCGGGCACGCCGCGGCTGTCGCCCGAAGCCGGCGCGGTGCATCTCTTCGACGCCGACACGGGTGAACGGCTGCACACGCTTCTCAACCCCGACCCGGAGACGCCGGCGTTCGGTGCGCGGGTGGCGGCGATGGGAGAGGACGTGCTGGTGTCGAGCGTGCGGGAGTTCTACCCGACACCGGGTGTCGTCCACCACTTCCGCGGCGGCCCGCTCGATGCCTTCGCGTGCTACGACGCGCGGGCGGCCGTCCGGGGCTTCGTGGGCGGGGAGCGCTGGATCGCCGACGCGCAGGGCGGCGGCCCGGCGCAGCTCGGCCGGCCGGTGGCGGTCTGCAATCCCGCCGGACGCGACGGGGGCGGGATCGCGCATCCCGACCTGCGCCTGGCCTGCTATGCCGTCGACGACCAGGGGGCGACCGAACGCCAGGTGACGGTGCGGAACGCCTTCGGCACGGCGACGTTGACCGTGTCGAGGCGCCAGCTGGTCTGTCTGCCGGGCGCGCACGTCGAGGCGCCGTGAAGGGAGGGGGCATGGCTGACGACGTCCGCATCACGGTGACCGAGCGCGCCGGCCGTCGCTGCGCCGGCAGCGGCTCGGCGTGGGAGCCGCGCGTCGGCTACTCGCGGGCGGTGCGGTCGTGCGACCTGATCGCCGTCTCGGGCACCGTCGGGATCAACGCCGACGGCACCTGGCCAGCGACGCTCGCCGAGCAGACGGCCCGCGCGCTGGCGATCATCCGCCAGGCCATCGAGGCAGGCTGAGGCGGCGGGCGAGTGCCACGATCGCGCGCTGTTTCCCGCGCCGTGCCGCAAGGCGTACCGCCCAGGCCCGCAGCGCGGTGCCCGCCGTCGCGCGACTCCGCCAATAGCCCCAGTCCCGGTTTTCCCGCTGAACAGCACCCTTAGAGCGCCGGCGCGTAGCATTCGACCAGCTCGGACCTTCCGGGCAGGTGGAGCGGGCCGATAGCGAGGAAGGGGACGCCGTCCCGCAGCCGCCGGTGTGTTTCGTCTGAGACCAGAATCGACGTCTGGTGGAGCTTGGTTGCCTGCTCGATGCGGGCGGCGACGTTCACCGCGTCGCCGATCGCGGTGTACTCGCGCCGGCGCGGCGCGCCGATGTCGCCGACCACGACGGTGCCGGTGTGGACGCCGATCCCCATGCGGAGCGCCGGCTCGCCGCGCGCGACGCGCTCGGCGTTCAGCGCCGCCAGCGCCTGCTGCATCGCGAGCGCGCAGCGCACCGCTCGCTCGGCGTGGTCGGGCTGCGCGACCGGCGCACCGAAGTAGGCCATGATGCCGTCGCCCATGTACTTGTCGAGCGTGCCGCCGTGCGCGAAGATCGTCTCGACCATCGCGCTCGTGGTACTCGTTCAGCATCGCCACCACCTGCTCGCCGGTGAGCGTCTCGGCGAGCGCGGTGAAGTCGCGCAGGTCGCTGAACAGGATCGTCACCTCGCGGCTCTCGCCCGTGGCGCCGGTGTCGCCGCGCTCCTCGACGCGTGCCGCCACCTGCGGTGAGAAGTAGCGGCCCAGGCGTTCCCGGCGGAGCTGCTCGCTCGACACGCTGCGGACCAGGCGGATGGCGCGGTCGCCCGCCTGCGTGCACCCGACGGCGACCAGCCCAGTGATCAGGATGGAGAGCCCGAGCAGAGTGACGTCGAGCCGCCCTGGAGGGCGAGGAGCGCCTCGCAGCCCGCCGCAACGACGGCGGCGAAGTAGACATACCTGTTCTCCAGGGCGAACGACGCGAGGAAGGACGAGCGACACGTAGAAGAGCGGGGCGTGGTACGCGAGGGCATCGGTGTAGCGCCCACGCTCGTGGAGTGCGGCGATCGCTCCCTGCAGCAGGAGCAAGACGAACGGCATGTCGATCATGGGGATCGAGAGCCCGCTGAGCCGAGCGAGGCGCTCGGAGCGACGGCTCGCCCACCAGACGACGCCCGCTGCCACCCAGTAGCCGGCGAAGAGCCCGAGGGGCGGAGCCACCCAGGCGGTGATGGTGAGGCGGAACAGCATCATGAGCGCGAGGAACGCCGTGACGGCCTGGAAGCGGAACGCGCTCAGCTGCCGGGTGCTCCGGAGCCGCTCCTCGGCGAGCGCGCGCTCGAATGCCTCGGTGGCCGGCTCCGCGGGCTGCGCCATGGCCATGAGTGAGGCCATGCGCGCCTGCGGTGCCAATGTCTAGGCCGGGAGCGCGGCGGGGTTCACCCGATGAGGTGGCGGACAGCCGAGTAGCGCGCATATAGTTTTCACTCGCTCTCGGAGGTCGCGTAGCTTCGTGCACGGTCACCATGGCAGGCTGCGTCACCATGCAGGGATACCGCACACAGATTCGGTCGCGACGGTTCATCCGGGGCACGGCATGGGCCTTCGC
>CAVQIA010000005.1:0-660030 GCA_963712475.1 uncultured Chloroflexia bacterium
ACGTCCGCCTCGAGCATGCGGCTCACGTCCTGGGTGAAGAAGTGATGCACGAAGTACAGGGTCTGGCCGTCCGGCGAGAAGGCCTGGCTCCCCGGCGAAGGAGGACACGATCTCTTCGGCGTTGCCCCAAGTGCCTTGGGGCGATCGCAGCGAGCGGTAGATGGCCGGGCCGGGGAGGCCGAGCAGGCTGGGTGCATCGAACCATAGCTCACGCTCATCCGGGCTCAGGGCGGGGCGGTTTTCGTCGGCGGCCGTATTGACTCCCGGGCCGAGGTTTTCAGGATCACTCCAGCCGTCGGCAGTCTTCAGCGCTCGCCACAGGTCCATTCCGCCAAAGCCGCCCGCGCGGCGCGAGGCGAAGATGATTTCGGTGCCACTCGCATTCATATGCATTTCCCCCGCTTCGAGGCCCAGGTTCAATCTTTCCGGCCGGCGTTTTGCCAGCCTTGCCAGGTCCATCCTCGCGCAGGCCCGCCACATAAAGGTCGATCTCGCGCAGGTTGCCGACCCGCCCAGAACAAAAGTAAAGCGTCTCGCCCAGGACGAACGGGCATCCATCCAGCGCCGGTTCGTCGGGCGCGGCCAGCCACACGCGGGTCGGCTCGCTCCACGATGCGCCCAGGGCCTCGGCCGACCAGATGCCGGTCACTCCGTCGAGCAGTTGCTTCTCGGCAGGCACGGCCGCATCCGGCGTGAAGAAGAACAAGAAGGCCCGGCCGTCGTGAGTGGGGTAGGGGCTATCTTCTGCGCCTGCGGTGTTGATCGGGCCGGGCATCGGTTCGGGCGAGCTCCAGCCCGGAGCAACGCGCGGAGGCCATGCGTCCTCGGCCGGCCGGACTTTCGTAGCCGCTGCAGGAATGGCCTGGGCGCGCCCGAGGCTGGGCGCCGGAGCAGGCGGCGCGGCGCAGGCCGCCGCGCACACAAGCACAAGGGCGCAACCATCATCAGCGCCGATGCCGATGTCTTCGCCGACATGTGTGCCCCTTCAGATCGCTTTGCGCTCATAAAGTCGAGGCTCGCCGACCGCTGAGGTTACTCTCCCGCGCGCAGGGCGTCCCAAACCTCGAGCGCCGTCTTGGGGGTGCCGTCGAACTGTGTCAGGCCCACCGAAGCGAACATGCCCAGCGTCTCGACGTCTTGTCCCTGTCCCTGGTCGCGCATCATCTTGGCATACGAATCGAGGTTGAAGTCACTGAGCAGAAGGTAGATCCAGAATCGCAGCCGCGGCCCGATCTGATCGTGGAGGGCCCGCAGGTAGCCTACCTGGTCCTCGGGCGAGCCGGGGAAGGGCCCCACGGGCCGCGAGGTGTAGCCGCCCTCGGCCACTGCCAGCGGTTTGGAGGTCCGCCCAAGAAGTGGAGAGTAGTAGTCGGGCGGAATTTCGGAGGCGCTGTGGAAGACGGCGAAGGGGTAGGAGGAGATAACCCACAGGTCCAGGCGCGGTTCGAAAGCCTCGACCGTCTCCCAGTTGATGTGATACGGCAAGCGCCCCTCCGCAACCACGGGGATGATGTTGTTGAGGTCTTCCCACTGGAAGGTGACGAAGACCTGGGTCGCGGGCGCCTCCGCCTTGACCGCGTCGTACACGCTTTGGTACAGGCTGAGGTAGTTTGCGAAATCCTCCGGGAAGGCGTCGGCGTAAGTATTGATCTCGGAGGCCAGCCCGAGATACGGCGGATGGAACTCGCGCACGACGCGCAGCGCGTAGTTGGTGATGGCGCTGCGCACGCGAGGGTTAGCGAAGGTGGCTTCCCAACCGCTGGGCAGTCCGAGGAACTCGCGTCGGTTGAGGCCGTTGAGCGGGTCCACCACGAAGATCACATCCATCCCGTTCTGGCGCGCCAGCACATACTGGTTGTGGATATCGTCGATGGCGTGCGAGTTGCCGTCGGCCTTCTCGGCAAAATCAACCCATGGCACGGGTTGTTGCAGCAGGATGACATCTGCATGCCGGCCCAAGGTTTGATAGTGATTGACAATGCTCTGCTGCGAGGCCTCGGGCGGGGAGGGAAAGAACCCGAAGACAGTGTCGCCGGCGTCGAAGGGCGAGGCCTCCAGCGTCGGGATGGGGGCAAGCTGTCCGAGATCACATGCCAGTGTGGCACACACCATCAAACACACGAGTGACAGCATTCGTTTCATGCGCGGTGCTCCTTTGTGGATCGGGGCCGCGCCCCGGGCTCGAACTCGCGCAGCAAGCGCGCGGCGCGCGAGCGCATGGCCGGCGTGCCGCGGCGGGCGGCCTGGCGCAAAGAACTCAGCGCGAGCGGTTTCAGCGTCGGATCATCCCGAGCCAGATCGGCCAGGGCCTGCAGCGCGAAAGTCCGGACGATGCTGCTCGGGTCGGCCAAGTAGCGCCGCAACCCGCGGGCTGCCGCATGCCGTTCAGATGCGCGCAGATGGAGACGAGGCAGCATCTGGGCGAGGTGCCAGCGCAGCTCTGGCTGGGTGGCGGTTCGGGCCAAGCGCAGCAACACGCGCTTGTGTTGCTGGAGGAGCGCCGCATTGCGCAGCGTGGCCTTCTCCAGGGCATCGGCCGCGCGCATGCGAACCAGCGGGTCCGCATCGCCGAGTGCCGCGACGAGTTGGCCCGCGAGTGTCGGATGCAACTTGAGGCGCTCGAGCACCTGCGGCACGCGCCCAATCGAACGCCTGTCGCCTCCGCGCAACATGTCGCGTATGTCGTCGGCCATGATTGCTCTCGGTGGTCTCCGCGCTTTCCGACGCGGGCCGCAGTCCTCGGCGCCGTCACGTCGCCAGAGGCTCACTGGAGTGTGCTCTCGATTATGGCACAGCTGGCGAGGGCAGGTGATCGGAGTGGGGGGCCGTGGTGCGGCCGGGAGTGGGCCGTGCGTGGCATGCGGGTGTCACCGGAGTTGGCTGGTGCGAATCCGATTCGGTCTGCCACGGGACCGACAATTGCGTTCCGAGCGACCGGCGGGAGTGCGATCGCCCGAGGGGGTCAGGCGCGCTCGATGCGCACCGCATCGCCGTCGCGCACGGCGCGAAAGACCTTGGCGTCGCCGGCCACGGTGCCAAACGGGTTCACATTGCTGTAGGCGCGTGGTTTCTCGTCGCGGCTGACCGGCGTGCGGCCGAAGAAGATGCACAACGCAGCACCGGCCGGCCAATAGGCCAACTCGCCCACCGCCATCTCCTGGCGCGCGTCGGGAGCCTCCTCGAGCTTCACGGGAATTTCGAAGTAGATCTCCTCCCCCCAGCGATTGGCCTCACCTTCAATCGGCAATGCCTTGAGGATGGCCTTGGCCGTTGCGCTCTCATTCAATTCCGCGTCGGCAATGACCTTGCCGGCGGTGATGCGGATCCTGACAGGCATGCGCCTTCCCTTCCAACCGAATGTCCCGCCGGCTAGGGCTGGGTTGAACTCTCGACCGGCGGCAGGCAGGAAGCCTGGGAACGGCCGCACGAGTTGAAGCAAATCAGGCCGTGCCATTGATCGAGCTGAGTGGTCTCGCAGCCCGGCATGGGAACCGGTTGGCAGTCGTAGGAAAAGCCCTGACCGTCGGCAGTGCAGGTCGCAGGGGGCGGGGTGGTGGTGACGGCGGCTGCCGGCAAGATGAAGTCCGCCAGGAACGCCACGCGGTCCGTCCAGTTGAGGAACACGCGCAGGGTCAAGGTCTTGCCACGCGGCAGGACTGGGCTGACGCAATACACGTCCTGGCCATGTTGGTTGATAACGCGGCACGGGTCGGCCAGGTCCCCGGTGAGGCTCTCCAGCAGCGCCTGCACCGGGCCCGGGAATGCGACCGCCAGGCGCAGATCGCCGCCTGGGAAGAAACCGTGGCTGACTGTGGTTACGCCGGCGGAACCCGGGACGAGTGTGGGAGCGGCCGGAGCAGGGGCGATTGTCGGGGCGGGCGTTGGGCTGCGCGTCGCAGTCGGCGCCGGCGCGGCGCGTGTCGCGCTGGGCGGGGGCTGAGTCACCTGCAGCGACGAGGAACTGGAGAATTGGGAGGGTGAAGAGGCTGCCACGCCCAATGCCAGCACGCCGATCGGCACGAGCAGGAAGAAGCGCTTCATCGGGGATCCTTTCTCCGTTGCGCGCGACTCGGCCCGCGCGATCCAGGCCAGGGCGAGGCAAGAGACGACTGCCTCCGATCTTTCTGATGCGAGCCGCCGCCCGCATTATCGCACAAGGGAAGTCGAACTGCCCAGTGGGACGGGCCGACTGACGCGCCCGTCCATCTCTCAACCCCTGGCCGAGGCGCTTGGGGCGTGACCTGCGGCGGCCAGAACACCATCCAGGGTCAATCGGTCAAAACCCGGCGCGATCAGGTCGGCCTCAGGCAGATCCAGGTGGCGAGTGATGGGATTGGGGATGGCGATGCAGAAGATGCCGGCTGCCTTGGCGGCGCGGACACCATTGATCGAGTCCTCGAAGGCCACGGCCTGCGAGGCCTTTCCATTGAGTTCGTTCAAGACCGCTTGGTAGAGGTCAGGGGAGGGCTTGGTCGCCGGCACGTCCTCGGCGCACTTGATACTCATGAAGAGCGAGACGCAGCCCGAGCCGGTCGAGGTGCCCGAGCACCCAGGCACGATCGGAACTTGAAGCGACGCCCAACCGCAACCCGCGCGCGTGCGCGGAGCGCGCGAAGTGCTCGAACCCGGGGGCCGCCTGTTGTTCGGCAAGCATCTCGCGTTCGCGCCGCATGCGGCGCATGTGGATCGCCTCGCGATCCACGGACCGGCCGAGGTGCCTCTCCAGCGCCAGATACGGCGCTTCAGGGTCGGGCGAGGTACCCAGCCACGCTGCCCATTCTTCGGGCGACACCTCGCATCCGTGCTCGTGATAGACCTCCTGCCACGCGAAGAAAAACGGAGACTCGGTGTCGAGGATCAAGCCGTCGAAATCGAACACGAGGATATCGATCATGGGATGTCAGAGTCCGATGGCATCGGGGCGCGCGGCGTGTTGTGGAGCCCCCTGCGATCCGAAATGGCCGACGGCATACTGGAGGGTTGCCCACTCGGGTACGCCTCACTGCCGCGGCTGCATGGTTCGCGGTCGATGGCGCCCCTCGCCGATCCACAAGCCATCGGCCTGCACGGCGGGAGCATCGCCTCCGAGCGAGTGCGCCTCGGGCGGACCCTGCTCACAGGCTCGGTCCATACCGCACCTCAAGGAAGGGACCCTCCCGCGACAAAAACGTCGAGCGTCGCGAAGGTCAAGATCAACCCGTCGGCCGCGCTGGCTTCAAAGACCACCAGGCGCGCTGGACCTCGATAGGAGGGAGGCATGGCGACCAGGCCGTCGAAAGTGCCAGGCTGGCCGAGCTCGGCTTGAACCATCACGCTGCCCGCAGAGAGCAACAGACCGTCTGCGCCGATCACGTGATAGCCGAGAGTGTTCTCGAACGGGGAGATCGACACACGCCCGCGGATTTCAAGCTCCGGTGGCCAAACCGAGTAGCGGGCAGGCCAATCGATGCTGACGCCCCTCGACCCGAGAACAAGTGCCGAAGGTCTGGATTCGAGCGGGTGCGCCATGCCCAGGTAAAGGTCGACCGAGGCCAACTCGCCTACAAATCCCGCCGTGGTGTAGAGATCGAGGATCTCGATTCGCCCCGGTCCCACGTATTCGGCAAACTGAACGACCGACTCAAACGGGCTGGAGCCCGCCGCGGCAGGGGTCACTTGGATAGGACCCTGGCCGATCAGGGCGCCGCCGGCGTCGTAGACACGATAGAGTAGTTGCCCGTCGGCAGGGGGGACGGAGACATCGCCGCGCAGGACGTCGCCCGAGCGGAAGGCATCGCCCAGGACCGGCGCGGTCACGCTGATATTGCCCGCGGCTCGCTCCTGCGAAACGACCTTGGCGACGGTCCACGCGCTGGGTGACGGATTGGCAGCGGGCTGAACAGCCACGTGCCAGACAAACCCCGGTTCGTACACAAGCCCGTGGAGATCAGGCTGATCTGCCCAGTATTCGCCGCTGGCCGGATCGTAGATTTGCAGGCACATCCCAACCGGGCAGGTGAGGCGTTGAGGGCCAACGAACACGAGCCTCGACGCCGGACTTGGGTCGGTGAGAGTTGGCGAAGGTGAGAGGGAGGTAGAGCTCGCTCCAGGTGGCTGGCTGGGCCACGGGGCTCGGCAGGCCAGGCCGAGCATCATAGCCGAGAGCAACATGCTGACGACGAGCTGTGATCGATTGCGATCGGTCGTCATGCCATCCCCTCCGCCGCGCTGAACGAAGTGCCCAAGGCGAGTTCTGCAAATCCTTTGATGTGCATGCCACGCCGCCTCATGCGCGCGATCCAGGCCGGCGCGAACGGTGTGCATATCGCGGGTCGCCACCCGGCGTGATGATTGGCGACCGACGCGATCCCCATAAGTGAACAATGGAGTTCAGGGCAACCGCCGGTTCTGGACGTGAAGCGGGGGCGAGGAAGCGGGCCGCCATTGATAGCGTCTCAGATCGATCGCTTTGTTGGCCGCCGGCCGCACGCCCTCGCGACGGAGAAGGCGAAGCTGCTCGAGTGCGGCGGCGCCCGCCAGGCTGATCCGGCCGCGCGCATTGAGCACACGGTGCCACGGGATGCGCGAGCCCGCGGGCAGCGCGTGCAGCGCGTAACCCACCAGCCGCGCGTGGTTCCCGAGCCCGGCCAGGCGCGCGATCTGTCCGTACGTTGCCACCCGTCCGGAGGGAATCCTGCGCACGACGGCGAAGATGCGAGCGTGAAGCGAGAGTGCGCTCACAGAGCCCGGGTTCCTCCAACGACCGTCGACGACTCAAGCCATTCCCACATCGAGGATCATCATCACCGCGAAACCGAGCATCGCCCCGATGGTGGCGCGGTGCGTGTTCTTGGCGAGTTGAGATTCCGGGATGAGCTCTTCGACCACGACGTAGATCATGGCGCCGGCAGCGAAGCCCAGGGCGTACGGCAAGAGGGGCTGGATGACGATCACCGCGGCCGCACCCAAAACGCCGGCCACGGGCTCGACCGCGCCCGAAAGCTGACCGTACCAGAAACTCCGCAGGCGGCTCATCCCTTCGCGACGCAAAGGAACCGCGACCGCGGTGCCCTCAGGCAGGTTCTGAATTCCGATGCCGATGGCCAAGGCCATCGCCGCTGTGAACGAGGCGGCCGGCACGCCGACGCCTAGCGCGCCGAACGCCACACCTACGGCCAGCCCTTCCGGAAAGTTGTGTAGCGTGATCGCTAGGACGAGCAGAATGCTGCGCTGCCAGCTCGTCTTTATGCCCTCGGCTTCCTCGATCGGAAAGCCAATGTGCAAGTGGGGCAAGACCCGGTCCACGCTCCACAGGAAAACTCCGCCGAGGATAAAGCCGACGGTGGCCGGCACCCACGCCGGCACGCCGGAGCCGGCGGCCATCTCGATGGAGGGCGCGAGCAGCGACCAATAACTCGCGGCGATCATCACACCGGCGGCGAAGCCAAGCATGGAATCGAGGACCTCACGGCGTAGATTCTTGAAGAAGAAGACCGCGGCGGCGCCGACGGCGGTGAGGAACCAGGTGAAGCAGGTGGCCAGAAGCGCCTGCAGGATCGGATGAAGTGATCGCGCCCAATCGATGGCAGCCATGCGGCTCCTTGGAGTGTGGTGGTGGCCCGTGCGCGGCGGCACGCGACGGAGTTGAGTCTCGCCGCGCGCTGGTCGCAACCGGCGAACGTCGCCCACGCGCTCCCCCATTCTATCCCGAGGGTGAAGGGCGTGCAGGCGATGGCACGCTATAATCCGCCCACGTCACACAGGAGGCTCAGCATGCTCAAGGATCTCATCCCTCGCACCCGCAGCGTGCGCCGCTTCTATGAAGAGACGCCCCTGCCGGCGGCGAGCCTGCGGGCGTGGGTGGATCTCGCGCGCCAGTGTGCCTCGGCGCGAAACGCGCAACCGTTGAAGTACGTCGTGTGCGCCTCCCGCCAGCTCAACGCACGCCTCTTCCCGCTCTTGGCATGGGCCGGGTACTTGAAAGACTGGGGCGGTCCGACGGAGGGCGAACGTCCGGCGGCGTACATCGTCGTCCTGGCAGATACTCGTATCAGCCGCAGCTGCGACACGGATGCCGGCATCGCCGCGCAGACGATTTTCCTTGCAGCCAGTGAAGCAGGTTGGGGTGGATGCATCATCGGCTCGGTGCAGAAGGAGGCCATGGCCCGCCTGCTTACGCTTGCGGAGCCTCTGGAGATCCTCTTTGTGATCGCGCTGGGTAAGCCCAAGGAGCAGGTGAGGCTCGAAGCGCTGCCGCCGGATGGAGACGTGCGCTACTGGAGGGATGATCAGCAGATCCATCACGTCCCCAAGCGGGGATTGGAGGAAGTCATCGCGGCATCGTACGAATAGCCCGCGGGGCCCGACGCTCCTGCTCGGGAGGGGAAAACAGGGAGCCCACGCGCGCAGGCGCGTGGGCTCCCTTCTGGTTGAAGTCCTTGCCCGGAAGCACACGGCCAATCGAACGCGGGCACGAGGCAGGCCCCGCTAGGGATCTGTCTCGGCGGCACATGCCGGGAGGTGCCAACCGCCTCAGCGCGCGCGGCCCTCGCGCACCTCAGGCGGAACCCGAACGCAGGCTAGCCCAAGCGCAAGGATGAGTGGGGCAGGGAAGGCAACCCAAATGCCCAAGGGAGCCAGGAGGGCGAGGAACACCACACCCGCTGTGATGCCGATGGGCAGCAAGGAGTCGCCCAGGACAAGCGCCAGGCCGATGAGGAAGATCAACATCGAGAGCGCCAGCGCGAAGGGGACCACATGCTCCCGGAAGAAGCCCAATATGAAATCGCGGTACAGGGCGAGACGCGCGGCTTCTGCGGGGCCCTCCACGAAGAATGCCGGGTTGGTCCAGGCCAGGTACCCGACGAGCACGGCGCTGGCGAACGTCAGGGCGGCGTAGAGCGCGCGTCCGGCGCGCGGCCATAGATAAGCCACGACGCACAGCAGCAACGAGGCGGCGTTGGCCAGGATCCAGGGTTGGCTGATTTGGGCTGGGAGCATGTCCCCCATCCGCTAAGGAGGCGCGGCCCGTCCGCGCCCGGGTACCGTCCGCGATTCTACATCGTGCGCCGCATCATCACCACCGTGGCGAGCATGTCGAGCCACACGGCAGGCCGATCACGAATACGCTCGAGGAGCGATTCCCGCGGCACCGCAATCGCGGAGGGCTTGGAGCGGTCCCGCACGAGGCGGGCTAGAGCCGGCCCGAGGTGAGGCGGGCGACGAGCGGGAGGACCTCGCGGATATCGGTCAGGACGTGGAACCGTCCGCTGTCGGTGGATGGCATCTCGGCCAACTCATGATCCCAGGTCAGGGGGTGGGGGATGTAGGCCGCATGGCCGCCGAGCTCGAGCACGGGCAGGACATCCGAGCGGAGTGAGTTGCCGACCATCAGGAAGTCCGCGGCCGGCAGCTCGATGTGCGCGAGGAAGTCGCGATACATCCTCAGGGTCTTGTCGGCCACCACGTGCTTGTGGCGGAAGAGGTCCGCCCAGCCGCTGCGCTCGATCTTGCGCGTTTGCTCGGCCAAGTCGCCTTTAGTGAGCAGAGCCAGCGGCACGATCGGCGCGAGCGCGGCGAGTGTCTCCCCGACGTACGGCAGGGGTTCGACGTCACGCCGCAGCATCGCGCGTCCGAGGTCGAGGATCGCCTGCGTGTCGGCGGCGGTCAGCCCGCCCCGCGAGATGGCCACGGCCGTCTCGAGCATGGAGAAGGTGAACGACTTTATGCCGTAGCCGTAGGTGTCGACGTTGCGCACTTCGGTGCGGTCGAGTTCGTCCAGCGTCTGGGACGGATCGGCGAAGCGCGCAAGGATACGCCCCAGCGAGGCCTGTGACTCACGATACAGGATCTCGTTGTGCCAGAGCGTGTCGTCCGCGTCCAGCCCGACCAATCGGATCATCGTCTCCTCGGGACCGCGCTGTGCGTCAGGGGTCAGCCCGGCTGCGACTCGCGGACCAGCGCCGGGGGCTCGCGCAGCGCGAATGCGACCAGCAGCCCGCCGAGCAGCAAGCCGGCGCCATTCACGTAGAAGGGAACAGCATGGCCGGCATGATCGTAAAGCCAGCCTCCGGCCAGCGGCCCGACCAGCGCGCCCAGGAAATAGGCGAACGTGTACAAGCCGTAGCTCGAGCCGCGCGTATCTTCGCCGGCGATGTCGGCCACGAAGGCACGTTCCGCGGGTATCGATGCGGCGTAGCCGATGGATTCGCCCGTCCACAGAAGGGCCAACAGGACGACGCTGCGCAGGTGAGGGATCAGGATGGAGGCCAATGCTCCGACCACCAAGCCGGCGATCATCAGCGGTCGGCGGCCGAACCGGTCGGCCAGCCGGCCCATGCGGGAGGGGAGAAACGCGCTGACCAGGGCCGCCGGCGCGTAAGCCGAGGCCAACGCCGCCAGGTTGGCCCCCAGCGAATTCTTGGAGAAAGACCATGAGCAGCGGCCAGACCATGGCGCCGGAGGCCCCTGTGATGCAGACGATGCCC
Source organism: uncultured Chloroflexia bacterium (assembly GCA_963712475.1). Lineage (GTDB taxonomy): Bacteria > Chloroflexota > Anaerolineae > Anaerolineales > RBG-16-64-43 > RBG-16-64-43. The sequence continues at coordinate 10,467 of CAVQIA010000005.1, forward strand.
ATGAGTGTGAGCAGTTGAGGTGAGATCGGCCGGCTGGAAGCTGGGCCCACGACAGCCGCCGGGCGAGTCTCCCGCACACCTCGCCAACCCGCCCACAATGCCCACACGGCTGGCAGGGTGAAGGCGGCGAACACCCAGAACCACACCTGCTGCGAGTCGAGGTCGAGACTTCCCAGGCCGCCCAGCAGCGCGAAACCGATGACCGTGCCGATGAGGGCTCCGCGGTTGACCGCCTCATCGAGGAATCCGAAATCGCGCCCGCGCCCCGTCGCCGCGGCGACATCGGCCACGATGGTCAAGGCGGACAACCAGAGAAAGGCCTGGCCCAGCCCTTGGAAGAAGCGCGCCACGGTGAGCAGGACCACGCTGGTTGCGAAGCAAAAGAGGACCATGGCCACAACGTAGCCTGCCAACCCGACGAGCAGGAAGGGTCGGCGCCCCCACCGATCCAAGGCCCGTCCGAGGAAGGGCCGCACCACGACGGGAACGAGGGCGACAGCTGAAAACAGACCGCCGACCTCAAGGGCCGAGGCCCCCAGCGCGCGACCATATATCGGCAGCACGAACGAGAGAATGCCGAAGGGAAAGGACACCAGGAAGACAGCCAGCCAGAGTTGGCCCAGGGTCTTCGTGTGCACAGGAGCCGGTGCGGGTTGGGTCATCGCATCCACCGTGAGCGTGGAATTCTCTTGGGAGCGCCACACGCGCACAGCCGGTGCGTCTGGCTGTGGGGTGCCATCAGGCTCGTGTGGCGCGGGGGCACGGTCCAGCACAGGCGCGCCGCTCACGGGCCCGGGCCGTACGCGGACTCCGTGAGCAGCGCGCCCTCGAAGGCTGGGTAAGATCGTTTTGGGGCGGACTAACCGACCTGCTCCGTGAGATAGGCCTGCAGGCCCATCTGCCGGATCTGATCCTGCTGGGCTTCGAGCCAGTCGATGTGTACTTCCTCGTCGCCCAGGATGGACTCCAGGAGGTCGCGAGTGCCGTTGTCGTTGGCATCCACTGCCAGGCGAATGGACTCGTTGTAGGCCCGGATCGCACCGGATTCGGCGCCCTCATCGTTGGCCAAGAAGGAAGGCACATCGGAGCCGATGTGCATCTCATTCAACTTGCTGACGATCGGCCGGCCCTCCAGGAACAGGATGCGCGCGATGAGTTTCTCGGCATGCTTCATCTCATCGATAGCGCGCTTCTCAATGGCCTCATGCAGCCGCTTGTATTCCCAATTGGCGCACATTTCCGAATGGACCATGTACTGGCTGATGGCCGTGAGTTCGTCGGCCAGGAGGAAATTGAGCCGGTCGAGGATCTTCGGGTCACCCTTCATTGTCAACTCCTGTGTGAGGATGTCAATTGGGACGCGGATGTGCGCTTCCGGGCACCTCTCATCGTGTGCTGGATTCTAAACTACTCGCGTCACGATGCAAGCGGGAATTGCCACTGGAGAGTCGGGAGCGCTTCACCCTGAGAAGGCGCGCAAGACCCGACAAATGCTCAGCGCGACCCAGTACTCGTTGCGTGCAGCTCGGCTGCCGTGACCGTAGCCCGTGTCCCACAATCCCGTCCGCTCGCTGATGGTCGAGGAAGCCAGGCAAGCGCCTTGGCCACCTCGCGATCGTCCGCGGTGACACCCACCCAGGCCAGCAAGTCCAGCACGGTCAGGATGTTTGGCCACCAGAACGGGTAGCCGAACTTGAGCCAGTACTCGCTGCCGCGCCGATCGTTGTAGCGGTCCGGCTCGAACATGCGGCCCTTTAGAAGCATGCACGCGGCGCGCACCTCCGGCCTCGCGCGGTAGGCCGGGTGAGCCACCAGCCCGCGCAGGACCATCCCGGTCGCCAAGTGCGAGAAGGGCAGCGCGCGATCTGGCGGCAGCGGCGCGCCGCGCCAGAAGCGATGGGTCTTTTTCGAGGCGGGCAAGGCCTGCGCCGGAATGATCCAGCCGCCATCGTCCTGACGCATGGTCAGCAGCCAATCGAGCCCGCGCCGCACGTGACGATCGTCGGCGAAGCCCGCCATAACCAGCAGCTCCATGATCACCGAGTGATAGTACGGCATGTACTGGTTTCCCAGGTATCCCGCGCAGATCGCCCTGCGGGCTTTGGCAAGAAAAGAGGTACGCCGCGGCGCGTTCGATCGCGGGGTGGGATCGGTCGATGGCATACATCTCGACCAGAATTCCAAGCGAGCGCCAGGTTTCCAGGACGGCGAAGTTGTTGTAGGGCTGGAGCGCGCTGCCCTTCTTGGGATACTCCCAGGCGCCGCTCGGGCGCTGCCGCGCCAGCAATCGACGCGCCTCGGGCAGCTCGAGGAGCGCCCGCGCCGTGGGCTGTGGTTCGTCCAGGACGTCTCGCCTGACGAAGAATTCCAAAGCGGGGTCTTGGGAACTCAGCAGTCGTGGGACGGGGTCGAATCGCAGGGAGCGGCGCCAGGCGTTCATGTCGGTTCCTCAACGGCGAAGCTAGTGCTGTGGCGTCGAACCATGAGATGTCAGACTGGATTGTGTAGTGGGTCGACCGGCCCGATCAGCTTACTCCACGAGGCCCTACGAATTGCACGGGCGACCTCGGGGCGTACATGGACGAAGAAATCCTTCTCCACGGCATACTCCCCATCCCCGCGAGCAATCTACTTCACTCGGAGCAACTGCCGCCTGGTTTCCGCCGGGCGTGTGTGCGTTCGGGCTGGTCGACCTTCAGGCTGCGGATTCTGTCTCGGGCCGGGTCAAACCGGGCACCCACAGACGGTAGACATGCCGAACGACGCCATCCGGACGCAGCGCGGCCCGCTCGTAGCTCATACCCAGGCGGCGAGCCACCGAAAGCGAGGCCTCATTGTGCGGATCGATAAGCGCGATAAGCGACGACAGGCCAAGCTGGGTGAAACCAAACTGGATGACGCGCCGCGCGGCCTCGGTGGCGTAACCCCTTTTCCAATAGGCGGGAAGCAGGAAGTACCCGAGTTCGATGTCGACCTGGCCATCCACATCCTTCTCGCCGAGCGAACCCAGGCCGACGAAACGCCCCGTGCGCCACTCGATGATCGACCACCACCAGTCCCGCTCCTCGGCGGCGGTTTGCTCTGGACTTTGGGCGTAGCGCTGAAAGTGCTCCGCGACCGGGCGTGATTCGCGCGGCCCGCCGATGTGGCGCGTCACCTGCGCATCCTGCCACAACTCGAGAATGGATGGAATGTCGTCGGAGTTTGGCGCACGCAGCCACAACCGCTCCGTCTGGCCGAGATCCGTCAGTTCGAGCATCCCTTGTCCCTCATCCCGGCTCCGCGTGCGGCTCGTGATGCGGCAGCTTGAGCAAGGGCGCAGGCCGTCTCAGCCGGCTTCCCATGCCATATAGGCATCGTACATCTGGGGGATGGTCTTCCACTGCACTGGTCCGGATCGTACGTAGGGCGCAACAGCCGTGAGCCATGCCTCGAGCAACACCGGATCGAGCGCCGAGCCCAGGCTCCATGAGAAGTACAGGATGTTCACCGGGTCCGGAGAGGCCAGGGGCGAGCGCCCTTGAGAGAATGCACGCAGGAACCCGCCCTACTCGCTTGCAGGATGAGGTTCGAGGCTCTCGACGCTGCGCTCGAAGACCGGCAGCAGACGATCGAACTCGGCTGGAGTGGTCTGGCACGAGAACGTGTAGGCCCGTCCTTCCGCCTGAATGACGTACACCGCTTGCTGAGAGAGCATGCCGGACTCAGGATCGCGGGCGGTGAGGATGGCACGGGCTGTCGGGTAGCGGAATCCATCGATGGCCCAGCGGCTGAGCGTCTCCTCCAGTCCCTTGACGCCATGGACGGCCTCATCCAGCAGGGAAGCGATGTCCGTCGACTCGCTCTCGGGTTCGCTGACGACGAACACCGCCGAGCCCAACCCCTTGTCGGCGGCCATCAGCATGTCGATGTCGAATCCGGCACGCATCTCGTCCAAGGACATCATTGTCGGAGTCGGCCCCGGAGTTCCTTCGCCGACCATTTCCTGCAGTCCCTGGCTCAGGCCCTGGACCATGGCGATCATGAAGATCTCCATCAGGTCGCCGAGCCCGCCCAGATCGGCCACTTCATATGTATCCGGGAGCCAGAAATAGGCATGACCGGAGTCGATCTTCTTCCACCCACTGATGTCGAGCGTGCCCGCAGCGGCGGTCGCATGCAGGAGCGGAGGGGCGGGCGTGCGCGTCACGCCTTCGAGGGGCAGGCGCGAGGTCGCTTCGGGCGAAGGCGTGAATGTCGCGGTTGGAGGGCGCGGCGTGGATGTGGCGGTCGCTGTCCATGCGGGCGGCAGAGTCTGTCCCGGTGGAAGGGGGCTTGCGGTACTCTGGGCCGCTGAGCCGCTCGCGCCTGGGCCCACGAGCGAGCAGCCGCTCACCGCAATGGCTGCCGCGAGGCAGAGGAGAGAGTGGATCCTCATGTGTGTGCGATGCTCCTTCCCCCATGGGCGGGCCAATTCTACATACGCCGGCCGAGCGGCACGGGTTTCGTGGCCGAGGTGCACGCGCGCGGGATGGCGGCGGCTGCGTGGCTCGCCGACTGTCGGCGGCAGAGACCGACGAGTTCGTTCCGAGGCAGCGTGCGCGAGCTATTCGCGGCCCTCGTACTTGAAGGAAAGCTTGACCTTGGCCCGATAGAGCCGGATGGTGCCGTCTTCGATCTGCATATCGAGTTGCGTCACCTCGGCGATGCGCAGGTCGCGCAGGCTCTGGCCGGCGAGCTCGACGGTGGCAGCCGCGGCTTTTTCCCAGGATTCGCTGCTCGTTCCGACCAATTCGATGATCTTGTACACGCTGTCGGGCATGGGAGCCTCCTACTGGGTGACGCGATCATGTGCGGCGAATGGATTGATCCCGAGGCGGCCGCGCGCCGTACGGCGAACCGGCGCGGGGCGTGCCAGGACGGGTTGCCCACGCACTATGTTTCCCTTCAAGGGCTCCCCGCAGGCCGGACATGAGAGTGTCGACGTACTGCTAGCCCTCCTCCATGTGGGAGCGTCGGCCGGTCACCGACTCGAGCGCGATGCGCCAGACGCGGACGCTGGCCACGTCGTCGGGCGCCATGGGAGCCTCGGCGCCGGCGTAGTGGCGGATGACCTGCTGCAGTCCACGTTCCTTGTCAGCGGTCTGCGTGAGTTCGACGACGCGTCCACGGCCGATGACGCTTTCGTACGCGAAGGACCACTTGCAGGGATTGGGGTCGTCGCGCAGAAGCCGGACCCCGTGCTCGAACTCGAGGCAGACGCGCGGGCCGCGCTCGAACACCTCGAGCGTGCGGCCCTCGAGGGCGGTGTGGAAGAACACCGACTGGCCGTCGTACCCGAAGGCGAGCGGGAAGATCGTGGGTTCATCCTCGACCGATAGGCCAAGTCGAAGGACTTGGCTGGCGCCAATGATGCGGTCGATGATCTGGCGGTCACGTGTCAACTTCTCTTTTGACGGCATGGGACTCCTTACACTGGCATTGGCCCAAGAGGATGGAAGGTGTTCGATCCGTGGTCGGCCCGCTGGGCAAGCAGAACCGCGAGCGTTCCCTTGAAGAAGTCGACCAGGGCCATGGCGATTGCCGGACGGGTCCGAGCGTCCGCGAAATCGTTGCGCGCACTCCTGTTGCCATCGCGCAACGTGCGGATAGCCACGCCAGCCACGCGCTGGGCGACGATCACGGCGGTGGGGATCGACCCGAGCAGCACCACGGCTACGGCCGCCAAGGGTGCCTCCAGAGAGCTTCTCTCCATTGTACGTCCGTTGATGCGCTGTAGCCGGGCCACCCCGGAGCGTGAAGCCGAGGAGCTGCACATTGGGCGGACACTTCAGCGGCCGGCCATGAGACCGAGCCTCTCCACGGGCTTGTTCCATTCCCTCAAGGGTCGTGGTCGATGCCTGAGGGAGCGTATCCAAGCAGAACGGGCGTCCCATACCGCCCGGCCTTACAATGATGGCGGACAAGAGATCATGATTATGAAGCGACCAAGGATGTGGGTCGGGCTCGTGACCATCCTGGCGATGACGGGCATGGTTGTTGCTTGTACGCCAGCGGGCCTCCCGGCAACAACCTCTGGGAGGGAGGCGCAGGTGACGCGGGAGCCACGCCCTATGGCGACCGCCTCAGGAAACAAATCATCGGCACCCGAAATCCAACCCGGCGGCGGATCGAGCCCGACAGCCGGGCCGATCGCCCTACTCAACCCCAGCTTTGAAGACCGCGACGCCAGTGGGCAGCCCATCGGCTGGAATCACACAGGCAACCTCGAAGCCGCCCTACTTGCAGACAGGGGACATTCGGGCGGATCTCGGCTCACCCACGGAAGCTCGACAGCCTACCAGATTGAATCGTCTCAAACCGTCTCAGGATTGGAGAACGGGTGGTACACCCTGCGCGCCTGGGTGCGGTCGAGTGGGGGGCAACAGGCCGTCTACGTGGCCCTGCACTGCGGAACCGACGAACGACGCGTGCATGTGCCGCCGACGACGCCGGGGTATCGCTGGATCCAACTGGTGGTGTCAAATCAAGCCCTCGAGGGCCATTGCACCGTGAGCCTCCACTCCGAAGGGGGACCAGACACCTGGGCCAGCTTCGATGACGTCGAATTGGTGCCCGGCCGATCGGTCCTCTCCATCCTTGGGGCCGACATCTCAAGCCTGAAGAAGTCCGAAGAAATGGGCGGGATCTACCGAGACGCGGATGGAACGGAGGGGGACGCCCTGCTTATCCTCAAGCGCCATGGTCTGAACTACGCTCGCCTGCGGGTGTGGGTGGATCCGGCCGACGGCTACCACGGCAAGCAGGAGATCTTGGGAATGGCCCGCAGGCTGAAGAGCCTGGGCATTCGGATACTAGTGGACTTTCACTACTCCGACAACTGGGCGGATCCCGGCAAGCAGTTCAAACCCGCCGCCTGGAGCCAGTACTCGTTCGAGCAACTCGAGCAGGCCTTGTACGACCATACGCTTGATGTCTGCAGCAGCCTGGCCGCTCAGGGTACACCGCCCGACATGGTTCAGATCGGGAACGAGATCAATGCCGGGATGCTGTGGCCGGATGGAGACTACAAACACCTGGACAACCTGGCGGTACTGCTCAAGGCCGGCTACCGTGCCGTCAAGGACTGCTCCCCCTCGACACTCGTCATGCTGCACATCGCCGAGGGCGGCGATAACGAACTCGCACGCTGGTGGTTCGACAACATGACGCGAAGGGAGGTGCCCTTCGACGTGATCGGCATCTCCTACTATCCCTTCTGGCATGGAACTCTGCCGCAACTGCAGCAGAATCTAAACGATATCTCCGCCCGCTACGCACGGGATGTCATCGTGGTCGAGACGGCGTATGCGTTCACCGATCAGGACGATGACGCCCTGCCGAACGTCCTCAATAGCAGCATGGTGATTCCCGGCTACCCGTTTACTCCCGAGGGCCAGCGCGCCATGCTGAGGGACGTCATGGCGGTTGTGCGGGCCGTTCCCAATGGTCGCGGACTGGGTGTGTTCTACTGGGACGCTACCTGGACCGCCGTACCTGGGAACGGTTGGAACTCGACGGATCCTGGTTCCGGGAATGCCTGGGAGAATCAAGCGCTGTTCGATTTCGACGATCGGGCGTTGCCCGCGCTCGACGAGTTCTTAGATCCCTAGGCAGCCGCAAAGGGGTCCTCTTGGGGTCTTGTGCCGAGGCGGCGCCGCGGGGCTTTTGAGCACGGCCCATCCTCAAATCAGGTTGAGATATGGAACTTGGAGTCTGCTACTATCCAGAACAATGGCCGCCGGAACGATGGCCGGTGGACGCGAGGCTCATGCGCCAGGCCGGCCTGTCGCTGGTCCGCATCGCGGAGTTTGCGTGGGCGGCCATGGAGCCCAAGCCGGGCGTGTTCAACTGGACCTGGCTCGACCAGGCCATCGACGTCCTGGCCGCCGAGAGTCTCAAGGTCATTCTGGGCACGCCGACCGCCTCTCCGCCCGTGTGGATGGTCAAAGCTCAACCGGAGATCCTCCCCGTGGACGCGGAGGGCCGCCGTCGCCGTCCCGGCTCACGGCGGCACTATTGCGCCAACAGCGCCGCCTATCGCCGGCATACAGAGCGCATCGTGGCGGCCATGGCCTCGCGCTATGGGAGCCATCCTGCCGTTGTCGGCTGGCAAATCGACAATGAGTTTGGCTGCCACGGTACCGCGCGCTGCTACTGCGAGGCGTGCGCCGAGGCCTTTCGCCACTGGCTCGAGGCGCGGTACGCCACCGTCGATCAACTCAACGATGCATGGGGCACGGTCTTCTGGAGCCAAACGTACGGGGATTGGAGCGAGATCGATCCGCCCAACCTCACCGTCGCCGAACCCAACCCCAGTCACGTGCTTGACTATTACCGCTTCTCGTCCAATTCGTTCGTCACCTATCAGCAACTTCAACTCACCACGCTCCGCTCTCTGATCCCGCAACACCAATTCCTCACGACCAATCTCATGAGCCAGTTCGCCGATTTGGATTACCAGGATCTGACCCAAGCGCTCGATCTCGTGACCATGAGTTCCTACCCAAGCGGGCATGCCGAAACCAGTTCTTCACTCTACATGCCCCAAAGTGCCCGGCCGGCCTGCGCCCACGATGTCGGCGATCCCTACGTGACCGGCTTCGCGCATTCGCTCATGCGCGGTTTCAAGCCGGATCGTCCATTCTGGGTGATGGAGCAGCAGTGCGGCAACATCAACTGGGGGACCTTCAACACCGGTGTCCAACCCGGCACGGTCCGGCTGTGGACCTGGCACGCCGTGGCCTCAGGCGCGGAGGCGGTGGTGTACTTCCGCTGGCGGGCTGGGTTGTTCGCCCAGGAGCAGATGCACTCGGGGCTCCTGCATCATGATGGTTCGGCCGCCGTGGGCTACGCCGATCTCGAGACCCTGAAGACGGACCGGCCGCGCATGGCGGAGCTTGCCTCTGCACCGCACGCAGCCCAGATCGCGATGCTGCTGGACTACAACTCGCTTTGGGCGGTTCAACTACAACCCCACCACCATGACTTCAGCTACATGCGCTGCCTGTTCGGCACCTACCGCGCGTTGCAGCGGCTTGGCCTTCCGGTCGATATCCTTTCCGCAGAAGCGGATCTCAGCCGGTACAAGCTGGTCATCGTGCCTACGGCCCCGGTGGCCACTGAGCGGCTGACGGAACTCCCTGCGGGGCTTTGCACAGGCGGGAGGGACCGTTCTGCTCGGTGTGCGATCCGGCACAAAGACCGTGAGCAACCGGTTCACGGATCATCCCTTGCCCGGTCTCTTCCGCGACCTCGTTGGCGCCACGGTGAGCGATTGGCATGCGCTTCCACCGGGTGTCGCATACGACCTGAGCGCCACGATCCCGGACTTGGCCGGCCCAGCCACGGTTTGGGCCGAGGCACTCCTGCCCGCTGATCCCGAGCCTCTCCCCGGCGAAGCGGTGCTCCAAATACATGCGCGCTACACTTCTGGTCCCTTCAATTCCTGTGCGGCCCTGACCGAGCACAAGGTCGGAGCAGGTCGGGTTCTCTACCTGGGGTGGTATCCGGACAAATCACAGGCTGAGGCCCTTCTGGCGCATCTGGCTGCCCAGGCCGGGATTCGCTCCTTGGCGAGCGTCCCGGACGGCCTGATCGTCTCACGCCGCGGACCCTTCATTGTCCTGCTCAACTTCACCACTGCGCCGCTGACCGCAACCGTTCAGGGACGGGCCGTCCTGGTCGGTCCCCGCGATGTGAAGGTTGTCGCCGAAGATGGATCATGATCGTTCATCACGGATCTTCAGGGTTCCCGTAGAGGGAAGTACGACGAGACGACGCCAGGACATCGCGCGAAGCCGCACGCGGTGGTCGCCGAGCACGAGGTCGGTTGCGGGCGCGCGGGTCGTCGCCGTTTGAGTGACGAGATCGGGTCTCTGTCACTAACGGCGGGTGCCAGATAGAGCACGGTCGCCATGTGCGAGAAAACGACCCCCAACGGATGCGCCGTGGCGACTGAAACGACCAATCTACCCCGCCCGGATCGTGCGGCTTGGCAAGCCGGAGTATGAACGGATTCGCTGGGCTCTGGCCCGGCGCGTGAAATCGAGCCCGCCTCGCGTGCGGCGGAAGGCGGGGAGCGGTTCGCGCTCAGGCGGCCTTCTTCGGGCAATCGCGGCCGTTCCCCTCGTCGTGATTGACCAGGTTCGTGCGCTCGCCCGGGCGCAACTGCCTGCGCGGTTTTCGTGTGTCACTTCAGGAGGCGAAACCGCAACTTTCCTTAAGTCGCCTGCCTTCCGCCAGGGGTGTATAATCGCAATCCGTCGAACATTGGCAAGAGGTGCTGCCCAGGCGATGTTGGCAGGTTTATGAACGTCCACCTCAAGCGCCATCGAACCTCACATCTTGTTGCACGACCGCCAGCCCTTGCGTGTTGTCGCCAGCCTTCGAGGGCAACGTCCCTTCTTGACACACATAACATACTGTCCTTCTCCGGAAACGAGGGGTCCGGAGAAATCGTCTGAGAGCGTCGCAGCAGGGGGTCCATGCCGCGCGATTAGACGTACGCATGCGAATAAGTCGGGGACCCGCTGGTCCGCCCCGAGAGCCGCTGCCGGCATGCGCAGGATCGCCTCTTGACCTGCGAGACGGATGTCGTACCGTTCGCAAACGACCTGGACCTGCGCTCACTGGCTTAGGTTTGAGAGGCAAGGAGGTGAAGGAGCAGCGCAGCTCAGCGGTCAAATACGAGGCATCCTCGCCAACTTCGACCACGGCCAGATGCCCTCTGCCAGACACGGGCCCGAACCGCGAAACCCATAGCAGAAGGAGCTGGAGGAGATGAAGACGAAACTCTGGACCACAGTAGTTCTTTCCGCGATCGTGATTTCTTCGCTCGTGGGCTGCGCACCCGCCGCCACGCCGACGGCGGCGCCCGCCCTGCCCACAACGGCGCCTGAGCCAACTCAGGCGGCCGTGGAACCCTCGGCCACCTTGAGAATCTGGGCGGACGACACGCGCGCCCCGATCCTGCAAGGCCTGGCTGACCAGTTCCTGGCCAGACTACAACGTGCAGCTCGTCGTGGAGGATCTGGGTGTTGTTCAGGACATCCGAGCCCAGGTGCTGATCGCGGTGCCGGCCGGCGAAGGCCCCGACATCTACGTTGGCGTGCACGACTGGCTGGGGGCGCTGGTCGAGAGCGGCTTGGTAGCTCCGCTTGACCTCGGCGCCAAGGCGGACTTGTTCGTCCCGTCGGCCCTGGAGAGCTTCACCTACACCGACGGCAAGCTCTATGGCGTGCCGTACGCCACCGAGAACTATGGGTTTCTTCTACAACACCGACCTGGTCGCGGAGCCGCCTACCACCTGGGACCAGGTGCTGGAGATCGGCCGTGCGCTGAAGGCGGAAGGCAAGGTCGAGTACGCGATCGCCATCGCCGGCGATCCGGGCTACAACTCATTCCCCATGCAGTCGGCCTTTGGCGGGTATATCTTCGGCAAGGACGCGAACGGCGCCTTGAATCCAAACGACATCGGCCTTGGCAGCGAGGGCGAGATCGCCGCGGTCAGCTGGATGAGAGACGCCGTCGTCGAAGGCCTGATGCCCGAAACCACCGACCAGGAAACCAGTTACGCCCTCTTCGAAACCGGCAAGATCCCGTTCATCATGACCGGTCCATGGAGGCTTGAAAACATCCGCGCCTCCGGTGTGCCCTATGCAGTCGCGCCCTTCTTCCCCGACGAAGGCGCCCCGTTGCTCGGCGTTCAGGGTTTCATGGTCAATCCGTTCAGCGAGAACGTCTTGCTGGCGCAGACATTCCTGACCGAGTACATCGCCACCGACGCAGTGATGAAGACGTTCTACGAGACCGGGAACCGCGCCTCGGCGTTCAAGTCTGTCTTGGAGGTCACGGAAGACGCTGACCTGAAGGCGATGGGACAGGCAGGCGCCAACGCGATCCCGATGCCGAACATCCCCGAGATGGGTTCGGTGTGGGGCGCATGGAACGCCGGCATCACCATCGCGATCACTGGCCAGGAGACGCCTGAGAAGGCCATGGCCGACACGACGCAGCAGATCAAGGACCTGATCGTCGGCGCGCTGAAGGGCATGGCCAACCTGCCCGGCAGCTACCAGGATAAGGCTGGATGCGGCGCAGCGTGGGATCCTGCGTGCGCGGCAACCGCCATGACCAAGGGTGATGACGGGCTCTATACCATCACCATTGAGATGCCGGCCGGCGACTGGGAGTACAAGCTCGCGCTGGACGGCAGTTGGGACGTAAACTACGGTTCGGATGGAGCACTGAACGGACCCAACTACAAGATCAGCGTGGCTGCGGCCGGCCCGGTAACCTTCACCTACGATCCCGAAACGCACCTAGTCACGACGAAGTAGTCAGCTTGTCTTGAGTGAAGGCCGAGGTATCCCTCGGCCTTCACTCCCTTCCTCAAGCACTCGACGAATCCCCGGAGGGTAGAACATGGGTATCCATGCCTCCCCAACGCCCCTCAGCACGAAGGCATCATTCTCGAAACGGTTATTGCCTCGACTAGCAAGCTTCGCGCTGCTGATCGCAGTGGACGTCGCAGTTTTCTGGTTCCTCCAGAGGCTGCTCTCTATCGGCTACCTTCCATTCGCGGCCGCGCTCTTCATCATTCTGGCTTTCGTGAACTTCGTGATCCTGCGCCGGCAGGCGTACCCTGTCCGGTGGATGCTCATCGGGTTGGTCTTCATGGGCGTGTTCGTGATCTACCCGATTATCTTCACGGTCTGGGTCTCGTTCACGAACTATGGCGAGGGCCATTTCGTCACCAGGGAACTGGCCACGGCCCAGATCCTGGCCGAGAAGTATCTCCCGCCAGCAGGGAAGTCATATTCCTGGACGGCCTTTGTATCCCCGGAAGGGGAATATGCCCTCTGGCTCCAAGACGCCGAGGGGAACGGATACCTGGCCAAGCCTGGCGAGGCGCTCACCCGACCCAAGGCGGGTGAGATGGGGATCGGGGCCTTCGACGCCAAAGGTATCCCAGCGACGATCGAAGGCTATCAGAGACTGAACGCCATCTTGGCCGCCACGGACAAGAGACTTACCCAGGTCCTGTTCGGCGAGGAGGAGAGGACCATCCAAGTCCGATCTCCTTCGGAAGCCGCGGAGCTATTGTCGCTCTACGTCTATGATCCGGACTTGGATGCGATGATCAGCCAGGAGACCGGGGTCGTGTATCGCAACCTGCGGGGCACGTTCACTTCCCCGGACGGCGTAACCCTCCGACCTGGCTTCATGCAGACGGTCGGGGTCGCCAATTTCAAGGAGTTCTTCACCAGCCCCGCCCTGCGCGGCCCCCTGGTCCGGATCATTGCCTGGAACTTCGCCTTCGCCTTCCTCAGCCTGCTGCTGAACTTCTCTCTGGGGCTGGCCATTGCCGTCCTGTTCAACGAGCGGTCCTTCCCCTTCAAGAAGCTCATCCGTTCTCTCCTGATCGTTCCCTATACGGTCCCTGCGCTGATCACCATTCTGATCTGGCGTGGCATGCTCTACCCCCGCTCGGCGTGGTCGATCGCGCGCTGCAAGCCATGTTCAACTGGTCACCCGGCTGGTTCACTAACGAGTGGTGGGCGAAAGTGGCCATTCTGATCGTCAACCTCTGGCTGAGCTATCCCTACTTCATGCTGATCTGTAGCGGGGCACTGCAATCCATCTCTGATGACTACTACCACGCAGCACAGGTGGATGGCGCCAGCCCCTGGCAACAGTTCCGGAACATCACCTTACCCCTGCTGCTGGTCGCCGTGGGCCCGCTGCTGGTGGCCTCGTTCACCTTCAACTTCAACAACTTCAATCTGATCTACATCTTCAACCTAGGTGGTCCGCCCATGTCCGGGACGCCGACGCCGGCGGGCCACACCGACATCTTGATCAGCTACGTGTACAACCTGGCCTTCACGGCCGGCCGTGGCGGCGTCAACTACGGCTTCGCCTCCGCCATCACCATCGTCATCTTCTTCATCGTGGGCGCCATCACCCTCTTCCAGTTCCGCTACACCCGCATGTGGGAGGAGGTCAGCGAGAATGTCTAGTCCAGCTTCCTCCAACCGCTTCGCAGCTCGGCCAGGGCCCAGCGCCGTTTCGGCATCGCCATGCGCCTGGTTGTTGCGGTCATCCTGATCGCCTTCTCGATCTTCCCGATCATCTGGATGATCTCCGCCTCCCTCAACCCGACCGGCACGCTGGCGACCCAGACCCTGATCCCCAAGAACGCAGGGTTCGGCAACTACCGTGAACTGCTGAACTCGACCGAATTCCCCTTCTGGAGGTGGCTCGGGAACTCGATCAAGATCGCCTCGATCACTTCGGTGCTGTCTCTGAGCATCACCACGATCGCCGCGTACGCGTTCTCGCGCTTTCGCTTCCGCGGTCGCCTGACCATGCTCAAGGGGATCCTGCTGATCAATGTATTCCCCGGTCTGCTGGCGCTGGTCGCCACTTTCCTGATGATCTCGCAGGTCGGCGACATTCTGCCGGCCGTCGGGCCTGAACACGCACACCGGCCTGATCCTGGTGTACTTGGGCGGGGCGATGGGCGTCAACATCTGGCTGATGAAGGGTTTCCTCGATACCATCCCGCGCGATTTGGACGAGGCGGCGATGGTGGAAGGGGCATCCAACTGGCAGATCTTCACCCGTTTGATTCTCCCGCTGCTGCGCCCGATCCTCGTCGTCATTGCCATTCTCAACTACATTTCAACTTACGGGGAGTTTGTCCTGGCGCGGGTGCTGCTCAAGAGCACCGAGCAGTACACGCTGATGGTCGGCCTGCAGAGGTTCGCCGGCGCGCAGTTTGGGTCACGGTGGGGGGTGTTCGCGGCCGGTGCGTTGATCGGCGCGATGCCGATCATGATCATCTACTACGCCCTGCAAGACCAGATTGTCGGGGGCCTGACACAGGGCGCGGTGAAAGGCTAGTCGCCCTCCCGAGGGCCTCACCTGAGTGCGGGGCGAGTTGCGAACGAGCGTCCCACGGTTTAAATCAAGAAGAGCGGGTAACCGCTCTTCTTCGTTAACCCGACCTTGGGCATCTCTCCGGTTCACGTGGGCACACAGGCCGAAGGTCGCCTTCCGCCGGACCCCGGCATGCCATCGTTCCCACTCCGGTGGCCCTGATGGCCGCGTCGGGTGTGACAGCCTGCAACGACGGCATCCGTGATGCATCGGTTCGCCAGGAGCGGCGCGCAGATTATTGTCACGAGCCAGGCGCAATGGGTGGGAAGTGGATTTGGATCGGATGGAGTGCGCCGACAACGGCCGCCACAGGCACTGCAAACACAAACGGCAGCACGACGGCCAATGGGACGTGCCACCAGTGCGGCGGGCGCGTGCCACGGTCACCCGGCAAGCAGTAGGCCGGCAGGTAGACCATCAAACCGTAGACGAAGACCCACATGGCGATTTCGGCGAACGCCTGTGCACCACCCAGCCCCGCCTCGGCCAGCGTTCCGGTGAGGCCAAAGAGCAGAAATACGACAACGGGCGAGAACTCCACCCGCCGCAGCAGGAGCGCCCATCCTACAAACATCGGTATGAAAACGACGACGCTGTGCAGGCCGACCACATCCAAGTAGTTGGTGGAGGCGGTGATGTAGGCGGCGCCGATGGGAACCCCAAAGAGCGGCGCCAGGTTGGTCATCGTTGTTGTGACCGCTTCTTCGATGAGCGCCAGGATCGTCGCCATGAGCACGAAGCGCAGGCGCCAATCGAACGGCAGGCGCAGAATGATGGCGCGCACCCGATCGCGAGTGAGATACATCAGCGACCCGGCCAACCCAATCCACAGCACCACCAGGCCCGCACCCATCCGGATGACAGCCCGAGTGTTCGGCCCGCCGCCGATCGAGACAACCACCGCGACGAAGGTCGTTGAGAGTGCCAGCCAGACCGCCAGCGCGATGACTAATGTGCGCATGGAGAAGAATCGCGAACGGCTCATATCTTCCCCAGAAGGCTCATCACGACTAGCACGCCAACCAGGTAGACCGTGTAGGGCACGAGCCAGACCAGTGGCTTGAGCGCAGGAAGGAATCTCGGAGAGAGAGTCTGCGAGGCATCCGCTTCTTCGGATTCGAGCACCCAGGCTGGAGGCAGTACCAGCGAGCTGTAGACGGGGATGAACTGCCAGAAAGCGAGGCCGAAGAGAAAGACGAAATGCGAGATCAGGTTGGGCGGTGAACCAAGCAGGGCGGGCACGACAACGCCGCCGACAGTTCCATCCGCGCCGCTTTCGTAGAGCGCACCCAGCAGCAGTACGGCCGCCGCAGGATATCGCTCGCGCCGTTGAACGCGGACGAAGATCCAGACCATGCCGATGTACCAGGGCATGGTGAGCAGCCAATCCATGAACAGGTTGGGGTGTGCGGCCACGCCTTCCGCCCCAAGCGCGGTCTGGACGGCGAGGAACAGGGCCTCGATCACCGCGGCATTACAGATGCCCAGCGCGGTGGCCCCGGCGACCGGTCGCCTCTGAAGGCGAGGGAGCCAGAGACGGCGGGTGAAGAAGAGCAACAGCGTGTAAAGCCCGCTCGCCTCGATGGAGATGACCAGGGTCAGGTTGTGCGGCGAGCGATCGGAGAAAAGCGAGAACCCGAGCCCGAGGTGGGCCCACACCAAGCCAACGATGAGCAGCCAGCGCAACCACGCCGATGGCCGGCGGCGGGGGTTTCCCCGCGCGGGTGGGTCGGCGAGTTCACCGGCATGGTTCGCATTCATCTAGTGAAGATTGGTCCAGCCGACGCGCAGGCGCCCGATGTGCCGGCCCACCTGACCCTTCCCTTCACGGTATGACCGGGGTGGCTGGAATGGGTGCGCCCTCGTCCTCGGTGACAAAGATGATATCGGGGATGTTCAATGCGCGCAGCAGGCGGTACAGCGTGCTCTCGGCGTTGACAGAGGCTTGCGCGAGAATCCCGTCGTCGAGCGCGGCGCGACGTATCTCCTCCTCGGCGGCCTTACGTGCTGCCGATTTAAGCGAGATACTCCCCTTCGTCAGCAGGCCCGTGTCGCGATCGTAGACGTAGGACTTCTCGTTGTCGAGCGTGGCGACGAAGATCTCGGCCGCAGGCAGACGCAGGTAAGCACGCCCCAGGGAATCGAGCCGGACATCTTCCGGCTCGAGCCGACCGAGATCGACACCGGCAATGACGACCCCATGGGCGATGAACAGTAGCCGGTCGCCGAAAAGAAAGCCCAGCGGGCCTTGACCCGACTCGGCCGTGATCACCTTCTCGACCGAGTATTGGATCGTCTCCAAACGTGAAAGGGAACGAACCTCACGTACGATGGTCACCGGATCGGGCAGGATGGTGGGCGTTGGGTGGAGGACGGCCGCAACCTGCGTGCCGATACCGCTCGAGAGATTCGACACGGGGCGAACGGACTCCTGGACGGTGCGGACCACCAGCCATGTGCCGGCGATGATCGACGCAGCGACCAGACCGAGCAGGGTGATCAAGAAGAAGTTGCGCATATGGGTATTTTACCTTGGGTTGGCCGGGTGGCGAGAAGATCACGAGCGCCCCGAGGGCTGACCGCCGCTACGGGCACGCGCTGAGAATGATGTCGCCGTAGACCTCGCTGCGCCCCAGGATCCCTCCCTGGTGGTCGACCGCGACAAACTGGTATTGCAGCAGCGCTGATTCGAAAATGGCGGAACCCGGCACGTCTTGCCACCTCAGCCGGCGGCGGAACGTGCCATCCTCGCGTGGCTCCATGAGATAGCCGGAGTTCCACGCCGTCTTCACCCCACTCTGCGGCTCGTACAGGCGGATGAAGACTGCCACCTGCTTGACCGGTTCGCGCTGAGTGACCCCCACGTTGAGCGTGACTTCGTCTGCGCCGGCGCTGCAACCCAGCCCGGAGTAGAAGAGCTTGGTCGTCGACTCCGGCTGGGTGAACCCGAACGGGACGGGCGTCGCGGTAGGTGTTGGAGTGCCGGTCGGGGTGGCCGTTGACGTGGGTGTGGCGGTTGCGGTCGCGGTCGATGTCGGCGATGCCGTCCCGGTCGGGGTGGGGGGTGTGGTGGGAGTCACCCACGCCGCGCAATTGGCGACGAGCTTGACGTCGTCCACGAACACTCCCTCCCCTCCGCCCGCCTCGTCGGAGACAAATTGCCAGGCCAGGAGAACGCTCTTCCCGGCATAGTCGCTCAAGTCGATCGCCTGGGCAACCCATCCGCCTGAATCACCAGAATAGCCTCTCGCATCGCCGTGGCCTTCGGCATACAACGCCGCGACATAGGGGGACGTGTAGCCGTTTTGTGGCAGTAGCAAATGCCAGGTCTTCCCGAGGTCCGGGGAGGCCAGCACGCGCAGGCCGTCAACGCCCGGCTTGAGGTCATAACGGACGCTGAAGGTGAGCTGCGGCCGCACCGCCGTTGCGAGGTCGATCGGCTGGGTGTAGAGCAGCGCATCTGTTCCCGGGCGATAGGGTGAGTCGTGTCCGCCGATGCCGGCTACTTGCGGAAGAGAATGCCCCCGCGACCCTTCCTGCACGTCGGCCGTGATTCCCCAGCGCACATCGCCGCGCAATGCCAGGCTCAGAACGTCCTCGCCGCCGCCCTCGAAATCCTCGGCATAGATTGTCGTGCATTGCTGTCCAGACTCCACCGCCGCGGAGTTGCCCGCCGCGCGAATGGGCACCAAGTGCTCTCCAAGGACCACGACCTGGATTTCGGTCGTGGCGCTCCACACACCGGAGAAGTCGCGCGCTCGAACACCGACACGATAGCTCCCTGGCTGCGACGGCGTCCAGCGGGCGGCCCGCACGAGAGACGCCGTGCGCACGGCATTTGACACGCTGTCGATGACGGCCTCGTCGATCGTGAACTCGATCGTGCCAACGCCGGCTGGAGAGTCGGCTTGGGCCACGATGTCCACGGCACCCAGCGGAAGCAGGCTGCCCTCAAGCGGTGCTTGGAGCACGATGGTCGGCGGTGCGCCCGACATGGAGCCGGAAGCGCGGTTGCAGGCGCCCAAGGTGACGAGGCCGACAAGCAGGGACAACTGGGCGAAGCACCGGACCTGCGAGGAGATCGCGCGGAGGGTTGCACGACCCCGCACGTCATGCGGCGGAGCCGTCCGGTTCGCAGAGTGATCGGGGTTCGATCGGCCAGAGTGAACCATCAGATGTCGGCTTAAGGTCCCCTTTCGTGAGGCTCGCGAAACCAGTCGGTCCGGGGTGGAGCTGGGCCTCACCCATTCTACAGGATATTCGGGCTTACGCGGTGCTCGCGCGATTACCTCACTCGCAGATCGCCCACGGCGGGCTCGGCCCTTGCCCCGGGATCTACACGGCCGTGCCCACCCGGAGCGAGTGCGAGGCGCTGGGCTCCGCGATTATGCGGCGCGAGTGGCACCTGGTTCCGGAACGACCGACCCTCGAAGGCCGCCCTCCCATTGGCGCAATCACCCCGGGCTGGGTATAACAAGGCGTATCGGATTGGGTCTTGGGAAAGCCGATTTGGATCTGCAACGCGTGTCCCATTCACCTCGACTCGCCTCGCTCGTCGAGGGAAGGTGCCAGTTGCCCCCGGCAACGTGCGACGTTCATCATTGGTGACAAGGTACAGGGAAGACATGCCACCCACCTCCCGCCATCCTTCCAGCATTCTCTTTCAGGCCGGCAAGCTTGGTCATATCCCTGTGGTCCTCGATGAAATCGCGTGGGCGAGCGAGATGGCTCGCGATCCCCGCCCGTTGGATCGAGTCTACGGGGTCAGCGGCGGCGCGTTGACGGCACTCGCGTTCGCTTTGCAGAAGTCGGCCGCCCTCGCGCCCGCCCGCTTTGGCGGCGCCGATTCAGCCCTGGAAGCGCTGGGTTCATTCCTGCGCAGCGCGCGCAGCCGCGACATTCGCCGGTTCAATCTCAATCCGGGGTATGGGCCGTTCAACCTCAAACCGCTGCGAACGTGGGTCACGCGCTGGCTGGCCGCGTGCGGCGCGAGCGCCAACTTGCGCCTGGGGGATCTGCCGATCTCCCTCTACCTGTGCGCTGCCGACCGGGATGCCACCTTCACATTGTTCGGGCCAGCCGACGAAGCCCTGCAATTCGAATACGGATGGGTCCAGGTCGGCCCGCCGCGGGACGCGCCGATCGTGGATGCGCTGATCGCCGCCGTGAGCACGAGCCTCTCGACCGAGCCTGCGCTCGTCCAGGGTGAGTGGTTTCGCGACTGCCGGCCTGCAGTCGCGGACGCGCGAGCCATCATCACCGATCTGGAAGCCGCCGCACCGCGCACCCTCCTCTGCCGTCGGCCGCACACCCCGCCTCCGACCTGGAAGCTCACCTGGATAAGCTCCTCTCTCATCATGCATCGCCATCACGAGCAGAACCAGGCGCTGCTGGCGCGGTATTACTGCGATCTATTGGCTCGGCAGCGCGCGTTGCAGGCGAAGACGACGTCCAAGCGCCGCCCAGCCTCGCGCAGAGTCAGGCTGCGCACGGTCGGGGGTCCCATCGTTCACCACGTGGACCTGCCCTACGTTGGCAGTACGGAAGCCTTCACCAACATGCGTCAATCGGTTGCCGGGAAAGAGGCGCTCACGGGCCGCTTCCGCAGCCTTCTGGCGGGTCAACTCGACACGTTCCCCTTCGATGCCCCCGCCAACATCATCTACGGCGCCGGCGGGTTTTCCGGAATCCTGGCCGGCCTGGTGACGACGCGCGCCGTGGAGGCCGGCTTCGCCCGCGGCGGAGGCGCAATACGGGAGATCTATGGGGTTTCAGCAGGTGTTCTGAATGGTTTCTTCCACGCGGTGCAGGTCGCTTCGGCGCAGCATCCAGACCTGTACCGGCCGGCAGCCCGAGCTGCCCTGACCGACCTGGAGTCCTTCCTCGCGACGGTCGAGCCGAAGAAGATCGCCCGCCTCAATCGCCACCCGCGCGAGCTATGGATCGGGTGGGCCAATCTTGCTCCGCTCGAGGAGTACCTGCTGGAGAGACTCGCGGCCTACACCGGATCGCGTCACTCGGCGCAGATCACCTTCGACGATATCGGTCTTCCGCTCACGGTGGCGGCCGCGCGCAACGATGGGTTGACGGACTTCCTGGGAAGAACGCATCCCGCGCGTCACCTGCGCATTGGCGGGGTCGAGCTCTCGGTGCGACGCGCACCGGTCGTGCGCTCCATCATCGCGGGCTGGAGCATGAACACGTACATTCTGCCCACCGTCATCGAGGAGCAGGCCTACCGCGATGGCGGCGGCTCGTTCTACGATCCGGGCACGCTGGTCGCCTGTCTGGACCGGCACCTCGTGAACCTGCTCAACATTCACCTCGACGAACCTGAAGGGCACTCGTACCATCTGCCGCCCCGGCCGAATCTCGTGCGGCTGCTTTTCGATACCCACAACTACACCTTTCCCGAGGAGCGGCGTCGCATGCGGCGCCTGACCGATCTCTTGTTTGACCACTACCGGCTGCGAGAGGAATGGCGAGCTCGCCCTGGCCGTCCGCGCTTGGCACCGGACTTCAGACAGCGTTGGGCTATCGGCGAGGAGTAGATCAACTGTCAGCGCAGGATGACGTACTCGGCACCGTGTGCCGCGAACCAACACCGGGGGCAGGCGCGGTTCAAATCAATCCGGCTTGGGCTTGCTCAAGGAGAACTGACCAGAGGGCATCCGGGCGATCCGGGAGCACGCCGAGGCGGCTGAGTCCCTGGCGCAGGTTCTCCACGGCGGCAAGGCGAGCCGCCTGGCCCGGTAGGGAGCCCGCCTCGCGAAAGGCGTTCCACATCTCGACCGCGAGGCGGAAGGACTGGGGATCGGGCGCGGCGAACCACACGTGTCCATCGGCCGGGTGCGAAAAGCGAACCACGCCGCCCTCGTCCACGAAGAAATCACCCTCGTGCGATCCCTCGACCTCCTCGTAGGCGATGCGGGGAGCCTCGTCCGGCGCGCAGAACACGATGTTCATTCATCACCTCGTCTGGACCCTTCGCGCACTCTGGACCTGTGATCGACGACCCAGCGTGATTGTAAGCTGTGGGCGGCGGTGGAGTAGCCTAACCGGATCGACCGATGCGATCCTGCTGGCAGCGACCGGCGCAGCGGACAAGTGGATCTGATGGGCGCGCAGCCGTTGCCGGCTTCGGGTGTCTCCCCCTGAGCGCCCACTCGCACGCATTATCGAGTGCCTTTTCTGTGGTGATATGATTGCCGCTTCCCTCCGGTGACGGTCCGGGTCAATGTTGACGGCAACAATCTGTGCGGCCCTACTCTATGCGTTCCTCAACGGCTACAAGGATAGCCCAAGCATCGTCGCCACGGCGGTGTTCTCGGGCGCGCTCGACCCGCGCCCCGGCCTTCTGCTCAGCGCCCTGGCTCAGATTGCCGCGCCCTTCCTCTTCGGTACGGCGGTGGCGCGCACCTTCACCATCGGCATCCTCGACTCACAGGCACTTCCGCTCAAGGTTGTCCTCGCCGCGCTGATCGCGGCGGTCCTGTGGAATCTGCTGACATGGATGACGGGGATCCCTTCATCTTCAACTCACGGCCTGGTGGGTGGTCTGGTGGGGGCGGGGGTGGCGGCGGCGGGCTGGGGGGTGGTGCGTGGCGCAGGGCTGACGGCGGTGCTGGCCTCGCTTGTGCTCTCTCCAGCGCTCGGGCTGGCCTTCGGCTTCGTCGTGATCCGGCTGTTCCTGGCCGCACTGCGCCGAGCGACACCGCGCGCCAATGGCTTCATGCGCCGCATGCAGGTGCCGGCCGTGATCGCCCTAGCCATGAGCCACGGGACGAACGATCCGCCGAAGACGATGGGCATGATCGTGCTGGCACTGCTCGCCGCAGATAAGCTTCAGAGCCTATCAAGTTCCGCTGTGGGTTGTTCTGGGAAGCCTTGCAGCGTTTGCCGTCGGAACGTCGCTGGCGGGTTGGCGCGTGATGCGCACGCTCGGAGGGCGCATTGTTCGCGTGCGCCCGGTTCATTCGCTGGCGGCGCTCACGGCGGGCTCGATCGTGGTCATGGGAGCCGGATTGGCCGGCGCCCCGGTCAGCATGCCGCAGGTCATGAGCACCGCGGTGCTGGGCGTGGGCGCCGGCGACCGGCTGAACAAAGTGCGATGGCTGCTGCTGCAAGACATGTTGCTGGCGTGGCTGCTGACCTTGCCGGTCTCTGCCCTCTTGGCCGCCGGAGTCTTTGAGCTGCTGCAATCACTTTCGTGAACGGGGCGCCTCAGACTTTGCGTCGCGGCTTGGCAGCGCCCCGAGTCACTCTCGTCTTTCGTCCCGCACCTTTCGACTTGGCCGCTGGTTTGGGCTTGGCACCGCCTCGCTTCTTGGATTTCGGGGCCGGGGGCTTGGCGGGTGCGGCCCGGCGCCTGGTGGCCGGCTTGCGCGGCGCAGCCCGATGAACGGCCGCGGGCATAGATGTCTTAGCGGTTGCGCGGATCGCGTCCGCGCCTGGCTGGACCACGGCGGCGGGAGTCTGCGACTGTGGGCGCGGGTTGAGGGGCACGCTTGGGCTGCATCTGCAACTCGCCGACCGCCAGAGTCCACCACGACGATTGGAGCACCTCGACGGGTGCGCTCGCGAGCAGCCATGGCGCGCTCACGGTCAAGGCGAGCAGGGGAAGTCCCGCCAGTGCGCCGATGATCCAGGGCGTGGCGCCGTGAAGGATCAATGCCAGCACACCACCGACCGCGACGGCCCAGATGCCACCGGCGACGATGCCGACGGGAAGCAGTGCCAGGGCGAGAGGCGCGAAGAGAAGGGTGAGGGGCACGGCGGCCAGCACCCATGCCAGGCGCACGAATAACCACACAACCCAAACGACGAGGGCATTGGGGGTTTGTTCTCGAACGA
This sequence comes from uncultured Chloroflexia bacterium, assembly GCA_963712475.1. Lineage (GTDB taxonomy): Bacteria > Chloroflexota > Anaerolineae > Anaerolineales > RBG-16-64-43 > RBG-16-64-43. The sequence continues at coordinate 34,284 of CAVQIA010000005.1, forward strand.
GGCGAATTGCCGTGCGCAGGCTGGCAAGGACGCCCAGCCTTTCAAGGACAATTTGCCGTCGCGCGACCGGGACCGCAATCGAGATCGAGAGCAGCAGGCCCGCCCCGATCGCGGCCGTGATGACCAACAGCGCGGTGGAGAGCGCCGTCCCCAACGCGCCGGCCAGCACATTGCGAGTCGTCCAGAGCAGCAGGGGTGCAACCGCGATGGCCAGCATGAGCAGCATCAACGCTGCGAACCCTAAAGCCACCCAGAGGTCGATCAAGAGCAGACGCCATGTGGAGACGGACCATCCCCAACGCAAACCCTGGCGGAGGCGTGCTGAGGTTCCGCTGCGCTCCCGTTCGGCAACCATGCGAATGAGTTCCGGCCTCCGCAACATAGCGAGCGACTACGAGGAGTACCAGGGCGACGCAGCCCAAGACCAGCGCAGCCACGAGGACCGTGCGCACGGCCTCAGGGATGATCCCTCCCAGGATCGTTTCTATCCCCGACAGTCCGTTCCTCAGAACCTGCACGGAAATACCATCCGGATCCGTGAGGTCGATGCTCAACCCGTTGCCCGGGAAATGGAGGCTCACCGATGGGCTGAGGCGAAGCGTGTTGCCTGCGGGGATATTCCGTCGCTGCCACGCGTACCCTGCGAGGAGCCCCTGACTGGCCGTCAGTGCCAGCACGGCTCCGAGGATCCAGGTTGCGCGATAGGACCAGGTCAGGTGCCAGGCCCGCAGGAACAATTCCTTCCAGCGCATGGTCAATGTCCTTTCGTGCGATGAGGCCGATCCTCGCATCGGGCCGAGCCCGCCGAGGGATGCCTGTGAGCGCCTCCCGAATGATACCGCCTTGTATCCCTCACCGTCGGGCGAGGCGGCACGTCATCGGGCACAGGTGGGGACGGAGGGGCTGCTGCAGCTCGCCGACTCGCAGCGCCATCGCGCCGTCGTGTGGAAACCGGATGAGGGCTGCATCGAAAATCCGAGGCCGCCACGTCACTGTGGCGGCCTCGGATCGTGTACGCAGGCCGGCGCGGGTGCCGGTCAGGCGGGCTCGGCAACCGGCGCGGCGCGTGCCCTTCGATGCAGCCCATAGAAGGCCGCCGTTGCGAAGACCCCCACCACGAATGATCCATACCACAGCCAGTGGGGATCGAGGTTGTCAAGCACCAGCCCGGCCAGGAAGGGCCCGGCCGCATACGGGATGGACCAGGAAAAGCCAAAGACCGCCATGTAGCGGCCGCGCATGTCCGCCGGCGACATGCGCGCCACCAGCGCCTGGGCCACCGGCGCCGTGATCATCTCGCCGATGGTGATAATGACCATGGCGAGAGCGAACAGGGGGTAACTGCTCACCACCCCATACATGCCAAACCCGATGGCGTACAGCGCCGTGCCGATCGTCATCATCCACATCGGGGCCAGCTTTTCGATGCGCCGCGTGATCGGGAATTGCATGAAGACAACCATGGCTGCGTTCAGGCTGAGCAGGAGCCCGTAGCCCGCCTCGGGTGTGGCATGCACGTCGCGCAGATAGACACCGAGCGTTGTGTTCATGTTCATGTAGACGAAGACGCTGAGCATTGAGGCCGCCAGGAACACCATGTACACGCGGTCCCGCAACACGCGGAAGTAACCGGCGAAGGTCGTACCCACGCTCTCGGGCGTCTCGCCGGGACGACTGGCCGGTTTGGTCTCGGGCATCGCCACCATCACGAAGATCGCCGTGATGAAACTGATCACCGCGTCGGCGATGAACAGGATGAGGTACGAGCGGGTGGCCATGAACCCGCCGATGGCGGGGCCGATGGCCACCGAGAGATTGAAGGCCACGCGGATGATCCCGTAGCCCTGAGCACGTTTCATCTCAGGCAGGAGATCCGCGACCATGGCCTGGCGAGCGGGCCCGCCCGAGTCGGTGAAGATGCCGGTCAGCAGCGCCAGCAAGTAGAAGGCCTCGATCGAGCCGACAAATCCCATCATCAGGCTGCTGAGGGAGGTGGCCAGCAGGCTGAAGATCAACATGCCCTTGCGGCCCATGCGGTCGGTCAGGGCTCCGCCCAGCGCGGCGCCGACGAAGCTCGAGATGGAGAACATCGCAAACAGGATGCCCACCTCGGTCATGCCGACGTTGAAGCGGCGGGTGATGTAGAGCGAGAAGAATGGGAAGAGCAACGCTCCGCCCAGGTGGTCGATGAACGTGGCAATGACCAGCGTCCAGAATGGACGCGGGTACTCGCTCAGCATGCCGGTCAGGCGTTGGTACTGACCGCGAATGAACAGCCGTGGATCTCTCATGTCACCGACTTCGCCTCACGTCCTTGTGCGTCGTGCATCACCCGCGAGTTCCTGGCGGGGTTCGGTTCGAAGGCCGCGGGGACCGCGGCCAACCCGTGCCAGCGGGCGGCACCGGGCCCGGGGCGGGCACCATCGTAACATTTTCCGTCCGGTCGGCCCTAATGCGGGGAGTGAACCCGCCAAAAATCACCCGTCGGTCGGGCCCAATTGCGCGGCGTGCGAGCGTATCCCGGTGGCCGAGGACTCCGCTGAGGGTGCGTCGCCGCCTCTTCCAATCATCCAGGAGGGCGGCAGGCGCGCATGGGCCGCACGATGGGGGTGATGCCACGAGGTGGATCAGAGCAGCGGTAATGCCTTGAACGCTTCTGGAATCCAGAAAGTGCCCACGCCGTAGATCGAGAGGGCGAGCGAGAACAGGAAGACCCCCACGCCTACGGCGATCAGCACCCGGTCGCGCGTGTGGTAGTGCAATTCCTCGAGCCAGGTGCGCGGCTGGACCCCGAAGGCCCGCAGGTCCATGGCATCGATGATGTCCTCGCTGCCGGCGATGGCCTGAATGGTCACGGGCACGATCAGCGGCGCCAGTTTCCGCACTTGGGCCAGCAGCCCGCCGCGCAGCTTCTCGATTTCGTATCCGCGGGCGCGCTGGGCGTCCATGGTGATCTGAAAGTCGCGCGCGTAGGTGGGGACGAAGCGCATGGTGAGATCCATGGCGTAGGCGATCTTGTCGGGCAACCCCAGCCCGCGGAAGGTGACGCCGTATTGGGCTGGATTGAATGAATAGGGGATCAGAATGGTCATGCTGGCCAGGCTGAACACGCGCACCAGCATGCTCAGCGCGTAGAAGGTTCGTTCCACCGTGATGTGCAGCACGGGCTGCCAGCCGAAGAGCGTGAAGGAGGCCGCGAGATTGCGGATCACATGTTCTTCGGTGTAGAACTCCACACCGCCGCGGCCGGTGAGGAAGGTGAAGAGCGAGAAGTAGATGATGAATCCACCGATGAAGAGCCACGCCCGGCGCGTCTCGCGCCAGGTCAGTCCGGAACCAATGACAATCCCCAGCGCCAGGCCAAACAAGACGGCCAGAATGCGCACATCCCAGAAGGAAATGGTCACGCCCATGAAGCACAGGTAGAAGATGATCCACGCGCGAGGGTCGAAGCTCTGCACGAGGGATCGCCGCTTGCGGTAACGCCACGTGACCAGCATGGTGGATGCCTGCCTGCCATCGCTCCGGGGGCGGACCCGCCCCCGGAGCGAAGAAGAAACGTGCGAACCTAGCGGCCGGTCTGCCGCTGAAGCCCCTTGTACGCGATGACCAGGATCGGGACCAGGATCGCGGCGAAGATCAGGTTCGGGCCGGCCGAGGGCAGGAACTCGCCCACGATGGCCACCGGCGGCGGATAGCCGTTGATCCAGATGTCGGAGAGCGCGGCGAAGCCCAGGCCGATCAGGTTGCCGAGCATGCCCCAGGTGACGGCGGCCGCCACATCCAGGTTCTTGCCGAACGCGAAGCGCACGATCAGGACCAGGATGAACCCGACCACGATCGAGAGCCCGACCAGTATCGAGACCGGCTGATCACCGAAGATGTTGTTGGCCGGGTCGAAGAAGAGCGTGTTGGGCACAGTGCGGAACAGGAAGAAGAATAGCGTGCCGATCGCGGCCAGGATCGCACCCACGATGAGCACCGTATCCAGGCTCTTCTTCTTGTCGGCGAAGAGCATGGGGATGCCGGCGATCAGGCCGATCAGCCCGTTGCCCACGCTCCACTGCGGGTACAGCCCGAAGCCGGTCAGCGCATCGCCCACCATGTTGCCGACTGCGCCAGTGAAGAACCCGACCACCGGGCCGAAGGCGTAGCCGAAGAACATCGGGATGCAGATGGCCGGACGCAGCGCCACCTGGCTGACCGAGGGCACGACAAACACCGTTCCGTTGAAGAGGTAGGAGAACACCGCGTACAGCGCCGCGCCGATGGCCATGTAGACCACCTCGCGCGTGCCGACCGCCCACGCCTTGTTTTCCTTGGTGAAGGCGTAGACCAGGAAGGCGGCGACCAGACCGATGCCGACGAAGGCGAAGCGCAACAGCGGACGTTCGCCGGTCTTCAGGCGTTCGATCCCCAGCATGTTGCCGCCGATGTACACCAATCCGAGGAAAAGCGCGAAGACGATGATGAGAGTGAGAATGACCCCGAGCATCTTGCGATCCATGGTGCCTTCTCCTTTCGTGCGAGTCAGACGCGGGCCAGTGCTTCGGCCCGTACGAATCTGCCGGTGTGCGGCAGACGCTCCAGGTTGGCGTGCAAGAGCGAAGTCGGGACCAGTCGACAGCGGGTGAGCAGCCCGGTATCGGCCAGAACTTCCTCCGGCGGGCCGTCCGCCGCGATCCGGCCCTGGCTCACGAGCAACACGCGGCTGGCGTAAACCACCGCCAGATCCACATCGTGGGTGATGAACAAGACGGCTTCGAAGCCAGGCATGCCCAGAATCGAGTCCATGAAGCTCATGTAGTTGCGGAAATCCTGCCCGGCGGTGGGCTCATCCATCACCAGGATGCGCGAGCGCATGGCGAGGATGGCGGCGATGCTGACGCGCTTCTGTTGGCCGAACGAGAGTGCCAAGGGCGGATCGGCCTCCAGGCCCGTCAGGTTCACGATCCTCAGTGCCTCCTGCACCTCCTCATGAATGAGATCGGGCGCGTGGCCCAAGTTGGTCGGCCCGAAGGCCAGTTCCTCGCGCACGGTCGGCGCGAAGAGCATGTGGCTCGGGCTTTGGAAGACGTAGCCGAGCGTGGCGGCCACCTGGGCTACGCTCAACTCACGCGTGTCGCGTCCCTGAACCAGGACGCGCCCCGCCGTGGGTTTGAGCAGCCCGATGGCGTGCTTGACCAGCGTCGTTTTCCCGGCGCCGTTCGGCCCCAGCACGGCGATGACTTCCCCCGGCCGGATGTCGAGGGTGACATCCTGCAGCACCGGGTCGGCCGCATCGTAACCGAAGCGCACGCCTTCGAAGCGCACCAGGGGCGGCGTGCCCGGCACGGGTGTGGTCCGGACGACCGGCGCAGGCGCGGGCGGGTGCGAGGCGAGGGCGGCGAGGGAGATCACCATTTCGGCCGGCAGCTTCACTTCGCGGTAGTCGACGGCGCGCTCCAGACCGGCGACCGGCCCCTGATAGCGTACGCGGCCCTCGGCCATGAACATCACCTCGTCTGGGCGAATACGCAGAACATCTTCGACGCGGTGCTCGATTATCACGACCGACATGCCCTCGTCCGTGAGCCGGCGCACCAGAAGTCAGTGCCTCTTGGGCGCTGGCCGGGTCGAGGCTGGCGAGCGGCTCATCCAGAATGAGCAGGCTCGGGCGCATGGCCAACACGCCGGCCAGCGCCACCTTCTGCTTCTCGCCGCCCGAAAGGTTGTGCGTTTCACGGTCGCGCAACGCCGCGATGCCCAGGTGCTGCATCGCCTGGTCGACGCGCTCGTAAATCTCGGCGCGCCCGAGGCTGAGGTTTTCAAGGCCGAAGGCAACCTCGTTGAGCACCCGCGTGCCGAGAATTTGTCGCTCGGGATCCTGCAGCACGGTCCCGACCGTCTGCGAGATGCGGGCCAACGGCCATCCGGCGGTGTTCTGCCCGTGCAAGAGGATGCGGCCGGAGATCTCACCCTTGTACGAACGCGGGATGAGGCCGTTGATGCATCGGGCGAGGGTGGTCTTGCCACACCCGCTCGACCCGGCCACGAGCAAGAGCCGCCCGGCCGCGAGTTCGAAGGAGATCGAGGAAATCGAAGGCGCGCCGCGATCGCGGTAGCGGAATGTGAGATTCTCGACGGTCAGGGGTGCAGATGAACTCATGGGCGAACCCAAGGGACGCGTCCGGTCACACGATGCTTAACCCACGCCTGCCGGGCGAGACACGCGCGACGAAGTGCATTGCGGGCTGCCTCTTTCGGCCCGTCTACGCCAGATATCGAGCGGGTCCCGGGCCCTAGCCAGCGATCTGGCCCTGGGGCACCGAGCGATTCGCGCCCTCGCGCCGCGGTTCCGGGTGCAGGCGGTCTCAATGGATTACCCCTCATGCAATCGGATCACGACCCGCCCGTCCGCCGCCGCGCGCAGGTCCTCTGCCGCAGGCGTGCCGTCCGGCTGCAATCGGACGCGGAAGTACCTGGCGTTGCGCGGGCGGATGGAAAAGAAGCGTGCCAAGGCTTCGGCCACGCGCTCGGGGCTCTCCGCGACCTCGCCGCACACTTGCAGGCTCCTCCCCTTGAGACGCAGGCCGGCCTTCTGACCGGAGCGCAGGTTGCGCCACCAGGTTCGTTCCCGCTTGCTGATGATGGTCAACGTGTCGCCATCGCGGGTCACGTTGACTGGCGTTCGTATGATCTTCCCGCTGCGACGCCCAGGCACAGTGATCACCGCGAACGAATCGCCGAGAAGCGGATGGAGCGGCGAGTTGATGATTGCAGCCAGAACGATGTTGCCCATGACGACTGGGCATGTGGACCTTCCCTCCACGCGCGGGAGTTCGGTGCCGGCGCATGGCTCGACCCGGTCGAGCGGCCAACGAGCCCGGTCTACCAGAGGCCTGGGACCAGCCGGTAGCGGATTTGTCTCTGGAACTCAGGATAGCCGGGCAAACCCTGGGCGAGGAACCGGTCCTCAAGCGCGGTGCGGACGACGTACAGAATGGCCGCGAGAATGCACGGGATGAGCGCCCAAACCGAGTCCAGCAGGATGGGCATGCCGAGCGTCAAGAGAATGGCCCCCACATAGCCCGGGTGGCGCACGAAACGATAAGGACCACCGGTGGCGACGTGTTGTCCGCGCTCGGGCTGCAGTCGCACGGTGGCCGAAAAGAACGCGTTGGCGCCCATGGCCCACACGGTGAGGCCAAACCCCGCGGCCGTCAGCAAGGCAGCGATGGCCTGGATCCAATTGGGAATGGTGGGCGGCCATCGCCAGCGCTCGTTGAGTCCGGCAGTGATCCAGCCCGCCATGGGGAGCAGGCTCGCCGCGAGCGGCATGATCACCCTATCCCATCCGGCGGTGCCGGGTTGCATCCGCGCGCGATCCAACAGCAGCCCTGGGCTGCGTGGCAGGACAACCAACGCCGTAGCCACATCGAACGTGAGGTAGATTCCGATGAAGACCCAGGCCGCGGTCCAATCGGCCCGACCCGCCGAGAGCAGCAAGATCAGCGCGATCATGGCCTTGGCCAGCAGGCCCTTCACCCCCCACGCGAGCAGCCCCCGAGCACTGGGCTTCGTTCCGCCGGTCTCCGTCATTGGCAATCTCCCACCCTGCCTGGCGGTTGGGCCTCAACGGCCCGCGCCGGTCGGGCGAGCATTCCTCGGCGACGGCCCCAGCTCGATGGACTGACCGCGCCGAATCGTCCTCGCCAAGCGACCTAGGGAACTTGGAGCAAGGGGGTGGTGCGCCTTGCCCCGCCTACGTATTGTAATTGCGACGCCCACTCGCAGCCAACCCTTGGTCGGCGCGTCGACGCGCTCCCAATTCTCGATGTGGCGCTCGACGATAGGCCGGAGAAGATGAGCGCCCATGTGCCACGGGCCGAGGGGGACCTGACCCACACGGTCAGGGGGGTGACGGTCGACCACGACCTGGATTCAACGAGCGTAAGGCGTTTTGAGGTAAACTCACGCCGGCGTACCACCCAGCCGCGTGCACAGCGACCCGGAGTTCTCACACCCGTGGGCGAAGGAGGCCCAGCATGTCATCCTCGAAGCCAAGACTGATCGCAATCCTGCTGGGGGTGGCAGTCGTCGTCGGCGTAGCCATCCAATTCATACCCACCCAGGTCAGCCCCCCCAATCCAGCCGTGGTGGCCGAGCCGCAGTGGGATAGCCCGGCCACACGCGGGACCTTCTTTCGCGCGTGTGGCGATTGCCATAGTAATGAAACCACCTGGCCCTGGTACAGCCGAGTGGCCCCCGTGTCGTGGCTCATCGCCTCGGATGTCAGCGAAGGCCGTCAGCACTTGAACGTGTCGGAGTGGAACCGTCGGCAACGAGGCGCCGATGAAGCGGGCGAAGCTGTGCTGGAGGGGGAGATGCCTCTGCAAACCTACCTGTTGATGCACCCCAACGCACGCCTCTCGGCCGAGGAGCGTCAGGCACTGGCCGCAGGGCTGGACGCCTCATTCGCGAATTAGGTCGGGGCAGCGGCCGCCGCGCTTGAGGGCTCGCATCGCCTCTCACCCGTCATCAACGCGGTGGGTCAATGACCTGCCGCGTTCATTTTCCGGGGCTTGGGCGAATGGCCGCGAGGGTCGCACTCGTGTGCCTGTCTCATGGGAATCGACCAATGCCTTGAAAAGCGACAACTCGCGCGCGGAGGTTAAGCTTCCGTTGTGGATCGATGGCGAGGTGATCGGTCAACCGCATCGCGGAGTTGGGTCGTTAGTGATTGCGACGCATCGGACACGGTCCCAGGCGAGGGGAGGGAGCCGAAGGTGACAGTGACGCCCAGCCTGGCCATGTCAGGCGATGGAGCAGCCTCGTTTCGGCTGTGGTTGGGGAGGCAAGGCGCGGGGTGGAGGTCCTCGCGTGGCCCTCACCCAGGGCGCGCACCTGGGCTGTGCATCGCGGCCGGGGGCATTGGCCCTTCCGCGCAGGTCGATGGCCTAAGGTTTGCGCGAGGCTCGTGAGCGGGCCTTGGCCGGGGTGCCACTCTCGCGCACTTCAAGTTCGATGCGCACGATCCTCACCGGCGACGCTTCCAAGCGGCGGGCGATGGCCTCCAGTGAGTCGGTGGCCTTGCGCCGGGCGATCTGTGTCTGCGCGTCCGGTCGTTGTCCGGGCAGATCCAGGGGCAAAGCGGGCTGGGCCTCCTCGCGCCGGAGCTTCTGCACCTCCAGCTCGAGCTTCTCTCGATTGAGGCGCAGGTTGTAGATTCTCTCGACCGTTTGGACGACCACCCATACTGCGGAGGCCACCGATGCGGCTGCGCCACCGGCCACAGCAATCGTCGCCACGACCTCCAGTGGCGAACGCATGCGCAACGATCCCACCTGCATCCGGTCGCGTTCGTCGAGCGGCCGGCCGTTGCGATACAAGGAGAATCGCGAAAAATGGTAGGCCCGGTAGCGGGGGTCAACGGCGAGCCGGATGATCTCATACAGCGACGTGAAATCGTAGAGGAAGAGTGCGACATCCGAAATGTGCGGGGTTGCCTGGGCATCGGCGGTGAGCGTGAGGCGTGCGACGTGGGTCATGTCGGATGCCATGTGCCAGTCTCCCTGCGGGTCTTCACGGAGCACGGTTCGACGGGCGAGGGCTCCACGTTCCAAACCGCCCACTTCAACTCTAGCACAACTCGACCTGCCTCACACGAACGACACAGGGGATTTGTCGAGCGAACAGTCAGCCAACTCGACCAGAAAACCCAAGGTGAGGTTTTCGAGCGCGAGGATCAACCGTTACACCTGAAATCAACCACCGTGCAGCGCCCTCGGGAATTCCCGCCGGATCGGCGGCTCAGCGCCATGCCGTCAGATCGGGCCGGTTTGCCCAATCGACGGGTCCCTCGGCAAACCGATATCGTAGGCGAGGCAGAACCACCTCCCCCCACGCCGATTCGAAATAGCGAAACGCCTGCTCCCATTCACCGCCCTCGCCCCAGCCGTCGTGGTGCAACGTGACGAGCGTGGTACGCGGCGACGCGGCGAAGAGGCGAACCGTGACGTGGGTCCGTTGCGGTCGCACGGCAGGCAGCTCGGGCGGCGCATTCCAAGTAAACGACAACATGCTAGGCGGCTGAAGGGCCAGTAAGGTCACGCCCTCGCCGCCTCGCTGCCCCTGCGGCGCGTCCAGATTGAAATACATCTCATACGCGCCGCCCACGCGCAGTTCGATGTGGCAGGCCGGAGCAAGGAACGAGCGCACGCCAGCCTCGGTGGTCCACGCCTGCCACACGTCGCGGAGCGGAGCATCGACCGTGACCTCGGCGTGCACCGCGCGTTCGGCTTTCTCCATCCTGCGCCTCCTTCCCATGGGCGATGCGTGTATGGGCAGTTCAGCCTTTGACGTAGGAGAGTTTCTCTGCGATCCGCCCTTCCCGCAATCGGTAGATGTCGACTCCTCGCACGTGGCCGGGCGTGCCATCGCGCTCGCGCCATTCGTAACGCCAGCGCATGACGCACCGGGCGCGCGAGGCGAACACTTCCTCCGCCTCGATGTGTGCCCCTGGCGAATCGACGAAGAACTGCCGCCAGAATGCCGCCACGGCCTCGCGACCGACGACGCGCGAGCCGTCGGGCGCGGGGTAGGTATTCTCGAACAGCGTGTCATCGGTCAGACAATCCATCATCGATGGAAGGTCCTGACGGTTGAGGGCCTCATTGAAGGTGCGCACGATCTCGGCCGCGGACGGCCCCCGGCGCAAAGCGCGATTCGGTCTCATTCGGTTCTCCCGTGGCCTCCGGCCGGTGCCCCGACCTGTCCCCCGGCGCCGGGGAGGCGCGCATCACTACGTGTTCGTGCGCAGCTCGCCTCAGCCAACAGCTCGCCCGAGGATGACGAGATCGCGTCGGACTTGGTCGAGCTCTGCCACCTGTGGCAACAGGCCCCAACGCTCGAAGGCCTGGCGTGAGAAAAGGACCAGGCTTGGCAGGTTGTGGCCGAAGATGAACGCGAGGAGAGTCTCCAGGTGGAGGGCGGGCGCCTGCGCCAGGGCATGTTGCAGGAGGGCCGTGCCAAGCCCGCGTCGCTGATGTTCGGGGTGAACATAGAGGCTGACTTCGGCCGTGTGAGCATACGCCGGCCGGCCGTAGAAGGCAGCCAGCCCAAGCCAGGCGGCGACGGAGCCATCGACCTCGGCAACCCACAACGGATGACTCTCGGGCGAGTGCTGATGGAACCAGCCGCGTCGCGACTCCAGCGAGACCGGCTGCGTATCCGCGGTGGCGATGCGGGCCGGGATGGATGCGTTGTAGATCTCGACAATCGCGGCAAGGTCATCCATGGTTGCAGGGCGAAGGTCCAAGGCTCACTCTCCTTGCGGCGAGTTCGATTGTGGCGTGCGTCGCGCTGGGAACCCGCTCCGCCGCGCCGCCGGTTTGACTAGCGGATCCGTCGGGGCGCCCGGCGCGCCTCTCAACCACCGCTCGGCAACAAGGCGCAGCCGTTTCTGCCGTGTGGCTTCGCGTTTGGCACTCGCCAACCAGTACAGCACCATTTTCTTGCGCGAAGCAGGGAGCGCCCGCCATGCGGTCAATTGCCCGGGTTGCTTGCGCAGTTCGCGCAGGAGATCGGCCGGCGGCCGATCCGTGAGCTCGCGCTGCTCTGCGTCGCGCCATTGACCGTTGCGTTTGGCTTCTTTCACTTTGGCCATGCCCCAGACGGTCATGCGCTTCTCGCGGATGAGCCGGGCAACTCGCTGCTTGTTGCTCTTTGACCAAATGCTCCCTGCACGGCGAGGTGAGAAGCGCAGTAGGAAGCGCGTTTCGTCGAGCCTATGCAGCAACCCGTCGATCCACCCGTAGCACAAGGCTTCTTCAACCGCCTGCTCGTAGGTGACCGACTCGCCCGAGTGGCCCTGCTTGGGCAGCGCCAGCCACGCCTGACGGGCGCGGAGATGGTTGGCACGCAGCCAGGCACGCCACCGGGCGGGCGTCGTAAAGGAGAGATAGCCCTCCCTCGCGGTCACGCGTGGCCGCTCCAGCTCGCGGTGAGCCTGCGGGCCATCACACGGTCGCTCGCAGGACGCGCAGCGCGCGAATCGTGACCCACTTGTTGGGTTTGCCCTTTGAGCCGAAATCGACCCAGGTCTTGCCGCGGTAGTCGTAATCCAGATTCCAGCGCGCGTCGTCGTCTTGCTTCTCGCAGATCAGGTCAACGGCCTGGCGCAGGCGCGGGTCGCGGGCAAAGCCTGCTTTCGCTAACGCCTCAACGTTTTGCAGCAGGTCGGTCACATAGAAGATGGGGAAGCCGAACTTCCACCAGTTTCCGCTCGGCTGGCTGGCCCACCCGTTGGGGTATCCTGCCTGGGCGGGGTTGCCCGCGAGCAGGAACTCGGCGCCGTGGGCGATCGCGCGCCGCACGAGCGGCGGCTTGCTCCCGGGCAGGACCGCCAGCGCAAGCACCACCTTCACGCCTCCCCAGGCGCAGGACTTCTTGTTGTTCGCGCCACACGCGAACGTGGGACCGCACTTGCCCGCGTAATAGCGGCGGGGCGCATCCTTCGCCGAGGCGGGCGATATGCCCTCGCCGGTCACGCTGCGTGCGGTCCACTCGATGGCCTCCCGCAGGCGGTCCGGCTCGCACCCGAGTTCGGTCAGCGCCCATAGCATGTTGCCCTGCAGGCAATCGACCGATCCGCCGGGCCCGCTCGAGCTCGAGATCTGCCCGCCCTCGCACAGCGCCTGGTCCAGGTAGTAGTCCGTGGCTTTGGCGATGCGCCGATCTTCTTCGACGCGCGCACCGAGCTGCGCGAGCAGGATAAGCGACCACACCGTCGAGCGATACTTCGGGCCATATCCTGGGCCAGGCTGCACCCAGTATCCGGACGGATCCATCTTGTCCAAGATGGCAGCGATTGGGCCGTCGGGTGTGGGCTCGCTTGCGTGCGAGCCGGAACTCGCGATCCGCCGCGGGGAGCTCAAGCACGTCTCGCATGGCCAAGTACCGAGCGCCTGGGTCGTCCTTTTCGAGGAGCCAGGGAATTGGATCCGCCTTCAAGCGCCCGGACCATGAAGCGGTCGTCTGTGGGGTTCTTCGGCTCACGAATTGCTCCTGCCCGGCCACGCATGGACGCGGGGCAGCACCCGATGTCTCCGGCTAGGCCCAGCCGCGCTTCTTGTACATCGCAAACCCGAGTGCGAGCGCCGAGCGAATCTGCGACGTCAATTCACGGTCGAGGATCTTCAAGTGGAAGCACGACTTGCCTTTGAGGCGCTGAAGGAGTTGGGGTTTGAACACGGATTTCAGTTTGGTTTCGGCATAGATCGGCATGAAGTAGAACCCCACGAAATCCTTCTGGATGACCACCGAGGCGAAGAAGACCTCGCTGCGCTTACGCCCAGCGATGATGACCTCGCGCTGCGACCACAGTTCGAAGCGTGTGGCTCGGTTGACGGTGGCAACCATGGGCGGTTGGTAGCGCTTGAGGAGCGAGCGAACCGTCGCGAACGTGGTCTTGAGCTCTGCAGTCGTTGCCATCTCGACACTCCATGTCACTCGCACCGATGGCTCGGGTTGCACACGGGCGAGCGGGTCAGGATTCGGACAGATCCTTGACAACTATACCAAGCAGCCCGGCCACTTGGGTAGCCTGGGCAGGGTCGAGCACGGCCCCCCGCAGCTCCTGCGCGCCGACCTTCACGCCGTTGATGGTGCAACCGCGCAGGTCGGCATCCGTCAGCCTTGCCCCGCGCAGGTCGGCTTGCGACAGGTCGCACTCGCGGAACTGCGCGCCCGTCAGGTCGGCCCCTTCGAGCGAGGCCCCCTTGAGCGTGCAGCGCTCGAATCGAATTCCCGGCAGACGGGCCGAGAGAAAGAACGCCTCATCGCACAGGCAGTCTTCGAAGCGGGTGTCACGTCCATCCAGGTTCGCCCACTGCATCCCCAACATGCGGCATCCGATGAACTCGACTCGCAGCAGGTGGGCTTCGGTCCATTCGGCCGCCGTGAAATCGCACTTCTCGAAACGGGCGTCGCTCGATCGCGGCTTGACCAAGCGGCAGGCGGCGAAGGATGCGTGACTCAACCTGGCCTGCTCGATGATCACTCCTTTCACCGGATGGGGTGGGAAGATGATCTCCGCGAGGCTGACCGAGTGGATCTCGGCATCGTCTTCGAGGGAGAAGGCGCTGGCTCGAGGTAGATGGCGAGGCAGACGAGGAGCCTTCGCGACCTTCGGGCGCTTTGGGCTTCATCGATTGTCAGGACCCCCGATCCACAGGTCGCCGATGGCTCTCGTGGCACCTGTCCCCGGCTCGGCGTCACCCGGCGCGCCCCAACAGATCGGCCGCAAGGCGTCGCGGACGTGCGCGCATCCGGCTCGAGCACCCGGGGTAGCGGGCGTGCTGTGCCGGTTGATTCTATTCCCATCGCGCGTTGTCGGGGAGAGTTACTGGCATCGAATCGAGTTCACGTGCCTCGCTCGCTCTAAAAAGCCGACGGGCGGCCACGCGGGCCGCCCGTCGCGAAAGCACGCGCTTTCTGCACTTACCGGCCGAACAAGATGAGCACACCCGCGGCGATTGCCAGAATCTCGAGCACGACGCCGCTGGCCGGGAAGCTGACGCCCAGCAAGGGCAAGGCTCCCCACAAGATCAGCCAGATACCCAAGAGCAGCATACCCAGACTGCGTGTGAGTTTCATCGCAACGCCTCCTATGGTCGAACTGCGAGAGGTCCCCCGGACTTAGTCGGCAGGCGGGACGAACGAGTTAGGATTGCCTGCGAAACAGGTGCTGCTCCGGCCCCCCCGAGCCTTGCATGAGATCACGAGGGGCGCGTGCCGCAGCTTGATACTCTTCTTCATCAACGGCTTTCCACGCGCTGTCATCACTTGCGGCTCAATCCCGTGACTCAATGCAGTCGGATGCGCGCCCTGGGTTCATCGCGCAATCGAATCCGCGCGGGTTGGGCGGCGGGCTCCGTTGTGGGTTGCCGAGCCAGGCGCGGCACGAGGTGACGGCCGCGCGCGATGAGGCCGGGGAGCGCGAGCATGGCAAGCAACCCGGCCAGGAGCCCCACGAAGAGCCCCCACGCGCGTTGCGTGCCTACTTCGGGTACGACTCCGCCCGGGTTGTAGCTCGTTGCGGCCTGGCTGCCATGGGCCAGAGTTGCAGTGAGTGTCCGCGTGACCCCGTCGCGCAACGGGGAGTGACTCGTGTAGGTCATCAGGTACTCGCTCTGCAGCGCACGGCCATGCAACTCGAAGAGGCGCTGTAGCGAGTCGGTGTTGTTGGCGAAGGCATACGATCCGCCGGCGCGCTGCGCCAACTCAGTGAGCGCGGGCTCGTCCAACCCGGCCAAGGTGCCGCTCCCCAGCGAGGGCTCGCCCAGTCCGACGGCTGAGATTGACAGCCCACCCGGTCCGATAGAGGAGATCACCTGGTCCGGCGTATGCCGGCTGCGGTTATCCATCCCGTCGGTCAGCACCAGAATGGCTTTTCGGCCGCTTTCGGAGTTGATCGACGCGATGGCCCAATCCAGCGCGTCGTACATCGCTGTGTCGTCTTGGGTCTCCAGGCTCTCGACCGCAGCCAAGAGCGCCGGATGGTCGGAGGTGAGGCTCTGCACCATGCGCGTTTCGGTGGCGAAGGCGATAACGCCCGTCCGATCGCCGGGGCGCATCTGGTTGATGTAGGAAGTAGCGGCCGCCTTGGCGGCCTCGAGCTTGCCGGCGCGGCGCATGCTTCCCGAGACGTCAATGACGAGCAAGCTGCTCAACGGATCGCTGGGACCCACGCCGCGCACGTCGTGAGGCTCCACGAGCGCGCCGTCTTCTTGCAGGCGGATGTCGGCCGGGCTGACGGCCACGGGCTCTCCGCGTGGATTGACCGCCGAGACGTAGACCGTGACCTGCGGGAAGCGCGAGGTATCGACCTGAGTCACATTCAGCTGAACCTCCGCCGCGCCTTGTGCCGGCGCCCAGGCCACGGTCGTCAAGGCGGCCACAGCCAGGAGCACAGCGAGCCGGTTGCGGGTTCTTGTCCTCATGGCGTCACCTCTTCTCGTGGTAGACCATCTCGGTGTTACCCAGGCGCAATACGCTGCGGTCGTAGAGCTCCGCCCGTTCGACGCGGCGGGTATTGAGGAAAGTGCCGCTGGGACTCATGTCCTTGATGATGAAGCGCACCCCGTCGCCGCTGAGGAGCGCGTGCTGCGGCGCGATGCCCGGGTCGGGCAGGACGATATCCGCCTTGAGCGCGTCGCTGCCCACAATGGCCGAGGGGCCGTTGCGTTTGCCGAACTTATCCAGATATGAACTCGGCTCCCTTGAGCTTGCCGCTGGTCACCTCGAGCCATGCGCGCGACAGCAGGACCACGATGAGCGCGATCAGGGCGCCCACGGACGCGCCCAGCAAGACCATGCCGGCCGCCTTGCCGAAGAGGGCTTGGTCGAAGCGCTGTTGGGCGACCTCGAGCAAGACGCCCCCCAGCACTCCACCGACGGCGCCCCCCAGCGCACCCTTCCAGGCCTGGCTGCCTCCGCTGATCCCTTCCGCCAGACCGATCAAGATCCCGAAGACGCCCCAGCCGAGCGCCCGCCCGACCAGGCCGGCGCCCAGCACTTGAAAGAGGATCTCTCCCAGCGGCAGGCCGATCGCACCGGCGGCCAGCCCGAGCGCGGCGGCGGGCACGCCGGTACGCAGGATTTGCCCCGGCATCAGTGTGACAAGCCCTTCGCCTGCGCCGATCAGGAAGCCCACACACACGCCGATCAGCGCGCCGACGACGGCTTCGTTCAGGTAGAGATTGCCGGTGAACGAAAGCCCCAGCAGGTTGCTGATCTGCCAGCCGAGCAGGCCGCCCATGGCGCCCAGCACGGCGTAATAGTAAGTTCGCATTCTGCGACTCATGTCGACGAACCTCCTTCTTCGACAACGGCGGAGGCGGACGGCGCAAGGTTGCACCATGCCACCTGGCTCCGTCCGCCATCCGCCAGGATCTCGCGGAACCCGTAGTAATGCTGGGGGTCGAGCGTGCCGTCGGCCGTGCGGATGAAGAATCCGCAGGCGGTCGAGAGCGGTTCGATGACCAGCGCCACCTGCCAGGATTCCGGGAAGAAGTGCTCGTGCAGCCAGGTGTCGTATCCCGAAAGGAACACGCCCATGCGCGGGTGGGTGTGATACCAACCCACCATGAGGCGCCGGGGGTGGTTGGCTTCGAGTTCGTCATTGAGCGCCACCAGGCTATCCTGGGTGAAGGTGATGAAGGTGCTGCCCTGGCGCACATAGCGGGCGCGCAGGATGGACTCGACGAGCACGACTTCCTCGTGGTTCTGGCCCTCCAGCATCCACTTGCCCACCAGCACACCGCCCACCTCATTGTCGAGGTCGCTGGCCGCGTGTTCCGCGACCTGGGAGAGCGCGCGCGGGGTCATCATGACCGCGACCGCGGGTGGCTCGGCGCGGACTTCATGAGGCGAGACCCACAGGCGCAGTCGGTTACGCTGCACGCGCGCATGGCGCGGGCTGCGGGCCAGGCTGGGGACGAGACGCACGCGCGATTCGCTCATCAGCTCTTCAACCCGAATTCGGGTCTACCTACCCGTGTGCCGGCGAGGCCGGCCTCACTGAGCGCCGGCGGTGACGTCGGCGGTCATGATCAGGCGGTCGCCTTCGGGGACCTTGGCCTCCGCCAGCGTCTCCTCTTCTTGCAGCTCGCGCCCCAGGGCCTTGCTGTCGATGCGGTAGCTCATCGGGCGTCCATCGGGCCCGGTGACTGGAAGCTGCAGGGAGGTCGTGAGTTCAGGGATGAGCTCCTTGACCGCCACGTCACTGGGAACTTCGGCAGAACGTGTGCCTCCTGAGGGAAGAACCACCGTTACGGGAACGTCGGACATTCTGGCCTCCTGTACTGAACGCGAATTCGTGCTCACCATGCGCCGCAGCCGGCCGGCTGCCGGCTGCGCGCCCTCACTTGAGATGGATGCGCACTCGTCCCTTCTCTTCCGGTTTGAGATGAATGCGCTCCGGCCTCAGCAGTTCCTGCGTATCCACGGGGAAGGCAGCCGGGTTGCGGGTGCGGTACTCGCGGCACCAGCGTGCGGCTTCCGGGTCCCACGGAAAGGGCGGCTGAGTCGGGTCGTCGTGGTAGTTCTTGTACTGAACCATCTCGCCCAGCATGATCACCAGGCGATCGAGCGATCGGCTGGCCGTCCACCAGGCGGCGTCGATGCACACGCTGCCGTTGAGGTGATTGATGTTGGGGTGCCAGATGGGTGTGAGCCATTTCAGGCCGGGCCAGCGTTGCGGGTACTGGTTGTGCAGATAGATCTCGACCTGGTGGTGGGTCGAGTACTTCGGCCGTCCGCGCCGGTCGACGGAGGCGATGCCGCGGCAGAGAAAGGTGATCACGTAGCGCTCGGGCGGCACTCCCGGGTGTACGGGCTGGGCCTCGTAGCGGATGAGAGAGGCGCGTCCCGCCAATTCCCGCATCAGCTCGTAATCCGCCCGCAGGCGGCGGATGCGCGGCGAATTGTCGAGTGCTCGTGCGCCGGCCGTGATGTCGGCGGTAAGAATCAATCGATCGTTGTTCGGCACGCCGGCCGAGGCCAGCGTTTCTTCCTCGCGCAGCTCGCGGCCGAGAGCCTTGCTGTCGATGCGATAACCCATGGGGCGTCCATCCGGGCCGACCGTGGGCAGCTTGAGCAGGGAGGTCAACTCGCCCAAGAGGTCGCGAATCGCAGCGTCATCCGGGACTTCGGCGTTGCGCGCCCCGCCATTCGGAAGCACGAGGGTCACGGACAGATCGGACATGGATGACCTCCCACGAGGCGAAAAGACTTCGGCGGCGTCAGCGATGGTGATGCGGAACCTGGCACATCCCGGTCACCGCCCAGCAGTCGGCGTGATGCGGTGTGCGGCACACAGGACACACGACAACCCCGCGCGGGTCGCGGCGGGCAATCGGGTCGAGACAATACGGGCAACGGTGTTCGGCCGAGCCGCGCAGGCGGACGTGCGCTCGCCGCGGGCGGCCGCCCAACCGGCGCCAAGTTGCGCCCAACGCGGCAAGTGCGCCGGCGCGGGCGGGCGAGGGTCGCCCAACGTGAGATGCGACAAGGCCGGAGGATGACGAGCTTGAGGCGGGGGCAGGACGCGGCGCCTCATCGACTGAGGCGGGGTGGCTCGCTGCGCCCGGGAGGAGCCGATCGCGCCATGCCTCCTGTGCGAGCGCCACACTCAGGGCCCCGAGTGCGAGCTGGGCCAATCCGTGCCAATCGGGTAGCGCCTCGAGAGGCTGGCCCAGCGTCAGGCCGCCCACTCCCCACGTCAGCCAACCCAGGAAGACCAAGGCCGCCACCAAACTCACCATCCCGACCAGGAAGCGCAACGCCGCGCTGTGTGCTCGCAAGCTGAGGCGTGCATACAACCCGGAAAGCAAGCCCAGCCCGGCGGCCGTTGCCATGCTGAGCGCCCAGGGTTGAATCGAGTCATTGACCAATCGCACCAGCGCGAACAGCAAGGCGCCCAGCCCGGCCGCGGCCGTCGTCATGGCCAGGCGCAGGATCAAGCGCCGGCCGGTGGAGGCGGAAGAGGCGGGCGAGGCAGGGGTATTCATCCGGTTCGCGATCGAAGTCATCCCGCGGCTCACTCGTGCAGGATCACACGCCCTCGAGCGGCGAGGGCTTCGCCGCCTTCGGGCTCAACGCCGGCGCCCAGGCGGATGCGCTCACGCAAGGGCGGAAGGGCTGCGGACTCGGGACCCTCGAAGTGCCCAAAGTGCAGAGCTTCCGGCAGATCGCCCGAGAGCTCATAGAAGCGGAACTCGCGCGCGTTATGTGCGCGCACAACATGCAGGGGAGGCACACCGACGCTGGCGAGCGTTCGATGCAGGAAGGTCTCTGTCCCGGAGATCTGGTGCGTGAGCTCCGTCTCGCGCAGGACACCGCACACCGGACAGTGGGCCGCCTCGAACGTCACTTCGGCGATTGGGCGAAGCACGGGCTCGCGGGTATGACAATTGGGGCAGGTGAGAGCCAGGACGAGCTCTTGATCGAGGTCGAGCAGCGCCTCCGCGCCCAGGTCGGCGCGCGCGATGCGCAGCAGCTCCTCGAGGCTGGTGCGGTCGCTGCGAGCCGGAAGCTCCTGGACGGCGCCGTAGGTCCAGTGGCTTTCGCAGTCCTCGCGCGCCACGTAGGCGCTGGTGTGCATCTCGTTGGTCATCCCGTTGAAGTGGATGACCTTGCCCGGTTCCACCGGCATACCGTGGATCAGCTTGAGCGCCTCCTGCGCCTGCATGCCGCCGATGATCGAGGCGATGGTGGGGGTGGTGGGCACTTTGCCGAGCAGGATGTTCTGGCGCGCGAGCAGCGGGCACGAGTAGCGGAGCGAGAGGTCGCGGCGCGCGGCCTCGGTCAGGCTGCATTCGTAGCACCCGCCCTGGCCAGGCACAAACACGCGCACCAGGCCGAGCAGCTCCTGGATCGCGCCATCCACCCAGGGCTTGCCGCTCCAGTAGCAGAAGCGGTTGATGGCCAGGCGCGCCTCGCGGTTGTCGAGGCAGCCAACGACGGCATCCATGCGGCGGATGACTCCCAGCCCGAGTTGGCTGGTCACATCGCCGTGCAAGTACTGCACATGCACTTCGGGGTTGAGGGCGCGCACGCGGGCCGCAGCCACCTCGGCCTTGCTTCGTCCTGCATCGCCCTCGCGAAAGAGGACCGAGCGGCTGAGGTTGGCGGCCTCGATCGTGTCAAAATCGACGACGAACAAATGCCCCACGCCCATCAGGGCCAGGTTCTTGAGCACCTCGTTGCCGAGCGCGCCTGCGCCGACCACGAGCACCCGCGCGGCATGCACCTTCTCGCGTTCCCACCACGAGATCAGTTCGAAGGTGCCTCCGCGATCGGTCTTGAGATTGGGGACATGCAGCGGTTTCTCGGGGCTGGCCGGCAGCCGGCGCGGCCCCTCGGGTGCGGCCTCGCCCGCGGCGTGTGGCGCGACCGCCGTCGATGGACGCGCCTCTTGTGCGAGTTCTCGCGCCAGAGCCAGGTTGCCCTGGTTGATCGCACGCGCAAACCAGCCCACGCCCGGGCGGGCTTCGATCAGGTCATTCTCAGCCAGCGCCTTGAGCGCCTCGCGCAGGGTGGCCCGGCTCACATCGAGCTGCTCGATCAAGTCGCGCTCGGCGGGCAGTTGATCGCCCGCCTTCCAGGTGCCGTCGAGCAGCGAGGCCACCAGCCTTCCGGCGACGGCCTGGGCCAGCGTGTGATGGGCGACGGGTTGGATCTTCATATGATGAGAGCTCCGGTGGCGCAGGTGACGATGGATCGGTGTCAACCTGCCTCACGCAGACGATCGAGGCTGCGCAAGGCCCATCTTCGGGAGCCGAACGACCACGCGCTGGGCGTCGGCTTCTCGACAACGGCGACGGTTCGAGCTGGGACGAGAGCATCGAGGTGAACCGAAGAGCCACATGTATACCGGTCAGACCAGCGTACCTTATTATACCGAGATCGACGTGGGAGTCAACCATGAGTCCCCACGGCGCTAGAATCCGCTGCCTTTCTCATGGATTTAGGCGTTTTCGAATCCGGTAGAGGGGCCGTGCGGCGGATCCATTGATGAAGAATGCCCGAGCGCGCGGCGCTCAGGATGGGGTGGGAGCAAATCTACACACTTTCTTCATCATTCCCATATCCAGGCCAAACACACGACGGCTATCCTGACAAGGCTTGGAGCCTCGTCAACCCTCGTGGAGGAAACATGCTGCATTTCTTGCGCAAACGACTTCTGTGGGTCATTCTTTCGGTCATCGTGGTGGCTGTCCTGGTGGGCGGGGGACTGTATCTCCGCCGGACCAAGGCTGCGGCCGCCTCGGCGGAAACGTCGCAACTCCAAACCGCAACCGCCCGTCTGGGGAGCCTGGAGCTGTCTGCTTCCGGGGCAGGGGTGGTCATTCCTTCCTCGCAGACTGATCTGGCCTTCACCTCAAGCGGCACGCTGCTTGAACTTCTAGTCAGCGTGGGCGAGCATGTCGAGGCGGGTCAACTTTTGGCGCGGGTCGATGAGACCAGTGCCCAGGCGCAGTTTGAGCAAGCCGACATCACGCTTCGCGAACTCACCTCCGCCACCGCCGTGGCCACAGCGCGCCAGGCAGTGGGCGATGCCCAGACGGCCGTCGATGACGCGCATGACCACCTGGCCTACTTGATCAGCCCGACGGTCCTCAAGTGGGAGGAACGCGTGGCCGCTGCGCAGGTCGCCGCCGACGCAGCTGCGGCGGCGGCTCAGAGCAACGCGTCGGACGAGACCGCCGCAGCGCTCGAGGCGGCCCAGGCCGCCCTCACCCATGCCCGGGGCAGCCTGCTGTACGCCCAATCCGACCAGAGCGACTACCTGCAAGATCAATTCACGTTCAGAATGCAGAGAAACCGCGTGTGGGTGGACGTCTACGCGCCACCCACCGCCGCCGAGGTCGAGGCGGCCCGGGCCGGGCTGCAACTGTCCCAGGCCACGTTGCAGGAAGCGCAGTGGTTGTACGCCGAGCTCAGCGGTGGCCAGGTGTCCGAGCAGGCCACCGGCGCGAAGTTGGCACAGGTGCAACAAGCGCGGATCAACTACGAAGAGGCACAGCGCACTCTCGCCGGCTGCCGATTGGTGGCGCCGTCGGTGGGGACCGTGACCTCGATCGCGGGCGGTGTGGGCGAGAACGTGGGCACCGGCACCTTCTTGACTCTGGTCGACCTGCAGCACGTCTCACTGGATGTCTATCTGGATGAGACGGACATGGACAAGGCCCAGGTGGGCAACCAGATCGAAGCGACGTTCGATGCCCTTCCCGACCAGGTCTTCAACGGACACATTGTCTCGGTCGATCCAACATTGAATACTGGAGGGGGTGTGTCGACGATTCACGCCCTGGCTCAATTCGACACGCTTGCTGAAGACGCCTCGCCGCTGCTCCTGGGCATGAATGCCTCGGTGGATGTCATCGCCGGCAGCGCGGAAAACGCGGTGTTGGTGCCCGTGGAAGCGCTGCGCGAGCTCGCGCCCGGATCGTATGCCGTCTTCGTCGTTGAAAACGGCACGCCCAAGCTGCGCACGGTCACGGTCGGGCTGCAAGACGTGACCTTTGCCCAGATCACTTCCGGTCTGCAGGCGGGCGAGGTGGTGAGCACCGGCATCGTGGAGACGCAATGAACAGCCCTGAACCGATCATCCACACCTCCGAGCTGTCCCGGGTGTACGGCCGGGGCGCCGTCATGGTGACGGCCCTGGACGGGGTGAGCATCGACATCCGGGCTGGCGAATTCGTGGCCGTGATGGGGCCCTCGGGGTCCGGCAAGAGCACGCTGATGAACCTGCTCGGCTGCCTCGACCGCCCGACCTCGGGCCGCTACCTGCTCAACGGTGAGGATGTGAGCCATCTGGAGCGCGACGAGCTGGCCGCGATCCGCGGCCGCCGCATTGGCTTTGTCTTCCAGTCCTACAACCTGCTGGCGCGGGCCACGGCTGAAGACAACGTGATGCTGCCGTTGCTCTACGACCGCCGCCAGAAACGTCCGCCCGCGCAGCGGCGCGAGATGGCGCGCCAGACGCTGGAGGCGGTGGGTTTGGCCGGGCGCACCGGGCACCTGCCGTCGGAGCTATCGGGCGGCGAACAGCAGCGTGTGGCCATCGCCCGCGCGCTGGTCAACGACCCGTTGCTGGTTCTGGCGGATGAGCCGACCGGCAATCTCGATTCGCACTCCGGCGCCGAGATCATGGAGCTCTTGCACCAGCTGCACCGCGAGGGTCGAACGATCGTCATGGTGACCCACGACCGTGAGATTGCGGCGCATACCCAGCGCACGATCCACCTGCGCGACGGACATATCGACATGATCGAGCGCAATGGGCATGCCCGCCGCTCCGACGAGTTGAAGGTGTGACATGAATCTTCGCGAACTCCTGCACCTGGCATGGAACAGCATTCTCGGCAACCGCATGCGCTCGCTGCTGACCATGCTGGGCATCATCATCGGCGTGGCGGCGGTCATCGTCATGATCGCGGTGAGTGCGGGCACCGAGGCCACCATTGAGGAACGGATCACTGGTCTGGGGTCGAACCTGGTCTTCGTCACATCCGGTTTCAGCCGCGGGGGGGCGCGGCTGGAGGTGCGCAACGCCGGCCTCAAATTCGATGATGCGGCGGCCATTGCCAATGAGGTCTCGGGTGTGGCCGCGGTCGTGGTTGAACAGAATGCACAAGCGACGGTCAAAGTGGGCAATGTGGCGGTGGAGGAGGTGGAGGTTCTCGGAACGACTTCCGGATTCCCCTCCGTGCGCGAGGTGAAGCTGGCCTCCGGTCGCTACTTCACGGACCTCGAAGTCGAACGCAAAACGAAGCTGGCGGTGCTCGGCGCAAGCCTGGCCGAGGAACTATTCGGTGAGACCGACCCCATCGGACAGAGCATCAGGGTGGGCAACACCGACCTCACGGTCATCGGCGTGTTCGCCAAACGCGGGATGGTCAGCGGCGTCGATTTCGATGCGCGGCTGTACACCCCGATCACGGTGGTCTTCCAGAAGTTCACGCCCAGACAATTCGCCCGCTTCCTGGGTGATCAGGTGCGCGTGATCTACGTCAAAGTTGCGGACCGCGCGACGATGGACAAGACGATCCAACAGATCGAGCTGCTCCTGGCCAAACGACACGACGTCACACTCGACGCGGCCGACTTCACGGTGACCACGCAGGAGGACATCATCCAGACGCAGGAATCGGCGACTTCTGCCTTCCGCAGCCTGCTGGCCTGGGTGGCGGGGGTGTCGCTGATCGTCGGAGGCATCGGGATCATGAACATCATGTTGGTCAGCGTCAGCGAGCGCACGCGCGAAATCGGCATTCGCCAGTCGGTGGGGGCGACGAACAACGACATCCGCTACCAGTTCTTGACCGAGGCCGTCCTGCTCAGCCTCTTCGGCGGGGTGATCGGGGTCCTGGCAGGCGCGGGCGGGGCCGTGCTGTTCGGTGCGATGAGCGACATGCGCACGGTGGTGGTGCCCACCTCGATCCTGCTGGCATTCTTTTCAGCAGCGGCGGTGGGGGTGTTCTTTGGATACTACCCGGCCAATCGCGCGGCCCTGCTCGACCCGATCGAGGCATTGCGCCATGAGTAGAGGCGCCGCAGCCTCGGGCGCGTCTCGACAGGCGCGCACCGAAGGCCTCTGCTGCACGCCGGGGGACCGAGGTCTCCCGTGCGAATCAAGGAGATTCGAATGAAGAAGAGTTCTGGGATCGCGATCTCGATGCTGCTGGTTCTGGGTCTCGCGGCCTGCGGCGGGGGCGGGGCGACGACGTCCGGCGGAGGCAGCGCGACGGAGTCCTCCGGGGCCAGCCAGGGTTCGACCACAAGCAAGCTATCGACAAGCTACACCGGGGCGCTGCCGGTCATCGGGCAGCTCGCAGCCGGCACACTCTCGCTGGAGGGGGGATCACTCGCGGTATCGGCCGAGCAGGCCGCCGCCCTGGTGCCATTGTGGCAGGCGTATCGGGCGCTCAGCCAGAGCGACACGACCGCGCCGGCCGAACTGGAAGCACTGACCAACCAGATCATCGAGACGATGACCTCGGCCCAGATTGATGCGATCAATGCACTTCAGCTCAAACAGGCGGACCTGGGTTCGCTGATGGATAAGCTGGGCTTGCGACCGGCGCTCGCGGCGGATGCAACCCCAGGGGCAGGATTCGCGCGCGGCGAAGGATTTGCGCAAGGGTTTGCTGGCCCTCCACCCCAAGGAGGCCCGGGCGAGGGCGGCTTCGTCTTCTCCGGCGGCTTCGAGGGTGGCGGGGGGCCGGGCCTATCCGTCAACCCGCAGGCGACGCCTCAGGCCGCGCGGACGCCGCGCGCCGGGGGCAACAGCCGCCAGACACTGTTCTTGATCGAGCCGCTGCTCAGGATGCTACAGGAACGAGCGGGTGGAACCCCGCAGCCCTAGCGCGCCCTGCTCGCGAGCCCTCGACAGCGCTCGCTTCACGCTCGGCCGGGGCGCACGCTCGGCCCGACCGCGGATAGAATCGAACCAGGGGAATCACGTTTGCCTGTGTCTTCCCTGGAGCGGGGGGACCGCGCGGCAGGATAGGGCCGATGGATGAAGACCGTACTGGTCGTGGATGACGAGGCGCGCTTGGTGGACCTGGTGCGAGCCTACCTTTCGCAGCAGGGCTACCGCGTCGTGACTGCGCCCAACGGGCGCGAGGCACTGTTCGTCGCGCGCCAGGAGAAGCCCGACCTGATCGTGCTGGATCTCATGATGCCCGAGATGGACGGCTACACCTTCCTGCAGCATCACCGCCGTGAACGTAACACGCCGGTGATCGTGCTTACCGCACGCGACGACCAGGACGATAAGGTGGTGGGGCTGGAGCTCGGCGCGGACGACTATCTGACAAAGCCCTTCCGCCCGCGCGAGCTCTTGGCGCGCATCCGTGCGGTGTTGCGCCGCGCAGGGCAGAGCGAGCCGGAGGGCGCCGTGTTGCGCTGCCGCGACGTCTCCCTCGACCGCGAGCTGCATCTGGTCCGCGTCGGCGAACGCGCGGTGGATCTCACGCCATCGGAGTTCGAACTCCTGGCGGCGCTCATCGCCGCGCCGGGGCGCGCCTTCACCCGCCTGGAACTCTTGGACCGCATGCAGGGCGCCGCTTACGAAGGCTACGAGCGCACGGTGGACGTTCACATCCGCAACCTGCGCGCCAAACTCGAGCCCGACCCCGGATCACCGCGCTACATTGAAACGGTCTATGGCGTGGGCTATCGTTTTGCCCAGGACTAGATGCCGATGCGCCTTGGAATGAAACTGACCCTGGCCTTTCTCGTGGTGGGCCTGGTGGCCGTGGCCCTGGTGGCCCTGCTGGCCGGCCAGACCACGCAGCGCCTGTTCCGTCAGTTCAACTTCGATCAGTACCAGGCCGGCCTGGTCGAGCGCCTGCAGTCCTACTACGGCGAGCACCAAGGCTGGGCGGGCATCGCAGAAGCGATGCCCCACATTGAAGGCTTCCCGAGCGATCGGCCGGCGCCGGGGCGACCGCCGGGGATTTTGACGTTAACGGACAGCGGCGGCACGGTCGTTGCGGCGGGCATGGGCTACCACCTGGGCGAGCGCGTGGCTGCGCAGGATCTGGCGCAGGCCAAGGCAATCGAGGTGGATGGTCAGAGCGTGGGCTGGATGCTGACCGCGCGCGAGCGGTTCTTCGACAGCCCCGCGGAAGCGGCGCTCGTGGGCCGGATCAACGCGGCGGTGGCGCTCGCGGCCGGAGGGGCCGTGCTGCTCTCGCTGGTCGTGGGCGTGGTGCTCGCCCGGGCCCTGTCGCGCCCGATCCGCGAGCTGACCGCCGCGACGGGTGCCGTTGCGGAGGGGGACCTCTCACAGAAGGTGGAAGTGCGCTCGCACGACGAGATCGGTCAACTCGCGGCCTCCTTCAACCTGATGAGCGAGAGACTGGCCCGCGCTCAGAACCTGCGGCGGCAGATGACGGCCGACATCGCGCATGAACTGCGCACGCCGCTGAGCTTGGTCTTGGGGCATGCGGATGCGATCGAGGAGGGCACCTTGCCGCCCACGCCGGAGACGATCGCGGTGATCCGCGATGAGGCCTTGCGCCTGGAGCTATTAATCGATGACTTGCTGACCCTCTCGCATGCAGACGCCGGCGAACTGCGCTTCTCTGCGCGCCCGACCCGGCCGGCGAGCCTGCTGGAGGACGCGGCGCGGGCATTCCAACCGCAGGCCGCGCAGAAGGACATCCGTCTCATCCTCGAGCCGGCGGGTGACCTGCCGCCGGTATCGCTGGATCCGGACCGCATGGGCCAGGTGCTGCGCAACCTGCTCAGCAACGCGCTACGCCACACGCCCGCGCACGGCGAGGTCCGCCTTTCGGCGACGACCTCCGGCGAGACCCTGGAAATTCGTGTGAGTGACAACGGGCGGGGGATTGCGCCGGAGGATCTACCGCATGTCTTCGAGCGCTTCTATCGTGCCGACAGGTCGCGGACGCGCGGGAGCGGTGGCTCGGGCCTGGGCCTGGCCATCGCGCGCTCGATCGTTGCCAACCACGGCGGGACCCTCTCGGCCGAATCCACGCTGGGCCACGGGACGACGATCGTCATCCGCCTCCCGCTGCAGGGCGGGGGGACTCACGAGGAACGGGCCGATGCATAGCGTGATGATCGGCGGCTGGGCGGTGTAGCGGGCGGAGACTCGCGAGACGATCCTTCGGAAGTGGAGGACGCGACGAGGAGGCCGCGTTGCACCGCCGAGGCCGGCGCTGACCACGCGCGCGGCATGCAGGGGCCGGATCCCGAACGCGCAACTAGGCGACGGTCTTTTCGACCGGCGCGAGAGTCTCTCCCCCGTAGACCTTGAACACACGCACGGCCCAGAACACCATCAAGACGGTCATGACCATTCCCGGGCCCACCAGCCCGGCGGGCCACACCGAGAAGAAATCGAACAGACCGTGGAAGAGGATGATCACGAGCAGGCTCCCACGCGTGCCATTGAAGAGCCAGGTATTGATGACCGAGCCCACGGCCGCGACGGTGAGCAGCATCGGGACGACCATCCAGCCCATGGCGATGTAGGTGTCGCGATAGAAGACAGCTGGCAGGTGCCAAAGCGCCCACAACGCACCCAGTACAAACGAGGCGCCCAACGCCGAGCGCGTGGATTGCAGCCGCGGCAACGCAAAGCCTCGCCAGCCGAGTTCCTCCCCCACGCCGAATGTGACCAGCCACAATGCGAGGACGGGCAGGACCCCCAGCGATCCGAGGTAGTCGGCGTCGCCCAGGAGGGCGAGGTCCGGCGGCGTGCCGCGCACGAGCCACGTCGCGAGCACGATGATCGCGAAGACCGCGATGGGGGCGGCAACGGCAAACACGTAGTAGGCGGGCGAAGTCCGCCAACGCAGGAGCCCCGCGAGCAGCCGTCCCACGCCCGCGGGGCCGCGCGACAAGAGAGTCACGAGCAGCGCCGCCAGCATGGGGCCGAAGGAGGCCAGATAATGCAGCGCCATGGGCGGCGAGGCTTCGATCAACCTTTGGGCGGAAAGCGCCAGGGGAATCTCGATGGCCCAAGAGAAGATGAAGGCGAGGGCGAAGAAGGCGATCAGTTCGATGCGCCGATTGGGGAGGGGACGAGCCATAGACCGGCCTCCAATGTGGAGCGTGTCAATCGAACCGCCAGGCGCTCCGGCGGGCCTTTCGACCTGCAGTGTGGGCCCGGCCGGGGCTTCACGATCCCGGGCCGGCATGTCGGTGACTGAGCTCCGCCGCGGGTGAAGATCCGCGGCGAGCCCGTCATCCCAGGTTCAGCGTATACCCAAACGCGTTGCCGTCATAGGCTAGCTCGCGAAAACCGGCCGCCAAGGCCAGGCGACGCACCTTACCCACCGTCTGGTAGTGCGGGTCGGGGAGCAACTCCGTGATGGATAGAAACCCCCCAGGTTTGAGCCCTTTGCGCACTTCCCTCAGCGCCGCAGCTTGGTGGGGAATCTCGCCCAACACTGTCACCATGAGCGCGCGGTCGAATTGACCCGGTTGTTCGATCAGACCCTCGCCTGCGGCCGCGCGGCGGAAGGTCAGATTGGTGAGCCCGCTGGCCTCCGCACGCGTGCGAGCCATTCGCAACATCCCCTCTTGAATATCGACCCCCACCACCTCTCCCCCGGGGAGTACCCGCCGGGCGATCGGAATCGAGAGACGGCCAAAGCCACAGCCCACATCGAGCACGCGCATCCCAGGTCGGAGGGCGAGGTGCTCGAGGACGGGAGTCAGCGTGCGCCGATTGGCATATGGGTTCTCGAGCAGCCACATCAGCCAGGGTGGGCAGGGCAGGGCGCGCAGGCGCGAAATCACCCGCCACGAAAGCATCACCCCCGCCACCACGAGAAGAACCGCTAGAGCGAGCCATGCGAAGAGGGTCATGGAGGCCGATCCTTGAGATGGCGTGGTCACCAGTTGATTCGGACCTCTGGTGTGGGCGCGCTATAAGACGAGTTCAGCGAGGTCCGGGACCCGGACGACGACGGACGCTTATGCGCGGCAGGAAGCGCGGGACGCGCTGCATGTAGCCGCGATAGGCAGGAATGCGTCGCACCAGGTCCGTTTCCTCAAGCTTGGATTGCAGCACCAGCCATCCCAACCCAATGATGGAGGCCAGCCAAACCGGCGGCGTCGGAAGGAGTAGCGCGATCCCGAAGAACTCCAGCGCTGTGGCGGAATGGATGGGATGGCGGACGAGGGCATACGGCCCGTGTTCGACCAGCGCGTCGCCCGGTGAAGGGGCGGCGGCCTTGCCGCGCAGGACACTCAGCGCGAGCAGGATGATGGCGCCACCAAACATGATGAGGATCCATGCCGCCACACCGCGGGCGATCGAAGGACCGAGAACCGGCGGCATGCTTGTCCGGACGGCGAGCGCGTAGCCAACGCCCCACACGGGTATGCCGAGGATGTTACGCAAGACGAAGGTCAGCGCCCGCCCCCGGACATTCCCGAAGCGCGTGCAGTAGAAGCCGGTGAATGCACTCAGGCAGTTGAAGGTGAACCCGAGGAGAAGCGGCCCGAGAAAGGTAAGGTGGGAAGCATTCAGCATGGGAGGTTGACCCTCGCGCAGCCGCAGCCGCGCGACATGTGCCCGGCTGTGTGCGTGCCCTATGGGCTCCGGGTGCCTTTCTCTAGCGCGCGGCCCAGGCGCGAAGCGATGCGGCCGGTCGGATCGTAGACGACCCCAAAACCCTGCTCCACGACCTTGCGCGTCCCCTCGTCAAGCGGTTCAGAGAGCCACGCAGGAGCCGCGAACCCGAACTCCACCTCCAGACCGCCGGCATACCAGACTCGAAGGCTGCGGACGGCGCCCCAGTCCTCCTCTTGCCAGCGCTCGGCCGTTCCGAAGAACCGGGTCCATTCATGCTCGGCGAGAAGCTCGGCCGCGCTGTCGGTGATGACCACCAGATCGACATCCGAGGCGGGCGTCGGCGTACCGCGCGCGTGGGAGCCCACGAGCAGGATGGCATGCAGGCGGGGCTCAAACAATGCCCATTCGGCACAGTGCCTGACAACGTCTGCGATTTCGGTCACGTTCTCAACTCACGCGCCGGCGCTTGGTGGGTGTTGCAAGGCTATTCAGCGCGGCCTCGATGTCCTGGGCAATCATCGTGCGTTTGCTCTTTTCGATGAAGAAGCTTGGGCCGGCCTGGAGATAGGATGGAAAGACGCGCATGCCGCGGTAGGTGAATGTGCCGCCGCGTATCTTGTACGTCGATCCGGCCGGGATCACCCGCCCCTCCCCTTGGCGCTGACTGATCAGGTTGAGCGCGGTGATCGCCACATCGCCCATGAGCAGGATGACCCGCGCGCCAGGGAAGAGGGCCAGCTCTTTCTCAAGGAGGAACGAGCAGGCGTTGATCGTCGCTCGACTGACGCCATAGCCTTGCTTGCCGCACTTGATGGCTGTCGTGAAGTAGATTCCCCTCTCGAGCAGGTCTTGCATGCCAGGCACCGGGGTTCCCGCGTCGGCGAAGGCTTGCAGCGTGGTGCGGGCAAACAGGGAGTTGCCGCCCGCGTAGTAGTGATCGCGCAAGGCGGGCGGAGAGGCCTCGGAGATCATGAGGATCGAGACTGCGAGCGGATCCACTTCGACGCGGGGGATGGAGTAGCCGCTGCGGTTCGTGTCGGCGCACGGAAAATCGCTGCAACGGATGCGGGAACTAACTCGCATGGCACTCTCCAGAGGGGCGCCCAAGATCCGGAGTGGCGCGAGCCGGCCGCCACTCGGGGCGAGGCGGTGCCGCTTCTTCATTACTGATTGTAGGACAAATCGACCCGCGCCAGGGTTCACTCCGCGTGGAAACCCAGCCCTGCAACGGGTCAAGCCGCATTGGGTTCGCCGGGCGATGTGCAGGCGTTTTTCCACAACCGCGTGGACGACGCCCGCTGAGTCCATGAGTTCGACCGAGTATAGGCGTTCCGTCTTGGCCTCCTGCGCGAGTTCTGTGCGGATGGCTGCGACGCTTTGAGGGTCGATCTGAAAAGTCGCGCGGAGCGTGGTCCGCCCTGGGCGGAGGAAGCGGATCGAAGCAGCCTTGTCCCACACGACGTAGTTGGGGCCGAGCATGCGGATGAGCATGATCATGTAGACCGGGTCCACGGCGCCGTACAGGCTTCCGCCGTAGATGGTGCCGACGTAGTTGCGGGTGCGCCAGGAGAGCGGCACGCGGATGCGGATCTCGGACCAGTCGCGGGCGATGTAGGTGATCCATCCGCCCGTGCCGCGGTAGGCGGGGAACAGGTTGAACGTCAGGCGCGCGAACAGGGTCTCGAGAGACTCGGGCATCGTCGGCTCCGCCGGCCAAACTGCGGCGATCGGCTAGATCTCCTCGCGGATGAGAGCGCGCCGAGCGACGCGCTTCACCGCGGACACGCCCCGCTCTGCCGCGTCGAGATAAGGATACATCTCGCTGGTCCCGACCGGCTCGCCGTTGACCGCTTTGAGAACGAAGTAGTGGCTGCCGTCGGCCGCCCGCTTTCGCTCGAAGAGATGGTCCTGGGTCGAGCTGTCGCGCACGGACTGGATGCCGCCCTGCGCACCGGCTTTGGTCAAGTAGGTCTCGCTGGTGAGAATGGGCTCGTTGTTCTCTGCCGTCAGAACAAAGTGGAATTGCTTGTCGGCCGATTTCTTGAGTATGAACGATGCAGGCACGTGTCCTCCTCTCGAGGAGGGGCGGCGAGCGTGCGGATCGACATGCCCAGGGCCCCGCTGCCTCGCGTGCAGTCCATACCGCTCGAGGCTCGCCCGAACCTCAGTGGGTGGTCCAGGTGTTCCCACCTCGCGAGGCTGGCCGCCTGGAGGCTCCCAACGCGCGAGGCACGGCTGTACGTGCTGGGCGACCGGGCCCCGCTCCGCGAGAGCGGATCCGCTGAGACGACACAGCGGGCGCGCCCGGTTAGAGCGCGCCCGCGTTGAGTATCTTGCGAATGGCAAGCCTTCAGCGCGTCCGCGGCGGGTCACCGGCCGGTGACTCACCGGCCACGCCGGGTCGAGCTTGATCAGCGACCGGGACTAATAGCGGCGTTCGCGCCCGCCGGATCGCCCGCCGGGGCGCGAGTTCCCGCGACCCCTGGGGCCGCCGGGGCCGCCGGGGCCACCACCGCCCATGCGGTCTTCGCGCGGTCGCGCCAGGTTGACCGTCAGCGTACGATCGGCGTATTGCGTGCCGTTGAACATGCTGATGGCTTTCTGGGCCTCGGCCTCACTGCCCATCTCCACGAATGCGAATCCCTTCGAGCGGCCGGTATCGCGATCCGTGATGAGAGTGACCGACTTGACCGCCCCCGCCTTGGCGAAGAGGGTCTGCAGATCGGTATCGCTTGTCGAGTACGAAAGATTTCCGACGTACAGCCTATTTTCCATGGGCAGGGTCCTGGTCTGTCCTTCCGAGGCGGGCGAACCGCCTGACTATGCCCCCTGGCGTCGGGTGGGAGCAGGTGCCAGAGGTGAATACATCATACCATGGCTGGTCGGTGGGCATGCATGCAGTCCGCCCAGCCGCCAGAAGGCCCGGGCTGATGTGAGTCCAGCCCGCGCGGCATGGCGCTCATGCCGCGCGAGATCAAGCTGTGAGCTCGACCCCTCGCCGGTTGCTGACCAAGCGCTGCAGCGCGCCGGGCGATCGAGCCCAAGCGATCACCACACTCCGGGCACGAGCCGGTACCTGACCGCCACGGCATAGTCTTTGTAGCCCGGAAGCGACTGTTGCAGCATGCGGTCCTCGAGAACCGTGCGAACCACCATTGCGGCGACGACCAACACTGCCGGAAGCAGGGCCCACATCGCATCCAGCATCAGGGGCCCGGCCAGCATCGCCAGCATGCCTGCCGCATAGGCCGGATGACGCACCCAGGCGTAGGGACCGGCTCGGATGACGCGATGCCCGCGCTCCGATTGGATGCGCACAACGGCCGAGAAGAAAGGGTTCGAGAGCATGGCCCAGGTCGCGAAGGCATAGGCCAACGCGACCAGCACGCCGGCTGCGATCCGCAGCCCGAGCGCGAGCGGCGGCGCCCAGGCGAAGCGGTGATCGAGCCCAGCCAGGAGCACCACCAGCACCGGACCCAGCAGCGCGGTGAGCATCACCAAGACGCGGTCCCAGGCCGGTGCGTCCTCGGCCTGCATCGCGCGCGATCTTTCTCCCAGCATGGAGGGCATGATCTTGAGTGCGAGCAACCGGCTGCCAACGCCGGCCACCATCGCAAGCGCTGTGTAGATCCAGGCCGAGAACCACTCGGCGTCGCCGCCGGCAAGCAGCAATACGGCAGGGCCCAGCAAGAGATAGATCGCAAGCCCGATGACACCGCGCAGGTGAATGAGGGGTTGCCGCGCGCTGGGCGATGTGGGGGATGAGGCGTCCATGGCTTCTTCCTTGTCTCACCGGGCGGGGGCTGTAGGAAGCATATCGAAGCGCGGCTCTCCTCAACCCATGTCGATCTTGCGTGAGCGGTAGGCCTCGTAGTCTGGAATCAGGCGGTCGTACGCATTGTCCATGAGCGGAGAGGAAATCATGAAGTCGGCTGAGGCACGGTTGCAGGCAATCGGGATGTTCCAGACGACCGCCATGCGCAGCAATGCCTTGACATCCGGATCGTGAGGCATGGGTTCCAGCGGATCCCAGAAGAAGATCAGGAAGTCGATCTCGCCATCCACGATCTTCGCTCCCACTTGCTGATCTCCTCCGAGCGGCCCGCTGTTCAGCTTCAGGATCGGGAAGCCCAACTCGCGTTCGAGCACGTCGCCGGTCGTGCCGGTTGCGTACACCTTGTGGTGGGCAAGAAGCACTCGGTTGTACTTCGCCCATTCCAACAAGTCGCGCTTCTTGTTGTCGTGCGCCACCAGCGCGATCTTCTTATCGTGTTTCATGGGGATGCGGACGGGTGCCATTTTCCTCACACGTGTCGATGCTGTGTCGTCGGGCGGATCGAGCGGACGCGGCTGCATTCTTGTGACCAGACTCCCAGAGGCGATGATAACTCACATTGCAGCTCAGCAGACGCCCGTGAGGAAAGGTGGCACTTGAGCGCACATACATGCGGGGCGGGAGGCATCGGCGCGCCCGCCCGGGTCCCTTCACCAGCGAGGGCCGGTGCTGGCCTGAGGGGAAGGGATCAACGGGGGGAAGTAGGTAGCCCCTTAGCCCGTCGCCCTCGCGCGGGGTTGATCACCTCGCCCAGTTGTGGGCGGGGTCGGTGTTCGTCACGGTCTGGGCGGAAGGCGCAGACGGCGGATGACGATCACAAACCCGATCCAACATGCGAGGGCGGCCAGCCAGATCGACATCGCGGGCGGGTAGATCCGCAGCGTGAACGGCGAGGAGATGACCGTGAAGGGAATCAGGCTGAACAGGACGGCGAAGCCGAGGAAGAGTGTGCGCAGCCAGAGCAACGTTCGCGCCTTGTGCAGGGTAACCGCTCCGTGGTTGGCGGGAAGGGTGGCTTCCACGGCGGCGAGCGGGGTATCCGGGGACTGCCTGCGGGCAAACCGGGCGAGGGTCGGGTCCGACTGCAGGAATTCGTCGACCAGTGTCCGCGTGTCGTCGCTGGCATCGCCGGCAAGGTAGAGCGGCAACAAATCGAGGATGACGTCGCGAGTCACATTCATCGGCGTTACTCCATCGAACCTGTGAGATGCGCCAGCTTGAGTCGCGCGCGATGCACTCTGACGCGAGCTGCAACCGGCGAAAGGTGCGAGGGCGGCTCCGATTTCCACATAGGAGAGTTCGTGCAGCGCTCGCATAAGAAGCGCGGATCGATCCAGTTCAGGAAGTTGCTGGAGGGCATCCAGGACCTCGGCCAGCTTGACGTTTCGTTCGGTCGTCGGTTCCGGTCCAGGTGTCCCGTCGGCCAACCGCACGTCGAGGGAAGTCCGTCGCGAGCGGCGGCGGAGTTCGTTCAAGAAGAGATTGCGTGCAATCGTAAATAGGTAGGCCCTGGCCGTCCCCATGCGAGGCGGCTCCGGAGCATCCCACACCTTGAGGAACACCTCGGAGGTGATGTCCTCGGCCAGCGCCTGATCGCCCGATAGACAAAAGACGAAGCGATGCACATCCTTGGCGTAGCGGTCGTAGAGCCAGGCGAGGGCGTCCATGTCGGCGGCCTACATTAACTACCCCATGCGGGGCCCGATTGTTACAAGGGGAGGAGCCTGAATCGTTCTCTCATGCAGGTCCGCCGCGGCCGCTCTGCGGAGCCCCTACATTGTGCGGACTGGACCGAGGCGGTCTCCGGGTTCAAGGCTGGCCACACCAAAAGGGGAGATCGCTCGGGGTAGGCGGCGACCCAGGGTCCGCGGGCCTCGCCCGGTCCCCTGTCAGGCAATCCCGGCATTTGCCAGGTTCGCGGTTTGCGCGCTCGCTACGACTGTTCCCTGCGCGGCTCGTCATCGCCTTCGACATGCAGGCTGTGGAGAAGCCGGTGCGCGAGCGGCGCCACGATGATGGCCGACACGACCAGGAAGACAACACCCGCAAACAGGGCGTAGGTCGAGGCGAAGACCTTGCCCAGGGGTGTTGGAACGCGGTCCACGGGTCCCATGCCTCCCAGGATCATCGAGGCGTTCAGAAGCGCATCGAGCCAATCCAGTCCAACCAGGAAGTGATACCCGAGGATGCCCAAGCCGAGTGACAGGCAGAGCAATACTACCGCGACCGCCGAATGGGAAATCAGGCGAAGTACGAACATCCTACGTGGAAGCACCGGCTGAGAACGGTGCTCATAGAGGGGCATAGCGTTCTCCTGTGCTTGGAGAGGCCGGGAGCGAAAGGCCGTGACCCAGCCCGCGGGAAGGCTGAAAGAAAAGTCCGACCCGAACCGGCACGTGCCTCACGCGGCCGCCTTCAGCACATCCCTCACAGCTTGCCGAAGGCCACACCCTTGTAAGTCCAGCCGCAGCGGATCACGGCCTCCTGGATCGGCTGCTTGATCTCGCGCGTGTCAAAGCGGTAGTTGTACACCTGACCAGGCTCAAGCTTCTCGGTGAAGGCGTACGCCTTCCCGAATTCCACGGATTGCATCTGCCCTTTGAAGGCTGTGGCCGCGAGGGTCAGTCTTGGCACTCCGGCTTGCCACGCCAGGGTGTACTCGCGGTCCATCGCGCGCACTTCGTG
This sequence comes from uncultured Chloroflexia bacterium, assembly GCA_963712475.1. GTDB lineage: Bacteria > Chloroflexota > Anaerolineae > Anaerolineales > RBG-16-64-43 > RBG-16-64-43. The sequence goes on from CAVQIA010000005.1 coordinate 71,417, forward strand.
GGTCGCCTCGTCGAGCCTGAGGTAGATGCGGAAGACCTTCGAGAGGCCGGCCTTGGAGAAGATCTCATACCAGGCGGCGTCGACGATCTTCCACTCGGCGATGAGGTCGACTTTCTCCGGCGCGCCATCGCTGACCTGATAGGGTGCAGACGGCCGGTTCAGGGCACGCAACGCGGCCGTCACCTCGGCCCGCGAGAGCACGGGCGTTCCGGCGGCCGGCCGCTTGGTCGAGGAGAAGAATCAAGAAACCCCATGGTGTGTCCTCCACAGGATCGCCAGGTGGCGGATTGGCTTGCGTCGCGAGCCTCGAGCCCGATCCTCCGCATGCGAGGCGGTCTCGTGGCCACGCGGCGAAGGTTGCATGTTACGCCCGGGCGGCCTCCGGTGCAAGCCGCTCCTCCTCAGGCGCGAGCGGCGAGGGCAGGCTACAGAATCGCCGTAAGGATCAGGCGCATGCCAAGGCCCAGAACGATGAGATTGCCAACGACGGTTGCCGCCACTCGAAAGCGTGGCGATATGTGCTTGCCCGCGAGGCTTCCGAGGGCAGCCAGCAGTGTTTGCCAGGAGAGCGACGCAACCCCCGCGCCCGCCACGAACATGAGGTTGGCCAACAAGAGGTCAGGGCCTCCGGCCGGGCTTCGCCCGACGATCAGCGCCGTGAAATAGACGATGGTCATCGGGTTGACGATGGTGATGGCAACGAACTGAAGGTAGGTTCTCGTGAGACGATTGCCCTCTCCGGGTCGCGGCTGCACCGACGGCAAACTGCTCATCCTCCACAGCCCGGCACTCGCGATCAGCACGAGCACCAGGCCCCCGGCAACACGCAAGGCTTGAGAATACGGCTGCAAGGCGGGGGCGATGACGAATCCGGTCACAGCCGCGAGAGCCGCGAATATCGTATCGGCCGTTGCCGCTCCGGCGCCTGCCGCAAAGCCAGCGGCGAAGCCGGATCGAATGGCTGCGTTGACGATGAGCACGGCAACAGCACCCACCGGAATAGCGATGCCGTAGCCGGCAAAAAGCCCTTCAACGAGATTCGACATGGACTACCTGGCGTTGCGACAGTGGCTGCGGGTCAGCGAGCCCCCGCCGATCGCGGGCGCCCTCATGAGCGACGCTCGAACTTCAGCCGTCTCTCACTACGAACTGAGCAAGTTCTGCTCCCCAAAGGCGGGCCCGCTCCACCTCGCCTTCGCGCAAAGGACCGTAGGGCCCGCTGACGATGAAGCGCTGCCCCTTGCCGAGGGTCCGATATCCCGCATCGGCCAGTCCGGCAAGGATAGCTCCGGTCGCGCCGCCGGGAGACCACCAAATGCGAGTCTCGAATGCGCCCGCATAGCCCGTCTGTTTGGGCAGTGCCGCAAGCCAGGAGCGCATCGAGGGATGAGAGAGGTCCGGCGGAGCAGGTGCCTTCCCGGGTCGGGTGCGAATGGTCTCGCGCATACTCTCCGTCGGGAGTGAGAAACCGAGCACGGGTGACCCCGCAACCAGAAGGTCCACATGGGCCATGAGCACGGCAGAGGCCTCGGCCGTCGAGAGCGCGCGTGTCCCCATGCCGATTCCCTCTGCGATTGCACGGGCGATTGTGGCGGTATTGCCCCACAGCAACTCGTAAACCACGACGGCTTTCATTGCTCAGTCTCCTCAGGCAGGCACGTCCGCGGGTGCAATCGGGCATGCAATTGACGTATTTGTCACGCGACGGATCGTGTGCTCACGGTCCGCGGCATGGCGCCTCCCCGGAGGTCGTCCCGTGCCTAGGCAGAGACGGAGGCTAGGGCGTGGACTCGCCGGTTGACAAGCCCGGATGCGAGGACGAGGTGCACAGATCAGAGCCCACCTCCCCAATCGTACTCCAGTCTGCCCGTGGGATCAGGCGCGTAACGAGATGGGTCGCGGCCACGACCCGCACATCCTGGCGCGGGGTGAGAACCAGCGTCACCGGTGTGCTATTGACTGCGGAGCAGCGGGGGGCGACGTTGATCGTCGCAGCCAAGGGTTGGTTGATGCGGTGACCGGGACTCACGCGGCGAGGTTTTTCCTTCACCACCACGACCGTCTCGGATTCTGAGAACGGGGAGAATCCCGCCTCGAGGAAGAGCGCCAGGGGGCCGTGGTAGTTGGCTGCGTCACCGCTTACCTGTTTGCGCGGGTACCCTTCGGCGACCACCAGCCCCGTGTCGCGGAAGCCGGCGCAGGCTGCGTCGAGCAATCGCCGGGCCACTCCACTTCGCCGAAACGGCCTGGCCACCACGAAGCAGACGATCGATCCAACGCCTTCGGGCTCGGCGAGGGCGAACCGCTTGTCGCTTTTCAAGTTCGGGATTGACACGTACGGTGCGGCCTGGCACCAACCGACCGCTTTGCGATCGACGTAGGCCAAGTATCCCTTGAGGCGGCCTGCAGCGATGAGCTGGCTGGAGGCGGTTCGATTCTCCAGCGAGGACCGCTCATCCCAGTCTTTGGCGGAGTGATTCGCGTGATAGAAGTGACAGTAGCAGGCGGCCCACTCGTGGTTGTCGGCAAAGGCATCGTAGTCGAAGAAGGCGAGCCAGTCCTCGAGCAAGGCAGGTGTCAGCTCGCGCACATCGATTTCGCTCATCCAATCCCTTTCAACTGAAAAACCTCGGCGAGGGCGGGGAATTGGAAACGCAATGCACCGCCGCGCGGTACTCCGGCAACATCCCGCTCCGTAGAAACTAGCACCCACCTTGCTCGAGCCCGGGCGCTTTGTCAAACCTAGCGCGCCGTGGCGGTTGCCGATCCCGTCACAATTGGACGGAGAACCCGTGCCAGGTGGCGGGCCACGGCCACGGTCAGGTGTTCGTCGGACAACTGCCGATAGCCCTCGACGTAGTCGAGCCAACCTGGACACTCAAGACCGCCGACCGCGGCGGCGGATTGCCCGAGCCAGTCAAGCGTCACATGCAGGTAGTCGACATCCAGCCACTCCGCATCGATTGCGGCCCGCACGGCGTCAACGTCGTGGGTGGGCCTCGCCTGACTATTGTGATATCCCGGGATGCGGGTCAGGAAGTAGGTCACGTGCTCGGCCTCCACGTCCTCCCGCCAATCTCCAATGTCGTCGAGCAACTGGGATGCCACGGCGATGTGCTTGAGCGAGGCTTCCAGGTGCGGGAGAGCGGCTGGGGCGTCCTGCAGCTTCCGTCAAAGCCGCGAGGGTCACCACGATCGGCGAGACTTTGCCGTGCGCCATGTGGATGAAGGTCTCTTCGCGCATGAGAGTCGTGTCGGCTTGGGCGTCCAGTTCAGCGGCCAGGCCCGCCAGGTGATCCGCCTGCAGGCGCTCGAAGTGAGACCAAAAGCCGGCGGAAGCGGGGAGCGCTGCTCGCAGGCATTCGATCCCCCGCGAGAGGAGCGCCTGGTGCAGGAGGGTTGCCGCCTCAGGCGGGACGGCCTGGCGATCGATAATGTGGTCCAGCAGAATTGAGGCCAGCACCAAGAGCGCTCCACCTTCGGCGATAGTGACGAACTGAGAATCGTCGAGGCCCTCGAATTGCTCCCAGAACATCCACGGCGTCCCGGCGAGGACTGGATTCAGGTCCGCAATCCCCTGGAAGAGGTCGTCGCTCGGGCTGCCCAGGTACGTGCGGCGGAGACGGGCCATCTGGCCGAGGCTCTCGGGCAAGCGCCCGGCAAAGGCCTGGTAGCGCGCGTCCACCTCGCCAAACAGCCGCTTGGCGCGCGGGTTCTCGGGGAGCGTCAGGGCGCCCATGATAGGTTGCCTGCGGAGTTCGTGCGCGAGGTAATGCGCGAGAACGCTAGGCTGCCGTGGGTGAGGCTACCCCAAGGGGCTCCACCACCTCACGCTGCCCCGATCGGCGATCAGCTCCAGGTCGTCCAGAATCATCGCCACCTCTTCGGCCGAGAGCCCCACTTTCTCTCGCAGGGCGGTCACGACCTCTGACGGTTTGCCGTGTCTCATGGTGTTGCTCAGCGAGCGGTCCTTTTTCGCCAGTTCGATCAACTGAATGAGCTTGTCCCAGTGCTCTCGACTTGCGGGTGTCGCCTTGGCTGCCATGCCCTAATCCTCCCTGAGCGCAGAATAGAGGGGGTTGACGGAATCCTAACACCTTACGATTGCCAATCCGGCCCCGTGTTGATCCGCGCTCTGAGTGCGAGCGCCGGGCCGAAGGGATAAACCAGAGCGTACGTGAGATACAGGGGCAGGGCCGTTGTCCAGGTCCCGCGATAGAGGATGAACACCGATGGCAGACTGGCGAGGGCGAGCCCTGCGGCAGCCCAGACCGATCGGACCACCTGATGGCGGGTGGAGGCGGGCCGGTCGGGCGGCGGCACGACCAGGGTGAGCATCATCCCCACCAGCAATCCATACAGGACGTCGACCGGTCCATACACCGCCGCCGGCGCCACCGGGGTCAGCCCCCCCGTGGCCGAGAGCATGATCAGGAAGAAGGTGTGCACGAGGCCTGCCGCCGCACCGGCCGCAAGCCGCCAGCGCGATTGGTTCCGGCTTCGGACGACCGAGTCGGCCACACCCAGGCCCAACCCGGTGGCCAATCCTTGCAGACCGCCCCACAAGAGGCCGAGCAGCGCGGCGCTGAGGACCCACATTGCCAGCGGCATGAATTCCAGCGTCTCTCGCACCCCGGCTGGGGTGATGACCGCGGCCAACAGGATCTGAAACCCTCCGACGAACATCAGCGCCACGGACCCGCCCAGGCCGGCCCGCAGCATCTGTTGGGTGATGCGACCCCGATGGTTCTGCCAGCGCCTGGATGCGACGCCCAACGCCACAGGCAAGCGCGGGTACTGGAACGTGCCATGCGGCAGCCCGACCTCGTCCACGATGCTGATCAGTGCAGCAACGGCGGAGGCCTCATTGGGCGAACGCATATCCTTCAGAAGATGGTCGAGCACCTCGCTCAGATGTCCACTGTGAGCTGCGGCCAGCGCGGCTGCACTGCGCACCGCGGCCGAGTCGTCGCTGCCTGCAATATGGAGAAGGAGTGGAGTCGAAGTCCTTTCCGGGCAACTCCTTGAGCGCATCGACAATGCGCAGCCGGCTTTCGGGCATGGGGTGTTCGTTGAAGGCACCCTCGAGCGCAGCCACCGCCACCTGCGTGCGATCAATGCGCTGGCACCAGGGCCCCAGGTCCAGACCATAGTGCAGGACGCTGCGGATCAACAGGTCCGCGTCGGGTTTCTCAAGGTCCGATCCATCCGGATAGGCGCGGACGAGCGCCAGGCTCGCCATGTCGAGGACATCGAGGCCTTGCCTGTGCCATCGATCAAAGAGCGCCCGCAGTCCCATGACCCCGATCGGCTCCGCGGTCACCGCGGGCCCCGGTTCCGCCTCGGATGGCAATCCGTTGCGGAGGCGTGCGAACGCTTCCTTCGTCTGCTGCGAGGGTTCGATGCCAAGCTCGCGTTGCATGACCTCAACACAACGCTGATACGTGCTCGCCACACTCGCCAGATCCCCCAAGCCCGCATAGGCCACCATCAACCCGCGATAGGCAGGCTCGGGAACCTGACCCAGGGCAATCCAACGCTCTGCCCATTCCAGCACAGCCGGCCAGCGCTTGAGGGCGATCAGCTGGTCGAGAAGGCGCTGCACTTGGCGCTCGAAGACAGCTTTGATTCGTTCCCTCTCGAGGAGCACCCAATCCTCGTAGAAACCCGGGAGCAATTCACCCCCGTACGCCGATAGGCACTCGATCAACTTCTCGGGCGGGGTGTCCGGCGCGGCGCCTGCTTCGAGCTCGATGACATCAACCCAGCATCCTGGCTGACGTTCGAAAGTGATGGAGAGATTGTCGGCCAGGAGGGTTCCGCAATCGGCGGCTTGCCCGACGCCAACGGCCCCACGGATGCGCCACAGGGCATGGCGCAGATTGCTGCGCGCATTCAATTCGCTGGCCTCCGGCCAGAAAAGGCCGGCCAGCTTTTCGCGTCGATGCGCGGTTCCGGAGTTGAGGACGAGGTAGGCGAAAAGGGATTGCGCCGGACGAGAGGGCAACTCCACGCGCTGCCCGTCTCTCCGCAGATCGAATTGGCCAAGGAGGCGAACTTCGAGCACGTGACCCGCCCCGTCAGTCAGGAACAGGCCTTGAGACCCGACTCATTGCCACGTATCCCCTCCCCCCTGCTCGGATCGTTGCGTCGGTACCAGACATCCGAATTGTTGAGTTGCAGCGCGCCTGTTGCCTGTGGGGGGACGACTATGCAGCGGGAATCGGCATCGGGCATGCGGATTATAGCATTGAGATGACAAAACACGCTGAATAAACGCTTCGGATCACGATTGCCAGACACCTGGTTGCTAGAGTGGGTCCAGAACGTTATCCGCGGGAACGACCCAGATCCAGCCAGAGGAGGGCGAAATGTTCAATGACTATGCGGTGATGAAGTTGGCAGATGCTCGGCACGCTGACTTGCTGCGAGAGGCCGAGGCGGAACGGCTCGTTCGAACGGCGAGAGCTTCGAAAGGATCCAAGTCCTCGAGGCCCAGCCTGGTCGTCGCAGCCGCTACAGGCGGGGCCGTGCTGGCCGCACTGTTGATTGCAGTGATCCACTAGTCGGCAATCTAGCATTCACGCGACCACGCGGGCGAAGGGCGAGGGGGCAAGAAATCTCAAACGCGCCGAACCTAGCCAGCGCAACGGCGGGAAATCTTCCCGCCGTTTGCCTTTCTTGGAAAAGGCGTGATGACCGGACCTCCCCATTGTGGGTGCTGAGCGCAAGCAGCTCGCAATGCGGGTAGGACATCCTCTGGCGTCGCATGCGGCCACGGAATGGGGGCCGGGTGCCGGATCGCCAATCCAACGATTCCAGGAGCTCACTCGATGAGCATCATCGCGGATGTCCGATTGAATACCGCGTCAAACGACGCAAGTGCCACCCTGTCTGATGCGTCGGCAAGCTGGCGTTCGACATCGGCCCTCTCCCGTTCGAGCAGGTCGCGGAAGAGCGAGTAGGACGCGCCACGCTGGGGGTCGTCACTTTCGGTGACGAATTGCCACAGGTCGCCTTCTGCGTTGGAGATCGTTTGAAGACGCCGCTCCAGTTGGCGGAGTTCGAATGTCATGTCCTGGCCGTAGGTGCTGTCGCTTTGCACCTGAAGTGCCAGTTCGAGCGTTACCTGCCGCAGATTGGAGAGGGAAGCGGCAGGGACTCTCGCACTGAGATTGGAATAGCTTGGAGAACCCGGGGAGGACCACGACGAGGCGGAAAGGATGGAGCCTCCGGCTTCGAGGATGGCACCCTCCAGGCGCGCGAGGGCCCGGCCTGGATCGTCGACGACGAGCGAGAGGCTCGTCGAGAGTGCGACTTTCCGGAGAGTCTGTGGCAGGCCAACCGGGGTTGCAGCGGCGAGCGGCCCCGCAGTCACACTGGGAATCGCAGGCACGGTCGGGTGGGTGGAAGGGGTGTCGCGGATCGAGGAGCAGGATGTTAGGAGAACCGATGCAGCCAGGGCGATGGGCAGCCAACTGTTCATGAGGAATCCTCCGCGTTATCCTCAATGACGTTGGCGGCTGGATCAGAGTTCCATCAAAACCCGGTCGCTGAGCCGGCGTTGGGGTGGCGTCAGCGAGGGACGACGGGAGGCCGACCCCCGTGTGGCGTAGGCCAGCAGGGTTGGTGGGGCACAGGGTCCCTGGCGCGGGGGCACGATTTGGCATGCGGCGCGTGGCACCGCGCTGGCAGGCGCTGACCGGGACGGCGGCTTCAAGCCGAGGCGGTCCTAGGTCGCGGGCTGCTGCAGAAGCTGTTCGATGTCGTCGAGATGATCGTTGCGATGGAGCGAGCGACGGATGCGGAACTGATTCGGGGTGGCCTGGACAGCCTCGATGAAGGCGGATTCGACCCGCTCGAGTTCGGCGTCGACAGACTCTGCAGAGGCCAGGCACAGGGCGGCCGCCATGCGCGGAGGCATGGCCAGGCATAGGGGCTTGAGAGCTTCGTTGACGGCATCGGCGTCGATGGGTGACAGATCGATGCCCTTCTCGGTCCATCGCCGGAGAAGCGCGAGGACTCGCTGATCCCAAAAGGCAAGATGCACAAGCAGCGCTGAGACGGTCCAGCCGTAATCCGTCGTGCGGCTCATGTGCTCGTCCGATAGCCCTTGGATGAGCCTCGCCAGCCTTTGCCGGGATGCGGTGTTCTCTTCGACATAGGACATCGACATCGACGACTCCTTCTCAGGTGAGCTCGGGATAAGCACGCGGCGCCAACTTCCCGGCAACCGGGTGATGGGGCTTGGTGTCTTCTGCCTCCCTCCGCTGGATGGCATTCGAGGACCCCGCTGATCGTGTGTTGAATCGGGCCGGGCCAGCCGTCCGCGCGGCCCATTTCCACACGCAACGCCTCATGCGCTCCATGTGGCCAGGAAGGCCCTGGCCGCCGTGCGGGCCTTGGGGCTTTTCGATAGGCTGAGCGACGCCGCGAAGGCCAAGATGGCCTTGCGATTCGGGATGCCCTGCAGGTATTCGTCAAAGGCCTGCAGGGCGTAGCTCTTCACAAGATCTCTCCGCCCGGCGTCGAAGTGGGTCTGATCGATGGCCAGGAGCCTCTTGGTGATCTTTGCTCGCAGCGCGGGCTTGGCCTTGGCGATGCCCCCTGCCAGGCGGGCGACGTGCGCCGCAACGCTGATCGCCTCATCGTCCAGGAGGGCGAAGTAGCGGTCGAAGATCTTCTCGAATCTCGATTGGCGATCGGCCGGGACGAGCGCCGCGATGATGTGGACGGCAGGGAAGCGACTGAACGCCTTCTTGCTGTCGAGCAATCGGGTGAGATCGTTCCAGTGAGGGAACAGGGTGGCAGGTGATGTGCCCGCAAGGCGGAGCAGCTTCTTGAAGGAGGCCGATCGAAGGGCTTCGTTCGTATTCTCTGGAGAAATGCCAAACAACGCCCCCGAGACGGCGTCGGTTGCGGACGACGCGGATCCATGCCTTGTGGATTTGGCCCCTGGCATCAGTGGTTTTCTTTCGGGTGTATGCAGGACGTCTCGAGCCGGCGTGAGTTCATCGGCGGCCGGGACGTTCGTTCGTCGGTCGCCGCGACAACCCGCAGCTCGCACATCCTGGTCGCGCCGTCACCACACGAACGGCGCCAGGCGGTAGCGTACCTGGCGGGCATAGTCGACGTATCCGCCTAACTCGGCCATCAGCGTACGGTCTTCCAACCCGGTGCGGAGGACGAGCAAGACCGCGCCCAGGACGCCGAGGGCGAGTGCCCACCACGAGGCCAGCAGGACCGGCACGGCCAGTTCGAAGAGAATGGCTCCGGCGTAGGCCGGATGGCGAAGCACACGGTAGGGTCCGCGCGTGACCACGGTGTGATCGCGCTCTGTCTGGATGCGAACGATCTGCGAGAAGAACTTGTTCGAGGCGGTGGCCCAAACGACCAGAGCGTAGCTTGCGAGGCAGACCGCGAGGGCAATCCCCTGCGCGGCCGGGGAGATACCCAAGCTCCAGCCGCCGCGATGATCCAGCCCGGCCACAATGTAGCGCGACAATTGCAGCAGTCCCAGCATACTCATGAGCAGGGTATCCCAGGGCTTCGCCCCCTTGCGTGGGCCCAGGCGCTCGGCCAATAGTTGCGGGTTGGAGGTCACGATCACAACGGCCGTGGCGAGGGTCCAACCGGCCATCACCGCCAGAGCCGCCCAGCCCGGCCACCAGTCGAGGGTCCCGGCCGACCAGAACAGCGCCACGGCCATCACGACCAGGCCAAGCGCTTCGCGAATGGCATAACGCAGGATAAGTCTGCGATCCACGTGGGTGCCTCCTCTCGGGGTGGCTCGTTTCTCCGGGGGCGACAGGTTCGGAGATGGGCCTCACGGATGATAACCCACCTGGAGGAGTCAGACCGCGGTTGTCTCCGGGACCTCGTCTTCTCGGGCTTCATGGAAAGCTTGTCGCGCCTGCCAAAGGATGAACGGAACCATGATCAGCGCGCCCGCGGAATCCGCCCACCACCAGCCCAGCCAGTTGTGCAGGCCGAGGCCCAGCAGGAGGGCGGCGGAAAGATAGGCGCACACCCATGTCTCGAGGGCGTCGGCCGCGAGGGCTCGGCTGCCCATGGCTCGAGCCGTTGCCTGCTTGGCGAAGCCGAGCGCGGGCATGGCGATGAGCGAGGCGATCGAGAGGCCGATGCCGAGAGGGGAAGTTTCGGGAGCCGAACCGGAAAAGAGGGCCAGCGAGGCGTCGATGGCAATGTATCCGCTCAAGAATAGGAACGTGAAACCAACGAGCTGGAGCGCCCGGCGCTCGGCTCGGCTGTGCTCTTCGGCCGTCGCAGACGGCCCGGCGTGCAGCAATCTCCACAGCAGAGCGACAGCAGAGATGACCTCGATCAGGCTGTCGACGCCAAACGCGATGAGCGCGATGCTGCCGGAGAGGAGTCCGGCGCCGATGGCAATCGCCGCTTCGACGACGTTCCAGCCTGTTGTGGCCCATTCGAGTTGGAGCGCTCGACGATGGAGGGTTTCCGAAGTGTTGTGCATGGTTCCTTTCTGATTGGAGTGCAGGTCCGACGTCGACGATGACACGCGCTCACCCGGCTCGCAAGCCTCAATCGGAGTGAGCTGCTGGGGTCGACGCGGCGAGTGGCCCGGCTCCGACGAGCCCGCACGCCCCACGACCGCCAAAGAGCCTCTCACACGCTTTGATCGTACGCGCGCTGCAGCCAGGTCATCACTTCCGCATCGACCTCGGCAGGAGTTGCCAGGCTGATCTGAAAGCGCATCGTCTCATGCATCTTCGACGGGCGCAGACGACCGACAGGTGTCTTTCTCTCCAGGCGCAGGCCGAGGTCAACCCGGTTCCTGGTCGTGGGCTGAATCCTGGCGAAGGTTCGGCGGGGCGAGACGAGCGAAACATACGTCTTGCGAGCTTGGATGACAACCGGCCCCAGGCCGGAGGCGGCGGCCGCGAGCATGTCGAATACCGGTCTGAGGTTTGGGCGGTCCGCGTATTGCGCGTCGATCAATTCGTCAGCAGAGGCCAGGAAGAAGTCCGGGTAGCCAAAGTGTTCCATCACCAAGAGCGACTGAGCATACCCGGTCACACCGTGGCGTGTCAGCCACGTGCGAAGGCCCTTTTCATCAGTGGGACTTTCCTGCTTGATGCGTTTGTTCCAGACGGCCACCGACTCGCCTGTGCGCTCCTTGAGCAGCCGGGCGGACATGTCCCGCATCCCCTTCCAATCTCGGGTCACACTCACTTAGCCCTCCAGATGGATTGGCCGCTAACGCGCATGCCCGCAAGCTTCCGCCAATCATGTCGGCTCCGCTTCGCGACGAGTTCGCTTGGCACTCGTCCCGACAAGAGAGACCACATGGCGGCGTGCGCATGCTGGGCCGCCGCTCGGCTCGATGGCCCGCGCGGGAACCGCCGTGCCTAGCCGCCGGCCATCGCCCCCACGATCCGAAAGGGTTCTGTGCCGTTGGCGACCGGTTCGGGCAGGGGCGTCTCGGGCAACTCGAGGGAAAGGTCCTGTTGGCAGGCGAAATAGCGCACGAAATCCCGGCGCTGGTGCGTCACGTGATCGCGGATCGTGCCGCGCAGCATCGGGTAGCGTGCCTCGAGCGAGTCGAGCACCGAGCGCTGCGTGACCGGTCCGTGGATCTCGAGCCGGACCTCGCCGCTCACGCGTGCCAGGGTTCGCAAATGCGCCGGGAGCACAACACGGATCATTGAAGCGTTTGCACCTCGACCGACAGAACCGCCGGTAGGTCGCGGACAATGGGAGCCCACGCGTCGCCCGAATTGGCGGAGGCGTACACCTGGCCTCCGGTGGTTCCGAAGTACACCCCGCACGGGTCGAGGGAGTCTACCGCCATTGCGTCACGCAACACGTTGACGTAACAATCGCGTTGCGGCAGGCCGGTTGTCAGGGCCTCCCACTCGTCGCCTCCGGTGCGGCTGCGGTAGACGCGCAGCTTCCCCTCGGGAGGGAAGTGCTCCGAATCGCTCTTGATCGGAATGACGTAAACGGTCTCTGGCTCGTGCGAATGCACATCAATCACGAATCCGAAGTCGGAGGGCAAGGCCCCACTGATTTCTCGCCACGATTCCCCAGCGTCGTCGCTGCGCATTACGTCCCAATGCTTCTGCATGAAGAGGACATCCGGACGGGATGGGTGCATCGCGATCCGGTGGACGCAGTGCCCGACTTCAACATCCGGAGCAGGCAGTTCCGATTGGGATTTCAGACCCTTGTTCGTGGGTCGCCATGTCGCGCCGGCGTCATCCGTGCGGAACACACCCGCCGCGGAGATGGCGATGTACATGCGCGCAGCCTTCTTCGGGTCCAGGAGGATGGTGTGCAACCCCATGCCGCCGGCGCCCGGCTGCCAGAGATGCCCCTTCGCGCCGCGCAGCCCGGGGTGCTCTTGCCAGGTCGTGCCGCCGTCGACGGAACGGAACAAGGCCGCGTCTTCGACGCCTGCATAAACTGTGTCCGGGTCGGTCAAGGATGGTTCGAGATGCCAGAACTCGTTTGAACTCCCACGGGTGTTGAGTGCCGTCGTACCATTGGTGAGTGCCCGGCACTCCCTCGTAGGTGAATTCATTGCCGACCGGCTCCCACGTCGTGCCCCCGTCGCTGGAGCGTTGGATGACCTGCCCAAACCAGCTGCTGGTTTGCGACGCGTAAAGCCGGTTCGGGTCGGCGGGCGATCCCTTGAGATGGTAGATCTCCCAGCCCGCGAAGTGGGGTCCGCTGATGTCCCACCGGTCGCGCTTGCCGTCTGAGTTTAAGATGAATGCACCCTTGCGCGTTCCCACCAAGACTCGAATCTTGCTCACCGCATGCTCCTTTGCGCGCCTTGCGCCGCCACTCTCTCGGATTCCGGTTGAGGTTCTTGCGTTGCGGGCCATCCTGCCAGACTGGAGTGATGCCCCGCTGATCTGGCTTCGCCCGCTTTCGATAACCCGATAAGTTCGGTCGCAATTATAAGACGATGCTGCTCGCAAGGGGAGGGGGAATTGTCGAACCTTGCGGGGGGAGTTTCATTTTGCGGCCGTGGTGTGGGTGGCCGGCACTTCCGATGGGCGACCCACGCGTCGCCGGAGGTTGGCGGGTTACCTCCGGGGACGCGGTGGCCTGGGGGGCATCCAGGAGCGCAAGCGTGCGTTCTGCCCGCGCGGCGAGTCGGATGAGACGGACGAGCGTTCGAGGTACCCTGGGGAATTACTGCGTCGGGACGGGATCTGGGGCCTTCGCCGCGCGCCGGCCGGTGGCTGTCGACGTCAGACGGGTCGTCCGGTCCACGGTCCGACGCCGCTTATCCCCGTCACGCGGACGCGTGTGACAAAACCTGGAGGAGGATTCTCCATCGGCGGGAACTTCACCCCGGGCCCGATGTAGGTCTGCGCAAGCCTGTGCAGCAACGCGGCCGCACCGCCTTCTTCAATGTGAGCCTCGCCGTATAGGACGGCGTATTCGGTGAGACCCATGGAGCTCTTTGAGGCGGCCTGCAGAGAGATCGCCACGCGCGGGTCGCGCCGGATGTTCTTGACCTTGCGGTTCTCGGGAAGGTGCCCCGCCACGATGTCCTCGCCATCCAGCCCGACCCACACAAGCGTGACCTGGGGACTGCCGTCTGGATTAAGGGTCACGAAATGGGCCGGGGTTCCGGACTCGATAAGCTTCCGAATCTCCATTGGGATCTTCATCGGAGACACCTTCCTCGCTCGCGTGTGCGGCGCCCGTACACGCCTGCAGACGTCGTGCGCGCGAGACGGCGCCGAACTCGTCGCGGATTGCCCTAGCCCAGCCAGTACTTCAGGGCGAACTGGAGCAGCGATATGACCACCGGCAAGAGAATCGCGCCAACCAGACCGCGCAACGTCTCCGCTCGCCACGGCCACGTGGGTATGCGCTCGAGCGCCGCACGGCTGCGTTCGAGGGCCGCCAAGGTTCCATTGATGCGGTCGGCGGAGGCCAGGTCGCCGCGGTCGATCAGGCTGTAGAGCTCCGTCGTGCATGCCTGCCAGCGGCGATTGTTGTCCAGCAGTTGGCTTCTCCTTCACTTCGACCAAGCGGCTATGAAGGCCGGTTAGGGGCAGAAGGAATGTCAACACAGCTAACAGGCCAAAGGCTGTGCTCGCGATCAACCACCAACCGGTCAGCAGCGCCGCTGTGATGAGCACGGCGCCTGAGAGGATAAGCAGCATGCCGATGGCGGTATGGGCCGAAAGCACGGCGAAGGAGTATAGCGGCGCGGGTTTGTGGATATCAATGCGGGTTCGTCCGGCGAAGAGGGAGGTCACCAGGCGAAGCTGGCGAAGAGCGTGGTAGGCATACAGGCCCGCGAAGACGACGGTTGCGTAGTAAGCCAGGGTTGAAAGGACCTGGTAGACGGAGGACCAGCCCCAGCTCAAGCTGGAGATGATACCCAGGAGCAGCGCCAGGAGCGAGGCGGCCGCGGCCGGCCAGGCGGGCAGGGTTGTCAGTTGCCAATGGACCTCTTGCAGCTCGGCCTCGGTGCCAGTAAAGGCCGGCCGGAATGCGGTCAAGGAGGCCGCCGCCCTTCGATTCAAATGATGAATGAGCCAGAACCCATAGAAGGGCAATGAGTTCGAAAACACGGCTTCGAGAGTCATGGGTTGACCGCTGCGCCACCGAGCTGCGGCTAAAAGCCCGAGGTACGCCAGCAATGCCACGAGGTATGGTGCCCAGTACGGCCCTGGCAGACGGTCGACGGCGGCAGCCGTGCGATCGAACCAGCTCGGGCGATAGGGAGGGACAAAGGCCACCGGAATCGGCACCGCCGTGGCAGGAGCCTGAGGCGCCGTCCTCCCTCTGCGGCCTCGTTCCCAAGGCCCTTTGTCTCTTCATCCGAGCCACCTCTTCAATCCATATTGGACCAGCCACAAAATCATCGGCAAGAGAACCGCGCCCACGAGGTTGCGCAATGTGCCGGGCGCCCACGGCCAGGTAGCGATCTTCGCGAGTTCGGCCAACTCGTCATTGAGCGCGGTCAGCGCTCTGTGGAGGGAATCGACGCGCTGGAGCTGACCCCGGTCGAGGGCCTGATGAAGTTGTCGCCGGGTCGAATTCCTTGCGGGCAGCGACATCAGCGAGTCGCGCTTCCTTGGCCTCGGTCAACAACCGATGCGCTCCCCACAAGGGCCAAACGAAGACCACCAGAGCCAACATCAGCAAGAACCCGTTTTCAACCAAGGAGGCCCAGTTGATGAGGTTGAGCCCGGGCTGCGCCAGGAGCCAACCGTAGTTGATGATGACGACACCCAACGCAGTCAAGGCAGTCACCTGGGAAAGTGAATACAGGGGTCGGATGCGTGCCAGATGGACCTCGCTGTATTCCAGATGGATGTGATGAATCTCTCGAAGCTGGTGCCAGGTGTGATAGAAGAACACGTAGGCGGTGAAGTAGAGTGGGGCGAGCAGCACGATAAAGAGACCGGGAACCGAATCCAGTCCGCCGGTCTGCAGTTGAGAAAACTCGAGGGGGCCGAACGGTAGGCTGACCAGCGTGGCGGCGACCGGGAAGACGAGCCCGGGACGAGCGGGAAGGGTGGTCATGCGGTAAACCGCGCTGGCGAACGCGCGATCATCGCCACGGAAGGCCGGCCGAAACCGTTGCATTGCGGACACCGAGCTGCGGTCAAGGCCGTGCACAAGCCCGAGCAGATAGGCCGGCAGAGAGGGCAACCAGATCTGCAGAGGGTGGAATCCGACTGCCGCGTAGACGCCAGTTCGCCAAAGGACGAGGGCGACAAGGCCGCTGAAGAGCAACGCCATCAACATATAGAAGAGCCACCACGGCATGGGCAGGCGGTCGACCCAGTCGGTGAGATGATCGATCCATGAGGCCGCGTAGGGAGGGACAAAGCTGCGCGTGGAGAGGTCGGCCTTGGGCCGGGCAGGACGAGGAGGAGGTGGGAGCGCGCGCTTTGAGGGTGTCATCCCAACAACCTCTGGAGGCCGAATTGAATGAGCCAGACGGCGATCGGGAGTGCAACCGCCGCCACAAGGCCCCGCAGTGTTTCAGGCTGCCAGGGCCACGTCGAAAGCTTGGTAACCACCTCCCGCATCCTGAGCAGCCCGGACAGCGCCTTCTCCAGTTGGTCGACCTGGGCGTACGATCTCGACGTCACCTTCTCCTGCATCTGCCGATAGGCGATTTCGACGCCTTGGTTGACCTCGGCCTCGAGGCGCGCCTTCTCCACCACCAAACGCTGGTGCATGCCGAGCAGCGGCAGGAGGAACGCCGCGCCCATCAGCGCCAGGGCCGCTCCCGCCAACGCGAAATACGGGAGCGACGCGCCCGCCGTGGGCGGATTAATGAGGAAATCGACATAGAGGAAAAACACAACTCCGAGCGCCGTGCGCGAGGTCAAACGAGAGAATGCATAGGTCGGTCGCGGCTGGAGCAAGTTGATCGTCGGCGCCGTGGCATGCAGTTGGCTCACTCTGCGAAGCTGGCGGATCGTGCGGTAGGCGAGGACGAAAAAGGCGGCAAGGTTGAAGGCGGTGTACACGATCGCCACCAGGTCGGCGCGCAGCACCTCAAGGGAGAATGGATCGGGCTTGCCGCTCAAGATGAAGAGAAACCCGAGGGGGATGGCCAGGCCCGTCACGATCCAGGCGCCACGCGCGGGGACGGTCGTCAACTCATACTCGATGCGGGCGTACTCCGTGTCGTTTGCCGCCAACGCCGGCCGAAACCGTTCGAGAGATGAGCGTGCCTGACCGTCGAGGTAGTGCGTCAGGGCGACGAGGTAAACGGGATAGAAGGCAAAGATGAGCGTCTCCGGTTGGAACGATCCGAGGAGCGACTGCGCCGCAGCCATAGCCAAACCCAGCAGCGCAACTCCGGCCAAGTAATAGACCCACACCGGGCCCCGACGCCGCTCGATCCAATCAATGAGGCGGTTCAGCCAGCTTGGCGCGTAGGATGGGACGAAGGGGGAAGGCTCCGGCACAGCGGCCTGAGCAAGCCTAGATCGTGACCTGGTCGTGCTCCTCGCGCTGGATGTCTTTGGGCGTCTCATCGACCCTCTGTTGGGGAAGGCCAGGATTCCGCCGACAGGCAGCTTGATGACGATGGCTGCACGTCGGTTGCGGGTCTTGGCGCGCCTCCCGCGTCAAGCGCGAGGCCTCGACCCAATGATGACTTCAACCTCGAGCCGCCTCCATCATCCTCGTAAGCGCACGTCGTGTGTCGGGTCTTGGAATCCGAATCGGCCCGTTCCAGGTGCGGCGTGTCTGCTCAGGATGCCAGCGGGCATGGCGCGCATAATAACACACGGCATGCGACCAAGAGGGGCTCTGTCTGCGTTCCGAGCGGCCGTGTTGAACGCGGGTAGTGCAACAGTCGAACGATGAGGACGTCTCAGGAATAGGGGGGCCAAGCACCTGAAGGCTTAGGAGGGACGTTTCTCGATTCCGGTTGTGAGCGTAGGCACGATCGTTTGCGGAATGGTCGCCGAGCCGAGGGACGGTGTTGGCTGGACAGCGGGCCGACCTCGCGTCCAAGCGAGCCTTGCCTGCGAGGCCCAGCGCCTCGTGGAGTCGTAATCCTTCAAGGGCTGGCCCCTTTCTCAACTCCGAGACATTACGGGATCCACGCCCCGATTTCGACTGTCACGCGCGCGGCATTGTGAGGGAATGGGCAATCCAGAATTGGTGTGCGCATGGTATAATCAACTCAATCGTATAGTCGGTTTTGCGTGCAGCGATGCCGTCGGACCCTCATATGGGGCCGGCGGCGTCTGTTTCTCCGACCAGGCATTCCGATACCTTGGAATTGAGGCGACAGAATGCAGTTCAGAGAGAACGACTGGCTTGTCCACCCGCACCACGGCGTGGGGCGGGTCGTCAGGTTGGAGACGCGCGAGGTCGGACCGGGGGCCCGTCTCGAGTACTACCAGATTGCCATCTCGACCGGAACCGTATGGGTGCCGGTGCACGGGCCGACCAACGGACTGCGCAAGCTGACGCCGAAGAGCGACCTCGGCAAGTACCGCAGCGTGCTGCGGAGCCGCCCCAAACCCCTGGACGCAAACTCGAAGCTGCGCCGGCTTGCCCTGGGTGAGCGTTTGAAGGGGAGTTCCTTCCTGGCCAGGTGCGAGGTCGTGCGTGACTTGACCGCGCACTGCTGGGACAAACCACTGAACGAAAGCAGCGGCAATCTTCTGCGAACCGCTCGGCTCGTACTCTGCGAGGAGTGGGCAGTGGCGGAGGGGCTTTCGCTTGCGGACGCCACCTGCGAGGTCGAAGCCCTTCTGCTTCAGGGAAGGCAATCGTTCGAGAAATAGATTGTGATCGGGGTCAACCTTCCGCTATGTCCCTCGCCTCGCCGTAACCCAAGCCTAGCAAGAACTGAAGCCCGCGCACACTGCCGCCAAGGTCCGCGAGCGATGGCCTCCACCGCTTAGCTTTGTGGGGCGCGGAACACACGCTGACCCCCTCTGCGTATGGCCTCGATTCTCTCCGCGCGCCCAACTGCTTGCTGGCGCCCGCATCCTCCTACGGCAGGTTCGAAATCCACTCCAAGATGTAGCCAGCGACCTCTTCCCAGCCGTCCTGGGCGATGATCCAATGCCCGCGATCCGCGAATTCCTTGAAGGCAACATTCCTGGAGGAGTGGGGGTACTTGCGGTAGTTTGTCCGGTTGATCTGCGGAGGAACGATGTGATCCGACCCGCCTGCGATGAGGAGCAGCGGGGCGCGGGTCGGCTTGTGGAAGTCGACCTTGGTCGGGCTGCCTGGGCTCATCAACGACAGGGCGGCCTGGAAGAAGACCCGCCCGGTCTCGGGGACAACATAACGATCATAGATCGCACGCTGTTTCTCGGGTGACACTTTGTTGAGGAACGCGTAGCGGAAATCGGAGAAGGGCATCCTGAGGATTCGATCCCATCCCTTCCAGGTCGTGAGCACGCGACCCAGAGAGCGGAAGGCCGTGGGGTAGAAAGCAAAGACGCCTTTGGGTGGGGCCGAGTCAATCGCCACGCCGCCGCTTCCCAGGCCGCGGTCGAGGAGCAATTGGACGAAAAGCCCACCAAAGGAATGGCCGATGAGAAGCGGAGGCTCAGGCAAGCGCTCGATCAGCGATTGGTAACTGTCGACGATTTCCCTGATGCCGAGTCCGCGCAGCCTGGGGGAGGGATGGTTTCGCTGGTCCTCGAGGCTGGCTTCCTTCCCCGGCCACGGCGGAGCAATGGTGTGGAACCCCTTCTTCGAGAAGAAGGAGTCGAAGTGCTCCCAACACAGCGGTGTAACCCAGGCACCATGAATGAAGACGATCGTCCGCTGCACGTTTCACCTCCTCAGATGTCTGACCTTGTGGACGCGCCATCTCAACTTGCATCCGACCACGTGTGATCTCAGCACTGGGCGAGGTACAGGCGATGCCCGATTGGGCACAACCATGGTCAGCCCTCGGCGCAGTGTCGAGTGGGTGGCCCAGCTCTCCCAATCGGCCTTATCGCAAATCGTCTGTAAGCCATGCACTTGGCCCGCGGCCTACGGGCCGCTTGAACGCGAAACCGCCGACAGTCCTTTCCGAACCAACGCGCCTGCATAGGCGCCTGCGAAAGCGATGAGGAGGGCCAAGAGGCTGCCGTAGTTGCGGTGGGATGCGATCCCCAGCGCGGGGATCCAACCCCCGACGGCCAACGCCCACAGCCAGGCCCACCTGGGTAGAGATAGACCCAACATCGCCGTGACCAGAATGATAGCGCCCGCGGTGATCCCAGCATCATCCCAGGTTGGACGTGAGTCGACCCAGGCGATGACCAGACCCAAACCCACCGCGATTCCGAGAACGATCCATACCCTCGTTCGGTTCATTCGCGTTCCAATCCTCCCCGTGGTCACCAGTCCATCGACACACCCGGCTGTTCCTA
This sequence comes from uncultured Chloroflexia bacterium, assembly GCA_963712475.1. Lineage (GTDB taxonomy): Bacteria > Chloroflexota > Anaerolineae > Anaerolineales > RBG-16-64-43 > RBG-16-64-43. The sequence goes on from CAVQIA010000005.1 coordinate 91,291, forward strand.
GGCCGCGAGTGTAGGAGCAGCTCGCCAAGTCGTCAAGCACCCAGGTGCATTGTCACACTCCCCTCAGTATGGCTGCATCAAGGGCACTCCATTCGGCTCAGTGAGGCGTGTAGCAGTCTGCTCGTCGCGGTGGACGGACTGGCCGCATGGTGGCAGCCGGTGTCGCCCACCCCAATTGAGGTTGTCCGTTCGGGAGGCTCGTGCCATTCGCCGCGGGGATCATTCGCTTCTCCTTCGACTGTGCTAACCCCTAGCCCTTGGCTAAAACGAGGCGCCGGGATACAGGATCCTCACCAAGGCCAGCATGATAACAATTTGGACGCCCGCGGCCAAGACGGCAACCATAAGACTCGAGAGGCTGCTGTGAGATCGACCTCCCAGTGCCAGCACGGCTGCGATGGTTTCCAGAAGCACGACCGGCGTGTAGGCGAGACCGACGCTCCACGCTGCAAGGCCGATGAACCCCGCCATCGATCCCACGATCGCCCAACCGACGTGCAGGCTGGTTCGGCTATCGCGGAAGGCGAGCGCCGCCGCAAGGCTCGGCAAAACAGCCATCTCCAAGAGGTAGATCGCCGGCAAGGGCCACATCTCCTGCTGGCCCGCGATGATCTGCCAGAGTCGCACTGTGATCGCGAGCGACGAGGCCGCGCCGAAAAGCGCGAGAATCCGCCGGATTGTCTGAGCTTTCATGAGCCTTGATGCCTTGCTGGCTCCGCCCGAGGTCGGGTGGCAGGTACGGATCGGTGGCTTCCCCCGGAGAATGCCTCGTCTCCTTCATCTATGAGAGGTCGGTGTTCTCCCCGGATCCGCGCCAGGCCGCCCTGCCTACGCGCCCATTCGGGCGGCCAATCTGCGCCCGATGGGCAGGCATGACAAGGGGTCATTTGGACCTATAGGGATGTGTCCGCCGGTTGCACCGCACGGTCGAGGTTCTGGCCCGACGTCAGCCGGCTCGACTCGCATCAGAAGGACGGGTGGCGAGGTTGGAGGTACCACGCGCGGCTCGAAAGGAGAGCGGCAATCGTTGCCAAGATGACAACAAGAACCACAAGGTCGACGACGCCGACTTCGTCGGCGATCGTGAGCGCAGCCAGCACGGCAAGCAAGGCGAGCGACGCAAAGAAGGCGACTCGATTTCGGCGTCGCAAGAAGAAGAGCAGGGCGAGCAGTATGCCCGAGGTGCCAAGCGACAGGCAGGCCATAGCCCATCGGATGAGTGGCGAGTTCGGCAAGGAGGGGTGTGCACCGGCTGCCACGATGATGCCGAACACCAACCAAACGAGTGCGTTACCAAAGACGAGGATGTGAGCGGCGGTCGCGGAGTGCGGTGGCTTGGCCATCAAGCGTTTCCTTCTATCGGGAGCATGGCGTCGCGGCTACGCGATGGGCCGCGGCGGGCTGGGCGAGGTATCCAACGGCACCGGCCCTCTGTGATCCCGAGCGCATTCGGGGTTCGGGGCTGAGTGGCCGCTGCCGCCACCATTCTACGATGGATGATGTCTCGCAACGGTGCCCCGCCCGACGCTCGGCGATGTGACCTCTGTCAAGTTTCGGGCTCCATGGGGAATTCACCAAGGCATTGTCGAATCGCGGATCACTTGAAAAGAACGTACCGCGGGACGGTCCGAAGGTATTGCTCATACGGTTGTCCGTACTTGGCGCGGCACGCCCCTTCCTCCTCGACAATCTGAATGTGATAAACCGACCCGAACACGAGGACGGCCAGAACGAGGATGGCCGACCGACCCGAGATCGCCAACCCGAGAAACACGAGAAACAACCCGACCCATTGCGGGTTGCGCGAGAAGCGGTACGGCCCCTCCCCGACCGGCTGGCTGGAAGGACCGCGTCCGAAGTAATAGATGCTCGCCACGACCAGGGTGGTTCCCGCGAGGAAGGTCAACCATCCAATGACGCAAAGCCAAATGGGCGCTCCCCAAAGGGGCGTCAGGCTGAAGGCCACGAGGATCGCCATCGCCAACAGTTGGTCGAGTTCGCAGGAGGAGCTTTCTGAGTCCCCGCACAGAAGCCTTGGGGTCCTCGAAGAGCCACTGCCGTCGGTCCTTGGGGAGCCTCAGGACGGAGAGGATGAGCGCCACAGCATAGAGCAGGAGGAGGATCCACTGGTTGGCCAGCCCGAGCTTGAGCGTTGGTAGTATGGTCACTTCTCGCCTCCTATCTCGTAGAGGGTGCCTCAAGAGGTTCGTCGAACCTGGGTGCGTTGCAGGCTTGGCCCCAGCCTGCCGCCCGCCGCGCGGCAGGCTGTCTCGCTTCGAGCGTCCCTTGCCGGAGTTGGGTGCTGCCGAACTCGGAATCCGCCCGAAAACAGCGCGGCCCCACAAGCCGGCGCATGGGCTTCAGTGCCGGTCAACCGGCTGGACGAGCTGCTAGCCATTTCAGTGCGCCCGCATTGGACATGTTTGCATGGGTGTCTACTTTGACCACGATTGAAGCTCGATCACGTTTTCCTCAGGGTCGGTGACGTAGCACCACGTGACCTGACGACCATCAGCGGTCTTGAACGTGACGATGTCGCCGACGCGGCCACCGCCCTCTCGAAGGACCGCCTCGCGAGCGGATGGGACGTCCTCGACAGAAAAAGCGATGTGCCCGAAACCTGGTCGGTTGACGACCGTCGCGGGTCGTTTCTCGAGAATCTCGTAATTGAAGATCTCAAGTGTGGGAGCTGTTCCTGTGTATCCCGGGAGGCGAAGATGGACCCCCGTCAAATGAGCGCCGGCAAGGCCTGTGGCGGCATCCAGATCAGTTCCTTTGAAGTCCCGTTCAGGCGGGACGGGGACGCAACCAAAGAGCTCCTGGTAGAACCGTGCGAGAGATTTCCAGTCCCGTGCGATGAGATTCGTGTGGACGAACCGCGCCGAGATACTCAATTTGATCCTCCCACAGAAGAATGAGCGCCGCCACGATTTTGACGTGCCTCGCCAACGTCGACGAGGAGCGCCGCCGACTCAAGAAGCTGGTCCCACGGACAGATACTTGAATCTCTGCCCGATGGGGGCGGGAACGGCGAGCGGGCCACGCGACGAGCTCACAGAGAGGGCAGTTGCCGTGCCGGCTGCGGCCGGAACGAGTAGTCAATGCTCACCAGCATCGGGATGTAATATGTGATCAGGATGAGGATGAGAACCCGTTCCGACACGAACTGGGGGATCATTGCCGGGTTGCCGAAGGCGCGCAAACCCACGAGCCAGTCTGAGAAGAAGAGCAGGATTCCGATGCACGCAAATGAGAATCTCTTCGTGAACAGGCTCAGCAATCCGCCGAAGAGGAGGATGACCGCCTGCACCGCATACACCACAACTAACGCATTCTGTCCGGGCGGGACGAGAAGCGACTTGTAGGCCACCACTCCCATCAGCGCCGAGACGGATAGCGCCGTGAGGTACACCCACGGTCGAAGCCTGGCACGAATGCCGAAAACGCTGAAACTAATGCCGAAGATCAGATAGGCCAGCAGGAAGAGGGCAACCCCCAGCATGAAGCTCTGACCGGCCACTTCGGAGGTCGTCGCCAACATCGACCTCTCGAAGAAGATATCGCCGCAGGCGGCAAGCCCCCAGGCGCAGCCCAGGATCAATACATCTCTCGTCGAGAGACGACGTGTGGCAAAGCCGATCACTGCGTAGATCGCGACCAACCCAGTCATGATGGGGGTTGTGAATTGCTTGATGGGCAGATCGGCCGTTTGAATGTAGACACTGGCAAGTGCGTAGGCGACGAAGGCGAAGAACAGCGTCTTGTACATTATTGGTCCTTCCTGGATTGTGACTTGCGGAGTTGACGGGCCCTTCGACGGCACGCCTCTGTGCAGCTGGGCTGCGCGGGCAGGGCCAGGCGCCCCCAGAGGTCAAGGGACTCCTGATGGCTCAGCGCACGATGCGATGGCGAGTCAGAATGTTTCGGTCGCGCCTCGCTTGAACAGCTGCCATGTGCAGGCTAAGGGCAAGGCGAAGAGCGCGAGCACGCCCGTGTTGAGCGCGGCGTTGACCCACACGTGCCAATTGAGCGAGATGATCGTGTCCATCACGTACCAGAACAGAAGCGAGCCTGCAATGGCGTTGCGCGCCCACGTCTCCCTACGGGCGAAGGCATTCCCACCCACCAGCGCGGCCAACAATCCAAACCCGGCGACTGTGGCGCCCCAGACCCCGTAGACCCACTGCTGATACTCTTGAAGGCCCGAGACCGCGAGGCTACTCGGCCAGAAAGCGCGATCGATCTGGCCATTGAGCCCGGCAAACAGCGGGGTCCCGATGAAGAGGACCATGAGGACTCCGAAGGCTGACAAGGTGAACCCTGAAACCACCAGCCAAAGTGTCCAGAACTTGAACGGGCTCATCCGGCACCCCTTTCTGCGATTCGCCAACGGTCGCGGTAAGGCGGAGGGCCGACCTGCCGCCAGCGCCGAGCGACGGCGCGGCCCGTGCCCTCTGGAGGCGGGGCCGCCCGGCGGATGAGGTCGAAGCCTCCTCCACTGTACGCCCGTAAGGCGGCGAGGACAAGCATCTCCCGTGGAGATCTGGCCGGGCGGTCTTCCCGAACGAGCCGTCTCAGGACTGGCCTACAGTCCGGCGAGGGCTGACTGGGTTCGTTGCCGGGAAGTCGTGTTTTGGCGAATCGTCAAGCGATCCCAGGTTGGGCTTCGGTTTTTCGTTGATAGCGGAGAAGAACGACCCCAGATGCGAAGCGATGCAGCTCAATGAGGTTTAGCTCGAGCTTGCGCTCCATCGACAGAAGGTACGGGGTGCCATGCCCGAGCATGATCGGCTGGAGAAAGTGGTGGAATTCGTCAACGAGCGGGAGACGAATGAAAGTCGTGGCAATTGCGGCGCCTCCGAGCGCGAGGTCCTTTCCGGGTTGCGCCTTCAGTTGAGCTACCTCCTCAGCGATGTTGTCTCTGACCAGCCGGGAATTCCATCCGACTTTCTCCAGCGTGGTCGAGACGACGAGCTTGGGCATCGACTTCCAGATGTTCGCGAATTCGACCTCGACAGGTGGGGCCGAGGGGTTCGTGCCGGCCGTGGGCCAGTAGTCGGCCATGAGCTGGTACAGCCGACGTCTATACAGGTAGGTGCCGATGGCGCTTTGCTGATCATTGACGAATGTGTGCTACTCCTCGTCGATATAGGTCCAATCGATCTCCCGCTTCGGCCCTTCGACAAAGCCGTCGAGCGACACCATCATCGAGTAGATGATCTTCCTCATCGCACGAGCCCTCCTTGAACCGCGACGATTCCAGACACCTGATGAGCCGCCGATCCGGCGGAGCGCCTCCTGCAGCATGCCGGACGCCCGGGCGGATTGGGCCGGTGCCAACCCCAGGATTGGCGATGGGATGGGAGCCAGCTAGGCAGGCAATCACCGCGCGGTGATTGCCTTCCGCGCATACTCCCGTGCAGCCTACTCGGCGGCCACTCGGGCAGAGATGGGGGACTGGAGAACCGTTCTATCCGCTTTGGTGATACTCGCCTTCAATGGAAGGGAACCACTGCAGCCCATCCGGGGAGACTTCCAGCGTGTAGTGGTAGTGCCCGCGATGGGAGAAGTCGAAGGTCGCACGCGCGTGACCTTGCGCCGAGAGAGTTGTGAGTCGCAGGACCCGATCCGCAAGCGTGCCCGTGTACTCAGCGGGAGCCAGCCCGAAGGAGTTCGAACCAGTACAGGATGTACGCACCCTTCTCGGGGTCCCAGCGGAAGATGCCGTGGCCCCGGAAATTCACCTTGCCGTTGGTTTCCTGTTCGTAATCTTGGACGATTGCGAATCCGTCAAGGGCTGATCGATTGACGACCCGGCCCACGGCGGTTGCCCCGGCGGGGGAGAAGGGAGACGGGTGGATCTTCTCCTGGCCCGCCCAGGAGCCCACGAGCATCGCCAGCGCTTGTTGGGCTGCAGACGGCACGGGCATTTCCATTTGATACCTCCTTGAGATAATCAGCCTCGCGCGGGTATCGGGGCTGCGCCCTCGATTCGTTCCTGCCGCGCGTGGGATTGGATTCTATGGACCCTCCCAGCCCCGTCAAGGGGGATCCTTCACTGACGGGGCACCAGGGACCTTCGACGATTCGAGGGGTCCTAAGCCTCTCGCACGGCATCGCATCGCGCGTCAGACAACGTTTGAGCTGGAAAGCGATCGACCAAACCTGGAGCCGGAGGGCCTGCGACCACCCTGTCCATGATGCCGGGCGGGATTCGGACAGGCACGAAACGGCCAGGGCATCGATCGCAGGCAGTAGGGGTCTATCTACTTCGATTTAGCCATGCATCTGACAGACCGAATCATCGGTTCCTTGAGCAAGGCGAGGGCCACCCAAAAAGCGGGTGATGCACCTCGCATTGCAGCTGCGTCATTCGCTGGCGTAGGCTTGCCTGAGCTTCTGGATGTCGATCTTCTGCATCTTGAGCATCGCGTCCATGACCCGCTTGGATTTGGCGGGGTCCTTGTCTTGCATCAGCTCACCCAGAGCCGTTGGGATGATCTGCCATGACACGCCGTACCTATCCTTGAGCCAGCCGCACTGCAGCTTCTCCCCTCCTTCGGAGAGCTTCTCCCACAGGTTGTCCACCTCCTCCTGCGTCTCGCAATTGACGAAGAGCGACATCCCTTGAGCGAAGTCGAAATACGGTCCACCGTCCATGGCCATGTAATCCTGTCCGTCGAGCTGGAAGGCCGCGTTCAGCAGGCTCGCCGTCGTTCCCGGAGCTTCGCCTCCCATGCGAACGATGCTCGTGATCTTCGAATTCTTGAAGAGCGAGACGTAGAAGTTCACCGCCTGTTCGCCCTTCTCCTTGAACGTCAAGAATGTGGTGATTCGTTGCATGAGGCACACTCCATTGAGCAATTTGACTTATCGTACCGAGTATATCGTATCTCGGGAGGGAAAACACTGGAAGGGGGGAAGTACAGCCTGATGCAGGTCGTACATCGACTGCCTGAGGCCCGGCGTTACCTGATCGCTTGGTCGATCGGAGTTGGAGTGTGCTGTCGCTTTGGGGAGGCGCGGATTGCAGCCTGGCCCGGGGCCTTACCGGCGGTTGAATCTGGCGGTGTGGCTTCGACATCTTCGCACGCGGGTACTTCGCGCGCCGATCACGGGTGCCGTCGCGTCGTCATGCTCAGGGAAGACGCCGACGGGTCGTGTTCTGGGGAACGCCTGCATGGCCGTGGAGTGGCCACGTTAGGGGCGGGGACTGCGCCAGGCGCGAATTCGGAGTCGATCGGTGTGACGCGCCGGTCAATTGGGTCTCAGGGCGAGAGAAATCGCGCGCTCGAGGTCGCGTCCGCTTCATGGCAACGGTTCATAGCACAAAAGCACATTCCCGTTCCCGAAGATACGCGAATTGACAAGCTTCAGCGATACCTTCGCTTTGACTCCGTCGAACATCGTCCTGCCTTTTCCGAGAACGATGGGATTCACCACGATCTGGTATTCATCCACCAAGCCATGCTCCGTCAATTGGGAGACGATGCTGCCACTTCCTAACACGGCCAAGCCCTCCCCCTCCTCGCTCTTCATCTTTCGGATCTCACCGATCATGTCGCGCGCCACCAGCCTGGTGTTTGCCCAGGAGGCTTTGCCAAGCGTCTTCGAGAAAACAACTTTCGGAAGGTTGTTCATCCGCTCGGCGACAGCGGGCATGCTTTGCGCGGCACCCGGCGTGGGCCAGAAGCTCGCCATGAGTTCGTAAGTGATTCTGCCAAACACTAGGGTGCCCCCCCGGCTGGCATTGTCGGCAACGAACGCGTTCCACTCTGCATCCTGGTTGTCCTTACGTGCGAAGCCCATCTCGCCGTTCGCATCGACAAAGTACCCATCCAGCGAGACGTGATTGAAAACGACGAGCTTGCGCATGTGACGTCTCCTTTGCTCGCTTTCACCCAGGGTGGCCATTGCCCTGTATTCTGGCCGCCGCTGCGGCCGGAGCCATGCGGACCAGACGGTGATCCGTCTCAAGCCGCGCAGCTCCGGGTCGGAGCCCGCGACCCTTTCCAGCGGACCCGGGCCAGCAACCCGGCGTCGTCGCACAGGTCCGTGAGTCCTCGGCTCACCCGACGGCCTGCCTCATCCTGAACGCCGGCCGCGTATGGACCCGCCCACGGTCCGCTCTGTCTCGCGACGGCACGCTGAGCCTATCGAGGGCGCTGGAGAGGATAGCGCCCAAACTCATCGGCCGCGTCGACCATCGCCAGGATGTTCTCCGGCGGAACCTCGTCCATGATGGTGTGGACTGAGGCGAGCATATAGCCGCCGCCCGGGCCGAGCAGGTCGATCACGCGCCGGACCTCCTGGCGCACCTCATCCGGAGTGCCGCTGGGAAGTATGCGCTGAGTGTCCAACGCGCCGCACAAGACGAGGTTGTGCCCATAGCGGCGCTTCAGCTCCGCCAGGTTCGCCATCTTCCCTGCGGAGGTCTGGATGGGGTTGAGGATGTCGACCCCGATCTCGACGAAGTCGTCCAGAAGATCGAAAACGTCGCCATCCGTGTGGAAGAAGATCTTGGCGCGGGTGCGCTCCTTGATGAACGCGATGTACTCGGCGTGGATGGGCTTGAGCACCTGGCGGTACATGCCCGGCGAGATGAGCAATCGGTCCTGGGTGCCCAGGTCATCGCCGATCTTGATGATATCCACGTCTTCCCCCAGCTCATCCAGGAAGTGGCCCATCAACTGCTTGCATAGCTCGGCGATCTTGTGGAGCAGCGCCTGGGCGAACTCTGGATCGAGCCCCAAGTTGAGGAGGAAACGGTCCATGCCCTGCATGGCGAACGCCCTCTCGAGCGGGAAGAGCAACCACGGGGTGGCGATGATCGCATAGCGATTCTGTTCGGCAAGCCAGCGAGCCTGTTGCCGGACATGCGCGACGCGCGAGGGGTCGTCCATGTCGGGCCACGGGTAGCGCTCGATATCCTCCAAGGTGCTCGCCTCACGCAGGGGATGGACGCCTGGATACCAGCGGCCCGGCTCGACCTCGATCGACCCGCTGCCCCAATCGTCCACGAAGGGGGCATGCGGCGGGCGGCTCTGATTGCGTGCATACACGTGAGCGGGGAATCGGTCCAGCACGCCGCGCGCATCGCTGTGGAGGCGCTCGAGCACGATCTCATCCGGTGCCAGCGAGCCGAGCTCGGGCCAGTCGTAGATGTAGTTGTCGGGGGACTGGATCCCCAGCTTGGTCTTCAGCCGGCGGTACGGCGGGAGCTTCAAGGTCGTGGTATTGCTCGTGCCGATAATGATCGGGACACGGTCCGGCTCTTCATGGTTGAGTGTCGTCAAGACCCGCTGGCGAGGGGTAAGAGGCATAAGCCACCTGTTTCAGGAGGGAGGCGCTGTCATCTCTCGTCGATCAGAACAAGACGACGGGAGGATAGGGGTCAAGCCTGCGATCGGACCTCGGCGGCGATGCGAAGGATGGCGTCGAGACTCCGGGCGACGTCTTCATCGGTTGTCGCCCACGACGAGACACTGATGCGCATGGCCGTCTGTCCTTGCCACACCGTCCCGCCGCACCAGCAGGTGCCATCTTCTTGGATGCGAGCGATCACCCGGCGGGTGGTCTCCGCGCTGCCGAACGACACAAGCACCTGGTTGAGCACCACCTCATTCAGCACGCGGTGACCGCCCTGCTCGAGCGCCCGGGCGAAGTGCTGTGCGTGATCGCAACAGCGATCGATTAGTTCGGCGAGGCCAACTCGGCCGAGGGATCGCAGGGCCGCCCAGACTTCAACGGCTCGCGCCCGGCGCGACATCTCCGGGACCAGCCGATGAGGGTCGCGTGACTCGCCCTCGATCAGATAGGCAGCACTCGAAGACATCGCGGCACTCAAATGCCGCCGATCGCGAACAATGACGAGGCCGCTATCGTACGGGACGTTCAGCCACTTGTGAGCATCTGTCGCCAGGGAATCGACCCGCTCGATTCCACGCGTCAGGTGCCGCCGCGATGGCGAGGCTGCAGCCCACAGACCGAAGGCCCCATCGACATGGATCCACGCCTGGGTGCCACGAAGTTGGGAGGCGATGACGTCAATCGGGTCGAAGGCGCCCGTGTTCACGTTTCCAGCTTGCAGACACACAATCGTTGGGCCGTCGATCGGCGGCATCCGTGCCGCCAACATCCGCCCCTGTCCATCCACAGGAACTCGGACGACTCTTTCTCGCCCCAATCCAAGCATGCTCAAGGCCTTCAATAGGCTGACATGGACTTCATCGCCCACAACGACCGTGATAGGAGGGGCGCCGAACAGCCCCTTGGCTTCGACGTCCCAACCTTGCGCTTGGAGAAGGGCGTGGCGTGCAGCCGCGAGGCCCGTGAAATTGGCTAGGGTGGCACTCGTAACGAACCCAACCTCTGACTCCGGGGGCACACCGATCAGGTCCACAATCCAACCCCGGCAGACCTTCTCCAGCACGGAACCAACAGGTGACGATGTTTCGAGACCCGCGTTCTGGTCCCATGCTGCGGCGAGCATGTTGGCAGCCAGCGCGGCTGGAAGTGAGCCGCCGATGACGAATCCGAAGAAGCGGCCCCCGGCGCTCGCGACGGTGGCGGGCGAGCCGATCGTATCCAGCTCGCCGAGGACCTTGAGCGGATCGATGGGCTGATCTTGCAGTGGTGTTGAGAACTCACGCAAGCGTTCGATTGCCGAGGGCGAAGGGGAGACCCGCCGTGCGTGCAGACCGTCCAGGTACGCGAGGCCGCGAGCGGCCGCATCTCTCAACAACAATTCCATACCAGTCTCCTTCCGGTCGGCACCGGGACCATCCCAGGTGTCGCACGGTTTCGCTCGCAGTACTTTGTCGGACCCGCCGCCGGCTTCTCGAAAGGCGGGCGAGCATCGCGCGGTGAGGCGAGTGCCGTCAATGGAGATATTAGTCCGAGGCCAACTCCACCCTCGCCCACGGGGCCCCGACGCCATCGCGCAGCATCCTGCGGGGTATCAAGACCCAGGCAGCGAGTTTGTGGCCAGGGCCACGGACCGTACGCGGCCGAGGACCGCGTCAGAGGGCCCGCATGCGGTTGCCCTTCGGGTTGTGCTCGAGTTCGGCCTTGCCCAACGCCTCCATCAGGGGCGGGACGTACATCGCGAATCGCCCGCGCAGGCCTTTCTTCAGCCCGTACCACCCTTTGACCGGGTTTTTAGGTGAGCGGGCCCAGGCCTCGACGGTTCCTTCTGCGGCTGGTTTCTGTTCATCGGCGCTTCCGAGCAACATCCAGTCGCCATGCTTCTTCAGCATCGCGTGGAGGTCCTCGATGCAACGCAGTTGGTAGCTCAACTTCGTCGTCCCGACGAGGCACACCAGCGCGGGCGGATCGGCTGCTTCGTCGCGATACATCTTGTATTCCGACGTCCCGGGGGGCGTCTTCAGCACCCACGGCTCATCCGGGGTGCCCTTCCCCTTCACTGTTACCTTCGCCATGTCGCACCTCCATTCGCCAAACGATTGCTCTTGATTCTATCAGCCTCAAACGCTCAGTTGCAGAAGAAACGTCAACTCAAGGGCTGTCCGTCATCCCTGTGAGCATCGGCATTACCTCAGGCGCACATGCCCCCGGAGGGGGAGGTAAGGCTCCGGTAGCGAGATTTCCTACGTGGCAGCGATCGCCGATCTAGTGCGGACTCAGAAGGACCATGGGTATGCGCCGAGTTGTCCCCTTCCTGTAGCCATCGAAGAAGGGAGCTTTCGATACAAGCTGTGCCCATAGGCGTTCGTGTTCCTTCGGTGTCACGACCGATGCCGACGCCTCCAAGCGCTGGCCTGCGACGTTCACCTGAACCTGAGGCGACGCCTGAAGATTGCCGAACCATGCCGGATCTTGATCCCTGCCGAAGTTGGATGCAGTAATAACGTAGCTATCGCCGTCTCGGAGGTACATCAGCGGGACAGTCCGGCGCTTCCCGGTCTTTCGGCCGACCGTCGTCAGGAGCAATATCGGCATTCCACGCAAGGTTGACATGGCTCTGCCCTTCGTGACACGGAACACGCCGATCTGAACGCCTAGGAAGAGACGGAACAAAGCGTTAGCGGACATTGCAGGTTCCTTTTCATGATCGGCATCCGCCCGGCAGGACCTTGACGGATGCGCGCGAGCCGATGCTCTCGGTGACGGCGCGGGCTGCCTTCTCTGCGTTTCGGAACACCGAGTCTATTCATGAAGCTCTCGTGCGCCATGCGCACTTTCGGATTGGCGCGCAAGCCACGCCCCGCAGCTCAGCCCCTCCTCGACGCATCATGAGCCTGAGCCAGATCGTCAGCCCGTACATGTCGCGTGCTCTTAAGCATCGCCCAGACCATGTGCGCGAAGCTCGAGCTTGAGCGCTGCCAAGGATTGATTGATGTCATGGATGAAGAGGGCCAACGATGCGATGAGAAACAGCATGCAGGCGACGAACAGGCTTGCGACCAGCCAGGCAGTGGGCAGGCCCAGAATGGCAGTGAAGAAGATGAGAATGATGAGCAGGGCCGCGGCCAAGGCGCTCGCCGCGGCAAGGCTAATGGCCGTCCGAATGAGGCGCGCCCGCCTCCACAGAATGCGAAGTTGCGCCTCCAGGGCCGGCCGGGACGCACCATCGCTTTGGGCGAGTTGGGCACCGATCATTCTGGCGCGGTCGATCGCTCTGCCCAGGCGGTTCGTCATCGTGAGGAGTAGCAGACCGATGCCGGAGATGAGAATCACGGGCCCGATAGCCGTTTGAAGGACTGGAATCAGTTCGGCCATTTGTCAAGACTTCGTTATGCCCACATCCGAGCGCGATGCAGTGAGAGGGAGGAGGCCCCGATCCCGATGATCCTGGGTGTTGATTGCATCAGCCCCCATCATCCAAGGACCGCCTCGACGTGAGCTCGCCCTCGCATTCCTGCGCAGGACCTGCCTGATAGGGGTGTCCGCGGTGGGCATGGTAAGCCTGAGGTTAGCGCTCATCATTAGTGTTGGGTGAATTCAGCGGCAGCCACCGCTCCCTAGGTCCTGTTCCCCTTTGCCTTTGCCCTTCGCAGGCTTTCCTTGACCCGAAACTTAACTATTCTGCTTATCAGGCCGAACGGAATCGGTTTGTCCAGTGGAAACTGGACCGATCCCTTCGCGCCCTTGTAGGCCGATAGCTCCTTGCTAAACTCCTTGATTCCACTCGGCGTGGGATAGAGCCCGATGTGTCGTTGGTAGGCTGCAAAGTGGATCAGATTGCCATTCAGAGTGAAGGTGGGCATTCGATAGCTGATCTTCTCTTCCGCGCCCGGGACCGCTTTTCGGATGGTCGATCTTATCTTCTGCAGCTTCTCTTGAACATCCTTTGGAAAACCCGCGATGTACTCATCGATGTTCTTGGGTGGCGTTTGGCTCGTCCGCATGGCCTCTCCTCCAAAGATGTCTCAAAAACATTCTAAACCACCTGACGGCCTGGCTGGCCTTCGAAAGTGAATCGGGAGGAGGTGAGGGGGAAGGGCGATTCGACCCGGTCGTCTCGCGGGTCAGCCGGTCAGGATGCTCTTGGTCGGGCGCAGGCTGCGACCTGGGCTGACGCCGAGCTGTGAGGCGCAGCGCATCAAAAGCGAGTGGATGTCAAACTCGGCTTGATCGGCGAGGGGCGATCTTGGCGCCGCGCTGCGCGAGCAGGTCGCGCAGCACGGATCGATGGCACCTTTCCTCGCGTTCACAGTAGCAGCCGATGGACAGATCAGCATGATGAGACAAGGCCGCGAGCAAGTCGAGCAAACGAGAAGCCTCCGGCCGTTTCATCTCGCTCAAGTAGCGCTTGACGAAGGACTTCCATGCCTGTGGAATCAGTCGCCGCTCGCGCCGCCTTGACCAATCGGTCGCTAGGTGCAAGCTCGGGGAGCCACACATCGTAGTAGTTGCGCGAGGCGAACTCGCGTTTCGGCACGCCGCGAGGCGGGCGACGAACAGTTCCAATGCGCAGGCTCTCTCCTGGAGCACGCGGGCTGCCTAAGCGGACAATCCGAATCGTCACCGAGTCCCTCCTGTTTGGTCTTGACCCGCGATGGTCCTACCGACCTGCCTGTTCTCTGGTGGAATCCGCCGGCGTGTCATTACCGGCGAAGTCACGGGGCAGGCCGCCGCCCCCGTCAGGCAGCGAGTTGTACTGTCGCCCAACGGATGACCCGACCGTGTGAGCATTGAACCACTGGACGCCCAATCCTCCCGAGCCAACGCAGGATGATCCTCTTGTGCTCCCGATGAACCCGCCAGGGCGCTCTTCCAATGCGCGTTCCTCCCTCGGCACCCTCGCCTCCGACCTGTTGCTGCCTCTGTGCGCCCGCCTCCAACAGCAACCTCAAACTCTTCATGATGTCGTCAACGTGCCCCTTGGCCATAGGTCGTGGCATGTCTCCATTGTGGTCAATAGGATCCATACCGATGCCCTGGTCTCCCACGTTGAGCCCAGCATGAGAGGGGCCAACCATGGAGGCTGTGTGCCGAGGGACTGGGCAGAGAGTGCCCTTGCCCGAGCCAGGTCCGCGACGGGGTGAACGACCGCCCAACACCCTCGGTCAGGGGTCCTCCTACCCAAAGCGGCAGCTGGATTCTATTCCTCAAGCGTCGCACGCACCCGGCACTTTTCGGCAGAGGGATGTCGCAGTTGAGGCAGGCCACCCAATCGGCTCTCGATCCCACAACCTGGGCAGGCGCCGAAGTCCCGAGGCGCCCTGGCACACGAGTGGGATCATGTCCTGGCGAAGAGGAAGAACTGGGTCGCGAAATAGACGACCACGCTCAGGGAGAGGGCCAAGGATGCAGCGGTTGCGTGGAGGCCGATCTGGATGGGGAGCGCGGTGAGGAGAAGGAAGAGTGCAACACCAGCCAGGAGCGCCGCAATAAGGGCCTTTCTCTGAATCCCGCGTCCGCGGTCGTCGCGCCGGAGGGGAAACAGAGGCTGCGTGAGATCGACCTGGAACCAGCCGCTGTGAAGGTAAAGGAGGAAAAGGGCGAAGAGCAGGGCCGCCAGGGCGAGAGCCTTCCACGCAAAGCCAAAGACCAGGAGTGAGAAGCCAAGACTGAGGACGGCTCGCGAGGCGTAGTAGGGAATGAGCATTCGATTCACTTGGATCCGTCCTTGATCCAGAAGAGGTTCTCGATCGGGACATCGAGAGCTGCGGCGATGCGCAGAGCGTTTTCGATCGTCGGAAGGTAGCGCCCCTTTTCGATGGAGATAATGGATTGGCGGGCAAGACCCGTAAGCTCAGCAAGGCGCTGCTGAGTCATCCGCTTCTGGGTTCTGACTTCGCGGACTGCGTTGAGGACCTGGACTTTGGCCATGCGGTGTAAAGTATACTTTACCTCCATCCGCTTGTCAAGTAGGCTTTACATATGGAAAGGACCACATGGCGGGCGACGGAGCGGCGGGCAACGCCGAATCGGAGGAGGTGCGAGTTTTCAGTGGTCATGGGGCGAGGGGAGATGGGCACAAGCTGAGTCTCAGAGCGAGGAGCGTGCGGCTCTTCAGAAAAACTCGCACCCTTGAGCCATGCAGAGAATCCGAGGGAAACCTATCCGAGTAGGATTATAATTATCCGAATTCTCCCACGGAGGTCTCCCGTGATTCACATCCTTCTCTGGACCTTCCCAATCCCGCCCTTCCTTGCCTTCCTGGCGCCGCCTTTCGACTGGGCGCTGGCCACGCTGGCGGCGTGGCTTGTGATTGCCCTCGCAATCCGGTTGGTAGCATTTCGCATCGTGCGTATCCTCGTCCGGCGCACCGAGTCCGACGTCGAAGACGTCATTCTGGACGTCAGCCGCGGGCCGCTCGTGGCCGTCATTCTTTTGCTCGGCGTGATCAACTCGCTCAAGGCGTTGCGCCTGGAGGCGGGCTTGGCCTGGGCCGACACGGCGGCGCGCTGGTCGATGGTGGTGGTCATCGCCCTCGTCACCTACTGGGTCTGGCGCCTCTTGAAGGACGTTGTGATCCACTACGGCGAACTTCACGCCCAGCGAAGCGAGACGCGCCTCGACGACATCTTGCTGCCCATTGTCAACCAGTTCGCACCGATCGCCCTGGTCATCGTCGGCGGATCGACCATCCTCCAGTATCTCGGCGTTCACCTGGATGCACTTCTGGTGGCGATGGGTGGGGCGGCCTTCATCCTGGCGTTCGCCCTCCAGGATATCCTCTCCAACGTCTTCAGCGGGCTCTCTCTGCTCGTGGATACTCCGTTCCGCTACGGCGATCTGGTCCGGCTGGAGGACGGTACCGTCTGCCAGGTGGTCAAGATCGGCGTCAGGGTCACCCAGCTTTTCGACATCGATACGCATGCGATCATCTATATGCCGAACAGCAAGCTGGCCAATGAACGCCTGGTCAACTTGATGCAGCCCACTCCCGAATTGATCTCCAGCGTGCGCATGATCGTCGCGCGAGAGAGCGACATCGAACGGGTCCGCCAGCTCCTCATCGAGGCGCTCGACGGGCACCCCGACGTATTGGGTGTGATCCCGGCCAAACTCACGCGGACCGAAGGCTTCCAGGTTCTGACAGATCGGAAGCGGGAGAACGGCATCGCGCGCCTGCGGGCAGAACAAGACGTGGACCAGAGGGTTATCGAGATCGTCCGGGACCTGCGGGCGCTGGCCGACCAGATCGGACTGGCGGAGCAGAACGGCATCAGCAAGTCGGAGCAGTCGGCGATTCGCGAGGCCTTCGCCCCGCTCGGGCTACAACTCGGTGAGGTACGAGGCTTGCAGAAGCGCTTGGATGCCCACCGAGGGAATCTGGACGGTTTTGTCACAACCTGCCTGCGCGAGATCCAACCTGACTCGCTGGTCGACCGGACCATGCGCTGGGTTGCGGTTCTCGCGCGCGATCCGGACATTGTGGTGGGTGAGGATGACGACCGCTTGCGGCACCTGTGGTCGGCCAAGGTCCTCTCGCTGTGGAGGCGAATCGAAGCAACTCGCCGAAGGATCGAGCGGGTGGAAGGGCTCGAGCAGCGTCAGGACGACGCGGTCTTGAAACTGGCGAGTTGGATTGGACGGGATTTCAAGCAACCCATGCCAGCGTGGAAAGGATCCGGAGCCTCGTTCAAGGGCTTTGACCAGGGCGGCCTGGTCTTCAGCATGTTCTTCTTTGTTGACAACATCGAGCTGGAGCACTTCTGGCGGCAGGCGCGGGTGGAGGGCGAGTTGCGGCGGGAGGTGGCGCGCCGGCTGCGCCTGGAGGGGATCGAGTTCGCTAGCCCACATCTGGAAGTGTCCTTCCGACAAGGCACGCCGATCGCGCCGGGGCCCGGATCCTTGGCCCTGGAGGGTCGCTCCTCGTAGGGGCGAGCCGCGTTTGCCGGGATACGGGGTCTATCTCGCGGCTGCAATTGCGAACCCTCCCCAGCGACTCGTGCCACTTGCCTCGATCTCCAGCGCAGTGCTCGTCCAAATGGCGGGCCCCCGACTTGTGATGGCGCAGGCCCACCTTCGCTGCGTCTCCACCGCCTAGACCCTGTGCTGATACTGGAGTGGAATCTGGAGCGGATCATCCCTAGGGACGATCATGCGGGCAGGCGTCGGCCCGGACATAGTGCGCATCCGTCACCGGGTCTTGAGTGGTGCGCTCGCTGAAACCAGGACCTCATTCCCCGACTGATGATCCCTCGATCGCTCCCAGCGGCGTTTGAGGGCAACGGGAGCTTCGGTTCCCGACACGCCAATCTCTACTCCCAACGGAACGTCCTGGCCGAGACCAGCGTTCCCAGCAGAAGCATGCCAGCCAATACACCGACGTCCAGCAGGTGATCTCCCCACGCCTGGCCGAACCACAGGCCGCGCAGCAGGTTGACGACGTAGGTCAGCGGGATGAACGCAGAGATCTTCTGGACCGCTGTTGGGAGCAGGTCCAGCGAGAAGAAGGCACCCGAGAGCAGCAGCATCGGGTAGAGCAAGACCATCCCGACAACCCAGGCACTGCGCACCGTCGGCATGATGCCGGCCACGATGAATCCAATCCCGAAGAAACTCAGGCTGCTCAGCACAAAACCCGCCAGCACGCTGAGGGCGTTGCCCTCGAAGCGCATGTGGAAGATCAGCGCTCCGGCCGCGATGAGCAGCAGCATCCCCAGGGCAGTCATGACAAAGACGACGATGACCTGCGCGACCAGGACGACCAGCGGGCTGACCGGCGTGGTGCGCAGACGGCGCAGCACACCCTTTTCCCTGTAAGTGGCCATCGTCATGGTGGTCGACATCAGCCCTGCGATGCAGATGACCACCGCGGCCAGGCCGGGTATGGAGGCATCGATCGTCCGTAGACCGCCGAACTGCGGCGTGGGTTCGTTGCCCGAGATGGCGCCGAACAGCAGCAGGTACATCAAGGGGAAGATCAGCGTGAAGAAGGCGCTCGCCGGTTCACGCAGGAACAGCTTGGCTTCCACCCAGGTCATCTTCGACAGGCTCTTCATCTCACGCCTCACTCTCTCATCTGGCGGCCGGTCAGGCTCAGGAAGACGTCTTCCAGGCTGGGTTGCTCGGTGCGCAGGTCGTGGAACGGGATGGCCAGTTGGGTCAACGCGCTCACCACCTCACTCACCAGCGGCACCCGGCGGCCGTTCTTTCCGTGGACGACGACACGCTCCCCCTGGACATCGAGCTGAACCGCGCCGGTCAGCGCGCTTTCGAAGCCCGCTGGCAGAGTCCCGTTCAGGCTGAAGATGACTCGTTCTTCCGCCCCAAGCCCGCGGATCAGCGCCGCCGGGGTGTCCAGCGCCACGATCCGCCCGTGGTCGAGGATGGCCACCCGGTCGCAAAGGCGCTCGGCCTCCTCCATGAAATGGGTCGTCAGAACGACCGTCTTGCCCTTGGCGCGCACGTCGCGCACCAGGTCCCAAATGGCGTGCCGCGCCTGGGGGTCGAGACCGGTGGTGAGCTCATCCAGGAAGACCAGTTGTGGATCCGGAAGGAGTGCCAGGGCGATGAACAGCCGTTGTTTCTGCCCGCCCGATAGCTTCGCGAAGGGCGCGTTGCGCTTCTCCACCAGCCCGAGTTGGGAGAGCAGGATCTTCCAGTCGGCGGCTTTGGGATAGAAGGAGGCATACAGGTCGAGGGCCTCCCAAACCTTCAAACGGTCCGGCAGGTTGGATTGCTGCAGTTGCATCCCGGTGCGCAGGCACAGGGCCTGGCCCTCGCGCTGGGGGTCCACGCCCAAAACGCGGATCGTTCCCCCATCCGGTTTGCGCAGCCCCTCCAGGCATTCGATGGTGGTGGTCTTGCCAGCCCCGTTCGGGCCGACCATGCCAAAGATCTCGCCCTGGCGGACCTCGAAAGAGACCTCGTCAACGGCGACGGTCGCGCCGTAGGCCTTGCGTAGTCCCTCAACCTGTACGATGGCGTCCATGTCTTGCCTCATTTCTTCCTCAAGATCGATTCCAGCGCTGCCACATGCTCGCGGAAGACCTTGCGTCCCGCGGTGGTGGCGGCGACGAATGTGCGCGGTTTGCGCTCGACGAAGGTCTTATTGACGGCGATGTAACCGGCCTCTTCCAGTTTGCGCAGATGCGCGCCCAGGTTGCCATCGGTGACGTCCAGCAGATCGCGCAGGTAGGAGAAATCCACCTCGCTACCCCCCTGGAGGGTGACCAGAGCGGACATGATCCGCAGGCGCACGGGCTGGTGGATGGTCTCGTTCAGGTTGGCCATGGCCTACCACCTCAGGCGGATGTACAGCCCCAGGGCGATCATCCCGCCGCCACCCAGGATGCCCATCCACAGGTAGAACAAGCCGGGCAGCAGGAAGTAGCTGATCAACACCAGGGCGGTGATGGGTAGCGGCCACCAGACTGCGGCGAAGGAGAGCAGCAGGCCCATCGCCAAATGCCCGATCATGGCGAATAGGACGATAAGAACGGTCACCTGTTTCCCGTCCAGCGGCCATGCCACCACAATCGTGACGATGCAGAAGAAGGCCAAGAACAGCCAGTACAGGCCGACTCGCTTCGCCGTGGCCGCTGTCGCCGAATTGCGGACGCGCTTACCCAGGCGGAAGCCCCAGAGGGTGGCCAGGACGCCGCCCACGATGCTCAGTCCGGTCCAGATATACCCAATCACTCCGCCGGAAAGGAACTGTGTGCACACGAATCCGACAAGCCAGACAGTGCCCGTGACAATCAGGGTGATGTAGGTGCCGCTGCTGGCGATCGAGTGGCGCGTCTTCTGCGCAACGGTGCGTACAGCTGCCAGGGCTTCTTGAGCTTCGTCTGGGGAGACATTCATTGGATGGCTCCTTGTAGAGCACTCTGTATTGCAGAGTTCTCTAGAGTATTATACCTCCCGTGTCAAGAGGGCACACGCAGGCAGGTGGGCTCACTAGACAAAAAGGGGGCAGGAACAGTGAGACTGCTCCTGCCGCCGAAGATTCTCGTCGATTTGCCTATCAAACCACGCGCCACGGCCGGGATCCTTCCGACCGGCCGATCTCTGCCTCGGTTCCAGCCTGGGCGATGCCGTCAACGTGCAATGCCTGCCCACTCTCCCTTGGTTGCGATCTCAAGAGAACAAGCCCGATTCTTCGCGGCAGCAGCGTCGCGGATGTCCGGTTTGTCTAGGTTCATCCGTAGCGCACCTCAATCGATGAGTTTGATTGCTCCCAGACCGCCATCCAGGGCGTGGGGATCTCTCCGCCAATCGGCCTATCCAGAGTCACAGTCGAGGCGATCGTTGCGCCATTGCGTGACTTCGACGACCTGCGCGGACCTCCGAAGGCCAGTGCAAGGCTGACGGGCCCAGGCCGCCTCGAGTTCCTTGGGCGGGGCATCACGAGGGATTCGGGTTGCGTCCAATCCTCCCCAGGTGTGTGTTGTTGAAGGCATCTGGGAACTTGAGCCCGTAGCCGAGGACGCGGTCCAGGCTGGGGTGGGAGAACATGATGACCCCCGCCAGCGAGAGGACGGGCGCAGAAAGGGCCATGCCAGCGACAAAGAGGACCAGGTCGAGGGCCCGATGATGGATGAGGTTGTAAACGGTGGCCCCCACGCGCGGGCCGGCGGCGTAGGCTGCGATGCTGAGATCTGGGAGGAAGAACAAGAGGGGGAAGTACCACCAGGGGACGTGAAGCCAGGAAAACAGGTAAATCGAGAACAAGAACAGGCCGAGCTCCTCGCGGGGATGAGGGTTTGCATTGTTCGCTCCTCAACGGGGATCATCAACCTCTGACGCCTGCGAAGCCTGCGCGCTGTGGCTACGCCTGTCAGCCAGCGGAGTGGGGAGTTCTCGGACACAGGCAAGGCGACCACGAGGCAGGGCAGGGCGGCGCGTGTCCCTTCAGAGATGGAAGCCGACCAAGTCGATCAGGAGGTGCCCATCTACGCACCGCGCCCTATCTAGTCCGGTTGCCTACCGCTGGCGGTCGACTTTCTCGCCGCCCGGTGCTTTCGCCACTCGCGGATCGCGTCAGCATGCTCCCGGTAATGGGCGTAGGTATCCAGCCTCAGCCGACGACGGAAGCGCGTCTCGCCTGCCAACTGCTCGGCTGGCGCGCTTTCAACGAGGCCGGTCAACCGGCGGTGGACGTCGTCCCGCTGCCGCAAGACCTCCGAGATCGAGAGGCTCCGCCTCTGGTCCATCCTCTTGGCGTTGAAGGCGTCGATGCCACCGTATGTTGTGGAGTACCGCGGCGGGCGCCGGCCGGCAAGGATGACCGGTAGGTGAGTCAGGGCCTCCTCCTCCCACCAGGTGACGTGCGCGATGAGATCCTTCACGGACCAATCGCCCGCAACGCCCGGCTCGAGCAGTTCTTCAGTCGATAGACCTGCGTAGGACGCCTTGAGATCCTCCCACGCCTCGTCGAGCCGCCTGAGGAGCTTCTGCCTTTCCATGTTCACCTCCGGTGCTTGCCCGAAGCATCACGGGGGAGGGCACGCGCAAACTGCCACCGACAGCCCGGATTTCCTCGGGCGCTCCTGCAGGCTCCGGAACGATGCCTGCCATCGGCGATCTCGCCGAGCGCGGCTGTGGATCCCTGGGTTGCACAAGCTGCCTGACTCCGGTCAGGCAGCACCTTGGACGAAGAGCCGGGTGCTGAAGTAGGCCTCAGTCCCGCCGCCAATCCATAGCGCGATCTGCCCGTCGGACCGACCAAGCTTCAGGTCGTTCACAATGAGGCACGGCTGTTCGGCTCGGTTGACATACAGAAACGCGCGTTCGCCCGACACTGCGATCTTGATGGCTCGTCCACTCGGCCGGTGCTAGGTCCGCGTAGAACTCGTAGAGGCCGGGGCTTTCTTCGCGAAGGCGGAACCATGGATAGTCGGGGTGGGATATGTACTGAGTCGAGTGGTTCCGGCGAAGCTGGTCATCCGATCGGCCATTGGTCGGGCGCAGGTAGAAAGCCTCGAACCGAGCCGCGGCCGGTTGGACGTGGAAGGCGATGCCGACGAATCCTCGTGCGTCGTTGGGCGCGCCAGCCCGTGGAAAACCGGCGATTGCGGTCTCGATCACTCCTTCCATGAACCCGGACGCGGTGATGACCGCGACCGAGTGATCGTCGTCGGGGTTGTCGTCCGACTCGACAAGCCGAACCGCCTGACGGCCGCGGTAGCTGACCAGGCGGGCCTGGGCATGGCGGAGCTCCAGTTGTCGGAGAGATCGAAGCTGGATCATGCGCCTTTGGGATGAGACCATGTGACCTGCCTCGCCAGGGTAGGGATCGCCCCGTGGTCTACGCGGATAGCCTGTGAGCCAGAAGGTGCTCAACGATGTGAGCCGCGTCATCGGACGCGCCAAACAGGATGCCGCTCTTTCGAGAAGAGAGCCATGGCATCCCCAGGAAGTAGAGCCCCGGTGACTCCGTGATCCCGTCCGTGTGGCGAGGCCGACCGCCCTGGTCAAACACGTCAAGCTCCACCCAACTCCAGTCCGCGTCGAAGCCCGTGCACCATATGACACTCGAGATCCCTGACCGGCTCAGATCGAGATGAGTGATCTCGTCCGATCCCTTGAGGTCGGGCAGTGGTGGTTCGCCCGGGTCAGGCAGCGGCGCTTCGACCTTCAATCCTCCACGGTCAATGTACGCGTCGATACCTGCCTTGAATCCTTGTGATTTCTCATCCGCAAAGCGGATGCACTCGGCAACGCTTCGTTCGAGCGCGAGAACACGCCGATCGACATCACGCACCCGGCCGACAAGCACGGCTCCATCTCGGGCGAGGGATTGAAGGCTGAGAGTGTGTCCACCATGGGTGCCGGAGACCTGGGGCTGCGCCGCGTACTGGAGAGATCGATTCTCCAATTGGTGCAGCTTGACGTCGAGGATCCCCATATCCTTCCACCAGGCGAGGATGTCTCGGCCGCGGTAAGTGCGCGGCACCCGCGCCACTTTGCTGGTGGAGAGATACACCTCCCGACCTGCTTCGAGTAGATCTTCCGCAATCTGGCACCCCGACTGGCCGCTTCCGACGACGAGCACAGCACCTTCGGGAAGGGTGCTGGCGTTTCGGTAGGTTCCGGCGGTGAGGATTGCCAGATCGGGAGAAAGGCGTTGGGCCAGGTCCGGCAGGCGGGCGCGATTCAGTCCGCCCGACGCGAGGATCACCGCCTTGGCGCGTATCTCCCCTGACGGGGTACGGAGCACATACCAGCCATCCGAGGTCTTGCGAAGGCTCGACACATTTGTCTGTGATTTGATCGGGAGGTGAAATGCGCTGGCGTAATCATCGAAAAAAGCTAACAGGTCCTTCATGCCGGCGAAGGCGTGCGGTGCTTCGGGATGAAACTCCATCCCAGCCAGACCGTTGCACCAGTTGGGAGTGTTGAGGTGAAAGGAATCCCACCGTTGAGTGCGCCACGACTGGCCAATCTCGCCTCGCTCCAGCACGAGGTGCGGAACATGCTCGAGGCTGAGAAGATAGCTGGCCGCCAATCCGGCCTGACCCGCCCCAACCACAACCACGTCGAACTTCG
Organism: uncultured Chloroflexia bacterium; assembly: GCA_963712475.1. Taxonomy (GTDB): domain Bacteria; phylum Chloroflexota; class Anaerolineae; order Anaerolineales; family RBG-16-64-43; genus RBG-16-64-43. The sequence continues at coordinate 115,204 of CAVQIA010000005.1, forward strand.
AGTTCATCGCGCTCTCCAGGAGTCGACCTGACCTGCAGGTCAATCCCAGGCTATGTGCCCGGGCCAATCCAGCTCGAGGCCTGCCTCCACCCCGACTCGACGCATTGAAGGCGCACGGGCCCGGGTGGGGCTCCCTCGCGCGATGGGGCGATGCTTCCGCGCCGTACTTCCGCAGACCTGCTCATACGAATCAACTCTCAGATCGGCTTTCCTTCCCCCAGACGGAGGTCAAGGACACACCAACTGAGCCGCTGAGCGAATTCGGCTGCGTCGTGGATTGAATTGCGTGCCAGGGTGCTTACGCGTTCGCGTGTTGTGCTTCCCTGATGGCCTTGGCGAAGACCTTCTCAAGCACCTCGACGTTCACATCGCTGAGCGACTTGATGTAGAGGCATCCCTTGCCGGTCGTGAACTTTCCCAGTTTTGAGCCCGCGGCTTCGATGTTCTTCAGCCCGCCCATCAGGTAGATGGTGATGTTCTGTTTCCTCGGCGAAAAGCCCATGATGAGGGTGTCCCCCTCTCTTCCGCTCTCGTAGACGTAGTGGTGCTTTCCGAAGCCGACAATCGCGCTTCCCCACATCACGGGTTTAGACCGCGAGACCTTCTCCATCATTCTGAGAATCGCAAAGCAATCGTCGCGTACCTGCTTGTCTTGAATCTTGTTCAGGAAGCTGGTCACGCTTGTGGTTGTAGGTTTTGTCTTGTTCTCTGGCATCGAGTGCCCCTTTCAGAAGTCAAACCATCGGCAAACGATAAGGTTCCGCGATCTTGCACGAACTGTCTTGCCGGCCGCTGCGAGCAGCGAGTAGTTGGGTAGGAGCCCGGATTTCAAATCGATGGGTTGGCCTCTCACGGGCTGCCAAGACGCGGCCAGAGGCCGCGGCGACCGACATGAGGCGAGCGTGTCCGCACATCAGGTTCGCGGTGGGGCAGATCTCCTGCGATTGGCGAAAACGACCAAGCCGAGTCCCGCGACCACAGCCAGGCCGCCGTAGATGGCCCATTGGAGTTGGCCCGTCATGAGGCTTCCGGGCAAGACACCGATACCCTGCAAGAACCATGTGCCACCCGCAAGGATCAGCAAGCTGCCGAGGATCGTTAGGAACACTCTCATGGCGAAGTCCCTCCATCGCCGAAAACCACAGGCGACAGTCCACATCCAGGTGTTGCAACGGTCCCGAGTGTCCGGCCAAGAAGCCGGGTCGCGCCGAGGATACCATGCAAGTCCGCCGTTGTGACCCCCCCTGCGAATTGCCAGCCTGCGCTCCGCAACCGCACCGAGGTGGGATGGCCCGGCAGGCAGGGGGACCGTGGGATGTCGCGGTGGAGGATGCCGTGGGGGAGGAGTCATGGCGAACTCATTTGGAACTCGAGTCGCTTGGTACTGCCATCCAGGGTATCGCCTCCACGCTCAAGTAGCCTGCCCGCACCTTTGGATCGGCCTCCGCCATGGCACGGGCCTCGTCCAGTTCGGCAGCGTAGACACTCACGCCATTGATGTCATGCTCCACCAGGGTGGGGCCATTCAGGACGAGCTTGCCCGCCAATTGGAGCTTGGTCAGGTGTTGCAGATGCTGAAGGTGGATATCCTCGTAGCGGGGCTGGTCGTCGCGGGGTGCGGGCCCCCTGTGCAAAAAGACGAGCGTATAACGTCGCGCGAACTGTCGGCGGCTCGCCATGTCCGTCGCACTGGGGGTCGGAATGCTGTCGAGGAGCGCCTGTATGTCCATGGAGCCTCATAGGTTGGAGCTGATAATGGGGTCCGGCCGCCTGGTCGGTTCCATCGGAGTCGGCGGGCGGGTGCCCGCTCTGCGACGCGGGCGCAAGTCTTACTCTGTGACCTCCGCATCCGCACACAGGGGCGCGTTCCGCGCATGACGCGGGCTGCATCTGTCGTCGATCCGCCAGGGCTTCCAAGGTACGAGTCCATGCTCGCGCGTCACGAGCTGAAGTGAGCGGTGGCACTCGAGGCGCACGAGGCAGCGCTGGAATGCCATGGGCGGCGAACTATGGCCTGCGAGGAGGCTGATGCCTGGCTGGGTTCACTTCGCTCTTGGCTTGAAGTGAGTGACCCTCACCACCTTGCCTGTGCTGTCGTAGGTTGTCCACTCTCCAACCTGCTGACCCTTGTCGAATGTGCCGGAACGCATGCGCGAGCCGTCCTTGCGAAACCACTCCCAATAGCCGGTGGGCACTCCATTGAGGGTGTGACCCTTTGCCCACACGGACCCATCCCTGTGGTACTCAATATGCGGTTTGAGCCCGGGCCTTTTGCCTGTCATCCAACCTTCTCCTGCGGGACCCCTTCGTGTCGCAACCACTTCAATGCAACACCTCAAGGCGAAACACGTTAGGAAGTGCCGATTGGTCCCCTGATCGATGCGCGCCTGTCCAGGGCCGAAAAGTGCGAGTGGTTGACCGGCATCGTCTTATCCGGAGATCAGCAGGCGCTGCTCGGTCTTGGCAGTCTGTGAGAATCGACGGATGTTCTCGAAGATCGTCTTCAGTTGAGCATTCTACTTGGTCCGGCGGGACACCCACAGGGGCGTACGCAACGTACAAAACACGGGTGGTATTGGCCGAGACGGGGGACCGATCGTCCTGGCCATACAGGATCGAACAACACACGCCCTTCGCGTCTCTCATGACCATATCGCCCGCTGGAAGGGGCTTTTGAGCCCCGCTCATCTGTGTGATGAAATCGCCTTCCTTCGACACGTCCATCGTGACCGGTTCGGCCAGCTTGGCCACATCGTGTGCAGCCGTGAGCACCAGCGTATCGACCTCTGCGATGAAGTTGGCGTCGACAGCCGGGGAAAGGCTAGGCAGAACCTTGCCTTTCAACACGATGGACTCCAATTGGAGAAGCACATGATACGTCTTGTCGAATCGCTTGTAGTACGTGTGATAAGCGGCCATCACAGGGAGGGAGAGGAACTCTGGTCGAAAGTACCCCGTGTAGCGCTCCCTCAAATGCAGTTCCGTCGCCCGCTTAAGCTCGTCCAACTCGGGCGAAAGTTGTGCGTTGTCGATGCCGGATACCTCGAGCAACCCAATGGTTGCCTTTGGGTGAGACCGATGCCACTCACTGGTTGCTGAGATTGTGAGCATGGCGACAGACGCCTTCCAGATGGGGCCCGACGGGAGCCAGGCAAGGGCCCCGGCTATCCCTGATTCTAAGGGAGGATGGCGGGCCGTGCGGCTTTTGGTTTTCGCCCGAAAGGTGAGGTGGCTTCCCGGCCGACAGTCCTGACAGGCGGCGGAGTAATTCGGGCCTCGGAGTGATCTGGATGTGGCCGGAGATCCCCTCGAGAGCGGTCGATCGGGTCGCGTCTCCTGTCGAGCCTACATCGGGCTTGTCGAACGCCCCCATCACGAGTGGGGACTCTGCGTGGAAACACATCCCAGGAGATGGATCTCTCCCCACCCAGACTCCGCGCCAGCTTCCTCCATGCGCGAACCCGCCCAGAGAGACCTCAAACTGCGGCTAACTGCAGTTTGGCGGTGGACCAAGGAACGAACCAACCGCAGGACGCCCCAACGTAGCCCATGTCCTTTCGAGGGCTGGATCATGTTTCATCGACCAGACCCTTTTCAACCGCTTGAGCCTGGTCCTCGAAAATCGCCATCGCGGTTCTCATGCGCTTGAAACCAAGCCTGCGGTAGAAGGGTTCCTTGCCGGGTGTGGTGTAGAGAATGATCTTCTTGTGGCCCCTCGAGAGCTCGACGAGCCTGGAGACGATGCCTCTACCGACCCCAAGGCCCTGATGAGTTGGAAGAACTGCGATGTCGCAGATATAGGAGCAATCGATCCCGTCCGCGAGCGCTCGACCAGCCCCGACCAACACGCCAGAATCGAAGACGAAACAACTGAATCGACTATTGGCGAATGCGGTTTCCAGATCTCGGGGATCCTTTTCTCCAAGGGGGGCGACCCGATAGAGGTTGGAGAGTTCTTCCCAACGAATGCCCTGCAGTGAGTGTTGCCATTCAAGCTCCAAGGCACCCTCCTGATGCGACGCGGCCCTTGGCGAGACAAGGGCGCATTCACCGACCGACAGTCCTGCGAGCTGTTTCCGTTATCCCGTGACGAGCACAGAGCTAGTCACCCCTTGTTGGGCAACTTGAAGAGGCCGCCCGGCGACATGAGTTCACCGCGGCGGCCGGAGAGCCTGCCGTCGGTCTGTGGCGAGGGCGAACGGTCGGGCAGTGTGCGGGCCTAATCCGCGGCACGTCGCTTCGCCAGGAGTCTGTCGAGCCATCCCGCGCTGCGGACAACACCTGGAGGGGGCACAAAAGCCCTGCCACGAACGCGCCATGTGATGAATTCAAGAATCAGCCCGGCCTCCTCGAGGGTGTCCATGTAAGCGAATTCGACCAAGACCGGCCCCATCTTTAGCTGCCCACGAACCAAGATCGGCGCCCCCGCGGCAATCAGGCTTTGTGCGGAGCGATCCACATCTTGCACAAAGAGCCCGGCATGGTGCACCGTGGGCTTCCCACGTAGGTCCAGACCTTGCCTGTAGAAGTCGGAGCCCTGCATGGGCTGGAGCAACTCAAGCTCAACATCCTCGAAGTAGCCTAGCCCGACCTTTCCGCTGACAGTGCGCTTCTCTCCATTCTCAAGCCACATGACGGGCGAACCATCCAACATAGCGAATGGGCCGATGCCTCTCGCCTGCAATGTGCGCGCCTCGGATTCGACGTCCGGGACCACCACACCCAGTTGGCGGATATCTGGGAGGGCGTGCCTGAGTTCTGAAATCAGCAGCAAGCCTTATCACGGACTGACTGAAGCTTGGAGCATCCAAAAGGTCCTGCAACAGGATCATCGCGCATTCCTTGCGAGAGGCTGAGCTCTCTCCTATTCACTTGTGACCGGGAGGGCGCCTCATGGAGTTCCATGGCCCGCGTCCGGGGCTGGCGCGTCGTCTGCCCCAAGCAGAACCTCCAGGACGTGCTCGCCCAGCAGGCCAGCCGGGCCCGGCGACACGTCCGGTGGTCGCGCGGCGTGAAGGCGCGGCTTCCATTCTATGACAGCTCCGAAGGGGGGAAGGCGCGCGTGCAGTCCGGCACGGTCAAGGGATTGCCCGCGAGCTCTTGTGACCAGACCCTGGCGCGCGGCGACGCGCACCGGGAACGGGACGTACAGTTGCTTCGGCAAGGAGCCTGTAGATGCCGATCTCCGCCTCTGAGTTGGTCCATTCGCGAAACATGGCGTCCAGCGCCGAGTACTCCTCAATGTGCTCGGCGAGCATGCCATCCCGTTGGGCTTCACTGTCCCAACTATCGACGGTCAGGTACCGACGGGGGTTTTTCGTGTCGCGCAGAAGGACCGTGCCTCGAAAGCCAGGCGATTTGGCGAGCAGATTGCTCCATGGCCCGCCCGGCCCATAGGCCAACTCGAACTTGCCTCGGTAGTCTTCCTTGACCTCGTATTGCCAGACGATCTGGATCATGGGGTCCACCCTCTTCATCAGGTATCTTCAATTGGATTGCGCCAGGCGTTCCGGGGCAGGTATTCGCATCACAGGGCCACTCCGGTTGGCCGGGCCGGTCACCACGATCTGTTGCGTCCTAAAGGGTCGCATCTGCCTCGCGGGCCGGATGGTATCGCAGCAGGAGGACGCCACCTCCAGGTCCTTCGGCCTCCGTGAGCTTCGGGAGAAGTGCTTTGCCATCCTGCGGGACCATTGCCTTGCTGGCACCAGTACATCCGGAGGGACGGAGAGCCGATATTCATCGACAGGGATGAGTGGGATGAGGCGGGTTGAGCGGTCGGCTCCCTTAAGTTGTCATGTGCAGTCCAACGCGTAGCAGACCATCGTTTCGCAGATGACAAACCCCTCGGACTTGTAGAGTGTCAAAGCCGTCTCATTGACGGCGTTCACGGAGAGCCCCACGGGGTGGAGGCCCTTGCCCAACGCGAATCCGATCGCGTAGCGCAGAAAGTGTCCTTCCTAAGCCCTTTCCTCTGTGCGTGCTGAGCAGCCCAAAGGCGGAGATATCGCCGGCTTTCGAATCCTCATTGTCTTTCGTCACCCATACCGTTCCGACTGGCTCTTGCTTCCTCCTGAGCAGACACAGTCCACCTTCAAGATACCCTTCTTCCTCAAACCATGCGCTGATATCGCTGCCGGACAAATCAATGTGACCCTCGAGGTGAGTGAAGGCAGCGTTGAGACACATGGCGAATTCGCCCAGTTCATGGCGATCGGAAGGGGCGAGGTGCTGGACCACGCACCCTTCGGGAAAGGAGGCCTGGGCCGCCGTTTGCCCCTCCCTCCGGAGCACGAAGGAATAGCGTTCGATATGGAAGCCGAGCTGGGCGAGGATGAGGCCCGTGTCATGGAGTCCTTCAGGAATGAACATGGTGACTGTGCGGAGGTCTCGGAAATGGGGGTGGATCGCGCCGAGAAGCATGGAGTACGCGCGTGGTGAACCGAGTACCGAATGCAGGATCGAGAACCTCCCTTTTTGTGCCCCGCGGTAGCGGCTGGTGCGGATCAGGACCACGGCGCCGACCGGCCTCTCCTCCTCCAGAAGTAGGTATGCGGGGTAGTCCGGTGAGAGGTTGAAGTCGCGCCCCGGAAGTGATGAGGAGTCATGCTCCGAGCCATGCTCGGCGCAGTAGTTAAGCAAGCGCATGTCACCTGCGTCCGTGACCCTCTCAAGCCTCAGGTCCATTGGGGTTCCTGTAGATTGCCCAAGCGATCGGGAGGTGAGCTGCGCTCCCATGACGACTCAAGGACGGAACACGAATTGATTCTGGGCCGACCCGGACGGCGCGAGGTCCAGCGACCTGTCATGCGATGCTCCGGTGGGTGGCGAATTGCCTGCCTTTCTCCATGATGTGCTCAACGAACCGCAAGGTCCTCTCAAATGCCTCCGAATCGGCGGGTTCGCGTGCCTGCTTGGCCGGATCCGGGCGGCACTCCCAGGCCGAGTCAATCAGATCTACCCACGCCGGGTCGAGCTCGCCTCTCGCCCACTCGGCGCCCTCTCGCTTGGAGCCGGGACGGCCCCGATGGAGATCGTGAAGCATCCGGGCATAGCTCAAGACGATGAACCCCTGATAGAAACGATTCTTGTAGGGAGCGGGATCGCTCAAGATCTGTCGTCCCCAGGTTGTCATGGTCTCGAAGATCTCCGCTCGCAGGAGCGCGTCGGGGATTGGGCTCACGAGTGTCTCCGGTCGCGGGCCGGCCAGGGCGACCCCTTGTTCACGAACCACCCAACGTACAAGTATCGTGTTGCAGTGGCTGGAGCGGACGAGCACCTGCGCTCCATGATCCAAGTACCAGAGTTCCTCTCCGCGCTTGGCGTAGTCCTTCAGTACATCTCTAGGAAAGTAGGATCCTTCAAGGTGCTTTGCCCATCCCGACTCGAGATGGAAGACCTGATGATGCATCAACTGCAGGGACTCCACTTGGCGTGATGTGAGTTCCGCCTCAACCGCAACGACAAAGTCGACATCGCTGTGTGGGTCGAACCCGCCGGTGGCGAAGGATCCTTGAAGGTAAGCGCCGATGAAGTCGGTCCCAAGGGCTCCCCGCAGCCTCGCGACTAACTCAAGGAGAAGGAGATTGAGCTCATCGTAAGGAGTAGGATTCATTGCCCCTCTGGCACGAGGAAGACGCGCTGCACCCCGAACTGTGCATCCGCTACCCGCCGGCAAAGTTTCCCCGTACGCACGCCATGGGCTGCCCGCGTGGCGGATTGGGCGCGGCTTCCATTCTAAGTCATGTGAGGCGGGTGCCTAACCCGCATTCCCCTTTCGGCTTGACCCACGTCGAAAGATGCAAATGTCAAGGGAGCAATTGGCGTGCCTAGGACCTATCTCCCGGCCTTGTCCAGCCGGCCCGGCGACGTTGCTGCTCGGCCCACGCCAACTTGATGTCCCGTCGGCCGCTCAGCCGTTCGTAGAGCTCGCCCGCATGGTGTTGGATGTGGCGGATGCTGACGAGCTGCAATTCGAGTTTGTCAACGTGGAGCTCCTGGAACCCGGAGGGCGCCTTAAGGTCCATGGCGGGGACGCGCCGTGCAACCTCCTCCTCAACAAAGGCAAGATACTCCAGAGTCTCCTTCTGCGAGAGAGGCGCGCTGCTGCTTGGCTTCCCGTGCCTTCTCCATCGGGTGAAGTCCTTTCTCGTGTCCTGCAAGTACAGGTGGGCAAAGTAGAGCGCATGATAGGCGGTGAACCAAAACCGATTCCTGACCTTTGGTGCGTTCCACATCGAGGGCGGGCACTTGACGATCACCTGCTTAAGCATAGCAAGCGCAGAGAGGAACTGCGATTGAAGGGCCCGGCGGATGTTCATGTCTTCTTCCCTCCCATGCCCTCACACTCGGCCGCCCCCAAGGGCTCGAGGCCAGGTCAACCCGCGCCCGCCGGGTGAGCATCAGCAAACAACCGGGCGGCGGCGATGTTAGATACCTTGACTCCGGAGAACTCGCATTATCACCGGCCCCCGGGCAACAATCCAACGCCTGCCTCGTGACTGACGCAAGGCGAGCTCAGTCTCGCGCAGGAGTCGGTCGTGAGCGGGTCGACTTCCCGGTTCTCCGAAATCAGACAGCCAATCACGGAATTCACTCAGCGTGTCAAGCACACGGTTGCACTCGAATTCCACGACCCGTTCTTGTTTGAAACGGCCCTGGCGGATGGCGAAGGAGATAGCCTTGTCGGCAGCCCTGTCCTTGTCGAAAGTCTCACAGGTTGTTCCGATCCTTCGGAAACGATCAGCCTGGCGGATGCCAACTTGGCGATGGGCGATGCCGGGCCTGAGATCGATGAGAATGCAGCTCGGCTTGAGGACGCGTTGGGCCTCGTCGAGGGCATGAACCATGCCCCTCGTAGCAAGTCATCAAAACGACCAGGAGAAGATGACGAGGTCGAAGGATTGGCTGGGGAACTTGAGGTCCTCCGCTCGGCCGACCCGATACGTGACCCTGTCGGCCAAACGAGGCGGCAGTCGGCTGCGGGCGATGGCGACAAGGGCTCTGTCAGGGTCTATGGCTGCGACTTGGGCGCCCATGCGAGCGAGGCGAAGGGTGAGGCGGCCGTCGCCGCAACCTACCTCCAAAACCTTCTTGCGTCGCCAGCTTGTGACATGCCTCAGCGCTCGAACCTCGTTCTCTTCGGGATCAATCCGGAGTGTCATCTCGGGATTCCCTCCCTGTCAAATGGATGCGTGGAATGCGGCCACCCAGTTGTCTTAGAGTGCCTGCCTCGGAAACGCACCGGCGCAAACTGGACTGGCGAGCCAACCCGCCGCGGTCGCGGGCAAGGCGCGAGCGCGTGCGACGCGACGGATCCGGCTTCCGTTCCCCATCCCTGGATGCCCGCCGAGGCCGAGTTCCCCATGCGGCGGACGCCGTCTCTGTAGTCGATTCGGTGTTCTTCCTCGCTGCCCGCGCGTGTTTGGCGGGTGGCCCCCTATACCGTCCCTCCGGATCTAGGGTGTCGGCTCCTGGGGATTGTGGGACGTGACATTCAGGATTGTGGCAACCACAAACAGAAGGCCGTAGACATACCAGAGCGGTTTGCTGACAAGGGCAAGTGGCCACCAGTAGAACATGACTGTCCCGAGGTACAGGACCAAGTAAGGCCCCAGGATCGACCAGCGGACCGGATTGCGCCACGCGACCTTCTTGACGTATTCGGTGACATAACCAAAGAGCGCCCAGACCCCATAAACAACACCGCCAAGCCACAGGCCCCATGTTTTGCCGGCGCGCCACAGGACGAGACTGAGCAACACGGCTGGCAATGCCAGTGCGTAGACGATCCAGCCGTACTTCATGACGTACTCAGAGAAGCGCCACTTGCGCAACCCGAAGTGGATGATGAGCACGACCTGAAAGACGAACGCCCACGCAACGAACGCAAGGTCAAGTCCATCCGTGTGAGCCATGGCATCACTCCCGTCGACCGGTTACCCGGGGAGACTTCGGACTCTCTATCGGCCTCGAGCCGTGCAGCTTGGCGGCTCGCGCTCAAGGTACGCATCACACCCGCCTCGCGGCAGGCAACACCCCACCTGCCTGCTGGTCAACCTGGTTGGCCTGAGCGAGTTGTTGGGGCCAGCACGTCATGCCGAGGTGAGGTCGACGAACTCAGACAGGGTGCGTATCGTGTCGAAATCGTGGTCGCCCTTTGCGATGTCGCGCCATGACGGTTCTAGGCTGATCACTTGCCGGAGGTGGGTGAGGCTCTCGGCCGATAGGCCCGTGAGGCACTCGAAGCAGGCAAGGTTGTAGAGAATCCTGGGCGTGCGCGGGAAGAGGCTGTTAGCCTGAGCCATGATTTGCGTAGCCGCTGGAAAATCCCCGTCGTTGTACCTCAGCAATGCCTGCTCAAGGACCTCCTCGATCTGCCACAAGCCGTACAGCCTGCGTAGTTCCTTGATCGGCTCCAGGTGATCATCGACGCGGAGATCGACCAGGCGATCGATCCCTTCGGCACCGATGTCACGGTATCCCACCTGCTCGACCAGGAGTGCGGCAGATTGCTGACCTCTCTTGTCGCCTCCAGCGGCCTGACCTGCTTCGAGCGAGGCCAAGAGACGCTCTGCAAGGCTGCCGGGAGTCGCGACGAATGCCTGAGCCATGGCGTCGACCACTCCCTCCCCAGCGAGGATATTGCCTTGAACTGAGAATCCCGGTCCTTGGCGAGCGCCTGCCCACTCCAGGCACTCGGCGCCCGTATGATTTCCAGGCTCCCCATCGGCGTGAACCACGCCAATCTGCCGATGGGGTGCGAGCGGATCTCCGGTGAGCGCTGCGTTGATTGCGGCCTGTGGACGCTCGCCCCTGCCCAGAGCATCGAGCAGGGTAGGGCCGTAGCGAGCGAGCCCGCGTGCCTGTGTGGCCACTGCACCGACACCTGCCCGCGCCCAAGGAACCACGTTTCCAACGGCAAAGTACTTTGACTGGACCGCCACCCCAACCTGCCCAGTGGAAGGATCGGCGGCAACGATTGAGAAGGTTGCTTTCACGCGATGGAGAGGTCCCTCAGCGGCTCGCTTCATTATGAAATCCCTCCACTCGGGCAAGGCCCGCGTTACTTCGAATATGACCCTCAAGAACTAGACCGAGCTGGCTAGATTGGGCCAGTGCGCAGATGGGACTTGCCGTCGCCGCCCAACATCCTCAATCGAGGCTGGCTAGCAGCTCGCGCCCATCTGCCTGATTCTAAGTCTACCTGGCAGGGCGGGAGCCCCAGAGGATGCATGCAATTACAGGATCTTGGAGTCCGCGACTTCCTTGTGGAGGGCAAGCGTTTCGCCATGGGTGGAATCCTCGCCACTTGAGGACGAGAGCGAATTCTTAGGCCCCCTCGGCCGCATCCACTTCTCCCGGGTCCGGAGGCACGAGGTCACAGTAATAGAATCGACGCTCTCTCAGGATCTTCTCCCCCCGCCTGAAGGCAATGGCGTTCGAGAATGGCGGCCCATCGTAGACGAATGTATGGAATTCGCCGTTTTCTCCGCATGGGTCGGCGCCAGCGGGAAGATCGGCGAGGAAGCGCTCATCAAATTCCCTTCCCACGAACTCGCCGTCAATTGCGGCTGTGTCAACACAGGCTACGACGGCCTTGAACCCGCGGTCTATCAGAGCCGGCGCCAGCTCATGTGTGGGGATTCCCCAAATGGGAAAGATGGCCTTCATCCCGAGTGCGGCAAGCTTCTCTTCGCGGTACTTGCGTACATCCTCCAAGAAGAGGTCGCCGAATACAACCCCCGTCACGCCAAGGTTCGCGTACTTCCCCATGGCCGAACCCATCAACTGTTCGTATTGTTCATTTGAGCATTGCTGTGGGATCAGTATCTCGTCAAGAGGAAGTCCGAGGGCTGCCGCCTGGCTCTGCACGAGTGCTCGGCGCACACCGTGCATGCTGATTCGGTCGTACCCCTCCGTGACCGTTGTCAGCAGTGCGAGAACCTCGGGGTGATGGCCGCCGAGGTATGTATCCAAGGCATACGCACAATCCTTGCCACCACTCCAGGACACAAGCACCTTGTCAGTCATGAGAAAGAACCAGTCTCCCAACGATCGGTCTACGCGATTGGCGGAGGCAGCCTAACAACCTCGCGGGCCTGCATCCTGGGCAGGCGGCCAGCCTGCTTGCCCCCTTGAGGAGCAGCCAGTCGAGCCGTGGGTTGCCGGAGTGCCACGCCGCACACGCATTCCGATCTACGGCCATTGAGTCGGTGGGCGGATTCGCGATCCTCCTCCGACGGACACTGCGTCGGGTGCACGTCCTGGTGCCCTTCCAGGGCATGCGTGAGCGGCTAGGGGGCGGGAGGTTCATCCATGAGGATTTCGAATTCGAGCTCGTCGGTGATTGGCTCGCCGCGGAGTCCGTAGAGAGGTATCCCGGGCTTCAGCTTTCTGGACTCGTTGACCGCGTCCTTGTGGACAGCGACGAGCCTCATTCCACGGCGGTTGTAGAACTCAATCGCTGGCCGATTGTCGTTGGTGGTGATGAGCCATAGGCGGGTGCAGCCCGCGCGCTTGGCCGCCTCATTCGCGGCCATCAGGAGCGCGGTTCCGAACTCCTCGACCTTTGAGTCGTGCATACAAGGTTACCACTTCCATCTCCGTGTTGGCGATGTGGTAGTTGAGGAGCCCGACTGGAGTGTCTTCTATGAATGCGCCGATGCCAGGTAGCACGTCCGCAATGTGTGACCTTCCACGGGAGACGATGCATGTGTCGCCGGCTTCCTGGGTCAGGAAGCGCGCGACCCACCCTCGGTCATCGGCTGCAAGCTCCCGGAGAACCATCATCTCACTCCCAGACCGCTCCGTGCCCAATCGTCCTCCTGGGCCTGCGGCTTGGTCAGACTGGGGCGCCCGGCCTGTCCTGGACGCGGGCGGGGGGCCCTGTGGCGACGGCGAGGGCATGACTGCTATTGTAAAACCTGTGACGCGGTCGGCTGGTGCGCGTTCCTCTTCCACCCAAGCCGCCTCATCCTCCCCGACCCAAGTCCGCCGCTATCGCAGGTTTCCTTCTCGGCTTAAATCGTATTGCTCCACGTATGAAGAGCTCAAAGATCATCTGCGCGAGAAGTGCGGCGGGCAAAATCCAGGCCACGCGCATCGACTCTCGTCCCCAGAACGGCAAGAGGCCAAGCCATGCAAAGGACAACGGGACGGTCCACCATTCCTTGCGCCCGAAGGCCAAGAACAAGAGGTAGGAGTAGACGCCGACGAACGGAGAGGCTATCGCTGCGACTAACAGTGCCACTTCCACGCGCTTCATGGTGTCCTTCACGAGGAATGGCAGCCAGACCAGCGAGAGTCCCACCGGCCAGACATCCATTGCCGCGCCTCGCCATCCGTGAGGCGGGAGATGCAGCGTGGCGGTTGTCAGCCACTCGAGCGGCCACCCGATTCCGAAGGCCACGAAGCTTGCGATCGCCGCCAGAACTGGAACCACCAGGATCTTCGCCCGGCCGCGCTCCGCAATGAGGAGCGCCAGAATCGCAAGCAAGGTCAGTTGCGGCTTGATCAGTGCGAGCAAAACGCCGACCCCGCGCAGGTAGGGGGTGTTACCGCGCACAACAAGGATCAACCCGACAGCGACGAGAATATCAATCTGACCCAGCCACGTCTGGCCAAACGCCGGAAACGCAAGAAGCGCCAATGCGGGATTGGCATTCGTGAAGCGGCACACCAGCAGCCATCCGCCCAGGCTGATGGCGGTCCAGATTGGCCAGGCCAGGGCCGTTGGCACGTGGGCCAAGGGCCATAGAGCCCACAGCGCGTAGTAGGGGAGGAAGCTGCACCGCAGGCAACCCTTGGCAAAGGGCAGGAAGTATCGATGGAGATCGTCGCCTCCAGGCAGGAAGAAGGATGCGATCACCACCAGCAGCGAGATTTCTATCGCGACGAGCCAGCTCAGCCGAGCACGGGCGCGTTCATTGCGAGCAAAGTCACCGAGATGCAGGAATGCCATAGCGCTCCCCCTCTCCGCCGCATTCCCTCAACCCGCGACGCCCGAGTGTGACGGACGCGCGTTTGAAGCTAGGACGGCGGACCTGCCTACCCCGCAGACATCGTCATGCGGGCCAGGCGCGTTACGGCTGCGTCAATGTCTCTTGTGATATCTAGCTGGGCGAGGCGTGCATGGTCCCCCTGAAGAAAGTGGCGAGGCGTCGTGGGCACGACGTCCATACGATCATACCCGAGAAGGTTGACATGCGCTCGTTCGCGGTGCTGCGCCGAGGTCGCGCATCGTCATCAGAAGTGGGCGCGTCGGTTGATACGGTGCTGCAGCCGCAAGATGAAGGGCGATTTCAGCTGGGGACATGCAAAGAGAGAGCCAACAATCACCAAGACGATCATTCGCGTATGTTCAGGGGATGAGGCCGCACCGTGTTCATGGGCCAAGCCTCTGACCCGCGAGCCGATTCTGGGCCGCTCCCTGGAATGTTGGAAGATGTCACTGGTCTGTCATGCAATCACACCGAACGACCATGTTGGCGTCTGGCGTTCGCGGCCAGAGGAGCGGCCTCGACTTGTGCTTTCCGGTGACGGGAGACCTTCGCCTATGCGCCGTGACCACATGCCAGGCACGGCCGCGCCGCCTTTCGACCGCAGCGGGGCACACATCCACGAGGCACGAGCCGGTGCGAGGCACTCGGATCCTCGTTTCTCACCAGTAGTCGTGCACGAGTTGTCGGATTCGTTGATCGTAGATCGCGCGAACGTGCGCCATCGTGTCTTCAGAGAACGGAGGCACGTCCGAGGCAGCGCTGTTCTCGTCAACCTGGGCTGGGCGCTTCGCACCCGGAATGGCGCACGTGACAGCTTCGAACATCAGTATCCAACGCAAGGCAAACTGCGCCAGGCTCAGTCCCGCCGGACAGGCGAGCTTGAGCTGATCGACGGCCTCCAGGGCGGTGGAGTAGTCGACTCCGGAGAAGGTCTCTCCCCGATCGAAGGACTCACCCTGGCGATTGTAGAATCGGTGGTCGTCGGGAGCGAAAGTGGTGTCGGCCTGCAACTTCCCCGTGAGCATGCCGGAGGCCAGCGGCACGCGCGCCAGAATTCCAACATTGCGTTTCTTGACTTGCTCGAACAGCAAATCGGCAGGTCGCTGGCGGAACATGTTGAAGATGATCTGGACGCTTTGAACGCGTGGATACTCGATCGCCTTGAGGGCTTCTTCCACCCTCTCGACACTCACCCCGTAGTGTCGTACCTTTCCCGCCGCGACCAGATCATCCAAGATGGCAAAGACTTCGGGCATGTAGTAGACATCGGTGGGCGGGCAGTGGAGCTGAAGAAGGTCGATCGCCTCCGTCTCCAAGTTCTTGAGACTGCGCTCCACGAACTGCGGTAAGGTTGGCGCGGTCATATCCGGCGGCTGTGTGTGGATCAAGCCGCCTTCCGGCCTTGGTCGCGATGAAGAACGGATCGCTCCGCTCCCGGCGAAGTTGGGCTAAAAGCCGCTCGCTACGACCGTCACCGTAAACATCGGCCGTGTCGAACAGATTGACTCCGAGGTCCAGGGCACGTCGGAGTGCAGCCAGCGATTCGGCGTCTTTGACATCTCCCCAAGCTCCGCCAATCGCCCACGCGCCGAAGCTGATGGCGGAGACCTTCCAGCCGGTGCGTCCCAACTCGCGGTATTGCATCGAGGTGCCTCCTGTCTTGTCGTCGGGCGCCCCGCAATTGGCGACGACACGTGAGTTCGCTGCCGAGCGGACTCCCCCGGGCCGGGGCCCTGGGCAGGCGTCCAGCCCACCCCAGGGAAGCGCCCCAATACAAGCTGTGCCTGTAGGGCCTCTATTCTAGGACCAGCCGCATGGGTGGCAAGTGACCCTTCCCCTTGCTCCGGAAGCCTGTTGGCCGGAGAGCTTGGTGCTCGTCCACGGCGCTAGTGTGGGATCAGGCGGGGACGGCTTCTGGTTCCTCGCCGCCGCGTACCGGTGAGCCCTTATTCCATGAGCCAACCTCGATGAGATTCCCCTCGGGATCAGCGATCATCGAGGAGCGCATCCCCCACGGTTCGTCTCTGGGTGCATAGACTGACTGAGCCCCCTTGGAGATCAACTTCTCATACGCCCCGTCTACATCTCGAAATCGCGGAAGATCGATCGCGAGTTCAAAGGTGCCGTTCACATCGGATGGGTAGCTGGGCTCCTTTCCGAGCAGGGACCGCAGCCCGGATCGCTGATACATCGAGAAGCGCACCCCGTCGTTCTTGAACTCGGCGTAAGGCCCCTTGCCGTCCCACTGGATCTCGAAGCCAAGAACGTCTCGATAGAAGGCGACCATTGAGGGCAGGTCCTTCGCGAAGATGCCAACCATATCGATTCTTGTTCCCATGTGGACCTCTTCCGCGCGTGAGGGGTCAACTCACCTTCGACGGCCTTTTGGGCAAGTCCGAGTGCTATCGACCCCACGGCCGGGCTCCGCCCAATCGCCTCCTAGGACGCGAGCCGGGGGTGCTGCGCGACGTCGCCGACACGACTTCGATTCTACGACCTCGAAGACGGCAGGCAAGTGCGCATTCCGCCTGTGGCGGGCGCCGGGTCGCTCGCAGATGGTGCGGCACTTCCAGGACACGCGTGAATGGTTAGGTGGTTTGCAGGAGTCAACAGAGGGTGCGGGAGCGTGTGGACGATTCGGTTGGCTATCGTATCGACGCAGCGACGCCCTTGAACTCGGTTTCGGAAAGTGCGTGCAATGTTTCGGTGCTAACGTTGCCTTGGGCTCCGATGGCGAGAAGCACGCCTGCCGCGGTCTTGACGTTGGGAGCCTCCGCGATGACGATGAAGTCGTAGCGACCCATTGTCAGGTACCAGGCGATCATCTTCCCCCCGGCGGCCTCCATGGCCTTGCGGGCGGCCACGATGCGTGCAGGCCCCTTCTTGATCTTGGCGATGCCCTGCTCTGTGTACTTGCCTAGGATGATATAGGTCTCCACCGTTCTCTCCTCCTTCGCAAACCCGGCGCCACAGCCGCACACGCTCCCGAGCCGAGGATAGCATAAAAAGAGTGCTGATGGGCAGGGGACCTTCGAAGCGAGGGACGATGCGTTCTGGGGCAAGGCATTAGGGCGGACCTCAGAGGTTAGTCCGCCCAACGATCCTCGCCCCAGGACGAGGGGTGCCGGGTCTGCGGATAGGGACCTCGGCTGGAATCGTTATCTGAGCCTTACGCAAGAGGCGAAACCACTGCCGGTGATGACGGTGTAACCCCGAACCAGCGTTCGCGCTACCGATCCGGTTCACCCCTTCGCTTCCACGTGTCGACGGAAGCTCTCCAGGATGGCCTGCCAGCCGGTGCGCTGGAGCTCGGGTGAGTTCTCGGTCTCCGTGTCGAACGTCTCCTTGACCAGGACCTCGCCGGGGCGCTCAACAAACTCGACCTTGACCTCCCGGCCATCGCTCATGCGGTATTCGATGGTCTTGCTGATCTGGATGCGGGTGTATGTGCCCTCGAAATCGAATCCCTCGCTGCCATCCTTGGCTTCCATTCGCGACCGGAACTTGCCGCCTTCGCGCAGATCGACGCTGCTCTGGGTCGTGTGCCAGTCATCTTGGGCGGCGTTCCACTGCTTGATGTCGACCGGGCTGTTCCAGGCCTCCCAGACCTTGTTTAGCTTTGCCTTTACAGCAGTCTCAACGGTGATCTTCATCACTCGTCTCCTTTGGCCGGTTGTCGTATGCGGACCGGATCATGTGAAACCAGTAGGCAGCGTGATGGGAGCGCGAAGGCCCCGCGCCGAGGACGCGGTCGTTCACAAGGACTCACTGAAGGGTGAGTGCGCTGCGATTAAGGAGAGAAACCTTGCCAAGGCGGCGCAACAACCCCCGCGGCGGGTGTCCTGTGCAGACGAACCGCCAACCCCCCGGAGGAGCACCGGGCCAGGCTGGGCGAGCTTTCGCGCCGTGTCGCGGGCACGACGTCCCCGTGTCAAGGCTCAGATGGCTGGCAAGTGCGCGCCCCATCTCAGGCGGAAGCCGCGTCGGTCGCAGATCGTGCTGCCCTTCCAGGGCGTCAGCACCTTGCCGGGTGGCTGCTCGGGGGAGCGACGTCACAGCTCAATCGTCAGCTGCCACTCGCCACCGTATTGCCTACCTCCGCCGCGCCGCGATCGTGGCAAGTCGCCCCGACATGCGGCCTCGAGGCATCGCGTGCGCTTGGAGGCCCGATGCCCCAACGGAACCTCATCGCCCGGCAGCCGCTATTCCACGTCGGTGCTCCGTGTGCGTGGGAATGCCACCTAATTCTCCGCCAACATCCTCACGGGACGGTCTGACCCATTGGGCTCATCAATTGAAAGTAGTTGCCATCTGGGTCGGCAAGGGTCGCGATCCAGCCGTCCCCCATTGCGTAAGGGGCCTTGATGACCGCGCCTCCCAGGGCCTTGATTCGCTCGAACTCCTCTTTGACTTTCGGTGTTTCAAGATTGAACATTACGCGCCCAGAGTCCTTCGCCTTACCCACCATAGCGGAGTGTTCCAACACGGAGACAAATGCGCTTCCCGCTTGCCACCCCCAGAAACCGTTGTCCTTGTCGACCATGTCGGCGGGCTTGCCAAAGACCTTTTCATAAAAGGCCGCTAACGCCGCCGGCTGCTTCGTTCCGATCATCACAGAGTTGAGAGTTAGCATTTTGCACCAGTCCTTTCGCGGTAACCTAAAGATACTGACTTATGGTCGGAGTCCGATCTGATTATAGCCAACCAGACCCGCCGTGTGCTCCGAGGTCGGCCGCTGTTGCGGGTGCGCATGGTGGTACCCGGCGAGGCATGGCACACAACTGGACAAACCGGCGAAAGCGCCGCCCAACGGCCTCGAGATGTCCAGCCCGGCCAGTTCATTGCAGGCCCCTCACGTGTGTTTTGCCCAGGTTGGCCGGGGCGGGTCTAACGAGTTGTTGGGCAGCCAACCAAGCACGATGACTGCCGTTGTGACCAACCGACTTGTCGATCGGACCAATTCTCTACTCTGGCGCGACCAGACCAATGGCTGTGATCTCGTAGTTCATGGACTGGGGCGGCTCACGAGTCAGGGTGGGAAGGAAGATGGTGTGCCATGAAGCCCCGGGTTGGATCTTCACCGGATTGCCAACTTCGTCCAGGTCTTCAAACACGAGGTGCGGCTCCACACCAAGGTATTCCCCATCGTCGTTGCGCGCGATGAGACGCAATAGCACGCTGGAAAGCAACTGGCCGCTTGAGTTCGAAATGTCCAGGTCAGCGCCGTTGACGAAGTTCAAATCGGATCGAAACTCGCCGAGACTCACCTGCAAGTCGCTGGTGTAGGGAATTGTACTTGTCTCTTCAAGCTCCGCCACAAGGCGGATTGTGCTCACCGATTCCCATTCAGCCACAGGCCCATCGTCACCGGTTGGATAGAGGTTTGGTGTGGCGGGCACGGTTTCGCCAGGCAGGATCAACCCCCAGCCGGCATCCGCCCAGATCCAATAGAACACATCACCGGTGTTTCGCACGATCTCGCCGGCACCATTCAGCAAGCTCAATTCCGACATGTTGACCTTCACTGGGAACTGATTCGGATTTCGGACCAGGACCTCGAGCCTGGGATATCCTGGCACGTCGGCCCACATCGTCCATTCCACGATTTCGAGCGGGAGGGGGGCTGGTTTGGGTGTGAGTGAAGGTTCGGGGGAGGCTGTTGGGGGAAGCGTCTGCGTCGCTCTGGCGACGGCTCCCGGAGTGCTATTTACGACCGTGGGTTCGGGTGGGCCACCTTCAGGGGGGTTGCAGGCGGTGAGGGCCAGGATGGAAGCAGTCAATGCGGCGGAAACGCGTAACATCTTCATCTCTGAGTTACTCCGACGTGACGTGCTCGCAGGGAATACCCCGGGATCGCGCAGTGTTAGCTGCATGACGGGCTCGAGATGTTCCGCCCGGCCAGACCATGACTCGTCCGCGCCAAAGCCATACTACGGAATCACAGGGTCGGTTCCATCGGGTGGTGTGGCGCCGATGAGGAGCTCTGGGTGGATTACTTGTTAGCGACGTAGGTGAGAATACCACTGTCTGCGGTGGCAGGGACTTCTGTGTAGTCACCTAGCGTCTGAACTTCGTGAAATCCTGCCTTTGCGAACATGGCGAGCATTTCATTGCGGAAGTAGAGCCTTTCGAGGAGAGTGTATTCCTCTTGCTGGACAATCTCGCCATCGCGCCAGAGTAGGGCCCGGATCTGGCGTGTCGCCAGCTGCTCGAGGGGATCGAGGGCTTCAAGACGGCTTCGAAGCTCGATCTCCTCGCCATTCTCAGCTTGCTTGCGTCGGCCTTTACTCGGCCAAGGTTCGGGAAGGTTCCGTCTTTCTTCCTTGACCCAATAATGCCACTCATCAGCATCCTTGTAGGGGAGGTAGTTGTCTAGCAGAATGTGCCCGCCGGGTTCTAGGTGGTGGAAGAAACGCCTTAGTGCCTCAAGATCCTGTTCGCGGGAACCGCCAAGCCCAAACCCGCCACAGACGAGAATGGTCTTGTACCTTCGGGGCAGGGCGAGTTCGTGCATGGCTTGGTTGTAGAGGCGCGGACCAAGTCCCTCGCTTTTGGCTTTTTGCTCGCACAGAGCGAGCATGTCCGCAGAGACGTCGCAGCCATCGATATCCATTCCGGCGCGGAGATACGGGATGAGTAGTCTTCCTGTGCCGCACGCGACATCAAGGGCAGGTTCGCCAAACCGCTCGATGAGCGCCCTGAAGTACTCGATCTCGGGGCCATCGGTGTTGAACTCAGCCCACCAGCGGGCGACGAGGCCGTAATGCCAGACCTGGGGTCCTTGAGCCATAGTCCTCTATCCTTCCGGGACGAAGGCAGGCGCCTAACGGATACAAGCTGAACGGCGCATACCCGCTGCATCGTACATGAATAGACCCTGAGGCTGCGTCAACTCCAGGGTGTCGTGGGGCGACCACTATCCCGGCCGGACCACAAGATCGAATGAACTGGCCGGCCTCACTTCGGTGAGATAGAGCCTCTCAACGGGATCCCACCGCCTGTGCCATTCCTCAAGGAACTTTGGATCCTCGCGGAAAACGAGCCTCCGATCTGAAAGCCTCGTGGTTGAAGTCGACAGCGATCTTCAGTCCGTGACGCTTGAGAGCGGGTGGCATGACCGCGAAGTACGTCATGTCCAGGTAGCCTTGGTTCAGCGCCGAGACCGAGGACTTCGGGTATTTGCGCTGGAAGTGCCTGCTGAGGTCGCTCGTGTAACCGAGAAGCAGTCGGTAGGCCCTAGGTATCTCGCCGTCCAGGAGAGCGTCCCGCACCTTGTCCATATCTTCGGGCGTGGATTGCATTCTGACTCCTACGAATTCGAGGCGACCAAACCGATCTGAGCTTAATCGCTTGGCGCACGCGGGCGCGCGTCCCCTGCGATGCACGCCGACCTTGCAGCCCACTGATCAGGCAATTGAAGGCGGCCCGCCGAGACGGCTCGAGCGATTTTGCGCGCGGCAGGCGTCCTGGCCAGCCTTCCCTTGCGGCTAGCCCACTCCCTCAAACGCCTTTCTGAGTTCTCCAATATCGAGTTTCTTCATTCGAAGCATCGCCTCGGTGGCTCGGGCAGCCCTGGCGGCGTCGGGATCCTTCAGCATCTCTGCCAAGATGGTGGGCGTCACCTGCCAGGAAACACCGAACCTGTCCTTCAGCCATCCGCATTGCTGCGCCTTCTCATCTCCGCCGTCGGCGAGCCTCTCCCAGTAGTAGTCCACCTCTTCCTGCGTGTCACACTGTATCTGCAGAGAGATCGCCTCGTTGAACGTGAAGACGGGGCCGCCGTTCAGCGCGACGAACTCCTGGCCATCCAACTGAAACGTCACGGTCATGACTGATCCGGCTGCGCCGCCGTGGATCTCGCGGCCTGCCTCACCGTACCGAACGACATTAACCAGTTTCGAGTTCTTGAAGATGGAGGTGTAGAACGCAACTGCCTCTTCGGCTTCATGATCGAACCACAAGCAAGGCGTTATCCTCTGAACATGCGCCATCGCACTTCTCCCTCATGGGACCTAAGTGGCCTATACGGATACCACATCCATTCGTCTACCTTGCGCGAACCGACATCCAACGCTAAACATACGCAGTACGGAGGCGGAACTGCCGCCCGGCAGGTGATTTTCCGTCCTCCCCCGCGCGATGCCCGCACGGGGGGCCTCGCAGACCTCAGTGCCAGGCACCACCCGCAAATCGAGGGCCATCTCCGCCAGCCTAGGGATCAATGATCGTTCGACTGTAGTTGAAGGATAAGGGTAGCGTAGGGCGGCACCTCGGGTACGGGAACGTACTGCGAGAATCCCCCTGCGGAGAATATTGTCAGATTCGCGAACATGCCTTCCCCCAGAATGGCGGAGGGCGTGTAACTGCCTGCGACCAAGCTGCTCTTTTCCAATGACAGCCGGAAGTCTGTCACAGCCTCGCCGGACAGGTTGACCAACACCAACACCGCCTCCTGCTCGCTGACGCGCAACACGGTGTACAGAGCGCTGCTCGTTGCAGACACCAGGTATAGGTCGCCCACCCTCAGAGCGGCATGCTGATTGCGCGCCTGGATCAAGGCCCGGTAGTGTGAAAGGATGGACGCCGGGTCATTGCGCTCACGCGCCACATTGTAGTGGACCGAGTCGGGCCCGACCGGTTCCCATGGAGCGACGGTTGAGAAACCGGAGAACGGGCCCGCGGACCATTGCATCGGGCGCCGGATCAGCTCATCCGGCTTCGAGCCCTGCATGCCGATTTCCTCGCCGTAGTACAGGAACGGCACGCCAGGGGCTGTCAGCAAGAGCGACGCCGCCACCTTGACCTTTTCCGGGTCGGCGTCCAGTTGGGTCATCAGGCGGTCCTGGTCGTGGTTCGTCAGGAAGGGGGCGAATCGGAGCTGCGGTAGCAGTTTGTAAGAGAGCCGGATCGCACTGTTGACCGCACCGGAGCTCCCTTTGTCCGCCGACTTGACGAGGGCGTCGGCGAGGTAGAACTCAAATGCCAAGTCGAGCTCATCACCCCGGAGGTATGCCGCGGTGAAATCGAGCGTGTCCCAAAGCTCGCCGACGGTAACGGCCTGAGGGTTGATTCCCTTGTAGAAAACCCGTAGACCCTTCCACCATGCATGGGTCGAGGCTGTGTGCACTTGGAGGCGCCCCTCTTCCACCAGATGCTTGGCGGCATCCAGCCGGAATCCGTCGATCCCAACCTCCTCCAACCAGAACCGAACGACGTTCTGCATCTCTGCAGTGACCGCGGGGTTGGTGAAATTCAGGTCGGGCATCGCTTCGCCGAATGTGGCATAGAGGAACCGGCCATCCATAGGGAACCAGACCTGCTGCCCCCAGGAGCCGGGGTAGCCGGGATCGGTGTCAGACCAGACATACCAATCGTGATATGGCGATGCGGGGTCGCGTGCCTGGATGAACCAGGGGTGTTGGTTTGAGGTGTGGTTGAGAACGAGATCGATAATCACGCGGATGCCGCGTAGGTGGGCCTCAGCCAGCAAGTGCTCGAAATCCTCCATGGTCCCATAGTCGGGATTGACCGCGTAGTAGTCCGTCACGCTGTAGCCGTGGTAGGAGGGGGAAGGGTGGATCGGCATTAGCCAGATGCCCGACACGCCGAGATCGGTCGAGGTGGTCGGATCCCCGTCATTCAGGTAATCCAGGTTCTGCGTGATCCCATTGAAGTCGCCGATCCCGTCGGCGTTGCTGTCGCTGAACGAGCGGACGAAGATCTCATAGAACACGCTGTCATTCCACCAGGGGTAGCCGCCTGTTCCTTGCGGCATCCCCACAACGGGGGACACAGGGCCCGGGGCAAGTTCCTGCGCCGGTGCTGAAGCGGGTGCGGGGGCCGTGGGCAACCCCGGCGCGGAGGCTGTCGTGGGCGCCGCCGGCGAGCAACCTCCGATCATGGAGAAGATCAGAGGGACTAGCACAACGAACTTCATGCAGCTCGATTTTCCGCTGCCGATGGTGGCGCCAGTCGCGGCGAGGTCCGGCAATTGCCCGACCCAGTTTGGTGTTGGCATCGCAGACCTCTCAGGACCGAAGGGGGGCTGGGGGTTGGAAATAGAGGACTCAGCGATAAGGAAGTTGGCGGGCCAAGGCATTGAAAGGAGTTTTCGGCCTCACGTTTCGAGCGTGGCTTCGGCAGACGCCTCCGCGCGATCGCCATACAGCACGCGCCCGCCGCCCTCTACAATAACCTTGGCCACCAGCATGAAGGCATGGCTGAAGATGTAGATGTACTCAATCTGCTTCCAGATCGAACCGCCGGTCAATCCAGAAATGGGGTCCCGATTCTTGATGACCTTGAATGCCCCCACAAGTGGGCTGCTCCCACGGCGGTCACCTTCTCATTGCCCGGCGATGTCGATCAGCCTCGAGCAAGAGCGCCCGGCCAGACCAGGGAGTCAATCCGAGACCCGATTCGTCGCAGCTGGCCGGGTCGGTCGGAGCTCCCCGAAGCGTATCGGAACAGGGCCCCCATTGACCTGATGGACGGCCGCGTCTGAGAGGTCGGGTTGGATCAAGCTCTCGGGGAGCGAGCAGAGAACCATGGAATGGTCCGAAGGCACCGTCGTGGGCCTCGCCGAAGCCGCGAGGCAACGTTGGCGCTTCATACTTGATTTCGGTATGGTACCTCCCACTCAATGCGCATGGGGGAATCCCAGGGGCCCGGTGATTCCGGCTGCCTCTCGGGAATAGCGAACCGCGCCTAACGTGCAAGGCGTCTCCGAGGGGATTACCCCGACTGGTGCCACGCGGACGGTTTGGGCGGGGTCAGGCCCGGGGGCGATGATCTCCAAAGGGATGGGCACGCCGCCTGGTACGGCGTGGGCGGCGAGATCTGCCCTCACCTCGCCGCTTTCTTCAGGAGCGCGGCGATCTTTGCCTCTTCGGCGGCGGTCAACTCCTTGAGCGCGAAGGAGGTCGGCCACAAGGAGCCGTCGTCAAGTTTCGCCTCGTCGCTGAAGCCAAGCGTCGCGTACCTTGTCTTGAACTTCTGCGCACTCTGGTAGAAGCAGACGACCTTGCCATCCCTGGCATACGCGGGCATCCCGTACCAAGTTTTCGGCGAGAGGGCTGGCGCGTTGGCTTTGATGATGGCATGGAGCCGCTTGGCCATGGCGCGATCTGGTTCCTTCATCGCACCGATCGCCGCTAATGCTGCGCTTTCCCCGTCCGCCTTCTCCGCTTCCGCCTTAAGCTCTCGGGCGCGCTCCTTCATCGCAGCTCGCTCGAAGTCCGAGAATCCTGCGGACTTCTTGCTGCTCGAGGTCGTGCTCTTGGCGGACGTCTTGGTTGCCTTCTTTGGGCTCATGGAAACCTCCTCAAACTGACATGGGTTAGAAACCTACCTATGGCTCAAGTGCGGACGCGCGCTATTCTAGCATGCGCCGCCTGCCGGGTTCCCTCGACTGGCACCAGGGGAGGTGAACTGTCCCCCCAGGCCGGCACCTCAGCGCGCCCCGGGCGCGGGCCGTGCGTCGCCAAGGCTACAAGGCCCATTCCGTCGCCCTTAACGCGGCTGGCATGTGCCCATCTCCTGCACGGTGGAAGCCGCGTCGGCCCCAGGTCGCTGTGTCCTCTCAGTCCGCCAGGGATTGGTTGGACGACCTATAGACACTTCAGATGTGGCCGGAGTTGCTTTTTCTCTTGCGATTGCCAAAGTAGATGGCGACGCCGACGGCGAGCATCGTGAACTCCATGGCAAGGCCGATTGGCACTGAGCTTTCCAGGTCCAATCCTAGAAGAGGCGTCGGCGCAAACAGGAGGGGGAGGTCGTGGGAGTGGGAAACGAAGTCCAACAGCCAATGGCTGAAAACGGCGAAGGCGAGGATCATGCCTGCTCGCCCATCGCGGTAGTAAGCGAACCCAACCGTAGCACCCACGAGGGACCACACCACGGACATGAAAAGGCCATGCGACCATGGAAACTAAGGGTCGGGAGCAGTCCGTTCAAGGCCAAGGGCTATGAATTAGAAGGCGAGAAGGTCGATCAGCTCAGTGGCCACCAAGAGAATGATAAGGGGCACCTTTTTCGTCAGTGGCTTGATGGCAAACGCGATGGCGATTTGTCCTGGGGGTCCCATGTCTTCCTCCGTCAACTCGCCTGCGAAGCGCCTTGGGCTGCCCGGCCTGCCGCCCCTCCCGCGCCGGGCACAGCGAGGGAGCGCATGCGCCCTGCAGTTGACGGCGCGAAGCGCGTCGGGTGCAGGCGAAATTCCAGCCCTCGCGGGCTTAGGGTGCTGAGTCGCGTGGTGGGCACGACTTCTATTCTATGTCGATAAAGATGACAGGCAAGTGCGTGTTCCCCCGTGCGGTTGTAGTCGCGTCGGTCGCAGATCCTCTTGCCCTTCCGGGGCTCCAGTGTGTGACTAGGCACCCGGACGGCTGACTGGGTGCTCTTGGATACCAATCAGGTAGGCTTCGCGGATGAGGTCGGCGAGCGCATCATCGATGTCTTCGGGTTTCTCGAGTCGAAAGTGGAGGCCGTAGCCGGCTGGGCCGAAGGACTCTGTGCGATGTAGGCAAGGGTGGTTGGCGCGTCTCTTGAGCCAGACGCCCGCGTCGAGCCAGTCCTTTCTCACGACGGCTCCAGCAAAGCGGACACGGGCTTGGATCACGATCCTTGTCTTTTGTGCGTAGACGGTGACAGGGCCGCATTCCTTCGCTATCGTGACGAACCGGTTGAATGTCCGGCGGAGGGTGACCGGCTTGCGGGAGAAGTGCTCTCTCAAGGTGTGGCGGCTACAAGAATGCCAGAGGTTCTTGGAGACGAAGCGCCTCCCGCACTTGGGGCACGTCCAAAGAGGCTTCTTCGCCAAGCTCATCGCGGAGACTCGATGATTTGGGTCGTTAGGCGGCGGCGAGTGGCGTGGAGGTCTAGTTGCATTGGCACGAATTTGATTCCATTGAGTTCTTGTTCGGGGCCGGTTGCGACGAAGCCAAATGATAGGTAAGCAGCCACGGCGTTAGGTGAGGCATTGACGGTCAGCGAATCAGGGGTCGGGTCCTGTTGCTTGCAGGTTGCCAATGCTCTTTCGACCAAGGCTTTGCCGATTCCCATTCGTTGGTGTTGCGCATCGACGAAGAGGAGTGAGATATGCGATGAGTGCCGGCACTCGATCACGCCGATCAGTTGCCCCTGGTCGTCGAATGCGACGAATCCGTTGTAGTCGGACAGAAGCCGTTGGGCGAGGGACTGGGGCGAAGCGTAGGTCTTGAACTCCGCGACGCCTTCAGGGACGTAAAAGGGGGCGACGTGCTTGTTGAATACGGCTGCGACAAGGTTGGCTGCAGCCTCGGCGTCTCGAACCTGCATTGGGCGAATTGAGACTGGCATCTGGGTCTTCTTGCACAGCGCGGGTGTCCGCGCGGCGGAGCGGTCAGGCTTCTACACTGTGGCCCCCGGGTCAGGTGGCAAGTTACCGACTCAACTTGGCGGAGGCCGCGTCGGTCGCAGATCCTGGTGCCCTGCCAGGGCGCGGGTGAGTTGCTAGGTGGCTGTTCCTTCACCTTTCGATGGCTGGCCTACTGCCTTGGCGAGCCAGATCATCTCGTCGGAGCGGTTTACGAAACGGGAACGAGAGAAATCGCCGTAAAGTGCCTCGACCTCAAACCCCGCTCTGTTGAGGAGGTGCTCCATCTCAAAGGGGAAGAAGCAATGGAGGCGTGTCGGTCCTCGGGCGGAGGTTGAGATCACGGCTCCGCCTCCGTCGGTCTCATCGTATCTCGTGATGGCCGAGGCCGTTTGGGTAGCGGTGTCATAGGACCAAAGCTTCGAGATTCGAAAGATGCGTTCGTTTGGGAGATGAACCCCAGAGGGGGGTTCAAGGGGCATCTCCCTCTTGGCCGAGACGGTCGCAAGCCACTGGAGATCATCATGGTTCACGTGGACTGCCAGGGTGCCACGTGGAGCGAGATGGCGCTGAACGGAGCAAAGACAGGAGAGTTGGTCCGGGATGGACAGCATGAACTGGAACGAATGGGCGGGGATGATCACAATCTCGAACTTCTCGTGAAGGTCGAAACACCGCATATCCGCTTCCACCCATCGGACGTTGGAAAGGCCGTGAAGTTTCCGACGGGCGACCTCTAGCATGTGCGGGGATATGTCAATGCCGAGGATGTCCAGGCCGTTGCGGACAAGCTGGAAAGCGACGCGACCCGTGCCGCAACCCACCTCAAGAAGCTTCGAGGCAGGGCGGGCCAGCTCGCGATAGAACTCAATCTCCCCTGGCCAATCTGCCACGGTGTAGTCGTACAGTTCGGCCTCAAGGCGATCAACATCCACGGGTGCGTAACTTCCCTCAGGATTCGGAAACAGACGCCTAATGAGCTCGAGACACGGCGCCCGGTGGAAGGAGGCAGGCGGAGCAAGTTCCAACTTCGACCCGGCTCGCCGGGTCGGCTTCCATGACCTGCGGCCCGGGCAGGCAGCGAGCTATTGGGCGGGCTCAGCAGAAGCCATCAGGCCACCGGCCGTGTCGAGTGCCTGCAACCAATCTTA
This sequence comes from uncultured Chloroflexia bacterium, assembly GCA_963712475.1. Classification (GTDB taxonomy): domain Bacteria; phylum Chloroflexota; class Anaerolineae; order Anaerolineales; family RBG-16-64-43; genus RBG-16-64-43. The sequence goes on from CAVQIA010000005.1 coordinate 143,712, forward strand.
TGCGGCGCCTGCGGTCCCTTGCGAACCCCCTAGCTGCATGAGCCTCCTGGCGATCAGGATGTACCAAGCCATGCTCAAGAGCCCACCGACCATTGCGGTCATCATCGCCAGGACAGACAGGCCAGTCAGGAATGTGGAACAGATCTCGAACACAAGCAGGAGCGCAAACCCCAGGATGCCCGCATAGGCGGTCACGCGACCGAACACTCGGCCACGCAACATGACGAATGACATGGCGATTCCCGCCACTTCTGAGAGGAGAAACCCGATGAACGTGCCCGGCGTATGGCTCTGCCCAACTGAGAGCATCGCCTGTCCTGCGGCTGCCAGCACTGATCTTTGGGCCTCTGTCGTCGCAGCAGCGTACTGGTTGCTTAGCCCGAGCATGGCGAAAGCTCTATTCGTGGCCAGGAAGGTCGCGATGCCAATGAAAGACACCACCGTAGCCAGTGCCGCGCCCCCGGGATTTGCTCGACGATGCGCGACCAGAAGAGCGAAATACGTTGGAATACCAAGTACATTGATAATGATATTCAACAGACCGAGGTCTCGAAGTGCCAGGAACCCGTTCCCTTGAAACAGGACGAACCAGCCCGTGACATCTTGCGGTGACGTGCTCCCGCCTGGGAGGAACGTAATGATGATCTCGAGAAGCCCCGTCACCACGACTGCCAGCGCAGCTGCCGCGCCGATCCTGTAAAGGGTTCGCCAGCTCGAATCCGCGATTTCGCTGCCCGGGTGTTGGTCATGCATCGTCTGCGCCATTTGCTCCTCCTTGTGCGAAGGCACTCCTGTATGAAAGGCAACCTAACGCAATCCAGGGCCTGCGTTCTGGCCAGGCGAATCGTCTGCCCCCAATGAGGGCACCAGAGCAGGCTGGGTGGTCTAGCCCGTCCTGGTCGCGCGCCGGAGGCTCGCCGGGCGGCGTCACAGGCACCGCCTCCATTGTATTGAAGGTTGGATCGCAGGCAAGTCCATAACCCCCATGCTGCGGAAGCCACGTGGGTCGCAGATCTTGGTGCCATTCCAGGGCACTCATGAGTGGGTGGGCGCGCTTGGTAGGGTCACATAAGGCTGTAGATTAGTCCTGCGACCGTTGAAACCGTGTTAATGGCAATGTGCAGGGCTGCCGAATGTCTCCAACTGCTTCGTTGAGCCACGATCCCGCAAATGACCCCGAAGGCGATCAAAGTCAGAAGCCGACCCATAGATGCATCCACTAGAGTGTGCTTAAGCGAAAAGAGGATCGCCGTCAGGCCAATGGCGAAGGGCGTGGGAAGGACCCCTGTCAAGCGGGCTTGAATCAGACCTCGCCACAAGTACTCCTCTGCGACGGGCACGAACAGACCGTTCACCAGAATGAGAGAGAATGCTTCCAGAATGGGAGCCGCACTGGCAAACCATCGGGTCGGGTTTCGATAAGGACTGACAACCATCGCTAGGTTGATGTTCTGCCAAAGGAATCGATCCGCAATCGAAAAACCGACAACGCTCAACATCAGGGCGAAGAACCATGCGGCGAAACCCCAGCTTGTCAGGCCGTCTCGCAAGGCCCGCGCAACGCCGGCCAGTTCTTGCCGCCACTTGGTGTGCACAAGAGCTCCTAACCCGACGGTCAGGAGTGAATAAACGAGGAACAGCGAGAGCATGTCATTGACGGAAAGCGTGCCGATGACGGGCAACAGGAACAGGACGTAATGCCGGAAGAGGTATTCCCCGCCGATGACCAGAGCGGCGATTGCCGAAGCAGCGCCCAGGTTTCGTAAGGAGGATCGACTTGCAGCAAAGGATGCTCTCGCCATGAAGATGTGCCTCTTCGATATTGGGCCTCACGGCCCCCCACGCCTGACCGCCCCCGGGGCGGGACGGGGGTGCCACGCGGCGTTGCAGGAACGACTCCTATTCTATGACCACTGAGACGGCTGGCAAGTGCGAGTGTCCCCTGCGGCGGAGGCCACGTCGGTCGCAGATCCTGGTGCCCGTCCAGGGCAATAGTCAGGGGTCAAGCCGACAAGTTGACAGCAAGGGCTAGCCATCGGAAGGCCCAGGCTGCCACGCAGTTGTCGCTGCCCATGCTTCCGCAGCCAGGTAGATGAGGTCGACGGCAGGATCCTTGACCTCAGGATAGTCGTCGGTGTTTGCGAGGTGCTCTGCAAGAAGTCGCTTGAGCTGGGCGTAGGACTTTGCAGTCGCAGCGTTGGCGCGCAGGAAATCACGGAACAGGATGGCATACCGTTGATTGGCCGCGCCTTGGATGCGCAGGTGGACATGGGCCCGTCGGAGAGCAGGGGGAGGGAGGAAGAGCCATTTTGCCCACTCGCTATCGGGGGCGGACGAGTTGGGTGGGCGGTGGTCGGTTCGACCCTCGAGCTGGACGTATCCGATTGAACTCATGGCGGCCCGCACGCGCTCGTCCAAAGCGGCAACCGTGACTTGAATGTCGATAACATCCTTAGCGGGCATGTCGAGGATGGCGGTTGAACCGATATGGTCGATGCGGATGGCTGAGGCGCCGAGGGCATGGCGAAGGCGAGCGGCAATCTGTCGGAATTCTTCAGGCCAGCGTGCGTTGTAAGGGACGATTTCAAGCATGGCGATGGTCAAGGCGAACGAGAGAATTGCGGCTTGGTTTGTCAGCCTCACGGCCTCGTGCTGAGCCGGCCGATGGCTCGGGTCATTCTCTTCTCACGATATCGAGCTGAGAAAGCCGGAGCAAGGCGCACTCCTCGCAAGCTTCGAGGGTCGGCTTCAGCGACTTGCTAAGCGGCGCGCCATTCCGCACGATGACTACCACCGAGGCGGCACGCCAGGTGCAGGCCCTTTCCCACCGCGACCGTAGCACCCACGAACGCGGGGTCTCCAGCCAAGAGAGTCAGGAATGGGGCGACCTCGTCGGGGTGCGACAGCACGTTGTCGATTGCCAGTACGCCCCCTTCACGGATCACCCGTGCGGGGTGCGGCCACCAGCTTGGGTACTCGACACGTTCCGCGTCGAGGAAAAGCAGATCGACACTGCCATTGGCGAGCCGCGCCAGGTAAGCACCACCCTCCTCGTGCCGCAATTCGACCCGCTCAGCAATGCCCGCCTGAACCGCGTCAGCGCGTGTCAGGTTGGTGCGTGCCTCATCGTTCTCCGCGGTGTCGAGGCTCACCACGTGACCGCTGTTGTCCCCGACCGCGTCCGCGAGCCAGATTGTGGAATAGCCGTTCCCTGTGCCGATCTCGACCACCTGGCGGGCAGCGGCGATCCGCACAATGAGACTTAGGAGCTCCGCGGTGACGGGTTCGAGGTTGCGGCGCTTCAGAAGCCGGTCCGGCTGCGCCGCATCACGCGCGACTCCGTCGGCGTACAGGTTAGCCACGAGCTCGGAGAGGCGTTGATCCATGGCGCGTCTCCCGTCAGTGTTGCCGGGTACGGACCGAAACGGGTGGAGTCACGATATGGGACGGTCTCCAATGGCGCGTGTGGCGCCTATCGGCCTCCCGGGCCAGCGTCCCGGGCAGGCGAACGCCTGTCCCCGGAAGACGATCAGGGCGAGCTGGGCGGACCGTCCACCCCGCCACGACTTCTATTCTAACGGCGGGTGGATGGCTGGCAAGTGCGGGTTCCCCCTGCGACGGGAGTCGCGTCGGTCGATGATCCCGGTGGCCTTCCAGTCACTCGTGAGTGGTTAGGCGCCACGTGGTTCTCCCGTCGCGTGTGAGTGACGCTTCGTTAGGAGGATGAGTGCTGCCTCCGCTGGAAGGGCCATGTTGAGGAGCCGACAAGGAATCTGCGAAAGTTCTCGTGAGATCTCCAGAGGACGTAGCAGTGGGTGTTTTCGCGAGGATCCGCCGTGCATCTATGGCCAAGTCCCTCATGGAGGCGAGTACGGTACGAACTCTCGTCCTCGCTACAGCTCTCTCCTCCATCTCGCCTAGCTCGGCCAAGATCACAGCTGGGGGGACATTCAGGAACTCAAGAAGTTCCCGTAGGGACGGGAGGTGACGGTCGAGAGCCGTCTTGAAGTCTTTACCGGAACAACGACTGAGAGAAGGGAGCGGTCTGACACGAAGTGGACCAACCGGTGGTTCCGCATGTTGATGAAGTCGAGATACCAATCGCCAAGAGCAGTCGATGGCGGCCGGTCTTGCGCTGCGGGAGGCAGGCGCAGCGCTTCAAGGACATACTGAGTGCACCTAGCTGTGTACATGTCCCCTCTCGTGGCGCTCAACGCCTGCCAGGCCTGCGTCCTGGGTGGGCGAGCTAGGCCGCACGGCGGAAGCGGGCAGATTACCTTCGGTTCTCAAGCGCACTGGCGGGACAGTCGCCATTGCCTATGGCCCACCCCGCAGGGTTAGCCTGCCCTAGACGGACCGTCCAGGGCTTAAGCGAGTTGTTGGTCGGCTCGGAGTCGCCCAGGCTAACTCATGAGGCTCGCAATGCCAGGGCTAGGAGGCTCCCCGCCGCGGGCTCTGCAACATGAGTTTCGCCATCCTCGGCAAGACGCTTCTTGGCAGGACCCTGGCGAGCAGCACCTGCACTTGATTATACAAGCCAGGCACAACCACCCTTCTTCCGGCCATCATGGCCCGATACCCGATCTCAGCGACCGTGGCGGCCTGCATTGCTCCAAACCGGCGAAGCGGGATGTCCTCCGTCCTCGCCCGCTGGTGAAACTCCGATTCGGTTGCCCCGGGACAGAGGGCCGTGACCGTAATTCCACTCCCTTGAAGCTCCTCGCTGATGGCTTCGGAGAAGCTGAGGACGTAAGCCTTGGTCGCAGAGTAGACCGCATTGAGTGGACTTGGTACGAATGAGCCTGTGGAACCCAGATTGAGGATTTGGCCATATCCTTGCTGGCGCATACCCGGGAGCACCAACTTGGTCAGCTGCGTCACGGAAACCAAATTGACCTGGATCATCTGTAGCTCTTGCTTCAGGTCCGTTTCAAAGAACTCCCCAAATACGTCGAACCCCGCATTGTTGACCAACAGACTGATCTTTATTCCCAGCCGGTGTAGTTCCGCGAATATGTTCTGAGGTGATGTCGTGATGGATAAGTCTGCGGGGATTGCCATTGCCGTGATTCCGGAGGTCTGCTGAAGCTCGTTTGCCAATTGTGCGAGCCTTTGCGCATCCCGGGCTACAAGCACCAAGTCGTGACCGTGTCGTGCAAGCACCTTGGCCAAGGCGCGGCCGATACCGCTGGAGGCGCCTGTGATGAGGCCAGCAGTCCGTGTCTGATGTTGGTGAGGGTTCTCAGCCATGTCATGCCTTTCTCACAGAACGATGCACTGTGCGTGACGTTGAAGAATCTCGAGCCGCCTAACAGCTTCGAGATGAGCCGCTCGGCCAGCTGGGATTCTCCTGGATAAGCCTACGCCGCAGCGGGTTGGGTTGGCTCCATCGAGCTGTTAGGCGTCAGGGCGTTTGGGTAACCAGCGGTGGAGGGACTACCGTTTCGCCTTGGGCGGGCGGTTCCTTGCTGGAGCAGCACGAGGGGATTTTGGTCTGGGATGTCGCGGCTCGTAAATTGGAAGTTTCCCGCCTCCGGGTAGAAGAACGCGTGTGATCAGGCCCCAATCCTGATCCTGAACAGGGGAACAGTGGATCCCCTTCTTGCGCAGATCGTGAGTGAGGGCCTCGATGTTGTCGCACATCAAGTAGAACTCGGAACGGCCGTTCCGGCTCGATGGGTGGACGGCCAACTCGGCTGGCGGTAGGCCGAAGATGAGCCAACCGTCACCGACATCGACGGCCGGGAAACCGAAGATGTCCTTGAGGAACTGCCGGTCGGCTTCGGCATCCCGACTGTAGAGAATGGAATGAGCGCCGCTGATCAACCGCATCTCTTTCATACTCCTTTCGTGCGAGCAGCTGGGAAACTGAAGCCATAACGCCAAACGTGCCGCGTTACCCGATTCGCGAGCTCATCGAAGCAGTGTCTGCCACAAGCGGGGCTAGACGGCAGAACTCGCGTCGTGCATCGAGCTGGTTAGCGTGGCTTCACTCCGACCGATGACAGCCAACTGGGCAGCTGAGCGCCGGGATTCTTCGCGTGCCCCTTGTATATGTGTACCAGGATGCTTCTAGCCCGGGAATCCATACGTCTCCAACGTAGATTGTCCTCTCGGCGCCTTCCGTCATATGCCAGACCAGATGTTGCGGGTTTCCCGCCACCGAATCGACGCCGAAAGCGGTCAGGTGCAGCATGCGTCAGGCGGCCGGTTTTATACTCGCTCGTAACGGCAGTTGACCTGGCTCATCCGCCGAAACAATAGTGTGCTTTGTACGGTTTGGATTGAACCGAGTGACCAGTATCGACCTTATCCACAAAATAGAAGTCCTCCGTGACGCTACTGGCAAGAGTTGTGTATTCTGGCCCGGACGGGGTCAGGGTGATTTTGCCCGCGATGGTTGGTAGGAATTTGTCATCCTGCTTCTGGTCATCGTATTCCATGGGAGTAATCAACAGGAGGATGGCGGCATCTCCATCCCACCTCACTTCGTCGTAGACCTGCGTACTTTCTCTAGCCAAGCCCAGGCTGGCTGCGATGTCAGGGAAAACTTGCCCGCTCGCAAAATCATACCCACTGACATTGCCGCCGCAAGCTCCGGGCCCGGCCCCGCGAAAGGTGATGAATGCGCTGCGGCTTCCATTCCACTGCTCGAGTCCCCCTGAGACGATTGTTTTTGTCGATGGAGGCGGCCAGCTAATTACCCAGGTGTCCACGGGCCCATTGATATCGGTCCTGATGATGACCAAATCGCCGGAGTAGCTCCACTCCAACCCTGAGACCAACCGCTTTTCGTCTTCGGTAACCAAGTAGACCAATCTCGCCACTTGAGAATTCACTTCGAGAACCCTTACGGCCTCGCCACACACTGGTGGAGTGGGTCCGTTGTCACAGGTCAACGTTGAATATGCAAGATAACGCCCGTCGGGGGACGGCTCCACAAAGCTGCACCAGCCGATCATATTGCTGTTATGCATCATATACAGGCGGTAATCAATGCCAGGCTGGGGTGTGAGACATTCCGCAGGGAAGAGCATCTGTGCGATGTTCGGCATCGAGGTGGCCTGTGGGGTTGCCGCTTGAGTTACATCGACAATCCTTGTGACTTCAATGATTTGGTGAATAGGATTTTGGTTGGCGCAACCGGTCAAAGCAATAGAGAAGGCAATCAAGATCCGTGCTTTTCTCATTCTCGAGGCTCCTCTGTGCAATTGTTGCCCAACGGCATCCCAGGCCCGCATCCTGGGCAGGCGGAGTACCTGACCCCTGTAGGCGCACCAGGGCCCGCTGGGCCGGTAGGTGCCCTCGCGACGTCATGAGCGCGGCCTCTATTCTATGACCTCTGAGGTGGCTGGCAAGTGCGAGTTCCCCCTGCGGCGGAAGCTGCGTCGGCCGATGATCCTCGTGGCCTCCAGGGCACCAATGAGTGGTGAGGCGCCGGGATGATTCAGAGGACGAACGCTCTTCTCTGGGTGGGCGGAGGAGTGCCCGTGCAGGCCTGTGCCTCCTACCTCTTTCGGGCCTTGGCGGGCTTCGCCTTGGCCACGTTGTGTTCGACGGCGGACCTGATGAGCGCTCTCAACGCAGTTGCGTTAAGCTTGTCGCCTTCATAGACGTCTATTGCGCGCACCTTCTTGCTATCGAGCCTGGCATTAAACAGCTTACGCGGGTCGGGGAGGCTGGCCCCTGCGGGCAGGGTTAGTCTGACCCTTTCCTTGAGGACATTGCCGATGCAGACAATTCCGTTGTGCTCCCAGACTGGCGCGCCCATTGGGCTACTTGGGCGGCGCCATTTCAATGCCTCGGTTATCTCAGGATCGGCATCAAGGATGATCTTCCGGAGCTTCGCGAAGGATGCGCCACGCCAATCGGGGGTTTTGGCAATCAGGTGATCAATAGGATCGGTTGGATTGGGCATAGTCCCGCCAGATACTCGTGTGCCTTCGCTTAGGCTTGCACCAACGCCACTTCCTGGGACAAGAACCTACTTTCGTGAGTCGCATGGCGTGGGCAGCCTAGCGGCCTCGCAGGCCTGCGTCCTGGGCAGGCGAGCCACGCTGGCCCGCGGCTCGGGCGATCCGCCCTCGATGGTCGCGCACATGGCGGCAAGGCGCCCTGAGTTATCGCCCCCCAGCCGAGCAAGCCCCCGCGCGTTGTTGAGCCTGCATGGGACCCCCAGCATACTACACGTGATCCAATGGGCGCCCGACAAGAATCAGCCACGCGTTCCAGCTCGCAGTGGCCAGCATGGCTGCCACGACTAGCACAAGGCCGTAGACAGCGACCATTTGGCCCACCAGAATTGCTGCCCCCACCACGATCAAGCCCAGGGAGGCCACCGCCGGAAGCGCAACCTCTCGGACAGCGTTCGGCTTACCCTCTGATTCACCTTGATCGTTCCGTACCCGCCGGAATTGCCTTGCAAGGCCGACCGCCCTCGCACCTCCAAGGACAAACAGCGCAACGGCGAGCCCCATTGGCACTTGGTGAGGAACGAGGAAGACGAGGCCCAGCATCAGGACATATAGAAAGTCGCCGAAGCTGCTTTGGGCGAGGCGGAGGTAGCGGACGTTCTTCGGGTCCTTGAGCTTCTCTGCACGTAGGGAGAGTGAGACGAACAGCAGGCCGGCGAGGGTAACCGCTGCCAATGATACTGTCGAGTAGAAGAGCTGCCACTGTTCGAGCTGGCTACGGAAGTCTTCCAAGGCGTTGGACCTCTGAGAGGGAACGGTGTGGCGCGGCCGATAGCACACGATACTGCTGTCTAGCGGATGGGAGCACAGCCGCTCGGCGGCTCTGTTAATTTCACGCTGGCCTTGACCCGCACGGCTGGCTGCGATCTCTCGGCCGACGGGGCGAGTCATGCCAGCCCTCCACGAATGTAGCACGCACGGGTAGGAACAATACCAACCAGCTTCTTGGGTGCTAGCCGAGTCGGCTTCGGCAATTCGTTGGGCGCACAGAACTCCTAGTAACCAAGAGTCTCAGCGGCCACCTCCCGGAGGTAGGCCGAGTCGGAGGCCGGGACATCCCGACCTTCGAACGCATTTCCTTCGGGAGACTTGCGGAACAGTGTCCCATAGATAACACACGCCGCCAAGTAAGTTCCCTGTGGCGTGGGGTGTCCGTCCTCCGAGTACAGGAGGATGTCGGGCCTCTCGATTCGGGAGCGCGCGAAGGCCAGGCCGACGGGGGCAACGTCGGCCCCGAGTTCCTGGGCCACCTGATTGTAGGCGCTTGCCAGGTTGGTTGATGTCACCCCTGCAGCCACGCTGTCGGGCCGTTCCCACGTCATCATCAAGACAGTACGCGCTCCGGCCACTCGGACCGTTTGGTCGAGGACCTTGGCGTATTGATAGAAGTTCGCAGGCGAGAGTACAGGCCGTTGACTCTGCTCTTGGAGGACCACGTAATCCCAGCTTGCGCTCTGTATCTTCGACACGGCCTCGGCGTCATTCCAGTGATCCTCAAGGGAATAACCGGGCTTCGCAACGGTTTCGACGAATGCATCGGGTGCGAGACCTTCGAGAGAGCGACCTATTCCATCATTGAAGTAGGTGTAGCTGTTGCCGATCAGCAGGATGCGAGGCGATCCGGGGGACGCCAGCCCGCATGCCGAGAGGGCAACTCCCCAGGTTATCGAGACAAGGAGATGGGTGATGCGTGTAAGCAGTTGCCGGCGGATGGGGTGAGCGATGTCCATCTGTGCGCCTCACGGATGGGAGCTAGGCCGCTTGGGGGCTCTGGCAACGTCGCGCTGGCCTTGACCCGCATGACTGGCTGCCATCTCTCAGCCGAGGCGGCGAGTCAGGCCAGATCCCGACGAATAGCGCACACGCCGGCAGGAGCAACATCAACCACCCATTTGACTACCAGCCGAGTCGACTTCAGCGATTTATCGGGCGGCATGGGATTTGAGCGACTATTCATCGGTCTCGATGATTTCGACCGAAACCAGAGTATCCCCTTGGTAGTCGGGATTGTCTTGTGGGTCCCGCGGCGTCAGGCTGTTCAGGACTTCAGCGCCTTCGACGACCTCCCCAAAGATCGTGTGAAGACCGTTGAGGTGAGGTGTTGGGGCGTACGTAATGAAGAACTGCCCTCCATTGGTATTCGGCCCACGGTTGGCCATGGCCAACAGGCCCGGCCTGTCAAACTGCAGGGCTTGGTCAAACTCGTCTTCAAAGGTATAGCCCGGCCCGCCTGCGCCTGTGCCGGTCGGATCGCCGCCCTGGGCCATGAAACCTGGCAAGACACGGTGGAACGTGGTGTTATTGTAGTAACCCTGCCTTGCCAGGAAGACGAAGTTGTTGACCGTGACCGGTGCCTGACGTGGGAGGAGCCGCACCCTGACATCGCCGTTCTCCGTCTTGAAGACCGCCACGTAGGACTTGGAGGGATCGATCTGCATTGCAGGCGGAGAGGACCATTGCAGAGCAGCCCCAGGAACTTCGGCCTCGGATGGCTCGGCGGCCTCGTTACGGGGCGAGTCGCAGGCAGCGACCGCGCTTGAGCCAAGAACGAACAATGCAAGAGCGAAAACTACATTGTATCGACGCATCATTGCGAAATTACCTCCGCAGAGATGGACCTCTAACCCCTCACAGCTTCCCCGGCCTGCGCCCAGGGGAAGGTGAACTGCCTGCCCGCTGGAAGGGCGCCCATCAGTAGTTGGGCGGCCGTTTCATGAGGCCTCAGCGTTCTCTCGGTGGAGGATGATGACAGGGATGACGCGACTGGTACGGTGGCGATACTCGGCGAAGACCGGCATCATCGCGACCATCTTGTCATAGAGGAGAGTGCGCTCGGGCTCCGAGGCGATGGAGGCGACGACGGGGAACCGGTCAACGCCAAGTTCCACTGTAAGGTGAGGGTGGGCGAGTATGTTGTGGTACCAACCTGGATTAGTCGGAGCGCCTCCTTTCGACGCGACAATGACAAAGCGGTCGCCATCTGGGACGTAGGCAACCGGATTGACACGCTCATGTCCAGTCCGCGCCCCGATCGTGTGCAAGAGGAGGAGGGTCTTGCCAGCAAAGGGGCCCCCAACCTTACCGGCGTTGGCGCGAAACTCCTCGATAATCGCCCTATTTCGCTCACTTGGATCGCTCATTCTCGACACCTTTAGGATTGCATGCCTCATCTCTCCCTTGCGCGCGGGATGTGGGACTGGCATGAGTGGACCGGGCCGCCTCAGGCCTCGCGATGAGCAGTCAGTCCGGCGCTTGGATAGTACCTCGAAATGCGACTGCCCCGGCAGGCAAGGTCGGCGCCGTCGAATTGTCAGTCGCCGACTTCAGCGCGCCATTTGAAGGAGTCGGCGCGCCATAAGAACATGAAAGGCCAGAAGGCTGAAGACAGAAAAGAGTGAAATGAACAGGCCGATCGTCGGCACAAATAGGCCGGAATCGAGCAGACTTGAAGCAATGCGCAGGTACGCAGTGGCCCTGCCGAAGATTGTGCTACGCAGGATTGCTGCTGAGAGGACCAGGCCGCTGATCGATCCAAGAATGTAGCTCACCCAGAACGCGGTCCCCTTGAATGCGGCGAAAGTGGACTCCCCAGCGGCGAGCAATGCGGCCCTCTGGGCGTCTGTTGCGGCGGCCGCGTAGCCGTGGCTGAGGGAAAGCATCTCGAACGCCGGCCGACTGGCGATGAAGGTCATCGTGCCAACAAGGGCAAATACCAGGTAGATGGCCATCAGGGACGGGCTGGCCTTGCGGAGGGCGGTGTAGACGGCCAGGGCAAACGGAATGCTGAGGATGACATAAAGAACGAGAAGGAGCTCGGACGCCAGCAAGCCACCCAGCGCACTTCGTTCGAGGAGCTGGAACCACTCGAGGATTGTGGCGGGCAGCCCGACGACGAAGAAGACGCCCGAGTGAAGCAACGTCAGTAACACCATCAGGGCGGCGGCAATCCCGCCTGTTCTGTAAAGTGGCTTGTACATCGGGTCGGCATGTTGCTGGTCTGCCTTGGGCGAGTCTCACTCGTTGACATGGGTACCCTCCTTCGACGATGATGGGCGCCGCTGCTACCCCGTGGCAACATGGAGCAGGAAATGCGCGACGGCCTCGAGGTGAGCGCGGGAAGAACATCGGCATCTTCGACCGCCCGATTAGCCCTTGGACTCAATCATGGGCCCGAATTCCTCGCAGCCCGCCGGGAGAGCTTCGTCGAGTTGTTTCGCGGCGGCTCGAGTGCCCTTGCTCCGGGAATCGTCCCCGCAGGCGGATGGGTCGATCGGCCGGGGAGACAAACACCCGAGCTCTCTTCCGCTGAAGTGACAGCTCGTGGCCAACCGGGTCGATCAGCAGCGCTTCTCCCTTAGTGGCAGCGAGATGGAACATCGCAATTGACAGGAAATCGCACACAGCAGGCCAGTTCGGCTGCATGATGTGTTGGGGCGCGGGCCCCTCATCCAATTATGGCAGTATCGAAAGTGCGACCCCTCCGGTTGATCTGCCCCGTCAACGGGCGCGCAATTGCTGGAGTGCGCGTTCGACATGGCTCGCCTCTATGCCGAGCCACGTACTCGCGACATCCATGGAATTGAACACGATCACTGATGCCCCATACCTTGCAATTGCGCGTTCGAAGACAACAGCACTCCTGAAAGCGTCACCGGCCACGACAGCCGCTTTCATGTTCGCGAGCTTGCTCCGGTGTTTGCCGTAGAGATGTGCCGCCTCTTCGACGGTCGCATCACCCAGCGAGGCGTCGAGCGCTGCCGTGCGCAGCATCGAAAGGTGCAGACGCTTGGGGGGTGGCCAGTCGGAATCGGAGGACAACCGACGGACATGCGTCAGGAAATCGTCTGCCGTGACGATTCCCTCCCAAAGAACAAAGGTCGCCCCGATTTCCTTGTCGATGCGATACACAATGCTCATGGCCTAGCCCAATCTCGGAACCTTGCTGGCTGTCGGCTGACGACTCACGGCCTCGAGCTCAGCGATCCGGCGAATGCGGGCAGATGTTCCTTGCGCTACAACTCGCCAGCGGGCAACTCGCGCGGCGCTTAGGCCCCAGCCCGTCGGGTCAGCTTCAGCGAGGCATTAGTCGCGCGCCACATGCGTAGTGGGGCTCTGGTCCGAAAGGTGCCTTGCCCAGCAGTTGGTGTCATGTGCCTTTGTGAAGCCTATTGCCCTGTAGAATTCTTGGTCCGATCCGACGAATACCCTCGTAGCGCCCAGAGCCGCGCAACGCCGCATCCCCTCCCAGACTGCTGCCTTGCCGAGCCCCATCTGACGGAAGTCAGGGTCAGTGGCCAGTGGCTCAACATACGCAATCCTGTTCACCGGCTCGTACCACATCCCGCAGAATGTGACGAATTGACCCGAGGGTTCCTCCACCACGATCGTCAGATCCCTTCTGAAGTTGGGTCCTGACTGCATCTTCCTCCGCTCTTGGATGCCATCTTCGGGCGGCTCTCCCGAATGATTGAACCCACGCCACAGCACCCGGTGGATCTTCGCTAGATCGTTGTCTTCGGCGAGGCTCTTGATGCGAAATCCCTCGGGCAACCGGATGCGTTGGATGGATTCGGGAACGACCAAGCTCGAAACAGGGCGAGTGTACTCCTGGGCGAGCTGGTAACCGCGGGAGCTGACCAGCGTCTCGAACTCTCGGTCAAAGTCATTGACATATGCACGCAGATGCTTCTGGGCTTTTTCGGTCTGGCAATGCAGGTGGGCCTCGGCATAGTCGAGCATGGCGGGTTTCAAGTAGTAATGGCTGGGATGGAACTGGAAGAATGCCTCGCCCAGGACGCTCTCGTAGTGCACAACTCCCACAACATCGTTCCCGGCCTCCCAAATCCCAATCTTGTGCAGGCAGGAACTCATCAAGGGCGGGATGACTGTGCATGTACTCCCAAGCAGGCTGAAGCCAATTGCCATCCCTATTCCCGGGTAGGAAGTTCGTGATGAGAAACCTGCTCACAGGGGCGAAATCAGCGGAGCGGTATTGCCGAAGCATGGGATCCATGTGAGTCTCAGGCATTGACTGCGAACACCCAACGGCCTCTCGGCACGCCCCGGCCTGGGCAGGTGGGCGCCCGCGAGGCGAGCCAGGCACGGCCTTTATTCTACGATCACTGCGACAGCTGGCAAGTGAGCCTTCCCCCTGCGGCGGAAGCCGCGTCGGTCGATGATCCCATTCCCTTCAAGGGCACTCGTGAGCGGTCAGGCGCGGACCAAGCCGAGTCCCTACGCGGCAAGCGCCTGTGTGACCGTCCAGAGCGCAGCGATCAGCAGGCCCCCGACCGTACAGAAACCTAGCCCTTTGAGGAATCCCACAAAGTGGAACCGATAGTCGCGGTATGCCGCCATGCCCTCGGTGCCTGGGAGAACCATCATTCGAGGTTGGATTGTGCAAAAGAGAATCCAATCGAGGACAATTAGATCGTAGGTGTTGAACACGAGGAGAGCGAGGGCCGTGAACACGAACGCGGAAATGAATGAGATGGGACCGAGTTCGTGCCTCAACGCCAGAAGGCCAAGGATCGAGATGACGAAGACGGCAAGGAAAAAGGCGACCGCGAAGTATGGGCGCAGGCGGGCGGCCCGTGCCGACATTGGGCCATACGTCTTTTTGATGTCAGGGGGGTAGTCGCCCACCCACATGTCGAGCGCGATGGCCCCGCTGATGACCATAATCGTCGTGAGGACGAGGGACAACCCAAGTCCATAAACGAGTGCGGTTCTGAAAAGGATGGGCCAGTCGAGCATTGCGATCTCCGGGAAAGCGTAACTTGGCGCCTAACAGCCTGCCCCCTGGATCAGCTGCTGGGCATGCAAGATCAGCAGGTCACCCCGCGCTGGGTGCGGGCCGGGGCTGCGCCGCGAGGCGTCACGAGAAAAACATCCATTGGGTCAAAGGTTGGACCGCATGCGAATGCGCGCTCCACCTGCAGGCGAACCCGCGTCGGTCGCAGATCCTGGCGCCCTTCCAGGAGACTTGTGAGTGGTTAGGCAGCATTCAAGCGGTTTCACGGGTTGCTCGCGGTCGGGCGGCTGGCGCGCAGCCAAAGAATGGCCTGTTGGGAGTCTTCGAAAATCCTGAGCTTGAAACCTCGATTGCGGGCCACGAGTTCGAGGAAGCGGTCGTGAAATGGTGGAGCAGGCCTGTCTACGATTGCAGCCCTTTGTATGCCGCGGCCCCGAAGTGGGGCGAAGTGGTCGCGGACGATGTAGTAGCTATCAACCATAGTGAGCCAACCGACTAGCTGCCTAACGTCCACGAGCACTTTTGTCACGCGATGTTTGACGAGGGCGCCTCCTATCTCCTCGGTGAGGGCCGCTACGGTGGCTCGTGTGCGGCGACCAATTGCGATCGCATAGATGAAGTCCTCATTGATCTCGAGCGTCAGCGTGGGGGCAGGGTCGGCAGGGGCGACGTTCTCGTGGTTCGAGTGGCTCAGCATGGCAGCCTCCGGATGTGGGTGAGGCGCACGACCAATCGGAAAGCCGCCTTACGGGTGATGCGCGGTCGCCGCCGAAGGCGGTCGGCTGGAGCGATCTTACCGGCCGGCGATCATACTTGCCACAACCCGTGATCCACACCTCCCTGGATATAGATCGCGAACGTACCCTTTCCCGGAATCTCCAGCGGAGGGTGTGCGACAAAAGCGCCCTGCTTGGATGCCGCATCCAGCGCGGCTTCGATATTGTTAACGAGCCAGTACGGTCGGACGACAGGTTCCTCGGTATCCCGCAAGGGACCGCGCACGCCAATGCTGCCACCATCGGACAGCCGGGCTGTCCGCGCGCCACCAAGAAGCGGATCAGCTGAATCGAACTGGACGCCGAGTGCCGCCTCATAGGCAGCACACACAGCCTCTACATCTGACGTCACAATCTCTACGTATTGAATCTTCATTCCACACCTCCATCGAGTTATCCGACCCAACGGCCCCTCATTCCTGCCCCCGGAATGGACACCAGGGCAGGCTAGGCTGGCAGAAGCTAGGGAGGACCGGCCCGGTGGCCGGCGTGTGCCCGCGCAGAGCCGCGGGCAGAGCCACTATTCTACGACCTCCGCGATGGCTGGCAGGGCCGAATTCTCCTTGCGGCGGAAGCTGCGTCGGTGGCACATCCTCCCTTCTAGGGCAATAGCGGGTGGTTGGGCATCAAGCGAGTGATTGCGGGTCTACGAGACAGATCTGTGTTGACGGCGGCTGGACCAGCGGCGCAAGGCAACGATTGACCAAATACTCTCTACCACCGTGAAGGGCCAGGTGCCGGCCATCGCGCCGTAGACGGCTGATGCGGCGCAGCCAAATGCGAACACCAGAATCCATGTCGGAGAGCGGCTTTCCAGCGCGTAAGACACCAACATTATGGTGACAGCGATGGCTCCAAAGATCGTCAAGAGATCCATCCACGAACCTCCTCCGCGTTGAAGGACCATGACAGTGATGCTCAACGGCCTTGAGCTATGCCGCCCGGCGGCACAGGCCCGGTTTCTTCACTCTGGGGCAACTCCGCAGGCAAGGAACCGTGGCCTTTTCGCGCGCCAGCCGAGTCAGCATGCCTGGCCGGCGACCCGGGCAGGCAGCGGGTTATGAGGCGGCAGCGTCGGTGTGCCTTGAACGAGGCACCTATTGACTCCTGACCCTCACGCCAATAACTGCCCACCCAATCCAAATCGCACTGATGAGAATCGCAACGAGCAGCGGAAACCAGAAGGCCGCAATGGCGCACAGAGAATAGATCGCCAAAGCAACGTACCCGTTTCTGTGGTTATTCCGCATTGCAAGAGCTGAGTTCTCATTCTTAGTTAGCGGAACAGGCTTGAGGGCCGCTCGAGTTAGGAGAATCCAGCCTATTGCCAGGAGTCCATCAACAGCAGAATAGAGGACCACCGCGGGGGCTGCGTGATCGGTCAGTACATACTCCCCCAAGAGGGCCGTGGGAAACGGCAGGACAACGACCGCGAGGAGTAACAGCCCATTTGCGTAGAGGAATGCGGGAGATGACTTGTCCACCAGTTTCAGCGTAGCATGATGGTTTGCCCAAGTAATGAAGACGATAGCGAAGCTCAGAAGGAACGCGAGAACGGATGGAAGGAGGTGTTTGAGCGAGAGCCAGAGATCAGTTGTTGTCTTGACGACTTCGATTGAAGGAATGCGGATATCGAGAATCAGCAAGGTCAGTGCAATTGCGAATACTCCATCGCTGAAGGCTTCTAATCGTGAGTTTGGGTTTGATTCTGCCACAGCTACCTCACTATTCGTTCTGACAGTCTACGCGGCGATGCTCCAGCGTGCCGCCCAACGGCTTCCCAGGCCTGCGTCTTGGGCAGGCGAGGTGAGCGCCGGAAGAACACCGGCATCGTCGACCGCCCGGCCGGCTCTAGGATACATCGGAATGAGCCTACGACGCAGCCGGCCGGGTCGGCTCCATTGAGTTGTTAGGCAGCCATGGGAATCCGCTCGAGCGTGAGGACTGCCCAATCTCTGGGAGACAACTTCCCTCTCTCACTTCAGGATGGTTCGGAGTTGATCAAGGTGCTCGGCCTCGTCGTCGGCGATCCTGATCGCATTGCTGAGAACAGTCCCCTTGCGCCCCTTTGTGGTGGCTGTGAACGTCGCGCCCCTGGACCAACCCCCGACATCGAGTGCCTGCAGCGTCTTCAGGAGATCAACTCTTTGCGCCCTGAAGGCCTTCAGAGAAATGGGGAAGTCCTGATCGAGGTAGGGTGTCCTTCTAATCCGGGTGCGTGGAGAGATGTAGCGGATCGTGGGATTGTCGTTGGCGATCATGCTCAAGATGCTTTTTCCCCAGACATCTGCACAGGCTCGCAAGTGAGCCAGTATCTCATTGGCGGACCATACGTCCTTGTCCGGACGGGCGTGCACTCGCGCGGCGGAAAGACCGCGCGAAATGGAGGTGAGTGTGCGTGGGGTGGCGGTCAGCGCGGAGAGCACTTTCTTGATCTCAGCCTGAGTAGCGGTCACTGATGGTAGTCCTCAGGTCCACGAGCCCCAGAGTGAGGCGGCCTAACGGCGTCCCAGGCCCGCGTCCTGGGCAGGCGAACTGCCGGCCGCCTGCCAGTGCAGTAGGGCAGGCTGGACCGGCAGGCCAGCCCGCCCCGGGTCGCGGGCCGGGGTGTGCCCGCGCGGCCTCACAGGCACGTCGTCAATTGTAATGAAGCTGAGATGGCTGGCAAGGGCGCGTTCCCCCCGAGGCGGAAGCCGCGTCGGTCGCAGATCCTGGTGGCCCTCCAGGGCACTGGTAAGTGGTCAGGCAGCCCCGAGGGCACTTTGCGGGCAGGGCGCTGGCGACTATGGCAGAACCGGCTGGCTGACTATGAGGCAAACGAGATTCTGACCGCACAGTCCTAGGTTGACGATGATCCAGATTCCTGCAACGCATGCGGCTGTGCCCGCGAGGACGCTGATGATGAGTGACGGGGCGTGCCACCAGCTCAGGGGGAGGTAAGTGTCATGCAACTCGGGGTCGGGGAATGGCACCAGTCGGTGAATGAGGGCACGCGCGGGCTTCCAGAAGGCGGCCAACCGAGGGATAGCCAGGAAGAGCCCGGTGAAGATGATGAAGAATCCGATACCCGCGGCCATGGACACGAGCGAAAGAAGAACCAATGTCGCCATGGCACGAAGGACGAAGCGGGCCCTCCCCTCGACGAGCGCGAGAGCAACGTGGGCTCGGGGGGAAGTTTGGAAGTGGACGAGCTCACAGATCGCGGGCGTCGCTGAGTCATTCCAGTACCAGGAGGCCTCCAACGGGCTGACTTACGTTGAAGTTGAGCCGCAGACCGAGGCTTGCCGTGGGCTGTCGGCTCGAACGACCGGTTAGGCGTCGGCATTTGGTTTTCAGGCATGGAGCTCACTGTCCCGGAGGTGGCTGCCAAAGTTCGACCTTGTTGCCCTCAGGATCCATGACCCAACCGAACTTTCCGTACTCGGAGTCGTCCGTCTTCTCCAGGACGTTGCATCCTTCGTCCCGAAGCGACTGAAGTACAGCGGCCAAGTCTTCGACGCGATAGTTGACCATGAAGGTCGACTTGCTTGGTGCGAAGTGCTCACCATCGGCGGCGCCGATGGACCACACGGTCGTTCCCTTTGTCGGATTGCCCGCTGCATCGGTCCAGGTGAACGCGGTGCCTCCCCATTCCTGGACGTCAATGCCCAGGTGCTGCTTGTACCAAGCTCGCAGTGCGACAGGGTCGTTCGCGTTGAAGAAGATTCCTCCGATACCTGTGACTCTCTTCATTTGAGCCTCCTAAGTGCGGCCAAGTTGGAGCGTACTGCGTTTGCGATGTCCAACATCCTCCCAGGCCAGCGTCCTGGGCAGGCGAACTGCCGGCCCCCTGCCAGTGCAGTAGGGCAGGCTGGCCGGGCGGGCCCGCTCTCCCCAGGGGGCGCGGTGCCGGGGTGTGCCCGCGCGGCGTCACAGGCACGTCGTCCATTGTAATGAAGCTGAGATGGCTGGCAAGGGCGCGTTCCCCCCGAGGCGGAAGCTGCGTCGGTCGCAGATCCTGGTTCCCCTCCGGGGACGAGTGGGTGGTTAAGCGGTCCGATTGCGGAGGTACTTGAAAAAGATGAGCTCCGGGTCGCCTTCATCTAGGTTATCGACGACGCCGCTTGGTATGTAGCCCAGCTTGGGAAGGAAAGCTTGCATTGCAGCGTTGGATCTGTTCGTCGAGGTGAACAGCCTCTGAGTTGTACAGGAGGCCTCAAGACCCCTCATGAGGTCAAGGCAACCCCCCGCCGTCTGAAGCTAGGATGGACGAATAGCATAGAAATGTAGCCCTGGCCGAAGAACGCATAATCGAGGACACCATAGGCTATGATCTCTCCTTCTTCGATCGCAAGAAGGCAATGGGCGGATCGAATGGACCCGCGAATGAAGTCCGAGCGTGAGGCCTGCATCTGAGGATTGGGATCGAGCGCGAAAACAGCGGCGAAGTCGCCGGATGTTGCTCGACGTAGGTTCATGGTGGGCCTCGGAAAAACCGCCTAACGGAATGGCTTGGCTGCGGGGCGGCTCTAGCAAGACGACACTTTGATCGGCGTATTTCGAAAAGCGAGCCACTTCCTGTTGGGCGCCTAGCAGCCCCGTCAGCTGGGGATGGTGTTGGGCAGCGCTCACTTTTCAGTCTTATTCAGCGCCGATTCAATATCCTTCACGCGATGATAGGCAGAATGACCGTCAAGGTCCCCAGGCCAATCTGGTCCACGCTCTCTACCGCTAAACCATTCTTCAGGTGCCTCTTGCAACGCAGCCAGAACATCCTTCTGAACTTGCCTATGCCAGGCCAGGACCTCCTGTGGAGAGCGATTGTGCCAACGTAAGTAAACGAGATGGTTTCCCTGGTTTATATTGAGCCCGCGTTCTTCAATTGGTCTGTGCTGTCTCCTGGCGGAACGGGCAACGTCGGCCTTCCAATGGGTGATGTGAGCGAGTGCATCTTTGACTGTCCAGGGGTCTTTGGATTCAGGGCGGCGCAACAATCGATTCCATTCTTCGTTTGTAAGGTTGGCAACGAGATGATCTAGAAGTTCAAACTCTTGGACAGTACGGTTGATAACTTCCTCACGATTATGGCGCATGGTAGCGAAACCTCCTTTGCTTATGCTGCCCAACGTTGAAGTTGAGCCGCAGACTGGGGCTTGCCCAGGACTTCGGGCTCGAACGACCGGCTAGGCGGCGTGAGTGAGGCCTTGTGTTCAGGGGGCATCCCAGCGGACATCGATGGGTCGGTCGATCCCGGGCAGGGGTAGTGACCCCGCCTCCGCCTCGACCGCATCGCGCTGCGCGCGCGAGAGGCGACGCCATGGCTGGATCGTCAGCACATGTCCCGCCCGCCGCCAGGTGCCGACGGTCTCACCTTCGACGAGCAGGGCGCCCGGCCAGACACGTGATGTCCACAGCGCGCGGCGTTGACGCTCGTCGGGCACCAGGAGTTCGCGGTCGGCGCCTTGCAGCAAGAACCAGGTATCGCCACTCGGCAAGAGCCGGGCCGGCGCCGCCTGGCCCGGCAGCTACGCGGAACAGAGGCTCATCCCGGCTCAGGATCCACGCCTTCCCGATCGGTGTGCGCACCGGCGTCAACGACTTGCCGAGCGCTTCGAATGCAGCAATACCGACACGCGGCCCAATGCCTGCCCACGTCGCGAATGCTTCGGGCGTAGCGGGGCCGAACACGTGCAGGATACCGCCGGGCAAGTTCGAGGCGCGCCTCGTGCGGGTCCATGTCAGGCGCCGGCACGTTCCAGACATCGGGTTGACGCGAACCATCCCAGCGAATCACGACCGTCCCCGTCGGCGCGGCGTACCGCAGTCGATTCGGATGCCCCTTTCCCATGGCGCGCGCGGCCGCCTCCTGAGTCATGCGGTTGCCGGCCAGCGCCGCGCGCAAGCGAGCGGCGATATCCTGAGCACGCTTCAACGGTGCGGCCTTCGTCCGGCAGCCTGCCGAGGGTAAACAGCGCGAGATCGCGTTTCGCCACGACATAGGCACTGAAGCGGGGTCCCCAGACTTGGACAAGCGAAGGATCCTCCCAACTGTCAGGCCCGGTACCGGCCATGCGCGCATGGATCGAGAGCAACGCGGCCCGCGGCATGCTGTCCTGTAAACCTGCCCACGCCGCACGCCGCAACGCGCGCTCGCCCGAGGGCAGCCGCTCATCGAGCGCCGCGGTACGGCGTCGGAAGGCGAGAATCTGCGAACGGGTGAGTTCCAGAGTGGTTGTCATCTACGGCGGCACCGCATCTCTCCGGCCAGCCCGTGGACCTCTACCCCCACGACGCCTAACGTGCCACCTCACCCGCGCCGAGCGACAGCGAGGGCACGCGAGCAAATCCCGAACGCAATGAGGGCCGATGCGAAGCGCGTCGCGTGCAGGTGGTGGTCAGAACGCGAGTTTATTTGAACTTGTCAGATCTTGGATCCCAGAAATCCCCAGCCAAGCCCAGGCCCGTGAAAATCGCGCGCATCTCGTCGGGCTGCGGACGCCGAGAACGCTCATCCAAGCGTGTCGAATACCAAGTCGTCGCCAGTGTCCAGAGTTGGCTAATTGTCACAATTGGGCGCATCGGATATCCGTGCCGCGTACACCACTCGCGAACCCGTTCTTCCGACCGGAAGAAAAGCATATTGCTTCAGGTAAAAACAATGTCCTCCCACCACTTGGCAGCCGGGACCAGACAATGGAATAGCCACCCGGACGGCTCCGGGCCGTCCAAGCCGACTACGAGTTGAAATGCCTCGCCGGACTGCTCGCACCGAGAGTTTACCTCGGCGGGTTGATGCAAGGCGGCCGGCACCCCCAGAGCATCCCATGCGCAATTAGCGAAATAGCGCACGCCACCGACAACAACAATGTGTTGTGTCGGGACGCCCGAGAATGGCGGTGCCATGCGAATTGATTCTCCGTCCACCTCCAAAGCGAGCAGTCTTTGCGCGCGCAGTCTCGAATATGCGTCAAGCACACTTCTTACATTGGAACCGACCCGCTCGGCCACAGCTTCTGGTGAAGGCCGACGTCCGGTCTCGGCAAAGTGCCTGTAAATGGCCAGCTTTGTTTTCGTATCGAAGTCCATGAGTCTCTTCCAATTGTCTGCAACTTCCGTGTTCTAAGGGCCTCGAGATGAGCCGCCTGGCCACCCGAACCTAGTGTCGCATATCTGGAGCACACTCGGCTGGCCGGGGCGGCTCCATCCAGTTATCACGCGCCGGTCTTGAGGCTGGTGAGCCTCTTGCTGAAGCAGACAAGGCGGGTGGCTTCCGTGTAGCCCAGGGCCAAGTGGGCATCGTGGCTGAGATCGTTCCACAACTCAGCATCGGATCCCATCTCGGTACACCCCTTGGAGATGGCCCAAGCCTCCGCTGCCTCGACTAGGCGGCGGCCGATCCCCGAGCGTCGGTGCGCTTCAAGGACGAACCAACCTTCGATGTAGCCGACAGGCGCGGTGGAGCAGCCTTCTGCCCACGGACGGATGGAGGTTTCGATGAAGCCTGTGAGCTCGCCATCGGGTTGGGCCGCCACGAAGACTGCGGCGACGGCTGGGTCACGAAGGAAACGGACTTGATCGTATTGGAGCTCCTCCTCAGTGTCTTCGGGCCACAAGAGGAGTCTGAGTTCGAGCCAGGCCGTGTGCTCCTCAGGGTGGATAACGCGAATCTCTGTCACAGACCCTCCGGCGCCCAACGGCCTCCCATGCCTGCGTCCTGGGCAGGCGAACTGCCTGCTCCCTGCAAGAGCACCAGGGCAGGCTAGGCCGGCAGGCCATCCCGCCCCGGGCGCGGGCCGGGGGGTGCCCGCGCGGCGTCACGGGGGCGACTTCCATTGTATGACCTCTGAGATGGCTGGCAAGTGTGCGTTCCCCCTGCGGCGGAAGCCGCGTCGGTCGCAGATCCTTGTGTCCTTCCAGGGCACTAGTGCGTGGTTAGGTGGAGATGAAGTTCGGTAGTCAGCTCATCCCTTGGTTGGCCCTGCCGAGCGGGCAAAGGGCGACGCATTGTGAGCAGACATGGAAGGTGTGCTCATCGAAAGCCCTGAGGTTCATCATTCGCGCCGCAGAATCTGGCCGCAGACGGCTTCGAATGAAGAAGCCGGCCCTTGACATAAAGGGGGTCCGCGAGGTGTGGGCGAGGCAGCGCATGATATCGACGCGTTTCTCGCTGAGGGAGATGGCGTGCACTGGGCAGCCATCAACACACACTCGGCATCCCTGGGGGCAACCAAGCTCGTCGGTGTCCGGGAATTTGTCGATGGTCAGGGAGGCGGTGGTTACGACGCCACCTAGCATCAGCCTAGATCCATAGCGAGAGTGAACCAGCAGGCCATTCCTGCCGATGGCGCCGATTCCTGCTACTTCGCCCATACGGATCTGATTGACCAAGCCGGTGACCTCGCCACGATCATTCACGCCTTGAGGCATGCATCCCCAGATGGGGAGAGCCCGTTCGCCGCTCTCCTCGAGCAATGCTGCGACCTGAAGGGAAAGCGTGTCGAGCCGTCTGTAATAGAGATTCTGGGACCGCCAAATCATTTCGGGCCTGTGGGCTGGTGTCTCGAAGACGGCACAAGGCACGGGCAACGCAAATGCGACGAGGCATTGCGCTTCTGGAAGCAGTTCTTCTGGCCGGTGCCCTCGCTCCTCATCCGCCATTCGTGAGGCTGGTGCCACGCCCCACACTGGGATGTCCTCATCTCTGAGAAGGCTGGCGATTCGTTCGTAGCTCATTGTGACATCCCTAGGGACGCGAGTGTTTCCGCCAAACGAACAGGCATCAGCTGCGTGGCTGGGCGAGTGGGCACCTCCGCCCTGAGACTTGCCGGCGTACCTGCCAAGCCGGAAATGGGCACCCGATTAGCCACGTCAGCTGGAAGCCACTCTTAGGCGGTGCTTTGCCACCTGGGCTCACTAGAAAATCCCGGGCAACAACCGCTTCGTACGACTGGCATACTCCGCATAAGCCGGCCCAAAATGCTGCAACAAGGCCCGTTCTTCGACATCGATGCGATACATGACTGCGGCCAGCGGCAGTCCGATGGCAACCACCAAGCTGACCCAATTGCCCGAGCAAAGCCCAAGGCCCAGTAAAGACACAAGCAGGCCCAGGTAGGCAGGATGCCGCACGCAGCGGTAGGGGCCACTGTCCACGATCTGATGCTGCGACACAATGGTCACCGCCGCCGTGTATTGACGTCGCAGCGTGGCCACCGCTGCCAGCCGGATGGCGATGCCTATTACCAGGCAGGTGCAGCCTAGCCAGCCCGACAGCGGTCCCCATGCTCCGGGTGCGCTTAGCCCGCGTGATAGCCAGGTGGTACTCACCAGAATAAGGGTGAGGATGAGCGCCAGCCAAATGGCGAGGAAGCTGAAGCGATCCTCGGCTCTCGCACGTCGGCTCAGGCGATTCACCGCGTTTAGGAGACTGATAGCCACCTCGCTGAGGCACCACCCTGCGAACAAGGCGATGGTCAGACCATCTACCAGGCTCATTCATTCACCAGTTGCGCTATCTTGCCTAGAAGCGGATCACCAGCATGCATCCCTGCTCTCGCTAGCCCGCGTCGCGCCGGGCCCCACCTGAGTTGGCCAACGAGGGACCGCCTAACGGCCTCCCGGGCCCGCGTCCTGGGCAGGCGAACTGCCTGCTCCCTGCAAGCGCACCAGGGCAGGCTAGGCCGGCGAGCCCCGCGCGGCGTCATGGGCACGACATCCATTGTATTGAAGGTTGGACTGCGGGCAAGGCTGTGTGTGATTCCTCTGCGGCCGAAGCCGCGTCCGCATCAGTGAGTGGTTAGGCGATGGGCGAGCCGATGAACAAGCTCGTCAGGAGAATGTGCTCAATTCAGTCGTCCGCGGCCTCGACGATAAGGACTATGTTGCCTTTCTTCTGGTCTGTCTCGGCGTACATGTGGGCGTCTACCGCCTTCTCAAATGGAAAGAGCCGATCAATGACCGGCCGGATCTTATCGGCTTCGATCATCTCTTTAAGGAATGATAGGTTCTCGGCGGATGCGCTGTCTGAGCCGAAGACCACTCGCTTGTCGCTCGTGGTGTTGGCCCACAACCCCCGGATGAGGTGCGATGTTCCCGGATTGGCCAGAACGCACCTGCCGCCCGGCCGGAGCAATCGAAGGACGCGACGGAAGGGCGCCTTGCACACAACGTCGAAAATAAGATCAAAGGTTTGTCCGCTGTCGGTGAAGTCCACCTCGGTGTAGTCGATGACCTGATCTGCACCGATCGAGTGAAGCATCTCCAGCTTGCTCGTGCTGTCCACGGCAGTCACCTTGGCGCCAAGTAACTTGGCCAGCTGGACGGCATACGTGCCGAAACTCCCACCTGCGCCGATGACGAGTACATCTTCTCCGGCTCGGAGGTGGCCCTTCCGAAGGAATCTCAAGGCCTCGGATCCCCCATAGGGGATGGCGGCGGCGGCGGCGAAGCTCATGTTCGGGGGCATAGTCTCCAACACGCTGGTCGCTGAGCGGCCGCCCACGCAAATGTACTCAGCGTAGGCCCCAAGGCCGATTCCGGTTGTCCCGAAAACGCGATCGCCGGGAGAAAAGGTTGCCCCCATGCCAACCTGTTCGACTTGGCCCGCGAACTCCTGGCCCAGGACGCGAACCCTTGGTTTGAACAGGCCAAACCAGAGCCGCACCGGAAGCCAGACCCAGGCGGGGAACTCGAACCGGCGGAGCTCGCAGTCGGCTCTCGAAACGGTCGTAGCGTGGATGCGGACAAGTACCTGATTCTCCTTCGGGCTCGGCTTTTCGACCTCTTGGAGAACCAGGACGTGTGGGGAACCATATGCTGTGCAGACAATTGCCCTCATATCCAACCTTTCCCTGCTGAATCCGAGAGGGATCCATCGCACCGCCGCCTAACGGCCTCCCAGGCCTGCGTCCTGGGCAGGCGAACTGCCTGCCCCCTGGGCCTGCCCCAGGGCAGGCTGGGCCCGCAGGCCATCACGCCCCGGGCGCGGGCCGGGGGGAGCCCGCGCGGCGTGAGAGGCACGAGTTCTATTCTATGACCTCTGAGGTGGCCGGCAAGTGTGCGTTCCCCCTGCGGCGGAAGCCGCGCCGGTCGCAGATCCTGGTGCCCTTCCAGGGCACAAGTGAGTGGTTAGCCGGCACGGCGCAGTGGCTCTCCACTCCCCAGAAGGTCCATCAGGCGGTCGGGTTGACGGGTGGAGAAGGAGATATCGCGCACAAGCCCGGCTGGACGTTTCAATTGAATCACTACCCTTGGGTACTCAAGGAAGTTGAAGGAGGCGCGATACCTTCCACGGACAAACATGAAGTGGATGCCGGCCCCGCCGTACTTGAGGAGCGCCGGAGCATGGTCGAGTTGGCAGCTGGCGATGTTGGAGAGCGGTGTTGTGGATGAGAAGAGCCCGAAGCGGAGGATGAGTGCGCGAGATGTGACGAGTATGGAGAGGGTCCTGTAGTTGACGCAGTAGAAAGCGAAAAGCAGGAAGAAGAGGCCGAAGAAAAGGGCGAGAACGTCCGCATTCAGGACAAGGATGCGCCAGACGAGGAGCGCGAGGAAGACAGCTGCAAGCGCCAGAAACAGAGCTTGCGTACCTTTGGAGCCTAGAACTTTCCTCGTAGACCACGTTGTCTGTCATGGTAGGCATTCCGTTCGCGCCGGCTAACGGCCTCGAGATGAGCCGCCCGGCCAGCCCAAGGCTAGTATCGCGCGAAACCCAAACGCTCGGCTGGCCGGGTCGGCTCCATCGAGTTGTTAGGCAGCCTGCAAACTCATCTTATGCGCCGTCGGGGACGCATCTCAGAAGGACCGTGCCGGAGGAGAAGGTGCGGGTCTCCACCGGCTTGAGCCTGACCCGGTTTTGAATCTGGGAGAAGGCTGCCGTGCCCGAGCCCAGGAAGATTGGGACATAGTAGAGGCGGTACTCGTCGATTAGGCCAGCCGATGCCAAGCTTGAAGCTAGGATGAGGCCGCCGACGCTCATGGGCCCGCCGGGTTGGGCCTTCAGCCTAGCGACTTCGGTGACCGCATCGCCTCTTACGAGCAGCGAGTTCCAGTCGACGCTTTCGAGTGTCGACGAGAAGACGACTTTGGGGATTGGCTTCCAGATCTGGGCGTACTCGAGGATGACGTCAGGCGCCGAAGGATCCTGGTCGGCCGTGGGCCAATATCCAGCCATGAGTTCGTACATGCGACGACCGTACAGCATGGGTATCGATCTCCCGCTCAATGTCGTTGAAGTGCTTGTGAAGCTCCTCGTCGGGAACCACCCAGCTTGGGTCCCCGGCTGAAGCATCGATGTAACCATCGAGAGAGAGCGAAGTCGCGTACACGAGCTTGCGCATAGGGTCCACCTCGGAACGTGAGATGCGTCGGGCTGCCTCGCGGCCTTGAGCTACGAAGTCCCGTGTTCTTGACGGGAAGCTGCCCGGCGGAAGCGGGCTGCTCATTACTACTCTACGGCACGCTGCCGGGCCGAGCAAGCATCCCCGAAGGCCCATCCCGCCGTGTCAGCTGCCCGGGCCCGCGGCCCGGGCAGGCAGCGAGTTGTTGGGCTGCATCACTTAGTTTGGTTGGCGGAGCCGATCGCCCTCTTGTAGCGATCAGCAGATTCCTCCACAACGCGCTTGGCATCTGACTCGATCTCTAGATCGAAGAAATGACCATAGATGCGATCGAATCTCAATGGCGTGAGGACCTGAATGATCCGGTCAACAACCGGAGCCGGGAGAGGGATGAAGTTCGGGTAGCTGTACATGAAGGAGACGTGCTTGCGATCGGGAGCCACGTAGATTGTGTCTCCACTCAAGAGAACACCCCGCCCATCTGCCCCGTCCGGCCACAGGAGGACGGTCGAGCCATCGAAATGGCCTCCACACCGGTGCAACATCGGACCCTCTTTCAACGCCACAGCTTCTCCCTCCCAGAATTGGATGACGGGGTCGGGGCGTTGAATCCACGGCCGATGATCCTGATGAACGTGAATGGGCACACCGCCGAACGCATGACTCCACTCAACCATGCTTCCAACGAGGTGGGGATGGGAGATCGCCAGACTTGAGATTCCACCCAACTTCTCGACCGCCTCGATAGTGGCATCATCAATGAGGCTGACACAATCCCACAGCACGTTGCCTCCGGGTGCCTGCACCAGCAGCGCCCGCTGACCGATGGCAAATCTCGGTTCTGTGCCGATCCCAGTCAATCCTCTTTCCAGCGGCCAGAACACGTTGTGATGTTCACGGGCTAGTTGATCTAGCGTCGTCCAGGATTGCCCACGGGGATTCACAAACTGGCGATCGTCTTCGCAGATTGGACAGCGCTGGGGTGGTTCCGCGGTGCGCGCGAATTGATGCCCGCAGGTGATGCAGATGAAATTGTGCAATCCATCACCTCCGCACTTTGATGCAGCCTAACGGCCTCCCGGGCCCGGGCCAGAGGGTGCCGGCGCGGCGTCACGGGCACGACTCCAATTGTATTGGGAGTTGGATTGCAGGCAAGGTCGCGTTTCCGATGCGGCGGAAGCCGCATCGGGCGCGGATCCTGGTGCCCTTCCAGGGCACTATTGAGTGGTTAGGCAGAGTTCAACTACTGGAAGACTGCGCCCCTGCGATGCCTTGGGCCCGCGGTATTCGGCAATTGGCCAGGCGGACATCATCCAGGAAGGGATTGTCCGGAAGGACCGGCCAGACGTCGAGTTGTGCTTGCCGTCCCAGGACTGTCGCTAGGCCATGTTCGAGCTGGGCTCGAATTGTGTGTGGGTTGGCGGAGGGGCGAAGCACAAGCACAAGAACCTGGGCCGGTCTATCCATCACCCCCACCGTGAAGAGCTGGGGAAGGTGGGCCTCTGCTATTCCGTCGATCGATGCGGTGAGGTTGGCGATAGCTGTAGATGTTTCGCGGTCCATGGGATGAGCGGGGGTGCCGATCATGAGTGGTGTACCGGCGGGCATGCTGATGTTCTTGATGGCCATGACTAGTTGCTCCCCCTTTACTCTGCCGAACGGCCTCGAGCTACGAAGTCCCGTGTTCTTGACGAGGAGCTGCCCGGCGGCTCGGGCTTCGTCCCATCATTCTATGGGAAGTGGGCAGGCCAAGGGCGACGCCATTTTGGCCAACCTGCTGGGTCAGCATCACGGGGTTGTTGGGCCGCCGAGAGTCCGGAGTGGTCTGAGATCATGGATCAGCCGCGGCTACCTGCCGACCGGGCAGCTCAGCTCGCAACGCCTGCAGTACTTGACGCCGTAGCGCGCTTCGGTGCCGGCCGCAGTCAGCGCCATCACGGCCTCCTCGAAGGCGTTCATCGTGGAGGCCAGGTCCTTGGGATCTTCCTCGCTCGTCGCCAGCGCCCGGGCGACGTCCTCGACATCCTGCGCCATCTTGGTGTTGCAGGTGATGCGGTCGTAGGTTCCGTCAGTGCCGGGGAGCTGCGATTGTCCGAGCGCGTATGCGTCGTAGGCGGTTTCGTCGAACGCGCCAACGGGACAAGCCTTGCGGCAGCGCTCGTCGCACCCGTCGCAGGGATCGTACTCGACCGGGCCGGTGGCCTTCGCCGCGTGGCCCAGCAGGAGCACCCGCCAGCGGATGCGGGGGCCGTACTTAGGCGTGATGACCAGGTTGTTCTTGCCGACAGTCCCCAGGCCAGCCAGCACGGCGGCGTCCTTCATGAAGACCCCGCCACTCTCGATGAAGTAGGGCGGCCGGTAGGTGGTGATGGAGATAGGAGTCCTTGAGCCAGTCGGAGAGCTCCTTGACGATCCTGATGAGGGCGCGGTTGCCCGGCGTGCCTTTGCCGTCGTACCAGTCGAGCTCCGGCTGGTCTGCGGGATGAGAGACACCGATCACGACGGCGGAGACCGCGTCCGCTGGCCAGTCGACCTCGGCGGGCACGACGTCGTCCGGTGCGTCCCGCCACCGCACCTCCAGGCCCATCCCGATCTTGGGCGAGATGCGGTGGGAGGGAGACACCTTCAGCGAATCGACTCTGGCGACCCCCACGGCGGACGCGCCC
Organism: uncultured Chloroflexia bacterium; assembly: GCA_963712475.1. Taxonomy (GTDB): domain Bacteria; phylum Chloroflexota; class Anaerolineae; order Anaerolineales; family RBG-16-64-43; genus RBG-16-64-43. The sequence goes on from CAVQIA010000005.1 coordinate 174,198, forward strand.
AGTGACTTGGCCTTCTCAACGATTCTTTCCGTCAGCTCGGATGGGGACAACTCGTTCACGATCCCTCCAGTCACAAGCACGACAACGGCAAGCGGAACTCCACGCGACCAGAAACCCCAATGGAATGACAGTGGCCTTCCTTATCGAATCGGCCGCGCGCCGGGCGGCCCAACGGCCTCGAGATGAGCCGCCCGGCCAGCTCAACGCTGATTATCGCACGCAATCCAGACACTCGGCTGGCCGGGTCGGCTCCATCGAGTTATTAGGCGGAATTGGCTTCTCGGCTCGGATGGGTCTGCGGCCATCGAGCCTGTGCCGGTTTCGGCTGGTGGGCTGGATACTTGATAGCCATTCCTGTCAGGTACGTGGAAAGGAAGACCAGCCCGAAAAGTATCCGCGTACCGAGGAAGCTCCGGATCATGTCCAGGCTTCGGTTGATCACCAGGGCTACGAGGAAAAATTCCATGAAGATGACTGTCAGGGTAAAGATCGCACCCGTGGTGAGCGATTTTGTGTAGCCAAGCCTGGAGAAGAAGAACCATGAGATGACCGAGAAGATGATAGGGGCTGCGATGGCATGGAAGACTAGGGCCGATTGGAGGTTGAAGAGGGCTATTCCCGCGTACATCACGGAGACACAGAGAGCCCAGCCTAGGAGGGCGAGTGCGAGGATGGCCGCGATGCGCCGCAAACCGAGCTTCATTTCGTTCTCGGCATTTGACCTGGCCGCACGCGTTGTGCATCAATTCCGCCTAACGGCCTCGAGCTAAGCTGCCGGTCGGAAGCGGGCAACTCCACGCCCATTGTCGCACACGCCAGCGGGCCAGGAGCCCCACCCTATGGCCCAGCCCGCCGGGTCAGCTTCCCTGGCCTGCGGACCGGGCAGGCAGCGAGTTGTTAGGCGGCCCGGGAGTTGTCGTCACATGGTGAGGACTTGGCTGATCCGCTGCTTGTGGTCCATGACCACGGCTGATCCGGCCGCGCGGTTGGCGAGGCGTGATCTGGCGTGATGAGTACGGACTCAAGATCCTCCGTCGCGTTGCTGTCTGTCAAGGACGAACCCGATGAGGGCACCAACGGCGACACCAATTGCAGTCCAAAGTGCGAGTGCATGTGTCGCAGCACCAATCGCGACGCCGATGCCAACACCGACAGCCGTCCATGTGCCCACCAGCTTAGGGTCTCTCATACTCGTGACCTCGTCGGCTTTCTGACGCCGAACGGCGTCTAGCTGTGATCCCCGCCTTCGTTGGGCGAGGAATAAGCTTGCCTACTTGCTGGAGAAGGGGTCAGTTGAGCTACCTGATCTCATCGCGTTCCCTTGAGCGTCGTGTTTGACTTCCTTCGGAGGCAATGGCCGCCTAGGCTGCCGAACGGCCTCCCAGGCCTGCGTCCTGGGCAGGCGAACTGCCTGCCCCCTGCAAAAGCACCAGGGCAGGCTAGGCCGGCAGGCCATTGTGCCCGCGCGGCGTGATGGGCACGACTTCTCCTCTATGACCTCGAAGACGGTGGCAAGTGCGCGTTCCCCCTGCGGCGCAAGCCGCGTCGGTCGCAGATCCTGGTGCCCTTCCAGGGCACTAGTGAGTGGTTAGGCAGCGATTCCAAGCACTTCCCAGGCGAACACATGGACTGACTTATGGACTGGGTGGACCAACCCATCCTTGTGGATATGGATGCGTTCAGAGAGTTGGACGCGGGCGACATTGGCTGCTATCTGTTCGAATGACTCGATGAGCGGCGCAAGGTGAATCTTTGGGGGCAAGTGTTGGTAGCCGATCGCCACGATCGCTCGACGCTCTGGGCCCTGTGTTGCGAGAAGCTTCAGGCAATCGCCGATTGCGCTGACGTTGCCTGGATAGGGATGGAGGAGATTGACGGACCAGTTCTCGGCTTCCTTTCCGTTGTCGCCGAAGGGTCGTGCGATCTTGAACTCGAGGGCCCACTCTTGAGGGATGAGTAGGTCGGGGGTTCGCCTTGTGACGACGCGGTTGCCGTACTTGGGCAAGGCGTTGAGGCGACTCGCAATGAGCTTGACGAGTTGGGGTTCGCCATATGGGCCCGCGCCGGGCTGGAACTGCTTGAAGGGCAGGCCGGATGGATCCACGGCAACTACTGCGGCCATGATGTCGGTGGCGACTTCAAGGAGCTCCATGATCCTCCAAGGCTGCCTGACGGCCTCCAGCTAAGCTGCCCGGCGGAAGCGGGCACCTCATCGTGGATTCTCGCACACAACCGCGGGCCAGGCGCCCCAACCTTTGGCCCAGCCCGCCGGGTCAGCTTCCCTGGCCTGCGGCCCGGGCAGGCAGCGAGTTGTTAGGCGGAGCCGATTCAATTCCGCCGGCTGGGGGCAACGGGAGACAGCTCGACGTTGGAGCCTACCGGATCATGGGATTGTGTACGAGACGAGTTCCGTCGTGCCGGAACTGAGCCCTTCGAAGGCGTAGGCCGATTTCACTAGGCCTACCTCTGGGCTGAACCAGTAGTCGATATCCATCGACGGCACGGCGCCATTCAGCCATGTGATTCTATTGGTGAGGTGCAGAGCGCTGAACGCGCCGGCTGGGACGATCACGGACTCGACGGCTATCGCCTTGAATTCGTACTGGACGGTCCAGGGGGAGGTGGAGTCGGGGCCAATGACATTGACGGTGAAGGTCTCGGCCCAGGTGTCCCCGGCCTCGACGTCTTTCGGCAGAGTGACGCCGTCGTTGGAGACCGTCTCGACAGTGACAGTCGCGTTGGCACCAGTGGCGATAGCCGCCAAGTCGTCGGTCGGAGCCTGGATCAGGCCTTGCGGCGTGCAAGACCAGTTCTCCAAATACGTGTAGGACCTGCCGCTTGGCAGGACGCCGGTCCTCTCGACGGAGAACCCATCGGGGCGGACGTCTTTGATGGTTACGGTCTGTGTACTCTCTCCAAGGGTAGACGTGCTCTTCCGGTTGTACGTCGCCCCCTCGACTACAGGCAGGTACGGGTTGTCGCAATCTTCGCTCGAAGGCGATGAGAGTGAAGGTGGCGTTGCCGCCGCTTCCTCTGTGCCAACGGGCGCAGCCGCTGGGGTTCCGCCCACGCAGGCTGCGGAGGCCAGGAACAGGGCCATTGGGAAGATAACCAATCGAGCATTCATGAGCCTACCTCCTTTGACGCTACCTATTCATATTGGACCATGCCTGCCAAGCACAAGTGCCTGGTGGTGCTCGGCGCGGTCTCAGCCTGGCTCCGCCTAACGGCCTCGAGCTAAGCTGCCCGGCAGAAGCGGGCAGACCACTCCAATTGTCGCGCAGGCCGGCGGGCCAGGTGCCCCACCCTGTGACCCAGCCCGCCGGGTCAGCTTCCCTGGCCTGCGGCCCGGGCAGGCAGCGAGTTGTTAGGCGCATGGGGGCACCTTGTTGGCGGGTCCTGGAATTCGTGATTGAAGCTTCTCTTCGGATCCGTTACCAGATGAGGGGAATGAGGCGATGCTTCACCCGTTTCTTGTACTCGTCATAGCCTTCCAGCTCATTCGCCAACATCCTTTCCTCACCAAGAATCCTGCCTGCCAAGACAATCGACCCGATCAAAGAGATGATCAAGGCGTAGAGAGAACCAGCGAGGAGAGGTGCCCCAATCATCATGAGCATGCAACCCAGATACAACGGGTGCCTCACGAAGCCGTAGACTCCAGTCGAAATCACTCGCTGCTTGCGCTCGCTCTGTATCCTGACCATTGTTGAGAGAAAGGTGTTCTGAATCGTCGCGGCCTCGATCAAGTAGAGAGCTGGCAGCAGAGCTAGACCTCCTATGACCTTAAGCCACGCTGGAAAGATGGGAGACCAATGAAAGCGACTGGCGTCGAGGGGAATGGCGACGAGCCAGAGGACCGCCATTGCCAGGATCAGGGGCAGGAGATACTTGTCCCATGTCTTCTGGTTCTCGGATCCTGGCCTCTTCGTTCGTTCTGCAAGGAGGGCGGGATCCTTCCAGTAGAGGTAGGCCATGTTGAAGATGATCATGGCGGCGATCCACAGGCCGAGAATCCACCCTTCGACCCACCGGAAAGTGCCTGCGAGCAGAAGGATGAGTGCAGGAAAGAAGAGAGCGGTCGCGACCACGTTCGCAACAAATGCGGCCGGCGAGAACTTCTTGGTTTCTGACATCATGATCAACTCCTCCTTTGCGGCCACGCCCATGCGCCCAACGGCAGCGAGATGAGCCGCCGGGCCAGCCGAAGCCTTGTATCGCATGAAAGCCAAACGCCTGGCTGGCCGGTCGGCTCCAGCGAGTTGTTAGGCGGCCAGGAGACAATTCTACCTTTCCTCGCCAGACTTCTCGAGCGCGACTTGGGTGTCGTTGCCACCCTGGGCTTCGTCGCCTTGGAACGCCTTGTAGGCATCCAGCGCTGCCCTGATCTGGCGTCGCTTCGCTTCCGGAATGATCTGGACGAAGACAACCACGACTACACCAGTCCAGAGCGACCAACCGAGAGCGTGGAGCAGGTCGGCGAAGAGTCCGAGGGGCTCCTTCGGCGCCGACGAGAGAAGAATGTATCCGGCAATATGAGCTACAAGGCCGACCAAGAAGCCGATGAGGAGGCTTGTATACAGAATGCGGTGTCCTGTAACGGACTTCTCAAGGTCAGTGAGGTTCTCCGCCATCCATGCCTGCACTCGTGGGTCACTGAACGCGGGTGGAACGCCCTTCGATTCCTGGCTCTCGGTCATAGTCGGAACCTCCTGGCTAAGGGAACCGGCCGCCAATTCGAAGAGCTGGGCCCGGGATGTCATTCACCTCATCGGTCCTCGGTGTGCTCGCCGGCCTTCAATGCCTGGACGCCTAACGCTTGAATTAAGCCGCGCCGCGAAGCGGCGTCGGCTTGAATGAATTGTTAGGCCGCACTTTCTCCGCCATTTCTATGCCGCCCTCAGGACTGCGGGTCGAACCCGAAGACGCGTAGCTCTTGGTCACAACGACAGGCCTTCGCGATGCGCGCGGCCCACGCGACGGCCTCCCCGCGTGAGGGTAGTTCGAGCACAGTGAAGCCGCCGTCAAGCGGGGGTGCCCATGGGTAGCCGCCCTCGGCGACTGCTCCGTCTGCTGCGACGAGAACGGGCGGCACGCCTTCGTCGATGCCGCCGCCGAAGACGTAGACGCCGGCGGCTTTCGCCTCGTCGATCACGGCGTGCGCGTCGCGACCCACCGCCTCCCACTCGCCTTCGGGCACGACCATCGCAGCGCTGGGAAAGGAGATCAGGTACTTGGCCATGGTGACATTTCCTTTGGAGATTGATGTCGGTCGTGGAGCGAGTGTGCGGCCTAACGGCCTCGAACTGCCTGCCCTAGGCCGGCAGGCCAGGTTGCCCGCGCGGCGTGGCAAGCACAAATTCTATTCTATGACCGCCGAGCCGGCTGGCAAGTACGCGTTCCCCCTGCGGCGGAAGCCGCGTCGGCACTAGTGAGTGGTTAGGTGTCAGACGATTTCGACGAATCCTGTCAGATTCTGAGAAGGGTACTGCGCGAGGGCTTGTTCAAGGCTTGGCTGGCATTGATGAAAGGCGGAGTCAGCCTGCAGGAAGTCGGGTTCGAGAGCGGCGTCGACATAATCCTCGACGCTGGTGAATGGTTGGCGATGGCGGGACAAGTAGAGTGTGGCGGTGTTCCTGAGGAGGGCGGCGTGGTCTGGGGCGCCAACCGTTTCCAGAGCGGTTGCTACTTCGGCAAGGCGGGATGTCCCGTGATTGTGGAAATACTGCAGGAAGCCTCCGTTGTGAAACTCGAACTCGTACCAGAAGATGAGGTGCGCGATGCGTTGAACAGGAGTGAGGTCGTCGTATGTATTGAGGGCGACGATGTCAATGTACGCATTCCATACCAGGTACGGCTCGGCAGCGACGGCGGCTCGATCAATGCGTATGGGAATGGCCATGTTGGGCCTCCGAGGCCGGGGGGCAGGCATGACGCCTAACGGCCTCGAGCTAAGCCGCTCGGCGGCTCGGGCCTTGGCTCCTTCATTCTATGGGCCGACCTCGGGCCAGGCACCACAGCGTTTTCGCCCGCCAGCCGAGTCGGCTTCAGCGAGTTGTTAGCCCGCTCACGTTGCCCCGGGCGCGATCGGCCCCAAAGGAGAACGAGGTCTCGTGCCGATGGGGATACATCTACTCTCTCGCACTCTAGCCAATAGGTTGAACACCCAGCGCCTGGTGAGCTGAGCGCAGTGGGGCGAAGTCAAACGGGTTTATCCCGGGATTAGCCTGCGCTCTCTTCCCTGATCTACTCCTGATAAGAACGGGAAGTGGGGCACACGTAGGGGCGAGATCAGTGCTGCCGGAATACCAGGACGCGGTGGTTGAAGGCATCGGCAACGTACACGGTGCCATCTTTGCCGAGCGCCAGACCACCCGCTTCGGACATCTGTTCCTCATAATGTACCTGTATTGCCCCACGCCGCGAGGAGTTTCGCCGGAACTGTCGAATTCGACAACGCGACCATGAGCATACTCCCCAATGTAGACCTGTCCCTGATCTCCCACAGCCAGGGCAATCGGACCAATAACCATGCCATCAACCGCTCCGAGGAATACCTGGCTCGAGGAACTTGCCGTTGCTGTCGAATTTCTGGAGCCGGCCAGTGTCCACATCGGCCACAAGGACGTTCCCTTGCATGTCGATTGCCACGGCTGCAGGTCTCTTGAATTGACCCTCGCCCGATCCTGGACTACCCCACTTGAGAAGGAACTTGCCATTACTGTCGAACTTTTGAACAACATTATTGTAGAGATCCACAACGTAGACGTTGTCCTGGGGATCGATGGCAATCGCCAGCGCGAGTGCAAACTGACCGTCGCCTGAGCCCGGCGTCCCCCACTTCGTCAGGAATTTGCCGTTGCTGTCGAACTTCTGGACACGATTGTTTTCGGTCACATACACATTGCCCAGGGAGTCCACGGCCACGAATCCGGAACGGTCTATATCGTAGTAGAGACTCATGTTGAACTGGCCATCACCGCTACCCTGGCTGCCCCATTCCATCAGGAACTTGCCTGTGCTGTCGAATTTCAGCACCCTCGAGTTGGCACTGTCTACGACATAGACGTCGCCTTCCCGGTCAAGCGCCACACCTCTGACCTGACCAAGGGGCGTGGGGCTGCTCGTAATCGTGCCGATGAGGTCCATCTGAACGGGAGCATGATCGCCCCCCCAGACGATCAGCCCGGCAGTGGGCGACATGGTTATTGCCGGCGTAGCTGCGAGCGACTGGGGCGTGGACGAATTGCCGCCACAAGCCGATAGCAGACCCGCGGCAAGCAACCCGGCCCACAATGCTGTCATTCCTGTTCTCATGTTGCCCTCTGGTCCAGATTCACTAGACGAACTACCACGATCACGCCGAGCGGGCTAACGTCCGGTTTCAGCGGTTGGCGGAGCGAAGCGAAGCAAGTCCGCTGCAAGCCGTTGTTAGCCCGTTTACTATGATTGGAAACTAACATACTCGAACACCTCCAACATTGATTTCTTTTCGCACTGCACTCACCAATGTTGGCAAGCTATTGTTAGTTGTTCCGAAGTTGGGTTCATTTGGTTGAGGGCACGGATTGGTACACACTTCGAATTCCGTGCAGATACGTGAGCGCAACCCCTTCGGCGCCGTGTTGTTCACCTTTATATATTTCCGATATCAGCGTCAGACCTGGAAATTTCTCGTTCCCCAAAAAGGAGATCAACTGATGAAAGAATGGAATCAGATCTTCTTCCAACTCGCCCACTGATAAATAGAGTTGGATTGGGTCGTCGGGTTTCCTTTCCGCCAGTCTCTGGCCGTGTTTTATCAGATAAGGATAGGCGATATCGATATCACCGCTGCCGGAGATGTATCGCCGGAAGGCCTCCGGTTGATTGAACAGCGCATAAAGCACAAAAAAGCCGCTTGATGAATAGCCATACAGGCAGCGGTCGGACGGGATCGTACGGTAGTTCGCTTCAATAAACGGGATCATTTCCTGAGATAGGGCGTTTAGAAAAAGGTCCGCATAGCTATCGGGAGGAGCGTGTTTGACTTCCGGAATTTTGAAATCGAGCTCCCGCAATTTCACAAATTGATCATAACTTTCCATATCGTAATTGATTCCCACCACGATCACTTCCTGTATTCCTCCCATCCAATGTAGAAGTGGGGTAAAACTTGCTGCCATACCAAAATTGAGATCTCCGTCCAGCAGGTATACCACCGGATAGTCCTGTTTGGATTCGGCGTAGCTCTGAGGCAGATGGACGGACAGATGGTATTCCCTGCCGAGTTTGGAGCAGAATATCGTTCTCTCTTCGGTATTGAACAGGCGCGTGCGAGGATGGTTCTTGTTCATGGTAACCTCGTTCTTGGCCAGTAATTCAAATGATGCAAGACTATTGACCCATGTTCCTAACATTTCCCAAGTTCTTTCGCAGATTATCCAGAACGCCGTTGTGTTTCTGACTTTGCGGGAAATGTCCGCCAATCGTTGGATGATGTTGTGGGGACGTAAAAACGTTTCATGGTAGAGATTGTTTCCTGACTGGAAAGGAAGGCCCAACGGCCTCGAACTGCCTGCCCTGGACGGGCAGGCCAGGGTGCCCGCGCGGCGTCACGGGCACGACTTCTATGTTATGACCACATAAATGGCTGGCAAGTGTGCGTTTCCCCTGCGGCGGAAGCGGCGTCGGCACTAGTGAGCGGTTAGGCGGCATGCCAGTGGCCATGATTCCACGCATGACGTATGTGTGCCCTGTCACTTTCGCTTGGTCGGCTTCGGCTTGAGGGACGCCACGTAGGCATAGCTAAGGTCGAAGTACTTCTTGAGCTTCCGGGTGTCTCTCAGGAGAGAATCGGGGATCTCGACGTACTCCTTGATGACTGCTCCGTGCTGCTCAACAAGCGGGGTGGCAAACTTCAGAAGAAACGCATCGCGGTCTGTGGCCGACAGTCGAAGTGCAAGCTTTCCGGAACTGGTGATGAAGCTGAACATGTGCCCATTGAGGGAGGTGTATGGGAGGGTAGCTCCTTTCCTTTCGATCCCCGGTTGGGTCGCGACAACCCTGTCATACAGCTTCAGTATGTCTTGAGACGCGGGCACTTGGTCTCTCCTCGCTACACGAAGTCCCTGGCAACATCTGATCGTTGTGCCTTGTGATGCATGAGGTCAATTGGTGGCCAGCATGCTGCCTAACGGCCTCGAACTGTGCCGCGCGGCGGAAGCGGGCAAACCCTCCTTACAATGTAGGCCAAGCTTGCAGCCAAATCAAGATGCAAACAGCGGCAGCCCGCCGAGTCGGCGCGAGCGAGTTGTTGGGCGCCGCCACACAGTCTAATTCACTTCAAATTAGGGATCCGCCGCGTCAGCTCCCCCCACTCCGTCCCGATCGCCTGTTGGATAAGCTTCTTGACATTCACAAACACCGGAGGAGGCAGCACCATCTGCCAGATACGTGTCATGTTCTCCCGATCGTTGTCGCCGATTAAGGGAAACATCCACGCGACCACCTCGGGGAAACGGTTCTGGGGCACGCTGCTTGACATCACGCCGAGTGCCTTGCCCTGGTCCGCCAAAGGCACTCGCTCGCGCACAAGCCGGTACAGGTGCGCATCTTCCTTTCCCAAGTGAAGATCCAGATGGAACTTGAATGCCGCGCTGGCCCGCCCAGTGGCAACTGCGTCTTTCGCCGACACCGCAGCGTCCATGGCGTCGAACGCAGCATCCAGCCCTCGGTGGTCTCTCTCATACGCCTCCGCCACTAAGGGCGCCACCGCCTCGAGAGCGGGGAAGATGGCCAATTCCTCGCCGTTCGCATGCCACACCAGCACCTCATTGAAAAAGCGGAAGCGTTCGACATCCGGCCCCGGTCCAGCCTGGCCCCGTGCATAGCTGAGCGCCGCAGCATCAATCCGTTCCATGTCCCTTCGAAAAGCGTTGTGGAAGGCCATGATTGCATCAAGTGGTTCTGCCATAGTTGCCCCTCCTTGTGAATGGTAGGTCGCCGGGCCAGAGTCCATTATAGGATCGGGGGGAGCATTCTGCCTCAGAGCGAGGGCAACGACGGGCCGAGCGGACACTGCCAACAGTAGGCGCCCAACGGCCTCGAGATGAGCCGCCCGGCCAGCTCTAGGATACTCCTGGATGGGCATGAGCCGCAGCTGGCCGGGTCGGCTCCATCGAGTTGTTAGGCGGCCCATCCGTCGGTTAGTCGGGGGCGGGGCCTTCGACATTTACGACCAGAGGGCCGCTACCGCGAAGGAATATGATGACCTCTTGCGGCTCGGATGGCGAGGGATTGCCGTCTCGGTGGATGGCGAATGGGGGGACGAAGAAGAAGTCTCCCGGGCCAAGAGCTGCGACGTCTTTCCCGCCGGGGCCGGAGTTGAATCGAGAGGAGCCGCTGACTATGTAGCCGTAGACTGAGTACTCACCATGGTGGTGCCAGCCGGACATCGTGTTGGGATCGAGGCGCGAGCGGAGGACCGTGAAGTCGTCTCCTTTGAACGCGATATGTCTCTTGACACCCGGACTACCTGGACCTTCGGGTAGGTCGTCCTTGCTGAGCGCCATGAACCTGTCCATGGGATCGCCTCCTGCACAATCGCGAAGTCACGCCGTGAGTTGCGGGTATGGGACGCCTAACGGCCTCGAACTGCCTGCCCTGGGCCGGCAGGCCAGGGTGCCCGCGCGGCGTCGAGGGCACGACTTCTATTCTATTACCTCTGAGATGGCAGGCAAGTGCGCGTTCCCCCTGCGGCGGAAGCCGCGTCGGCACCAGTGAGTGGTTAGGCGGCGTGAGGAAGCATGGAGCATGAAGGGTGGGCTAAAGTCCTTGCGCGACTGGCGAGCCGGGGGCATGGGCGATCTTCATCATCTCGTCGTGAATTCGAGTCGTCTGTTGCTTCAACCACGCGCTGGTTAAAGGCTGGGAGTAGGTGACTGTGGCTGCGCCCGCATGTGGGCGTGCCAACTTGACCAAGAGAAGGGAATCGCCGGGATTGGGGGCTGACACGCGGCCGTGCGCGAGAGCGTCACGGAGATCGACCACTGTTGGGTCGATGGCGAGATCGCTGCGAGAGGGAGATACGATGGCATTGTACCGGGCTATGAGGTGACTAAGTGAGTCGTAGTCAGTCATGGCGTTGACGGGCATGTTGTCGCCGGCCTTGGCGGTGTCAAGCGATATGCCCTTTGGGAAGGGAGTGTGGGGTGGAGCGGCTTTGGCATAGAGAAAGGCTCTCAGGAGGAACTCAAGAGAGTGGAGATTGCTGAGCACGCGACCCAAGAGCACAGGGTACTCTTCAAGATCCATGGATGCCCCCCTGATCGAAACGACACCTAACGGCCTCGAGCTAAGCTGCCCGGCGGAAGCGGGCAGATCGACCAGGATTGTGCAGCACACGGGCGGGCCAAGCAAGCTCCAATCAAGCCCGAGCCCGCCGGGTCAGCTTCAGCGAGTTGTTGGACGGCGGCGATGGGTCAAGAAGCGGTTCCTTGCCAAGCCAGCACCGCGCTGCTCGCGATGTACTATGCGACTGCCGCGTGAGCGACAGAGAAGAGCGCCGGCACCTTCCCCAAAGATGAGCCATCCTGGAGTGTGAGATACCTGGCCTCAAGTGCGGAGGGACCCAGAACCTCGACAATGCGGAAGCCTCGGGCGGACAGGAAGCCCTTTAGCTTGCCCTCCGGTATCCCGAACTTGGTCGGCTCAGCTGCTTGAGTGGTCTTCATTTGATCTCTCAGCTTCTTGATGCTCTCTTCGCCAAGTGCCTCCCGGGAAAGAGAAGCGAAATCGAAGCAGAGGGAGTTCCCCGGGAGGGACACTGAATGGACGGCCGCGAGAACTCGGTCGGCCGCTTCTGCTGAGAGGTAGTATGTGACGCCCTCCCACACAAAGAGTGCCCCCTGTTCCTTCGAGAACCCCGCCTCTTCCAGCCGCCTCTCGATCTGATCTGCAACGAAGTCCACTGGCACGAATCTCACGCCGTCGGGGATCTGAACCCCTCCGCGAGCCAACATCTCTTTCTTGCGCAGTTAAGTCGCCAGCGCATCCAACTCGAAGACTCTGCAGTCGCCGAGTCGGCTTGAGAAGCGGTACGGACGGGAGTCATACCCAGCCCCGAGAAGCACGAGCTGCGCAATCCGCTTGTCCAACGCGTCGGTGAACACTTGATCGAAGAACGCAGTGCGTGCAATCATGAACACATAGGCGCCGGGGGTCACTCTGTTCTTCATCACCCATTCCCGGGCAGCGGGATCCATGAGGGGGGCTCTCTGCTCCTCTGTGAGGAAGATCTCGGCTAGGTAGTCCGGCCCGAAGACCCCTTCGCGGGGATCCTTGGCAGCCAACGCCCGCATCGTCGCGGTAGCTAGGGCTGTGTCCGATGGCGCTCGCGCCGCAGGGGATGGAGCGGTGTGAGTGGGCGTCGCGTCTGACATGGGGCCTCCATCGCAAGAATGCCGCCGTCCAACGGCCTCGATATGAGCCGCCCGGCCAGTTCAAGGATACTCCTGGATGAGCCTAGGCCGCAGCTGGCCGGGTCGGCTCCATCGAGCTTTTAGGCGGTGTTGCGGGGCCCCACTCACGGGCGCTTCCGCTATCTGCTGGCACGCGACATTCGCGGGAGCAGTTTGTCCGAGACCTCGTCCAAGGAGTTGACCTCATCATCGCCAAGACGCCAGCCCAAGGCTCCCACGTTCTCCCGCACGTGCCTCTCCTTCGTTGCACCCGGTATCGGCAGCATTCCCTTGCACATCGACCAGTTCAGAGCGACCTGAGAGGGCGTCTTGCCACCGTGCTCCTCCCCGATCTTCCCAAGCAGGTCAATTACCGGCCGGATCCTGGCCAGGTGCTCGGGGCTGTAGACGCGCCAGCGGCGGCGTCCAGGCGGATTCTCGGGTGTGTATCTGCCGGTAAGAAGACCACCGGCCACTGGCCTATAGGCGACCACGGTTGCGCCAATCTCACGACATACCGCCAGCACGCCGTTTTGTTCGATGTCACGTTTCAACAGACTATGCTCGACTTGGTTGCAGGCCAATGGAATTCCGTGCCTCTGCAAGGCAGCATGCGCGCGCCGGGTCTGCTCAGCGCTGAAATTCGAGACGCCCACCGCGCGAGCCAGTCCAGCACCCATAGCCTCGGCCAGCGCATCCATCCAGGTCTCAATCTTGACCGGCGGGAGGGGCATATGGATTAGGTAGAGGTCCAGCTGAGGCAGCTGCAGCCTGGCCAGGCTGGCACGCATTGCAGCCGTAAGGCTTGACTTACCTAGCCGCCAAGGGAACGGGACGAACTTGGTGGCAATGACTGCATTCCGCCCGGCAGATGGAAGGAACTGGCCCAGAGTGCGCTCCGAACCCCCAAGGTTGTAGATCTCAGCCGTGTCAAAGAAGTCGATACCTGAGGCAAGCGCCGCTTTGAAGGTGGATTGGAGTCCAGTATCCGCCTGCCGCCTGGCACCCCACCGATTTGTCCCAATCCCTAGTGGGCTGACCTGGAGATCGGTCAACCCCAAGGCTACTCTCTGAGCTTCTGGGTTGCTCATGGCTCAAGCCCTCGCATTCGAGATTTCATCAAGGCCCGACAAGGCGAATATCGTCCAGGTAGAACGTGCCAGGCTGCTTGGTGTCCAGCTCAAAATAGAAACTATCAAAGGACGCGCCCTCAGGGTTCAATGTGTTTAGAGGAATGACTACCCTGGTCCACTGGCTGGGCGATAGCGGTTTGCCGCCGGCAACGTCCTCAACATAGACATATGTCAGGTTTTTACGGCCCGAGAAGATGGTCACGCTGAGGCTGATGTCCTGAATATCCCCGGGATTCAACTGGAAGACCAGCCACTCATAACCGGACGTGTCCACATTCTGTTGGAAGGTCAACTTTAGTGCACCCCAGGCTTCCAGAGCAGACACCTTGATGGAAAAGGGTCCCTCGGCAGCGGTCTTGCTGGACTTTAGATCGTATGTGGAAAGGTACTCGCTCGCCATCCAACCATCTGCAAGGTCGTCAGCGTATATCAGCTGACCACCTTGAATGGAGGCCATGTCAACAGTGGGGGTTATGGTCGGCCAGGGCGTTGCAGTGGGCCAGGCTGGTTGCGAGGTGCACTCCGTTCCGATCCAGGCACAGTACTGCTCGCGGACCACGTTCTCGGACAGCTTCCAGCGGATATCAAACCCGCGTAACTTGAAGAAGGAATCGAACCACTGTTGATCGCTCGCCATGAAGTTTCCCCACAGGAACGCGCCACCCAACACCCCCGGGTGACGGTCCATCACACTGAAGAGGGCTCCATAGATGTTCGCCTGCACCTCCTGACCGTCATCCAGGTTGTTCCCGTTCGAGTCGGATAACAGCATTAACGAGTCCATTTGCGCAGCGGGTTTGTGCGGAGATGTCAGTGATGCCGTGTATCCAAATTCCGTGAACAGGATGGTCTTGTCGGGATACTGGTTATGCAGGGGCATCAGGGTCTGCTCGAAGATGGACTCCCAGCGCGCTTCCAACTCCTCCATGCTCATGACGCTTGTTGGAGGAGCATCCACCAGTTGGAAGTAGGCGCTAATCCCGATGGTATCTAGGCCGGCATCCTCCCAGAGAGCCGATGTCTGGTACCCATCCTGGAGCAAGGCGTCATAGTGCTGGTCATAGGTGAGAGGTCCCTGATAGACCGCGCGTACTGCCTGGACCATCGCTCGGATCTCATCCTTGAATTGGTTCGAGCCGCGCGCATCGGCGCGGGTGCGGAAGAGGCATTCCGTCTCCGTCCCCAGCGAGAACAAACCCACACCTTCCTGCTGCGCGAGCTGGGCAAAATGCACAGCCGTCTCGGTGTAGGTCTGCCAGAATTCGGCAACAAAGCGTTCGTGGTCAGGATGGTCCGGCGCCCAAGGCCAGAAGTCGGGTTTGATCCTGCTGTCCGAGAGATAGGCATCTGGGCAGCCCATTTGCCAACGTTCGACGGGATGAACAGCGGTGCGGCTTTCAGCAGGGTCGAAATTCAATGTCAGATAGACATTGATGCCGTGTTTGCGAAACTCTCGGAAGACGCGGATGAGGTCCTCATCCGTAAAGGCGGGCACCTTCACGTCCTCGTATTTGATATCAACTGTGCTGTCCATGCTGTCATCCACGTGGAGTTCTGCGGACATTCCCACCCAGTTCACGTTGATCGCGCGCAGCCAATTGAAATAGCCCGGCGACAAAGCCCGCACGCCCCCGTCTCAATTCGTCCCGTCGTTCCCGTCCATATGCACGGCGCGGAAGACGGGGTTTGATCCAACCGGCACCACCCATTCCGGAGTGCTAGTGCTTGTACTAGCCGTTGCGGTCCATTCTGGGGTGCTGGTATCTACCGGTTGTGTCCCTCCAGTCGCGGCGTTCCCGCAGGCGGAAAGGAAAACAACCACCAGGAGAAAACAAGCGGCAATGTTCACAAGAAGATGCCTTACCATTGGCAGCCTCCGAGAGAAAAAGGATCCTCTTTCTGGCGAATCTGTCGTAAATAGCCGACTGGCAGGATGCGGTATGACAGGCGGCCATCATTCTGAAAAGTATTACAGGAAACAGCATGTGCGCCTAACGTTCCGCATCAGGCGCTTTGCGAAGCGCAGCGAAGCAAAGTCGCCTGGATGCGTTGGTTATGCCGCCTGATTTGCATTACCGATTTACCCGCGTGCCGACTTCAACTCCGAATCCTTCCAATCCAACGCGGGACTCGGCGCTTGTATTCACGATAGACTTCCCCAAAGCGCGCTTCAATCGTGCGTTCTTCCGATGGAATATGGACAAAACTGAAGATAACCCACCAAGCCAGGAATACCACAAAGACAGCAACACTCCCATAGAAAAGCACCCATCCGACCATGAGAGTCAGTTCCGCAAGATACATCGGATTGCGTGAGAAACCATAGGCGCCGCGTGTGATGAGATAACTCTTGTCTGGCTCGAAGTCCACCCCTTCCCGGGATTCAGCGGCGTGCAGAGATAAGCCCCAGATGGACCCCGCCAGTCCGACCGCCAGGGGGATCAATCCCAGCCAATTCCACAGGCTGGGCCGACCGGCTGCCCAGCCATAATGCGGTGTCAGCAATGACAAGGCCCATGGAACGACGCCCCAAACGATGGCGAACAGGGAATAGGCTAGCCAGAGAGGAATGGTCTTGGGCAGCTTGCTGTTGGAAGCCTTGGCGGTGCTCATAGTTGTCTCTAATTCGGAGCACTTATTTGACGGGCGGCATAACGGCCTCGAGCTAAGCTGCCCGGCGGAAGCGGGCAGACTTACCAAGATTGTGTGCCACAATGGCGGGCCGAGCAAGCAGCGCCTGAGGCCCGGCCCGCCGGGTCAGCTTCAGCGAGTTGTTAGGCGTCCAGAAAAGATCACTCCTTGTCGGGAGGCGTTGGGCCCAGCACCATGAATACCGGATGCTTGTTTGCTTCCGCCTCGAAATCGGCAAGGGGAGAGTTGGCGCCGGCATCGAAGTAATCACGTGTGTAGCCGCGCTTGAGATATGCCC
Source organism: uncultured Chloroflexia bacterium (assembly GCA_963712475.1). Classification (GTDB taxonomy): domain Bacteria; phylum Chloroflexota; class Anaerolineae; order Anaerolineales; family RBG-16-64-43; genus RBG-16-64-43. Next base: position 190,700 of record CAVQIA010000005.1, read on the forward strand.
GGAGCACCGGCGCGCTTTCCCTAGGCTGTGCCTCTCTCACTTGGAGGTATTCCACTTCTCTACCCCTGCTCAACCTAACTTTGCCAGCCTTGCGCGCATTGCGGACCCAATTGACTTCACCGAACGGCGCGACAAGCCACCGCTTGCCATCCAATTCGATGGGGTCGATCGGGGTTTCACGGAGCTCCCCGGTGGTGCGCCCCTTTACAGCCACCAGGCGCATTCCCTTGGGTGCGATACCGAGGCGAATTGCCGCCGATAGGACCGCATTCTGCACACGGATATTCCTGGTCACCTCATACTGTTTGGCCATCTGCTAATCTCCTTGGCCTCGGGCAAGACAACCATCGGGCGGGCGCGAGGATGATTGGACGCCTAACGGCCTCGAGCTAAGCTGCCCGGCGGAAGCGGGCAACTCCCCTCTACTCTACGGCTTGCTGGCGGGCGAGACAAGAAGCACCTGAGGCCCAGCCCGCCGGGTCAGCTTCAGCGAGTTGTTAGGCAGCGCCTTGTCTCAGGTATGGGGTTGCGCCCCACTTTCCGCTGATCTCTTCAACCGCGCAAGGGCATCTTCCACGCTTGCTTCCAGTTGTCTTGGTGCGAACCGTTCAAGTAGCCTTCCCCACCATACAGGTGAGAAATGGAAGTCTCAGCCGAAGGAGACTTGCGCTGTCCCTGAATCAACAGGAGTGACCCGAATATCGTTGTGGAGTGTGATCCCGAACGGGAAGGAGGAGACGAGCTGAAGCTGGCGGTGCTGCTGGTCGACGGCTACCACGCGGATATTGATGGGCGGCAAGAGCCGGCCGAATCCGCGGCCGTGGGCACGGATTTGCTGGCCGGGTTGCGCCGGACCCGCGGGAACGATGGCGTCTGTCTCGGCCTCCCACCAGCTGTCGTATGAGGCAGGACTAGCCAGAAGCGCCCAAACGCGGTCTGCGGGGGATTGCACCACGGCAATGGGACAAACGCTCAAGGTCACAGTACACCTCCGAGGTAGGCACCTTCTTTGGAATGGAGCAGCGATCCTGACGTGCGCGGCGCTGCCTAACGGCCTCGAACTGCCTGCTCTGGACCGGCAGGCCAGGGTGCCCGCGCGGCGTCACGGGCACGACTTCTATTCTATGACCTCTGAGACGGCTGGCAAGGCCATGATCCCCCTCGCGGCGGAAGCCGCGTCGGCACTGGTGAGTGGTTAGGCAGTGGGGCAAGACCTACCTCGGCTGGTGTTGGAGTTGCGCCCAACGGAAGGCTCCGCTCTGCCGCCCATGCACGGATAGCTGCCGCCGGGCATTCACCCCACGCACTTCATGCATCCTTATCTTAAGTATTCCATGAAGTATAGGGTTGAGAACGCTACGACGAGAGCGACGAATGGCAACACAAGGCGCTTCGCCACCTTGAGCGGCTGGTGCCAATCGGCAGTGACCAGGAACGCCAGACCTGCGGGCAGGAGCAGCACGATCGCGAGTTGGAAGAGGTGCGCGGCTGTGCCCTCGTCGCCATCGGGCGACGGGCTGAACCTGCCCAGCATGGAGAGAATTGTCGCCCCGCCAACCAACAACATCGCAAACAACGATAAGCCAAGCACAATGTAGCCACTGACCCGGTTGACTGTCTGCTTGCTCATGTGGTGAGTCTCCTTTGTTCACCATTGTCTAGCTGTGCCGTGAAACCGCTGCCTAACGGCCTCGAAGTGTGCCGCGCGGCGTCATGGGCATAGCACCCATTGTATTGAAGGTTGGATTGCAGGCAAGCTTGTGATCCCCCCGCGGCGGAAGCCGCGTCGGCTACAGCGAGTGGTTGGCCGGTCAACTTGGGCTGGGGCGAGGCTAAGAGGTCGGTGTCAGGCTGATGCCAGAGTCCGCACACTTGGATAGAAGGTAGCTCACGAAAGCGGAGCAGGAGACAAGCATGAAGTTGGCGTCATCAAATGTAAGTGTTGGTTCGTCGAGAAGGGCATGGCGAATACCTTGGGCATCGCTGGTCCAACCGTAGATACTGGAAAAGCCATTCTTGAGGGCACTGTGTATTTGAATCTTGGCCTGCTTTTCGATTGCGGTTAGCGCGTCGCCAAGCGTGCCCTTTGGCTTTCCAGAAATGGTGCGGGAGAGGGCTTCGACGGCGGAGACGGCCTCCTTGATGGAGTTACGGAAGTCGGGAGACTTCCGATCGGAGAGCTTGGCGAGGGCGTCCCTCAGGTGGAGGTGGACTGGATCGAGGGGATAAGTGGACTGAAGGGCAGCTTCGATGGCCTGTAGTTCGGGGTCGGAGGTCACCTTTGTGAAGAGCCCGTCGAGTAGGCGGTAGCCGCAAAGTTCGCGCTCCAGGATTGCATTGGCGTCGAGCGCGAACTGCTGGGCAACTTCTGGGTAGGCGTACAAGGCAATCACGAATTCCAGGAGGTCAAACACTTCGTACGACGCCGAGGAAAAGAAGTACTCGTGAAGGTGGTCGAGTGCGGAGACGCTTTCGTATTCGAGATTGTCAATTGGCTCATGGAAGTAGTCGGTCCAGAGCGCCGTGAAGGTCCTGCCGAACTCATAGGTGGACGTGAAGTAGTCGCTGTTGGTGAAGTCAGTTAAGAAGTGGCGAAAGAAGGAGTTCCACAGCGCAGTGCGAGTGATTGCGTCGAGGGAGTCGCGCTGGATTGCGGTCCGTGGGCTGACAATTCCTGCTCGCTGGGAGAAGGGCTTTGGCTTGGGCACGAAGGCTCCTAGATGTATTGGGCTCAACTGGTGCTGACGGGCGACCGGCTAACGGCCTCGAACTGCCTCCCCTGGACCGGCAGGCCAGGGTGCCCGCGCGGCGTCACGGGCACGACGTCCATTGTATTGAAGGTTGGATGGCAGGCAAGTGCGTGATCCCCCTGCGGCGGAAGCCGCGTCGGCACTAGAGAGTGGTTGGGCGGCGGGAACAGGGCAAGGCGGACCATGATGGCTAGACTGACGCAAGAGAGCGCGAAAGGGAGTCTCGGAGGGCCAGCTGCTCAGAGTGGAAGGTGGCCCAGGAAAGCGCGATAGAGACAATTGGGAGAGCGACGGGCGCCATGAGGAAGACGGCGTCGGGGCAAATTTGGGGAAAGGAGAAGGCGGCGGCAAGTCCGATCCGCGCGGCATAGAAGAGCAGGTCAGGTAGGGACTTCAGAGCGAAGATGAGGAGGATGGCGGTTAAGAGGCCGACCATGGGAAGGAAGTCCCAAGGCGGCTTTATGACGACCGAAACGAGGGTTCCTTCAGGTACGGCTGTGAACCGGCCATAGGCAGTCGGGCGGAAGGAGCTGCGAGAGCGACTTATGCGGGTGAGTTCGAAGCGAAGTGGATGGATCGTGCCACTGAATTCCCTGTGTTGGGTGAAGTAGAAGAGTGGCGCGAACTTCTGGACGTGCGCTGCAAGTCGGGGTCGAAGTTCATCAGGCGTCTCAGGTAACAGCAAAGAGAACTGACTTGATGGAAGGAGATGCATTCGGAGTCCCCCAGGCCGCCTAACGGCCTCGAAATGAGCCGCCCCGGCCAGCTCTTAGGACCTATCTTAGACACAATTCGCCGCAGCTGGCCGGGTCGGCTCCATCGAGTGGTTGGGCGGCGCGGATTCCGTCTCAAGTCACTGGCTTGAGGTGCGTAATTCGGACGACTTCGTGATAGACGAGCTCCGTCCCAGGGGCGGAGTCCTTGAGCGTCAAGTCGACGCGCGAGTAGAGTTCTGCCCGACGTGCTTCTACCGGATCCTCTGGAGGCCGCTTGTCGTAGGCGTCAGCCACCGCGTGGAAATCCTTCAACTCTGAGGCGGATGAGGCGTGTGTGAGGAAATCGAAGACGCTGCTGCGGTCCAGACGGAACATGCCTCGCTCAACTATGAGGTCGATCGCGCGATCGGCAGCGCGGAAATCCTCCCCGCTCTGGGATGGGTACAGCTCAGAAAACACCTGGTTCCCAGCGTTCACGAGTTTGATGCGAGCGACGTCGGGAACGGGGTGAATGTCAAGGAGGCTCCCGTGGGCTTTCAGGAGCCGATGGATGCTCTCTAGGGCATGGACCATGCCCTCGTACTCCATTCAACACAAGGCCCAAGACAGAATGACAGCGTCGAATGCCGAAGACTCGGCGGAAGTTGCGAACCTGTCGAAATCAGCGTGAATGATCTGTACGCGGTCTTTCACGTCGTTGGGAACGGAGGCCTTGGCCCGGATGACCGATCCCTCGTACGGATCAATGGCAACTACGTGGGCAGCCTTGGATGCATAGCGCCACGTGAGGCGGCCATCTCCGCACCCTATCTCCAAGACATCGCGACCCTCGAGGTCGGCCAATTCGAACAGAGCTCGAGTTTCGTAGCCCTCAGGATCTACTCTGATCGCCATTCGGTTGCCCTTTCAGCAGAAAGGCTCGCGGTGATCGTCGCCCAACGGCCTCGAACTGTGCCGCGCGGCGTCACGGGCACAACTCCCATTGTATTGAAGCTAGCATTGCGGGCAAGTGCGCGTTCCCCCTGCGGCGAAAGCCGCGTCGGCACTAGTGAGTGGTTGGGCGGCTGGACCTAGCCTATGACTGGTACCGGAGGAGGGGCGGGATGAAGCAGTACTTCCTTGTTCTTCTGGTAGGCCGCCAGCAGGTTCTCGGCCAATTGGGCGTGATTGGTGAAGAAGTGAACGTTCTTGTGAATGTCGAAGTAAATCTTGGTGGGGGTGCCTGGGTGGATTACGCTTTCCTTGCTGGCGACATAGATGGTTGGGCGACCGAGTGCTTCTGCATAGCCAGCTTCGAAATAGCATGCTGGGCGCTCGTCGGTGAGGTCGGCCACGATGAATTGTGCCTTGTCAATCTCGGTCTTGATGCGTGCGACCAAGTCTTGTATGGGATGTTCCTTGTCGATGCGGATCGATATGCAACCGAGAGGGGCCAGGGTTAACTTGATAGCCTCAAATCGGTCGTCGTATTCTTTGTAGATGCGTTGCTGGTCCTGCGTGCCGAACTTCTCCCCCTGAATGGGCATGATTACGAAAACGCGATGGGCCCCCACTCCAAGGGAATGCTTTGCCCGTTTCTCAAACTTGGCAAACTGGTTCTTCTTCTTGGCGGTAAACAACTCTAGGGGTATGGCTGTTTGCTTCACCCACGGCTTCTCTGTGCCGTAGATACGTAGCTCGAGCACCTGATAGGACTGGGTCTTTGATCCCCACTTTGCCCGGACGGTTCCGGTTGACACAAACGGGATGACGACATGTGCCAACATCTCGTCATCGCTCTTGTTGACGATTGATTTGCGGCGATCACCAGGGAGGACTGCAATGGCGTGCCAGTACATATGACTTCCTCACAAGCCGCCCAACGGCGCCGAGCTTAGCCGCGCGGCGTCACCGGCGCAACGTCCAGTGTATTGAAGGTTGGATTGCGGGCAAGGCCATGATCCCCCTGCGGCGGAAGCCGCGTCGGCTACAGCGAGTTGTTGGACGGCGGCTCATGGATGGGGAGCGAGCTCGTATACGCTCACGATCGCTTGGCCTTGCAGGTTCTCTGACCGCGTAACGGGATCCATAGTGTCTAGATCATATGACACGTGCAAGCAATTCCCGTGGAGCATCACCCACGGCCTGCCAGTCTGCATGTTCTCAGTAACCGCGTAGTCAGTGACAGCGACGTCGTCGATGAGGTTCCAGTCGCGATCGAAGGCCGCCAAGTGGATGTTGAGATAGACGGGGAAGAAGCCAGGGTCGGTTCTCTGGCTGGTGTCTGTGTACGCGAGATAGAACCGCTGGCCATCGAATATGAGACCGGTAGAGAAGTGGGCCTGTTGAATGAGGGTCTTGCCGCCGAGATACTTCCAATTGGCATCGTACTTAGCGACTATGACATCTCCCTGGTAGGAGTCTGCCGTAACTAGATAGTAGACCCCGTCCACGAAGACCATGTAGGACCCGTGGACATGGCCCGGTTCGGTGAGAATGCGTTCTTCGAGAAACCTCATGTCCGGGCTAAAGAGCTGATGGTGGGAGCCGTATGTGCCGGTTGGGTCAGATGGTTCGTGGGGCTTGCCCGTGAGGTTGTATCCGGAGCTGATGTCAACCTGCCCGTTGACAAAGGCAACCATCGGATCCGCTTCGCCTTCCTTGGGATAGTCGAGGGGGAAGAAGGTGTCAACTAGAGTTGTCCAATTGGCTGCGTCGATCTTGAGTAGATGCCATCCGACTTTGTCTGCCTGCCTCGCCATGGCCGCGAAGTAGTAAGAACTGTCGACCATGGCGGAACCTGCATCGGCTAGGTCGCATGAGAAGGTCCCCGATCTGCCGGTCGGCTCCAACTCGAGCGTGTACTCCTTGTAGCTGTAGCCTTTATCGGGACACCCGGCCGACGGCCGAGCGAGTGCACCGCCGAATGTGACGACGAAGTGGTCGGTCGCGGGGACATAATTGATTCGGGCGAATCCTCCAGTGAGATACTCTTCGTCCGGAGTCACCTGGACGGTCTTGATGAATCTGAAGAGGGCCTGCTGGGTTGGCGGCCCGGGCTGGATGGATGGCGGCGGAGGTATAAGCTGAGTGTTGATCGGGGGAAGTGGCGGCGGTGCGTTCCCGGGCTCCTGAAGTGGAGGTGGCGGGAGCGCCGAAGGCAGCGGTGGAGTCGCGCAACTAGCCAGGAGCACCGTTGCCGCTCCGAAGCAAAGGGAAATGGTGGCTGCATTCCGGATTCCCATCACGTCTCCTCTCGGTTGCCGCCGTCCAACGGCCTCGAGCTAAGCTGCCCGGCGGAAGCGGATAACTCTTCCCTACTCTACGGCACGCGAGCGGGCCAAGCAAGCTCCAATCAGGGCCCAGCCCGCCGGGTCAGCTTGAGCGAGTTGTTAGGCGGCGTCAGCTCATAAACCCAAATAGCGTCCGACGAAACGGCTCACAAGATACAGGAGAACTGGAAGGGCAACTGTGGTCAGAAGCGATCTGAGGGTCTCCGGCTTCCAGGGCCACGTGGAGATCCTTGCAAGGACCTCTCGCTGGCTCGTAAGGCTGGCGATTGCACGTGATGTGGCATCGAGGTCTTTGAATCTAGCCTGGCCGAACTCATCGTTGAATTTGTCGACCATGACGGAGTACCGCTGATCCGCTTCGGCGACGAGCCGGGCCTTCTCCCGGGCGAGACGATGGTGCATGGATGACAGGGGCAGGATAAAGGCTGCAAGCGCAAGGGCGATCACGAGGCCAAGCCCCGCCGCCTCGAAGGCCGAGGGGAGTGGCAAAGGCCCGAGGACGCCAAAGTAGTAAGCGAGGAACAAGTAGATATAGACGGGAAGCAATCCGCCAATTGCCGTAGGCAGAGTCAGCGTGGAGAACGCGTAAAGGGGCTCCCTGTGGAAGGGGTTGATGTTCTTGGGCATACGGTGGATGAGATCAACGGCTCGCAACTGCCGGATAGTGTGCACAACCCAAAGAATGGAGCCGACATTGGCCACCGCCGCAACTAGGGCGGTGAGGCCGAGGGAAGGGGCCGCGGACACGCCCCAGGAGTCAGGCCTCGAGTAGACATTGGCAAAGCCCACGAAGGCACCGGCGAGGACGGCGAGGATCCCTGTCCATCCGGGAATCCCATTCAGACCATACTCAAGTTGCTGGGTTTCTTCGTCCGTCACATCGAGAATGGGCCGAAAGGTGGCGAGGGCCCGTCGGGCCGCGAAGTTCAGGTAGTGAATCAGTGCGAGAAAGTACACAGCGAAGGGAGCTTCGACTAGGGGAATGACTTGGAGTGAGCCGGGCGACAGCGACCCGTCAATCCACCTTACGACGTGGCCAAGAATGGCGAGAGCCAGGATGATGAGCAAATAGAACAGCCATGGAGGAAATGGGCGGTGTTCGATCCAAACGAAAAGCCGATCGACCCAGCTAGCGTGGTAGATAGGTGGGGAAGATTCGTGCTGCGCCGAGCTATTGCTTCTCTGAGCTTCTAATCGCATTCGCACTGTCCTCTGGCATGCTCTTGGCCCAATGATTGCGCCGATAGTCGAGCCGCCTAACGGCCTCGCACTGCCTGCACTGGGCCGGCAGGCCAGGGTGCCCGCGCGGCATCACGGGCACAACTCCCATTGTATTGAAGATAGCATTGCGGGCAAGTGCGCGTTCCCCCTGCGGCGAAAGCCGCGTCGGCACTAGTAAGTGGTTAGGCGGCCCTGCGGCGTGTGCGCACGGAAGAGGCCTGCATTGAGTCGAGGCTGCGAAGGTATTATGACCACCGCGGCGCACGAGGCCGACGAACTACTAGGCGATGAGAGCGGTGGCGCGGAGGTTCTCCATTTCTTGGTCCTTGCTCTATTGGGACGCCCGCGGCGTCTGAGCCCTTGGGAAGGAGCGGAGCATGAAGATGAGGTACACCAGCCAAAGTGCGAGCCACAAAGACGCAACGACAAGAAGCCCAACCGAGTAGAGAACCAGACTTGGTGCGAGGAACATCAGGGTGTAGCCGATAGCCCAGAAGCCCTCAGCTCGGCGGGCGTGAAGCGCACGCTCGGCTTCACTGCCCCAGGCGCCGAGCGACGAGCGGTAGTAATGGACTGTCGCAAACACAAGTGAGAACGTCGATACGGCCATCGCAACCAGCGTGGATTGAAACAACAGGGGATTGATGGTGTCGTTTTGGAATCTCGGGTACAGGAAGATCAGCGTGAATGTGAAGATGGCGATGTTGGTGGCGGCGAGCGAAATCGAGCGATTGACGTTGGCTGCAGCGAGATTTTCTACCATGGAATTCCTCGTTTCTACTGTCATGCGCCAATGGGGACTGTCGGGTCCTTGGACACGGTGTCCGGGCCGCCTAACGGCCTCGAAATGTGCCGCGCGGCGTCTCTGGCACAACATCCATTGAATTGAGGTTTGGATTGCGGGCAAGTGCGCGTTCCCCCTGCGGCATAAGCCGCGTCGGCACCAGTGAGTGGTTAGGCGGAGCCTTGAGGCCGGCTAAGGGAGTCGTTCGAGATCATCTAAATCTCGGAACCTTCCGCTGGCTTTCTTGTTCTTCTTCAGATCGGCGAGGTTGATGATGCTGACGTTGATCCCATCAATAACCTCAGTAACCCGGGCCTGATAGCACTCGGCGAAGTCGACCCCTGAGATCGTCGTTGACAGCTCAATCCTGAGAGGGGGGACGCCCATTCTGACAATGCTATTGGGCTTCAGAAGGGGGTCTGGAGTTCAGCTCCGGGACGTCGAATCCGAATTCTTTGAGAACATTCACGAGTTGTTGGGCGTTCTCGGGGTTGGAGGCAATCCAGATGTCGATGTCCTCGGTGGCCCGAGGGTAGCCATGGTAGGCGACTGCGTAACCGCCGATCAGGAGGTACTCGACGCCTTTAGCGTCGAGTAATCTCAAGAAGTCTTTGAAGTCTTGCGGAAGCCCGATGTCCATAGTTCATCCTACGGAGTTGTTCAACATGGCGCAAGCGAGCTTCGGGCGACTGAGCATGCCAGAAAGCCAAGGTTTCAGTGTCTTCGAAGGAATGGCCGACGGAGACCTTGGTCCTGTCGAGCTTGAGATGCGGGAGATGATCTTCCATGAAGCAGATTCTACCAAGGCTTGCCCTGGGTGCAAGCCTTGGTGGCTCCGCCTAACGGCCTCGAACTGTGCCGCGCGGCGTCACGGGCACGGCTTCCATTCTATGACCTCTGAGATGGCTGGCAAGTGCGCGTTCCCCTTGCGGCGGAAGCCGCGTCCGTACCAGTGAGTGGTTAGGCGGAACTGTTCTAGGGCGAATTGTTCAATGGGTCCGCCTCTTGAGAAGGGCGGTGGCGACGCTACCAACAGCAATGCCAGCAAGAGTTGACAAGATCAGAACCAGCCATTGCGGAGGGAAGCCTGCGGAACCTCTCGGTTCATCAGAGAGCAACAGCTGCTGAAGGGCCGCCGCGGCCTCCGGCTTGGCGTAGTACCACTTGGCGTCGAGTTCGCTCCAGCCGTTGACGAGCCCTTCATAGTAGACGACGGGCTTTGATCCGGCGCCGAGACTCGACGGGAAGAACCTAATTGTGTCAATTGGCGTGCACTCACCCGTACTGTTGTCGGTTGCGCCACGGGCGATGAGGAAGCCGGGTGTGATGGCGGAAGGGCTACCAGGGATGGACGCGGAGAAGTCGTTGAATGCATCGAAGGGGAGGAGCGATGAGTCCGTGACTTCAATTGCTTTGCCATCACCGTAGAGGAGGAGGCAGTCGAAGGAGCCCTTGGCATTGACGAATGTTGTGGTTAGTGCTGCGAGAACTGCGAGAGAAACGGCGAAGAGGCAAGACCTACCATTCACTTGACACCTCTCAGGTATCTACCGGCGACTTCCGCCCAACGGCCTCGAGCTGTGCCGCGCGGCGTCACGGGCACGACTTCCATTGTATTGAACGCTGGATAGCTGGCAAGCGCATGGTCCCCCTGCGGCGGAAGCCGCGTCGGTACCAGTGAGTGGTTAGGCGTAAGTGTTACCTATGTCTTGAGACTCTTTTGTTACCTATGTCCCGGGTTGGTTCACCGTTTGGCGGTGTCCTTGACACTTGGTCACCAGATACTCGGTACGAGGCGATAGCGGACTCGACGGGCATAGTCAACGTATCCCCCTAGCTCCGTCTGAAGTGTGCGGTCTTCGAGAGCCGTGCGGAGGATGAGCAGACTTGCGCACAGTCCGCTGGCAGCCATAGCCCACCAAGAAGCGAGCAAAGTGGACATGCCCAGTTCAAACAGAATCATGCCCACATAGGCTGGATGACGGACATGCCGGTACGGCCCACTTGTGGCGACGGAGTGGTCGCGGTCGGACTGTATGCGAACGATCTGGGAGAAGAACGCGTTGGAGACCATGGCCCATGTCAATAGAGCATGGCCCAGGACACACACTGTCAGTCCAGCGATTTGGGCGGCCAAAGGAAAGCCACCCGTCCAGCCATAGCGCTGATCAAGTCCGGCGAGGATATAGCGCACCAGCTGCGTCAGGCGGAGGATGCTCAGGAGACTTCTGTCCCAACTCTTAGCGCCTTTGGGCGGGGCCAAGCGCTCAGCCATTAGGTCCGGATTGAAGCGGAGGAGGAGGACATCCATCGCCACGAACGTAGCCGACCAGATGGCGATTGCCGCCCAGGCGGGCCACCAGTCAAGCCGACCGGCTGACCAGAAGAGGGCCACGCCCACGCCGACGACACTGAGGATCTGATCCAAGAGATAGAGAGCGACGGTTCTGGTGTGCATACTCGTCCACATCGGAGAGATGGCGCCTAACGGCCTCGAACTGTGCCGCGCGACGTCACGGGCACAACTTCCATTCTATGACCTCTGAGATGGCAGGCAAGTGTGCGTTCCCCCTGCGGCGGAAGCCGCGTCGGCAGGGACGAGGGACTTAATCGCCATTGTCGAGTTCGAGTTGACCGTCAATCGGTAGGCAACCCGTGGCCCCACTTGTAAGCGAAACGGCCCTATGGCGGTACTTGCCGCGATCGCCGGCGCTAGTTGGCGGACTCGAAGTAGCCACCGTATCGATTGACTTCGAGGTAGATCCTGCGGTATCCAGAAGAGTGACCGTAAACGGTGGTTCCCGAGTGTTCTTGGTAGCCGACGGCACCTTCTATGTAGCCTTGGCCAGTATCGTGGATGGCGGCTGTGACGTTCATTGTCAGTGGTACGTGGGCAGGGAGATGGCCTTCGCAGACCAGCGCCATGCCCGGCGGGACTGGCTCGAACGACGCTGGGCAGACAACGCTGAGGACTTGAAATCCTTGGGGTGGAAGCAGGATCGCAAGGTTGGCTTCCGGAAGATCTATGAAGGATATCGCGGTGTACCTGACCGTGAGGGTCCGGTTCAACTGGGGCTCGTCAATAAGCACCAGGTCGCCCGCGACAGTGTTTGCTGATTGACCACCAAGGCTAGTTGAGGTGGCCGGTGGATACCAGTGATTGGGGGATTTGGAGTGAGACGCACGGCCGGTTCTGGCGGAGCTCAAGAGATAGATACGGTCAGTGTCCTCACCCCAGCCGGGGTAGTCAAGAATGGTGCCGCTGGCTCGAACCTCCCACTCGCCGGCCTTGGTAACCTGGACTTGGACAGTATGCCAAGCCGAGGAATTCTCGGGCACGCTGCCCTGCCATATCAGGCTTCCGCTGACGAGTTTGACGTTGGGAGGCAAGGTGATGGTGACTTGCGCGGCTGGGACCGCGCGAAAGGTCCTGACCTCCACGCGAAATGTGACAGGGTGGTTGAGTTGGGAGTCCCAACGATACTGGTTTGGATGCATATGGCTGGCGCGTCGAAGGCGAAGCATCGAATGCGGGCAAGCGCCGCGGCCGCTTTCATGGCCCCGAACGAGCAGGCTATCACCAGGGTCAATGCGACGAGTGCGGCAAGCCAGTTGCGTCTTCGGCGGAACATTGCTCCCCCTGTTGATCCTACCGAGTGCCCACATCTTCTATTTTACAGCTAACAAGATGACAGGCAAGCGCGCGTTCCATCGCGGCATGACCGCGTCGGCACTAGTGAGTGGTTAGGCGGCGGCAATGGATCAAGTAGTCGTGCTCTTCGGATGCTGAGGGAGGAGGGCATCATTTACCGTCGCTAGAACCTCCTGGGTCGACGGCAGAACCCCCAGGAAAGCTAGTGCTCCTCCGTCAATGACGATCTTGTCGTCTACAAGGACCTTGAACTCTCCGTATTGCCCATGCACCAAGTCAACCTCAATGCCGAGCTCCCGACGGAGGCGCGCCGCCACACGGACGGCATGGATCCCGGAGACTCAGTAGCTGCAATAGCGGACCGAGACTCGGCTCATCGTCCCTCCAAGAGTGCTTCTCCAGAGTGAGGCAGAGTAGACGCCTAACGGCCTCGAACTGTGCCGCGCGGCGTGGCGGGCACAACTACTATTCTATGACTTGTTGTATCGCTGGCAATTGTGGGATCCCCCTGCGGCGGAAGCCGCGTCGGCACTAGTGAGTGGTTAGGCGGCCAGTGCTAGACGGTGGCCAGCGGGGGTCGACGAGGCGGCGCAACTGGGCATCGGTCATTTGAACTGCCCGCCTATCGCCATAGTCTCCCCCACTCGAACGGGCTTTGCACCCTGCAACGTGCATGTCGGCGCCTCAGCTTGTCCTCACAATATCGACCGAGATCTCCACCGCCGCCGTCGTTCCTCTATTCTCAAGCCAGTGTGTGGTGTTCTTATCTTCGGGCCAGCCGACTCCGGGCCCATACTCCTTGGCCACTCCGTTTCGATGGTCAGTGATCGTCCCTTGCAGTATGTAGACCATGCCCGGCCTGTCTTTATGGTCGTGAATCGGGCCGATGACGCCTCCAGGTTCGATGGTGAACATACGCATTCGAAGTTGGCGCCCTGCCATGCCCTCGATTTCAGGGCCAAGGTCGAGCGCCGCTAGCAGGTTCACCGTGACACCTTTCGTCTCAGGTGCCGCCTGTTCATTTCTCATCGTCGTCTCCTTCTGTGCGTTCAGGCCGCCTAACGGCCTCGAGCTAAGCTGCCCGGCGGAAGCGGGCAGACTCCCCTTGATTGTCGCGCACGCCGGCGGGCCAGGCGCCCCACCCTATGGCCCAGCCCGCCGGGTCAGCTTCAGCGAGTTGTTAGGCGCCCACGTGACTTCCGCTTCTCTGGGCAGACAGCTCATTTAGGAAGCCAGACACGATCCGCTGGAATTCCTCCGGCTGATCGAGGTTGGGAAGGTGTGCGGCCCCTGCAATGGCCACCTTCCGGACGTCGGGGATCTTGTCCACCATGTAATCGGCGGCGGCCAGAATGTAGGGTGTGTCGTGGGTTCCGACGATGAGGAGGACGGGCATCCCTAGGTCGCCGAGGCGGCCCGCAGCGGGCTCAAGGGCATCCGGAAGACGCTTGCCTAGGTGCTTTGCGTCTAGTTCAAGGCCCCTACGGTTCATTTCGTAGACCAACCTTCGGACCGATTGGTCCACCTGAGAGGCGGTTCGACCCATGCCGTCGAACCATATCTGGGTCTCAAGTTCGGCGACGAGGTCTAGGTCGCCGGCATTGTAGGCTTTCTCGGCATCATCGGCCTTGGGGTGTTTTGGGACATCCAAGTGAAGGCCGCTGGGCCCAGCGTCGACCATGATAAGGGCTTTCACGCGCGGGGGATTGGCGAGAGCGAAATCTATCGCCAAACCGCCTCCCATGGAGCAGCCCATCAGGACTGCAGGCTCACTGAAATGGACATGTGCGAGGAGCGCAAACAGGTCCCGGATGTGGCTGAAATCGCCTTCTACGGGCTCGCTTCTTCCGTAGCCGCGCATATCGTAACGGAGGACTCTGGAACGATCTCCGGAAATGGGCGAATTCGCTGTCCCATTGGCGGGAATTTGCGACGCCAGCGTGCATCATCACGAGCGGCTCGCCGATGCCGGCGACCTCGAAGTGGATGAGTGCCCCGTTGATGGCCTGCTAGACCGGATGCATCGACTTCCATGTCGGTACCTGCCTTCCCACAACAACCAAATGTGTGTGGGCGCCTAACGGCCTCGAACTGTGCCGCGCGACGTAGCGGGCACAACCTCTATTCTATGACCTCTGAGACGGCTGGCAAGTGCGTGTATGGGTTCAATACATATGAGACAGTTTTGGGGCCAGCTGGGGGTGGCAAGAACGAATGTATTCGGCGGGGGTGCGTCTGTCAAGCGCGCGGTGAGGCCGGACGGTGTTGTAGGTCCTTTGCCAGGTCGAGAGGGCGGAGTTGAGCGGGCCAAGGGTGAGATCTCCCTGATAGTGATCGTAAAAACCTTCCAGGTGGGTGCGGTGAGCGCGTTCCACGCGACCGTTGAGCTTGGGGGAGAAGGGTGGCAGGACAAAGAGTTGCACACCGCGGCGTTGGCAGGCTTGCTCGAAGACTGCCCTGAACTCGGATCCACCATCGACCTGGATGGCTTTGATGGGGAAGGGCATGCGATGCAGCACCCCCTCCAAGAAGTTGGCGGCCGTGGTGGAAGTGGCTTGGCTGTGGACCTCGATCTCATTCCAACGCGAGACGGTGTCGCAAGCGGTGAAGTGTTTGTAGGTGAGACCAGGCATTGGACGGACATCCATGGTGTCGACCTGCACCAGATCGCCGGGAGCAGTGATCGGGTAGTCGCGCGGCTTGCGGATGGCAAAGGGCCTTGGAACATAGTGTTTTCGATGCCTGGACCCATGGCGGGGAACTTCGCGCAGGTAGCCTCGCTGCTTGAGGTAGCCCAAGATCCGCCCCACGGTGGACATCGAGGGTGTGTGGCCTTCCCGGCCCAGCAGGGTCGTCAAAGGATCCTTTCCCCAACCAGGGAAGGTCTCTCGCAGCAGCTGGACCCGCGCCACCAGCGACGCACCCCAGGAACGGCGTCGGCAGCGGATCGGGCGTCGGCTGCGGTTCTCGAGCCCTCGTAGGCCCTCCTGGCGTACCCGCAGAGACCAGCGGTAGAGAGTGGCCCGCGATACTTCAAGTGTCTGGCTGGCTTCGTGGCTGGTGAGTCCCCGCCGCCGCAGTGCTTGCCAAGCGGAGAGCATCCGAAATCGCTCCTGGCCCTTAGGAGACAGCCGCGGAAGGCGATGACCGGCCAGGTAGAAATAGGCGCGTGGTAGAGTCACGAGGCGCATCGGGGATCTCTCCTTGGTTGGTCTGATCACCCCAAGGATGACCCCGATGCGTATTTCTGTCTAGCTCGACTGTCTCACATGTGTCTGGACTTACTCAGTGCGCGATCCCCCTGGAGCGGAAGCCGCGTCGGCACTAGTGAGTGGTTAGGCGACATGTTGCGTGCACAAATCCCATTAATCGAAGGCATCAATACATTCTGGAGTCAAAACGGCGAGCGTGGTCGCCAACTGAACCTCGCCAAGTTGGCCACTGCCTGTGCAACTCAATCTCCAAGTCGTGCCGTCACCCATTTCTGCTTCGGAGGTATAGGTCGACCTGAACAGGAATGCCAGAGGGCAACGGAGGAGAATTCTTGGCTCGAGCCACCTGGATGTGTAGTCCAACTCAGAAACTGGTGCAACGGCAGCACCCTGGAGCAATCCAGCTGTCTCACCCTGGGATCGGGAGCCGTGGAATTCACTCTTTGCGTTTGTGGCGCAGACACACCCCTCAGGCGTGGTCGCGACCGTCAGCGTGTGAGTGCCTGTCGTATCTTCGACAATCCACTGGTACCTGTCGCCATGAGTGTCCCACGGAAGCTGATTCCATTGGGGTCGCATGTTCGTCACCTGCTGTATGACGCCACTGTGGGACGAGAGGCTGACGCACTCTGGTCGTCCGCTTGCGACACTGCTAGGGCGACTTGACGCGCATGCTGCGGCCACCAAGGGGAATGCCAGGCCCAAGATAGCGAAGAGGGGGAAAGGTTTGAGACTGGCCAAGGGCTGAGGTTTAGCAATCACTTGTCTACCCTCCAGTCCTTCCAAGTCGGCGGCGTTGCCGCCTAACGGCCTCGAACTGTGCCGCGCGGCGTGGCGGGCACGACTTCTATTCTATGATCTCCTAGACGGCTGGCAAGTGCACGTTCCCCCAGCGGCGAAAGCCGCGTCGGCACGAGTGAGTGGTTAGGCAGAGTTCAGCATTTGGAACACCTCGCCCCTGCAGCGCCTTTTGCGGGCGATACTCGGCAATAGGCCAGGCGGACATCATCGAGCAAGGGATTGTCCGGAAGGACCAGCCAGATGTCGAGTTGTGCTTGCCGTCCCAGAATTGTCGCTAGGCCTTGTTCGAGCTGGGCTCGAATTGTGTCTGGTTTGGCGGAGGGGCGAAGCACGAGCACAAGAACCTGGGCGGGTCTAACCATGACTCCCACTGCAAAGAGCTGGGGTAGGTGGGCCTCCGCTATTCCGTCTATTGATGCGGTGAGGTTTGCGATAGCTGTGGATGTGTCGCGGTCCATGGGATGAGCGGGGGCGCCGATCATGAGCGGGGTACCGGCGGGCAAGCTGATGTTCTTGATGGCCATGACTAGTTGCTCCCCCTTACTCTGCCTAACGGCCTCGAACTGTGCCGCGCGGCGTAGTGGGCACAGCCTCTATTCTATGACCTTTCAGATGGCGGGCAAGTACGCGTTCCCCCTGCGGCGGAAGCCGCGTCGGCACTAGTGAATGGTTAGGCGACCGGGATGCTCGATGAGCTAGCGAACTGCACCGACAGCCTGGAGTTTGGCAATCTGCCTGTTTGCCAGTTCAGCCAGCATTAGGATTGTTCCATTGTCGTCGAAGTCGTACACGGTGGAGGGCGGTGGGCGATACCAAACGCCCACAAGAATGGCCACATTGTCCACGGAGGTGGTCAACCACTCGACTGCTCGGTGTTGTGAGTCTGCGAATGTTGTGTTTGCGAAGGGCGCATGGACCAAGTGGAACTCCGGCCCGGTTCGATACTCGGGGGCGAGTTCATAGAGGGTTAAGTAGTAACCCCGGATGATTTCGGGAACGTGGTCGGGGCTTGACGCTCTGGCAATGGCGAGAGTGACGGTGAAGCTCATGTCTTGGGTACGCCACAAGGTGGTGAAACATTCATCGGTGCAATAGGATGGCGTGGCGTCATTGCCATCCACGATGGTGAAGGACGTGAATGTCAGACCAGAGTTGGATGCCAGGTCGGACCAGGGAATGTCGGCCGGGACGATGAGTGAATCTGGCGCAAGGGGAGTGACTGGCACGAACTGTGGTGTGATCAGGAGGGTGGGAGTCGGCGAGGCAGCTGCATTGGCCGGCACGTGAAATACAGGTGGTGCGGTCCCTGTGGGGGCTAGATGTGGCGTGGGCGAGAGTGATGTTGTGCGGACCTGAAGGGAGTCAGGCGTCGGAGTAGAGCACGCGATGAGCATGGCTGGGAGCAAGGGGAGGAGGATAGGAGTTAGTTTCAAGGGGACACGAACATGGACGAAAGGCCGCCTAACGGCCTCGAACTGTGCCGCGCGGTGTTGCGGGCACAACTTCTATTCTATGAACTCTGAGATGGCTGGCAAGCGCATGATCCCCCTGCGGCGGAAGCCGCGTCGGCACCAGTGAGTGGTTAGGCAGCTCTGAGCGAATTGAACACCTGAGCTATGACAACCACCGATAGCACGTCAGAGAGGCCGCTGACATAGTAGACCCAGCTGGCGGGCACGAAGAATACGAACATACCCATGTACGAGTAGCAGGTAGAAAGTGTCCTCATATACGCGTAGAGTGGGCCGAGGGCGGCAGCCGCGAGGGAAAAGATCGAGAGGAGGACCCCAAGGGTAAGCGCTGCCCGACGCTGGAGTGCGTTGCGAGTATACGCAGATGGCAGCATGACAAGTGGGACAAGAAGCGTGGCGAGAAGCGCTGATGGGAGCAAGGCAGAGGAGGCGATCGCATGGAACAGCATGGGTGTGGGAGCTACAAGATCGGGAGCGACGTGAGTTGTGAGAGGAAGTGCTGCGGCCAATGAGACGCCTACAGGCAAGAGCACAAGAACAGCCGTCAAGATCCAAGTGGGGCGGGTGGAGTGGTGCGGGTCCTAACTCATGGAATACGGCGTCTCCGGAGATTTCGAGCTGCCTAACGGCCTCGAGCTAAGCTGCCCGGCGGAAGCGGGCAGACTGCCTGGATTGTGCGGCACGCCGGCAGGCCAGGCAAGCTCCACTCAAGGCGCAGCCCGCCGGGTCAGCTTCAGCGAGTTGTTAGGCGGGCGAGAGGCCTTAGGGGACCAGCGGGTATTCGGCCCCGAACATCGTCTGGTAAGTTGCGCACCATTCCTGAAGCCTACTGAGGTCCATGGCAAAGAAACGATAGAGTGAATACGTGGAGGCATTGCCGATGCTTGGGTACGCCTCACGTACGATTCCTCCGTGTAGAACGCTACATAGTGAGGATGCATCTCTCGGGCAGCTTGCTCCGCGCGGAGGAACATGTCCCCGTCTGGAGGGACCTCCCAGTCGAGCCTCATGCCGACGGCGATGAGGAGAATGGCTGGATTCACGCCATATTCGGGACCGCCGAACGCGGCCTGTTCGAAAACGTTGCCGATTGTCAGCGATTGGCCAAGGACTTCTTGGCGGAAGTGCTCCCATTGGGGGTGCAAGTTGAACACCGCCGCATCCATCTTGCTGGAGGGTGGCCCAAATGAGGAGTACCTATCATCATCGAGAAGTATGAGTTGCGGATAGTGGGGGGCGCGGCATTGATCTTGTGTAGGTGTTGGCAGGGAACTGGGGGTCGAGGTGCGGGTCGGCTGTGGGGTCTTCGTTGGGTCCGGCGGGACGCGTATGGTGCTTGTGGAGACGGGGGGAACGAAGGGTGCCGGGGCTGACGGCGTGACGAGCGGGAGGCTGGCGCAAGCGGCGAGGAACTCTACCCCTAAAGCGGATAGTGCAAGCAGAGTACGTCCTGTGCGTGTAGGGCTCATCACTCCCTCTGACAGCAACCGCGCGAGCGCCGCCTAACGGCCTCGAGCTAAGCTGCCCGGCGGAAGCGGGCAGACTCTCCTGGACTCTACGCGCACGCCGGCGGGCCAGGCAAGCACCACCGAAGGCCCAGCCCGCCGGGTCAGCTTCAGCGAGTTGTTAGGCGTGCCGCAACACCGCAATCGAGGACTACGGGACAGCGATGATCTCTGCGGTGGAAGAGGACTTGGGGATGGGAAGCCGGTCTTCGCGGAGGCCAGCGACATGCATCTGGATGGCTTGGTGCATTCGCCGGGTGGTTTGCTCGCGGGTGCTCCCCGTAGCCACGCAGCCGGGAAGGTCCGGTGAATAGGCCGAGTAGTTCCCGCGCGCCCGTTCAACCACAATCAGGAAGCGATACATCGCGCCCTACTTTCCCTTCGGCCGACGCAGGCCAGCCTGCTTGAGAACGCTGTTCAAGGTGCCCGGAGCGAGATCATCACCCGGGTGTCCAGCGATTGTAACCCGCCCTGGCTTGTCCTGATGCTTGTATTGCCGATGGCTCCCCCTTGTTACGACCAGGAACCAGCCATCCGCTTCTATCAGCCTGATGACATCTCTGATCTTCATCCGCCAGGACCCGGGGCGACCGCAGGGATTCTAGCACGGGAACCGAGCGTTGCCACAGAGCGGGAAGCACACATGGGCGAACTCGGCGGCACGCCTAACGGCCTCGAGCTAAGCCGCGCGGCGTGACGGGCACAACATCTATTCTAGGTGGAACTGGTTGGCTGGCAAGTGCGCGTTCCCCCTGCGGCGGAAGCCGCGTCGGCACTAGTGAGTGGTTAGGCCCCAGCTATGCGGGCAAGCTCGCCATGAAGTTGGGCATCAACATCACGGACGAGTCCCAGGGTCGGATGATGGGGATTGCCGGTGTGGGTCTTCTTGGCCTCGTTCAAGGCGACCGCCGCGTGCGCACGAGCATCCTTGGGATTCCCGGTCCGCGCCGCCAATAGCGCGTGTATGAGGTGGAAACTGTAGCGCTCCATCGGGAAGACCATAGTCCGCTCATCAGCGAATTCAGTGAGCACCGAGTGGACCTCCAAATAGAGGTCTGCGCGGCGATGACGTAATACGAAGATGCCGAAATCAAGGGCCGACGGAGGTACCACATTGGGGCGAGCGCGCTGAGCATCCAAGGAGTGCCGGTATGCTACCAGTGCGGACTCCGCCTCGCCTAGATCCTCGTAGCATCTTGCCTGCAGCCAGAACGCGTTCGCCAGAAAAATGTCGAAAGGCCATGTGCGAAAGTACAGCTCGAGCAATGAAAGGGCCGCTCTCGTGTTGGATGGTTCAGCAGTCTGGAAGAGCTCGACGGCTTGAATTCTGACATACTCGGGCCTGTTGTCGGGGCGCGCAGCCTGCAAGCGTCGCGCAAACTCGGCGCTGTCTTGCTCCGTCCAGGTAGCCCTTCGGTACCAATCTCTCTGCGGCAAGCCTAGCTCCTTAGCGTCCTGGGGCCTAACGGCTTCGAACTGTGCCGCGCGGCGATGCGGGCACAACTTCTATTCTATGACCTCTGAGATGGCTGGCAAGTGCGCGTTCCCCCTGCGGCGGAAGCCGCGTCGGCACTAGTGAGTGGTTAGGCGGCGGCAATGGATCAAGTAGTCGTGCTCTTCGGATGCTGAGGAGGGAGGGCATCATTTACCGTCGCTAGAACCTCTTGGGTCGACGGCAGAACCCCCAGGAAAGCTAGTGCTCCTCCGTCAATGAGGATCTTGTCGTCTACAAGGACCTTGAACTCTCCGTATCGCCCATGCACCAAGTCAACCTCAGTGCCGAGCTCCCGACGGAGGCGCGCCGCCACACGGACGGCATGGATCCCGGAGACTCAGTAGCTGCAATAGCGGACCGAGAACTCGGCTCATCGTCCCTCCAAGAGTGCTTCTCGAGAGTGAGGCAGAGTAGACGCCTAACGGCCTCGAGCTAAGCTGCCCGGCGGAAGCGGGCAAACCTAGCTGGATTGTGCGGCCCGTCGGCCGGCAAGACAAGCTCAAATAAAGGCCCGGCCCGCCGGGTCAGCTTCAGCGAGTTGTTAGGCGCCCACATGACTTCCGCTTCTCTGGGCAGACAGCTCATTTAGGAAGCCAGACACGATCCGCTGGAATTCCTCCGGCTGATCGAGGTTGGGAAGGTGTGCGGCCCCTGCAATGGCCACCTTCCGGACGTCGGGGATCTTGTCCACCATGTAATCGGCGGCGGCCAGAATGTAGGGTGTGTCGTGGGTTCCGACGATGAGGAGGACGGGCATCCCTAGGTCGCCGAGGCGGCCCGCAGCGGGCTCAAGAGCATCCGGAAGACGCTTGCCTAGGTGCTTTGCGTCTAGTTCAAGGCCCCTACGGTTCATTTCGTAGACCAACCTTCGGACCGATTGGTCCACCTGAGAGGCGGTTCGACCCATGCCGTCGAACCAAATCTGGGTCTCAAGTTCGGCGACGAGGTCTAGGTCGCCGGCATTGTAAGCTTTCTCGGCATCATCGGCCTTGGGGTGTTTTGGGACATCTAAGTGAAGGCCGCTGGGCCCAGCGTCGACCATGATAAGGGCTTTCACGCGCGGGGGATTGGCGAGAGCGAAATCTATCGCCAAACCGCCTCCCATGGAGCAGCCCATCAGGACTGCAGGCTCACTGAAATGGACATGTGCGAGGAGCGCAAACAGGTCCCGGATGTGGCTGAAATCGCCTTCTACGGGCTCGCTTCTTCCGTAGCCGCGCATATCGTAACGGAGGACTCGGAACGATCTCCGGAAATGGGCGAATTCGCTGTCCCATTGGCGGGAATCTGCGACGCCAGCGTGCATCATCACGAGCGGCTCGCCGATGCCGGCGACCTCGAAGTGGATGAGTGCCCCGTTGATGGCTGCTAGACCGGATGCATCGACTTCCATGTCGGTACCTGTCTTCCCACAACAACCAAATGTGTGTGGGTGCCTACCGGCCTCGAACTGTGCCGCGCGGCGTAGCGGGCACAACCTCTATTCTATGACCTCTGAGACGGCTGGCAAGTGCGCGATCCCCCCGGAGCGGAAGCCGCGTCGGCACTAGTGAGTGGTTAGGCGACATGTTGCGTGCACAAATCCCGTTAATCGAAGGCATCAATACATTCTGGAGTCAAAACGGCGAGCGTGGTCGCCAACTGAACCTCGCCAAGTTGGCCACTGCCTGTGCAACTCAATCTCCAAGTCGTGCCATCACCCATTTCTGCTTCGGAGGTATAGGTCGACCTGAACAGGAATGCCAGAGGGCAACGGAGGAGAATTCTTGGCTCGAGCCACCTGGATGTGTAGTCCAACTCAGAAACTGGTGCAACAGCAGCACCCTGGAGCAATCCAGCTGTCTCACCCTGGGATCGGGAGCCGTGGAATTCACTCTTTGCGTTTGTGGCGCAGACACACCCCTCAGGCGTGGTCGCGACTGTCAGCGTGTGAGTGCCTGTCGTATCTTCGACAATCCACTGGTACCTGTGGCCATGGGTGTCCCACGGAAGCTGATTCCATTGGGGTCGCATGTTCGTCACCTGCTGTATGACGCCACTGTGGGACGAGAGGCTGACGCACTCTGGTCGTCCGCTTGCGACACTGCTAGGGCGACTTGACGCGCATGCTGCGGCCACCAAGGGGAATGCCAGGCCCAAGATAGCGAAGAGGGGGAAAGGTTTGAGACTGGCCAAGGGTTGAGGTTTAGCAATCACTTGTCTACCCTCCAGTCCTTCCAAGTCGGCGGCATTGCCGCCTAACGGCCTCGAGCTAAGCTGCTCGGCGGCTCAGGCTTGGCTAGATCATTCTATAGGAAGAAGACTGGCTAAGCACCACCGCATTTTCGACCGCCAGCCGAGTCGGCTTCAGCGAGTTGTTAGGTGCCGAATCGTACTCACTTTGTGAATACACAGTGCGTAGCGTCCTCCTGTGTGATCATCCAAAGGGAGCCGTCAGGTGCGAAGTCAATTGCCTCAACTTTGTCGTCTTGACTCAATCCTTGCGGCAATCCATCACGGCTGTCATACGAGCGTATCGTCATCGTTTGCGCATTCAAATCGTTTGTCACCTGAGATATCCTATTGCTTGTTTCCGAACCGATCCACATTGAGCCATCGGCCCCAAAAGCCAGCGAGTGCGCCGCTGAACTGAAACCCGCGTTCGATAGTTCCTGAGTGTAATCTTGCAGTGCGTTAATTCGCGGATCGAAGTACTGAATGCCAGTGAATCCAACAAACCAAAGCGTGTTGTTTGGTCCATGTTCGATGCTATCGACCCAATACTCATAATGCGACCAAGTTGGAGTTCCAACCGGTCGGTCTAGCCACTGCATGCGCGAGACAATATCCATCCCGGCGAACCAGATCGATCCGTCTTCTGCCACCGCGACCGATTGCAGGAAATCGTCCGATAGACCATCCGAGGCTGTAAAGCTTCTCCACATTCCTGTATTGGTATCCAACATCGATGCACCAGCATAGGTTGCTAACCAGATGAGATCGTTGTCAATCGCAATGCCTGTAACATCCTCTGGCAAGAGACCATCAGCTGGGGTGTAAGACTTCCATGTTTGGCCGTTGAAGTGTGACGCCCCCCCACTTGTGGCGAACCAGATCGAAGTATCGCTCTCGACTGTAATTGAGCGGACTTGGTCGTTTACAAGGCCTTGCAATTCGGTGTAGTGCACCCAATCTGAGGAGTTAGGGGCAAGCATGAACACACCCGCATTGAAAGAAGATGTCCAAATAGCACCGCTCGGGGTGATAGCAAGATCGGTAAGGTCATAGTAATTGGCATTCCCCAAATGGTGCCTAATGCAAGAAGGGCCGGGTGGACGTGCGGTTACCGTTGGCACCCCTGGCAGGGTCAGAAAGCCGAAGGAGAAGACCTTGCCGGATTCGCTGGTGGAGGCTGTCAGAGTTGCGGGAGTGCTTAAGACGTAGCCAGCAGGAACCACAGGCGAAATCGAAACAGTCTCCTGACCGCATCCAGGCAAGAATAGGTAGAACTGTGCCTCACCTTTCCAGTCACTGGTAACAGTATTCCACTGTCTAAAGGTGACTTTCGGCAGGGGCTGCTCATCGGGATCGTACTGACCATTCCGATTCCTATCGATCCACGTTACGGCAGTTCCATTCCACCCACAATCACGAGCTACATAGTTGTGTGGTGTTATTGAGCACGCCTGGAGTACCAGCATCATCGAGGCGCAGAGTACCGACTTCATCCATCGGGTAAAGACGAGGCAGAGGTTCCTTCGTGATTTCCAATTGCCCGCATGGTAGCTGCCCATCTCTTGACCTCTTGGTTCCGGCACCTAACGGCCTCGAACTGTGCCGCGCGGGGTCACGGGCACGACTCCCATTGTATTGAAGGTTGGATTGCGGGCAAGGCCATGATCCCCCTGCGGCGGAAGCCGCGTCGGCACTAGTGAGTGGTTAGGCGCCGTTTGACTTGCCAGTAGGCATATTGGAAGCGGGTCGGCGGAAGGGATGAGGGGCTACCTTACGTTCGAGCCAGGCAACTCCCCAAATGATGAATACGCATAGCGCACCAAGGAGAAGGCCAATCGCTGCGCCGATGGCGGTAAAGTAGGGGTAGACAATGAAGGACATTTCCCCACCGGTCCACGCTTCCCAAGTGAATAGTTCCCCGGTGGAGCGGAGGGCGTAGGCGATCGTCCAATCATCGAACATCCGAGACAGACACTGAGCTGACAATTGAACAACGGCCGTCAAGGGGGGAGGATCAACGCAAGGGGTCGGTTTGCTGGAAACGAAACCGGGGACTTGAGAGGGCAAGGAAGGGACTGCGTCGACCTCGGTCCAGCAGTTGACAGTGCATTGAGGTGAGGAGTCGCCGAGAAGGATGTGGCCGGACTTTGTACGAACCCAGAGATTGGACCGGCTGACCAGCAGTATCTGCATAATGGGCTCGGGCGCAGGCTGCAGAAGGCGCCAGGGGTTGAAGAGCCAGTCAGAATTCGCCGCCTTCGCTAGAAGACAACCGAGAGTTGCGCCTGTGAGGGTGAGGAGAAAGATCGTGAGGGCGCGTCTTGCCATGGCAGAGCCTCGAGTGTGAGAGACGGCGCCTAACGGCTTCGAACTGTGCCGCGTGGCGTCACGGGCACTGCTTCTATTCTATGACCTTTCGGATGGCGGGCAAGGGCGAGCGTGCCGACGCGGCGGAAGCCGCGTCGGCACTAGTGAGTGGTTAGGCGCACGGATTCCGGAGGATACCGCTCCTATCGCGGCGTCCAGTCGGGAGCCCAATCATGTTCCGGGTTGTTGGTGAGTTTGGCCACTCCGCTGCCATCCGCGTTTATCACATAGATGGCATAGTTCTTCCCGGCTATCTCGAAAGCAAAGGCGATCCTCGTTCCATCCGGCGACCACACGGGGTACAGCTCATTACCTGGGCTGTTGGTGAGATTGGTCGCCCCGCTGCCATCCGCGTTCATCACGTAGATCTCGCTGTTGCCATCCCGGTTGGACACAAAGGCAAGGTGCCTCCCATCGGGTGACCATTTCGGGGACCAATCGCTGCTTGGGTTGTCCGTGAGGTTGGCGACTCCGCTGCCGTCGGCATCCATCACGTAGATATCATTGTTGCCCTGGCGGTCGGATACAAATGCGACCTTCCTCCCATCTGGGGACCAGCCGCGGGCAAAGTCATAGCCCGGGTTGTTGGTGAGATTAGTCACCTCGGCGCCATCGGCGTTCATGACGTAGATCTCATAGTTACCGTCGCGATGGGATTGGAAGATGATCTCCGTCCCATCTGGGGACCAGTTTGGGAGGCTGTCGTCAGCCGGATTGTCTGTGAGATTGGCTACCCCGCTGCCGTCGGCGTTCACCACGTACACTTCATCGTTACCATCGCGGTCAGATTGAAAGACGATCTTCGTCCCATCGGGCGACCAGAGAGGAAGCTATCGTATGCCGGATTGTCGGTGAGTTTGGTGACTCCGCTTCCGTCGCCATTCATCACGTAGAGCTCATCGTTACCATCGCGGTCGGACTGAAAGACGATCCTGGTCCCATCCGGTGACCACGTGGGGTAGTTGTCTCTATCGGGGTTGTTGGTGAGGTTGGTTGCCCCGCTGCCATCGTCATCCATCACGTAGATGTCGGAGCTGGCGTCCCTGAAAGCCACGTAGACGATACGGAAGGCCCTCAGGGATTCCGGTGTGCTGGTAGGGGAGGCGGTGGGCGTGACGGTCGGAACGTCGGCAGAGGAGAGCGTGGGTGTTTGCGTTGGTGTAGTGCCCAAGCTACAAGCCGCCAGTAGTGTGGCAATTATCCAGGGCAGTATGCAAGTCACACGTCTGTTTCGATTGGCTCTCATCTGGCTTATCGTCCGAGGAACCGGATCATGCTGTGGGAGTTCTGTAATTGCCGGGTCATGGCAGAACTCAAGACCAGTGATCCGGATGCTCATTCCGTGCGCCTAACGGCCTCGAACTGTGCCGCGCGGCGTCACGGGCACGGCTTCCATTGTATTGAAGCTTGGATTGCGGGCAAGGCCATGATCCCCCTGCGGCGGAAGCCGCGTCGGCACAAGTGAGTTGTTAGGCGGCGATATAGCCTATGTGCTCAAGGGCATATCGGATCATAAGCGTCACTGAATGTGGGAAGCGTCGCCCTGACGAACTTCCCATTGTCGAAGGAGAGGACGATAGGCTGGACTCCAAAGGAGTTGTGGACAGTGGGGTCGTTGAAAGCGACGTAAATGACCTCGAAGGAGCCAACCAAGGAGCCAAAGCTGGATCTGCTCTCGGTGAATTGCCCGTGTTGCAGTAGGACGCTAGCTACTTGCGATTCGTCCATGCCAGGACGGATTTCATTGCAGAACACCTGATGCCGCAGCTCGTTCGTCTGGCGCGTCTGACGCAGTCGCTCGATGACAGCGATGGCGAGACCGGCAATGACGACGGCCACGACAGCTAGGGCAACCGACCTCCTAGAGAACATATGGTTTAGTGAGCTGCTCCTTGTTGACGATCCTAGGCGCTTAATGGGCGGAGCCACGCATGTTGGTGGCCTGGGCATGCCGCTGCCTAACGGCTTGCGCATCAGCCGCTTGGCCGGTTGTGCAGGACTTGGTTCCCAGTAAACATCGGTTCATCAAAGACAGCCGCAGTCTTAACCCTTGGCCGAAGGCCAAGTCGGCTGCATGCGCGGGTTGGGCGTTTGGTTTTTGACTGTAATAATCGGGAATCTTCCAATAATAGGTAATAGTCCCTTCGTGGGTTCTTTGGCATTTCCCTATCCTTTACTTAAAGAAACCATCGTACATGGCTTTCAGTATTTCATACCACCCCATCTTGGGTTTCCACTGAGTATCAAAGAGGGCGGCATTTGTGCCAGGGGATAGAAAGTTGTACCAAGATGTTTCGTCTCCTACATCACCCAGTCCTATATCATATGCGCCTACGTTGATATAGGCCTGAACAACACGCCTGTATCCCTCCGATAGAGCCTTAATCGGGTCGTCCACTTTGTCATGCGCTTGACGTGATCCAGCCCACACCGGAGATTCTATGGTGGGACAAACGGTGATTTCGGGAGCTGACAATTCAATACCTTCAGCTTGGATCTGGCGCAGAAAATTCTCCATGTACTCCTGCTCAGGCAAATCATAAATCCATAGGTTGTTCTCAATATTAACTCTATCAACCAGTCCTTCTTGTTTAAGCGTCTTCACAAATCTCACAAATCGGATGCCTAGATCGGGCTGCTGGTTAAAGAACCTCTCTTCCATCTCATGATCATCTTTGACGGTAATCTTCGCTTCCGGATCAATTTTCCTTATCAACCTTGCAGATAATCGTGTCGCATCCCATAACCCGACATTTTGTTGCCAAAATCCCCATTTATCAGTACTAAATTCGGTGATTATCAATTCGTCCGCTGCATTCCACTCGGATATGACACTCTTGTACTTCATCACCTTGACACTTATCGTGAATTCCAGTATCTTCAGCAGCTCGGCTTTCGTAAATCCGCCGTTGTATATCGAGTTCGGGTACATCCCCATTCCAAACCAAACTACCCACCCTGAGACCCATATGATTATCTTGTGAGAAGTTTATGGTTTGGTCTGCTTGTGTCCAGTTGTACGGCATGTCGTTCGGAATTTGCCCGGAGTCCAATTGAGTCTTGATGGCTTCCCAATTGCGAAGAATAGTTTTCCAGTCCTCTGTCGTCCATTTATCAAAGACTATCTTATTATCCAAATCATAGGTCATGGTTACCATGTTTGCGTTTTTAACAGCGTTAACAAAGTTTGGGTTGTAGATTTGATAATACAATACGGGCATAGCGAACTGGGCGTCTTTTGCATCAGCGATATCCCGTGCCAAAATGGACCGCCATGCACCATCGGTTTGTATTCCCAGAGGCACACGATTGACGACAAAAAATAAGGTCTCACTCCCCTTGATCGTTTTCCTCTCGATAAAACTACCGGGATTTGCTTTCACTGCCCCCAATAACTGATTGGCGTCTCTCTCCAAACCATTGACTGCAACTTTTCCACCATAAGCATGGACGTAATCATCAATCCAAACATGCAAATCGTTTGCGTCCGCCAAATGTTCAGGTGCGGGCGTCGGCGTTACGGTTGGCTTAGTTATCGGCGTGGGGGTCAATGTGGCGCTAAATGCAGGGGTTGGCGTAGGCGTCATTGTCGGCCCGCAACCCGAAATCACCAAGCTCATTGACAGTAAACTCATCCCCAAATAGCCAATTGCTTTGATTCGCTGTTTGGTGTTCATTTGTCTTCTCCTGCCTTATGCCGTTCGCACCGGATGCCTACTGATGCGAGCCATATGCTGTTGAACACAATAGCAAAGGATGCCCAACGACTTGCGGTTCAGCCGCTTGACCGGCTGAACCGGACTAGGTTCCCATCTTAGAATGACACATCGAAGAGTGCAGACGCCCAACGACCTCGAACTGTGCCGCGCGGCGTCACGGGCACAACTTCCATTGTATGACCATCAAGATGGCTGGCAAGTGCGTGATCCCCCAGCGGCGGAAGCCGCGTCGGCACTAGTGAGTGGTTAGGCAGCACCTGGGTCGATTCTCAACTCAGATTGCTACCGCGGACGGCGAAGGCTCTTGCCGTGAGGCGGATCGAGCGATCGGCGGACGCGTGAAGACGCTGCCTGAGTCGAGTGGCGAGCCGTCGTTTTGCATCCGCGTTTAGGGAGGCGACGTACGACGGAGCTGGGCCAGTACCGGCGAGGAAGGGTGACCAGAAGTCGTCGAAACTTCTGAAGACTGTGTCAATCTGAAGGGAGGTAGCCAGAACCGCTTGCAGCCCGGCGCGGCGGAAGTGGTCGGTTAGGCGGTCGGGTTGGCAGAGTGTGAACCGACGTGCTTCATCAAGATCGGCGGCGGAAGGATCCAGAGCTGAAGCCTCGTCCCAGAAAACGCGAAGGAATTGCATTCCTTGGGCGTAGTCCCAGACGTATGCGCCGAGA
Source organism: uncultured Chloroflexia bacterium (assembly GCA_963712475.1). Lineage (GTDB taxonomy): Bacteria > Chloroflexota > Anaerolineae > Anaerolineales > RBG-16-64-43 > RBG-16-64-43. The sequence continues at coordinate 220,549 of CAVQIA010000005.1, forward strand.
GTGCCGCCGGGGCGGAGTCTTGCCTTCATCAACTGGAGAGCGGTCAGCGGCTGGGGTATGAAGTTGAGGACAAGCCCAGAGACGACAACGTCGAAGCCGTCGTCGCGGCTTGGGAGATCATCTGCATTCGTGACGACGAAGGTTGTGGGGCAGTCTGCGACGGAGTCGCGGGCGAGGGAGATGAAATCGGGAGAGGGATCGCAGCCAATGAGAGTCTGGGGCTGACAACGCCTACAGATGGCTCGCGACAGTGCGCCGGTGCCGCAACCCACGTCAAGCCAGTTCAAGCCGTGCCCCGGGGCAAGCCAATCGAGGAAGGGATCGGCGACTTGGCGACTCCACCTTCCCATGAAGGCTTCGTAGGACTGACCGGTGACCCATCTATCAGAAGACATGATGAAGCGTAGGACTCCTTGTGCCGCCTAACGGCCTCGAACTGTGCCGCGCGGCGTCACGGGAACAACTCTGATTGTATTGAAGGTTGGATGGCTGGCAAGTGCGCGTTTCCCTTGCGGCGCAAGCCGCGTCGGCACTAGTGAGTGGTTAGGCAGCAGCCCACTGATGCAGGATAACCTCCGCATCATCTCACCGGATTCTCGGATTGTGGATGAACTTGTACGATGAATTCCAGTACTTGACCATCGGCCTGCCCAGTCACCTTCCAACAGCCTTCCGTTGGAAACTCGATTGAAGTCGACTGAGGGCCCTGCAGGCCGTAACCCTCAGGGATGCGGGCGGCAAGTGGAGCGGCAGCTCCGCCCAGGCGGGTTCCTTCAATAGTAAGGTGCCCTGGAGCAGACCGGTACCACAGAACTTTCACTCCCTGTGCTCCTGCATACCACTTGCCCTCGTACGCCCGGTCGAGGCCTGCCCACAGGCTGCCATTGCTATACCAGGCCGACGTGAAAGAGGCCGTGTTAGGCTCGGGTGGGGTGCCCGTTGCATAGGGAGTGACAAGGCAGTGGGGAGTTGCGGGGGCGGACGCGGCGTCAGAGGGCGCCGTCGCACTGCAAGCTGTTACAAGCAAGAGAAGCACTGGAAAGAGGTGTCGCATCGCGATTGTCTTTGGCTGCCGCCTAACGGCCTCGAACTGTGCCGCGCGGCGTCACGGGCACTTCCCCCATTGTATTGATGGTTGGATTGCGGGCAAGCGCATGATCCCCCTGCGGCGGTAGCCGCGTCGGCACTAGTGAGTGGTTAGGCGCCCTTTGCACTTGGATGGGAGTCCGAGTCGATCTTCTGGGCGGCCTCCCGTATGTGCCCCGGGATTTGCTGGACATGGTGCAGGCCCTCGATCTTCTCGGGTCCCACTATGTACACATTCTCCCCGAGGGAAGCGCACAAGTCGTCGGTGACGGCGATGCCTGCTATGCGCATTACGTCTGGGAATTGCTGGTGAAGCGGTAGATTCTCGATCACCCTATAGTGGTACACGTTGAATACGGCGGGGGCGTCATTGGGGTCGTGTCTGACGATATCGACACCTGGATTGGAGTTCAGGATCCCGCTCCCCGCGGCTGCAACTCTAGATGAGGCGGACATGAGTCCTGAGAGGGCTATCGGGACAACCTCAAGCTTTGTCGGCTCGCCTGAGGCAAGGACCAACTGCTTCCAGTCATCGACTGAGACAATTGTGACTGAAAGCCCTTCGACGTGCTCCAACGCAGCATGAATCCTCGCGTTCCTCATGAAGGGTGCCCTCAAGGGCAGGTGATGATGGCGCCTAACGGCCTCGAACTGTGCCGCGCGGCGTCACGGGCACAACTTCTATTCTATGACCTCGGAGATTGCTGGCAAGTGCGCGTTCCCCCTGCGGCGGAAGCCGCGTCGGCACTAGTGAGTGGTTATGAAGCCCGGAAGTTGGGGACCATTGAGATCACTCGTACGGATTACGTGATACACCGAGGCACATGTAGGCTAGTTGTTCGAGGAGCTCGGTGGATAGGCCCTCCTGCGCAAGGATCATGTGAAAACCTCCAATAAAGTGGTCTTGGTATTGTGCGGGAGAACCTTCGGCGAGAACTGGAACGATCCGTCTATCTCCCTGTGTCAGCGTTTGTCGGAGTGCCTGATCTAGTTCGGGACGGGCAATGGGGCCCTGGAGGTAGTCTGCAGTGAGCACGGGGATGAAGACCCTGGACCTATCGATCATCTGCATCAACTGGTCGAGCCAATTGCCTGCCTGCATATCGACGGAATCAATCCTTGGCAGGAAGACACCACTTTGCGCGTAGCCGCCAAGGGCATGAAAGATCTGTTGTGCCAGGACTGTTCCGCTGGGACGGTGGGATATGAAGATTTCTAGCTTTCGCGCCTGCCACTTTTCGGGATTGACCTCGCCCTGACCGAATATGCTCCAAAACCACTCCATGACAGCAGTGTTTGTCTTTCGGTGTAATTGAGCGATGAGGTCGCGGATGGGGTCTGGCAGGTCACGCGATGCGAAGGTAATCGAGGCTTCTGACTTATGTGCATTTGAGTATTCGAGATAATAGGATAGGTAGTTCTGATCCGGATTCTCTGATGTGCGCGAATCGAGCAGCTGGATGCCCGTGACACGGCCAGCGATGCGGGAAGCCCCCCCCAAGTCGAGCGGCTCGGGGTCCGGGATTTGTTGGGCGAAGTAGTTGGCGACTACTGTTCCCAACTTGTGAAGCTCGGAGAGCGGATCGAAATCGGGGGGTGCGGTGTGGATGAGTTCCTGGCGGATTCTGGGGGCATTTGGCCGCCACGTATATCAACGATCCGGCAGTGAAGAACGTCGGGTTTCCAGATCCATCGAGTGACTATTCGAAGGGCAGTCTCACTCATGATCGACCTCGTTGTCGGGCTTCATAACGGCCTCGAACTGTGCCGCGCGGCGTGACGGGCACGCCTTCTATTCTATGTCCTCTGAGACGGCTGGCAAGTGCACGTTCCCCTCGCGGCGAAGCCGCGTCGGCACCAGTGAGTGGTTAGGGGGCGAGGCTGTCAGTATCGACTGTTGGGTGCAAGGGTGGACCCTGTGCGGGAGTCGGGATTGCGCCATGACGCCTGGTTGATCCGCTGTGCGTTCATGGCAGTACATGTCGAGGTGTGGGCCATGATGTGCCGGAGACCGTGGCCGGGCGAGACCATGTGCTGGGGGCGCGGTCATCTGACCCAAATCCATGAGTATGGGTAGAAGCTCACCTTCTCCGCGCTGAGCGATGTAAAGTAGTTCAACGCGGGGTCGAATACTAGCAGATCGTCGGATGGTCCGACGCTGATGGCAATCCACCGTCCGGATGGGGACCAACGAATATCGTAAATGCTCCTAAAGGTCTTCTCATACTTGATCGAGGTTCGTGACCGCACGGCAAAGACCTCAAGAGTGTCAATGCCCTCTTCGAGGGCGAGGCGGCTACCGTCTGGCGACCAAGCATAGAGATTGGGGAGTGCTATCGGCCCAAGCAGTGAGCCTTCGCAGGGAATGGGTTTCCAGAAGCAGGCCGCAGGAACCAAGTACAGACCCACCCAATCCTCGAGCGGTCCTGAGGAGCCCCTTGATCTCATAACGGCCACGTATTCGCCCGTTGGGGACCACACTGGGCTCGTGCACTTGATGGACTCACAGGCGGGGAAGGGCACCTGTTGGCCCGAATTCGAGGTCGATGACGAATAGGTTGTTGCTTCTTAGGATCAGACCGTTCGGGTCAATGCACTCTGCGATCACGATGGTGTCGCTCGGCGAGAACGTGGGTTCTAGGCAACCCTCCGTTCCTGGCACGATCCTACCGACGCCTGTCGAGGGCATGAACTCGATTAGGACCAAGTATTCGAAAGGCCGCAGCCTCCTGCAGTTGGTCAAGAACCGCGAGCCGCCGGGTGACCACGCAGGCGTCGTACATGTATTCCACTGGATCAGTTTCCCATCTTCGCCGAGGTGGATTGGAGTCACCTGTTCGGTTGTGACTTCGTATATCCATGCCCCCTCACCATTGATGAATGCAAAGCGATGGCCGTCTGGCGCCATGCTTCCTTCGTAGGCGCTTGGCAGCGTCCTCGCCCTTGCGAGATCCTCGACGGGCGCCAGCTTGAATTGCATCAGGTAAGGATCTCCCTTGATACCCGGATACTGGTACTGGGCGTACACAAGGTGTTCGCCCGCCGCAAGGGGAGCAGGAGCGGTTGGAGTAGCTGATGGAGGTGGAAGAGTAGCGGTAGCAGAAGGAGCTGTGGATGTTGAGGGGATCGGAATTTGTGTCTGCGACCAAGCGAATGACAAGGTGAGCATGTGGAGACTAGCCGTTGCCGAAGGTTGGGAGGTGCGGGGGAACTCCGCGAGGCAGGACGCTAAGGCAAGGGCGCCAATTGGGACGAGGATGAAAGTGCGCATTGTTTCCCCCTGGGGCGTATTGTGACCAGCCCCCTAACGGCTTCGAACTGTGCCGCGCGGCGTCACGGTCACGACTCCCATTGTATTGAAGGCTGGATGGCTGGCAAGCGCATGATCCCCCTGCGGCGGAAGCCGCGTCGGCACTAGTGAGTGGTTAGGCCGAGCGCTGAATGGATTGGAGCCTATTGCCAAGTTGCTGGTCTGACAAGAACGTAACCGGACGGAAGAGAAATCCGCTCTGGCAGAAGACTGCCGCGCAACTTGCCTTCGTAGACCTGAAAGGAAACCCGGGCGAGAGCTTTTGAGTTCCAAGGAGTATCTGCCAGCAGGAAAGGCGACCTTCACGAGCTTGTCGGGGAAGAGCCTATTGATCTCGGTTATCGGCCCTGCGAGATCACTATCTGCGGAGAGTAGGATGGCAGTATCGAAGTTGTCCTGGAAGGCGTCCACGAGCAGATGTGTGGCAATGTTGACGTCGGTTCTCTTCTCATTGGAGTCAAAGTGCTTGTGGCCACAGTTGCGACAAGCCTCGACGAAGGTCTGATAGCGACCGAAGTACATTTCCAAATCTGGGAGGGTGGCAAGTGCGCTCAGATAGGTTTGCTGGCGTTTTCGCTTGCCTGCTGGGTGGCTGATCTTCGAAGTGAAGTACTTCGTGCGGACAAGGATCTGGTTGGGAGAGAGCAGGGACCCCGCCAGCTTGGTGAGATCCAACCAGTAGTATTTGGTCCAACCCTTGTCTTTGAGGCCGAAATACAGGTTGAAACCGTCAATGTATGCAATTACTCGCTCGCCGGTTCCTGCCATTGGACGCCCCTCTTGACATCAAACGGAGATTATCCTATATTAGCGTTACAGCGCCAACGTTAGCTCGTTGGCCCGCGGCCACTCTCTCGGGAGTGGCCGTTTGTTGTCTCAGGGTCGCTGGCTGGCAATAGCCCGATGCTCGGCCTAACGGCCTCGAACTGTGCCGCGCGGCGTGGCGGGCACAGCTTCTATTCTATGACCTCTGGGACGGCTGGCAAGTGAGCGTTCCCCCTGCGGCGGGAGCCGCGTCGGCACTAGTGAGTGGTTAGGCCTTGGGCGAAGTGGAAGCGGGCGACTGAAGGTCGGCCAACCAGCGGCCGCCAAGAACATGATGTGGAACGAGCGAGAGGAAGAGATTGAGAACAGATGTGACTTCAGCGGCGATTTGAATGAATGGCCATTGCTTTGTTTCCGGGGTGACCAGTTGGCGAGAATAGGTGAGATGGGCAACCTCCTTGCCGAACTCTTGATGGATTCCGGCGATCAGTTCCGACTTGAGCGGGCGCGTAGCTTGCCAAGTTTCGGGGGCGACAAAATCCTCGGCGATTACGTCGTCGGCTTGAGGCTTCGATGGAAAAAGGAAGTCTAGCGGGACTCGGGCGTGGATGGTGAACGATTCCAGAAGGGCATTGTTGACTGGGCTTTGCGCGAAAGCACCGGAGGCTAAGGCAGAGGCAGTGGTTGTAAACATCATGGCTTCGTAGTGGAGATGGTCCGAAGCAGCGCGGAGCTCGTCTGCTGACCTCTGTCGTCTGTCCATTTCCCCTCCCCCAAGGCCTAACGGCCTCGAACTGTGCCGCGCGGCGTCACGGGCACGACTTCCATTGTATTGAAGATTGGATTGCTGGCAAGGCCATGATCCCCCTGCGGCGAAAGCCGCGTCGGCACTAGTGAGTGGTTAGGTGGCATCGAAGCTCAAGGATTGGGGGATGATCGACTAAGCAGAAGCCCCCGGTTGATTTCGTCTACCAACTTCTCGTAGCCTTGGATTCGGTGGCGAACGAGAACTGCGGGCCTAGGCGACCATGCGTAAGACAGACCTATGAGGCGATGAAACGGCGAGAACCGCCTGAAAAGGATCACGCAGGAGATGTTGGGGAAGACGTAGGCAAGGATGGATGGCCGCACAGCAACAACGTCGGACCATGGTATCAACTTCCAGGGTAGGAAGGTGTGTCGGATGAGAACGCCTTCATCTGATGTGGCAACGTCGGGGTCGAGGAGGACAATGAAGGGTGCAAAGCTCCACAGGATCAAGAGTCCTAGAAGCTGTTTGAGTGGACTTATGGGGGTGGTCTGCACCATCCCCCAAGTGAAGTGGAGGGGCCCTGCGCCATTCACAATGTCCGCTGCCGCACTCCCCGTGATAAAAACGGCGATGACTACATAGAGAAGGGCGAAGGCGGTATTCGAAGAGTCTTCGGTAGAGAGGATACCGGTACACATGGACTGGGACGGCGGGGGAAGGATTATTGGACATGGAGGCCTCACAACTCAAGTTGATGTCACCTAACGGACCGGAGCTTAGCCGCGCGGCCTGACGGGCACAGGTCCGATTGTAGAACCAACTACACCACAGGCAAAACTACGTTCCTTTCAGGCGGCGAAGCCGCGTCGGCTACAGCGACTGGTTAGGCGTAAAGAGCACTGGCAAGAGCGGCCACGCGTACTACACACCTGGCAGCCACGCTCTGCAGCCACCACGGCGATCGGGACGGATTCAATTTGGATGGTTTTCGTCTTGGAGAAGAAAAGCCACCCCCTTGGCCCGTGTGCTTTGAAGCGGCGAGTTCCGCAAGGTGTCTTCACAAGGCAGGGTGCCTCAAATGCACGGGTGCTTCGACGCCAACCCTCAGAGCACCTGCAATTCGGTACGAAACCTCTCACAACGCCTAACGGCCCCGAACTGTGCCGCGCGGCGTTGCGGGCACGACTTCTATTCTATGACCGGTTTGATGGCTGGCAAGCGCTCATTCCCCCTGCGGCGGAAGCCGCGTCGGCACTAGTGAGTGGTTAGCCCGCGGGAAGGGTAGCGGGAGTGAGTTTAGAGACCTCGTCGTCAACTCTCTTGATCAGGTCAGGGAAGTCGATGCGCTCCGAGATTAGGCGGATGCCCATGAAGGCAAGGTTGAAGATGTCCAGGAGCCCTATGGTGGCAAGGCAGGCGGCGGCGCCGGTGGGCGAGGACATCGGGGCCAGCATAAAGAGGAGCCCCGAGAGCAATGCGCAATGCGTGATAAGGAAGGACGAGTGTATTCGGGCGACGCCTGTTGCTTGATTGTTGCTGATTGTAACTTCACCGTGTAGGCTGAAATCTAAACCGGTATCGCCAGGAATTGGGCAAGCGGAAGAGGCATCTATCCCGTGTGCAGAAGAGAAAGGCGATCCGGTCGGTTTCCACAAAGCGGCCGACGATTTCAGGAGGAACAGTGGAATTGAAGGATCGACCGAAGCGCATGACCATGACGCCCGCGGTGAATTGGGGTAGTTTCCAGGAGTGGAAGAGGAGGATGCCGTAGCCGAGGGCTACGAGGACTGCGACAAGAAACAACTGGGCGACGATTTCCATAACCATGGGCGACCAGATGGCTCCGCGGGCTAACGGTCTCGAACTGTGGCGCGCGGCGTCGCGGGCACGACTTCTATTCTATGACCACTTAGACTGCGGGCAAGTGGGCGTTCCCACTGCGGCGGAAGCCGCGTCGGCACTAGTGAGTTGTTAGGCCGCTCTAGTTTCGGGAAGAAGCGCCCGGTCCTCTGCATGTACGCTCGATACTCGTCTCCGAACTCGCCGATCATCATCTGCTCTTCCTTGGGAACCCGTGCGAGCGTGGCTGCGATCGCCAACACCGCAAATGCCACGAAGAACCAGTTCGCAGTCACCAGGCCGAGGCTCACGGAGTATCCGAACATGGCCGTGTACAGCGGATGGCGTACCCGGCGATAGGGCCCCGTGGTGACCAAGTGGTGTTCCTCGCGTAGCTGGAGCTGCGGAGACCATTCCTTGCCGAGCGCAACCTGAGTCCACGACCAGACTCCAAGACTGACAATCCCTAGCGCAAACCCTGCCCAACGCAGCCAGCCCGGGAATGGGAGCAAGAGGACCCCCATCCACGTCGGATAGATGGCGTAGAGTGCCAACCAACATCCCAGGAGCAAGCCCATCGCAACCCGGAATGCAAACATCACGCGTCCTTCACGCTCAACCGCTTCACGGTCGGGCATCAAACGCTCCCGTGCCCGGCGGAGCTGCACCACGAAGTAGACACGCATTAGCAGCACGCCCGCCAAGAGGACCCAGAAGGCGATACGGAATCCCGATTCGGAGGTCATGTTCCCATCCTCCTTGCCCTCGGCGGAGAGCGGCCTAACGGCCTCGAGCTAAGCTGCCCGGCGTTGCGGGCACAACTTCTATTCTATGTCCTCTGAGATGGCTGGCAAGTCTGAATTCCCCCTGCGGCGGAAGCCGCGTCGGCACTAGTGAGTGGTTAGGCGTTTTGGGAGCCACGGATTTCCATTACATCGCCGAACCGGAGGCGAAGATTCGTCAATCCGAGTCGCGAGAAGAATTCGCGAAGAAGGTGGATGCTGCAGGTTGCGGCCCAGTCGGCGCAGCCAGCGCCTAGGCATCTGTCTGGGAGGTAAGGATACGGTGAGGACGATAGAAGTTGGTTTTCGGGAAACAGGCTGCGGAGCTGTCTCTCGAGCTTCTTGAGTTCCTCTTGATTGCGGCTGGCTGGCACGACTGCCCAGTCGACGTGAGCATGGACTAGGTGATTGCGGAGAGCGATCAGGGCTGAGGCGTCTTGAAATGGGCGCTCGCCCTCGTCCAGGGGGCTGAGGCGTGCGGTGACAAGTACGAGCTGCATGCGGTCCAGTGTGGAAAGGGATCTGAGCGATTGGAGTCGGGCAATCTGGCGTAGCTGAGCCATGTGGTGCTCGGAAATGCCTCCGAGCACATCATCCAGGGCGTCGTCGAAGAGTTCGTTGACGGAAGATTCGAGGAGGGCAACGGAGGCAATTACCGCTGCGATGGCGTAGCCCTTCACCAAGTCGAGGGTGGCATTCGTGCATGAGGTCAGGCCCTCGGCTTCGGCCTGCGCGCAGAGCTTTGCGAAGTGGTCTGACATTACCAGATGAGAGGAGGAAAGTCTATGGCGAATGCGGAGTTTGGACTTGCGAGTGTCTGGCATGGATGCACCCCCGTTATCCTAAAACGCCTAACGGCTGGTGGCTCAGCCGCTTGGCCGCACACGCGATGTGGCCACTGTTTTAGCAGGAAATCTGAAACCGCACTCCAGCGTTCGCTCTTTGAGCCTTGGCCAAGTCGGCTGCAGCCACTTGTTGGGCGATGATATTTATTGATTCGGAATTGAAGTGCGTTCCTTTTCACAGAGTTTTACTAGCTCCGCAAATTCTGCTTCCGTCTGTTTCAATATATTCTCCTTCATTTTCCTACCAATAATGATACTCATAATATTCATTGGGAACTTCCAATTTATCGTGGATTCTACGGTTATTGTCGATTTGTTGTTGTTACCTTCTATTGAGTAATTCACATCGAGCTCATGTATTTTGCTTTCTAAATGGAAAGCGATTGATTTGCCCTGGATATATCCTGTAATAACTCCAAACATCTCGAGACTATTTCCACCTTCTTCCATTACTTCCTTGAAGGTTGTGCCAATTATCCCGGGCGCATCAATTGCTATTTGCCCTTCTTTTACACCCTTTTGCCAAAGGATTGCTTTCTTTGGGTCGGCTATCCATGGGAATACTTCATTTGGTCCACGCATAACTTCGACCGATGCTATAAGTCTCATTTACTCTCCCTCATCGCCTAACGGCCTCGAACTGTGCCGCGCGGCGTCACGGGCACGACTTCCATTGTATTGAAGGTTGAATTGCGGGCAAGCGCGTGATCCCCCTGCGGCGGAAGCCGCGTCGGTACTAGTGAGTGGTTAGGCGGCAATAGTGGATGGTTGGAAGGCAGGGGCGGGATCCGCTTGCGGGCAAGCCAGTGCTCGAATTGAGGTGAGCGGGGTACTTCACCAAAGGGCTGCCGGTGTCCATATGCATGCGGCTTCGCCGGAGGCAGAGAAGAGATCGTGGAAGGACGCAACTGAAAGAGCTGAGGCTTGGTCAATTGCAAGCATGGGCCTAGGCGGGTCGGGTCCTATGATCTGGTCTTGGATCTCGGTGGTTGACCAGGGGAGCTGGGGTGCGTGTATGTAGATCCAAGGGGCCGTTCGTGTCGGGCATGCGACCAAGTAATCTCCGACCTGATTGGCTTCGATGTCGTAGTTTGCTATGAACTGCTTCGAGGCGTATGAGATGATCAAGGCGAATGGATGTGAACGGTCGATGGTGCGTGCGAGCGTCCAGATGAACACTTGGTCGGGCTTGCCGTAATAGCTTAGCAAGTGGCGGACACTGAGGGGGCGGGTATTGCCCTTGCCCACAAGGATTCCCATTATGGTGTCGTCCCATACGCCGAATTGTGCTCCACCGCGAATGCCTCCGGGGAGGTGATACTCGAAACCGTATGATGTAGTGACATAGTGTTCACCGAGGAAGAGCTCAATGCCCGTCTGGCCTTGGCTGATGTTGCTTGCGAATGTTGAGAGGAAGGCCCTTGTTGAGGCCCAGCTGGTTTCTCCGGCGCGAATGTCCCACCAGCAGGGGAGTCGGCAGTCATCATTGGAGAGTATAAGTCTGTTGACCAACGTTGCTGCTGCCCGCGACGTAAGTGTGGGTATGGGCGAAGGAGTGGTTGAGGGCTGAGGTAGTGGAGTCTTGGTGGGCGGTCGCGATGGCGTGGCGACGGGAGCGCCTAGTGAGGCGGCGAGCTGGGTAGCTGGGGCAGCCAACGAGGGAACCTGGAGAGTGAATCCGAGGTCCGTCGGGCGCGGCGACAGGCAACTGGCGAGCTGCAGGCTGGCGAGAAGAAGAACGAGAGCCTGGAACACAGGTTGGCGGGGTTGGAACATGTGTCCCCTGTGGCAATTGCGCTTCATGAGGAGGAGACTTGGCATGACTTCGCCTCGCCGCCTAACGGCCTCGAAGTGTGCCGCGCGGCGTCACGGGCACGACAACTATTCTATGACCTCTGAGATGGCTGGCAAGTGCACGTTCCCCCCTGCGGCGGAAGCCGCGTCGGCACCAGTGAGTGGTTAGGCAGGCACGTAGGAAACTGAGCTACGTGTGAGGCTGAGCTTCGAAGTCGAATCGTCTTTCGAACCGGTCTCTAACGTCGGTGTTCGCGGCATTCTTCAGGCGTGCGACATATCGTTGAAGATGGGCACGTAGCTTGGTAACCATGATATGCGGATTCAGCAAAAGGTGGTGGCTTACGCGGTTGAATGCCATTGCGGAGGGGATTTCGCCCGTTAGGACGATCCGGGCGTCAGTCATGCATCCGTGGTAAAGGCCGCAACGGCCCCCAACATACAGTGCCTCCAACAGGGGAGTGCGATCATTGGACTGAATGGCATCCAATTCGGGAAAGACGTCTAGGACGCCCTGTTGGAAGTGATCGAACGACTGACGCGAATCATGGCGTATCCAGCCTGGAACTTCGCCACCATCTCGAAGTAGCTGAGAATGATGCGGAGAACAGCATAACCGGAGTGGGGAATGGGCGACCTCTTGTCTTCGGGCGTGGGGTATGGGGCGCCATTGATGACCGCATCGGCAATGCCAAGTTGCCGGCCCTGCGCACACGATCCTCGAAAAGGCGCACCTTCTCGTCCAGCGTTGGAGGCGAATGTACTTGGCTGTCGCTTATGTTGGGGTGAGAGCCAGCGTTTCACAGTCCTCGTGTCGACACTGCCTGCCTAACGGCTTCGAACTGTGTCGCGCGGCGTCACGGGCACGACTTCCATTGTATTGAAGACTGGATGACGGGCAAGTGGGCGTTCCCCCTGCGGCGGAAGCCGCGTCGGCACTAGTGAGTGGTTAGGCGGTGCCCCTCTTGCGTTTGGGAGTGGGCTTTGGATTTGGGCTGACAGGAGCGATGTGCGCAGGGATCGTTCGTGCCTTGATATAGAGATAGAGTAGGCCGACGACGACTGGGAGGGGGATTGCGATGGCGATTGCGCGCAGCCAATGGAGGCTGAGGACTTCCCGGAGTATGAGCGCGCCCGCGACGCCAAAGGCGATGGACAAGGCATTACCGAGGAGGTAGCCAGCATACATGGCGCGGGCGGTGTCCCGCCCTTTCTCAGTTCAACTTTGCGCTCATTGGATCCCCAGTCAGACTTCCAGCGGTTCCCATTGCCCGGCTGCCTTGAGTGCGAGCCAAATGGCAATGAACTGGGGTACGGCCAACAGCCAAGAGGTGGTGTATAAGGCGCGCTCAGCCAGCCCGACTACACCAGACCTCCAGTTCTCCACGGTTCTGCCCAACTCGTAGCCGAGGTAGAACCGGTCCAGGTTCCTCTTCACGAAGAATGCACCAAGGAGAATGGAATATGAGTAGCCAACCAGGTAGGCGAGTATAGAAACTGCGATACGGCATGCAATCATGGTGACCCCCAACTGGAGCTCTGAGCGAATTAGTGTTGCACCGCCTAACGGCCTCGAGATGAGCCGCCCGGCCAGCTCTTCGATAGTATCTCAAACTCGATTCGCCGCAGCTGGCCGGGTCGGCTCCATCGAGTTGTTAGGCCGCTTCATGGAGTCCATGCAGCTACTGTTTGTTGGCAGTGAAAGCGTTGTCGCCGGCAATAGGGAGCATGAAGATGAGGACGGCGAGCGGGAATACAACATACCAGCTGGCCTCTTCTGCGATGGGAGACACGGGAAGACCAAGAAGGTAATCATGGAAGACAGGCAGCCAGGCAAGAGGCATCAGCAAACCGGCTACGTATCGAAACACGATGGCGGTGAAGACTGCGAGAAGACTTCTGGTGAAGAGGGTGAGGGCATTCGGGTGGCCTCTCTAGCCATCTGGTTCTTGAAATGTCGATCATGAGGAAGCCGAATAGGGCTGTGAGCAGTGATGCTCCTGACAATGCCAGTATCACTCTCGGCAATGGATTGCACGGAAGCCCATAGTAGCACTTGTAGGTGCCTCTGATGGCCTGAGCTAAGGGCTGCGGGCGGCAACCTCTCGCCACATGACGACGAGATTGAAGAGGAGAGGCAAGACCACCAAAGCCGAAAGGATGGCGAGGTTGCGGCGCGCCTTTGTGCAAGGAGGTTTGATCCTTGATCGGTGTCGCTATTCAAGCGGCGCGAGGCCTGTAAGGAGAGCGGCCTAACGGCCTCGAACTGTGCCGCGCGGCGTCACGGGCACGACTTCCATTGTATTGAAGGCTGGATGGCTGGCAAGTGCGAGATCCGCCTGAGGCGGAAGCCGCGTCGGCACTAGTGAGTGGTTAGGCGTCCCGACAACTCCACTTCGAGCATGGCGCAGCGGAGTGACTATTCCAGCGAACCGATGATATGACATGTGACCTTGTCGGCTGAAACGGGCTCGAGGGCATTTGACATCTTGTTGGCTCGCCACGCGCGAATGATCTGCATGTAGATCCTCAGGCACATTGGTGTTTCTCCAATGCGAGGGGACTTGCGTGTCTGCCAAGCCTATGGCCGAAATCTCAGGATCGTACTCGCCTTGGTATCTGCACTGTGACAAGATCAGGACTTGGGATCTGGGGATCGGGGGGAGCTGGACGGTATCAAGGACCATCGAATAGGTGCTGCCTTCTTCGTCGGATGCGAATTCAGGCGAGCGAAGGCCGGAATTGGGAATCACCTCGAAAGACTCAGCTCTGCGATCGCGTAGCGGCTATCATAGCATTCGGCAGATTGGGAAGGACAAGGCATTAATCCTCCGGCCTCTAGCGCGACTTGATCGGGCCAAGGAGGGAAACGGATGCCTACCAGAGAGAACGAATCGGGAATAGTGTTCTGGGGGACTGTCGTTGATGGCGGGCATGGCGGATGGCCAGCGGATCGGGGTTGGGTTGGGGTCAATGAACTGGGCGGTGCGACAGTATGGGTCGCCAGCGGAATGAGAGTATCGTCAAGTGCCTGGGTGGCGTTTCGCCTCGTTGGGGTGTCTTGAGGTTCTTGCGCTGAAGCAGGTGCCTCCTGCCTAGCCACACACGCCGAGACTCCCGCGAGAAGCAAAAGGAGAAAAGAGGGGACGTACTGACGGACAGCGCGATCGTGCAACACGGGAGAGATCCCCCCAGGACGCCTAACGGCCTCGAACTGTGCCGCGCGGCGTCACCGGCACGACTTCCATTGTATTGAAGGTCGAATTGCTGGCAAGCGCGTGATCCCCATGCGGCGGAAGCCGCGTCGGCACTAGTGAGTGGTTAGGTGCCGCGAATGGAGGGAGCAGGACTACTCCAACTCGATAGTCAAATCACCTCTTGATTCAGAGGCGGGAGATGCGGAGGAGACGACATATGACATGATGAATCGTCCGACCGCAGCCACGTCTATCTCGCCAGTGAAGTTGGGCCACTCCTCGGCATGAGCGGGAAAGCTGGTGATGGCTGGACCGTGGAATACAAATGTCGCGGGCTGAGCGTTGGTGATTTGGCCCCGGGCGGACGTCCAGCCGCGAGGGTATTCGTGTGTCTTGAACTTAGGAGTGCCGCGTAAGTCGGTACCTCGCCAATAGATGTCGACGGTGATCCTGATGTTGGATGCTGGAGCGCCGGGGGTTGTGTTGATCAGTGCGAACCCAAACGGGAACTGGCCCGAGGCGTCGCGGCGCGCGAGTAGAGATGTGGAGTAGGGCCGATCGCGCAAGAACAGCCTGAGGGAAAGGGCAGGACCAGGTGTGGAGTGGGTGGATTCGGTCGGGGCCGGGCTGATGTTTACGATCTTGTCGCCGGCGACAATATCATGCGCGACGACTGTTGCTCCAGGACCAATGGATGTGGTGGAACCGAGAGTTTGCGGCTTTGGCGGTGGGTCAGAAGCTTTGAACCAGAACTTCAGCCTGTTGAACAGGCTGACGCCACCATGAACCCGCCGGCCCGGGCGCACCGCAAGAATGGTAAAGAAGAGGATGACCAGTGCCAAGCCGACCAAGAGGGCTGTGGTTAGGGGCAAGTCGAGGAATTCGGGCATACTCCCTCCTGAAGAGCAGGTGTGCGAGGCGGCACCTAACGGCCTCGAACTGTGCCGCGCGGCGTCACGAGCACGACCTCTATTCTATGGCCTCTGAGATGGTTGGCAAGTCCGCGTTCCCCCTGCGGCGGAAGCCGCGTCGGCACCAGTGAGTGGTTAGCCGGCCAGAAATGCAACGATCACGGCCTGATGATGTACGGAAGGCCGAGAGCACCACCGTTTACCGCGCGAGCACGGTGATGATTGCGGACTTCGATGCGTATCTTCGGCAGGAGTTGCTTCAGGAGAAGAGCGACAAGGGGCATCGGGCCGGACTTGCCGCCGACGACTAGTCGGCGAACGAGACCGATGGGCGAGGACAAAGGCCTTGATTCGGTGGGTGGTGTCTTCGATTTGGCCGAATTCCTTCATTGAGAGAGACATGCCAAGGCCCTTTGCGGGAGGGACCAGATTGAAGATGCGGAGTGCTTCTGGGCGGATGCGCAAATGCCTGGCGACCAGAGATAGCAGTCTTTCTTCCTTCTCGAGAGTGGGATGCAGGGAATTCCACCTGAGCGCGACGTAGAGGACTGACGGCAACTCGGAGCCGAATTCTCTTCCCGGAAGTCTCATTGGCAGGTCCTTGGAGCGATGGCCAGCAATTCTGGGCAACAAGAGGAATAGCGTGTCATGGCCGGCTAACTCTTATTATATGGCCTCCCCTCCCGCTTCTGCCTTGTTTTTGGCTGGCCATCCTCCCGATCGTGCAATTCACCCTGTTCGCATGGCCCTAGCCGGTGTATCCTGGCTCCTAGGGGGTGATATGCGGCTTGGACGCGATGAGACATCCGCGATCCCGGCCCGCCGGCGGCCCGTTCGACGCCGCACCATGCCTCGCCGCCCCTCCGCTCACCCTCCGCGTTCCACTCTCCGCTCGGGCTGCCACAAGGGGGTGCCGCATGCCCAACCCGCCTCGACGTCTCCTCGATCAGGTGCGCCACCATCTGCGCCTCAAGCATTACTCGCTGCGCACCGAGCAGGCCTACCTTTCATGGATCAGGCGCTTCATCCTCTTCCACGAGAAACGCCACCCGCTCAGCATGAGCACGCCCGAAATCGCCGCCTTCCTTTCGCATCTGGCGACCGACCAGAAGGTCGCCGCCTCGACCCAGAACCAGGCCCTCAACGCGCTGCTCTTCCTCTATCGGGATGTGCTGCTCAAGGATCTGCCCGAGCCGATTGACGCCATTCGCGCCCGCCGCCCACAACGCTTGCCGACTGTGCTCACCAAAAGCGAAGCGCGCGCCCTCATCCGCCACCTCGACGGGCGCTATCAACTCATGGCCAAACTGCTCTACGGCTCGGGCATGCGTCTCATGGAGTGCTTGCGCCTGCGCGTCAAGGATGTCGATTTCGCGCAGCGTCAGATCACCGTGCGCGACGGTAAGGGCGGCAGCGATCGCGTGACGATGCTCGCCGAGTCATTGCTCGACCCTCTCCGCGATCACCTTGCACGAGTGCAAGCCTTGCATCAGGCGGATCTCGCGCACGGGCGCGGCGCCGTCATGCTGCCGGGCGCGCTCGACCGCAAGTACCCTGCCGCCAATCGCGAGTGGATCTGGCAGTACGTCTTCCCCTCCGATCGACTCTCGACCGACCCGCGTTCGGGTGCCGTGCGCCGACACCACCTCGACCCGGGTGGGCTCCAGCGCGCTGTGGTTCGCGCCGCACGCCAGGCACGCATCGCCAAACACGTCTCGTGCCATACGCTGCGCCACAGCTTCGCCACGCACTTGCTCGAAGGCGGATACGACATCCGCACTGTCCAGGAATTGCTCGGGCATAAGGATGTGAAGACGACGATGATCTATACCCACGTGCTCAACCGAGGCGGGCTGGCTGTGCGCAGCCCGCTCGATGGCGCATGATCGGGCACTTCTTGCGTGGTTAGCTCTCGAGGAATTCCAGCAGAACGCGGTTGAACGCCTCCGGCTGATCCGCCGTCACCGCGTGCCCGGCGTTGGGGATGATCACCTGCTGCGCACCGAGGATGCCGAGCAGCAGGCGCCGCTGCAACGGCGGGGGCACGGTGTTGTCGTCAGCTCCGGTCACCAGCAGCGTCGGCAAGCGGATCTCGCGCAAACGCTCCTGCACGTCGAAGGATGCGAGCGCCCGCATCGTCGCGCGATAGGCGCGCGGGTTGGCCTGGCGCACCGTTTGGATCATGATCTCGCGCATCTGGGCCTGGTCTTCGCGCGGCAACACCCGCCGCGCCACCGCGCGCGCTTGCGCCTCCAGCCCCATCGTGTGCACCATCACCATGCGCAGCGCGAAGTAGGCCCACACGCTCGGCCGCTCCGGACGCAGCCGCGCGAAGGTATTCACCAAGAACGAGCTTATCGATCATCTGCGCGCGTGTCAGGGCCAACTGCAGCGCGAGCACACCCCCCATCGATATTCCAACAACGTGAGCCGGCACGAGGCGCAGGGCTTCGAGCAGCGCCCGCATGTCCTCTGCCAAGCGCGCCACCGTGATCGGCCCGCCGGGGTAGCGCGATTGGCCGAACCCGCGCGCGTCGGGCGCGATCGAGCGATAGCCTGCCTCGCTGAGCGCCTCAAACTGGAGCGCCCACGACGCGCCATTCACGCCGAGCCCATGCAGCAGCAGGACGGTCTCGCGGCCATCGGGATTGATGTCGAGGTAGTTGAGCGTGACGCCGGTGGGCAGGTCGATGAGCGGCATGCCGTCGATTATAGCGCCGCGGTTCGGTCACAGATCTCTTTGGGAGAGGGCAACTCGTTAAGAGGAACCGTAGGCGCGCTGCATGTCGCAATCTGCATTCTCGCGCTTGAGCGCTCCAGGGAAGCCGCGACTGCAATTGGGACTCGCGAGGTTATCCAACGGGGACCTTCCCGCTGCACGACCGCCCGCACCACTCTCTGTTGTTGAGGGCCGTCCAGGGTGTAGAATTGCCCATCCGCCATCCAAGAAGTCCACATTGACTTGACTGGGCAGCTCGCGTCGTGAGCCGCCCATCACGGAGGGGTCATGACAACGCACATCGGCCGGATTCGCCCGCTCATTCCGCTCTTCCTGGTCATGGCGCTGGCAACTGGCGTCGTGGTGATGTCCGCCGATGCGCCTGCGGCTCTTGCCCAGAACGAGCAGCCCTGTTTCGACCAGAATCAACAGCCATGCACCGCCACGCCTCAGCCGCCTCCTCCGCCGCAAGCAACGCGCCGCCCCACACGCACGCCGACGGTGACGCTGACCCTCACGCCGAGCCCCTCGCCAACCCAGACCGCAACCCGCGTGCCGACGTTTACACCGACACCGTCTACGACCCCGACGCCGCCAACACCGCCCGGCGGACCGATCCGGCGATTCACCGTTAGCCTGGTCGATACCCTGATCGGGTGGATCAGGATCCCGCCCGAACGCCTGCCGCCTTTCATTCCATATTCAACTCGCACGCCCACGCCGCGGCCTACCCTTAACCTGGTTGTGACCGACATCGAAACCACGCAGGCGATCCAGTGCATGGGTCGCAGGGCGTGCCCGCAGGATTCGGTGCCGCTTTATACCGGAAAGGCAACACTCGTCCGTGTATATGTTCGAATCTCCTCAGGCCCTTCGCTCATCGGAGGCATCGGCGGCGCGCTCTGCCCGGGTGACACGGGCGAGGCGGGCTGCCCCGACCCGATTCGCCCGACTGGCAAGATCACCGTGACGAGCGTGTCGGATCCCGCCGCGATCGTGCGCGGGGATCTGGGCGCCACGCTCAACTTCATCCTGCCTTCGGGCTGGGTGACAAGCGCTGGCAAGCGCACCTTCACGGTTTACGCAAACTACAACATGGAGAACGCGCCGGAATGGAACTACGCCGATAATTACGGCGTTGCAGGCGCGTACATCAACCCCTCCCAGTCGCTCGACGTCACCTTCCTCCCGGTTGCGAACAAGGGCAAGACTCCCTCGATCGATGAGCGTTGGGCACTCGTCGACTGGCTCAAGCGCGTCTACCCCACCAGCGCGATTCATGTTTGGGAGAGATCGGCCCCAGTCATCGTCAGTTTTGAGTTTGCTTTGGACGACACATCCGCGCCGGGTTGTGGCACCGGCTGGAATGCGATGCTCTCGTGGCTGCGATGGCTGCGTGGCGACAACCCGCGTCATTACTACGGCATGGTCGATATGTCGACACTGGGAGGCTACAGCGGCTGCGGTTACACGCCCGGAGTCTCGGCTGCCGGCGGGGTTCGTGCCGGAGACATCCAGGGCCCCGAAACAGCCGCGCAGGAGATCGGGCACAACCTCGGCCGTCACCATGCGCCGGGATGCGGCGCGGGCGGTCCCGATGGGGGATACCCCGAGATTCCTTCATTCCTCGACGAATTCGGGGTCGATGTAGGGAGGATGCGGTTGTATTTGCCCACCAAGGCGTTTGACTTCATGGGGTACTGCGGTGGGGGAGGCAGCAAGTGGGTCTCGGTCTATACCTACGAGGCGTTGGCGGGCAGGCTGCCCTCCGGTGTCTACGCCCCTGGCGGGGGATCCCGCCTGGCTATGCTGCGCCCCTCGGATTCGACCAGCTCAGAATACCTGATCGGATCGGGGACGTTGAGCCCAAAGGCCGCGACCTTGGAGTATGGTTTCTACAGGCTGTCACTCTCCGCGAGCACCCAAGATGCGTTGGCGGAGGGGCCTTACGTGGTCGAGCTGCGCAATGCATCCGGCCGCGTCCTGTTCAGCCGCTCGATCGCACCCGACGCGCTCAGCAACGCCGAGGCCAGCGGCGAAGGCCCCTTCTTCATCATCCTGCCGTGGCAGGAGGGGACGACATCCGTCGTCTTCCTCTACAACGGGCGGGAGATCGGCCGGCGTCAGGCTTCGCGTCACGCGCCGCAGGTGGGGTTGCTCCAACCGAACTCGGCCGAGGATTGGGCGAACGATGGCCTGCACACCGTCGTCTGGCAGGGCAGCGATGCGGACAACGACCCCCTCGCCTACATGCTGCAATACAGTTCCGATGACGGTAAGACCTGGGAAACGATCGCGCCATTCCTGACGACGACCGAGGCGCAGCTGGACGCCGCGGGTATGGCCGGAAGCGCGAACGCACGATTCCGCGTGCTGGCAACGGATGGGTTCAACACCGCCTCCAGTGAGACCCGCTCGCAGCTCATAGTGGCGAGCAAGCCGCCGCAAGTACACGTCGACCTACCGGCCGAGGGGACCATCATCGATCAAGGGGCGCCTCTCGTTTTCGAGGGCGTTGGAACCGATATGGAGGATGGGCCTCTGTCCGGCTCATCTCTGGCGTGGTCGTCCGACAAGGACGGTTCACTCGGCAACGGCGAATTGCTCATCACGAGTTCGCTGAGCGTCGGGGATCACCTGCTGACGCTGCGGGCGAGTGATTCCTCCGGCAGCACGGCCGCGGCCTCTGTGCATGTCACTGTGCGCGCAGTCGAGCCGGAGGATGAACCCACCACGAGCACAGACGCTCGCGGGTTCCCCTGGGTGCCGCTCGTCCTTCTTGGTGGCGTGGTTGTCCTCGCGGCGGCAGCGATCGGCCTGCGCAGGCAAAGAGCGCCTCGAGACCATTAGCCCGGGACTTCAGGATAGGACCCGGAACGGGGCAATGTCGACGAGCAAGAAGGTTGTTTCCCGGGCGGCTGGCCTGGGCGCCAGGCGATGCCTTCTCTAATGAAGAGAGGTGGGTGGCGCCGCGGGGGTTAGCCGCCAATCTCGGCCATCCATCGGTTCGAGGCGACCCGATTCACGCACAATTCGTTCTTCTCGGGTTTGAGCGCGACGGCTTGGCGCAGCAGCGGTTCCATCGGCTCCCCGCGGCGAAGCGCATCCCTCACCTCCACCTCGCGATCGCCCAGGAGGCACGGGCGCAGGAAGCCGTCGGCGGTCAGGCGCAGCCGGTTGCAGCGCTCGCAGAAATGCTCTCCGCGCGGTGAGATCACACCCACCGTGCCCAACCCACCCGGGATGCGATACGTGCGCGCCGGTCCGTCACCCCTGCGCTCAGGGTCCTCGACCAGGCCCAATGGTTCCAGAATTCGCATGATCTCGCTCAGCGGCAGGTAGGCGTGCTGCGGATCGGGCAGGTCGTTCCCCCAGGTGGCTGGGTCGCCCACCGGCATCAGCTCGATGATGCGCACGTGCCATGGATGTTCGCGCGTGAGTTGGGCCAGTGCCGGTAACTCCTCGTCGTTCAGCCCACGCACCGCAACCACGTTGATCTTGATCGGGGTCAGTCCTGCGGCTTCCGCCGCGGCGATTCCCTTCCACACCCGTCGGATCTCGCCGCCGCGCGTCAAGCGCGTGTAGTTCGCCTCGTCCAGCGTGTCGAGGCTCACGTTCACTCGGTCGAGCCCGGATCGCGCCAATCGCGGCGCGAACTCCTCGAGCAGCACGCCGTTCGTCGTCAGGCTCACTTCCTCGATCCCGGGCAACGCCTTCAGCATGCGCACCAGGTCGGTCACTCCCCGCCGCACGAGCGGTTCGCCGCCGGTGAGGCGGATGCGCCGCACACCCAGGCGCGCGGCGGCGCCTGCGACGGTTGCCATCTCCTCGTAGGTCAGCATGTCGCCATGTGTCTTCAGGGCGATGCCCTCCTGCGGGAGGCAATACACGCAGCGCAAGTTACAGCGATCGGTCACGCTGATGCGCATGTACGTGATCGTGCGGCCGAAGGGGTCGACTAGCGGGGTCACGCGAGCATTCCTACAGGCGGTTCAGCCGGGGCGCTGGTCACTGGACGAGCTGCACTGGGGATATGCACTAATGCGAGAGCGCCGCGTGCGCAATACTCGCCCGGGTTGCGGGCGAGCGGCGCGAGATACGCACGGCGGCCCTCAGGCTTGCGCTGGCTCGAATGGGGTCACTACTTTTTCGGTTCGGTCGTGTCGGCAGGGGCAGTGGGCTCATCGTCCTTGAGCCCCTTGCGGAATTCGCGGAAGCCGCGGCCGATCTCGCCCGCAACCTTCCCGATGCGGCCGGCGCCGAAGAGCAGGATGACGATCAGCAGGATGATACCGAGTTCGAGTGGGCCTAGACGGATGGGCAAGAGATCCTCCTCACGAGGGACTCCCCGAGCGTGCACTCGCGCGGGCGCCGGAGATTCGAATGCGGTCTGCGGTTGACCGGCGGAGGCGCGCCTCGTGAGCCGCGCCGTGTGTGGCTATCATAGTCCAATTCTCGTGATTCACAAAATGGCACGCGTTTTCAGCCAAACGCGGCTCGCCCGCCGGCTCACGACTGCTCTCTCGGAGATGTTGAGAGTGCTAGGGAACCGTCTCCACGATGGGGTTCGGGGCCGCATCACTCCCCATCGGCTTGGGGGCCGGGCTCGGCAGCCAGAGCGCCAACAGTCCGCCAATCAGGACGATTAGCGCCGCCAGCGCGAATACGGCCTCATACCCCCAGCGCGTCGCAATCCATCCGCCGATGATCGGATAAAGGACGATCATCCCGGCCAACGTATTCGTTAGCCCCACATAGCTTGGCCGGTCGGGTGGCGGTGCGATTTCCAGCACGTAGTTGAGAAGGCCGAGCATCGTCGAGCCCTCGCCGATGCCGAGGAA
This sequence comes from uncultured Chloroflexia bacterium, assembly GCA_963712475.1. Classification (GTDB taxonomy): domain Bacteria; phylum Chloroflexota; class Anaerolineae; order Anaerolineales; family RBG-16-64-43; genus RBG-16-64-43. Next base: position 243,389 of record CAVQIA010000005.1, read on the forward strand.
GAGGAACACGAGAGCGAACAAGGCGGTCAGCGCCTGGGGCGTGCCCACGCTCAGCCGGGCGGCCAGGAGGGCCAGCGCCGGTGCGAGAAACTGGAAGAGTGCCATCAACTGCACGACCCGGTGTGCCCCTTTGCGATCGGCGATCGGGCCAAGCACCAGCCCAGCGACCAAGCCGCCAAATGTCTGCGCAACGAGGAAGATCCCAATGCTGGCCTCGGGCAGCCCGCGCTCGAGAGTGGCATATACGGCGTAGAAGGGCATCGGCATCGCCGAGAGCCCGATCAGCAGTCGCGCAATCGTCACATGCCGGAAGCGGGAGTCCTCGCGCAAGTGCCTGACCAGGCGCGGCACCACGTGCGCAAGCTGTGGGCGCTGCGCGGGCACCGCTTCGACGGGTTCGCGGATGAAGTAGAAGGATCCCGTGGAGACGAAGAATGCGGCCGTCGCGAGGACCAGGATCAGGGCGTAGTTGATCGGGAAGGGGGGTCCGCCCTCGGCCAACAGCGCGCGCACGGTTGCGCCCGCGCCGAGCGAGAGCAGCCCCGAGATGATCTGGCCGATGCCGACAACTCGCCCGCGCAGTTTGCCGGGAATGGCCTTAGCCAGGACGTCGAACCAAGCCACAGCCACAAGCGCGTCGGTGGCCGCGAAGTAGAACACCGCGCCCAGCAGGAAGGTTAGGGCCACCGCCGGCCAGCGCACCCCGCCCAACAGTAGGAAGAGGGCAAGCGCCAGGAACACCGGGCGCCCGACCCACGCGACGGCGATGGCCACCGGCAGCTTGCGCGTCTTGGGCGTGAGGTAGTGCGCCGCGGCGATCTGCGGCAGCAGCCACCCGCCATTCCACAACGCCCCGACCATCCCAATGAGCACCGCGTTCGAGGTCAGCCGTGCGGCAAGCGCGGGTAGCGTGGTCGAGGTGCCGGCGAAGGCCAGCCCCATCCCGAAGAAGGCATAGTCGACGACAAGCGCCGAAGCGTTACGTCGCAGCATTTGTGCGCCGAGCTCGCTCGTGGTGACTTGCGCGCCCATGTGATGGAGATCCTGATCGAAGGTAGGCTGGCATTATAATCGGAAGGTTCTCCCCATGGCCGATGCGAAGGCGCGCGTTGACGATCAGTCGTTTTCGCTGATGTGATCTCGTCAACCGTTCACTGCAGGTCCGCCGTGTGGCTCGCGAGGATCGGAATGAGCCGGCAGCTGGGTGGAGTGTGACCGGTCCTGGGTAACGGAGGAGTTGTCACTTGAAAGGGATGCCGCGCTACCTGACGCTGGCAGTCTTCACGGCCGGGATGACCACCATGGCCGTCGAGATGTGCGCCTCGCGCCTGCTGGGCAATGTGTTCGGCACGAGCAACCTGGTATGGGCTAATATCATTGGCCTCATCCTGGTCTACCTGGCGGCGGGGTACTTCATCGGCGGACGCTGGGCCGATCGCGACCCGCGCCCGGTGACCTTCTACCGCTTGCTGGCCTGGGCCGCGCTGGTCACAGCGGTGGTGCCCGTGGTCGCACGCCCGGTGCTGCAAGTTGCGGCCAATGCCGTCGAGGGGATCAATGCGGCGGTCGCACTCGGGTCCTTCGGGGCGGTGCTCGTCCTCTTCGTCGTTCCGGTCACATTGCTCGGCTGTGTTTCGCCGTTCGCCATCCGTCTCGCCCTGCGCGAGGTGGATAGCGCCGGCAACGTGGCCGGCAAGCTGTACGCAATCTCCACCGTCGGGTCGATTCTCGGTACCTTCCTGCCGGTGTTGTGGCTCATTCCCGCCATCGGGACTACACGAACTTTTCTGCTGTTCGCCGGCATTCTGCTTGGGGTAGCGCTCTTCGGCCTGTCGCGTGTCGAGAGGCGAGCGGCGGTGGTTGCACTGTGGATGCCTGTCGCCCTTATCGGCCTGACATTGCTCGGGGCTGGCGGCCCGGTGAAGCAGACGCGCGGCCAGTTGGTCGAGACGGAATCGGCCTACAACTACATTCAGGTGGTCGACCGCGATGGCATGCGGCTGTTGCTGCTCAACGAGGGGCAGGGGGTGCATTCGGTCTATCGCGCGGGCGAGCTGGCAACGTATGGCACCTGGGATTACTTCCTGGCCGCGCCATTCTTCAACGCCTTCCCTTATCCGGCAGGCAACGTCGATTCTCTCGCGATCGTTGGCCTGGCCGCCGGCACCACCGCCCGCCAATTCACAGCCGTCTACGGCGCGATCCCGATCGATGGATTCGAAATCGATCCGGCCATCATCCAGATCGGGCGAACCTACTTCGACATGAACGAGCCCAACCTGCGCGCGCTTGCGGTCGACGGGCGCTGGGGGTTGGAGCACTCGGGGAAGCAGTACCGCGTGATTGCGGTGGATGCCTATCGCCCGCCGTACATCCCCTGGCACCTCACCACGCGCGAGTTCTTCGAGCTCGTCCGCGGAAGACTCACCGCCGATGGGGTGTTGGTGATCAACGTGGCGCGCATGCCGTCCGATCGCCGCCTGGTGGAAGCCATGACGGCGACCCTGGCGGCCGTTTTCCCCTCGGTGTATGTTGTGGATGTGCCCGACAGCCTCAACAGCATTCTGTATGCGACGGCCGTGCCCACGCTGGCCGGCAATCTGGCGATGAACCTGGCGGGGCTGCAGATCGCCGATCCGCCTGCGCACCCGTTTCTCTTGGATGTGCTTGAGCGAACGCAGCTCAACCTACGCCCGACCGTCCTGGGCGAGCAAGTATTCACCGACGACCGTGCGCCCGTCGAGCAGTTGACGAACGCCATGGTCATCCGGTTCGTCTTGGGCGGCGGGTTGGATTCCATCGAACCGCAGTGAGATGCGTGCAGTCCGTTCGCCGCGAGAAGGCGAGGCTCTCTCATGAAGCGAGTAGCACATGCCCTGATCGTGCTCGTCTTGCCCTTGATCCTGGTCCTGACCTGGCTGCGGATCCTGCTGACGCCTGTATTCATCCGCAGCGAGTACGCCAAGCCCGCATTTCCGCCGGACCCGTACGGTTTCAGCCGTGAGGATCGCCTTGTATTGGTCGGAGGTCTCCCGCCAGTATCTGCTCAACCGGGAGGGCATCCAGTTCCTGGGTGACCAGACGCTTGCGGACGGAACACCCCTCTACAACAGCCGCGAACTTCGCCATATGGCGGATGTGAAGAACGTGGTGAGCGGCGCGCTGCTGACGTGGGCACTGGCGCTTGTACTCGGCGGGCTGGCCGCGGCCTACCTTGCCCGCCAAGGCGGGACCCTTTTCCTGCATGCGGTGAGGTCCGGAAGCGTGCTTACCGTCGCGCTGCTGGTCGTCGTTCTAGCGGGCGTCGCTCTGGCGTGGAATTGGTTTTTCGTCTTCTTCCACCGGATCTTCTTCACCGGCGACACCTGGTTGTTTCTTTATTCCGACTCGCTCATCCGCCTGTTCCCTGAAATGTTCTGGCAGGATTGCTTCGTGACTCTGGGAGTCGGCACCGCTTTGACTGCGGTGGCACTGTGGGTGATTGCCCGCATCGTCGAACGGCGGCTCCGCGCGGCCGCGGAAGCGAGTTCCGCGATGGAGAGCGGCTGACGTGACAGCGAGTGGATGAAGCGAGGTCTCGGGGAGCAGCATGCGCTGCTCCCCGCGTGTTTCATGACGCAGTCTGCGCGTGGTGCCGGCGGGAATCTAGGGCTCTGGTCCTCGTCTGCCGCTGGGTCCCCGCCTCGTGCACGCGGGGACGACGAGAAACCGTCTATTCCTCGTTATTCCCGCGTGCCCCTGGCGGGAATCCAGTTCTTTGGTCCTCGTGCGACCCTGGGTCCCCGCCTCGCACACACGCGGACGCTCAGCCGGACTTACGTCACTCTTTAGCCTGCAACACTTCCGGCCCGTCATTGCCCGGGCTGTTGACCAGCCGGCTGACCACGCGGACCTGGAGTCTATCGGGCGGGAAGGGGACGAGCAGCGCGCCCAGATCCTCGGCCGGGGCGGCGGGGTCGAGCCAGCGCCGTGCGCGGTCGCCCTCGAGGATGACCGGCATGCGGTCATGGAAACGGCCGATGATCTCATTCGCCGCGCACGTCACGATGGTGCAACTGCGCACCTCGTCCCCTTCCGGTGAATGCCAGTTTTCCCACAGCCCTGCGAAAGTGAATGGATCGCCGCCCGCCATCTGTATGTAGAAGGGAGCCCGCGCGCCGCCTCGGCCCTTGGCCGTGCGTTCCCACTCGTAGAAGCCATCGGTCAGGATCAGGCAGCGGCGTTTGAGGAAGGCGGAGCGGAAGGCCGGTTTCTCGCGCACGGTCTCAGCCCGCGCGTTGATCAGGCGGGAGCCGATGCTCGCCTCCTTGGCCCAGGACGGGATCAGCCCCCAGCGCGCGTACTCGACCTGCGGGTGCTCCAGGCTGGTGACGATGGCGATGTTCTGAGTTGGCGCGATATTGAATCGCGGGAGGAGATCTTCAGGAGGGGTGTCCAGGTGCAGCGACCGCTGCAGCGCGGCTGGCCCCGAGGTGAGCGTGAATCGGCCGCACACGATCGCCGCCTACCCCGCGTTCCCGGCTGCGGCGATCGTCTTGATGGGTTCTCCCTGGCCGCAGTTGGCGTCGTCGATTTGGACCGTGGTATGGGTGATGCCGAAGCGTTGCTCGAGCCGTTCGCGCATTTCGCGAAGCGTGGCCATCTGGGCGCTTGGGTCGGTGCTCTCGTGCATGATGTGGGCGCTCAGCGCCACGTGACTCGAACACAAACTCCATACGTGCAGATCGTGCACCTCGCACACTCCGGGGGTGCCGGTCATGACTTCGCCTACCTCGAACACCGACATGCCTTCCGGCGTGCCCTCGATCAGGATGTGCAACGACCCGCGCAGGACCCTCCCGGCACCCACCAGGATCAGCAGGCCGATCAACGCGCCGGCCAGGGCATCCGCCTGTTGCCATCCGGTCAGGGCAATGACCAGTGCGGCCACGATCACGCCCACCGAGGAGATCGCATCCGACATGGCATGCAGCGCCGCGCTGCGCACGTTGAGGTCGACCCGCCGAGAGGCGTCAGCACGTGTCTTGGCCGTGAGCAGGAACGCGACCGCAACGTTGACCAGCAGGCCGACGACGGCGATCACCAGCATCTCCAAGCTGCGCACTTCTTGAGGGACGCGCCAGCGCTGATAGGATTCCCACAGGATGCCGCCGGCGACCACAAACAGAGTCAGGCCGTTGGCCAGCGCCGCTAGCACTTCCAACCGGTGGTATCCGTAGGTGTGACGATCGTCGGGCGGCAAGGCGGAAAGCCGCAGCGCCAGGTAGCTCAGCGCGATGGCGAACAGGTCGAGCAGCACGTGGGCCGCATCGGAGAGGAGCGCCAGGCTGCGAGTCCAGATTCCGCCGCCGGCCTCCGCCAGCAGAATGACCGCGGTCAATGCGATGGCAATCAAGAACCGGCGTTCAACGCTCGGGTTTGCGTGTGGCTTCACTCGGATCTCCCTCAACTCGCCGACGGCGCTGCAATGCTCTTGCGTCGTCCGGAAGTGTGTCATACCCAGCTCGGTTCGCGGTAGGTCCCAAATACATCCCGCATGACGCGCACGATCTCGCCCAAGGTCGCATAGGCGCGCACGCCGTTCAGAATGTGCGGCATCAGATTCTCCGTGCCCTGCGCGGCGATGCGCAGCCGGTCGAGCGCCTGCCCGACTTGCCCGGCGTCCCGCTCGGTGCGCACCTTGTCCAGGCGGTCCGCCTGACGTTCGAAACCTTGCGGGTCCATTTCGAGCAGCGGGATGCGCGGCGGTGCGGCGTCCGCATATTCGTTGATGCCCACCACCACCCGCTTGTGCGTGTCGATCTCGCGCTGATAGCGGTAGGCGGACTCCGCGATTTCCTTCTGGAAGAAGCCGCGCTCGATCGCCGGCAGCACGCCGCCCAGATCGGCAATCCGCGCGAAGTACTCGCGCGCCTGCCGCTCCATGCGATTGGTCTGGGCCTCCACGAAGTACGACCCGCCCAACGGGTCCACCGTGTTGGCCACGCCGGACTCGTGGGCAAGGATCTGCTGCGTGCGCAGCGCGACCGTGGCCGCCGCTTGCGAGGGGAGCGCCAGGGCCTCATCCATCGAATTGGTGTGCAGGCTTTGCGTGCCACCCAGCACTGCGGCCAGCGCCTGGATCGCCACGCGCACCACGTTGTTTTCCACTTGCTGAGCGGTCAGGCTGGCGCCGGCCGTTTGGGTGTGGAAGCGCAGCAGCCACGATCGCGGGTCGCGCGCACCGAAGGTCTCGCGCATCTCGTGGGCCCAGATGCGCCGCGCCGCGCGGTACTTGGCGATCTCCTCGAAGAAGTCGTTGTGCGCATTGAAGAAGAAGGACAGGCGCGGCGCGAATTCATCGATGGCCATGCCGCGCGCCATCCCCCAGCGCACGTACTCCATCCCGTCGGCCAGGGTGAAGGCCAGTTCCTGCGCCGCCGTCGAACCGGCCTCGCGGATGTGATACCCGGAGATCGAGATCGTGTTCCATTGCGGCACGCTCCGCGTGCCATACTCCATCGTGTCGACCACCAGGCGCATCGAGGGTTCGGGCGGGAAGATGTATTCCTTCTGGGCGATGTACTCCTTGAGGATGTCGTTCTGAATCGTGCCGCGCAGCTTTTCCGGCGGCACGCCTTGCTTCTCGGCCGCTGCCAGGTACATGGCCCAGACGATTGCCGCCGGCGAGTTGATCGTCATGCTGGTCGATACTTTGTCGAGCGGGATGCCGGAAAGCAGCACCTCCATGTCGCGCAGTGAAGCCACGGCCACGCCGCACTTGCCGAATTCGCCCAGGGCTTCGGGCGCGTCGCTGTCGTAGCCCATGAGCGTGGGCAGGTCGAAGGCGATGGACAGCCCTGTTTGACCTTGATCGAGCAGATACTTGAAGCGCGCGTTGGTCTCTTCGGCTGTGCCGAACCCGGCGAACATGCGCATCGTCCACAGACGGCCGCGGTGCAGGGTGGGGTGGATGCCGCGGGTGTAGGGGTAGCGCCCGGGCAGGCCCAGGTCGCGCTGGTAGTCCTCAGCCGCCAGGTCCATCGGCGTGTAAAGCCGCTCGATCGGTTCGGAGGAGGTCGTCAAGAACTCCGAGGCGCGCTCCGGGGTGATGGCCAGCGCTTGCGCCAAGTCGGTGCGCGCCCACTCCTCGAGCGCCCGCTCCAAGTCGTCCATCTGCCGCGGATCGTACATCCATGCCTCCCAGGGTTTGGGGGAGCCCGTCGCACATGCGCCGGCCCACGGTCCACGCGTGGTCGTTTCATTATATCTCCGCCATTGGCGCTCCCTCGGGGCAGAGTGTAGAATCAGGCCTGAATCCGGCGGCACTCAGCCCGAAGCGGACGCCTCACGGCACACAGCGGAGACCCGGCGATGAGCCTGGTGTGGTCTACCAAAACCGACGAAGTGCATTCGCGCCCGCGCGTGCTGGTCATCGCCGATGCGCCGGAATCAGGCGAATGGCTCGTGCGCGAGATCTTCATGCCGCACAGCCTGGTGGCGGAAGTCGCCCGCGCGGATTCGCCGCCCGCCGATGTCATCGTGGTCGACATCACCCAGCTCCAGGGCATGGCCTTGACCATGCTGCGGACCCGTCGCGAGCGAGGCGACCAGGCGCCGGCCATCATCTTGGCCGCCCGCCTCAGCCCGGAAGCCGGGCGCGATCTGTTCCGCCTGGGCGTGCGTGATTTCCTGCTCAAGCCCTACCGACCGGAAGCCCTCATCGATTCCATCATGTCGGTCCAACGCGACGCGATCGTCCAGCAGAGCGCGCGCCAGGCCTTGCCCAAACTCAAGCTGGCCGCCGATCAACTCCGCAAACAAAACGAAGAGTATCGCATCTTGCTGGAGGTCTCGCGCGTCCTCCTGCAAAGCCACGAGGTGGATGCGATCCTGCGCCAGGTCGTGGAAGCCACAGCCTTCCTCACGCATGCCGAGGACGCCAGCCTGTATCTAATCGACCCCGCCTCCAATGAGGTCTTCCTGCGGGCCAGCAAGGAGGCACCCGAGACGCGGGCCTTGCTCCACCATCAGCTCGTCTCGGATACGTTCGTGAGCCAGGTGGTGCGCACCGGCCAACCGCTTGTGCGCCAACCCTCGCCCGGGGAGGGCCGCTTTCGCGTGAAGACGGCTTACATGGTGCAGGCCCTGATCAATATGCCGATCTTCATCGAGAGCCATGTGGGCGGCGTGCTGGCCATCTATAATCGCAGCGCGGGGCAGGGGTTTGGCGAGCATCAGCTCATCATCGTCCGTGCCTTGGCCCACACCGCCAGCCTGGCGCTTTCCCGCCTCAAGCCCGTCGCGCGCGCTACCGGGCCGGACGGCGCGGCGCCCGCTCCATCCAAGCCGATGGGGGCCGTGGGCGAGGTGCTGGGGCCTGAGTTCCGCCAGGCGCTGCAGGTGCTGGCCACCGAGACGGACGCGCTTCTGCGCGTCGCGCCGCGCTCGCCTTACCGCGACAATTTGGCCCGCCTCAGCGGTGTGGTTCAGCCGCTGCTCAAGCTCATGCCCAGCGAACCCTCCGCCGCGCCCGTGCCGCGCGGCGCAGAGCAATTCTCGTTGCCGCGGGTCGTCGACGAAGCGCTCAAAGCCGTGCGTCCCGTGGCCGAGCTGCGCCATATCGGCATCATCCCGCAATTGGCCGGGTGAGTTTCCCCCGGTATTCGGAAACCCGAAACTCGCTCTGGCCGGCATGCAGACCCTGTTGGGTTGGGCCATTGCCCGATCGAGCGGCGAGCCGGTCGCCCTGGCCGTTTTCCACATGCGCAGCGGCGAACCCTCAGGTCCGTTCACCATGAGCCAGGCCGAAGGCCTCCCGCCCGGGGAGTGGGTGACGCTCTCGTTGCTGGATTCCGGGCCGCACCTCAGTTCGAGCGAACTCAGCGAACTCGGTCAAGACGCCGCCTCGCGCCCGACGGTCAGTCCGCTGGGTGCAGCCTGCCGCCAGGTGCGGGAAGCCGGCGGGCACGTGTGGCTTGAGACCGCGAGCGATGGAGTAACCCTATACGCCGCCTTCCGCGCGGTGTGACCCCCTATGGATAGCAAGCTGATCTCCACTCACGTACCCGTCGAACTGATCACGCCGCATTACATCGTAAAAGGCAAGATCCCCGTTTCTTCTTCGGGTGTGATCGGCGTGCTCAACGATACCTCGGGCTCCTCCATCGAATTGGTCGAGGTGTGGCTGGCGCGCCTCCACCGTCCGGCCGAGACCGTGGCCCGCTTCGACACGTGGGACGCGGTCAAAGCGCACCTGGTGGCGGTACTGCTCGAGCAGCGCAGCGATCTCGGCCCGCCCTCCGTCGCGCGCAGCGGCTTCGGTCGGCTGGTTTCGTACCGGGTGTGGGCTGGGCTCAAGGGTTTCGAGATGTTCGGCGTTATGGAAGCGCCCGGCAAGTTCAACTTCGCGGAGTCGATCCTGGCGGGTCATCGCGATTTTATCCCGCTCTACAACGCCACGCTGATCCCGGTCTTCTTCCCGCAGCTCGTGAGCCGCGCACCGGTCCTGCTCTACAACCGCCAAATGGTCGAGGGGCTGAGCGTCATCTCGAAGGCCGCCGCAACCTGAGCTTCCGTCCCACTCACCTTCCGCGAATAGCCAACGCGCGCCGGAACACCGGCGCGCGTTTCTGGTGTGACAACCGCAAGGCCCAATCCTTCGTGCGAGAAGCAGGCGTACGTGCGCGGCGCCGCGGTTCACACTGCGGGCTGCTAGATCGCCTCCCAGACGGCATAGTCCGAGAGATTGCCGCCCTCACCGTCGGAGGCGAAGTATTCCACTTCGCGAAAGCCGGCCCGTTCGCACAGCCGCAGTCGTTCCGCTTCGTCGATCTGGTGCACGTAGCGCAGTCCCCGCCCGCCGCGGCGCCAATCCAGCAGCGCATCGCCAGGATCCACATCGTTCGCCGAGAGCCCAATATCCTCCCATGGGACGATCCGCCGGCGCAGTCGCTCGCTGCGGCTGAACTGCCAGTTTGAGAGCGCCAGCCGCCCGCCCGGCACGAGCAGTCGATGCACCTCCCGACAGGTGCGCAGCCGCAGCGCTTCACCGGGGAGATGATGCAGGACCGCGAAAAGGAATGCCCAGCCAAAGCGCTCTGACGAGCGCAAGGGCAGCGCTCCCGCGGAGAGATCGGCGCAGACAAATCGGGCCTCTTCTCCCTTGCGGGCGATCCCGCCGCGCGCATACTCGAGAAGGCGCAGGCTCAGGTCGAGCCCGAGATACAAGCGCGGCGATCTCTCTGAGAGCAGGTATTTTGCCAGCGGCCCGCTCCCGCAGCCCAGGTCCAGCAGGCGCGCGTCGGGGGGAATTCGGCTCGCGATGCGCGTCGCGCCCGGCTGCAGGCGTTCACGCGTTTGGGCAAAGTCGGCCGAAAACGTCTGGTAGAATCTGCGATTGAGGGCAATCAGCCGCGCGGCCGCGTTCAGGTCCATGGCCGGCGATTATACAGGGATGGGCGACATTACCTCTCGCGAAGACGCTTGGCAGCGCGCACGCGACTACACCGACGAGACGCGCCGCACCGCGGCGCGTGCCGTTTTGCACGACTTGGTGCACGGTGTCACCTTGCGAGCTGCGCTGCATCGGCACCCTGCCTCGGGCTCGTACCTGGCAAAAGATGCCCTGGTGCACGCCTACCGCGAGATGGTGTCGGCGGGTGAGATCGCCGAATCACCCGCGCTCCTGCGCTCCCTGCGCATGAAGCCGGTGCGCACCCTCTCGGGCGTCGCCACAGTCACCGTCCTGACCAAGCCTTACCCTTGCCCCGGCGAGTGCATCTTCTGCCCCACGGATGCGCGCATGCCCAAGAGCTACCTGGCCGACGAGCCGGGGGCCATGCGCGCCGGCCAGCACGATTTCGACCCGTTTGCCCAGACCCGCGCACGGCTCGAGTCGCTCACCGCCGTCGGACACCCCACCGACAAGATCGAGCTGCTCATCCTGGGTGGGACGTGGAGTGCGTATCGCCGTGACTACCAGGCGTGGTTCGTCCGGCGGTGCCTGGAGGCGATCAACGCGGCCGAGTCGCCCACGCTCGAGGAGGCCCAGGCCGTCAATGCTCGGGGTGGGCGGCGCAATGTCGGGTTGGTCGTCGAAACGCGGCCGGACCGCATCGACGATGACGAGTTGCGCTGGCTGCGCCACCTCGGCGTGACCAAGGTCCAGGTGGGGGTGCAGTCCACCGACGATGAGATCCTGGCTCTCAACAAGCGCGGACATACCTTGCAGGCCACGCGCGAAGCGTTCCGCCTCTTGCGTGCGGCTGGTTTCAAGATCCACGCCCATTGGATGCCGAACCTGCTCGGATCGGACCCGCAGCGCGATCGTGCGGATTTCGCCCGGCTGTGGTCGGATCCCGGCCTGCGTCCGGATGAACTGAAGATCTATCCCACCTCGCTCCTGCGCAACAGCGATCTGTTCGCCTTCTGGGAGCGCGGCGAATACACTCCGTACTCGTACGAGACGCTGCTCGAGTTGATGGTCGACATCAAGCCGACCATCCCCCGCTACTGCCGGGTCAACCGCCTGGTGCGAGATATCCCCGCGCACCACGTGGTCGCGGGTAACCGACGCTCCAACTTGCGCGAGGAAGCGCAGCGCATGCTCGCGAAGCGCGGGCTTCACTGTGAGTGCATTCGCTGCCGGGAAGTGCGCGAGCAGCCGGTGGACCCGGCCCGCCTCGTCCTCAACGACCTGACGTACGCAGCCGGCGGCGGCGAAGAGCACTTCCTCTCGTTCGATTCACCCGACGACCGATTGACAGGCTACTTGCGGCTGCACCTGCCAGAGGAAGCGCCGCCGCGCACGCTAGCGCCCGACCTGCACGACGCGGCCATCGTGCGCGAATTACACATCTACGGTCAAAGCCTGAGCCTGGGCGAGACGCAGGACGGCGCAGTGCAGCATCTTGGTCTTGGCGCGCGTCTCTTGGCCGAAGCCGAGCGCATCGCGCACGCTCGTCATTACCGCCGCCTGGCGGTGATCTCGGCGATCGGTACGCGCGAGTACTACGCCGCCCGCGGGTTTGAGAACGGCGATTTGTACCAGGTGAGACCCTTGGCCTAGTTGCAGCCCGCTGCGCGGCGTGGTAGAATGTGCGTGTTGCACGTGGGCCTTAGGCCCACGTTTTCCGCTCCCCACCCGGCCTTCCCCGGCCGGCCAAGGGGGGCATTCCCGAGGAAAGGAGGTACCCCATGCGCAACTATGAGGTGGGTCTGCTCGTCCGCACCGACATCGGCGAGGAAGGTCTCACGGCTCTACTCGAGAAGGTGAAGACCTGGATCGCCGAAAGCAGCGGCACGGTCGTGAAGACCGATGTGTGGGGCAGGCGCCGCCTGGCCTACACCGTCAAGAAGCAGAACGAAGGCCTGTACGTCTTCATTTCGATGCAAATGCCCCCGGCTGGCGAGGCCGCACTCGAACGCAACCTGCGCCTCAGCGAGCCGATCATGCGCTACCTGGTCACGCGTCAGGAAAGCGTCGAAGCCGCGCCGGCCGCGGCGGCCCCGGCCTAGCCCGCGGCGCTGCCCGGGCGGCGAGGGAGGCGTTGCCATGACTCGCAGTCTTAACAAAGTGATGATCATCGGTCACCTCGGTCGTGAACCCGAGATGCGCTACACGCCGAGCGGCAAGCCGGTGACCACGTTCAGCGTCGCAACCACCCGGGCGTGGAGCGGCTCCGACGGCGAGCGCCACGAGGAAACAGAGTGGTTCACGATCGTGGCGTGGGGCAACTTGGCGGAGATCTGCAAGCAGTACTTGGCCAAGGGTCAGCAGGTCTACGTCGAGGGGCGGCTGCAAACCCGGCGCTGGGAAGATGGCGAGAGCAAAAAGCACGCCGCCATCGAGATCGTGGCCAGCGAGATGATCATGCTCGGCGAACGACGCGAGCCTGCCGCTCAGGCGGCCGCCGCCGTCGCCGAAGAGGAGTTTCCCTTCTAGTCTCACGCGGGTCGGGCTGGAGGGCCAAACCGATGGGTTGGATTCTCCCCCGCCCGTGAGGGCGGGTTGAGCAAGGAGGACGAAGTGGATCGATCAGATGAGTCTCGTGGTCCGGCGAACGGCGGGGCAGGCAAGTCGGCGCCGTACCAGCGAGGCCAATATATGCGCCGGCCGCGCGTGTGTCAGTTCTGCATTGATCAGGTGAATATCATCGACTACAAGCAGATCGACCTGTTGCGACGCTACGTGATGGAACGCGGCAAGATACGCCCGCGACGGCAAACCGGTACGTGCGCCAGGCATCAGCGCGCTCTCGCCGTCTCGGTCAAGCGCGCCCGCCACCTGGCGCTGCTTGCATTCGTCGAAGACTAATCACCGCCCCGCGCCCGTCCGGGTATCCCGCCCACGTCCGCGAGCGGGGTGAGTGCGGCTTTGGGCGCAGCGTCCGGTTGAGGAGCACTTCATGAGACCCCAGGCATCCGATTCTCGGCGTGAGTTGACGCGCAAACAACGCGTCCACATGCGCCGCGACGATGTGCAGCGCCGCTGGGTGGTGCTGGTCACGTCGCTCATCCTTTTCATCGTTCTGGCCATCGTCGGCGCAGGTCTGCTCGATCAGTATGTGCTCAAGCAGCGCCAGCCGGTGGCTAGCGTCGCGGGCGAGAAAATCACCACGCACCAATTTCAGGTGGCCGCACGCTATCGCCGCTATCAATTGATCGGGCAGTACAGCCAGACCGTTCAATTCGCCTCCTTTCTGGGCAGCGATCCGAGCACGAATAGCTACATCCAGCAGCAATTGGATTCCATCCAAGCGGAGCTCGACAACAGCGCATCCCTCGGGCAAAACGTGCTGGACTCGCTTATCAACGATCGCCTGATCCGCCAGGAAGCGGCGCGCCGCGGAATTGTCGTGACGTCGGACGAGGTGACGCACGAGCTGCACGACGCCTTCGGTTTCTATCCCGAGGGCACGCCGACTGCGGCCGGGCCAACTCTGACTCCTCAGCCGCCGACCGTGACACCGGACGTCTCCCCCACGCCGACCCTCACCCCGACACCGAGCGCCACGCCGGCCACCCCCGAACCCTCGCGCACTCCCATCCCGACCTCGACACCGTACACGGTAGAGGGCTTCGAGAAGGACTACCAGGCCTACTTGAGCGACCTGCGCACGACCACCGGGATGAACGAGGCCGAATTCCGCAACGTGATCGAATCGGTCCTCTACAGCCGCAAGCTGCTGGCCGCGCTGACCGCCGATCTGCCGCACGAAGAGGACCAAATCCATGCGCGGCACATCCTGGTCGGCACCGAAATCGAAGCCGCCGCGTTGCTCGATCGCCTGAAGCAGGGCGAGTCGTGGGACGCACTCGCCAAGGAGGCCTCGATCGACACTTCGAACAAGGACAGCGGCGGCGACCTGGGTTGGTTTGGCCGCGGTACGATGGTCGGTGAGTTCGAGGCGGCCGCCTTTGCCCTCAAGCCGGGATCCATCAGCGAGCCGGTGTTGACGACGTTTGGCTGGCATCTGATCAATGTTGTGTCCCACCAGGTCCGCACTTTGTCGCCCTCCGACTACGAGGCGCTCCAGAATACCTTCTTCGACAACTGGCTAGCGACGGAACGGGCCAAGACCGGCGCGGTTGAGACCTTCGACATCTGGATGGATCGCGTACCCACCGACCCGGTGCTGCCCACAACGTAGTCGGGGCGTGCTCGGTTACGGGTGCGCCGAATTCGAACCTGGCCGGGCACTCCACTCCACAACGTGCCGCTCCTCCCGAAGCTCCCGGCTCTCCCGGGAGCTTCGGCGTTTCCCGACCTGCTTGTGCCGCATGGATGCGCTGAGGCGAGGTTTGGCGTAGACTATGGGTCGCGATGCTTGGCGGTGTCGTGCCTCGCCCGTCTGACGGCGGTGCAGCGCACGTAGCGGACGGTCAATGACTTCGACGAGCCAATCCCCCAATTCCAAACTCGGCCTGCGGCGCCTGCCGCGAAACCTGTGGGCCGTCGAGCCTCACCAGCATGTTCACCGACATCTCTTCGGAGATGATCTTTCACCTGTTACCTCTCTACCTGAGCAACGTGCTCGGCGCGCGCACTTCGGTCATCGGGCTCATTGAAGGGCTTTCCGAAACCGCTTCCTCGCTCTCACGTATCTTCTCAGGGTGGTTGTCGGACCGGCTGCGCAGGCGCAAAGCGCTCACGGCGCTCGGCTACAGCATCTCGGCGGTTGCCAAACCACTCTTCCTGTTCGCTGCGACATGGCCAATCGCGCTTGTCCTGCGCTTTGCGGACCGGCTCGGGAAGGGCATCCGCACTGCGCCGCGCGACGCGCTGGTCGCCGACAGCATCGCACCGGGTCAGCGCGGAATGGCGTTTGGCTTGCACCGCGCGGCCGACACGCTCGGCGCGCTGCTCGGCTTGGTGATCGCAGCCTACGTGGTCTACCGAACCGGTGCCACGGCCACGCGCCTGGGTGCCGTGACCTTTCACTGGGTTGTGGCATTGAGCATCATCCCGGCGATTCTGGGTGTGCTCAGCCTGATCCTCCTCGCGCGCGAGGTCGCGACGCCTGCTCGGGTCGCGCGCAGCGCGGGCAGTAGCTCAGCCTGCACCGCGGCCGCGTTTCAGCCCGCGATTCTGGGGATTCATCGCCACAGTCGGGCTTTTCACACTCGGTAACTCATCGGATGCGTTTCTCGTCTTGCGCGCGCAGGAGCGGGGCTTGAGTGTTTTGCAGGTCATGCTTATGCTGGTGACGTTCAATTTGGTGTACACGCTGGCCTCGGTTCCGGCTGGAATGCGCTCTGACCGGATCGGGCGGTCGCGCGTCATTCTCGGCGGGTGGCTGGTGTACGCTTTGGTCTACGCCGGCTTTGGTTTCGCGAAGTCGAGGCTGGCAGGTGTGGGTATTGATGAGCGTGTACGGTCTCTACTACGCCATGTTCGAAGGGACGTCCAGGGCCCTGGTGGCCGACCTTGTTCCGGTCGGGGCCCGAGGCACAGCTTACGGGGTTTACAATGCGGCCGTCGGGGTGATGGCTTTGCCAGCCTCGCTTGTGGCGGGCATGCTGTGGCAAGGCATCGGCCGTTGGTCCGGGTTCGGGGCTGCGGCGCCATTCTGGTTCGGTGCGGCGCTCGCCCTTGCGGCCGCGATCCTGATGGGTCTGATTGTTCCGCGACTGAAATCCGTGAGCTGAGTTCGGATGCGTTGAACGGGGAGGGGGCCCGGTGACGCTGTTCGCATTATGCCTGGGTTGGGTTGCGGAGATCGCAATCGAACCCAGTTTTGATTCTCCGCTGTGGGAATGGCTCGCAACCGGCGCGGTGCTTATCGCAGGCGGCCTGTTTGCCGTGAGAGGTCGAGCGCGCTGGGCGCTGCTCGACGGTTGCAGCCTTCGCATTCGGTGCCGCCCGCATCCGCGCAACCGATCCGGTGCCCGGGCCATCCTTCATTGGATTCTATGTCGACCCGCAGCACCAGATCACTCTGGGCGGGAGGGTGGCGGGCGATCCGATGGTGCGACCGGATGGACTGGACTTCCTGCTGGTGGTCGACCGGTTGTTGAACCCGGCGGGCGAGGTCGTCGCGCGACATAAGGTGCTGCGCGTCGCTGCGCCTGAGGGGGTGGCGGATGCCTCTCCCTCCGCCGCGGCATTCCTGCATGCCTGCGCGGAACGAGCGGTCCCCGTTGTCACAATCCGCCCGGGAGCTCGGTTCGATCTCGGTGCGGGTGCGGCGCTCATCGTGCTCGGTGAGACCGATCGCGGTTTCTTGATTCAACTGGAATACGGCCGCGCCCGATTTGTTCTGCCGCTGGGAGTGGACCCGGACCTGCTCGGAGACTCGGGTGGACCGAGGTTACATTTCGGAAGCTCAGGTCCTGATGCTGGGTGAGGGGGGTTACTCCGCTGTCAATCCGCCGGCGTGGATCGCAGCGGTCGATCCGTGGTTGGTGCTGCTCTCGACCGGCCTGCAGGCCTCGAGCCGTTCCTCGCTCGAGGTCCTTCGGTCACTGCAGCCTCGCCTGCTTTTGCGAACCGATGTCCACGGGTGGGTCGATATCGCAACCGATGGAGAGCGTTTGTGGCTGCGCAGTGAAAGGTAACGCCTCGCGAACCGCGCCTGCCCCGTTCAGTTAGCCCTCGCAAGGGAACCACAAGGTAACCGGTTCTCCGCACTGCGCAAGAACTCCCTACAATTGAGGAATGAAGGTACGTCGAAGGCTTCTCACCGGTCGGGCCCTGGCGGGGCCCAGATTCGGGGTCGTGGCCGCGATTATCTTGGCCGCTTTGACTTCGCGCGGAGTCGCAGTGCCGTCCCTCGCCTCTGCAGCCGTTAGCGGAATCGAGGGCTGCCCGGTACTCCCCTCCAACAACATCTGGAATACGCGGGTCGATCGCTTGCCGGTCGACGAGAATTCGGACGCCTATGTAGCCATGATCGGCGCCGACGAAACCGTGCACCCCGATTTCGGCTCCGGCGAATGGGACGGTGGTCCGATCGGGATTCCGTTCACCACCGTGCCTGGAACGCAGCCTCTCGTCCAGGTCAGTTTCGGATACATCAACGAGAGCGACCCGGGCCCCTACCCCATCCCGGCAGATGCGCCGATCGAAGGCGGTCCGGCCAGCGAGGGTGACCGGCATGTACTCGTGGTGGAGCGGGACGCGTGCGTGTTGTACGAGCTCTTCCATGCCGAACCGCAGCCGGATGGGTCCTGGCACGCAGGCTCGGGGGCCATCTTCAACTTGACCTCGAATGCACTTCGACAGGAGGGATGGACCTCCGCAGATGCTGCGGGTTTACCCATCCTCCCGGGACTCGTCCGCTACGAGGAAGTGGCCGCTGGCCGAATCGACCACGCCCTGCGCTTCACGGCGCCAGACACGCGAAGCGCCTACGTCTGGCCCGCGCGACATGAAGCTTCCGACCTGACCGACCTCGAATACCCTCCGATGGGTCAGCGATTCCGACTGAGGGGCGATTTCGACGTTTCGGGATTCGAGCCGGAGGTACAAGTCATCTTGCGCGCGTTGAAGACCTACGGGATGATGCTCGCCGACAACGGTTCGGCCTGGTACATCTCGGGCGCGCCGGACGAACGCTGGGATAACGACGTCCTTCACGAGCTTCACCAGGTGCCGGGCTCTGCCTTCGAGGCTGTGGATGTGACAAGTCTGATGATCGACCCGGACTCTGGCGAGGCACGTCAGCTCGGCTTCTGGCTCTATATGCCGCTGCTCACCCGCTAGTCCAACCCGCACGCTCGCTTCTACCAGAGAAGGCTGCCTCGACCGCGCTCAGCCGCACTTTGGCGCGTGCTGGACCCTCGTGCCGGTTCGATCCGTCCCCGCCATGCCGCAATTCTCATCCTCTTGATCATGGATAAGACCGCGGGAGAAGTGCCGCAATGGGGACGGGGCGCTCCGAGTGCCGGGGCCGCCTGCCACGCTCTCGGCTGACGAGCCCCAGGCGCGACGAATGTCGCAACTTGCCTGGCACCAATAGGGGAGCCTATCGCCTCGCGCTAAGTTCAACGAGGGGCAAAGGCCACATGCAAGGTGGATTCCGTATAATGGCAGGCAAGCTTCAACGCGCCCATCGTGAAGGTCCATGTGGAGGCGAAGTCGATGTTGTTCCGTCAACGCGCTCTTCTGACGTTCCTAGCCTGGCTGGCCATGGTTGGGTTTGACTTCCTACTCCACGCGGGCCTACTCGCGGACTTCTACACTCAGCCAAGCCCCTTCCTTCTTGCCCCCGATCGAGCATTTGCGCTCATCCCCGTCGGCTACGCTTCCTTCTTTCTCCAGGCAGTTGCCTTGGTCTGGCTCGGGAGCCGCCTTTCGATCAGGCGGGCGTCATCCGGGTTTCTATTGGGTCTCGAGCTCGGTGCACTCATCTGGGGCGCTCTCGTCCTTGGTCTGGCCTCGATTTCCACAGCTCCTCTCTCCCTCCTTGCGGGTTGGTTCGCGGGCCAGAGCATTGAGCTGGCGATAGGGGGCGCCGTCGTCGGATCCGCCCTTGGCGGCACCCGGCTGCGAACTGTCACAGTCTGGGTCATTGCGGTTGTCATTGGTTTGGTGATCATGACTGTCGCTCTTCAAAGCTTTGGAGTGGTTCCAAGCATGAGGTTGTCTTCCGGCCTCTCTCAGGTGGCCGTTGACGTTGGGGCCTGACCACGCCCTTGTGCTGCGGAAGGACATTAAGATCTGCGGCCGACGGAGTTTCTGCCGCAGGAGGTCCTCCCACTTGCCTGCCATCAGGGGTGTCGTAGAATCGAAGTCGTGCCCGCCCCGGCGCGCGGGCGCCCCACAGACCGTCGCTCCATGATGGGCTGCGAGTAGGCCAAGGTGGCCGTTGGGCGCCGGATTGTCTTTGATGCGAAAGGGGTATCCATGATTAGCACACCGCGTCGCGCTTCTTGGCTTTCACTCCTGCTCGCCGGCATCGGGGCTTTTCTCGCAGCCTTCGTCAGCGTCTTTGTAATCGTACTGGTCTATTCCTCCATCTTGGCGTTTCAAGCGCGCGGTGCTCCCGACCAAGCGGCCATCCAGGCTTTTGCGAACAGTTACAGTCCGCTCCTGTCGGATATCCTTCTTCCGCTGTTCGCCCTCTTCTTCAGTTTCCTCGTGCTTCGCAGGCGGGCTCAATCCCCTGTATGGTACGGACTCATCATTGGAGCGGTTGCGGGTCTACCGTCTCTCATCCTGTCCGGCCAGATCGATCTCGCCAGCCTGTTCTCCGTTGTTCTCCCCATCGCGGGGGGATTCCTAGGGGCTCTTCTGGCCACTCGGACGGGCTCCGCCCGGCCCAAAGCCCCTCCTGACTCAAGCGGCGCATGACAACTCGCTCGTCCCGCCTGGGTGGGCCGGCTCGCTGATCAATCCACCGGGGTTGAGACCAGTGGGCCGATTGGCCGCTCGACCCGACGCGCAGGCGACTTTGGGTTTGATGGCGGAGAAAGGTCATCCCTCAAATATGTCTACATCGACCCCGGCGCTGCACGTTCTCGAAATGCGAGTCGCGCTGACCACCGATGAGTTTGAGCGATTGGCGCGTTTCTATTGCGATGGGCTTGGGCTTGAGCCTGCCCAAACGTGGCCCGAGGATCAAGGTCGAGCGCTCATCCTCGACATGGGAAGGGCCACACTCGAGGTTTTTGACGAAACGCAAGCCACGACCGTCGACCAAATCGAAGTCGGTCGCCGAATCAGCGGGCCGATCCGCTTCGCGCTACAAGTGCCAGATTTGAAAGCCGCAATGGACCGGTTGCTCGCACATGGCGCTACCCTTGTCCATTCGCCGGTCGTCACTCCCTGGGGCGACCACAACGTTCGTCTCCAGGACCCAGACGGGATGCAAGTCACACTATTCCAGTCGGGTGAGCCATCGTGATGCGGAGCCTGTCGCGAAGCGGCGAGCAGGCGAGCCGTTACGGCGGGTGCATCGCGGTGATCAGCAGCGGCTCGCCTGCCGTCTGATCCCTGCCGGGGAGACGTGCGAAGGACGAACCCCATCCGCAGCCTTGGCACCTGTGATCAGGTACGGTTTCACGATACCCAATTCGAGAGCACCGTCAGCCGAATCTCGGGGTGCTGGCGGTCGTTGGACCTGAGACGCACCAAGAAGTTGTGCTTGCCGCCCATGCCTTCCGGCATGGTGAACTCCAACGTGAAAGTCGTGGATTTCCCTGGGCCGAGGACCATCGCACCGATGGTCGGTGTGGGAGGTCAGCACCCCTCGACGACTTCCACGACGGGCACATCCACGAATTCGAGAGTCCCGCCACCGGTATTGGTGATGCGGAACTCGGCCCGAACAGGCTCGCCGTACGGGTGCGTCCCCAGGTCGATCACCGCACGGTCGACCGAGGCTTGTGGTGCAGAGGCATTGCGGGTGCGGACGACCAGGACCATTCCCACCACGGCCAGGACCATGAGCCCGATGCCCAACGTAAGGACGAACCACGAACGACGGCGCGACTGTGCTAATTGGTCCGTTCTCTTCCTCGATTCATCCATTGCCCATTCTCCTTAGGTTGACTCGCCGGCAGCGGGCCCCGCGCCGATTGCGAGAAGTGCGCTATTGCTCAGCAATGCTACACTCGGGGGCCAGTCCACGCTTCTGGGAGGCGCCATGATCGCCGAGAATCCGAAAGAGTTCATTGCGGCCTTGCTGCAGCCGTGGCACGAGGCGCTGGCCGACCCGGCCAAAGCCCAGGCAGAAGTCCTCCTGCGCCTGGTGGAGACATACGCGCGCACAACCGAGGGCGTTCGGCGCGGCGCTTCCCAGGTTGCCTCCCTTGCGGATTACCGCCGAGCCTTTCCCGTCCGCACCTACGATGAGTATAAGCCGCTTATCCAACGCGTGATGGCGGGCGAGACGAACCTGCTGCTGGATGAAGAACCCGTGGGCTGGGCGATCACCCGCGGCACGACCCAGGGCGAATCGAAATTCATCCCGATGACTCCGACGGATCTGCGCATGCGCATCAGCGCCGGCCGGGCAATGATGAACTACACCTTGAGCACCGGGCGATTTGATCTTTACCAGGGAGTCAACCTGAACCTCAACTTCCCGTCCGTCGTCGGGACGGTCAAGGTCGGCGAGCGAGAGGTGGAGTACGGGTATTCCTCCGGGATCTACACCAAGTACGTCTCCGCGTTTACCCCGGTTCGATCCGTCCCGGCGCAGGAAGAGATCGATGCGCTCGGGGGTGGCAAGACGCGGCGCGACTGGGATGCCCGCTTCGAACTCGCCTACCAGCGCTGTCAGGGGCAGAACGTGACCCTGGTGGGTGGTGTGGCGCCGACCGCGCAGCTCTTTGGCCGCTACGCGAAACGCGTTCACGGCCGCTATCCGAAAGAGTTGTGGAAGACCCAGGTCATGACGCTGGGCAGTGTGGCGGGCATCAACACGCGCTACGAGCCCTCATTGCATGCGTTGTACGGGCCAGCGGCTATCCGCGAAATCTATGGCGCCACCGAGGGCATGTTCGGACAGCAGCTCGACGATCACCGCGCCTGGACGCCCAACTACGATCTCTTCCTGTTCGAGGTGCAGACGCCGCGCGGAATGAAGCTGCTCCACGAGATGCAGCCGGGCGAGATCGGGAGCCTGGTTGTTTCGACTTCCGTGCTCGCCCGGTACAAGATCGGGGACACGATACTCGCGTTCCGGCCGCCCTATTTCCGCTGTATCGGCCGCGACCGGTGGTGGACTCCGCTGCTCTACGCGTGGGACGAGTTCGCCACCTTCAACCTTGGCCGCTTGTGATGCGGCGGGTTCGCACCCTGCCTATGGGCGCCGCGTGACCCCACGCAGGAGCACGAAAAGGCCGATCACGATCAGGGCCACGGCCCAGATCAGGTTGCCTGTCACAAAACCCCTGCAGCCCGATGCCGATGAAGATGATGGCGAGGACCAGGCTGCCTCCCACCGGCCGGCGATAGGTCGGAACGAGCAGCCGCACTGCCTACCTCGGCCAGGATCAGCACGCCCGCGCCGAGGAAGATCAGCTCCCAGACTTCCAGGCCGGGGATGCGGAACAGCAAGCCCATATTGCTGAGCAGCAGGGCAACGCCGGCCCAAATGAGGATCAGCGCCCAAATCAAGGATCCGAGCGGATCTCTGCGCCATTTCTCGTCCCAGTTCTTCTCCTCGGGCCCCTTTTCGTGCCTCTTCTCCTCTTCCTTTTCCTCTTCCTTCTCCCTGTGAGGGCGGAGTTCGCTCGGCGGTTGGGATGTCATGTCGGTTGCCTCCAGTCAGAGTGGGCGGCCCGGACGGGCCGGGTCATTGAGGTGGACGAACCCTCTTGGGCCGCGTGCCGTCCAATGCGCCCTGCGCCGGAATCGGCCAGACGGCCCTGCATCTATCATATATCGGCCGCGATGGGCTCGCAACTCGCGAGATCGCGCGTTGCGTCAGTCGAAGTCCTCAAGCAGGAGACCCGCGGCCTTGCGGCCAATTTCCACGGCGTAATTCGTTCCTCGGTCCCACGGGTAGACCTGGCTCATGCTGGCCAGGTACAACCCGCGCAGGGGGGTGCGAATCTCGGGCACGTTCTGCGAGTGATCGACGCCGGGCACGGGCTGGGCGTACGGGGTTCGGAACAACCAGCTGTTGAGAATCCACGCCTCTTCGAATTTCGGGTTGACTCGCCGCAACGTCGGAACGAAGCGCTGCAACAGGTCGGCCTTCGTCATTTGGAAGTATTCGTGCTCGGGAGGCAGATAGTCCCCGCAATAGACGATGTGCTGCCCGCCGAAGTGCTCCGGCGGAAGGTAGTTGGTGTGTTCGACCAGCGCCAGGAAGGGGAAACCCGCCTCCTTGACCAGACTGTGCCAGTAGATGCCGCTCTCGGCCAGCTGTTGGCGCAGGGCCAGGATGAGCACGACGGCCCCCATGCTGCGCATTGAGAGCAACTTGGCCAAGTACTGGGGGGGCAAGTCGGCGGCGAGCCTGGAGAACAGCAGAGGCGAGGTGGTGGAGATCACCGCATCGAAGGGTTGCGTCGCCCCGCCGACCTCCACGGTGTAGCCGCGGTCGACCTGCTTGCGGATGCGCTGCACCGGAGTCCCCAGATGAATCCGGGCGCCTCCTCCTTGAACGCGTGCGGCAAACATCTCGAGGAAGGCTTGGAAGCCGCCTTCGAACGTGCCCAGCCGCGGTGTGCGGCTGTGCAGTCGGGCCCAGAACCAGGCCATCGTGACGCGCGGGTAGTCCTTCTCGCCGAACTTGCCGACAAACAGCGGGCGCCACAGGCGCTCGAATACGCGCGCTCCGAACCAGCGCTTCATCCACGCCTCGGCGGTGTAGCCCTCCAACGGCATCCACCACGGGTTCAGCCGCAAGAAGCCGCCGACCAACAAGTTGCGCAGACGATCGGGGAACGATAGCCCGGGAAACGTCAGCCAGGCCGGGATGCTGTCCATCCCGTAGAACTTGCCGTCGTAATACACGGCCGTGACCGGCCGCCTGAAGATGACCTTGTCGCTCCAGCCCAGTTCGGCGATGAGCTTGAGGATCGCGCGATCGGAGGCGAACCAGTGGTGGTAGAACTTCTCGACGCTCCACGCCCAGGCCGGATCGCGAAAGCCAGCGGCCAGCCCGCCGACGGCTTTCTCGGCCTCGAAGATGTCGACGCTGTGGCCGGCGCGAGTCAAGTCGAATGCGGCGGCCAGCCCGCCGGCACCCGCACCGATGACCGCTATCTTCATTTGTTCACTCCGGGTTCACGCAGGATGGTTGGCGGGCACCGCCGGAGTGGGGCAGGCGGTGCGTTTCGCGTCGAGTCGATCATGTGCTCGAAGTATACCTGACGCGCCGGGCATCTGAGCAAAGTGAGATCCATACGCGGCGTGTCGTCTTGGGTGCTGCCCCGCCGTGGGTGCGGCGTTCGGCACCTGATGGACCTCTGCCGGTCGATTGTAGACGAGCCGCCTTCTGGCTTTTGACCTCTCCCAACCCGCGCGCTATACTAGCTTGGCAGTACGGACCACGTACGGTATTCTCGCGGCTTCCTCAATCCGCGCTGCGATCCCTGCGACGTAACGGCACCTGCCTCATCTCACGAAGGAGGTTACGCACATGGCACCTCGCAAAACGATCAAGAAGGTCCGCCGCCCGACGGCCCGCACGAAGGCGGCATCGGCGGCATTCAAGCTGACGTACGCCACCATGTTCAACCCGCCCGAGAAGTTGCACGTCAACTTCGATGCGGCCCTGTCCAAAGTCAAAGCCGGCCTGGGTCAGGATCACCCGATGTACATCAACGGGAAGGAACGATTCAGCCCCGAGAAGCTCGAGGACCGTTCGCCCATCAACAGCGACTGGCTCCTGGGCACGTTTCAGAAGGGTTCCGTGGGCGATGTGCGCGAGGCCATTGCCGCAGCCCGCGCGGCCTTCCCATTGTGGAGCGGCATGCGTTGGGAAGAGCGTGTGCGCCTGGTGCGCAAGGCGGCGGCGCTGATCGAGAAGCGCGTCTACGAGATCGCGGCAGTCGTGTCGCTGGAAGTCGGCAAGAACCGCATGGAAGCGTTAGGTGACGTGCAAGAAACGGCCGACCTGCTCTATTACTCCTGCGATCAGATGCAGGCCAACAAGGGCTACGTGAAGCCCATGGGCATCGATCCGCTCGTCGGCTTCAAGGCCTCGAACGTATCGGTCCTGCGCCCTTACGGCGTCTGGGTCGTGATCAGTCCCTTCAACTTCCCCAGCGCCCTCTCGGGCGGGCCGGCGGGCGCCGCGCTCGTCACCGGCAACTGTGTCGTCTTCAAACCCGCCTCCGACACACCCTGGACCGGGCGCAAGTTGGCCGAGTGCTTCCGCGATGCAGGGCTCCCGGCAGGAGTCTTCAACTACATCACCGGTTCGGGTTCCACCGTGGGCGAGGAGTTGATCACCAACCCGGGCATCGATGGCATTACCTTCACCGGTTCCTTCGACGTGGGGATGCGCATCTACTCCATCTTCACCCGCGGCAAGTATCCACGGCCGGTGATCCTCGAGATGGGTGGCAAGAACCCGGCCATTGTCTCCCGCAACGCCAACCTGGATGACGCCGCGATCGGCATCATGCGCTCGGCGTTCGGCCTGCAGGGACAGAAATGCTCGGCCTGCTCGCGCGTCTTTGTCGAGGCGCCGGTCAAGGAGGCCTTCCTGGAGAAGCTGCTTGCCCTCACCGGCAAGATCGCCGTCGGTGACCCGACCCGCGCGCGAGATCTACATGGGCCCGGTCATCAATCGCAGCGGGTACGAGAGCTACAAGGGCTACATCCAGGAGCTGGCTCGCGCCGGGACGATCCTTGCCGGCGGCAAAGTGCTCACCGAAGGGGCGCTGGCCAAAGGCTATTTCTGCGCGCCCACGCTGGTCGACAACCTTCCGATGGATCACAAGCTGTGGCAGGAGGAGATGTTCCTGCCCATCACCACAATCCACGCGGTCAATTCGCTCGATGAGGCGATGCGCCAGGCGAACGATGTCAATTATGGCCTGACCGCGGGCTTCTATGGCAGCAAGAAGGAAACCGGCTGGTACTTCGACAAGATCCAGGCCGGCGTGTGTTACGCCAACCGGCCACAGGGAGCGACGACCGGTGCCTGGCCGGGCTTCCAGCCCTTCGGCGGATGGAAGGGGTCCGGCTCGAGTGGCAAGAACGCCGGCGGGCTGTACTACCTCCCGCTCTACATGCATGAGCAAATCCGTACCTTGATCACGCGCTAAGCTGCGGGGGGGCGGCTCGCGTGCGAACCGTCCCGATGCTTCACACATGACGTTGCGCGAGCGCTTCGGCTGCTTCTTTCTGATCGTGGGGACGGCGGTGTTCGCAGTGTTCGCCGTCCCCTTGTGGAATTCCCTTGTGGGCGGCGCGGGCAAAGCCCCATCGGGGTGGCTATGGGCCGCCTTGGGCGCCGCGCTCGCGGCGTGGGCCGGCTGGCGCCTGTGGCGGTCCGGTCGGCGCGACGTGCCGGACGAGAGACCACCCAGCCTGGCTCGTTCCATCTACAATCGAATGCGGTCCAGGCGCGACGATAAGCAACCCCCCGCGGCGTGAGAGGTGCGGCCAGCACGGGCACGAGAATCCCAGACGGTCTGAGGCCCCATGAGCAAAGTCGTCCCACTCTCCCAAGCCATCCGCGATCACGTGCACGACGGCGACCTGGTGTACGCCGCCGGCTTTACACACCTGATTCCCTTTGCCGCGGGACATGAAATCATCCGTCAGAAGCGGCGGGATCTCATCTTGGCCCGCGCGACTCCGGATTTGATCTATGACCAGATGGTGGCTGCTGGCTGTGCCCGCAAGCTCATCTTTTCCTATTCGGGGAATCCGGGCGTGGGCTCGTTGCGCATCGTGCGCGTCGAACTGGAAGCCGGGCGCCTCGAATTCGAGGAGTACTCACACTTCGCGATGATCGCGCGCCTCACCGCGGGCGCTTCGGGCTTACCCTTCCTGCCGATGATGCCGCTGGGCACCGAGGACCTCATCCGCGCCAACCCCAACTACAAGAAGGTCGTGGATCCCTTCTCTGGGCTCGAGCTCAATGCGGTGCCGGCGCTGGTGCCGGACGTGGCGATTGTCCACGTCCAGCGCGCCGACTCCGAAGGCAACTGCCAAGTCTGGGGCATCGTCGGCGAGCAAAAGGAGGCGGCCTTCGCCGCCAAGCGCGTGATCGTGACAGCGGAGGAGATCGTCGGCGAAGAGGTCATCCGCTCCGACCCCAACCGCACGCTCATTCCTTCTTTCGTGGTGACCTCGGTGTCGCACGTTCCGCACTGTGCCCATCCCTCATACACGCAGGGCTACTACGATCGCGACAACGACTTCTACCTGCAGTGGGATAAGATCTCGGCCGATGACAAGACGACCCAGGCATGGCTCGAGGAATGGGTCTTCGGTATGCCGGACCGCGATGCGTACTGGATGAAGCTTGGGCCGGACGTTCACCGCCGGCTGGCGGGGAAAGTGCGGATGAGCCAGCCAGTGAACTATGGTGAGTTCTAGCGGCGACCTTGCCCGTCGCGTCACATCGCGGGCGGGTCTGCTGGATACATTGACCTCGTGCACGTGAGCGGGGTCGAGCCCTCGGCGAGGAGGAAGTGTGCCGTCCGAAGCACGCACATCGCCGTTGAAGATTGCGCCCTGGGTGGTGCTGTTCTTCTCGGCTCCCGTCATCGGTGAGCTGCTCTCAGGATCGTCGCCGCCGGCGGAATTCTTCAGCCCCTTCGGGCTGACCGTGCTCTGCCTCCTGTACGGCGGCGGAGCGATTCTCGTCCGGGAACTGGCTCACCGCTGGGGTGGGGGTTGGCGTACGGTCCTGTGGCTCGGCGCAGCATACGGCATCATCGAAGAAGGCCTGATGGTCAAGAGCTGGTTCGACCCGAATTGGGTGGACCTGGGGGTTCTCGGATCGTACGGCCGGCTCGCAGGCGTCAACTGGGTCTGGGCCGCCGGGTTGACGATCTACCACACCATCTACAGCATCGGCTTGCCGATTCTGCTCACGACCATCCTCTTCCCCGTGCGCCGCGATGAACCCTGGATCGGGCGGCGCGGCTTCATGGTGCTCCTGGCGCTGTTCATCGCGGACGTGGTCGTCGGGTTTCTTTGGCTGACGCCCTACCGCCCGCCGGCCGTCGCCTACCTGACTACGGTCAATCGGTACCGCACTCCTCATCTGGATTGCACGGCGAACCGCGGTCCGGCATCCTGCACCCGAAGCGCGACCGCTTGCCAGCCCATGGCGGATGTTCTTCCTGGGGCTAGGCTGGGCGATTGCATTCTTCTTTCAACTGTGGGCGCTGCCGAACGCGCGAATGCCCGTGATCGCGATGCTCGCGCTCTTGGCCGCGTTCTGCGCGGCGTCGATCGCGCTGGCGCGCCGATTGGAGGCGAAGGCGGTGCTCGCCTCGCCGCGCCACGGGCTGGCATTGGCCTCTGGCGTGCTCGCATTCTTCATCGTGCTTGCGCCTCTTCAGGAAATCGACAAGACACGAGCGGACAATACTGCGGGGATGGGGCTGGTCGGGTTGGCCGCAGCATTGCTCCTCGTTGGGATGGCGTGGCGACTGCGAACCAAGAAGCGGCCGGAACCCGGCGCGCAGGGCATGTACTGAATTCGCGCGATACCTCGCAGCGGACGAGGAGCATGCGCTCTGGCACTCCTCGATTCGATGGACGGCAGTTGCATCAGGTGGAGGTGGAGATGGCTGAAAGACTGGACATGACGACCGTGATCGATGCTCCTCCGGGCAAGGTCTATGCTGCGTGGCTTGACGCCCGCCTGCACTCCGCATTCACCGGAAGCCGCGCGACCGGCGGCGCAAGGGTCGGCGACCCGTTCACCGCCTGGGATGGATACATCCTGGGGGTGCATCTCGAACTCGAACCGGGGCGGCGCATCGTGCAGACCTGGCGAACCACAGAATTCCCGCCGGGGAGCGAAGATTCGAGGGTCGAAATCGTGCTTGAAGAGGAATCAGGCAAGACGCGGCTGATCTTGACGCACACCAACATCCCGGACGGTCAAGCGCAGGAGTATCGTCAGGGGTGGGAGGATTTCTATTTCGCGCCGCTTGCGAAGTACTTTGCGGCGCCGCGCGCCCGTAAGGCGCCCGCCGCGACCACGTCGCGCAAGGCGAAGACCGTTCGAGCCCGTCCCAAAGCCAAGGCACGGTCGGCCAAGGGTGCGCGTTCGAAGACAAAAGCCAAGCCGCGCGAGGCTAAGGCTCCTCGCGCAAAGCGAACGTCAGGATCGCGCGCGCGCCGTCGCGCGTGATCCTGGTCTCCGTCTGGGCACTGGGAGAACGTCGGCTCAAGATGGGGCGGGTGCAGAGCGGTCAGGCCGCCTGCAGTTCAAGCATGTAGGGCTGCCACGCGCTCACGTCGCGTCCGCGCTTTTGGGCGAAGTAGTAGTCGCGCGCCATGTCGGCTTGTTGTTCGCGCTTGAACTGCGCGAACCTCTGCCCGGCAGCGAGCGCGGTGCGTAACCCAGCTTCGCCGCCGTAGTCGTAGGCCCTTGGGCCGAGGCGCACCTGCTCACCGATGGCTTGGGCGAGGTAGACCCACCCGGCATGCTGATACTGCCAGGCGTGGGTCAGCTCGTGGATCAACCAACCCATATCATTGATGTCGCCGGCTTCGATACGTGCCGTGCTTGTTTCGAGCACCACCGGCATGTAGACATGGTAGCCCAACGTGATCGCGTTGGCCGAAGGCGGCGGCAGGCCGCGCAGTTGGTTGTGCCAACGCGCCACCGTCGAGGTCCAGCTCACCCCCTCGTGCACGCGCACGGCGTCCAGGCGCAGGCTGAGCCCGAACACCCGCGAGGCCTCGTTGCGTTCCGAGGACGAAAGCAGACGACTGGTCATAGGTCCGGATCCTGGCGACATGTTACTCCCTTGGCGAGGGGATGGCCAGGGCCAGGCTCAGGCTCGAGGCGAAACTCGATCCTATCGGGTGCGGGCGACCCGCCAAGTTGTTGCCCGCGACCTGGGCCGGTGATATAGTCGTTCAGTCGGGCGGTCTGGATGGCTCTTCCGGATACTCGGGCCATCCCGCGAACCATCCCGTTGCGGCCGCCGCAGCGCGGCCGGACTTCCACCTATGAGGCGTGCATGGCCGAATACACTCCCTCCGAACTGATGACGGTCAATGCGGCGCGCTTGCTGCGCGACCGGGACGTGGTCCTCGTCGGTGTGGGCCTGCCCAACCTGGCCTGCAACCTCGCGCGGCGCACGCACGCGCCGAACCTGGTCATGATCTATGAGGCCGGGGTGATCGGCGCGCAGCCCGCCCGCTTGCCGCTTTCGATCGGCGACCCCACGCTCGTCTCGGGGGCCATCGGCGTGTGCACCTTCTATGAGCTGTTCAGCTTCTTCCTGCAGCGAGGCTACATCAACGTCGGTTTCATGGGCGGCGCGCAAATCGATCGCCTGGGGAATGTCAACGCGACCGTGATTGGAGAGTATGCCAAGCCCAAGGTGCGCCTTCCGGGTTCCGGCGGCGCGGTAGAGATCGCCGCCTGGGCCGATCGATGTTACTTCATCACCCCGCACGAGAAGCGCCGCTTCCCGCCCAAAGTCGATTTCGTGACCTCGGCCGGATACATCGGCTCGCGCGCCGAGCGGGTAAAGGCGGGCGTGCGCGGCGGCGGCCCCGCGGCTGTGGTGACGCACCTCGGCATCATGGAGCCCGACGACTCGGGCGAGTTGGTCCTGGCCGCGCTCCATCCCGGATGCACGGCGGAGGCAGCCCAGGCCAACACCGGCTGGCCCTTGCGCACGGCGGCCTCCCTGCGCGCGACAGAGCCCCCGAGCGCCGAGGAGTTGCGCATCCTTCGCAACGATCTCGACCCTCAGCGCATCTACCTCTCCTGAGGCAGTCCGCATGAAGCGCCTATCGCTTCTACCCGAGTGCGGCTGATCGTGGGGCCGAGCGAGGGGAGATGGATACGAAGAAAGCGGGGGGCCGTCGGCCTCCCGCTTCGATTTCTCCACCTCGACTCCGCCCAGCTGCGACTCGCCTCAGGAACTCAAAAGGCGGAGAGGGGCAGGAGGCGAGGTCGGGAATCTTCCCGATATCCTCTACAGCCACTTGCGCCAGCGGAAGAAGAGGATCAGCGACAGGCTGATAACGACCATCAGCCCGAGAGCCCAGGCGTAGCCGTAGGGCCATCGGATTTCCGGCATGAACAGGAAGTTCATCCCGTAGATACCGGCGATAAGCGAGTTCGACATGAGCACGATCGAGGCAATGGTCAGAACCTTGACCACCTCGTTGAGGCGGTTGTTTTGGACCGAGAGGAAACTGTCGAGCGCGTTGGAGACCAAATCGCGATAGGTGTCCACGCTGTCGGTCACGCGCACCAAGTGGTCATACACATCCTGCAGGTAGGCCACATCCTCGGTGGTAAAGACCGGCAGCTCGCGCCGCAGCAAGTGATTGAGCACATCGCGTTCGGGAGCCACAACCCGGCGCATGTTGAGCAGGCCCTTCTTGAGGCGGAAGATCGTCTCCAGAGCCTTCGGGTTGTACTTTGTGAAGAGCGAATCCTCGAGCTCTTCCACCCGATCCGCGACCTGGTCCATCAGCGGGAAGTACTCGTCCACAACGGCGTCCAACAGAGCATGCACCGCGGCGCCGATCCTCGGGGCGAGCGGGCCGTTCTTGAGTTCCCAGCGGGCCATGCTGCCCGTCAACTCCGGCAGCGGTTGATCGTGGATCGACACCAGGTAGTTCTTTCCGACGAAGAGGTGGAAGTGCTGGAGCGCGAGGTCGCCCAACTCGCCGATAACCCGCGTCGCGTAGAAGGCGAGTGAATAGTAGTCGCTGTACAAATCCACCTTCGGACGTTCGGAGGCCCGGGTCGCATCTTCAATGGCCAGCGGATGGAAATGGAAGCTCTCACGCAGCAGGGCAATGTCGTCCTCTTGGGGATGCTCGATATCGAGCCACAGCTGGTTTCCGCGCTTCGCCAGATGCCGATCGAGATGCGCGAAATCCGTGCTTCGGGTCACCGAGCTGTTGTGGGCGATGAGCAGCGAACGCATGGGCCTGGTCCTCGGGGGAGAGATGCCGCCGACGGAGTATAGCACGGGGGTTTGCGCCTCCCGCGCAGGACGCCCGTGCCAAATCCGGAGTTCACCCATCTTTCAGGCCGCCTTCACACCCTCTTCACATTCGGCGGGTATCTTGGTGACGATCAGAACCCGCCGGGAACCAAGCGGGCGCAATAGCCTGCGCGCCGGCAAATCCCAGGAGAGGTGAAGAATGCGAAAGGTGCTGCTTTGGACGGGGGTGGTTGTGCTGGCTCTTGCACTGGGCATTGGCGGTGCGGCCGGCGTGGGCGTGCTTCTCACGCGCTCGAAAGATGTCCGTGCCCGGCTTGCCACGCGGCAAGATACGACGCGCAACGACCTACCGCCCTTCTTTGAATTCCGCGGTAGGAACGGTCAGCCGATGATGCCAGGTTTCGGCATCTTCCCGCGCGGCCGGCAGGGGGCCTCCCCATTCGGCGGCCCGGGCAACCTGCCAGGAGGGATGATGCATCCGTGGGGCGAGGGCGACGGCCCAAGGGGTCTGTTCCCGCGCTCGGAGGATGGGCGGCCGCCGCGCGGCGGACTGCCATCCACACTTCAGGGCGAACGCATCTCGATCGATACGGCGGTTGAGAAAGCCCAGGCCTACGCGCAGTCGATCGGCCAGGGGTTGGCCGTATCGGAGGTCATGGAATTCGAGAACAACTTCTACGCGCAGCTCATCGAGAAGGAGACTGGACGCGGCGCGCTGGAGGTTCTCATCAACCCGATCACGGGTGCGATCCACCCGGAGCCGGGCCCGAGCATGATGTGGAACCTGAAGTACGGGCACATGCGCGGACTGCAGGACGAGTTGCTCGACAATTCGATCGACCTTGAAGCGGCCCGCGAGAAAGCGCAGCAATTCCTCGACGCCGAGCAGCCGGGCGCGGTCCTTTCCGAGGGCGGCGTGAGCTTCTACGGCTACCACACTTTCGATTACCAGGTCGACGGGAAGCTGGCGGGCATGCTCAGCGTGAACGGATCCAACGGCCAGGTGTGGCCGCATACCTGGCACGGCGCGTTCATCGCCGAGAAGGAGATCGCTCAATGAAGAAGTTCCCGTGGTTGATGCTGGTTGTTTTCCTGCTTGTGCTTGTCGTGGCCTTCGCGGTGGCGCTGCCCTTCTTCGCCCATGGGGCGGGCGTGATGCGCGGGTGGGCAGGTATGCCCTGGCATATGGGCGGGCGATGGATGGTCGGCACCCTTCCGCTGATGGGCGGGGCGTTGATGATGCTGTTGCTTCTCGTTCCGGTGGCCGTCCTGGCGCTTGCCGTGGTGGGTATCGTGGCGCTGATCCGGGCCGCGGCCCGGCCAAAGGCCGCGATGGCAAACTGCCCGAACTGTGGCCGCCCGGTCCAAGCGGGCTGGGTCGCGTGTCCAAATTGTGGACAGAAGCTTTAGGCCGATGCAGCCGCGGAGGGCGCCGTCAGCGCCCTCCGCCCTGTTTCGAGGACTGTATAATCTCCACGCGCCGCGCCTGTCGCGCGGCGCATTGGATGTTCCGATGAGCTCCACGATCTTGGTGGTCGATGACGAACCGCAGCTGGTACGCGTTCTGCGCGGCTACCTCGAGCAGGCGGGCTACCGTGTAGTTGCGGCTCACAGCGGGTCCGACGCCTTGGCCCAGTTCCAGGTTCGCCGCCCGGATCTGGTGGTGTTGGATCTCAATCTGCCGGGGATGGACGGTTTCGATGTGGCGCGCGCCATCCGCAAACAGGGCGACACCCCGATCATCATGCTCACAGCTCGCGTGGAAGAGACCGACCGCCTGATTGGGCTCGAGCTGGGCGCCGACGACTACGTCCCCAAACCCTTCTCCCCGCGCGAGGTGGTGGCCCGAGTGCGCGCGGTGTTGCGCCGCAGCCACGCGCCGCGCGAAGCGCTCGAACTCCTGCGCAGCGGCGATGTGGAGATCAGCCTCCCGCGACACACCGTCACCCGCGGCGGGCAGAGCCTCGAGCTCACCCCCACCGAGTTCAACCTACTCGTGACGATGGCCCGCGAACCCGGGCGGGCCTTTTCGCGCATGCAGTTGCTCGAATCGGTGCAAGGGGATGCCTTTGAAGGGTATGAGCGAACGATTGATGCGCACATCAAGAATCTACGGGCCAAGCTCGAGCGCGACCCGCGCGACCCGCACTACATCCTGACCGTCTTCGGCGTGGGATACAAGTTCGCGGAAGGCTAGCGGCGATGCGACTCTCGACCAAACTTCTTTTTGCATTTGCCTTGCTGCTGACGGTGACCTTGGTCGTGGTGGCCGTCGTGGGCTACAGCTCGGCGGCGCGCGAAGTCCGCGGCTTCATGTTCGCCGGGAGCATGACCGAGCCCGACGTCATTGCCGGCGATCTGGGCCGGTTCTACAGAGACCGCGGTAACTGGCTCGGGGTGGAGTCCTTGCTCGTTCCGCCCCACTCGTCAGGGCAGGGTGGCTTCGGCGCGATGATGGGCCAACGCCTGGTTGTCGTGGACGCGCAGGGCAACGTGGTGGGCGATAGCAGTGGGACGCTGCTCGGCTCGTCCGTCGCCGGAAAGGAAATCGCGCGCGGAGTGCCTGTACTCGTCGAGAGTTCTCGCGTGGGGACTCTGCTGCTGTTCGGCGGCTTGAACGGGGTTGACATGCCGCTCGTGATGCAGGAGAGCCTTCTCATTGGCCGGGTGAACCGCGCCATCTGGCTCGCCGCCGGTCTGGGCGGGTTGTTGGGGTTGGTTCTGGCAGTAGCCCTGAGCCGCGGGCTGACCGCACCGCTGCGCTCTCTCACGGCCTCCATGAATCGGTTCACGCAAGGCGAGCGGAACCTGGACCTGCCACGTTCTTCACCGGATGAGGTCGGCGAGCTCACGGAGTCGTTCCGCCGCCTGGTCGGTGAGATCGAACGGCAGGATGGGCTGCGCAAGGAAATGACGGCCGACATTGCCCACGAATTGCGCAACCCGATCGCCGTCATCCAGGCGAACGTCGAGTCGCTCGTGGATGGGGTCTACCCGGCGACGGCCGAGAACCTCGCACCCGTCCTCGAGAGCGTGCGCCTCCTTTCGCGTTTGGTGGAAGACCTGCGCACGCTGGCCCTGGCCGATGCCGGCCGATTGACGATGGAGATCGGGCCAACCGATGTGGCCCCGGTGTTGCGGCGCGTCGTGAGCGCGTTCGAGTCGCGAGCTGCCCCAAAGAATGTGACCCTACATGTCGAAGGTGCCCCTTCAGCGATAGCCGCCGCAGACCCGCAGCGGCTCGAACAAATCCTGTCCAACCTGGTAGGAAACGCGATCCGGCATACCCCCGAGGGTGGAAGGGTCATGATGAAGATCGAACTCCGTCGCCGGGGGGCCTCGTGCGCATCGATGTGACCGACACGGGTAGCGGGATCCCACCCGAGGCGCTGGCGCACGTCTTCGAACGTTTCTATCGTGCGGATCGCGGCCGATCGCGGATCGAGGGCGGCACAGGACTGGGACTGGCGATCGCTCGCAAGCTGGCGGAAGCCCAAGGGGGGAGTCTCTCGGCTGAGAATCTTCCAGACGGCGGGGCTCGGTTCCGCCTCGTTCTGGCCCCGCCTGCACGCTGACCCCGTTTTGCTGCACGCCACGATTGTGCGGTACTATCCCGCCTGCGGCCTTCAGGTTGCGAGGGATCGCGGCATTGCACCCTCGTCAGTCCTTGAGCTTCTTGCCTCCCAATGAGAAACCGGACACTCCTTCCATCACTTGCGAAAAGACCCTCCCCTTGGAGCCGACGGACATTGTCGGCGAGAATGTGGGCCGGGCCTGCCAAGGAACGCTCTGTCTCCCCTTCGCGCGCGAGGCGTGCTGCGATGGCGTTGCTCGTCGCATCGACCCTGAGCGGGTGCCTGGCTGAGCCGACGTTGGTCGCCGTACCCTCCGCCACAAGCACTGGCGGGATTGACCTCCCAACCGCAACCGTTACCTTCGTGGCCAGTTCGACGCCGCCTCCCACGGCCACGCCGATTCCCGTGCGATCTGCGCTTGAGGCCTATCAAGCCTCCCGACAGCGACCTCTGCACGCGCTGGAAGTCCAGATCGAAGATCTCATCGACCTGGCGCCCTCCGGCGACTGGGGAGTCTTCATCAAGGAGCTGACCAGCGGCGAGAGCGTGGCCGTTCGCAGTGAAGAGGTCTTCCATCCGGCCTCCACCATCAAGGTCGGCATCGCCATGGATCTCCTGTATTGGATGGAGCGCCACCCGGACGTCAAGTGGACCAACGGCCCGTTCCCCAATCAGCGTTCATTCGCGCAGCTCTTGGAGGCCATGCTGGTCAAGTCGGAGGAGTCCGCGACGGTGCGCCTGGCGGCCTTCCTGGATGGACAGGCGGGATATCACTTAGTGGATCAATGGCAATCGTGGGGGGTGACGCACACGACCTTCATCCCGCGCCGCACCACGCCCGCGGATCTCGCTCGCCTGCTCGAACTCCTCTACAGCGAGGAGCTTCTCACACCCGAATCGAGTGCGCGCATACTCGGGATCATGCGGGTTCCTAAGGCGAGCCAAGGCGAGCGCATCGGAAGCGGCCTGCCGGCTGAGGTTCGCGCGAACTTGGCCAACAAATCGGGGACGACATTCGAGAATGGCGCGGGGGTGGTGGCCGACACGGGTATTGTCGAGGCCAATGGCAAGGTGTTGGTTATCGTGGTTTTAGGCAACCGGACGCGTGCGGCCGACTACGAGACTTCGATGCTTCTTATCGGGGAGATCGCCCGCGCGGCCTACAGGACCTGGATCGAACCGCCCGTCGTGGGTTCCGCGGAGCTGGACGAGGCAGGTCGATAGCTGCCCACCTCATTGACGAAACCAAACGAGGGCAGCGTGACTGCCCTCGTTTTCTCTTTGCCGGTGCTTGCTCCGGGCCTCGAAACCCGCGCTGAAGACGTGCGCGGTCAGGGCACCTCGTGCACGAGATCGCTCAGCGCGCGCCGCGGTGGGGCGGGTGGAGTTACGGCCGGGTGGCCGATGGGCAAGATCGCGATGGGCACCCATTCCGCGGGAGCCCCGATGGCCTGATGCACGGCGCCCTCATCGAACGCGCCGATCCACACGCTTGCCAGGCCTTCTTCGACGGCGGCCAGCATGGCAAAGGTGCAGGCAATGGTCGCATCCTGAACCGTATAAAGCGTCGAGCCGCGGTGTCCATAGCGCACGGCCGCGCGTCCGGCGTGGGTGCAGAAGACGAGCGCCAGCGGGGCTTCTTCAAGGTAGGACTGACCGCCCGCGGCGCGGGCCAACGCCGCGCGCACCTCCGGCGAGCGAACCAGGCAGACTTCGTAGGCCTGCAAGTTGCCGGCTGAGGGCGCGGCTCGGATCGCTTGCAGTATGCGCTGCAGCGCGGATTCATCGACCGGCTGGGAGGTATAGGCCCGCACCGAACGCCGCGCCGCAATGAGTTCGCCGAATCGCATGTCGGTCCCTTCTTGGTGCGAGGGGCTAGATGGCATCCTGCGCCACCTTCTGCCCGAATGAGAGCAGCACTTCGATCATACGCGCCTCGCGCGCCTCAGCATACACTCGCAGGACCGGCTCGGTGCCCGAGGGGCGGATCAGGAGCCACGAGTTCATCCGCCAGGATGTACTTGACCCCGTCCACGCGACGCACCTCCTGCACCCGCACGCCGCCCAAGTCGCTGGGAGGGGCCTCGCACAACTGGCGGGTGAGCGCCTCTTTGTTGACGGGGTGGGCGATGCGCAAATCCTTGCGTTCGTAAACGGACGGTCCGACGGTCTTGAGCAAATCCTCGACCAATTCCTCCAGGGGGACGCCGTAGGCGGCCACCATCTCGATGAGCAATAGGCCCATCAGCACCCCGTCACCTTCGGGGATGTGCCCCACGAAGCTGATGCCTCCGGACTTCCTCACCGCCGATGAGCACGTCGCCGGCGAGCATGTAATCGGCGATGTGGTTGAAGCCCACCGGCGTCTCGAGCAATTCGAGCCCATAGCGGGTCGCCAGGCGGTTGACCATTTGCGTGGTGGAAACGGTCTTGACCACCTTGCCGCGCAACCCGCGCTTCTCCACCAGGTAGCGCAGCGCCAGGGCCATGATCTTGTGCGGATCGACGAATTTCCCGCGACCGTCCATGGCACCGATCCGGTCGGCGTCGCCATCCGTGGCCACACCCAGTTCGCCATGGCCGGCGGCGATGGCGCCGGCCAGCGGACCCAGGTAGCGTGCAATCGGCTCGGGGTGCACGCCGCCGAACCCGGGATTCATTTCGCCGCGAATCTCGAACACCTCGCATCCGGTGCCCTGCAGGATGCCTTTGATCTGGCCTCGTCCGGCGCCATACATGGAGTCGACGACGACTTGCGGCGCACGGCTGGCGATCAGGTCGAAGTTGATCAGCGTGCGCAGATGGTCGAAGTACCCGCGGTCGGGTTGAAACGGCGGATGAGCCCTTGCGAGATGGCCTGCTCGAAATCCATGAGGTTCGGCCCGCGCCCGCGCAGTTCGTTGTCGCTCAGGTACACCTCCACTCGCCGGCATTGCTCGGTCAGCGCCGAGCCGCCGTAGGAGGCCTTGAGTTTCACGCCGTTGTAGCGCGGCGCGTTGTGCGAGGCCGTGATCATCACCCCGGCAATTGCTTTGAGCTGACGCACGGCGAGCGAAATGGCGGGGGTGGGCGCATCGGCGTGCGCCAGGTGAACGGTGTACCCGTTGCCGGCCAGCACGCGCGCCACGTCGGCGGCGTACCGATCCGAAAGGAAGCGCGTGTCGAACCCGACCACCATGGTGCGCGGCGTCGACCGCAGGCCGCTGGCGAAGCGGCTCATCCCAGTCCGGCGCCGCGACCGCGTCGGCGATGGCCTGCGAGACGAGGCGCAGATTGCCAAAGGTGAATGTGTCGGAGATGACAGCGCGCCAACCGTCGGTGCCAAAGTGGATCATGCGTTGGATCCTCGAAGGGGTGTGCGCACACGTGTGGCCGCGTGCTCACGCAGCGGCACTCGGCGCGCATCGTGGATTATACATGCGCCGTCCTCGGACGGGCGCTCATGTGTAGATCAAGGCCACCATCAAGTCGTTCACGTTCGTCCCGGTTGGGCCAGTGTGGATGCACGCACCCAGCGCATGCAACAACGGGTGACTATCGTTCTCTGCAATGGCTTCGTCAATATCGTATCCGAGCTCATGCGCCGCAGCGGCGCTTGCGCCGGTGACAATCGCGCCGGCGGCCGGGCTGTTCCCATCCACGCCGTCCGTGGCGAGCAGCATCATCGCGACACCCTCGGAGCCTTCCAGCCGTTGGGCGGCGCCGAGGGCCGCCTCCTGGTTGCGCCCACCGGTGCCGTGGCCGCGCATCGTGACCGTCGTCTCGCCTGCAAAGATCATGGCCCGCGGCAAAGTCCCGGGCCCGGCCTCGTCGCGCGCATCCAGGGCGATCCCGGCGAGCTGCCGGCCGACCTGCACGGCTTCGCCGCTGACCTCCAGCGAGGCAACATCCGCGTTGAACCCGAGCCAGCCCGCGCATTCCTGGGCGGCTCTCGCCGCCGTGGCGCTCGAGCCGATGAGCAGGTTGTAGGCGGCAGGCTGAGTCGGTTCCGGCGCGGGCGGCGCCTCGACGATGGTGGCTTGCACGCGTGCGGGGAGCGCCTCCCACAACGACAAGCGCGTCAAGATCGCGCGAGCCTGGGCCGCGTCGGGCGGCACATCGACCGTCGGCCCCGAAGCGATGTCCGCCAAAGGGTCGCCGACGACGTCGGACAGGATGAGGCTGATCGTCTGCGCGGGCTGGGCCATCCGAGCCAGCCCACCGCGCTTGATGAGTGAGAGCGTGGCGCGGACTTGGTTGAATGCACGAATGTCCGCGCCGGAGCGCAGCATGAGCCCTTGAACGTGGCGCAGGTCGTCGAGGTTGAGCGGCGGACGCAAGTGCTCGACCAATGCCGACCCACCCCCCGAGATGAGGGCCAGCAGCGTATCCCTTGGGCCGAGGTCATGCGCGACGCGCGCGATGCGGCGCCCGGCTTCCAAGCTGCCTTCCGTCGAAAGCGGATGCCCGCCCAGGACGAATTCGAAACGGGCAGGTAGGCCGGCAGGCTTCTGCGCGGCGACGACCAGGCCGCGGGCATAGGCGGGCTGCAGTATCTCGGCGGCTGCGGCGGCCATGCCGGCGGCCGCCTTCCCGATCGCAACGATCGACACTTTTCCGCCGCGGGGGAGGACGAAGCGCCGATCGCCGGCTGTCAGGATTCCGCCCTCGAAAGCCAGGGCCCCGGCCACCAGGCGGCGCGGGTCAACCGCCCTCAGCGCTTCGCCGCGGATCGTCTCGAGCGCTGCAAGGTGCCCGGGCCACGACGGGGCGCTCATGGATGAAGCGCAGCCGCAGCGCCTTGCGCCGCCTCTCGGGGAGACACCCCTTCGAGCAGCACCTGGCGCACGGCGAGGTTGAGGAGTGGGCCGAGCGAGACGAGAACTTCTTCCGAGGGCTGCGCCTCGCCGACCGCCGCACACTTTCCGGCAAGCGCCGCGAGAAAGTCGGCCGGCCACGCCTCGAGGGCACCTTGGCGAGTGGGCAGCATGCCCTGTGCACGTGTCCATTCACCCAGGAACGCCGCATCACTCAGCCAGGATAACAGCCGCGTCGCTACGGCCGCGCGCACTCCGTCCACCGCCGTTGTCGCCCAAGCCCAACCGGTCACGAGCGACCTGGCGCGGTTGTCGGGGGTGGGCGGCAGGCTGGCCGAGAGGCCGGAGCGGGAGCGGGTGGAGGTGGCCAGAGCCGAAAAGCTCGTCACCGCGCCCCTTCCGCAGAGTCTGGAGAGCCAGGAGTGTCAACTCGGGCGTCCCGAGTTGCAGGCTCGCTGGCGAGAGGACGTCGCCCTCTGCGAGTTGGCTGAGCCACGCCAGGCTCCGCTCGAGGGCGTCCGCATCGAGTGCGAGAGAGGACGACGACGAAGGCAGGTCTGCGCCTGCCATGTGATAGGCCAACAGCAGCATGCGCGCGCTTGGGTCCGCCAGTGGCAGGTGCAACTGATCGTCCCAGGTGGTCAGGCTCTGCCACTCCGGAGGGTCGAGGGGCGCCGGTTCACGCTGGGCCAGAACCAGACAGTCGGCCACAAAAGGAATGCCGTAGAGACGCCCATCCACAGTGGCCAGCGGCGCGACAAAAGCGAACCAATCCGCTCCTTCGCCGGGTTGCACTTCCGAAGGCAGGGGCTGGATCAAACCCTTCAGCGCAACCGCGCGCAGGCTGGGTTGGTCGAGCGCCACGACATCCGGTAGGGTCTCGGGGGCCGCGCCTGCGGCCAACCCGAGCATGTCTCTCAGCCCGCCCGGACCCGAGTCCGCGCGCAGGCGCACTTCGATGTGCACGCCGGGGTTGGCCAGCTCAAAGCTGTGGAGCCTCTCGCGCAACACACGTCCGCCGGGCGACCCTTCATCGGGACGGAAGCTCACCGGCAACCACAAGCGCAAGGTAACCTCGGTCGCGATGGGGGTCCCCAAGCTGAGCAGTGCGGGCGACGTAGTGGGTGTGGGCTGCGCCGTCGGAAGCGCCGACAGTTCCGGGCTGGGGAAGAGGCTGCATGCGCAGAGCAAAACGGCCAGCCACAGGACGACGGTAGCTCGGAGTCGGATGGTCATGACACTCAAGTATAGCAGGATGCCAGCGCCCGACGACCGCTGCGCTCGCCGAGTCGATGCCCGAGGACGTGGTAGGATGTGCAAGGATCCTCAAAGCGAACCCCGCATGGCCGAAAAGATTCTGGTCGTCGAAGACGAAGCAATCCTGCGTGAGACGTTGGCCTACAACTTCACCAAAGAGGGCTATGTGGTGGAGCAAGCCGCCGACGGTCCGGGCGCGATTGCGCTCTCGCGCAGCGTCAAACCCGACCTGATTGTGCTTGACCTGATGCTGCCGGGGGTCGACGGGTTTGAGGTCTGCCGCATCGTCCGGCGAGAATCGAATGCACCGATTCTGATGCTGACGGCGCGCGATGCCGAGGTCGACCGGGTGGTCGGTTTGGAAGTGGGCGCCGACGATTACCTGACCAAGCCTTTCAGTATGCGCGAGCTCATTGCCCGAGTGCGGGCGCTGCTGCGCCGCTCGCGCATGAGCCTGGAGCAGGCTGCTGCGCCTCACGACGCGCCCGCGGTGGAAGCCCCGCTCACTGTTGGAGATCTCACGATTGACCCCCTCCGACGTGAGGTGAAACGCGCCGGGCAGGTGCTCGCGCTGCGCCCGAAGGAGTACGAACTCTTGCACTACTTCGCCCGCCATCGCGGTCAGGCGCTCACCCGCGAGGTCCTGCTCGAACATGTATGGGGTTGGACCTACGAGGGCGGCAGTCGAACAGTGGACGTCCACGTACGCTGGCTCCGCGAGCGCATCGAGAGCGACCCCTCGCGACCCACTCGGTTAGTAACCGTTCGCGGCGCAGGCTATCGCTTCGAGGGCTGACCGCGGCACGATCCAAGGTATGCGGACGTGATCACTCAGATCGTCACCATTGCAGCGGTCATCCTGTCCCTGGCGAGCGTGGCCGCTGCCGTTTACCTCGCCCGGCGCACACGAAGAGTGGGGGTGCATCGCCCCCGCAGCGACCGAGCCAGCCCGCCATCCCCTTCCTCCACCGGTGAAGCGAGCCCGCCAGTCATCAGCGGCGATCCGGCTCGCTTGGCCGCGGCCGTCCTCGAGCGCATGACCGAAGGCGCCTTGTTCGTCGACCCCGAAGGAACCCTCGTCTGGCTGAACCCCGCGTGCGCGAGAACTCTTGCGCGATGGGCCATCGCGCGCAGCCGCGCGCACCTTTGCCGAGTTGGTGCGCCACCATGAGGCGATCGATGCCCTGCGCGGCACATTGGCGAGCGGGACGCCGAATAGCGCGACATTTCAAACGGCCATGGAGGGCCGCACGCTGGCCATCGAGGTGATGCCGCTGGGAGATCCACTGCCTGGGTTGGCCCTCATCCTTGTGCGCGATCTGACCCGCATGCGCCAGCTGGAGCGAGTTCGGCGCGACTTTGTCAGCAATATCTCGCATGAGCTGCGCACGCCACTCGCCTCGATCAAAGCCATCACCGAAACCTTGCAGACAGGCGCACTCGAGGACCCGGGCCTGGCGCGTGCCTTCCTCGGCCGGCTCGACACCGAGGTCGATTCGCTAGTTCAGATCGTCCAGGAGCTGCTCGAGCTGTCGAAGATCGAATTGGGCCAGGTGCCGCTTGACCTCAAACCCGTCTCGGCCTCGCTTCTGCTGCGCTCGGCGGCGTGAGAGGTTGCGCTTGCAGGCCGACCGAGCCGGCCTGACTCTGCAGGTCGACGTCGCCGAAGCGTTGCCCGAGGTCCTCGCCGATCGATCTCGACCTCGAACAGGTCCTGGTGAACCTGCTGCACAATGCCATCAAGTTCACACCGGCGGGAGGGCGGATTCGTCTCGAGGCGCGACCCGACGACGGAATGTTGCAGTTTGCGGTTTCCGATACGGGCATTGGTATTCCGAGCGACGCGCTGCCGCGCATCTTCGAGCGGTTCTACAAGGCAGACCGTGCGCGATCCGGCGGCGGCACCGGCCTGGGATTGGCGATTGCACGCCACCTGGTCGAAGCCCATGGCGGCCGAATTTGGGTCGAAAGCACCGAAGGCAGCGGATCGACCTTCTACTTCACAACTCCCCTCGCACCGGGATCTGGAGCTCCGCAATAGTCCGCCGCACCAAACTGCACGGATTGGCGGTGGGGTTTCCA
This sequence comes from uncultured Chloroflexia bacterium, assembly GCA_963712475.1. Lineage (GTDB taxonomy): Bacteria > Chloroflexota > Anaerolineae > Anaerolineales > RBG-16-64-43 > RBG-16-64-43. Next base: position 287,109 of record CAVQIA010000005.1, read on the forward strand.
CCCATCCCGACCAGTGCAAAGTTGGGCCCGACCCACTCCGACGAACAACTCCATCGCGGAGCACCGGCTGCCCGCATCCAGCCAATCCGCGCTGGATTCCCGGGATCGCAGGCGGCTGAGCCGGAAATGGCCGGCCGCTCCTTCAGGCGTCGAACCGTGGCTTCCTCCAGGTACCCGTAGTCCCCGTCAAGTCCCTCGGAGGCTGTCGCACTATCGATCTCGCGCGAAACCATAACAACCCCTTAACATTCTGCGCACCCATCCCTTACCTGCGCCGGCTACACTGACAACAGCAAGTCAATCGTCAAACATAATTCTCACTGAGGAGAAGGAACATGAATGAGCGTGCACGGGGTGTTGTTTTCGGGTTGGTCATGGTTGCGAGCCTTCTGGCGGGATGTGCAGGCGGTTCTGCTGGGACGGGATCCGACGCGAGCCCGACGACTGCTGCGGGAGCGCCGCAGACGGTGGTAGTCACCGCGACGCCGGAGCCCATGCCGACGGAGTTGCCGGCGGGGTCCGTTCTTATCAACGGGGCGGGCGCGACGTTCCCTCTGCCGGTCTACACCGAGTGGACGTACGCCTATCAATACGTCGATCCGTCGGTGGTGGTCAACTATCAAGGCATCGGCTCGGGGGGCGGCAAGAAGGGCATTGTCGACGGAACGATCGACTTCGCCGGATCCGAACTCGCTGCTCAAGGACGAGGAATACACGGCCGGGATAGACCTGCAGATGTACCCGATGCTGGCGGGGGCGGTCGTGCCCATCTACAACCTCACCTGGGCGAAGGAGATCCCCTCCGGGACGAGCGTGCCGGCGCTGATCCTGGATCGGTCGACTCTCGTCAAGATCTACAACTCATCCATCAAGCGCTGGGACGATGCGGCTATCCTGGCTCTGAACCCCGGGCTCGCGGGGTACCTGCCGGCGGCTGCGATCACTGCCGTTCACCGCTCCGATGGCTCCGGCACAACGGAGATCTTCACCAAGTCGCTGGCCGCCTTTAGCTCCGAGTGGACTGCGGGTGGCGGGTCGTCGGTGGAATGGCCGGTTGACAAGGCTGGCAACGGGCTGGGAGGCAAAGGCAACCAGGGCGTTGCGGCGGCTGTGATCAACACGCCCAACTCCATCGGCTATGTTGAGTTGTCCTTCGCGATCGCCAACGCGCTGCCCTATGTGACCATGGTCAACAAGTCCGGGAACAAGGTGGTGGCCGACGCGACCAGCCTGGCTTCCGCGATGCAGGACTTTGCAGGTGGGTTCAGCGACAAGCTCACGGCGACGATCGTCGACGCGCCGGGTGCCGGCTCGTGGCCGATCTCCGGCTACACCTACATCATCTTGCACACCACCAGCATGAAGGACTGTGTCAAGGCGCAGAAGCTGCTCGAATTCCTGCGCTGGGCGCTCACCGACCCGGCGGCGGGAACCAAGGCTGGACAGCTTGGGTACTCGGTGCTGCCCGCAAGCGTGCAAAGCGCAGTGCTCGCCAAGTACGGCGAGGTGACCTGCAACGGGCAGCCTCTTGCCAAGTAGCATACAATTCGAATAACGGAGATCCAGACGTCGGGCAGGGGCACGGGGCGCCCTGCCCGACATGGCATGCCATGAAAGCCCGCATCCTTTTTGTGTGTATCGAGAACTCTTGCAGAAGCCAGATGGCCGAAGGCCTCGCGCGCACGCTCGCCTTGGATGTACTCGAGCCCTCGAGCGCCGGTTCGCGTCCTGGGACGGAAATCAACCCCATGGCGGTCGAGGTCATGCGTGAGGTGGGGTACGACATGAGCGGCCACCGGCCGAAATCGGTGCAAGAGGTGCGCAATCAATCATACGAATACGTCATTACCATGGGCTGCGGCGACGAGTGCCCTTTCATCCCCGCCGCGCACCATGAGGATTGGGCCATTGCCGATCCCAAGGGAAAACCGATTGAAGCCTTCCGCGAAACGCGGGCGGACATCGAGCAGCGCATCCTGGACCTGGCCCAACGCGTGAAGGATGACACCCTCTAGTTTGATGTCGACGCCAGCCTGGCTCCGCCGCGTGGGCCGCGCGCTGCGTCACGGCGACCGCCCGTGGAGCGCGCTGCTCGTTGCGGCAGCCTTGCTCATTCTGCTGACCGTCGCGGCTATCGGCCTGATGCTGTGGAATGAGTCGGCCCAGGCGCGTGCTGTTTTCGGCTGGCGCTTTCTTCTTCCCTCACTCCAGGCCTCGTGGGATCCTGTCAACGACCGGTACCAAGCCTGGCCCTTCATCTACGGGACCTTGATGACGTCAATTGTCGCGATCGGGCTCGCGGTCCCGGTTAGCGTGGGCGTCGCAATCTTCCTGGCGGAACTGTGCCCCGCCTGGCTCCGCACGCCCCTGAGCTGGATGGTCGAACTCCTGGCCGCCATTCCGAGCGTTGTCTACGGTCTGTGGGGCATCTTCGTTTTTCTACCGACCGTCGTCGCTCCTGTGGGAGAATGGCTCGCGGCCTCGCTGGGACACGTCCCTCTGCTGACGGCGCTTTTCTCCGGGCCCATGCCGGCGAGCGGGGCCTCGCGCCTGGCGGCCGGGTTGGTATTGGCCATCATGATCACCCCCACCATTGCGGCGGTCACGCGGGACGTATTCCTGGCGATCCCCAACGCCCAGCGGGAGGCCTCCCTGGCTCTCGGAGCCACGCACTGGGAGACGATCTGGCGGGCCATCGTGCCCTTCGGGTTGTCGGGCATCCTGGGCGCCATCATCCTCGGCCTCGGGCGAGCCCTGGGCGAGACGATGGCCGTCACCATGGTCATCGGCAATAGCATCGAAGGCACCGCCTCGCTGCTGCGCCCCGGATACACCATGTCGAGCGTCATCGCCAACGAATTCGCCGAGGCCGTCACGAAGCTGCACACGCAAGTCCTGGTCGAAGTCGGGTTGATCCTGTTCTTCATGACGCTGCTCTTGAACGTGCTGGCCCGCCTGCTGGTGTGGCGCGTGGCCCGGCGCTCACCCCAAGAGGCGCGAGCATGAGCGCTTCCGGATCCGCCACGCCGCTCTTCCGCAGGGGGCTCCAGCGGCGGCGCCGGGCGGTCAATGCGGCCATGCTCTCGGTCACGGGTATGCTCACTGTTTTCGCACTCGTGCCGCTTTTCTGGATCATCGGCTACGTGGTCGTGCGCGGGGGCAAAGCGATCAACCTGGAGTTCTTCATCCATCTGCCGAGACCGCTGGGTGTGACGGGCGGCGGGGTTTTGCATGCGATCGAGGGCACTCTGCTCCTGACGCTGCTGGCCTCGATCTTCACCATCCCGCCGGGTGTTCTTGCAGCGTTCTACGCCGCGCGAAACCCCAACACCCCCCTGGGCGTGAGCTTGCGGTTCGCCACCGATGTGCTTTCCGGAGTCCCCTCGATTGTCATCGGTTTGTTTGGCTATGCCGTCATTGTCCGGGCGCAGGGGCACTATTCGGCGCTGGCCGGCGGCGTGGCACTGGCCATTCTCATGATGCCGATTGTCATCCGGACGACCGAGGAGATGCTCAAGCTCGTGTCGCACTCGCTGCGTGAGGCGTCGCTGGCGCTGGGAGCACCCGAGTGGAGGACCTCCCTGCGTGTGATCCTTCCGGCCGCGCTCGACGGCGTTCTCACGGGATTCCTTCTGGCGATCGCGCGAGCCGCGGGTGAGACAGCGCCGCTGCTGTTCACCGCACTGGGCAATGAACGCTTCGACGTGGTTCAAATCGTGCGTGGCGGCATCCAGGGCAAGCAGGGGGTGGGCCAGATTCTCAACCGCTTGTTGGAGCAGCCTGTCGAACTCACTGCCGCTTACCCTGTGGAAGTACGCCCAGCAACCCTACCCCGAACGCGTTGAGCAGGCGTGGGCTGTGGCGCTGGTATTGATGTTATTGGTGTTGATCACGAATGTGACCGCTCGCACGTGGATACACCTACGCACCCGCCGGCTGCGAGGATGAACGCATGAGAGTCAGGATCGAGCCTCGAACGACGATGAACGCAGAAGTGCAGGGGCCCCTGCGGACCAAGATCGCCACGCAGGACTTGGCCTTCTTCTACGGATCATTCCAAGCACTGGCCGACATCAGCATCGAGATTCCCGAGAAGCGGATCACCGCGATCATCGGGCCCTCCGGGTGCGGGAAGTCCACACTGTTGCGCACGTTCAATCGCATGAACGACCTGGTCCCTGGGGCACGCGTGACCGGGAGGGTCACGCTGGAGGGGGAGGATCTGTATGGCAGCGTGGTGGATGTCGTGGATATCCGTCGCCGCGTGGGCATGGTTTTCCAACGGGCCAATCCCTTCCCGAAGAGCATCTTCGACAACGTCGCCTACGGCCCGCGTTTGTACGGGGTGACCCGCCGCTCCGACCTGGAGACCATCATCGAGCGCAGCCTGAGGCAGGCGGCCTTGTGGGAGGAAGTGCAAGGCAAATTGAACTCGTCGGCCCTATCCCTTTCGGGCGGGCAGCAACAGCGGTTGTGTATCGCGCGGGCGCTGGCGGTGGAGCCGGAGGTCTTGCTGATGGACGAGCCATGCTCCGCGCTCGATCCCCTGGCCACGTTGAAGATCGAGGATCTGATGCGCTCGCTGGCCGCCGATTACACGATCGTGATCGTGACCCACAACATGCAGCAAGCCGCGCGCGTGTCGGACGTGACCGCGATGATGATGCTCACCAGCAACCGCAAAACGGGTACGATTATCGAAATGGGCGAAACCAAGACCCTGTTCACACGCCCGAAGGACAAGCGGACTGAGGACTATGTGTCCGGCCGGTTCGGCTGAGCTTGACCACAGCAGGTGCGGGAGGCAGACCCATGGTGAACGCAAGCAAGAGTCCCGAGAAGCATCGGGTGCGACTCGAGCGCGACATTGCCCGGCTCAACGAGGATTTGCTCAGCCTGGGCAGCCTGGTCGAACAAGCCACGCTGCAATCCGTCGAGGCGCTCAAACTGCGCGACTTCGAATCGTCCCGCCGCCTCATCCGCGACGATCGCGAGATCAATCGACGTCGATTTGCGATCGAAGAAGCGGTGCTGGCGGTCATCGCCACCCAGCAACCCGTGGCGCACGACCTGCGAACCCTGACGGCCATCCTGGATGTCGTGACCGAACTCGAGCGCATGGGGGATTACGCCAAAGGCATCTCCGAGATCAACCTGCGCATCGGGGAGAAGCCGTTGATCAAGCCGCTCATCGACGTGCCGCGCATGGCTGAGAAGGCGGTAGCCATGCTGCATCAATCGCTGGGCGCGTTCGTGGCGGGTGACGCCGTCCTGGCGCGTGCCGTGCCGCAGGCCGACGACGAGGTCGATGAGCTCTACAACCAGGTCTACAACGAACTGGTGATGCACATGATTTCGGACCCGCGCACGATCGACGGCGCCACCTACCTGCTGTGGGTGGCCCACAACCTCGAACGGCTGGCCGACCGGGTGACCAACATATGCGAGCGGACGATCTTCTTGGTGACCGGCGAGCAGTTGGAAATGGACAGCGAGCAGGACATCGCCTAGCCTGCCGTTTTCACCGGGCCCTTCGAGCGCGCCGCCCTGCGGCGCGCTTTCTCGTTTTCTCCCGCCGGTGGTAGACTACGTCGACCGTCGTTGCGGCGTTCCCTTTGCCCTCGGTTGGAGGCCTTATGCCTGCCGTCCGGATAGTCTGCATCGAAGACGACCCCCAGATCATCGAGCTCGTGCGGATGATCCTCGGCCGCAAGGGCTATCAAGTCATCGGTGCGGCAGGGGGTCAGGAGGGGCTGACCCTGGTCCAGGTCCAGCGGCCGGATATCATCTTGCTGGACTTGATGATGCCGGATCTGGACGGATGGGAAGTCTACCGGCGACTGAAGGAGGATCCGCTTCTGGCGCCCGTGCCGGTGATCGTGGTGACGGCGCGCGCCCAGGATATCGACCGGGTACTCGGCTTGCACGTGGCCCACGTCGACGACTACCTCTCCAAGCCCTTCACCCCCAAACAGTTGACCGACAGCGTCGAGCGCATCCTGGCACGCCGACGCCCCACACCCCCCGGGTGATGACCCGCCATGCCCGATCTGAGTGAGCCCGCGTTTTCGAGCCGACGGTCGAGCCCCAGTGGCGTGATCAACCTCACGCGCGGAGCGCCCTTGGCCGGGAAGGTCCGCATTTGCCGCAGCTTTGGGACACGCTTGATGGGATTGATGATGCGTCGCCGCCTGGGCAGTGAAGAGGGTGCCCTGCTGGTTATGTCCTCCTCCTCGCGGATCGATTCCGCCATTCATATGCTCTTCGTCTTCTTTCCGTTGGCTGTCTTCTGGCTTGATGAAGAGGGTGTCGTCGTTTCGCGCTGCTTGGCCAAGCCCTGGCGCCCCTTTTACGCCCCGGGGCGCCCAGCTCGCTACGTACTTGAAGTGGCGCAGGCGCGAATCGACTCCGCCGCCGTGGGAGATCACCTTGGGCTGGATGCCGCGGGCACTGCGCGCTAGCGCCGTGCTGGCGCTCGCGTTTGTTCTGGTCAGGCCGGCCTCTGCCCAAGGGCAGGGGCCGATCTACATTGTCCAACCGGGCGATAACTTGACGGCCATCGCCGGCCGCTTTGGGGCGCGGCTCGACGAGCTGATGGCCGCCAACGGATTCGATCTGGCCCACGTCCTCCAACCCGGGGACCGCATCCTGATCCCGGGTTTGGAAGGTATTCGCGGTGTGCTCACCACCCATACCGTCGAGTTCGGGGAGAACCTGACGACGCTCTCGCTGCGCTTTGGGCTTTCGCCGGAGGCCGTGCTGCGTCTCAATCACACCGCCAATCCCGAGCGCCTGTATGCCGGCCAAGAACTCGTGGTCGCGGAGCCGGAGGAGGCCGCCCCGGCTGCACAGGTGAGCGAGCTTCGCTTTGAGCGCGGTCGCCTCACGCCGCTCGTGAGCGGCGAACCGTTGCTCCTGGCCGCGGCGAAGGGCGGGCTCAACCCGTGGGCCCTGGCGCAGGTCAATGGAATTGGATCGTTTGCGGACCAATTCGCCGGCCGCGTGGTGTTTCTGGCTGAGGGCGATCAACCGCTGCGCGCCTGGCCCGACCCTATCACCGATGTTCGCTTCCGGTCGTTGCCGCTCACACAAGGTCGAACCGCCGAGGTGATCGTCGAATCCTCGGCCCCAGCCGGGCTTCAAGGTGAGCTCGCTGATCACACCTTGACCTTCGGTGCGAGCGATGGGGCGTGGGTGGCGCTGCAGGGACTATCGGCCACGATCGATCCCGGTGTGTATCCCTTCGAGGTGCGCCTGCAGCTCGAAGATGGGACAACGCGTGAATTCAGCCAGGATGTGGCCGTGGCCTCTGGTAATTATCCCAACGAGGCTCCCCTCGTAGTGAACCCGGAAACGCTTGACCCGGCCGTCAATCAACGCGAGCTCGACACGATGCGCGCCATCGTGGCTGCCTTTACCCCGGATCGGGCGTGGAGCGGCCCTTTCAGCGCGCCGGTTGACACCGGGGTCACGTCCACGTTCGGGCGGCGCCGCCTCTTCAACGGCTCTTACGCCACCTACCATGCCGGGATCGATTTTGCCGGGCGGGTGGGACGCGAGATCTTCGCGCCAGCCGGGGGGCGCATCGTGTTCACCGGCTCGCAAGATGTATGCGGGAACGCGACGGTCATCGACCACGGGTGGGGCATCTTCTCGCGAATCTGCCACCAGGATTCGGTGATCGTCCACACGGGGCAAACGATTGTGGAGGGGGAGTTGATCGGGACGGTGGGCAGCAGCGGGCGGGTGACCGGTCCGCACCTGCATTGGGAGATCTGGGTGGGAGGCGTTCAGGCCGATCCGCAGCAGTGGCTGGAGGAGACGTTTCCTTAGGCGGGATCCGGAGCGCTCGGCGCCGCCTCGCCGTCGTCAGCCCGGTCGGCCAGAATCTCGCGGGCTTGCGCCGCGTCGGAGGCGGTTACGAACACCTGGATGCGCCCCAGGGCGCCCAATCCCACTCGGTACACGCTGCCGGCGGCCTCTGAACTGAGCATGACCGGTATGCCGTTGGCCTCGAGCCGGGAGCGGCACCATTCACCCTCGAGAACTCCGTAGACTTCGGCGACACAAATGATGTCCGATTCCATTTTGCACAGTCCTCTCGGCTCCCCTCGGCATCGCGCTGAGTGTAACGCCGATGATGCACACCGCGCAATCCGGGATGTGGCGCGTTTCGTTTTCGCGGCAGTTTTCGACCAGGAGTGACTCATGCCTGCGCTCAATATCGTTCTGGTCGGGTTTGGCAACGTGGGTCGTGCGTTGGCGCGGATGCTGCTGGCGAAGGAGGCGGATCTGCGTCAACAATTTGGCTTGGAGTTCCGCCTCACGGGGGTTATCACGCGGGCGCATGGGTTGGCCATCGCCTCGGAGGGCTTGCCGGTCGCGGATTTGGTGCGTAGCGTGGAGGCGGGCGGCCGCCTGGACGAGTTCGGGCGGACCAAGCCCCTCGCGCAACTCGATCAGAACTTGCGCCTGGCCCAGGCCCAGATCATGGTCGAGGCCACGCCGCTCAACCCGCGCACGGGCGAGCCTGCACTGACGCATGTCCTGACCGCGCTCGAAGCCGGAGTCCATGTAGTCACGGCAAACAAGGGACCTCTGGTCTACGGGTACAAGACGCTGCGCGACCTGGCGTTACAGAATCACCTGCATTTCCTTTTTGAGTCGACCGTCCTGGATGGGGCACCGGTCTTCTCCCTCTTCCGGGAGGCTCTCCCCGCGGCGCGCTTGCTCGGGTTTCGGGGCGTGCTCAATTCGACCACCAACTTCATCCTGGGCGAACTTGAAGCGGGTAAGGACTTCGCGGATGCGGTGCGCGCGGCCCAGGCCCTGGGCATCGCCGAGACGGACCCCTCGACCGATGTCGAGGGGTGGGACGCCGCGGTCAAGGTGGCCGCACTGGCCACGGTCCTCATGGACTCGGCGATCCTGCCTTCGCAAGTGCGACGCGAGGGGATCGCCGGCATCACCCCCGCCATGGCCCGCGAGGCGCGCGGCGCGGGGCGCCCGATCAAACTGGTGTGCCGAGCGCGCCGCGCAGCCAGCGGCGCCCTGGAGGCATCGGTCGGACCGGAAAGCCTGCCGTGGGGCGACCCGCTCGCCAGCGTGTCCGGCACGTCCTCGATCATTCACTTCGAAACCGACATGCTGGAGGGGTTGACGCTGATCGAGCACAATCCGGGACCCAAGACGACGGCTTACGGTCTGCTGGCCGATCTGATTCATGCTGCGCGCGTTCCGGTTGCCTAGCCGCCTCGGTCGTGCGCCGGCGCGCCTTTGATATAATCGCGCATCACACCTCGTTTGGAGAACACATGGGGCGACGCGCGGGCCGCGTCGCCTGGGTCGTGCAGGTCCGTCGGCCATTGCAACCCAACCCACGAGACTGAGCGTCGGACGCCGACCGACGCGTGACCGGCCGCAGGCAGCGCGCGACGCGTCCGCTGGCGCGAACCGGTGCGCCTGAGGCTTGAAGTGAGGCTGAATGTACAAGACACATACGTGCGGCGAGCTGCGTGCCTCCCACGCAGGGACCCCGGTCACACTTGCGGGATGGGTTCACCGCCGGCGCGATCACGGCGGGGTGATCTTCCTCGATCTGCGTGATCGCTGGGGGATCGTGCAGATCACGGCGCACCCGGACGTCGCGCCTCAGGCGCATGCCGCCGCCATCGATGTGCGCAACGAGTTTGTCTTGCAGGTCGAGGGGGTGGTTCGCCTGCGCCCGGCGGGCATGCAGAATCCTGGGCTGGCCACCGGCGAGATCGAGATCGAGGCGCGTAACGTTCGCATCTTGAACCCGGCGCGCACGCCGCCCTTCGTCCTCAACGAAGATAAGCCGGTGGACGAGGGCGTGCGCCTCAAGTATCGCTACCTCGACCTGCGCACCGAGCGCATGGCGCGCAACCTCATGCTGCGCCACCGGGTGGTCAAGTTCATCCGCGACTACATGGATGCCCACGAATTCATCGAGGTCGAAACGCCGATCCTGTTCAAAACGACGCCGGAGGGCGCGCGCGATTACCTGGTGCCCTCGCGCATCCACCCCGGTAAGTTCTATGCGCTGCCGCAAAGCCCGCAGCAGCTCAAGCAGCTGCTGATGGTGGCCGGCGTGGAACGCTACTTCCAGATTGCGCGCTGCTTCCGCGATGAGGACCAGCGCGGCGACCGACAGCCTGAGTTCACACAGCTCGATATCGAAATGTCGTTCGTCGAGCGCGAAGACGTGATGCGGCTTGCGGAGGATCTTTTTACGAAGCTGGTGGCGGAGGTCACGCCGGCCAAGCGCCTGCTGGCCAGCCCGTGGCCGCGCCTGGCCTACAGCGAAGCCATGGCGCGCTTCGGAAAGGACAACCCCGACCTGCGCTTCGCCATGGAGCTCAAAGACCTCACCGACCTCGCGCCGGGGAGCGGGTTCAAAGTCTTTGAGGAGGCGGTGGCGGGTGGCGGGCATGTGCGGGGGTTGAATGTCAAAGGACAGGCGGAGTGGAGCCGCAAGCAGATCGACGAGCTGCTTGACTTCATCCGCCCCTACGGCGCCAAGGGCCTGGCCTACCTGGAATGCACCACCGCCGGAGAGGTGCGGTCGTCCTTTGCGAAGTTCCTGACCCCCGACCGGCTGCAAGCCGTGCAGACCCGGCTGGAGGCGGCGCCGGGCGACCTGTTGCTCTTTGTCGCCGACAAACCCTCGGTTGTTTTCGAATCGTTGGGCCGTTTGCGGGTGCATTTGGCAGAGCGTCTCGGTCTGTGCGACCCCAACCTGCTCGCCTTCTGCTGGGTGGTCGACTTCCCCTTCGTGGTGTGGAACGATGGCGAGAAGCGCTGGGACCCGAGTCACCACTTGTTCACGTCGCCCGCCATTGAGGATCTTCCGCTGCTCGATAGCGAGCCCGGGCGTGCACGCGGGCAGCAATACGATCTGGTGCTCAACAACTACGAAGTCGGCGGGGGATCGATCCGTATTCACGACCGTGCCCTGCAGGAGAAGGTGTTCCACCTGATCGGCCTCGACCCGCAGGTGGCGCGCGAGCGGTTCGGCCACATGCTGGAGGCCTTCGAATACGGCACGCCGCCGCACGGCGGCATTGCTCCCGGGATTGACCGACTGTGCATGGTGTTGGCCGGCGAAGAGAATATCCGCGAGGTGATCGCCTTCCCGAAGAACCAACAGGCGGCGGACGTGATGGCGGGTGCGCCCTCGCCTGCCGACTCTCAGCAACTGCGGGAGCTCAACGTGCGCGTAGTGGAACCGGAGTGAGTTGCGTGCGGGAAACCCTTGTGGTATAAGTCACATAACCCTGCTGTGTTGGTGATGCAGCATCGCGTTTTGAGCCAACACGCACTGAGAGGGAACCTGGCTTACGCGCGGAAAGCGATAGGCATTCGCCAAGGCTGACTTCGCGGGCAGGTTCCCACCTGCGAAAGCAGGTTCAAAACAAAGCAGCACACGGCACAGCGGGGAGGTCTCATCGGCCACCTGTCGATCCGCGGGGGATCGGGCAGGTGGCTTTTCATGCCGGCGACGCCGGCGAATCATGGTCGCGGCCGCGGAAACATGGAGAGCGGCGCCCTCGGCCGGCGCGGGCGGCAGCCGCCGCCGGTGGCGCTTGACTCTCGCTCAAACGGGCGCTATAATACCCGTTCGCCATCGTCTGGGCAGAACGCACATTCAGCAGATTGACCACCATTCGTCTCTCCCCTTGCGCAAGGGGAGAAGCGTTTTCCTGCGTCCGATGTCGAGGAGTGTCCTATGCCGCAATGGGGCCGGAAATCCTACGCCCGCATCCCGGATCTGCATGAACTGCCCAACCTGATTGAAGTCCAGCTCAACTCCTTCGAGTGGTTTAAGAAGGAAGGGCTGGCGGAACTCTTCGACGAGATCTCCCCGATCGAGTCGTTCAATAAAGGAATGCGCCTGTACTTTCCGGGGAACAGCCCGGAGGCCCGCGAATGGGGCCTGAAGTACTGGTTCGAGACGCCCAAATACGGTATCGAGGAATGCCTCGAGCGCGACATCACCTTTGCCGCGCCGCTTTACGTTTCGGTGCTCCTGATCGGCCCGGAAGTTCCCGAGCCCATTAAGCAAGACATCTTCATCGGCGACATGCCGCTCATGACCGAGAAGGGCACCTTCATCGTCAACGGCAGCGAGCGCGTTGTGGTGTCGCAGCTCATCCGATCCCCGGGGGTGTACTTCGAAGCCGCCGAAGACCGCACCACCGGACGACGTCTGGCTTCGGCCAAGCTCATCCCCGACCGCGGCGCATGGATGGAATTCGAGACGCGCAAGTCCGACTATCTGACCCTGCGCTTCAACCGCAAACGAACGGTGCCGGTCACCATGCTCCTGCGCGCGATGACGGCCATTTCCGACGGCATCGGCGACACGCCGCTGCGCGACGGGTCGGAGGAGGCCATCCGTGAGCTCTTCAAAGAAGCGGATGCCAACCCCGACCGCTCCTACATTGAAAACACCCTCAAGCAGGAACCGACCTGGGAAGTCAAAGAGGGGCGCACCATCGCCGACGAGGCGCTGATTGAATTCTACAAGCGCATGCGGCCGGGTGATCCCTCGACCCTCGACAACGCACGTCAGTACCTGCGCGAGCAGCTCTTCGACCAGCGCCGTTACGACCTCGAGCGCGTCGGTCGCTACAAGCTCAACCAGAAGCTCGACCTGCACAGCCACGTGCGCCTCACCCACCGCACCGTCACGACCTGGGACGTGGTCCGTCTCATCGAGCGACTCATCCTTATCAACAACGGGATGGAACAACCCGACGACATTGACCACCTGGGCAACCGCCGGGTGAAGACGGTCGGCGAGCTGATTCAGAACAAGATGCGCATTGGCTTGCGGCGCACGGAACGGGTGGTGCGCGAGCGCATGTCGATTCGCGATCAGGAATCGCTTTCGCCGATGAACCTGATCAACATCCGACCGATCGTCGCCGCCGTGCGCGAGTTCTTCGGCTCCAGTCAGCTCTCGCAGTTCATGGATCAAACCAACCCGCTAGCCGAACTGCGCCACAAGCGAACGCTCTCGGCCCTCGGCCCAGGCGGGCTGCGCCGCGAGCGCGCCGGCTTCGACGTGCGCGACGTGCACCATTCGCACTACGGGCGCATCTGCCCGATTGAAACGCCCGAAGGCCCGAACATCGGCCTGATCGGACGCCTGGCCTCGTACGCCAAGGTCAACCCGTTCGGGTTCATTGAAACCCCCTACCGCAAGGTGTTTCGCACTCTCCCGGCCGGCAATGCCCAGCTGTTGGGTCGCCACTTGCGGGAAGACGTGACCGACGCGGGCGGCAAGGTGATCGGGCGCAGCGGCGACCTGATCGGCGCGGATGTGGCCAAGAAGCTCACCGCGCGCGGCGGAGAGGTCCCCATCGTGCCCACCGTCTCGGATGAGGTGGTCTACCTCTCGGCCGACACCGAGGATAAGTTCATCATCGCCCAAGCGAACGCCCCGCTGACTGCGGAGGGTGAGTTCGTGCGGCAGCGAGCCTCGTGCCGGGCCCACTCGCGCTTCCTCTTTGCCTCCCCGAGCAGATCGACTACATGGATGTCGCGCCGCGCCAGATCGTGGGTATCTCGGCGGGGCTGATCCCCTTCCTCGAACATGATGATGCCAACCGCGCCCTGATGGGCTCGAACATGCAAGCCCAGGCGGTCCCGCTCATCCGCCCGGAAGTGCCGGTCGTCGCCACCGGCATCGAGCCGCAAGCCGCGCTCGAACTCGGGGCAGGTGATCCTGGCCGATGTCGAAGGCCAGGTGGTCTCGGTGACCAGCGAGCAGATTGTGGTCCAGGCCGGCAGCCGCAAGCGCACCTACAAGCTGCGCAAGTACACGCGCTCCAACCAGAGCACGTGCATCGATCAGCGCCCGGCGGTGGTCAAGGGGCAGCGCGTTCGGGCGGGCGACGTCATCGCCGACTCGTCTTCCACCGAATTGGGCGAGCTGGCCCTCGGCCAGAACGTGGTGGTGGCCTTCCTGTCATGGGAAGGTGGCAACTACGAGGACGCGGTGCTCATCTCGGAGCGCCTGGTCCAGCAAGATAAGTTCACCTCCATCCACATTGAAAAGCACGAGGTGGAAAGCCGCGACACTAAACTTGGGCCGGAAGAGATCACCTACGACATTCCCAATGTCGGCGAAGAGGCGCTCAAGGACCTGGACGAGCACGGCATCGTGCGTATCGGAGCCGAGGTCGGCCCCAACGACATCCTGGTGGGCAAGATCACGCCCAAAGGCGAAAAGGAACTCTCGCCGGAGGAGAAGCTCCTGCGGGCCATTTTCGGAGAGAAATCGCGCGACGTGAAAGACACCTCCCTCCGTCTGCCGCACGGCGAGCGCGGGAAGGTCGTCGACGTGCGCGTCTTCACGCGCGATGAGCATCACGATCTCCCGGCCGGCGTGGAGAAGATGGTCCGGGTGGCTGTCGCCCAGCGGCGCAAGATCACCGAGGGCGACAAGATGGCCGGGCGTCACGGCAACAAGGGCGTGGTCTCCAAGGTCGTGCCGGTCGAAGACATGCCATTTCTCGACGACGGGACGCCGGTCGACATCATCCTCAACCCCCTGGGCGTTCCGGGACGGATGAACATCGGCCAGATCCTCGAGACCCACCTCGGCTGGGCTGCCACGCATCTCGGGTTCCGGGCCACCTCCCCGGTCTTCGACGGTGCGGACGAGATCGAAATCGAGGCCGAGCTGGCTCGTTCCTGGATGATCGACCAGGCCTGGGCTGAGATGGCCCGCCGGGCCTGGGAGTGGATGGCCAAACAGGGCGTCGACAGCGAAACGATGATGGATGACGACGAAGTGCGGCGCCTTTACCTCGAGGACTGGCTGCCCCGGCGCGGATTCAAGGCGGACTTGATTTCGACCGACGAGAACTACGCCCGGCGTGCGGCGCTTTCCGAGTGGCTGCGTGAGAAGAGCATCAAGGCCGAGGACGTGCTCGTGTACGAGGACACGAAACTCGCGCGCGCTGCTCAAACCCCTGTGGACGAACGTGCGGTGGCGACTGCCTTGCGCCTGTGGCTGGCCAGCCGCGGGGTCGAGGCGGGCGGGGCCGACTTGGCCGGCCTGCGCCAGAAATCGGAGGAGCTCACCCTCGCAAGCGGCGCGCCCACTCCGATCCTCGGCAAGCAGGTCTTGCGCGACGGGAAGTCGGGCGACGCCTTCGACCAGCCGGTCACCGTGGGTGTGATGTACATGCTTAAGTTGCATCACTTGGTGGAAGACAAGATCCACGCCCGCTCGACCGGCCCGTACTCGCTTGTGACCCAACAGCCCCTCGGCGGCAAAGCGCAATTCGGCGGCCAGCGCTTCGGCGAGATGGAGGTCTGGGCGCTGGAGGCCTACGGGGCTGCATACACTCTGCAAGAAATGCTGACAGTCAAATCGGATGATGTCCAGGGCCGGGTCAAGGCCTACGAAGCGATCGTCAAAGGCGAGAAAATCGAAGAGCCTGGCATTCCGGCCTCCTTCCGCGTGCTGGTCAAGGAGCTGCAGAGCCTTGGCCTCTCGGTGGAGGCCGTGGGCGAGGGCGGGGAAACCGTGCGCTTCGGCAAAGATGAGGAAAAGGCTCGCCCGCCGCGGATCGGTTTTGGCTTGCTGTCATTGGACGGGGACTGACCCACCCACGTTGAGCCCGGCCAATTGGCTTGACGCGAGCCGCAGCGCATGGTAGAATAGACACCCGTCGCAATAATCCTGGCCGAGTGGGCGGGTTCGCCGGCCCCCTCGAATTGAATAGCGAATCGCCTGGGGCGAGGCCATCGCGTACTCTCGATGGCCTCCCCTCCTGCCAAGGACAAGCGCGAAAAGCTTCACAGCCGGAGGCATGGACCGGCGTGGCGCTGTGGGAGGCTGAAATTGCCGACGACTAACCAGCTCGTGCGCAAGGGGCGCAGCACCAAGCGAGCCAAGAGCAAGGCTCCGGCCTTGCTGTATACGCTTAACTCGCGCCGCCAGCGCCGGATTCGCCAGCCGCGAGGGGCGCCGCAAAAGCGCGGCGTGTGCACGGTGGTGCGCACCATGACTCCCAAGAAGCCGAACTCCGCGCTGCGCAAGATCGCGCGCGTGCGGCTGACCAACGGCATCGAGGTCACCGCCTACATTCCTGGGGAAGGGCATGCGCTGCAGGAGCACTCGGTGGTCCTGGTGCGCGGCGGACGCGTCAAGGACTTGCCCGGTGTGCGCTATCACATCGTGCGCGGAACACTCGACACCACCGGGGTCGAGGCGCGCCGCCAAAGCCGTTCGAAGTACGGCAACAAGCGCCCGAAGGAATCCGGCAAGTAACGCGCCGGCTGGACTCACGGCAAGGGAGCAAGAACGATGTCGCGACGTGAACGAGCAGTCAATCGGCCGACCCCGCCGGACATACGCTATGGCAGCCTCGTGGTGCAGAGGATGATCCACTTAGTCATGCGGCGGGGCAAGAAAAGCACCGCCGCATCGATTGTCTACGGCGCCTTCGACCTGGTGCACGAGCGCAGCAAGCGCGAGCCGATGGAGATCTTCGAGGAAGCCCTGAAGAATGTCGGCCCGAGTGTGGAGGTCAAACCGCGGCGGGTGGGCGGGGCCACCTACCAGGTGCCGGTCGAGGTCGAAGCAGGACGGCGCGAAAGCCTGGCGATGCGATGGCTGATCGCCGCCAGCCGGGCGCGCGGCGGCAAGTCGATGCGTGAGAAACTCGCCGGCGAAATCCTGGATGCGGCGGGAAACTCCGGAGCGGCCGTCAAGCGCCGCGAGGAAGTACACAAGATGGCGGAGGCCAACCGGGCCTTCGCCCACTATCGCTGGTAGACGAGGTCGAGCGAAGTATCTGGCGGACAGCGCGGCTCGCAGGGTGAGCCAGGCAGCAGGTTCGACCGGAAACACGCGCTGCACGAGTCGCTGAGAGAGACGCACATGCCACGCCAGATCCCGCTTGAGAGAGTCCGCAATATCGGCATCATCGCTCATATCGATGCCGGCAAGACCACGACCACGGAACGGGTCCTGTTCTATACCGGGCGGACGCATCGCTTGGGGTCGGTCGATGAAGGCACCACGGTCACCGACTGGATGGAACAGGAGCGCGAACGCGGCATAACGATCGTCGCCGCCGCGGTCAGCGCCGAGTGGCGCGGGTACTTTGTCAACCTGATCGACACGCCCGGGCACATCGACTTCACCGCCGAGGTGCAGCGTTCGTTGCGGGTGCTGGACGGCGGGGTGGTGGTTTTCGACGCCGTGCAGGGCGTCGAGCCCCAGAGCGAAACGGTGTGGCGCCAGGCCGATCGCTACGGAGTGCCGCGGGTCTGCTTCATTAACAAAATGGATCGGGTAGGGGCCTCCTTCGAGCGCTCGGTCGAGAGCATCAAGGAGCGCCTCGGCGCGAACGCGATCCCCATTCAGTTGCCCATCGGCGCGGAGGCCGGGTTTCGCGGCGTGATTGATCTCCTGGCGGGAGAGGCCATTCTCTTCCCCGACGATTTGGGCGCCGCCCCGGAGCGCGGGCCGATCCCGCCCGAGTTGGCGTCCCTGGCCGAAACGCAGCACGCGCGCATGGTCGAGCAGATCGCGGAGACCGACGAAGCGCTGACCCTCAAGTACCTGGAGGGCACGCCGATAGCCGCCGAGGAGCTGCGTGCGGCCTTGCGGCGTGCGGTGATTGTAGGGCAGGCGGCTCCGGTGCTGTGCGGGTCGGCATTGCGCAACAAGGGCATTCAGCCCGTGCTCGATGCGGTGGTGGATTTCCTGCCCTCCCCGCTCGACATTCCGGCCGTGCGCGGCCTGCATCCATCGACGGGCCAGGAAGAGACTCGCCCGGCGGATGAGAGTGCACCCCTCAGCGCGCTGGTCTTCAAGATCGTGACCGACCCGTACGTCGGGCGGCTGGCCTACTTCCGCGTGTACTCGGGCAAGATCACCCAAGGCACGACGGTCACCAATTCGACCAAGGGCAAACGTGAGCGGGTGGGGCGCCTGATCCGCATGTACGCCGACCGGCGGGAGGAGATGACCGAAATCCTGGCGGGCGACATCGCTGCGGTGCTGGGCATGAAAGACACGTTCACCGGCGACACGTTGTGCGCCACGAGCAACCCGATCGTGCTGGAGAACATCGCCTTCCCGACGCCGGTGATCATGGTGGCCATCGAGCCGCGCAGCACGGCCGATCAGGATAAGCTGGCGCAGGCGATGCAGAAGCTCTCGGAGGAGGACCCCACCTTCCAGGTGAAGGTCGACGAGAACACCGGCCAGACGATCATCGCGGGCATGGGCGAATTGCACCTGGACGTCTTGGTCGATCGCATGCGGCGCGAGTTCAACGTGCAGGCCAATGTCGGGCGGCCGCGCGTGGCGTACAAGGAATCGATTACCCGTGCGGTACCCAAGCTGGAGTACCGCTACGTGAAGCAGACCGGCGGCCACGGGCAGTATGGACACGTGGTGCTCGCGCTTGAGCCGGGGCCGCCGGGTTCGGGCATCACCTTCGAGAACAAGATCATCGGCGGGAGCATTCCGCGCGAATACATCCCCGGGGTCGAGAAGGGTGTGCGCGAGGCGGCCGAAGCGGGCGTGCTGGCCGGCTATCCGGTGGTGGATATTGCCGTCCAGTTGATCGACGGCTCCTATCACGAAGTGGACTCGAGCGAGATGGCGTTCAAGATGGCCGGCTCGCTCGGCTTCAAGGATGGTGTGCAGCGCGGCGCGCCGGTGCTCCTGGAGCCGGTGATGCGGGTCGAGGTCGTCACGCCGGAAGAGTTCCTGGGCGATATCATGGGCAACCTGTCGGCTCGGCGCGGCAACATCCTGGGCATCGAGCCTCGCCCGGGCGGGGCGCAGGCGGTGCGCGCCGTTGTGCCGCTTGCGGAAATGTTCGGCTATGCCACCCAGTTGCGCTCGTCCACTCAAGGGCGCGGGGTGTTCACGATGGAGTTTGACCATTATCAGGCGGTGACCCAAGAGGTCGCCGAAAAGGTCATCAAGGCCTAAACGGCCGTCATCGCATCGAGGTCGCGCAGGAGGACTTATCATGGCGAAGGAGAAATTTGTACGCAACAAACCGCACCTGAACGTGGGGACGATGGGGCACATTGACCATGGGAAGACGACGCTGACGGCGGCGATCACGAAGGTGTGCCAATTCATGGGGCGAGCGCAGTTTCGCTCGTACGACTCGATCGACAATGCGCCGGAGGAGAAAGAGCGGGGGATCACGATCAACATCGCGCACGTGGAATACGAGACGGAGAAGCGCCACTACGCGCACGTGGACATGCCGGGGCACCGCGACTACATCAAGAACATGATCACCGGGGCGGCGCAGGTGGACGGGGCGATCCTGGTGGTGGCGGCGCCGGACGGGCCGATGCCGCAGACGCGGGAGCACGTGCTGCTGGCGCGCCAGGTGGAAGTGCCGTCGATCGTGGTGTATTCTGAACAAAGTGGACATGATGGAGGATGCGGAGCTTCTGGAGCTGGTGGAGATGGAGCTGCGCGAACTTCTGACGTCATACGGTTTCCCCGGGGATACGACGCCGATCGTGCGCGGGAGCGCCTTGAAGGCGCTGGAGAGCACGTCGAAGGACCCGAAGGCGCCGGAGTACGCGAGCATCCTGGAGCTGTTGCGGGTGATCGACGAGTACATTCCGCAGCCGGTGCGGCACACGGAACAGCCGTTCATGATGTCGATCGAGGACGTATTCTCGATCAAAGGGCGGGGGACGGTGGTGACGGGGCGCATCGACCGGGGGGTGGTGAAGGTGGGGGATCCGATCGAGATCGTGGGGTTGCACGAGACGAAGACCTCGGTGTGCACGGGCGTGGAGATGTTCCACAAGCTGCTGGACGAGGGGCAGGCGGGGGACAACGTGGGGGTGCTGTTGCGGGGGATCGAGCGGGAGCAGGTGGAGCGCGGGCAGGTGCTGGCGAAGCCCGGGTCGATCACGCCCCACCGCAAGTTCAAGAGCCAGGTGTACGTGCTGCGCAAGGAGGAAGGGGGGCGGCACAAGGCGTTTTTCACGGGGTATCGGCCGCAGTTCTACATACGGACGATGGACGTGACGGGGAACCTGACGCTGCCGGAGGGGGTGGAGATGGTGATGCCGGGCGACACGGTGAACCTGAGCGTGGAGCTGATTGTGCCGGTGGCGCTGGAAAAGGGCTCGAAGTTCGCCGTACGTGAAGGCGGGCTGACGGTCGGCGCCGGCGTGATCACTGAGATCCTGGATTAGGCAAGGACTTATGGCGCGCCAGAAGATCCGCATTCGGCTCAAAGCATACGACCACCGCGTCCTGGACCAGTCCGCGCGGCGCATTGTGGAAACCGCCGAGCGTAACGGGGCCAAAGTGGTCGGCCCGGTTCCGCTGCCCACCGAGATCGAGCGCTTCACGGTGCGGCGAGGGGCTTTCATCGACAAGGATTCTCACGAGCACTTCGAGATCCGAACGCACAAACGGCTGATTGAGGTTACCGAACCCGACGCCAAGACTCTGGACGCGCTGATGCGCCTGAATTTGCCAGCCGGCGTCGACGTCGAAATGAAGATCTGAGCGGCGCGTGCCCTCCGGCAAGAGCGGCCGGGCCGGCCCCGAGACGGGCCACCGAACGCTGACTGCCGGGTGGGGGGATGATGCAGCCCGTCCCAAGCCGACAGTCCCGCGCGAAGTGTACCGATGAGGAGACAACGGATGAAAGGGTTGATTGGGAAAAAAGTGGGCATGACCCAGATCTTCGACCTGGCCGGGCGCCTCGTTCCGGTCACGCTGATTGAAGCTGGGCCATGTTTTGTTGTCCAGGTGCGAACGCCCGAAAAAGACGGGTACGCCGCCGTGCAGCTCGGCTTTGGTGAAGCCAAGAGCACGCAGCTGACAGGCGGCGAACGCGGGCACCTGCAGAAGGCCACGCCCCAGCCGTTGCGCTACTTGCGGGAGTTCGAA
Organism: uncultured Chloroflexia bacterium; assembly: GCA_963712475.1. Lineage (GTDB taxonomy): Bacteria > Chloroflexota > Anaerolineae > Anaerolineales > RBG-16-64-43 > RBG-16-64-43. The sequence continues at coordinate 308,053 of CAVQIA010000005.1, forward strand.
CCCGGCCTCGACGAGAGCTTGAAGCCGGGCGACCGTCTGACGGTCGAGGTCTTTGCGGTCGGCGAGCGCGTCGACATTCTCGGCACCTCCAAAGGCAAGGGCTTCCAGGGCGGCGTGAAGCGCCACCACTTCAGCGGCGGGCCAAAGACCCACGGTCAATCCGACCGGCTGCGCGGGCCGGGGGCCATCGGCCAAACCACGACACCCGGGCGGGTCTACCGCGGCAAGCGCATGGCCGGGCACATGGGGTCGCTCCGACTCGACCTCTTCGCGCGTGCGCGTGGCGCTGGTGGACGGGCAACGCAATTTGCTGGGTGTGGAAGGCAGCGTCCCGGGGGGCAAGGGCAGCATCGTACTTGTCCGCGAGGCGCGCAAGCAGTAAGCCCGCAGGCGCGCACACGGCGTCGGGAGCGAATGACATGGAAGTGGATGTGGTGAACATGAAGGGCAAGAAGGTGAAGCGGGTGACCCTGCCCGCGGCGATCTTCGAAGCCCCCGTCCGGCAGGATCTGATGCACCAAGCGCTGGTGCGGCAGTTGGCGAATGCGCGCCTGGGCACGGTCAAGACCAAAGGCCGCGGCGAAGTCTGCGGCGGCGGCCGCAAGCCGTGGCGCCAGAAGGGCACCGGCCGCGCACGCCAGGGCTCGACGCGCGCCCCGCAATGGCGTGGCGGCGGCAAAGTGCATACGCCCGTGCCGCGCGACTATACGATCGCACATGCCCGTAAAGATGCGCCGCGCCGCACTGCGCTCGGCGCTCTCGGCCAAAGCGGCCGAGGCCATGCTGGTCGTGGTCGACGAGCTGACCCTCGAGAAGCCCAGCACCAGCGCGATGGCCACGGCCCTCCAGGCGATGACCGGTGGCGAGAACGCTCTGGTCCTTCTGCCGCAGGGCGATGATGTCGTCGAGCGTTCAGTGCGCAACCTGGCCCACGCCAAGACCCTGCGCGCCAATTATCTCAACGTGCGGGATCTCTTCGCCTTCCAGAAGGTGGTGGTGTCCCTTGGCCGCGCTCGATCTGATCGGAGCCTGGCTCGACCCGGGGAGGGCCGCATGACGATTTACGAAATCCTCAAGCGCCCGATCATCACCGAAAAGACGACCTTTCTGGCCAGCAAGCGGCACCAGTACGTATTCGAGGTGGCACCGCGTGCCACGAAGGCCCAGGTCAAGGAAGCGATCGAGACCTTGTTTGAGAACGTCGAGGTGGCCAAGGTCAACATGCTGATCGTGCCTATGAAGCGCACCCGCTCGCTGCGTAATCGGCGCCTGCGGGTCCGCCGCTCGGAGTTCAAGAAAGCCATCGTCACCCTGGCCAAGGGCACCATCCCGATCTTCGAAGGGGTGAAGGGATAATCTCATGCCGGTGAAGAAGTTCAAACCCACCTCGCCCGGACGCCGGGGAATGACCGAGCCGACCTTCGAAGAGGTCACGCGCGCGAGGCCCGAGCGCTCGCTCATCGTGCCGCGCCGTGGGCACGGCGGTCGCGACGTGCAAGGCAAGGTGTCGGTGCGCCACCGCGGCGGCGGTGAGCGTCGCCATATTCGGCTCATTGATTTCAAGCGCGACAAGCACGACATTGCGGCGCGCGTGACGCAGATCGAATACGACCCGAATCGCTCGGCGCGCATCGCCCTGCTGGTCTACGCCGACGGCGAGAAGCGCTACATCATCGCCCCGCTCGATCTCAAAGTGGGCGACACGGTCATGGCGGGACCGAAGGCGGAGATCCGCGCGGGCAACGCGCTGCCCATCTCGCTGATCCCGGTGGGCACCCTGGTGCACAACGTGGAATTGCAGAGCGGGCGCGGCGGGCAATTGGTGCGCTCCGCGGGCGCCGGGGCGCAGCTCCTGGCCAAGGAAGGCGAGTACGCGCAGGTGCGCTTGCCGTCGGGCGAGGTGCGCCTGGTCAAGCAGACCTGCTACGCAACGATCGGCATCGTGGGCAACGTGGACCGGCGCAACGTCAAGCTGGGCAAAGCCGGCGCGCAGCCGCCATCGCGGTGTCCGCCCGACGGTGCGCGGTACCGCCATGTCGCCGCGGGACCATCCGCACGGCGGCGGCGAAGGCCGGCAGCCGACGGGCATGCCCAGCCCCAAGAGTCCGTGGGGCAAGCCCACCCGCGGCAAGCGCACGCGCAACAACAAGTAGACCGATCAGTTCATCGTGCGGCGCCGGGTGCCCAAGCGCAAGAAGGCCTGAGGCGTCCCGGTTGAGGGGAGGCAAGAACATGTCGCGATCGCTGAAGAAGGGCCCGTTCGTCGAGCCGAAGCTGCTCGAAGAAGGTCGAGGCCATGAACCAGCGCGGCGAGAAGAAAGTCATTCGCACCTGGAGCCGCGCCAGCACGATCTTCCCGCAGATGGTGGGCCACACCATCGCGGTTCACGACGGCCGGCGGCACGTACCGATCTATGTCACCGAGAACATGGTGGGCCACCGCCTGGGCGAATTCGCCCCGACGCGCACGTTCCGCGGGCATGTGACCAAAGAAGGCGGCACGACGGCGGCCACGCCCGCGGCGCCGGCCCGCCGCGGCCAAGGAGGCGACCAATGGATGAGGTCCGGGCCACGCTGCGCTTGCACCGTCCTCGGCGCAAAAGATGCGGCGGTAATAAATATCGTTCGCGGCCGGAAGGCGGACGCAGGCGCTTGGCCCTCCTGCAAAGCATGCCGCACGCCGCGGCTGCACGATGTGGCCAAGTTGCTGCAGCTCGGCCATGGCCAACGCCGAGGAGAACCCGGGTTCCGCACGGAGGATCTGGTGTAGCGAGATCTTCGCCAATGAAGGACCGACCCGCCGTGGCGGCGCTTCGGAGCCCGCGGACGGTTCAAGCCGATCCTCAGGCGATCGTCGCATGTCACCATTCTGCTGCGCGAAGTGACGGCCGAGTAAGGTTTCCGGAGCGCGGCGCGCCCTGCGGGGCGGCAGCCGGCACTGGGCCAGGAGCTGCTATGGGGCGCAAAGTACATCCAATCGGATTTCGCCTGGGGATCAACAAGACGCTGGGACAGCCGCTGGTTCGCGAGGGCAAGGAATACGCCAGCCAGTTGCACCAGGATTTCGCCATCCGCAGGCTGATTCTCAAAGAATGCGACCAGATGCAGCCATCGCGCGGGTGGAGATCGAGCGCGACCACAACTTGGTGCGCGTCTTCGTGCTTCACCGCCAAACCCGGGGTGTTCATCGGCCGCAAGGGCGCGACCGTAAAAGAACTGCGCCAGCATCTGGAGAAGCTCAGCGGCTGCAAGGTGGACCTCAAGGTGGTAGGAGATCGCGCAGCCGGACCTGGAAGCATCGCTCGTGGCGGACAATATTGCCCGCCAACTCGAGCGGCGCATCGGCCACAACCGGGCGATGAAGCGGGCGGTAGCTCGGCCATGCGCCAGGGCGCGCAGGGAATCAAAGTGATGTGCGCCGGCCGTCTCTCAGGCAGCGAAATGCGCCGCACCGAATGGATGCGCGACGGCCGGGTGCCTCTGCAGTGGCTGCGGGCGGATGTGGACTTTGCGCGGACCGAAGCCCTGACGACCTACGGGCGCATCGGGGTCAAGGTGTGGATTTACCGGGGTGAAGCTCGCCCGGAGGCGGAGAGACGAACATGCCGGCGACCGAAGGCGCCTACGTCAGCGAGTAGCCGTGCTCCGCGGGGCGGCCCGCCTGGCCGCGCGGCGATGTGAGGTGATGCAATGCTATTGCCAAAGCGAGTGAAATGGCGCAAACAGATGCGCGGCCGCATGAAGGGCCACGAGACCCGCGGCACCGAGTTGGCTTTCGGCGAATGGGGTCTGCAAGCCTTGGAGCCCGGCTGGATGACCCAACGCCAGATTGAAGCGGCTCGCCGCGCCATGGTGCATTCCATGAAGCGCCGCGGAAAGATCTGGATCCGCATCTTCCCCGATAAGCCCGTCACGCGCAAAGCCGCCGAGACCCGCATGGGCAAGGGCAAGGGCGCGGTCGATCACTGGGTGGCGGTGGTCAAGCCCGGCCGCATCATCTTCGAAGTAGGTGGCCTGCCGGAAGATGCCGCGATGGAGGCCCTGGAGCGCGCCGCCTTCAAGCTCGCGCTGCGCACCAAAGCGATTGCGCGTCTGGAAACCGCGCGCGTCGAGGAGGCGGCATGACCATTGATGAACTGCGCGCCCTGGCGACCGCCGAATTGCGCGCCAAGCTCGATGAAACGCGCGACGAGTATATGAAGCTGCGCTTCCAGTTCACCATGGGCCAGCTTTCGGACTACACCCGGCTCAAGGTCGTGCGCCGCACTGTGGCCCGCATCGAAACGCTTCTGCGCGAGCGGGAGCTCGCGACGGAAGGGGAAGGACAGCAGGCATGACCAACGAACGCCGCCGCATGAACGGCACCGTGGTGAGCGCCCGCATGACCAAGAGCGTGGTCGTGAGGGTGGATTACACCGTGCGCCATCCCCTGTACGGCAAGGTGGTGCACCGCTCCTCCAAATTCATGGCCCACGACCCGCTCGGGTGCCGCCCGGGCGATCAAGGTCGCACTCGTCGAGAGCCGCCCGCTCTCGCACAGCAAGCGCTGGGTCGTGGAGAAGATCGTCCTGCGCGGGGGCGCAGGTCGAGGTTCCTCCTGAGTCGGCCACCCGCGGAGGTGCGGCATGATCCAGCAAGAGATCGCGCCTGATTGTGGCCGACAACACCGGCGCGCGCGAGTTGCTGGTGATCCACATCCAGGGCGGATCGCGCCGCAAGACCGGCTCGATCGGGGATGTGGTGGTGGCGGCCGTAAAGTCCGCCGCGCCTCAGGGAGCGGTCAAGAAGAGCGAAGTGGTCAAGGCCGTCATCGTGCGCACCGCCAAGGAGTATCGCCGCGAGGACGGATCCTACATCCGCTTCGACGACAACGCGGCCGTGATTCTGGATGCCGACGGCGAGAACCCCAGGGGCACGCGCATTTTCGGGCCGGTGGCGCGCGAGTTGCGCGAAAAAGGGTTCATGAAGATCGTCTCGCTTGCCCCTGAGGTTCTCTAAGGGGTCGGCCCCCGGGGGCCGCAGGGCGCAGGGACGAACGGGTTCGCGCGCAGGATGAGGAGTAGACCGTGAACATCAAGAAAGGCGACACGATCGAAGTGCTGAGCGGGAAGGACCGCGGCAAACGCGGCCAGGTGCTGCGCGTGATCCCGAGCGCCGAGTTCGTGGTGGTGGAAGGTGTCAACCTGCGCAAGAAACACAAGCGCCAAGTGCAGACCCAGGGCCGCGCGCTGACCCCGGGGATTGTCGAGTTCCCTGCGCCGTTGCATCTTTCAAACGTGATGCTGGTCTGCCCCAAGTGCGGCGAAGCCTCGCGCGTGGGCCGGCAGCCTCAGGGCGAACGGCGGGTGCGGGTGTGCAAGAACTGCCACGCCGTGATCGACGCCTAGCCGCTGGAGTGAAGAAGAGCCATGGCTCATAACTTGCTGGAACGCTATCGAACGGAGATTGTGCCCGCCCTGCGGCGCGATTTCGGATACACCAATCCCATGCAGGTGCCGCAGTTGCGCAAGGTCGTCGTCAACATCGGGCTGGGCGAGGCGCTCGATAACCCCAAGGCGCTCGAAGCGGCGGTGGGCGACCTGACGATCATCGCCGGCCAGAAGCCGGTGGTGACCAAGGCACGCAAGAGCATCGCCAACTTCAAGTTGCGCGAGGGGCGCGTGATCGGCGCCATGGTCACGCTGCGCGGCGAACGCATGTGGTCGTTCCTCGACCGGCTGATGAACGTGGCTCTGCCGCGGGTGCGCGATTTTCGCGGCGTCCCCGATGACAGCTTTGACGGGCGCGGCAATTACACCCTTGGCCTGCGGGAGCAGTTGATCTTCCCGGAGATCCAGTACGACAAGATCGACAAGGTGCGCGGGTTCGAGGTGACGATCGTGACCAGCGCGCGCAACGATGAAGAAGGCCGGCGTCTGCTGCAACTCCTGGGTATGCCGTTCCGGAAAGGGGCCTGAGCATGGCCAAGAAATCGATTGTCATTCGTGAGACCCGCCGCAAGTATCCGGTGCAAGTGCGCAACCGCTGCCGCCTGTGCGGCCGACCGCGCGGCTACATGCGCAAGTTCCAATTGTGCCGGATTTGCTTTCGCGAGCAGGCCCTGGCCGGGAGAATCCCCGGCGTGACGAAGGCCTCGTGGTAGGGGCGGGTGTGCCCTTCGGAATCGAGAAGGAGAGCTGTCTCATGACCATTACGGATCCTATCGCCGACATGCTGAGCCGCATCCGAAACGGGCTGATGGCCGGGCATGCCGTCGTGATCATGCCGGCCTCGCGCATCAAAGGTTCGCTGGCGCAAATCCTCAAGGACGAGGGCTACATCGACAAGTTCGAGGTGGTCAGCGAAGAGGGCAAGTTCACCGTGCTGCGCGTACACCTCAAGTACGTCGGCGAACGCCGTGAGCGGCGCCCGGTGATTGCCGGTCTCGAGCGCGTCAGCCGTCCCGGCCGGAGAGTGTATGCCGGGCGCAATGAGATCCCGCGGGTGCTGTCGGGCCTGGGGGTGACGATCCTCTCCACGCCCAAGGGCGTGATGACCGGCGTGCGCGCCCGCAAGCTTGGCGTGGGCGGCGAAGTGATCTGCAAGGTCTGGTAAGCGCGCCTGGCCCATCGGGCCCAGACGAGCGCAAGGAGGTCGGCGTGTCGCGAATTGGACGAATGCCGGTGAAGATCCCGGCCGGGGTCAAGGTGGAGATCACGGGCAGCCAGGTGCACGTGCGTGGTCCGAAAGGCGAACTGACCCGGTCCTTCCCTGTGGGCATGACCATCGCCCAGAACGGCGATGAGCTGAACGTGCAGCGCTTGAACGACGAACGGCGCTGGCGCGCTTTTCACGGAATGACTCGCGCCATCATTCAGAACATGGTTACGGGGGTCAGCACGGGTTATTCCAAACAGCTCCAACTCGAGGGCGTGGGGTACCGGGCGGAAGTCAAGGATAAGAAGCTGGTGGTGAGCGTCGGCTTTTCGCATCCGGTGGTCGTCGAGCCGCCGGAGGGCATCGGCTTCAAGGTGGATGAGAAGACGCGCATCATCCAGGTCAGTGGATATGACAAAGAACTCGTCGGCCAGGTGACTGCCGACCTGCGCAAGATCCGGCCACCCGAGCCGTACAAGGGCAAGGGCTTGCGCTATGTTGGGGAACGGGTTCGCCACAAGGCGGGCAAAGCCGGCAAAGCCGCCGCCAAGTAATAGGTGAGACGATGGCGCATAAAACTCGGTCTGAGGCGCGCAAGCGCCGCCACATGCATGTTCGCCGCACCGTCAGCGGCACCACGGCGCGTCCGCGGCTGAGCGTCTTCCGCAGCCTGTCGGAGGTGTATGCCCAGGTGATCGACGACTCGCGCGGACAAACGCTGGCCGCCGCGTCCACGATCGATCGCGACCTGGTCGCAAAGCTCAAGGGCCTCAACAAGAGTCAGCAGGCCAAGGAAGTCGGAAAGTTGGTGGCCGAGCGGGCGCGGGCGAAGGGCATTGCCGCCGTCGTCTTCGATCGCGGCGGGTACCGCTACCAGGGTCGCGTGCGTGCGCTGGCGGATGGTGCGCGCGAGGCCGGGCTCGAGTTCTAGCGCGGGAGTGAGACATGCCACGAAACGAGAGAAACGTCCGGGTCGACGAACAGCCGGAATTTGACGAGCGCGTGATCGACATCGCCCGCGTTGCAAAGGTTGTCAAGGGCGGCCGCCACTTCTCCTTCCGCACCGTGGTGGTGGTCGGCGACAATAAGGGGCGGGTCGGCATCGGCATGGGCAAGAGCCGCACGGTGCCGGATGCCATTCGCAAGGGCACCGAGCATGCGCGCCATGTGATGAAGCCCATCCCGCTTTCGCGCTCGACCATCCCGCACGAGGTGACGGGCCATTGCGGCGGGGCCGCGGTCCTGCTCAAGCCGGCCTCTCCCGGCACGGGGGTCATTGCGGCCGGCGGCGTGCGCGCCGTGCTCGAGGCCGCCGGCGTCCGCGACATCCTGACCAAGTCGCTTGGCTCGGCCAACACCCTGAATGTGGTGCGAGCCACGATGGATGCGCTCGAGCGTCTGTACGACCCGGCCAAGCTGGCCGCCATGCGCGGAAAGCCCGGCGACAGTCTGAAACCCTTCTGGGAGCGGAGGAAGAATGAGTAGTCCATCCAAACCCCGCGCACCGACAAGCCGGCCCCCAGGGCGAGTGAGCATTAGGTTGGTGCGCAGCCCGATCGGCAACACCTACCGCCACAAGGCCACGATTGCGGCCCTGGGCTTGCGGCATCTGAACCAAGTCGTCGTGCAGGAGGACACACCTCAGCTGCGCGGCATGTTGGCCAAGGTGGCCCACATGGTACGCGTCGAGAGCGCGCCCGCCGGCAAGGAGAAGGCGCAATGAAACTGCATGACCTCAAGCCCAATCCCGGCTCCACGCATCGCAAGAAACGCGTCGGCCGAGGCACCGCCGCTGGGCAGGGGAAGACCGCCGGCCGCGGCACCAAGGGCCAGGGGGCGCGCCAGGGCGGCGGCCCCGGCCTGTACTTCCAGGGTGGCAACCTGCCTCTCTTCCGGAGGCTTCCGTTCAAGCGTGGTTTCGATCCGCTCGAGCGGACGATCTACAACGAAATCAATCTGGAGACCTTGGCCGCTCTTCCAGCCGGCGCGCGCGTCACGCCCGAGTCGCTGGCGGGCCTGGGCCTTCTCAGTCGCCCCGAATCGCCGGTGGTGATTCTGGGCCGGGGCGAAGTGAAGGTGCCCCTGACCGTTCGTGTGCAGCGCATCAGCAAGGGAGCTCGCGCCAAGATCGAGGCGGCGGGCGGCACCGTGGAGGAGTTCTCCGCCGCCTAGCGGTGGAGACGAAGGAGCCAGAGCATGCGCCGATCAGCCTTGCGTCATCTATGGACCGCTCACGACCTGCGCAACCGGCTGCTGATTACGCTGGCCTTGCTCGTGATCTACCGCCTGGCCTCGCATGTGCCTGTGCCGGGGGTAGACCGCGCTGCTTTGGCGCAGATCTTTGCCCAGGGTGGCGCCGGAAGCACACTGCTCAACTTGCTCGACCTGCTCTCGGGCGGCACGGTGTCGAACTTCTCGGTGCTGGCGATGGGGGTTTACCCCTACATCACCGCCCAGATCATCCTGCAGTTGCTGGTGCCGATCATCCCCGCCTGGGACCGGCGCATGAAGGAAGACCCGCAGGAGGGCCGGCGCTGGATGGAGCGCTGGACGTACTACCTGGCGGTGCCGATGGCCACCCTCAACGCGATCGGCCAGGTGCGCCTGTTCCAGACGCTGGCCGGCGGCATTCCGATCATCAAGCACTTTGGCTTCACCGGGGAGAATCTGCTGCCGACCATTACCACCCTGCTCACGATGACCGCCGGGACGATGTTCGGCATCTGGCTGGGTGAACTGATTTCGGAATACGGCGTGCGAAACCAAGGGCTGTCGCTGATCATTTTCGCCGGCATTGTGTCGCGCATCCCGGCCAACTTCGGGCAGCTGCTCACCGACGAGCAGCGGCGCTGGTTCCTGATCGCCTTCTACCTGGCGCTCATGGTCTTGACCGTCTTCGCCATCGTCGTGGTGCAGCAGGGTCGGCGCAACGTGCCGGTGATGTATCCCGGACGGCGCATCGGCCACCGCCAGGCGATGCCGGTCAAGGGCACGCTGCCGCTCTTGGTGAACATGGCGGGCATGATCCCGCTCATCTTCGCCCAGTCATTCCTGACCTTCCCGGCGATCATCGCCCAGTTCTTCATCGCCTCCAAGACGCTGTGGGTGCGCAACTTGGCCTCGGGCGTGGAGACGATCTTCGGCGGCAAGAGCGGGTGGTACGGCCTGATGTACTTCATCCTGGTCGTCCTGTTCACGTTCTTCTACACCGATGTGCTCTTCGCGCAGCAGAACTACGGCGACAATCTCAAGCGCTCGGGCGCGCAAATCCCCGGCGTGACGGCGGGTGCGCCCACCCAGCGCTATCTGACCCGGGTCATGCGGCGCATCACGCTGCCCGGGGCGCTGTTCCTGGGGGTGGTGGCTGTCTTGCCCTACATCGTCAACGTGGTCTTGCCGTTCGCCGGGAGTAGCAGCCTGCTGCTGGTTTCATCTTCGGGGTTGCTGATCGTGGTCGGCGTGGTGCGCGATCTGTTCTTCAATCTCGAGGCGGAACTGAAGCTGCGGGGGTACGACGAGTCGATGCTGGTTCATTAGCCTCAGGCCTGGACCACGAGGCCCGACATGTCGGTCTACATCGTGATGCTCGGCCCGCCGGGTGCCGGCAAGGGGACCCAGGCGGCGGTGTTGGCAAGGAAGTTGGCGGTACCGCACATTTCATCTGGCGACTTGTTTCGCCATCATATGCGAGAGACAGACCGAGCTGGGGCGTCTGGCGCGGAGTTACATCGATCGGGGCGATCTGGTCCCCGACGAAGTGACCATTGCCATGGTCCGCCAGCGGCTGGGCGAGCCGGATTGCAGCGAGGGCGCCATCCTGGATGGCTTCCCGCGCACGCCGGCCCAGGCCGATGCGCTCGAGCTCACGTTGCAGCAGGTCTGCCACGGCTGCCTGAGGCTCGTGCCGCTGGTGACGGCGCCCGAAGCCACACTCGTCGACCGGCTGGCGGGGCGGCTGACGTGCCGGGCGGCGGGCCATGTGTATCACCGCACGCTCAACCCGCCGCGCGTCGCGGGGACGTGCGACGTGGACGGGTCGGAACTTTACCAACGGGAGGACGACCGCGAGGAGACCGTGCGGCGGCGCATCCAGGTGTACGGCGAACAGACGGCGCCGCTGATTGACTACTATCGCGGCAAAGGAATGCTGGTGGAGATCGACGGTGACCGGCCGATCGAGGACGTCACGGACCATCTCATGGCCGCGGTGAAGGCGGCCTGAGCATGCCCTGGACGCGCGGCATCTCGCTGAAGACGCGCGAGGAGTTGGCCATCATGCGCGAGGCCGGGCGCATTAATGCCCGTGCATTGGCGGCAGCGCGCGCGGTGATCCGCCCGGGAGCCACGACCGCGGACATCGACGAAGCCGCGGCCGAGGTCGTGCGCACGCACGGAGCGCAGCCGGCGTTTCTCGGATACGGGGAGCCGCCGTTCCCGGCGGTCACGACGGTCAGCGTGAACGACGAGCTGGTGCACGGCATCCCCGGGAAGCGCAAACTGCGCGAGGGGGATATTGTCAGCGTCGATTGTGGTTCGGTGTTTGGGGGTTACGTCGGCGACTCGGCGTTCAGCATGGGGGTGGGTTCGATCTCGCCCTTGGCCGAGAAGCTGCTCAGGGTAACCGAGGCCGCGCTGACGGCCGGCATCGAGAAGATGGTCATTGGCAATCGCACCGGCGATGTGTCGGCAGCGATCCAGGCGGTGGTCGAGCGCGCCGGGTTCCATGTGGTGCGCGACTACACCGGCCACGGGGTTGGGCGGGCGATGCACGAAGACCCGCAGGTGCCCAACTACGGTCAGGCGGGGCGCGGGGTGCCGCTGCGCGAGGGCATGACGATCGCCCTGGAGCCGATGGTGCTGGTCGGCACCAACGACACGGTGGTGCTCGACAACCACTGGACGGTGGTCTCGGCCGACGGGTCGTTGACCGCGCACTTCGAACATACGGTGGCCGTGACGGCGGACGGCCCGCAGATCCTCACCCTGGAGTGAGGCGCGGGCGCAAGGGCGGAAGAAAGGACGTGAGCTTCAATGAAGGTCTCATCATCGGTTCGCAAACGCTGCCCCAAGTGCAAGATCGTTCGACGGGCAGGCAAGGTGTACGTGATCTGTGACAATCCGAAGCACAAGCAGCGACAGGGATAAGGGCCATGGCGCGTATTGAAGGCGTTGACTTGCCGCGCGAAAAGCGCATTGAGGTTGGGCTGACCTACATCTTCGGAGTCGGCCCGCCGACCGCGCAACGCATCCTGCAGGCGACGAAGATCAGCCCCGATACCCGGGTGCGCGATCTGACGGAGTCCGAGGTGACCGCGCTGCGCGACTACATCGGCAAGAACTTCACCGTGGAGGGCGATCTGCGCCGCGAGGTGCAGATGAACATCAAGCGCCTGGTGGAGATCGGCTGCTACCGCGGGCTGCGCCACCGGCGCAACCTGCCGACGCGCGGGCAGCGCACGCGCACCAATTCGCGCACGCGCAAGGGGATCAAGAAGACCGTGGCTGGTCGCGGCCGCCGGCGCGGCGCGAAGAAGAAGTAACCGCCCCGCGGGGCGGAAGGTCCGCCGCATGCTGGCTGGCGCGCCGCAGGGGCTCCTTCCCCCCACCGGCTGCAGGCCAGCCGGGCAGGCGGCGTGGAGGGTTGGGTTGTTCAGGAAGAATAGTGAGGACCTATGACACAAGCAGCCAAGAGCGTCGGTCGCGCTTCGAAAAAGGGCAAGCGAACGGTGGCGTCGGGACAGGCGCACATTCACGCCTCGTTCAACAATACGATCGTCACGCTCACCGATACCCAGGGCAATGCGATCGCCTGGGCCAGCGCGGGCACCTCGGGCTTCAAAGGCTCGCGCAAGAGCACGCCCTTCGCGGCACGACTGGCGGCGCAGCAGGCGGCCAAGGCGGCCATGGACATGGGCATGCAGGAAGTCGAGTTGTTCGTCAACGGCCCGGGCCCAGGCCGCGAGGCGGCCATCCGTGCCATCCAAGGCATGGGGCTGCGCGTGCGCTCGATTCGCGACGTGACGCCAGTGCCGCACAACGGATGCCGCCCGCCTAAGAAGCGCCGCGTGTAGGCACGCCCGGCGCAAGGAAGGATACGTTATGTCGAAATACATCGGACCGGTCTGCAAGCTGTGCCGCCGCGAGGGCGAGAAGCTTTTTCTCAAAGGCGCGCGCTGTCTGAGCCCGAAGTGCGCCTTCGAGCGCCGCGGGTTTGCACCCGGCATGCACGGCAAGGATGCCCAATTCCGGCGCCAGCGCGTTTCGGACTACACGCGCCAGTTGCGCGAGAAGCAGAAGGCGCGCCGCGTGTACGGCGTGCTCGAAGCCCAATTCCGGCGCTACTATTCCGAGGCGCTCAAGAAGCGCGGGATGACCGGCCTCAACCTCTTGCAGACGCTGGAATCGCGGCTCGACAATGTCGTCTATCGCCTGGGCTACGCCGAGAGCCGCGGCCAGGCGCGCGTGCTCGTGACCCACGGCCACTTCAACGTGAACGGCCGCCGCACCGACGTGCCCTCGATGGTGCTGCGCCCGGGCGACGTGGTGGAAGTGCGCGAGGGCTCGCGCCCGCGCACGTACTTCCAGAGCCTGGCCGAGGGCGCCGAAGGGCGCCTGGTGCCGTCCTGGCTGGAGCGCGACCTGGGGCGCCTGGCGGGCACGATGGTCAAGCGGCCCGAGCGCCATGAGATGAGTGATATTCGGCTCAACGAGCAACTGATCGTCGAGTTCTACTCGCGCTAGACCTTGGCTCGAGGGAGCCCGCCGCGGGCGGCTCCATCTCGACGATATACCCAGCAGTCTGGCGCGCGGTCCGACAGGGTGCGCCGGAGGAGAGGGTTACGGTGGGCACAACTTCGAACATGGTCATGCCGAAGATCGAGCGGGATGCGATGGCCCAGAACTACGGGCGCTTCGTGATCAGCCCGCTGGAGAGCGGCTATGGGGTCACGCTGGGAAACGCGCTGCGCCGCGTCCTGCTCTCCTCGCTGGAGAGCGCGGCTGTGGTCTCGCTGCGCATTTCCGACGTTCCGCATGAGTTCTCGAGCATCCCGGGCGTCAAGGAAGACGTCACCCAGTTGCTGCTGCAGGTCAAGCAGCTGCGGCTCAAGCTTCTGGCGGGCGATACGGCCCGCCTGCGCCTGGAGGTGAGCGGCGAAGGCACGGTCACCGCCGCCGACATCGTCGTCCCGCCCGAGGTGGAGATTGTGAACCCGGATCTCTACCTCCTGACCGTCGATGATCCGAAAACGCAGTTGGATATCGAGTTCACCGTCCAGCGCGGACGCGGCTACTCCCCGTCGGAAGAGCGCGGCCGCCTGCCCATTGGAGAGCTGCCGGTAGACGCGATCTACAGCCCAGTGCGGCGGGTCAATTTCGACGTGGAACGGGCGCGGGTTGGGCAAGACACGAATTTCGACCGGCTGGTGCTCGAGATATGGACCGACGGCACGCTTCGCCCGGAGGAATCGCTCAGCCAGAGCGCGCAGATTCTCATGGCGCACCTGCGCGACTTGGCCGGGGTGAGTGAAGAAACCCTCACTGCGGGACGTCAGCGAAGTGGCCGTGCCGAAGATCTCGTCCGAGATCCTCGAGACGCCCATCGAACAGCTCGACCTGTCGGTGCGCGTGTTCAATTCGCTCAAGCGCACGGGCATCACGACGGTGGGGGAAGTGCTCGAGTTGTTAGGTAAGGGCGACGAGGCCGTGCTTTCGATCCGCAATTTCGGCGATAAGAGCCTCGAGGAGCTGCGCGAGAAGCTGCAAGAGAAGGGCTTCCTGCGCGGTGTCGAAGGCTCTGCGCCCGTCACAACGGAGTAAGTCATGCGACACCAAGTAGCCGGCAAGAAACTGGGGCGGTCAAGCGGCCAGCGCACAGCGCTGCGCAAGACTCTCGTCAACCAGATGCTGCTCAACGACCGCATTCGGACCACCCGTGCCAAGGCGCAGGCCATTCGCGGCGAGGTGGAAACGCTCGTGACACGCGCCAAACACGCCAAGGCCGAAGCCAGCACGATGGTGCATGCCCGCCGCATCGCGGCCTCCCGCCTGGGTAACCCCGAGGCGGTCAAGCGGTTGTTCGACGAAATCGCGCCGCGCTTCGAGAAGCGCAATGGGGGCTATACGCGCATACTGCGCCTGGGGCATCGCCTGGGGGATGCCGCGGAGTTGGTGTTGCTCGAGTTCGTCGAAGGCTAGCCCGCCGGGCGGGGCTGGCCGCGGCTCTCCCCGGTTGGGGTGGGGCGTGGAACGTTACAAAGCGATCGTCGCCTACGATGGGACCGACTTCGCCGGCTTCCAGATCCAAGCCGGTCTGCCGGACCATCCAGGGCGATACTCGAAGAGGCGCTGCGCGGGTTGGGCTGGGAGGGCGCGCACCTCCTGGCCGCCGGCCGAACCGACACCGGGGTTCACGCGCTGGGGCAGGTGGTGGCCTTCGATCTGGATTGGCCCCATCCGCCCGAGGCGCTGGGTAGGGCCCTTAACGCCCGGCTCCCGGGAAGCGTGCGTTGCCGCGAGGTGACGCAGACGGCGAGGGAGTTTCACCCGCGCTACAGCGCTCGGCGGCGGACATACCGCTACCGGATCGTCGAGAGCCGGCAGGCGGACCCGCTGAGCGAACGCTATGCCTGGCGCATTTGGCCCGGCGCTCGAGCGTGGCAGCCTGGCGCGGGCGAGCCAGGCTCTCCTGGGCCGGAAGGATTTCGCGGCGTTCGGCACGCCGCCGAAGCGCAATGGCAAGACCGTGCGCCATGTGATGCAAGCGGACTGGCGCCAGGTTGAGGATCAGCTCGAGTTCACTATTCAGGCGGATGCTTTCCTGTACCGAATGGTCCGCATGCTGGTCGGCAGCTTGGTGCGGGTGGGGCACGGTCGCTTGCTCGAGGAGATTTCGTGGACCTGATCGAGCGGCCGGAGAGGGGACACGGCGGCCCCGCAGCCCCGGCCAAGGGCCTGTGCCTGATGCACATCGAATACGAAGCGCCGGAAGGAAACGAGGCTCATCGGCCTCCGACCGGTGCGCTGAGTGAGACGTCGTAGTTGGAGAGAGTAAAAGTGGAAAAGACATACATCCCCAAAGGGCGGGAGATCACCCACGACTGGTTCGTGGTAGACGCGAGTGGGGAGATACTCGGGCGGTTAGCGAGCCGCATCGCGCGGGTCCTGCTGGGCAAGCACAAGCCCAGCTTCACCCCGGGCGTCGAAGCTGGGCGATTTCGTCGTTGTGGTGAATGCCGGCAAGATTCGCGTCACGGGCAAGAAACTCACCGAGAAGATGTACTACCGGCATTCGGGGTATCCGGGTGGGTTGAAATCCGTCTCGCTTCGAGAGCAGCTGGTCAAGCACCCGGATCGCGTCGTGCGCGCCGCGGTGTGGGGCATGCTGCCCCACAATAAGCGCGGACGCCAAGTGATCAAGATGCTCAAGATCTACGCCGAGCCGGAACACCCCCATCAGGCGCAGCAGCCTAAACCGCTGCCGGCCAATTAGCCGCGGTAGCGAGAAAGGATGACGAGTTGATGGCAGCTCAATACTACGAAGGCGTTGGTCGACGCAAGGAAAGCACCGCGCGGGTGCGTGTGGTCGCCGTCGCCGGCGGGGTCACGGTGAATGGCAAGCCGGCGGAAGAATATTTCACCCGCGAGGGCGACTTGCAGAAGGGCCTATCACCGCTGCGCGTCTCCGGACGCGAAGCGCAAGTGACGGTCACGGTCCTCGTGTCGGGCGGCGGGGTCACCGGGCAAGCGGGCGCTGTGTGCATGGGCATGGCCCGCGCCCTGGTCAAGATGGATGAGACTTTCAGGCCGGCCCTGCGCAAAGAGGGGCTGCTCACCCGAGATGACCGCATGAAGGAACGCAAGAAGCCGGGCCTTAAGCGCGCTCGCAAGGCTCCAACCTACACCAAGCGCTAGTCCGGCGCAGACATCCAACCTGGGCACAATGAATGGGTCGGGGAGGCCATCCCCGACCCATTTGCTTAATGGGCGCGGGCCGTCTGCCGCCGGCCCGTGCCTGCTAGAATGGGGATATGACGAAGACTGCCGAAAGTTCCCCGAACAACAGCAACCTCACGATCGTGGGGCTCGGCCCAGGCGACCCCGGCCTGCTCACACGGGCGGCGTGGGAGGCGCTCCACGCAGCCTCCGAGATATGGGTGCGCACGGCGCGCCACCCTACGGTGGAGGCACTGCCTGAATTGCCCTGGCGCTCCTTGGATGCGCTCTACGAAGGTCGCGCCCGCTTCGAAGAGGTCTATGCTGCTATCGTGGACCGGGTGCTCGAGCTCGCGCGCCGCCCGCAAGGTGTGACCTACGCCGTCCCGGGCGACCCGCACATGGGTGAGGCCACTGTGGAGATGCTGCGCACACGCGCGGCGGAGGCCGGCCTTTCGCTGCGCTGCCTATCCGGCGTGAGCTACCTCGAACCCACGCTACACATGCTCGGGCTGGACGGCCTGGCGGGTATTGCCCTGGCGGACGCTGTGGAACTCGCCCAACTTCATCATCCGCCCTTTGCACCCTCGCAGCATGCCATCCTTGCCCAGCTCTATTCGTCCGAAGTGGCCAGCGACGTCAAACTGGTACTGATGAACCAGTACCCCGAGACCCACACCGTAGAGGTCGTGCAGCACGCGGGGTCGCTCGACGCCAAACGTTCCCGCCTCCCGCTTTATGAACTCGATCGGTTTCCCGGGTTGGATCACCTTTCCTCTCTGTACGTCCCGCCCCTCGACGCATCGGCCCTCGAGCAATTTCAGGAAACCGTGGCTCACCTGCGCGCCCCCGAGGGGTGTCCCTGGGATCGCGAGCAAACCCACCTGAGCCTGCGCTCACACATGCAGGAAGAATGCTACGAAGTGCTCGACGCTTTGGATCGCCAGGATTCCGCCGCGCTGCGAGAGGAACTGGGCGACCTGCTACTGCAGATCATCTTGCAGGCCCAAATCGCCTCAGAGGGCGGCGAGTTCCGCATGGCGGATGTCGTGCACGACATCAACACCAAGATCGTCCGGCGCCATCCGCATGTCTTCGGCGGCATGACCGTCGCTGGAGTGGAGCAGGTGCTCAGCAATTGGGAAGCGATCAAGGCGGACGAGCGCAGCCTCAAGGGCGAAAGCGGCCAGGGGTTGCTCAACGGAATCCCGGCGGGGCTTCCAGCGCTGCTTCAGGCGGATCTGGTTCAGCAGCGCGCGGCGCGGGTCGGGTTTGACTGGCGCGAGTTGGGCGGGGTGCTGGAAAAGGTCCAGGAAGAAGTGCGCGAGGTGCAGGCCGCCGAGGATGATGTGCAGCCGTGGGGAAGAGATGGGCGATCTGCTTTTCGCGGTCGTCAATCTGGCGCGCTGGCTGCGCGTCGAGCCTGAATCCGCACTGCGGGAGGCCAATCAGCGTTTCCGCGGTCGGTTCGAACGGATGGAGGCCGAGGCGCGCGCCCGCGGCACATCGCTGGGTGCACTCGACCTCGAGGAGCTCGACCGCATGTGGGAAGAAGCCAAGCGACACGGGAATTGAGCCATTCGTTGCTGACGGCGATAGGGTGAGGCGGGGCCGACCGGTTGAGGTCGGCCCCGTCGTTCGCCACGGCGGATTGCGCTGTGCGGAGGGGATGCGTGTCGCCTCGCTGGGATCAGAACAAGCCCTTGTACGTTCCCCCGTCGACCGTGAGCATCACCCCGGTGACGTAGGACGCGGCCGGCGAACACAAGAAGGCCGCCGCGCGGGCGAATTCCTCGGGTTGGCCGAATCGCCCCAGCGGGCTTTCGCTGGCCTGCGCCCGAGCTTCCGCCTCCGCCGTGGTGCCGGCGCGCTGTGCCCGATCCTGCATCAGGTGCTGGACGCGCTCGGTCTCGGTCCAGGCAGGCAGAATGCAGTTGAATCGAATACCCTGTCCGCCGAGTTCGAGAGCCAGCGACTTCATCAGCCCCGCCACGGCCGCACGCAGCGAGTTAGAGAGAACCAGGTTCGGCAGCGGCTGCTTGATCGAATACGAGGTGATGGCCAATACGGCGGCGCGAGGGGATGTTCGCAACGCGGGCAGCCCTGCCCGCACCAAGCGTACGCTGCTGAGCACCAGCAATTCAAAGGCGGCTTGCCAGGCGGCATCCTCCAACTCGTCGAACGTTCCCGCGGGCGGGCCTCCCGAGTTCGTGACCAGCACATCCAGACCGCCCAGCTCAGCGACGGCGCGCGCCACCAAGGTGCCCGGGCCGTCGCGCGTGGAGACATCCGCGGCCAGTGGAAGGACCGTGGTGTGAGTGGAGGCGCTCAAACGTCGGGCGGCCTCCGCCAGCGGCGCGGAGTGGCGCGCGTTGATGGCCACGCGCGCGCCCTCGGCGGCCAATGCGTTCGCGGTCGCAAATCCCAGCCCGCGGCTGGCGCCGCAGACAAGTACCCGGGCTCCGGTCAGTCCGAGATCCATGATCCGTCCTTTCGGTGGGCCCCATTCCCCGCCTCTCGGGGCCAGGTGCTGAACCCACCCTCGGGAGCGCCGGCTGGCGCAGATCCATCGCCCCGCGCTCCCATCAGCGCTCCTCGACCGTCGTCGAATTCACCTCGACGTCAGTCTGGTGGGATTGAATCCACTCCAGCGCTGCCTGCAGCACGCGCTGGTTGTGCGTGGCATCCGTGCTGATCGCAGCGCAGGCTACGACAGAGGACTCCCAGGCGTCTTGCGCGTCGACCTCGGCTGCCGCGAGCGCGAACTTGCGACGCAGCCCGGCCAACAGCGGCGCCAGCCGTCCGCGCTTCTCTTTGAGCGAGCGGCAGCCTGGGAGCTGAAGGTAGAGGGTGGCCAATGTGAGGTGCAGGCTATGTTCAGAGGCCATGCGATCCGCTGCCTTGGGCTAACACGATGCGACGGTCCGCTCACTGAGGGCGGTTGCGACCCGGCTTGGCTTCTCGGTCCGGTCCCGCATCACCGGCGCCGACCTGCTCGGTTGTGATGCGCGCGCGAATTGCCTTCTCGATTTCGTGCGGAAGACCCGCCATGACCCCGCGCAGCCAACGCCGTCCGATGAACTGAGTATCCCGGTCCGGAAGGTCGTTCAGCCAGCGCAACAATTCCGCCGGCTGCGAGGCGGCCAGGCGGGCCAGCACGTCCTGCGATGTGCGCACGCACTCTGGGTCCGCCTCGCGCAGCGCGCGGGAGAGCACTTCGAGGGCCAGACGCGCGGCGGAGGAGGGCGCCTCGTCCATCCATTCCCGCAGCGCGATCCACGCGAAGCGGCGTGCGGCGACGTCGCGTTCGCCCAGCCAGGTGAGTACTTCTTGGCGGAAGAGATCTGGCGATTCACGACGCACGGGCCGGGCCGCATGACGGGCCAGGACCTCGTGCAGCGAGCGGTCGCGCGTCTGCGTCACCCAGCGCCCCAGGCGCATGTGGCTGGCCTCCGGGTGGCCCGCGGCCTCGAGCAGCCGCGCGGCCAGAGTTCTCTCTTCCAGCGAGGGGATCGCCCACAGGCAATCGGCGAGGCGCAACGCCGCCTCAGGCCGCTCCGCGGCGAGCGGCAGAATCACGGCTTCGATTTCGTTCAGCATGGCCACTGGCACGTTCCACGAGGGCAGGCTGCCTTGCTGGGCGAGTGACGGGCCGCGCCGCAGCAGCCGGTTCGAGTGCAACTCGAACTGAGCCCTCAGCGCCGAGGCGAATACCTGCGGCTCGTCGATCTGTGCACCGAGGGATTGGCTCCAGCGCCGCAGAGCATCCAGGTCGATGGACGGCATCGGGCCTCAATAGGCGCGGGCGAAGAGGGCTTGGTGCTCGGCCTTCTGACCGCAGTGGATGCAGGTCCCGCCACCCGCGGGTTGGTCGAAGGGAATGCAGCGCGTGGAGGCCTTGGTCTTCTCTTTGATCTCGGCTTCGCATTCGCTGCGCCCACACCACCAGGAGAGCGCGAAACCCTGCTCGACCACCTGGGCGAACTCGGCGAAGTCCTTCGGTTCATGGGTGCGGGAGAGGCGTGCCTCGAGCGCGCGGTCGTAGAGCGAGGCCTGGATATCGGCCAGTGCCTCGGCCATGTGCACCGCGAGCCCTTGGCGGGCCACCGACGATTTGCCGCTCTTGCCCGGTCGATCGCGGCGGGCGAGGGTCACCGACTGCGCGGCGATGTCGCGTGGCCCGAGCTCGAGCCGCAGCGGCACGCCGCGCATCTCCCACTCGTTGAACTTGAAGCCCGGGGTCAAACCTTCGCGGCGATCGATCGTGACTCGCAGGTCGCCCAATTCCGCCGCCAGCCGGTCGGCCTCGGCCAGCACCTGCCCGCGCTCATCGTCGTTCTTGTAGATCGGTACGACCACCACTTGAAAGGGTGCGAGCTTGGGGGGCAGGATCAGGCCACTGTCGTCCCCGTGCACCATGATGATGGCGCCAATGAACCGCGTGGAAAGCCCCCACGAGGTGGTCGAGCAGAACTGCAGGACGTTCTGTGCGTCAAGATACTGAATGTTGAAGGCCCGTGCGAAGTTCTCGCCGAGGTTGTGCGAGGTGCCCGCCTGCAACGCCTTCCCGTCGCCCATCATGGCCTCGATCGAGTAGGAACGCTGCGCCCCCGCGAACTTCTCGGTCTGGCTCTTGCGTCCGGGAATGACCGGGATGGCGGCATCATTGACGGCAAAGTCCACATAGATATCCAGCATGCGTCGAGTTTCGGCTTCCGCCTCCTCCGGCGTGGCGTGAGCCGTGTGACCCTCCTGCCAATAGAATTCCGTGGTCCGCAAGAAGAGCTTGGTGCGCTTCTCCCAGCGCACCACGCTGTTCCACAGGTTGATGAGCACAGGCAGATCGCGGTACGACTTGATCCACTTGGCATACATGTGGCCGATGATCGTCTCGGAGGTTGGCCGCACGACCAGTGGCTCATCCAGTTCCTCTCCGCCACCGATGGTGACCACCGCCAACTCCGGCGCGAATCCTTCCACATGTTCCTTCTCACGCTCGAGGAACGATTTCGGGATGAACATCGGGAAGCCGGCATTCAGGTGTCCCGTCGCCTTGAAGCGGCGGTCAAGGGCGGCGGTGATGTTCTCCCACAGCGCCCAGCCGTACGGGCGGACGACCATGCATCCACGCACCGGGGCATAGTCCGCCAATTCGGCGCGCACGACGATTTGGTTGTACCACTCGTTGAAATCCTCTCGGCGTGCGGGCAACTTCTCGTCCGACATAGGTCCTTCTCCGGATGCGGTGGCTAGAAAGCGTCAGTGGGCGACGGCGGACCGACGCGGCGGGTGAGTTCCTGGGCGGCGTCCTCGGGGGTCTGGCACAGGGTGATCAATTCGAGGTCCCCGGGGCCGCACCATACCAGGGTGGCTTTCGACGATAGGCACGCAGCGACCGATCCCACTCCGGCCCGACAAGCAGGAGGGGCTTGGCTGGAATCTCGCCGATCCGCAGCAGGCTCCAGGTGAAGGCCACCTCCGAGAGCGTGCCCAGGCCGCCCGAGAGAGCGAGCGCCGCATCGCATTCGCGCACCAGATAGTATAGACGCTCGCGCAACGTGGGCAGGCGCACCACTTCCCCCACCCACGGATTGGGTCGAAGCCCGGCACGCTCGAAGGCCTCGCTGATGACCCCCACCACCGGCGCGCCGGCCTCGGCCGCGCCACGGCTCACGGCCTCCATCGTACCCTCATAGCCGCCGGTGGCCACACGCCAACCGGCTCGACCCAAGAGCGTGCCCATGCGGCGTGCCGTCTCGTAAGCGGCTGCCTCGGCGGTGGGAGCCGAGCCCCCGAACACCGACACGGTGCGGCGAAGGTTGCTGTGCGCCAAAGTCCGATCCTCGCGCTCTAATCGGGGGGCGGAATCTCACCTTCCCGAAGTCGCGCAATGAAGTGGCGTGCCGAATCGACGATGCCGATCGACTTCGTCTCCCTGTGCTCGAGCAGGAAGTGACGGTGGTCCATGACCCACAGGTACATGTCCGCCGTGGTTCGCCCGGGGAAAGCGGCCATGATCCCGCTTTCTTCAATGACCCGCCTCACCGGTTCATAGACGGCCCTGCACCAATGGAGGACAGCCTCCTCATCGGAGACCGGACGCCGCAGGTCGAGGCCCATGAAGTAGCGGTGGGCAGCAATGTGCTCGAGCAGTCGTTCGTACCCGCCCAGGATGGTGACGTGCAGATCGGTCTGCGGGACCAGGCGGTCGAGCCCGGTGCGCTCGTAGAACTCCACCTGCGCTCCCAGGTTCTCGAGGTCGTCCGGCTGGAGTTCTGGGCCGAGCGGCACGCGCACCGAATACTCACGCACTTCGGCCTCGATGTAGTCCTGACCTTGCTCGCGAGCGACCGACACGCGATGGTTGCCATCCACGACGAAGAATACGTCGCCCACCTTGTACAGGACGACCGGCGGCAGCCCGGTCTCGGCGTACCAGGCGCGGTTGACGCGCTTCCAGCGATCGGCCGTGTGCGAGTGAAGCGGCATGAACTTGCGGTCGAAGTCCTGGTAGCGATTGAGGCTGCCGACGATGCTCTTGACCTGGACGGTCTGCAACCCACGATAGATGGGGCCGCCAAGGTGCAGCCGCTCGCGCACCTCGCCAAACGACAGCAAGCGGTTGGGGCGCCGGCGCAGGAACGACATGATGCTCGACAAGAAAGCGCGCCGGCGGGCGTTGAAGAAATCTGCGACCGACGGATCGACCATATCGGTCGGTGCGGGGTTGAAGAGGTCGGTCACTTCAGCGCTCCCATTCCAGCCATCGATAGGGCGGGACGAAGATCACCTGGCTCTCCTCGTAGCGCGTCGAGGGCGCAGGGCGGTTGTAAAGGGTGGTGGTGTGCCCGTGCAGGTGCCAGCGCGGACGCGCCACGCGCAAAAGCCACAGGATCGAGGCGAACCCACGATGCGCAGCATCCGGGCCGTCGTTGATCCCGCGCGGCGCAGAATGCGTGATGAGGATATCCAGCGCACGGCCGTGGGTCAGCCGATTGAGCCACAAGCGCAGGGCCAGCCGCAGCGCGCGCCCCCACATTTCCTCCTCCGAAAACTGGTAGGCCGCGTTCGGCCCGTAACGAATGCTGCCGCCCAGCCCCGCCAGGAGGAGCCCGGATTCGACCGCGCAGCGGCCCTCCAGATGGAGGCAACCCTGCGGCAGGTGGGCGTGGGTCCCGTCGGATCGCCAATATCCGCGTCCGTCATGGTTGCCGAGCACGAAATACAGCGGGACATTCAGCATGCTGACCACGAATTCCAGATAATCGATCGGCAAATCGCCGCAACTCAGCACGAAGCGGGCTTTGCCCGCGAGCGTGGTGATCTGTGAACTGTAGAGAAGTTCCGAGACATCATCGCTCAGAGCCAAGATCCCGAGGCGTTCCGCAGGGCGGGGGTGGGGCATGGGCAAGGGAAGGCTAGCCGTCCCAGCGGCGGGAGTAGTTCAGGTCGAGTTTGGCCAGGATGGCCCGCTCGAGATCGATGTCGAGGCGATGCGCCAACTGCAGGAGGTACAGGGCCACATCGGCGAGTTCGTCCTGCACGCCGGACGCCGCGTCGTCGCTCCATTGGAAATGCTCGAGCACTTCGGCCGCCTCGATGGCGAGCGAGGTGGCCAGATTGCGCGGCGTCTGGGGGCGCGGGCTGTCGGGAGCGTACCAGCCCTTCGCCTCGACGAAGCGGTTCATCTCGCCGGTCAGCGCCTTGAGATCCATGCTCGGTCTCCTAAAGAAAACCGACTCCTGGGCCAAAACAGGAGCCGGTGGGTTCCTTGCGAGACGCCCAACCTCCAGGCGACGCATTGCGGCAGCCATGTCGAACGTCCGAACGCCTCACCCAAGAACTGGATTATACCAAGCACCTGCAGAGCGGTGGCGCCCACACCGTACGAACAGAGTGACATTGTCTGATGGGCGTATCTATTCGGGTGGTCGCCTGCTCTGGGACCGGCTATGCCAGGGTCGGCGTGCTCGCTCGAAAGCGGTCCAGATCCCTAGTCTGGGGCAGTAAAAGGCGATATACTTCGACCGATCGATGATCCGATGAAACCCTGGGAGGGTCGAATGCCGAATGTCGAGCGACAGCGTGAGTTACGACGGCGCCGCCAGCGACGCATGAAAGTGCGTTTGTTGCGCAAGCGCCTGATGGAGACCAAAGACGTGCGGACGCGCGCCAAACTGCTGCAGAAGATCACTCAAATCAGCCCCCAGGCTCCTGTTCCATCGCGCTAGTGTGGTGTTCGCGGTGCCGATGTGTGCTTCGCGTGAAGGGTGAGAAGTAGGAGACGACATGAGTGCGACGGGATTTCGCTCCCAGCGGGCGACGGCTTTCGCCGACGTCCCGTTGGAGAAATGGAACGACTGGCGTTGGCAATTAAGCCATCGCCTGAACACGGCCGAGGAGATCGGACAGGTCATCCCGCTGACAGAGAGTGAGCAACGCGCTCTGAGCTCGAGCGGCCTCTTTCGCGTCGACATCACACCCTATTTCATCTCCCTCATCGACCCGCAGGACCCCAACGATCCCATTCGGCGGCAGGTGATTCCCACCGCCAGCGAGATGGTGCCCTTCACCTCCATGATGGAGGACTCGCTGGCCGAAGACCGGCATTCGCCGGTGCCGGGGCTCGTACACCGCTACCCGGACCGCGTGCTCATGCTGGTCACGACCCAGTGTGCCTCGTACTGCCGCTATTGCACCCGCTCGCGCATCGTGGGGGATCCGACGGCGCAGTTCTCGCGCACGGACTACGATGCGATGTTCGCCTACCTCGAGCGCACCCCTCAGGTGCGGGATGTGCTGCTCTCGGGCGGCGATCCGCTGACACTCGCCCCCAAACTGCTGGAGAGCATCATTGCGCGGCTGCGCACCATTCCACACATCGAAATCGTCCGGCTGGGAACGCGGGTGCCGGTGTTCATGCCGATGCGGGTGGACGCCGAGCTGTGCGACATGCTGGCACGCTACCATCCGGTGTGGATGAACATCCACGTCAATCATTCGAACGAGATCACGGAAGAGCTGGCCGGGGCCACCGACCGCCTGACGCGCGCCGGTATCCCGCTGGGCAATCAGTCGGTGCTGCTGGCCGGGGTCAATGATTGCCCGCACATCCAGCGCCGAGTTGGTGCAGGACTTAGTGCGCATCCGGGTGCGGCCCTACTACCTCTACCAGTGCGACGAGGTGGAGGGCGCCGGCCACTTCCGCACCCCGGTGGGTAAGGGCATCGAGATCCTGGAAGCCCTGCGCGGGCATACCTCCGGCTTTGCCGTCCCGCAATACGTCATTGATGCACCGCAGGGCGGGGGCAAGATCCCGATCTCGCCCAACTACCTGCTCAGCCTGTCGGACCACAAGGTCATCCTGCGCAACTACGAGGGCTTCATCACCACCTACGAGGAGCCCATCGAGTACACGCCGCACGATCCGGCCACCTGCACGTATTGCCAGGCCAAGCGGCCTGAACCCGGACAAGCGGGCATCACCGGGCTGTTGGATGGAGAACGGCTGACCATCGAGCCGCAGGGGTTCGAACTGGTGCACGGCCGGGGCGGGGGTGAGCATCGCCTGAACCAAGACAGCGGCAAGTGGGAACCCCTGGGCATTGGTCCGGGCAAACCTCGCCGGCACACACTGCCCGAGGCGGATCTTTAGTCGACTCCGCCGGCGGCAAGGCCGCCGAGCGTTCGATGGATTTCCACGGAAGCGAGGCTGTGTGTCCGAGACCGAATCTGAACTCCCTTCGACGCGCGAGCCCGGGCGGCGTTCCCCGGGCTCTGGTTCGCGCGCCGAGGCTCGCCGCCCCCTGCGAGTGGCCGTGCTCCACAACCTCAAGCGCAATGCTCCCCCCGATGGTGACCGCCCGGCCGACGCTTTGGCCGAGCTGGATATCGAAAGCAACATTGAGGCCTATTGTGCGGCGCTGGCTTCGCGCGGTCACCAGGTCGTGCCACTCGACGGCAATGCCGACCTGCTGAACGTCCTGCATCGAAAGCACATCGACATTTGCTTCAATACGTGCGAAGGCTATCGCGGCAATTCGCGCGAGGCCCAGGTGCCGGCGTTGCTCGAAATGGACGGCATCCCCTACACCGGCGGCAAGGTCATGTGCCTGGCCAACACGCTCGACAAATCGGCGACCAAGCACATCCTCGTCAGCGCCGGTGTGCCCACCCCCGGGTTTCAGGAGTTCCTCGACCCGGCCAACCGTCTCGATCTGCGTCTACGCTTCCCGCTGTTCCTCAAGCCCAACCGGGAAGGGACGGGCATCGGCATCGATGCGGGATCGGTGGTCCATACTGAAGCGCAACTGCGGGAACGCGTTGCCTGGCTGCTGCAGGCCTACCGGCAAACGGTCATCGCCGAGGAGTACGTGCCCGGCGAGGATGTGACCTGTGGCTTGGTGGGCAACCTCTCGCCGCGTGCGGCGGGAGATCCTGTGCCCTCCCTGGTTAGTCTTCCTCTTGGCGCGGGGGGCGGCCTCGACTATGACGGAGTGCATGTTTTTCCGGTGTCGCAGGTCAATCACGCCGCGATCCCCAACATGGATCCGTACTACAGCCATGCGGTCAAGGCCTTGCCGCTGGATTCGTACCCGTACACCTGCCCGGCGCCCTTGGCTCCCGGCCTGACGGCCGAGATCATGCGCCTGACGATCGAGACCTTTCGTGTCACGCGCAGTCTGGATTTTGGCCGCGTGGACTTTCGCCTACGCCGCGACGAGAACCTGCGACCCTATGTGATCGAAATTAACGCGCTGCCTGGCCTGGCACCTATCTCCGACCTGGTGCTGTGCGCCCGAGCTGAAGGGTGGAGCTACGCGGACCTCCTTAACAGTGTGCTCGAGGCGGGCCTACGCCGCAATGGCTTGGAGGCGTTCCTGCCGAAGGAACCGATGCGGGTCGGGGCGCTCTCGCCCATGGCTGCGTGAGGGAGCAGCACCTGCTCGCCCAGATCTCGATGATTGACCTCGACATCCGACCCAGCCCACCCAGCGACCGACCCGAGATCCTCGAACTCGCGCGGGCGACGAACGTCTTTTCCCGTGCGGAAGAGGATACGGTGCTGGAACTCTTCGACGCCTACCGGGACAATCCGGCCTCGGGCTACTTTTTCCTTTCCGCCCGCGCCTCCGGCACGCTGGTGGGATTCGCCTGCTATGGCGAGACGGCCCTCACGCAAGGCGCGTACGATCTGTATTGGCTGTCCACGTTGCCGGAGGCCCAGCGGCGCGGCGTGGGCCGCGCCCTCTTCGAAAGGGTGCAGCAGTCGTCTTGCGAGCGCGGCGGGCGCTTGATCATGATTTGGACCAGCGCCACCGACCCGTACCGCGGTGCGGCGCGCTTCTACGAGCGCATGGGTTGTGCCATGGTGAGTCGCATCGCCGATTTCTATAAGCCGGGCGATGACCTGCTCGTCTACGTGAAATACTTCGACGGCCGGCCCATGTCCGAGGCCAAGTCTCATCACTCCTCCGAGGTGAGCGAGCCCGCACAGCGCGAGATGAGCGGCCACATGATGCGCGAATGAGGATCGATGAGGGCGCGGCGAGTGGCGAGATGGGCATGCGCATGGATCGCTGAGCACGAGTCGCTCGAGTCGCTCGAGACGAGAGCGCGACGGGTGTGAGGACGATCGAAACCCTCCGAGGGGTCCCGATTATGTTAAAGGGCCCCTCGGAAAACTTTAAGGCCGCAGCACTTGACTCTCTCAATTCATATGATACGATAACAATCAGAATTGTCGAATGCCTCAGGAGCGCGCGCTATGGTGCGCGTCTCCGTTTAGGAGACGTATGAGACGTCGGAGAGGGTTTCGTCCGCTGCTCTACAAAGTCATCATCCTGCACAATGTGATGAGCGACTGGAACACGGGGGATGTGGAAGCGGCAGAGCAGGCCGTCGCGCGGATGAAGTTGGGTTTGAACTCGCTGGGGATCGAGGTCATGTCGGTCCCGGTGCGACGGGACGTCGCGGCGGCGCTGCGTGGGTTCGATCCGCGCGAGTACTTGGTCTTTAATTGGTGCGAGGGATTGGATGGAGCGCCCAACGGTTACGATTTGGTGCCTCCGGTCCTCGAGAGCCTGGGCTTCACGTACAGCGGCGCGGACGCGTGGGCGTTGCATGCCACAACCGACAAGGTCATCACGAAAGAAGTGCTGCGACGTCATCGCATTCCCACTCCGCAAGCGGCGGTGTATGCACGTCCTGCGCGCAACGGATGGACTCGTTTCCCGGCACTGGTTAAACCTGCAACCGAGCACTGCTCGTTCGGTATCACGCCCGAGGCCGTGGTCGATACCGTCGAGCAGTTGCGCACGCGCATCGAGTATGTGCTCGATACATTCAAGTGCAAAGCCCTGGTCGAGGATTTCATTGACGGCACGGAGTTCAACATCTCCTTGTGGGGCAATGGCCGGCTGGAAGTGCTGCCTCTGGCTGCGATCGATTACGGTGTGTTCAGCGACTACCACCAACGCCTGTGCAGCTTCGACGCCAAGTGGGACCCCACCTCCGAGGCCTACCATCTCACCTCGGTCCAATGCCCGGCCCCCGTCGATCCGCTGATCGCCGAGCGCGTGCACAGCGTCTCCCGGCGCGCCTACCGCGCGTTGCGCTTGCGTGACTACGGCCGAGTCGATCTCCGCGTGCGCGATGGCATCCCGTACGTATTGGATGTCAACTCCAATCCCGATATCACTCTCGAGGGAGGCTTTGCTCGCTCGGGACGTGCCGCGGGCTACGACTATGGGCAAATGGTCGCGCACATCCTGGATTACACGGCCAACCGTGTGGTTGTGGAGGCGCCGGCGCTTATGCCGGCGATGGTCGCGGCCTGAGAGAGACCGCGCGAGAGCGATCGCCGGCCACGTTCCTCTTTCCGGTATGGGGTGCAGGCCATGGGTCGAGAGACCCATGGCTTTTTGTTTTGGGGTGTGGCGGAGGTAGAATGCAGCCGCGCAAGCGGATGATCCTGCGCCATGATCACCCTGCCGATGGCAGCCGACACCGGATAGCCTTGGATCGAGCCAGCAGGTCGCGCCGAGGTGAACTGCCGCTGCATGTGCCGTGAGCCGCGACGTCGCGGGGGCACAGGTCCGGCTCTGGCCGCTGCGGGGTGAAGGCTGACGCTTCTCTTCTGTCGGCCGGGTGTGCAGGCCGGGAGGCGGCCTGGGCCGCGCAAGGGGAAAGGACCGAGAACTCCCCTCAGGGGGAATCACCCTCTGCAGCCTGTCGCGCGGGCGGGGCGTCCGCCAGATGACCAGACCCTGGGGTTTGACTTATACTTCTCCGAGATCCCGTCGTTCTGGCGGGGTTGGCGTTCTGATTTCGGGTCGGGCGAGTAACCACCTGTGATGAGTGAGCAAATGTCGCTGTTTGCGCCGCCCGTGTGGACGGTCTCGGCGCTCAACCGGCGCGTTCGCAGCGTCCTCGACGCTGACGAAACGCTTCAGGATGTGTGGGTCGCCGGGGAGGTTTCCAACCTCTCGCGACCCGCCTCCGGGCATGTCTACTTCACTCTTAAGGATGCCGAGGCCTCGCTGCGCTGCGTGATGTGGCGCGAGATCGCCGCCCGCCAGATCCTGCCGCGCGAAGGTCTGAGCGTGGAGGTCCACGGGCGCATCAGCCTGTATGAGGCGGGCGGCGTGTATCAACTGTATGCCGACGGCGTGCGACCCGCAGGCGAAGGTGAGCTGTATGCCCAGTTCCTAGCGCTCAAGGCGCGCCTCGAGGCCGAAGGCCTGTTCGCCCCGGAACGCAAGCGGCCTCTCCCCGCTTGGCCGCGGCGAATCGCCATTGTGACCTCTCCCAGCGGCGCCGCTCTGCAGGATGTCCTGACTGTCCTGGCCCGTCGCTACCCTTTGGCCGAGGCTGTGCTCGCCGCGACTGCGGTCCAAGGCGAGCAGGCCCCGGCGGAGATCGTCAAGGCACTGGCGCGCGCGAATCGATCGAAGCCCGATGTCATCCTCCTCGTCCGCGGTGGCGGCAGCCTGGAGGACTTGTGGGCCTTCAATGACGAAAGTGTCGTGCGGGCGGTCGCTGCCTCGGCGGCACCGGTGGTGTCCGGCGTCGGTCATGAGACCGATGTCACCCTGGTTGATTTTGCGGCCGACCAGCCGCGCGCCGACTCCTTCCGCAGCGGCGGAGTTGGCCACGCCCGACCGCACCGAATTGCAGAGCGATCTGCGGGTGCTGGCGGCGCGGCTCGGTCGTGCGGGGCAGGCGGCCATTCGCGAGCGGCACGCAGGTTTGGGCGAGGCCGCCGCGCACTTGCGTGCCCAGTCGCCGCGGGCCCGGCTGGATGGCGCCCGGCAACGCGCCGACGAGCTGGATCGCCGAATGCGCCAAGCGGTGCAACGCGCCATCGAACGGCGCATCGCCGATATCCATCGCCTGGATCAGGTGTTGCGAACGGTCAGCCCCTTCGCGGTGCTCAAGCGAGGCTATGCCCTGGTGACCCGCGAGCAGGACGAGGCGATCGTGCGATCCCCGCGTCAGGCGCCGGTCGGAAGCGGGCTGCACGTCACGCTGGCGCGCGGGAGGTTGCACGCACGCGTCGAACGTCACTTGCCTGGGGAGGATTGATGAGCCCACGCGCCAAGAAGACCACACTGGCCGAGATGTCGTACGAGAACGCGCTCGAGGAATTGCGGGCGATTGTGGATAAGCTGGAGGGGGGCACCGCCTCGCTTGAAGAGTCGGTGCAGCTCTTCGAACGAGGGCAACAACTGGCCAAGCACTGCGGCGACCTGTTGGCCGGCGCCGAGGTGCGCCTGCGCCGGCTGAGCGCCCAGACCGCGCGCGCCTCGGCGGCCGCGCACGCCGACCCTACCCCGAACACTGCCGAATAGGACACGCAGCCATGCAAGTACTTCTCTCCAACACGGTCCTTGTCGCCTGCCTCATCGCCTGGTCGATCGCGCAACTCGTCAAGGTTCCGCTCAATGTCCTGCTCAAGCACGAGTGGGATTGGTCGCTGCTGCATGAGTGCGGGGGGCATGCCCTCCTCGCATTCCGCGCTGGCCGTGTCGGTGACGTATGCGATCGGCCTCACCCAAGGGTTCGATTCGCCGCTGTTCTCCTTGGCACTGGTCTTGGCGATGATCGTCTTGTACGATGCGACCGGCGTTCGCCGGCAAGCCGGCGAACATGCACGGGTCATCAATGCCATCGTCTCCGACCTGGTGGCGGGGCATCCGCTCAAGGAGGAGCAGCTCAAGGAACTCCTGGGGCACACGCCCGGCGAGGTGATCGCCGGTTCAGCGCTCGGCCTGGTCGTGGCACACATCACGTGTGTGTTGCTGCGCTAGATTTCTTCGGAGCCACCCCGACCGAACAACTGGAGCGCGGGCCATTGGCTCGCGCTCTTTCTTCAGCCGGCTCACGCCAGAGCAGCCTGATTCGAGTGGACGACTATCGGGGAAGGGCGGACTGCAACCGGGAGAGCACAATGCGCGGGATCGAGCGCGCTTCGGGCGCGCCGAGCACCAGAGCAGCCAGCCAGTAGACGGCGGCTCCCCCGGCCACACTGGAAGCGAGGACGACCCAGGGCGGCGAGGCCTTGAGAATCGTCGTGACCCCCCATACGCCGGCCACCATCGGCACACAGGCCGCGAGGATGCGTGCGAAATGAATCCACTGGGACCGAGAGAGTGCGCCGGTGGCTTTCTGTCGCAAGAAGCCGAGCAGCACCGACATTTCGATGAACGTCGCGAGTGTGTTGGCCAGCGCCAGACCGCCATGCGGCATGAGGCCGCGCGCGCTGAACAGGCGGGAAAGCCACAGGCTCAAGCCGACGTTAAGCACCATTCCCCCGACGCTCACCGCAACCGGCGTGAGCGTATCGTGCATGGCGTAGTACGCGCGTGACAGGACCTCGAGCGTGGAATGCGCGATCAGCCCCGCCGCGTAGAACAGCAGAGCCCAGGCGACCATGCGCGTCGAGGCACTGGTGAAGCTGCCACGTTCGAAAATCACCTGCACCAGCGGCCCGCGAAGCAGCACGAGTCCGATGGAGGCCGGCAAGGCCAGGAACATCACCCCTCGCAACATCGTGCTGAGCGTCTCGCGCAGTTCGCTGAACTTGCCCAAGCTGACCTGCTCGGAGAAGGTGGGCAATGCGGCGATGGCGCTGGCCTGGGCGATCGCGATCTCCGGCATCAACATCAGGCTGAAACCCCAGGTGAGAGCGGCCAGGCTGCCCTCCGGCTGCCCCGACGCAATGATCGTATTCACCAGGAAGTTGAGTTGCACCGCGCCCTGGCCGACCAAGCGGGGTGCCATGAGTCGGGCCACCTGGCGCACGGAAGCCTCGCGCCAACCTAGCCGCGGTCGGAAGGCGAGCCGCAGCCGCGCCAGCCAGGGAAGTTGAACAAGGAGGTGCAACACCGCGCCCGCCACAGCCCCCCAGGCCAAGCCGTAGATGCCCATGCGCGGGGCGAGCAGCTCCACCCCGAGGATCATTCCCAGCGGATAGAACATAGGGGCCAGCGCCGAAATAAAGAAGCGCTGGTGGGCGTTGAGCACGGCCATGACCAGCCCGCTCAGCGCGAACAGGGTCGGGGAGAGCAGCAGGATGCGCAGCAGGTCGACCGTGAGCCCCCGCTGCGAGGGCGATTGGAAATAGGGGGCGATCAGGTGATCGACCAGCGCGCCGGCAAAGACCGCCGCCACCGCGCAGGTCAGCAGCAACAACCCGGAGACCCAGGTGGTCAGGGCGCTCGCCAGGCGGTTGGCGCCGTCTCGGTCCTTTCGCGTGAGGAAGCCGGTATAGGTTGGTATGAAGGCTGAGGCCAGTGCGCCGCCGGCCATGAGGTTGAACAGCAACTCGGGCAGCCGGTTGGCGGCGAAGAAGGCGTCCAGATCGGCGCCCGTGCCGAAGGCGCGGGCCACGAGGATCTGGCGAGCCACACCGACCAGCGTGGAGAGGACCAGCCCGGGCATGACCACAGCTGCAGCCCGGAGGATGCGATGCGAGGCGGAAGGCTCGGACACGGGTTTCGATTATAGCAGAGCGAATCGCTTCGGCGGCTTGCCGCTCGACTAGGGCGGCGGAGCGCAGGACGCATGTGACGGGTTAGAATCACGAGAGCCGGGGACGCCGACCCCGGCTCTCCAAAAGGAGGAGAAGAAGAGAGTATCGCCCTTCTGAGTGAAGCTTATCACGGCCGTGCTTGTCCAACTTGTCCGGAAGACAATGCTTTCCCTACGATTGCCCTACGCAGGTCCCGTTTCCAGCGATTCGAGCGCCTCCCGGCGGCTTGCGGTCCCTCAACCAGCCGCTGTGAGACGCCTCTGCGATCCCCGGAACGGCTCATGCCTCCAGATGAGGGGATGAATCAATGGCGACTCCTGTACATGTCATGATCACCGAGCCTTTTGAACGAGAGTTGATCCACCAGGTGGAGAGCCTCTCTGATCGGCTGGTGGTCCAGTCGCATGCTGCGCGCAAAGCGGATGAGATCCCGAGCTCGACACTGGCACAGGTCGAGGTCCTATACACCTTGCGAGCGATACCGGAGCCTGGGACCGCGCCCAATTTGAAGTGGGTTCAACTGCATATGGCGGGGGTCGAGCGGGCGCTTGCGCGGTCCCTGCTGCAGTCCGGAGTGGAGGTGACAACGCTCTCCGGCGCCGCCGCGTCCCAACTGGCCGAGTATGTCCTGATGATGATGCTGGCGATGGGGCACCACCTGCCGCTCATCCTTGAGAATCAGGCTCGCAAGGAATGGCCGCGCGATCGCTGGGAGCGCTTCTCTCCACTCGAGTTGCGCGGCGCGACCGTGGGCCTGATCGGGTACGGCAGCATCGGCCGCGAGGTGGCGCGAGTGTGCCAGGCGATCGGCGCGCGAGTCGTGGCTGTGAAGCGCGATGCGATGCGCCTCGCGGATGATGGATACATCCCAGAAGGGTTGGGCGACCCGAGCGGTGACCGGGTGGCGCGCGTCTATCCGCCACAGGCGGTGAAGCGCATGCTCGCCGAGTGCGACTTCGTTGTCGTGTGTTCCCCGCTGACGGACGAGACTCACGGGTGGATTGGAGCGGAGGTGATTGCGGCATGCCGGAGGGGCGCCTACCTGATTGACGTTTCGCGCGGCGGCATCGTCGTGAGCGAGGCGGTCGTTGCCGCTCTGCGCGAGGGTCACCTGCGGGGCGCGGCGCTGGACGTGTTCGAAACGGAACCGCTGGAGCCGGAGAGCCCGCTGTGGGCGGCCCCCAATCTCATCCTCTCGCCGCACATCGCCGGCAATTCGCCCCACTACGATGCACGTGCTGTTGAACTATTCGCTGAGAATCTCAAGCGCTACCTGGCCGGCCAGCCATTGCTCAACCGGGTCGAGCCTGAGCGCGGCTACTGAAACGGCGGTCTGAGGACTTGGCCATGCCTGTGCAAGGTGTCATCTTCGACTTGGGATGGACCCTTATCCGCTACACGGGCGATATCTCCTCCACGCGAGGGGCCGGCCGCCGTGCCCTGGTCGACTCTCTCGTGCGAGATGGGGTCCAACTCGAGCCGGCGGCATTCCTTGCGCGATTCGGGGAACGGCTGGAAGACTACGACCGCCAGCGGCATGCGGATTTCCTTGAGTTCACGATGGCCTGGGTGGTGGCCGAGACCCTGAAGGATCTCGGTGTGCCGCCGGCCACGGCCGGGCAGGTTTCTCGCGCGGTCCGCGCGTTGTATCTGGTCATTGAGCGGAACTGGGAAGCTCGCCCTGAGGCGCACGCCGTGCTGGATGAACTGGCTCGCGCCGGCTTGCGGATGGCCATGTTCTCGAATGCGGCCGATGAGGGCGACGTCCGGCGCTTGATTTCCCAATGCGGGTTCGACGGGCGATTCGACCCAATCTTGATATCCGCTGCGCTGGGCATTCGCAAGCCCAATCCGCGCGGGTTCGAGCTCATCCTGGCGGGGTGGGGTGTTCCGCCAGGGGAGGCGGTGATGGTCGGCGACACGCTGGGCGCAGACATCCTCGGAGCGCAAAACGCCGGGATCCATAACATCTGGCTCGACACCGGGGTCGACACGCCGGGCAATCTCTCGCATCGCGACACGATTCACCCCGAATTCGCGATTCGCAATCTGGGCGAGCTGCCCGCCATCGTTCGGGCAATTCCGTGATCCGCAGTTCACCCTGCCTCGACCGCCAGCTTGGAGTAGAATGAATTCGGTAAAGGAGCTACGATGTGGCGGTTGTTCTGGCTGTATGCCATCGATGTTCTCCTCGCGGCAGTCTATGCGCTGTTGTGGGTAGTGCAGCGCGTGCGCCGCAGTTGGCGTCACCCTCGACCCTCCTGAGCGCATCAGGCGCAGCACACCCCTCCCCTTCCTCGTCTGAGCCCACGTGATGACTCTCTTCGACCTGCCCCAACCCGCGCCGATGGAGGGGGAACCTCTGGCCGCGCGGATGCGCCCGGCAAAACTCGAAGACTTCGTCGGTCAGGAGGACATTCTCGGGCCGGGGCGGCTGCTGCGGCGTGCCATCGAATCCGACCGCCTCTTTTCGTCGATCATCCTGTGGGGGCCTCCCGGAAGCGGCAAAACAACACTGGCCAGGATCATCGCCGGCCAAACGCGCAGTGCATTCGAGAGCCTGAGCGCCGTGTTGGCCGGGATTCCGGAACTGCGCCAGGTGATCCTGCGCGCGCGCGAGCGCCGGCGCAGCCTGAACCAGCGCACCATCCTCTTTGTCGATGAGGTCCACCGCTGGAACAAGGCGCAGCAGGATGCGTTGTTGCCGCTGGTGGAGGATGGCACGCTGGTGTTTGTGGGCGCCACGACTGAAAACCCCTACTTCGAGGTGATTGGGCCCCTCGTCTCGCGCTCGCGCGTTTTCGAGCTGCACGCCCTGACCGAGGCGGCCATTCTGCTCCTCTTGCAGCGGGCCTTGACGGACGGCACACATGGCTATGGCGGGCGGTCGGTTGAGGCGGAGCCGGCCGCATTGCGGCACCTGGCGCGACTAGCCGGAGGGGACGCCCGCAACGCGCTGAATGCGCTCGAACTGGCCGTCGAATTGACGCCGCCGGATGCGAGGGGTTGGGTTCGCATCGATCTGACCGTGGCCCAGGAGTTGATCCAGCGCCGGGCGTTGCTCTACGACCGCGACGGGGATGCTCATTACGACACCATCAGCGCATTCATCAAATCTGTGCGCGGCAGCGATCCGGACGCGGCCCTGTACTGGCTGGCGCGTATGCTCCACGCAGGCGAGGATCCACGCTTCATTCTCCGCCGGTTGATAGTTCTGGCGAGCGAGGATATCGGCCTGGCCGAACCGCAAGGCATGGGCGTGGCCGTCGCGGCCGCTCAGGCCTTCGACTACATCGGGCTGCCCGAAGGGGTCTATCCAATCGTTGAAGCCACGCTGTACTTGGCGACGGCGCCGAAATCCAACAGCGCCGCCGCCTTCTTCGCCGCTCGCGAGAACTCTCGAGGGTCAGGGGGTCACCGACGTGCCACGCCACCTGCAAGATAGCTCGCGGGACGCGCAGGCACTCGGGCACGGGCAAGGCTACCTTTACCCCCATGACCATTCCGGTCATCACGTCGGTCAGCAGTACTTGCCGACGGCCTTGCTGGGGCAGCGCTTCTACGAACCCTCCTCCGAAGGCTACGAGGCCGACATTCGCGAACGGCTGGAGCGGTGGCGGGCGGCGCAGGCGAAAGCCCTTGGCGGTGATCCACCGCCCCAAGCCACGCGCCGCCCGCGGCCCGAGACGCCGTGAGGATGAGCCGCGAACGATTCGAGGAGCTCGTGGTCCAAGAGGAACAGGACCTCATCGCTCGCCTGCCGCGAGGCCTGAGACGGGACGCGCAAGACCTGGTCGTGGAAATCGCCGACCGCCCCACCACCCAAGAGCTTGAGGATTTCGACCTTGAACCTGGGGAGACACTGTACGGGGCGTACGTGGGAGTTCCGCTCGTGGAGCGCCGCGCCGACGATGTGCTCCTCGCGCCTTCCCGTATCTGGCTCTTTCACGAGCCCATCACCTCGGCCGGCCGGACCGAGATCGAAGTGCGGCGCCAGATCAAGCGCACCCTCGTCCACGAGATCGCGCATCATTTCGGAATGAGCGAAGAAGAGCTCGAGCAGCGCGGTCAAGGGTAGCGCGTATTAGCCGGCAGGGTCCGGCGGGCTGTCTCGGCCGCGGACCTGCGGCGAACCATGCACGGCAACAGGTCATCCGAGTCTGTGAGGCAGGCGGTCGCATGGCTGCTACATCAACCGGTTTCCCTGGGGGATTCTTCTGGGGGTGCGCCACTTCGGCATATCAAATCGAAGGGGCCGTGACGGAAGATGGTCGCACGCCTTCGATCTGGGATACCTTCGGCCGGATCCCCGGGAAGATTGCGAGGAATGAACGCGGCGATGTGGCCGCGGATCACTACCACCGCTGGCCCGAGGACCTGGACCTTCTGCAGGCCATGGGCGCAAATGCATATCGCTTCTCCGTGTCGTGGCCCAGGGTACTGCCGGAGGGCCGCGGGACGGTCAACCCGCTTGGACTGGATTTCTACGACCGACTCGTTGACGGACTCCTGACGCGCGGCATCACGCCCTTCGTCACACTCTTTCACTGGGACCTGCCGCAAGCCGTTCAAGATCGCGGGGGGTGGCCGTCGCGGACGACCGCCACGGAATTCGAAGACTACGCCCGCGCCGTCGCACGGCGTTTGGGCGACCGAGTCGAATGGTGGATCACCCACAACGAGCCGTTCTTCTCCGGAGTGGGCGGGTACTTTCTGGGAAACTTCGCGCCCGGGGTCGTCGACCCCGTGGCTGCGATGCGCGCTTCACACCATTTGCTGCTTTCGCATGGACGCGCAACTCGCGCGATCCGGGAGGAGGTGGGCGACCGGGCCAAAGTCGGACTGGCCCTCAACCTCAGCCCCGTCCGTCCGGCCACATCAGGCAAGGCGGATGTGGAGGCCGCGGAGCGTTTCGACGCGTTCACCAACCGCTGGTTCCTCGACCCGGTCCTGCGCGGCGAATACCCTGCGGACATGGCTCAACGGTTCGCCTCGCTTGGCTTACCGATCGAACCTGGCGACATGCAGGAGATACGCGCGCCGCTCGATTTCCTCGGAGTGAATTACTACACGCGCTCCATCGTGCGATTTGACGAGGCGACGCCATTCCTGCAGGCCGCTCAGGTTCGGCCCACGCAAGGAGAGTTCTCACTCATGTGGGAAATCTACCCGGCCGGCTTGTCTGAACTGCTGGATCGGCTATGGATGGACTACCACCCGCCGCTCCTGATCGTGACCGAGAACGGCATGCCGCTCGCCGACGCGCCTGACGGTAGCGGCCAGGTCGACGATCGCGCACGCATCTCGTACCTTTCGCGGCATCTGGCCGAGGTGAAGCGGGCGATCGCGCGCGGCATCCCCGTCGGCGGCTACCTGGTCTGGTCGCTGATGGACAACTTCGAGTGGGCGCTTGGGTACGGCATGCGCTTCGGCCTGGTGTACGTCGACTTTGCCACCCAGAAGCGCATCCCCAAGTCCAGCGCGCACTGGTTCCGCCAAGTCATCCAACACGGGCTGCCGGAGGGAGCCTGATGACGACCATCCTTCTCATTCGCCATGGGGAGACCGATTTCGTCGGACGCCGCTTGTCCGGGTGGACGCCGGGAGTGCATCTCAATGCGCGCGGACGAGAGCAAGCGGAGCAGGTGGCCAAGGCATTGGGCGGCCTGCCCGTGCGCGCCATCTACAGCTCACCGCTCGAGCGCGCCTTGGAAACCGCCAGGCCGCTCGCCAAGCGCCAGGCGTGCCCCATCCTTCGCCGCCGGGAATTGGTCGAGGTCAACTATGGCGAATTCACCGGCCGGACCTTCGCTTCCTTGCGGCGCCTCAACTTATGGAAGGAAGTGCACCGCCACCCTGCGCGGGTGCGCTTCCCAGGGGGCGAAACCTTCATCGAAGTCCAGGAACGCGTCGGGCGCGCGTTCGAGGAGATGCGCGCCCAGCACCCACGCGCGATGGTCGCTGCTTTCGCCCATGGCGACGTCATCCGCCTGGGTTTGGCCTACGCCCTGGGTATACCGCTGGATCTCTTCCAACGCTTGACGGTTTCACCCGCTTCGATCAGTGCACTCGAATTCGGAACCCGGGGCCCGCGGCTGATCGCCATCAACCATACCGCCGGCGCCCCGCTTCCAGCCGCGATCATCGGGCGGCGAATGTACTGACGCAAATCCTCAGCAATCGAATGTTATACTTCCGCCATTCGGGTGCCAGGCTCTGACCCGGCATTCGGCGGTGACGACCAGACGCGCTAGGTCATGACTATGCCCGCTGCACGCTACGAATTCAATCCGGTGACTCATCTCACCTTGGGCGCCGTCGGCGAGCCCGGCCAACGCGTCTTCTATCTGCAGGCGCGCAGCGCCGATCAGATGCTGACGGTGGTGATCGAGAAGCAGCAAGTGGAGATGCTCGGAGTCAGCATCGAACAATTCCTCCAGGAATTGGCGCGACGCTTTCCCGCCCTGAGCGAAGCCTCCTGGCGCTATGAGGAACCCGAGATGGCGCTGCAGGAGCCTTTGGAAGTGGCCTTCAGAGTCGGCAACATGGGGCTGGGCTATGACGAAAGCGCCGACATGATGCTGCTCGTGCTGCGGGAGCAGGCGGAGCAAGTGGACCCGGGGGAGCCGGAACAACCCGACGCCCCTCAGGAAGATACCTCCGTCGCTCGGCTGTTTACCACCCGCGATCAGATACGCCGCCTCGGCCGCTGGGGGCACGAACTGGCGCAGCGCGGGCGTCCGATTTGCGGTAACTGCGGTCAACCGATCGATCCCTCCGGACACTTCTGCCCTCGTCGGAATGGCCACAAGCACTGAGGCGGGGCTCAGCGCGCCTGACGCGGCTCGGCCGCCTCAACCGGCCGTCGAGTTGGACGCTCTCACCCGCGGCACAATCACCGTACGCGGCCTCTTCGAATTTGGCTCGAACTACACGTTCCTGTGTGAGGTGCGCGCGCCGGAGACGGAGAGCCCGATGCGCGCCGTCTATAAGCCCGCCCAGGGCGAACAGCCGCTGTGGGATTTTGAATCAGGCAGCTTGGCCCGGCGCGAGGTGGCCGCCTACCTGGTGAGCCAGGCGCTGGGGTGGGACTTCATCCCGCCGACCGTACTTCGCCGCGACGGACCCTATGGCGAGGGTTCGTTGCAGGCCTTTCGCGATCTCGACCTCGAACAGGACTATTTCAGCCTGCGGGAGACGGCGCCCGGCGCACTCCACCGGGTAGCCGCGTTCGACGCCCTGGCAAACAATGCGGACCGCAAGGCAGGGCACATCGCGCGTGACCGACTGGGTCATCTGTGGCTCATCGACCACGGGTTGTGTTTCCACGCGGAGCCGAAGTTGCGCACGGTGGTCTGGGATTTTGCAGGTCAGAGGATTCCTGCAGCTCTGGTCGCCGAAATGAAGCACCTCGGCGGCCGCTTGGAACACGACCCGGTGTTGCGAGAGAACTTGGGCGAACTGCTATCTCCCGAGGAGTTGGCCGCCCTCAGCCAGCGAGTCCGGCGTCTGGTCCGCCAGCCCGTCTTCCCGGAGCCGGGCCCAGGTCGAAGCGTGCCGTGGCCGATATGGGTCTAGGCAGATTCTTCGCTTGAGAGGTGGACCGAGGGCAACCGCGAATATCACTGCGACGTCGTTGCATAACACGACCGACTGGAGCGAGCCAGTCGGCGAGTCTTCCCGGCGGATCCGCATGACGCCCTCGGATGCCGAGGCGCGGTCCTAAGGCGATCGGGCTATCCCCAGCGCCAGAGCAGCACTCCCCCCAACAAACGCAATCCCGCAGCGAGCAGAATTGCCATCCGGATTCCGCTCCACTGGGCGATGAGAGGGCTGGCCAACGGGCCGAGCAGGACGCCGAGGTTAAGGGCCAGGTTGTGGAAGGCCATTGCTGTGGGCAGGTCGTGCTCCGGCGCTCGCTCCATGAGGCGGTTCACCAACCCGCCACTCAGCAGCGCCAGGGCCACCCCGCCCGCTGCGGAGGCAATCAGGTAGGACGTCACTCCCTTCCCGAACGAGAGGATCAAGGGATAGAGGGCATACAGAAACGCGCCTGCCACGAGCACGCGCTGATGGCCGTGACGCCGAGCGAGGCGTGCGAACACCACCGAGGCCAGCAACATGAACAGGTAGAAGAGTGTGCTTCCGACACTGATTGCTCCGTCGCTCAGATGCAGTTCGCGCACCCACAGGATCGGGAAAAGGGGCGCCGGGAAATACTGCGCGGTGTAAAACGCGAAGAAGGCCAGGAGGAGCGGCCCAAAGTCGGTCTTGAGCAGCGAAAACCGCAGCAACGCTTCTCCGCGCGCTCGCAGCAGGAACCGCAGCGCGCCCCCTATTCGAAGCGCATCTCCGAATTGAAAAGACCCAGGCCGCTCCTCATCCAATAGAGGTTGGGCGACGCGCGGCGGCGGCGGTCCGCCGACTCGTCGGGTCAGGCGGCCAAGGAAATAGGTGCTCACGCCTCCCCCCACGGCTCCCAGCGCGAAGACCACCGCGTAGTTGGCCGGGAAGGTCAACCGATCGAGGACCTGGCCGGAGAGCAAGGCCGCCGCCGCGGTGACCACGGCCATGATGGCATTGCGCCGCCCCACAACGTGGCCGCGCCACTCGGGCGGCACGATGTCTGCGAACATCGCGTTGAACGCGATCGCGATCAGCGTTCCCGGGATGGAGTAGACAAGCACCAGTGCGATCGTGGCCCACACCTGGAGTGCCGAAGGCAGCGCCAAGGGGACGAGGACGAGCGGTAGCAGGAAGACGCGGTTCCACACCGCAGTAACGAACGTAGCGCGCGTGACGGAGCGCGTCTCGAGCCAGCGCGCGCCGGGGAGTGAGAAGCCGAGATTGACCAGCCCAGGGAGCGCCGTCAACATCGCCAACTGGTAGGCGCTGGCACCCAGGCGCGCGGCGTAGACATTGAGAAACGCGAGCGTGCTTCCGGCGAGGATGCCATAGCCGAACACATCGCCGTTCAACGCGCGGAAATCGGACCTCTGCTGAGGGGTGGGGGGCGGAAGAGGGGAGGTGATCATGACCGGCGGCTATAGGTATCGCGACAGGACCTGTCGGAAGTGGGCCAGGTGGCCCGCGCCAAAGAGCAGCACGTGGTTGAGCAGATGATACAGGTTGTAAAGATCCAGCCGGTCCCGCCAGCCCGGCGGTAGGTTGCGCCGCGCCGCATAATCCTCGAAGACCCGCGGCTCGAAACCCCCAAAGAGTTGCATCATGCCTAGTTCGGCCTCCGCCCAACCGTAATAGGTTGCCGGGTCGATGAGCACCGGCTCGCCCGCAGGCCCGGACATCAGATTGCCTGCCCACAAGTCCCCATGCAGCAGGCTCGGGGGCTGCGCGGGGATGAGCTCGGGCAGCCGGCGGGAGACGCTTTCAATGCCGTTCAGGTCCTCGTTGCCGATCAGCCGACGATCGGCGGCTTGGCGCGCCAGCGGCCGCAGGCGTGATTCTGCGAAGAACTGGAACCCGTCCCCCGTGCGCCGATTGGATTGGGGTGTGCTGCCGATGTAGTTGTCGTGACCGAAGCCGAAGGTGTCCGCGGTCTCCTGATGGAGGCTGGCTAGTTGCTCGGCGAGAAGCGCTGAAAACCCACTTCGTGGAGGTGCGCTTTCGAGGAACTCGAGGATGATCCATTCTTCGCCGACCCCCAGCACGCGGGGCACGCGGGGGCCGCCGCGCGCTGCGTGCAGTGCCGCCAGGCCCTCCGCCTCGCAGCGGAAGAAGTCGGGCGGT
This sequence comes from uncultured Chloroflexia bacterium, assembly GCA_963712475.1. GTDB lineage: Bacteria > Chloroflexota > Anaerolineae > Anaerolineales > RBG-16-64-43 > RBG-16-64-43. The sequence continues at coordinate 351,404 of CAVQIA010000005.1, forward strand.
GTCTGGAGGTTGAATTTGACCAGCAGCCGCGGGCCGCGCTGGGTTTCGATTCGCAACGCGTGGTTGATGCAGCCTCCACCCAATGGGGTGGTACGGCGCACTTCGCCCCAACCCTGAGCCTCGGTGAACTCGGCAATGGCCGGCGGCAATGTCATGCTGGTGGCAGCGATTCGAGCAAGCGCTGGGTGGAGCGGTCGAGCATCTGAAACACCTCTTCGAAGGCACGCTCGCCACCGTCCCAAGGATCGGGAACGTCGAGCGTCTCGCCGGCCAGCGGATCAAACTCGCGCATCAGATGAACCTTGTCCCGGTCTGCGGCGTCGCGCGCCATCCACATCAGGTGAGAACGATTCTCGCGATCCATAGCCAGAATTAGGTCGAATTGGTCAAAGTCGGCCACCCCGAACTGACGCGCCCGACCGTCCAGTGTCACCCCGTGCCGCGCCGCAGTGCGCCGCATGCGCAAGTCGGGCGGCGAGCCCACCTCCCAGTTGGCGGTGCCGGCCGAGTTCGATTTCGAACTCGGCCGCGCGGCCAGCTCGCTCGGCATGGTGCCTGAACAGAGCCTCAGCCATCGGGCTGCGGCAGATGTTGCCCAGGCACACGAACAACACTCGGCGAGGAGTCAATTTCCATCCATGGCGAATCCCAGGATTATACCTTCCGGCCCATTCCGTTTTGCCCGTCTACGGGGCTGCGACGAGCGCACGGCGTGAGGTCGTCGAGGCGAAGGGCTGCCGCGTGTTGGCTCCACGCGTGGCGCCATCGATAGGCATCTCATGCGCCGGCGTGTGCTACACTGGCTGAGAGAACGGGCCCCTAACCGACGAACCATCCAACCCCCTCGCCCGGAGCCTGCCATGCCCAACGTCAAATACCTTTCACCCGAGTGGGCCGCCGAAGCCCTGCGCCGTCTGCGCGCCGAACTCTCGCCGGAGAAGATGAAACACATCACCTCCTCGATGCTGACCATCTACACTCATTGCCCCGATGGAAAGATGCGCGCCGTGTATTACGGCCTGAAGGAGGGCGCCTTCGAACAATTGTCCATCACCGAGGGGACCCTGCCGGAGGCGGAGTTTGCGATCAAAGGCGACTACGAGACTTTCGCCCAGATCTCCCGCGCCGAACTCAAATCCCGCAAGGCGCTGATGTCGGGCAAGCTCGAGCTGAAAGGCAACCTGGTCAAAGCGCTCAGCCTGGCGGTCATCGTCGATCGCCTGAATGAGGTCCTGGCCACCATCCCGACCGATTACTAGAATTTGCGGGCTGGCAGGGCTCCGCGTCGGGCATCGGCATCGGGCGACCCACGGGTCTCCAGCCGATCGCAGTCCACGCGGGTCGCCGGTCCATCTTTTCATTCAGCACATTCGTCGAGGAGCGGACGTCCATGGCTACCGATCCCTACTTCATCGATCACCCAGCGCGTGTTCGGGACATTCAGCGCGAGATGTCCCGTCAGGGGATCGACGTCTACCTGGGCTCGCGCCTGCGCACCATCTCGTGGGTTGCCGATGCCTTCTTTCCGTGGCGCACCTACATGGTCATCCCCGCCGAAGGGCTGCCGACGGCCTTCACCTTTGTCATTGACGCGGCGCGTGCCGCCGACGACTCGTGGCTCGGCCCCGAACACGTTCTGGGCTACGGTCCGATGGGTGGGCAGGACCAGATTTCGCTTCTGGCCAACGCCATCCGTCCCTCGCTGTCGGGCGGGAAAGGAGTCATTGGAATCGAGAGCGGGATGGGCACCTACCTGCCGGAGGGCCACATCACGCATCATGAATACGAAGCACTGCGGGCGGCCCTTCCGGAGGCGGAACTGCGCAATGCGATCGGCATCATCGACGGGCTCTCGCGAATCAAAGATGCCGGCACGCTGAATCGATTCCGTGAAGCCTCACGCCTCGTGGACTTGGGACAAGCGGCCGTCCTGGATGCAATTCGCAACGGGGGTTACCGGGGCATGAGCGAAACCGAAATCGCCGGCATCGCCATCCATGCCATGCGCAAAGCCGGCAGCGAGTGGGATTGGACATTCACCGGCGGGCAGGAGATCGCCTCCGGGCATCGCACGGGTTATGCGGCGGGGGCCTGCACACCGGCCACCCGGCGGGTCGTGCAAGCGGGCGAACCGCTCATGGTGGATTTGCACGCGATGTATCGCCTCGGTCTCGGGGATCACAGCCACAACTACCTGCTCGCGCCCGCCACCGATCGCCAGCGTTGGCATGCGCAGAACTTCGTCGGGCTCATGCGCAAATTGCTGGAGACGTACCGGGCCGGGCTCACGCCCTCCAGCCTGGCGGATGAGATGCTCGACTACGCCGAGGAGTGTGGCTTCGCCGAGTACATGGTTCCGGGCTTCGAGCACGGCATCGGTCTCCTCGGTGACGAATGGCGCATCGGATCCCATGCGGGTCCCTTCCCCTACTGGACCGATCCGGATCACGTCTATCAGCCCGGCGAGCTCATCGTGTGCGCGGTGCAGTACGCGTGCCCCGAGGAGAAGATCGGCTTCCGCTACGAGAACCCCATGCTGCTCACCCAGCACGGCAACGAAGTGTTTTCCAAGTTTCCGTTGGCGATCGAGGAGGTTTGAGCTCTCTTGAGGAGGGCACACACCCATTACAGTTGACCGCGGGCGTGCGGCCCGCGCACGGATTCCGCGGCAGGTCGAGGCCGCCGGCGATGTGCGCGACTCGTCCTGCGTCCCACGGTCGCCACTCAGGTGTCGGTGGTTCCCTGAGAAACTTCGTCGACGCCGAATGAGGATCAAGTGAACGGGCTGCCCCGTAGGGGCAGCCCGTTGTCTATCGGATCAGAGGGCTGGACGTGACCTTGCCGCGCAGCGCGTGAGCGGGTGCGGTGTCCGTGCTAGAGCACGTCGAGCCCGAGGGCCAGGGCTTTCGCTGGCGTAGGGCCTCCGGTTGCCGGATCCCATCCGCGGGCGGTGTAGTACTCGCCGAGCAGCAGGTCCATGTCGGGCACGTGGCCTTCCTGCCCGCCCTCGGCAAGAGGCTCGAGTAGCAGCTTGGGTAGCTTCTCCTCCGCGCGCGTCCAGCCTAACCGCAAATTGAACAGGCGCTTGAGATTCCAAGCCCGCTCGCCGGCCAGCATCATCTCATCCAGCGTCCACGGCTCGCCCGTGGCATCGCGCAGGAGGTCCACGTAGGTCGAGGGCGGCGTGGCGGCGAACAAGCAGGTCACCAGGCTATTGCACACAGTGCGCCAGTCCTGGTGGCGAGCGACGTGGACGGCCTTCCCTTCATCCTTGAGACGCTCGGTCATGGGCAGGTCGAGATCGGCGATCGAGTTGCCCATCTCCACCAGAAAGTAGTCGCCCTGATTGTGGCATGCGCCGCGCGGTGAAGTGGCATAAACGATCGCCATGCCGGTCATGGCGCGAGGGTCATGCATGGGCACTTCGAGGTTGTTCACATGCACTGCCAGGTCCGGCGCGCCGAAGTGCGTTGCCAGGCCTTTAGCGCCCTTGGCCAGCAAGGCACCGAATCCCTCTTGGTATGCCATCTGGTCGAGTAGCGCGAAGCAGGGCGTGGCGTCGCCCCAGCGCAGGGCGAGGCCGCCTGTATCGGTCGTTGAGATGATGCCGCGGTCGAAGAGCAGGTAGGCCAGCGCGATCGTGTTGCCGGCGCTGATCGTGTCCATCCCCAGCGCGTCACAGTGATTGCCGATGGCGGCGATCATCGCCAGGTCGTCGACCAGAAGTTGCGATCCAAAGGAGCAGATCGTCTCATACTCGGGCCCCTTGACCTCGCCATCCGTGGCGTAGGGCCCATCTTTGACCGAGACCACCCGGCCGCAAGAGATGACGCATCCCTGGCAGGCCGCCGTTCCAGTCAGGATGGTCTCCGCCATGGCCGCACCGCTGATCTTCCCCGCCCCCTCGAAGCTGCCTTGGGTCCAGTACTTTTGGGGCATCTCCCCAAGCATCTGCAGGTATTCCGCGGCGCCGGCTGTCCCGGTGGCGCGGAATACGTTGGAGAGATTCTCTTCAACGAGAAGCTTGTTGACCTCGACGCGCCGCTTCCGGTAGGCCTCGTTGTGGGCGAAGTCGATCTTGCCGGTGCCGCGCACCGCCAGCGCCTTGAGGTTTTTCGATCCCATCAGCGTGCCCATGCCGGTCCGCCCGGCGGCGCGGCCATGATCGGAGAGGATCCCGGCGAAGGGAACCCCGCGCTCGCCGGCCACACCGATGCAGGCCACTCGCGCCCGCGGTTCGTTGACCTGGCGTTTGATATCCACTTGGGTCTGGTAGGTATCGGTGGTGCCCCACAAATGCCCCGCCTCACGTATCTCCACCTGCCCGTCGTTGATCCACAGATAGGCGGGGGCGGCGGCGCGGCCGGTGATGAGCACGCCATCGAAGCCGGCGAACCGCAGCTCGGGGCCAACGAAACCGCCGATGTTGGATTCTCCCCACAGGCCGGTCTGCGGTGAGCGGGCGCAGATCGAAAACCGCCCTGTGGTCGGGCCGCTGGTGCCGGTGAGCGGGCCGGTCGACCATAGGAGCGGGTTGGCCGGGTCGAGCGGGTCACGTGAGGGCGAGAGGTAATCCCACAGCAGGCGCGCGGCCAGGCCGCTGCCGCCGATGTACTGGCGCGTGTAAGTTGGGTCCGCAATATGGGTCTCGGTCTTGCCGCTGGTCAGATCAACGACAAGTAGTCGATAATCCATGCTGCACGTCCTCCGCCGGGCGGCACTGCCCGGTTAGAAGTCGATCGAGCGTCCCTCGAACACATACTCGAAGAGCTTGCCCACTTCTGTGTCGTCCGGGCTGCGTGTGCTGGTGACGGTCTGGTTGTCGTTGCCGGTATTGAATATCAGCAGCGCCAATTCGGTCGCCAGAGCCTCGCGCGTGACACCGCACGCGCGCAGCGATTGCGGCTGGTCGAGGCGGCCCTGCAAGTCGCGGATGGCAGCCACCAGAGACGTTGCACCCTGGGCTTCATCTTTGGCTGGCAGCCCGAGCCCAGATGCCAGCAATCCGTAGCGCGTGCAGCTCGTGTCGCCGCGCGCGCAGAACTCGATCACATAAGGAAGGCACAAGCTCACCCCTCGGCCGTGCGGAATATGGAAAACCGCGCCCAGCGAGTGCCCCATGCCGTGGGCCAGAGAGGCCATCGAGTTACCAAAACCCAGTCCGGCGATGGAGGCTGCATTGTGCATGTGCAGGCGCGCCTCGGCATCGTGCCCGTCCTTGTAGGCACGTGGCAAGAACTCAAACACCATCTGGGCTGCCCTCAGGCACAGACCGTCGGTGAAGTCGTTGTGGTAGACGCACGTGAATCCCTCGACCGCATGCGTCAACGCGTCCATGCCGGTGTCGGCGGTGACGCGCGGAGGCAAGTCCATAACAAAGGAGGGATCGACGATGGCGATGTCTGGCACCGCCTCACGCGTGCCCAGGCCCAGTTTGCGTCGCTCGCCGCGATTGGTGAGCACAACGATCCAGGTCGACTCCGAGCCGGTGCCGCTTGTCGTAGGGATCGCCACCAGCCGCGCTTTGTGCCGCAAGTGGAATTTCTCGACGGGATTGATCCCCTCCGGGTCGACTTCGGGCCGTTCATACAAGATCCACATCGCCTTGGCAGCGTCGATGCATGAGCCTCCGCCGAGGGCGACAATCCAATCCGGTCCGAACTGCGTGATCTCGGCCGCGCCGGCGCGGACCGTCTCGAGCGAGGGATCGGGTTCGACGCGGTCGAACACGGCCACTTGGAACCCGGCCGAACTCGAGGACTTTGCGGACCCGGTCGGCATGGCCCAGCTTAACCAGCACCGCATCGGTGATGATATGTGCGCGTTTCCCTTCCAACTGTTCAAGGTAATTGAGCGCTTCTTCTCCGTGCACGATCTCGGGGCTGCTGAAGAACCACATAGCCTATCCCTCCCGAGGGGTTGGGTGGCGAGTTAATCCGTGGCCGGGCGCATGCGCCGGCGCCTCGCCGCGCGCCTGGCGGTGCTGCTTTCGATCGCTCTGGCTAGGCAGGCCACTCGGTGGGAACGCGCGTGCAAGCCTCGACCAGCTCCTTGGCAGCCTTGACGCTCTTCATGATCATGGCCATATTGCCCTTCAACTTGAGCTGGCCGGTCATCATGCCCTGGATCGGGTCGAGCTGCTTGGTGATGACTTTCTTCCAATTGGCGAGGGGTGCGGTAATCCGGAAGGCGGGGGTCTTGGAGGTCTCGTCGGCTACGAGGAAAGCGTCTCGGCAGTTGCCATGCCACAGGTCCATGTACAGGATCGAGGTCGTGCCTCCGCCCATGTCGGCCGTGAAGTAGAAGTCGCCCTCCCAGGTCTTGGCGGCTTCCGCGTAGGCGGGGCTGCGGTTGAGTTCCGCCATCAATGCCTTGATCCATTCGTCACTCGGGAACTTGAATGCCATAGTGGCCTCCTTGGGGCTGGGACGGGGTGCTGTCCATGGAAGGGGGAGTCGCGCCGCAGATGGCAAGGGCGCGATTCCGACGAGCTTGGCGCAATGTACGAAATCGAGCGACACCGCCACGTTGTGCATCATGCAAATCATGGCGGCGAGCACGGGCGGGCGAGACGCTGACGGCTTGTTTGACGACTGGAGCGATTCCAAGTTCAGTCTATAGCATCGTGGTTCGCCATGCAATAGCGATGCGGCACGCGAGCGCAAAACCACACTTCGCTGACCGGATATGGCAGTTTCGGCTTTGATTCGGCTTCGGCTGTTGACTTTGGCCTGAACTTCATGCTACACTGAGGCGACCAACCAAACGGTCGGTAGGGAGAGGCGGATGCAAAGAGAGGAAATTCTCGCGGCGGCTGCACAGATCTTCCGCGAGAAGGGCTACCACGCGACCTCCATGCAGGACATCGCCGAGGCGGTCCACCTGCAAAAGGGTAGCCTGTATCACCACATCCGCAGCAAGGAAGAAATCCTGGTCTCTCTGCTCGACCGCGCTCTGGACTTGCTCATTCAAAGCATGCAGGAAGTCATGGCCTCGCCGCTCTCGATCGAGGAGAAGCTGCGCGCCGCCATGCGCATGTACGCCGACAACATCGCCGTGCACAGCGATCTGGCGGCCGTGCTGCTGCTCGAATACCGCAACCTCTCGCCGCGCTTGCGCTCGCGGCACATGGGGCGGCGCGATCGCTTCGAGGCCCTGTGGCGCGAGCTGATTCGCCAGGGCATGCAGCAAGGCGTCTTCCGCACCTCGGATGAGAAACTCGTCGCCCTGGCGATCCTGGGCGTTCAAAACTGGATGCTCACTTGGTATCGCCCCGAGGGCGCGCTCTCGGCGGTAGAACTCTCGAACCGCTTCGCCGATCTCTTTCTCAACGGTTTGCTGACGCATGGAGCCACTCGTTGAGCGGTACGTACCGGCGTCGGGAATCCGCCTCTATCGCTACCCGGTGCGCGCCTTTCCCGGGCTCGAGACGATGGTCCATCTCATCCTGGCGCCGGGCTTCACTGTCCTGGTCGATACCGGCTCGGGCTTCGGCAACTCGGATGACGACCTTCTGGCGGGGATGGAAGCTGTCGCCTCGCAATTCGGGGAACCCTGCCGCGTCGAGGACCTCACGCACATTCTCGTCACGCATGGGCATATCGATCACTTCGGCGGTCTGGCGCACCTGAGAGAGAAATGCTCGGCGCATATCGTCCTTCACGAACTCGATCTTCCGGTGGTGACTCGCTATGCCGAACGCCTGGAGATCACCGCGACCAAGTTGGAGGCCTTCCTCCAGCGCGCCGGAGCCAGCCCCTCGACGCGCGCTGGGTTGCTCGAGATGTATCGCATGACAAAGGCGCTCGTCCGCGGCGCGCCGGTCGATACGGTGATCGAGGGCGACCAGGGGGAACTCGGGCCGCTACGTCTCAATCACTTCCCGGGGCATTGCCCGGGCCTCGTGACGGTGCGCGTGGGGGATGTGCTCTTGACGTCCGATCTCGTCCTGCCGCGCACCTCGCCCCATCAATCGCCCGAGGAACTCGCGCCCTTCACCGGGCTCCATCACTACCTGACATCTTTGCGGCGGCTGGGGAGGCACCCGGCCCCGCGTCTGGCGCTGGGCGGCCACGAAGAGCCGATGCCCGACCTTCGGACGCGGCTCGCGGAAATCGAGCGCTTGCACGAGCAGCGCCTGGGGCAGGTGGCCGAGTTTCTGAAGGATAAGCATACGCTGAGTGAGGTCTCATTCGATCTGTTCGGACCCGTGAAAGGCTACCACGTGCTGCTTGCTCTGGAGGAGGCCGGCGCACATGTTGAGTATCTTTTTCAGCGCGGATACGTGGGTCTGGTCGAGGACGGCGCGCTGGAGGGCACGATGGGTCGGGCGGCGCGCTACCGGCACTCGCCGACGCGAAGGTGGAGCGGGCTTCCCTCTTTACCTGAACTGTAGGCCGGCAGCCATCACCTGGGAGACGTGACAAGGAGGCACTATGTACTCTTTCGAGCCGAGTGAAGAACAACGCATGCTCATCGACGCCATTCACAAGTTCGCCGCCAAGGATCTGCGCGAGGCGGCGCACGAGGCCGATGAGTTTGGCGCCTTCCCCGAGGCGCTGATCAGCAAAGGATGGGAGCTGGGTGTGGTGCAGGCCAGCATACCGGAGAGCCTGGGCGGGTTCGGCGAGCACTCCGCCGTGACCGGCGTGCTGGCGGACGAAGAGCTGGCGTGGGGGGACTTGGCCGGCGCAATGCACATCCTCGCGCCCGGGCTGCTTGCCTTCCCGGTGCTGATGGCGGGCACCGACGAACAGAAGCACGCGCTGCTGCCCCCGCTGCTCGAGGGCGCCTATCGTGCGGCCACCGCGGCGTGGGTGGAGCCTTTCTTCGATTTTGACCCGAGCGAACTGCGCACGACCGCCCGCAAGGAGGGTGGCTCGTACATTCTCGACGGCCACAAGTGCTTCGTGCCGCTCGCCGATCGGGCAGATCACCTGCTAGTGTTTGCCGCGCTCGATGGCCGCACGCAGGCCTTTGTCGTGCCGCGGGCGACGGCCGGAGTGACGGTGCTCGAGCGTGAGGGCAATCTCGGCCTGCGAGCGCTGCCGACCTTCGAAGTCAAATTCGAGAAATGCACGCTTCCGGCATCTGCGCGGTTGGGCGGCGACGCGGGATTCGACCCGCTGCTCATGCTCAACACGACGCGTGTTGCGCTGGCCGGTATGGCGGTGGGCGTGAGCCGAGCGGCTTACGAATACGCCCTGGCCTACGCCAAGGATCGCGTCCAGTTCGGCGTGCCGATTGCCCAGAAGCAGGCGGTGGCCTTCATGCTGGCCGAGATGGCGACCGAGATCGAGGCCACGCGCATGCTCGTGTGGGAAGCCGCCTGGACTCTGGACAAAGGGCTGGATGCTACGCACGCCGCCGCGCTGGCCAAGACCGGCGCCGACGATCTGACCATGATGGTCACCGATCGCGCAGTGCAGATCCTGGGCGGGCACGGTTACATCCGCGAACATCCGGTGGAGCTGTGGATGCGCAACGGACGCGGCTTCCCGATGTTCACCGGGTTGGCGATGGTCTGAGAGCCGCTCAGCGCGCCTGCGCTGAAGGAGAGGATGCGATGATCGATTTCGAGATGCCTTCCCCGATTGCCAAGCAGCGGGTCATGCTGCAGACCGTCGCCGAGAACATGATGCGGCCGGTCTCGCGCCAGATGGACGAGCACGAGCACGAGATCCCCTGGGATTACATCAACTTCATGCACGGGGCGATGCGGGCCACCTCCGCGGGCTCGCTCGCTCCGCAGGAGAAGAAGCGCGAGGGGCCGCGCCTCGGCTACCAGATCCTGGCGCACATGATCGAGACCCTCTCGTGGGGTGATGCCGGGCTGTACCTGTGCACGCCGGGCGGCGGGCTCGGCGCCGCCGCCGTCGAGGCCACCGGTACGCCGGAACAGAAGGAGCGCTTTCTCAAGCGCTTCCAGGAGGAGTCGCCCATTCTCGGATGTATGGCGATGACCGAGCCGCAAGCCGGTTCGGACACCTCCTCCATCCGAACCACGGCCGTGCGGGTTGACGACTCGTGGGTGCTCAACGGCGAGAAGATCTTCGTCACCGCGGGCCAGAAATCGCTGGTGGAGACCAAAGGCTTCGTAGTGGTATGGGCCACCATCGATCCTTCGGCCGGCCGCGCAGGCATGCGCCCGTTCGTCGTTGAAGCCGGCACGCCGGGCCTCTCGGTCACCAAACTCGAACACAAGCTCGGGATCCGCGCGTCCGACACGGCCTCGGTCGTCCTGCAGGATTGCCGTATTCCGTTCGGCAACATCCTCGGCAGTGCGGAAGTGGTCAAGGAGAAAGGGACCGAGACCGGCTTCAAAGGCGCCATGGCCACCTTCGACGCCACGCGCCCGCTGGTCTCCGCCTCGGCCATGGGCATCGGGCGCGCCACGGTCGAACTGGTGAAGGAACTTTTGGCGCAGCAGGGCGTGACCATCCGCTACCATCTGCCGCGCCAAAAGATGACCCATATCGAACGCGAGGTGATCGATATGGAGGTCATGCTGCGCAGCGCCTGGCTGCTGGTGCTGAAGGCGGTGTGGATGGCCGACCAGCGCCTGCCCAACTCGGCGGAAGCCTCGATGTCGAAGGTCAAGGCCGGCGACGCAGTGACCAAGATCACGCAGCGTGCCGTGGAACTTCTGGGACCGATCGCCTACTCTCGCAAATTGCTGCTCGAGAAGTGGTTCCGCGATGCCAAGATCAACGACATCTTCGAGGGAACCGGGCAGATCAACCGCCTGGTCGTCGCGCGTCGCATCTTGGGATACAGCAGCCGCGAGTTGCGCTAAGGGCGGGGCGCGGGCGCCTGCCCGCGCCTCCGTCATGCCCCCCACAGGGAGGGAGCGATGACCTATAGCATTCGTCACGCCGCCGTCATCGGGGCAGGCACGATGGGCGCGGGGCTGGCCGCTCACCTGGCAGGTGCCGGGGTCACGGTCACCCTGCTCGACATCGTGCCGCCGAAGCTGACCCCCGAGGAAGAGAAGAAGGGCCTGAGCCTCAAGGACCCGGTCGTGCGCGACCGCTTTGCGCGCACCGGGCTCGAGCGGGCACTGCAATCACGCCCGGCCAGTTTCTACATCCCCGATCTCGCCAACCGCATCCGCATCGGGAACCTCGAGGACGATTTCGACCTGCTCAAGGACGCGGACTGGATCCTGGAGGCCATCGTCGAGGATCTCAAGATCAAGCAGATTCTGATGGCTCGCCTGGAAGGCATCCGCAAACCGACAACGATCATCAGCACCAACACCTCCGGCATCCCGGTTTCTCACATCGCCCAGGGCCGCTCGGACGATTTCCGGCGGCACTTCCTGGGCACCCACTTCTTCAACCCGCCGCGCTATCTGCCGCTGCTGGAGATCATTCCGACCACGGATACCGCGCCGGAGGTGACCGAATTCATGCGCGGCTACGGGACAAACGTGTTGGGGAAGGGTGTCGTGATCGCGAAGGACACGCCCAACTTCATCGCCAACCGCGTTGGGACGATCGGGGGCATCTTCCTCATCGACTATGCGTTGCGCCACGGATACACCATCGATGAGGTGGATGCGCTGACCGGCCCGCTGGTCGGTCACCCCAAGACGGCTACCTTCCGCCTGTTCGATCTGGTGGGCATCGATGTGCTGGATCACGTCATCCGCAATCTGCATCCCGCGGTGCCCGAGGATGAGCAGCGCGCCCTGATGGCCTCGCCGCTGGTGCTGGATCTCTTCAAGAAGATGGTCGACAAGAACTGGCTGGGCGGGAAGACCAACCAGGGCTTCTACAAAGAGGTGCGCGTCGATGGCAAGAAGGACTTCTGGACGCTCAACCTGAAGACGATGGATTACGAGGCGCCCACCAAGCCGCGGTTTGAATCGGTGGGCAAGGCGCGCGAGATCACGTCCCTGGGCGAGCGGCTCAAGGCGCTCCTGGCCGAGGGCGATCGTGCGGCGGATCTCTTGCGCCAGGTGACATACCACGGGCTGGCCTATGCCTCCAATCGCATCCCCGAAATCTCGGATGACTTGATGGCCGTGGACCTAGCCCTCAAGTGGGGCTTCATGCACGAGGCCGGGCCCTTCGAAACCTGGGATGCGCTAGGCGTGGCCGAGACAGTGGAAAAGATGGAGGCTGCGGGCCACAAGCCGGCGCCGTGGGTGCGCGAGATGCTGGCGGCGGGCTGCCCGACGTTCTACCAGATCGACGCCGATGAGCCGGTGGCGGTCTACGACCTGCAGAAGAAAGGCTACCGGCGCATCGTCCCCGACCCGGGCATTCTGCGCCTCGCACCGCGCAAGAAGAGCGGAGGCGTGATCGAGGAGAATGCCGGGGCCTCGCTCGCGGATATGGGCGACCGCGTGGCCTGCCTCGAGTTCCACACCAAGATGAACGCGCTCGACCCGGACATCTGGGAACTGATGGGCCACGCGCTCGATCGATTGGACGCGGGCGAATGGGATGGCCTGGTGATCGGCAACGAGGCCGATAACTTCTGCGCGGGGGCCAACATCTTCCTGGTGGCCGTCGGCGCGCAGAACAAGGAATGGGAACAGCTCGAGAAAGCCATCCGCGGCTTCCAGCTCCTCAACCAGCGCATCCGCTATTCGGCGCGCCCCATCGCCGTGGCCGTGGCTGGGCTGGCCATCGGTGGAGGCTGCGAGATCACGATGGCCTGCCCGAACTCGCTGGCCGCGGCGGAGAGCTACATCGGTCTGGTGGAAGTTGGCATCGGCGTGATCCCGGCCGGCGGCGGCTGCAAGGAAATGGTGCGGCGCATTCTCTCGCCGGCCATGCGCACGAAGGGATCGGATCCGCTGGTGTCGCTGCAGCGCATCTTCGAAATGGTCGGCCAGGCCAAGGTGGCGACCAGTGCCGAGGAGGCGCGGACCTTTGGCTTCCTCTCGCCGGATGCGCGCATGGTGATTAACCGATCGCATCTCCTGGCCGAAGCCAAGCGCGAAGTGCTCTATCGCGCACAGGAAGGCTATCGGCCGCCGATCCCTCTCAAGTTGTACGCCGCCGGGCGCGACGCGCTCTCGGGCATGCAGGTGGGCGTGTTCATGTTCAAAGAGAGCGGTTTCATCAGCGAGCACGACGCGCTCATCGGCGGGAAGCTGGCCAACATCCTGTGCGGCGGGCCGCTGAGCCAGCCGGCCTGGGTGGATGAGCAGTACTTCCTCGACCTGGAATGCGAGGCCTTCCTCTCGCTGTGCGGGGAAGCCAAGACCCAGGAGCGCATCTGGCACATGCTGAAGACGGGCAAGCCGCTGCGCAACTAGCGAATTCCCTGCCGCCCGGCGTCGCCGGTGCAAGCCGGCGGGGCAGGCGGAGGGTGGAGGTGAGCGATGCCTGCAAAGAAAGGAAGTACCGCAACCCCCAAGCGCGCAACGCGCGGTTCCGCGGCGACGCCACGCAAAGCAGCCCCGCGCACAGCCGGCCCCGCCGTGCGGGTCTCGGGCAGCGCTGGACGCGAGGCGGTCATCGTCGCCGCCGTGCGCACGGCCGTGGGACGCGCCACGCGCGGTTCGCTGCGCACCATGCGGCCGGACGAGATGGCGGCCGCCGTCATCCGCGAGGTGCTGCGTCGCGCGGCGCCCCTCGACCCGCTCGAGATCGATGATGTGCTGATCGGCTGTGCTTTTCCGGAAGGTGAACAGGGCCTCAATGTCGGGCGGCTGGCCGCATTGCGAGCGGGGCTGCCGATCGATGTGCCCGGCGCCACGGTCAATCGCTTCTGCTCCTCCGGGATGCAGACCATCGCCATGGGCGCGCAAGCGATTCTCTCCGGCCTGGCGGATGTGGTCATCGCCGGCGGATGCGAATCGATGACCATGGTGCCGATGACCGGCAACAAATTCAGCCCCAACCCCGGATTCGCAGCCGAGTGGCCGGGGGTCTACCTCAACATGGGCCTGACCGCCGAGCATGTCTCGAAGGAGTTCAAGATCTCGCGCGAGGACCAGGACGGCATGGCGCTGCGCAGCCACCAACGCGCAGTGGCGGCTCAAGATGCCGGACGCTTCGTTGAAGAGATCGTCCCGCTCAAGGTGAACCTGGTCGAGGTCGGCGAGGACGGCAAACGCAGCGAGCGCAGCTTCACCTTCGAGGCCGATGAGGGCCCGCGGCGGGATACGACGCTGGAGGCGCTCGCCAAACTCAAGCCGGCCTTCCTGCAAGGCGGGACCGTGACCGCCGGCAATTCATCGCAGATGTCGGATGGCGCGGCCGCCGTGGTGGTGATGGAAGCCCGCAAGGCCAAGGCGCTCGGCCTTGAGCCGCTGGCGCGCTTTGTGTCGTTCGCCGTGCGGGGCGTGGCGCCAGAGGTGATGGGGATCGGCCCGATCGCCGCTGTTCCGCTGGCGCTGAAGAAGGCCGGGTTGAAGCTCGCCGATATCGACGTGTACGAGCTGAACGAGGCCTTTGCCGCCCAAGGGCTGGCGGTGATCCGTACCCTGGGGATGGACCCGCAGAAAGCAAACGTCAACGGCGGCGCGATCGCGCTGGGCCACCCGCTCGGCTGCACGGGCGCCAAGCTGACCACGCAAATCGTTTACGAGATGAAACGGCGCAAGCTGCGCTACGGGCTGGTGACGATGTGCATCGGCGGCGGAATGGGCGCAGCGGGCGTGTTCGAGAACCTGACGATCTAGCGCAGGCCCAACCTACGAGGAGGCAACAATGGCAGACCTAACGGCAAAGCAGATCATCGAAGGCATGGCAGCCAACTTCCTGCCGGACAAGGCCGCGGGTGTTGCGGCGGTGGTGCAACTCAACCTGACCGGCGCGGGCGGCGGCAACTACAACATGACACTCGGCGACGGCAAGTGCACGGTCGCCGAAGGCGCGGCGGCAACTCCGCGCCTGACCCTGACCTCGAGCGTGGAAGACTTCGCCGGGATCGTCACTGGCAAGCTCGACGGCATGGCCGCGTTCTCGCAAGGCAAACTCAAGCTCGCCGGCGATCTCGGGCTCTCGATGAAGCTGATGAGCTTCTTCAAGCGCCCGTGAGACCTCCTTGGGAGAGGCGGTTCGCGCACCCGGCCGAGAGGCCGGGTGCCGCGTTTTGAGGCCGCGACACGAGCCTCGCGTCTCCCCGCGATACAATCCTGGTGATGGACAATCAACCGACCTCCTCCGCCCATCGGGCCGGGGTGGTGGCGTTGCTCGGCCGCCCCAACGTGGGCAAGTCGACGCTGCTCAACAACCTGCTCGGGCAGAAGATTGCTGCGGTGTCGCCGCGTCTGCAAACCACGCGCCGTCGGCAGCGCGGCATCCTCAGCCTGGCGGAGGGCCAGATCGTGTTCGTCGACACGCCTGGCGCGCACGAGCCACGCACTCGCCTGGGCCAGGGGATGGTGAACGCGGCGCGCCAGGCACTGGCCGGCGCGGACGCGTTGCTGGTGGTGGTGGAGGCAATTCACCCACCGGGCGAGGATGACCGACTTGTCTCCGCCTGGGTGGGGGAGGCCGGGCACGCCAAACCGGTCGTCATGGCACTCAACAAGATCGATTTGGTCCCCGGCCCAGCGCGCGAAGCCTCGCGCGCCGCGTATCAGGAGTTGTTCCCCGGCGCGATGATCCATGAAACGTCGGCCACTACCGGCGAGGGATGCGGCGATTTGGTGCGGGCCCTGCTGGCGGTGCTGCCGGTCGGCGCGCCGCTGTACGCCCAGGACGACCTGACTGACCTGAGCGAGCGGGATATCGCCGCGGACCTCATTCGCGAGGCGACGCTCGTGCACCTGCGCGAAGAAGTGCCGCATGGTGTGGCCGTGCGGGTCGACGAGTACACAGAACGCCCGGATGGGTCGGCCTACATCGAGGCGACCATCGTCGTCGAGAAAGAATCACACAAGGGCATCGTCATCGGGCGGCGCGGGGCCATGCTGCGCGCGCTCGGAACCACAGCCCGCGGGGAGATCGAGTCGATGAGCGGACGGCGGGTTTTCCTGCGGCTGCGGGTCAAGGTGCAGCCAGGCTGGCGCGACAACGAGCAGGTGCTGCGCGGTCTGGGCTACGACGTGCGCGAGTGATCCGCGGCTGGCGGGCTAGGCCGGCGGCTCGGCCTCGAGGCTGAGGGTGAAGGGCCCGTCGTTCTCCAGCTCCACGGCCATGTGCGCCCCAAACTGGCCGAGCTGGGTCGGGATGCCGTGCGCGGTCATCACGTCGGCGAAGCGGCGAACAAGCGGCTCGGCCACCTCGGGTGGGGCCGCCCGCGTGAACGAAGGCCGGCGGCCCTTGCGTGTATCGGCATACAGAGTGAACTGGGATACGACCAGCGCGTGTGCCCCCACCTCGCCGGCCGCGAGGTTCGTCTTCCCCTGTAAATCTTCGAATATCCTGAGTTCCGAGCACTTCTCGGCCAGCGAGGTGACCTCGGCCGCCCCGTCGCCCTGCCCAATTCCGACAAGGATGAGCATCCCGCCCGCGATCTCGGCGACGACCGTGCCCTCCACTGAAACGCGGGCGTGGCGGACGCGCTGCAGGATGACGCGCATGAGGGTGGCTGCCTAAGGCAAGCCGATGGCGTCGCGCACTTCGCGCATCGTCTCGTCGGCGATGCGCCGTGCGCGCTGCGCGCCGTCGGCCAGGACGTCCCACACGTGCTGCGGGTCGCTCGCCAGCCCAGCCCGGCGCTCGCGCAACGATGCCAGATGCGAATTGATGCCCTCGGCCAGGCGGCGTTTGCAGTCGACGCAACCCAGCGCCGCACTGCGGCAGTCGTGCTCGATCTGGGTCACCTCCGCGGCCGGCGTGAAGGTGTGGTGCAGGGTGAATACATTGCACACCTCGGGGCGGCCGGGGATGGTGCGGTGCGTGCGCTGGGGATCGGTGACCATGCTCATGACCCGGCGCAGGGTCTCCTCGGGCGTGAGCGCCAGTTCGATGTGGTTATCGAGGCTCTTGCTCATCTTTTGCTGACCGTCGGTCCCCAGAACCTTGGGGTACTCGGTGTTCTTCATCTGCGGCTCGATCAGCACCTGTTTGCCGACTCGATAGTTGAACGATCGCACGATCTCGCGCGCGAACTCGAGATGGCTTTCCTGGTCAATGCCGACGGGCACGACATCGGACTTGTAGAGAGCGATATCGGCGGTCATCAGCACCGGGTAGCCCACCAGCCCGTAATTGATGTTGTGGGGATGCATGCGTGCCTTCTCTTTGAAGGTCGGCAGGTCGGTGAGTTTCCCGAGCGGCGTGAACATCGAGAGGATGGTATGCAACTCGGTGACCTGAGGCACGTGGCTCTGGACGAAGACGATCGTCTCCTCGGGGCGAATGCCGGCCGCGAGCCAGTCCAGGACCATCTCCGCCGTGTTGGCGCGGAGCTCGCCGAATTGGTCGAGCGTGGTAAGCGCATGCAGGTCGACGATGCAATAGACGCAGTCGTACTCCTCCTGCAATGCAACGTAGTTGCGGATGGCACCCAGGTAGTTCCCCAGGTGCTGGCGGCCAGTCGGCCGGGCGCCAGAAAAGACGCGACCTTTCTTTGTCACTTGAGCCTCGCGATGTGGGATTCGGCGACGGTCGCGCAACAGATCAGCCGCGCTTAATTCGCCGGGCGACGAGCTTCTCTATTTCGCCGGGTTCGGCGTGACGACCGGTTGCGATCTTCGAGTAGATCAGCTCGCCCTCCAGGCTGACTTCGAACCGCCCGCTGTCGGATGGGACAAGCCGCACGCTGGCCAGATCGGCCTCGAACCTCTTGAGCAATTCCACCGTCAAACTGACGGCACGGTCGGTGTAGTGTCAAACGGCGCAGTAAACAATCTCGATGTTGACCATGGTGGGCTCCGATGAACAGGCTGATCGGGAGTATATCACGCAGGTTTCGGGATAGACGGCGATGTGGCGGGGAAGCCCGAGGGCCGGAATCCCCGCGTCGATCGAGGAGCCTTAGTCGAGAGGCGGGCCATTCTCCGATCGAGTAAATCGGCGGCCACGATCGCGGGAGGCCCTCCCTGAGCGGGGGATGCAAAAGCCCCTGCCGAGGATTCCGCGGCAGGGGCTTGATCGAAGCGGGCGGGATGTTCGGCCCGGTTTGTGAAGCGAGCGCAGCGGAGACGGCGCCCGTGCGCTAGTCTTCGCCTAGAAGCGGGAAGAACAACTGCGGCTTGCGACGCTCGACGATCAACTCGCCCACCTGAGCCAGGTGCAGCAGCACATGCTCCTGCCACGGCCGGCCGATGGCCTGGAACCCGATCGGCATGCCGCTGCTATCGTACCCGGCCGGGAAGGAGATGGCCGGCAGGCCGGTGAAGTTGGCGAATGGCGCGAAGCGCATGATCTCGAGCAGCGTGGTCAGATCCAAGTCGCCATCCGGCAACGCATCTGCGGGAATGCGCGGCGCGATGCAACCGGTGGTGGGTGTCACGATCACATCCACATGCTCGAGAGCGCTCATGAAGTTGGCCGTGACGCGCGTGCGCGCGCGCTGCGACTGCACGTAGTCGCGCGCCGTGAAGTTGCGCGCCAGGGTGAGGTTGGTGCGCACCTCGTAGCTGTACTCCTTCCAGTGCTTGGCCCAGTAGCGCTCTTGCGCTGTGGCCATCTCGGAGGTGATGCTGATGATGTGCCCGACCCGGCCGGCCTCGAGCTCGGGGATGACGACCTCCACGACGCGTGCGCCGCGTGCCGTTAGGGCCTCGAGCATTTCCTTGCAAGCGGCGACCACGGAGGGCGCCGCGTGCTCGAACCACGGCCAATAGACGCCCAGGCGGATGCCACGCAGGTCGCGCCGCTCGAACCCCTCGAGCGATACGGGTGGCTGCGCCAGGGTGTTCGGGTCGCGCGGGTCGGGGCCCGCCGTCAAGAGGTAGAGCAGGGCCACGTCGGCCGTGCAGGCAGCGATCGGGCCGAGCTGATCGTTGCTCCAGGTGAGCGGCGCCCCACCGAAGGAACTCGTGCGGCCAAAGGTAGTCTTGAGGCCCACCAACCCGCAGAACGCCGAGGGGATACGGATGGAACCGCCGCCATCCGCGCCGAGCGAGGCCGGGCACAGACCCGCGGCGGTGGCCGAGGCCGGGCCGCTCGAGGAGCCACCCGTGTAGTGAGCCAGGTTGTATGGGTTGCGTGCGGTTCCGTTGTGCGGATTCTGCCCGGTCACCCCGATGCCGATCTCGTGCATATTGGCCTTGCCGATGAGCAGCGCGCCGGCCGCCCGCAGGCGCGCGGCGATGGTCGCATCTTCGTTGGCTGGGCTTGTGCCCAAGAAGCGCGTGCCCACCTTGGTGGGGTAGGGCTTGAGATCCATCTCATCCTTGACGGCAATCGGCACGCCGTCGAGGACGCTCAGCGGGCGGCCGCGCTTGTGTCGCAGCGCGGAGGCATTGGCCTGGGTCAGGATGTCGTCGCGGTCATAAGCGATCATTGCCCGCAGTGGAGGCGTCTGGGCGTTACTCCGGTGAATGGCGTCGAGCACCCGTTCCGCGACTTCCAAAGGTGTACTCGCCTTGGTGCGGTAGGATCGGGCGTAATCCGCGACTGAGGGGAAGCGCCAACCCTTCCCCTTGGGTGCCAGGCGAGCCAGGTGCCTTTCATCTAGATCGCGGGCGGTTGCCTTGCGAGGCAGGCGCTTCGGGTCCACCGAGAACCGGGGGAGCATGGTCGGCACCTCGTCGAATCGCATGGCGCGAAGAGACAGGATGCCGCCCTGCTTGAGCAAATTGCCCATCAGCAACCAGCGTGTGGCCGGACTCTCAATGAGAAAAACGAACACGCGCAGGGCAAAGCCGGCGAACCTGGGGAGCCGGATCGACTTCAGGTCGTACGTTGACCGCGCGTCCATGCGAGCCTCCTTGGGGTGGAGCTCAGCGTGCAGTGTGGCGAGGGCGAGCCCAATCCGCACGCGAGCCAGCCTGATTTCCCGCGATGCGGCACGGAGAACGCGGGGGATTGTACATGTGAATCGCCCGTCGGGTGAGAGCCTCCCCCAAAGCCACCCTGTGCAGAGAATCGGCGGTCCCGGGTCGCCACGGGTGTGCCTCCTCCTGCATGCGATCTAACTTGGCAGGGGCCATACCAGGGCGCGGCCCGCCGAACTCTGCCCGGCCAAACGCGCTATCATTCCTCACGTCTCAGACAACTGGGTTCGCGGGGAATGCCCCTCCAGCGTCTTGTGGAAGTGTTCGGCCACAAACTCGCGACGTCGGGCATCCTCGAGCGGCTATCCGAGTGCTTCGCGCGGAGTTGACCCAGCACAGGCTGCCATCCGGGCAACATCCGTAGTTAGCTGCCGCGTTCGCTCGCAGGGATGCGAAGGACCCTCACCAGAACATGGAAGAACGACTGAGCTCCGTCGAGTGCTTCTTGCTCGATATGGACGGCACCTTCAATCTGGGCGAACGTCTGTTGCCCGGAGCATTGCGGTTCGTCGAAGTCTTGAAGAGCCAAAACAAAGGGTATCTCTTCCTGACCAACAACTCATCCCATGTGGCGAGCGACTACGCCGAGAAGATGAGCCGCTTGGGGCTGCCCACAACCGAGCGCGAGGTCTTCACCTCCGGCGAGGCGACGGCCCGCTACTTGCTCGAGCAGGATATGCCGCGGCGGCTATTCGTCGTGGGCACACCGGCCCTGCAGGAGGAGTTCCGACGCTTCGGGTTTGAGCCGTCGGCAGAGAATCCAGATCAGATCGTGCTCGGATTCGACACGACCCTGACCTACGAGAAGTTGTGGCGCCTCTGTGATCTAGTGCGGCAGGGCCTGCCCTACCTGGCCACCCACCCGGATTTCAACTGCCCCACCGAGCACGGCTACATGCCCGACACCGGGGCGATGATTGCTTTCGTGCAGGCCTCCACGGGACGTAGTCCGGATCTGATCATCGGGAAGCCCAACCGGACTATTGTCGACATGGCGGCTCACAAGTTTGGGCTGTCAATCGAGCGCATGGCGATGGTGGGCGACCGCCTGTACACCGACATTGCCCTGGGCCAGACGAGCGGGATTGCGACCGTGCTTGTCCTGAGTGGCGAGGCGAGTCGGTCCGACCTCGAGCGTTCCTCTTTCCAACCGGACTTTGTTTTTGAGGACTTGGCCGAGCTGGGGGCATGGCTTGAACGAAACGGAAAGCCGCTCCCTTTAGATCCACGCTCGCGCGGTGAACACGCCCCCTAAGCCGCAAGCGCTTCATTGGCAGGGTCGGGCTTTGGCGAGTCCCGAAGCGGGCTTGCTGGAGGCGCGCACCCTCGGCCAAGGCACTCAGCCCGTCGAACGTTGGCGATCCTCAACCCGGGATTCGACGCGCCCGCACGATGGAATCACGGGGCGATAGGGCGGGGCTCTCGGGTTTGTTGCGGGCGACTGGCGAGGAATGAATGCAGAATGCAGCGGGGCTGCCGGATTCTCGGCAGCCCCGGATGTCATCATCTTTCAGGCTTGCGAAGCGATACTTAATTCGAGCCCCGGTTTCGCGTCGTCTGCCACATCCTCCACATTCCGAGCGGCGTGCATGGAGGCGAGGCACTCCTGAGCGCTCTCCCGCGCGAGCGGCACTCGCCAACCCCGCCCGCACGCGACCATGCGTTATGCGTGCTAGGCCCTCAACCTGATCTGCCTCACACCCTCAGGGGACCACAAAGTCGGATGTTTTTTCCAGGCAGCTCCCACCCAGGTTATCCTGCGTGCACATCTTGAGGGTCAGCCTCGCGTTGTGCCCGTGGGGCGGGTCAGCCCCGATCGAGGCGGCGATGAAGTACACGGAGCCTGGGCCCATCGAGCTGCTCTGCGGCGGGCAATCGTTGGCCGTGGCCAAGTAGGGCGTGTTGTTGGTGCCCGAGTAGAGTGTGCCGCTGGTATTGAGGTCGACGATTTGAATGCGGACCGATTCGAAGCCAACCGTACCCGTGTTGCCCAGGCGGAAGGTCGCGTACTTGAGAGGCGCACTGCAGATGTGCAGGTTCTCGAAGGAGACGGTGAAATCGATAAGCGCCGGCGGTGGCAAAGCGGACTTGATCTCGACCCAGAAGGCGACCGAGCCCGCCCCCACCCCGAAGACAATGCCGTCGCCGCTGCGGATCTTCCAGTAGCCCTTGTAGGTCCCGGGAGGTCCGGGTGCGCGCAGCGGAATCGACACGTCGACCGTTTGCCCGGGACCCACCGTTCCGGAGGTGAGCTGCGTGCTGGCGGGGGCGTCCATCTGGTCGCCATGGTCGAAGACCAGAGAGTATCCCGAGGTCCATGTGCATGAGCCGGTGTTTTGCAGGCGCCATGTCTTGGTGAACGTCGCGCCGGAAGTGTATTGCTCACCGTCGGGCACGCTCACGTCCTTGACGAAGGCGGCCCGATTGCAGGGGACGGGGGTGGCGGTGAAGGTAGAGGTTGGCGGAGGGGCGAGGGTAAAGGTCGCGCTGGGCAACGCCGTGGGGGGCGGCGGCACCGTCGCGACGACCGGCGGCGTGGTCGGCTGCAACTGGGCGCCCAGCGTGAGCTGTGCCGCGACGGTTTGCACCGCTGCCGTCTGCGCCACATCCACCGGCGCAACTGCGTTCGGGTAATTGCAGGCGAGTTGGGCCAGGAGTGCCATGACCGCAACCCCGGCCAGGGATCTCAGCGTCCCGTGTTGGTGCGCCATTGAGCTTCCTCCTCCACGGACCAGAAATCGCGGACGCCCCGATTGCCGCGCCACTTGAGGGTCACCCGCACGCGGCGGGCTGGCAACAGTATAACGAATCCCGGCGATCCGTTCTCGACCGCTCGCGGGCTGTCCCGCCGGAGAGGCCGGGCGGCTTGCCGTGGTGGCGGGTTATGTCGCCAAGCGCGCAATCGTGACGCCTTCGCCGCCTTCGGCCTCGCCGGCCTCCTGGATTGCGGCGACGAGCGAATGCGCGCGCAAGGCCTCGCGGATCGCTGTGCGCAGGCGGCCGGTGCCTTTGCCGTGGATGATGCGGACGAAGGGTAGGTGCGCGAGAAACGCTGAAGTCCAGGTAACGGTCGAGGTCGATCAGCGCCTCGTCAACGGTCATGCCCCGCAGGTTGAGCTCCATTCCCGGCGCGCGGCGTTCGCTCACAGGCGAGGGCGCGGGGGCAGGGCGGGCAGGGGGCGCGGCGGCGAGCGCATCGCGCAACACCACGTCCTCGAGCTCGGCGCGCACGCGCAGGGCGCCCAGCATCACCTCCAGGCTGTCGCCGGCCACCGCCACGACCTTCCCCTGCACGCCTACCGACCGCAGCTGGACCGTGTCGCCGACGCGAGGCCGCCGCGCGGGGGGCCCCGCCAGGGGCGCGGGGGCAGGCTCGGCTTCGAGGCGCTCCTCGAGCGCCCGGGCCTCGGACTCGATGCCACGCAGTGTTTCGGCCACGCCCGGATCGGCCGCCTCGCGTGCGCGCCGGCGCAGCGTGCGTAACTCCTCGCGCAGCGCCTGTACCTCGCGCTGGGCCTCGTCGCGCGCCGCTTCGATCAGCGCCTGGCGCTCGTCCTCGATGCGCGCCAGCCGGCGTGAGAGCTTGGTCTCGGCTTCACTGGCTTCGCGTCGCGCGGCGGCCGCCTGCGTGCGTTCGGCGCGCACGGCATCGCGATCGCGCTGGATTTGCTCGAGCAGCCGGCTGGAGGCGAGCTCCTCCGGAGAAACCATGGAGCGCGCCCGGTCCAGTATCTCATCGGCCAACCCGAGGCGCGCGGCGATAGCCAACGCATTCGATTGACCTGGGACGCCGAGTGCGATGCGGTAGGTGGGGAGCAGCGTGCGCGCGTCGAACTCCACGCTGGCATTCATGACCCCCGGGGTGGCGTGCGCGAAAGCCTTGAGCTCCGGGTAGTGCGTGGCGACCAAAGTCGGGATCCCGCTCGACACCAGGCGGATGAGAATGGCGCGCGCCAGGGCCGAGCCTTCGGTTGGGTCGGTGCCCGCGCCGAGTTCGTCGAGGATGACTAGCGAGCGCGGCGTGGCCTGCTTGAGAATTCGAATCACCTGGGTCATGTGTGCGGAAAAAGTGGACAGCGACTGCTGGATCGATTGCTCGTCGCCGATATCGGCGTACACGCTGTCGAACAGGGCCAGGCTTGAGCCGGAAGCGGCGGGGATGTGCAGCCCGCATTGGCACATCAGTGCCAGCAGCCCCGCGGTCTTCAAGGCCACGGTCTTGCCGCCGGTGTTCGGGCCGGTGATGACGATGGCCCCGACCCCGGGGCGAAGTTCGAGGTCGATCGGTACGACGGAGGACGGGTCGAGCAACGGATGGCGCGCATTGATCAGGTTGAGGGTTCCCGGGGAGAGCGCCGCCGGGCTCACGCCGTCCGCGCTGGCGGTGGCGCCCGCCGGGGGTGGAGCAGCCAGCAACGGCTCGTTCGCGCCTAACGTGTCGGCATACCGCGCGCGAGCGAAAATCAGGTCGAGTTCGGCCAGGGCGGTTACCGTGGCCTGGAGCGCCTCTGCGGCGCGGCCAACATGAGCAGAGAGCTCCGCCAAGATGCGGCGGATCTCCTCCCGTTCGAGAAGCTGTTGTTCCTTCCAACGGTTGTTGAGTTCGACGGTGACCAGGGGTTCGACAAAGAGGGTGGCGCCGCTCGAGGATTGGTCGTGAACGATGCCCCGCACTCGGCCTTTGAACTCGGCGCGTACGGGCACGACGTAACGCCCCTCACGCTGGGTGATGATGTTCTCCTGCAGTTGGTTGGCGTGTTCGGTGAGAACCCGCTGCAGGCGGCTGAGCAGGCGATCGTGAGCCCGGCGCAACTCGACGCGGATCGCGGACAGGTGCTCGGACGCCCCGTCGCGGATTTCGCCGTCATCGTCGAGCGCACGATCAATCGCCTCGACGAGTTGAGGCTGGTCGTGAATCCCGCCCGCCACCGACAGGAGCGAGGGGTACTCTTCCTGGCTGCGTTGGATCGTGCGGCTCAATAAGCGGCCTGCGACCACCGTCTGGCGAATGGCAAGCAAGTCCTCAGCCGGGAGAGTCGAGCCGCGCGCCGCCGCCACCGCCGCCGATCGGATATCGCGCGCACCGCCGATGGAGATCTCCCCGCGGCTGGCCAGCAAACGGCGAGCCTCCGTCGTTTGACGTTGCCACGCTGCGACGGTCTCGATCTCGGTGGAGGGGGATGATTCCAGAGCGCGCGCATGGCCCGCCGAAAAAGAGGTGAAGGCGGCCAGACGCGTGAGGACGAGCGGCAGTTCAAGGGTCCGGATCGATTTCGAATCCATCACGGTTTGGATCGGGGCTTAGAAGAGCAGGGCGGTCAGACCGCCGATGATCAAGCCGAGAACGGCTCCGCCGACGACATCCGACAAGTAGTGCACGCCCATCGCCACGCGTGCCAACGCGACCAAGGGTGCCCACAGTGCAAGGGCGGCGGCCAGCCACGGAGGGCCGACATGCAGCGCGACAACCCCGAGCATCATCATGCGAGCCGCGTGGCCCGAGGGAAACGAGTGCGGGTCCGTGCTGCGGTACACCTTTCCCCATTCGCCCGCCGGCCGCCGGCGGCGAATGGCGACCTTGAGTGCCATGACAACGATGGCCGTGGCCGCGATGGCGAGGAACATCACCGTGGTGCGCCATTTCCACACGTTGGATCCGGCCCACCAGACAATCGCCAGCGCCAGCCCCCAGAACCAACTGTCGCCCGAATGGGCCAGGACGATGGCCAGCGACCGAACCACGCCCGGTTTCTCGGCGACGCGCAGACGCGTCGTCCAGCGTCGATCCAGATCGAGCAGGCTGCTGAACCTGCCAGGCGGCGTGGGTTCGTTCGAGTGGGGTGAGGTTCGGTCGGATTCGGTCATGAGCGGACGGCCGTGAGGACCATTCCAGGCGCAGCCAAACGCCGCCGCCCGAGGCGCCCCGAAGAAGTCAACGTGAGGTCCGCTGCTCGAGATCGGCGCGAACCAGCTCGTACTGGAAGGGCTTGTCGACATCCATCGCGATTTCTGCGAAGGGTGAAAGCAGCACGCGTCCCTTGAGATGCAGGCGTTTGCTCACCATGCGCTCAGCCTTGGCGATCGACACCCGACCCAGCACGAGGAGCAACAGCAGGTCGTACCCCAATAGGGCGGCTTGCTTGAGCGCGCTCTTGCGCGAGGCGATCAATCGCTGCCAGAGGTCAGCATTCTCGGTCGCCGTGGCCAGGCGCACCATGTTCAAATCGCCGCCGCACACCTTCGCGTCGCTCAATCGCACATAGCTGCGTTTCGAACCCGGGTAGCGCTGCTCCATGACGCGCTTCTCCACCACGGAGTAGTACAAGTCGTGGTCCGTCTGCAGCGAGGTCGTCACCGTCCAATCGACCATGGCGGCGGTGATGGCGGGGATGTCCGCGCTGGCCAGAAGGATGTGCTCCGACTGCTGCCGATGTTGCTGGGCCGCGCGCATTCCGTTGAGGATGTTCTCGAGCATGCTTGGCCCGTCGGGCAGGAATTGGATGGGGCGGGAGGTCTTGAGCCGAGTTTCGGCCGGCAGGCCCACGACGAACAGGCCGCCGACGTGGGGCGACCCGTCCAGAGCATCCACAACCCATTGGACCATCGGCTTGCCTGCAATCGGCAAGAGCGCCTTAGGTTTGCCGCCGGTCACCGGGTAGATCAGATCGTTGGGCCCGGGCGTCCCGCCTGCAAGAATGACGGCGTCCACAACGGTTGGCATGAGTCCTCCGCAAGGGGCGGGCCGCAGGCCCGGCGTCTGAAACGCCCGAGCTTGGATCTTTGAGTCAGAGGCTGCGCAGATAGGCTGTGGCCGGCCCGCGCGAGGAATGATAACCCAGGGGCACGGTCGCGACAAGAAGGAGGGACGGCGCCTGAGGGGCCTTCCGGGGCCATGCGGACGGGCTCGGCAGCTTGTCCGGGGATGAAACGGACGAATCCCGATCCAGTCTTCGCCGCCGCGGTGCGCCCGCGCAACCAGGGGATTCCGGCCGATGCGAGGCGGCTCCGGGCGGCAGGAAAGGCTAGTTCAGCGTCTGCAGTTGAGGCACGAGCTTGAGCTCGGCGATGATCGAGGTCAACTCCTCGCTTGTCAGCGCGCGCCCCTTTCCGGCCGCGGCCACCAATGCCGCTTCCATCATGTTCGTCCCGAACGACCGCCCTTCGAGCACAGGCGTCGTGGTCAGGAGATAGCTCACGCCGGCCGCACGGAAGGCTTTGACATCGTCGGGAGTGGTGGTGTTGGTGCAAATCACCTTACCATCCAGCCGATCCGGCATATGGCGTTTGATGTAGTGACAGTCGCCGGCGATCACCGAGGCCCACGCATACCACTGAGTGTACTTGGGGATGCGCTTCTCCTGCTTTTCCCCGTCGGGTAGACCCACTCGAACGGCAATCGGCCGGCGATCGGCATGAGCACCGCCGCCAATCGCTTGAGCGCGCCGAGGCTGCGCAATGGAATCGGAATGCCCAACGCAAACATCAGGTCGCCGAACACGCATTCGTAGCCGGCGTCGATGAACGACACACTCATTCCCCAGCGATCGGCACCGCCGGTCATGAGGCAGCGCTTGGGCTTGATCTTGTCGCCGATCTTCTCTTCCAGGACTTGGGCGCAGCGTCGCTCGAGGGTGGTCTTGAGCCCGGCACCATCGACCACCGGGGTCTTTTTCACGTCACGCACGAGCGGCAGTACGGAGTAGAGCGGATACCACTTGGTGTCAACCATGAGCCCGAGGTCCGCCCCGCCGACACCCAACGCGTCCACCTTGCCGTCCAAGTCGCGGTAAAGCTGAGCCGCTTTGGCCATATCCCCGTCGGTCCCGATCCGCTCGATCGACACTCTCTGCCCGAGAAGGGAGACCTCAACCGCCTTGTCGCGTTTGGAGGAGCCAATGCTGATGCTGACGGCGCGTTTCATGTTGCCTCCTGAACGAGTGGCAGGGTCCGAGCCCGTAGCGTGAGATGGCTTGCGAACGTTCTGGCTCCAGACGTCGCGTGCAGTTTCCCCTCGATCCCCTCCGTCGGCCGAACTCCACCTGCGGCTGCTTCACGTTGCGGAGTGCCATTCTACTCGCCTCGCCGAAAAGTTGCTGGCCGCCGCATGCCGGCGTCCCGAATGGGCATCTCCCAGCCTCCGATGGCCAGAGCATCAGCGCGCCGGTCACGAGGCGGGGAAGTTTCCGGCCAGAGGCGGTTCGCCGCTACCCAGCGAATGGCCCTCGAACCGACGCAACTCGGGCGTCAACCAGGCGATGCCTCCTGCAGCCGCGAGGCACCCCACGCCGCCGACAACCACCGAGATCACAGGCCCGACCCAACGAGCGAGGAGTCCGGCTTCAATCTCGCCCAGTTGCGGCCCGCCTGCGAAGAAGAGCATGTTCCAGCTCACCATGCGCCCGCGCATCGAGTCTGGCGTCAGCAGTTGGCGTGCCGTTCCGCAAATCACCATGCTCACCATGTCGGCCGCGCCGGTCAGGGCCAACGCGGTGAAAGTAATCCAAAACGATTTCGAAAGTCCGAAGATGACCGTGGCCAAGCCGAAGCCCGCGACGGCCCACAGCAGCACACGTCCTTGTCGCCGGATCAACCCTCGCACGGACAGCACGACGCCGCTCACCAGGGCGCCCAACGAGGGCGCCGCATACAACAGGCCGTACCCCTGCGCGCCGATGCGCAAGATGTCCTGGGCGAATATCGGCAAGAGGGCCGTGGCGGAGGCGAAGAACGTTGCGAAGAAATCGAGAAGCATATTGGCGCGGATGATAGGTGCCCGAAAGACAAAGCGCAGTCCATCCATCGCCGCGTGCAGGCTGATGCCGACGCGCTCCTCCGGCGGTGAGGCCGGAGTCCGCATGAGGAGCAGCGCGGCAATGAGCGCCAAAAGGGAAACCGCATTGAGCATGTAGGCCCAGGCGACGCCGCGCGAGGCGATGACCACTCCGGCCAGCGAAGGCCCGAGGACCGACGCGAACTGCGACATGGTCGCGCTCAGGCTGAAGGCGTTGGCCAGGTGCTCGGGTGGGACGAGCCTGGGAACGAGTGATTGACTGGCAGGCGTGTCGAACGCGGAGAAGGAGGCATCGGCCATCGCCAGGAGGTAGATCGGCCAGGCCGCACTCACGCCGCGGAAACTGACCACCGCCAGCAGCAGCGCGACCAGGGCCATACCGGACTGCGTAATGAGCATCAACCGTCGCCGGTCCATCGTGTCGGCCACGAGCCCGCTCAAGAGGGCGAAGGCCAGGACAGGCAGCAGGCGGGTCAACCCGATCAGGCCCAATGCCAGCGGGCTTTTCGTGATCAGGTAGATATGCCACAGGATGGCCGCGGACTGCATCATGCGTCCGGCCATCGAGATCAGTTGTCCGGTCCACAGCAGCCGGAAATCGCGATAGCGCAGCGCGGCCAGCGAGCCTGGTCTCACGTCCCCCAGTCTCGAAGATAGAGGAAGTCGTAGCCCACGGTTCGATTGCTGAGTTTGGCGATCGGAGGCAGGACGCGCTTGAACTGGTTGGCACGCACGCGCTCAGTCACACTGCGCACGAACTTCTCGGCGAAGCCGGAGGCAACACACTCCTGCGGGCTGTAGCGCTCATCCACCAGGAGATACAGCAACTTGTCCACCTCGGCGTACGTGTATCCCAACTCGCCTTCGTCGGTCTGCCCCTTCCACAGGTCCGCGCTGGGGGGTTTCTTTTGGATGGCCTCGGGCACGCCCAAGGCGCGCGCCAGTTCGCGCACCTGGGTCTTGTACAAGTCGCCCAGCGGGTTGATCGCGCAAGCTGAATCGCCGTACAAGGTGGTGTAGCCCAGGAGGATCTCCGTCTTGTTGCCGGTGCCCACCACCAGCCCGCCGAATGCCGCCGATTGATCGTAGAGCACGATCATCCGCTCGCGCGCCATCGCGTTGCCGCGGCGCCGGGCATCGGCCTTGGGGAACCGCTCGAAGAGCGGTTCGACCATGGCGGTGATGTCCACCGTGTCGTGGCGCACCCCGGTTTGCTCGACGACGCGCTGAGCGTCGGCCAGCGAGTTCTGGAGAGGAGTTCTTGTGCGGCATCATCAGGGCCAACACGTTTTGCGGACCCATGGCCTCCGCGCTGAGCATGCACGAGACGGTCGAGTCGACCCCGCCCGAGAGACCGACCACGGCGCGTGTGAGCCCGGCGCGGGTGATCTCCTGCCGGATGAACGCGACGAGGATCTTGCGGACGAGCTCGACATCAATGCGTGGCAGGTCGCTCATGGCCCACTCCATTCGCCGCCGGGCACGCGGCGCTCTCAGCGCACATTGTTGGTGCGATCGGGATGAGACAGAATGCGCCCCAGCTCGCGCTGGACGAGCGCCGTGCGCTCATCGCGCAGCAGCGGCAAGCGGGTGCGCGTGCGGTGGAGCTGATTGAGATCCAAGGTGACCAGCGCGAAAGTCTCCTCGTGGTAGGGCGCGCGTGAGAGGCAGCGCCCGTTCGGATCGAACACGGTCGATCCTCCCCAGAAGTTGAGCCCGTCTTCGAAGCCCACCTTGTTAGTGTGAGCCACGAACGAGGTGAACAGGCTGGCATACGACTGATTGACCTGCTCCACCCACCACGCGCTTTCGAGGGTGGGGCCGCTGCCGAGGCCGCGCCCTGGCGAGGCCGACATGAAGAGGAGAAGATCCGCCCCGTCTAGCCAGAGCAGGTAGGGCGGGGAGGCGTGCCAGAAATCCTCGCAGATGAGCAGGCCCGCCCTCCCAAATCGGGTGTCGAACGCGCGCACCTGATCCCCCCAGGCGAAGAAACGCCCCTCGTCGAAAAGACCGTAGGTGGGCAGGTAGACTTTGCGGTGAACGTGGCGAACCTGGCGCTTCGAGAGGTAGGCGGCGGAGATGAAGAAGCGGTTGCGCTGATCCTCCTCGACGAAACCCACCACCACGTCGATATCCTTGCTGGCGGCCAGCAGCTCCCCGAACACGGGGTCGCTCTCCGTGGGCCGGCACGCGACCGCAGGCACCAGATCTTGAAGGACGTACCCCGTCAGCGAGAGCTCGGGGAAAAGCACGAGATCCGCGCCGGCCTTGCGCGCCTGCCGGATGAAGCGCAAGTGCTTCTCGAGATTCGGGCGCACCGTGCCGAGGGAATTAGAGATTTGGGCTAATGCCAGGTGGAGTTCCATGGGCGGAATGATACCACCGGCATGATGCCCTCCGCCGCGATTCCCGCCGAGCGCCCCGGCCGCTCGTGGCACGCGCTCAGACTATAATTCCCTCCCCTGCGGCATCCCACGATCGACGCCGCATGCCGTCCCCCGTCGAAGGAGAATGGTCGATGCGTTTGAGCGCGCTCTTCGGACAGACTTTGCGTGAGACCCCCGCCTCGGCCGAAGTGGCCAGCCATGCCTTGTTGCTGCGCGCCGGATTCATCCGGCCGCTGGGGGCCGGCATATTCACCTTACTGCCGCTCGGCCAACGCGCGCTGCAGCACATTGGCGCCATCCTGCGTAGCGAAATGGACGGATTGGGCGGTCAGGAGATGCTCATGCCGGTCGTGCACCCGGCCGAGATCTGGCAGGAGAGCGGCCGCTACGAGTCGATCGGGCTCGAGTTGGGTCGCTTTCCCGACCGCACGGGGCGTCCGATGGTCCTGGCGATGACCCACGAAGAGATCGTGGCCGACCTGGTTCGGCGCGAGGTTCGCTCCTATCGGCAGTTGCCGCGCCTCGTGTATCACATTCAGACCAAGTGGCGCGACGATCCGCGCCCGCGGGCCGGGCTGATCCGCACGCGCGAGTTCACCATGCTCGACAGCTACAGCCTGGATGCGGACGAGCCCGGACTCGACGAGCAGTACCGCAGCCACTATCAGGCGTATTTCAACATCTTTGCTCGCTGCGCACTGCCCGTGATTGCGGTGCAGGCCGATGTGGGAATGATGGGCGGTTCGCTGGCGCACGAGTTCATGTTCCTCACATCTATTGGAGAGGACACGATTGTCCGCTGCCCCTCGTGCGGTTATTCCGCCAACCGTCAGGTTGCCCGGCAGACGAAGGCTCCGGCGGAGGCCGAGGTGCTGGGGCCGCTCACCCGGGTCGCCACGCCGGGATGCGCAACGATCGAGGACCTGGCGCGGTTCCTCGGGGTCCCGACCACGCGAACCGCCAAAGCCGTCTTCTTCACCGCCTTCCGTGATGAACGCGATACCTCGACCGGCCAGCTCGTTCTGGCCTTGATACGGGGCGACATGGACGTCAATGAGACCAAGCTGGCCAATGCGCTGGGCGCACAGATGCTGCGCCCGGCCACCGAGAGCGAAGTGCGTGCGGTCGGCGCCGCACCGGGATACGCCAGCGCGATCGGCTTGCACGGAGCTCGTGTCGTGGCCGACGACTCGCTCGCCAGCTCTCCCAACTTGGTTGCGGGTGCGAATGAGGAGG
Organism: uncultured Chloroflexia bacterium; assembly: GCA_963712475.1. GTDB lineage: Bacteria > Chloroflexota > Anaerolineae > Anaerolineales > RBG-16-64-43 > RBG-16-64-43. The sequence continues at coordinate 383,676 of CAVQIA010000005.1, forward strand.
GCTTCCACCTGCGCAACGTCAACCTGGGGCGCGATTTCACGCCCGATACGTTGACGGATATCGCTGTGGCCGAGGCAGGCGATGCCTGCCCGCAGTGCTCGGCGTCCCTCGAAGCGGTGCGCGGAGTGGAGGTGGGCAACATTTTCAAGCTCGGGACTACCTACTCCGACAAGTTGGGCTGCCGCTATCTGGATGCCCAGGGCGTGGCGCAGGCCGTGGTCATGGGTTCATACGGCATCGGCCTCGGCCGGCTGCTGGCGTGCATCGCCGAAGCGCACCATGATGAGCACGGTCTCGCGTGGCCGGTCAGCATCGCGCCCTACCCGGTTCATCTGGTTGTCTTGGCGGGAGACGACCCGCAGCTCATGCACGCAGGAGAGACGGTCGAACGCGGACTACAAGCAGAGAATGTCGATGTCCTGTATGATGATCGCAACGAGAGCCCCGGTGTAAAGTTCGCCGACGCCGACTTGATGGGCATGCCCATCCGCCTGACCCTCGGCAAACGCTCCATGGCCCAGCAGGTTGTGGAACTTCGCCTGCGCCAGAGTGGCGAGAGCCGCAATGTCCCCCTCGCATCCCTCGTGACTGAAGTTAAACGTGAAATCGCGCGGCTGAGGGGGGAACTCGAGGCGCAGCGGGTAGTGGTACCCTATCCGTAACCCCCGAGGATGGGGAAGGGTGGAGCAACCACCTTCCGCGGCGCGCAAGGAGAAAGCTATGCCTCCGCAATTGCAGTTGTTGCTCGACACACCGAACTTGGTCTTCATCATCCTGGTGGCGGGCATCTGGGCCGGCGCATTAGCCCTGGTGGTCCCGGGCACCGGCGCGCTGGAGGTGCTCGCTGTCTTTTGCTTGTTGGTTGCCGGGTACGCCGCCTTGAGCCTGCCCATCAACCTGTGGGCCATGGTCATCCTGCTTCTGGGCGCGGGCAGCTTCGTTGGGGCTGTCGTTCGCCCGCAGAAGAGTTTCTTCCTCATCGCCTCGGCGGTCTTGCTCACGGGGGGATCGATCTTGCTCTTCCGCGGCGAGTCGGGGAGAATCTCGGGCGTCTCGTGGCCGCTCGCGGTCGCCGGAACGCTCCTCACCCTGGGATTCTTCTGGCTCGTGATCCATCAATCGATGAAGGCGCATCGCCTCCGCCCCACGATGGACCCCGGCCGGCTCACCGGCGTGATCGGCGAGACGTTGACGGAGGTTCGTGCGTCGGGGTCGATACAACTGGCCAGCGAGATTTGGAGTGCACGGTCGCGCGAGGCCATTCCAATTGGGACGCGAGTCCGCGTCGTCGGCCGAGAGGGTCTGGTGCTCCTGGTTGAGCCGGCCACTCAGCCCGCGGAGGAGGACCCGCGCGGATCGGCTCGCTAGTCGCGCAGGGTGCGGTTTATGGTCGAGCTGGCAACCGTCGATTATGGTCTCTGGCCCAGCCCCATTCCGGCGCAAGCCATGGGCCGGCGGCTGGGACTTCTCGACGTGAGGTGGGATTCCAGTGGCCGCACCCTGGCCTGGCTCGAACGCCGCGCCTCCGGTGGTATGCTCGTCGCCCGCTCCGGTAACGAGGCCATGCGCGATCTGACTCCGCTCCACGATGTCCGAGGCAGGCTGTTCTACGGCGGCGGGGAGTTCGCGATCGCGCAAGGGCAGGTGGTTTTCGCCGGCGAGGGGGGCAGGTTGTATCGTCAATCCCTCGAGGCTGGGCCGGCGGCCGCCATCACTCCGCCCTTCGGAAGTGCCGCCGCGCCGGAGATTTCCTCCGACGGGGAATGGGTGGTCTTCGTTCACACCTGCGAGGGGGTAGACCGTTTGGCGCTGGTCGACTCGGCGGGAGCTCACTGGGCGACCGACCTCGTCAGCGGGTCGGATTTCTACATGCAGCCGAGTTGGCACCCATTCGGTGATCGGCTGGCCTGGGTTGAATGGGACCACCCCAACATGCCGTGGGATGGCGGCCGCCTCATGCTCGGGCGCATGGAGGGGACGCCGCCCCGGCTGATCGAGGCCCAGCTTATCGCCGGCAATGAGGAGGTCCCGGTCTTCCAGCCTGCCTTTTCGCCCGAGGGGGACGTGTTGGCCTTTTTGCAGGGAGAAGGGGAGTGGGACCAGTTGTGCCTGCTCGATCTGGTCGCAGGCACGCGGCGCGTCCTCCTCGACGGTACGTCGCTCGATACCTCCGGCGTGGCTGCAGGGCATGCGCACGCTCGCCTGGTCGAGCGACGCACGGCGGCTGTATGTTGTGCGCAACGAGAAAGGATTCGCCTCCTTGTGGGCGATGGATGTCGAGACCTCGCACGCCCAACGCCTGGACGTCCCGCCGTACACGTGGATTTCGCAATTGACCTCAGCGCCGCGAGGCGAGGCCCTGGCGTTCATCGCTTCGGCACCGACGGCTCCGGAGCGGGTCGTTGCCTGGCGCGACGGCGCGCTCGAAGTTGTGCGGCGCAGCCAGGCCGAGGAGGTCCGCCCGGAGGACCTGCCCGCCCCGCGCCCGATCACCTGGACGGCCCTGGATGAAACGCTGGTCCACGGGTTATATTACGCCCCCACCAGCAGCGTCACGAGAGGCGAAGGGCTGCCGCCGGCGATCGTGGAGGTTCACGGGGGTCCCACCCTGCAGCGTGTGGCGGGATACTCGGCCGAGGCGGCGTTCTTTGCCACGCGGGGATATGCGGTCCTGGCGCTGAACTATCGGGGCAGCAGCGGGTACGGCCGAAGCTACATGCGCCGCTTGCGTGAGCATTGGGGCGAATACGACGTCGAAGACGCGATCGGAGGCGCCGCGGCGCTGGTCGAGCAGGGCCTGGCCGATCCGCGTCGGATGGCCATCCTGGGTTCAAGCGCCGGCGGATTCACTGTTCTCAATGTCCTGGCGCGACACCCAGGCGTCTTCCGGGCCGGAGTGTGTTCGTTCGGCATCTCCGATCTGTTTGCTGCGAGCCGGTCGGAGTTCAAGTTCGAGTCACACTACCTCGACTCGCTGGTCGGGCGCCTGCCGGAAGCCGCCGAGCGCTTCCGTGATCGGTCACCGCTGTTCCGCGCGGGGAGCATCCGCGACCCGCTGGCCCTGTTCCATGGGGAAGAGGATGCGGTGGTTCCGCTGTCGCAAACCGAGGCCATCGCGCGCGAGCTTGCCGCCCACGGCGTGGTTCATCACCTGCGTCGCTTTGCAGGCGAGGGCCATGGCTGGCGTCGCGAAGAAACCATCGCCGAGTATTACACGGAGGTCGAGACCTTCCTGCGCCGATACGTCGTCTTGGGCGCATCCTGAATAGATCGACGCGGCGATCGAGGGAGCGAGATGCACAGAAGAGCGCAGAACCCGCGATGCCGCAGGTTGCACAGTTGGTCCTGGGGTGCAGATGATCACGCACGGAGACTCCCCTGCGGCGATCATCGATTGGAATCACCGGGAGGAGTGCCGCCTCGGACGTGGTATCGTCCATAACGGGCCGAGGCTTGTGCTGCTCATTCCATTCGTCGACCGGGCACGTCGGATTGACGCATTCGGAGAAGCGCGCGGGGCGTGACCCCGCCCGGCAACGCGGATGGCGAGTGAGTCGCGATTGTAAGAAGAGGAGGATCGATGGCTCAGGCAACGTGGTTTGTCTTGTGCGTCGTCGGCGTAATCGTACTTGGGGCGTTGATTATTATCGCCAACGCTATCCGCATCGTCCCGGAATACGAAAGACTGGTGGTCTTCCGTCTCGGCCGGTGCATCGGCGAGAAGGGGCCAGGCATCGTCCTGCTCATCCCGTTCGTCGATCTCGCGCGGCGGGTCGACTTGCGCGAACAGGTGCGCGAGATCCCGCATCGAGACCTCGATCACCAAGGACAACGCACCGATCTCGATCGACTTCCTGTGGTTCTACAAAGTGCTCGACCCGGCCAGCAGCGTGCTGCAAGTCGGCAACTTCGAGATCGCCGCGCAGGGCATGGCCACGACCACCCTGCGCTCGGTCATCGGCGGGATCCCACTCGACGATGTGCTCTCGCAACGCGAGCACATCAACCTGGCGTTGCGCACCAAGCTGGATGAGGTCACCGAGCGCTGGGGTGTCAAGGTTACCAACGTGGAAATCCGGGAAATCGTGCCCCCGCGCGAGGTCCAGGATGCGATGAATCGGCAGATGGCCGCCGAGCGGGTGCGCCGCGCGACGGTCACCGAATTGGAAGGCAATCGCGACGCCGCCATCAATGTCGCCGAGGGGCAGAAGCGGTCCGCGATTCTCAGCGCCGAAGGGGAACGCCAGTCCAACATCCTGCGTGCCGAGGGCGAGAAGCAGGCGCAGCTCTTGCGAGCGGAAGGTTTTTCAGCGGCCCTCGACAAGATCTTCGGCATTGCCAAGGGCATCGATCAAAAGACGATGACCCTGCAGTACTTCGATACACTGCGTTCGATCGGGTCCAGCCCCTCCACGAAATTCATCTTCCCGCTGGAATTCACGAGCATGGTGGAAGGGTTCTTGCGCGGCGAGAAGAAGTAGCGACGGGGCCCTCGGCGGGGCGCCACTCGGGTGTCGATGACGGCAGAGGCTGGACCGCTCCACCGCCCGGCCGCGCGCGATGTGACGATCGCGCGCGCCGGGCTGCGCGATCTAGGCGCGGTGTTGACCATCGAGCGACTCTGCTTCGCCGGTGACGCCTGGCCGCTGCTGGATGTGGTTGGAGTCCTGAGCTGGCCGGGCGTTGTGCGCCTCAAAGCCGTTCTCGACGGTCGTGTCGTCGGATTCGTCGCGGCCGATCCGCACCATCAGGGTGATGCGGCGATGATTGCCACGCTCGCGGTCCTGCCGGAGTTTCGCCGGCAGCGCGTCGCGTGGCGGCTGCTCGAGAGGTGCGAGGCCGCGCTCGACCCGGGTCGGATATGCCTCACCGTGCGGGCCGACAACCAAGCCGCGCAGCGCCTGTACGAGCAATTCGGATACCGGGTCACCGGTTCGATTCCGCGGTACTACACGGACGGCGCGGCCGGCATTTCCATGGAGAAGGACAGCTCCGCGCGATGAACCGGCATCCCATCGAGCATGGCGTGTGCCGCAGCGCGGGTCATTTCGGGAGTTGGACGACGGCGGGCGATTGTGGTATTCTGTGCACTCCGCGCCTTGTGTAGATCTTCGAACGTGAGCCGCGCCTCGCGGCGTGTGCCAGCACGAGTTGCATCAATACGCGAGCCGTGAGAGGGGGGCTCACGGTTTGCCATCTCCCTTTGAGAACAGGATGGATATGCCCTCAACCCACCCCATCGGTCCGCGCGTGAGAGCCGTAGCCTTCGATGTCGGGGGCGTTCTCTTGCGAACGGAAAATCAGGACTCCCGGCGCCGCCTCGAACTGCGCTACGGGATCGCCCCCGGGGGCATGGCGGACCTCGTCTTCAATAACCCCGTCGCGCAAGAAGCCATGCTGGGGAAAGCGACGGAGGCAGATGTCTGGGATTTCGTCGCACGGCACCTGCACCTGGTCAATGGCCAGCTCGAGGAATTGCGACGTGATTTCTGGGCCGGAGATGCCTGGGATCAGACCCTTCTGGCGTTCGCCCAAGGGCTGCGGCCCGCGGCGCGCACCGGCATCCTGAGCAATGCGTGGCCGGGGGCCCGCGAGGCGTTCGGGTCGCGATTGGGACGCCACACGTTCGATGCCGTCGTGATTTCCGCTGAGGAAGGGTGCGCCAAGCCGGACCCCCGAATCTACGGCCTGTTGCTTGAGCGGCTTGGCACACTACCGGCCGAAACCGTGTTCGTCGACGATCTGGCCGAAAACGTCGAAGCCGCCCGTGCGATTGGCATGCATGCCATCCGCTTCACGGGCACCGCCGCCGTGCTGGACGGCCTGCGCCAACTGTTGCGGTAACTGCCGTAGGGACCGACCCGAGCGGGAGAATGCGATGATGGAAAACGCGGACTGATGGAGCAGACCCCACCTCGGTCCGGCTCCTTCTGGTCCAGGTTCGATCCGCGCGAGGCTCGCTTCGGACGCAACGCGCGACTCTTCCTCCTGTCGACCCTGATCGACGGGATTGCTTTCTCGGGCAGCCAGCTCTTCTTCAATTTCTATATTCTGGCCCTTGGCCACAGCCGCGAGTTCTTGGGGCTGGTGAATTCGATCCCCTTCTTCACGGGATTGGTCCTGGGGCTGCCCTTAGGGGCCCTCTCGGACCGCATCGGCCATCGGCGGGCCATGCTGCTTGGGTTGGCTCTTTCCTTCTCGATGTTCGCGGTCGTGGTCACCTCATCCTCCACCCCGGTTCTGGTCATCGCAATCGCCCTGCAGGGCGTGGGCAACACGCTGTACTACCTGAGCACCACGCCGTTCATGACGGGCATCACGGACAGCGCCGAGCGGCCGTACCTGTTCTCAATCAACGTCGGATTGCAGACCCTTTCGAGCGCGGCAGGCAACTTGCTGGCCGGCTTCTTGCCCGGATTGCTGGCTCTGATGTTGGCCGCACCGGCGGGCGGACCGCTCGTATACCGGGCGGTTCTGCTCGTGAGCCTGGCGGCGGGCTCGCTTTCGATTGTGCCGCTCATCATGATGCGCGAGCAGAAGGCACCGGCCGTCGCCTCGGCGCAGTTGAGCTCCATGCGCAGAATCATTCAAGCCCTCTCGCTGCCGGTCGTGCGCAAGCTCGGTGTGCCGAACTTGTTGATCGGCATCGGCGCCGCCATCCTGATCCCGTACATGAACGTGTTCTTCAAGGAGCGTTTCGCCCTTCCGGATTCCATGCTGGGCCTGCTGTTCAGCCTGTCGGCCATCCTGACGGCGGCGGGCACCTTGCTCGGACCTCGGCTTGCCGAACGCCTGGGTTCGAAGATCAAGGCGGTTGTTCTCACTCAGGGGCTTTCGATCGTGTTCCTGATCCTCCTCGGATTCTGGCCAGGCCTGGTCGTTGCCGCCGTTGCCTACCTGGTGCGCGCAGTGTTGATGAACATGGCCGCGCCGTTGTACTCGGCGTACGGCATGGATCGCGCGCCGCTCGACCAGCGTGCCTTGGTCTCTTCGGTTCTCTATCTCACATGGCAAACAGGATGGGCGTTCGGTCCTTACGTGTCGGGGTTTGTTCAAGAGCGCTGGGGGTTTGGACCACTTTTCGTGACGACCGCCGTGGTCTACGTTCTGGCGGTGGCCGCCACGTGGGTCTTCTTCCACTCCGCAGAGGGCGGCGCGCCTGTGCCGGTCGACGTCGCGCGGAATGCGTGAGGCGGCCGAACGCAGTTCCGCGAGCCGGGCTCCCGCACGCTCGACACAAAACGAAAGCCCGATGCGCCCTTCCCAACCCAACACGCGTCCGTGGGTGGGGGTCCCGGGCCTCCTCTACAACTGACGCTCCCATAGCTTTTCGTCGTCGCCAGACGATGCCCAAGAGTGCGCCCGTGCGGGCGCTGTGAGGGCTAGCGGAGCGCGCCTGTGGTTAGGAGGTGCCCCGGCGACTAAGCGGCAGCATCGGGCTGTCTGCCTCCGAGTCTAGGGCACTTCGCGCGTTTGTCAAGATATCTCTAACCTTTGCATGCGAATATAATCAGCCATGGGGCATTGAGGCGCTTCGCTTCGATTCCGCATTTGACGGCCTCGATGACGATCTTTGTTGACGTATCGGCGTGGAGTCGCGCACACCGTAACAATCCTGCTGATGTGGGAGGGACAGTATGACCAAGGCCAAGTTGATCCTCAACCCTCAGGCCAACCACGGCCGAGCCTACGAAATCGCGGGGGATCTGCGGCATCTCGCGGATGATCTGGGAGGCGCCGAGTGGGTCGGCACAGACTATCCGGGGCATGCGGTGCAACTTGCCCGCGAGGCGGCCTTGGCCGGATTCGATCCCGTGGTCGCCGTCGGGGGCGATGGTACCCTGCACGAGGTTGTCAACGGGCTGATGCTCGTGGACGCGGCCCGCCGCCCGCGCCTGGGCGCCGTACCCCTTGGCTCTGGAAACGATTTCGTCGGCGGCGCCGGATTCGAGACGCGCCCTCTGACTGCCCTGCAGCGAATCCTCACCAACCCCTCCGAGCGGCGCATCGACGTCGGATGGGTCCAGGATGAGTCAGGCCGCAAGGAGTATTGGGACAACACCGTGGGCATCGGCTTTGACGCGGCGGTCAATATCCAAAGCCGGCGCGTCACCCGCGTCCACGGTTTCATGATGTACTTGCTTTCCGTCATCAAGGTTATCCTGGAGAACTACGACGCCCCACGCATGGAAGTGGAGATCGACGGCACCTCCTTCACCCAGGAGTTGCTCATGTTCACGGTGGGCAACGGGCCTCGCGAAGGGGGCGGCTTCATCACCACACCGGCGGCTAAGCCCGATGACGGCGAGCTCGATTACGCCTACATCCACAGGGTCTCGCGGCTGATGATGATCCGCCTGATTCCCGAGGTGATGAACGGGCGCCATGGCCGCTTCAAACCCGTCCGCATCGGGCGGTTGCACACGTTGCGCATCTGTGCCGACCGTGCGTTGCCCATTCACACCGACGGCGAGATGTTCGCCTCCTACGAGGCCAACGTGCGCTGCGTCGAGATCGGCATCGTCCCCGGCGCCCTGCGGGCCGTGAACTGAAAACCGCGTCATCCTGGGCCCGGCAAAGGTGATGGGTCATGCGCGACCTGCTTCAGGTGCTGCGGGATGAAGACAACCTGCACTGGAAGGCTGTGGCTCGCGCCTGGGGAGTCGACCTGAGCACGTCTGGGCGCGATCCGCTCAGCCTCCTGACCCAAACCATACTGAATGCCGATCGTGTTCGAATGCAGTTTCATGCCCTGCGCTCCGACGCGCAGGAGGCGCTCTCGCGATTGCGTCAGTTGGGCGGACGTATGCCGCTCATGCGATTCGCGCGGGAGTTCGGCGAGATCCGGGAGATGGGGCTGGCACGCCGCGAGCGTGAGCAGCCTTGGCTCGCTCCAGCCTCCGTGGCTGAGGGGTTGTGGTATGCGGGTTGGCTGGGCAAGGGGTTTGCCATCTCACGCGGAGGACCGGAGGAGTTCGTTTTCATTCCGGGCGACCTGCTCGCCCTGATGCCCGCCCCAACGCTGGTTTCAGCCGGCGGCTCAGCCTTCGACCTCTACACCCTCGAACGCAAAGAAACTCCGGCCAATTGCGGCACGGCGATGGCCGAAGACGCCTGCACCGTACTCGCCTTTCTGCGCGTCAACCCCCAATCGGACCTCTCGCCAGAGGCGTGGAAACGACGAGAGGTCCTGGCGCGCCACTTACTCCTCCCGGCTGCCGTTCCCCTGCTCATTCATCTCCTGCGCGAGATGCGTGCGCTGCGTGGCGACGGACTGCGGCTCGATCCTCAGCCCGCCGCCGCCTTTCTCAAGATGCCCGTACGCGATGCGCAGCTGCGGCTTGTCGAGACATGGCGCGCGTCGCAATCGTGGAATGATCTCGCCCGATGGGGAGTGGTGGAAACGCGCGGCGAGAGCTGGCCGAACGACCCGCTGGCTGCGCGCGGCAATCTGCTCAGCCTGTTGCAGCAGATACCGGGTGAAGCATGCGTGACTCTCGGTTCCCTCGTGCGCGCGCTGCACGATCGCCAGCCCGAGTACATGCGTCCCGCGGCGGCGTTCGAGGGGTGGAGCCTCGTCGAGCAACAGACCGGGGCGGAACTCACGGGGTGGCAGGCTTGGGAGCAGGTCGACGGCGCCTTCGCACGCTGGCTCGTCTGCGGTCCGTTGTTCTGGCTCGGCCTGACCGAGTTAGCGGGGGGCAGCCCTGCGCAGGCCTTTCGCCTCACCCCCTTTCTTCAATCCGCCCAAGGCCAACCGCAGACGGCGCCGGCCAAGATCGCTGCCCCGCGGCCGGTTGCCATCCGGATGCGCGGCGATGGAATGGTGAGCGTTCCGGCGGGAACCGATCTGACACTCCGCTATCAGCTGGCGCGCTGTCTGAGCTGGGTTGGCCGCCAGGGCACGTCTCTCATCTATCGCCTCGACCCGCAGGGGCTGGAAACAGCGCGTCGCCAAGGGCTCGAAATACGCCACGTGATCGCGGCTCTCGAACGCGCACTCCTGCATCCGCTCCCGCCCGTGTTGGCCAAAGCCCTGGCCGCGTGGGCGCAGGAAGGAGCCCGAGTCGTATCACGGAGGTTGCAGGTCGTGACGTTTAGGGATGCGGACACGGCCCGTCTGGCGGCGCGGCTGAAGGGGATGGCCGCGATACCACGCGAGACGCTCGGCCCCCAGGCCTGGGTTGTGCGGGCTGAACATCTGGGCCGCGTACGCCTGCTGCTTGCCGAAAACGGGTTGCTGATGGACGTGGAGGCCGAGTGACGAGCGAGGTCGAGCTGACGGGGTTGGTCGAGCGCGCATTCAGCGATCGCTTTGGCCACGCGGCAGCGGGGCTCGCCCGCGCGCCCGGGCGCGTCAACCTGATCGGCGAACACGTGGACTACAACGAGGGCTGGGTGCTGCCGGCGGCCATCGAGCGCGGGGTGGTCCTTGCCTTCGAACCCACAGCGGAGCCGATCATCGATCTGAGCGCCGTCGACCTCGACCGCACCCTTCGGCTACCCCTGAGCGATGTGATCCGTGCCACGCCGCCAGTGTCGCTCCCCGTGTGGTTCCGGTATCCGGCCGGCGTGGCGTGGGCGCTTGCTCGGAACGGCTTTGAGGTTCGTGGACTACGCGGCCTGTACGCCTCGTCCATTCTCATCGGAGCCGGGCTGAGTTCGTCGGCCGCGGTGGAGGCGGTCTTTGCGCTGGCTTGGCAATCCGTTGGGGGCTGGCCGGCATCGGCGATGGACCTGGCGCGGCTCTGCCAACGGGCTGAGAACGACTTCGTCGGCGTGCGCTGCGGGCTGATGGACCAATTCGCATCGCTTCACGGCGCACGGGGCCACGCACTGCTATTCGATTGTCGCCTGCTATCCTGGGAAGCCGTCCCAGTGCCGGGTGACGTCGCGATTGTGATCGCCGATAGCGGCGTTCGGCGGCAGCTGGGGGCCTCGGCCTACAACCAACGGCGAAGCGAGTGCGAACAGGCGCTCCTCATGCTCCAGCAGCGGATTCCGTGGATTCGCGCGCTGCGGGATGTGTCGCCGGAGATGTTCGCAGAACAGGCTACCGAGCTTCCCAGCCCCCTACGACAACGGGCGCAGCACGTGGTCGATGAATGCCTGCGCACACGCCTCATGGCTGAGGCGCTGCGAGCCGCCGACCTTCCACGTGCAGGTGAGCTTCTCAACGCGAGTGACGCGAGCTTGCGCACATTGTATGAAGTCTCCGGCCCCGAGCTGGAATTACTGACGGAGATCGCCAGGCGCCAACCGGGGTGCTTTGGCGCCCGGCTGACCGGCGCGGGTTTCGGGGGTTGCACCGTACAACTCGTCGAGGCCGCGCGTGCAGAAGAGTTCGCCCGTTCCCTCGCCGCAGAGTACCAGCGGGCAACGGGGAGGCGCAGCGAGGTCATGATCACCGCTGCGGCCGAAGGGGCTCACGTCCTGCGCGTGCCTGGCTGATCGACCGAGACCGGCTGGTATAATCGCGCGCATGAGTTCCTCGCTGAGTCACTTGGATGCCGGCGGCAAGGCGCACATGGTGAATGTGGGCGATAAGCCCGAAAGCGATCGCGTGGCGGTCGCCGGGGGCGAAGTCATCATGCGCCCGGAAACGCTGGCCTTGGTGCGCGAGGCATCGCTCGCGAAGGGCGATGTGCTCACTGTCGCGCAGTTGGCCGGCATCCTCGGAGCCAAGAAGACCCCCGAACTCATCCCTCTTTGCCACCCACTCCCCCTGAGCCAGATCGAGGTGAGCCTCGCCCTGGATGACACGCTGCCCGGCGTGAGCATTACGGCCACCGTGCGCACGACCGCGCGCACCGGAGTGGAGATGGAAGCCTTGACGGCCGTCGCGGTTGCCGCGCTCACAGTCTACGATATGGCCAAGGCGGCCGAGAAGACGATGCGAATTCAGAACATACGTCTTCTCGAGAAGCACGGCGGCCGTTCCGGCGACGTTTCGAATCCCTGACGCCGCGAGGCGCATGTCGCATGGCTCGCATCCGGGTTGTTTTCTTTGCCACACTCAAGGACCGAGCCGGAGTTCGCTCGACCGAACTCCAGCTCGAACTGCCCGCAACCATCGCAACGCTCCGCCAACGGCTGGCGTCCCTCACGCCTGGGATGGCAGCAGCTCTGCCCGCAGCCATCGCGGCGCTCAACCATGAGTTTGCCCAGCCCGAGGACTCTCTGGCCGACGGCGACGAGGTCGCCTTCTTCCCACCTGTTTCAGGCGGCGCGGGGAATCCCACTGTCGTGCATGTCGTCAGCGGGGCGTTGGATCTGGACTCTCTCGTCTCGAAGATCGTGTTGCCAACCACAGGGGCCGTGGGGGTGTTCACGGGCATCGTCCGTGCGGAAACCCAACGGGGTGTCGCCCACGAGACGGAGTACCTCGAGTACGAGGCCTACCGGCCGATGGCGGAAGACAAGCTGCGTCAGGTGGCGGAGGAAATCCGCGCCCGTTGGCCGCTGGTCGAAGGGATTGCCATCGTCCAGCGCACCGGCCGATTGGATCCAGGGACCCCAACGGTTGTGGTTGCCTGCAGCGCACCTCACCGGGACATGGGCGTCTTCGATGCCGCCCGATACGGCATCGATCGAGTGAAACAGATTGTGCCGGTGTGGAAGAAAGAGGTTGGTCCGGCGGGTGAAACGTGGGTCGAGGGCGACTACCACCCGACGTCGGCCGACACTCGGCGCGCTTCAAGCACTCACCGGCCATGAGGCCTGCTCCCATGGTTGCGAAGGACCTCGTCCCACGCTGCGCCGACTGCTCGACACCCTATCCCGCGGTAACCACACCATTCCTGTGTCCGAAGTGCGGGGGCGTGTTCGAGCCGTCGCCGCTCCCCGCGTTTGACCCTCTCGGCGTGGATGACAACTCCCCAGGGTTGTGGCGTTATCGGGATTGCCTGCCATTGGCCGAGGGCAGCCGGCCCTTGTACCTTGGCGAGGGCCGCACGCCGCTGATCCCCGCGCCGGTGGATGGGCTCCCGGTGTGGTTCAAACTTGAATCGCTGAACCCAAGTGGCTCGTTCAAGGATCGCGGGAGTGCGGTGCTCGTGGCCTGGCTGCGAGAACGGGGCGTGTCACGGGCCATCGAGGATTCGTCCGGGAACGCCGGTGCCTCCTTCGCTGCCTACTGCGCCGCGGCGGGCATATCGGCCACGGTCTTCGTGCCGGCGCACGCTGCTGGAGCCAAGCTGGCGCAGATCGAATCCTACGGCGCAGAGCTCATCCGAATTGTGGGGCCGCGCGAGGCTGCGGCGAGTGAGGCGCGGGCCGCGGCGGCAAAGGGAGCCGCGTACGGCAGCCACGTTTTTCTTCCATTCGGGTTGTACGGCATCGCCACCCTGGCCTTCGAATTGACGGAGGCGCTCGGCCACGCGCCGCGCGCAATCGTGATTCCCGCGGGCCACGGGACTTTGGCCGCGGGCCTGTGGCTTGGGTTTAGCGCGCTGCTCGCCGGCCATATCATCGCTCGCCTGCCGCGCTTCATACTCGTGCAAGCCGAGGTTTGCGCCCCGGTCTACCACGCATGGCGCGAAGCGCCGGTCTCTTCCCCTCTTGAGCCGGTGACCTCCCGCGCGGAAGGTATCCTCATCCGCGAGCCGGTCCGGCTGCGCACGATGCTGCAAGCTGTTTCATCCACCGGCGGGATGGTGGTCACGGCGTCGGAATCGGACATTGAGGCCGGCCGGGAACTGCTTGGTCGCGCAGGGATATCCGCCGAACCAACCTCCGCGGTCGTGGTCGCCGGCCTACGCGGGGCGATCGCCGCGGGCCTTTTGGGATCGAACGAAGCGGGAGAAACGGTGGTGGTCATCAGCGGGCATGGGCTCAAGTCGATCTCGCCCGCAGCGTGAGCGTTCGTCATTCGACTGCCGAGGGAGAATATGGAACGCGTCGTCATCACAGGCATGGGCACCGTCAACTCGCTCGGATTGAACGCCGAGGAGACCTGGAAAAACGCGCTGGCCGGGCGCTCCGGCGTGGGACCCATCACGCTGTTTGACTCCACACCTCTCTCCGTCCACATCGCCTGCGAGGTGAAGGGGTTTCATCCGGAAGAATCGATGGAACCCCGGGAGGCGCGACGGCGCGACCGCTTCGAGCAATTCGCCGTGGCGGCCGCGAAAGAAGCGGTGCTTCAATCGGGATACGAAATTCCCGCGAACGCCCAGCGCACAGCCGTCGTCGTGTCATCCGCCACGGGGGGGTTGATCACCTTGCAGGCCGGCATCCAAGTCATGGGGGCTCAAGGTCCGCGCCACATCAGCCCCTTCCTCATTCCGATGTTCATGCCCAACGGCGCTTCCGGGATGGTGGCGATCGACTTCGGCGCCAAGGGGCCGTGCCTGTCGGTGGCCTCGGCCTGCGCCTCCGGTGCGGATGGGATCGGGTTGGCCTGGTCACTCATCCGCGCCGGCGACGTGGATGGCGCCCTGGCGGGGGGCAGCGAGTCGACGCTGTGTGAGCTTGGCGTTGGGGCATTTGACCGCGTGGGCGCACTCTCACGTCGCGATCCTGCGCAGGGCACACCGCGGCCGTTCGACAAAGATCGCGACGGGTTGGTGATGGGGGAGGGAGCGGGCGTGCTGATGTTGGAGAGCCTGACGTATGCCCGCCGGCGAGGTGCGATGATCCTGGCGGAACTGGCGGGCTACGCCGCGACGGGAGACGCCTATCACGTCACGGCGCCGGCGGAAGATGGCGCGGGGGGAGCGGAGGCCATTCGCCGCGCGCTCGAGTCCGCCGGGGTGTCCGCGGCCCAGGTCGATTATGTCAACGCACACGGCACGGGCACGCCGCTGAACGATGCCTCCGAAACGCGAGCCTTGAAGGCCGCCTTGGGCGCGGAAGCCTCGCGCATTCCGGTCTCGTCGACCAAGTCGATGACCGGGCACATGATGGGCGCCACGGGGGCGCTCGAAGCCATCTTCTGCGTCCAGGCCATCCGGGCCGGAATGATCCCTCCCACGATCAACTACCACACACCGGACCCGGATTGTGACCTCGACTATGTACCGAACCAGGCGCGGAAGTCCCCCGTGCGCGTTGCCGTGAGCAATGCCTTTGGCTTCGGGGGACACAACGCGGTGCTCGTCATTAAGGAATACACTGACTAGACGCGCACGCTGAGGCTTCGACCCGAAGGGGGCGGGAGGAGAGAATGGATTCCATTCACGACGAATTCGAGCGTCACAGCGGGCTTCAATTCGACAACCGGGCGCTGCTGCAGCGAGCGCTCACTCATCATTCCTACGTCAACGAACATCCGGAAGCCGGCGAGGACAATGAACGTCTCGAATTCCTTGGCGATGCCGTGCTCGACTTTCTCAGCGGTTCGTGGCTGTACGGGCGTTATCCGCACGCCGCGGAAGGGGAGCTGACGAAACTGCGTTCGGCGCTCGTGCGGACGGAGACCCTGGCCGAGTTTGCCCGTAAGCTCGAGCTGGGGCAGTACTTGCGGTTGGGGCGCGGCGAGGAAGAAGGCGGCGGGCGCTCACGCCCGCTGCTCCTATGTGGCGCGTTCGAGGCCGTCACCGGGGCGTTGTATCTCGATCGGGGCGAGGCGGCGGCGCGGCATTTTGCCGAGCCGATGTTCGAAGCGCTCCTGGCCACCCTCGACCAAGAAGAATTGCCGCCGGATCCCAAGAGCCGCCTTCAAGAATGGGCCCAGTCGAAACTGGGCCAGACGCCGCACTACCGCACCGCCAACGAAAGCGGTCCACAGCATTTGCGCGAGTTCACGGTGGAAGTACTCATTGGCGACGAGCTCGTTGGCAGCGGTATCGGGCGAAGTAAGAATGCCGCAGCCCAAGGGGCTGCGGCGGCGGCGCTCCAGCGCTTGGACGTTCATTGACGTGGGCCGTCCTCCTTGTGACGATTCCTCGGCAGGTTAGAGCAGGATCTCGCGCACAGCGGAGGCCAAGCCTGTGAGGTCGGCCATCAGGCCGGCCACTACTTCGCGCGGCTTGCGGGGTCCGAGGACCAACGTAGGCACCGGGTTGCTCGTATGACCTCGCGCGTGCAAATCCTCGATGTTCCCATGGTCAGAGGTGATCACGGTGAGCAGCCCGTCCCTTTCGCCAGCCGCGTGCAATTCCCCGATGACGGTGTCCACCACGTTGAGGACGGCAAGGCTAGCCTGCATGTCACCGCTGTGGCCCGCGTAATCGGTCAGCCAGCCGTCGAAGACTGAGAAATCCTGCGAGCGTGCGAGTCGCGCCAACGCCGAACCGGCCTCGCGGGGGGTGAGGATGGGCGTGTCGCTGTACCCGAGTCGCTGATGCCACCCGACGCCGGTGAAATCCGCCGATAAGGCACGCCCCTCCCGCAGGTCTCCTTCCTCCGGGATCGGCAAGCCGGCATCGAAGAAGGCGAAAGGAATGGCGGAGAGCAGTCGCAACCCGGACCGGATGCCGGCGAAGTATCGCGGCGGGTATGCATTGACCAGCGCCGTCCGCCGGCCAGCACGATTCAATTCGGTCAAAAGGTTGTGGCGATGCACGATGTCGCGGATGGCCTGGTTGGGCTTGGGGCCGTAGTGCTCGCCAATCTCGCGCGCCACGTTGACCCCTGTGAGCAACGTGGCCTGGCCCGTGGCCGACTGCGGCCGGCCAGGCACTCCCAGTGTGGCATTCGTATGCACGAAGGTGCAGCGCTCGTTCGAGAAGGGTTCGAGATCGGCCGAGAGCTCGCTGCCACCGAGCAGGAACCTGAGGCTGGGCAGCTTCGCCTGGATGAATGGATTGCTGCGCGGATCAGTCCTCCCGAGGCCCACGCCGTCGAGGAACAGGAGCAGGATGGAGGTCATGCACGCTCACCGGGTGCATTCACTCGGGTGAAGGTGTGCCACGCCGCCAGCCCGTCCGCGTCGATGCGGCGCTCGACCAAACGAAAGTCTCCGTTGAGCAATTGGCCCAACTCATCGGGGGGGATGCCCGGCACGTGAGACGAGGTGAAGGCGAAGATGAGCAGTGAAGCACCGGGGGCGAGCAACCGGGCCATTGCGGCGGGATAGGCCTCGCGGGCAGGTGTGTCGAGGGAGTGCAGACAACCAACATCCAGGGCCAGGTCAAAGGGCCCGTGGATTCCATCGAAGGCCGGGACCGCCCCAAGGACGAATTTCACTTGGACTGCCGCGTCGCGAGCACGGCGGCGCGCGCGCGATATCGCCAACGGGACGAAGTCGATGCCGGTCACCGTCCAGCCTGCACGGGCGAGATACACGGCGCTTGCGCCCGTGCCACACCCCACATCGAGAGCCCGCCCGGCGGGGTGTCCGGCTGCGTAAGCTGCGACCTCAGGCGGTGGCACGCCGGTATCCCAGCCGGGGTGACCCAGGTAGCGCAGCGCGAAGGTGAACCGCCTCAGCATCGCGCGACCGGCCTCAACCGATGACGACCTCGAGGAAGACCTCAACGACATTGGGGTCGAAGTGCTTGCCCGCTTCATCCCACACATGGGCACGAGCTTTCTCCTCCGGCCATGCCTCTCGATAGGGGCGGTCCGAACGGAGCGAGTCCCACACGTCCACAATCGAGAAGACTCGCGCAGAGAGTGGGATTTGTTCGTGGCTCAAGGCGCGTGGGTAGCCGCTACCGTCCCACTTCTCGTGGTGGCAGTACGGGATGTCGATCGCCGGGCGCAAGAACTCGATGGGCGAAAGCAGCTCGTAGGCAATGGTCGGGTGACGGCGCATGGCAGTCCACTCACGTTCGGAGAGTGGGCCGGGCTTGAGCAGGATGTTGTCGGGGATGCCCATCTTGCCCACATCGTGCAGCAGGGCGCCGCGGCGAACGTGCACGAGTTCTTCCTCGCTCATGCCCATCGCCCGCCCCAGGCGCAGGGTGGTCTCGGTGACTCGTTCAGTATGCCCTTCCGGTTCGCGGTCACGCAAATCGATCGCGCGCGACCACCCCTCCAGGGTCGTGTCGTAGGCGAGTGTCAGTTCGAGGTTCGACCGCTGCAGGCTGTCGAAGAGTGAGCCGTTGTCGATCGCGATGGCCGCCTGCCCCGCCAGGGTTTCGAGGAATTCGAACCACTCGCTGTCGGGGACGAGTGGGGAGCGGTGCAAGATCTCGAGAACACCCTTGACTTGACCCTTGGCGATCAGCGGGACGCCGAAATAGGTGACAAATCCCTCGGCAATGAGCAGGGGTGCACGCTGCATTTCCCCGGCCGCCTCGTGTAGGTTGGTGATGGTGACCCGCCGTCGTTCGAGCGCTGCCCGGCCTGCGTATCCGGTCCCCAGGCGCAGGCGGGTTCGCTGCAAGGCCGCGGACCGAAAGCCGCGCCCGGCCGCGAACTCGAGCGTTTGTGTGTGCGGGTTGAGCAGCAGAACATCGGCGGCGTGAATATCGAGTTGCGTTGTCACCTGGTCGAGTAGAACATTGAGCGTCACGCGCAAGTCCAGGCTCGAGCTGATCGCCGCGTCGATGCTGCGCGAGGCCGTCAGGCGCTGCAATCGCAGTTCGGTCTCGGCGAAGAGCCTGGCGTTCTCGAGCGCAACCGCTGCCTGGTTGGCAAACAAGGTGAGCAGCCGTTCGTCTTGAGCCGAGAAGGCCTCCGGGCGCGTCGACAGGACCCCCAACACGCCGCGCAGGTGCCCCTCGCGTTCGATCGGGACCCACATACCGGACTGCACCTCACTGTCCACGAGCTTCCAGGGCGGCGTGCTCACATCACTCAGGCGCAGCGGTTTGCGCTCGCGGGCGACTTGGGAAACGACCTGGGTAGGATCACCCGTCTTCACCCGCAGCGCCGTCCACTCGGCCAGGATGGTCGGACTGAATCCGATGGCTAGGTCCGGGCACATCTCGTCGTTGGCGGGATCATACGTGAAGTATTCGGCACGATCGGCCTGCAGGGAATGCATGGCCTTTTCGAAGAGGATCTGCAGTTGGGCGCGCGGCTCGAGCACGCTGTTGAGCGCCAGCCCCGCGTCGTACAAGAGCTCCATCTGCTCCGCGCGTGATCGTGTTTCGATGATCAGCCGGGCATTGCGCACGGCACTGGCGGTGCGGGCGGCGAACATCGTCAGCAAGCGTGCATCCTCATCGCTGAAGCGCAGGGTGGTGCTGCCCGTATGGGCGACCCCGAGCACGCCGATCAATTCCCCGGCGGCCAGCATGGGGACCTGCACCATGGCATGCATCCCCAGCCCCAGCAGCGCAGGCAGTGACTCCGCGTCGCGGGTGTAGTCGTCGACGATCCCAGCCGTTCGACTTTCGGCCACGCGCCCGGCAAGGCCCTGGCCCAATGGGATGCGCGCGGCCGGGCTCAAATCCGCTCCGCGGCTCGTGGCGAGCGCCAAGTCGTTGCGAGCCTGATCGTACAGGTAAACCGCACCGCAATCCGCGTGCAGCAGCGAGACGGCGCGATCCGTTATCGTCCCCAACAACGATGCGACGTCATCGTCGGAGGCCAGATCGCGGGCCGTCTCGTACAACGCGGCAAACTCGTCTGCGCGTTGTGCCGTCTCCTCGAGCAGGCGCACCGTTTCGATGGCAGGCGCCAACTGGTTCGCCAGCGTTCGCAGCAGCGCCACGTCGCTGTGCGGATAGAAATCGTCTGGGTCGCGGCGGCCGAAGAGCCACACGCCGACCGTCTTTTCGCCGGCGCGCAAGGCGACGACCAGGCGCACCCATTCGAAGGGCGGGGGGAGGTCCTCGCCGGGTGCGTGGTAGGTTTCACCTGCGGCCACCAGAGAGTTGATTGCCTCGATCGACATCTTGCCGCTGAGGTTCACCCCTTGGCTGCCGCGTACGTTGGCCGTCTTCTCTTCCAGCGTGATGAGCGCCCATTGGCGGACAAGCAACGCGGGTAGCACCTCCTGGCGCAACAGGCTGAGCATTGAATCGCGATCGAGCGCGTATGGGATACGGTCGGCAAAGCGCCGCACCAGATCCTCCGGACGGTATCGCGTCCCATAGGCCAGCCGGTCGGCGAGCCGGCGAAACTCGGTGCGCGTCGGGATGGCGAGCAGCAAGAAGGCGATGGAGAGCACCGCACTAAACGTGGCCGACTGGGGAGCCAGGCCGAGCAATGTGCTCCCGGTCACGAACACCAAGGTGAAACCGGTGACGTAGAGAAGGAGAAAGCTGTATTCGATGAGAATGCGGTTGGCGCGTACTTCCAGGCTGCCGAGATGGCGCTTGTAGATGGCATAGATATAGAAGGCCGGCAGCGCGGGGATGGCAAGAACCGCAATGTTGGGTCCGGCGCTCTGGTAGGTCGGCGAACCGAGCAGGTTGGGGATAGTGGCCACAAGCAGGCCCGGCCCCATGCCGAGGACAATTCCCGTTAGCATCAGCGCCAACGCGGGGCGGTCGACGGGCGGAGGGCGACGGATGATTCGGTAGCAGAGGATTCCCAGGCTGCCGCCGACGGCCACCACCAGGGCCAGGCCGTACGCCGCATCGGGGAGCAGCCGGAAGAGCTCGGAGCTCGCCAGCAGCAAGGCGAGCACGTAGATCGCAGGCAACGCCCGTCGCGAGGAGAACCGCACCCGGATGGGGCTTGGAACAATCAGGTGCAAATGAAGATACACCGGCGCCATGATCCACGAGGAGGCATGCAGGACTTGTGAGGAGAGAGCAACTGCCAGGTAAGAAACGACGCCCGTCGTCGCCCAGACGGCGGTCACGTAGTTGAAAACGACTAACAGCCGCCAGCGCTCGTCGTGTGGGCGCACAAGAAACAACACGGCCGTCCCCACCAACCAGAAGGGCAGGAAGATGAGAATGCCGCCCAATCGGCTCGCGCGCTGCTGGGCGGTTGGGCCGAGCAAGATCCAGTTCACCACGATGGGGCGGCCTTCGCGCAGGACCCTCAAGACGGCCATGGAACCGGTGGCATAGCCATCGAATGGTGGCGCGGACCGCTCCCTCTGGAAATCATCGAGGGTGGTGTCACCGATGGCGACAATGTGATCCCCGGGCAAGAGTTTGCCTTGATTTGCCGAGCACCATGCAGGCGGGGCCTGGCATGCGGGGATTTTCTCCACGACCCACTCCGGCCCCATGGCGAACCCCGGGTAGGGGACCTTGAAGCCGGCTGCCACCGCGTAAAACACGCAAACCGCGAGCACGGAGGTTGCGAGCAGAATCGACAGGGCGGTATTGATCGCGGGTGTGAGGTGGATGCGTGGTTTCATGAGAGGGCCGTTTGCAGCTCCGCTGGAATGGGCGCTCCGGCCCTCTTCAGCAACGCGAGGATCGGCTGCGTCTGCGGGCCAAGGATCCCTAGCAAAGGCGCGCGGTCCGTGAGGGCGGTCTGGTCAATCATCGTACGCGCCGCCTGAACCCGCCGGACGATGTGATACGCGCAATAGCTCACGGCGCCCGAGCCCATGAGGATGGATTGAGCCTCCGCCAATGCAACCGCATCACTGACTCGATCGCGCAGTTCTCGAAAGCGATCGCGTTTGGGATGGGCGGCCTCGGCCGCGAACAGGATCGCCAGGTTGGGACGCTGCTCCAGCCAATCCGGGTTGGCCGGCGCCTGTAGTGCATCGGTCAGATCGTCGTAGATCTGAATGATCTCGCCGTTGAGCATCCCGAATTCCCCAAGCGAGGCTGCCAGCTCGCTCGAGGCGCCGCCTGCCAAAGCGCCCATCTCCATGCCGGAGCCGTAGAAAGGCGCACTCTTGGCGCGCAGTGTCTGCCAGTAGCTCTCTTCGCCTTCCAGGTTCTGGACGTCGAGATGCTGGCCGTAGGCCGTTCCCAAGGCCATGCGCGCGAGGCATGCACACACGGCCAGCTTCACCGCGGGGTCGAGGCCCGATCGGTGGACGAGGTGGTGGGCGGCGGCCTGCAGCGCGAAGGCGATATTGGCAGTCCGTCCCTCGCCGATGCGTAGGTGCAAACCTCGCGGGTCATGATCGAGCATATCGTCGACCAGCGTGATGCTGAGCTGCATGCAGGTCAGGCTGGCTGCAACGGGCGCCGTGCGCTCGACATCTCCACCGACGGCACGGCAGGCCAGCAGCGGCCACTCCCAATCACCCCGCGGGAGCGAGAGCCCATACTCGTAGAACTCGCGCAGCTCAGGCCAGCCGCGCACTTCGGGCATCTCCAGCACGAGATCGCGAAGCGTGGCCAGGTTCATCGGGGATTCCTGGGGTGGGTCGGTGTGAGGCTAGCGATCAACGACCTCAATCCTATCATTGTGCGAGAGTCTGGAGGGTCTTCGAACGCGTGGCTCCAAAGGGCGCAGCGCGCCGGCTGGCGCGCTGCGCTCATCGCTCGCCACAAATGCGGTTCCCGTATCGGGAGCCCGTGCCCGCGCTTACCACCAGCCGTACCATTGATTCTCAGGCTGGCGGGTGGCTTTCACGACCTCCCGCGGGTCCTCGAGCGAGGAAAGCGTGCGCAGCGAATCCACGAGCGGGCCCGTCTCCTTCTCGGAGCGCAGCAACTCGTTGAATTCCTCGATCCTCATGGTCACTTGGTTTCACCCCCAATCCGGGCTGAGCTGCGAATGGCCCGCGCGCATCCCGCCTCCAGATGCGACGCCAATCCCAATCGGCCCTTCGCGCGACGTGCATCCGATTGTATGACCGCAATGCCGCACAGGTCAAGCGGGGCGGCATCCCGGCCCGCATCGCACCGCCATGCGACCGTCGGGCATGGGCGGCGCGCATGGGTGCCCGGCCCCGCGGGACCCTAGAGCTTGAGTGAGAGAAACGCCTCGACCACCTTGGGGTCGAAGTACTTCGAGGATTGCTCTCGAATGTACTCGCGCGCCTTGGCCTCCGGCCACGCCGGTCGGTAGGGGCGATCCGAGCACAGTGCATCGTAGACGTCGATCACCGCGAAGATGCGGGCGGCCAGCGGGATCTGATCGCCCTTGAGCATGCGCGGGTAACCGCTGCCATCCCAGCGCTCGTGGTGGGCGTAGGGGATGTCCAGGGCTTGGCGCAGGAAGGCAATCGGGGAGAGGAAGTCGTACGCCAGAGTCGGGTGGCGGCGCATGATGGACCATTCATCTTCGGTCAGTGGCCCGGGCTTGAGCAGGATGCTGTCCGGGATACCCATCTTGCCGAGGTCGTGAATGAGGGCACCGCGTCGGATCTGCTCCAACTGGGCCTCACTGACGCCCATGGCCCGCGAGAGGCGCATCGCCAATTCCGTGACGCGCTGCGTGTGGCCTTCGGTCTCGCGATCGCGCAGGTCCAGCGCTTTGGACCAACCCTCCAGGGTGGCGTCGTAGGCAAGCACCAGGTCGACATTGGTGCGTTGGAGCTTTTCGAAGAGGGCCGCATTGTCCAGCGCCAAGGCGGCCTGGCCCGCCAGGGTCTGCAGGAACTCCAGCCATTCCGGGTCGGGGTCAAGCGCGCCGCGGTGAAAGATCTCCAGGACGCCCATGGCCTGGGCTTTGGAGACAAGCGGTACCGCGAAGTACGCCTGAAAGCCCTCGCCGACGATGAGCGCGGCGCGCGTGAACGGGCGCGGGCCACCGGCGGTGGAGGAGCTGGCGCCCAGGTCGGCAACGTGGACCAGAGTGCGGTCGAGCACGGCCCGCCCGGCCAGTCCCTCGCCCAGGCGCACTCGCGTCTTGGAGATGTTCGCCCCACGAAATCCGTTGCCTGCGGCGTAGTGCAGACTCTGGCTGTGGGAATCCAGCAAGAGCACGTCGGCGGCGCTCACGCCCAGGATGGTCGTGACCTGGTTAAGGAGTATCTCCAGGCTCACGCGCAGGTCGGTGGAGGAGCTGATGGCCATCTCGATCGAGTGAAGTGCCATGAGTCGTTGCAGGCGCTGCTCGGTTTGCTCGTGCAGGGTCGCTCGATGAATCGCATTGGCCGCGATATCACCCACCGCGACGAGGATGCGCACCTGCAACTCCGTGAACCCGGCTTCGTTCCCCGCCCATAAGGCTCCGATGGTCGAGCCCTGGGCCACCAGCGGGATCGCCGCCAAGGCCTTGGGCATGACACCGAGCCCCGCCGGCCAGGAGTACCCGGCCATGGCCCCCATGTCGTCGGTGACCATCGGCTGGCCCATTTGAATGACGCGCCCGATGATGCCCTCCCCCGGCCGCATGCGCGTGGAGGTGATGGGCACCCATGTCCCGCGCGCAAGTTCGACGACCGTCTCGCCGGAGTTTCGGTCGCGCATGGCTAGCGCCACACCGCGCGCTTGCAGTAGCAGGGTCAGCTTGTCGAGGATGATGGGAGCCATTTCGGCGCGTTCGGGTGCCGTGCGGAGCGCCGATGAGACTTCGGCCAGTGCGGCGAGTTCCTCGGCTCGCTTGCGCGATTCGTCGAACAGGCGCGCATTCTCGAGAGCCACTGCCGTCTGCGAGGCAAACACTTGGAGGCGGTCCGCGTGAGTCTGCGTGAAGGCGTTGGGCGTGGAACTGGCGACATTGATGAACCCAATGACTTCGCCCTTCACCCGAATGGGTGCTCCGGCATACGCGCGAACCCATTCGGTCTCGGGAGATTGCAGCCAACCCGGGTAGGCGTGCACGTCGGGGATGGAGATGGGCAACCCGGTCTGGACCTGGTGCTGGAGATGGGGGGCCTCGCTGATCTTGATGCGCCGCGTTCCCGAGAGGTCGGCCAGGACGCTCTCGCGGAACCCGCGCATGCGCACGACCTGAGCGTGCCCGCCCTCGATGAGCATGATGTCGGCTGCGTCGTGGGGCACCACCCGCCCGATTTCGCCGAGCACGCGCTCCAACACCTCTTCCCGGTTGAGCGTGCTGGTGAGGACGGCAGCCGCGTCGCGCAGCGCCTCGGACAGAGCCGTCTGCTCGCGGATCGCAGTCTCTGCTCGATGGCGCTCGGTGGTATCGATGTACGACACAAGCACGCGCTGTAGGCTGCCCTCGCTGCCGGCCGCTACCGTCAGATGCAGATGCAGTAAGCGCGCGGCGCCGTCGGGAGCCGTGCTGAGGAATTCACGCTCCAACATCTTCTCGCCGTCGGCCAAAGCTGACAGTTGTTCGCGAAACATGGCGAGGCTGGTTGGTCCGAGGATGCGATCCAGGCTGCCGAGCAGGGATTCCTTATCTCGGGTGGGATAGAACTCGAGCGCCCGCCGGTTGAGGTCGAGGACCTTTACCAGCGAGAGGGCGTGAGTCACCACCTCCGGGTGTCGCTCGAGATAGGAGCGGACGTCGCGGACCCCCGAAAGCCGCAGCCGATCGAGGTAGGTGCGCACCTCGGAGAAATCCTCTTCCCACAATGCAATCGGGGAGTTGTCGAACAGCGTGCGGTAGCGGGCTTCGCTCTCGCGCAGCGCCGCCTCGGACCTACGGCGGTCGGTGATGTCGTCGATCACCGCCATGGTGCCCGTGATGGCATCCGTGCTGTCGCGCAGCGGGGCCGTGGACAGGCTGATGTCAATCACCCGCCCATCCTTGCGAAAGCGCCGCAACGTGATCCCCGTCAAGCGCTCGCCAGTCATCACGCGAGCGATCAAGCCCTGAAACTCGCCCTCCTTCCCGGGTTGGACGAAGGGAACGGTGCCGCCCAGCACCTCGCTGGCGCTCCAGCCAAAGATGCGCTCCGCCGCCGGGTTCCATAGCGTCACGCGCGCTTCCCGGTCAAGCCCCAGAACGGCCAAGGGCGAGGCCTGGATCATCGCCTCCAAGACGTCGCTCGTCGACACCAGGCTGTCCTCCGCGCGCTTGCGGTCGCTGACGTCGCGGGTGACGGCCAATATCGCCTCGCGATCTTCGGAGCGAAAGGCGGTCAGCCGGATCTCAACCGGCAGGCGTGAGCCGTCTTTGCGGCGGTGGGTTCCGGCAATCGTCAGCGGTCCGACCTCGAGGACTTGGCGCCACATCTCGCGCTGGGCGGCCTCTTCGTAGTCGCTTTCAATGTCGGCGACCCGCCGCGCCAGCAATTCGTCTCGCGAGTACCCGAGGATCAGGCACGCCTGTGGGTTGGCCTCGAGGATCCTTCCCTCGAGGTCGTGAACGAAGACCGCTTCCGGGACGTGCTCGGCCAACGTGCGAAACCAACGCTCGCTCTCGCGCAGGGTGCGCTCGGTTCGAACTCGCGCCGTGATGTCGACGAAGACTAGAAGAGCGCGCTTCTCCTGGCGACCGGCCCCCGTCAGAACCTCCCCCTCCACGAGCAGGCTCAGCGCGGCTCCATCGCGGCGGTGCACATCGACCGGATGTTGATGAAGCGAGCCGTTAGTGAAGAGTACGCTGAGCAGGGGGTGGAGGGTTGCCTGATAGTCTGCTTCGGCCCGTTCGCCAAGAGCCCGGGTGCTGCCGCTCTCGTCGTGCCCGTGCAGCATGTCCGCCCACTTGCGATTTCCGGCAAGAATACTGCCCTGCTCATTTAGCAGAATGCACGGCAGCGGCACCAGCTCGAGGCGTGCGATGTCGGGGTCTGAGGCCGGGGGTTGGGTTGGAGCACCGCGCTTGCGGGCAGAAGGCATGGACTTCGCCTTGGTCCGCCTCATCCGGGCAGCGACGCGCCGGTTCCGTTTGCCCGGCGTGCCGACTTCTCGCGATACATTTCGGAATCGGCTTGCTTGAGCGCGTCATTGAGGCGTTCGCCGCGCTCGGCGGTCGCGCTCCCCAGGGAGATGTCGAGGGTCGGGCCCGGGTGCGCCAGATTCTGCGCGCGCAGCTCGATGCGCACACGCTCGAGTGCCACGTGGGCGCTCTCCGGATCGGTGCCCGGGAGCAACACGGCGAATTCGTCGCCCCCGATGCGGGCGATCACATCCTCGGCGCGGAATGCGGCGCGCAACACGTCGGCCGTCCGGCGCAACAGCTCGTCGCCCGCTTCGTGCCCCTGTGTATCGTTGGTGGCTTTGAGCCCGTCGATGTCGGCCATGACCACGCTGATCGGAAGCTCACGACCGCGGGCCATACGCGCGGCCTCTTCTTCGAAGAACGAACGGTTATATAAGCTGGTCAATGAGTTGTGGGTGCTCAGAAAACGCAGCTTCTGCTCGGCGCGCTTGCGCTCCGTGACGTCTTCGAGGCTGCCCTCGAAGTAGTTCGCCTTACCCGATTCATCCGTGACCACCCGGAACTGGTCGAGAGCCCAGATCGAGGTGCCGTCCAATCGCCGCAATTGGACCTCTTGGTTGCGCACGATGTGGTTCTCCGAGGCCAGATCGATCTCGCGTTGGCGGTCCTTGGAGTTTGCGAACAAGTCGCGGACGCTGGCCGCCAGGAGCGTTTCGCGATCCGGGTAGCCAAGCATCTGGGCCAAAGCGTCGTTGGCGTCGAGGATGACCCCCTCCGCCGATGTCCGGTAGAGCGCAACAGGCAGGCCCTCGAAGAGCTCGCGATAGCGCTTCTCGGAGTCGAGCAGGGCCTGCTGGGCGCGCATGCGTTCGGTGATATCGATGAGCATCACGACGTAGAGCATCTCCGCCGCCCAGCCGAATTTCGAGATGGATGCCTCCGCCGGGAAGATTGTCCCATCTTTGTGACGAGCGTGAACATTCTGCCGCTCCCCCATGCGGCGCGAGTTGTCGCGAGAGCGGGCAAAGGACGAGACCAGCGCGCGGTGCCCTTCGGCCTGCGTCTCGGGAAGCAGCAGGTCGAGTGGCTGGCCGGTGACCTCCTCGGCCGAATAACCGAAGACCGTCTCCGCCCCCTTGTTGAAGACGATGATCCGCTGCGTGTCGTCGATGGCGACGATAGCCTCGCCGACCATCTCCATGAGGTCACTCAACTGGGTCGTGGCTCGACGTTCTTCGACTTCGGCCTGCTCGGCCCGATTGAACTCTCGCTTCATCAACAGGAACAACGCCAGCGAAGTTCCGACAACGAACACCCACCCCTTGTAACTCTGAATGCGGGTCAGGAGTTGAGGATCACGGATGAGAACGCCCAGCAGCTGATCGGTGAGGCTGATCCAAATGGCACCGGCGATCAGGTAGATGATGGCGACGCGCAGAGCGGAACGATTCGCGCTGCTTTTCATGACACACCCCCACCTACCCGTGTGGCGTAGCGATACCGGGCATGACGGTCTTGTCCGTGGAGTTTGAGTCGGCCAAACAATCTGCGCGAGGGTCGTCCATTCATCCGGCGGGTCCCCCTCTCGCCGAAGGAGTGCGACCATTCGGTTTCAGAAGATGCGGCGTTCGGGCGCTCCAATTTGATCGAGGCGGCTGCTGCGGGGTCCGACTCGGTCTGATGCCAGAGCGATGGCTGAGGTCCAGACCGGCGCCTGTCGGGGGTTCACGGTCAAAGCCTAGACGAGCGAATTTGGAGGCGACCTTCGAACGCGGGTCGCTCGACCGAACGAGCCGATTCGAAGCGGCAACGCTCGGCGGCGCGATTGCGCACCGTGCAGTCGTCGGCATTGCCGCACGTCCAGCTTGTAAAGCGCAACTGATGGCCAGGGTCCGCCTCGTCGCAGCGCCCCCCCGATAGGCAGCCGTCGGCTGATTATACAGCCAACCCGCCGCGCCCAGGAGCCCGGGGGCGTGCTGGGCGACGTGCAGCCGCCCTTCAATTCGATCGGCAGTCGCTGGTGTGGACTCACCCATGCCCCGATCGCACCGTCGCTGGGCGGAGGCACCTCCCGTTGACAGGATGGGCGGCGTATGGGATACTCACGGCGCGGGAGCAATCTCCCGCCTCCTGATGCTATCCCAAGAAAGGAGGAGGTGATGCCCACGATGAGTACCAGTTTTAGTCCTAGCGCTGCGGCATCCCTCCTCCCCAGCGCCGGGTAACACCGGCCGCGGATAGGGTTGCCGCAGCGCGCAAAGGGCCGCCTTCACAGGCGGCCCTTTGAATCCCATCGCTGGTCCATGGAAGGTCCGAGCCCGCCGGTTTCTCCCGGGCTTGAGGTCCATCGATGAAATCGGCCGCAAAAAGGGGCATCATCTTCGGCGAAGTTGACACCCCTCATCCCTTCAGTTACCATCTCCGACGAGCCTGGCCGGGACCGGCGCGGCGGAAACCTTCGAACCCCGCCAGGTCCGGAAGGAAGCAACGGTAAGGAGGAGCTTCCGGGTGCCGCCGGGGCTCCTGGTCAGGCTCAACTCTCCCAGATCTCGCCCACATGATGAAACGCCTTGTCCTTGCGTTTGGAACGATCCTCGTCTTGGCAGCGCTGG
Source organism: uncultured Chloroflexia bacterium (assembly GCA_963712475.1). Taxonomy (GTDB): domain Bacteria; phylum Chloroflexota; class Anaerolineae; order Anaerolineales; family RBG-16-64-43; genus RBG-16-64-43. Next base: position 412,736 of record CAVQIA010000005.1, read on the forward strand.
GTGCCTACGGCCTGACCCTTCGCTCTCTACGCCTTGAGGCGGACGGCCGCTCACGCAGCCTGGTGACGCATGCCCGAAGTGTGGCTCTCGCACTGCGCGATGCGGGGGTTGTGTTGAGCGCCGAGGACCGGGTGGAGCCCGCCCTCGAGACTCCCATCACGGGCGGCATGTTGATCCGCGTTCGGCGCGCGCAGTGGATTGACGTGGCGACCGAACAGGGTCCCATCCCTGTCCTCGCGCATGAGGGTCAATCGTTGATCCCCGCGAACTTGCTGCTCCAGGCAGGGGTGCATCTGCTTCCGGGCGATGCCATTGAGGCGGATGGCCGGGTGGTGGACGCGCGCGCGCCGCTCGCCTGGCTTCCCCACCGACTGGGTCTCGCGCCACGGTATGCGCTTCTCGTCGTTCGCGACGGAATCGCCGACGCGCGAGAGGCGGCTGGGCCGACCGTGGGCGAAGCCCTGTGGCAATTGGGGGTTCTTCTTCATCCGGAGGATTCGGTTCTGCCGTCGCCTTTGACGCCACTGGCCGACATTGCCGGCCAGCCGATCACGATCACTATTCGTTCGGCACGGGAGCTGCGCCTGACCGTCGATGGACAAACCCTCCCCGTCCGGTCGGCGGCGGGCACGGTGGGCGAGATCCTGGCTGCGGCCGGCGTCGCGCTCACGAATCTCGACTACAGCCAGCCGGCCGACACTGAACCACCCCCCGCGGATGGGTTGATCCATGTCGTGCGCGTGCGCGAGGAGTTCATCCGTGAGCAGGAACCGATTGCCTTCGGAGAGCAACGCCAGTATTTACCCGACGTCGACTTGGGCACGCAGCAACTGGTGACCCCCGGCGTCTACGGCATTCAGGAGAGCACCGTCCGCGTACGCTACGAAGATGGCGTGGAAACCGCGCGCACGTCGGAAGGCGAACACGTGGCGGTGCCCCCGGTGGACCGGGTCATGGGCTACGGCACGAAAGTCACCATCCGCAGCGTGTCCACTCCGGACGGCACATTCGACTACTGGCACTCGATCACCGTGTACGGCTCCGCCTACTGGCCCTGCGGCTCAGCGGGGGAGCCTGGCCGCTGCTACTACCATACCTCCAGCGGCAAGGACGTGGACCTGGGTATCATCGCCGTCGTCCTTTCCTGGTACCGGGTGATGCAAGGTTGGCCGGTGTATGTCGAGCGCTACGGGCCGGCGCATATCGAAGATGTGGGGCAAAACGTTCGGGACGAGTACTGGATCGACGTGGCCTTCCCCGACTATGAGACGTTCGTCGCATTGGGTGGGTCTGGCCCCAAGACCACCACGCTCTATTTCCGCACACCGGTTCCCAGCGAAGACGCGATTCGCTTCGTCGCCGCGTTGCCCCGGCGTTGATGTCTACCCCCTTTCCGCCTCTTGATCTGGCCGGACGGCTGCACCGTGCCGGCCTGCGCCTCAAGAAGGGCCTGGGCCAAAACTTCCTGGTGGACGAGGCCGCGCTGGAGCGGATCGCGCAGGCCGCCGGAGCGACTTCGGCGGACATTGTGCTTGAGGTCGGCGCAGGGATCGGCAATCTCACGCGGCACCTGGCCGCCAGCGGGGCCCAGGTTGTCGCGGTGGAGATCGACGAGCGCCTGCTCACGCTGCTCGAGGAAACGGTGGGCGGCCTGGCTAATGTGCGAGTCGTGCCGGGCGATATTCTCAGCCTGAGGCTCGATCGACTCATCGAGGCCGCAGGGTCCGGACGTTACATCGCGGTCGGAAACCTTCCGTACTACATCACTTCTGCGGTGATTGAGAGATTGCTCGAATCCGATCCGCGTCCGCAGACGATTGTGCTGACGGTGCAATGGGAGGTGGCCGAACGCATTTGTGCCGGCCCGGGACGGATGAGCCTGCTGGCGGTCAGCGTTCAGTATTTCGGCCGCCCCGAGATTCTCGATCGCCTGCCCGCCGGCAGCTTCGTCCCGATGCCAGAGGTGGATTCAGCCGTCCTGCGCATCGCGGTTCGCGGCTCGGTACCCGCTCCGAGCGAGCGGCGGGCATTCTTCCGCGTCGTCAAAGCGGGGTTCTCGCAGCGGCGCAAGCAACTGGTCAACGCACTCGCGGGAGGCATGGGCTCCCCGCGCGAGGTCGTGAAGGCCGCATTGGCCGCGGCCGCTATCGACGCGACTCGCCGTGCGGAGACGCTCACGCTCGATGAGTGGCGCGTGCTCAGCCGCGAGCTGCAGCGCGATGGATCGAGATGATCTGAATGATGTCAGTGTGGGAGTTCAGAAAGCGGAAGGGCCGCCGATTGTTCGGCGGCCCTTCTAGGTCATCGTCGATGAAGGAGCCTCGCGCCCTCCTGCGCGGGGCGACTGGCTCGATGCAACTCGCCCGGCGCAGGCTCGACCAGGGCGATGAGCGCTCGCGCTGAGCGGGTTAATCGCGAGCTGCGTTCGAGCGCGGCCCGACCGTAACGCGTGCTAGGCCCTCTGCCTCCGGCTCGCTGCGAACCTAGCGCCAGACCGCCAAGATAATCGCGTTGATGAGGATCGCCACAGCCTGGTAGCCGGCGGTGATGAGATACAACTTGAACGGCCGACGCGAGAAGATGGACTCGGTGCCAAAGGATGTCAGGATGAACCCCACCGCGACCATCAGGCCCGCCTTCAGCCCGCCCGTGACGGTCGTTGCGCCGACGGAGCGCACGATGACGGCCAGCACGGCGCCGGTCACCAATGCCAGCACGAAGGTGACCACATACATCAACGGTTTGGCGCCTCGGCGGAGCTCCTCTTCCGACATGCCGATCATCTTGCTCCACGGCGTGCCGAAAACGCGCATCGAGTACCAGATGAATCCAACCGCCATGTAGACCACGCCCGTGACCAGTACCGCCAGCCAATTGATTGCCGGAAGTCCGAACATTGTTGTCCCTCCTCGATTTGAATCGCGCGGCTCAGGATCCTACGCGAATGCTAACCCCGAGGGATGGCAATCGATGCGTGCGAGGTGGCGCCCATAACCGCAGGCGGGTCAGGAAGCTTAATCGTTCGTGGGTCCCGGCAGGCGGTCGGCGGGGGTCAGCCGATGGTGGGTGCGCCACACGTCGAACACGCGCCACGCGGCCTCCAGCTTGACTTGGGTTGACATCTTCGACTGGCCAATGCGGCGGTCCTCGAAGTAGATCGGGACTTCGCACACACGATAGCCGAGGCGTTGGGCGACGTAGGCCATCTCCACTTGGAAGACATAGCCGTTTGACCGAATTCGCCCGAGATCCATTCCCAGCAGAGTCGTGCTGCGCCATACCTTGAACCCCGCTGTGGCGTCATGAACTCGTAGGGCCAGCAGGCCTTGGGAGTACACATTGCCCCACCACGAAAGCAATCGACGCCCCGCGCCCCAGCGCGAGTTGAGCTTCCCACCGGGGACGTAACGCGAGCCGACCGCCACGTCGTAATCGCGAATCTCGCCGAGCAGTCGGAGGAGATCCGCCGGGGCGTGTGAGAAATCCACGTCCATTTGACCCACGAGGGTTGCACCGTCCGCCAGGGCCCGGCGGAAGCCTGCCACGTACGCCGTCCCAAGTCCGGACTTGGCCGGCCGGTGGATGACCCCCAAGGTGCCATTCGATTCCCCCGCTAGGAGATCGGCCACCTCGCCTGTCCCATCCGGTGAGGAGTTGTCGACGACGATCAGCCGCAAGTTCGGCAGCCCAAGCGCCCACAGTGCCTGGACCAGGTCGGGCAGGTTCTCGGCCTCGTTGTACGTGGGAAGGACAATCGTGAGTGAGTCCATGAGGGCGCCTGATCGACGGGCTGAGAGTAATCTAGCATCGCGCGAGTCGGCCGTCAAGCGCGGGCTATTCGCCTTCAGCGAATTGAGAGATGACGCGAGCTGCATGCTTGGCGCCTTGGAGCACGTTGGCGACGACGACGTGCTCGTTGGGTGCATGCACATGGCCGCCGGGGTAGCCGACGCCGAGCGTGACCACCGGGATTCCCAACCGGCGGACGAACAAGTAGCTCGGTCCTGTCCCGCCGGTCATCGGGACAATCCGCTGCGGAACGCCGTAGACATCCCGCGCGGCCTCGACAACCAGCCCAACCAGAGGGTGATGTGGGTCGGTCCGCGCCGGTGGCTCGCTTCCGAGGACGATCACCTCGATATCCTCGAAGCCTTGTGCGGCGAGGTGGGCGACCAGTTTGTCGATGATATCTTGGGGTTCCTGATTCGGGACCAGCCGGAAATCCACCTTGGCCCGCGCATGCGCCGGCAGGACGGTCTTGGACCCTTTACCTTGATACCCTGCGGTGAGGCCGCAAATGGTGCAGGTCGGGGAGAAGACAGTCTCACGTCGCAACTCTAGCCCGCCCCGTAGCCCCTGGAGGAACCCGTTCAGCCCGTAGTGGGCCAGGTAGTGCGGCGCGGGGTCCGGCAGGGCTCGCAGGAACTCGAGGTCCTCGGCCGAGGGTGGGACGACCGCATCGTAGAAGCCAGGTATTCGCACGCGCTCATCCGGTCCTTTGAGACTGGACAAGGCCCAGGTCAGACGCCAGGCCGCGTTGGGGAAGATGGATCCGCCGAGTCCCGAGTGCGCATCCACGGCGGCGCTGCGTGCCCGCAGTTCCACGTAACAGATTCCGCGCATGCCGAGGGTCTGGACCGGCACGCCCTCCTCATCCACGCCGCCGAATTCCCAGACACATCCGTCGGCGGCAAGGCGCGATGCGTTGTCCTCCACGAAGTCCGGCAGATGCGGGCTGCTAATCTCCTCCTCGCCCTCGATAACGAACTTCACGCCGCAGGGCAGCTCGGGGTCGACCTCGAGCAGGGCATCCAGCGCCGCGAGCCGGCTCACGATGTGCCCCTTGTTGTCGCTCGCGCCGCGCGCGAAGAGCTTGCCCTCTCGCAGGCTGGGCGCAAACGGCGGAGTGATCCACTCTTCGAGTGGCTCAGGCGGCTGCACATCGTAGTGATCGTAAAAGAGCAGCGTGCGCTGCGAACGTCCTCGGCGTTCTGCGAACACCACCGGATGCCCGCCGGTGGGAACAACCTCCACCTCGAATGCGCGCCGGCGCAACGCCGCCGCGACCCCTTGGGCGGCGGCTGCGATCCCCTCGCCGGTCGCCGACACGCTGGGTAGCGCGCAGAGCTGCACGAGTTCGGCTACAATCGACGCCTCGTGGCGTTCGATAAAAGCGTCCATCCGGAGTTCAAGATCGCGGTTCATCGTCCATTCTCCGCTGTGCTAGGGACCCACGCAGGTCATCGTTCCGAGCTCATCGGAATGCCGGAAGTCCCCTTGTGCAGACCGATCTGGGCTGGTGGGTCCGACGCGATTCCACGCAGGAGGCGATGCGCATGAAAGACCATCGCTACATCGACATCACCTTAGGGCTGGGACCCTCTTTGCCGACGTGGCCGGGTCACCCCGCGTTCGTCCTCGAACCCATGGGACGCATCGCCTCGGGCGCCTCGTCGAATGTGTCGCGGCTCTCAATGAGCGTCCACGGCGGCACCCACGTGGACGCCCCATTCCACTTCTTCGACGACGGCGCAGGTATTGACAGCCTGCGAATTGAGAGCATGCTCGGCCGGGCCTACGTAGTCCACGTGGCCAAGGTGGACCGAGTCACCGCGGTCGAACTCGAACGCGCCCGTGTCCCCTCGCGCACCCGGCGACTGCTCATCCGCACGCGCAACTCCGAGTACTGGTCGCAAGGCGAGGCGACGTTCCGCGAGGACTTTGTCGGGCTGGATGCCAGCGCCGCGCGCTGGGTGGTGGAGCATCACATCCAACTGCTGGGTGTGGATTACCTCTCGGTGGCGCCATGGAAGGAGGGCCGGCCGACGCACGAGATCCTGCTGCGCGCCGGTGTCACGGTGCTCGAAGGTCTGAACCTGCAGCATGTCCGGGCCGGGCGCTATCGCCTTTTCTGCCTGCCGTTGCGGATTCTCGGGAGCGACGGGGCGCCGGCGCGGGTCGTGCTCGAGAAGCTGGGCGGCAACCGCTAATGATGGAAGGTGGGGCCGCCGAGGGCAAGGTGTGCCCGCCATCCATGATGATGGTCTGCCCGCGAATCATGCTGGCCGCCGGTGAAGCCAGGAAGGCCACCACCTGGGCCACGTCCTCCGGTGTGACCATTCGTCCGGCGGGGATCTCCTTGCGGACTTTCTCGAGCCACTGATCCTGCTGTAACGCAACGAAATGCCTCAGCGCCTCGGTATCGACGATGCCGGGCGAAAGCGCGTTGACGACGATGCCTTTGGGCGCAAGTTCCACCGCCAGATAACGCGTGAGCGCTTCGAGCGCGGCCTTGCTGGCGCCCACCACCACGTAGTCGGGCAATACCCGCACCGCGCCCGGCGAGGAGAGGCTGACGATGACGCCGCCGCCGCGCTTTTCCATAAGCGGGGTGGCGAGTTGCGCACAGAAGAGCAGGGCGCGCGCGTTGATGTTCATCGTCCAATCCCAGCCTTTGGGCTTTTGTTCGAGCGCCGGGCGGTTGTAGCCCGAGGCCGCGTTGCATATCAGGATGTCGAGCCCGCCAAAGGCCGCCTCCACCCGCTCGAAGAGGAGTTCGATCTCGTCGATCTCGCCGATATTGGCCTTGACCAACTCCGCGCGCCGGCCGATGGCCCGGATGGCCTCGGCCGTGGCTTCCGCCGGTTCGCGATTGCGGAAGAAGTTGATCACGATATCTGCGCCGCGCTGCGCCATCTCGAGCGCGATCGCGCGGCCAATTCCGCGCCCCGAGCCGGTGATCAGGGCGATCTTGTTGTGGAAGGTCGGGTCGATGTCATTCATTCAATTGTCCTAGCTCAGTTGCCCTGACTTTTGATCGGGCGGGGGAATGGGCTGGTGAAGCGCGCGATCCACCCCAGCCAGACCTCGCTCACCACACCGCGCGACGTCTCGACGGAGTGCATCCACCTGTGCGCGGATGGCTGCCACGGAGAGTCCCCGGCAATCGTCCGGGAAGCCCGCCAGCCAGTGTTCGGCTCGCGCAAGCGACCGCAGCGCCCCCCGAAAGCTCCCGCGCTCCACGTGGTGCCAGGCGACAGCCAATTGCAGGATGCCGTGGTAAAGATCGCGGACCGGACCACGCTCGGCCCGCCATGCATGTTCGAGCGACTCGTGCGCATCGAAGAAGGCACGCTGGTTGAAGCGCTCGAGCCCCTGGAGGACGGCTTCAGGCAGCGGCTGCCCGCAATCCTCGTCGAGGCGACCTGCACGTGAACCCATGCACCCGATTGTATCGCGGGCGGAGGTTCCTCAGCCGACAAGATGGACGCTGGTGTGAAGGATCGCGGCGAGTGCCAAGCCAAACTGCCCGAGGTGATAGGTGACGTGTACGAGCAGGCGGCCGCCCCATGCCGGGCGGACGAACCGACTCCACCCGTGAAGCGTGTCCGAGATAAAGAAGAGGGTTGCACCGAGCGCGGCGGGCGCGGCGGCGGTCAGGCTCCAGGCGGGGCGCGTGAGGCAGGCGGCGGCCGAGAACAGCATGCCGCCGAGCGCCAGGGTGTAGGCGAGCAACGGCAAACGCAGGCGCGGTGTGCCTTGGGCGGAGAGGCCTTCGGCCAGGCGCATGTAGACCCAGACACCCGTGCCGCTCACGACCAGTGCGAGCAGCCAGGGAGCCGCGCCTCTGCCGAGCGGGGCGAGGTTGAACGCCACGATGTACGTGATTTGCGCGAGGAAAAAAGCCGCCAGCCCGCCGATGAACTGCTCGCGCGGAAGCATGAGCAGGATGTCGCCTACGAGCGAGATGCTCAGCGCGATGGCGAACCAGGCTGCACCGCCCACGAAGCCCGTGGTTACATAAAGCCATGCCAGAAGGCAGATGAGGACCAGCGGTTTCGCGATGTATTCGAGCGGCTTGCTGGCCCGCCAGCGCGCGAACCAGTCGACGAGCATGAAGGCCAGAGCGAGAACGGGGAAGGGGGACATGCACGTCACCTCTGGGATGCGACCCCCTGATTGTCGGCGATGCGACGGATTTGCGCCAGTGACCCCTCTTCGCAACTGACGCGTCTTCACCGGCCGACAACCCTCCCTGGGCGATCGGGACTGACACAGCCCGTGCGAGAGCCGCCAGGCCCGGACGCCCCGGTGCGTTGCAGTCCGCCTCGCTGGCCGCGGTGACTCCCACTGTGCTTGGCGAGCAGTCACTCGGGAAGCGGGCGGGTTGTCGCAGGCATGGAGGCAATCGCCTTTTGCCCGACGTGATGCACCGCTTGAGCCGAACGCCGCTACCGAAGAGAGGGTCAAGAACCCGAAGGAGGGGGAGTGCCCGCCAAGCCGAGATCATCGGCGATGCTGCGCATGGCCTCGATGACGTGGCCGACGTGGTCCCATACATCTACGCCGAGCTCGCGTGCACCGCGTTCGATGTCCTCGCGCTTCACGCCTGCGGCGAAAGCGCGGTCCTTCCACTTCTTGCGGACCGAAGCCGGCGTCAGATCGGCCAAGGATCGCGAAGGCCGCACCAACGCCACGGCTGCGATCAGTCCGGTGACCTCATCGCAGGCGAAGAGCGCGCGATCGCGCAGGGCGGTCCGCGGCACACCGGTGTGCTCGGCGTGGCTGAGGACGGATTGAATCACATCCTCAGGGACTCCGCGCGCGCGGAGCAGGGGCGCGCCATCCTGCGGGTGATGTTCGAGGGTCGGATGGATTTCCCAGTCAAAATCGTGTAGCAAGCCGATGATGCCCCACTCCGCTTCGGCTTCGCCGAAGAAGCGAGCGTAATAACGCATCGCGGCTTCCACGGCTAGCATGTGGCGCTGCAAGCTCTCGCTGGTGACGAATTCTCGAACGATAGCAAGGGCCTGGTCACGCTGCATGGGTCAACTTCGCGGCCGTGGTTCCCGCGCGGCGATCGGCTGGAGCGGCCCGAGTATCGGTTGCGAATGGAGGACGTGCAGGTCGAGCACGGCGCCGAACGTGGCCGCCACTTCGCGCAGCCGCCAGTACAGGTACGGGCCAGCGCTGTAACGGCGCCGATCGGCGGCAGCCCCTTGTGCGTCAATGCCCAGCTCGCGGCACGAGTACACTGCCCGCGGCAGGTGATAGGCTTGGGTCACGGCGATGGCGCGCTGGACGCCGAAGACGTAACGCGCACGATAGCAGGTGTCGTACGACCGGCGTCCCGCGAAGTCGAGGACTAACGCCTCCTCTGGAACTCCCAGCCGCAAGGCAAGCTGGCGCATCGCTTCCGGTTCGTTGTAGCCCGGGTCGCTGTTGTCGCCGCTGAGCAGGATCTTCTCAACCACGCCCTGCTGGTAGAGTTCCACGGCGGTTGTGACCCGGTCGGCCAGCACCGGGGTGGGGGCGCCGCTGCGCCACAACCCCGCGCCGAAGACGATCGCCACGGGCGCCGGCTGGACGTCTTCCCCGGGCGGGCGCAGGAACGGACGCGTACGCCACTGCACGTATGCGTACGGTGCGAGGATGATCAGGGCAACCGCAACAAGTGCCACGACAGCCAGCAACAATGGACTTGCCCTCGTGCGAACGCTCAATCGCAGACTCCAATCGAAGGACCGATTCGAATCGCCCGGGCAGCTTTCCTTGGCAGGGGCGGATTGTAACATGTGGCAGAATTCGATTTGTTGTTCTTCCACTTCACAGCAACCCTGCAGAGTATAATGGTTGCGCTTCGAGTACGACCCACGTTGACCACATTCGCTCCGGCGATTGTTCTCGCTCAATCCCGGCGAAATGTCCGGGGGGAAGTGTCGTTGAGCATCGCGGCTTGAGGCTGTCTCGGGGGGTTTGAGAAGCTTGGCGACGAGTTGTGCATCAGACACGAGAGTTGGTTCGTTACCGAATAGGTCTCCTCCAGGCAAGATGTGACAGTTGATACGTGGCGCTGACCTCATGACAGATGGTGTTGGCTCAGGTCGTCAGTTGTCCGCAGTCCATGCCGTGGGTGGAGGCTGGTCTATTCTGGGTGGTCAGTTGGCCGCAGAGGAATGCGTCGGTGTGTCGCGGCCTGTGCGAGAGGCCATCGCGATCGTCGTTGGCGTATGGGGACAGGGAGGGCAGCCATGGGCGTGCGCGTCGTGACCTTTGGTGAGCTCATGCTCCGGCTCAAACCACCGGGGTTCGAACGCTTCTTGCAGACGCCCTCCTTCGAAGCCACCTTCGGCGGCGGCGAAGCGAACGTGGCCTTCTCCCTGGCCCGATTCGGCGTGCCGGTCTCATTCGTCACGAAGCTTCCCAACAATCCCATCGCCGATGCGGCGGTCGCGTTCCTCCGCGGTGCGGGCATCGACACCGCGGCCATCGTGCGCGGGGGCGAACGCATGGGGATCTACTACCTCGAGGGCGGGGCCAACCAACGTCCCTCGGTCGTCGTCTACGACCGCGCCCACTCGTCGCTCATGGATGCTTCGCCGGCGGAGATCGATTGGCCCGCCGCACTGAGCGGCGCCACGTGGTTTCACGTCACGGGAATCACACCTGCCTTGAGCGCCTCGGCCGCCGAACTCACATTGCGGGCAGTGACGTCCGCGCGTCAGTTGGGTCTGACCGTCTCGTGCGACTACAACTACCGCAAGAACCTGTGGAAGTACGGAAAGCGCGCGCCGGAGGTCATGCGCGAAATCGTCAGCCAGGTCGACATTGGGCTGGCCAACGAAGAGGACTGTCAACAGGCGCTGGGGATCACGTTGGAGGAAAGCAACACGGTGGCTGCCGTCGCGAGGGGCGAGATCGACGGCGAGCACTACCGCGCGCTCTGTGAAGAGAGTCCTGGCAGCCTTCCCCAACCTCAAGATGCAGGCGATCACGTTGCGTGAGAGCTACAGCGCCAGTCACAACGGCTGGTCGGCCTGCCTGCATGACCGGCATGCGTTCTACGTCTCGCCGCATTACGATGTGGGCGCGATCGTCGACCGGGTCGGCTCAGGGGATGCCTTCGCGGCCGGCCTGATCTCCGGCCTGATCGGCGGGATGGCCTCCGAGGATGCGCTGCGATTTGCCACGGCCGCGTCGTGCCTCAAGCACTCGATTCTAGGAGATTTCAATCTGAGTACGGTGGATGAGGTGAAGCGCCTCGTGCAAGGCGACGCCTCGGGTCGGGTGCAGCGTTGAGGCTCGCGCTGGCTTATTCTAGAAAAGCATCGACCGGCCCGTGAGGGCCGGTCGCGTTTCTGGGGAGGAGGTCGAGCGTTCTCTTTCGCACGTGAGTGCCGAAGCGGGGAGTTGAACCCCGACGGCCTTGCGGCCACTGCGCCCTGAACGCAGCGCGTCTGCCATTTCCGCCACTTCGGCAACAGGCTGGATTCTACGCGGATTCGGAGGTTTGTCAACGACTCGGCGGGTCGCTCGCAGTCGTGTGTCGCATCTTTCTGCCCCACGGTGGCCGCAATCCTCCGCACGTCCGTGAGAGCAATTCGACCCGCCCGCAGCCTAGGATCGGCATTCTGCAACTCAGATCAACTGCGACGTGCAACATGGGCAGCGAGTGGCCTTAAGCGGGATGCTCGACATGCAGTGCGGGCAGTCCTTCGTCGCCGGAGGGGCAGCCGGCGCGGTCTCCCGGCTCAGGCGGTTGACTTGCCGCACCAGCAGGAAGATGACGAAGGCCACGATCACGAAGTCGATGACCGTGTTGAGGAAGACTCCGTAATTGATGGTTGGTGCCCCGACCGCCTGGGCCTCCGCAAGCGATGCATATCGAACACCCGTCAGGCTGACAAACAGGCCCGCGAAGTTGACCCGCCCAAGCAGCAGCCCGATGGGCGGCATGATCACATCGTTCACGAACGAGGTGACGATCTTGCCAAAGGCCCCGCCGATGATGATGCCGACCGCCAGGTCGAGCACGCTGCCGCGCATTGCGAATGCCTTGAATTCTTTGAGCATGGATGTCCTCCAGATAAGTATGGGGTTCTTGGGGCGAACCCGGAGTTCGGCTACCTGAGCGACGCGCCGAGATTATAGACCGGTCTCTCGAGCGCGGTGCCGTAAGTGGTGCACGACCATCCGGAAAACGCGCCGGCCAGTTCAGGATCGCCCTATCGCGCCGAGTATAATGGCGCAGTTCCGTCTGCCGGTTGCTTCGATGATCAAAGCCGAATTCTCGATTGTCAGTGCTCCGCGCTTCAACGTCGCCGGGCCGGTGCGATGGATCCTCTCGCACGCCCTGCGCTACCCCCTGTTCCCGTTGGCGATGATCCTGGCAGCCATCGGGAACAATACCGCGTTCAGTTATGTTCAAGTTTTCGTGGGCCGGGCCTTCGACGTGATCACCACACCCGGGTGGTCGACGGCCGCGCTGGCGGCGGTGGCACTTTCCGTGCTGGCTGCGGCGCTGAGCCAGGGCGTGACCGGCCTGGTGCGCAACTACGCTGCGGAGTTCCTGGCCCAGCGCTCGAGCGCGACGCACGCGACGAGCTGTACGTCAGCCTGCTCGGCAAGAGCCAGACCTTCCACGGCCGCCAGCGCATCGGCGACATCATGGCGCGGGCCACCAACGACGTGCGGTCATTGAACTTCATGTTCAGCCCGGGCTTGATGCTGATCATCGATTCGCTGATGGCCACCCTCATCCCCATCGTGTTGATCGCGCAGATCGCATGCGCGGCTGCTGCTGGTTCCGCTCGCCTTCCTCGTGATCCTGGTGATCACGCTCGTCGATTACAACCGGCGCCTCAACCCGGTGAGCCTGGCCATGCGCGAGCAGTTCGGCGTGATGAACGCCGGGCTGGCCGAGGCCATCGCGGGCATCGAGGTGGTCAAGGCCAACGTGCAGGAGCGCTACGAGTGGGATAAGTTCACGCAGCAACGCGCGCCTCTATCGCGATCATTTCGTGCGCCAGGGCGAAATCCAGGCGCTCTATCTGCCGATGCTGGCCTTCACCATCGCCTGGGCGGCGGGCTTCTTCCACGCGCTCCGCTGTGGCGTGCAGGTGCGATCACCTTGGGCCAGGTTGTCGCGTTCATGGGACTGATGGGCACATTGCGCTTCCCCACCTTCATCTCGCTCTTCACCTTCAACCTGGTGCAGTTGGGTATTGCCAGCGCGCGGCGCATCCTGGAGCTGATCAACACCGAGACCGAGCTGGACGAGAATCCGCGTGGCGTGGCTCGCCGCATCCGCGGCGAGGTCGTCTTCGACGGGTGAGCTTCAGCTATCGACGGCAAGCCTGTCGCTGCAGGACGTCAGCTTCACCGCCCGGCCCGGCGAGACGATCGCCATCGTCGGGCAGACCGGCTCGGGCAAGACGACCCTGACGCGGCTGATCAACCGCATCTTCGACGCCGACGCGGGCGGGTGCTGGTCGACGGCGTGGACGTGCGCGACTGGAGCCTGGAGTCGCTGCGCTCGCAGATCTCGACCATCGAGCAGGACGTCTTCCTCTTCTCGCGGACGCTCGCCGAGAACATCGCCTTTGGCGTGCGCCGACGCCGCCCCGGAGGCCATCGAGCACGCCGCGCGCGAGGCGCAGGCGCACGATTTCATCGTTTCGTTTCGCGGACGGCTACGCAGACCGAGGTCGGCGAGCGCGGCGTGACGCTCTCCGGCGGCCAGCGCCAGCGCATCGCCATCGCGCGCGCCTTCCTGACCGACCCGCGCATCCTGATCCTCGACGACAGCACCAGCGCCATCGACAGCGCCACCGAGGACCAGATCCAGCGGGCCATGCGGCGACATCAGCCGCGAGCGCACGACCTTTCTCATCACCCACCGCCTGAGCCAGATCCGCTGGGCCGACCGCATCCTGGTGCTCCGGCGTGGGCGAATTGGTGGACCAGGGCACGCACGAGGAGTTGATGGCGCGCAGCGCCGACTACCGGCGCATCTTCGCACGCTACGAGTGAGGCGAGGCAGGCATGGGCTTCATCCTGGACGGCCTCGAAACGGAAGCCTACGACCGGACCTACCGCGACCGGGATCTGACCCGGCGCGTGATCGGTTACTTTCGGCCCTTTCGAGCCCAGGTCCTGCTCGTTGCGCTGACCCTGGCGCTCAACTCGGTGGCGGGCTCGGGCGGGCCGATCCTCATCTCTCGCTCGATCGACGTATTGGCAGCCGATCCATCGCTGGCACGCATGCTGACGCTGAGCGCCCTCGCGCTGGGCGTGGGCGTCTTCGCCTGGGTCTTCAACTTCATCCAGCAACGGTTCTCGGCGCGCGTGGTCGGCGACGTGGTGCTGCAAGCTGCGCGAGGATGTCTTCGCGGCGACGGCCAACCATGATCTGTCGTTCTTCGACGAGCACCCCTCCGGCAAGATCGTCAGCCGCGTCACCTCCGACACGCAGGACTTCTCGGACGTCGTCACGCTTGTCGTCAACCTGCATCAGCCAGGTCCTGCTTGGTGGTATTCCTGATGGTGTGGTCTGCTGCGCATCAACGTGGGCCTGACGCTGTTGCTGGTTCTCATGAGCGCCGGTCGCGGCCGCCATCGCGCTCAGCTTCCGGCGCATCGCGCGGGCCGTCACCCAGCGCGCGCGGCGGGTGACCGCCAAGATCAATGCCCAGATCCAGGAGTCGATCAGCGGCATCATGGTGGCCAAGAGCTTCCGCCAGGAGCACGCCATCTACCAGACCTTCGCGGCCAACAACCGCCAGGCCTACCGCGTCGGCCTTCGGCGCGGCCTGACGCTGGATACGATCTTCCCGATCATGGGCATCGCCTCCGGCCTGGGAGTCGCCCTGCTGATCTTCCTGGGCGGGCTTGCGCGTTCGCAGTGGGGCCATCTCACCCGGCGACTGGTACCTGTTCATGCAGGCGGTCGGCTTCTTCTGGTGGCCGCTGATGAGCATCGCCTCGTTCTGGAGCCAGTTCCAGGATGGACTGTCGGCCGCGGAGCGCGTCTTTGCGTCTGATCGACGCCGAGCCGAAGGTGGTCCAACGCGGCGCCGAGCCGGTGGAAGCGACTTGCGGGCCGCATCACTTTCCGCCATGTTCAGCTTCTCCTACACTGAAACAGAAACGGTCCTGCCCGACTTCTCGCTTGACATTCGGCCGGGGAGACGTGTGCCCTGGTGGGGCACACCGGCGCTGGCAAGAGCCGCGTGGCCAAGCTGATCGCCCGCTTCTACGAGTTCCAGGCGGGCGAGCTGCTGATCGACGGCCGGGACATCCGATCGCTGAACTTGCGCGATTACCGCCAGCACATCGGGCTCGTGCCGCAGGAGCCGTTCCTCTTCTCAGGCACGGTGCGCGACAACATCCGCTACGGCCGCGCCGACGCCACCGACGACGAGGTCGTCACTGCGGCCATGCGCATCAGCAACGGCGAGTGGCTGGCCGACCTGCCCGACGGCCTGGACACCGACGTCGGCGAACGCGGCGCGAACCTCTCGATGGGGCAGCGGCAACTGGTGGCGCTGGCACGCGTGCTGCTCAAGGCTCCCCGGCATCTTCATCCTCGACGAGGCCACCGCCAGCGTCGATCCCTTCACCGAGACGCAGATCCAGGAAGGGCTGGAGCACCTCATGCGCGGACGGACATCGATCGTCATCGCCCATCGCCTCTCCACCGTGAGGCACGCCGACCGCATCATCGTGATGGACCACGGCCGCATCATCGAGGAAGGCACCCACGACACCCTGTTGGCACGCGGCGGCCATTACGCCGAGCTGTACAACACCTATTTCCGCCACCAATCGCTGGAGGCGCTCAATCGTCCCGTCTGGCTGCGCGAGCCGGGTGCGGCTTCGTAAGTCTTGGCCGGGACGTGTGATGGTCCCCAATCTGAGAATGCCGTTCGGGCGATTCCCGGGGGGCTAACTCCAGGCTGATCCCCGAGAAACACGGTGCCGGGAAAGGTCGGCGTGTCAGATACGCGAGCCGGTCCGTGCGAACAGCCCCGAGCGCGAGGCAGCCCACCGCGAGAGTGGACCCGCCGTCTTCGACCGTCTTGAGCCCGCGCTTCACGCAGCGGGGCTCTAGGCTACATCCCAGCCTGGCCCTCACCTACGCGCTCGTGCCGATGGACGATTCGCACGAGGAACGGTCGGATTCAGATCGGTAGCTGCTTCGCGTCGGTGTGGTTCACGCATGAAGTTCGCCTCTCGAGGAGAAGTCCCTCGCATCGACGAGAGTTCTGTTGGATGCAACCCCCCATCGCTTATAATCGTTGAACCCACTCTCACATCAGACAGGACGACGGATGACCGACTTTGGAGCCCACCGACTTCCGGCGGAACTCGTTGCGGACGAGTTGCGGACGCACTTGGCCGCGGGCTTGACCCACGCGCAGGCCCAGGAACGCTTCAGTGAGCATGGCCCAAACGAGTTGGTGGAGCGCCCGCGTCCGGGTTTCTTGCGGCTCTTGCTCGAGCAGTTCAAGAGCTTCCTGGTGATCCTCTTGATCGTCGCGGCTCTCGTGTCGATTGCCTTGGGCGAGGTGGTCGACGCCACGGCGATTCTCGCCATCGTTGTACTGAACGCGGTGTTGGGCGTCATCCAAAAGTCGAAGGCCGAGCAGGCGCTGGCGGCCCTGAAGAAGATGGCGGCGCCCACGGCACAAGTCGTCCGCGACGGATATCAGCAATCGGTGCCGGCTCGTGAACTCGTGCCCGGCGACATCGTGCTGCTTGAGGCCGGCAACTACATTCCGGCGGACTTGCGCCTGATCGAGAGCATCAACCTGAAGATCGAGGAGGCCTCCCTGACAGGGGAGTCGGTGCCCTCCGAGAAGGACGCCGGTGTGGTCATCGACGGCGACGTGCCGATCGGCGATCGGCGCAACTCGGCCTTCATGAGCACCTTAGTCACCTATGGGCGCGGCAAGGGGATGGTCATCTCCACCGGAATGCACACGCAGATCGGTCTGATCGCCGAGATGATCCAGTCCTACGAGGAGGAACCGACACCCCTGCAGCGCAAGCTGGATCAGTTGGGGCGTACGCTCGGCATCTTCGCGCTGCTCGCCTGCGGTCTCATCTTCTGCATTGGTGTGTTGCGCGACACCGAGATCGGCGTTGTCTTCTCCAGCGGGATCGTGGCCTACTTCTCGCGCTTCAGCGACCGGTTAGTGGATCTCTTCATGACCGCGGTCAGCCTGGCCATTGCGGCCGTACCGGAGGGATTGCCGGCGGTCGTCACCATTTGCCTGGCCCTCGGGATGCAGCGCATGGTCCGACGCCACGCGTTGCTGCGGCGTTTGCCAGCCGTGGAGACGCTGGGTAGTGCGACGGTCATTTGCTCCGACAAGACGGGCACCCTGACCCAGAACCAAATGACGGTCGTGAGCGGCTGGGCGGGCGGGGGCACGTTCGACGTGACCGGCGAAGGGTATTCGCCCGAGGGCCGCTTCGAGGCGTGGGCAAGCCCTTCGATCCGCGAACCGACCAAGCGACAACTCTTCTCCTCGTAGGTGGAATGCTGTGCAATGACGCGCGTCTGGAGGAAAGCGGAGAGGACGAGGGCAAGACGACCTGGCGCATGGTGGGCGACCCCACCGAAGGCGCACTGGTGGTGGCTGCGGCCAAGGCCATGCTGTGGCGCGACGAAGTGGAGACGCGCTTGCCTCGAGTCCGGGAAATCCCGTTCGACTCGGAGCGAAAGCGCATGACCACCATACATCGCATCGAGCAGGCCAGTTCCTTAGCGGCCGCCGCAGGTCTGGCGGAGGCGCGAGCGGTCGCATTCGTCAAGGGCGCGCCGGGAATCCTGCTCGAGAATTGCACGCACCTTTTTGAGGCCGGGCAGGTGGTCGAATTGAGCGAGGACCGCCGGGCGGAGATCATGCGTGAACACGACCGGATGGCGAGTGCCGCACTGAGGGTGCTGGCGGTCGCCTTTCGCGCGCTCCCCGATGCGCCCGAGGCGCCGACCGCCGAGCAGCTAGAGCGCGACATGACCTTCGTCGGCCTGATGGGCATGATCGACCCCCCGCGACCCGAGGTCGCGGCGGCGGTGCAAGTCGCCAAGGCGGCGGGGATGCGCAGTGTGATGATCACCGGCGATGCTAAGGAAACGGCGCTCGCGGTGGGCAGGGCGATCGGGCTCATCCCTCCCGGCGGACTGGTCCTCACCGGCGCCGAGCTCGACCGGCTGAGCGACGAAGAATTGGCGGGCAAGGTCGATCACGTCGGCGCGTATGCCCGTGTCTCGCCCCAACACAAAGTCAAAATCGTGGAGGCCTTCAAGGCGCGCGGCCACGTGGTGGCGATGACCGGCGACGGAGTGAACGACGCGCCGGCCCTCAAGCGCGCCTCAATCGGCATCGCCATGGGGATCACCGGCACCGACGTCTCGAAAGAGACCGCAGATATGGTGCTCACCGACGACAATTACGCGAGCATTGTCTCAGCCATCGAAGAGGGCCGGACAATCTATGCCAACATCCGCAAGTTCGTCTTCTATCTGATCTCGTGCAATATCGGGGAGATTCTGCTGATCTTCGGTGCGATGTTGGCGGGGCTGCCCTTGCCACTACGGCCCATCCAGCTTCTGTGGCTGAACTTGGTGACCGATGGCGCGCCCGCGCTGGCGCTGGGGGTCGAACGTGGCGACCCGGACGTCATGAAGCGACGGCCGCGCCCTGTGGCCGAGCCGGTAATCAACCGCGAGATGCAGCTAGGGGTGCTGGTGCAGGCGATCGTCATGACCGCAGCGGTGATGCTTTCCTTCTTGTACGGCCTGCACACCTACCCGAACAATCTGGCCGAGGCCCAGACCGTGGCCTTCGCGACCCTGATCATGTCGGAGTTGCTGCGCGCATTCACCTCGCGCTCCGAGCGGCACTCCATCTTCTCGATTGGACTGTTTTCGAACCGCTGGATGGTGTGGGCAGTGGGATCGTCGTTCGTTTTGTTGCTCGCCGTGATCTACGTACCCTTCCTCGACCCGATCTTTCAGACCGTGCCGCTCACGTTGCGCGATTGGCTGGTCATCACGCCGCTCATGCTCATGGCCGCCACCGCCGCCGAGATCACGAAGTGGTTCGTGCGTCGGTGGGCGCGCTCAGAGGAGCGCGAACTTGCAGGCGACTAACCCGATGTGGCGGATGGTGGGAATTACCAAGCGTAGGCCTCCGGTGCCGCGCCTCCCGGACCGGGCCAGATCTCGTCAAGGCGCGCCATGGTTTCAGGCGCGAGCCTCAGGCTCGACGCTCGTATGCATCCGGTGAGTTGATCCATCGTACGCGGGCCGATGATGGGCGCCGTCACCGCCGGGTTTGTCAGCAGCCACGCCAGAGCGACATTGGCCGGCGTCTCCCCCAATTCCTGGCACAGTTTCTCGAAGTCCGCGAGCTGCGCACTGCTTTCCTTCCAGGCTTTGTTGGCTCGTTCGCCGCGTCGTCTTCCTTTGCCGTCTGGGGTCGGCGAGCCGCCGAGCACTCCTCCGCTCAGCGGGCTCCACGGGATCACGGCAAGCCCCAGCGCGCGGCAGGCTGGCAGCACTTCCAGTTCCACACTGCGCGCCTTCAAGTTATACAGGCTTTGCTCCGAGACCAACCCCATGAAGTGCCGGGCGCGGGCTTCCGCTTGCGCCACGGCGATCTGCCAGCCGGCGAAATTGCTGCTGCCGATGTAGAGCACTTTGCCCGCCTGCACGAGTTGCTCCATCGCCTGCCAGATTTCCTCCCAGGGGGAATCGCGGTCGATGTGGTGCATCTGATAGAGGTCGATGTGATCGGTTTGCAATCGGCGCAGGCTGCCTTCGCAGGCGCTGCGGATATGGTAAGCAGAGAGCCGGTGGTCGTTGGGGCCGTCCCCCATCTCGCCGTACACTTTGGTCGCCAGGACCACCCGCTCACGCCGAGCTCCACCCTGCGCGAACCAGCGTCCAAGGATACTCTCTGTGACGCCTTCGCCCCGCTTCCATCCGTAGACGTTTGCTGTGTCGAAGAAGTTGATGCCGAGTTCAAGCGCCGCATCCATGATCTTGAAGCTTTCGGCCTCGGATGTGTGCGGGCCGAAGTTCATCGTTCCGAGACACAGGCGGCTGACCTTCAGTCCGGACCGCCCGAGATTGAGGTACTCCATTGTCATCGAAGCCTCCCACGCTGAATTGGGTAGACCTAACGGCGCGATCGAACACGCCTTGTGAGATTCTACTCCTGCGACTGCAGCATGCGTAGGTCAGGGGCGCATACTGGGCGAGGTGGTTGCGTACGGCGTCAACCTGACATAGACTTCAGCATGGCTTGTCCGGGTCTGGACGCGCTCTCGCGTGAAGCCATGAAGAGCGAGCAAGCTATGGAGAGGCCCAAGCGGTCCGTCCAACCAAGGAGGATTCATGCCAGCTGACACTGCTGCCCGCGCCCTCCAGATACTTCGCGATCCTCATCAGTTCCAGTGGTACGTCATACCTCTCTTCGCCCTGGTCGTTTACGTCTATGCCCACGAGGTGGAACGCCGCAATTGGGATCTCGTCTTTGCCGGCCTGGCCTTCTGGGGCATGGACTGGTTCAACGAGATTTGGAACGGCCTGGTGTTTCATTTCACGCGGTATGCACCGGTTTGGGGCGCTCCAGGGAATACGGCATACCTCATTCTCATCGGCCTCAATATCGAGATTTGCTTCATGTTCGCCATCGCCGGCATCACATTTGCCAAGCTGCTGCCGCGCGATAGAACGGCGCGCGTCCTCGGCATGCCCAACCGCCTGGCGTTTGCTATCACGGGTTCGGCTTTCTGCGTCCTGGTCGAAGTAATCCTCAATGCGGCCGGCGCGTTGACGTGGGAATACCCATGGTGGAATGCCCGCGCCCCGTGGCTCATATTCCTGATCGGCTACTTCACCTTCTTCATCGTCTCCTTCTGGGTCTTCGACATGACCTCGGTTCGGAAAAAGGCGATAGTCGTGGGAGCGATCGGCGCATTGGATGTCGTCAGCCTTGCGCTATTTGGCGCGATTCTCAAGTGGATCTAAGCGGGACCTGGTCATACCCGGCTCACCCGGTGCGCTGCAGCCAACAGTTGGCCGAGCCTGACGAGCACATCGGAAGGACGCCGGCCATTCGTGAATGGAGCGAGGTCTGTCGATGAAGGATTTTGGCCGCACGTCACCCGTCGGCGACCTGATGCTCGAGCGCCTGATGGACGGCAACAAGCGGTTTGCTGCGGGCAAACTGACCCACCCGAATCAGGCCTTCCACCGCTGGGCGGGCCCGGCGGAACGCCAACAGCCGTTTGCGCTCGTCTTGGCGTGCTCGGAGTTGATCACTCCTCCGGAGATACTGTTCGATTGCGGATTGGGTGACCTGTTCGTTGTGCGCGTGGCCGGTCTTGTGCTAAGCGAGTCGGTGCTGGCGAGTGTGGAATTCGGCGTGCGAACCTGGCACATTCCGATTGTCGTTGTCCTCGGCCACTCCCACTGTTCAGCTATCGCGGGCATGTTGCGCGGTGAAGATCCACCCAGCCGCTTTGGCAGTTTGCCGAGCCTGCTACGCCCCGCGGCCGAGCGCTCGCGGAGGATTCCCGGAGACGGAGTCGCTAACGCAGGCCGGGCGCAAGCTCAACTGGTCGCGGAGTACTTACGTGGAGCCACGGATGCTTTGGCGGGCAACGGCAAAGTCTCACGGCTGAGGATACTAGGGGCATTCTTGAATCAGGGTTCGGGCATGGTTGAAATCGTGGACTAGCGGCGCCGACCAACTCGAGACTGCACCCAAAGCGGCGCTGCCCCTGCGCGTCCTCCTCGAACTGACGCCCACTTACAACGCGTCGTCAATTGCCTCTTCTAGCTCTCTTGGCTCGAGCGCCACCGGGTTGCCGCGTGTGCTGCTGGCAACCATCGCCTTCTGGACGAGGGACGGAATCAGGTCCCGGGTCAACCCATAGGTGGCGAGCCGCGGAATGCACAGTGTCTCGCTCAACGTCATGATCCACTCCACGCCCTGGAGCGCGGTGGCCTCCGGCTGGCCGGTGAGGATACGGGCGATCTCCTCCGCTTTCCTTACGGCTGGGCTTTGGGATGTGCGGGATTGCATCGCCCGTAGATTGACCCTCAAGACCGATGGCAGCAGCCGCGCGCACACGGCACCGTGTGGCGCGCCGAGCATGCCGCCGAGCGGAGCGGCTATTCCGTGAACGACGCCCAAGCCGGCATTGGCGAGGCACATCCCGCTCAGGAGTGAGGCGAGAGACATCCCCTCGCGAGCATCGGCGTCGCGGCCATCCCGGTACGCGCGCAAGAGTGAGCGCGCAACTTGCAGGATCCCTTGCCGTGCGAGGGCGTCGGTTATTGGGTTGGCGTTGATCGACAGGAAGGGCTCGATGAGTTGGGTGAGGGCGTCCATGCCGGCTGCGGCGGTGACCTGTGGGGGGCAATCGGCCGTCAGCTCGGGGTCGACCACTGCCAGCCGAGCCAGAAGCAGGGGGCTGCGCATGCTGGCCTTGACCCCGTGCGCGGGCGAGAGCCAGGACCACGTTGCGCGTGACTTCAGTGCCTGTGCCCGCCGTGGTCGGGATGGCAATGGTGGGCAGGGGAGGGCGCACGATGGGCTTGCCCTTTCCGACCACCTCGAGGTAGTCGAGGGCCTCGCCTCCGTTGGTGACAAGCGCAGCGATCGCTTTGGCGGCATCCAACACGCTGCCGCCGCCGATCCCAACGACCAGATCACAGCCTGACTGGCGGGCGGCCTCGGTGCCTGCCGCGACCGTTTCGGTTGTCGGCTCTCGAGCGACGGTGAACGGAATGCACTCCATCCCCTGGGCGACAAGGGCAGAGACCAAGGGCGTCGATCGAGAGGGGGTGGCACCGCGCACAACCAACGCGCGTCCCCCTAACGTGACCGCAGACTGAGGCACGGTGCCGATCGCACCGTTGCCAAAGCGAATCTGCCCGGCCGTGGAGAAGTTGAATTCCGCCATCTTCGTTGGCTCTAGTCTAACGCAAAGACTTCTCTGACTGCCTCTGCAGTGCCATGGCTGATGGGATCTTCACGGCTTCATCGTGCCGGATCCCGTCACAATTAGCGGTCGGTCCCGTGCAAGCGATTCACCTCACCATGCGTCACAATGGCGAGGGGGCGTTTGAAAACTGTGAGTCCTCTCCCGAGAAGATGAAAGGCGCTTCCAGTCACACCAGCCACGATTCACGCGGTGGTCGTGCGTTTTCGGTCCGAAGCGGTCCATTGCGGCCATTGCTGTTGCGGGGCCTGCATTCCGCCTGACGCGGGAGGTGATGGCTGCTATCGGTCCGGATGTTGTGGCAGCGGCCGAGGGGGTTGCTCGCGAAGTTGCAATGACAGTGCATTCGGACCGGTCCCCCGCCAACCCAGCGGGGGGAGCAGACGGGAGCGGGCACTGACGAAACCCGCGGCTCAACTGCTTTGATGGCTACCGGTCGAAGTGCGCTGCGACGCAACGGCCGACAACTCGACCCTCAGCGGCGCGCCGTTGCACGACCTCAGACGAACGATCCTCACAAATCGCCATCGCTCGGGACAACATTCCGGTAGATCGCCTTGCTCCTCGGCTCGGCCATCATGGGGGCCACTTCATCCCGCCACTTGATGTAGTGGGCTGTGGCATGATGTTGCGCAGGTCCATCGGGCGTGCGATAGGCCTCGATCAGCATGAAACGCGTGGGGTCATCGTTCAACTGGTAGACCTCAAAGCGGGCGATGGCTGGTTCCTTCTGGCTGTGCTCGGCGTTCTCGCGCGTCGCCTGCAAGAACCTGGCGACGGCTTCCGGCTTGACATGGACTCCCACGAATACAACGTCCATCGAATCCTCCGTGTGGCGAATCAGTCGTCACCTGCCGAGAGGCTGCTTCCGCGCCGGATGACGGAATCTCCGAACCGTTCGCGCAGGGCATCCACCGCAGCGACCAGTTTGCGTTCTCGTTCGCTCGCCTCGTTCCATAACTCGAGTTGCCGCGCGGCCGGCGTCAGCCCGGTCACCCCGACTCCAATGAGGCGGACCGGCCGTGCCGGGGCCCACGCCCGGTCGAAAAGCTGCAGTGCGGTGCCGTAGATCTGGTTGTCGAGGTCGGTCGGCTGAGGCAGCGTTGCCTGGCGGGTCAAGGTGGTGAAATCTGTCCAGCGCA
Source organism: uncultured Chloroflexia bacterium (assembly GCA_963712475.1). Classification (GTDB taxonomy): domain Bacteria; phylum Chloroflexota; class Anaerolineae; order Anaerolineales; family RBG-16-64-43; genus RBG-16-64-43. The sequence goes on from CAVQIA010000005.1 coordinate 436,687, forward strand.
GCTTGATCTTCACAGTGGTCCCGGCCAGGTGATCGGCGCGCAGGCGGCGCGCGACCTGGTCGGCCAAGCGGCGCAACGTCCGAGTGAGTTCCTGACGGTCTGCCACATCTTGCGCGAAAGTGGTCTCCTGGCTCACGGACTTGGCTGCCCATTCGGTCACGACCGGGTCATCGTCGCGACCCTGGGCACGCAACCAGAGTTCCCGCCCAATCAGACCAAGGTCCCCTGCGATTGCAGGTTCCGGCCTGGCCGCCAGGTCGCCGATGGTCAGGATGCCGGATTGGTTCAAATGGGCTGCGGTCTTTGGCCCCACGCCCCACAGGGCTTCCACAGGCAAGGGCGCCAAGAAGGACGCCTCCTCTCCGGGAGGAACGACGGTGATGGCCATGGGGGCATTCGGCCCGCGGTTGGCTGCTTTGCCGACGTCCGTCGCGATCTTGGCGACCAGCTTGTTGGTGGCTGCACCGAGAGAGGCGGGCAACCGGACTTCGGCGAAGATGCGCGACTGCAACCGCTCGGCGATCTGCCGGGGCGGGTCGGGTAGATCCGAGATATCCAAGAAGGCTTCATCGATGGAGAGCGGCTCGACCAGCGGAGTCAGGTCGCCAATGCGCTCCATCACTTGATCCGAAAGCTCTCCATAGTATCCGTGGCGAGGTGGAACGACAGTGAGCCCGGGGCAGAGGCGGAGGGCACGCGCCATCGGCATGGCCGAGCGCACGCCGTGCAGGCGTGCCGCGTAGGAGCACGACGAAACCACCCCGCGCGACTCGGGCCGGCCCCCTACAGCAAAGGCGGTGCCTCGCAAGGAAGGAGTCTTTGAGTTCCTCGGCGGCACAGAAGAATGCGTCCAGGTCGAGATGGATGATCTTGCGCGGGGGCTTTGGCATGCAGCACGGGCCTCATTGCGGCTGCTCCTCGCGGGAGAGCGACGAGATCAGCCCGCCAAAGTCTACTACATTCGCGTCGTGGCAGCGCGCGTCACTCAATCGACCGTGACGTTCCGCCCATGCAGCAGCAGCGCTGCCTGCACGCCGGATCGGCGGCTAGTGCGCTGCTCCGCCGACCGCCTCGCGCGCCAGGCGCACGCTATCCTCTGGAGAGACTCTGATGCGCGCGTCGAGGATGAGTCCCTCTTCATCGAGGACGAAGTGACTGCGCAAGATACCTTCGTACTTCTTCCCATAGAGGGTCTTCTCGCCCCATGTGCCGTAAAGAGAGGCTACCGCGTGATCCGGATCCGAGAGCAGCGTGAAGGGCAAATGGAACTTGCGCTTGAACTTCACATGTGACTCGGGCGAATCCGGGCTGACGCCCACCACAACAGCCTCAACCGAATCGAGGTCGGCGTAGGCATCGCGGAACCCGCAGGCTTGTTTGGTGCAGCCAGGCGTATCATCCTTGGGATAGAAGTAGAGCACGACTTTGCGACCGTGGAGTGACGAGAGCCGCACTTTCACGCCTTCATCGCTTGTGAGTTCAAAATCGGGCGCTCGGTCGCCGGCCTTAGGCGGGGTCATGGGTGCCTCTCCTTTCATTTAGGTATTGCCTCTGCATGAGTCGCGCACGCGCCCCGGAACCCTTATGGCAGCACCTTCACGGACGGCGCGCCTTGTTGCAGGCCGTGCAGCCGGGTCGTGTCCGGGATTGCAGCACCTAGCGATACAACTCGGCCTGCAACGTGAACAGCCTCGCGTACGTCCCGCCCCGGCGCAGCAACTCGGTGTGCGTGCCCATCTCGGTCAGCGCGCCTTCCTCCACCACGTAGATACGGTCGGCCATGCGCACGGTCGAGAAGCGATGGCTGATGATGACCGCCATCCGGTCCGCCACCAGTTCGCGGAACTGGGTGAAGACGCGCAGCTCGTTCTCGGCATCCAGCGCCGCCGTGGGTTCGTCGAGAACGAGCAGCTCACACTCGCGCATGAAAGCCCTGGCGAGCGCGATCTTCTGCCATTCGCCTCCGGAGAGATCGCGCCCGTTGTGGAACCAGCGGCCAAGGGTGGTCTCGTAGCCCTCCGGCAGGTCGCGAATGACTTCATCCGCCCCGCTTTTCGCCGCGGCTCCCTCGATGCGCGGCCGGTCCTCGAGGGCCTCAATCTGACCGAAGCCCACATTCTCGAAGGCCGGCAGGTGGTAATGAACGAAGTCCTGGAAGATGACGCCGATGCGCCGTCGCAATTCGTTCGGGTCGATCTCGCGCAGGTCCACCCCGTCGAGCAGGATCGAGCCGCGCTCCGGGTCGTACAGGCGCGTGAGCAGCTTAATCAATGTGGTCTTGCCGGCGCCGTTCGGCCCCACCAGGGCGATCTTCTCGCGCGGATGGATGATCAGGTCGATCGAGCGCAGTGCCCACGACTCCTGGCCCGGATAGCGGAACCACACGTCGCGGAATTCGATGCCTTGCCCAGCGGTTGTGGGCACGGGTCGCGGATTGCGCGCGACTGGCATCTGTGGCGTGAGCGCAAGGAAGCTGAACAAGTTGCTCATGAACAAGCCGTTCTCGTACAGCTCGCTCAGTCCGTAGACGATGGACTCGAAGGTGGTCTGGCTGCTGCGGAAGATGCTCAGGTACATGGTCATATCACCCAGGCTGATCGACCCGCCCACCGCGCGCCAGACGATCCACGCATAGGCGCCGTAATAGGAGAGAGTGGCCAGCATGCCCCAGCCCAAGGAGGTCAGGCTGCGGCGCTGGGCGATATCTTGGTCTTCCTTGAGGAACTTCCAAAACAGCCGGGCATAGCGGGCCAACAGCGGTTCGCCCAGCCCGAACAGCTTGATTTCCTTCACCGCGTCGTAGTCCGTGAGCAGATGCTCGAGGTACGACAGCTTGCGAAACTCCGGCGCACGCCAGGAGAGAACGCGGAAGTTGAGCTCCGCGAATTGGCTTTGAGCAATGAAGGCGGGCAGGGTGGCCAGGAACAGGACGGCCGCGAGCAGTGGACTGAACCGTAGCAACAGCGCCCCGAACGAAATCAAGGTGATGAAGTTCTGCGCGAGGTAGAACCCGCCGTTGACGATCTGCAGTCCACGCCAATCTGCCTCGCGCCGCGCATTCTGCAACTTGTCGTAGTACTCGGCATTCTCGAAGTGCGCGAGGTCGAGCTCGAGTGCCTTGCTGATGATGCGTGAGTTGATGCTTAGGTTGAGGCGTGAATGCAGCACGTGCTCGGCCAGCGTGCGCACCTGGCCGATGATGGACTGCGCGACCAGCAGCATGAATTCCACTGCGAGAAAGGGCAGGACCTGGCGCAAGCCATCGCTGGCCGGGAGGTGGGCGCCAATCGCGCCGACGACCCCGTCCACGATGAGCTTGCCGACCCAGGCTTGAGCGGCGGGGAGCAAGGCTCCAGCGAACGTACAGGCCGCCATGATGACCGCCGACGGTCGGTGAGCCTCCCAAACCAGGCCAAAGGCACGCCGAACGTTCAGCGCCGCATCACCGACTTTGAGCCGCCGCTCATTGATCGCGGCGCGCAATCTCTCGCTTCGTGAGGGCATGCTGCGCATGATATCACGCGTGCTCGCGGCATGGAACGGTGGATTCTGCAGGCATCATTGACGCCATCAAACCCGCGCCAGGGGATGCTTCACATAAGTCCTGCCGGAGCCGGCCAGGAGCCTGGCTTCTTGATGCGAGTCAGTGATGCCTTGGGTAGGGCTAACGGCGGTACAACCACCTAAGGGCCGAGCAACGCAAGGAGTTGGGAGATCGTCAAATCAGGAGGGTGCTATAATCCCAATCTGATTATTCACAACGTGAATATCGAGGTCCCATGCCCACTCGGACAGCCGCCACCCGTCTTCCGGCGATCGATCTGCCGCTCGATATGCTCGCCCTGGGTCTGCTCATGCGCGGTCCGGCTCACGGCTATCGCCTCTTCGCTGCGTATCGGCAGGAATTTGGTGAGATCTGGACGGCGGGCCGCAGCCGGTTCTACGGGGCGCTGGGCGATTTGCCGCGCCGGCGGCTGGCGCGTGCCCATCTCGAGCCCCAAGCACATCGGCCGGCGCGTCGGACCTACACGATTACGGCCGCAGGGCGCAGACAGTTCCTCGCCTGGCTGCACAAGCCCGTGACGCCGTTGCGCGCTGTACGAGTTGTCTTCCTCGCGAAGTTGCGATTCTTCGAGCTGCTGCGGCTGCCGCGGACAGAAGCACTGCTCTCGTCGCAGAAGGCCGCGTGCCACGAGGGCCTGGTGCACCTCGAACAGCGAGCGGCCCTGGCCGCCAAGTCGGAATCCACACGGTTCGAGGAGATCCTCTACACATTCCGGGTCCATCAAGCGCGTTCCGTGCTCAAGTGGCTGGAATGGCTCGCGCGGCGACATCCCCCAAGGAGAGAAGATGCCTCACATTCAGGCAGCAAGGTCGCGCACTGAGATGAGAAGAGGTTCGGGCGGGCTTCCTAAACCAGGGCTGATGTGGACGATCGTGCTCCTCACGCTGGCGTCCGCTTGTGTCAGCTTACCAGGAAGCGAGGCCCCAACACCCCAGTCCGCACCGGCATCCCAATTGATCGTCTTCGCCGCCTCGTCGCTGACCGATGCATTCGACGAGATCGGAAAGGCATTCACGGCCCAGCACCCGGGAGTGGAGGTGACCTTCAGCTATGGTGGGTCGTCCACGTTGGCCGCCCAGATCAACGAAGGGTCGCCTGCGGATGTGTTCGCTTCCGCCAATGACAAGCAAATGGGTGTCGTGCAGACTGCAGGCCGAATAGCGGGCGAGACGACCCTCTTCGTGACGAATCGCCTGGTTGTGATCACGCCGAGCTCCAACCCGGCCGGAGTGCACACCCTCGCGGACTTGGCGCGGCCGGGTGTGAAGTTGTTGCTGGCGGCGCCTGGCGTGCCCGTCCGGGATTTTGCCGAGGCGATGTTCGACAAGGCCGTGCAGGACGCAAGCTTCGGCAGTGACTTCAAGCAGCGCGTTCTCGCTAACCTCGTTTCGGAAGAACAGAACGTTCGCCAGGTCACGGCCAAGATCGCTCTGGGAGAGGCGGATGCCGGGGTGGTCTACGTCACCGATGTGACAAGTTCTGTGGCCGGACAGCTTGCACTTGTGGATGTTCCCCCCGAGCTCAATGTGATCGCACAGTATCCCATCGCCGTTGTCAGCGAGACGAAGCAACCCGAGCTCGCTCGCGCATTCGTCGACTTCGTGCTCGGGGCCGAAGGGCAGGGCATCCTCGCTAAATGGGGATTCTCCCCGCCCCCTGCTGGGTGACCCCCCATGAAATCCCAACCGCAGACAGTTCCACTCACCTCGACGCGTCCAGCGCTGGCGCTGGCCCTGCCGCCCCTTGTGCTGCTGCTGTTGATGGTCGTGCCGCCGGCCGCCCTCGCTTTGAGGGCGGCCTCCGCGCCCATCGGGGCGCTCGAACTTCTGAATCGGCCGTTGCTCATGGCGGTGACTCTCAGCCTGACCACGACGGCGATCAGCACGGTCATCATCCTCATCCTTGGCACGCCGCTGGCTTACATCCTAGGCCGCTACCGTTTTCCGCTGCACGACCTCGTCAACACGCTGATCGAGATTCCGATTGTGCTGCCTCCGGTCGTGGCGGGGCTTGGGCTCCTGATGGCCTTTGGTCGCAGCTCGTCCATCGGTGCGTTCTTGCAGCCGCTAGGGCTGAGCCTCCCGTTTACGACGGCTGCGGTGGTAATGGCCCAGGTGTTTGTTGCGGCGCCGTTCTATGTACGCACGGCACAGGTCCGCTTCAATGCGATCCCGCGAGAATTGGAGGAAGCCGCCGCGATGAGCGGTGCCAGTCAGTGGACCTTCTTTCGGCGCGTTGCGATTCCCGTCAGCCGATCGGCAATGCTGGCCGGGCTGGTCCTGAGCTGGGCGCGGGCCCTCGGTGAATTCGGTGCCACAGTCATGTTTGCGGGCAACTTGCCCGGGCGAACACAAACCATGCCCTTGCTGGTCTACGGCGCATTCGAGCGGGACCTGAACCTGGCGGTGTGGACCGGACTTGTGCTTGTGGCCATTGCCTTGTCCGCGCTGGTTGTTGGCCGTGCGCTGGCCAAGGGGTCCACGGTACCCATGACGCCTCCTCCCCGATGAGGTTGGGCGCCAACGTTCAACTCTCCTCGAATCTGGTTGCCGTCCACCGAATTCCGGACGAACGAGCCGTCACCCTGATGGGACTTGTCGCTCCCCTCAAGCGCAATGCGAGCGGATTCGACGGCGCGCGGGCCCAATCCAGGATATGACGGGTGGCACTTCCACCGGGTCGCGCCGTGGTGTACTCTAACCTAGAACCAAAACCTCACGTGTGCGCTGCGCCTCGAAGTGCGCTTCACGACTCGTTGCTGGGAGGCCCGAGATGACTGCTGCCGCCACCGCCACGCTTGCCCCGGCCCAACTGTGGTCGGCCTCGCCGAACCTCTCACCTCGCGTTCGCCGCTTGCGCGAACAATTCTGGACCTTCTACGAACGCGATTACACCAACCAGGTCAGGGCCTACTCCACCGGCACCCCGTGGGACGTTGTCTATTCCATTTGGAGTTGGACCAACGTGCCCGAGGTAGCGATGTTCCAGAAAGGTTTCCGCAGCTACCTGCTGGCGTCGTCACGAAACGTGCCGCTGCCCGAGGGGTTCTGGGATGAACCTCTGGTCGTGCGCCAAGCGCTTTTCTTCCGCGAAGTGGCCACCCGCCATCTCCCTGTGCAAATCCTCGAAGGCGAATTGGTGGTCGGTTCGCATTTCAGTACGGCGCTCTCGCGCTGCCTCAACCGCGAAGAGGCCACGCAGCGCGACCGCGAGGAGCAAGCGTTCCTCAAGGAATGGCACGGACTGAATGACGTTGGCGTGGGCAACTGCGCTGCCGTGCCGGGCCATCTCGTGCCCGACTATCCCAAGGTGCTGCGCATCGGGTGGAAGGGGATCCAGTCCGAGGCCGAAGAGATGGCAGCTCGCCCGGAGGCCTCCCAAGCACAGCGCGCGCTGGCTCGCGCGGTGAGCATCTGCGCCGACACCGTGCGCCTCGTCGGCGAACGTTACGCGACGGAGGCGGAGCGGGCCGCGGCTCGCGAGCCCGATCCGGCCCGCCAATCCGAGTTGGTCGAGATCGCGCGCATCTGCCGCACGACTCCCTGGCTTCCGCCGCGCACATTCCCGGAGGCGTTGCAGGCCCTGTGGACCACGCACATGCTGCTGATGGCGGCCGAGAGCTACCCCGGTCCGGGTGTCTCGCCAGGGCGGGTCGACCAATACCTGTACCCGTACTACCGCGACGATATCGACTCCGGCCGCCTCAGCCGCGAGCAGGCTCGCGAATGGTTGGAGTGCTGGTCGGTCAAACACAACTACGTCTACGACTATCAGGGATGGGTCGGCACGAATCAAGGAATCAACTCCTCGTTTGGACAACTGATCACCTTGGGCGGAATCGACCAAGATGGGCATGACGCGTCCAACGAGCTCACCTTCCTGTTCCTGGAGGTCATCGAGGCCTTGAACCTGCTGGAACCGAAGCCGAACATCCGCCTCCACGCGGATACGCCGGATCGGCTGTTGCGTCACCTTGTGCACATGCTCGCCCGGGCACAAGGTTCCCCCTTCCTCATGAACTTCGATGAGAACTCGATCGCCGGGCTGCGTTGGGAGGGGTTGCCTGAAGACCGGTTGTGGGACTATGCGCCGGTGGGCTGCCTCGAAAACACGTTGAGCGGATGCGACCGCTCTGGCACCGTGGACGTCAACCTCAATCTGGCCAAGGCCGTGGAGCTGGCTCTTCACGACGGACGGGACCAGGCCAGCGGAAAGCAAATCGGCCCCCGAACCGGGGATCCGCGAGGCTTCGCCTCCTTCGATGAGTTCTACGCCGCCTTCTCTCAGCAGCTTGTTCACCTTGTTCGATGGATGATCCGTGTCAACGATATGGCCGACGCCGGCCGCGCACGCTGGGAGCCCGTGCCGTACATCAGCGCGCTGGTCGAGGGCTGCCTGGAAAGCGGCAAAGACAGCAATGCCGGAGGCGCGCGCTACAACTTCCTCACGGTGGAGGGCTGCGCCCTGGCCACGGTGGCCGACAGCCTGGCTGCAGTCGAGTCTCTCGTCTATATCCAGCGCTTGATTGCGATGCCGCAACTGCTGGAGGCCCTGGACCTCAACTTCGAGGGCCGTGAAGAAACCCGCCAGATGCTGTTGCACCGAGCTCCGAAATACGGCAATGATGATCCGCGCGCCGACCAGTTGGCGCGCCAGGTCAGCCGGCTGTGGACTGAGGAGGCGTTCGCTCACACCTCGTCCACCGGCAAGCGCTACCGCGGCGGATATCTTTCGTGGAACTACTGGATCGCCTACGCCCCCACGACGGCCGCGACACCCGACGGCCGGCGACGAGGCCAATTCCTGTCGAATGCCGTGTGCCCCGTCAACGGAGCCGACCGCAAGGGGCCGACCGCGGTGATCCATAGCGTGGGAGGGCTCGGCCTGGAAAGCGCTCCCAATGGCGCCAGCCATACGCTCAGCTTCAGCCCGAGCCTTCTGCGCAACGAGGAGGTCCAAGAGAAGCTGATGGCGTTGCTGCGCGCATACGGGCACGTGGGCGGCACGTGTCTCCAAGTCAACGTGCTTGACCCGGCCACGTTGCGCGAGGCACAAAAGCACCCCGAGGAGTACCGTAACTTGCTGGTCCGGGTGACGGGCTACAACGCGTATTTCGTCGGTTTGGGCAAGGAGATCCAGGATGAGATCATCGCCCGCGAATCCCACGGGATCTGAGCGCCAGGTGAATGGGAGGTGGTGCCGTGTGTGACACATTGGTGGCATTGAGTGAGGTGACCGCCGACGGCGTGACCCTGTTTGGCAAGAACTCCGATCGCGAACCCAATGAGGCCCATCATGTCGTGCGCATCCCGGCGGCGGACCACGCCGCCGGATCGAAGGTTCGATGTACGTACATCGAGATCCCGCAAGTGCCTCACACCTACACCCTCCTGCTCGCCAAGCCATTTTGGATTTGGGGCGCCGAAATGGGGGCGAATGAACATGGCGTGACGATCGGCAACGAAGCTGTGTTCACCAAGGTTGGCTACGACAAGAGCGCCGGGCTGATCGGGATGGACTTCCTGCGTCTGGCCCTCGAGCGGGCCCGCACGGCTGGAGAAGCGCTGCATGTCATCACCCGGCTTCTGGAGGAGTATGGCCAAGCCGGCAATTGCGGCTTCGCGCACAAGACCTACTATCACAACAGCTTCTTGATCGCCGATCCGACATCGGCCTGGGTCCTCGAAACCGCGGGCCGCGAGTGGGCTGCCGAGCGCGTGAAAGATGTGCGCACGATTTCGAATGGGATCACCATCGGCAACCGGTGGGACGAAGCCTCGCCGAATTTGGTGAAGCTGGCGATCGACCGTGGGTGGTGTCGGCGCGCCGAGGAGTTCCACTTCGGCCGCTGCTACTCCGACCCGCTCTACACCTCCTTCAGCCGCTGCGACGACCGCCAGTGTCGAACGACGGATGCCTTGACCGCGCAGCGCGGCCGCATCACCGTCCAAACGGTGATGCAGGCCCTGCGCGATCACGGACCGCAGGGCGCCCGTCCCTATACGCCGGATCGCGGCCTGCGCAATTTCGAAGTGTGCGCGCATCCCGGCTTCGGGCCTATCCGCGCGACGGGTACGACCGGCTCGATGGTCTCGCACTTGGCGCCCGATGGCGCGACGCACTTTGTGACGGGAACGGCCGCGCCATGCACCGGCCTGTTCAAGCCCGCCTGGGTCGACGCCGATGTTCCCGAGCAGGATGTCGTTCCCGGCGAGCACGTACGACCAAGCGACTCTCTTCTGGAGGCATGAAGCACTGCATCGAGCCACACTGCGCGATTACGCCACGCGCATGCCGCTCTACGCTGGCGCACGCGACACGCTGGAGAAGGGTTTTGTGGACGGGGCGCTGGTTCGACGGCACGACGCACCGCGTGTGCATTTCGAGTATGCTGAGGCGTGCTTCGCGGAGGCCTCGCGCGCCGAGCAGGTATGGCTGAAACGCGTCGAGTCCGCGCCGCGGCGCGCCTCGCTGGGCTGGCTCTACCAACGGGCTTGGTCAGGTTTCAACCGCGAAGCCAGAATGCCGGCCCGCTGAGGCATGCTCACCGGACGGTTGTTCAGCCTGCAGCGCTTCTCGACGGATGACGGCCCGGGGATTCGGTCCACCGCCTTCTTCAAGGGCTGCCCGCTGCAATGCCCATGGTGCCACAATCCGGAGGGGTTGAATCGCGACGCGGATTTGATGTGGTACGACGTGCGCTGCATCGGGGCGCGGCGGTGTCTGGAGGTATGCCCGGAGGGCGCGCTCGAATTAACGGCGCACGGGTTGCAGGTGGATCGCCATCGCTGCACCGCCTGCGGCAAGTGCCCCGACGCCTGCCCGAGCGGGGCGCTCGAACTGGTCGGGCGCGATTGGGATGCCGTCGCACTGGCCGCGGAACTCGCCCGCGATTCGGCCTTCTATTCGGCCTCCTCCGGCGGCATCACTCTGAGCGGAGGCGAGCCACTGCTGCAGTACCGCTTCCTGCTCGACCTCCTGCCACTCTGCCGCGAGGCCGGCCTGCATGTTGCGCTCGACACGTGCGCGGCCGTCCCGGGGGATTGGCTGGAGCAGGTACTGCCGTGGATCGATATGGTGCTGCTCGACCTCAAGCTCATCGACTCGCAACGGCACCATGCGGCCACCGGCCTCGGCAATGAACTGGTGCTCGCCAACGCACGCCGGCTCGCGGCGCGGCAGACGCGACTGTGGGTGCGCACGCCGGTCATTCCGGGGTGGACGGATGATGAAGCCAACCTGCGTGGGCTGGCCGGCTTCATCGCGGACGAGCTGCCGCACGTCGAGCGTTGGGACTTGTTGGCCTACACCAATCTCGGCCGGCCCAAGTACCATCGCCTCGACCGCGAATACGCACTTGAAAGTGCACCGCTCTACGAACGGCGCGAAATGGAGCGCATCGCCTCGATCGCCGCTGAACGGGTTGGTGTGGTTCGTTGGTCGGGCGCGACACGAGCCTGAGCAGTATTTGACGGAGATATGGACATGACCCTCGTTGAGAAGGCTCCCGGATTGCTCGAAGCTTTGCGCGGAGAAATGACGCCCAAGTTCCTTGCCACGCGCGATGCGCAAGGAATGCCGAATGTCGTCCCAGTCGTGAGCATCTTGCCATCCGACGATGATCCGGATGTGCTCTTCTTCGGCAACTTCCTGTTGCGCAAGAGCATCCGCAATTTGGGGGCCGATCCACGCGTGGGAGTGCTCGTCATCACGCCCGCGCTGCGAGGGTGGCGGTTGACCGCCGACTTCATCGAATTTCAGACGACGGGTCCGCTCGTCGAGCGGCAGATGAATTCGTCCCTTCTGCGCTACAACGCCTACACCGGCATCCGCAACGCGGGGCTCTTGCGCGTTCGCTCGGTCGAAGGCGAGTTTCGCATCGGCAAACTGCAGGTGTTGGCTGAATACCTCTTGGCTCGAATGGCGGCCCTTGCGCGGAAGGGTCCCGCCGGCGGAGATGAGGTATCCGTGCGCATTCCGGCACCGGTGCAAGATGAATTCGCGCGCATGGTGGCGGTCAAGGTGTTGGCATGGACGGGGAGTGATGGCTACCCGATCGTTCGGCCGTGCCTCTCCTTGCAGCCGTTCGGTGAACGCGTCCTCGGGGGTTGGATGGGCAATCGCTTGCCCGTGCCTCCGATCGGATCTCGGGTCAGCGCCAACATCCTCACCTTCGAAGCGATCTCGTATCAAGCCAAGGGCCGGTGGGCTGCGCGCGGCTCGACGGGGCGCTTAGCGGTGACCGAGGTCTACGCCGGTGGCCCGCCGCTGCCGGGAGGACGAGTTGCTTAGCCGCTAAGCCGCGCAACGAGCCCGACGCGCTTTCAATTCGAACCCCCAGGCGGCGCCTCCGCGCACGCTGCAACGCTTCACGAAGCCCCGGTGACTCTATGCTCAGTCGATGAGAACAAAGTGGCCCTCGCGCGCTCGTGCACGGGCAGGGCCCGATGGAGAAGGGGGGACACCTTTGACAAACGCGCTACGTTTCCCTCCCCAGTTCGGCCAAGAGTTTTTCGCGATTGGCCCCACGGGCAATCTTGCCGCTGCTGGTTTTGACCAACCAGCGCTCGTCAACCAACTTCAGCGGGCCAAGCGTAACCTCTGAACCCGTCGAAACAGCCTGGCGGATCGCGAGTCCAAGTCGGTTCGCGTCCACCTTGGCCGACGGGTCAACTTCGACAACAGCCGCCACCTCCTCGGTCCCCAGTGAGTTCGTCGAACAGCCCGAAGACCACAACCCGCCCGGGGTGGACGCCCACCACCTGGTTGATCAGGTATTCGATGTCCTGCGGGTAGACGTTCTTGCCGCCGACGATCATCAGGTCCTTCTTGCGGCCGGTGATGAACACCTCGCCCTCGGCCAGATAGCCCAGATCGCCGGTGAGATACCAACCTTCGCGCAGGGCCAGAGGCCGTGACATCCGGCCGATTGAAGTACCCGGTCAACATGCAGTCGCTGCGCAACGCCAGCTCGCCGACCTGGCGCTCGGGCAATGGGGCGCCATCTGCCGACAGCACTCGCACTTCGCAATTGGGAAGGGGCGGCCCCGCCGAGACGACCTCCATCACACGCCGCTCGGCGTTTCGGACCGGTTCGGCGCGGCCTTGCGGTTGCGAGCACTTCTCGGTCCACGCGGTCCAATCGCACCGGGCCCTGTATCCCGCCCTGCGTCACGGCAAACACATTCTCGGCCATGGCGTAACACGTGGCCAGCGCGCTCTCGCGCAACCCAAAGGGGCGCAGGCGCGAGGCGAACAGGCGGTGGCTCTCGGCCATCATGGGTTCGCTGCAATTGATCACCGCGCGCAGCGAGGAGAGGTCGAGCCCCTCCAGCTCGCGGTCGGGGATGCGCGTGGCGCAGAAGTTGTAGGCGAAGTTGGGCAGCCAGGCGAGCGTGCCGCCGTGCTCGCTCACGGCCCGCAAGAAGGTCCAGGGTGCGCGGGCCCACTCGAAGGGCGAGAGAAGAACCAGCCGGGCTCCCGTGAGCATCGGCATGAGGAAACCTGCGATGAGACCCATGTCATGGTACAGCGGGAGCCAGCTCACGATGATGTCGCTCGGGGTGAGATTGAGCGCCGGGGTATACGCCGCCAATTGCCGCAGGATCGCGCGGTGAGAGAGTGCGACGCCCTTCTGCAACCCTGTCGTGCCGGAGGAGTGCTGCAAGAGAGCGAGCGAGTTGGGTGAGACGCGCAGTCCCTCCAGAGAGTCCGCTGCAATAGTTGGTAATTCAATTCCCGTCGCCGCGCTCGTCAAGATTGCCTTGACTTGGTTCGCACGCCCTAACCGGGCGCGCAGCATTTCGGCTAAGCCGGGCTCGGCGATGAGGGCCGCGGGTCGAGTGACCGAGATGAGGCTGTCGAGGCTCTCGCGGTAACGCTGAGGATCGAGCTTCTCGGTGAGGAAGGGCAAGATGCTGGGCACGGCACCCAGGAACATAGAGCCCAGGAACGCGTGGAGTAGTTCCGCCCCAGGGGGCAGCAAGTCGATAACCACCTCGCCCGGGAGGATGCCCGCCTGCCGCAGGCGCGCGGCATAAGCGAGGGACCCCTCAATGAGGTCGCCCAGTGTGAGCGCGCTTTCACGCTGGTTGAGGCGCAACAAGACCGCAATCTCGTCCGGATTCGCGCGGCAGCGGTCGAACAGGACTTGCGGGATGGTCCGCACGGGGAAGCTCACGGTCGCCGTCGCTCGACGAACTCGGTCAATTGCGCCAGCGTGTCAAACGTGCTCGCATTGAGCTCGGTATCGTCGAGGCGCACTCCGAGATTGCTCTCGATGAACATCGCGAGATCCACGAGATGGAATGAGTCCACAAGCCCGGTCGAAATCAATGGCTGATCGAGAGGAATCGCATCGGAGGGCATGTGCAGGCAATTCGTCGCGAGATACTCACGCAATTGCGTTTCGGTTGTCCCCATTGCCTGTCTCCACGGTGGTTCATTATCTTGGAACGACTCTGGCCCGTAGGCTCCTGGTAATTCGAGAACTAGGCGCGCATCGCACGGTCAGGTCATGCTTTCCTTCTCCAATCGTGCGTCGATGTGAAGTCATGGGCAGCCGCGGGCGAGGATCGCCTCGCCCAACCGTTGTGCAAGCATCGATTCGCCATCGGGGGTCAGATGGATCGCCGTGTTGGTGAACTCCTCGGCCGGCACAAGGTTCCACAAGTCAAGGTATTCCCACTTCGAGGAGGTGGACCGCTGCTGTATGAGCTCTCGATACTCGTCAAAAGCCCAGCGAGGGTAGTAGAAGTTGTAGCGTACGTCGCTGTTTTGCCCATGGCTGACAAGGATCGGTTCATTGACCACGAGTACAGGCACGGGTCCCGTGAGTTGCGTCGCAGCGTCGAGAACGTCGAATGCCAGGCGCGATTCGTCGAGCGGCGGGGCAACTTCCTCGTGGAACGAAAAGTCTGCCTCGAAATCGATTTGCGCAGCGGGGAACTCCGCGGGATAGACCTGGTCGATGCCGGTGGCGGCCCACATGACCCCATACAATTGCAGCCGAACGAGATCTGCGAGGGCGCGCCGCTGGCCGACGACCGTCCGCTCCCAGAATCCAGGAAGCGGGGGGAGCAAAGCCGCTTGCGACCGTAACCCCGCACGCGTGAGAACCTCACGTGCCAGTGCGGGATTGCCGGTGACGACCGGCGACGCGAGCTGGTTCTGCCAGACAAACGCCTCGAGCGTGGTGGGCCAGAGGATCAAATCGGGCGAGTAGCGCCTCGCCAGATCGAGAATCATGAGGTCCTTGACCAGCGAAAGCGTGGGATATCCCAGGTTGTAGAAGCGTGTCTGCTTCCCGCAGACGCTTGGGACCGTGTCGCCGAGCATGGCGGGGAGTGTCTCTTCGGGGCGTAGCAGCGCTCCCCACACGGAAGAATCCCCGAGCACCAGGATCCGGTATTCATCCGTCCGGATGCGCTCGGAGGAAATGCGATGCGAGGCGAACATAGCCTGCAGATCGTCCAGGCTCATGTTGTACGACAGTTGCGGGGTTTCGCCGAACGGCAGGCGCTCGCGGCCCGGGAATAAGTGGTTGTACATCGTGAGCCGACCCAATCCGGAGGGGTCCCATCCCGCAAAGGCCAGATTGGCGAGGACGAAGAGCAGGCTGACCTTCGCCACCAGGCGAGTCACACTGACATCGGCCGGGCGGCTCTCTCGTGCCCCACCCATCATCCTGATACCCCCATCAGCTTGAGGATGAACGCAAACGAATTTGCCGGAGCCGGAAGCGCAAAGAAGGCCCACCCGACGGCGACGAAGTTGAACGTGAGGAATACGTTAAGCGCTTTCATGGGCCCGTCAAGCGTGGATGAGGGAGCGCGAGCGCGGCCCCGCGCGAATTCGTTCCAGCGGTTGTGCACAAACAGCCCAAGCCCGTGCCACGCTCCCCACAGTGCGAAATTCCAGGTCAGGCCGTGCCACATCCCGATGAGGAGCATCGTCACGAGCTGCGAAACGAACACTGTTGCGGCGATAGGCAGTGGTCGCGCGCCACTGCGCAGCCGGCGCGTCAACGGATTGAACACATAGGCGCGGAACCACTGCGTGAGCGACATGTGCCACCGATTCCAGAATTGGGTCAGATTCGGCTGCAGGTACGGGGAGAGGAAGTTCTCAGGAAGTCGCACTCCGAGCATCCGCCCCAGGCCGATGGCGATGTCGGTATAGCCGCTGAAGTCGAAGTAGATGCGCATGGCGAAGGCGTACAGCAGCGCCCACGCCCATCCTGCGCCGCGGACCTGGGACGCGCTGGTTGCGTTCAAGGCGACGAGCGCCAGGCCATCGGCCAGGACGAACTTCTTGAACAGCCCGACGGCCACCCGCCAGCCTCCGTCGCGCACGACCAGCGCTGCAGGCGCAAGCGGCTGGCGCAGGTCCTGGATGAATTGCTCGAGCCGGTCAATGGGGCCGGCGACGAGGGCGGGGAAGAAGATCACGTACGTGACGTACTCCGCCAGGTCGACGGGTGGCAGCCGGCCGCTCTGGCGATCGCGGATGGTGTGGATCAGGCGGAAAGCGATATATGAAAACCCGAGCCATTGCAGATCCGCCAACGAGGCATTCGTTGTCGGCTGACCGGCAAGAAACCTCAGCTTGAGGGCAGCCCATTCGGCAAGGGTTGGGTTCTTGAGGATTACCAGCACGGCGATGATCGCTGCAACGCCTAAACCTCGAGCCCACCCGGCCACTCGAGGGCCTGGAGGCGATGAGGACCGCCACTCCAAACGCCGCCAAGGTGAGCAGGATCCAGATCAATGGAGGGGGGCGTCCGGCGGTGAGCATCGGGTCGAATGGCAGGTAGCGTGTGGCGGCGAGAAGCACAACCAGGGCCGCGATGAAGGAAGCCGCAGCCCAGTTAACGCGAGTGAAACGGGCCTGCGGCGGCGCAGTGAAGGCCCAGGTTATCGTGGTGATCGCGAGTGTCGCAAGCGGAAACCAGAAATCGAGCCCGCGGATTGGCAAGCCAGGCTGAAACCAGAAGACGGCGAAGATGCTGCAGGCCAGGAGGAAGTACAGCCGCTTACGACGAGGAAAGATCAGGATCCACGCGAGGGCGAGCGCCGCGCCGACGAGGATCTGCCCCAGGACCATCTAGAAGCCCTGATAGATCCAGGTCGGGCTGCTGTCGGCGGTGAGGACAAGCAGCGCCAATGCCATCGCGCACAAGGCGACGGCCAACAGGTTTTCGCGCGTCAAGAGCCTCGCGAGCGTTCGCTTCATATGGGGCAGGGCCCTGCGGTCTTCGGCGAGAGGACCGGGCACCAGCGGCCCGCCTATCGACTGGCCGCGCCGGCCGGCTCGCTCCTCGGCCTCGGGAGATTGCTCAGGTGGTCCATGATAATAACATGACCCACTGGCCGAGGGACTGGTGGTAACATTCGTGGACTCCTGGCCCTGGAGACAAGGTGGCGATGCGCAGAGTCCTGCTCCTAATGGGGGTTGGCTTCCTGGTCGGGTCGCTCGCCGGTTGTGCGCCGAGTCAGGCGGGCGCTTCACGCGCCGTGGAGAGCCTGCTCGAGGCGCTCGTCGAGCGGGATGAAGCTCGATTCACCGCCTTGACCTGCCCGGACTATGAAACGCAGGCCCTGCTCGAATACGATTCGTTCGCCTTGGTCACCTCTGAACTCAACGGCGTGACGTGTGAGGTCACCGGCGGCGACGAGACCGCTTCTGTGGTTCGCTGCACGGGGAGCATCGACGCGACCTATGACAACGAGGTGCGCCAGTTCGATCTCACGCCTCGCATCTACCAGGTCCTCTTGAGCGGTGGAGACTGGCTGGTCTGTGGGTACACCAAGTAAGTACATGTTAGCGCTGGCGCTCGGCACGCTGCTGCTCGGCGCTTGTCAGGCGAGCAGTTCGACCTCCGTAACGTCCTCCACTCTCGCCGTCGCCATGACCCCGCTGAGCGAGCCGGCGCCCAGCCTGATCCCGATTGGAGAGACGGCAACCCCGAACCCACCCGCAACGCCTCCCCCATCACCCGCGCTGCTTTCGGCTGAGGAATGGAAATCCTGGCCGGTCGTGCCAATCGTCCCAGACCACGTCCGCGAGATTTTCGAGCGCGGGCAGACGCTGGGCAATGATCCCCACGCTTTCTCGATTCTAGGCGATTGCCAAAGCGTGCCCGACATGTTCCTCGGAGTGTATGACACGCAGCCGTCGGTCGTCGCCTCGCTGCCGGTTCAGTTGCAGGAAACCGTGGCCTACTTTGCGGGTTCGTTCAATCGCGAGAGCCCAACCATCAAGAGCGGAACGACAGCCGGGGCTCTACTGTGGATTGAATGGCATGAGGGCAAGTACACTTGCGGGTCCAACGAAACGCCCGTCGATTGTGAACTGCGGTTACACCGGCCATCCTTCGTGATCATCAACGTCGGGACTCATTACGAATCGAGGAACATCAACTACCTGAGGCTCATTCTCGATCAACTGGTCACGAACGGTGTCATCCCGATCTTGGCGACCAAGGCGGACAATCGCGAACTCGACGAACGGATCAACTCGGACATGGCCGTCCTGGCCCTGGAATACGACCTGCCCCTGTGGAACTTCTGGGCGGCCACGGGAGATCTACCCAACCGCGGGCTCTACACCAAGACCAGCGAACCGCATCTCGGTGATATCTATCTCAACGAGGAGGGTCTGGAGCGTCACCGCTTCACGGCGCTGGAGTCCCTCGACGTCGTTCGCCGCACCGCGATCGCGAACTGAATTAGCGCCGGGCCCTCCTGGCGGGACTGCGGACCAGGCTGTCGGGTCCTTCGATATCGCCCTTTCCAATTCGCGAACAGATTCGCGCTGGTTTCCGAACCGGTCTTCCGTGCACTGTGCGGCCGCCGGTCCCACGCGAAAGACCGCCTCGCCTCAACCCGATGCCTGTCCTCCATGCTTGTCCCTGGTTTCTTCAAGATCCTGCCTGCCGAACCTTTGCAGGGCGACGATCGTCGCACTGCGCCGAAAGAGCGGGGGAGAATACCAACGGCTTCCTCGCGCGTGTCCACATCTGCCACGAACCAGGCCTTGTGCACATGATCGCTGCAGCCCCAATCGGCGTGGGTTAGGAAGTGTGACCCCGTTTCCTGGAACAGACGGATGGCGCGATCGCAGGCCTCTTTCGTGTTTTCGTGTGGGACTTCCACCAGATAACGTGTCATTGAGGTCCTCCTTCGGATCGTTCGCTCGTGCGTCCGGAATTGCACGGCCCCTCGAAGAGCACCCCCAAAACGGTACCCGTGATTCGGCCTCTTCGCAGCGGCTCGTCGTCGATGTCTCCGCTCTCACCCACGAATTGACGAGTTCATTCCTCTTCGCGATTGCTCCACCATGAGTTGTCCGTCGACTTCAACTCCCAGGCGCCCAGACTGCCGTTGAAAATGCCGAATGCCCGCCGCTGCGCGTGTCTTGTGAAGGAACGCTCAACTTCGTTCCTGGCAGCACGGCAATCGGAGGACATGCATCTGATTATTATAGGCCAACCCGACGCGTGATTACAGGATCAGAAGGGCCGATTGAGTTCACCCCGGTCGCCTGGTTGCGAGACGCCAGGCGCCAGCAGGTGGTTGGGCGCAACGCGCCAAACTTCGCCCCCAACGACTTGCAAGCATCTGGCGTACCTTCGGCTGGGGGAACTGCGCGGGGTACGGGACATTCGCCTACGAGGCTGGCAAAGATCGCCTGTAGAGCGTACCAAATGCCGCCAGGTGTTCCGCCATGAGTTGCTTCTCGCGCGCGATGATGTTCTGTAGTATTCCCGGTTTTCCCGCGCGGAGCGGCGATTCGTCGGCGCGCATCGGCGGGGCGAAAGAGACTCGTGGTGAAAGGTAGAGGGTCCCCGGGAAGAACAGCTGTTGCAGGACTTGCCCGAACTCGATGATGCGGCGCTTGTCGAGGGGTTGGCGGCGAAACCACCCCACTGGGCTGTGCGCCCAGCGGGGCGAAACCGCATGGCTAACAACGGACAGGAGCACGCGCGTCTCTGGCACGCGCCGCAGGAACAATTCAATCGACCGCGACCAGAACCCGATATGACGGTCCGCTTCCTCAAACAACGATGGATCAGGGTCGATCTCCCCCGTTCCATAAAGGAGCAGGGCGCCTCCATCCTCAAGATGCCGAATACCCTGGCGCATGGCAGCGGCGCGCACAGATGGATCCATGTCGATGAAGAAGAAGTGATGCACCACATGCGGGAGTTGCTTGAGAAAGAGAATATCGCTGGAGATGAGGTGCAGATCCTCGCGTCTGAGCCGCGAGGCAATCACCAACGCATCGTAAGTTCCAGGGTGGTTCGAGATGACGAGCAAGGGGCCATCCGGTGGGACATGCTCGACGCCGCGAGCCTGGATGTCGGTGCACCAGTTGGTGAGCGCCCATTCGGCAGCCGCCGCGAAACCACGCGTCGCGCACAGTTGGTCGAAGGTCATCCCCGTGGCGGACAACCGGTCGGCGGCCTTGCGGAAGAGCCCACCGAATTGGCGGCGGGCCCAACCATGCTCGGCCAGACCGATGGCCTTGAATATCTCTCCGATCAGCCCTTCGCTTAGCGTCTCAACGCTGGTCACGGCAGGTGCCTCCGTCGCCTAGTCTAGCACACCATGAGATGGGAAGGATGGGTCGCGCGGGGGAGCAGGTCCAGGGTGATGATCTGAAGTGTCTCGTTCTTCAAGCGATCCGGAAAGGGAAGTACACCGACCATCGGCGTAAGGCAGGAGGAGTGTGATTGCTTCACTCCGAATGCAGTGTATGATTGTCGCGACTCGCAATTGGCATGAGGTACACCAATGCAGGGTGCTCACCAGGCTGATGTCATCGTCGTCGGAGCCGGAAGCGCTGGCTCTTATTTCGCCTGGCAACTGAGCCGTGCTGGGTTCCGAGTTCTGGTCTTGGAGGCACGGCGCCTTGTGGATCTCGGAAAGCACATCGAGATCTTCCACATGGACCAGGTCCGATTCGACGAGTTCGGAATACCCCACCCTGAGCCGCCAGAACTGATCCATACCGAGGAGGTGGGCCGTTCCTGGTCGCCCGACCTGTAGAATTTCCTTCCCGGTTCGATACCCCTTCTACGTCATGCACATGCCCGCCTTCCTGCAACGGCTGCACGGATACGCCAAGCAGGCGGGGACCGAGTTCCTTGAAGGGGCGGAAGTAGACGCACTGGTTTTCGCTGAAGGCCGTCTGGTGGGTGTCCAAGGCGCGCTGCGCGGCGAGCGCTTCGAAGCGCGCGCAAGGCTTGTTGTCGATGCATCGGGGCTAGGGGCGGCCGTTCGCGCACGCTTACCGAGCGACTATGGGGTCGAGACCGCGCCTGTCCCTCCGGAGGATCGGCTCTTCGTCTGCCTCGAATTCCGCGACGCGATCGAAGAGGGCTTTCCCTCCGGCAGCAATTCCTATATTTACCACAAGGCGTTTTGGAATCGAAGCTGGGGCGATGGTGCGATTCTCGGAATCGGCCAGCCTCTTGGATTCGACCATGCCTGGCGGCTTCACGCCAAATGGCGGCAGGAGTATTTCGGTGACCCGGGAAAGGTCCTCTATCGCCGACAGGGAGTGATCCCTTACTCCCGTCCCCCGTTTTCGCTCGTTGCAGATAGCCTCATGGCCATTGGGGACGCGGCCAACCAGAACAAGCCGTTCTCTGGCGAAGGGGTGACGAGCGGCTTCACTGCGGCCCGCATTGCAGCCGAGGTCGCGGTGTCCGCGCTCCAATCCGAGGACACGCGCCGTGCGCGCCTGTGGACATACAACGCACGCTACTTCCGAGGGCAGGGCGCGAAGTTCGCCGCAGGGTTGGCGCAACTCCCCGCGGCGGCGGAACTCACGCGCGACGATGTGAACTACCTATTCCGCGCGCGAGTGCTATTCTCCGGCAGGGATTTTGAGGAATTGAACGTGAACTACGAGGTCCGCATGGGGCTGCTCGCCCTGTTGCGGACTGCGACACGGCTCGTGTGGGGAGTGATGACGCACCGGTTCGCTGGAGGCAGCCTGCGCAGGTTCGTGAGGGCCTCCACCTCCGCCGGCCGCTTGCGGGCCCACTACCTGCGTTACCCGGAAACCCCCGATGGATTCGATCTTTGGGCGAGGCAGGCTGCGCGGTTGTGGAGTGAGGCGAAGTGACCGATGAGACGCACCGCTCGGCCTCAACGTGTGGCGTGCCTCGCCAAGGGATCCTCGCCACGTTCTTCTAACCCCACACGCCCACGCCTTTGATTCTCGTGACGGCCGTTGTCGCCGGGATCGGATATTCGGGGAGTGGGTCTTCTCGCGGAGCATGCTGCCCGATGCTGTGGGGTACGACCCATGTGCGACCGGCGTGCGTTGCGAGGGCAGCGACTACGGGGTGGGAGCATTTCTGAGCACGCTGGCCAACGCCCTCGGAATCGCCGTGAGCGGCCGGGTCCTCACGCTGTTGGGGTACATAGCCAAGGCCGATCAAACGCCCGCTGAATCGCTTGGCACTCGCTTGTTGACCCGAGAAGCCTCCCACCGCACTAGATGGGCTGACCCTTGAATTGACTCATGTACAAGTGGTGGTAGAAGCCGCGTTTATCCATCAACTGCTGATGGTTGCCCTCTTCAACGACGCGGCCGTCGTTGATGACGAGCACGTGGTCGGCATCGCGGATGGTGCTCAAGCGATGTGCAATGACAAAACTGGTGCGACCCTGCATGAGCCGCAGCAGGGACTTCTGAATACGCGCTTCGGTACGAGTATCGACGCTGCTCGTCGCCTCGTCGAGGATGAGGATCCCCGGGTTCGCCAGGATGGCGCGTGCGATCGACAGCAACTGGCGTTGGCCCTGGCTGAGGTTGCTCGCACGCTCCGACAGCAACGACTCATAGCCTTGCGGCAACTGGCGTATGAAATGATCGGCGTCTGCCATTCGCGCTGCTTCGATCACTTCGGCGTCGGTGGCCTCCAGCCGCCCATAGCGTATGTTCTCCATCACGGTGTCCGAAAACAGGAATGTGTCCTGCAGGACTAGCCCCAGTTGGCGTCGCAAATCACCCTTCTTGATGCGGCGGATATCGTTGCCGTCGATCGTGATCCGCCCTGAAGGAATCTCGTAGAACCGGTTGAGCAAGTTGATCAGCGTGGTCTTTCCGGCGCCAGTCGGGCCGACCAGGGCAAGGATGTGGCCGGGCCGGGCTTCGAAGGACATGTCGCGAATGACGGGCTTCCCCGGGATGTATTCAAAGCCAACATGATCGAATCGTATGTCTCCGTGGACCGTGTCCAAGGGGAGAGCCTCGGGCGCATCTTCCACCTCGGGCGGCGTGTCGATGATCTCGAATACCCTTTCTGCACCGGCCAGGGCGGCCTGGATCGAGTTGTACAAGTTCGCCAGCTGTCGCAATGGGCTGATGAAGTTCTGTGCATAGTTGATGAACGTGGCGATGATGCCGACGGTCACCAGCCCGCGCAGCGCAAGCCATCCTCCTAACCCCGCCAGCACAATCACGAAGAAGTTGCCCAGAACGTTCGTCAACGGCATCAGCAGCAGGGCATACGTATTGGCGTACACCCCGGCGCGGTAGACCTGCTCGTTGCGCTGGCCGAAGGCCTCGAGAACCGACGGCTGCCGGCGGAAGGCCTGGATGACACGCTCGCCGCTGATGGACTCTTCCATCAATGCGTTGAGCTCACCCAAGTCCTTCTGTAGCTCGCGGAAGCCCTTGCGCGTATAGCGTGCGACGAACTCGGCAAACCAGAACATGATCGGAACGACAACAACCGAGGCCAGCGCCAACCAGCGATCGAGTATGAACATGGCCACAACGATGCCGACCATCGACAGCACGCTCGCCAGGAGCGCAGTCACGTTCTGCGAGACGGCCTGGTTGATGGCGTCGATGTCGTTGGTCAACCGGCTCATCAATTCACCGGCCGGGTTACGGTCGAAGAAGCTGAGGGCCAGGTCCTGCAGGTGACCGAACAGATCGCTGCGCAGTTGCTTGAGCGCCCGCTGTGACACGTCGGCCATGACCCAGGCGGCGACAGCCTGGAATAGGTTGTTGAGCAGGTAAGCCCCTAGCATGGCCAGGGCGATGCCACCCAGTCCCGCCAGCTCGCGCACATCGATGAAGCGGTCGATCGCTACGCCCATGAGGTAGGGGCCGACCAGGCCGAGTGCGGTGTAGGTCACTACGCACGCGAGAACCGCCCCGAGGGCCAGGCGGTGCGGGCGCAAGTACTCGACCAGACGGCGGAGGGCATGGCGGGGATTGCGGGGCTTCTCGATCACGCCAATGCGCCCAGGAGGCCGCGGCTGCATGCTGGCCCGGATGGTGCTCGTCGAGGGCGACGACGGATGGTCAGTCATCACGCTGCCTCCGGCTCGACGCGACCTTACGTTCCAGAGCCGGGCCATCCCCCAGTTGCGAATTGAAAATCTCCCGATAGACCGGGCTGGTCTTCATCAATTCCTCATGAGTCCCGTGCGCGATGACGCGTCCGCGGTCGAGCACGACGATCTTGTCCGCCCGGAGCACGGTGCTGATGCGTTGGGCAACGATGAGCGTCGTTCGGGAGTCTCCCGTGACATCGAGCGCATCATGAATTCTCGTCTCGGTCTCGACATCGACGGCACTCGTCGCGTCGTCGAGGATCAGAATGCGGGGGTTCAGAAGCAAGGCGCGGGCAATGGCCAGGCGCTGCTTCTGTCCGCCGGAAAAGTTGGTGCCACGCTGCTCGACGTAGGTGTCATATCCACTCGCCAGGGCCTCGATGAACTCGTGCGCCTGCGCGGCTTTGGCGGCCTGCGTGACCTCCTCGTCACTGGCCTCCGCTCGCCCGTAACGGATATTGTCGCGAACCGTCCCGGTGAAAAGGACCGACTCCTGCGGGACGATTCCGACGTGGGACAAGAGCCATTCACGTGACATGCGGCGAATATCGATGCCGTCAATCAACACGCGGCCCGATGTGACATCGTAGAACCGCGGCACCAGGTTGATGAGGGTGGTCTTTCCCGAGCCGGTCGCACCAAGAATGGCCAGGGTCTGTCCGGGTTCGGCGACGAGATTGACATCTCGCAGTACCGCATCACCGCCCTCGCGGTATCGAAAGCTCACATTCTCGAATGCCACGCGCCCTCGAAATGACCCCGCCGCCAGGGCGTGGGGCGCATCGTCGACCTCCAGCGGCGCCTCGAGCACCTGGCTGACGCGCCCGGCCGAGGCCAAACCGCTCGCCCACGTATTCGACAGCATCGTCATCATGATGAGAGGCGTCATGGTCGTGAGCAGGTAGTTGGTGAAGGCCACGATTTGCCCGGTCGACAACGAGCCGGCGATGGCCTGGCGCCCACCGGACCAGACCACCAGGACCATTCCCGCATTGACCAGAATTGTCAGAGCAGGGCCCATCACCGACATGACCTGCATCACGCGCACGGTGCGTTGGGTGAAGTCCTCATTGGCGGCTTCGAATTGCCGGCCCTCGAACGCCGCACGCACGAAGGACTTGACCAGGCGCACACCGGCAATGTTCTCCTGCAGGACCGTGTTGAGTCGGTCGAGGCGGCGCTGGACTATCCGGAAGAGCGGTTCCATGCCAATGATGAACACCCCGATCACGACGAGGGTGATGAGCAGCAGCGGCAGGACGGTCAGCGCCAGCGTGCGGCTCGTGGCAAACATCAGGATCAAGCTTCCCACAATGAGGAACGGGGCCCGGGTCCCGATGCGCAACGTGACCTGGATCAATCGTTTGACGGCGTCGACGTCGCTGGTCAGGCGGACCATCAGCTGGCCTGTCTGCAGCCGGTCGAGATTGCCATAAGAGAAGGTCTGGATTTTGTGGAAGAGCCCCCGGCGCAAATCGCGGGCTGCGCCTTCACCCACTTGGATGGAGAGCTGGTTGTTGCCGATGGCGATGAAAGTGCTTATGACAGATATCGCCACCATGAGCAACCCCGTCTGGACGACGACGGACTGGTTCTTCTGGCCGATGCCTTGGTCGATGATGCGCTGAATCAGGCGAGGGATGGAAAGGTCGAGGAACACCAAGGAGGTGAGAAGGACGAGGGCGATGATGGCGCGGCGCCAGTAAGGGCGAACATACGAGGCGATGCGAGTGATGACGTGCACAGCGCGCCATTATACGCCCTCGATAGTCGAGGTTGGCTTCGGTTCTCCGGAGATACGACGTCAAATGGTGGTTTGGGCGTTAGTCCGAGGGTGCTGACGGGCATCGCGGACCGGATAGCATTCGGGCGACCGTGGGCACATGCTGGAGGGGCCGCTGGAGCCGCTTCAGTGCAATATCAGATCCTGGACGTCTCGCCGCTGCACGGGGGGTGGCCCTCACTGCGCCCAGCCACCGCGTTTCGTCTTGGAGTGCATTCGGAGGACGAATCGGTGATCGAGCGACGGGCCATACTTGAGGGAAACCTGACTACTGGAGGGGTTTTCCCGAAATAGGGATGAGTTCCCATCTCACACGCTGAACCGCGCATCAGGCCTCGATCGGGGTGGTTCCCGCGGCGTGACAGGACTTCTCGTCTGAATCTCAGCCCACGAGTTCCTTCCGCGCGGCATCGACAATCCGGCCGACTTCGCGATCCAACGCGGGATCGAGCGGTGGAACCCGATGGGTTGCGAGAAGGGTCTCGACCTGCGCATGCGCACGCTGGCTCATGCTGGTCTCTCCGCCCGTCTTCCACACCTCGTATGTCTCACGCGTCCAGCGAGATCCTGGGAGAAAGAACTCCTCGCGGAAGTGGTCGACGGTGTGATCGTCCGAGAGGTAGTTGCCCCCGGGTCCCACTCTCGCGATCACGCTCATCGCGAGAGTCTCCTCGTTCACCGCAAACCCCTTGGCCACCCGCTGTGCGTAACCCATAGCTTCATCATCGATGACGAGCCACTCGAGGCTCGCGCCGTGATCGGTGCCGACGATTCCGGCGTGGCCAAAGAGATCGGCACCGGCCAGCATGCCGAGAACGAAGCTGCCCATCTTCTCTATGCCTGCCTGGATGTCGGGCAGCTTCGAATCGGTCAGGTTGACGTTGATATACACGGGGAACCCATAGTAGTGGCCGAGTTGCGCCATGGCGGCGGCCATGAGTCCTTGCTCGGGCGATCCAAAGGCACAGATCGCTGTGCGCGGGTCGAGGATATGGGGTATGCCGCCATACATCACGGCAGTTCCCGGCGCAAGACACTGAACAATCGTCACGCCCGCGAGGATCTCGGCATTCTCCTGGGCGATGGTGCCCGCGAGAGTCGCCGGCCCGGTACCGGAGGCCATGACCATTGGGCCGATGCTCACCGGTTGCCCGTGTTCGATGTACGGGATCATGACATCCAGCCCCGTTTCCGGAAGTTGCAGCGGGCTGATCGGCTCGAGGAACACCTCGACCATCGGCCGGGCGCGCAGGGCCTGCGCGCCTCCG
Source organism: uncultured Chloroflexia bacterium (assembly GCA_963712475.1). Classification (GTDB taxonomy): domain Bacteria; phylum Chloroflexota; class Anaerolineae; order Anaerolineales; family RBG-16-64-43; genus RBG-16-64-43. The sequence continues at coordinate 463,669 of CAVQIA010000005.1, forward strand.
GCGATGGCCTTGTAGATCTCAAGCACAAACTCCGTGCTCCGCCGGGTCACCGGCCAGCAGCGGGTGGGCTTGCCTGTGCCTCGGACGAGTTCGGCGGTGAGCACGACGTCCCGGATCGCCGCCGTGGCATCGCCAGGAACCGCCATGGCTCCGACAACCGAGACATGGGGAAGCGCATCTCCAAGGGCGATGGCCGATCGGGCATCCTCCAGCGTAGGTTCCCGCCGAACATCGTTCTTGTAGTCGAACCACGCAAACTGACCCGGGCTCGAAATGAGGTTGTGCTGGCCGGACCCAAAGCGAGCTACGACGCCGTCTTCGCGCCCAAAAAGAACGTACTGCTTCTTTGCGCTCGCAATCGCCCCGAGCACGATATCCTCTGAGAAGCGTGCGATCTTCTTCGCCGAATCCACACTTGCCCCGGCCTCCTGAAGCCTGCGCAGGACCTCCGGGTGGGGGACGACGACGCCGATCTCTCGCAGGATTCGCAGCGACGTTTCGTGGATCGCGCGAATCTCGTCCGCGGTGAGCAGACTGACACTGGGGATTGCCACTACGGCCTCCAGGAGGATAACGCTGAGATGGAACGCGATTGACCTCACCGTCAAGTATACGTACCGTCACCCTCTTCCCGCAACTCCAGGAACACGACTGGAATGTGATGATCGTTCACGGCTCGAGCCACGGTCGTCTGCCACGCAACCCACGCACTACCGCATGCACCTTCTATCTCAAGGAGACCGGGCCGGGTCGACGGTGATCGCTGCCCAGCCGCGGGCATCGCTCCAGGGCTGGCATTCAACGACGTAGCATTGGATCACGCCGTGACCGCGGCCGAGGACGACAAGTCAACCGAGACTCGGGCGGGCCGGCGGCGCAATTCCAAACCGTGTCCAAAGCACGCTCCGCGGAGGAGGATACGTGGGACGGGGAGGATCGATCTCGGGCATTCCGTCTGACGCGACCGGAGTTGCCGGACCGCATCTCACCGCCACCCCCACCGAACGGCGGCGTTTTCTCACCCCGCGTATCAGGACGAATGTCATATTCGCCCTGCGGAATGTGGGCATACAATATATTCATGAAGACGAATGCGACAAGTATCGCCCCGGAAGCGGTGTCGGAGAGGATCGGCGGATTGCTGCAGGCCATTGGCCCGGGAATCAGGCTGCAGATCATCCTGGGCATCGGTCGGGGCGAGGCGTGTGTGTGCCACCTGGAGGCGCTCTTGGGATTGCGCCAGGCCTACATCTCTCAGCAGCTCATGGCCTTGCGTGAAGCAGGAGTCATCACCTCCCGGCGGGAGGGGCGATACGTTTTCTATCGTTTGGCGGACCCTAAGGTGCTCGACCTACTCAAACTGGCTTGGAAGCTCCAAGGCGGTGGCGGGCAACCAACTGGGTGGCGCCAGAAGCGGAAGCTGCGCCCATGCAAGTGCCCCGGTTGCACAACAGATGTGGCGACTGTTAAGCCAAAGCATTGAGGCTCGCCCCAGAGTGCCAGCCTATCCATGGGTCGCACGGGATGCTCGCACGTCGACCTGCGCGCGCCAAGTTGAGGAGGAGTTGTGCTGACCATCAAGGTGCTAGGTTCGGGATGTGAAAACTGCAAGAAGGTCGAGGCGTCGGTACGACTAGCGGTTGGCAGCCTCGGCCTGGAGGCGACGGTGGTCAAGGTCACCGACTACGCCGAGATCACCAAGTATCCGATCCTCTCGACGCCTGGTCTCGTCATCAACGAAAAGGTGGTGTGCGCGGGTCGCATCCCCACCCCAGCCGAGGTGACGACCTGGCTGGCCAATGCACTCGAGAGCGCGTAACCTCACACAGCCTTGAACTCGGGAGCCCATCACATGTCAGTTCAACCTGCGACGTCGTCGGTGAAGTTTGCGGGCGTGTCCAAGCGCCTATCCACGCTCGACCGCTATCTCACATTGTGGATCTTCCTCGGGATGGCCCTGGGCGTCGGGCTGGGCTTCCTTTTCCCCTCGGCCGTCCAGCGCGCCAATGTCGCCGTCACGGTGGGCACAACGAACATCCCCATCGCCATCGGCCTGATCCTGATGATGTATCCGCCGCTGGCCAAAGTGCACTATGAAGAATTGGGCGATGTGTTCCGCAACTGGAAGGTGCTTGGCCTGTCGCTCATCCAAAACTGGGTCATCGGCCCGGTGCTGATGTTTGTCCTGGCCGTTATCTTCCTGCGCGGCTATCCCGAGTACATGACCGGACTGATCCTCATCGGCCTCGCGCGTTGCATTGCCATGGTCATCGTCTGGAACGAGCTGGCCAAAGGCGACAGCGAGTATGCCGCGGGGCTGGTTGCCTTCAATAGCATCTTCCAAGTCCTCTTCTACAGCGTCTACTCCTACGTCTTCATCACCGTCCTGCCCACCTGGTTCGGCCTGACGGGAAACATCGTCGACATCACCATTGGAGAGATTGCGAAGAGTGTCTTCATCTACCTGGGCATCCCCTTCCTGGCCGGATTTTTCACGCGCCTGATCTTGGTGCGCCTGAAGGGTAAGGAGTGGTATCACAACGTGTTCGTCCCGCGCATCAGCCCGATCACCCTGGTCGCCCTGCTTTTCACGATTGTGGTCATGTTCAGCTTGAAGGGGGAACTGATCGTCAGCATCCCGCTGGACGTGGTGCGCATCGCCATTCCGCTGCTGATCTACTTCGTCGTCATGTTCCTGGTGAGCTTCTTCATGGGGCGCGCGATTGGCGCGGACTACTCGAAGACGGCCACGCTCTCGTTCACGGCAGCCAGCAACAACTTCGAGCTGGCCATTGCCGTTGCGGTGGGCGTGTTCGGCATCAACTCGGGCGTCGCCTTTGCGGCTGTCATTGGCCCGCTGATCGAGGTGCCGGTGATGATCGGGCTGGTCAACGTGGCTTTCTGGCTCCAGAGGCGATACTACAAGACACCTGTGAGCATGCCGGCGTCCTAGGCGAGGAGCATAGAATGACGGAATTCCTGGAACTCACCATAGACAAGTTCACCTTCCGGGTCGCCACCGACCGCGTGTACAGCAGCGAGGGCGTATGGGCCAAACTGGAAGGTGACCGCGTGCGCATCGGCCTCTCGGACTTCGTGCAGCAGCGCAGCGGCGATGTGGCCTTCGCCGAAGTGAAACCGGTGGGAACGACGCTGGCGGTGGGAGACGAGGTGGCTGTCATCGAGTCCATCAAGGTCAACGTCAGCTTCGCCTGCCCGATCGGCGGGAAGGTCGTGGAGAGCAACCCGGCGATGAAGGACTCTCCCGAGGCGGTGAACCAGGACCCGTTCGGGGAGGGTTGGCTGGCGGTGATTGAGCCCAGCGGACTGGGCTGCCGACTCGCGCACGCTGCTGGATGCCCAGGCGTACTTTGCGCGCATGAAGAAGGAAGCCGAGGAAGAGGCGAAGAAGCCATGAATGGAAAGAAGAAGTTGCCGACTCAAGGCAGAGTGGTGGTCGTGCCGTGCAGCGGAATTGGCAAGAGCTACGGCACGGTGAGCCGCGAGGCGGCCTACGAGCTCACAGAAGAGTTGCGTCCCGACGGGGCCCAGCTCGTGCCGCTGTCACTCCTGGTTCTGGGCGATGCCGAGGCGCGGGCAGCCGTAGCCGCCAACCCGGCCATCTCGATCGATGGCTGCAAGCTGGCCTGCGCGACAAAGATGGTGAAGGAGAGCGGGGGCACGGTGGCCAAGGACTTCGCCGTGCTGGATGTCTACCGCCGCTATCGGCAGTTCAAGCCCGAGGGGATTGCCCAGCTCAATGAACAGGGGTGCCAGCTAGCGCGCGCGCTGGCCGAGGAAGCCGCCCAGGTTGTGGATGAGCTGCAGTCAGGAGGCACGCGTGGTTGACCTGCCGAAGAAGAAAGTCGGGATTGTGGCCTGCTCCGGGGAGGAGCTGGCCGAGGGGACCGTCACCCGGCTGGCCGCGCTCAAAGTCCTGGAAGAGCTTCGGCCGCAGGACACCGTCACCATTTGCCTGCCGCTCTTCCTGGCCGGGGGCGAGGGCGACCGCGCCTTTGCACGCTTCTACCCGACCATCGCGGTCGATGGGTGCGACAAGCGCTGTGCCGCGCGGGCCACGGAGCTGTATTCCGGCAAACCCGCAGCCGGCATTGTCGTGAGCGAGCTTGTGGCGGCACATGGAGGAGAGCGACCGCAGGGCGCCCGCAAACTGGACGCGGCCGGCATGCAAGCGGTCGAACTGACCGCCCAGCGGGTCGCCGAGCAGGTCGACATGCTGCTCGGGAAGCGCTGGGACCGGCGCAGCGGCGAATTCGAAGTTGCAGCCCCCAGCCCCGAATCCGGGGCCGCAAAAGAGGCGACGTGTTCTTGCGCCTCCGCCATCCCGGTGCAGAAGATCATGGTCGATGGTCGGGAGGTGGCGTTGGCTGCCGTGTCGCTCATCTTCGCGCAGCTGCGGGGACAGGGGAAGACGGCGACGGCCGTCACGGGTCGCGAGTTACTCGACCTGGTGCGCGTCTACAACCCTGTCGCTGAGGGCGCGGACGCCGCCTACGAGGAGGCGCTGTTGCGGGAGTACGCCGCGTATTGTCAGGCAGAGCAGGTGAGCCCATGAGCCGAACGGCGACCTACCATACGACGGTCACCTGGAAAGGCGAACACTGGGGGCACATCGCCATGGGCAACGGGCCGGAGATGGACTTCTCCGCACCGCCCGATGCCCAGGGGCACCCCGGGGTCTTCACACCAGAAGACGCCTTTGTCGCTGCGGCCAACACCTGCGTGATGATGATGTTCATCTGGGCGACGGAGCGCTTCAAGCTCAAGCTGCTCTCCTACGACTGCCGGGCGGAAGGCACCAAGCTGATCGAACTCGACCGCACGGAGACGTTCACCCACGTTCGTCTGTGGCCGAAGATCCGCATAGCGCTGGCAGGCGAGGACCGCCAGGCGGTGGAGTCCCGCGCCCGTCGCGCGCTTCAGTCGGCGCAGAAATACAGCTTGGTGGCCAATTCGGTGAAATCCGAGGTCATCGTCGAGCCACAGATTGAGTTCGCCGCCTAGCCTGTTCCGCCTGTCTCTGGCGAGAGGGCGAGATGGCGATCCTACGAGCAATTTCGGTACGGATTCCTATGGCCAAGAGGTACCGTCCTTGATCATCGAGCGATTCGACCTCGAAGTTTTCACTCCGCCCTGCGAGCCGGGGGCCGAGCGCTATGCGGCCAAGGCGCATCTGACCGCTGATATTGCGGATGCCTTGCCCTACCTCAACGCAACGCTGCGCGGGGCGGTGTACTTGCCTGCCGCGAAGGCCCTGACCTGGAAGAAGGGTGGTCACAACATCGCTTTCCACGCCTACGAGATCGCGACCAGCAATGCGGCCGACCGGGAAGAGGCCGAGCGGGAGCTGCGGGGCCTGGTCGAGCTGGTCAACCGGACCTGGGAGCGTCGCGCCGAAATCACGCCAGATCACGAGACGCACCAACGTCCTGCACCCATGGCGCTCTACAAGCTTCTCCCGCAGACCAACTGCAAGCGGTGCGACGAGCCGACCTGCTACATCTTTGCCCTAAAGTTGGGCGCGTCGCAGAGAAGGCCAGCGGACTGCCCGGTGCTGTTGGAGGAGCCCTTCGCGGGGAAGCTCGCCCAATTGCAAGCGATGGTGATCGAGGCTCCTTCGATCGGAAAGGCAAGTTGACGGATGGGCATGGACCCAGAGCCAAATCCAAACACCGCCGGCACAGAGATAACGGGTGACGCGATGGCGGCGCGCCCATGCTGCTGCACTCAGGATCCGTTTGCCGGCTTGCCGCCGGAGTTGCAGCCGAATCCGAAGCCGGAGGCAGGCGATCTTAGGCACGCCACGTGCCCCGATTGTGGGCTGGACTATTGGACAAACCGGGCTGCCGATTTGTGCATGGAATGCGAGAAGGGAAAGACGCCTTGACGGTTGCCTGAGAAGTGCGTTCGACTGTGCTCCCGGGTCGCGTGACTTTTATCGGGCCGAAGGTCAGGGCTGGGAGAGTGTGGCGATGAAGAAGGCCATGAGCTTGGTGCTGGAGGACGAGGACCTTGTCGAACTGATGCGGGTCCTGATGGACGATGACGCCGAGGGGGCGCTGGCCTTCCTCAAGACGCATCTCAAGGGCAAGGCACGCGATCTGCTGGAAGGTGGTTGAAAGGTGATGATCGAGGTGCCCGGTGCGGGCATCCGAACGGCTCACGGCGCATTGTTCCAGAAATGAGCGAGTATTTCCTTGGGTCGATCGCCCTGGTGCGGACTTTGCCGTGCCTGGCTGAGCTGGGAAAGATCATTGTTGTCGGGTCGCCGTCGCGCAACCTGGCGGAGGTGATTCCCTTTCTGGCCACTCTCCCCAACGTCATCACCTACAACCCTCATACGCTTTCGCTGACGCTCCGGCGCCAACCGGGGCTCATCTCTTTGGAGCCTGAGCAGGTGAGCATCACGCAGGTTGTGGATGCCGAGGAGGGCATCGGACTGCTCGGCGCGCTGACGGCGGCGATAAACGCCACCTGGGAGCACCGGGCGGAACTGGTGGCAGCGACGGGCCAAAGGCGGGCGCCTCGCCCGTTGGAGGCGTGGGCACTCTTGCCCCAAATCAACTGCAAGGAATGCGGCGAGGCCACCTGCATGGCATTCGCCTTTGGGTTGATCCAAGACCGACATGAGTTGGCGGAGTGCACTGTTCTCACCAAGGTCGAAGCGATGCACGATCGCCGGCTGGCGCTTCAATCACTGCTTGGGCTGCAGTCTCAAGGTTGATAGCTCCGATTGGCGCTGCGTGATCCAAACCCTCCGCAGCCCATTGCCTTGTCGCCGTCCTTGCGCAGGTCGCTGCTGCCAGGACATCCCCTCAGGGTGTTAGGATGGACAGGCGGAGGACGGCACCGAGAGGGTATGTATAATTGTCCCGTTTGCGCAGCGGAAGGCATCATTGCCCGGAAACAGACAGGCTGGGCTAGATCAAGACATTCGACCTGATCCCGGGATCAGATTCTGCAAGGACTTGATGCTATGCGGTAAGTGCATGAAACCGCGGCGATAGCGCAGGGAGTATGCGTCGACCAATCCTAGCTGCGAATTGGAAGATGAATTTTGGACAGCCCGAGGAAGCCCGTCAGTTCGTGCGGCGCATCCGCAATGGATTGATTGCCATCGAGTTCGTCGACCGCGTCGTGTGCCCTCCTTATATAGCATTAGCGGCAGTGGCAGAGGTCCTGACGGCCACATCCATTGCTGTCGGCGCACAGAACATCCACTACGAGGATCAGGGGGCCCACACAGGCGAGATCTCGGCCGCCATGCTCGCCGGGTTGTGCCAGTTCGTGATCGTGGGCCACTCCGAGCGGCGCGCGGCCGGCGGAGTTCTCGAGACCGACGCGGCGATCAACCACAAGGTGCGCGCGGCCCTGGGCCATGGCCTGACGCCGATCGTCTGCGTGGGCGAGAACTCTCGCTCAGCGCGAGAAGGATGAGACGCAGACCTTCGTGAGCGGGCAGGTGGCAGCTGCGCTGGATGGGCTCACACCCGACCAGGCCTCGCGCTGTGTGATCGCCTACGAGCCTCTATGGGCGATCGGCACGGGCAAGGCAGCGACGCCGGCCGACGCCAATCGAGTCATCGCCCTGTCTATTCGCGCGCCAATTGCGGAACGGTTCGGTGAACTCACCGCTCAGGCGGTGCGAGTCCAGTACGGGGGAAGCGTCACAGCCGAGAACATCGCCGGATTCATGATCATGCCGGAGATCGATGGGGCCTTGGTCGGGGGGGCGAGCCTCAAGCCCGACTACGTTGACTTGGTGAGGAACGCTGCCGGGACGGCCGGCGATTGACGGGCTTGGATTGTGCCATGGCAGAACGAGACCGGGGCCAGCGAAGCTGGCCCCGAAGTTTCGATTGGGTGACCGAAGCGAAACGACGACTTGACGGCTCCGGGCGAGGGGAGGCTCACGGGTTCACAGCCACCTCATCGACCACACCAACGATGACAGCTCGTATGGCCCCTGGGTCGAGCTGAAGGATCTGGCGAGCGCCGTTGCCCTCGTCGATTACCAGCACTGTGTCGCCCGGCCCGGCCTGAACCACGTCCACCGCGATGTCGTACGCCCCGGTTTCCTTTCCGCGCAGATCGAGTTGATCCACCAGAAGAAGCTTGCGACCTTCGAGATGCGAGATCTTGATGGTCGAGACGACGGTCCCGATGACCTTCCCGATATACATCCTCAGTCCTCGTCCTCGCCGGACAGGTGCCAAACGGCCGTTGGCCGGGCTCGCCGCGCGCCGCGTTCGACGTCGACTTCATCGATGATGCCAGTGATGGCTAGATCCACCGGAACGAACACCACGGGCAACGCCTGTGCCGCCTCGCGGCTGCCGACAACGAAGACGAACTCCCCCGGCCCGGCCTGGGCGGTTGCATCCGCCGCGATTTGTGGGCGGCCGATCGGCTTTAGGTCCTCGTCCAGGGGCTGAACGACGAGGAACTTGACGGCCGCCAGGCCCTCGTACTTGCGTGTCGCCACGACAGTGCCCGTCACGCGTGCGAACTTCATAGGTGACCCATGACCCGGGTGCCGAAGCGCGTGGCATCGCCCACGTTCTCCCACATTCCTGGATGCAACTGAGGGATGACGACTTGGCGCACGAGCAGGTCCGTCCGCTCGAGGACTCCAACACCGCCGAGCACGGCAGCTTCGACGTCGGCCACGAGTCCGGAGAAGAGAACAATGCCCTTGCCACCGAGGCCGTCGGCCAGGCGTACTTCGACCAGGCGGACGAGAGCCGCTTTGACCCCGGCGTCCGCAGCATGAATGGCCGCCGCGACCGTCGTGGTCTCGACGACGCCCAGGGCGTCGTTGGCTTGCGGGGCCCGGGCCCCGCCAATGGTGTCGACCACCTCAGGATGCACGTGCGGCAAGAACACGAAGTCCAAGACCGCCTCGGCGCCGACCTGGCGGCCGGCGGCCAGCGACTCCTCAACGTCCGCCGTCAGGCCGCCGATCAGCACCAGATACTTGCCATTGTGCACCGTGCCTGCCTTGATCACGGCTATGGGAGCCCGTTTGACCATGGCATCAGCGGCCTGGATGCCCGCGGCAATGCTCGAGAATTCGACCAGGGCGAGGGCTGGCTCAATCATCGGTCTTCACTCTGCTACGCAATGGAGTCATCGAAGTCACACGATGCGGAACGCATCCTTGAGCGTGCAGCGGCGTATGCGGCTGAAACTGATCGGATTGGTGATCCCCTCACCCGTGGGGCTGGCGATGGAGAAGGAGCAGAAACCTTCGCCGCCAGCGCCGAGGCCCGCGATCGACGGCGCGTTCTTGACGAAGATGCTGCAATCCATCACGCGCGCCATGCGGCTGAGGTTGTCCAGGTTCTTGGAGTACATCACTGCGGTATGCCGGTACCCATGTTCGACTTTCTTGGCCAGGTCGATGCCCTCGTCGGCGTGGCGGACGCGCACGAGCGGCATGACCGGCATCATCTGTTCGGTCACGACCAACGGGTGATCGGCGCCAACCTCCACAACGATCAGACGCACCTCGTCCCCCACGCTGATCCCGATCTCTTTCAGAAGCACGCCGGCGTTTTTGCCGATGAAGGCCTTGTTCATCATCCCGGCCTTTCCCGCAGGAGGCACCTCGGTGAAGATGACCTTCATCAGACGATCCAGTTGGCCGGCATCCAGTTCGTAGGCGCCGTGGGCGAGCAATGACTGCTTCAGCCCGTCGGCGACAGCGGCCACGGCGAAGGTTTCCTTTTCAACGATGCACACGATGTTGTTGTCGAGCGACGCCCCGCGCACAATACCGCGACCGGCCTGGTCGACGTCGGCTGTCTCATCGACGACCACCGGCGGATTGCCGGGCCCAGCGCATATGGCGCGCTTGCCGCTCTGCATTGCGGCTCGCACAACGCCTTCGCCTCCGGTCACGGTCAGAAGGTTGATGGTGGGGTGGCGCATGATCTCTTGCGCCAATTCGATCGTCGGCTCCGCGACGCCGGACAGCAAGTTGGCCGGTCCGCCGGCCTCCACGATCGCCTGCTGGAGTAACTGCACAGTCAGGTTGGTGCAGGTCTTGGCCCCCGGGTGTGCGTTGAACACGACGGCATTGCCGGCGGAGACCATGCCGATGGCATTGCAGATCACGCTCGACGTGGGATTGGTGCTAGGGGTGATCGCGCCGATCACGCCATACGGCGCGTATTCGACGAGCGTCATGCCGTCGTCGCCTGTCCAGGCGGTCGGGGCGAGGATTTCCGGGCCGGGAACCTTGTTCGCATTGAGCAGGTTCTTCTCGATCTTATCCTCGAGCCGGCCCATGCCGGTTTCTTCCCATGCCAGGCGCGCCAGGACCTGCGCGTTCTCGCGCGCCGCGCGACGCATGTGGCTGATCATCCGTTCGCGAAGCGCCAGAGGCAATTCGCCCAACTGTTCGAACGCCCGTCGGGCAGCCTTCACGGCGCTGTCGACGTCCGAAAACAGGTTCCCTGCAGGCTGAAGCTCGGGCGCTACAGACGGCGCAGGGGCAGGGGCCACCAGGGGGAGCGGCTCGTGCGGTCCACGCTCGGCTTGGCGCAGCTCGCTCATCACTTGCTGAATGATCGCATCGATCCGGGCGTCATCGAGCACGGTGTGCTCCTGCGATCCGCGGTCGCGCCTGTCTGCCATCATCCAACCTCGGCCTTGCTATAGGTCACCACGCCATCGACCTCGAGGGTGTCGACGATCGCCATGATCACGCCGTCGCACGGACGCTTGTCGGTGACGGTGGTCATGCGCGCCGAACTCCCGGTGGCGTACAGCACCACTTCACCCAGGCCCGCCCCAACCGCATCCGCCGCGACGCGATAGCCGGACACCTCCTTGCCATCGATATCCAGCTGTCGCAGGACGAGGAACTTCAATCCCTCGAGCGACGGCTCTTTGCGCGTGGCGACGAGCGTGCCTACCACTCTGCCCAGCAGCATTGGCTACTCCATTCGTCTGGCGTGCCTCGGCGCGAGGCGGCCTGCTTCCGGCCGGGCGGTCTCCGAACGCGGATGGCCCGTCGGAGACCGCCTGGGCCGATCGCCGCGACGCCCGGCTAGGCTTTTCCGCCCTTGGCCCCGGTCGGCGTGCGCCCGAGAGGCAGCGTGCGGTCCACGTTGAGGTGCGGGCGTGGGATGACGTGGATGGCGACAACTTCGCCAACCTTCTCAGCCCCACGCGCGCCGGCTTCAACGGCCGCCTTGACCGCAGCAACATCGCCGCGCACGATGGCGGTCACGAAACCGCCGCCCGTCTTCTCGTAGGCGACGAGTTCGACCTTGGCTGCTTTGACCATGGCATCCGCCGCCTCGACCATGGCGGGGTAGCTCTTGGTCTCGATCATGCCCAGCGCTTCGGTTGGTCCGTATTCTTCTGCCACAGTTGCCTCCTGATGACTTGTACGACGAGTTCGGATGCGCACGTCCGCAACGACCCTCATGCCTAGTCGCGCCGGCCGCCCGCGACTTCGCGTCCGGTCACACCTTCGATGGCGGCCACCGCCGCACCGTAGGCGGCCATGATGTCACGTTCCTCACCGCCGAGGTAGACGCGGCCAAAGCTGCCGAAGGCCATCACCTCGAGGATGTTGATGTCCGCGGCCTTCTCGGCCTCATTCGCTGCCAGGGCCGCGTACCCGGCGGGCTCCACTTCCAAGACGTACAACGTTTGGCCGGCCAAGAGCATGTGGCCATGGCGCATGCGGTTGATCAGTTGGACCTGATGGGCATCGATGTGGCGGATGATCTGGCTCGACACCACCCTGGGCTTTATGCGATCCGATTCTTCGAGCTCCAGCGCCCGCAGGATGGCGGCCCCCGCCGCGCGAACTTCCGCCTGGTCCTCGTGGTGAACCTCGAGCATTCCAAACAGCCGCTCGACGATTTGCATCCCGGGACGCACCCGCGTTGACTTGAGGGCGATGTCGGTGATGCGGTTGATTTCGATCCCCGGCGAGATCTCGACCCAGAGCGAGGTGTCGTTGGGCAACGGCAGGAAGCCTCGGGCCACGGTCCCCAGGAACCCCGAATGTTGAAGCTGCAGGCTGTCGAGGAAGATGTAGGTACGCAGATCTACCGTCATGAACGCTACTCCTGGTCGGCTATTTTTCGGCGCCCTGGATGATTTTCACGCTGGCGCTCGCGCCAATGCGGCTGGCGCCGGCGGCGATCATCTTCTGAGCGTCGGCATACGTGCGGATCCCGCCGGCCGCCTTCACCCCCATCGAGGGGCCTACAACTCGGCGCATCAAGGCCACATCTTCGGGAGTTGCACCGCTGGGCCCAAATCCCGTCGAGGTCTTGACGAAGTCCGCGCCGGCAACTTTCGCCAGCTGGCAGGCGATGACTTTCTCTTCGTTAGTCAAGAAAGCGGCCTCGATGATGACTTTGAGGATGGCGTTGCCGGCATGGCAGGCGTTGGCCACGGCCGCGATGTCGCCCCGCACCAATTCGTATTCGCGGGACTTGAGCGCGCCCACGTTGATGACCATGTCCAGCTCGCTCGCCCCATCGTGCAAAGCGCGCTGGGCCTCGAAAACCTTGACCTCGGTGGGCGTGGCACCCAGCGGGAATCCGATGGTGGTGCACACCGGCACGCCGCTGCCCTTGAGCAAATCGGCGCACAGTTTGACGTGAGCCGAGTTGATGCACACCGAGGCGAACCCGTACTTGCGCGCCTCGAAGCACAATTGGGCGATCTGATCTTGCGTCGCGTCGGGCTTGAGCAGCGTATGGTCGATCGTGTGCGCCAGGCTCTTGTCGGTGGGCGCGACGCCCAGCGTGCTGGCCAGGCGATCGGCGCCGGCGCTCAGCACTGGCTGAACGCGCTGCACGAAGTCGTGGGACGACAACGGGGCCGGCGCGGGCGAACTCTTGAGCGCCAGCTCCTCCTGCAGGCTGTGAAGCACCTGGCTGGTGATCTGGTCGATAAGGCGGTCCAATGTCTGCTCGGAGATCGAATTCATCGTGCGTCCCAGTGATAGACAACGGGCGCTGGTCTGCGCCGCCTAGGCCCTGCGCAGGAAGCGCCGCTCGGTTTCCATGATCTTCTCGACCCTGCGCGCGTGGCGGCCCCCCGCAAAGGGCGTTTCAAGCCAGGTTTTCACGATCTGACGCGCGAGCGTCTCGCCGATCAGGCCCGCGCCAAGCGTCAGCACATTGGCATCGTTGTGCTCTCGGCTGTTGAGGGCGGTGGACTGGTCGTAGCACATCGCGGCCCTCACGCCAGGCACCTTGTTGGCGGCGATGCACGAGCCAATGCCTGCGCCGTCCACCAGGATGCCTCGCGAAGTTCTTCCCTGTGAGACTAGCTCGGCCACCGCAAGAGCGAAGTCCGGATAGTCCACGGCCTCGGTGCTGCTCGTCCCGCAGTCGATGACCTCATGCCCCATCTCGCGCAGGTAGGTTTTGATGGACTCCTTGAGTTTGAAGCCCCCGTGGTCCGCGCCCAGTGCCACGGCCTTGCCGCTGGAGAGGGTTGCGGGAGCGCGCGTCACATCCGGCTTCGGCGTGGAGACTGGCTGGGAGGCGGAGCGCAGCACGAGGTGACGGTCCATCGAGACCTGGCGAGCGAGTGGGGTGAGCAATGCGCTCGCCGGCACCTGGAATTCCGAACCGAAGGGCAGGTCGCGCAGGTCCTGTTCAGTGACGATGCGGCGTTGGGGGACTGGATCAAGGTGCGGCTCGAGGCCGAGCGTTCGATAGACCGCCTGGCGCACCTTGGCGCGGATCGCTTGCCTGCTGGTCACGGCTTGACCCTCGTTGAGAGAATGACCCCGATCATCGACCGTCACTCCGTTTCACGGATCCGCCGCCGGGAGGCAGCTTCGAGAGACGATCGACCGAACTGCCGCCAGGTTCGCGCTGCTCGACACCTTGCATCAGCTCGACTTCGAACCTCGAACGGTCGCCGCGATGGAGTGCCGTGTAGAACTCGATCGGCCGGCCATCGGCCAAGTAACTGATGCTCTGCAGGAATACGAGCGGCGCACCCTTGCGGACACGCAACAACCGGGCTTGCCGGGCATCGGCGGCCACGGCCTCGATCGTGCGCCGGCCGCGCGCGATAGTCAGGCCGCATTCAGTCTGCAGATACTCGTACAGTGAGCGCCGCGTGAGGTCGGCCAACTCGAGCCCGGGTGCAAGCGCCAGAGGCAGGTAGGTCGTGGTTAGCACCACAGGCTCGTCCTCCACGAAGCGCAGTCGCTCGATCTCGACGATGGTGGCGCCGGGCTTCAGATTCAGCCGGGCTGCAACCTGTTCGTCGGCCGCCCGCGCCAATTGCCGCAGCACCTGGCTGACCGGCGGATAGCCGAGCACGACCATGTCTTCGAAGAAACCCGAGAGACGCTCGACGGCCCGTTCGGTGAGTTTCGGAGGGGCCACAAATGTGCCACGTCCTCGTTCGCGCACCACCCATCCCTCGTGAGCCAATTCCGCCAACCCCTGCCGGACGGTCGTGCGGCTGACCCCGAATTGCTCGCACAGCTCGAGGTCTCCAGGCACCAGGTCGCCAGGTTTCAGAGCCCGGCGAAGGATGCGCTCCTTGAGTGCTTGCTTGACCTGGACGTGCAGGGGGATCGGGCTTGCCCGGTCGACGTGCAGAGGTCGTTGTGGGGATCGCGTGCGCGCACCAGACATCCAGCACCTGTCCCCGGTCAAAGGTCATAAAGTTACTACATTAGGATGATATAACAAAGCGCGAGGGTCTGTCAAGAGCCGGGATCTCGCCTTGGGGCGGCGCCCATCAATTGCGGGCGAATTCCAGCCGCTTGGGAGTGGTCGAGCTGCCATCGACCTCCATCGCAGTGGAAGCCGAATCAGGGCTAAATCGGTCGCCTCGGGGGCCGGCTGGGGAGATCGAGAGTCAGCAGCATCACGCGCTCGGCTCTCTTGGGGATCGGCCCGTGGTTACGGCAGTTCGAATTGCAGCAGCCAAGCTACCGCATTGATGATTGAACGCCGGAATCGGAGCCCCCAGGCGCTCCCTCGAGCGGCCTTTGGCCGATGGCGGAGGGTCCCACGCCCGAGGCAGATCCGCCAAGAAGCCCCGGGGCAAGGCATCCTCTCCCCGTCCCTTTCTCGATCCGCCCCGCAGTGCGTTCCGTGGGTCAGCTCAGGGCCGTAAGCTCCGGGCGTAGGATGATTGGCATCTGCTGCAGTGGATGCTTCGCCAGAGAGAATTCGTCACTGCGAATCCCCATTCGGGAGATAGAACAGAAGATAACGTCTCCAGCAATAGTGGCGGGTGACCCCGGGCGGAATAGTGATTCAGCGACTGCGTTTTATTTGACTCACCTTCGCCCCATGCTCGATGGATATGACCAAGACCGAAGTGAAGTGAGCATCACTCAGATTAGTGGCATTCGCCTGCATCGCCATTCGCGGCACAGCTCGGGAGGCACGGCTTGCAACGCCAATGAGGGCGTCCTTGACAGAAGCTGCCGATGCGCCCGTCCCCCAACATGCGATGTTCCGGCGCATGTTGGCGATTGCGTTCCCCAGACCTGTTGCATATACTCGGAGGGTGAAGTAACTCGCGGCGTGCAACCCGCGCTTTCCGGAGGGCAGAATGAGCGGGCAATTCCGTCTTCTTTCTTGCGCAAGCCTGCTCCTGATCACCAGCCTGGCCTGCACCTTCACCCAGCGCTTCATCTACAACACGGCCGGTCCTCAGGCTGGGGCCGACATTGTGGCATCCCTCGCCGCTCCGGCCACGAGCGCTCCGGGGGCAGGGACTTTGGCGCCGATCGAAGGTCAAACGGATGCGTCCTCCTGCGACGCGACGTCGTTTGTCAGTGTCCGAGTGGGCGAGCGCTTTATCCCCAACGACAGCGCAAACTGTTACCAGGTAGTGGTCCTCACCAACGTTCATCCATCCCTTCCCGTCATCGTGATGGGGCATCATGTGGGAACGCAAGGGGCTTCCGGTAGCGGCAAACTCGTCCAGCCGCAATCGGAGAGCACCGACCAATGGAGCGTCGTGTACGACTACGGTGATCCCTTCACCGTGGACTGGTACACCGCCATTCTCGCCACGCCACAATGTATGTGGCTGGACGACTTACGCGAAGGCGGAATCGAGCAGCTCCCTCCACTCGGATTACGCGTCGTTCCTTTCACCGTTCCATCCTGCAGCGCGCGATAGACGCGCCGCAACGACAAACTCCGGATGCGGGATGACCCGACGAAGTAGGTCCCTTAGGCCATCACTAATCCATCCATAGTGCCAATGGGCCGTCCTCGACTGCGCACGCTTACTCGAGTCTTTGACACCAACCTGCCACAGAAACACGCTATGATTGGGGCATGACCCCGCGTATCCTCGTTGTCGACGACGAATCCGCCGTCACCGACTTGCTCGCCTACAACCTGCGCGCCGCCCACTATGAGGTGCTGGTGGCGGCCGATGGGCGAGAGGCTCTTCGGCTGGCTCGCGAGTCCGAACCTGACCTCGTGCTGCTCGATCTGATGATTCCGGAAGTCGACGGGTTGGAAGTCTGTCGCGAACTGCGCAAGAGTGGCGATGTGCCGGTCATCATGATCACCGCACGCGGGGAGGAGACCGACCGAGTGGTCGGGCTGGAACTCGGGGCAGATGACTACGTGTGCAAGCCCTTCAGTGTCCGCGAACTCATGGCGAGAATCAAAGCGGTCTTGCGCCGGCGCCGTGAAGGAGAGAAGCCGGGTGCGCATCCGAGCCTCCTGCAAAGCAAGGCTGGCCTGCGGCTGGACGCACTGAGCCGCGAGGCGACGCTGCGAGGGGTGGCGCTGCCCTTGACCCGATTGGAATTCGACCTGCTCTTCGTGCTGCTCAACAATGCGGGACGTGTGCTGAGCCGCGAGCACCTGCTGCAAGAGGCGTGGGGCTACGATTTCGTCGGGGACACTCGCACCGTGGATAGCGCCATCAAGCGCCTGAGGAGCAAATTGCGGGATGCCGCCTCCGATCAGACGAACTGCATCGAAGCCGTCCGCGGCGTGGGCTACCGGTTCACAGCTTGAGTATGTCTGCTCCATTGCGCAGTCGTCTGTTCTGGAACGGGCTGGCAACCCTGCTGCTGGGGATGCTTGTGGTGGGCGTCCTTTCATGGCGGGCCGTGAGCACCCTCTTCGATCGTACACTGCGTGAGAACCTGCTGGCCCAGGCTCAACTCGCCGCGGCCGCTCTTCAGGGGCAAATGCCCGAAGTGGCCTCCAGTGAGGCCTATTCCCAGGCGTCAAACGTTCAGCCAGGCATCCACACACGCGTGTTGGGGGAGCAGGGCGCGGTGGTCATTGGTCTCTCGGCAACAGAAGGAGATGGACTGGTTCAGGTTCCACCCGCAGAGGCCGCCTCGCTGATCACACCCGCCGAGCTGCTGGACCGCCCAGAAATTGCGCAGGCGCTCCGAGGATCGCCGGCCACCGCCATCCGGCGCGTGTCCGCTTCTGAAAACCGGCGCGTCCTGTACGCGGCCGCGCCCGTGTTTGCGGGGGATGCGAGTGTGAGCGGATTGGTGTACTTGGCCATGCCATTGCCCCCGGTGGGGTTGCCCGATGCGCTGGTCATAAGCCTCGCGGGCGCCGCTCTGACGGCAATCGTGCTGGCTGCGCTCATGGGGTCCCTGCTCGCTCGTCGGATTGCCCACCCCGTTGAAACCATCGAGCGGGCCGCGGCGGCTGTGTCTGCCGGCGATCTTGAACAACACGTCCCGGTTGAGGGCGGCCTACGCGAACTCAGTAGCCTGGCGCGCGCCTTCAACACGATGACCGAGAGCTTGCGTCAATCGCGGATGGCGAAGGACTTTTTCGTGGCCGACGTTACCCACGAGCTGCGAACCCCCTTGACGGTGATCAAGGGCACGATCGAGACCTTGGAAGACGGCGCCCTTTCGGATGCGGTTGGGCGCGGACCGTTGCTCGCGAGCATGCACCGCGAAACCGACCGCCTGATCCGCCTCGTCAATGGACTGCTTGTGCTCATTCGCGCCGATGCCGGGACCCTCAACCTGAGGCTGCAGCCGTTCGATTTGGCGGAGATGGCGCGCGCTCGTTGCGAACATCTCGCGCCGCTGGCTTCACGGCGCAAGGTGAATCTTGTGGTCAGCGTCGATCCGCCGGAGGCGAACCCGTGTGCGGTGGGCGACCCCGACCGTGTGGCGCAGGTGCTCGACAACTTGCTGGACAACGCCATTCGCTACAGCCCAGACGGATCGACCGTCGAGATCGGGATCTGCCGGCGGGGAGAGGGGTGCGAATGCGCTGTCCACGACCAGGGACCCGGCATCCCAGCCGAGCACCTGCCTCGCGTATTCGAACGCTTCTATCGGGTGGATGCCTCGCGCAATCGCCAGAGTGGCGGAGCGGGATTGGGGCTCGCCATCGCCCACGCGTCTGATCGCCGCCCAGGGAGGGCGTATCAGCGGCCGACGAGCCGCGCGGGGGAAGGGACCACAGTACAGTTCACACTGCCTGCGGAAGTGGATTGCCACGCAAATGGCCGAGAACTGACACTCTCCTGAACGAGGGCGCGGCTATGCTTCGTGGAAACTGCCCAAAGGGAGGTTTCCCATGAAGCGCATTGCGACGTTCCTCAACGCGGGCCTGGCCGCCCTAGTGCTTGTTCTCGCTTTCCCCGCAGGATTGTCCAGCGTCAGCGCGCGGGTTTCCACGCCGGTCTCCACTCCTCAACCCCAAATGATGTGCGCCACCGGCCGGACGGTGCAAGTCACCGGCGCAGCCACCATCAATGTCGTCCCCGATCGGGCTCTGATCCAGCTTGGGGTGCAGTCCAACGGCGCCACGCCCATGGCGGTCCAGACCGCGAACTCGGCCGCGATTGAGAAAGTGATCAAGGCGCTTCAGGCGCGGGGCATCCCTGCCAAGGATATCGCGACGGATCTGTACGTCATCGAGCCGGTCTATGAGGACTACGACTCGCTCTACATCAAAGGCTATCGGATCAACAACGTCGTTGCGGTCACGCTGCGCAACGTGAAGATGACCGGCCCCATCCTGGTCGCGGCGTTGGAGGCTGGCGCCAACCAGGTCCTGAATGTGGAGTTCTACACCAGCGAATTGCGCAAGTACCGCGATCAGGCTCGTGAACTTGCGATGCGCGCGGCTAAGGAAAAGGCCCAGTTGCTGGCTGCGGCCGCATCGGCCGAGGCCGGGTGCGTCTTGAGCATCAACGAGAACACGTGGTCTTACTACAACGGCTGGTGGTACGGACGCAATGCGAACAACTGGGCCCAAAATGTGGTTCAGAACGCGGGGGCAGGCTCCGGCTCGGGAAGCGCCGCTGGGGATGAGCCCATCAGCCTGGGGCAAATCGCGGTCAAGGCTGAAGTGGGAGTGAGCTTTGGGTTGCAGTGAAAGCTGGTGACAACGGGCGCAGCAGGAAGGACGGGTCCAACGAGTGACTCGGACATCGGTTCCGCCTGTCGCCCAAGAGACGGTTGTCAAGCTCGTCGAAGAACGCTCACGGGCGACGATGGTCAGGTCACACCGCGGCCGCTGGGTTACCTGGCATCGGCCGCCAGAAGTCAGATACGGAAGAGCCGAGGCGCGGTGCACCTCGGCTCTTGAATTGCGATCGACAGGGAAGGGTGGTTCAGAAACTGGCCACCGTTGGCTTGGGCGTGGGCTCTTCCCGTGGCCCGAGTTGGAGACCATCCGGGCGTCGGAGACCGCCACTCCACGTGTGTGGCCGAGACTCGAGAGCTGAACTTCATGGCGGCAAGGCCGGGGAGATGATGGTGAGCGCAGGAACTCAAACGAGCATTTCGCGGTGCAGTCCGATTTCGGGCGCCGGCTCACCGCGATACCCTGCGAGCATGGAGGAAGGAGCATCATTGATCGACGGAGAGTCATAAGCACGTCGCTGGCGGTTTGCAGGAAACACATGCCATTGCGGTCATGCTCGTCGCAGCGTGCATTCAATGACCCCACGACGGCAAGTCCGTCTACTTGTCGCCCGATACTCCAGTGCTCGTGGACGCGTTCATGTGAGCCCCGTCACCTTGTGAACCCTGAAGCACGGCGTGCAATTCGGATACGCCCCGTCGTGCCGAGCCGTCGCAGTGAGCGCTCGGGTCCTCCATCCCCCGGTCGACCCGATTCCCCCGCGGCTGCAAGATACCTCCATGAGAAGTCCCTGCTCGATCACCGTGATAGGTTGGTTTCGATTGGGCACGCGCCGGGCCTCAGTCGCGCTGTGGTAGCATTGCCCTCCAACCTCTCTTGCACTGCCAAGGCGCGCTCAACGTGACACCCCGTCCCATGAAGAAACGAGAATCCCATCCCGCATCGGCCAGTGAACGGCAGCCGCTGGTCACACTGCATGAGGTGGCCAAGTCCTATTCGACACCGGAGGGCGAATTCCCTGCGCTGCGGGGCTTGACGGCGGAGATTTTCCCTGGGGAGTTTGTCGGGGTAATCGGCAAGTCCGGTGCGGGCAAGTCCACGCTGCTCAACATGATCACCGGCGTCGATCACTTGAGCTCCGGGCGGGTCACTGTTCAGGCCAACGGCCACGCGGTTTCCATTCACGACTTGAGCGAGAGCGACCTGGCGCTATTCCGAGGCCGGACCATCGGTGTCGTCCATCAGTCCTTCCAGCTCTTGCCGATGCTGACCTTGCTCGAGAACGTCATGCTACCGATGGACCTGACCGGGCGCTACAACCATAGGCAAAGCCGGGAGCAGGCGCTCGAACTGCTGCGGCTGGTCGATATCGTCGAGCATGCGCACAAGTATCCGACGCTCATCTCTGGTGGCCAGCAACAGCGCGTCGCCATCGCCCGCGCCCTGGCGAATGACCCTCCGCTCCTGGTCGCGGATGAGCCGACGGGGAGCCTGGACTCGGTGACCGCCGAGACTGTGTTCGGCTTGTTCGAGGGCTTGGTCGCCCAGGGCCGGACGATAGTGATGGTCACTCACGACAACGCGCTCGCGCCTCGCTTCAGCCGATGTCTTTATCTGGCCGACGGTGAGTTTGTCACCCCTGAGGCCAAATCGTCGCCCATGTCCTCGCCTGCCCCACGCAAGGCCCGTCGATGATGCCTCCAGAATCTCCCGCACCGGTGCCGATGATTGATCTGCGCCGGGTGGTCAAGACCTTCACCAACGCCGCCGGCTCATTCGACGCGCTGCGCGGAGTGGATTTGCGGTTGATGCCGGGCGAGTTCGTGTCAATCGTCGGCCGTTCGGGTAGCGGCAAATCTACTCTGCTCAACATGATCACCGGCATCGACTTTCCGACCTCCGGGCAGGTGCGTGTGGGTGGAGCCGACATCTACCGGCTGAGCGAAAGCCAGCGCGCCCTGTGGCGCGGGCGCAATGTCGGAATCGTCTTTCAGTTCTTCCAACTGCTTCCAATGCTGACCCTGCTCGAAAACGTCATGTTGCCCATGGACTACGTTGGCGCCTATGCTTTTGACGAGCGGCCGGAGCGTGCCCGCGAGTTGCTGCGGCGCGTCGGACTTCAGGATCACGCTCACAGCCTTCCGGCCAGCGTTTCGATCGGCCAGCAGCAGGGCGCTGCCATCGCCCGGGCTTTGGCGACTGACCCTCCGCTGATCGTCGCGGATGAGCCGACGGGCAACCTGGACACACGTTCGGCCGCGGTCATCATTGACCTTTTCGAGGGATTGGCCTCCCAGGGCAAGACCATTGCCATGGTGACCCATGATCCGTCGCTGACTGAGCGTACCTCGCGCACCTTGGTCATCTCCGATGGCGAGTTCGTCGACGAGACCATCGCCCGGGCCTTCCCTAGCCTCAGCCATCGCCAGATGCTTCAGGCCAGCCGGCAGCTCGAGCGGCTTTCCTTCCAACCCAACGCCACGATACTTCGCCAGGGCGAAAGCGTGGGCTCACTATTCGTCATCGAGCACGGCGCGGTGGAGGTGATCCTGCTCGGCCGAAGGCGGGCGGATCTGAAGATCGCCCGGCTGGGCCCCGGCGACTTCTTCGGCGAGATTGAGTTGTTGCGGGGGGGCACATCCATCGCCAGCATCCGCGCCGCGCCCGATGGACCGGTGGACCTGCTCGCGCTGCGGCCGGACTCGTTCCGCCGGCTGCTGGCAGAGTCGCCGCTGACGGCGGAGTCCCTGGCGGCCACCGTCGAAGTTCGCCTGCGCGAGAACCGCGCGGTCGATCGGCGGCGTGCGCGGCGCGCCACGGTGCGGACATGAACCTGCGCCCGCGCTGGCGAAAGGTCCTGCACGATCTGGTCGACAGCCGGCTGCGAACTGTCTTGGTGGTCGTCTCGATCGCCGTCGGTGTGTTTTCCATCGGAGTGATCGCCGGCGCATACGTCATCATCTCGCAGGACATGAGCGCCAGCTACGCGGCGAACAACCCGATGAACGTCGAGCTGCGCTCCGGCGATTTTGACTCGACCGTGGTCGACAGCTTGGCGGCGGCGGAGGGAGTGCGCCAAGCCGAGGGGCGGCGGGTGTTCACTGCCAGAGTCCGAATCCGCGGCACGACGCAGTGGACGACGCTCGATCTGATTGCGGTCGACGACTTCGAGGCGCAGCGCATCAACCGTCTCACGGTGATCCAGGGCGAAGGCACCGCTGCCAAGAAGGAGATCCTGCTCGAGCGCAAAGCGCTGACCGACGTCGCCGCCGGTCCCGGGACGGACCTTGAGGTTCAACTTCAAGACGGCGGCGTCCGCCTGCTTCGCGTGGCGGGCATCGTGCAGGATCAAACGACCGGTGCCGGCGATTTCCTATCTCCGCCCTTGGCGTTCATCTCCACCGACAGTCTTTCCTTCCTTCGGCAGCCACAGGCGTTCAATCGCCTGTACATCACGCTGGTCGAGGGCGGGGATGAGGAGTCGCACTTGCGTCAGATGACGGGCGAGCTCAAGGACAGGATGCTGGCCAACGGTATCGCGGTGGTCCGGACGCGCACTGCCCAAAGCCACGAGCACCCCATGTCGTCGACCGTCCAGGCGATTCTGGGCATCCTGGGCGCGCTGGGTGTCCTGATTCTCTTCCTGAGCAGCTCGTTGATCGCCAACACCCTCAACGCGCTGCTGAGCCAGCACTTGCGGCCGATCGGGGTCATGAAACTCGTTGGCGGACGACGCGAGCAGATCTTCGCCTTGTACATCGTGTTGATCCTGGCCTATTGCCTGATTGCGCTGGCGATTGCCATCCCCGTCGGAGCGCAGGGCGCCTATGGGCTGGCCGCCTTCATCGCCGACAAGATGAACTTCAACCTGCTCGGCTACCGGCTCGTTCCATTGGCGCTCGGAATCCAGGTCCTCGTCGGGCTGGCCGTTCCCATCCTGGTCGGCCTGGCGCCGGTTCTCAATGGATCTCGCATCTCGGTGCAGCGCGCGCTAAGCAACGACGCGTCGCTCGACCCTTCCGTGGGCATCTCGCGCGTTAACGAGCGCCGACCTTCGCTGCAAGCTCGCCTCGCCGAAGCACTCGGCCGTCGCGGGATTCACCTGCCCAGGCCGCTGCTGATGTCGATCCGCAACACGTTTCGGCGGAAACCGCGGCTGGCGCTGACGCTGTTTACGCTGACGATGGGAGGGGCGATCTTCATCGCTGTGTTCAACGTGCGCGTCAGCTTGCACGACTACATCGGTGAGATCGGCAACTACTTCCTGGCCGATGTGACCCTCGACTTCGACCGCCCTTATCGTTTGAGCGAGGTGGAAATGGTCGCGCGCCAGGTGCGCGGCGTGGTCGATGTGGAGGGATGGGCGTTCGCGGGTGCCGAGGTTCTGTACCCGGATGACTTCGTCGCCGAGAACTTGACGGTCTTGGCCCCGCCCGTGGACTCCCAGCTCGTGTCTCCCATAATCGTCGCCGGGCGATGGCTACGGCCCGAGGACCGCCGTGGCATTGCCATCAGCGAATTTATCCTAGAGCAGTTTCCCAACCTGGAGCCCGGGGATGACCTCACCCTCAAGGTGAACGGCGAGACCGAGCCTTGGCAGGTCGTCGGCTTGTTCAAGTTCACCAATCAACAGGGCACCATCGCTTATTCGACGTATGAGACGATCTCCGTTCTCACGGGAGTTGCTAATCGCTCGCAATCATTTCGAGTGGTGAGCGAGGACCATTCGCCGGCCTACCAGCAGGCGATGAGCGAAGCGTTGGATGCGCACTTTCGCTCCCAAGGTTACAAGGTGCGGGAGACACGCACCGGCCTGTCAACGCTGCGCACAGCCTCCGAGAGCCTGGACATCCTGGTGAGTTTTTTGTTGATCATGGCGGTTCTGACCGCCTCCGTGGGCAGCATGGGGTTGGCCGGTGCCATGGGAATGAACGTCCTTGAGCGCACGCGCGAAATTGGCATCATGCGCTCCATTGGTGCTACCGATCGCGAGATCCTGCGCTTGGTCGTGGCCGAAGGCGTAGTGATTGGGGGACTTCTCCTGGATCCTGGCCGTCTTGCTCTCCTTTCCGATCACTTATCTGCTTTCATCCATTTTGAGCCGGGCGATCTTCCATTCGCCCATCAATGTCAAATTCACGCTGGAGGGATTCGGGCTGTGGCTGCTCGTCGTCCTGGCGCTCTCCGCCATCGCCAGCGTGCTCCCGGCGCGCAGCGCGGCGCGGTTGACCATACGCGAAGTGCTGGCCTACGAGTAGTCGCACCACGATCCGGGCTGTGACCCTATGGAGTCCACCATGAAAACCATCCTTCACGTTCTCGCTCCACTGCTTGCGGTCGTGATGCTGTCGGGCTGCGGCGCCCCCACGCCCATCCCACCTGCCGACGCTTCGCCGGCGATCCCAGAACCAAGCGTCATCGCTGAAGGGCATCTTGCGCCGGCTCGCACCGAGTCGCTGTACTTTCAAGCTCGCGGCAGGATCGCCGAGGTGTTGGTGAAGGTGGGCGATGGGGTGACTCAGGGCCAGGTGCTTGTCCGCCTGGGCGACCGCGAACAGGCAGAAGCCGCCCTGGCCGCCGCCAACCTTGAACTGACCTCCGCCCATCAAGCCGCGGACGCCCTGGGGCGTACGGCCGAGCTGGAGCACGCGCTGGCCTGGCAATCGTTTCTCGCCGCCCAGAAGAAGCGCGGGGAGGCCGAGCGGGCCTGGGAGCGGCTCGACCCCGACGCTCTCGATCGGGATATCGAAGATGCCCAGGCCACGTTGGAGGATCGCCGGGCGGATTTGAGGGAGGCGCAGGAAGAGTTCGACAAGTACAAGAACCTCGCCGAAGATAACTCCTCACGCACAAACGCAGACAATCGACTCAATCAGGCGCACGAGGATTTCAATGAGGCGTCTCGACGGCTCGACGCCGCGCGTGCGCGTCGCGACAATGTCCGCGCCGCGCTCGATGCGGCCCTGGCCCAGGAAGCCGAAGCGCGCCGAACTTTCGAAAACAGCCAGAATGGCCCGGATCGGGACCGGGCCACGCTCGCTGATGCCCGACTCGCGAATGCTGAGGCTCAGCATGCGGCCGCCCAGGCCGCACTCGACCGCTTCGACCTCACGGCTCCCTTCGACGGCGTGATCCTTGACCTCCAGGCGGAGGTCCAGCAAACCGTCGGTCCAGAATCGCGGGTTATCCTTCTCGCCGACACCAGCCGCTGGACCATCGACACGACCGACCTCACGGAACTTGAGGTTGTCAAGATCAACCTTGGCGACAATGTGACTCTCAAGGCGGATGCACTGCCGGATGAAATCGCCAACGGCACAGTGACCGAGATCAGTAGCGCGCCGAAGCAGCAGGCGGGTGATGTGCTGTACACCGTCAGCATCACGCCGGCGGAGGCCAACCCGCGTTGGCGCTGGGGGATGACGTTTGAGGTCACATTCATGCCGGTCGAGAACTAGCCCCACGCGCAACATTCTCGGCGATTATGGCGGGTGGGCGTGCTACAATCTTCGCCCTCCAGGGTGAGGCTTCCCTCGCCGGAATCTGGAACCGAGAACCGGCTGCCATCTTCATCGGAAGCGCGAGGACCAAAGACAGTGCCGGATTCGACTGCAACGAAAAATACTTTGCTCGGGCCGATGCGCCCGCCCTTCCTTGTTCTGACGCCGGCGTGCGTCCTGCTGGGAATTGGTGTTGCATACCACCAATCGGGGAGGGTGGACCTGCTTCAGGCCTTGATCGTGCTCATCGGGGCGGTTGCCGCGCACATCAGCGTCAACACCCTCAACGAGTATTTCGATTTCAGAAGCGGCCTCGACTTGCGCACGCGGCGGACGCCTTTCAGCGGCGGGAGCGGCACGCTCTCGGGGCAGCCAGCGGCGGCACCCAAGACCCTGGCCACTGGGTTGGTCGCAATGGGCGTCACAGGGGTGGTCGGCGTGTACTTCGTGCTCGTCCGGGGGATCGGCCTGCTGCCGCTTGGCGTCGTTGGATTGCTCACGATCGCCATCTACACCGTATGGCTGACCCGTTACCCCATCCTATGCCTGATCGCCCCTGGATTGGGATTCGGTACTTTCATGGTCATGGGCACCGCTTTCGCTCTGACCGGTCAGTACTCGTGGGCTGCCTTCGTCGCCTCGCTGGTCCCGTTCTTTCTGGTTAACAATCTGCTGCTGCTCAACCAGTTTCCGGATGTCGAGGCCGATCGTAGCATTGGCCGGAACCACCTGCCCATCGCCATCGGCCGACGATCGAGCAGTTGGGTCTACATAGCCTTCCTCACGATGACCTATGTGGCCATCGCGGGCGGGGTGTTGGCCAACCAGCTTCCGGCGTGGGCCCTGCTAGGGTTGTTGACGATGCCTCTGGCGCTGCGGGCGGGTATTGGCGCCCGCCAACGCGCGGAGGACATCCCGAATCTCATTCCGTTCATGATCCAGAACGTCCTGCTCAACATCCTCACCCCCGTCCTCGTGGCACTCGGTCTCTTCCTCGGCTGAGGCACGTGGAGGCGGCCGGCAGTCCTGCGCGTCCTCGTGGGTCTTTCGTCCAGCAGGCGACAGGGCACCTAGAGA
Source organism: uncultured Chloroflexia bacterium (assembly GCA_963712475.1). Taxonomy (GTDB): domain Bacteria; phylum Chloroflexota; class Anaerolineae; order Anaerolineales; family RBG-16-64-43; genus RBG-16-64-43. The sequence continues at coordinate 490,613 of CAVQIA010000005.1, forward strand.
AACAAAAATCTCCTGCAGCCAGTGTCAGGCTGCAGGAGGTGGGATTCGTTCCTCAGGAGGGGGGATTATCGCCGCGGTCGGCCCCGATCGGAGCTGATCCTCTTGGGACTCGCGCTCCTCGGACGGCGGCCGTTCCCATTCGAATGGCCATGGCCCGCCGTGCTGTTGCCATTGTCTTTCGGGCGGGAGTCGGGGTTGAAGCTCCCGTAATTGAAACCTGCCAGCCGCCGTCGTTCGATCGGTCCCCCCAGGACGCGCTCGATCTGGCGCACCATAGTTTCATCCTCGGGCTCCGCCAGCGTTAGCGCCTCTCCGCTCTGCTCGGCGCGTCCGGTGCGGCCGACGCGATGGGTGTACGCATCCGGCGTATCCGGCATATCGAAGTTGATCACGTGGGCGATGTCGGCCACGTCGATTCCGCGTGAGGCGACGTCGGTCGCGACCAGGATGTCGTACTCGTTGCCCCGGAAACCGTCGATCGCGTTCTGCCGGCGGCTTTGCGTCATGTTCCCTTGCAGGGCTTGCACTCGATAGCCCTGCTTGTCCAGGTCCTTCGCCAGGCCACGTGCCCGATGCTTGGTCCGGGTGAATATCAACGCTCGCCCGTTGCTCCGCCGCCTGAGCATGGCAAGCAAGAGCTCCTTCTTGAGCCCGCCGGCCACTGGGTAGAGTGCGTGCGATACGGTCTTGGGAGGGGCGCTCTCACCCACCTGAATGGTCACGGGGTCGTGCAGGATGCTGTCCGCCAATGTGCGAATGTCGTCTGGCATGGTCGCCGAGAAGAACAGCGTCTGACGCCGAGCGGCCACCAGCTTCAGGACTCGACGGATGTCGGGCAAGAACCCCATGTCGCACATGCGGTCGGCCTCGTCGAGGACCAGAACTTCGACCCGCGACAGGTCGAGGCTGCGATCGGAGGCCAGGTCGAGCAGTCGTCCGGGGCACGCGACGACGACCTCGGCGCCTCGGCGCAATGCTTCGACTTGCGGACGCTTGCCCACACCGCCGTAGATCGATGCACTCCGCACGCGGGTGAGCGCGCCGAATTGCCGGGTGGCTTGGTGGATTTGTTCTGCAAGCTCGCGGGTAGGTGCGAGGATCAGGGCCCGCACACCGCGCCCGGGTTGGGTGGCCAATCGTTGCAGGATCGGAAGCATGAACGCAGCCGTCTTGCCTGTACCAGTCTGGGCAATCCCAATCAGGTCACGCCCGGCCAGAATGGGGGGGATGGCTTTCAGTTGGATGGGGGTCGGCGTCGAATAGCCCGCCGATTGGATGCCGGCGCGTATGCGTGCATCCAGGGGAAAACGATCAAAGCTCACAACAGTGCTCCTTGGCTGTGTTGAGCCAAGTCGCACACTCAGCCCTACAACAACGAAAAATCGGCAGCCCTATGCTGCCAATCATAGAGGAAACTGGATCGGGACCTACTTGCCCCCGATCACAAGCGCCGACTATACCTCATTTCCCCCGAAAAGTCTAGCCCTCCGAATCGATCCGGATTGATCTTGGTGTTCGCGCCTATTCTGGATTCGTGCATGACAGAATCACGTGCGCAGCCACCTGAACCATTCACGAATCTGAGGCAGCGAACGAATCGATCGTCGACCCTGGGTCAGCGCGCGAGGAGAATCTTCACGGCCGCCGCCAAGCCCGGATCATTGGACTCGCGGAACTCGTCCCATTTCCCGGAAACAGTCACATCCGGGATGATCCCGGTGTCCTCCCAAATCCCGGCTGGCAATCCCGTTGGCTCATATGTCGCACTGGCGATCCAGGCGCGCGAGCCATCCGTGAAGTCGTAGCGCCGGAGCTGTTCGACATTCCCCAGAGTTGTTTGTCCGACGATCTTGGCTCGGCCGGAATGCTGCATTATCCCGCTGAATATCTCACCATAAGAAACAGTGTCTTCACCAACGAGTACAACCAGGGGCACCGCCTGCGACCCGCCGATGTCTTCCGCCTCGAGCATGAGCTGATCACGGGTCTCGCGGGTTACGAAAGCGCCTTGAGGACCTCCAAGGAACATCCCCAGGCTGGCCTCCGTGACGCTGCCAAGCCCGCCTCCGTTCATGCGGTTATCCAGGATCAAGCCGTCGAGAGGACCGCTGGCCGACATCGCCATCAGAGCCTCGCGCAGTTGATCGTCGATCGTCTCATCTTGGAATGTTGGCAACATGACGTAACCCAGGCGAGTGCCGGGGATAAGACACGAATCGACGGGCAGGCTGCCGGTGACGCGGCGGCGAGTCACCGTGATCTCGCGAGGCGCCTCTCCGGGAGTGCGGACCCGAAGGTTAACCGTTGTTCCCTCTGGGCCGCGCGTTCTGCTGAGGCCGAAAGCATCTCGGGTGGGTCCTCCGTCAACGGCCATGATCGTATCGTGGGGAAGAAGACCGGCCTCGGCTGCAGGGCTTTCGGGGAACACAATGATGATCATGGCGCCACCATCAGGCGCGTTCACCGCAAGCATGCCAATGCCCACAAAATCCAATTGACCCGCAACGGCGCGGGCTTCCTCTTCAATCTCAGACGGGCTCTGAAAGTAGGAATGCTCGTCTCCGAGGGCGCCGACCATCTCTCGCAAAACCGCATAGAAGGCTTCGTCGGAAAGCCCCTCCTCGACAATCGCCTCATAGTGCTCGCCAATGGCCGCCCAATCGTGGCCATTGAATCCCGGGTCGACGTAGTGATCATTGACCGCATTCCACAGCGCCCGGATGACCTCGCGTTGGCGAGTCTTCGCCTGCGGGTCCACCGGGGCTCCGCCGGGGAGGGTTGGAGTGGGGTAAGGTGAAGGCGTGTTCCGAGGTCCGGCAAACTGGACTGCAGCGCCGGATGGGGATGCGGCCGGGTCATACAGGCAGTAGCGGACGCCGGATGGGTCTACCGCCGGCGCTGAGGATGCCGAGGTTGCAGACGCGCTCTGAGAAGAAGACGCCGGAGGAAGCGCGGCGGGGTTGGCGCCTGAACATGCCAGCGCGGCGCTGACCATGGCGGACAAGACGATGAAAACTCGACTGGAGCTATTCACTTGAACTTCCCCTTCGCCCCCGGGGCGTCCAACGCCAAACCAGAACACGCACTTTGTGGACCCTAATTATATTCCTTTGGGGGGATCAGGAATTCGGGATTGTCTGAAGGCGCCGCGCCTAGGGCGGAGGTCGTGTCAGGCTCGTCGGCAACGAGAGGCACCCGCCAAGAGCATGGCCCGACGCTGCCGACTGGCAACCCCACATGGATCCCAAATCTCCAATTGCGCGCGGTCGTGTCACTGCCCGCTCACGTTGAGATGGTTACCAGTCAGGCGATTGCATGTGCTGTTCGACTTGTGAAATGAGCCGCGCGTTTCGTTCGACCAGCCCAGCCTTCGCCACGGCGTTTCCCCAATGGGCGAAGCGAATCGGAAATGCCACGACAGGAACGACCCCACGCGGGCAACTCTTCGCTTGGATCAACCTGGCTGGAGAGTTCGCGGTCCGCATCTGTGCATGCGCTCGTCACTCGGTTCGACTCCGCGCGTACAGACTGAGGCGACCGCGCAGACGGGAGAGCGAACTTGCCAGCAACGGGTTTCCACCTAGAATAGAGGTGGCGTGAGTGATGTTTTCCCGCCCCGGTCGGTCTGCGGATGGGATAGGTTACCCCGCAGCTCCAACCCAGAGATACGGCACCATTCGCGTGCGCTCGCCAACACCGCGCCATCCGTTTGGCGTTGAAAGGGGATTTGGAGTCCCGAAACAATTCCCAAACGGCGCGGGAGCAGCTCGCCCACTTCTCGGAGGAACCATGACAAGAACCAAGACCCTTCTTTGGGTTCTCTTTCCAATCCTGATTGCAGCCATCGCCTGCAACCTTCCAACTTCGCTCGGTGGGCAAGGGCGTGCGCAAGTCGTCATGATTGTCAGCGTGGGAGCGGCGACGGAGTATCGTACCGGCCCAGGCGAGGGCTACGCGCTTGTTGGAATGATCAACCCAGGCCAAGAGGTTGAGGCGGTTGGCCAGAGCCCGGACGGGAACTACTTGCTGATCAAGGATCCGGCTAATCCGGTTGCCCTCGGGTGGTTGAAACGGGACGACACCACGGTCAAGGGCGATCCCGTCAAGCTGCCCATCTCAACCGCGCCACCCACGCCGACACTCGTCCCCGGTTCGACGTTGGTGATCAACTGCCCCACGCCAGTCGGCGGCGGCCCCACCCCGGTGAGCTGTGGTCCGGTTCAGGGGCCCACATCGGTTGGCGGCTGCCCCACTCCAGTCGGTGGCGGGCCCACACCTGTGAGCTGCGGTCCGGCCACCGGCCCCACGTTGGTAAGCGGCTGCCCGACTCCAATCGGCGGCGGTCCCACGCCCGTCAGCTGCGGTCCGGCCACCGGCCCCACGTTGGTAAGGGGCTGCCCAACTCCAATCGGTGGTGGTCCCACGCCCGTCAGTTGCGGTCCGGCCAGCGGCCCCACGTTGGTCCCGGGCTGCCCGACTCCGATAGGTGGTGGCCCGACACCCGTCAGCTGCCGCCCGCCGATCCGCCACCCAACGCAGCCTCCGGGCCCAACACTCGTGCCCACTCTGGTGAAATAGCCCGATCGGGTCCCTCGCCGTCGAAACGACGAGAGTCAAGATAGTGAGCGCCACCCGAGGTCTGAGGCGGTCTGCTTCCAAGCATGCTGGCGAGGGTGGAATCAGGGTGTGCACAACGGGGGAAACAAGTTCGCCGCGAGAGAAGGAGGAAGGAACGATTGAGCGTGGAACTGGGAACCTGAGACGGAAATGCAAGTCGCAGATCCGCAGGATCTGCGACTTTGATTTTTGCTGTCAGCTTATGGGGCCGCGGTGCCGCAACTCGCTAGGCGCACAGTCACGGCCCGTGCGTGCCTACCTCTCGTGTCCGGACCGCAGGTTCCAGCCCGGGCGGCAGCCACTGGCTAGCGGGGGTCGGCGGCAAGCAGCTAGGCCTCTGGTGAGAGCCTCCTAGCACACCTACCCTCGCAGAACACGTACTTGGCAGTGGCCCGGACCCAGTCGACAAGTATGTTTTCGGCTGGACCCCGTATAGGCTAGTCTGTTGCTTGCGTGGGCCTAGACGTCCCGGACGATGGCTCGGTGACGCAGCAACGACTAGTTGCGCGCTGGGCGCTCCACACGCGGTTTGGCGACATTGACTTTGATTGCGTTCCCGCCCAGGGAATAGGCATTGAACATGCTGATGGCCTTGTCGGCGTCGGCTTGCGAGGTCATCGTCACGAACGCGAACCCCTTGGACATGCCCGTGTCCCGGTCCTTGACCAGGTCAACTGTGGTGACGGCCCCAGCCTGCTCGAACAGGGTCTTGATTTCTGCATCAGTCGTCGATTTGGCCAAGTTCCCAACATAAATCCTGATTTCCATCTTCTTCCCGCTTTCTTCCGGCTCGGCCGGAATTAGAGATGGCCACCCGCCCAACAGAGGGTCGGTGGCCAAGGCGCGATACGGACCCACTTCTCCAACTGCGCGGCTGAGTTTATCACGTTTCTGGCTTCCGGGCCGAGGTGCCAGGTCGCAGGAGCAAGGCGAGCTACCGCGCTGGTTTCGTAGTCCCCAGGGAGCACGCCGCTGCGTCGAGCGATCCGGCTCGCATGTCATCGAACGCAAGTAGCAGGATCACCTCCGGTCAACCGAGTATCGGGGGGTCGGCGTCCCAGTGGCATGCTTCTCCGATTCCAGGAGGGCCCGAGTTAGGATGCGATGTGGGCCGAAGTGCAACTCCGGGAAGGCGGGCTCGATTGATCTCGACCTTGGCGATTTCGGCGCTGACCAGGGTCCTGGCTCACCGAATGAGTGAGTTTCTCGCTCTTGGGACGGGCGTGGTGCGGGGCTCTGTGAACAGGATGGTTACGAGGGGACTTGATCCAGGAACCGAAGGCAGGTTAGAAACGATGGGTTCGCGAAGGATCGCCCCTGCCGTCATCACCCGGAACGAGGCGAACCGGTCGCGGAATCACTTGCAGATGTTCATGAAGCGGAAAAGGGATCGCACACTGGGAGGTGCGTCCGGATCCCAGGACGCCGCCGAGTCTCCCGTGCTACTGTGCCTCGAAATAGATCGGGTTGGAGATCAACGCGGGCAGCAGGGGCAACCCGGGAACGAACCCGCGCAGGATCTCGACGCGAGCGAATCCCGGACCGTCCACGATGTACCTCCCGTGATACTCCCCGTCGGTTTCTGCTTTCAGGATGGGTGAGCTGCCATTCCCGGTGACCACCTGGATGACGTCGCCAGCCAGCAAACCGGCCGGCGGCGATCTGAACCTCCTTCACCGCGGGAAACGGCACGCTGTCTCCTGGGAGGGCCTCACCGGCGGTCATTTCCAAGGTTGGGCCGTTCGGGGCAAAGGTCATGTACGCGTGCCCCTGCTTCAACCCGGCCAGGATATCGGCCGGGCTGGAAGACATGGCATACACACATGTGGTCGGGCCGCCGAGGATGATGAAGAGATGGTCTCTGTGATAGTCACTCCCACCACAAATCGGGACTTTGGCGCCGGCCTTCAGCATGGCATGCCAAAGACCCACGGCGCGCAAGTTGGATTCCCGCATCGGTCCGCTCCAAACCTCCAGGCAATCGAAAGGGAGCGAGCTCATGTCGAACTGGAATGGACAGAGTTCGTCGAAGGGATGGCAGATGGTGATGAGCGCGCCGCGCGCACGGGCTGAGACGAATTGAGCTTGCACCTCCTGCGAGGTCGTTCGCGAAGAACGGCTCATCGAAGGGCTTGTCCACCCCCAGGAAGTTGGCGTGCCCCTTGAAGTGAGTCCACTCCATGCCTGGGATCAGGGTCAAGCCCGGCAGCCTGGGCAGGGAGTTCGTCTTGACCATCTGGTTGTGATCAGTGATCGCGAGGAAGTCCAATCCGTGCCGCACGGCGCGTTGCGCCAGTTCTTCAACGCTGAGCACCCCGTCCGATGCCAGCGTATGGGTGTGCAAGTCCCCCTTGAAGAGGCGCAACCGTTTCGGGGTGAACGAGAGCTCGTAGCGCACGGTGACGCCGGCCTGCGCCACCTTGTATGCGCCCAGGAGGATGCGCCATTCCCCCGGGACCAGGCTGCAGGGCCGGTAACCGGGCGTGGCATAGGTTTCGCTGAGGTGGATCTCGGTCTTGTCGGAGCCGGAAACGCCCACCTGCGTCCCGTCCGGAGCAATCAACCCCAGGTCGATGATGTTGATTTCCCGCCGTGGGCTCAATCCGTCCGCGCGCCGCTCCCCTTCCTCGTGGCGTTGGTAGAAGTAGCTCAGCGAGAGCGACTCGGTGTTCGCAGGCATGCGGAAGGGAAGGGTGAGGTAGGTGCCCTCCCGATCGTGCCCAACGAAGAATTGGATCGTCTCGTGATTCTCGATGGGTAGCTCTCCCTATTTTGGAATCGGACCCAGAACGGAAACCAGGAAGCGACGGATCTGACCGTCCCAGAACGGCCAATCGTGGCTGCCATCCTCCTCGTGGTACTCCGATTGCACGCCCAGCGACTGGCAGGCCGAGTGAAACATGCCGCTCAACGGATAGATATCCTCCTGCCGGCTGACCGATATGAACAGGCGCGGCAGCGACGAGAGGGATCTTGGCCGCGCGGTTCAACCAGACCGCCGGGTCATGCTCACTGCCAACCACTTTCTCAAGGTCCCCGAACAGCAGGGCAAACTCCTCCCGCCGCGGATCCGCTGGCGGGATGAGCTGAAGGACCGCGAGGGTGAGGACCCCAGAAGACTCGCCGCGGCAGAAAAAAGCTCGGGGCGCAGCAAGGCGGCCTTGATGGCACCATAACCCCCCATCGAGTTGCCGGCGATGTAGGTGTCCTCCTTGCGCGGGGCAAGACCGAAGACATCCGCCAGGTAATGCGGCAATTCTTCGGTGAGGTAGGTGAAGTACTTCTGGCCATTGGGCTGGTCGATGTAGAAGCTGCGCCCAGCCGAGGGCATCACTACGACCAGACCGTAGGCAGCGGCCAGCGTCTCGATGGACGTGAAGCGCTGCCATGCGCTTGCGTCGTCACTCAACCCGTGGAGCAGGTAAAGGACCTTGCGCTTGGCAACCGGCACTCCACCCATCTTCCCGGGGTCGGGAAGGATGACGTTCAGAGGGAGATTGACCTTCACGGTCTCGGGGACGTGGTCGATGCGCAGGAGCGCCATGGCAACCCTCTCCCACTAGGCGAACTTGGATTCAACCCGAACTCTTCACAGGCTTGTTGAAATTGATGAACCACGAGAAGGCAAAACTGATCACCATCAGAATGGGCGGGAATACTGTTAAAAGGAAGCGGGCCGCGTTTCCCGGCTGTGGACCGGGATTGTCCCCGCTTTCGAAGCCGAAGACCCTGTAGACCAATAGGAAGGCAGCGCTCGTGAACAGGCCGTTCAGCCGGTTCATGAATCCCAGGGCGTTGGCGATGATGCCCTCCCGCCGCAGATGATGCTTCTGGGTGTCTTCGTCCATGATCCTGGCTCCGATCAGGTCCATGGTAGTGATCACACCTGCAAAGCCAAACCCGACCAAGGCAGAGCACACGATCCCCGTTACCAGCGAGTTGGCGAAGAAGAGCGGAACGAACATGGCCGCCAGCGTGATCAGGGATGCACGCCAGACGGGCATGAGCGTGAACCTCTTGACCAGCCAGGCCCAGACGGCGACGCAGCCGATGGCGATCAGCAGGACCGCCGCGAACAGGAAGGTGGTCTGACCCTCGGAGATCTTCAAAGCGTATTTTGTGAAGAAGGGCATGGAGACCAGCACGAGAGACATGCCCGCGCTGTAGAAGGCGTTGGCCAGTCCCGCGATCCAGAACTTCCCGTTGGTCAGCAGATCTCTCAGGGCATTCCACAGATCTGGCTTGGCCTCCTCAGGCTCGGGGTCCTTCTCCCGGCATGTGAAAGTCATGTAGAGGATGACCCCGCCGCCCAGCAGGCCGTACACGATGGAGGTCAGGCTGTAACCGATCATCTTGGCCACCATCGGAGTCAGGGCGATGCTGATGATCATGGCCACCAATTGGAATGCCTGGCGCATCGCGTTGGCTTTCGCGCGGCTGACATCCGTCGGGAAGAGCTCCGGAAACAAGGCCGCATAGTTGGCGTTGATCACCGAATCGAGCGTGCCGGCGAGGATGTAGAAGAGCATGCAGTACCCAAAGACCGAGCCCCCCGAGAGGAAACTCGGAGGGCTGTAGAAAGCGATGAAGCATAGGATGAGCAGCGGGGTGCCGATCGTCAGCCAGGGCCGCCGTCGGCCCCAGCGCGAGCGCGTCCGGTCGGAGAGGAACCCGTAAACGGGATTGTCAATGGCGTCGATGAAAGTGTAGATGAGGAGCATGAGCGCGAATTGGGCGGTCGTCACCCCCAGGCTATCCACGTAGTAGTAGGCGGCATATGTCTTGAGCATGTTGATGGGGATAGAGGTGCCGAACATGCCGACAGCGTAGTTGAAGGATTTCGCGCGCGGTTCAGACATGGTGAGATCCTCCCTGGGTGAAATCGAGTCCGGAATGTGAGTGTCCATGTCGCCGGTCGCTTGAGGCGCGCCTATTATACGTTTGGCTCGAGATGAGAGTACTCGCCATCGTCCTCGATTCGTACTCAGGTCCGAAGAGCAGGGGGCTAACTGAGACTCGATTTGCCGGGGGCCCACAGACCATTCGCCCGATGGTTGGGCGCGTCATCAAAGCGACGTAGGTTGGGGTGGGCGAGGCGGCTAGCCACTGCGCGAGCAAGAGTTCAGATGCATGATTTCGCGCGAATGGCGCATCTGGCGCTGATAGACGCAGTAGTCTGCCGACAAGAATGTGTTTCCCGGCGAAGGAAGAGTCGCGTTCTTGCAACCCCGCCGTTCAGCGGCCAAGGAGACCATCCGTACCAAGCAAGGACGCATCGTTTCGCCGCCACCAGGTAGAATGCAGAGGTGGCCACCCCTCCACCGATCCTGCGCGTCGCTCTCCTCGCACCGATGCAGGTGGAATTGCGCCCGCTCGTGCGTGCCCTCTCTCTCAGACGGGCGCGAGCGGGCGATGGCGGTCTCCTCTCAGGCACGGTCGGCCGAGTCGCGATAATCGCTACGACGACCGGCATCGGAACTCGCGCCGCCGCGTACACGGCGGATCGAATCCTCGCATCCAACCATGTCGATCACCTCATTGTGGCCGGCATCGCCGGGGGAATCGGCCCGACGGTCGGCATCGGCGATCTCGTCGTGCCGGATCTTGTCCTGGACCTAGTAACCAAGGCGGAATTCCGGCCCGCCTCGCTCAGCTCCGCCGCGCCCCGCGGAACACTGGTGACATCCGACGAGTTGTTGGTCGACCGGGAGGAGGCCGCCCGCCTCGAACGGCAAGGAGTCATCGCGATCGACATGGAAACCGCCGCGATCGCAGCGGTCTGTGAGGCTCGCCACTGCCCGTGGTCTGTGTTCAGGGCGGTGAGCGACCGCGCCGATGATGGATCGACCGATCAGGCGATTCTCGGATTGGCAGGGCCCAAGGGGGCTCCCGAATTCCCGGCCATCGCGCGCTTCGTCATCAGAACACCGTGGCGCATTCCCGAGCTGGGTCGGCTCGCCCGCGGTATGAGGCTCGCCACGGGAACTGTCGCATCCGCCACCCTTCGTGCACTTGTGGGGATGTAAGCAGATGGCTGCGCCGTGAGACAACCGGATGAAGTCATTTTGACTCACCCACACCTGGGCGTGCTCCGCGGTCCAGTTCACAGGTACGGATCCGAATCCTAAATCGTGACGAACGTATCAAGCGACGCTCCTCAATTCAAGGATTGGCCTTTTGCGGGGTGTACAATCTCGACCAAGGTACGATCTCGCGTGTGCGAAACGGGAAAATGCCAGGAAAGGAAGAGCCTCTCTCGCAGAGATTTCGTTCGAGCCCTCGCCGGAACGTTTGCCGCTGGCCTGTTGGCGCAAGCCTGCCGCGCTCTGGGGATCCAGCAGGTTCCAGGTTCATCCACTCCTTCCGCCACTCCCTTCTTGCCTCTCACAGCAACGACGGCCTCGCCGGCGACTGCGACCCCGGAGTGGACCGCCACGCCCATGCCCTCTCCGACGCCGGTCTCGATGATCGGTCGAGTGGCCCTCGTGATGACCGAGGACCGCGCAGAGGGCGTCCGTCGCGCGCTCAACCTCCTCGGCGTCAACCCGACACAGGGAAAGCGGGTGCTGATCAAGCCGAACTACAACACAGCCGACCCCGCACCTGCTTCAACCCACTCGGATGTGCTGCGGGCGCTGGTCGAGTGGCTTCGCGATTCGGGTTCGGCCCAGATCACCATTGGAGATCGCAGCGGCATGGCGGTCACCCGCCGTGCCATGGAACAGGCCGGGATGTTCTCCATCGCCGAGCAATACGGGCTCAACACGGTCGTGTTCGACGAGTTGGGTGCGGATGGATGGGTGTTCCACTCGCCTCCGGCGAGCCATTGGAGGCGCGGGTTCTACTTCGCCCGAGCCGCCCTGGAAGCGGAGGCCGTCGTCTTGGCCTGCTGCTTGAAGACCCATCGCTTCGGAGGCCACTTCACGCTTTCACTCAAGGATGCAGTCGGCATGGTCGCCAAGACCGTCCCCGGCGAGAGCTACGACTACATGACTGAGCTGCACAACTCCTCCAATCAGCGCAAGATGATCGCCGAGGTCAACACGGCCTATGCGCCAGCGCTCATCGTGATCGACGGGGTGGATGCCTTCGTCACAGGCGGGCCGGAGGCCGGCACCAGGGTTCATTCGAGGGTGATTCTGGCCGGGGCGGATCGCGTTGCGATTGATGCGGTCGGTGTCGCGCTGCTACGGTACTTCGGGACGACCGCGGAGGTGAGCCGAGGGTCCGTCTTCGAGCAGGAGCAGATCGCCCGCTCGGTTGAACTCGGGCTTGGGGTGACCAACCCCCAAGAGATCCAGTTCATCACCGGTGATGCGGAAAGCGAGTCCTACGCCGCGGCCCTCCAGCCAATCCTCACTGCCTGACCGGCGAGCGGACTGCCGCACACCCGCGCCGCTCAGCACCGTCTTCATTCGGACCTCAGCGGAGAATATACCCGTCGAAGGGCAGGCCGCACGACTCCGAAGGGTTGCGGGGAAGGTCGGTGACGCTCCAAGACCCAAACCGGAGATGGGGGGAGTTGGACCCGTCATCCGGGCTCCGACCGCATCATCGCAATCACATGCGACCTCGGTGCACATGGAATAAAGGCAGACGCTCATCGGGCGAGTGGCGGCGACCTGGCTGCGCTCGGGTCCACCTGACCCGTCTGTTAAGGACCAATCGCATAGGGCGAAAGCGCTGACCCAGACCCCACGCCGAGCGGAGGACACCCGATGTTCACGAGGGCAATTGTGAGAACACCTGGGAAGAGCATGGTCGACGGCCTGACCAGCGCCGGGCTCGGTCCGCCAGATCATGATCTGGCCCTGATTCAGCACGCAGAGTACATCGAGGCGCTAAAAGGATGCGGATTGGAGGTCGAGGTACTGGACGCCGACGAACGGTATCCGGATTCGACCTTTGTCGAAGATGTCGCACTTCTGACGGATGCGTGTGCGATCGTACTGAATCCTGGAGCGCCGTCGCGTCGGGGCGAGACGACGAGCATCAAAGGGGCTCTTCGGGCCACCTACACTGATCTTGAAGAGGTCAGAGATCCGGGAACGATCGAGGGCGGCGACATCCTTATGGTCGGGTCTCACTTCTTCATCGGTCTGTCAAAGAGGACAAATGAGAGTGGCGCTCAGCAGGTCATTGCGCGCCTTGGAAAGCATGGCATGAGTGGATCTGTGATTAGGCTCGAGAGAGTCCTTCACCTGAAGTCGGGCGTAGCTTACTTAGAGCACAACAACTTGGTCGCGTGCGGTGAATTCTTGGCGCACGAGGAGCTCCGGAGATTCAACATCTTGAAGGTTGACGATGATGAGAGCTATGCGGCCAATTGCATATGGGTGAATGACAGGGTGCTGATGCCCAAGGGGTATCCAAAAGCACTCTCGACCATCCAAAGTGCAGGTTACTCGACGATCGAGGTCGAGGTCTCTGAATTTCGCAAGCTCGACGGCGGTCTGAGCTGCCTTTCACTGCGATTCTGAGAAGAACCACGGCTGCTCGAGCGGTGCGCGGTGCGCGACCGAATCGCCCTTCGCCTAAGTTCTACTTCAACAAGCTGGCGGGCGTTGAAGCAGACGAGGTCGACTCCGCCTGCGGCATGGGTCGAGGCACGAACGGTTAGTCGGGCCTTACCCGCTCGCCTGCGAGCAACGGTGTCTTCGAGCGCCGTGACTCGGCACGTCCGGCTCCGCACTTGCGATAGGGGAGTATGATTCTGGCGGCGAGACAACGCCTGAGTAGATCCGGAGGACCGGAGTGCGCGAAGGCACGAGAGCTGGTATACCCGTCTTTGCTACTCGACAAGTTGTCGGATTCTGGCAGCAGGTTTTTGAATACGCCGTTTCGCTGATGACGGTTGCGCTCGTCACCTTCGTGTTGTGGCTGTTCCGGAAGTCACTGACGCAAGCGGACATCTCCCTCTTCAATCTTCTCGCCATCCTGGCGCTGGCCATCCGATTGAGGACGGGGCCGGTCTTCCTGGCGGCCGTCGTCAGCTTCTTCAGCTCCAACTTCTTCTTCATCGAGCCCCTCTATACCTTCATCGTTACGAGGAGTCAGTTCATTGATCTGTTCATCTACCTCGTCGTGGCGCTCCTCGTCAGTCAGATGGGGGCTTACTCCCGACGCCAGGGCGAGATTGCGCGGCTCCGCGCTGCAGAACAGGAGCTGCTCCACAGCTTCAGCAGCACGTTCAACCAGATCCCCGATAGGGATGGAGTGTACGAAACGCTCGAACGGGTGATCGGCGAACGCCTGGGCGCCCGGCAGGTCAGCATCCTGCCAGGGGGACACATGCCTCCAAGGGGAGACGCCGACGCAGTGACCTCCAGCCTGCTGCTAACCTCGAGCGACAAGATCTATGGAACGGTGCAAGCGGTGTTTGATGAGGTTCCCTCAACGGAACAATCCCGCCTCCTTGAAGCCTGCGTGGAACAGGGCTCCGCAGCGCTGCAACGCATCGAACTGACAGGGCAAGCAGAACGGAGTTCCGGATTCGAGCAGGCGGACAAGCTGAAGACGGCGCTTCTGCATGCCGTCTCCCATGACCTGCGGACGCCCATCACGATCATCAAGACCTCCGCTGAGAACCTCCGCAAGCTGCAGCACCACCTCTCCACCGAGGAGCGTCAGGAGACGTTGGAAGGCATTGAGAGCGCGGCCGATCAACTGAACACGATGGTGGGCAACCTGCTCGACCTTTCGCGGCTTGAGGCAGGAGCGATGCCCATCAGCCGGGACTGGAACGCGCTGTCGGACATTGCCGGCGATGTCGCCGCGAGAATGTGGGAGCTGTATCACGACGAACGCATTCGGCTTCTCTTCCCCGTCGATATGCCTCCGGTGCGATGCGATTTCGGTCTGATGCTCCAGGCTCTGGGGAACGTCGTGGAAAACGCGTTGCGCTATGAACCGACGGGTTCCATGGTCGATGTGCGCGGGAGCTACTTACTGAGCGAGGTGCGAGTGGCGGTTATAGGCCATGGATTGAAGATCCCCCCCGGGGAACGAGAAAGGATCATGGAGCCGTTCAATCGTCAAGAGAACGGACACCCAGGGCTGGGTCTGGCCATCAGCAGGGGGATCATTGAGGCTCATCATGGCCGCATTTGGGTCGAAGACACGCCGGGCGGAGGGGCCACGTTCATCATCGCTCTCCCGCGTGACCTCTTAGAGGAGGGGCTGGATGCTGATCCTGATCGTCGATGACGATCCGCAGATCCGCAAGCTCCTCAAGGCGGGCCTCAGCGGACACGGCTACGAGGTCATTACAGCCGCCGACGGGGCGGAGGCGCTCACCAGCGCGGCGCAGCACGCCCCCGCGTTGATCGTCCTTGACATCAACCTCGGCTCGCAGCCGGACGGCTTGGAGGTGTGTCGCAAGCTCCGGGAATGGAGTCAAGTCCCGGTCCTGATGCTCTCGGTCAGGAATGAAGAGAGGACGAAGGTCATGGCGCTGGATGCGGGAGCCGACGACTATCTCACCAAGCCCTTCGGCATGGAGGAGTTGCGCGCGCGCATTCAGGCTGTCCTCAGGCGCACTGGCATGGGGCCGTCAGGAGGCCTTTCCGAGGAGATCCGGGTCGGCGCATTGCGCATTGACCTCGTCAATCGTCGCGTCGAGGTGGAAGGCGAGGAGGTCCACTTCACCCCGACCGAGTACGAAATCCTGCGCATGCTTGTCGCCAATCCGGGAAAGATCATCACTCACCGCATGATCCTGGCGCAGGTGTGGGGTCCTGAGTTCGGCGAGATGAGCCACTACGTTCGCATCTATGTCAGCCAGCTGAGGCGCAAGCTGCGCGAAAAGCCGGCCGCCAACGTTCGCTACATTCTCAACGAACCGGGCATCGGGTATCGTTTCATCGACGTCCAGTAGATCTTTACGGGAATTTTGCGCTCCCTCGCCGTCGCCTTTACGTTTTTTTATCGCCCCGCTCTGTACACTTCTATAAGCTAACCCAGTGCTCCTGGCGATCGGGCCTTGCCGAAGGAGCACATTTAGGCACGGATCCGCGAAGCGCGGTTCTATTCTGCGCGACATCCCCTGGCGACCGGCGGGTCGCTGCGGCTTGGGCTCGCGCACAAGTGAGTCATGAAGGAGTCACCGTGCATGGGTGATCGGCCACCGGTCAAGGCTGCGGCGATTCGCGGAAAAAGACGTCAACGCAAACTGGTTCCACGCTGGAAAGCGCGCCTGAGCCTTGGGGGCTGCACCAACCGGCGATGCCGCTTGGCAGGCGACACTCACGCAGGGGCAGGTGAGTGTCTCATGGTCGAAAAGTGAAGAGCCCGGAGATTGGGTTCGTCTTGGAGGAAACCGATGTCGATCTTGCCTAAGCATAAGGAAGAAAAGCGCTTCCGGTTGTTCTACGCGACCGATATTCACGGCTCAGAGCGCGCCTACCGCAAGTTCGTAAACGCAGGCAAGTTCTACGAGGCGGACGCGCTCATCATGGGCGGTGACATCACCGGGAAGATGCTGATCCCCATCATCCAGGAAGGGAACGGGAACTACCGCGCCACGTTGCAGGGCCGCACAGAGCATCTCACGACCGATGCGGAGCTGGAGGCCCTCAAAACACGTCTCGGGACACTCGGGCTGTACTACAAGATTATGCCGGAGGATGAATTCCAGTCGCTCAGCGGCGACCCCGGCGCCGTGCGATCCCTGTTCAACGACCTGGCGCGTCAGAGGCTCACCAGCTGGGTCGAGCTGGCCGAAACTCGCCTGGCGGGGACCGGGATCAAGTGCTTCGTCACGGGCGGGAACGACGATGACCCGGAGGTGCTACAGGCCATCCACCGTGAAGATACCAAGTCGTTCTTTGCGTGCGAAGGCAAGGTGACCTACATCGACGACGAACATCCGATGATCAGCCTCGGCTTCAGCACGCCGACGCCTTGGAAGACGCCCCGAGAGGTGAGTGACGAAGAGCTGGGGACGATGATTGACAAGCAGATGGCGGAGTTGCCGGAAACGGCGCACGCGATCTTCAATTTCCACGATCCGCCAGTCAATTCGACCCTGGACACTTGTCCGGAGCTCGATTGGACAACGGATCCGCCTACACCGATCGTCAAGGCGGGCCAGATCGTGATGCATGGTGCGGGCAGCAAGTCGGTCCGCAGTGCCGTGGAAAAATACCAGCCGCTGCTAGGGCTGCACGGACACATCCATGAATCACAAGGCGCGATCAAGATCGGCCGAACGATCTGCATCAACCCCGGAAGCGAGTACGGAGAAGGGATCTTGCGCGGGTGCCTGGTGGCCTTTGCCAACGGAAGGGTGGAAGGGTACCAGATGACGAGCGGCTAGGTTGGGTAAGGCCAGCCGGGGAAAAGGAGGTGGGCTCCGCAGAGGCTATGGGTTTCGAAGAGCTGGTCCTGGATCCGATCGAATCATCGAGGCGAAGGAGTTGAACCGATGAGCAGCGCAATTCCAGTGTCAGCTGCAAAGCCAGAGGTCTTCACCCGCAAAGCGTCCGGATTGGTGCGCGTGATGTCCCCCTGGTCCGCTATGTTCTACAACATCCTGGCTATGGGGGTGATCTTCCCCTGGACCTACCTCTGGGCGCCGGGATCGCTGCCGGGGGGTCAATTGGTTTGGGGCATCATCCTGGCGATGGTTTTCGAGATACCCATTGCCTTGGTCTACGTTTTTCTTTCGACGTCGCTGCCTCGCTCTGGAGGCGACTACGTTTTCCAGAGCCGGGTATGGGGCGGCGGGACGGCGTTCGCCATCACCATGTCGGGGATCGTCATCTGGCAGTTCGTGTGGATCGGCCTGGCCGGCTGGTTGCTCTCCTACCTGGGATTTGCCCCGCTGTTCCTCGGCCTGGGTGCAACCCTGAAGAACGCGACGCTGGCAAGTATCGGCGTCGCGTTCACTACACCGCGGGTCATCGTCGTCGTCAGCATCTTGAATGCCTTCGGCGCCTTTGCGCTGCTGGTCTCCGGCTTCAAGAATTACGTGAGCGTCCAACGCTGGATGGTTGTCTTCACAGCCATTGCGATCACGACCACGATCGTCGTGCTCCTCTTGGCGAACCCTCAAACCGTTCCCGACAAGTTGAACGCGTTCTCCGCGGCGGTGGGAGGCAACCCCAACTTCTACCAGACCGCCGTTGAGGCCGTCACGGCCAAGGGCATCAACATGAACCCGCCCTTCAGCCTTTTGGCCACGCTTTTGGTGGCGCCGATTGCATGGACCTCCTTGCAGTGGGCGACCTACTCAGCCGAGCAGAACGGCGAAATCAAGGATGCCAAGTCCTTCAGAACCCAGGCCCTCATTTTCATCGGAGGGCTTGTCATAACAGGGGTCCTGCTGGCGCTGCTGGGCGTCGCATTCTCGAGAGCGCTCGGGACTCAATTCCTGTACGTCGCGGGTGCCGGCTACATGTCCGGGGTTGGGGAGGCGAACATCGCCGGCTTCAACCTGTGGCCGCCTATTTTGGCCGTGGCTCTCACCGGCAGCCCGATCATCGTGATTCTCATCGGCTTGGGTTACATCTTCAACAGCTTCCAGATCGCCAACAACATCATGATTGGCACGACCCGCATCATGGTGGCCGCTTCTCTCGATCGCGCGATGCCGGAGTGGTTCAGCCGCGTGAATGAACGCCTGCACACACCGGTCAACGCACACCTCGCGTTCCTGCTCGGCAGCATCCCCGCCATCCTATGCTACAACCTCGTGCCAGGTTGGTATGCCCTGACCCTGGGAGTCACCTTCGGCGGTGGCCTCGGCTTTGCCGGCACGGCCCTGGCTGGGATCTTCTTCCCATTCAAGGCCAAGGAGGTGTACGCCGCCTCCCCGGGCGCGAAGTACACGGTCAACGCCTACCTCGGCATGCTCTTTGGGTTGGCGGGCGTGTTCGCATGGATCTGGGGCGCGTGGGTACTCGCTCCTCAGGCCTTCGCCGGATCTGTCTTCCTGATCAGCCTAGTCAGAACCGCCGCAATCGTCGGGGTGATCGCGTTCCTCTGGCCGCTGCGCGCGCAGTTGCCGGGATGGTTCCGTGGTGAGAAGATGCCCTGGCCAACCGCTCTCGGCATGGTCGGTGGGGGAGTCGGCATGACGATGGTTCTGGCCTTCCTCCTGTCGCCGGCGCTGGGGGTCTTGGGAAACTGGAACTTCGCAGAATTCCCAACTCACCTGTGGTCGCAGATCCTGGCGCTTGCGGTCATCTTGTTCTGCATCCTGTGGTACGCGTGGACTAAGCGCGCGCAAAGGGCCCGGGGATTCAACTTGGATCACGCCTTCAAGGAGATCCCGCCCGAATAGTGCTGCACGGTCCTTAGTTTCTGCTCCATCCAAGGTGATCAGCGGTAAGTCGAGTGACAAGCCGCTGATCACTTTCGTTGAATGCCGGGGCCGCATCGCCGGAGGTCGATCGACCGATACAGCCGCCGCTTCCATGCAACGACGTTGCGGCGTTCAGACTCGCCAGGACAATCTTCCGGCGACAATCGGCCCGATGGCGAGGGATGCTAGTGCTCGACTGGCGGAGGATGCGTCCCTCCCGCCCATTCACTGCCTGGAGTATCTCCCATCAGAGTGAATCCCAATGGCCTGGCTAGACGCCGGCTCCGATTCGGGAGCGGCTGCTGCGGTGGTGCTTCTGCTCGCGGTTGATGCACTCGCCACCCATCAGACCCGGGCGAGCGAAGTAAAATCCCTCTTTGCTGCGGCGGACGGTGCCCAGGGGAGACTTGGGGAGGCAGGGGAATCGGTGCCCGGTATGCCGTGAAGACAGAACGGGTCATCCCAATTCGATCGTGAGCGGAACGCAGGTCCCGTCGTCACATTGCAGACAGAAAGACACACCGCTCAGATCGCTAACCGACCACGTTGGGCACTCCGTCATGCTTGAGGCGCGACGCGGACGACAGACTACCTGGGAAGGAAAACATGCCCCTTACATTGAGTGAAGCTATCGCTCGCATCCCTTTCCTGGCCGGCTCAAAGGATCTCAAGTCCACCCCGCTGACAGGGGGCATCACCAACCTGAACTACCGGATCGACGCGAACGGCAAATCGTATGTATTGCGCATTACCGGCGCCGGAACTGAGATGCTCGGCATCC
Source organism: uncultured Chloroflexia bacterium (assembly GCA_963712475.1). Classification (GTDB taxonomy): domain Bacteria; phylum Chloroflexota; class Anaerolineae; order Anaerolineales; family RBG-16-64-43; genus RBG-16-64-43. The sequence continues at coordinate 510,316 of CAVQIA010000005.1, forward strand.
GGCGGGATGTGGAACACCAGGCCAACCTCGCGGCCGGCCGGTTGGGAGTCGCTCCCGAGGTTGTGTACTTCATCGAACCCGAAGGCTACTTGCTGACCCGCTTTGTCAACGGGAAACATATTCCCGCCGAAGAGATCGCCAAGCCGGCCAACATCCTGCGGGTGGTGCGCAAACTGCGGCTCTTCCATACCAGGGGTCCGGAACTGACCGGTGAGTTCAATGTCTTCCGTCGGGTCGAGATGCTGACGGGCGTCTCCCAAAGGAGCAACTGCACATTCCCTTACGATTTCGAATGGATCATGCAGAAGATGCGTGCCGTGGAGCAAGCGCTTCTCAAGGATCCGTACGTGCCGGCACCCTGTCACGATGACTTGCTTAACCTCAACTGGCTAGATGAAGATGTCCCGGGCGGGATCGGGGAAATCCGGTTGCTCGATTGGGAGTATGCAGGCATGGGGGACATCTTCTTCGATCTGAGCAACTTCTGCCACCACCATCGTCTCGACCGCGACCAGGTGCGATTGATGCTACAAGAATACTTTGGCGAGGTAACCCCCAGACGGTTCGCCCGTCTCATGTTGATGTGGCCCATGTCGGAGGTGCACGAGGCCATGTGGGGAACCACACAGTCGGGAATCTCGACCCTCGATGAGGACTTCCAGGGCTATGCCGACCTGTGGTTCAGCCGGGCGCGTCAGCATCTGACGGATCCGCGCTGGGATCAATGGTTGAGGGATGCGGGGGGAGTCTAGAATCCGCGTGGGTTGGGCGTCGACCGCATCCGTGCGCACCGGAGTTGGCAACGTCGGAACGAGCGTCGCGCGCACCCGCTCATTGCACCAGGTTTCGAGGCGCTCACGGGCGAATAGGGTGCATCCGGGTTGACGGTGAGAGGGGTGAGTCTCTCAAGGCAATCAAAACGATGATTGAGCAAGGTGGATTGTTAAGTCACACGCCAAGCGCTAACAGAACCGAGGCTCGCCGAGCCTCGGTTCTTCTTGAATGTAGCGTGGTCAGGACTCGCCTGCCCAGGCGGCGGGCCGGGGAACCTGGGGTCGCTGCATTACCAGTCGCTGCCCCGGTGACCCGCCGGTGGATTACCGGGGCTGTCGCAGCCACCGGGCAGGAAACTCGCCCGTAGTATGGCCGCCGCGGGTCGTCCTCCGCTCTATCCCCCGAACCGGCGAATGAACCAGGTCTTGACCACTTGAGTCAGGGCCACATAGCACGCCAGCATACCGGCCAACAGCAGCCAATACAGCGGCGGGAGTGGCACCAACCCAAGGGCACTGGCCAGTGGCGAATACGGCAGCCATGCGCCGACCGCAATAATCGCTACTGAAGCGAAGAGCAGCGCATTGCTGGCACGACTCTGGACGAACGGTATCCGGTTGGTGCGTATGACGTGGATGATCAGGGTCTGGGTGAATAGCGACTCAACGAACCAACCGGTGTGGAACAGCTCGGGGTTCGCCCACGCGTTGAAGACGTACAGCATGATGAAGTACGTGAGGTAGTCGAAGATCGAGCTGATCGGGCCTATGAATAGGATAAAGCGCCGGATGTCGCCGATGGCCCACTTGCGTGGCTTGTCCAGCCATTCGGGATCCACCTCGTCGGTGGGGATTGCGGTCTGTGAGAAGTCGTACAGCAGGTTGTTGGTCAGCACCTGGATGGGCAGCATCGGCACGAAGGGCAGGAAGAGGCTCCCGCCGAGCACGCTGAACATGTTGCCGAAGTTGGAGCTGGCGGCCATCTTGATGTACTTGATGATGTTACCGAACACACGACGGCCTTCCATCACGCCCTGCTCGAGCACCAGCAGGCTGTTTTCCAGCAGAATGATGTCCGACAACTCTTTGGCGATGTCCACTGCCGTGTCGACCGAGATGCCTACGTCGGCCGCCTTGAGTGCCGGCGCGTCGTTGATGCCATCACCCAGAAAGCCCAAGACGTGGCCTCGACTCTGAAGAGCACGGATGATGCGCTCTTTGTGGGAGGGAGAGAGCTTGGCGAAGACCGAGACGGTTTCGGCAGCTTCCGCCAATTGCGCCTCGCTCATCTGCTCGACCTCGCTCCCCAGCAGGATGCGATCAACCGGCAATCCTACCTGTTTGCAAATGCTGCCCGTGACAGCGTCGTTGTCGCCGGTGAGGATCTTGACTGCCACGCCATGTTCTTGCAGCTTACCGAGTGCCTCGGGCGCGGTCGCCTTCGGGGGGTCCAGGAAGGCCAGGTACCCCAGCAAGGTCAGGTCGGATTCGTCCTGGATGGTGTAGTGCGGCGTGTCGATATCTCCGGGGAACACGCGGTAGGCCACGGCGATAACACGAAAGCCCTCCAGGTTCAGTTCTCGGATCCTCCGCTTGCGGTGTTCATCATGTTCTGGCAGGACTTGCAGGATCTCGCCATCGATCTCCACCTGGGTGGAGAGGCGCATGATCTCCTCGACCGCGCCCTTGCAGATCAGGATCTGCCGATTCTCGGTTATCCTCCACGATCACCGACATGCGCCGACGCTGGAAGTCGAAGGGGAGTTCGTCGATCTTGCGGAACCTCTCATCGACCTGGAGTTCTTCGTTCAGATGGCGATGCTCCAGGATTGCCACGTCCATGAGGTTCTTCAGGCCGGTCTGGTAGTAGCTGTTGAAATACCCGTAGTGCAACACCCGCTCGCTGTCATGGCCGCGCACATCAAGGTGCTTTTCCAGGACGATCCGGCCCTCCGTGATGGTGCCGGTCTTGTCCGAGCAAAAGCACATCCATCGCTCCGAAGTTTTGGATGGCATTCAGCCGCTTGACGATGACCTTCTTGCGAGACATCTCAATAGCGCCTTTTGACAGGTTGACGGTGACGATCATCGGCAGCATCTCGGGGGTCAGGCCGACTGCCACAGCCAGGGCAAACAGGAAGGCCTCCAGCCAGTTGCCCTTGCTGATCCCGTTGAATAGGAATACCAATGGAACCATCACGAGCATGAAGCTGATCATCAGCCAGGTGAAACTGGCGATTCCCTTGTCGAAGCTGGTCAACTGCCTTTGACCGGTGATACTGGATGCGAGCGAACCGAAGTACGTCTCGCCACCGGTGTTGATTACCACGGCTGTCGCCGGTGCCACTCTCCACGTTGGACCCCAGAAAGCAGAGATTCCCCAACTCGAGTGGATTGTTGTTGGCCACAGCCACCGCAGCGTGGATGTCTTCTCCACGGGAAGGGATTCCCCTGTGAGGGCTGCCTGGTTCAAGAAGAGATCCTTGGCCGATATCAAGCGCACATCGGCGGGGACCATGTCGCCCGCCGACATGGCCACGACGTCTCCAGGGACCAACTGCTGGAGGGGTATTTCCTGACGTTTAGCCAACCGGATCACTGTCACAGTCGTGCTGATCATGGCCTTAAGCTTCTCGGCGGCGGAATCGGCCCGGCTCTCCTGGAAGTAGCGAAGCACGATGCCGAGTAGCACCATGATGAAGATGATCACCGTCGCACGCAGGTCCCCAGTCAGGTAGGAGATGGTTCCCAACACGACCAGGAGAATCACCAGCGGGTTCTTGACGTTGCCCCATAGCCGCATGAGCCACGTCTCTTTCCTTTCCCGGGCGACCTCGTTGGGTCCGTACTGTTCCAGTCGCGCTTCGACTTCCTGTTCGTTGAGGCCGTCGGGGGAAGTGCCCAGCCTCGTCAGCACTTCAGTGGCGTCAAGTTGCGCGCATTCGAGCAATCTGGGAGAAACACGAGTTGCGTGACCACCCCAAGAGCTGTTACCACGAGTCGGCAGGCTCATGATTGTGCCAAGAAAGCCCATCGTTCACCTCCACACGAGAAAACAGGATTGGGAGGGGCTGCTCAGGGAGATCGCCGAGCATGCCGCTAGCCTCAGTGACGGTTTGCTGCTAGCTGTCTAGTGGGACGTGGTCTCGGGGGCGACGGGGAGACTCTGCGGGAATGACTCTGCGTGCGCACCGCCACGTGGGCACAGTGAGGGTCGACCTTCGCAAACTCATCAATTCAGAGGCGGGGTACGGAGAGGAATGCAGGCGAAGCGCTACGCTGGCCATGTGTTTGTCCCTCCGGAATTAAAAGTCCCCGCCGGCGGAGGGACGCGGGGATCACAGGCCGAGTCGCGGTTGCAGGACTCAGGGTGTTATCGTGGACGTCCGCTCGCCGACATTCGCCGGCATGCATTTGTGACTCGGATCCGTGTCGTCTCTCTCGTGCTCGTCCATTTGCATCTACCCTATCTCAGGGCGCAGTCTACACCCATTCCACTCATTGTCAAGATCTAGCCGGGTCGGGGCTTTAGCACACGCCAACGATCTGCCAACAGGGCGCGTGACGCAGACAAACTGGTTCGAGCAAGCTATGGGGGCTACCGAGGCCGATCCCTTGGGGACGTGATGGCCCGGACGCTGGGCCAGGGCAGCGTGAATGCAAGACCGCGGGCCCCCGAACCGACACGGCTCGACATTCCACTTGCTGGCACACACCCCCCGTCCGGGCTATGATGTAATCGCCATCGGACTTGCCTCCGTCAGCGCACGCGGACTCGGTCGGCCTGCCTCAGCCTGTTCTGCTCATTTCGCTGGCAGTCTCGGGCCCGAACGCGTCAACAACAAAGGTGGTATCTGCCGAGCGTGGAGGATGATCCGCCTCAGCGGAAGCGTTGCCGCGGCCGCAACGGCGGCGTCGAGAAGGGAGGCTGCAACCGTCATGGAACCTGGAGCCATCTACCCGCTGGCCCGCGCAATCCTAGAGAACCTTGAACGGGTCATCCTCGGGAAGCGGCACGAACTCGAACTCGTTGTGGCCACCTTACTCTCCGAGGGGCACCTGCTGATCGAAGACGTGCCGGGAGTCGGTAAGACCCTCGTCGCGCGCAGCCTGGCACAATCCCTCAACTGCCAGTACAGCCGCATCCAGTTCACCCCCGACCTGCTGCCCAGCGACATCACCGGGACATCGATCTTCAATCCACAGTCGCGTCAATTCGAATTCCGCGCTGGCCCGCTCATGGCCCAGATCGTCCTGGCCGACGAAGTCAACCGCGCCACACCCAAGAACTCAGTCGGCATTGCTGGAGGCCATGGAAGAGCGGCAAGTCACCATCGATGGCATCGTTCACTCGCTCCCGCGTCCCTTCATGGTCATCGGCACACAGAACCCTATCGAATACGAGGGGACGTTCCCCTTACCCGAAGCTCAGCTCGACCGGTTCCTCATGCGCATCAGTCTGGGCTATCTGACCAAGCCCGAGGAAATCCGGATGATTGAGCAACAGCAATTCGAGCATCCGATCCGGACGCTCGGGCGCGTCGTGGAAGAAGGCCAATTGCAGGATATGCAGGCCGCTGTGCGGCACGTCTTCGTGTCGGACTTCGTCAAGCAATACGTCGTCGACCTGACCTTCGCCACGCGAACATCGGAGGCGGTCTACCTCGGATCCAGTCCCCGCGGAAGTCTCGGTCTCTTTCGAGCGAGTCAGGCGTTGGCCGCGATTTCCGGACGGGAGCATGTCTTGCCGGATGATGTAAAGGCGGTGGCGGAGTCGGTGCTTGCCCACCGCATGATCGTGAGCCCGTCCGAGCGCGTGAGGGGGTTCAGTTCGAGGCAGGCAATCGCTGAACTGCTCAAGCGAGTTCCCCTTCCCGATTCTGGAATCGCCTGATGGCCATGATGAGCCGGATCTCCCGTCGCCTAGCAGGTCATCGATGGGTTCTGTTGAGGATTCGGCGCAAAGGGGTCGACGCCTCTTTGCGAGTGCTCCAGCCTGCGCTTCCTGCCGCCTTCCTCGTGTTTTTGATCTGGGCGACATTCCGACCCACGCCATTTGCCCTGACCGGTGTGACCTTCTCGGGCTCCGTCCTGCTCATCAGCTACTTGTGGGCGCACACGATGGCGGTCTTCGTCACAACGCGGCGAGAGTTGAGGGTGACTGCGATTCAGGTTGGCGAGCCTCTGGAGGAGGTCGTCTCCCTTGAGAATCGCTCGCCGCTCCCGGTCATCCATGCGGAGTTCGTCGACCGCTCGAACCTGCCCGGGTATTCCATATCGGTGGTTCATGTGAGCGGCGCTCACGCTTCGGATAGCTGGCGAGAGCGCGGCATTTGCACACGGCGCGGAGTCTACTCGCTGGGCGAGTGGGAAGTTCGCCTGGGGGACCCGCTCGGCCTCTTCGAGGTACGCCAAACATATCGAACCGCCCTTGAAGTCATGGTCTGCCCACCGCTTGCGGCATTGCCTCCGCGTTTCCTGCACCGACGACGAACGCTCGGCGACCGCTTGACACTGCGCCAAGCCTTGCCGGCTGACACGGTCGATGCGTCATCGACCCGGCCCTATTCGCAGGGTGATCCCGTGCGGAGGATCCACTGGCGCACGAGTGCCCGCCACGACGAGCTCTTCGTTCGGATTTTCGAACCTGAAGCGTCCTCCGTCATGTGGCTGATCCCCGACCTGGATGCGAGGGTGCAAGCGGGCCAGGGCAATGAGTCAACCCTTGAGAAACTGATCATCGTGACTGCCTCGCTCGCCGCCCAGATGTTGGGCGAACGACAGTCGGTGGCGATGTTGATGGGCACAGGTCGGAACCGAGTTGTTGCACCTGGTGCGGGGCGCCCGCATTTGTGGCGCATCCTACGCGCACTGGCCATGGCCGAGGCGGGGTCCTCCGATCTTCTCACCACGTTGCACGACGCCCGGGCCCTACTGTCGGCGCGCCAGTCGGCTGTAGTCATCACCCCCTCGGTGGATCCCACATGGGTGCGCGAATTGAGCGGGCTGAGGCGTGGCGGGGACGGAGGGGTCGAGGCCATCTTGTTGGACCCGGCCTCATTCGGAGGCTCAGGGGATTCCACGGGCCTTGCCAGGTATTTGGAAGGCAGCGGCATTCCGGCGCATGTTCTTCGTCGGGAGGAAATCCAACCCGTGTTGGGTTCATACGCGCGTCTCCGCAGGTGGGAGTTTCAGACACTGGCCACAGGACGAGTCGTCGTGCGCGAGACGCCGCGTTCGCCAACTTCCCGGGTGGAGTAGATGGAACACCCGCCCATCACGCTGCGTCCTCAAATCCTCAGCCGCGGGCGCCATTGGATCACGATAGCGCTCTTGGCGCTTGTCGTAGGCGTGGTTGCGTACCGGTTCAGCCAGGCCGAGTGGCTCAGCGACACGTTGCCGCTTGTCGTCATGGTCGTTCTCGCGGCCGGGTATGGGCTGGGTTTGGCCGTGTCACGTTATGCGCGGCCGGCTACGTTTGTCCTGAGCAGTCTGACATCGGTCGGGTTTGGACTCATCGTTGTCGGCCGGATCCTTCCCACTCTCGGCTTTGCTGTCCAACACCCGTTGGTCGAGTCGATGCGGCTCATGAACGGCCGCCTGCTTTTGCTGCTCACCCAGATTTGGGGCCAAATGGGCCGGCTCGCGGGGGATGCCCAATGGCCCTCCGACCTGCTGTCACTCATCGGTGCGCTGTGTGCGTGGCAGATCATCGCATCGCTGATTTGGGGCGCGCTCCACCGGGGGACGACCGGCGTCGCGCTCTTGGCGTGTGTAGGGCTGCTCTTGGCAAACGACGTGCTGGCCGGTCGCGAACCGAAGTGGTCGCTGTGGCTGACGCTTGGATCGGTACTACTGCTCGCCGTCGCTTCACACAATGCGAAGATCGACGCATGGGATCGGCGTGGCGTTGGCTACCCGGACCTCATCGCTGAGGATTGGCTCATCGCTGCGACCCTGATTGCGGCTGTTGTCGTGACGGCGACAGGTTTGAGTACGCCGCAGTGGCGGACCTCCATCGACCGATTTATCGATTCGCTCGATCGGGAGCGCGCGACCGTCGGAGCAAACGCCGAGTCCTCTCGGGGATCGGGAGTCGGGCAATTCGCAAGCAGCTTCGTCCCACGAATGAGTCTCGTCGGCGCCCCTTTCCCTTCGGGTGATGAACCAGTCTTCTATGTCACGACGAGCGATGAACCGTCCGGAGTCGAGGCGAATGGCGCCATGAGGCCGCCTCGGCAACAGCACTATTGGCGAGGAGCGATCTACGATCGCTACACAGGTTCCGGATGGGAACTCATGCCGATAGGTGCCCCCGCGCAAAGCCCCGCTGACGCGGGCGGGTCGGAACTCGGACGGTATCCTCTAGAGCAGCAGTTCGAAATCCTGGCGCGCGGCGAGGACCGGCTGCTGGCCGCAAACCAGCCAGTGGCTGCCTCCGGCCAAGTCACGTTGGGGGTTAGCGCAAGCGATGGATTCAGCGCGTTGCCGCGCGGCACCTCGACACGGTATACCATTCGCTCCTTGGTAAGCAATGCAACGGCGATGCAGTTGAGGGGGGCTGGGGTTGAGTACCCCCAGGCCATCCGTGACGCCTACCTGCTCCTGCCCGAGAGCGTCCCGCAGCGTGTGCGATCTCTTGCCGAGCGGATTACCCTTGGAGCGATGACACCTTATGACAAGGCCTTGCAGGTGCAAACATACCTGCGTGCGACGTACCCCTACAAGCAGGATGTGCCTCCGCCGCCGGGCGGGAGGGATGTGGTCGACTATTTCCTCTTTGATGCTCGTGCCGGGTTCTGCAGCTACTACGCCTCGGCGATGACGGTCCTGTTGCGAACGCAGGGAGTACCTGCGCGCGTCGTTACCGGATTCGCCATGGGAGAGTGGGAGGGGTCCCTCAGGCGGTACCGGGTTCCCGTCTCAGCCGCACATTCGTGGGTGGAAGTCTACTTCCCTGCGTTTGGTTGGATCGAGTTTGAACCCACTCCATCGCAATCCGAGTTTGTTCACGCGGCCGGCGAGCCCATCCGTCCGACAACCGAAGTCGCAGCCGCCTCCGGATCGGGGGCCATCACAATTCACCCGCCACTGGCATGGCTGACTCTCGCACTGGGGTTGGCGGCAGCGATTGGCGTGGCGGCCGCCGTGCGCCATCAGCATCGATGGATGACTCTCGAACGAAACGAACGCTTGCGCCGGATGTATTGGGGAATGCGCCGGGGACTTGCCCGGGTCGGATTGGAAGGCGGCGCGAGCGTGACCGCGGCGGAGTTCCTCTCCAGGCATGCACCGCGTCTCGCGGCGTGGCCCCGGTTGGACCGGGCTGCGCGCCGAATGACCGCGCTCTACATACGGGCGGCCTACACTGCAATCGCGCCCTCCGACCACGATGTGACAGAGGCGGGAATGGCATGGCGTACGGCCTGGCTCGAACGAGCGCGCCTGGCATGGACTCGGGCTGGACGGACACGAACCTGACCGGCCCGCGCGATTCGCATGACGCTCCGACCGCATGAGGTCGGAGCGTGCCCCCGCGCGCCTGACCCGCGAGCCGTGCGCGAGCCTAGGTGCGGAGTCCGTCGATATATGCCCGGATCGACGGCAGGGCCGTGAGCTTCTCGCGGAAGAAGTTGTTGACGATGTTGATGACCTCGGCGCGAGCCGCTTCGGACTGAGCGCTCCAATCTAAACGCTCCCCGCTCCCCGCGAGACTGTCGCGCAAGTGAGTCAGGCGGCGGACGATCTCCGATTCCTGGGCGCCCTCCAACACGGCCACCACCTCCTCGATCAGCCGCTCGATCTGCGAGCGAACCGTGGCCAGTGGGATGTCCGACCCAGGGGTCAGGGCATCGTCGATTGTTCGAATCAATGACCAGACTTGATACAGGACGGTGGCGGGTTCGTCGAAGAGCTCGCGGATGAACGCCGCCTCCTCATAACGGCCGGTCAAGCGGAAGATGTTGTACATTCGTTTGGCTGCCTTACCGTAGTTGATGTCCTTGGTGAGGTACTTGTTGACCTCATGTTCGAGCTGAGTGACGTAATTGTCGAGCGCATCCGCGGAAACGTGGCGGGCTAGTTTGGTGAAGATGGGGATCGACGCGGCCTCCAGGTAGACCTCCTGGAAGTAGGGGTCCAGGTAGCCGTCAAGGGGCGTGATGGTCCCATCCGGTGCTTCCCATGTGACGTCGAGCATGTTACTGGCATTGGCCAGCTGCCCGCGCACCGGGTCGGCCACCACCCAGTCGAGCTTGGTCCATCCGGGGTTGAGGGCCGCCTCCTCCCAGCGGACAGCCAGCGGGGCGCCGTCGGTCGCTACACCCTCCGACTGGCCGAGGCGTATCTCCTCCACCGTCCAGGAGATGGGTGAACCGGCCTTCAGGGTCTTGCCGCCGCGGATCACGTCTCGCGGATAGGATCCGAACTTGACCTCGATGAGCTGGTGTGTCGGGCCATGCGCGGCGGCGAGCGCTTTCGTGCGCAGGAGGTCCGCCAAGACCTGGCAGCATTCCTGGCGTGTGGAGGAGTGGATATTGACCCGCTCGAAGAAGTCGCAGTCGCCGGGGTAAGTCTGGATCTTCGACTGCGCGGCTGATCCCGAGAGGGCCAGGGCCGTCTCGACCCGTCCCGGTTGGTCCTCAAACTCCACCAGCCGACCGACGCGTCGGTAGTAGGCGAGCTCCTCGGGGCTGAAGTCGAGCATGGTGATGCGATGGCCAAACACGCCGCTCCGCGTATCGACCACCACATCGCCCCCGGTCTTGTCGGCCGCCATGGCGACCAACCACTGGAGTGCCTCCTGTTCGTTCAGTTCAACGCCCAGGCGGTGGGCGGAGGCCAGAATGCGGGCAACTTCAGCATCCGGAGTGTTGGGGGCGGCCTGGCTCATGGATCACCTCATTGGCGAACGCATGTCGCGAAACGACATCGACCATGCGAGGCGGATTCGGAAAGACATCAAGTCTTGCGGGCGGCTTGAGCGGCGAGCATTTGCCGGAACAATTCAGCCTGTTCGAGTGCATCCTGGAGGGCATTGTGGGATGGCAGGGGGCGCCCCGGGTAGCGTTTGGCCAGTGCCTCCTTGGTCGTGTCGATCCACGCACCGCCGTGCAGCCCCATCGCATACGATTTGAGGTCCAGGGCAGCGTGCCCGAACGGGTTGCGACCGAGCGAGCGGTGGAAGTAGTCGCACACAAACATCCAATCGAAGGCGGCATTGAATCCAACGAAGGTCGGCGCGTGCCCCTGAGGGACGACTTCCGAGAGCCAGCCGTCGAATCGCTGCATGGCTTCCGATGCCTGGAGCCCCTGGCGCGCCAGTCGTTCGAGCGACAAGCCGTGGACGCGCATCGCCTCCGGATCGGCGGCCGAGCTCGTCGGACTGAGCTCCACATAGAAGGTGCGGGTCGGTTGATCGACGAGACAGGCCCCGATGGCCAGCAGCGAGTAAACAGCGGGATTGGGCCCGGAAGTCTCCACGTCGACGGACACGAAGCGTTCAGTGGCGGGTCTGGGCATTGGGCCTCCCCTCGCAGGCGCGGCGCATTCAATTGTACCTACGGGGGTGTCGGCCGCGCATGCCGAGGCGTAACGGGTGTTTCCGGAGCGGAGAGCACACACCCGATAGGCGTCACATCTTCTTGGCGCACCCAGCGGCTTTCCTCGGGATCTCCCTCACCCTGAACTCTACCAACCGCCGTACCAATGCGTAGGGGATCGGCCGATCCAGAGGAAACCTCAAGGTGCTCTTGCCAGATCGATAGAAAGCAAGGTCCTTCTTGAGTTCCCTGACGTCCGAAGGCGCCGGATACATGCCGATGTGCCACTATGCGAGGCGAAATGAATCAAGTTTCTCTTCAGGGTGAAAGCCGGGAAAGGATAACTGATCGTTTCGCTGGCCCCCGGTGCGGCGATGTGGCGCAGCCAGTCGTTGAGGATGCTTTTGTATGTGTCGACCGTGCGCTAGCTGAGTCCCTCGGCCAGTCTGGCGATGGCGAAGCCCCGGATCGCCAACCCGATGCTCATCGATCCCAACATACAGCGATTCATGGCAAATCCTCCCGTGAGCCAGGATTTCGTCATCGCGATACGTTGGGCCTAACGCAAACCGTAGACCAAGGGTCTACGGTTTCACACAGGTAGCGGGGCCAGGACTCGAACCTGGGACCTCCGGGTTATGAGCCCGACGAGCTGCCACTGCTCTACCCCGCATCGATTGACGTGCGCTTACACGACACGCATTCTATCCCTCGCTTTCACATCCGTCAAGGGTAATCATTTCTGCGCTACGCACAGCGTGCATCGCTCACTCGAATCGGGCGGTTGAGTTGAGAGCCGCCCTTGCATTGACTCCGGCTATTCTCGCAAAGCAGGGCGGGGGGAATCCCGCCCTGCACGGTGTGTTCAACGTCCCTCCGCACCTCACCTTAGGCTCAACCGGCTCCGAACGTGTTGGCAGATATCGGCTCCGGTCGGCCCTCGGCTACACGCCGGCGCAATAAGCCAGGCCCACAGTCCCTGGCCCGGCATGCGTGCCGACGACCGGGCTGGCCTCGGTCAGATAGGACTCCACCGGTGCAAAGCGTGCCTTTGCGGTCTCGAGGACCCGCTGGGCCTCCTCCCTCGCCGCGGCGTGCACCGTCGCTAAGCGCACGGGTGTGCGTTTGCCGATTCGCTCCTCGATCAGGTCGAGCATCCGCTCCAGCGCCTTGGTCTTCGTGCGGATGCGTTCAATCGCCGCCACCTTGCCTTCCTGCACTTCCAGGAGAGGTTTGAGGCTGAGGGCCGTGCCCAAGAACTTCGCCGCGCCGCCAATTCGTCCGCCGCGGTGGAGAAACTCCAGCGTGTCGACGACGAACATAACTCCCGTATTCTCCTGCGTTCGTCGCGCGACCTCTGCGGCCTGGCTGAGGGACGCGCCAGCCTCGAGCGCGCGAGCGGCTGCAAGGATTTGAAAACCCATCGCCATCGCCGTGGTGCGTGAGTCGACAAGTTCAACCGGGCGCCCCGCCAGACCCTCCTTGGCTTGAATGGCAGAGGCCATCGTCCCGGAGAGCCCGCTGCTGACGAACACACCCAAAACGGAATTGCCGGCGTCGAGGATGGGCTGGAAGATGTTCGTGAGCGTGCCTGGAGAAACCTGCGAGGTGGATGGCATGTCTTTGGCGGTTCTCAGGCGAGCGTAGAAGGCCTCCGGAAGGATGTCGACACCGTCGCGAAACGTCTCTTTGCCCCAGATGAGGATCTGCGGCGCAACTTGGATCCCATAACGCTTCACAATCGATTCCGGGATATAGGCGGTGCTGTCGGTGACGATCACGGTTTTGCCCATCGGTGTTGTCTCCCTGAGTGTGGTCGGAAGGGGCTGCTTCTTGTCTCTATAACCCCGTAGGCCTCTCCAGGGTGCAGGCGGGAATCGGCTCGAATCGGCCTAGGCGGAGGATTCTGGCGCTGCCTGGTGCACCGTTGCACGAATTGACAGTGAATCGGTTGACTTGCGCAATCGGGCGAAGGTAGAATGAAGAAGTGAGCAGCGAAATCGAACGCGCGCACCTCTCCTACCGCGGTAAGCGTTACGAAGTGGCACCCGGGATGACTTTGCGCGACGCCATTCGCAAGGTCGGACTCTCTCCGGAGGCGATACTCGCCACGCGCGATGGCGACCTGCTCACGGACGACGTCATCCTCAAACCCGGTGAAGAAATCCGGTTGGTGGCGGTCATCTCTGGTGGCGCGGCTCGGGCCCGGCACACAAGGAGGGCCAGATGAACCCCCCGATGTGGTTGATTATTATTGGTGCCTACCTGATCGGATCCTTCCCGACGGCATACCTCGTCGGGCGTCGATACGGCGTCGACCTGCGCCGCACGGGCGACGGTAACCTGGGTGCAAAGAACGCGTACGTCACCCTTGGGCCCGTGGCCGGGGTCACGATCGCCGCAGTCGATCTGTTCAAGGGGATGCTGGCTGTGTGGCTGGCCAAAGTGCTGAGCAGCGAGGCGCTCCTGCCGTATCTGGCGGCTATCGCGGCGGCCCTCGGCCACGACTTCTCGATCTTCGCACGCTTTCAGGGTGGCCAGGGCATGGCCGCCATCCTCGGAGGAATGGTCATCCTGCAACCGCGCGAGGCGCTGCTTGGGATCGGGGCCGCACTGCTCCTGCTGATGCTGTTCCGCAACTGGGATTTGGCATGGCTTATCGGATTCGCCGGGATGTTCGCGTTGGGTTTGTACTTCGGCCATCCTGTGATGCAGTCGGTGTTTGTCGCATGTCTGTTCCTGACCATCGGTGTCAAGAAGGTGGCTGACGCGCCTTTGCGCCAGCACATCCGCGGAGGCCGGCCGTGAAGTGCCGCACGTGCGGAGACAAGGCCGCCATCAACATGCGCCAGCACAAGCTGGCGCTTTGTCGCGAACATTATCTGGAGTGGCTGCCGCAGCAAGTCGAAAAGGCCATCGAGCACTATCGCATGTTCTCACGCGACGACCGCCTGCTGGTGGCCGTGTCCGGCGGAAAGGACTCGCTCTCACTGTGGGACATCCTATGGCGGCTGGGCTACTCCACCGAAGGTTTGTACATCGGGCTGGGGATCCATGGCGAGGCAGACTACTCCATGACGTCGCGGGACCTCAGCCAGAAGTTCGCCGATGAGCGCGCGCTCAAGCTGAACGTTGTCGACGTGCGCGAGCTGTATGGGGCGACCATCCCCGAGGCGGCGGCCATCTCCAACCGCGGCCATGGCAAGCCATGTTCAGTGTGCGGGCTCGTCAAGCGCCATGTGATGAACCGCGTGGCGCGTGACGAAGGTTTTGGCGTTCTCGTCACCGGGCACAACCTGGATGACGAGGCGGCTGTGCTCATGCAAAACACGCTGCACTGGGCCGGAGGCTATTTGGTGCGCCAGGCTCCCGTTTTGCCCTCCACTCACCCCGGGTTAGCCCGCAAGGCCAAACCCTTCTGCCGCATCTATGAGCGTGAGACGGCGGCCTATGCTCTGCTGCGGGGCATCGAGTACATCTACGACGAATGCCCGTTCGCCGTGGGCTCGACGACGCTCTACAACAAGGACCTTTTGAATGCACTGGAGGGCGAACGGCCGGGGGCCAAGCTGCAGTTCTACCTGAGCTTTCTGCAAGCCAAGGAACAAGGGTTGTTCTCCCCCCAGATGCCTGCCTCAGAATTGAACACTTGCTCGACCTGCGGGCAGCCGACGTCTGCACCGGGCGAATGCACGTTCTGCCGCATGTGGGAGAAAGTGCGCGCGGCACTGCCGGCGGCTCAACCCTCCCCCGGGGGGCCGCTGTGACCACCCACGCCTCGGATCTCGACGGCCTGACTCTGCTGGGGCGAGACGCTCAGCCTTCCAAGAGGCTGGAGACCTTCTCCAATCACACCCCGGGGCGCTTCTACACCGTCGCGCTCTCGACGGATGAGTTCACCTGCGTGTGCCCGGCCACCGGCCAACCCGATTTCGCCACACTCACCGTGCGTTATGTCCCCGATCAGCGCATTCTCGAATCTAAGTCTTTCAAGCTTTACTTGTGGTCGTACCGCAATGAAGGCGTGTTCCACGAGCACGTGGTCAACACGATCCTGGATGACCTGCGCGAGGCGCTCGATCCCCACTGGATCGAGGTTGTCGGCGCGTTCAACGCCCGGGGAGGCATCGCGATCACGGTCGAGGCGGTGCACGAAAAGACGCACGGCGCCGCACCTCACAAGGCCTGACCTCGCAGGCCGCATCCATCCACGCCATGAAATCCCTCCGCTTCTATCCGTTGGTCACGGCCGTGTTCGTCACAGCCTTGCTCGTTTCGAACATCATCGCGACCAAACTCGCGCAACTTGGGCCACTGGTCCTGCCGGCTGCGGTCATACTGTTCCCTGTGACGTATATCTTCGGCGACGTGCTTACCGAAGTGTACGGGTTCGCGCGTGCACGCCAGGTCATCTGGACCGGCTTCGGATGCAACGTGGTCGCGGTGGGGGCCATCTGGTTGGCCGGGCGATTGCCGCCCGCTGCGTTTTGGAACGCGGGAGCGTATGCAGGCCCGGCCGAGGCACAACAAGCGTACTGGGCGATCCTCGGCTCGACCCCACGTATCCTCGCCGCCTCGTTTGCCGCTTACTTGGTGGGCGAGTTTCTCAACTCGCTGGTGCTGGCCCGATTGAAAGTGGCCACGGCTGGCCGGTGGCTGTGGCTGCGCACGATTCTCTCTACATTGGTCGGGCAGGGCGCTGACTCGACCGTGTTCATCACGGCCGCCTTCATCGGTGTGGTGCCAGCCAGTGCCATCGGTGTCACGGTCCTTTCGCAATGGCTGACCAAGAGTGCCTACGAAGCGCTGGCAACGCCTCTGACCTACGTGATCGTCAACGGGCTCAAGCGCGCCGAGCAACTCGACGTGTACGACGCACACACCAACTTCAACCCCTTCGGCGGTGGCTCGGCAATCTAGCTGCGCTGCCCAATTCCCGGAATGACGCAATCCGGCCGCTACCCGCGCCCCGCGAAACGGTCGGCTGCGACGAGTTGACCACGCTCATCGAGTGGGGTCGACAGTCCCTATGAGAACTTTAGCTCCCGGTGCGCGCGGGCGAACCTGGCAACCGACGCGGCCCCGGGTCGCCCACTCGTCACTTCCATATGGACGTCTCCCCCAATTCGCATCCACTTAGTGAGGTATAATCACCAAACCACCACCTCAGCTGAGCTGGCACTCACTGCCTCATTCCTGTCTCCCGCCAGCACGTCGAAAGCCTCCACCATCGCGAGTTGCGGATGAGGGGACAAGCGATGCGGCAACGAGGCCATCTACATCTTCGGCCGCGATTCCTCCGCCACAGTACGGGTCGTGACGCGCCTTACGTCACGGCCACGGCAGCTTATCGGCGAGACGTGCATCGGCGCGCGGCCGCGCTCGGTGCGTCCTCTGCACGTTCGCAAGCCGCCGTCGTCCGCGGAACCGATCCCACCCCGCAGATGACCCCACGATTCGATCGCGCCCCAAACCGGAGGCGCTCGCTACCAGCTTCTGCACTCACGAGGCTGTCGTGCCCGGCCGTTCCGCTCACTTCCCAGGGAGGATTCCAATGCCGCACAACCGCACTCTCCTCTTCCGTTTGACCGTTGCCATTGTGGCCGCGTCGGTCCTGGTGGGCCTGCTTCCACTCGGGGCATCGGCTGGCCCAAATGCGCAACGCGAGTGGACTGCGACACCGCCGCGCGAGACGCTGCCTCCGCCACCCCCGCCTCCGCAGAACACGCGCCCGCCGACGCGCGTCCCGACCAAGACGCCCACACCAACCCCGACGCGTCGCCCGACGCGCGTACCCACGAAGACGCCCACGAAGGTTCTCGCCGACTCGCCCGCGGCCACCCTCTTCGTTCAGGGATGTGATCCCGCCCCATCAGACATCGTGGTCCGCTTCCAGCCCTTGGGCATACTTGGCGAGGAGGCTGCCTTCACGCCGAGCGGGCTGCTGCAAGGAGTGGGAGTCCATCCCGGAGGCGCGCCGGGGATGTTTGTCTTCCCACCCATCAAGGGCGAGGCTGGCCGTCTGTACGAGGTTAGCGTTCGAAATCAACTCACCCGACTGCGATCCGCCTCCCGAGTCTGACCCTGAGTATTGGACGCCGGGCGACGAGCTGATCCTAGTTCTCCTCGAGGGACCGCAACCGGAACTGCTTGGGTCGAGCTTGGGAGGCGTTGCCCCCGGCTTGCAGAACGAAATCTCCATGGGTGTGTGGGTCAACACGGTCTATTACTTCGGGTCGCTCCAAGGCAAGAAGCAGGTGTTCGAATGGCAGGACAGTCTCGGTGCTGACAATGGTCTCCTTCAGGCCTCGGTCTTTCCGTTTGACAGCAAAGGCGACCCACAGGCGCCCGGGGGATTGGTCAAGACCTGGGATCTGAATTGTGCCAACTGCGTGTTTACCGTTGACCTCTCTCCACTGGCCGCATATCAGCCCACACCACCGAAGCAGGAGATACCCACGGCGAAAGCTGGGCAGGGCAGCGGTTTCGCGAAGACGATAGCTTCGCTGATCCAGACCGCCTCAAACGGCGTAAACCAGCTTCTCACCCTCGTCGGGATCAAGAATCCTTTTCCGGGGGCGGGTGGCCAAATGGGGGGGCAAGGCAACCAGTTGAACCAAGGCGGGGTGGTGGAAGTGAGCCAGAAAGGCCCGCTCTTGGCCATGCCGGACTTCTACTTCCGTGTACTGCCGCGCAAGGGGGGCGATTTCATCGCGCCGCCATCGACGGTCGTGCGGTTGCATTGGGATGGAGACTCGCAGCCTCCGCTCGACATGGATCTCTCGTGCCTCACCGACCCCAATAAGCCTACCTGCCCTCCGACGCCTATGCCGGCGCCCAAGCCGTACATCATCGACATCATTGCCTATCACGGGTGGATCGAGCCTGTAAGCGGTCACGAGGGCTGCTTCATCGTCACCAAGACGACCACGGTACTAATCGGGTTCGACCCTTTTACCTACAAGGAAGGGACGAAGCTGTGCAAACCCCCGCCCAAGAAGAAAGGTTTGCTCGACGTATTGGGCGACCTCCTGGTAGAGGGGTTGGGAGCCGTGAGCAAGGCGTACAGCTCATTGCAGGATGCGGTCGTATCGCTCGTCGCCAACTTCATTCCCTCAAGCTTGTGTGACGACGCCTGCTTGAAGATACTCCTCAAAACCGGGCTGGCGGCAATCGGACTGCCACCGGACATCCCTAATTTCGCGGCAGTTCTTAACGGCGGGATGGACTACTTCTCGGAGTACTTAGCCGAGCAAGCGGTGGCCAGCGTGGGCATCCCTCCCGAAGTGACCAAGGGCCTGACCGGCGCAGCACTTGACGCGGCCAAGGCTGAGTTCAAGAAGCAGCTCCAAGCGCAAATCAAGCAAGGCCTGCAGGATGGGCTGGCGCAGATGGAGTACGCACTTTCGGAATCGGTGAGTTACGTTCCAGACGGCCTCCCCATCAAGCCGGACCCGCTCGGCGACTATCAGATGCCGATGATCACGCTGCGCATCACACGCGATCCGGCCGTTCCCGAGTTGGCCGATACCTGCAAAGGCAGCGCTCCCTACTTGGGCAAGAGCAACATCGCCCTCATGCCGCTTGTGACGGCCAAGGTCTCGCCGACCGGCGGCAAGTTCTCTTCGGGGCCGGACTTGAAGGATGGGCAGCTTTACCAGCTATATGAGCAGAAGGGGCTACCCCTTCCGGATCTCGCGTTGGGAGAATCAACCGACGTCCCGGTAGTGTTGAAGCCAGCGATCCTGTGGGGGGTACCGGGCGGGTACAACATCTGGAGCGAGGCCAGCCAGGCTTGGTCCGCGCTGTACTACAACGGCGTGCTCAACCTGTCGGCGACGAACCCCTGCGCCAAGGGAGATTCAATAACCCTGCCCGCGGTACAGTCCTACTAGGCGAATTTACCTTGTGGCACCCGCCGGATGAACCGCCCGGCGCTGGTTGTGGGGCAGCGCGTGATTGAATGACGCGCTGCCCCACTGATTCCCGCCGACGGCTCCATCCTAGTGCCCCTTGAACTGCTGAGCGCTCGGTGGAGCGACGCGTGTCCGACACCCGTAGGGCAGAGCCCGCTGCACCCACCCCCCGGCCCGCTGGCGCACTCGGCCTTCTGAATCTACAATAGGGGAAACGCGTTGTCGCACCTTGTGGCCAAGGAGTGCGAGGAATGGAAAACCCGTTTGCAAACCTCGCAAGACGCCTGAACACCGTTCCCAACGGCTATCCGCCGACCCCTGACGGATTGGAGATTGAGCTGCTCAAGCGCTTCTTCACAGCCGAAGAGGCGGAGCTAGCCGCGCACCTCAAGCTGACCCTCGAGACCGCGAGCCAGATCGCGCAGCGCCTGGGTCGTGACCCACAGGCCACTCGCGCACTGCTCAAGACGATGGTGCGCAGAGGGTTGATCGACATGCGCCCGGCGGAGAAGGAACTGAGCTTCCGGCTGATGCCCTTCATCGTGGGCATCTACGAGGCGCAGGTGGGGAACTTGGACCGCGACACGTCGGACTTGTTCGAACGCTACTACAAGCGGGCGTTAGGTGCGGCGCTTTCGATGCAGCCACCCATTCATCGTGTGGTGCCCATCGGCGCGAGCGTCAAGGTGGATATGGAGATCCGCCCCTACGAGAGTGTGGCCGATCTGGTGTCGGGCGCTAAGGCCTGGGGTGTTCTCGATTGCATCTGCCGCAAGCAGCAATCGCTGCTGGGGAAGGCATGCGGGCACCCGATCGATGTCTGCATGGGTCTCTCGGCGCTGCCCAACTACTTCGACCACAACCCGGTCATCCACGCGGTCACACAGGAAGAGGCGATGAACACGCTGCGCCGCGCGGCGCAGGCAGGGTTGGTGCATTCGCTCAGCAACTACCAGCGCGGCTTGTGGTACATCTGCAACTGTTGCACGTGTTCGTGTGGCATATTGCGCGGCATCTCCGAGCTGGGCATCGCCAACGCGGTGGCGCGCTCGGCGTTCCTCAACACGGTCGACGGGGACCTTTGCCAGGGTTGCGAGCTGTGCATCGATCAATGCCCGTTCCACGCCTTGCACATGGCCGACAACCTGGCTCAGGTGGACGGCGTACGCTGCGTGGGCTGCGGTGTGTGCGCCGCCGCGTGCCCCGACGGCGCGCTGGCTCTCGTGCGCCGGCCGGAGGCGGAGGTCGAGGTGCCGATGGGTTCGATCAAGGATTGGATGATCGCGCGCGCCGCCCAGCGCGGTGTGGATCTGAGCGAGCTACTCTGAGCGGACCGCGCCTGCCTTGACAACGGGCGCGGATTGTTCCGGCACCCGTATCGAGCACATCCCCGCCCGGCGAACCTCGCCAACAACGCCTCACGCCCGAGCGTCCAGACGAGTGCCTCCAATTCCAAGAGGTTGACTGATGCGAACTGTGCCACGGCCGTTGACCTTCGCACTTGGTGTTGCGCTGCTTGCGTGCCGTCTATCGGCTGCAGCCACCGAGGCTCAACCGACCGAGGCTCCGCCGACCTCGCCAACAACCGCGACCCTCGTACCAGGCGACCACGGCCTCCAGCTCGTGCATGCAGGCAGGGTTCGCTCGTACACGTTGCATGTGCCCACCGGTCTCGACGCGGGCCGCCCGCTCGCGATGGTGCTTGCCTTTCACGGCGGCCTCGGCACGGCTGCCTACATGCCCGCCCTCACCGGGTTCAGCCGCACGGCCGATCGTGAAGGGTTTCTGGTGGCTTACCCGAACGGGAGTGGGGCGCTTGAGGACCGCCTGTTCACCTGGAACGGCGGCACTTGTTGCGGCTACTCCTCGCGCGAGAACGTCGACGATGTCGGCTTCGTACGCGCGGTCATCGACGATATCGCTGCCCACTTTCCGCTTGACCCGCGGCGCATCTATGCGACGGGAATCTCGAACGGCGGAATCCTCTCCTATCGCCTGGCTTGCGAATTGTCAGACCGCATCGCTGCGATTGGCCCGGTCGCCGGAACGCAGAACTTCCCCGGATGTGCGCCGAGCGCACCGGTGGCCGTCGTCCACTTTCACGGCACCGCGGATCAGACACCTGCCGTTCGAAGGCGGCGTCGGGCCTCAGTCACTCGCGGGGGTCCACTTTGCCTCCGTCGCAGAGTTGATCGACTTCTGGCGGAACCTCGACCAGTGCCCGACCGAGGCGCGAGTGGAGGTATCCGGAACCGTGACGCACACGAGCTACGCGCCCTGCGCCGCGGGAACGGCGGTCGAGCTCTATGCCATCGAGGGTGGGGGGCATGCGTGGCCGGGCGGCATTGCAGCCTGGCAAGGGGGCGATCCGCCGCCGATGGAACTCAACGCCACCGACGTCATGTGGTCGTTCTTCGTGGCGCACCCCAAGCCGTAAGCTGGTGCCGTCAACTGGGTGGACATTCTTGAGAGAGGGCATAGCATGCGCTTACGGAGGCGCGCCTGCGTTCGGCCTTGGCGAAGCTGGCCGCGCACGGACGAGCGCATGAGTGGGTCTGCATTGGCTCGCCGGCCGCCCGAATGGAATGGCCCACTGAGGCCAAGGCCGCAAGCGTGAGGCACATTCCCACACAGGAGAATCGCACGGCACAACGAAACGAGGCGGCCCCGCAAGGGGCCGCCTCGTGTGCTGCACGTGAAGTGAATATCCGCGTGTGGTTACTGGGGCAGGGCGAACTCCCATTCGCAGTAGGAGGTCGAGACCGGGTCGGGCGGGGCGTGCACGCAGCGCGTCTCGACGCGCGGGTCGACGGCTCGTGCGAACTCGGTGTATTCCACGAGGCCGACCGCACGACACGGAAAGGAGGGTAGCCCCTTCTGCTCGCGGGTGGCCTGCACCCGGCACTCGAGCATTCGAAAACGCATCAAATGGTCGTCCACCGTCTGGCACTCCTGGCGGTTGAGGGTGGCGTACAGCCGGTATTCGAGCGCTCGTGCAAGCGACCACAGGCCTCCGCCGCGCGGGATGCGAAAGGTCTCCATGATTCGCCTCGCCTCGGCGGGCGCGAATCGAGCCCAGGCAGCCCGGTCGAGCTCCATGGCATCCTTCAGCCCGTGCCGCTCTTCGGCCGCCAGGAACCAGCACCCATCGTGGGCCAACCAATTGCGCGCGTAGATCTTCACCAGGTTTATCAGGTCCTCGCGCGGCAGGTCCTCCAAGTCCATTGCACCTCCCTCAAACCGGTCGCGGGGCGGGACGCCCGCACCCGCGTTTCGCATCTATTATCCTTCCGAAATGCCGTTTGGCAAGCGCTCCGTCCACAATCAGGTTTGTGCGGTGCTTTCCCATTCGTCAGAAGTCGGAAGGCATTGTAGAATAGCCTTTCGGAAGGTTCTACTCAATCCAACCAGGCTCAATCTGAGGGAAAACACGATGATTGCTCGCCATTCGAAGAAGTCCGTGGTGGTCTTGTGGAGCGTTCTACTCGTAGGTTCGATTGCCTGCAACGCGGCTGCACTCCTCGGCTCGCAAGCTGCGCCACCGACGGCCCAGCCGGTGGTGTTGCCGCCCACCCAACAGGTCGAACCTCCGGCGCCACCCGCACCGACGGTCGAACCGCCGACGGTGGCTCCACCGCCCACGGCAGAGCCCACTTTCACGCCCACGGTCGCCCCGAGCCCGACGACCGGCGTGATCACGATGGGCGCGCCGGAAGTGTCGACCAAGACCCTCTACAAGGGGCCCGGTGCCTGCGACCCCAAGGAGATCACCTTCCGCATCACGCTGACCAACCCGGACCAGGTGAAGAACGTGATCCTCTTCCTGCGCTCACAAGATAAGTCGACGGACTCCAAGACCGACTGGGACGAGGGGACGGCGATGAACCCCGGCGCGGATGGAAAGTACTCGCGGACTTTCCATGCGGCCGACATCCCGACTTACGGCAGCTTCGCCAACGCCTGGCTCTATTACCAATTCGTCGTCACCGACAAGCAGAACAAGATCATCCGCGGGCGGGTCTTCACCGATGTCAGCTTCATGAGCTGCCCGTAAGGGTCTGCGCAGTTATCAGCAACCGCTTGTGCCAGACAAGCAACGGCCCCCGCGCTGCGGCGGGGGCCGTTGCATTTGCACCGATGCGCGATCAGGCATTTTCGAGATAGCGCGCGATCTCCCAGTCGGTCACGTGGATGCGGTACTCGTCCCATTCTTCGCGTTTGGCGCGGTCGAACGAAGAATAGAGCGAGCTGCCGAGCGCGCTCTTGAGCACCTCATCCAGGGCCAGGGCATCCAGCGCCTCCAGCAAAGACCCCGGCAACACGGGGATGCCGCGCGCCGCCACCTCCTCTGGCTTGAGGTGATACACATCCACGTTGTTGACGTGCGCCGGGGGCTTGAGCTTGCGGTCCACGCCGTCCATGCCGGCGGCCAGCATCGCGGCGAATGCCAAATACGGGTTGCACGAGGGATCCGGGAAGCGCAGCTCGATGCGCGTGCCGCTGGACTTGCCCTTCGTCGCCCGCGGGATGCGGATGAGCGCGGAGCGATTGATCTGCGCCCAGCAGACGAAGACCGGGGCTTCGTAGCCGGGGACGATGCGCTTGTACGAGTTGACCGAGGGCGCGACGATCGCCGCCAGCGCGCGGGCATGCACAATCAGCCCGGCCATGAACGAGTAGGCCAACGGCGAGAGCAGGAACTCATCCTTCGGGTTGAAGAAGAGGTTGGTGCGCCTGCCGCCGCGCGCCGCGCTGAACAGACTCATGTGGGTGTGCATCCCGGAGCCGTTGATACCGAACACGGGCTTGGGCATGAAGGTGGCCGTCAGGTCGTGCATGTTGGCCACCGCCTTGACCGTGTATTTGAAGGCGACCGCGTTATCGGCCGTGGTCAGCGCATCGGCGTACTGAAAGTCGATCTCGTGTTGGCCGAGGGCGACCTCGTGGTGACCCATCTCGACGTTCAGGCCCATGTCGATCAGGTTGGTGATGATCTGGTTGCGCACGCGTTGCGCTTCGTCGCGCGCGGAGAAGTCGAAATACGAACCGGTGTCGTAAGGCACCGGGTGGATACCACCGCCGTTGCGGCGGAACAGGAAGAACTCGAGTTCCGGGCCGGTGTTGAAATCCCAGCCGCGGGCGCGGGCCTTAGCCAGCATGCGTTTGAGCGAGCCGCGAGGGTCGCTGTCGAACGGCTTGCCGTCCGCCCCAAACACATCGCAGAACACGCGCGCCCGGCGCCGCTCGGGTTCGCTCCACGGCAAGACCCTGTAGGTTGCGGCATCCGGACGCAGGAGCATGTCGCTTTCCTGGATCCGGGCAAATCCCTCCACCGACGAGCCGTCGAACCAGATGCCGTCGGCCATCACCTCCGGCAGGCGGTGGACGGGGATGTCGACGCTCTTGATCGTCCCGACCACATCGGTGAATTGCAGACATACGAACTTGACGCCGTCCTGCCGTGCGCGCGCGACGAGATCGATCGCCATGGGGCCTCCTCCCACGTAGCACTAGGCGCTACCCGGGCACGCGGCGGGTCCTCCGCACGCTGCGGGTAGGCTGGGGCGGGAATGTGCCCGCCCGCGGATGGGTTGTGTGCTTGGTGCGAGTGCTGCCGCCACGACCCGGTCCGTTTGTGCCGCACGTTGCCGCGCGGTTTTCGGACCCTGGCCATCTTCGGGGGGAGGGAGCTTGTGGCAAGCTCCGGAGGCATCCGCTGATCTAGTCGATTTTCTCCCCGGTTTGGGCTCCGGGGATTGGCCTCGCCTCGCGGCGAGGAACCTCCGCCTCGTTGTCTTGCGCCATGACTGCGCGCAAGGCCCAGTCGCTGCACCCCACGTTTCCTTGGGCGGCATTATAGCCATGCACGCCGCGGGAGTCAATTGCCACGCCCGGGCGGAAAGACGGGCAACGCCGGCGCCACTGCGCGGCCAACCCTCCCGCCGCAGCGGATGTAGAATGGTCTGGAACCACCCTGGAGAGAACGCACGCCGCCCGGTTGCACAAGCCTGGGATGGAGGCAGCGATGACGACTGGAGAGCGCGTGGGAGAGGTGACGCACTACTATGACCGCCTGAGCGTGGCCGTGCTCAAGCTCACCCGGCCCCTTCACCTGAACGAGGTCGTCCACTTCCTTGGAAAATCGACTGACTTCCAGCAAGAGGTGACTTCGATGCAGGTTGAGCACGTGCCGGTCACGACTGCCGAGCCCGGCGAAGTTGCCCTCGAGGTCAAGCAGAAGGTGCGCCCGGGCGACGCGGTCTTCCATTTGACCGCCAAAGAGTAGCCCAGCGCGTCCATCGCCTTCGCCCCAAGGCTTTGACCCCGAACGCGCGCGGCGCGCCACGCCTGCCGCATGATTGACCCATGCCCGAACTCCCGGAACTCGAGATCGTGCGAGAGGTGCTCGAGCGGCGACTGGCGTCGCGCACGATCGCGCGGGTGACGATCGATCCGAAGGGCGGCCCGATCGTTGTGCGCGATCTCACCGGGCACGGTTTCGCGGCCGGCCTCGAGGGCGAGAGTATTTCGGCCGTCGACCGGCGCGGCAAGTATCTGCTCTTCCGCCTCGCTCCCTCGGGTTCATGGCTCGTTGCCAACCCGAAGCTCACCGGGCGCTTTCAGTTGTGCGCTCCACACGAGAAGAAGGCCGGCCCGGTCCACGCCACGCTTCATTTCGAGGATCCTCCCGAAGAACTGCGCTACGTCGATCAGAAGAAGATGGGACAGCTCTACCTCACGCCGGATTTGGGCCGCGTGCCACTGTTCGCGCAGATGGGACCCGAGGCCTTGGCGGTGACGCACGAGGAATTCGCCTCTCGCGTGAAGAGATTCCGCGGGGAGATCAAGGCCATCCTCGTGCGCGCCGATTTTCTGGCGGGCATCGGCAATGCCTACGCCGACGAAATCCTGTGGGCGGCACGCCTGCACCCGTATCGCAAGCGGACCAGCCTCACACCGGCCGACGTGCGCGTGCTGTATGAGGCGATGAGCGAGGTCTTGCGCACCTCGATCGTCAAGGTGCGTGAGGAGATGGGCGAGGCGGTTCATCTCAAGCCGCGCGACTTCTTCGCCGTTCACATGCGCGGCGGGCAGCCCTGCCCGCGCTGCGGCACAACCATTTCGGCCGTCACCGCCAACCAGCGCATCACCAACTTCTGCCGCACCTGCCAGCCGGGTGGGCTCATTCGCGGGATGTAGCCGCCACGATCCTTCATGGAGAGGGTCGGCGGTCCAACGTGGGCGTCCGAGAATGACCTATGCATGCCTTACGCATGGATGGTCGGAGGACCTCTTCGGCGAGGCCTCGATGCTCAGGGGCGGCCTCGTGGCCGCCCCTGATAGTGTCATCTGCTGCGCTCACCCCGACGCGGGACTTGCGCGGATAGCGGACGCCGCCGGGCATCGGTAAGGCATGCTGTGCCCTCTCCTATGCCTGCCGGCTGGATGGGTCAATACTCATACGACTGCGCGAACAACTCCGGGTGGATGAGGCGAGCCATTTGTTCGAGCCCATCCACCATGCGCGGTCCGGGACGGCTGACCAGATTGTCGTCAAAGGGGTAGACGGCCTTGAGTTTGATGGCGGTCATCGACTCCCAGCCGGCGCGTGCGCTGACCCCTTCGACCGTTGTGCCGTAGGCGGTGTCACCCAGCAGCATGACCTGCGGGTCCTGCCGCACCAACTCCTCGGAGCTGATCTGAGCGAACTGGCTCGAGAGCACCGCGCCCACGTTCGTCCCGCCCGCGGCCCGGATGAGCAGGTCGAGGAAGGTGCCCGGCCCGGAGGTCCACGGCTTGGTCGGGTCGGTCCCATCCAATTCGTAGAACACGCGCGGCGTGGTGGTGGCCGCGGTGAGCGTCTGGCCGACGGCGGTCACGCGGTCGCGCAGCTCGTCTGCGAGACCGTGAGCCTCTATGTCATGGCCGGTGAGCGTGCCGACGGCCACGACGTTCGAATACAGTCCCTCGAAATCCTTGGGGTTGATCACGACGAACACGGTCATCCCCAGCCCGCGCAGAGTTTCCACCTGGTCGGGGGGCGTGATCTCCGCCGCGAGCACCAGGTCCGGCTGCAGCGCCACCACCGCCTCGGTGTTGAGCTTGCCCATGCCCGTGGCGATCGAGGGCAAGGCTTTGGCGGCCTCGGGATAGTCGGAGAACTCGTCGCGACCGACCATCTGTGCGCCCGCACCGACGGCGAATACGATCTCGGTGTTGGAGGGCGCGAGTGAAATGATGCGCTGGGCCGGCCCGGGCAAGCGGATGGTCTGGCCGGCCCCATCCACCGCCTCGACGGTTGGCACGGGCGGCAGGGTGGCTGTTGCGGGCGCTGCGGGTAGCGGGGCTGCGGTGGAGGCGGCGGGCGTGGCGGGCATGCCGCACGCCCCAAGCGCGGTGGCCAAAACGAGAGCGAGAGCAATTCCACGAACGGTGCTGAGCCTCATGTGATTCCTCCGTGAAGCGGGTGTCGGTCTTGCGATCGACATGCGCCTCGGACGGCCGGGACGAAAAGGCCCCTGTCGATGGACAGGGGCGCTGTGCAACGAGCCGAAGCTCGGTTCCCGTCCCCTTCCGGCGAGGTATTTGGGAACGCGACCGAGGCGGGCGACCTGGCTTGCCTGGACTAATCCTCCAGGCTCACAGTTGCGCGGCAGCGCCGGACTTGCACCGGCTTCGCCTTTGATCCCTCCCATCCGGGGGAACAGGGAACCTCGGCCGCAGACTTAAGTTGTGAGCGCATTATACACCTGGAGGTAGCGGGCGGGCCCTGCCTGCGCCCGCCGATGTAGAATCGAGACAGCGGAGGCCGCATGGCAAAAGTGCTGATCGAAGATGTGGACATTGTCACGCTCGACCCCCACGGATCAGTCCTGCGCGCGAGTCGCCTGGCTGTAGATGGCGAGCACATCGTCGGAGTTGGGCAGGCTCCGGCAGGTTTCATCCCCGATGAACGGGTCGATGGCCACAACCATGCGGCCGTGCCGGCGTTGTTCAACGCGCACTGCCACGCCGCCATGACGTACGAGCGCGGGTGGGCGGAGGATTTGCCCTTCCCGCGGTGGCTCAATGAGAAGATCTGGGTAGCCGAATCGGCGTTGCGTGACGAGGACGTGTACTGGGGCGCTGCGCTCGCCGCGTGCGAGATGATACGCGGAGGCGTGGGCGGGTTCAACGACCACTACTTCTTCATGGATCGCGTGGCGGAAGTTGTCGAACAGTCGGGGATGAAGGCGGCCCTCGCCTGGTGCGTGTTTGGTGTCGGGGACGACAAGGAAATCGGCGCCAACTTGGAGGGGACACTGCGTTTCATCGAGCGCTGGAACGGCCGCGCCCAGGGCCGCCTGCGCCTCTTCCTCGGCCCGCACTCGCCTTACATTTGCCCGCCGGAGTTCCTTCATCGGATTGCGGAAATCGCCCAAGAGCGAAAGCTCGGCATCCATCTGCATCTCTCGGAATCCGAGGAGCAGGTGGAGAACTCGCGCCGGGAGTTCGGCATAAGTCCGGTGGCGCATTTGGATCGCCTGGGAGTTCTCCAGGCGCCAGGCGGATGCGTGGCCGCTCACTGTATCTACGTGTCGGAGGAAGATCTCGAGCTGCTCGCGCGACGCAGGACCGCGGTGGCGCACGCCCCCATCACATATATGAAGCTGGCCATGGGCGTCCCGGACCTCGGGCGCTTCGCGCGCCACAACGTCGCGGTGGCGATCAGCACGGACGGCCCGGCCTCGAACGGCGACCTGGATATGTGGGCAGCGCTGCGCCAGACAGCCATCCTGCAGAAGCACATCCAGCGTGATCCGACGGCGATGCCGGGGGACATGACGTTGCGCATGGCGAGCCAAACCGGCGCGCGGGCGGTGGGCTTCGCGAACTCGGGCGTGCTGGCCGAAGGCGCCTCGGCCGACATCGCCCTGGTGGACATGGATCGGCCGCACCTTCTTCCGCAGCACGACGTCGTGGCCAACTTGGTGCACTCGGCCAAGGCCGCGGACGTGAGCGACCTGATGGTGAGCGGACGCTGGCTCATGCGCAAGCGGGAACTCGTGACGCTGGATGAGGAGAAGATCAAATCGGAAGCGGCGCGAGGTGCGCGGCGCCTCGTGTCGCAGCACATGCATCGAGTGCGCGAGTATGAGGGTTGACCCGGGCGACGGGGTGGTCGAACCGGGGCCCTTCGGGGGATTGACCGTAGTTGGGTCGATTTCCCTGCGCGGACATTCTGTAGCGGATTCCGCGTCACCGTGGGTGCATCCCTAGTTGCGCAGCCCGGCGCTGTGCGTACAATTCACCGGACAAATGAACCCGGTGACGCGCGCCGAAGGATGAGGAGGCTCAGACCCGCTCTGGCCCGGGCTTGACCCGATGCAGGAGTTGGTCGGTAGCTTGGGGGACTCTCATCCGCGCGACGCGCCGCTCGACATTCCCGGAGGGATCCATGCCCCCATCGCTCGCCGACCTTCCCCTCCTCGATTGCCATATTCACTTTGCCCACCCGGATTACATGCCGGGGCTGCTGCGGGTCCTCGATCAGCACGGCGTCTCCAAATTCAACCTGGTCTGCACTCCCCACCGCGCGCGGCTGAGCCTTGTGCCCGACGCCCTGTACCTCAAGTCGCACGCCCCCGATCGGGCCTACGTCTTCGGCGGTCTCGACATTTCGCCGCTCTTCATCGCACCGGACTCGTGCGGGGCGCTATTCGCCCAGGATGCCGAGCGGCTGATGGCGATGGGCTGCGACGGAATCAAGATGATCGAGGGCAAGCCCGACATGCGCCGGATGCTGCCCATTCCGGATTTCGACTCCCCGGCCTACGCACCCTACTGGGCCGCCGTGGAGGAGAGGCAGATCCCGCTCATCTTTCACGTCAACGATCCCGAAGAGTTCTGGGATCCCCGCCGGGTGCCGGACTGGGCGCGTAAGCAGGGCTGGTACTATGGCGACGGGACATTCATCAACAACGAGGCCCAGTACGCGCAAGTCGTGAGGGTCCTCGAACGCCATCCGGGGCTGAAGGTCGTGTTCGCGCACTTCTTCTTCATGTCCGCCCAACTTCCGCGGCTGGCCGCGCTCTTCGATCGCTTCCCTCACATGCACGTCGACCTGACCCCCGGGATCGAGATGTACCAGAATTTCGCCAACGATCCGCGTGGCGCCCGTGAATTCTTCGTCGCATTCCAGGATCGAATCCTCTTCGGCACCGACATTGGGGCCAAGGCGCTGCTCGCGACACCCGAGCTGGGTATCGAGCCGAACGAGAGCGCGCTGCGCATCGGGCTGGTGCGCCAATTCCTTGAACACGACGGCGAATTCCGATTGAACGTCGAGAACGGGTTCTTGTTCAACCGGTTTAGCGGTCCATTCCGCGGACTGGGGTTGCCCGCATCGATCCTCGAGAAGATCTACTTCCGCAACTTCGAGAACCTCGCAGGTCGTCGGCCGAGCGCACTGGATCCGCAGAAGATCGTCGCGGAGTGCGAGCGCCTGAAGGGAGTCATCGGCATCATGGGTTCTGCCCAACCCGGCGTCCCTGGCGATGCGTCGGTCGCGTCGCGCGTCAGGGACCATTTCGCCCAGACAATCTGAAGTCGGAGAGGAGACCATCATGAAACCCATCAAGAAATGGCAAGAGCCGATCTACGCCATCGGCGGATTCGGCCCCGGGTTCCTCTATCAGGTCGTTCTGACGTATTTGCTCTACTTCTATCGGCCCGCGCTGGCGCGCATCGAGACCGGCGCGTTGGTGTTCGCGCCGGCCGCGGCCTTCGCGCTCGGGATGCTGATCGCGCGCATCCTGGATGGCGTGGTCGATCTGCCGATTGCCTCGTGGACCGACAACATGCGCAGCCGTTGGGGCCGCCGGCGGCCGATGATGCTGATCGGCCTCGTCCCGACGGTCATTTGCTTCTTCTTGTTGTGGTATCCGCCGTTCACCGGCACCAGCCTCGGCCCCGACGGCCACTGGGGCAATGCAGTCTACGTCGCCGTTGTCAGCTCGCTGTATTTCTTCTTTCACACCTTCATCATCGTGCCGTACCTGGCGGCGCTGTCGGAGATCGTCCCGGACGAGAATTCCCGCGTGCGGGTCGCCAGCTGGCAGACCTTCTTCAACACCGGCGGCTATGTGCTGACCTTCGTCGTGGCGCCGATGCTGTTCAGCCGCTTCGGGGTCCGCGGTACCGCCATTCTGCTCCTGCCGAGCTTCGTCACCTTCATTGGGCCGCTGTTGGTGCTCAAGGAAAGCCCGACCCACGTCGACAGTGCCACCAGCAAGATCGAGGAGAGAGTCTCGCTGTGGGCCAGCCTGAGAATGACGCTGACCAACAAGACCTTCCTGATCTACATGTCTTCGGTGGCGACCTTCTACTTCGGGCTGCAGTTCTTCCTGGGCGGGATTGCCTTCATCGCGGCCGACATGATGGGCATCTCAGATGCCAGCCTGGGGCTGATGAACGCGGCCGCCTTCGCGCCGGTGCCGATCATGCTGATTGTCTTCAACGTGATCAGCCGCAAGAAGGGCGCCAAGTACGCGTTCCGCGCCGCGCTTCTGGTCTTCGCCGTGGCCATGTTGCTCTACCCGCTGGGCTGGACCCAGCTCAACCTGCCCGTCCCGCCGATCGTCGTGGGCATCATCGCCGGCCTGATCGGCAGCTTCTCGATCGGCGCCTTCTTCACCATCCCGTACGCCTTTCCGGCGCATATCGCGGCGGTGGAAGCCGAACAAACCCACAAGAACCGGGCCGGGATGTTCTTCGCCGTTCAGGGGCTCATCAATCAGTTCGTGGGCTCCCTGGCCGGGTCGGTGTTAGCGCTCCTGCTGACCTGGCGGCTGGGGCCGGTCGTGATCGGACCCATCGTGGCGCTGACCATGGTCCTGGCGTTCTTCTTCTTCGGGCCGTATCCGTTGGGAAAGCCCTCCCCAGTTACCTCCAAGTGATACCGGTCGCTCTGTCAACCATCGCTCCCTGCACGCAGGGAGCGATGGTTGATTCCTGTGCGAGCGAGTCAAACCGCGCGACAGGCGGCGCGGCAACCTCATCTCTCGGCCGGCGCCCGATAGGCAGGACACGTCAAGAGCGGCTGATAGAATCTCCAGCATGCCCGATCCGGACGTGGTGATTGTTGGCGGGGGGCTGGCGGGCTGCGAGGCGGCCTGGCAGGCAGCCGTCCGCGGGTTGCGTGTCCGCCTGTTCGAGATGCGCCCGGCACGATCGACCGGCGTCCACACCAGCGACCGCCTGGCCGAACTCGTGTGCTCCAACTCCCTCGGATCACTGCAGGCCAATCGCGCCGGCGGCATGCTCAAGGCGGAGCTGGAGCGGATGGGCAGCCTGCTGCTCGCGGTCGCCGAAGCCTGCGCCGTCCCCGCCGGCTCCGCGTTGGCTGTCGATCGGGGCCTCTTCTCGCAAGCGGTCACCGATCGGCTGGCGGCGCACGCGCGGATCGAGATCGTGCGCGAGGAGATCGACGAGATTCCCGGCGGACTTGCCATCCTGGCCTCCGGGCCGCTGACCTCTCCTGCGCTCGCTCGGGCGATTGCCCGTTTCACCGGGGCGGAGCACCTGTACTTCTTTGACGCCATCGCGCCGATCGTCAGCGCCGAGTTGATCGACATGCGCATTGCCTTTCGCCAATCGCGCGGGGGCCAGGCGGATGACTATCTCAACTGCCCGCTCGATCGCGGCCAATACCAGGCGCTGGTCGGCGCGTTGAATTCGGCCGAGCGCGCCCCCTTGCGCGAATTCGAGCACGCCATCGCGCAGGGCGTGCGCGCAGGTGCGGCGGCTTACTTCGAGGGGTGCGTGCCCATCGAGATCCTCGCTGAACGTGGCGAACGTACTCTGGCCTATGGCCCGCTGCGCCCGGTCGGGTTGAACAATCCTCGAACCGGGGAGCGGGCCTATGCCGTTGTCCAGTTGCGACAGGAGGACCGGCACGCGACGCTCTTCAACCTGGTCGGGTTCCAGACCAACTTGCGAGCAGAGGACCAGCAGCGTGTGTTCAGGATGATTCCCGGCCTGGAGCACGCGACCTTCGTGCGCTACGGCCAGATGCATCGCAACACGTTCGTCAACGCGCCGCGCGTGCTTCTGCCTACGCTTCAGACTCGTGTGCGGCCGGACCTGCTCATGGCCGGGCAGATCACGGGAGTCGAGGGTTACATGGGCAACGTGGCCACCGGGCTGCTGGCGGGGTGGAATGCGGCGCGTCTGGCGCGCGGGCGCGAACCCTTGCGGCTTCCGGTCACGAGTATGCTAGGCGCGCTATGTGATTACATCGCCACGACGCCGGAGAAGCACTTTCAGCCGATGAAGTCGATCTTCGGCATCCTGCCGCCCCTCGAGGCGCGCCCGCGCACCCGGTTGGAGCGCGGCCAAGCCTATGCCGACCGCGGTCGAGTTCGATCTGGAAGCATTCCTCGCCGCTGCGGGCGACGAAAACGAAAGTGGCGCGTGATCGTCGGCGGCCATCTTGGGTCACACGATGCCGTACACAATTGGTCAGATCGGGTGTGCAAATCGCGGGCGGCACAATGTAACTCGGGACGGCCTGCGAGTGACCGCTTGCGATCAAGTCCGTGCTTGCGGAAGATAACGTGAGGCCCTCATCGGCACTCGTCGGCACCCGTACGGCGGGGCCATCGCATTGCCTCGCTGTATTGCTCGGCCTTACCCTGGGCCTTGGCGCGTGCCGTCCATCGCTCGCCACACCGCATGCACCCGCGCTGTTCGATGGGCAGCGCGCGCTCGACCTCGTCCGCCGCCAACTTGACTTCGGTCCGCGGGTCGCCGGGACGGAGGCCAGTGCGCAGGCGGCCGAATGGATCCTGGGCGAGCTCCGCGCACAGGGTTGGCAAACGGATATCCAGCTGTCGGAATCCGGGGGAGTGCCCATCCGGAACATCTGGGCGCGACGCGGCAGCGGACCGGTCGTTCTTCTGGGTGCGCATTGGGATTCTCGCCGCCGCGCGGATCGAGACCCGCTGCACCCGGACCTCCCGGTTCCGGGCGCGAACGACGGCGGCTCGGGGACGGCTGTGCTGCTCGAGCTCGCGCGAACGCTGGATCTGGATTGGAGTGAGCACGCGGTGTGGCTGGTCTTCTTCGACGCGGAGGACAACGGTGGCCTCGATGGGTGGGATTGGATCGTCGGCTCGACGCTCTTCGCTCAGTCGCTCGGGGGAGAGGATGTCGACGGGCTGCAGGCCGCAGTGATCGTCGATATGGTCGGCGACGGCGACCAGCAATTGCCCTTCGAGCGCAACTCGGATCCAACGCTGCAGCAGGTGATCTGGGGGCAGGCGGCCGCGCTGGGCTATTCCGACCACTTCCTCGACCAGCCTGGGAGGGCGATCCTCGACGATCACATGCCCTTCCGCTCGCTCGGGCTGCCCGCCGTCGACATCATCGATATCGACTACCCGTACTGGCACACGACGGAAGACACACTCGACAAGGTCAGCGCAGCGAGCCTGGAGCGGGTGGGGCGCACGCTTGAAGCGTGGCTGGAGGGCGGAGCAGCATGGGGCGGTCCATAGCCTGGGCCGATCCCTTGCGTGCGCGACGAACATGAGCGCAGAACGCAGGAGAAGCTGAATATGGTGAAGCTGCACCCGAGAATCGCAGGGGTCGGATTATTGGCGGGCGTATTGCTTTCCGTGCTCGCCTCCGCGCCGGCGAGGGCCGACATCGCCCCACCCAATGCGCCGCCAGGCAGCAACCCGGTCCCGGGAGTGGAGGTGACTTAGGTCGAGATGATTGCCGAAACGGTCACGATCACCATGCAGCCCTCCAATTGGAGCGGGCCCGTGGGTCAACAAGAGTCTCTCACTCGGGACTGGGCCACCGTCCACGCCGAGTTCACGATGCGCAACACGAGCGCAGTCGAGGAACGCATGAGCGGTCCAATTCCCGCTCGAGGATCCCTCGGGATGGTCCGATCTGCCGGAGATCCAGGATCTCTCGGTCGAGGTCGGAGGCCGCCGGGTCGCGACACGCAGGATCACGACGCCCGGCGCTCAGGAGGGCTATTCGGTCGCCTGGGCGGCCTTCGACGTTGTCTTCCCACCGAACGAAGACGTCGCGATCGAGGTCAACTATGCAACTCGCGCCACCGGTTATGCGGCGACGTCGCAGTTCATTTACATTCTCTCGACCGGCAGCGGCTGGAAGGGCGTGATCGGCCAGGCAGACTTCGTCGTGCGAGCGCCCTACGACCTCTCGCCTGAGAACGTCATCCTCCGCGATTGGGCGACCAGTACCGATCCGACTTTCGACGGACGTGATGTGCGCTGGCACTTCGAAGATCTTGAACCGACCGCCACGCAGCAGATCGCCGTCACATTCGTCTCACGCACGTTGTGGAACGAAGTGCTGGCGGCCCGCGCCGAGGTGGACGCCCATCCCAATGATGGCGAAGCGTGGGGGCGGCTGGCCCGCGCATATCGCGAGGCCGCCTGCACCGATAAGGGTTGGGCGCGCGATGACGAGGGTGCGCAGACCATGGTGCGCCTGAGCGCGGAGGCCTACGAGCGCGCGACCGACCTTGCGCCCGAGCGCGCCAAGTGGCATGCCGGTTATGCCGAGCTGCTCTACCGGGCGCACTTCTTTTCAGATCCGCGCGACCCGCTGCTCGTTCTTGCGCTACAGCAGATTGACGCGGCGCTCAGGATCGAGCCGGCCAACCAGCAGGCATGGGATGTGCTGACTTACCTTGGCGGACAGGTTCCGGAGGCGGTCCAGATCGAGGGCGACACCCCGCGGCTGCTCATCCTGACCGCGACGCTTCTGCCTCCAGCGGAGACGCTTGGCCCGCCTCCCGCGACGGTTCCGCCGGTTTCGTTGGCGACGCAGGCGCCCACCCAAACGTCGGCCTTCGCCCCACAGTCCTCGCCGACCGCTGGTGGAGCGTCGGGCAGCGGGGGTCTGCAATGCTTGGGACAGGCCGTGGCGCTAGCGGTACTGGCGCCCTTCGCGGGAGTCATCGTCCGACGCAAACGGACAACGCCGTAGGAGCGAGACGACCTTCTGCCTGTCGACCACTCGGCCGCGCCATTGGCGCGGCCGAGTGCTTTACGCAGTCCCTGGATGGAATTGGATGAGCTGGATCTTCGGTTGGGGCTGGATCAAACCGGTTGATGGATGTGGTCGGGCGTGTAGCGGATCGCGCCGGTGACGGCCGGGTCGTACAAGTCGAGCAGCGCATCCAGCGGCCGGCCGGCGTGCCCCGGCTTCCACAGTTCGAGCACCGTGTCCCCGTGGTAGAGCATGGGCCAGCGCACGAAGACGCGCGGGTCGCTTGGGTCTGAGATCGCCTGCGCGCGGCGGGCTGCATCCTGGGCCAACCCGCACATCAGGTCCGTGCCGCAACCGAAGCCGTAGGGATAGAGCTGGCGGTTGGCCGGCACGGTTTCGATGATGGCCGGGTCCGCGCTTTCGACACCCACATGCACGTGGATCCCCGCGCGCACGATCGGCGCCTCGACTTCGCCGTTGGGATCCGGCGTCCATTCGCCCTGCGCCACTTGGCGCAGGCGGACGCGAGGCACCGAGCCGAGCATCGTGAACATCTCGAGCGCCTCCACCGACGGTCCTTTGGGCGAGACCCCCGGCGGGGCCAGCACGACCAGCTTGCCGTCGCGCATCCCGCCGATCACCACCACCTCATCGCGACGCAGCGCGCGCTTATCCACTTCCCAGCTGCCCGAGGCCGTGACCATCATCGTTTGCGTGCCCGGATCGTAGGCGAACAGCATGCCTTCGCTGAAGCCCTTCATCCCCAGGTAGCGCTCGTACACGCGGGCCAGGTTTTCCGACACATAGCCGCCGATGCGCTTGGGCGCAGGCAGAAGGCCCAGCCCGTCCATGCGGCGTCCGGCGTCCACGAGCGCCTCCGGTGTGGGTGAGGCCAGCCAAGCTTCCCGCGAGAGCCCGTTCTCCTCGACCACGTAGTCCGCGCCAACTTCGTGCGCGCAGGAGGCGGTCACCAAGCGGTCGCAGACGCGTTGTGCAACGTCGAGCGTGTCGCTGGGGTGTCCGCCCTCCATGGTGCAGGTGGTGGCCTCCATCACGGTCCCGCTGCGCCGGTCCCCGCTGACGAAGACCACTTTCGGCACGCCCTGACGCGCCATGAAGAGGCGCGCGATCTCGGCGGTCTCTGCATGCGGCAGTCCGCTGAAGCGCTGCGACACTCCGACCAGCATCACCAGGTTGTCGGGCCGGCGCTTGAGTTTGAACTCGCGCATGATGGTAAGAGCCAGGGGCAGGGGGCGTTCGGGGATTCGTTCGGTGAGCGCCTGCGCTCCTTCGGGAATCTGCCCGATGGCCAGCATCAAGTGCACGTTGTCCGCGTGGCTATCTACGATCTCGTGGCCCTGTTCGCGGAAGGCCGCCACCAGGCGAGCCAGGAACTCGACCAGCAGCCGGTCTTCTGGCTCCGGTTGACCGAGCACCGCAACTCGGCGCGGCTTCCACCACGTGGTTGCGCGAACGTCAGTCAACGGGGAGATAGAAAAATCAGCGACAGCGTGCCTCTCGCTCATGCCCCTCCTCCTTTGGCGCAAGGGTCGCATTGTACCAAGTGAGCCCCTGTGCTTGACACCCCTCTTGGGAACAGGGTAGAATCCCTGAAATCACGCGGGCCTGTAGCGCAGTTGGGAGCGCGCTTCAATCGCACTGAAGAGGTCGAGGGTTCGAATCCCTCCAGGTCCACTGGCCGCGACCCCACTTCGCGGCCTGTACCGAAATTCACATGGGCCCATAGCGCAGTTGGGAGCGCGTCTCAATGGCATTGAGAAGGTCGAGGGTTCGAATCCCTCTGGGTCCACCTCAACCGTCAGCCTGGCGTGTGACCTCAGGCTGACCTTTGCCAATAGCTCGGCGTCGGACCGGAGCAGCACCCTTCGAGGGTCGGTAGGCCATCCGCCAGAGATCGGGGCCGGGAGCACGAGCTCTCGCGCGGTGAAACCCCGCAGCGCAGCGGAGCGCATCAGGCCGAACTCGCCGGTCGGTCCCCACAGGGACAGCGCACCGCCTCACGGCGGCGGGTCTGCCCGTTATCGCTTCAAGCGCCTGGAGCTCGCTCCAGGAATCAGGGTGGTACCGCGAGGTTGCCCCTTCGTCCCTGAGCGAAGGGGTTTCTTTTTTGTCGAGGCCGGCCGGGCCAGCCAGGCGTGGGGTCGGCAGGGCGACACGCCTTACCGCCAACCGAAGCGCAGCTCAGTCTTGCCAATCAAGGATGTGAATGATGGTGACGAAGAAAAAGGCCGCATCGAAGAAGCGCACTGCGCCGAGCGAGTCCACGTCGCAGCACGACCCGGCCGAGGGCGCCACAGGCCGC
The DNA here is from genome assembly GCA_963712475.1 of uncultured Chloroflexia bacterium. Lineage (GTDB taxonomy): Bacteria > Chloroflexota > Anaerolineae > Anaerolineales > RBG-16-64-43 > RBG-16-64-43. The sequence goes on from CAVQIA010000005.1 coordinate 548,885, forward strand.
TGCGCGCCGCAGCTCGGTCAAGCGCGCTTCTGCTCTCAAGCCGAAGGCCTCGCCGACCCGTGCGCGCAAGGCATCGCGCTCCCCGCGTTCGAAGGCCCCGGCGCGCCGGCCGGTTCCCCGCAGCAGGGGCACGGCCTCTGGAGCGCGCAGCACAGAGTACCGGCCGCAGACGTTCGAATCCGCGTGGATGGCCACGTGGGAAGCCGCGCGTCTCTACAAGACCGGCCCCGCCGACGAGCGGCCCAAGATCTACATTCTTGATTTCTTTCCTTATCCTTCCGGCGACGGGCTGAGCGTCGGCCACTGCCGCAACTACATTCCGACCGACGTGCTCAGCCGCTATCAGCGCATGTGCGGGTACAACGTGCTGCATCCGATGGGCTGGGACGCTTTCGGCCTGCCGGCAGAGAACGCGGCCATCAAACTCAAGACCAACCCCGCCAAGCTCATCGAGCGATTCTCGGCCAACTACAAGCGCCAATTCCGGCTGATTGGCATTTCGTACGATTGGGACCGGGAGATCAACTCCTCCAAGCCCGAGTACTACCGTTGGACGCAATGGATCTTCCTGCAGCTCTATCACGCGTGGTTCGATCCGCGCTTGAAACGAGCGCGACCGATCGCCGACCTCGAGGCGGAGCTGACCCGCCGCGGTTCGAGCGAAATCCCGGGCGCCGACCCACTCACGGCCGAGGCCTGGCAGAGGATGAGCCTCGCGCAACGACGCGAGTACCTCGGCAAATTCCGCTTGGCCTATCGGGCGCCGGCGGAGGTGAACTGGGACCCGGTCGACAAGACCGTGCTGGCGAACGAGGAGGTCGTCGACGGCCGAGGCTGGCGCAGCGGCGCCCTGGTCGAGCGCAAGCGCCTGATGCAGTGGTTCTTCCGCATCACGGCGTACGCCGAGCGCCTGCTGACGGACCTCGACACCATCGATTGGCCCGACCACATCAAGACGATGCAGCGCAACTGGATCGGGCGCAGCGAGGGCGCGGAGGTGGATTTCGGGACCTTGACCGGCCCGCTGCGGGTTTTTACCACGCGGCCGGACACTTTGTGGGGCGCCACCTTCATGGTTCTCGCGCCCGAACATCCCGCTGTTGCGCGCCTCACCAAGCCCGAGCGGCGCGCCGAGGTGGAAGCCTATGTGGCTGCGGCGCGCCGCTTGAGCGAGGCCGACCGCACCTCCGCCGAGAAGGAGAAGACGGGTGTGTTCACCGGGGCCTACGCCCTGAACCCGGTCGACGGCCGGAGCATCCCCGTGTGGGTGGCCGACTATGTCGTGAGCGGGTACGGTACCGGCGCGATCATGGCCGTGCCCGGGCACGACGAACGCGACTACGCCTTCGCCCTTAAGTACGGCCTGCCCATCCTGCCGGTCATCGACCGCACGGATGGACTGACGAAGTCCTTTGCGCTCGGCGGAACGATGAGCGAGGGCTTTGCCGAGGCGCTGCGCCGCGAGGCCATTCCCTTCGACGAACGCCAGGGTTCGCTGTACGTCACGATACCGCCGGCGAAGATCGAGGCCTACGTGCGGATCGCGGCCCAGCACGTGCGGCCGGATTCATGGAACGAGGTGGTCGGCGGGCGTTGGCTGTTCATCTTCGCGGACGGCGTCCAGACCTGGGACAGCCTGGAGAGCGAACAGCGCATCCTGGCGCGCTGCCATGCGCTCGAGCCGGACGTGCGGGGCAAGCGCACGATCATGGAAATGCTGCACGCCGTGGAGTTCTACCGCGACGCGTTGTTCCACACCGAGTATGGCGCGATGATCAACTCCGGCGCGTTCAGCGGCACGCCCGGTGAGGTGGCGGTCGACCGGGTGACCCAATGGCTCGAGCGCGAGGGGAAGGGTGCGCGACGAGTCAACTACAAACTCCGCGATTGGGGCATCAGCCGCCAGCGCTACTGGGGCACGCCCATCCCGGTGGTCCACACCGAGCAGGGTGAGGTGCCGGTGCGCGACGAGGACCTTCCGGTGCGCCTGCCGGATGTGGAGAGCTACGAGCCGAGCGCCACCGGCGAATCGCCGCTGGCGACGATCCCCAAGTTCGTGAATGTGACATTGCCGGACGGCAGCCGCGGCCGGCGCGAGACGGATACGATGGGCACGTTCGCCTGCTCCTCGTGGTACTTCTTGCGCTTCGCCGATCCGCACAACAAGAAGGCGGCCTTTGACCGGCAGCAAGTGGACTACTGGCTGCCGGTGGACATGTACGTCGGCGGCGCCGAGCACGCGGTGATGCACCTCCTGTATGCCCGCTTCTGGACCAAGGTCCTGTACGATCTCGGATATCTGTCGTTCGTCGAGCCCTTCAAACGCTTGCGCAACCAGGGCATGATCCTGGCTCCCGATGGCAAGGAGAAGATGTCGAAGAGCAAGGGCAACGTGATCACGCCGGACGAAGTGGTGGCGGAGTACGGCGCCGATGCGCTGCGTGCCTATGAGATGTTCATTTCCGATTTCGAGCAAACGACGCCCTGGAACACCAACGGTCTGGCGGGCACCTTCCGTTGGCTGCGCCGAGCGTGGGAGCTGATGCTTGCACGCGCGACTCCGCCCCCCGCGGATGGGTTGACCGCTTCGAGTGATCGTGACCTCGCTCGCATCATGCACAAGACCATTCGCAAGGTCTCGGGCGACATCGAAGGTTTCCGCTTCAACACGGCGGTCTCTGCGATGATGGAGTTTACCAACGCCATTGGGGAGGCCGGCAGCCGGTCCGTCTCGACCGAGATGTACCACGGCGCTTTGGACGCGTTGCTGCTCCTGCTCGCTCCCATCGCGCCCTTCTTGGCCGAAGAGGTCTGGCACCGTTTGGGCCGCAAAGGATCGGTACACACGCAGCGCTGGCCGGCGTTCGATGCCGCGCTCGCGGTGGATGAGACCATCACCTTGGTGCTGCAGGTCAACGGCAAAGTGCGAGACCGGCTGAGCGTCCCCGCCGACATCTCGGAGGGCCAGGCGCGGGAGATGGCGCTCGCCTCCGAATCGGTCAAACGCTGGTTGGAAGGGCGGACACCGCGACAGGTCGTGGTGGTCAAGGGACGGTTGGTCAACATTGTGGTTTGAGGACACAGGCTGGCTGCGACGTGTGATGGTCTTTCCGCATGTTGATCCCGGAGACTAGAGAAGAAGGGGCTGCCTACTGTGGGCAGCCCCTTCTTGTTGCAGCACGCGTCAGGCATCGAGCCTCGCCGTCGGGCCATAGGACACCTGCCATTGGTAGACGCGGCCCGCCTGCAATCGGGGACCCACAGAGCACCTTTGCCCAACGTGGAATCCGCCCCCATGCCGCTCGCGCGCGCGAGAGCGTAGGGCATGCTATGCCCTCTCGCCGGGCGAGGGGGCGGCAAAGGCCGGCGGATGAAGGGCGGCGCGTAAGACCGCGATTCCTTGTGGCGCAGGCGGTCCTGGGCTACAATGTTGGAAGCATGACTGAGTCAGTCGCATTCGATTTCGACACCCAAGCCCACCTCGACACACTCCACCGCCTATCGCTCGAACTGGTCCGCGAGCGCGACCTGGAGATTGTGTTGCGCCGAATCGCCGAAGCGGCGCTCGAGCTGCTACACGCCCGCTATGCGGCCATCGGAATACCCGACGACCAGGGCGGCCTGGAACGTTTTGTGACCGCCGGCATGTCGTCTGAGGAGGTTCGGCGCATCGCGCACCCTCCGGTTGGGCGCGGATTGATCGGCCTGATGCTGCGCGAGGGGCGCACACTGCGCCTGAAGTCGTTGAGCGAGCACCCGGCCTCGGTCGGGTTTCCAGCAAACCATCCTCCGATGCGCACCTTCCTGGGCGTGCCGATCATGTTAATGGGCACCGGCATTGGGCAAATCTACGTCACCGAAAAGAGGGATGGGCAAGCGTTCAACACCGCAGATGAGAAACTAGGGGAGATGCTGGCGGCCTACGCCGCGGTGGCCATCGACAACGCCCGTCATTACATTGAACTGCAGGACAAAGAGCGCGAACTCGAGCGCAGCAACGAGGAGTTAGGCATTCTCAACAGCGTGGCTTCGGCCGGCGGAACGACGCTCGACTTGAACGAGCTGCTCGAGAAGTCGATGGAGGTCATTGCGCGGCACTACCACGCGCAATCGTCCGAGGTCTTCCTGGACGAGGACCGCAATGGGGAGTTCCCGCTCGTGCTGCGGCGCGGCGAGCGCCCGACGTCGGTCTGGAAGCGCGATCGGTTCCGCATCGGCGAGGGCGTGCTGGGGCGGGTGGCCGCACGCCGAGAACTGCTGATGACCAACAAGGCCCAAGCCGAGTCGGCCGGCCTCGTGGCCGACCTGGCCGATGACCAATGCCAGTCCGTGATCTGCCTGCCGCTCGTCTCGAAGGACCAGGTGCTGGGCGTGCTCACGCTGGCCACCAATGAGCGTTTGGATTTCGAGCCGCGCCAGCGTCAGGTCTTCCAATCGTTGGGGTTGACCATCGGCGAGGCGGTGGAAAATGCGTTGCTGCTGCGCAAGTCGCAGCGCCTCGCGGTGCTGGAAGAGCGCGAGCGCATCGGCATGGACCTGCACGACGGGATCATCCAGTCCATCTATGCCGTCGGGCTGACGCTGGAGGACGGCATGCTCAGCCTGGAAGAGAACCCGGCCCTGGTGCGTGACCGGCTCGACAAGGCGATCGGCGGGCTGAACTCCGTGATCCGCGACATCCGCGCCTACATTCTCGACATGAAGCCGCAGCGCATCGCCTACGACAACTTCTCCGAGGGCCTGCGGCAGCTTTCGCGCGAGTTCCGCGCGCAGACGCTTGGCGCACGTCGACCTGCACATCTCCGATGGGGCGGTGGGCGCGCTCAATCAGCACTCGACCAATGCGCTGTATCACATTGCCCAGGAAGCGCTGGCCAACGTGGCCAAGCACGCGCGCGCGACGCGCGTGCGCATCTCCTTTTCGAAGGATGACGAGTGGTACGCCCTCGTCGTCGAAGACAACGGTCGCGGCTTCAGCCCGGAGGCCGAGAAGCGAATTCTGGGTCACGGGCTGACCAACATCGAAGAGCGCGCGCGCGCCTCGGGCGGTGAAGCCACGATCGTCTCGGAGAAGGGGAAGGGTACGCGTGTGGTTGTACGCGTCCCCGCCCGGGCGGAAGCGCCGGTTCGCTAAACCTCGCACAATCCCCCTGTTAATCGAGGCGCCACGCCGGGTAGAGTGACACGTTGGCCGGGGCGCGCGGACAATCATCACTTGGAACCCAGGCTGCCGAACCTATAATGCCAGACAGGGCGCTCGCTGATGGCGGGCGGCAGTGTGGCATCATGGCCTTGCAGGTTTACCTCATCGAGGAACACACGCAGGTGCGCGAGGCGCTGGCCGAGCGCTTGAGCAAGATCGAGGGGGTTGAATTGGTGGGGCGGGCGGGCGATGCCCAAGTCGCGTTGGGCGAAATCGAGAAGTTGCGCCCACAGGTGATCCTCATCGAGAGCAAGCGCGACGACGGTCTGGGGTTGGAGCTCGTGCGCCAGGCCGCGCGCGCGTCCTGGAACCCGCGGGTGGTGGTGCTGACGACTTACGAGGTCGCCTGGGAGCGGGGCGCGGTGCGCCGGGCCGGTGCCCAGGAGTACCTGCTCAAAGAGATCAACTCTGCGGAGCTGTTCAAACGCATCCAAGCCCTGCCGCTGAGGAAGATCTAGCGCGAGGGGTTCTGATTGACAAGAGCGAGCCCACGCATCGACCGCGTGGGCTCGCTGTTCGTGACGATAGCGAAGACGCTAGGCCGGCAAATGCTGTTCGATCTTCGCGCGCAGGCGCTCGCGCGGCTGCAGGCCCGTCAGGCGCTCAGCGGGTTGCCCCGCCATGAAGAGGATCAAAGTGGGCACACCCAGGACGCCAAACTGCATCGCCAGATCGGGGTCCTGATCGACGTCGATCTGACCCAGCTTGAGTTTGCTACCCCACACGACGGCCAGGTCCTTGAGGATGGGTTCGAGCAGTTTGCACGGATGGCACCACTCGGCGCCGAATTCGACCAATACCGGCGTCGTTGAGGAGAGAACTTCGGTTGAAAATGTTGCGGCAGAGAAATGCACCAGTTCGGTCATTCGCCCTCTACGATAGAGCTTGCCCTTGTCGACATGGGTAGGTGGCTAGGCTCACGAAAGCCGGGCGGGAGACGCTCCGCCCGGACACTGCGATTGTACCATCCTCGTGGAGCACATGTCATCACCTTCTTGATCGAGCCCGGCGCTTGGCTGTTCGCTGCGCCTTCCCCCGGACTGAGGGTGGTCAGGTCGATGAGGGGTTATGACCCCAAGCCTCGCCCGAGGGGCATGCGGGCTTGACGAAGGGGCGAGGATCGATGCTCGACCCTCCGGGCGGATTGAGCTTAGAATCCTGCGCACAAGTTAACTGAGCGGGTGAGGATTGGAGTCCTATGTCCGCTGAATTCGAAGTTGAAATCCGCGACGTGCTGCGGCACTACGACCTTGGCGAAATGGCCGCGTTGGAGCGCAACATGCGCGGCTACGTCAACATCAGCTTTGCTGTCGACTTGGTCAAAGGTGCCAAGCCCGCGCGCTACTTCATGCGCAAGTACAAGCCAGGCATCCGCGAAGCGGAAATCGAGTTCGAGCACTCTGTGATCGGGCGGCTCGTAGAGGTGGGTGCACCGCCGGTGGCCCGCGTCCACGCGACCCGTGAGGGGCGGACCTACGTTCACCGCCTCGTAGGGCCCGACGACATCCAGGGCCTCTTCTACGCTGTCTTCGACTACCTTCCCGACGAGGACCGCTACACCTGGGTAGCCCCTCACTGCACTCCGATGGAGATTCGCAACTCGGCCATCGTTCACGCCCAGTTCCACAGGGCCCTGGATGGGTTCGCCCCACGCGGACAACGCGTCGAACCCAAGATCCTCGATCTGCTGGCGCACGTTGTGCACTATCTGGCGGGGATCCCGCTGCGATCAAAGAACACCGCTTTCGATGCCTTACTCATCGAGCAGCTCGACTTCTTGCAGCGCGACCTGCTTGAGACATTGAACGCGCTCGCCGAACCGGAGGCGCGCCGTTTGCCGCAGCTGATCATCCACTGTGACTACCACCCGGGCAACCTCAAGTTCCGCGGTTCGCAGGTCACCGGCGTGTTCGATTTTGATTGGTCGAAGTTGGATCTGCGCGCGTTCGATGTCGCGCTCGCGTTGTGGTACTTCTTTGCATCTTGGGAGGGCGCCCAGGATGGCGAGTTGCGCTTGACGGATGTGGCCCAGTACTTGGCCGGGTATCAAAGCGCATTCGCGGGGCAGCCGGGGCTTGCGCCGCTCTCGACGGCCGAGGGCCGTTACTTGCCGCATCTGATCAATGCCGCGAGCCACTACGTGCTCAACTGGACGTTGCTCGACTTCTACAACAAAGACGTCGATCCGCAGGAGTACCTCATCTTCCTGCGGCACAGCCTCAACTTCACGCGGTGGTTCCGCGCGGCGGGGCGGTTGGAAGCACTGGGCAACATCATTGCACCGCTGACGGCTCAGGCGGGATAATTCCAGCGTCGCCCCAACTCATTCGCCAGCCTCCAGACGGGTCAATCGGGTCAGGAAGAACCATGGGACTCGGATTCTCCGGGCGTATTCCCTCGTCGAACGCGCGAGATGCCATGTCTGTGGATGGGTTCTTGCGAGGGTGGGGGTGTGTCAGAGTGGTGGCCGGGAGATGCCCGGAGTTCGCCGGGACGGATCTAGATGATGCACCGGGCCCGGCGAGCACGTCCTTTGGACCGCCCGGAGCGCGTCTGGCCCCCAAGGATCCACTCGGTTGCAGCGACCAGCTTGTGCATCAGAGGGTCAATCGGAGAGGTCGTAACCCTTGCACGATACTCAGGGCGATCGAGCTGGAGGATGCATACATCGGTTCGAGGACGATCAGCGGAGAGGGAGGGATTCGAACCCTCGGTGGCCCGAAGGGCCACAACGGTTTTCGAGACCGTCCCATTCAACCGCTCTGGCACCTCTCCGTCAGAGATTATAACGCAGCCGAGTGGAGATCGGCCGTGTCGATTAGCGTGCCGCGCTCGGGATAGCTCACCGGCGCGCGCAGTCCATTCGCCTTCAGGGCTTGCATCAGCGCGGAAGCCGAGTCCTCCTCACCGTGGACGAGAAAGACGGAGCGTGCGGAAGCGCCGCCCTGGCGCGCGTACTCGGTCAGAAAGTCCTGCCCGGCGTGCGCGGAGAAGCCTCCGATGGTGACCACCTCCGCCCGGCGCACGTGCTCCTCTCCGAAGATGCGCACCTTGTCGGCTCGCTCGGCCAGCCGGCGCCCGAGAGTATAGGGCGCCTGCCATGAGACGATGAGCACGGTATTGCGCGCATCCTCGATCGTGTTGTGCAGATGATGCACGATGCGGCCGCCCTCGGCCATGCCCGAGGCGGAAAGAATGATCATCGGATCTCGGCGTTCGTTCAGGGCCTTCAATTCTTCCACCGAGTGAGTGAAAGTCACCCAGTTGAAGCCCAGGGCTTCCTCGGCATCGCCGCGCGCGAGAAGCTGCCTGGCCTCGTCGTCGTAGCATTCGGTGTGCGCGCGGTAGACCTCCGACACCCCGGTGGCGAGAGGGCTATCGACGATGATCGGCAGCTTGGGGAGCTCACCCTGGACGATCATGTTGCGCAGGTCGTAAACGATTTCCTGCGTGCGGCCGATGGCGAAGGCGGGGATGACGACTTTGCCGCCGCGGCGGTAAGTGCGCAAGACCGCATCCCGCAGCTCGAGATACGCCAAGTAAAGATCGCGGTGCGGACGGTCGCCGTAGGTCAATTCCATGATCAGGAAATCGGCGGCAGGCGGCAACGCCGGATCACGCAAGATCGGCAGGTGACGCCGGCCAATGTCGCCCGAGAACACCACACGCCACGTGCGACCGCGTTCCTCGATTTCGAGGAGCATGCCGGCGGAGCCCAGGATATGCCCGGCCTCGAAGAAGCGGGCCCTCACGCCGGGCGCCACCTCGAACGGCTCGTCGTAGGGCCGCGGGTTGAAGAGCGGCAGCGCGGCCTCGGCGTCCGCCTCGGTGTAGAGCGGCTCGACGGGCGGCAGGCCGTTCTTGGCATTGCGCTTGCTGATGAACGCGGCGTCGTATTCCTGGATGCGTGCGGAGTCGCGCAACACGAGCTCGGTCACGTGGGCCGTGGCCTGGGTGGCGTAGATGCGCCCGCCGAAGCCCTGCTTCACCAGGCTGGGCAAATTGCCGCAGTGGTCGAGATGGGCATGCGAAAGGACTACCGCGCTCACTTCGCGCGCCGCGAGCGGAAGCCGGGCGTTGCGCTCGGCGGCTTCGGCGCGTCGCCCCTGGAACAGGCCGCAATCCAGGAGCAGCGTGCTGCCATTGACCCGCAGGATGTGCATCGAGCCCGTGACGGTGTGTGCGGCGCCTTGAAACTCAATTCTCATCGTTGGCCTTCTTCACATGCGCGTTCATCACCACCCGCAGGATCTCCTCGCCGTATTTCGCGAGTCGCTGCTGGCCCAGTTCCGGGATGGCCCGCAGCTCGCCGAGCGTTCGTGGTGCGCGTTGGGCGATCTGCCACAGCGCGTCGCGATTGAGAATGACGTCCGATTCCACGCCGCGGTCCGCAGCGCGCTGCTTGCGCCACTTGCGCAATGCCTCATGGCGCGCGCGAGCGATGTCGCTCGCCCCGTTGCTGGCGGGCGGCGGCGGAAGCCCGGTGGTGGACGCGTGCGTCACGGCCTCCAAAAGCGCAGAGCCCCAGCGCTGGAGGTTCGTGGGGCTGAGCCCGGGCACGTCCTTCAGCTCGGCCAGGTTGGCCGGTCTGGCCTTGGCGATCGCGACCAGAAGTCTCGTCAGAGAAAATCTTGAAGGGCGGTCGGTCGAGGCGCTGCGCCTCATCTTCGCGGAACAGGTGCAGCTTGAGCAGCACAGCGCGATCACCCCGCGGGAGATCGAACACGCCTTTGATCTTCCACAGGCCGGCCTCGCGAGGTGTGGGTTCCGCGGGAAGCGAATGCTCCGCCACACGCTGGAAATCCTCCTGGACTTCCTCCCACAGGCCGGCCTCGCGCACGCGAATCTCGAGCCGGTCGCGCAAGGCGAGCAAATAGTGGGTATCCAGGCGCGCGTATTGGAGTTGATCGGCGGGCAGCGGGCGCACCCCCCAATTGGCGCGTTGAAACCGCTTATCGAGGTCGATTCCCAGTTCCTTGCGCAGGAGCGCCCCCAGCCCGGTTCCATCCTCGCCCAAGGCTCGCGCCGCGACCATCGTGTCGAAGATGTTGCGCACCTCGAAGCCGAAGTCGCGCCGCAGGCAGATCAGGTCGTACTCGGCGGCGTGAAAGACTTTCTCGAAAGCCTGATCGGCCAGGATTGGGCCGAGCGGCGAAAGGTCCGGCACGGCGAGCGGGTCGACGAGCACGTCCTCGCTGGGAGTGGAAAACTGGACCAGGCAGACCTGCTCGCGGTAGGCGAACAGGCTATTCAACTCCGTGTCGACTGCGAAGCGCGGCTCGCGGCGCAATCGCTGACAGGTCTCGGTCAATGCGAGAGGGGTCTGAACGAGGCGGGGATTGTCCATTCCTGGGCCGCGACGTATTATACGCCTTGCACCTACGTGCTTCGAATCGTGGGCTTTGCGGGTGATATGAGGATGATTTTTGTCGACTTTTGCCAGGACGGTTGGCACTACGAGGCGACCTGCCTGGAAGATACGCTATCGAATGCCGAGAATTCCGTTAGCTTTTGTCAGACTTCGCTATGAGGAGATGGGCGGATGGCCGTTCGAGGCCGGGTCGTCATCAGTGAAATCTACTGCAAGGGATGCGAGCTGTGCGTGAGCGCTTGTCCGCAAGAAGTGCTTGAAATAGCGGCCGACCGGCTGACGCCGAAGGGTTTCCACCCTGCGCGGCTTAAGGCCGAGGGCTGTACCGGTTGCGCCATTTGCTCGCTGGTGTGCCCGGAAGCCGCGATCACGGTCTACCGCAACTTGCAGCCGCGCCCTGTGCCGGCTGCCGCATAGGAGCCGAGCATGTCGCGAGAGTTGCTCAAGGGCAACGAGGCCATGGCCGAGGCCGCCATCCGGGTCGGGTTGGAGGCCTACTTCGGGTATCCGATCACTCCCCAGACCGAAATACTCGAATGGATGGCACGCCGCATGCCCGAACTGGGACGGGTGTTCGTCCAGGCCGAGAGTGAACTGGGCGCAGTGAACATGGTCTACGGCGCCGCATGCACCGGAGCGCGTGTCATGTCCTCGTCCTCCAGTCCAGGCGTCAGCCTGATGATGGAGGGCCTCTCCTATATCGCCGGCACCGAGCTGCCGGTGGTCTTGATCGATATCATGCGCGGCGGGCCGGGCCTCGGCAACATCGCCCCGTCGCAGGGCGACTACAACCAGATGGTGCATGGCGGCGGGCACGGCGACTATCACCCGATCGTGCTGGCCCCGGCGACGGTCCAGGAAGGCGTCGACCTGACCGTGCTGGCGTTCGACCTGGCAGAGAAGTACCGCAACCTGGTGTTCGTCGTCGCCGACGGCAATGTGGGCCAGATCATGGAACCGGCCGAGCTGCCCGAGATGCGCGAGGTCAAGCGGATCCCGCCGGATTGGGCGCTCACCGGCGCGGTCGGCCGCGAAAAACGGATTCTCTCCTCCATTTACATCGACCCGGTCTACGAAGAGGTCACCAACAAGCGGCTGCAGGAGCGCTGGCTCGAGATCCAGAAGAACGAAGTGCGCTATCGCGAGTATTACCTGGAGGATGCCGATCTGGTGGTGGTGGGCTTCGGCACCGCAGGACGAATCGCGCTCTCGGCGGTCCGCGCGGCGCGCGCCGAGGGCATACGCGCGGGCCTGCTGCGGCCGGTTGCGCTCAGCCCTTACCCCTACGCGGTCATCGACGACCTGGCCAAGCGGGCCTCGGCCTTCCTGGTGGTGGAGATGAACGCCGGCCAGATGCTCGACGATGTGCAGCGAGCCGTGGCCGGGCGGGTGCCGGTCGATTTCTACGGACGCATGGGCGGCATGGTTCCGTTCCCGGATGAGCTGCTGGATGAGATCCGCCGCGTGGCGCGTGACCCCCGCGAGGTGGCCGACCCGCGGGTGGACTGGCTCAAGCGATTGGAAAAGGTGCTTCCGCACTAGGAGGTATGGGGCATGGCGGCAACCGAGCAACTGGTCTACGAACGGCCGCACTCGCTCTCGGCAACCCCCAACACTTACTGCCCGGGCTGCACCCATGGCGTGGCGCATCACCTTATCGCCGAGGTGCTGGATGAGATGAATCTTCGCGAGCGGACCATCGGCGTGGCGCCGGTGGGATGCTCGGTGTTCGCCTACAACTACTTCGACTTCGATTTTGCTGAGGCGGCCCACGGGCGTGCGCCCGCCATGGCCACAGGCATCAAGCGCCTGCAGCCCAGGAGCATCGTCTTCACCTATCAGGGCGACGGCGATTTGGCCTCGATCGGCATGGGAGAGATCGTCCATGCGGCCGCCCGAGGGGAACTGATCACCGTGGTTTTCATCAATAACACCAATTACGGGATGACCGGGGGACAGATGGCCCCGACGACACTCCCCGGACAGAAGACGACCTCCTCGCCCTACGGACGCGATGTGGAGACGGCCGGCTATCCGATTCGCATGGCGGAGCTGCTGGCGACCCTGGAAGGGGCTGCGTACGTGGTTCGGCGCAGTTTGCACGATCCGAAAAACATCCGCCTGGCCAAAAAAGCGTTGCGCACTGCGTTCGAAGCGCAGGCCCGCGGGCTCGGCTTTTCGATGGTCGAGCTGCTTTCGACCTGCCCCACCAACTGGGGGCTGACGCCGCTCGAGGCACTCAAGTGGCTGGAGCAAAACATGCTCCCGGCGTACCCGCTGGGCGACTACAAGGTGGCTCCGGCGTTGGCCAGCATGAAACCGTAGGCGCGAGAGAATCGCAGAAGGGCGGAGCGAGGCATGCAGACCGAGATCATCATTGCCGGATTTGGCGGGCAGGGGGTTCTCTTCGCCGGCGAGATCATGGCCTACGCGGGCATGGACTCGGGCAAGGTTGTGACCTGGATCCCGTCTTACGGCCCGGAGATGCGCGGCGGCACTGCCAATTGCACCGTCATCATCGCGGACGAAGAGATCGGTTCACCGCTGGTGCGTAACCCGCAGGCTGTGATCGCGATGAACTTGCCTTCGCTCGAGAAGTACGAACCCCTGGTGCGCACGGGTGGGGTGTTGGCGATCAATGCCTCGATGGCCAACCGAAATGCAGTGCGGACGGACATTCAATCGGTGGCCTTGCCGGCGAACGAGATGGCCGAAGCGCTTGGCAACCGCCGCCTGACGAACATGGTGATGCTTGGCGCGCTGCTCGCCCGCCTGCCGGTCCTCAGTCTGGAGAGCATCGAGCAGGCCATGACCGCGCACCTGCCGGAGCGACATCGCAAACTGCTGCCCGACAATTTCAAAGCGCTGCGCGACGGAGCGGCTGCGGCAGCGTAGCTCTCCGACACGCGCGGGTGGGTCGAAAGAGAACGGCAGGACGGGAACCCCGTCCTGCTTTTTCGTGCAGTCGGCGCGGCACCGAGTGGCGCCGGAGAATGCCCGGCGTGGAATGAAGAAGCGATATATCATTCGCTGCAGCCACGCCCGACCAACCCCTTCGGCTCGAGCCCTCCATGTCGGCCAGCCTCTGGCCCCTTTCCGGGGCGTGGAACTCCTCAGAGGGAGTAACCTCGATGAGCACGCCCCGGCGCATGAAACCCATTCGGAACCGGCTCCACCTGCTGCTCGTCCTTGGAATCGTCGCCAGCCTGGGCCTGATGGCCTGCCAGTTGGCGACACTGATTGGGCCCGTGTCCCCCGGGACAGAGGTGGCGGAGGGCCCGCAGGTCGACTCCGACGAAGACGGCGTTCCGAGCGCAGGGGACAACTGCCCTCTTACACCCAACCCGGATCAGGCCAAGAGCGAGACGCAACCGATCGGAAAAGCGTGCGAGAACTTGCTGCCCGACGGGATGGCGATCGCCTCCACGCACGGCGTGATTCAGATCCAACTCGATTCGCGCGGACGCCCGACGCGGATTGCCACGCCGGCCGTTACCGTGACCATCGAGTGGCCTGAGAAACCTGGTGCGCTCCGTCTGAACTCTTGACACTGGAGATGGGATTGAACAGATCGATTTGCAGGTCGACTTTGGTGACGTGGCCATCCTCGAGGCGGCCCGGAAGGTGGAGGCTGCCTCCAAGGAGAGCACCGCTAACCTGCGGGCGTGGGTTGCGAATCATCCGGGTTGGGTGCAGTCGATCGCAGCGGGCCGCATGCCATCGCTGCTCTCTCCGCAGTCTTCCCATCTGGAACCGCGCGGTGGAACTTCGCTTGTTTCCCACCGTCTGCCGCAAGCCCGGGAGGACGTGGAGTTCTACCTCAGCGAGATGAGCGTGATCGCGGCGGTGGCCATGGCTAACTACCATGACTACACCGAGCAGCATCCCGAACTCGATCCTGTCACTTCCTCAATTCGCAACCAGCTCTTGGATGTCGCGACGGCTGTCTCGCAGGCGGCAACGCACGAAGTCGCTCGCTGTGAGCCCTGGACGCTCGCCTGCCACTACAAGGGACTGCCGGGCTCGTGCACGTACCCGGCATCCGGCCGACAGGTCTGCACCGAGGGCGGGGATTTGGAATGCACAGCGCTTGCGGGGCGATTCGACCCGGGGGGAAGCTGCCCAGGGGCCTGTTGGGCGGCGACGGAGAACCTGGCTCCCCAGTGCGCGCCATCGAACCAGCGGACATGTGAGGGTCTCCCTGAGCGCTCCAACATCCCCGGGAGCGGGTTCTACCTTACGGCCGTGTTCTGCCCGGATCGGAACTGCGCTGACCCGCTGTGCAAACCGGACGCTTTTCCAGGCCGCGTGCCTTAGCAAGGCATTTGTTCGCCACACAGTTGGAGACGCTGGACAACGGCACCCCAGAGGCAAGACGACGCTTGGGGCATGAGGTGCGCACTAACCATCGTGGATAGAACAGCCCGGGGAATGGCAGGGAGCCTGAGCTGCGTGCTACGCACGCGCGGCGGCCAG
This sequence comes from uncultured Chloroflexia bacterium, assembly GCA_963712475.1. Classification (GTDB taxonomy): domain Bacteria; phylum Chloroflexota; class Anaerolineae; order Anaerolineales; family RBG-16-64-43; genus RBG-16-64-43. Next base: position 563,935 of record CAVQIA010000005.1, read on the forward strand.
CCCATTTCCTAAACACGGCCCTCTCTGGAGTCGAGGGTGCTGGGTTGCGCGTTTCCGAAACGCGCCTAGAATTCGAGCAAGTTCGCACTCGTTTGTTTTCATCGCCAACCCACTCATCAAGGAGGAAACCCGCGATGAAATCCCCGCTGAGGATTGCGCTTCAGGTAGGTGCCCTTTTCGTGCTGTTCGTGGGGGCGGTGTTCGCCGGCCGAGTCCTGCCGTTGCCTGGGCAGGCTCAGGCGGCGCCGAACCTGCCCGGACCCGGCGAGAAGCCGCTCATGGCTCCTTCCTGGTTCGATTGCGGGATCGTGCTCGAGGTGGCCGTCATCAACTACCCTGAGCCCGGTCGAGTCCAGGTCACGTGCTCGAACGACCTCGGAGGCATAGACAACTTTGCGTTCAAAGGTGACGACCAAGCAACAGCCTCCCGCATTCTGAGCCTCTTCAACACTTCGATGGCGACCGGCGAACGCCTCTTTCTCTACTACGTCATCGATGATGCAGGCTCGTGGGGCTGCCCTCCGGCTTCCTGCCGCATGCTGGAGGGTGCGAAGCTGGTCGAGAGCATCACCTAATGGCCGCCCAACGCAAATACCTCACTTCTCCGCCCCTGGTCTGCGCTGTGGCTTTGGCGGGCCTGCTGCTCGGGTTCTTCCTTGGCCCGATGAGCACGCCGCACCCGGCCCAGGCGATGGGCCATCCCCCGCGGAGGCTCGCGCGCCCGAACCCGGGCGAGGTGTCGGTTGTGGTCAATGCCATTCTCTACGATGTGTTCACGTACGTCGTGGATCTCCCCTTGGTGACAAACAACGCGCCATAGCCCTTCGGCTGGCAACGGCGAGGAACACCACGGGGCTGCCCGGTACCGGGCAGCCCCGATTTCATCTGCGACCGCGGAGGTTTCGACGCGTCATCGATCACTGTGCGACCTTGTCGTCCCAACGCGGGTGTCGTGCGTGAGACGGGCCGACGCGGTCAAGCGTAAGGCGTGCTATGCCCTGCTCATGATCCTGAGCTAGGCCGCGCTCTTCTTCGGGAACCGACTGAGAACTGTGGCGGGTTCGGGCAGGGACACCCGCTCACCAAGCTTGAGCTCTTTGCGCGCCTTCTCGGCCTTCTCGGAGGCGGACTGGAAAACGGCGACGGGCGTGCCTTCGACAGCGACCTTGCGTTCAAGGTAAGCCTGACCGAGGAGGAAGCCTTCGGAATCCACAGCGCAGCTCGTGACTCGGCCGACGACGCGGCCCTTCTCGTCGACGACGGGGTCGCCGGAGTGGGCCATGCGCACGCCCTTCTTGAGGAAGCGGAAGCGCGCGACCTCGCCGGCTCCGCTTCTTCTCTTGATCAAGGTAGGCTGCGCGACCAATGAACCACGGCTTGTTGGTCTTGACGTACGAGCCGAAGCCGGAGTCGCCGACGGAGTAACCGAACGGCCCCGCCATCTCATGTCCGTACAAGGGCAGGCCGGCCTCGGTGCGCAGCGAATCCCGAGCGCCCAAGCCCACGGGCATCAGTCCCACCGGGGTTCCCACCTTAAGGAGTGCCGCCCACAACTCCGTCGCGCGCCGCGGATGGACGAACAACTCGAAGGCCATGGCCTCGCCCGTGTAGCCGGTGCGCGAGACGATCAGGTCGAACCCGCCCAGGGTGGCGTCGCACAATTCGGTGCGCTTGAGGCGCATGATGCGCGCCGCCGTGGCGGCATCGGCACCCAGCGCGAGCAGGATATCGCGCGACTTCGGCCCTTGAAGCGCCAGGTCCACGCGCATGTCGGCGCCCACCGCCGGGTCGCGCAGGTTGCGCAGCGTGACTCCTGCGCGTCCGGGCGCTTTGGCCCACGGCCGGGCGCGGTCGATGCAAACCTCCCCGCGGCGCACGGCGTTCATCCACGCCCAATCCTTCTCATCATTGCTGGCATTGACGACGATCAGGTACTTCTCTCGGCCACGGCGATAGATCATCGTGTCGTCGATGACGTCCGCGTCCGGGCCGAGATACTGTGTGTAGAGCGATTGGCCGACCGCCAGGCTCGCGACCTCGTTGCCGCATACCCCGTCGAGAAAGGCACAGGCACTTGGGCCAAACGCTTCCCAGACGCCCATGTGCGAAACGTCGAAGAGGCCGGCGGCATGGCGTGTGGCCAAATGCTCCTCGACCACACCCGAGTACCAGACCGGCATCTCCCAGCCGGCGAACGGCACGATCTTCGCGCCCAGCGCCTTGTGCGTCTCGAACAGCCCGGTGCGCTTCAGAGGCGGGTCTGCGGGTTCGTTCCACACGAAATCGGGCAGGGGTTTCCCCGCCTTGGGTGCGGGCAGAGTGGAAACGAAGTAAGGCCGGGTATCGTCCGCCACGTCGCCCTTGAGGGCGGGGAGTTTCGGTGCCTGTTTCTCTTCCTCGATGATCACCGGACCGGGAAGTCGCCGCAGGATGTCGAAGTCGAACGATACGAAGCCATCCGACAGGTCGCGCAGCCAGGTGAGCGCGAGCGAGGCCGAGGCGGCCGGGACGACGAGTTGGAAGACATCGCCGGCCGAGCGGACGAGCGTGGCCTCGACGGCAGCCTCGGGAAGCGCCAGCGTTGTCTTTTGTGTCTGACCGACGTCCAGAGCGTACACGTCGTTCGAGGTCGCCCAGTAGAGGAACTCACGCGCGTTCACGCCACGCACCGATACGCACACCGGCTCTTTGCCTGCGTGCGGCGCGTCGGAGTAGAAGAAGTGGGGGTAGCCGTGATCGCTGGGGGTGAAGTCGGCGCCGGCTTCGCGCGCCAGGTCTCGCACCTTGAGGCGCGCCGCATCGAAGGCGGCGAAGCTCACCTGGGCTCGCAGCACTCGGCCGCGCCGCGTGCTGAAGTAGTAGTGCGGCTGGCACGCCTTGAGCACCGCAGCGATCAGGTCGCCCAGGCGGTCGATCTCGGGCTCGCGAAACCCGCGCTGCGTGACCCACGGCGTTCCCATGCGCAGCCCGGATGGATTGTTGGCGGAGGTGTCACCCGGGATCGTATTGCGGTTGACGACGATGCCGGCCAGGTCGAGGACGCGTGCGGCCATGTCGCCCGAAAGCGTGGCGCCCGCCTCGCCGACGATGGATTTGGTGTCGATGTTGAGCAGGTGCGTGTCGGTGCCGCCGAACGGGACGCGGAAGCCGTGCCCCTCCAAGCGCTGCGCCAGGCGCGCCGCGTTGCGCACGATCTGCGCCTGCAGCTCGCGAAACTCCGGCGTACGCGCGTGCTTGAACATGACGGCCATCGCCGCGAAGACATTGACGTGCGGGCCGCCCTGCTCGCCGGGGAATACTGCGCGGTCGAGGCGCTTGGCGATCCCGGCATCGGTAGTCAGGATACAGGCGCCGCGCGGGCCGCACAGGCTCTTGTGCGTGGTGAAGGTGATCACGTGCGCGTGCCCGACCGGCGAGGCGATGACGCCCGCGGCCACCAGCCCTGCAATGTGGGCGATATCCGCGAGGAAGTAGGCGCCCACCGAATCCGCGATCGCACGGAAGCGTGCCCAATCCGGCACCCACGGATAGGAGGAGAAGCCGGCGATGATCATCTTGGGCTTGTGCTGGGCGGCGAGCGCGGCCACCGCCTCGTAGTCGATCCGCTCCGTCTGCGGGTCGACCGTGTACGACACGATGTTGTAGTAGCGCCCCGAACGGTTGACCGGCGAGCCGTGCGAGAGGTGCCCGCCGTAGAAGAGGTTCATGCCCATGACCGTGTCGCCCGGGTTGACCAGCGCGTGATAGACGGCGTTGTTCGCCGGCGCACCCGAGAGCGCCTGCACGTTGACCATCAGCCGCTCGGCGGGAATGCCTGCGGTGGCGAAGGCCTCCGCACAGCGCCGGCGCGCGAGCATCTCCGCTACGTCGGCGTACTCGACGCCCTTGTAGTAGCGCGGATCCGAAAACCGACGGTAGTCCGCGAGCCGCGCCGCGTAGTCCAGGATAGAGGATTCGTCGAGGAGGCGGCTGGCCTCATCCGGGTAGCCTTCGGCGTAGATGTTCTGCAGGCGGCTGCCGAGAGCCTCGAGCACTGCTTGGGAGGCGGTACTTTCGGAGGGAATGAGGATGATCTTGCGGAGTTGCCGCTCGGCTTCGAGCTCGAGCAATTCGTGAACGGCGGGGTCAACTTCGTGCAGCGTGCCGCGAACCAGAAAGTCTCTCATGCGTAACTCCAACGTCGGGGTTCCCGGACGTGTGCCGGGGGAGGTGTGCAATGCGTTGCGAAGGGGGCATTGGTGGGCGGAACAGGACTCGAACCTGCGACCTCATCTGTGTAAGAGATGCGCTCTAACCAACTGAGCTATCCGCCCCGCGGCGCATTATACCGCGGGGCTCCGTACCTAGCTTGAATGAGCGCTACGCATGACTCGGAAGCGGGCGCTTTGCTTCGACATTCCTGCAAGCATGCCGGCGTACGAGCGCTCGCCGGAATCTTCGAGAGCTCGCGGCCCGCGGAGCAAGCGATGGCCGCACCCCGCGCAACGATCGCGCACCCATCGCACGCTCCCGCCGCAGGAGTCGCGATGCGGCCCGCGCGGGGTCTGCGGTGGTGGGCCGTGCTTTATGGCCGAGGGCCTCGACTCTGTGCTTCCTTCCCGGTCTGACGATTGCGCCACCATCGGCGTTGATCTAGCTAACCCCGTGCAAGTCCACAACCTCGGACGCAACAATCTACGACGCCAACTCATCGTGGGGTGTGTCCAATGCCGCTGGCTCGTGGCACTGCGCAACCTGAATTTGGTCAGCGGTATTACCTTCGCCGCCAGCATTCCTCGCCTGATGGGGCGGGCGGATTATGGACGCGATGCTCACTTGGCCTCCACGGCCGATTGGTACGCGTTGGCCGGGAGCATTGGTCTCGGGCGGATCGTCAGACGCAGGCGCATTCTTTGCCAAGCGACAGCAGACTTGGTAACTGTTAGGCCAATCTCCAGGCTGTCAAGACAAGGCGAGGTTTGCAGGGGACATCACCCTACCTGGGATTCCCAGCACTAGGGTCAGTCTTCCTCGGGGCTTTCCCTCAGGCGGTACCCCACTCCAGGCTCGGTCAGGATGTAGGTCGGGCGAGACGGGTCGGGCTCCAGCTTGCGGCGGAGGTTGCTGACGTTGACCCGCAGCATGTGAGCCTCTTGCTCGTAGCCCGGTCCCCACACTTGCCGCAGAAGCTGGTTGTGGGTGAGAACCTTGCCTGCATGCGTGAGGAGGGCGCGCAGCAGGTCGTACTCGGTGGGTGTCAACTGAACCTCGCGGCCCGCCATCTTCACGACCCGCCGCAGGAAGTCCACCGTGAGTTCTCCAGACACGAAAACGGGGTCCGCCGTCGATTGTGCCGTGCGCCGCATCGCGACCCGGATGCGCGCCAGCAGCTCGCCGACCCCGAAGGGCTTGGTCAGGTAGTCGTCCGCCCCCGCATCCAGAGCGCTGATCTTGTCCGTCTCTTGGCCGCGCACCGAGAGGATGATGATCGGGATGGAAGCCCACTCGCGCAGCCGCCGGGTGACCTCGATGCCGTCCAGATCGGGGAGGCCGAGATCCAGGATGATCAGATCCGGGTGTTGGCTGGCGGCGGCCTGCAGCCCCTCCTCGCCGGTGCTCGCTTCCAGCACAGTGAAATCGTGCGCCGTGAGCGCGGTTCGCAGAAACCGTCGAATGGGGGGCTCGTCGTCGACAACCAGGACCCGCAGGCCCGGCTCAGTCATGGCAGGGGGACCTCGGCGACAGGAATACCGAGCGTGATCAGCGTGCCTCCGCCCTCCCGGTTCTCCGCCCCGATGAACCCGCCGTGCGCCTCAACGATACCCTTGCATATGGAGAGCCCAAGCCCGGTGCCCGTGACGCTGCCTGGCCGCTGCACCCGATAGAACTTGTCAAACACGCGGGCCAGATCCTCGCGTGGAATTCCGACTCCACGATCGGCCACTTCAATCTCGAGTTGTCCGCCGGCCAGGCGCGCCCTGACTTCGATGGGTGCGTCCGCTGGCGAGTACTTGATCGCATTGTCCAGCAGGTTGACCAGCACCTGGGTGACTAGAACAAAATCCAACGGCACAAGCGGCATGTCCTCGGGGGTCGTCACCACGACGCGGCGCGCACCCAGGCGCTTATCGAGTTGGGCTAACGAAGATCCGATGACGTCCTGGACATCCACCAATTCCCGGCGGATGCGTATCGCGCCGGATTCGAGCCGTGTCATGTCCAGCAGGTTTCCCACCAGCCGGTTGAGGCGCCCGGCTTCCTCCAGGGCGTTCTCGATGAGGTTGCGGCGGGTCGGCTCATCGAGGCGGGCATGGTCCGCCTCCAGGCTGGTCAAGGCGCCGGTGATCGAAACCAGAGGGCGTGCGCAGGTCGTGGGAGATCGAGTTGAGAAGCGCGGCCTGGAGTTGCTCGGTGGCCTGCAGCACGTGCGCGTGTTGCGCTTCCTCGGCAAGTTGCGCCCGCTCGATGGCCACGGCCGCCTGGCTGGTGAAGGCCTCCATGAGGCGCAGTTGTTCCCGCGGGAGTTGGCGATCGGGGTCGGCCGGGCCCAGGATCCCGAGCACACCCAGCACGCCGCGGGCGGTCTTCAAAGGCAGGTAGCGCAATCGGGCCGCGCTGAGCGTGTCGGTGTTGCGCCCGGCCGGTTCACCATGCCGAAATACCCAGTCGGCCACGGCCAGTTCGTTCTCATCCAGGCTCAGCCCTCCGCTGAACGGAACGCTGGGTTGCAGGCGTCCCTCCTGTGGCAGGAGGATCACACCCTCTCGCCCAAACGTTCCGTGAATATGCCGCAGCAGAGCCTGCAGAATGCCCTCCAGCCCGAACAGGGCCGCGAGGTCCCGACTCAGTTCGTAGAGCTTGGCGGTCTGTGCCTCGCGATCGCGGGCCGCGTTGGCCTGTTCGCGCGCTTGAGCCGCGAGGCTGCTGATGACCAGGCCCACCACGAAGAGACCGATGAAGGTGAGGACGTATTCGGTATCGGATACCGCAAACGTCATGTGCGGGGGGACAAAGAAGAAGTCGAAGGCGACCACACTCAAGATGGAGGCCAGAATGGATGGGCCTCGGCCCCAATACACGGCTGCGATGACAACCACGACCAGATAGAGCATGACCAGGTTGACTGGCGAAATGACCTCCGACACCGGGACGCCCAGCATCGTCGCCACGGCGACGAGCAGAGCGCTCTCCCAGTAGCGGCGCCATGGACGATGCGGGAAGATCGCACGCTCTTCCATGGTCGAGGGTGTCGCGGACTCGCTGCTCACCACAAACACGTCAATGGCCCCGCTGCCGCGGATCAGCTCATCCACGACCGAAGCTCGCACCAGTTCCTGCCACCGCGATCGAACGGGCCGGCCGGCAATGATCCGCGTGATGTTGTGCCCGTGGGCGTAGCTGAGAACAGTCTGCGCCACAGACTGGCCCGGAAGGGTCACCGTCTTGGCCCCAAGTTCTTCGGCCAGGCGCAGCGTGCGAGCTGCGCGGTCGCGCAATTCAGCCGACAGACGGCCGGCCTCGCCCGTCTCGACGTGGACGGCCGACCATTCGGCGCCCAGCTCATCCGCCAGGCGGCGCGCCGAACGCACCAGACGTTCGCCGAGGGAGCTGTTGCTGACGCACACCAGCAACCTTTCACCCGCAGGCCACGGCCCGGGAATGGCACGCGTCTGCATGTAGGCCAACATCTGATCGTCGACCCGGCCCGCGGCGCGGCGCAGGGCCATTTCCCGCAGTGCGGTCAAATTCCCCTTGCGAAAGAAGCGTTCGACCGCCCGCGCCGCCTGGTCGGGGATATAGACCTTGCCCTCCTTCAGGCGTTGGATCAATTCGTCGGGCGGGAGATCGACCAGTTTGATCTCGGCGGCTTCGTCCAGGACGCTGTCGGGGATGGTCTCGCGAACGATGACCCCGGTGATTTGGGCCACCGCATCATTGAGGCTTTCCAGATGCTGGATGTTGAGTGTGGTGTAGACGTCGATGCCCGCCGCGAGGATCTCGCGCACATCTTGGTGGCGCTTGGGATGGCGGCTAGCCCGGCGCGTTGGTATGGGCGAACTCATCGACCAGCACCAGTTGCGGGCGGCGCGCCAACACAGCGTCGACGTCGAATTCGGGGAGCAGGCTGCCGCGATACTCCAGCTGCCGGCGGGGGATCAGTTCGAGACCCTTGACGAGGGCTTCCGTCTCCACCCGGCCATGCGTCTCGACATAGCCGATGACCACGTCCACGCCTTCGGCCAGCCGCTGGCGTGCCGCCTCGAGCATAGCGTACGTCTTGCCCACGCCGGCCGCGAATCCAAGGAAGATGCGCAGCTTCCCGCGGGATTGCTGCTGCTCCTCGGCCTGCACGCGTGCGAGAAGCTCGTCGGGATCGGGGCGAGGATGATCAGACATCGACATGTTGCTCCGGGTCGGGTCCCATTGTGCGCCGTCGAGAGGTTTGTGTCAAATGGAGTCTAGCCGCAAGCAGGCGAGGCCTGGCGACCCCGCTGAGGCGGCCGGATGCAAAAACGGATGGGCGCACATCGCGCGCCCATCCGTTGGGGTGTTGGGATGGCCATTCCTGGTGACCGATCCGGGCCGCCCGAGGGGCACCTGCCGCGGATGAGTGGGAGTTATCGAGAGCCCGGCAGCGATGGGCTCAGCCGCCAACCGACGACAGCGCCCTGGAGGCGATCCCGCTGCTGGTTATCAATCTGGGTCATCCACGGCCGGACGGAGTCATTGGAAGATTGTCCAGGGCCAGGTTGAGCTCGAGGACGTTCACACGGGGCTCACCCAGAAACCCGAGCTGACGACCTTGCGTGTATCGGTCCACCAGCTGGCGTACCAGATCCTCTTGCAGTCCGCGTACTCGGGCAACCCGCGGCAACTGGTAGAGCGCCGCGGCGACGCTGATGTTCGGGTCCAGCCCGCTGCCGGAGGCCGTGACGAGATCCACCGGGATCGGGGCGGTATTGCCGGGGTCGGCAGCCTTGAGCGCGTCGATGCGTGCCTGTGCCGCATCGAGCAGGGCTTGGTTCAGCGGGCCGTAGTTCGAGCCCGAGGACGCGGTGAGGTTGTCCGCGTTGAACGCATTGTAGGCAAAGGTGCCCGTCGCGGAGAGGCGGCCCCAGAAGTACCGCGGATCATCGAACGGTTGGCCGATGAGCTCTGAGCCGACGGCCTTTCCGTCACGCAGGATCAAGCTGCCGTTCGCCTGGTGCGGAAAGATGGCCAGCGACAGCCCGGTAACAAGCAAGGGATAGGCCACACCCGTGACGAGGGTCAAGGCCAGCAGCATGACGAGTGAGATTCTGAGTTGAGTGAGCATTTGACTCCTACCTATCGTTTGCCGCCGCGCGATGGTTGATAAGGGATTCTGTTTCGGTCGTGTGCGCCCGTTCGATGGCCGTCGCCGCCAGCGCCGCCAGGTTGAGCAGCAACCGGCTCTCCTCTGGAGGCAGCCAGCCGTTCCCGCGCCAGATGTGGATCTCGCCGATCAGTCCCGGCGCGGCCTGGATCGGAATGATGCGGTCCGGGGGAGGAGCCACTTGGACGTCTGCAGGAAGCCGCACGGAGGCCGAGAGAGGACCGGTCTCCGTTTCGAGCAGGACCTCAACCACCGCCGCGTAGAAGGTCTGCTGCAGGTTGCGAGCGAGAGCGTGCAACACAGCCTGACGCGTCCGTTGACCGGAAAGCGCGATGCTCATCTCGTACATCAGTTGTGCGTCGCGCTGGCTGACGCGCGCCTGTGCCAGTGGTTCGCGAAATCTCCCCACGACCACGATCGAGACGCCGAAGAAGATCGAGAGCACCAGCCATCCCTCAAGCTGCACCCACGGCGAAGGTGAAGAACGGCGGGATGAACAGGAAATTGAACGCCAGCGTGGCGGTGATCGCCGCGCACATCCCGGGCAGGCGCCCCCATTGGCCGGCGCTCCAGCCCACGGCCGCGAGGTAGAGCATTGCGATCACCGCCTCGCCCAGAGTCTGACGCCCGATGAGGAACATCGGAATCGTGAGAAAGAGCGTGAGGCCGGCTGCCTTACCACAATCCCCCAGCAGTTGGGAGGTCATCGAGAAACGCGTCTTTCGCACGGCAGATCTCCTTGTGCCCAGAGCCTAGGCGACGCACCTAAACCAAGTGCGCTGCTGCGAGCAGCATGTCGATCAGCTTGATGCCGACGAAGGGCGCCACGACGCCGCCCACACCGTAGATCAGCAGGTTATCGCGCAAGACGCGGGCAGCACCCACCGGGCGATAGCGCACACCGCGCAGCGCCAGCGGGATGAGCGCGACGATGATCAGCGCGTTGAAGATCACGGCGGAGAGAATCGCGCTTTGGGGGGTGGTCAGGCGCATGAAGTTCAGCGCGGTCAGCGCGGGGTAGGTTGAGGCGAACGCGGCCGGGATGATCGCGAAGTACTTGGCCACATCGTTGGCGATGCTGAAAGTGGTCAGAGCGCCGCGGGTCATGAGCAGCTGCTTGCCGATCTCCACGATCTCAATCAGCTTGGTCGGGTTGCTGTCCAAGTCGACCATGTTGGCCGCCTCGCGGGCAGGCTGGGTGCCGGTGTTCATGGCCACGGCAACATCGGCCTGGGCCAGGGCCGGCGCATCGTTGGTTCCGTCGCCGGTCATCGCGACCAGCCTGCCTCCAGTCTGGTGCTCCCGTATGAGTTTCAGCTTGGCCTCCGGAGTTGCCTGGGCCAGGAAGTCATCCACGCCGGCCTCGGCGGCGATGGCCGCTGCGGTGAGAGGATTGTCGCCGGTGATCATGACCGTCTTGATCCCCATCTTGCGAAGGTGGAGGAAGCGCTCCTTGATGCCGCCTTTGACGATGTCCTTCAGGTGAATCACACCCAAGGCCTGACCGTTGCGGGAAACCACCAGCGGCGTACCCCCGCTGCGCGCGATCGCGTCGACCGCGCTCTTGAGCTCCACCGGAGCCGGATGGCCGTTGGATGCGATGAGCGCCATCATCGTGTCGGGCGCCCCTTTGCGGATGCTCGTTCCATCCGGAAGGTCCACGCCGCTCATGCGTGTCTGGGCACTGAAAGGAATGAACTGCATCCCTTGGGTGCGGGTTTCCGGTGAGGACTGCAATGGGCCCGTGCCAACGGAGCGACCGCGCAAACCGTATTTCTCCTTGGCCAGGACGACGATGCTTCGCCCTTCGGGCGTCTCGTCGGCCATGGAGGCCAGTTGCGCGACCTCGGCCAGAGTCTTGGCATCCGTGCCGCCGACGGGTACGAACTCAACCGCTTGGCGGTTGCCAAGCGTGATCGTCCCAGTCTTGTCGAGAAGCAGGACGTCCACGTCACCGGCCGCCTCGACCGCCCGCCCCGAGAGGGCGATGACGTTTCGCCGAATCAGCCGATCCATTCCGGCGATGCCGATCGCTGAGAGCAAGCCGCCAATCGTGGTGGGGATGAGGCAGACGAGCAGCGCCACGAGCACGGTGATCGTCACCGGAATCCCCTTGCCGGCCGCGCCCACGCTGTAGAGCGAGTACGGCAGCAGCGTGGCACACACGACGAGGAAGATGATGGTGAAACCGGCCAGCAGGATGTTGAGCGCGATCTCGTTGGGTGTCTTCTGGCGCTTGGCGCCTTCAACCAGCCCGATCATCCGGTCGAGGAAGCCCTCGCCCGGATCGGCCGTCACGCGCACGATCAGCCAGTCGGAGAGCACGCGCGTCCCGCCGGTCACGGCGCTGCGATCGCCGCCGGCCTCGCGGATCACCGGCGCGCTTTCACCGGTCACGGCGCTTTCGTCTACCGACGCGATGCCTTCGACGATCTCGCCGTCGGCCGGGATGATGTCGTTGACCTCGACCAGGAACAGATCGTCCTTGCGCAGGACGTTGGATGACACACGGGTCATTTCCGCGTCGCGGCGAGGCGCGCGCAGCTTCTTGGCCTGGGTTTCTCTGCGGGTGCGCCGCAGCGCCTCCGCCTGAGCCTTACCTCGGCCTTCGGCCACGGCCTCGGCGAAGTTGGCAAAGAGCACCGTGAACCACAGCCACAAGGCCACGCCGCCGATGAACGATGCGGGCGCCTCCCCCTGGCCGAGCAGGGCTTGCACCCACAGGGCCGTCGTCAGGACGCTCCCGACTTCGACCACGAACATGACCGGGTTGCGGATTTCCAACCGCGGGTCGAGCTTGCGGAAGGAATCCAGGATTGCGCGCTGATACATCTCGCGCACGTTTGAGGATTGCTTCTTGAGTGGCACGGTATATGCGGTCATCGCTCTATTGTCCCAACATCAAGTGTTCGACGATCGGCCCGAGGGAGAGCGCCGGAATGAAGCTCAGGGCTCCCACGATGATGATGACTCCGATCAGCCAGGCCACGAACAACGGCGTATGCGTCGGCAGCGTCCCTGCGCCGGCCGGGACCCGCTTCTTGCGGGCCAGAGATCCAGCGATGGCCAACGCCGGGATCGCCACCCAGTAGCGTGCGAGGAACATGCAGATGGCCAGAGCGGTGTTATAGAAAGGAGTGTTGGCTCCAAGCCCGGCAAAGGCGCTGCCGTTGTTGTTACTGGCCGATGAGAAGGCGTACAGCACCTCACTGAAGCCGTGCGGTCCGCCTGTATTCCAAATGGTGGCGAGGCCCGCCGGAACCACAACGGCCACTGCCGTGCCGATCTTCACCAGCAAGATAGGGACCAGCAGCATGACCGAGGCCATCTTCATCTCGTAGGCTTCGATCTTCTTGCCCAGGTATTCCGGGGTACGCCCCACCATCAGCCCGGCCACGAAGACCGCCACGACGACGAAAGCCAACATGCCGTAGAGCCCGGAGCCGACGCCGCCGTAGATGATCTCGCCCAACTGCATCATGAAAAGGGGTACCAGGCCGCCCAGCGGCATGAACGAGTCGTGCATCGAGTTCACGGAGCCGTTCGAGGCAGAGGTGGTGGCGGTCGCCCACAGCGCCGAATTGGCAACGCCGAAGCGAACTTCCTTGCCCTCCATGTTGCCGCCAGGGTTCACGGCGCGTCTGTGTTTGGTCAACTCCCATGGCTGCGAAAGCGGGGTTACCGCTTTGCTCGGCCCACACGGCCAGCGCCAAGAAGGCAACGAAGATGACCGTCATCGCCGCCAGGAGTGCCCATCCCTGGCGCGTATCGCCCACCATCTTCCCGAACGTGTAGCACAGGGCCGCCGAGATAACCAGAATTGCAAGCACCTCGAAGAAGTTCGAGAGCGGTGTCGCATTCTCGAAGGGATGTGCCGAGTTGACGTTGAAGAACCCGCCGCCGTTGGTGCCCAGCTGCTTGATGGCGATTTGCGATGCGGCAGGCCCGACCGCGAGCACCTGCTCGGTTACCGAGGCGCCGCTCGAGTCCGTCGTCGGCTGCAGCAGAGCCACAGTTTTGTATCCGTCCAGTGTCTGGACGACACCCTGCGAGACCAGGACCAAAGAAAGCACGATGGAAAGGGGCAGCAGGATGTAGAGCGTCGTGCGCGTGAGATCCACCCAGAAGTTGCCCACCGTCTGGGCGGCCCGCCGGGCAATCCCGCGGATGAGGGCAATGGCGGCCGCCATACCGGTTGCCGCCGAAACGAAGTTCTGGACGGTGAGCCCGAGCATCTGCGTCAGATAGCTCATCGTCACTTCGCCGCCGTAACCCTGCCAGTTGGTGTTGGTGGCGAAGCTGGTCGCGGTGTTCCACGAGGAGTCCGGCGTGACCGCCCCGAGGCCCTGGGGGTTGGCGGGGAGGAATTGCTGCAGACGCTGCAACCCGTACACGGCGAGAAGTCCGACGACGTTGAAGAGCATCAACGCGACCGCGTAAGTCTTCCAGTTCATCTCCTTCTCAGCCTGCACGCCTGAGACGCGGTAGATGAGCCGTTCCAGCGGCCGCAGAACGGGGTCGAGAAACGTCTTCTCCCCTTCGTAGACATGGGCCATGAACGCGCCCAGGGGTTTGACGAGCGCAATCAGGACGACGAGATACAGGATGAGTTGGAGCCAGCTGAAGAATGTCATCCGAACCACTCCGGCTTGAGCAGCGCGAGGACGAGGTAGATCAACAAGACGAACGTAATCACGCCTGCGATGACGTAAAGCGTTGTCATGGCGTCTTCTCCATCAGCCGATCGAACAACGCGATCAGCCCGAGAGAGAGAAGCAAGAACACTACCGTCAACCCTATGTACAAGAGATCCGCCATGGGCACCCTCCTTTGTCCCGAGCCCCGAGGTATTCCTGCAACAGTGTATGCAGTTGGGCGACAAGGGAAGGACAAGGAACGATGGAGGCATGTCAAGAAAGGGTCAAGAATTCCAACGCGAAATTCGCAAGACAGCTCCGCTCACCTCGTGGGCCAAACGGCTTGACCACGAGCCTAGCCTGCCCTACAATCTGCACTCTGCAGTCCATCTCCGCCGGCCGCCCACAGACGATGTCTCGTCTGATGCGCGGTGCGGCGCTTTCGTCTCTGGGCCATGCTCGAGACTCTCTCTGCCAGACTCCAAGCTATCTTCGACAAGCTGAGCCGCCGCGGGAGGCTCTCCGAGGGCGACGTCGATTCTGCGCTGCGCGAGATCCGCATGGCGCTGCTCGAGGCCGACGTCCACTTCGCTGTCGCCAAGGACTTCCTTGAGCGCGTGCGAAATCGCGCCGTTGGCGCCGAAGTCTCACGGGCTCTGAATCCCGCGCAACAAGTGCTCAAGGTCGTCCACGAAGAACTCGTCACCACGCTGGGTGCGGCGGGGTACGTGGAAGCTGGCCGGTCCCAAGCCGCGCGTGGTGCTCCTGGCTGGGCTGCAGGGATCGGGAAAAACCACCACTGCCGCCAAGCTTGCCCGCCGATGGCAGGAGGAAGGCGAACGCGTCCTGCTCGTCGCGGCCGACGCGCAACGCCCGGCTGCGATTGACCAGCTTCTGGCGCTGGGCAGGGCTATCGGAGTGCAGGTCTTCAGCGCTCCGGGCGAGGCGCTCTCCATAGCGCGCTCAGCCATCGCGCAGGCGCAACGGGAGAGTGATACCGTTGTTCTCGTCGACACGGCGGGGCGCATGCAGCTCGATCAGCCGTTGATGGAGGAGCTTGCGGCATTGCGCGAGGCGCTCTCTCCGACGGAGATACTGCTCGTGGCCGACGCGATGACCGGGCAGGAGGCCGTGCACATCGCCGACGGTTTTCACAAGGCGGTGGGCCTGACCGGGCTCATCCTGACCAAACTGGATGGCGACGCCCGGGGTGGGGCGGCTATCTCGATACGCGCGGTGACGGGTGTTCCCATCCGCTGGCTGGGAGTGGGGGAGGGACTGGAGGCGCTGGAAGCGTTCGACCCTGAGCGCCTGGCCAATCGCATCCTGGGCATGGGCGACATCGCCGGGCTGGTCGCCCGCGCCGAGAAGGCGTTTGGCGCGTTGGAGGTCGAGAAGCAGGCTGAACGAGCGGTCACCGGCGAGTTCTCTCTCGAGGATCTCATCGGCCAAATGCGGCAAGTGCGCAAGATGGGCTCACTGGGTGCGCTCATGGAGAGCATGCCGCAGGCGGGGGTGAACGCGGCTATGGCTCCCGCGCCGGAAGAACTCGACCGGCAGATGCGCCGCAGCGAGGCCATTCTGCTCTCGATGACGCCTGAGGAAAGACGCAACCCTGAGGTCCTGAATGCCAGCCGCCGCCGGCGGATTGCTGCCGGATCCGGCACGGCAGTCCAGGAGGTCAACCGGCTCCTGCGGCAGTTCCGCGAGGCGCAGAAAGTCATGAAGATGATGCGCACCCAGGGCCGGCGGGGGGTTCCGCGCATTTTCGGGTAGAATGGGGTCAATCTGCCACGCGGTGCGCGTGAACCCTTCCCACGCACCCTCGCCGCGGGGCGGAACTGATCCGTCACATCACTGCTCACACGAAGGAGTAAGCTTCATGGTTCGGATTCGTCTCAGGAGGGTCGGTTCGAAGCACCAACCCAGTTTTCGCCTAGTAGCGACAGACCGCGAGGCGCCTCGCGATGGACGGTTCCTCGAGCTGCTCGGGCAATACAATCCGCGCACGGAACCCGCCACGATTTCGGTCGACGAAGCCCGCGTACTGCATTGGTTGGGTCAGGGCGCCCAGCCGAGCGAGTCGGTCGCCAAGCTGCTCACTCAGGTCGGCACCCTCGCCCGATACGATCGGCTCAAGAAGGGTGAGAACCTCGAAACCCTTGTCGCCGAGGCCGCACAGGGCCAGGCCGCGCGCGTGGTCAGCCCGATCACCCGGCGAGTCGCCAAGGCTTCCGGCAAGTCGAAGAAGGCCAAGGCGGCCTTGGCCGCCTCAACGGCCGAAGCACCCAAAGCGGAGTAACATGGGCGAACCTCAGCGCAGGTCAACCCGGGGGCGAACGGAATCGACCCCGCTCAAAGAGCTGGTGGAGTACATCGCCCGCTCGCTGACCCACGACCCCTTGCAGGTGCGTGTGTCGGAGGTGGTCACGGGTGCCGACGTGCATCTCGAACTGATGGTCGGCCCCGAGGATCGCGGGCGGGTTATCGGCCAGGGCGGGCGGATTGCCAACGCCATCCGTGGGCTGTTGCGCGCGGCCGCCGCGCAAGACGGCAAGCGCGTCACGTTCGATATCGTCTGATCTTTCGTGGGCGCATCCACTCCCAAACCGCCAGCCAAACCTCGCCCGAAGAAAGTGGAAAGCCGAGCGGCGCCTCGCTCCTCGATGAAGCGCCCGGCGAAGAGCATCTCCCGTGTGTCGACCAAACCCAAGGCGGGCTTGCCTCGTTCGAGAGGCAAGCCCGCTCGTGCGTCAGAGGCTCGCTCCGCCTCTCTTGCGCCGGCGGCGAGGACCGAACGACGTGCTGTTGCCCGCGTGCGCCGGCCATTCGGGATGGGCGGGGCGGTCCTGGTTGACCTGCTCACCGACAACCTCGACTTGCTCCTCAGTGCGGGTGCGATCACCTTGGGGGAACGCGCCACGCCCCTCGTCGTCGAGCGTGTGGCTCGCCACGGGCGGGATGTCATTGCGCAATTTGCAGGCTGTCATACGCGCGATCAGGCGGAACGGCTGCGCGGTGAGGTCTTGTGGCTGCGGGCGGACCTCTTGCCCGTTCTGCCCACGGGGGTGTATTACCACTATCAGATCCTCGGTCTGCAGGTCGTGAGCGACGACGGCCGCGCACTCGGCACGGTCGCGGAAATCCTTCAGACCGGCGCCAACGATGTGTATGTCGTGCGCGGCGATCTGGGTGAGATACTCCTGCCGGCCATCGAGAGCGTCATCCGGCGCGTCGAGCTCGCGCAGGGGATACTCACCGTTCATCTCATCGAAGGTCTCGTTCCGCCGGCATGAGGTCAACCTGCAGGGGGGGTTGGGAGGCCAGCGAGCATCTTCACGCTGTGAGCCAATCGCTGCGAACGTTCATCGCAATCGAACTGCCCGAATCCGTACGGAGTGAGCTGCAGCGCAGGCAGGATGCGCTCGCGCGATCCACCCCGCGCGGGAGCGTCCGCTGGGTGCCGGTCGCATCCATCCATCTCACGCTGAAGTTCCTGGGCGAAGTGGATCGGGCGCGCATCACCAGCTGTGACGGAGGCGTTGGGGGCGGCGCTGACCGGTGCGCCGTCGGTTGAGCTGGTGCTGGCCGGCAATGGGGCCTTCCCGAATCTCGCGCGCCCGCGAGTGGTGTGGGCCGGAGTTCAGTCGCCGGGGGAAAAGCTCGCCTCGATGGTTGAGCGCATCGAGCTATCCTTGCCCGCGCAAGGCTTTGCGCGCGAGACACGCGCCTTTGCGCCGCACCTCACGCTTGGTCGTGTGCGCGAAGGTGTCGCCGTGGCTGATCTGCACTCCATAGGAGAAGCCATTGCGCGTGAACCCAGCGGGCCGGTGCTCAGATTCGTTGCCCAGGAAGTGATCTTCTTTCGCTCGGAGTTACGACCGGAGGGGGCCGTCTACTCCCGGCTGGCGGAGTTCACACTGGCGAGGGCATGAGGATCATCGGCGTCGTCGGCGGCGGGCACTGCACGCCTCATCAAGCGGACTTGGCGCGCGAGGTCGGCCGAAGGCTCGGCCAGCAGGGGGTTGTGCTCGTCTGTGGCGGTGGCGGAGGGGTCATGGAAGCCGCTTGCCAGGGCGCGCTCGAGGCAGGCGGGTTCACGCTGGGCATACTCTCTGGAAGCGACCCGGCGGACGCCAACCGGCACGTTCGGCTGGCCATCCCCACCGGATTAGGCGAGGCGCGCAACGTCGTGATCGTGCTCACCGCTGAAGCGCTCATCGCGATCGGAGGCGAAGGCGGAACGCTCTCCGAGATCGGCTTGGCCCTGCGCCAGGGCAAGCGAGTGATCGCGCTCGAGAGCTGGGGGGTCCGCCAACCGGATGGCCAGACCCCTCATGGCATGGTTGTGGCGCACGATCCCGAGCAGGCGGTGCAACTCGCGCTTGAGGCCGATGCCGGGTCCGGGCGGACCTGAGCAGACCGGAAGATCAGCAGGAGGTGGATTCTGGACGATCTTGAACTGTCGCGGACGTTGGTCGAAGCCTTGGAGGCCAAGAAGGCCGAAGACATCGTGCTGCTCGATGTTCGCGGCCAGTGTACGTTTGCAGATTACTTCATTATTGCCAGCGGGACGAGCGACCGCATGCTTGGCGCCCTCGCCGAGGGCGTGCGCGAGGCCGCGGGGGAAAAGCGCCATGCCACCGGCAAGACGGAGGGCAAGCCGCAAGGCGGGTGGATCCTGGTGGACTTCGGCTCGGTCATCGTCCACCTCTTCTCACCTGAGCGGCGCGAGTACTACACTCTCGAGGAACTGTGGCGCGAGGCGAAGATCGTCTTGAGGGTGCAGTAACCCTCGCTAGGCGTCGAACGATCGTCGACCAAGAAGAAGCACCCGCGAGGGTGCTTCTTCTTGAGTGTCGCATTAGGGCCGGGGCTATTCGAGGATCCAGCGCTCGGAGGTCCTCGTCCAACTCACCAGTTCGGCATCCTTGAAGAAAAGCGGGATCTCAAAAGCTGCTGTTTCAGGCCCGTCGGAGCCGTGGACCAAGTTACGTCCGATGACCAGGCCAAAATCCGCACGGATCGAACCGGGTGCGGCCTCCCCGGGCTTGGTGGATCCCATGGTTTGGCGGGCGAGCGCGATGGCGTAGGGCGCCTCCCAGACCATGGCGGCGACGGGAGCTGAGGTGATGTAGTCGAGCAGGCCTTCATAGAAGGGCTTGCCCTTGTGCACGGCGTAATGGCGCTCGGCCAGCCCACGCTCCATCTGTAGCAGTTTGAGTCCGATGAGCTTGAGCCCGCGGCGCTCGAAGCGAGTGATGATCTCGCCGATCAGGCCTCGCTGCACACCGTCGGGTTTGACCAGGATGAGTGTCCGTTCCACGAGGACCTCCACGAACCGAGGGGTGAATGAAGGCATTATGTGACTGCCGGCCGATTGTATCAGAAGCGGGAGGGCGGACATCCTCGCAGCAGTTGGGTGGACGAGCTTGCTCCTCGTTTGGTTGCAGAAACTCGACTGTCCGTTGAGGTGGGGAACATCGGCCGCGATCGCCGCGATGAACAGCGGCCATGACGCTTCCGCAATAGGCAGGCTTGGCGGACAAGGCGACCCCACACCGCGGGACCGAGGCCGCAACGGTCTCGGTTCTATGTTTTCGGCGCGAGCAGGCTCACGATGGCCTGGAGGAAAGCAATGCCGACAGGCTTGTCCACCCCGTGGTGCATGACACCTGCGCAGTGCAGCACTCAAAGGGAGCGCGGTTGCTTGCGTGCCACCCCGCGCGAGGCCGAGCAGGAGGACGACCATTCTGAATTGGGACCGGCGCAGAGGGAAGGGGTGCCCTGGTTGAACGTTCATTCTCAATGCGCAGCCGGCATCGGGCGAGACGCACCCCCGCTCACGGATGCCCCTTTCGGTTTTCTGCAAAGCAGGCTCCAAGGAGAGCGCGCTCATGAAGAAACTGCCTCTCCGGGTTCCGCGTGCCGCGCAATGACAATCGATGATGACATTGTGGTACGATGAGTTCCAGAGGCAGTCCGGCCGAGTCTCGCCGCTCGGGCGCCGAGCGAGGCAGAGGGCTGTCGTTCCAGTCCTCACCGTGCGTCACGTCTGACAGGATCACGCCCTCACCAATCCCGCGGCACCCCCGGTCTTGCCACGAATTCGCAGATCGCTCCCACCCGGGCTCCTCCCAAAGGAGGGCCGCCATGCTTGACCGAATTCTCCTCCCTCTGGATGGTTCATCACTCGCGGAGTGTGTCCTGCCGCATGGCCTCTCTTTGGCCAGCGCCATGGCCTCCACGGTGACCCTGCTGCAGGTTGTTGAGCAGGGAGTCACCGGCGGGCGGACGCGCTCTGTGGATCCGATGGAGTGGCACTTCAGTAAGGCGGAGGCGGAGGCCTACCTGGCACAGGTAGCCGACCGATTGCGCGCGGCGGGCTTGCCCACCGAGCAGGTTCTGCTCGAGGGCGACGCCGCCGTGCGCGTGATCGATCATGCGCATGCCCATCGGATCGATCTGATCGCTCTCAGCTCCCATGGGCGCAGCGGGCTCAGCGGTTGGAACGTGAGCAGCGTTGTGCAGAAGATCTTGTGGCGCGCCCACGTGTCGATGCTGCTCATTCCGGCCTATCAGCCTTCCAGCGCGGAGCTCTCGGGGTTGCGATATGAGCGCATCCTGGCACCTCTGGATGGCTCGCAGCGCGCCGAAAGTGTCCTGGCGCTCGCCACAGCCCTGGCCCTGAAGCATGGTTCTCGTCTCACCCTCTTGCACATCACCCGTCGGCCCGAACTGCCGCGCCGCGCGCCGCCCTCCACAGGGGACCTGGCGCTCGCAGATCAGCTGACCGAACGCAACCGACTCGAGGCGGGGAGGTACCTGGAAGAACTCCAATCCCGACTCCCTCTCCCGGTCGAGCGGCGAGTTGTGGTGAGCGACAGCGTTGCCACGACGATCCACGCCTTCGCCAAACAGGAGCAGGTCGACCTGGTCGTGTTGAGTGCCCATGGCTATTCGGGTGGATCCCATTGGCCGTATGGCAGTCTGGCGAGCAGTTACATTACATACGGCGCCACGCCGGTTCTCATCATTCAAGACCTGCCCCACAATGAGATCGAGGCCACGGCGGCAGAGCGGGCGGCACGCGAGAACTCGAAGAACTGATGCCCGACCTGGAATCCGTCCGCATGGACGCAACTCCCGGAAGGGTCAGCCCAGACAACCGGGATGGTCTGGCTCTCGGTTCGGAGGAGGCCGCACGCCAATTAGGCTCGGGGCACGTCGCGTCGAGACGGACAGGCTCCCCGACATTCCTCCGCCGTCTGGACGTACTTGAGGCGCTCCTGCGCGAGGCTCACGCCCACGTTGCAGGCTCGACGGATCCCAGACTCGGGCTCTCGTATGCGGGGGAGTGGCTGCTCGACAATTTCTACACGGTGAACCAGGCCGTGCGGCAGGTGCGGCAGGATTTGCCCCCGGGGTTCTATCGCGAGCTCCCCAAGCTGGATACCTCAGCGGACCACGATCTTCCCCGCATCTACGCATTGGCGCGTGAGCTGACATCGACTCCCGAGACCCTCCTCGAACCCGACCGCATGCGTCGCTTCGTCGCCGCCTACCAGGCCGTGTGCCCGTTGACCATGGGCGAACTGTGGGGGCTTCCAACCATGCTGCGCTTGGCGACGCTTGAGCGGCTCGCGCAGGCAGCGACCGCTCTTGTCCAGCATGCCCTGGGCGGGCCGACTGCATTGGAGGCCGAACAGCGGAGGCAGGTCGAGGGGGACCCGTCGGCTGTAGCCAACAGCATCCTCAGCCTGCGCGCCCTCGATAACGAAGATTGGCAGATCTTCTTTGAGAGCGTGAGCCGGGTCGAGGCCATCCTGCGCCGGGACCCGGCCCATGTCTATATCCGCATGGACTTTGAGACGCGGGATCGATACCGCAAGGTCGTTGAGCACTTGGCGCGCGCCACGGGCCGTTCCGAGGAACTCGTCGCCCAGATGGCCCTCGACCTCGCGGTCGAGCAGCGTGAAGGGCCCGTCGCAGGCGACGATATGGCCACGGCACGGCCATCCAAGATGCCAGCGCGGGATCGCCAGGACGTGCAGCGGGACCGTCGTCGTGCAGATCCCCCGTTGCGAGCAACCGATGACCCTGGCGCAGGAGGGCGCCAACCGCGTTCCACTCGGAGTCATCATGTTGGTTTCTTCTTCTTCGACAGCGGTCGCGCGCTGCTGGAGGAACGCCTGGGCTATTCTCCCTCTGGGCGCACCCGGCTGCGCCGAGGCCTGAAAGCCCACGCGCTGACCGCCTATTTGGGAGGCATCGGGCTGCTCACGCTTCTGGTACTGACGGGCGTGAGCGGACTGAGCGTGGCCTGGGGTGGGTCGATCCTGCAGGTGGCCGTGGCCTTGATGCTGGCCCTGGTTCCGGCGGCGACGATTGCCGTGAGCCTCGTTCATTCCCTCATCCCCCGCCTGGTTGCACCTCGCCTATTGCCGAAGATGGATTTTGATGCAGGCATCCCGCGGGAGTTCAGCGCTTTGGTCGCAATCCCCGCCCTTATCACCCGCATCGAGGAAGTCCACTCCTTGCTGCATCAACTCGAGCAGCACTATCTGGGCACGCTGGATGCGAACCTGCACTACGCACTGCTGACGGATTTCGGGGATGCCCCGCAAGAACATATGCCCGGTGATGAGTTGTTGCTGGCCGAGGCTCGCGAGGGAATCCGGGCCCTCAACGACAAGTACCGACGCGGGAGGCGGGAGTGTTTCCACCTCTTCCACCGCTCCCGGGCGTGGAACCCGCAAGAGGGCGTATGGATGGGCTGGGAACGCAAGCGAGGCAAGCTGATCGAGTTGAGCGAACTGCTGAGCGGTGGCAAACGGTCGCGGCAAGATCGGATTGTGGTGGGCCAACCCTTGCCGCACGTGCGCTACGTCATCACGCTCGACGCGGATTCGATCCTGACCCGCGGAGGCGCACGGCGGCTCGTGGCGACGCTGGCTCACCCGCTCAATCAGGCGCAGTTCGATCCGCGCAGCGGTGCGCTGCGCGGTGGATACACCGTGCTGCAACCTCGGGTGCGAGTCAAGCCCACCAGTGTCCGCCGATCGATCCTGACCCGTATTTTCGGCGGTGATGCCGGATTGGATCTTTACACCCAAGCCGTTTCGGATGCCTATCAGGATCTATTCGGCGAGGGGATATTCGTCGGCAAGGGAATCATGGACGTGGCGGCCTTTCGGCGCAGTCTGACGGGCCGCGTCCCCGAGAATGCCCTACTCAGCCACGACCTCTTTGAGGGAATTGTCGGGCGCGCTGGGTTGGTCTCCGATGTGGTTGTCTTGGAGGACTTCCCCGACCAATACCTTGCTTACGAGGAGCGCTTGCACCGCTGGATTCGAGGCGACTGGCAGTTGTTGCCGTGGCTTCTCTCCCACGTTCCGGTGGAGGGCGGGGGCACCATACCGAATGATTTCTCGCCGCTCGACCGCTGGAAGATTTTCGACAACCTTCGGCGCAGCCTACTTGCGCCGAGCATGTTGGCGCTGCTCGCAGTCGGCTGGACCTGGCTACCCGGCCCGGCGTGGGCTTGGACGGGGCTGGCCATCCTGGGGCCCGGAGCCTCGCTCTTGGCTGGAGTGGCTCAAGGGATTCGATTGCGGACGCCGGGTTCGCCGTCCGTGCACGCGTGGCGTCCGCCGTGGGCCGACCTCGCGCGCTGGTTCTTCGCCGTGGTCTTTCTTCCTTTTGAAGCACTGCTGGCTCTCGACGCCATTGGGACGACGCTGGTACGCCTCGCGTTCACACGCCGGCGGCTTCTCGAATGGACGCCGGCCGCGCAAATCGCGCGTACTCTGGGTCGGCGAGCCGGGTCGGCCCTCACCTGGAGGCGCATGGCGTTTGCGCCGGGCCTGTCGCTCGCACTGCTGCTGCTCACGGCGTGGATCAAGCCCTCCTCCCTGGTGACGGCTTCACTTTTCGCACTCGCCTGGCTGGGGTCTCCACAGATTGCACTGCTCATCAGCCGCCGCGCGCGCCCGGTCCAGCCGTTGCTCACCCCGATGCAACGCGGCGAGCTCGGCAGCATCGCGCGCCGCACCTGGCTCTTCTTTGAAAGGTTCGTCGGCCCCGAGGAGAATTGGCTGCCGCCGGACCATTTCCAAGAATTGCCCGGAAGCCAGCTCGCACACCGAACGTCCCCCACGAACATCGGGTTACTGCTCGTTTCCAGCCTGGCGGCCAGCGACTTGGGATATGTCAGCCTGATTGGGCTGGAACTCCGACTCGGCTCGACATACGACTCCCTGGAGGCCCTAGAGCGCCATCGCGGCCACTACTTCAATTGGTACGATACCCGCACCCTGGCACCGCTCGCACCGCGCTACGTCTCAACGGTTGACAGCGGCAACCTGGCCGCGTGCCTGATGACGGTTTCGCGGGCCTGTGAGGCCATGCCTGAGGCTCGCGTCTTCCCATGGCAGCGCTGGCGGGGGCTGCTCGACACCTTGGCTGTGCTTGGCGAAGGCCTGCCCCCGGCGGGCGCGGCGGCTGCGGCCGTGCGAGAAGAGCTGGTGGAGATATCGCGGCGGACGATGGCGGTGGAGGCCGAACCGGATCGTTGGGCCGATCTCCTCGCCACGCTCTCTGGCCCGGAACTGTCGAAGCTGGATCGGCTGCTCATGCAGATGATCGAGGAGGGCCAGCACGCTCTCACGCCGCAGGCGTTGAATGGACTGCGTCTCAGTTCGGAACGGGTCCGCCATCACCTGATGAGCATGCGCCGCGAACTCGATCTACTGCTGCCATGGGCCGATCTCGTTGCGCATCCGCCGCCGTTGTTCGTTGCCCCGGAGAGTGACCCGCTTGTGCTAGGCGCCTGGCGGGCGGTGCGCGAGGCGTTTCCCACTTCGCCTCGTTTGCGCGAGGTGCCCGAAATCTGTCGGTCGGGCGAGGCGCAGGTGCATGCGCTGCGTGCCTTGATCCAAGACCGCGCTCTTGACCCGCGAGAAGGGCAGGAGGCCGTCCGTCGCGTGCGCGAGGCGGTGGAATGGTGTGAGCGTTCGGCCTCTGGGCTCGAGGGGGCACGCCTCGCAGTACAGGCGCTGATGGTCGGCTACCAGAAGCTGAGCGCGCGAGGCGAGGCCATCATTCAAGCGATGGAGTTCGGCTTCCTGTTCGACAGCCGGCGGCAGGTATTTCACATTGGGTACAACGTGACCGCCGGGAAGCTGGATGACAACCACTACGACCTACTGGCTTCGGAGGCCCGCCTGGCGAGCCTGGTGGCCATCGCCAAGCGCGACGTTCCGATGAGTCACTGGCTTCATATGGGGCGCCCGATGACCCGAGCGGATGGCTCGCTCGCGCTGCTCTCGTGGAGCGGGACGATGTTCGAGTACTTGATGCCGTTGCTGCTCGAGCGTAGCTATCCCGGTACCCTTCTGGAGCAGAGCGCTCGCGCGGCCGTGAAGCGGCAAGTGGAGTACGCCCGCACCACCAACACGCCATGGGGCATTTCCGAATCGGGCTATTACGCGTTCGATGCCGGATCCAGCTACCAGTATCGGGCCTTTGGGGTTCCCGGCCTCGGGCTCAAACGCGGGCTTGACGAGGACGTGGTCATTGCGCCCTACGCCTCGTTGATGGCGGTCTCGCTGGCTCCCAAGGATGTGTTCGCCAACATCCGTCGACTCCGGCGACTGGGAATGCTGGGGGAATTCGGGTTCTTCGAGGCGATCGATTTCACGCCTTCGCGCCTTCCGCTGGGGGAATCCCACGCCAGAGTCCAATCCTACATGTCCCATCACCATGGCATGGTGCTGGTAGCTCTCGCCAACACCCTTCACGACGAGGTCATGGTCCAGCGGTTTCATTCCGACCCTCGCATCCAGAGTGTCGAACTGCTCTTGCAGGAGCAGTTGCCAGTGGGTGTTCCGATCGAACCAGCGGAAAACAGGGTCGCAGAGCCGGCCCGAACCGCTCATCGAAAAGTCAGCCTGACTCCCTGGCGCGCGTCCGCGCGCGCGCCCACGCCCCAGGTCCATCTCCTTTCCAACGGGCGCTACGGAGTCCTGATCACGGCCGCCGGCTCGGGCTACAGCGAGTGGCACGGCATGGCTCTTACCCGCTGGCGGGCCGATCCGACCCTGGATGATTGGGGAACCTGGGTTTACATCAAAGACCGTGACTCCGGGAACCTGTGGTCCGCCGGCTACCAGCCCACGGCCACAGCCTCGACCCGTCAGGGCGTCCTCTTCTTCCCATACAAAGCCGAGTTCCACCGCGAGCAGGATGGCCTCACGCTCAAGATGGAGGTGGCGGTCGTCGCGGACGAGGACGTGGAGGTCCGCCATCTCGTCCTCACAAACAACAGTGACGTCACACGGCGGTTGACCGTGACCAGCTATGCCGAAGTCGTCCTTGCCCCTCAGGCTGAGGATCGGCGACATCCGGCCTTCAACAAGCTGTTCATCGAGAGCGAGTTTCTGCCGGAGCTCAATGCGCTCATCTTTCATCGTCGTGCGCGATCCGCGGAGGAGCCCCCCGTGCATCTGGTGCACATGCTGGTTGCCAATTCCGAGCGACCCGTGGCGGTGGCGCACGAGGGCGAGCGGTCGAGGTTCCTTGGCCGAGGTCGCTCACCTCGCTCGCCGCTCTGCCTGCTTGGCCCCGGCGCCGCGCTGACCGGGTCGACCGGCGCGACGCTGGACCCGATCATGGCTCTCGGCCAGGAGATCGATCTGGCCCCGCGTACTACGGTCCGCATGGCCTTCGTCACACTGGTGAGCGAGTCGCGCGAGGAGGGCCTGGCGCTCGCGGGACGCTACCAGTCGATGTCAGCCGTCGACCGCTCCTTTGGGCGAGCGCGAAGGGAGGTCGAGGCGGAACTGCAGGAGCAGTCGCTGTCGACCTCGGACCTCGAAAGCCTCGACCAGTTGCTCTCGGCGTTGATCTATCCGAGCGCACGACTGCGGGGTGAGGCGGGGATCCTTGCCGCCAATCGCAAGGGCCAGCCGGGGTTGTGGGCGTTCGGAGTATCTGGGGATTACCCTCTCATGTTGGTGCGGCTGAACAGCGAGGACGAGACGCCGCTGGTGCGCGACCTGCTGCGCGCGCATGCCTTCTGGCGGAGACGCGGGGTGAAGAGCGATCTGGTGCTGCTCTTGCAGAAGGAGAGCGGGTACGGACAGGAACTGCAGGGGGAGCTTTACCGGCTCATGGTGCGCATGCAGATCGCGCCTTGGCTGAACCAACGCGGCGGGATCTTCATCCTGAGCGCGGACCAGATGGCCGTGGAAGATCGCACACTCCTCGAGAGTGCCGCACGGGTTGTGCTGGATGGGTCGCGGGGCACCCTCGCCGAACAACTGGCCCGGCCCTTCGAACAGCCCCGCGATCTGCCGGCGTTTGTGCCCACCCTCGGCGGCCCGGAAGAGATCGAACCCACGCCGGAGATGCCACGGCCTCGCGCGTTGCTGTTCGATAACGGGCGTGGCGGCTTCAGCCCAGACGGCAGCGAATACCAGATCTACTTGAGGCCGGGAGAACGGACGCCCGTGCCCTGGATCAACGTCGTCGCTAACCCCGAGTTCGGCTTTGTCGTGTCGGAAACCGGGGCGGGCTTCACGTGGGCGGAGAATAGTTCCGAAAACCGTCTAACCCCTTGGGCCAACGATCCGGTGAGGGACTCCCCCGGCGAGGCGCTTTACATTCGAGACGAGGAGACAGCCGCCTTGTGGTCGCCGACGCCGGGCCCGGCCCCCGCCTCCGCCCCCTACCTGGTGCGTCACGGGGCGGGCTATTCGATCTTCGAACATCACAGCCACGGACTGCGGCAGAGCCTGCGGCTGTTTGTCGCGCCGGACTCGCCGGTCAAAGTGATCGCGCTGCGTCTGGAAAACCTGTGGACCCGACCGCGGCGGCTGACCGCGACCTACTACGCACAATGGGTCCTGGGCACCGATGCGGAGGCCAGTTCCCAATACCTTGTGCCCGAATATGAACCGGAGGCCAATGTGCTGTTGGCCCACAACCCCTACAGCATGGAATTCAACGGTCGGTTCGCCTTCCTGGCCGCCTCCCAGCCGCCGCATGGGCTCACGACGGATCGAACGGAGTTCCTCGGGCGCATGGGCGACATGCAGCGCCCGGCGGCGCTCACCCGAGTCGGGCTCGCGGGGGTCGTTCGAGTTGGGCTGGATCCATGCGCGGCCATTCAGCTGCATGTGGAACTCAAGCCCGGTGAGTCCAAGGAGGTCTTCTTCATCCTGGGTCAGGCCACGCAGCGCGAGGAGGCGCTGCGCTTGGCGCGACGCTATCAGGAGCCTGCGCAGATGGAGACCGCCTGGCGCGAGGCCCGTCACCGATGGGATGACCTGCTGGCTTCGGTGACGGTGTCCACGCCCGATCCCTCCATGGACCTCATGTTGAACCATTGGCTGCTATACCAGGCGCTCTCCTGCCGAAT
This sequence comes from uncultured Chloroflexia bacterium, assembly GCA_963712475.1. GTDB lineage: Bacteria > Chloroflexota > Anaerolineae > Anaerolineales > RBG-16-64-43 > RBG-16-64-43. The sequence continues at coordinate 592,328 of CAVQIA010000005.1, forward strand.
GTGGGCCCGTTCGGCGCTTTATCAATCGAGCGGCGCATTCGGCTTCCGCGATCAATTGCAGGATGCGATGGCGTTGGTGCACGCCGCGCCTCACATCGCCCGCGAGCATCTGCTGCGAGCGGCGCGGCACCAGTTCGAGGAGGGGGACGTCTTACATTGGTGGCATCCGCCTTCGGGGCGCGGCGACCGCACCCGCTGCTCCGACGACCTGCTGTGGCTGCCGTTCGTCACCGCCCACTACGTGGAGGCGACCGGAGACGAGGCTGTCCTGGAGGTGGAGTTGCCTTTCCTGCGCGGCGCACCTCTGGCGGAGGGGGAGCAGCAGCGCTACGGACTGTATCCAAGCACCGAGGAGACGGGCTCGCTGTACGAACACTGCCGGCGAGCGCTCGAGAAGGGGTTGACCTCCGGCGCGCACGGGCTGCCCCTCATCGGGAGCGGCGACTGGAACGATGCCATGAACCGCGTTGGGATCGAAGGCAAGGGGGAGAGCGTCTGGTTAGGCTGGTTCGTCTGCGATGTGTTCAATCGCTTTGCCACGTTGTGCGACCGGCTCGGGCAGGCCGAGCCGGCGGCCGGCTATCGCGAGCGCGCCGCGCGGTTGCGCTCGGCCGTGGAGTTGGCGGGCTGGGATGGAAAATGGTACCGGCGCGGATATTACGACGATGGGCAGCCGCTCGGATCGGAGCAGGATGAGGAATGGCAAATCGACGCGATCGCCCAGTCATGGGCCGTTCTGTCGGGCGTGGCCGACCCGACCCACGCCGAGCACGCGATGCGCGAGGTCCAAGCGCGGCTGGTCAGCGCCAAGGAGAAACTGGTGCTGCTAGCCACGCCGCCCTTCGACAAGACCGCGCGCGAGCCGGGCTATCTCAAAGGCTACCCTCCCGGGGTGCGTGAGAACGGCGGGGCCTATCAGCATGCGGCGATGTGGACCGCCTGGGCCTTCCTCAAGCTGGGATGGGCCGACGACGCGCATGCCCTGCTGCACATGCTCAACCCCATCAACCAAGCCGACGCCGCTGGCGGCGTCAGTCGATATCGAGCCGAACCGTATGTCCTTGCAGGTGATGTTTCGAGCGGAGCGCCCCGTGCCGGACGCGCAGGCTGGACCTGGTACACCGGTTCGGCCGGCTGGATGTACCGGTTGGGGCTGGAAGGGATCCTCGGGCTGCAACGGGTCGGAAGCGGCGCTGCGCTTCGCGCCCTGTGTCCCGGGCGATTGGCGCAGATATCAGATACATTACCGCTTTGGTCGCAGCCTGTATCAGATTGAGGTCACGAACCCCGAAGGCGCCGGCCGAGCTGTCCGCGAGGTCCGGTTGGACGGGCAGGTCGTGACCGACGGGACCATTCCCCTGTGCGATGATGGAACCCCGCACCAAGTGGACGTGCGGATGGGGTGAGACGCACGCGCACGCAACCGCCACGCACATACTGCTGAGGCTCGGCTACGCTCCCATCCACGAATTCAGCATCTCCCGCACCGACCGGTTCATTTCCTTCGTGAAGCCCGCGTTGAACTTGCGCTCATACATCCACTGACCGATGTTCTTCACGCCCTCGGGCAGGCTGCGGGCTTTAGCGGCTTGCTCCTCTTCGCGGCGATACATGGCTGAGAATTCATCCGCGTCCAAGCGCCGGTATCGGTCCTCGAACACGACGAATTCCTTCTCAAAGCGAGTGGTCTGCGGCCGGTCCTTCTGTTGCTGCGTCGGATAGCCGAAACACAGCAGGCAGATGGGAAAGACGTAGCGGGGCAAGCCGAACAGGTCGCGATGCGCTTCGTAGTTCTCCATGATGTCGCCGATGTAGCAGGACCCGATCCCGAGCGACTCGGCGGCAATGACCGCGGTCTGGGCGGCGATCAGCGCATCGCAGCAGGCCAGCATCAGGTCGCCCTCCTCCGGCTGGCGCATTGCCTCGCCCCTGCGTGCACGCAACTCTTCGACTCCCGACTGGATGAAGTAGTCGTACCATCGCTGGTAGTCGGCCAGGAACAATAGAACGAGCGGCGCCTTGGCGATGAAAGGCTGGTCGTCGCAGGTGCGGGCCAGGGTTGCCTTGGCCGCCGCGTCGCGAACTTCGATGATCGAATACAGCATCATGTTGCCGGCGGTGGGCGCGCGCATGGCCGCCTGCAGAATCTCGTCCTTTCACCTCGTTGGGGATGGGCCGATCTTCGTACGCGCGCACCGACTTGCGTCCGAGGATAATGTCTATGACCTGGTTCATCGCATGTGACTCCTGAATACGCGGCACGTTGGCCTGTGAGCGGCCCCCGCGACAGGCTCATAGCCTATCCCGGGAATCCAGAGAACGTGCCGCGAGGGAGGTCAGACTGGGTCTAGTCCGGCGCGACAATACTGCACGTCGCGATCCCGGCTTAGGCTATCCGACGAGCAGGGCGGGGCACAGCCAGCTCATGCGACCAGCCCGGATACCGCCGAGGGCGGGTCTGTGACACGCACCCCCACGTCAGATGCATGTGCGCACCCGACGATGCGGGTTTGTGCTCGGTTTCTTGAACGGGCCTAGCCCGCCGGCACCTCCGCCAGGAAGGGCTCCACCAAATCCGGATCGAAGTGACTCCCGGAGAGCGAACGTATGTGTGCAAGCGCCTTGGCGAGCGGCCAGGCCGGGCGATAGGGGCGGTCGGAGCGCAGCGCGTCGAACACGTCAACCAGTGCAAAGATCCGGGCCGCGATCGGGATTTGGTCGCCCTTCAGCCCTCGCGGATAGCCGGAGCCATCCCACTTTTCGTGGTGGCAGTACGGGATATCGAGCGCTGGGCGGAGATAGGCGATCGGCGAGAGCATTTCGTAGGCATACGCCGGGTGCTTTCGCATCATGACCCACTCGGCTTGTGTCAACTCGCCAGGCTTGAGCAGGATGCCGTCCGGCACGCCCAGCTTGCCCATGTCGTGCAACAAGGCACCACGCCGAACATGCACGAGTTCTTCTTCTTTGAGACCGGCCCTGCGCGCCATATGCAGCGTCATTTCCGTCACGCGCTGCGTGTGACCTTCGGTTTCCTTGTCACGCAGGTCCAGCGCGTGAGACCAGCCTTCGATGGTCGCTTCGTAGGCCAGCATGAGCCCGGTATTGGATCGTTGCAGGCTCTCGAAAAGCTGCGAGCTGTCAATGGCGATGGCTGCCTGCCCGGCGAGCGTTTCTAGGTAGTTCACCCAGGCAGCGTCGTCGTCCCGCGGCGAGCGGTGGAAGACCTCCAACACACCCTTCACCAGCCCCTTGGCGACGAGCGGGACGCAATGGTAGGACACAAAGCCCTCTGCCGAAACGAACGGCGAACGCAGAACATCGGTCCTCTATGGCGTCAGGTCTGGGACATGAATGAGTTTCCGCTCCAGTGCGGCGCGCCCGGCATACCCCTCCCCCAGTCGCAAGTGGATGTCTTTCGGAATACCGGTGCGGAAGCCGCGCGCAGCGACGATGTCCAGCGTGTGAGAGTGCGGGTCAAGCAACAAGGCACTGGCGGCGTCCACGTGCAGCTGATCGGTGACTTGCTCCAATACGACATTGAGCGTCAACCGCATATCGATGCTGCCGGCGATGGCCTGGTCTATGCGGTGCAACGCCTCCAATTGTCCAAGTTGGCGCGCGGTCTCCTCATGAAGAAGGGCGCGCTGCAACGAGCTGGCAGTCTGGTCGCCGATGCTGCTGGCCAGACGGAGTTTCTCGGCGGTGAACGGCTCGCGCGCTCCACTGCGCGCCTCGCATAGCATCAGAAGCCCGAAGGGGCGTTCGTGAACGTGGAGCGGGACGATGCATAACGTTTGGAGGACCCCGAGGAAGAAGGGGGCAAATTCGATTCCTTCCGGACTTTCGCTCTCCAGTAGCCGCGGGGCGTTCCCTCCAGAACACGCTGGAACAATGGATGCGCAGCCAGCGGTTCGCGTTGCCCCACATGCAGATCCTGGTCGAGCAGGCGCACAGGAAAAGCCGCCCGCAAGACGAGATCCTCCTGCTCCAGGAGCAGCACGCAGGCAAAAGTGACACGTGCACTCTCGGCTGCGCTGCGGGTCAGAAGGTCGAGAATCGCTTGGAAATCATCGATCCCCGAAAGAGCGCGGGAGAGTTCATACAGCACCCCAAGGGTCTCCACCTGCCTCTGGATCCGTTTCTCCGCGTGCTTGCGTTCGGTGATGTCGTGCGCCACCCAGACGGCTGTGTCTTCCCCGAGTCGCGAGGCGCTGCTGGCAAACCAAATCTCCCGGCCGTCGACTTTCAAGGCGTATTCACCATTCACAACCTTACCTGTGCGGATGGCCTCGCCGGTTTTGGCGAGGATATAGTCGGCCGCTTCGTTCGGGAGAACGTCGTGCACCGTCTTGCCGAGCATCTCGTCCGACGGACGGTAGAGATTAGTGGGATTGGTTGGAGCGATCTTGAGGTAGCGCCCCTTTGCATCGTAAACAATGACCACGTCTGTCATGGCCGCGAAGAGGGCACGCAGTTCGGCCTCGGAGGCCGCCAGTCTTCCTCCGCCTGCTTGCGCTCGGTGGTGTCCTGAACTGTTCCGGACAACTGGGTGACCCGACCGGCTGCCATCTGGTGCATCTGGCCAACGGTCTCTCCCCAGCCAATGCTTCCGTCACGGCGGACTGATGCGATACTCCACGCGGTAAGGTAGCTCACCCTTGATCGCCCGCTGTACTACTTGATCGACTCGATCCCAGTCGTCCGGATGGATGCACCGGCGGTGCTCTTTCCACTTGAGCGGCCCCAGACCGGGGTCGCGGTCAAAGATCCGGTACATCTCCTTTGACCAGGTGGGCTTGTCCTCGGTCAAGTCGTATTCCCAGCTGCCGGTCTTGGCCGTCGTCTGGGCCTCGACAAGCGCGGCTTCGCTGCGCCGAAGCGCCTGCTCCGCATGTTTGCGCTCGGTGATGTCCCGCCCGACGCCCAGGATGGCTCGCGGGGCGCCCTGTGCGTCGCGAAATCAGCGCGAACGTGTTCTCACTCCAGAACTTGGTGCCATCCTTGCGGTATAACTCCATCTCGGCGGTGGCCACGGTGGGCGCCTCCGAGTTCGCCGGCGCATCCTGGGCCAACGTGTCGGCGATGAGCTGTGTAGCGCGCGCAAGGGACTCGGGCGACATTAGCTGCTCGCGCGGGATGGCGATGATCTCCTCCAGCGTGAAGCCCCATTGCCGGGTAACCGACGGGCTGATGTACGTTGTGCGCAGATCCATGTCCATGAGCCACACGGTATCGGCCATGTTTTCGGCCAGGAGTCGATAGCGTTCCTCGCTCTCGCGCAGCGCTTGCTCCGCGAGTTTGCGCTCGGTGATGTCCGAAAGCGTACCCTCGAAGGAGGTGACGCTTCCCGACGCGTCGCGAATGACTCGGCCGCTATCCCGCGCCCACATCAACGTGCCGTCCCGGCGGCGAAGGCGTATCTCGGAATCGTGGAGTACGCCTTCTCGCTCAATCGCCTCGCGCCAACGAGCCTGCTCTTGCGGCTCGATGTAGAAATCACTGACAACCATCCCGATCAGCTCGGCCGGAGAGGCGTATCCGAGCAGCGACGCCAACGACGGGTTGGCATGCAGGATCTTGCCGTCTACTCCTGTTTGGTACACGCCGACCGGCATCTCGTTGAACAAGTTGCGATAGCGCTCCTCGCTCTTGCACGCAACGCGGTTTCTGACCGCATGACGCTCGACTGCGTATCGGAGGACGCGAGGTCAGAGAGTACTCGTCGAAACGTCCTTTGACCAGGTAGTCTTGGGCGCCGGCCTTGACGGCCTCGAGTGCGACCTGCTCGTCGTCGAGGCCGGTGAACACGATAACCGGCAGGCCAGGGTGGCGGGCACGTACAGCGACCAGCGTGTCGAGGCCCTGGCTATCCGGAAGCCCGAGGTCGAGCAGGACGACGTCGACGGCGCTCGAGCTACGAGCTGCGCCTCGGCTGCCGCCAGGCGATCTACCCCTTCCAGCTGTGATATCGGAGTGCTTCGCGCAGCATCTCGCGCACGAGGCGCGAGTCGCCGGGATTGTCTTCCACAAGCAGAAGGCGAATTCCCCCAGGTTCCATGCTCGACCCCCTTCCACGTGGATCAGCCGCCGCCGTCTGGCAATTTGACTATCGTAAGCCAAAAATCCTCGATGGACTTCACGACCGTCATGAATTGCGTCAGGTCGAGGGGCTTGGTTACGTAGCAATTGGCGTGCAGGTTGTATGTCTTGACGATGTCCGCCTCGTCGCTGGACACGGTCAAGATGACGACCGGGATACGCTTGAGGTTGTCGTCGGCCTTGATTTCCGCCAGCACCTCCTGACCGTTCTTTCGCGGCAAGTTGAGGTCCAGGAGGACCAGGTCCGGTCGCGGGGCGTCCTTGTGCTTGCCTTCCTTGCGAAGGAAGGCCATGGCCTCTTCGCCGTCGCCCACGTGATGTATCTTGTTCTTGATCTTGCTGTCGCGCATTGCCTCGAGGGCAAGGCGCGCATCGCCCTCGTTGTCTTCGACCATCAGAATGTCTATTGGCTTGCCGTGCGCTTCATAAGTCATCGGGTTTCTCCTTTTTCGTCAATCGTCCGAGCTCAGGCTTTAAGCGTGAACGAAAACTCCGCGCCCTGGCCTGGGGCGCTTTCCACCCAAATGCGACCCCCGTGACGCGCAATGATGCGTTGGCACAATGCAAGGCCGATCCCGGTCCCAGGATACTGCTGCGGTCCGTGCAGTCGCTGGAAGATGACGAACAGGCGGCCGAAGTGTTTGGGGTCAATCCCGATGCCGTTGTCTTTGACGGAGATGATCCACTCCTCCCCGTCTCTGCGGGCAGAAACGTGGACCCGAGGGGCCTCTCCTTCTTTGCGGAACTTAATCGCATTGGCGATCAGGTTCTGAAAGACCTGCACGAGTTGGGCGGAGTCTGCGTTCAGCGAGGGCAGATCGTCATTGGAGATGAGCGCAGCCGACTCGGTAATGGCGGCCTGCAGGTTGGCGATCGCAACGCCCAGATGCTTGGTGCAGGTCCACCGGCTCGTAGCGGGCGCCCGCGGGTGGTGACGCGGGAGAACATCAACAGATCCTGGATCAGTCGCTGCATGCGGTTGGCGCCCTCGACCGCAAAGCCGATGAAGTCCTGCGTGTCGTGGTCGAGTTGGCCCTCCAGACGCTTGGCCAAGAGTTGCGTGTAGCTCGACACCATCCGCAGCGGCTCCTGCAGGTCATGGGAGGCGACGTAGGCAAACTGCTCGAGCTCCTGGTTGGAACGTTCCACGTCAGCCAGTGTCTTCTTCAGCGTTTCTTCCGCAAGCCTTTCGGTCGGAGACATCGTGGGCGGATGCATAGATTAACCGCTCGCGCGGGTCGGAGGATGCATTCCACAGCAGCCACTTCCACGATCCGTCCTTACAGCGGTAGCGATTCTCAAATCCGACGACGGGTTGCCCGTCAGCCAGCGTCGCGATGGCCATCTGGGTTGCGGCTCGGTCGTCGGGGTGGACAAACTCGATAAATGGTGCTCTCAACAGCTCATCTTGGCGGTAGCCGAGCACACGTTCGAAAGCCGGATTGACTTCCTTAAAGAACCCATCGAGGCCGGCTGCGCAGATAAGGTCCGACGAGAGGGCGTACAGGCGCTCAAGTCGGTACCGAAGCAGAGTCTGCTCCCGGGACAGGGCGGCGGCCATTCTATTGAACTCGCGTGCCAGGGCGCCCAATTCGTCATCGCCGGATGCGGGCAAACGGACATCCAATTCCCCGCGACCAAACTGGGCGGCGCTCGCCTGGAGGGCTTGGATTGGGCGGGTAATCGTCCGCGCCATTGCCACGCCGATGGCTGCGACGAGGAGCAACGCGATCCCGCCGATGAGGATGATCCATCGACCGAAAACCACCACCGGCGCAAAGGCCTCGGCCTGATCCACCTTGACGATGAGGCACATGTTGCGCGACGGCATCCAGGCAAAGCTGACTATGGTAGGCTGGCCCCGGAAGTCGTCCGCCAGGACAACGCCTGTCTCGCCCGACAAACAGCGCTGAACGGGAACGGTGTGAATGGTCCGGCCGAGCACGGCGCGGTCTGAGACGAGACGCGGTTGAGTGACGAAAAGCGCGGAAGTGTTGACCAGAAAGGCATCGTCGGTTTGGCGGTCTCCAGTCCGTCGTTGAAGGATGGCATTCATATCGTTCAGGTCGAGGCGAGCGGCAAGGACAGCCAACAGGCGACCTTGGCTGCTCGTCAAGGGGACGCTGATGGTCATGGCCGGAGCCTGCAAGGCCGCTGAGTAATACACATCTTGGACGTAAGGTCCCGACTTGCCGTAGATGAAATAGGGGCGGTCTTCTCGGTACTTGCCCTCTTCGATGCCATCGTTGTCGATGATGACCTGACCGCCCATGGGCTCGATGACCAACCACCGCAAGTAAGGTTGGCCGTCCCCGACGCGTGTGCGAAGTTCAGCCGCAGCCCGATCGTGCGCCGCCTGTGCCTCCGGCGACCCGGGCACCGCGGTGAGGAACGCTTGCACATCCAAAACAAGCCCGGGCGATTTCGCCTTGGCCACCACATCCAACTGTATGTGAGCTGTCCAGTCGTCCAGCGCGGCCTGCTTCTCGGTGGAGGATGTCCTGAGTTCCGCATAGATGTTGTTTAGGATTATTTGACGCCCGGCGAAATAGGTCAGCACGCCCCCGCCACCTAGCAGCACGGCGGCGAATCCCACAAAGACGAGGGTTAGCTTGAAGGCGATCCGACGTCGGCGCATCATGGCGTGTAGATCTCTTTCACGAATTGCATGGTGTAAGCTTGCGTCACGTCGAGGGCTGAGGTCAGCAGACCTTGCTCCCTCAAAGTCTGTTCCATTCCGATCCAAATCTCGGGTTTCATCCACCCGATGAAGTCTTCGCCGGTGTTGATGAAGGGCAGGCTGGCAGTCATCCTGGCTGTTTCGAGATTGGCGTCCACGTCTGGGAGATACTGGGCGACCATCGACCCCACCGAGTCCGGGTTTTCGACCGCATATGTCCAGCCCTTGAGGGTGGCTCGGGTGAATCGCAGCACCAGGTCGGGTTGCGTCGCGATCAATTCATCGGTCGTGATCAAGACGTCGCCGTAGAAGTGAATGCCGTAGTCGTCGGGGTAGATGTAGGTGACCCGATAGCCGGCACGTTGCAGATCGATGGCAAAGATATTGACGAAGCCCCCCCAGACTGGCACTTCGCCCGTCGCGAAGATCGAGACATCGGATGGCAAATACACGGTTTCGTATTGGTCCGGACCCAATCCTACTCGCGCCATCATTGCCTGCAGAGTCAAATCAAGGGCCTTCGTGCTACGTATCTTCTTGCCCGCAAGATCCTGAGGGCGGGAGATTCCAGAACTCGCCAATGCCATGAATGCCACAGGGCTGCGGCGGTAGATGACGGCAACACTGCGCAGCGCCTTGCCCGCCGCGCGCGCCAGAATGAGGTCGGGGGGTTGTGCCACGCCGAACTGCGCAGGGCCGTCAACGACCGGCGCAAGGTAGTCCACATCCGGGCCGCCCAATCGCTCCATGGGATGGGCTGAATGAGGATGCAGCGGCACGTCAAAGGGGTCAATCCCGCATCGCCGATGTTCGGGGCCGACGTGGGTTGGGTGGGCCTGGGCCGGTCGAATGACATTCGACCCGCGGCGAAGCTATTTTCGAATGAGTCGTGGCTCAGGCGCCAAGCGGGTCAGCCGCTCGGCCGTGGTGCACTATCGCGCCTGGTCTGCGGTTTGCCACCAGGCAAATGTCGCGAACAGTCCGCTCAGCAGTGTAAACGACTGAACCACGTAGCTGTGAAGGGCGAGGTGGTCGGCTTGCGGTCCGAGTGACCCGCTGAACAGAGCCGGGATTGCCCCTGGGAACCAATCGCCCCATCCCAGGATCGCGCCTATCTGCGCGAGCGCGAGAGTAAGAAGCGCCCACCCGATCGGCGGGAGGAAACCCCGTCCGGCGCTCGCAACGAACGCCACCCAGGGGATGAGCATGATGGCCAGGATTCCAGAGCCCATGACGACGGCGAAAGAGGTGACCGCCAACTGCACGGACCAACCCGGTAAGACGACGGCCCATCCGACGACCAAGCCGAGCGCAAAGACGAGGACGGTCAGCGTCAGCGTCCAACCAAGGAGCAGCACGAATTTCGCCGCGATGATGGTCGCACGTGAGGTGGGCAAAGCCAGGAACTCTTTCGTCGTGTGGTCTGAGAACTCGCGGCCGAAGACCCAGGCGGTGATGATGGCGTGCAGCATCGGGCCGGCGACCGAGGTTCCCATGCCAAGAAAAGTGAAGAACGCCGGCCAGTCCGCGGTACCCGCGGTAAGTCGAGCTTTGGCGCCCAACAGTCCAAGCGAGCGCGCCTGTTCCGGATCCTTCAGAATGATCATGAACAGCCCACCCACCAACGGCAGAAGCCCGAAATCCCACGGCTGTCAGCAAAACCACCTTGGACCGGCGCGCCTTCAGCCATTCTGCCCAGAGGGCGGCCCCGAAAGGTTTCATGGCGCCTCCCTCGTCAGTCGCAAGAAGTGGCTCTCCAAGTCCTCTTGCTCCACCGCGAGGTGCATGGGCGGGGCACCCTCCCGCACGAGTAAGACTGCGACGGCCTCAGGTGCCTCCAGGGCGCGCGCCTCGCGCAGGAGGAGCGAGTCGCTTCGCACCGTGACCTCAAAGCCGGCCCGAGAGAGGACGAGCTGCGCCGCAGCCAGGTCGCGCGCTCTGATCACCAACTGCCGATCTCGCAAGGCTTCCAACTCACGCGATTCGAGTTCCTCGATCAGGCGTCCGTTGTGGATAATGCCGATGCGCGTCGCCAGCCGGTCCACTTCGGTCAAGATGTGACTCGACATGAAGATGGTGACACCCTTCTCGCGAGCGAGTGAGGCCAGGAGTTCCCGGATCTCCACGACTCCGGCGGGGTCGAGGCCGTTGGCCGGTTCATCGAGGAGCATAAGCTGCGGCTCGTGCAGCAATGCCCGGGCAAGCCCGAGGCGCTTGAGGTTGCCGGTCGAAAGGGCTCCCGCCTTCCGGTCGGCATATTCGGCGAGGCCAAGCCGTTCGATCACGCGACTCGTGACGCGGGGGGTGGGGAGGCCATGCAGCCTGCGCGCAATCTCGAGATTCTCGCGAACGCTCAGCTCCGGATAGGCCGCAGGGTTTTCGACCATGTGACCGACGTGTCGCCATGGGCCACGCCCCTGCGGGCCGACAGCCTGGCCGAGCAGGTGCACCGTCCCTTGGTTCGGGCGGATCATGCCCAGCAGGGCGCGGATGGTCGTGGTTTTGCCGGCGCCGTTGAGGCCGAGGAAGCCATAGACTTCCCCTTCCCCAACGCGCAGGCTCACGGTGTCCACCGCCCGCACTGCGCCGTAGAGCTTCGTCAGATTGTTCGTCTCGATCGCCAAACTCATATTACGCTCCAACCTATCCAGCGGGTGGTGCAGGGCCCTCGTTCGAAGGCAGTGACTCGCCCGGTACTGGATTGCTCGTTGATTGTAGCGACAGCGTCGGATGTCGGCAACTAACGCATTACTCTTCATCTCTCCTCGAGGCACGTACTGCGCGAGCGCATCCAGGTTCTTCGTCAACCCCTTGGAGTCATGCAACCACAGATATGTGAGCGGGATCTCGCGTCCATCCTGAAGCTCCAGCCTGAGCGAATATACAGGTTCACCATCGATGTCCTTGCCTTGCACCAGGTTCGCGCTGCGTACGCTGGTCAGTGGCAACTGCTCCTGCACCCTTCGGAGAAGCCCACGTCGCGTGACGCTGAGCGTGCCCTCGCTCTTGAGAACGGTCACTCGCGTAGCCGGTGCATCGTAGATCAGGTAAAGCCCTGCGCCGATTCCGACCACACCCATGGCGATCCCGAAGATCGACCTGCCAGGCCGGGTAACCGCTGTTCTGGCTGGCACTGGCCGCGATCACGGCCCCACCGCCCACCAGGCAGAAGAATCCGCCGAACAGCCAGAAGCAGCCCGGTCTATCGGATAGCGAAATGCGATTTCCGTCGGCCTGAGATCTCATGTGCGCCTCTCTTATCGGCTGCATCCAGAGTACGGTCGCTTTCGGGGAGCAGACCCGGGTGAGCGGCCCTTTCCGGCTCCTCCGCGTGGCTCACCTCACGATGACGCTCAACAATCCGATGGCCGCCCCGCCCACCACGAGCCATGTTGCGTTGACCTTGAATCTGACGATGAGAACGAGCGAAACGATCGCCATAGTGATCGTGAGCAGATCGACCAGGGAGGCCCGGCCCAATTGCAGCATGACCGCTGCCATCAGCCCGAGGGACGAGACATTCACGCCGTCCAACAATCCACTCAACCACGCCGAGTTGCGCATCTTGGGGATGAGTGGATTCGTCACGGCAACGAAGACGAAGGAAGGGAGGAACATTCCGGCCGTCGCGAGCAGCGCCCCGGGCAACCCGCCCAGGATGTAACCCACGAACGTGGCCGCTGTGAACAACGGTCCGGGGGTCACCTGTCCGATGGCAATCGCATCCACAAGTTGCTGGTCTGTGAGCCAGCCCAGGCGCGTGACAAAATCCGCCCGCATGAACGCCAGCAGCACATAGCCGCTGCCGTAAAGAACCGCGCCGATCTTCAGGCAGGTGAGAAACAAGATTCCAAGACTGAACGGCGCCGCAACGAGGGCGGGTGCTCCCAGCGCGGTGAAGGGCAGAATCAAGCCTTTCAGATCCGATTTGCGGAGGCGGCTGATGTTCGCGGCCAGCATGACCACCAAGCCGCCTGCGAAGAGGAGCGCAATCTCGTTGAGCCCTGCCAGGTACAAGGCGAAGACGACCAGGCCGACGATGATGTGCAAGGGCTTCGTGGCGGCCTTCCGCCCCAAGTCCCAGAGAGCCTTGGCGATGATGGCGATCACCGGGGGCTTGATGCCGTAGAGCAGCCAGGTCGCGGCGGGAGAGTGACCGAGACGAACGTAAGCCCAGGCGAGCGCCGTCACGATCAGCGCGGCCGGCAGGACGAAGCACACGCCGCCGACGACGAGCCCTGGCCATCCGGCCCTCAGGAACGAGAGGTGAATGACCATCTCGGTCGAGTTCGGGCCGGGGATGAGATTCGTCGCTCCGAGGAGGTCCAGGAACTGCTGATCGTCAACCCATTTGCGGCGCTTGACCACTTCGTTGTGCATCAGGCCGATATGCGCCGCCGGACCGCCGAATGCCGTGAACCCGAGCTTGAGGAAGAGGCTGGCCACCTCGGCGAGTGCGTGAGGTGGATGTCGATCGGCTGCGGGTGCGGTCCCTTCGCTCATGGCCTGTGAGAAATCCGAACCATGGCTCTTACGCCGACGGTCCTGGTTGATGGAACTCGACCAACTCGATGAGGTTTCCCGCCGGGTCCTCGAACATGACCCATCGCGAACCCTCCTCGGCCTGGATGCCTTGCGGCATCGCCACGCCTGCAGCCTCGAGCCTTGCAATCGCCTGCTCAAGATGAGGCACTCGGAAAGCCACGAGGGGAAAGCGTGCCGGAACGGAATCCGCCGCAGCGCGCGGCCGCCCATGCAGGATTGTCAGGAATGTGCCGCCCAGGTCGAAGTGGGGCCGATCGCCATGGTGGAGCATGAGTCTCAGTCCGATGACGTCGCGGTAGAAATGCACGGCCCGAGGGACGTCGCTGGCCCACAGTGCGACGACCGCGAGTTGTGGCGCCGCTCCCTTTGCATCCATCTGCATTTCGATGTCCCTCGCCGATCGCCCAATGGCCACTTGACCGGCCCCGACCCTCGATGTCCGGCTGTGGCCTGAAGGTGCGGACCCGCTACGTCGGCGCGAATGTACCATGCTCGACGCCTTCCCACCAAAGGGCCAGTTCGAGACGCCCCACGAGAGTGGCGCTTCGGAGCGTGTCACCATCTGCGCGGGTTGCGGCAGAGCGATGTCCTCGCGTCGCAGGACCAAGTTGCGCGTCGGCCCGCGACGACATTTCCAAACTTGCCGGGGGCCCGCCGAACCGTTATGATGTCGCGATCGTGGTTCGGGTCAGGAATGCGGGTTGCATTTGCCCAATGGCCACCGCACGCCCTGCATTGCGGGCGGAACCACTCTGGTCGATGGCTGCGGGTATCGGGAAATACCAACGCGATGAATTCAAACGCCTCTGCCCTCAACCCGACTTGTCATCAAGGTCGGGACATCGACCTTAACGGCCGGGACGAACCGGCTTTCTCAGTCAACTCTCGTGGAACTCGCGCGTCAAATCTCGAACCTGCTGGCAAGCGGCAACGAGGTGGTCCTCGTGACCTCGGGCGCGGTGGCCTCCGGACGAGAGGCTCTGGGCTTCCCGCAACTTCCCAAGGATATCCCCGCCAAGCAGATGCTTGCGGCCGTTGGCCAGCCGCGCCTGATTGCGGTGTATGAACGCACTTTCGGGATGTACGGTGTTACGGTGGCACAGGTCCTGCTGACGCGAGCCGACCTCGACAACCGGCGCAGCTATCTGAACGCCCGCAACACGCTCTCGGCGCTCCTGGGTCAGAAGCTGCTGCCCATCGTCAACGAGAACGACACGGTGGCGACGGAAGAAATCCGCGTCGGAGATAACGACAACCTGTCCGCGTTGGTGGCGAACCTGGTGGACGCCGACACGCTGATACTGCTGACCGATCAGCCGGGAGTATTCACAGCCGACCCCCGCCTCGACCCATCCGCGCAGCTCATCGGCGATGTCCTCACGGATGAGATCCCGCCTTCGCTGTGGGAGGCGGCAAGCGGCATGTCGGCGGGTGGGGGGACCGGGGGCATGGTCACCAAGCTGCAGGCCGCCGACTTGGCGCGTCGCTCCGGGACGAGGGTGATCGTGGCCCAGGGAAGTGAGCCGGACGTGCTCACGCGGCTCGCCGCGGGTGAGCACATCGGAACGCACTTCCGGGCGCTGGACTCGGCGATGGGCAGCCGCAGGCGGTTTCTCCTGGCGGGCAGTGCCGCCGGCAGCCTCGCTCGTCGACGATGGCGCGGCTCAGGCGCTTGCGGCGGGGTGGCAGCCTGCTGCCGGTCGGGGTTGCCGCCGTCGAGGGCGACTTCGAACGCGGAGACACCGTGCGGGTGATCGACTCTTCCGGGCGGGAGCTTGCACGCGGCATGGTCAACTACCGCGCCGCCGATCTCCAGCGCCTGTTGCGACGACATTCGGACGACATCGAGCGGCTGCTAGGCTACCACTATGGCGACGAGGCAATCCATCACAACGACCTGGTCCTTCTGTGAGCACAGGGCCGCGCATCGAGAAGAGGCACATCGTGTTGACTGAGATTGGAAGGCGCGCTCGACAGGCCGCCCGCACTCTCGCACTCCTGTCAACCGAGGCGAAGGACCGCGGCCTGAACCTCCTGGCGGATGCCCTGATCGCGCACCAGGCCATCATCCTGGCGGCCAACCAGGCCGATGTCCACGCCGCGCAGCAGGCGGGCTTGAGCCCCGCATTGATCGACCGACTGACCCTCACCCCCGCGCGCCTCGAGTTCATGGCCGCGGACGTGCGAGGCGTCACCTCACTCCCCGATCCGGTCGGTGAGGAATTCGAACCTCGAGACTCTCGCCAACGGGCTCCGAGCCCACAAGCGGCGCGTCCCGCTTGGCGTTCTGGGGGTCATCTACGAATCGCGCCCCAATGTCACGATCGACGTCGCTTGCCTTGCGCTCAAGACCGGCAATGCCGTGATTCTGCGCGGTGGGAGTGAGACGCTGAAATCCAACCGGGCGTTGGTCGAGGTGGTCCACCAGGCGCTGCGCGCCGCACGTCTTCCGGTCGACGCGGTGCAATTCATCGATGACCCGGACCGGGCCAGAGTGACGGAGCTGCTGCACCTCGACGAGTTCGTCGACTTGATCATCCCCCGCGGCGGCAACTCCTTGCATGAGTTCTGTCGCCGCAATAGCACGATCCCCGTCATCACCGGCGGGATCGGGATTTGTCACCTGTTCGTGGATGAAACCGTCGACCTGGATGCGGCGTGCCGGGTGATACGCAACGCCAAGATCCAGCGGCCGACGGTTTGCAACGCGCTCGACACCGTGCTCGTGCACCGCTCCCGGGCCGCCGAGTTCCTCCCGGCGCTCGTGAGCGCGCTCTCGGCGGATGGCGTCGAGTTCCGTGCAGACCCGAGCGCCGTTCCCTATCTCGCCAGCGGCTCCAGTGTGTCCAATGCCACAACGTCGAGCGGAGATTCCACGCTGCCCAAGTCGGTACATCTCGCCGGCCCGCAGGACTTCGACACCGAATGGTTGTCGCTTGTGCTGGGGCTAAAGGTCGTCGAGAGCCTCACCGAGGCGATCGAGCACATCCACGTGCACAGCACAGGTCATTCGGACGGCATCCTGACCTCGAACGATGAAAACGCGCGGCGGTTCATACAGGAGGTCGAACTCGGCTGCCGTCTACGTCAACGCCAGCACTCGATTCACGGATGGCAGCCAGCTCGGCCTGGGAGCCGAAGTGGCAGTATCCACGCAACGGCTGCACGCGCGGGGCCCAATGGGGCTGCGCGAACTGACGACCTACAAATGGGTTGTCGTCGGCGATTACCACGTGCGAGCTTGAAGGGCGGCAGCGCAGCGAGCGCACGGGCGGGCGCCGAGTGGATGGCGCCCGTTTGCGTTTCAATCCGGAGGCGCCACGGTGCCCTCGGCCTTCCACGGTTTCACCCGTGGAATCCAGCGCGGCACGTTGCGCTTGTATTCGCGATACGCCTCGCCGAAGCGCGCTTCGAGCCCGCGCTCCTCGGAGAGCGGGATGTAGAGTAGGTGGACGAGGACGACCCCGATGCCCAAGATGAGCAGTGCAGTTGAACGCAAAAGGAAAGCCTCCCCGAAGAGCACTGCAAAGACGCCCGTATGCATCGGGTTGCGCACGTGGCGATAGATGCCGCGCACGACGAGCAACTTCGGAGGATCCCACGGTGCGAGCGTTCCTTCACCTCGCCGCGCGAACAGGCGGATGGTGGAACCCATGAGGAGGAGCCCGGCCAACACGAATAGCAGTCCAACGGCGGAGAAGCCCGTGTTCCGCAGAGGCGTCACTGGCCAACTGCTCCGCGGCCAACCGGTCGAGAGCAGGATGGCCACCGGTAGGACAACCAAGACAACGATTGGGAGGAGAAGGCTCAGCCACAATCGAATGTGAGGAACCTCGCTCTTGTCCATGGCAACCCCTTCTTGGTACTGGTCATCCCCGGCCGATATTCAACGTTGGCCGCAGCCCGCTCGTCCACCGTTTGTCAAAGGTCCTCGCACTTCTGAGGGGTTACCTGGGATTGGTGTGGGGCCAGATGCTGGTCAGGGCTGAGTTTAGCGCAGAAACGGTTGGAGGCCGGGCGTTGTCGGAGCGGGCAAGGTCGTCCTAGAGAGAGTTGTGCGTAGCGCGTGAAGCTGCGAGGAACAGTGCGTCAAACCGCAGCCAGGATCATCAGCACGTACTGAAGCGGGGGGTACAGGGGAGTGCCCGCCCAGAAGCATCCGCTGCACGAGAATAACGCACGCGTTGTCACCGAGGCGGCGATCCAGCGTTGTCTCAAGATGGCGATTGCGCCCAGGAGCGAGCCGGCGATCAGGCAGGCGATGCTGAGCAAGATGAGGATGAGAGGGTCATTGGTACTCGTGCAATCGCCCGGCTCGCCAAGTAAGGACCGGCAGACCTACTTTGGGGTGAACCACGCTTCAGGAGCGATTGCCTCGGTCAACCCCCAAAACACCCGATACTCCCCAATCACCGTCTCTTGGAACGCGATCCCTCGCGCGCGGAATTCCTCCCTCAACATCGCATCCAACACCGGGTGCCTCGTGCGTGATGTAGGCCACTCGCTCGCTCGCGGCCACCGCTTCGTCATATGGCGCGTACCGGTCGTCGCGCGCGGTGTAGCGCATGTCCTCGTGGTAGGGCAGGCGGGCAACGATAGATCAGCTCTTCGTTCGAGAGAAACGCCAGCGGAAACTCGACCCAGTAGTTGGTGTAGCCACGGGTCTCGCCCTGCGCGCGGAGGAACGCCATCAACTCCGGTAGCGCGCGCGTATCGACCTGCGCCACCGGGTCGAATTGTGTCGTCAGCCCGGGCGGGTTCGCACGCGCGCATTGGATCGTCGCGCCCAGGTTGAAGACGAGCACACCCGCCACTGCCGCCATCGCCCATCGCGGCTGCGCCCGCCACAGCCCCTCCAGCATCTCAGCCCCGCCGATCGCCAGGCACACTCCCAGTGGAAGGAAGTAGCGCCCGCTCGGGTCGCCCCCGAAAGGCGTCAGTACATACGCGACCGATAGAAGCAGCGCCGCCCCGAAGACCATCCAGTGCGCGGGCGTAGCCTCCGGTTTCTCCCTCAGCTTGACAAATCCGTAGGCCATCGTTGCGATCAAGAACGCAACCGCGATCGGCGCGAACGGCCAGAAGAGCCAGGTGACGCCCACGGCGGGCGGATGCCGGCGACGACCGTCGATCCGAACACGATCAGGTTAGCCAAGCGCGGTCCAATCGCTCCCCACGCCGTCGCCGCCCCGGTCTCCGCAATCGCCCCCCCAAAAAGCTCACTGAACGCCGAAGGGCCGAGGCCTGCGATCGACCCGAGCCACGGCGATGCGCCGATCGCGAATCCCAATGCCGCGAGAAGAGCCGGGAGCGCAAGTTCTCGCCAGCGCATCCTCCTCTTGACGAACCACAGGAGGGTGAAGACTGCAGGCAAGGACATGGACAGGCTGAGAGGGATCACCCACAGCCCAATCCCCAACAGAAGCCCGATGCCCAGCGAACGCCACGGGCCGACCCGGCCCGAGGCAGGGGGCAGGCAGAGCAGCATGCTGAGCGTGCCGATGAGCAGCGCTTCGCCGTAGCCGCCCAGGCTGACCGTTGTGTAGAGGGTCTGGTTGACCGAGGGCAAAGCCATGAGCAGCGCGGCGATGGCCGCGGCACGCGGAGAACGGAATGCGCGCAGGACGAAGATGTAGACCAGGACCATGGTGATGAGATAGAGCACCATCTGCACCGCGCGGATCACCCACACGTCCTGGCCGAAGAGGGCGAAACCGCCTGCCACCAGGTACGCATCCAGGCTGCCCATGTACGCCTGGCCGTAAAAGAAGAGCGGGAGCTCGCCGTGAAGGATGTGGCGCGCCATGAGCGCCACCACGGCCTCATCCGAGTTGAAGGGTAGGGTGTTGGCGAGGAGCAGCGAAAGCTTGAGGGCAAGGGCGGCCAGCAGCGCGGCCATGAGACCAAGATGGTTGTTGACCTTGGCCAGGGCCCTTATAATGATCGGCATGTCACGCCGCTCGTGGGCGGTGCTGGTCGGACTTATCGTCATCCTCGCTCTCGCGGCGCGCCTCATCCCCGGTCCGCGTACGATCGACGACGCCTACATTACCTTCCGTTATGCGCGCAACCTGATCGCGGGCAACGGGTTCGTCTTCAACCCCGGCGAACGCGTCCTTGGAACCACCACGCCGCTCTTCACGCTCGTCCTGGCCGCAGCGGCATTGCCTTTCGGTGCAAGCGCTGCGCCGTTCCCAGTTATCGCATTCGTGCTAGCCTCGCTCTTTGATCTCGGCGTGTGTGTAACACTTGCAGCCCTCGGGCGCACATTCGGACGCCCTGCGGCGGGGCTGGTGGCTGCGCTGGCTTGGGCCATCGCGCCCTCCAGTGTCACCTTCGCCATCGGCGGGCTCGAGACGAGCTTATTCGTTCTCGTGCTCGCACTTGCCTTCCTCTCGCATGTTCGCGGGCGCCCTCTGCTCACGGGCATCTTGTGCGGTTTGGCCGCGCTCACTCGACCCGATGCGTTGATTCCGGTCGCGCTCATCGCCGCCGACGCCCTGTGGCGCGCTGTGCGTGCCCCGCGCGACCGATGGCGCCCGTTCTTGCGGTTTGCCGTGCCTCTGGTTGCGCTTTCTCTTGCCTGGGCGGCCTTCGCCTGGTTTTACTTTGGCGCCCTCATTCCCCAATCGATGCTCGCCAAGAGCGCCGCCTATCACTTGTCGGACGACGCGGCGTTCATCCGCCTCATCCAGGCTTACGGCACGCCCTTCATGGAGAACGAGCTCTTCGGCACGTGGTGGATTGCGCCGGGTCTCGTCGCCGCCATGGCGCTGACACTCCTCGCCCTCTCGCGCCTCATGCGCCGAGTCCCCAGGGCTTGGCCGGCAATCGTATACCCGTGGGCCTTCCTGGTTGTCTTCTCGGCCGCCAACCCGCTCATCTTCCGCTGGTATCTGGCCGAGCCGCTTCCATTCTACATGCTTTCCATCTTGATTGGCGTGGGTGAATTCTCACAGGACGTGGCCGGCACCGACATGCTTCACGGAAGCGTCCTTGCGAAACCGCTCGCGGCGCGTGTCGGATGGGCGGTCGTGGCGGCGATGATCGTGGCCGCGCTGGGGGCGGGGTGGGTCCTGCATCCGGAAGATGGGCCGAACCGCCCTGCGCCGGAGATGGCCTGGGTGCGGCTCGAGGACGCCTACCGCGAGGTGGCGCGCCGCCTCGCGCCCGAGGTGGACGACCACACGGTGGTAGCCGCCGGCGACGTGGGCGCGCTTGGCTACGACCTCAACGCGCACATCCTGGATCTCGTCGGGCTGAACTCCAAGGAGGTCATGCAATACTACCCCTTGCCCGACGAGATGTACGTGATCAACTACGCCGTGCCTCCGGGCGCGGTCTTCGCGGCGATGCCGGATTACGTCGTCCTGCTCGAGATCTACGGCCGCAATGGGCTGCTCAAGGAGGCACGCTTCGCGCAGGCCTACGAGCTCGTCGACCGCATCGACACCGACATGTACACCAGCGACGGCCTGCTCGTGTATCGCCGCCGCTGAGCGGCCTCGCGTCCGACCTCCTCACCCTTCATGACCGTCGAACCGCATCCTACCGGTAGCCCATCGAGCGCCTCCCGATTTGGAGGTCTCGTTGCGCGCTTCTCCGCGCCGGCGGTGCTGATGCTCGCGCTCGCGGTCAACTTTTGGAACCTGGCCGCCGTGCCCTTTCATCCGGATGAGGCGACCTGGATCTTCATGAGCCGCGACCTGGCGCTCCTTGCGCGGGAGGGGCCGGGGGCCGTGTGCTGGCAGCCCGGCGCGGCAGCCGACCCGGTCGCGCTCGAACGCGCGCGGACCGCGCCGCTGCCACGTCACATCTTGGGCCTCGAGCGCCTGGCGGGCATCCTGCCCGCCGGCGCGGTCCCGGTCGATTGGGATTGGACAACCACATGGGAGGTGAACGCCGCGCGCGGAGCGGTTCCCTCGGCCTCGGCGCTTCTCGCCGCGCGCCTGCCGATGGCGCTGCTCGCCTCGGTCGCGGCGCTCCTCGTGTTTCTCATCGCGCGTCGGCTGGGCGGGGCGGGGGCGGGTTGGGCCGCCGCCCTGCTTTTCATATTCAATGCGCTCGTGCTGCTGCACGGACGGCGGGCGATGAGTGAGGCGGCGCTCGTGTTTGGCGTGGCCCTTTCCATCTGGCTGATGATGCGCCTGCCTCGCGCCGGGCTTGTCCAGGGTGCGGGCCTCGCGCTGGCCGTGCTCGCCAAGCATTCGGGCGTTGTCATGGCGCCGGCCGCGCTGCTCTCGGCCTTGTGGCCGATTTCCGCGGGGGGCATGAGCGGCCCACGGCCTCTTCGCAGGCGAGTGCGCGTCTATCTTGGTGGTATGTTGCGCTTGGCGGGCTTGATTGCGCTGGGCTTCATCCTTCTCTTCGGGGTGCTCTCGCCGAACTTGTGGTGCCACCCAATTGCGGCACTCAGCGCCTCGTTGCACGGTCGGACGAGCCTGGTCGAGGCGCAGGTCGAGGCCATGCGATCCGTCGGCGCAGCGTTCGTATTGGCCACGCCGGCCGAACGTGTCGTCGCTTTGATCGACCGGGTCTTCGTGGCTCCTCCCGTGTTCTGGGAGATCCCTAACTATGCGGTCGCGACCGCGGCCTCCGAGGCTGCGTACATGCGCTGGCCAATCGCGGGCTTACTGCGCGGCCCGGCCTGGGGGAGCCTGATGCTGGCGATCGCGCTGCTCGGTCTCGCGATCGGAACGATGCTCCTCGTCCGGCGGGCCCCGAAGGCTAAGCCGGAGGCGGCCGCGGGTGTCTCCCGCCGCGATCTTGCGCTTGTCCTCACGTGGACCCTCGCGACCGCGATCGGACTGCTTGCGCTCGTGCCCTTTGCGTGGCAACGCTACTACCTGCCGCTGGTGCCCGCGATCTGTGTCTGGCAAGGGTACGCGCTGGGGCATCTGCTGCGGGCGGGCAGGCTTGTTCGAGGCGCAGTGGGGCGGCGCCCATCCTAGTTGCACCGGCGAGATGTGGAGATGAAGCGCCGCCTGATCGTATTGATTTCGCTGTTCCTCACGGCGGCATGCAACCCCATGCCTGGCGCAGCGACGCCTCGCGTCAACAACCGCACCGGCCATCGCATCCGCCGACATTTCGAACGCAACAATACACTACTACGACATCTCCGGATCAACCGAGGCCGAGCTCCGCGCCGAGCTCAATGCCAAGGCGCCAGTGGGCTACGACGGTTACAAAGGTGATGCGACGACGAATTGGTTCATTCGATGGACCTGGCCCGGATATGGGAGCAGCTCTTGTGACCTGAGTGCGGCAACGGTGACATACGAAATAGTCGTGACCTTCCCGCGCTGGACGCCACCCGGCGATGTCCCGCCCGAACTGATTGCCAAGTGGAACGGCTTCGCCCGCGGTCTCGCCGGGCACGAGCAGAACCACGTCGACTTCGTCGTTGACAACTACGCGTCAGGGCTGGACGCGATTCGCAAGTCGACGTGCCAGACGGCGGATGCGGCGGCGACCACGGCGCTCGACTGTATCCGGCAATTGATCGTGACTACGATGCCGCGACCAATCACGGCGAGACTGAAGGGGTGAGGTTTCCTTGACGCATCCGCAAGGAATCGCGTGGTCTGACGGTGACGGCGACGAGGCCAGCTTGGCAGGCTGCGCACCCTCGGAACCTGATGCGAAGCGGCCAAGGGGCAGGGGGTGTGGCACGAACGGCTTGGTCCAGGAGCTGGTCGTGCTCATTCCGCGATGTGAGCTCTCGGACGAGTTCAGTCAACACGTTCAGGTGGCTGCGGCGAGCTATCCCGTCTCCAAAGGGGCCCTCGCGCGTGCGCGTGAGATCTGCGCATGCCGCGCGCTTGCAGGCAAGCGTCGTGCATGCTATGTCCTCTCCCACAAAGAAGTCGGGGCGGCTTTCAAAGCCGCCCCGACGATTGCCTCATTCGGTGATGTAATCCCGCAGCTTGCGGCGGTGGGTGGGGTGGCGCAACCGGCTGAGGGCTTGGGCCTCGATCTGGCGCACGCGCTCGCGGGTCACGCCCATCTTCTTGCCCACTTCTTCGAGCGTGTACGATTGCCCGTCCAAGAGGCCGTAGCGCAATTGCAGAATACGCACCTCGCGCGGGGGAAGCGCGGAGAGCACCTCCTCCAATTGCTCACGCAGGAGGTTTTGCGTCGCGAGTTCGGCCGGCGCAGGTGATTCCTCGTCCTCGATGAAATCCCCCAGCACCGAGTCCTCTTCCTCGTCGGTTGGCGTCTCGAGCGAGATCGGTCGGCGCGCCACCTGAATCATGTTCTCGACCTTCTTGGCGGTCACGCCCAACGCTTCGCCCAACTCATCGGGCGAGGGATCGCGCCCCAGCTCCTGTGTCAGTTGATGTGAGACGCGCAGCAGCTTGTTGATTTGATCGCCCATGTGGACGGGCACGCGAATGGTGCGGCCCTGGTCGGCGATCGCGCGCGTCACCGCCTGGCGGATCCACCAGGTGGCGTAGGTCGAGAACTTGTGCCCGCGGCGGTAATCGAACTTCTTGGCCGCGCGGATCAGGCCGATGTTGCCTTCTTGAATGAGATCCAGGAACGGCACGCCGCGGCCCATGTACTTCTTGGCCACACTGATCACCAGGCGCGAGTTGGCCGTGATGAGATGCTCGCGGGCGTTCCATCCATCTTCGATCAGGCGCTGCAAGTCCGATTGGCGGCGCGCGTCGTTCACGCCGCGGGCCAACGCCTCGCGTGAGAACTTGCCGCGCTCGATGCGCTTGGCGAGCGAGACCTCTTGAGGCGCCGTGAGCAGCGGCACACGCCCCACCTCTTTGAGGTAGAGGCCGATCGTGTCGTCGGCATCGATGGCCGAAAGATACGAGTTCGTCTTCGAGCAATTCACCGGCGAGGGGGATCTCCTCCTCAACTTCGGCCAGGTCCTCGTCGCCCGGCTCGGACTCGGTTACATCGGAAGTGTCGTACACCTCGATGCTGGCTGAGAGCAGGGCGGCGTAGGCTTCCTCGAGTTGGTCGATGTCGCGCTCGGCGTCTGGGAAGAAGCGCAGCACATCGTCAATCGTGACGAAGCCCTTCTCCTTGCCCAGCTCGATGAGCGCGCGCATCGAGGGATGTTCTTCATCGACGGGAAGATCATCGAGCGGCGAAGCCGGTGCCGGTCCTGTCGGCGGGGGCGTGTCGCGGCGGGAGGGCTTCTCGGGGCGCTGCGGCCGGCTCAGGCGCGCGAGCTCGCGCGAGATGGCCTCGCGGCCAAGGTTGCGTGGCGCGCGATCGGTGAAGCGCACAAAACCGCCCGGCGCGCCCATCCCCGGCAACCGCATCTGCACCGTGCCGCGGCCACGCGGGCGGGACGAGCCCTGACTCCGCTCACCCCCATCCGACGTTCGCGAGGTGACTTTGCCGGAGATGGGCGCAGCGCGCTGGGCTGGCTTGGCAGGCTTGTTCGAGACGGCTGGCTTGGCCGCGCGACTTGCAGCGGGCTTCGGGTTTGGAGTGCGCGCGGAGGCACGCCGGCTCGCGGGAGCCGGAGTTCGTTTGTTCTTGCTTGTTTTGCCGGTGTTTCTTGCCATATCCCTACCAGAATACAGCGGAAAACCTCTCAAGGCAACAACCAGGCACGATTCGAAGCCACTTTTGGCCTCAAAACCGGTGCTTGGCAGGTCTGAAAGAAGGAACTGAGCGGCGTTCTCAGCTCTGCGGGCCTGCGGGGCCGTGGATCGAGCCTAGGGCGTCGGGACGGCGGTGCCCACGGCGGTTGCCGTCTCTGGGCTGGGAGTGCCCGGTGGAGGCGGGAAGGCCTCCAGGGTCGCGGTCGGCTCAGCCAGAGTGGCCGTTGGCGGCGGAGTGGCCGTTGCGGGCAGTGGCAGAGCCTGCGCCCAGGCCAAGACCGATTCGAGTGCGTAGGTACCCACCACAACCACGCGCTCATCCCCTTGCTTGCGCACGTAGTAGCCCGAGCCGGTAACAGTTGGGCTACCGACTTCGAGCGTGTAGGTCGCCTCGGCGGTCGTGAGCGTGATCGTGTACCTCGGCTTGTCCATGCCGAAGTTCTCAAGCGTGATCTTCGTCCCCAGATCGGTGATCAGGGAAAGGTTCGACAGTTGTGAAATGGCCAGCTCCACTGCGCCCGTGTCGGCCGGCTGCCTGCTCGGTTGGACGATTTCCCACGTGCCATCCGCAGCACGCTCGAGCTCGACCACAGCCTGGGCTTGGGTGTCGTCCAGGCGGATACGCTGAACGCTTGTGGATTCGATCGTCCACAACGGCGCCGTGGCCGGCGTGGGCGTGGCAGCCGGCGCACGGCCCGGCCGCTCGAACCACCACGCCGCGGCGGCCAGAACCACCAGCACCACAACCAGGATGAGCGTCAATCGTCGGTCCATCAGGCGGCCTCCACCTGGGCGCGGCTACTTGTGCCGACGCCGCGAGAACCACACAATCGCGCCGGCCGCTACGAAGGCGCCCGGCAGCAGGCAGATCGTCCCCAACATGATCAGGTTGATGGCGACCGTCGAGGGGGGCGTAATGATGCGCGAGGTCTGCGTCTTGGGAGTCAGGTTGATCAGTGCGTCCTGGCGAGCGGCCCAGTTGATCGAGTTGACCAGCATGTCGCCGTTGCCATACGCGTCGAAATTGGAGTTGCGTCCGAAATCCGAATCGCCGAAGACGACCAGGCGCACGCTCGGCGAAGTTTGCTCGACGGATGCGCCGATGACTGCCGGCCCGACATGATCCGTGGCGGCGTCGAAAGCCACCTGCTGGTCCGTGATGCTCGCCAGGTCCGTTTCGCCCCACGAGCTCGATCCGGTGAGCACCAGCGCGGTCTGGGTGAAGTTCTTGCCCTCCGGCATGTGCAACTCGATGCTGCGCGCGGTGGGGAAGATGCTCACGGTACGGAAGAGCTTCTCGACGATCGGGCTCTCGGCGTACTGCGCGGCAATCGCGTTGAACGCATTCTGCGAGGCGGTGTCCACCACCAGGTCATCGCGCAGGGTGATTCCCCACTCGCGCGCGAGGTAGTCGCTCAGCTCGTCAGGGGAGCCGGCGAAGTGAGTCATCAGGCTCGGCTCGATCATCGCCACCAGACCGCCGCCCTTGGCCAGGTACGCCGAAATCGCATCCACTTCCGAGGCCGCGAGCGGCTTGTCGGGACCCGCGATGACGAGCGCCAGCGCGTCATCCGGAACGGTCTTGTCGACCAGCAGGTTGAGCGTCGCCGTGGTGTAGTTCTGAGTGGCGAGCATGTCGGAGGCCTTGCGCAGCGCGGCATCATCCGTGGCCTCGGGGTCCGCCTCGCCGTGTCCGGTCAAGAAGTAGACCTTGCGGCTGCCGGGGTTGGAGAGGCGTACCAGGGCTGCCGTGATGTCCTGTTCGGTCGGGTAAGAAATCGACTCGGAGCGTGTGCCCATTGCCACGACCAGCGTTCCGTCACGGGTCACGTTGTCGGCCGTCGCTGCCGCCGGGTCGGCCTCGGGGTCGATCATGCGGAAGGTGAATTCCGATGATACTTCCTGATACTGCTCGAGCAGGCGCTGAAGCTCATCGCGCGAAGTACCGGTGCGGGAGGTGTAGAAGGCGCGCGCCTCGGCGGCCTCGGGCAACGTCTCGAGCGTCTGCAGAGTCTCGGGCGCCAGCGTGAACTGTTGGTTCTCGGTCAGGTCCCAGCGCGCATTGTGCCGATAGGAGAGGAAATTGAGCACGACGACGATGCCGACGAAGGCGAGGCTCATCAGCAGCACGTTGCTGCCGTAGCGTGCCTGGCGCGAGCCCAGCCACCGCGCCACGCGTCCCGGATCGAGGAGCGCGGACACGAGCAGCCCGACCACGCCGATCACGAGTCCAGCGTAAACGTAGCCGTCGAATAGCCGGCGCACGAAGTAGTAGCCGCCGGCCAGCACGAGCAGCACGACACCCAGGCCGAGGGTGTACGGTGCGAAAACTCGCCAATCGAAATTGGCCAGCCCTTGCCCGGCCGATTTCAGCCAAGCGGAGAGGGTTCGCTTCGGGGATTTCGGGCGCTCATCCATTTACTGCCACCTCCGCGCCTCGACCACACGGGTGCCGGCAAAGAGCGCCAGGGCAGTCAGGCTGACGTAGTAGACGATGTCACGCGTGTCGATGACGCCGGCATACGCGTTGTTGTAGAAATGCCCCGAGAAATCGAGATAGGAGAGCACCGTGCTGGCCGTGCCGCTCGCGGCTTGCACCGGCAGGCTAATGACCCACAGCAGCAGCAGGATGCCGAGCGTGGTGAAGTACGAGGCAATCGGGTTGGCGAAGAACGACGAGGCCATCACCCCGATGGCGACCATGGCCATGATCATGAGCAACATGCCCAGGTAGGCACTGACCAGAGGGCCCTGGTCGATGCCGGGCGAGGTGATCGCATTCAGGAGGATCGGGAAGATCCACGTGCCCGCAAGGATCACGAGCGAGAAGCCCATCCCGCCAAGCCATTTGCCGACCACCAATTCCGCGTCGCGCACCGGCGCGGTGAGCAGCAGTTCGATCGTGCCGCTGCGGCTTTCATCGGCGATCAGGCGCATCGTGATGGCGGGGACGCCGAAGAGGAGCAGAGTGGCCAGCGGAGCCAACACCGCTTGCCCGTCGGGCGCATACTGGTTGAGGATCGAAGCACCCAGGTTAGAGTAGAAGATGACGCCCAGCACCAGGAAGATCATGGCCGCCACGGCGTAGGCCACCGGGGAGATGAAGTACTGGCGGAATTCGCGTGAGGCGATGATCCAGATATTGCGCATCGTCGGATTCTCCTGTGCGGCGCGGAGGGTTCCGCAATTGGTCACTTCCGCTCGAGCGCGCTTCGCGAGTGAGTGGCTTTGGTAGATGCCTCACCCGGGCACGCTCGCTTGTTGACGAGAGCGGACTGGAATCGATTGGGCGCCAAGAAGCTGCCGATCCGCCCGCATCCCCTGTTGTCATTCCTCGTGCGTTGTCCGAGTGCGGAGGGCTCGCCGCGCCAGCCTCGTGGAGCCGACCTCTGGGCCGCGCCCCTCCACACGCCCGCCGCTAGTTCTCCGTCCCAACCTCGGACCGCGTGAGTTCGAGGAAGATGTCCTCCAGGCTAATGCCCTGGGTGTGTAGCTCAAGCACATCGAAGTCGTTCTTCACCAGCGCGCGCGCAATCGCCGGGCGGGCTTCGGTGCCTGGGGCAGTTTCCACCTCGAATTGGTCCGGGCCGCGCGGGGCCACCGAAATCACGCCCCGCACCTTGCGCAGAACCGACTCGGCCGCAGAGGCATCGCCCCCAACGCGCACGGCGATGCGTTCGGCTCCCGCCAGGCGCGACTGTAGGCGTTCGGGCGTGTCTTCCGCCACAATGCGCCCCTTGTTGATGATGAGCACGCGCTGGCAGATCTGCTGCGCCTCTGAAAGAACGTGGGTCGAAAGCAGCACCGTGTGATCGCGGCCGATCTCGCGGATGAGCTCGCGAACTTCGACCACCTGGGCCGGGTCGAGACCGATGGTCGGCTCGTCCAGTATGAGCACCTCGGGTTGGTTCAACAAGGCCTGAGCCAGGCCCACCCGCTGGCGCAGCCCCTTCGAGAGCCGGCCGATGTAGGATTCCGAACGATCCTCGAGGTGCATGCGCTCGATCACCGCGTCGACCCGGGTTTCGGCCTCGGGCACACGGCGCAGCGCGGCCATGAAGTCCAAGTACTCTTGCACGGTCATCTCGGGGTAGAGGGGCACGGTCTCGGGCAGGTAGCCGATGCGGCGGCGCACTTCGAGCGATTGCTCGACGACGTCGTAACCCGCCACGCGGGCGGTACCCTGGCTGGGCGGCATGAACGCAGTGAGGATGCGCATGGTGGTGGTCTTGCCGGCGCCGTTCGGGCCGAGGAAACCCACCACTTCCCCCTTGGAAGCGTTGAAGGAAAGTCCGTCGATGGCCTTGCGCGGACCATACCATTTCGTCAGATCGGTGACTTCGATCATCCCAGCCTCACTGCGTAGCGAATTCGCAGGCTGAAACGGCACGCCCGCGCAAACCGACCCTATGTTTGTACAACCAAAGGGAGGAGTGTCAAGCGAGCCATTACGTTTCTCATGGAGTCTTCATGTTCTCGTGCCTCTTGCTGGGGCGAGGCAGGGGCTTGGCGCAGCGGGTGGACTTGAACTCCGTGATTGACCGGAATTGTCCGCCTTCGCTTGACAGCCTCGAAGGCGTCAACTAAAATGCACTAGCTGCCCTCGCTCGACCAACAATCTCATAATCGGAGGCCTTTGCTGCCATGATGTACGGACTCACTGCGTTCGAACAAGTGGGGATTTGGAGCGTACTGGGCGTTGCCATCCTTGGGCTCTTGTACGCGCTCTTCTTGCGCGGGCAAATCCTGCGCGAGGACATGGGCACGCCCAAAATGCAGGAAGTCTGGGCTGCCATCCGGGAAGGCGCGGACACCTACTTGCGCCGGCAATTGCGCTCGATTCTGCCGCTCGTCGCGATTCTGACAGTAGCGCTCTTCTTCTCGGTGTACATCGTGCCGCCCTCCGCCGAGGCCATGCAGCGGTTCGCCGGGCAATCGGCCGAGAGTGTGCGCCTCATTGTGGGCTTCGGCCGCGCGATTGCCTTCATCATGGGCGCGGGATTCTCGCTCACCGTGGGGCAGCTCGGCATGCGCATGGCGGTGCAGGGCAATGTGCGCGTCGCCTCCGCCGCGCGACGGTCGTTCGGCGACGCACTGCGCATCGCCTACCGCGCCGGCACGATCACCGGCATGCTCACCGACGGCCTGGGTCTGTTCGGCGGGACGGTCATCTTCATCATCTTTGGCGTGGCCGCCCCCGACGCTCTGCTGGGCTTCGGGTTTGGAGGAACGCTGCTGGCGCTCTTCATGCGCGTCGGCGGCGGGATCTTCACCAAGGCGGCGGATGTGGGCGCCGACTTGGTAGGCAAAGTGGAGGCCGGCATCCCGGAGGATGACCCGCGCAACCCGGCGGTGGTTGCGGACCTGGTAGGGGATAACGTCGGCGACTGTGCGGGCATGGCCGCCGACATCTTCGAGTCGTACGAGGTGACGATCGTCTCTGGCCTGATCCTCGGTCTCGCGCTGTATCACCTGACGGGGCACATTGAGTGGATCATCTACCCGCTTCTAGTGCGCGGCATCGGCGTATTGTCCTCGATCATCGGCACCTACGCGGTTCGCGGCGGGCCGGGCAAGAGCGGCAACGCCATGGCGGCCATCTTCCGCGGGTTCTTGACGTCCGCGGCCATTTCGGTGGTCCTGTTCGGTGGAATGGCAGCCGTCTACATGCGCAATGTCCCCGGCGGCTGGTGGCGCCCGTTCCTGGCCACGGCCGCAGGTGTGTTGCTGGCCATCCTCATCGACCGCCTGACCGAGTACTTCACCGGGACCCACGGTTCGCCTGTCAAAGAAATCCGCCGCGCAACGAACACCGGCCCGGCCACCACGATCCTCTCGGGGCTCTCAGTCGGGTATCGAGTCGTCGGTCTGGTCGGCGCTGGTCATTGCCGCGACGCTGTCGGCCTCGATCATCATCTTCGGCGGCATTCCAGGCGTGGACGGCGTCCAGCAGGTCACTTTCATCCTGTACGGCGTAGCGATGACGGGCATCGGGATGTTGACCCTGACCGGCAACAACGTCGCCATGGACTCCTTCGGCCCGATCTCCGACAACGCCAATGGCATCGGCGAGATGGCCTGGCATGGTTTGGACGATCCTGAAACCCGGGCCGCTCGAGGCATCATGGCGGAGCTGGACGCGGTGGGCAACACGACCAAGGCCATCACCAAGGGCGTGGCCATCGGCTCGGCGGTGATTGCGGCCGTGTCGCTGCTCGGCTCGTACTTGGTCGACGTGAGCAAGGTCCAGGAAGCCCTCGGGGTGCCGCTCGCCGAGCGCCTGACGAGCATTGGCATCCGCATCTCGATCCCGCAGGTGTTTGTCGGTTTGCTCATCGGCGGCGCCATCCCGTGGCTCTTCTCGTCCTTCGCGATCCAGGCCGTGAGCCGCGCCGCATCACTGATCGTTGAGGAGGTCAGGCGCCAATTCCGCTTGGGCGTGTTGGAGGGGAAGGTCAAGCCCGACTACCGCCAGGCGGTGGCGATCTCGACGGCCGCGGCGCAAAAGGAGCTGATCAGCCTGGCCTTGCTGGCCGTGTTGTCGCCCATCCTCGTTGGCCTGGTGCTGCAAGTCGAAGCTCTGGGTGGGTTCCTCGCCGGAATCATCCTCTCCGGGCAACTCCTGGCAGTCTTCATGTCGAACGCGGGCGGCGCCTGGGACAACGCCAAGAAACTCATCGAGGATGAGCCTTCGGATATCGCGAAGAATACAGGCAAGGGGTCCGAGCGTCACAAGGCGGGCGTGGTGGGGGATACGGTCGGCGATCCGCTCAAAGACACGGCCGGGCCGGCGCTCAACCCGATGATCAAAGTGGTGAACCTGGTGTCGGTCATCATTGCACCGATCGTTGTGCAATACAAGGACCTCGGGACGGGCGGGTGGATCGCGGTCGCAGTGCTGGCGGCGGCCATCCTGTGGGCCATCTGGCAGAGCAAGCGCCCTGTGAAGCAACTCGGCGTCTAGCTCCCGTTGACTTTTCGCCGACAACAACCGGCCGCAGCGCTGCGGCCGGTTGTTGTTGCGGATGCGAAGCTCCGTGCTTGATCGCCTGCGGGGCTCGTCGTGGGAGGCGAGTGGGGGTTCCCGCCAGGCCAAGTTGAGCGCCGGACGTCACGTCACCTCACACACCGCATGTGGACTCGCTGGAGGATCCACCACATGCGGGAACGAACTCCTCACGATCACGGAATGCTCGAACCGCGGCCTAGTTTGCGCCCGTCAGGCGCGCTTGGGCTGGGGTGACCCGCGGCACAGGTTGCCCGCAGAGGTGAGTTGGCCAGCTCTGGACTGCGGATGCGAGCGATCGCACACGACGGACCTGCATTCCTGTCCACGTTCAGCTGCGGACACGTGCGCGGGTGCGCGATACCGTTGCGGGCGGCCCGCCTCCCTTCGACCCGCGTCAAGGATCAGGTTGGCCGGCCGGTCGGGGGAGAGAGTATTGAGTCTGAGCCAGCGTGCGTCGCTACGACGTTCGTTGCGTGGAGGGAGCCACCAACTTCTCGACTCGCAGTGCGAGACTATTGATCACGCGATAGATGAAGAGGAAGGCGAAACTGCCGCCCGTGAACAAGTAGAACGCCTGCATCCACCCCAGCCCGCTGTCGGTGCCGCTCGCCAGTCCATGGATGAAGGCACCCACGTAGGAAAGGAAGCTCGCGTAGTGCAGAACACGCCATGTCTGCTGGCCGATGCGCTTGCGCACATAGAAACTGGCAGTCACGATGGCCCACACATACAACCCGAGCTGCCCGAGGCCTACCCAGAACGGGCGATAGCTCCCGGTCGCAAAGGGAGTCAGCAATTGGGCCAGGCTGAACTTGCTGTATTGGTCACCGAGCAGTATCAATCCGTGGAAGAACGCGAACGCCAACCCCAACAAGCTGACGTACTCGTGCACCGCAAAGGCCGCCGGGGCTCCGGGCCACAGGCGCGCCATCTTGTTCGTGATCCCCACGCCCAGCATCATCGAAGCCCACAGGAGCGCCATCGCCACGATGGCAGTCGATCGCGAGAGGTACCAGAAGGCCTTCGGCTGCGATCCGATAAACGATCCCGCAAGTCCCGGCAGCCAGGTCGGCAGGATGAATATCGCCGCCAGCACCCCGACGATCATGGCCACGAAGACCAAGAGGAGTGGCGCCCCCGTCAGTTGGGATTCGTACGCCTGCTCGTCATGAACACGTTCGGTCATGCTTGCCTCCACAGCAAGTCCGCGATGCGCCGGCTGTGCGCTACTTCACCTGATTGCAGCACGATCACCCCGGCCAGGGCCCCGTCTGCCTCGAGCCAGTCCATGCCCGAGAGGCTGCCTGCGATGACCACGGTTTTCGCGGCCGCTTCTGCCTGCACGGCATCCGGCGCCACGACGGTTGCAGTCAGAACGTCGGTTGCGGCTGGCATCCCGGTCGCGGGGTCGATGAGATGGTGTTGCCAAGTCCCACCCCGCAGCCAGCGGTGGTAGTCCGTCCCCGAGGTCGCGACGCCACCTCGCTCTATTCCTAGAACTTCGAAGTGCGAGTCCGGCTGAAATGGATCGCGTATCCCAACCGACCAAGGCTGGCCTTCGGCGTTCGGACCGCTGACCGCGATGTCTCCGCCGGCGTCAACCAGCGCCGGCCCGTATTCGGCCAGCCGCTCGACCGCCTTGTGCGCCGCCCAGCCCTTGGCAATTCCGCCAAGGTCAAGGTGAACGGATTCGGGAAGCCAAAGCATCTGGCCTTGCTCGTCCCAGCGCATCTCGGAGCTCGTCCGCGGTTTTACGAGCGGGACGGCCGGGGGCATTCGATCTTCCCCCAACTGTTCGAAGGAGCGATCGTAGCCCGCCTGAACTAGAGCGTCATGCATGGTCGGTCGCACGCGCCCGCCCGTCCACGCCTCCGCCTCGCGAGCCGCGTGGAAAACCTCCCACAAGGTCCGGCTGGCGGCGAACGCTCGCCCAGCGGAGCGGTTGAGTCGGTTCAGTTCACTATCGTCGCGGAAACGGCTGAGTGTCTGCTCCCACTCCTCGAACCAGGCCGGCACCTGCTTCAGGGTGCTGGCCGCCATCGTGGACGAGCTATCAAGAACAGCCAGCATGCGGCTGCCCATGGCGCGAAACTCAAGCCGTCTCATGGCCGTGACGAGCCCGTGACCGCCACCGGCCCCGACCCACCTGGGTCGGAGGGCGGACGCGGAGCCGCACCCCCCAGCAGGATGCGGACCGGCGGGAGCGTGGCGGCTACGAACGGGCCAGGGCTCGTCGACGTTGCGCTGAGCGGGGTGGGCCCCACCGTTGGGGGTGCCGCCTCGGCGCTGAGCCGCGGAGGCGGGACGGCGAAGACCTTCCACAGTCCCAGGCTCATCGTGACCGCCAAAGTGCCGATCACAACCTGTGTGTCGAGCCAGCGATGGGCAGGCTTCTTCTTCATGGCTACCACCTAGTCGTCGTCCTCTGAATGCTCGTGACTTTCCTCGTGCTCCTCGTATTGGCTCTGAGTGTTCGAGCCGGATGACGGGCTTCCACTGCGCTGATAAGTTGGCGCCGCCACAACCTGGATCACCTCTCCCGTCGGGCTCACGTACACCACCACGCCCGAAGAGAAGGTGACCTTGTACGCGTTGGTTCCGTTGAAGTCCGCACTTTCGACGGAGTAGATCTTCGTCTGCCCGAGGATCTGGGATGCGATCTGAGCCGCTGCCTCAGGCGAGACGATGGTCGGGGTCTGGGTTGGGCTCGCGGTGGCGGTCGGCTCAATGAGGGTGGGCTGGACAACCGCAGCCTCGACGATCGGGACGGGTGAGCTACGGAACGCGGTGACGACCGCGGCCAGCACGACCAGGACGAAGGAGGTGAGCACGCCCGAAATGAACAAAGGTGTCTTTTTCATTGATATTCCTCCGAAATAGGATTGTTGCAATGCGGAGGATACGATTCCGAGGTTGGGATTCGCTTGGAAACTCCCTCCAGTTTTCCAATCTTCCTCCAAGATTCCTCTGCTATCCTTATGAAAACCGGAAAACCCGGGCCGCGTGGCCGACGAGACCCCACTCATGCGCATTCTGGTCATCGAAGACGACAAGCGTCTCTCCACGCTCATTCAGAAAACACTGGCGGCCGAAGGATTTCAGGTTGACGCCGCCTATACAGGTGACGACGGCGTTGAGATCGCCCTGCGTGGGGCGCACGATGCTGCGGTTGTCGACTGGATGCTCCCGGGGCGGGATGGACCGGCCGTCTGCCAGGCCATACGCGCTGCGCGGCTCTCGATGGGTCTGCTCATGCTCACGGCCCGCTCCCAGATCGAAGACCGGGTGGCCGGGCTTAACAGCGGGGCGGACGACTACCTGACCAAACCCTTCTCGTTCGAGGAACTCATCGCTCGCCTGCACGCGCTCGGACGGCGCGTGGAAGGTGCCGCCACCAGCGCGTTCGAATTGCGCGTCGGCAACCTCGTCCTCGACACGCGCGCGCACGCTGCTCGCAGAGGAGATCGGACACTCGACCTCACCAAGACCGAATGGAACCTGCTTGAGTGTTTCATGCGCCACCCTGGCCAGATGCTCTCACGGCAGTACCTTTTGGATTACGTCTGGTCGTATGCAGCCGAGGTCCAAGCCTCAATGGTCGATGTGTACATCTCCTATTTGCGAGCCAAGCTGCGGGCGCCGGGCACGCGTGATCCCATCCAGACCAAGCGCGGCGTCGGATACCGCCTTGAGCCCGCCCATGCTTAAGGGGCTTCGCTTCCGTCTCAGCCTGCTCTACCTGGCAGCTAGCCTGGGGCTGGTGGCGCTTCTGGGGGCGGGCACCTACGGTCTGCTCGCGCTCTATTTCCAACGCTCAACCGACCAGGCATTGTTGTACAAGATGTCGACGGAGTTTCGACTGCGTGGGTTGACCCTCCCGCCGGACCTCGTGTCGGCTGAGCTGGCGTGGGTGCAACAGGGAACCCAGCCACCTGCAATCGCTCTCAGGCCGACGACAGTGAACCCATTAGCAACTCCATCCATCGAAGCCGCCCTGATCGAACAGGTCGCCTCCCCGTCTGCGAGCCTGGCCGCACTCGCGCAGCAGGTCACACCCTCGACTTCGGATGATGAGGACATCGAGAGCCAGGAGACCCCCCAGCCTACAGAACAAGAGGACCCTGAGGACTCCGAGGACCACGTGGAGCAGGCCACCCCCCAACCACCAAGCGAGGAGAGTCCGGAGGGGCAAGGCGCGCCTCCTTCCGGAGGCGCAGCAACTCTGGAGCCCTGGACCTCAGCCCGATCCTCTGGCGAAAGCGCGCACGAGGGCATGTTCACCCCCGAGGCTACGGGCGAGGAGAATCCGGAGCGACAAGTTGCCTCAGGATCTACAGGTGAAGAAGACCCTGACCAGCAGGTTACCTCGAGGTCGTCAGACGAAGGAATCCGATGGGTGCCCGTGCCACCTGTCCCCGCTCGAAGGGGCCGTGCCCAGGCGCAACTCATCCCGCAACCCGCGAGCGCGGACACCCAGGAGATGCAGCCGCCTCCCCAGACCTCAATCGAAGAGGGCGATGATTCGCACGCCCCCCCAGCCTCGACGGAATCTCCGGAGGTGGGTGACCCCGAGGGTGACGATCGCTATGACGCCCGACTGGCCCCCGTCTTCGTCGTCCCGCAAAGTGGCGGAGTGGCCAGCATTGGGGTGCCAGCGGTCAACGATCCGGCAGCGATCGCCGGAGCCTTGCGCGACGGATCCGATTTGCGGACGGTTACCCTAGGCGATGGCCGGCGGGTGCGGTTGCTCACCTACCGCGTCGGGGGTGATCGGGTCTTGCAGGTAGGCCGCCTCTTAAGCGATCAGGATCGTCTGCTCGCGCAGTATCTGACAGGGCTGCTCCTGATGGGAGTCACGGCGAGCGTGGTTCTGGCAATTGCGTCCTGGGGGATGGCCGGGCGATCGATCAAGCAAGCTCAGCGGTCGTGGGATCAACAGCAACAGTTCATCTCGAACGCAAGCCACGAACTGCGCACGCCCCTGACCCTACTCCGCGCCAATGCCGACTATGCACTGCGAAACCGGTCGCCGGGCGAGCGTGAGAAATCTCTGCGTGACATCATCCAAGAATGCGACTATATGGATCGCATGGTCGAGGACCTGTTGCTCCTCTCCCGGTTGGATGCGCACCGTCTTGACCTGGTTGAGGATCTGATCGACCTCCCGGCTTTCCTGACTGAGTTAGTCCGTCAAGTGGAGCGCATCGCCATGGGCAAGGGCGTGACGCTCGCCCTGGACAGCGTGGAGGGCTCGGTGCGCGGTGACAAGGCGCGCATTCGCCAGGCCATGTTGGTCGTGCTTGACAATGCGCTGCGCTTCACGCCCTCCGGGGGCACGATACGATTGGCCGCCCATGTCCGAGGACGTGAGGTGGTGATCAGCGTCGCAGACAACGGCGCGGGGATTCCGCCTGAGCACCTGCCGCATGTCTTCGAGCGCTTCTACCAGGTACCGGGTCGGGCCGGCGAGGGGCAGGGCAATGGGTTAGGCCTCTCAATCGCCCGCAGCCTTGTGGAGGCTCACCGGGGAAGGATCGCTTTGAGTAGCCAGGCGAACCTGGGCACCACGGTCCAGATCATCCTTCCCTCGGCTGGACCCAAGGCCGGTAGCGCACGAAGCCTGCGCCGGGAGTAGTCCCGGCCATAGAGTTTGAACTCGTCCGCAAGTGACCTCGTGCACCATCGCGCAGATTGTCTTGTACGGCTCTCGATCAGACATCCTCGCCGTTCCACGGCCCGAGGAGTCGCCACACGCCTCGAAGCGGCAACTAGTCGATCATCACCCGATCAGTCACGGGATAGGAAGGCCTCCCATTCCTCCTGATTGGCAAAGCGTTGGGTGAGGCGGTTCGATCCACTGGTGACCCCCGATTGCCACAGTCGCATCTTCAGCGCGTCGCTGTCGAGTAGGGTCCCGATCTTGGCGGCTTTTCCCGCGAGCAGGGCGGTCTGCAACTTGCCAAATCGTTCGTTGATGAACGCGTCGTTGAGCCACATGCCTCGAAAGTCGACAGCCGCCACCCAGCCCGGCTTCAAGCGGGCGGCCTCGCGGGTGACGCTTATGACTAGCTTTTCGAAATCGCTTGCGGACAGGGCCTGGTCGGATACGATGTCCATTCGCTGGGGGTCGGGATCGACCTTGACAGAGATCATCGTTGCTCTCCTTGCGAGATGGCTTTCCGCGCCGCAATTGTAGCCGAGGGCCGCGATCGCCTGCGCTTCGCGTCGCCTCGATTCATCCGGGCACGGACCCCCTCGGGGATTTCCGCGATTGGACGTATTCATCCACCTCGACCATGGGTGGACGATCATCCTCGGTGACCTGTTCAACATCGAGATAGTAGCCGCCTGCGTGACGACGTATGATCTTCATCGTCGTATTCACGCCCTGCAGGATGGCCTTCCCGGCGCGGCGTTCCACGCGCCGCATGACGACCTGAATGATGGCGAAGGACATCTTGCTCAGGGCCTCCAGTTCCTGATTGCGGTGGACGCGTTCCAGCAGATCCACCTGCGCGATCGACCCCACCCCGAATTGCTCGGCCATATCAATGAGCAGCCCGGTCTCGACACCATATCCCGAGAAGAAGGGCAGCCGCTCCAGGGCCTCTCGGCGTCCGGCGTACTCGCCGGCCAGGGGTTGGATGAGTCCGGAAAGCTCCGGGTAGAACAGGTTGAGCAACGGCCGGGCGGTGAGCTCGGTCACTCGCCCCCCGCCGGACGCCTGTGTGTGATCGCCCATGCGCAGGGGCCTGCGGTAGAAGCCCTTGACCAAGCGGATGTGCGGATCGAGCAGCAAGGGGCCGAGCAACCCATAAACGAACCGAGGGTGAATGTTGAGGATGTCGCTGTCGACCCATGCCACCAAGTCGCCACGAGTGACGAGCAGGCTCTTCCACAGCGCCTCGCCCTTTCCTTCTCGCGCCCCGAGCGAGGGCATGAGGTTCTGGTGGATGAACGTGGGGATACCCATGCGGCGCGCGATCTCCCGCGTGCGATCCGTCGAGCCGGAGTCAATCAAGACGATTTCGTCCAAGAGCGGCACGTCGACCATGAGTGCCCGGCGCAGCGTGCCCAGCACGCGCCCGACGGTGGCCTGCTCGTTGAGCGAGGGGACCGCCAGGCTGATGCTCAGACCGCGGGCGCGTTTCATCTCCAGCAGACGTCCCAGGTCATCGAACTCGCTGGCGTGATAGGTGTTCTCGGCAAACCACTTGTCGACCAGCACCGAGATGGCCCGCGCGCCTGCTCGCACGCCGGGAAACACGGGTGGCCCTTCATCCTCAACGCGAGTCTTGACGATCATCACTGCGCCGGCATGTTCGCGCAACATGGTCTCCGCCAACGGCCCGATGCCGGGCTGGGCTTGAGCCGGCTGGGCCGAGGCCCCCATTACGACCAAATTGGCCTGTTGCGCCCAATCCCGGATGAGCTTGAGGGGCTCGGCCGAGGCGATTGAGTGGACCTGAACCTCGGGTAGCCGGGGCAGGATGCCGGCCAGGCCGTCGAATGAACCATCTGCCACGCGATCACGGTCGGGCGGAGTGATGTGGAGGACCTGCAGGCTTTCATGTGGCAGGCTGAATGCCACGCGCAATGCGAGTTCGGCGTAAGGCCCTCCGCGCATCGGAAGGAGCACGCGCAACGGTTCGACCGGCAGCGGTCCGCGCAAGATCGCCAGGTCGCACGGCGGCCTGGCCAGAACCTCACCCACGTCCGCGTCCATCGCAAGGAAATGCCCTGGATGTTCGAGCAGCAACAAAGCCGATGGGTCGCCTTGAAGCAGCTTCTCGAGTTCCTTCCACGGGCGATGGCTCACGAAGGTGCGGGCTGCACGAGGTTCGCCGGCCTCGATCCCCATGTGGAGAAGGGTGCGTCGCAGTTGCCGCGCCATGGAGGCGCCACGCGAGAGCGGCTTGCCCACGGGAACGCGCGCCAACCCGATGATGACCGGCCGGCCCCGCATGCTCCGGGCGAGTGCCACCAGCGGACGCACGTCGAGGCCGAGCATGGCGGGGATGTAGATGCGGCGGAAGGGAAGGAAGTGCCTGGCGGGCGAGGTCATGTGTGCTCCACGAGAGGTCGAAGGTGCCTGCGATAAACGCCTTCCCATGTGTACTCCTGGGCCACCCTCGCCCGCAACCGGAAGCGTGGGTCACCCTCCAGGCGGGCCGCGATGCGCCTTGCGATCACCTGGCTGTCTTCATCGATGGCGAAGAACACCCCCTCCTCGCCGGCAAGCGCACGCAGGGCCGGGATATCGCCTAGGAAGACCGGCAGCGCGTGGATTCCAGCCTCGAGGACCGGGATTCCGAACCCCTCTTCGAAGCTGGTCATGAGCAGGCCGTCGGCGAATCGGTATAGGTCGAAGAGCACCTGGCCAGGCAGCCCGGCGGGGTAGCTCTCGAAGGCGAACACAACCGCGCCGTCGAGGCCGAGTTCGTGGCGCAGCCCGGTCAATCCGTCGGCGTACTCGCGATTGGCGGAGGAGTGCGGACCCAGCGGACCCGTGATGAGCAGCTTGGCCGCGGGCATGGCCGTGCGCAGATGGCGAAGGATGCGCAGTGCGAGTTGGATGTTCTTGCGCGGTGTGATGCGAGCGGGCAGCAGGAGCAGGGGGCGCGCCTCTCCCAGTGCCGTGGCGGTGATGAAGTGAGCCGCCTCCGAGGAGACGTTCAGCACCTCGAATGAATCGATACCCGGTGGAATGATGCGCACCCGTTCATCGGGCAGCGAGATCAGGCTGTGCAGATCCTCCAAGCGAGAAGCGGAAACCACCACATGCGTGCAGCCCTCCCAATCCGACCGTAAAAGGTCCCAGGGGAACCCGTTGGACATGTGCTGCCGCTGATGCGGCGAGGTCCAGGCGAAATCGTGATGCCACAGGACGAGGCGCGAGAATGCACGTCGCTGCCAAAGCCGATGCAGAGCGATTGTGAAGACTAGATTCTTGTGAAGCGAGGCGAGGTTGTGAGCGATGACGAGGTCGGTCTCGCCGAGCAATGGCCCAAGGCGGGCCTCCAGA
The DNA here is from genome assembly GCA_963712475.1 of uncultured Chloroflexia bacterium. Taxonomy (GTDB): domain Bacteria; phylum Chloroflexota; class Anaerolineae; order Anaerolineales; family RBG-16-64-43; genus RBG-16-64-43. The sequence continues at coordinate 633,265 of CAVQIA010000005.1, forward strand.
CGGGACACGAGTTTTTCCAGGTTTTGCGGCACGCGCCCCGTTTCGAGGACTGCGCGGGCCGCCTCGATCTCGGGCGATCTCGAGTCCGCAAGCCGAACACGACGCACTTCTATGGAAGGGTCCCACGCGCGGCCCCGGCCGCACACCACTCGCACACGATGGCCGTCGGCGGCGAATAGGCGCGCATGATGCGCGAGTGTGGTCTCCACACCGCCCAGGATCGGCGGTGCCGCATAGTGCAGCATCGCAATGAACTTGCCCCGCTGCGCCCTCACGCGTCCCATCGCGAAGGCAAGGGTAGCGCATGAGGCGGGCCGGGTCAATAGTGCCGGCTGACTTCCTGTCGAGTCGATGTGAACGAGAGCCAGGCACCCGCCCTTGTATAATCATTCACGGACTCTGCCGTTGGTGTGGGAGGCTGCTATGCCCGTCACATGCGCGCTTGTGCCTGCTCCGGCCCACGATTACCCTGACCACCCTGAGTGCCCTCAACGATTCGCACAGCTGGGGGGGTTGCGCTCACTGCCCATCGCCCAAGATTTGGCGTGGATCGACCCGCGTCCAGCCACGGAAACCGAAGTGGCTCGCGTACACTCGCCAGAGATGATCCAGGAATTGCGCGAGGCGGCGAAGCAGGGGCCAGGCATCATCGACTATGCGCCCACCTACGTCGCCCCGGGCTCCTTTGAGGCGGCGCTTCAGGCCGCGGGAGCCACCATCGAGTGCGCGCGAGCGGTCGTTTCGGGTGCCGCCTCGACGGCCTTTGCCATTGTCCGCCCGCCCGGGCATCATGCCGAGCCCCATCGCGCCATGGGCTTCTGCCTGTTCAACAACTTGGCGATTGCCGTGCGGGATGTCCTGGCCCACGGGATCGAGCGGGTGATGATCGTGGATTTCGACGCCCATCATGGCAACGGCACGCAGGCCGCCTTTCTCGACGAGCCGCGCGTCGCGTACCTCTCCACACATCAGCAAGGCATCTACCCGGGAAGCGGGCATGAACACGAAGCCCCCGAGGCGAGGGGCCGCGTGGTCAATCTGCCTCTGCCAGCCTACGCGGGCGACAGCTGCTTCGCGAGGATCGCGGAGGTCATGATCCGCCCGCTGGCATCGTCATTTCGGCCGGAGATGCTCTTTGTCTCGGCCGGGTACGATGCGCATTGGCGCGACCCCATCACCACGCTGGGGCTCTCGACGCACGGGTTCTATTCCCTGACTTCGGCGCTGCACGATGTGGCGCGGGAGGCCGCCCACGGACGCATGCTGCTAGCTCTCGAAGGAGGCTACGACCCGCAGGCGCTCTTTGGCAATATCCATGCAACGTTGGCGGCACTGGTCGGACGGCCGCTCCCGGCCGACACGCAGGGCGCCTCACCCCACGCGGAACCCGATATCTCTGGCTGGCTGGACCGGCTGCGCGCGTGGCATGGACTATAGCGAATCGCCCAACGGGTGCCTGTGGGTTGCAGTTTCGCCTGAGTTGGTGCATACTAGCCGCGGACGAATCAATGGCCGAAATCGCGCTGCGATCATACAATCAGGAAGTCCAAGACCTGATTGACCACGGTCACCTCGACGAGGCGATCGCGCACTGTCAGCAAATCCTCGCACGCTATCCCAAGCACGCCGAAACCTACCGGCTGCTTGGCAAGGCATACCTCGAGCAAGGTCGGCACGCGGACGCTGCCGACATCTTCCAGCGCGTGCTGTCTGCCATCCCGGATGACTTCCTCTCGCACGTAGCGATGGCCATCATGCGAGAGGATTCCGGCAACCTCGACGCGGCGATATGGCACATGGAGCGCGCGCACGAAGTCAACCCCTCGAACCCAACTGTGCAGCAGGAGGTCCGCCGCTTGCGCGGCCGGCGGGATGGAGTCGAGCCGGCGCGCCTGCGATTGACGCGCGCGGCTTTGGCTCGCATGTACATCAAGGGTGGTTTCTTCGCTCAGGCGGTCGCCGAGATACGAGCGGCCCTCGAGGAAGATGCAGACCGTCCGGACCTGCAGGTCATGCTGGCATCCGCGCTCGCCCAGAGCGGGCAGGCGGCGGAGGCCGGCGAAATCTGCAACACGGTCCTTGCCAAGTTGCCTTATTGCGTTGAAGCCAACCAGATCCTTGCGCAGATCCTGTGGCGAGTAGGGCGCAAACCCGAGGCACAAGAGGTCTTCCGGCGTCTCTCCTTGCTCGACCCCTACCGCGGGGTTCGCCCGCCGACAGAAGACGGACGCATGCCCGATGTCCCCGCCGGCGCGGTAACCTTGACTCGCCTCACGTGGGAGCCGGGCATTCCTACCGGTTCTCAACCGCCCCCCGGCTGGAAGGAGGGCCTCGGGCCCGCCCGCGGGGAAGGAGAAGGCGAGGGCGAAGAGAGCAAGATCCCCGAATGGCTCGAGACGACTGCGCCGGGCAGCACTCAGACTCCCTTCGTTCAAGATACCGAAGGGGGGCTCGAACCTGCGCCCGATTGGCTATCCGAGGCGGGGTCCGGGCTTGCCGTGAGCGCCGATGGCGCTCAAGCGCTGCTCGGCCCCGATGAACCTGAGACCTCTCTGGCCGCCGCGGAGGAGGACATCCCCGATTGGCTGCGCCAGACGCCCGTTGAGAAGAAGAGCGAAGCGGCGAAGGGCGCCTTCCCGGATTGGCTGATGCCGGAAGGATCGACCGAGGCGAAATCCAAAGATGTCGGTGTCGCCCCGGAATGGCTGAAGGCCGCCGAGCAGGACGCGGGACTGAGCGTCCCGGGCGAGGGACTGCCGGGGTGGGTCGGACACGACGAACCCGATTCGGAACCACTTCCACTTGCGCAACCGGCAGAGCGCCTGCCGGGTTGGATGCGGGCGGAGGCCCCCGAGCCCTCGAGCGGGGGGCCCACGCAGGAGTTCCCCGAACTCTCGGCGACTTCCGAGGCGGTGCCCAGGGCCGGGGCGGGCGCACATGATCTGGACTGGCTGAGGTCGGAGGCGCAGAAGGAACCTGAATTGCCTCCATTTGAACAAGGCAAGGCTGTCGTGGATGACGGGTCACCCCCTGCCGAGGTGAAACTGCCGGATTGGCTGAGGCCTGTCGGTGATTCCGAGCGGGAGGAGGAAAGGGCGACCGTTCCTCCAATTCCCTTCACCGACGGGGACCGGACTTCAGAGTCGGGCGCGCTTCCTGAGTTGACTCCTCCCGAGCGGCCAGCCTGGCTCGCTCCGGATGAGGCGGCCAGCCTCTGGCGTGACTCGAAAGCGGAACTCGCGCCGGCAGAGGGAGAGGAAGAGAGCAAGGCGGCTGGCACGGCGCCACTCGCTTCCAGGACGCCCGCGCCGCCTTCAGCTCCTGAAGAGGAACCCTCGGAGGAAGCCGAGCCCGCGGAAACACCTCAGGGCGATGGTTCAGAGTGGCTCAAGCGATTACCCTCTCAACCCTCGAGCCCGGCTGAGATGGAAACCCCGGCCTGGTTGAAGTCGGAAGCATTTGGGTCAACCGAATTGAGGAGACCGAGAAACCGGAGTGGTTGCGCCCGGCGAGTGAAGAAGCGCCTGCTGAGATCGGCGAAATCCCAGATTGGCTGAAGGCGGCAGGTCGGGTGCTGCCAACTCCTCTGCCGGAACCTGCGGCCCAAGAGGAGGCGGCTCCCGAAACGCCCGCGCCAGCCGGCATGCCAGATTGGCTGAGGCCCGTCGGCGCGGAAGAACAACCCCCGCCGCCGATCCCCAAAACCGTCGGGACGCCGCCGGCAGAAGCTGAGAAACCGCGTGCAGGCGAAGCTCCGGGATGGTTGCTGGAACTCGCTTCGCAAACCGCGGCCGAGCCCATGCCTGAACCGGAGCCAGCGTCCGAGCTGCCTGCCTGGCTCGATGAACGTCAGCCCGGGGCGAGCGACACGATATCGCGCTGGCTCGGTCAGAACACTCCCACCGGCGAAGGTGAAGCGCCCGCCACAGAGGAGCCTGGGGAGGGTGAGGTCCCATCGTGGATGCGGGCGATGGCACAGGAACCCGGTGCGCCCGGCAAGGCAGAGGAGGAATTCGAGGACACCGGTCGACCTGCTGAGGCTGCGACCGCCCCGGCACCGGCGGCCGAGCCCACGATGGGCGACATGCCTGCGCCGGACTGGATCAAGGCCGCGATGGGAGAAGTCGAAAGCGAAGTCAGCAGCGTCTTCCCGGGAGAAGGCGGGATCCCCGCACCTTCGGCTGAACCCTCGAGCCCCGTGACCCCTCCTGCACCAATTGCCGCGGCGCCTGTCGAGCCCGCAACGCCCGTTCCGCCTGCCCAACCCGCGCAGGTGACGCCCGAACGACGGCCTTCTGAGAAGATTCAAGCGGGCCTCGGGACCCCGGTTCCGGCACGGCCCGCGATTCCGGTCAAACCACCAGCGCCCGCGGCACCGCCGGTAAAGGTCCCGCGCGGCGTGCCGTTGCCACCGCCCGAGATGGGCGAGGAGCCGCCTCCTGCTTCGGCGCCCGAGCCCGGCACATGGGTTCCGCTTGAACCTACGCCTGTGAGGCGGCCAGCTCCTGCGGCGACGCCTGAACTCGCTCCGTTCGCGGCTGCCGCCCAGAAGATGCCGCCGGCAATGTCAGAGCCCAAGCCCAAACCCAAGCGAGCTCCCAAACGCAAGCCGGCTCGCCTGACCCACGCCGAGAGCGAGGCCATCATCGCCGAGGCGCGTTCGCAGATGAATACTGGCCGAGTTGCAGATGCCGTGCGCTCATATCAGCGCGTGCTTGAATTTGGAGATGAGACCATCCTGGTGGCTGCGGATCTCGAGCGTGCGGTCGAGAACAAGCCGCTGGTTGCCGAATTGTGGCAGACGCTGGGAGACGCATGCCAGCGTGCGGGCAAACTCGACCGGGCGTACGAAGCCTACGAAAAAGCCCTGACCTTGCTGTAGGGCATCCGAAGCGTCTTCCTAGCTCCCCATTGATATTACTCGGCACGGGTTCTGACGCCGCCGGACTTCCCCTTTGACCACACGCAGGCTGATCTCCCTGCTCGCCGTGCTCGCCATCTTCGCCATGGCGCTGCGCGTGTCGGTCGATTCCGACACGTGGTGGCATCTGGCCGCCGGGCGCTGGATGGTCGAGCACGGCTCACTCTTGCGCGCGGATCCTTTTTCGTTCACGCGTTTCGGGAGTGCGTGGCACTATCCGGGCTGGCTGGCTCAGTGGTTGTTGTACGCTGTCTATCGTGTCGCCGGCGCGGCTGGGTTGAACATTCTCACCGCCGCTGTCGTGACCGCTGCCTTCGCGTGCGTGTATCGCGCCACACGCGGCGATGCTTTCCTGCGCAGCTTCACCCTCCTGCTCGCCGCGGTCGCCTCGGCGATCTATTGGAGCGCGAGGCCGCAAATCTTCTCGCTGCTCCTGGCCGCGGCCTTTGGATGGGTGCTCGAGGACTATCGCACCCAGGGCCGCAACCGCCTCTGGCTTCTGCCAATCGCTCATGGTGCTGTGGGTCAACCTGCATGGCGGTTTCGCGATCGGGTTCATCTTCATCGCGCTGGCCATGCTCGGAGTGGGCGTGGAGGGTCTGCTGGCTGCCGGCGCGGAAAGGCGGCGCGCCTGGCAATCGACCGCCATGTTGGCGGGGGTCGGGATCGCCTGCGCTGCGGCCGTTGGGCTTAACCCTTTCGGCTACGAGATGCTGGCCTATCCCTTCAAGACGGTCGGCATCGGCGCACTGCAGGCCTACATCCAAGAGTGGCAATCGCCCGACTTCCATATGCGCGAGGCGCAGCCCTTCCTGTGGTTGTTGTTCCTGAGCCTGGCCGCGATCGGATTCTCGCGAAGACGTCTGGCGGCGGCGGACTTCATCGTCTTGACCGGAGTCGCATACACCGGCTTCTTGGCCGGGCGCAACATGCCGTTGCTCGCCGTCGTCGCGCCGCCGATCATCATGCGCCACGCGCAAGAGATTCTCGAGCGCCTGGCACCGACATGGGGCACACAGGATGCCCTGCCCGCGGGCCGCGCGCGCATGCGATGGCTGAACGCTGCCGTGCTGGGGCTGGCCGTTGTTGCGGTGGCGCTCAAAGCCCAGCCGGTGCTGAGCGCACAGACGAACGAAGAGCAGGTGGCACACACGCAACCTGTGGCGGCGGTGGCCTACTTGCGTGAACATCCAGGCCTTGGGCCGCTGCTCAACTCATACAATTGGGGCGGCTACCTCGTCTGGGCGCTGCCGGAGTATCCGGTGTTCGTCGACGGGCGCACGGACCTGTACGACGACGCCTTGCTCACGCAGTACGTGGCCGCCGTGCGAAGCGAGCCGCAGTGGCGCGAGGTGCTCGACCAATGGCAGATCGGTGTTGTGCTGCTTGAGCCGAACATGCCGTTGGTGACACTCTTACGCGAACTCGGCTGGCAAACGGCCGAGGAGGATGAACTCTCGGTCGTCCTCATCCCACCCGCCACGTAGCGCGCCAATTCGCGACGCCGCTCAAGGCGAGTCTCCAGACCTGAGGGCCAAAGGGCAGCGTGACCAGCACATCGAGGTGGTTGTTCGTCTTTCTCGGCGCGGTCGGGCTGCTGACCGCGCTCTTACAAACGCGCTACATCACCCAGCCCGGCTACATGGATGCCTGTTACGCCTACAACGGCGGCGAATCGTTGGCCACCGGACAGGGCTGGAGCGATCCGTACCTGTGGAATTACCTCGACGACCCCACAGGGATCCCGCATCCCTCGCACGTCTACTGGATGCCTCTCCCGTCGCTCGTCGCGGCAGCCGGGATGCAGCTGGCCGGCGTGTCCTTCCGCGGATCGCAACTGCCCTTCATCCTTCTCGCTGCACTCCTGCCCGTTGTGACGGGATGGGTCGCCTGGCGAACTCCTGGCCAATGCCCGCCAGGCCACCGTGGCGGGGATGCTCGCGGCGTTTCCGGGGTTCTATGCGGCCTACTCAACGACAACCGACGGGTTCATCCTGTATGCGCTCATCGGGACCGGCATTTTCATCGTCGCCGGCCGAGCGCTTGCACGCCCGAGGTCATGGTTGTGGCTTGGGCTCGGAGCATTGCTCGGGCTCGCTCATTTGACGCGTGCGGACGGGCTGCTGCTCCTGGCGGTGGTGCTGGGCTACGTGTGGGTTCGGTGGCCGGGCGCCACGGGCTCCGCGTCAGGTACTCAAACCGCCGGAGGTCGCGCGAGCAGGGCGCTCGGCCTTCTGCTGATCGTCCTCGGCTATCTGGCGTTGACGGGCGCCTGGTACGTGCGCAATCAGTTGGCCGTGGGTGCGATGCTCCCAGGTGGCGGGCTGCGAGCAATGTGGTTGACCGAATACGACGAGTTCTTTCATTACCCTGGGGCGGAGCTTAGCTTGCAGCACTTGCTGGGGAGCGGGTGGCGTGCGATCCTGCTCGCGCGCGGTGCTGCGCTCATCCAAAACCTCCAGACCCTGATCGGTGTGCAGGGCTGGGTCGTGTTGAGCCCCTTCATCCTCGCGGGGTTGTGGCACCTGCGCAGGCGGACCGAGATCCAGCTCGCGGGCGCTTACCTCCTCGCGTTGTTTGTTGCGATGACGATATTCTTCCCTTGGCCGGGCGCGCGTGGCGGCTACTTCCATTCATCGGCGGCCTTCATCCCGATCCTGGCCGCCGCTGCCGCGGCGGGGGTCGATCGCTCGGTGGGATGGCTGGCCGACCGGCGCGGCTGGGCGCGCATTCGAGGCGCAGAGGGTGTTCGGATCCGCCACCGTGGTGTTGGCGTTCAGCGTTACGCTCTTCCTCTTTGCCGATCGCGCGCTCGGTCTCGGCGAAGGCGGCACGAGCTGGGCGCGGCAGGACGAGGCCTATCGTCTGGCCGGGGAATTGATCCGTGGCGACGGAGGCCCGTCGCTGATTGCGGCAGTCAACAACCCCCCTTGCTTCTACTATCAGGCGCACATGAGGGCTGTGGTGATCCCTCAAGGCGGTCCACAGGCCCTGCAGGCGGTCGTTGAGCGCTATGGGGTGACCTACGTCGTCGTGGACCGCAATCTCCCGAATGATCTCAAGACCCTCTTTGCAGAGGGGGCATCTCCCGCCTGGTTGACGCTGATCGGCCGGACAGGTGCGGATCCCGGCGCCCTGGGTGTTTACCGGGTGAACGTGCCGTGACACGCGCTCGGTGGGCGATGTCGCTCGGGCTGCTCGCGATGGGGTTGGCCACCCCGCTGGCCTTTGTCGCTGCAGCTCGCGCGGCAGGGTTCAGCGGCTTCCCGCTCGACGACGCATTCATCCATCAGACATACGCTCGCACCCTCGCAATGGGCGGCGCCTGGTCGTATTCTTCGGGCGAGGTTTCGGCAGGCTCGACCTCGCCGCTGTGGACCTCACTCATGGCGGCGGGATACCTCTTGCGCGTGGCGTTGCCGTGGTGGCCGCTCGGGCTGGGTATTGCACTCGGAATTCTGTCGGCCTGGCTAGGCGGCACCTGGGGCGAGCGCTCGCTCGGTGTTCCCCGTCGCCTTGGTGCGCTGATTCTGCTCGGCGAATGGCACCTCGTTTGGGCGGCGGTCTCGGGCATGGAGATACCGCTCTTCGTCGCGTGGTCGATGGCATGCTGGTGGCTCTTGGAGCGCGTCGAAACGGGGGCCGGCGTCGGGTGGACGGGAGTGGTTCAACTCGCCTGGTGGCTGCCGCGGGCGTCTGGATCCGCCCCGAGGCTGTACTTGCTCTGCCCATCCTCGGCCTCGCCGTCGCGCTGGCGCGAGGCAGCCCTGCGCAGCGCGTGTGGCGGGGCTTGGCCGTTCTGGCGGCTCCCTTGATCTCGCTTCTCCTCTACTTCGCGTTCAACCGTTCCCTGGGTGGCGATCTGTGGCCCAATACCTTTTATGCGAAGCAAGTGGAGTACAGCGTCATGCGCGGGGAGGCATGGGCGCAGCGCGCCGGAGAACAGGCGGCGGCGGTGCTCGCCGGGCCTCTGGTGGTGTTGGTGCCGTTCGTCTTGGTGACGGTCTGGGCGACGGTGAAGCAGGGACGCTGGGCGAGGCTTGCCCCGCTCGCGTGGGCGATCGTGCACATGGCAGCGTACACCCTTCGCTTGCCTGTTTCCTATCAGCACGGACGCTACCTCATTCCGGTCATCCCGATCGGGCTCCTTTACGGCGCAGCCGGGCTGCGCCTGGTGTGGCTGCGTTGGCAGAAGGCTTTGGCCGGCCGGGTGGTGGTGCGTGTGGCGTGGCTCTCCTGGGGCGCGGTGGCATTGGTCTTTCTGCTTATTCGGCGGGCGCGCCTACGTGCGCGATGTGGGACTCATTGATCAAGAGATGGTGGCAACCGCGCGTTGGGTCGAAGCGCACACGCCCCCGTCGGCGGTCATCGCAGCGCACGATATCGGCGCACTCGGCTATTACGGTCATCGCCGCTTGGTGGACCTGGGCGGCCTGACGAGCCGAGCCGCACTCGACGTGCTGCGCGACCCGCGCGAATTCGCCTCGTTCCTCACGCAGGAGGGCAGCGACTACCTGGTCACCTTCCCGGGTTTGTATCCATCCGTTGGGCAACGTTGCCGGCCGGTGTATTCGAGCGGTGGATCGATCAGCCCGGCGTTGGGGGGCGAGAACATGCAGGTCTATGCGTGGGCGGGAGATTGCGCGCAACGTCTCGAACCCTAGTCCGCGCGTTGCCCGGCCGATTTCGGAGTGCTATACTCTCACACGATTGCGAAGCGTGGCGCACCCGCCCACCGGGTGCGCCACGCGCAGAGGACGTTCACTCTAGCTTGGCGAGGCAGGCGCGATGACCGAAAAAGCAACCCCGCCCCCGGAAGGCTCGCTCGAGGCTTTGGTCGAACTGCTCACAGCCGAGTTGGAGAAGGTGCGCAGCGAAGCCCAGGAGATCGGCCTGCTCGTCGACCAAAACCGTGGTGAGGTGGAGAAGCTGCGTCACCGGCAGGCGGCCGTCTCCACGCGGCTCAAGCAGATCCAGCCTGCGTTCGACACCGTCCCGCGCGAGGACATTCGGGCGGCGTACGAGACGGCACTGGACGCGCAGCAGCGGCTCTTCAACACCGGCGGGGAGCTGGAGCGGCTGCAGACCAAGCAAGAGGTGCTGGTGCGTTTCAGCAAGACCGTGCAAATGGCGCTCGACACACTGCACCTCAACAAACCCGAAGCCGCGCCCACGACCGCCGCGCCGAAGTCCTTCGTGGTGCGACTTAGTCGAAGCCCAGGAGACCGAGCGCCTGCGCCTGTCACGCCTGATGCACGACGGCCCGGCCCAGGTGCTGGCCAACTTCATTCTGCAAGTCGAGATTGCCGGGCGTCTGTTTGAAATCGACCCGGCCCAGGCCAAGTCGGAGCTGACCACGCTCAAGGGCAATGCGGCCACCTCCTTCCAGCGCATCCGGGATTTCATATTCGACCTGCGCCCGATGATGCTGGACGACCTTGGGCTGGCGCCGGCCACGCGCCGCTACATGGATGCGATGAAGGAGAAGGGGGGGCCGGAGCTCACCTTCATCTTCACCGGCTCGGAGAAGCGCCTGCCGAGCCACTACGAGGTGATCCTGTTCCGGGCCATCCAGCAACTGGTGGCGGTGGCCCGCGATGTGTGTCAGGCCAGCAAGGTCAAGAGCATGCTCGATCTGGACGAGCACAAGGTGCGCATCATCATCGAGCACGATGGCAAGCTGCTCGACGCGAAGGCCATGGGGGAGGACGACCCGTACGCGCTGCGCAACTTGAAGGAACGGGTCGAGATGTTGGGAGGCACGTTCCAATACGAAGAGCAAGAGAAGCTCGGGGCCAGGGCGATCATTGAGGCGCCAATTGTTGCGGAATAGGGGGTTTGTGGGCGCACGTGGCCAGAAAATTGCACGCAATTTGTCGACTGTTGCGCCGTCGGATGGTCTAATCTGACAGGTGTCTCACTCGCCCGCCTGGCGCAGGGCAGGCGAAATCGGGAATGGAAGGGAGGTGGTTGCGTTGCCGAGGCAAAACCACCTTCGCGCCCAAGGCTTGTTGGAGTACGCGCTCATTCTTGTCCTGGTTGCCATTGTGGTTCTGGTGATCTTGGCCTTCATGGGACCCGCCGTCGGCAACATGTACAGCAACGTCATTGCGGGGTTCTAGGGCGGCGGCTCGGCGGGGCCCGCCGGACGGCCGCGCGGCACGTTCCTTGCTCCCAGGCAGGCATGTTCGCACCCCTTCGGTAAGCTTTTCGCAAGGCGAATCCGCATGGGGTCAGTCTATAATGTGGGCAACCTGAAAGAACGAGCCCAGAATGAAAGGAGGTGAAACAATGTTCAAGAGGTTTCAGAAGAAGGGTCAGGGTCTTGTTGAATATGCGTTGATTCTTGTTTTGGTTGCTGTCGTCGTGATTGTGATCCTGTCCCTGCTCGGCCCGGCCATTGGCAACGTGTTCAGCAACATCGTGACCAACATCTAATCGATCCCGCATCGCATTAACCCATAGTCAACCGGCCTCACCCACGTTGGGGTCACGTTGAAGGAGAAACAGACGATGAAGCGCTTCATGAAGAAAGGCCAAGGTTTGGTTGAGTACGCGCTGATCCTTGTGCTGGTGGCTGTCGTGGTCATTGTGATCCTCTCGCTGCTCGGCCCGGCCATCGGCAACGTGTTTAGCAACATCATCACGAACATCTAAGCACATTGCAGTCGCGTCGGACGTCAGCAAAGGGCCTCCCATGCGGCGAGGCCCTTTGCGGTATTCAGGGGTGATGCGCTTGACAACACGGGCGTTCCAGGTATCATAACCACCGCACCTGTCCACGGTTCTCCCTTTTGTCTGCGCCCAAGCCCAGCGCCTGCCGGCCACGTCCTCGAGCCCACCGGCAGGGCGGTTGTCACCCACGCCCCAGGAGGTCTTCATGCGCCGCCGCCTCTTCCTCATCATTGGCCTGATCCTGCTCATCACCGCGGGGTTGGTCTATGCGTGGACAAGATTCAGACCGTCGACGCCGCGCAACGCAACGCCGACGCCCCAGCTTCCGACCGACGTCTTCTCGGTCGTGTTCGCAGCGCAAGACATCCCGGCTGGGACGTTCATCACGCAAGAAAACATCACCCTCGGGCCATGGCCCACCCTGTACCGATTGGAAGGGTTGGTGTCGGACCCGACGGAGATCGTGGGTTTGCGCGCGCGGCTCGACATCAAGCGCGGTGAACCGGTCTTCACGAGCCAGATGACCGAAAGCCTGGCCGGGCAGACCGTGGCGGGTTCCGACATGGCGCTCGATATGGCGCCGGGGAAGCTGGCGATCGCCATGCCGATGAGCCGGCTGGCGGGCGTCGCCTTTGCACCCCAACGCGGTGACCATGTCGCGATCATCGGCACGTTGCTGTTCGTCGATCTCGATCAAGATTTCCAATCCTTGATGCCCGACAAGCTGCAGGTCATCGCGCTGACCGCCGAAGGCAAGATCGACTTCGTCACGGTCGATGGCGGACGAAGCGACCCTTCGGTGCCGTTCTCGGCTCAAGTACTGGCGACGAACGACATTCCCAGCGAGGCCCAGCGCGCCCGGCCGGTGAGCGCGATCGTCATCTCGGATGCACGTGTGCTGGCGGTGGGCACGGTCCAGGGCAAGACCGCGGCGCAGGCGGTTGCCGAGCAAGGGGTTGGCGCTCCGCAAGCGCAGGCAACTCCGGTGGGCGGCACCACGAGCCCTCCGGATATCATCGTGCTCGAAGTGCTACCGCAAGAAGCGCTGGCCCTCAACCTGATCATGAAGACGGGCGGGGATCTTTCGTTTGCCTTGCGCGCGACCGGCGACACCTCCGCCCTCGACTTCCCAAGCTGGGATCTGCAGCGGCTCATCACCGAGCGCAACATCTCGCTGCCGCCCAAGCTGACCTACGGGCAGGCCAACTTCACCAACCAGATCTTCATTCCGGAGCTTCCCGGGGATAAAGTCACGGTAAAGTGACGGTGCTGTGGCGACCAAGATACGCGTCCTGATTGTCGACGACTTTGCGGAGACTCGCGAGAGTATCCGCAAGTTGCTGCAATTCGAGTCCGACCTCGAAGTCTGCGGGGCTGCCCGTACCGGGAAGGAGGGCATCACCCTCGCCAAGCAGACCGAGCCGCATGTCGTCCTGATGGACATCAACATGCCCGACATGGACGGCATCGCGGCCACCGAGAAGGTGCTGGACGAGGTTCCCTTCGCCCAGATCATCATGCTCTCGGTGCAAAGCGATACCGACTACATGCAGAAGGCGATGCTGGCCGGCGCACGGGGCTACCTCTCCAAGCCGCCTTCGGCCGACCAGCTGATCGCCACGATTCGCAAAGTCGGCGAAATCGCCATCAAACTCGAGCAGAAGAAGTCGATCGCGGTCGAGGCGGTGGCGGCGCCGGTGCACGTGCAGCGCGCGGGCAAGGTCATCACGATCTACTCCCCCAAGGGCGGAGCCGGGCGCACCACGGTGGCGGTCAACCTGGCGCTCGCGCTGCAAACCGCGGATACACCCACGGTGCTGGTGGACGCATCGGTGCAATACGGTGATTGCGCGGTGTTTCTGAACCTGCAATCGAAGAACAGCATTGCCGACTTGGCCGACAAGTCCGTCGAGCTCGACATGGAAGTCATCGACAGCGTCCTGGTCGCGCACAGCACGGGTCTGCGCCTGCTTGCGGCGCCTCCGAGCCCGGAACACAGCGAGACGGTCCAGCAGGGTCACAGCCAGGTCAAGCGTTTGCTGCGCTTCCTGTCGCAGACTTATCAGTACACCATTATCGATACCGCGGCCACGCTGGACGATGTCACGTTGAGCATCTTCGATGAGAGCGATGTGATCGTGCTCCTGGTGGCGCCCGACATTCCGACGATCAAGAACGTGCGCTTGTTCTATGACGTCGCCGAGCGCTTGGAGTACCTGGGCAAGGTAATGTTAGTGATGAACCGGGTGGACAAGCGGTTCGGAATCACGGCCGAGGCCGTGGCCGACAACCTCAAGCAGCCGGTGGCGGCGCAGTTGCCGTTCGACGAGCGGACCGCCATCCAGGCCACCAACCAGGGGGTGCCGTTCTTGATGGGCGACCGCACCCGGCCGTTGGTGCGCGCGGTGCTTGAGTTGGCGCAAGCGTTGCGCGTCCGGCTGAGCGAAGTGCACGAACCCGCGCCCGAGGAAGAGAAGAAACCCGTGCGTACGGGGATCTTGCGTCCGCGTTAAGGGTGGGTCGAAGAAAGTGAGAGTTAACCGTGTCCCTTCTTAAGCGATACGAACAGGCGCAGACGGCGCCGCCTCAGCCGGAGGACCTCGCGCCCTCGCGGCTGCAGGCCATTCGCGCCAGTGACCGGTTGAAGCCCTCCGGGGCGCAGGGCGAGGGCGGCTTGCTCGACCTCAAGACCCGGGTGCAGAACAAACTGCTCACCGAACTCGACCCGTCGATGGACGTCAATCGCACGGCCGAAGTGCGCCAGACGATCGAGGAATTGTTCGAGGGCATTCTGGCCGAGGAAAACATCGTCCTCTCGCGCGCCGAGAAGCGCCGCCTGTTCGAAGCGATCGTGGCCGAGATCCTCGGCTTCGGGCCCCTGGAGACCCTGCTCGCGGACGACGCCGTAACCGAGATCATGGTCAACGGCCACAAGGACGTGTATGTCGAGCGCAAAGGGAAAATCGAGCGGGTGAACATCCTGTTCGAGAGCGACGAGCACGTCTTGCGCATCATGGACCGCATCGTCTCGCCTCTCGGCCGGCGCATCGACGAATCGAGCCCGTACGTGGATGCCCGCTTGCCCGACGGCTCGCGCGTCAATGCAGTCATTCCACCCATTTCGCTGGTGGGCCCGGTGCTGACCATCCGTAAGTTCGCCCGCATCCCGATCACGGTCGAGGACCTGGTGCGCTTCGGGTCGATCACCAGCGAGGCCATCGAATTTCTCAAGGCGTGCGTCATCTCACGCATGAACATGGTCATCTCGGGCGGCACCGGCTCGGGCAAGACCACGCTGCTCAACATTCTGTCGCAGTTCATTCCGGGCGACGAGCGCATCCTGACCATTGAGAACGCCGCCGAGCTGCAACTCCGTCAGGAACACGTGGTGTCGCTCGAATCGCGCCCAGCCAACATCGAGGGCCGGGGCGAAATCACCATCCGCGATCTGGTCGTGAACGCATTGCGCATGCGCCCCGACCGGATCATCGTGGGAGAAGTGCGCGACGACGCCGCCCTCGACATGTTGCAGGCCATGAACACCGGCCATGACGGTTCGATGACCACCCTCCACTCGAACAGCCCGCGCGACACCCTTTCGCGTCTGGAAACCATGGTCCTCATGGCCGGGATGGAATTGCCTTCGCGCGCCATTCGCGAGCAGGTGGCCTCGGCCATCAACCTCATCGTCCACCAGGAGCGCCTGCGCGATGGAACGCGGCGCATTGTCAATGTCTCCGAAATCCACGGCATGGAAGGTGACGTGATTACGATGACCGATCTGTTCGTGTTTGAGCAGACCGGCTTCGAAGGCGGCCGCATCATCGGCCGGTTGCGCCCAACCGGGTTGCGACCCAAGTTCATGGATCGCATCGAGGCCTCCAACATTCGCCTGGCGCCCTCGATCTTCGGTATCGGCGAAAAGATCCGCTACTAGGCGCGCGCACAAGGGGAGCCGAATGAACGCCGGATTGCTGGCCGGAATACTCGCCGCCGCTGCGGTGGTGCTCATGGCGGTCGGGATGCTCGCCGGTGGACGCCGGACGGTGGTCGAGGAGCGCCTGGGCGACGTGACCTCCGCCCCCGCGGTGGTCGTGACGGATGAGCAACTGGTGGCCGGCCAGCGCGCCAGCCCCATCGCCGACATTCTCGAGGCACGTTTCTCCGGCTCGAGCCTTTTCAACAACATGGCGCGCGATCTGGCCCGCGCCGACCTCAAATTGCGCCCGGCCGAGTACATCGCGACCATCATCATCTCCGGCATCGGCGTCGGCCTGGTGGGCGGTATTCTGGCCCGGGCCGTGGCTTTTTCCTTCGTCGCGGGCATCGGCGGATTGTTCATCCCCATCATGTATGTGCGCAGCCGCCAGTCGGCCCGCCTGCACACCTTCGAAGCCCAGCTCCCGGACATGATCAACCTCACGGTCAACAGCCTGCGCGCCGGCTATTCGATCATGCAGGCGCTGGAGGCCGTTTCGAAGGAAATGCCTGTGCCCACCTCGCTCGAGATGCGGCGCGTGGTGCAAGAAATGCAGCTGGGCATCTCGCTGGAGACCGCGCTGGAGAGCCTGCTGCGGCGCGTGGCCTCCACCGACCTCAAGTTGATGGTCACGGCCATGAATATTCAGCGCGAGGTCGGCGGCAACCTGGCGGAGATTCTGGACACGATCTCCTTCACCATTCGCGAGCGCATCCGCATCAAGGGTGAGATTCGGGTGCTCACCGCCCAGCAACGCATCACGGGCTACATGATCGGCATGGTGCCGTTCGTACTGGCCCTGTTCCTCTACTTCGTCAACCGCGCAGTACATCATGCAGTTCTTCAGCCCGGCCACCCGCGTGTGCGGCATCCCCATGGTGATCACCGGGCTGTTGATGATCTTCCTTGGCTTCTTCGCCGTCCAGAAGATCGCCTCGATCGAGGTGTAACCCATGCTCACGGCCATTGTGCTTGGTTCACTCGTGTTGATCGCCGGTGCCTGGTGTATGCCGGAATGCGCCTGCCCGCCTCGGGGGATCCGCTCGAGACGCGTTTGGCAGAGTACGCCGGCCGCGACAAGCCGATCTCGCTGGAAGAGATCGAGCTGCAGCAACCGTTTCAGGAACGTGTGCTGCTGCCCGCGCTGCGCGGAGTCGGCCAGCTCGTCATGAAGTTCACGCCCAAAGCCAACCTGGTTCTCATTCACAAACGGTTGGAGATGGCGGGAAACCCGGCCGGGCTCGACCCGACGATCTTCTGGGCACTGCAGATCGTCGCGGCGGCGCTGTTCGGTGGCCTCACCTTGGTCTTGTTCCTGGTCGGCCCGGGCGCACCCAAGTGGCTCTTCGCGCTGCTTCTGGTCGGTTTGTTCACCGTGGTGGGCTACTACTTCCCGCGCCTGTGGCTCGAGAGCCGCATCCGCCGTCGACAGGACGGTGTGCGCAAGGCGATGCCCGACGCACTGGACCTGCTCACGATTTGCGTGGAGGCCGGGTTGGGCTTCGATGCGGCCATGGGCAAGGTCAACGAGGAGTGGGAGAACGAGCTGGCGCTCGCGTTCGGGCGCGTGCTGCAAGAAATCCGCCTGGGTAAGCTCCGGCGCGAGGCGCTGCGTGACATGGCGGAACGCATCGGCCTGGCGGAGATGACCAGTTTCGTCGCGGCCGTGATCCAATCGGAGCAACTGGGGGTCAGCATGGGCCGCGTGTTGCGCATCCAGGCCGACCAAATGCGCATTCGCCGCCGTCAGAACGCCGAGGAGCAGGCGCGCAAGGCGCCGGTCAAGATGATGCTGCCGTTGGTGTTCCTGATCTTCCCGGCCATTCTGATCGTGCTGCTCGGACCCGCGGCCATGATACTCATGCAGTCGCAACTGGGGGCGATTCTCACGGGGGGATGACGCGCAGCGCCGGAGGCAGCTTCGCCTCCAACAATCGAAGACCGAATACTTTCCAGCTCCGCCGATGGCTCTGGGTGGGGCTGGATTTTGTTTTTCCGCCGCGCTGCGTCTCGTGCGGACGTTGGGGCGCGCGCCTGTGCCCAACCTGTGAGCAGCGCATCACCTGGCTGCGCGATCCGCTGTGCGAGCGCTGCGGCACGCCGCTCTCCGGCGCGCAGGCGACGCACGGGCACACCTGCATCCAGGAACAGGGCCTCCGGGCGGTGCGCTCGGCGACCCTTTTCGAGGGGCCCATCCGGGATGCGTTGCATGCCCTCAAGTACCGCCGCGACCTCGGCTTGGCGCAGGCCATGGCCGAGGTGTTGCTGGGAGTGTGGGGCGAGCTGGGCTGGGCGGTGGACGTGCTCATCCCGGTGCCGCTCAGCGTCCAGCGGATGAACGAGCGTGGCTATAATCAAGCGGCACTTGTGGCGCATGCCTTTGGCGAAAGGGCCGGTTTGCCCGTGCGCGAGAAGATGCTGACCCGCCCGCGGGAGACCGCTTCGCAAGTGGGATTGACGCTCTCAGAGCGACATTCAAACGTGGCCGGCGCGTTTCGCGCCCAGGAGGTGAGCCGCCGCACGATCCTGCTGCTGGATGATGGGTGCACCACGGGGGCTACGCTGGAGGCCGGCGCACATGCGCTGCACGAAGCGGGCGCTGCGGCCGTATTTGCGGTCACGGTCGCCCGAGCCGCATCGCCCTTCGCGACTTAACGGGCCTCGCGCTGCCTGCCCTGAACCTCAACCGGAGGTGAGCATCACTCTGCAGGTCGATATCCAAGGTCACGACATGGAAGTCACGGCGAGCCTCGACGAATACGTACGCAAGAAGGTGACGCGCCTCGAGCGATACCTGGACGCACTAGATGAAGCCCGGGTGGAGCTCCTCTACGAGAAGAGCGCTCGCAGCGCTGCGGACCGCCAGGTGGCGCAAGTGACCGTCCGCGGGCCGAGCGTCGTTCTGCGGGCCGAAGAACGTTCTGACGATATGTTCGCTGCGGTAGATGCGGCGCTCGACAAGTTGCAGCGCCGCTTGGAGCGGTACAAGGGCAAGCGCCATCGCGGGCGGGGTGACGGCACCAGCGCCGCACGCGTCGTCGAGCCCGAGCGCGGCGAACGAAGCACGCAGGGCGGATCGCGCATCGCCCGCCGCAAGGCCTTTGAACTCGTGCCCATGCTCGAGGAAGATGCGATCGAGCAGATGGAAATGCTCGGACATGAGAGCTTCTTCGTCTTCCTCAACCTGCAAAGCAACATGGTCAATGTGCTCTATCGGCGCCGCGATGGGACGTACGGTCTGATCGAGACCACCTCCCGCTAGCCGCCCACGGAGGACCCCACTCTCTCTCACTGCGCAAAGGGCCGCTCGCGCCGAGGGGCGTTCGCGCTTGCGCACCGGGTTGCCGGGGGCGTGACGGGGACGAATGTCAACCTGCGATGGTCCCGTGGCGTAACGCGTAGGCAAGAATCCGCTCGCATCAGAAGAGCCCGCCGGCATCGTGCCGGCGGGCTCTTCTCAGATTCGCCAAACGCTTGTCAGCCCCAACCAGGGATCCGTCTTACGACCCGAGGTTGAGCCCCCAACGCTCACGCACCAGGCGCTCAGCCGGGGCGAAGATCAGGCGGTCGACCGTAAGCCCGAGCGCAACGATGACCAACATGACCGCCATGACCCGGCTCATGTCGTTGAGCTCGCGGCCAAGGGTGAGCAGTTGACCCAAGCCGAGGCTGACGTACAGCAGCTCCGCGGCCATGAGCGAGCGCCAGGCAAACGACCAGCCCAGTTTCATACCCGTGATGATGGCCGGGAGCGCGGCGGGCATGATCACGCGCGAGTAGAGCGGCCAGCCCTCGGCGCCCATGGTACGCGCCGCGCGCAGGTACAACGGGGGCGTGTTGCGCACGCCATCGACCGCCGAAAGGCAAATCGAGAGCACCGCGCCCATCACCACCACGAAGAGGATGGCGCTCTCCGACAGCCCGAACCACAGAATGGCCAGCGGCAGCCAGCAAATGGATGGCAGGGCCTGCAAACCGAGGATGACCGTTCCCAGCGTTTCCTGCAAGAGGCGCACCCGCCCGATGAGCGAGGCCCAGGGGAACACCCACCACGAGCGAGATGGCATATCCCACAAGGATGCG
Source organism: uncultured Chloroflexia bacterium (assembly GCA_963712475.1). Taxonomy (GTDB): domain Bacteria; phylum Chloroflexota; class Anaerolineae; order Anaerolineales; family RBG-16-64-43; genus RBG-16-64-43. The sequence continues at coordinate 652,923 of CAVQIA010000005.1, forward strand.
CCGCAGGCTCACGAGGATCGCCAGGGGGAAGCTGCCATCGCCGAATCCCAAGCCCAGCGAGGTGGCAATACTCCAACTGGAGGGGAACAGGTACGGCGGCCACAGGTGCAAGCTGTAGAGCGCCTGCCAGACGAGCAACAACGCGAGGAAGAAGAGCAGCCTAGCGCGCCAGCCAGTCATGGCCTGCCTCCTCCTCGGCCCGCATCACTTCCGCGCGCAGATCCGTCAACACTTCCTGGGCCGCGTCCACCAGCGCGTGATCTTCGATGTGCCGGGGTCGTGGAATGCGGACGGGGTACTCGTGCTTGATACGGCCAGGGCGTGCCGACATCAGCAGCACGCGCGTGCCCAGCACCAGCGCTTCGCGCACGTTGTGGGTCACGAAGAGGATGGTGGTGCCGGTTTGGGCCCAGATGCTCTGCAGCTCGGCGTGCAGCGTGTCGCGCGATTGGGCATCGAGCGCCGCAAACGGCTCGTCCATGAGCAACACCTGGGGATTGAGGGCCAGCGCCCGCGCCAGGGCCACGCGCTGCTTCATCCCGCCGGATATCTCATGAATGTAGACCCGATCGAAGCCGCGCATCCCGACCAACTGCAGGTACTCCTCGACGCGACGCTCGCGTTCGCGATCGGTGAGCGCGAGAAGCCGCAAACCGAATTCCACGTTGCTGCGCACGGTCAGCCACGGAAAGAGCGCGGCGTCCTGGAATATGAGGACACGCTCCCGGCCTGGGGAACGCACGGGAGCGCCGTCCATGCGCACTTCGCCTGCGGTGGGTTGTTCGAGCCCGGCGATGAGGTTGAGCAGAGAGGACTTGCCGCAGCCCGACGGACCGAGGACGCACACGAACTCGCCCGCTTCCACGCTGAACGAGAGATCGCTCAGGGCCTCCGTCGTCTTGCGGCGAGAGGTGAAGACCTTGCGGATCCCGATGACCTCGAGCTTCGGGTTCACGGCTTGTCCGGCGCCTCGACCGCGGGCAAACCCTGCTCGAGCAGGACCGCGTTCAGCGGCCCGAGGTCAGCCAGCCCGGCCAGCAGCGGCGGCTCGGTGAGGTAGCCCACCTGATAGGCATGCTCGGCCGAGCCCAGGATCGTGGAATAGAGCGGGTCGTAGGTCGGTTCGAGCCTCGACCAGGCCTGCGTCATCACCTCCGCCGGCAGGGCCTTGCCTGTGAGACGTTCGATCTCCTGGTTGACGATGGCTGTAGCTTCCGAGGGATGCGCGCGCTCCCAGAGCGTGATTGCGACGTGTGCCGAGAGCCACGCGCGCACCGCATCCGGGTGCGCCTCGAGGAAGCGGGTGGAGACAATCACCACAGCGGTGGAGAACTCGCCCTCCGGCCACATGTCGCGCTCATCGATGAGCAAGATGCCGCCCCCTCGACGATCAACCGGCTGGCCCACGGCTCGGGCACCCAGGCGCCGTCGATCTGCCCCAGACGCATCAGATCCAAGATCAGCGGGTTGTCGATGGGGACAACCTCGACCGTTCCGCCCTTATCAGCCGTCTGCAGGTCGTGTTCCAAGAGGTAGGCCCGCAAGGCGATGTCTTGCGTGTTGCCGATTTGGGGTGTGGAGATCTTGGCGCCCTCGAAATTGGAGAGTGCCAGCGGTGTGCCCGAGCGCGCAACCAGGCTCGCTCCGCCGCTCGTGGCGCCGGCGATCACCCGCAGGGCCTCGCCCTCGCTGCGCACAAAACCATTGACCGCGGGGTTGGGCCCGATGTAAGCCAGGTCGATCTGGCCGGCGAACAGAGCTTCGATGACCGAGGGGCCCGCGTTGAATTGGATGGGCGCCAGGGCGTAGCCCGAGCCGAGCGCTTTGGCGAAATCACCGCGGGCCAACCCGATCAGCGCCTGGCTGTGAGTGATGTTGGGAAAGTAGGCAACCCGCACTTCTACCGGCGAAGGCGCAACCGCCGACCCAGGCGATGACTGGCATCCGGAAAGCCACGCCAGGCACGCGCCGAGGACCGCGGCTGTGGCAAGCCCACTGCGAAATGCGTCCGTGACGTCGGGTCATGGGGTGCCTTCCTCAGCCGAGTTGTTGGTGCCCGTGGTATTGCCCGCACAGAATTATACCCGCGGGGCAACCGAGTTCTGGCGACGATGCGGTCGGACGAGGGCGTCTGACCTTACCGAGGCGGTCGGCGCCTCGGGATTCCGAGGATTGGAATCCTCGCAAGGGTATAATCCGCCCCATGGACGCGAAGCAGGCCGCCGCGCGAATTGCGAAGCTGCGCGAAGAGATCAACTTCCACAATCATCGCTACCACGTCCTCGATTCGCCGGTCGTCAGCGACCGAGAATACGATCAGCTCCTGGGCGAGCTGCGCGCGTTGGAGGCCGAACATCCGGAGCTGGTGACGCCCGATTCGCCGACCCGCCGGGTCGGCGGTGCACCCGTCGAACGCTTCTCGCGGGTGGTGCATCCTGCGCCGATCCTCAGCCTGGGCAACGCCTTCGCCGCCGAAGATGTACGCGCGTGGGAGGAGCGGCTGCGCAAGCTGGACGCGCGCGTGGCCGGAGCCGCGGTGGTCGTGGAACCGAAGATCGACGGGCTGACCGTGGTCCTGCACTACGAGCAGGGGGTGTTCGTCTGGGCGCCACGCGCGGCGACGGCGAGGTGGGCGAGGACGTGACGGCCAACCTGCGGACGCTGCGTTCGCTGCCGCTGCGCATCCCGGTCGACCCGCGCGTGAAACCTGTCGTTCCGCGCCGGCTCGTTGTGCGCGGCGAAGCCTTCTACCCGCTCAAGGATTTCGAGGCGCTCAATGCTCGCCAGGCGGCGGCGGGGAGAAGGTCTTCGTCAACCCGCGCAATGCGGCCTCAGGCGCGCTGCGACAATTGGATCCACGCCTGACGGCGGCGCGGCCGCTCGATCTCCTGTGCTATGCGATTGTGACGATCGAGGGCGCTGCCCCGCCCGCCACGCAGTGGGAGACCCTGACCTACCTGCGCGAGTTGGGTTTCCCCGTCTCCGACCGCGCCAGACGGTGCGCGAATGTGGAGGAGGGTCTTCAGGCCTACAGCGCGCGCGGCCGCCGAGCGCGATGCGCTTCCATTCGAGGTCGACGGGCTCGTCATCAAGCTCGACGATCTCGCCCTCGCGGCCGAGCCTGGGCTTCGTGGGCAAGGATCCGCGGGGGGCCATCGCCTACAAATTCCCGGCGCGTGAAGTCTCCACGCGCCTGAACGATATCGGGGTCAACGTGGGGCGCACCGGCGTGCTCACGCCGTATGCCATCCTCGAGCCGGTGGAAGTTGGCGGGGTGACGGTGTCGAAGGCCACCCTGCACAACTTCGACTTCATCGCCGAGAATGACATCCGCCTGGGCGACCGGGTGATGATCAAGCGCGCCGGCGATGTCATCCCGTACGTCATTGGCCCGATCGTGGATGCGCGCACGGGCGCCGAGCGCCGCTACACCCCGCCGCGGGTGTGCCCTTCGTGCGGGGAGGCGGTCGAGCGGTTGGAGGGCGAGGTTGCATACTATTGCGTCAACGCCTCGTGCCCGGAGCAGCTCATCCGCAACCTGGAGCACTTCGCCTCGCGTGGGGCGATGGACATCGAGGGCCTGGGTATTCGGATCGTCGAGCAATTGGTGGAAGCCAAGCTCGTGCGCGACGTGGGCGATCTGTACCGCTTGAAGGCGGAGCCACTGCTCACGCTGGAGGGTTTTGCCGAGAAGAAGGCGAACAAGCTGATTGAGGCGATCGGGGCCTCGCGCCGCCAGCCGCTGGCCCGGCTGATCAGTGCGCTGGGCATCCGCGGTGTGGGAGAAGTGGTGGCCGCGGATCTGGCATCGCATTTCGGCAACCTCGACCGACTTCAGTCTGCGACGGCAGACGCGTTGCAGCAGGTGGGTGGCATCGGGCCGAACATCGCCGAGGCCGTCGTGGATTGGTTCACACGCAAGCCGAACCGGCGCGTGCTCGAGAAGTTGCGAACCGCCGAGGTCTGGCCCACGGCCGAGGCGCGTGCCGCAGGAGGCACACTCGCTGGGCTGACCTTCGTCGTGACCGGCACGCTGCCCACGCTCTCGCGCGAAGCGGCCAAGGCGCTCATCGTCGAGAGCGGCGGCAAGGTGAGCGAGTCGGTATCCAAGAACACCAGCTATGTCGTCGTGGGCGACACACCCGGTTCAAAGCTCGACAAAGCCCGATCGCTCGGCATTCCGACATTGGACGAGGACGGCTTGCTGAAGTTGGCCCGCCGAGGGCGGAAATAGGGCTCGCCTCCCGGCGCCTGCATCCATCCCGCTCGCGCAGTACATATTCTCTACGAAGGTGAAAGTCGATGCCCAACCATTTCGATGACTCGATTTCCAAGCGCATTCAGGTTCTGGGCGAACGCGTTGCCGGGCTGCGTGCGGCCAACCTGTACTTCTACAACCGTCCCGTGACGGAGTTGAGGGGCGGGGCGCGGGTCCTGGTCGACGGCCGCGAGATGGGCATGTACGCCTCCTACGGCTATCTCGGCCTGTTGGGCCACCCGCGCATTGGAGCCGCCGCGCGGGCGGCTATCGAGAAGTACGGCACCGGCACGCATGGCGTGCGCATGCTGGCCGGCACGCTGACCTTGCACGGCGAGCTGGAAGAGACGATTGCGGATTTCAAGCACGCGCAAGCGGCCATCACCTACTCCTCGGGCTATGCCACGAACCTCTCGGTGGTCTCGACCCTGGTCGGCCGGCACGACGTCGTGATCTGCGACAAGCTCAATCACGCCTCGATCGTCGACGGCTGTCTGCTGTCGGGCGCCGAGTTCTGGCGTTTCCGGCACAACGACATGGAGGACCTCGAGCGGCTCTTGGAGCGTGCCGACCGCGCGGTCGGCAAACTGGTGGTCGTGGATGCGGTCTTCAGCATGGACGGCGACATCATCAACCTGCCGGCGCGTGGTCGAACTGTGCCGCAAGCACAAGGCCTGGCTGATGGTGGATGAGGCGCACTCGCTGGGCGTGCTGGGCGCGCAAGGGCGGGGCATCGAAGAGCACTTCGGGTTGGGCGACGTGGTCGACATCAAGATGGGTACGCTCACCAAGACCATTCCCTCGGTCGGCGGCTACGTCGCGGGATCGAAAGATCTGATCAGCTACCTGCGGCACGCCTCGCGCGCCTACATCTTCTCGGCGGCGCTGCCGCCGGCGCAGGCGGCGGCGGCGCTGGAGGCGTTCCGCGTCATCCTCGACGAGCCGGAGCGCGTCGCACGCCTGCGAGAGAACACCGAGCTCTTCCTGGGCGGCCTGCGCGGAGCAGGCTTCGACACGCTGGCCAGCGAGACGGCCATCGTTCCCGTGCTGTGCGGGACGGACGAACGCGCCTTCGAGATGACGCGCGCGTGCCAACTCAAGGACATCTTCGTCCTGCCCGTGGTCTCCCCGGCCGTGCCGGAGGGGCTGGCGCGCCTGCGAGCGACGGTCACGGCGGCGCACGAGAAGGCCGATATCAAGAAGGCGATGGACGTGATCATCCAGGCCGGACGCGAACTCGGCGTGTTGCGCTAGACGAACGCGGGATTCGCCGAACCGACCTAACTCCTCTCCCCAACTCCATGACAAGCGCAGCCGTCGTCCTTAAGCCCGGGCGGGAGAAGTCCGTCCGCCAGCACCACCCGTGGGTCTTCTCGGGTGCGGTGCGCGAGGTGCGCGGCGAGCCTGAGCCGGGGGCGACGGTCGACGTGCTGGCGCACGACGGCGCCTGGTTGGCACGCGGCGCGTTCAGCCCCGCCTCGCAAATCCGCGTGCGTTTGTGGACGTGGTCCCCCGAAGAACAAATCGACAGCGAGTTCTTTGAGCGGCGGTTTGCGCGTTCTGTGGATGCCCGATCGGGGCTGGCGCAATCGACTGACGCCATGCGGCTGGTGAATGCCGAAAACGACGGGCTGCCTGGCTTGATTGTCGATCGCTACGCGGAGTGGGTCGTCGTGCAATCGCTCTCCGCCGGCGCCGAACGCTGGCTGGAGGCGGTGGTCGAGCAGGCCATGCGGCTGCCCGGCGTGCGTGGGGTGTACGAGCGCTCGGACGCCGATGTCCGCGAAAAAGAAGGACTGGCGCCGCGAGTTGGACTGCGAGCGGGCGAGGAGCCGCCGCAGGAGATCATCATTCGCGAGGGCGAGTGGCGCTTCGCGGTGGACGTCCGCGGCGGGCACAAGACCGGCTTCTACCTCGACCAGCGCGACAACCGCCGCCTGGTGAGGGATTTGGCCGGGCGATGGGCGCAAGGCGGGCGAGTGTTGAATGCGTTCGCCTACAGCGGATCGTTCGGAGTGGCCGCGCTGGCGGGCGGGGCGGGCGAAGTGGTCAATGTTGACTCGTCCGGCGAGGCCTTGCGCCTCGCGCCGGCGGAACTACGAATTGAACGGACTGGCTGCCAGCGAGTCGAGCTTCGTCGAGGAGGACGTCTTCCACTTCCTGCGGCGGATGCGCGACTTAGGCGCAACGTTCGACGTGGTCATCCTCGACCCGCCCAAGTTCGCACAATCGACCGCGGATGTGATGCGCGCGACGCGCGCGTACAAGGACATCAACTGGCTGGCTTTTCGCCTCGTCCGCCCGGGCGGGTGCGTGGTCAGCTTCTCGTGTTCAGGACTGGTCTCGGCGGACCTCTTCCAGAAGGTCGTGTTCGGCGCGGCGGAGGATGCCGGCCGCCAGGCGGTGATCATCGACCATCTGGCGCAGCCGGAGGACCATCCGATCCGGTTGAGCTTCCCCGAAGGGGCATACCTCAAAGGGCTGGTGATGCGGGTCGAGTGATCCGTGGCCTGGCTCCGGAGAACTCCCTTGACTGAAGTGCAGCTTCTCGACCCCCTACCCTCGTACCGAGGGCAGGCCCCTAACCCCTCGGCCGGCGAGCAGAACGGACAACCGCAATTGCCTCGGGCCGGGGGAGGGGAATGAAACTCAAGGAGACGGGGGCCTATGGCCCCCGTCTCCTTGAAGACCTCGACTCCCGCGCTCCATGGCAATGGCCGACTTCGTGTGACACGCCAAACACCCCTCACGCTCGTTGTGGCACGCCATGGCGTGCCCGAACAGGGTAGCTTGAGATGAGGTGCACTTCGGAGCGAGGGCGCGGGCTTCGGCTTCCGCACGCGCAGGGGC
>CAVQIA010000006.1:0-196946 GCA_963712475.1 uncultured Chloroflexia bacterium
TGGCGGGCGCCAGGCCGCGGAAGATCGCCGGCGCGGTGAGCGCGATGATCACCGTCACCAGCAGCGGGTGCAGGAGCTGCTGAGCACCGGGATGACCAGGATCGAGAGCGCCGGCACGCCGTTGATCTTGTAGCTGCGGAAGATGCGGCCTCGCGCGCATCGACCAGCGGATTGGGCAGGCCCAGAATCGCGCCGCCAGGACGGCGAAGATCGTCATCGCCGGGAGATCGTCTCCAGGAAGGGCGGGTTGAATGCCGACCCAACAAGGCGCCCATCATGAGGTAGAAGCCCAGCGGGAAGAGGTAGTTCATCAGCATCAAGGCTCTGTTGCGGAGGCCAACCCGAAACTCGAAGGCGAAGTGATTGGTGAAGGCATTCATCGGGCGCCTCCGTTGCTTGTGATCTCAGGGCAAGTGTTCCTCGAGCGAGGGCCGCTCGACGCGCAGGTCGAGCAGCGGGTCGCCCTGGGCGTGTGAAGGCGAGGATGGCCGAGACCGTCGGCCCGACGTCGGTGCTGTAGTAGATGGGGTAGTCCTCGTTGCGATGCGCTGGCGGACGGCCGGGAAGCCGGTGCTGGCCTGGCCAGGCAGTTCTCCTCGGTGTGACCGAGATCTTGGCAGCCCGTCGCCGGTCGCCGTGAGTTCGCGCGGCGTGCCGCTGGCGACGATCTTGCCCGCAGCAGGATCGCCACGCGGTTCGCCATCTCCTCCGCCTCGGCCATATCGTGGGTGGCAAGGAGGATGGTCGTGCCCTGCGCCTGCAGCTCTTGCATCAGGGCGTGCAACTCGACGCGCGAGGCCACGTCCAGCCCGGCCGTCGGCTCATCGAGGAAGACGACGGGCGGCTGTGCGCGACGGCCAGGGCCAGCGCCAGGCGTCGCTGCTGCCCGGTGGAGAGCTCGCGGTACTGGGCGGCGCGCTTTTCGCCCAGGCCCATGCGGTCCAGCAGGTCGGCGCGTGGGGCCACGCCGTGGTAGGCGCAGAAGAAGCGCATCGCCTCGTCCACGCGTAAGCTCTCCGGCAGGGCCGAGCTTTGCAGTTGCACGCCGATGAGGGCCGTGCAGGTCGCGCGCGTTACGGCCGGGTCGACCCCGAGATGCGCAGCGAGCCTGCATTCGGCCGGCGCAGCCCCTCCAGGCATTCGAGGGCGGGTCTTGCCGGCGCCGTTAGGGCCGAGCAGCCGAAGATCTCACCGCGCTGCACCTGGAAGGTGATGCCGTCGACCGCGACGTTCCGGCCGTAGGTCTTACGAAAGTCCGTGACCTGGATGATGGGTTCGTTCATTGAGCGTACCCTTGGGGGGATGGGGATGTTGGAGCGTGCTGGCTATTGTAGCCGGGAGTGCGCTGCGCCGTTCGGCGGGGAAGGAGAAGACGCGTGCGAGCCTGGCTGGTGAGGCGGGAAGGGGGCGGTAGGGGAGGAGAGGTAGTACATTTGCCTATGGGGCAGAGCATATGGGAGTATGGCGACGGAAGTGCAACCTTCGTGGGGGCGCACTTCTAATTACGATCGTCGCCCGGCCAAACCGCTGATCAGACAAGCGCACCCAATTGCCCCGCACACTTTCCATCAGTTGAATTCGACTGCAGAGGGGACGATAATAGGGGGTGTTTCCCGATCCTGGTTCCTGCCGCCTGGTTGTTCGGCCAGAATTGACGTTACTTCGAATGACAGTAGGGGCTCTTGGCACCGGTCATGTGCGTGGTCTGCGCGCCCCGGCCCGCGACCTTGGAGTGCGAGGGCAACACCCGTGCACCAGGAGGTAGGTATTGAAGCATTCGCATAAGTTGGCAGAGAGCCACTTGGGACGGTCGAATGCTGCCCGGCGCATGCCAACAGGGGAATCCCAGCACGTGAATAGGATGGACTTCGGATGGCTCTGAAGAAATCCGACCTCTACTCCTCCCTCTGGGCCTCGTGCGACGAGCTGCGCGGCGGCATGGATGCCAGCCAGTACAAGGACTACGTCCTGTTCATGCTGTTCATCAAATACGTCACCGACAAATACGCCGACTGCGACGACTTCGCCCCGCCGGTCACCATCCCCAAGGGCGCCAGCTTCAAGGACATGGTCGCCCTCAAGGGCAAGAGCGACATCGGCGACAAGATCAACACAAAGATCATCCAGCCGCTCGTGCGACGCCAATACCAGCCTGGCCCGCAGCGACTTCCCCGACTTCAACGACCCCAACAAGCTCGGCGAAGGCCAGGCGATGGTCGATCGGCTCACCAACCTGATCGGCATCTTTCCAGAACCCGGAGCTCGATTTCTCGAAGAACCGCGCCGAGGACGACGACATCCTCGGCGACGCCTACGAGTACCTGATGCGGCACTTCGCCACCGAGAGCGGCAAGAGCAAGGGCCAGTTCTACACCCCCGCCGAGGTCAGCCGCGTCATCGCCAAGGTGATCGGCATCACGCCGCAGAACACCAAGGCAGCACCACCGCCTACGACCCGACCTGCGGCTCAGGCTCGCTGCTGCTGAAAGTGGCCGCCGAGGCCGGCAAGCACGATCACCTCTAAGGGCAGGAGAAGGACGTGACCACCGCCGGTCTGGCCCGCATGAACATGATCCTGCACGACTTCCCCACGGCCGAACATCGTGCAGGGCAACACCCTCACCGAGCCCAAATTCAAGGACGGCGAGCAGCTCACGCACCTTCGACTACGTCGTCGCCAATCCGCCGTTCTCCGACAAGACGCTGGAGCACCGGCCTCGACCCGTCGAATGATCCCTTCGAGCGCTTCAGCCTTCGGCGATGCCGCCCGCCAAGCAGGGCGACTACGCCTACCTGCTGCACATCATCCGCTCGCTGAAGAGCACCGGAAAAGGCGCCTGCATCCTGCCGCACGGCGTGCTCTTCCGCGGCAATGCCGAGGCCGATATCCGCACGCAAGCTCGTCCGCTCCGGCTACATCAAGGGCATCATCGGCCTGCCCGCCAACCTCTTCTACGGCACCGGCATTCCCGCCTGCATCGTCGTCCTCGACAAGGAGAACGCCGCCGCGCGCAAGGGCATCTTCATGATCGACGCCTCCAAGGGCTTCATCAAAGACGGCAACAAGAACCGCCTGCGCGAGCAGGACATCCACCGGATCGTCGATGTCTTCACCAAGCAGCTCGAGATCCCGAGCTACTCCCGCATGGTGCCGCTTCGAGGAGATCGAGAAGAACGACTTCAATCTCAACCTGCCGCGCTACATCGACAGCCCGAGCCCGAGGACCTCCAGGACATCGACGGCCACCTTCGCGGCGGCATCCCCAACCGCGACATCGACGCTCTCGCAGAGTATTGGGACGTCTGCCCCGCAGTCTCGCGGCCGCCCTGTTCAAGGTTCGCCGTCGCCCGGCTACGCTCGACCGCGCCCGCTGGTCACCGAGGTCAAGCCCGCCATCCACGGCCACCCGCAGTTCGCCGCCTTCAGTCGCCGCGGCTGAAGGCTCTTCGACAAGTGGCGCAAGAAAAGCCTCCGCTCAGCAGAGCCTCGCAAGCGACTGCCATCCCAAGGAAGTCATCGCGACTCTCGCGAAGACTCCTGCTCACGCCTACGCACAGACGCCACTGCATCGATCCCTACGACGTCTATCAGCATCTCATGGACTACTGGGCCGCGACCATGCAGGACGACTGCTACCTGATCGCCGCCGATGGCTGGGTGAAGGCCGCGGCCGCGCGAGATCGTCCAGGAAGGACAAGAAAAGCTCATTTGGCGGAGCCGCACGATTATCAAGGCGGCCGGGGCATGATCCGAATTGCCCAGTGCCTTCTCGTCGCTCGCTACTTCGTCGTCGAAGCGCGAGGCGATCGAAGCGCTCGACAGCTGAGCTGGACGCGGACTCGAGCAGCAATTGACGAGTCGCGAGGAGAACAGGCGGCGAGGAGGGCTGCTGGGCGAGCTCGAGGCGAGGGCGAGAAGGCAGAAGATCACCGCCAAGGCGGTGAACGAGATCGAGGTCGACAAAGATCCAGACGCCGATGAGGCGTCGCAGCACTCGAGGCGAATGGCCCGAACTTCCAGGACGAAGCAAATGGACGCCAAGGCAACGTAAGGCGCGGGAGGCAGCACTTCGACCAGCGCATCCGACGCCAAGTACCCCACTCCACCGAGGCTGACATAAGGACGCTGGTGGTCGACGACAAGTGGATGACCATTCTGTCGCAGCCGCGTGCGAGAGCGAGTCAATCGAGTTCCCAGACCCTCACGGGCCGCATTCGGGAGCTGGCCGACGTTATGCGGCGCCTCTTCCGGAGCTCACCAAGGACGTGGACAACGCTTAACGCCCGAGTGAATGAACACCTCAAGAGGATGGGAGCGGTATGGAAGTGAAGCCGGCTATAACACACGGAGGCAGGCGTGCTTCCGGACGAACTGGGAGTGCGACAACCCGGGAGTTGGTCTCTGTACACGGATGGCACACGCCGGGAAGTCGATAACCAACTACGTCGGATGCGTGGTCGTGGCACTCCACGTGTCATCTTGGACATCATGGACAACGGTGATTGTCGGAACGCATCTTGAGGCGGTCAATGTCCCTATTGGAGAGCAGCACTGAGTGCAAGGTGACGTTATCGTCGACCGGCCCTCGGAAACGGCTGAAGAGGTCGCGAAGTGCTCTTGGTCGGTTTCACCCACGCCTACACGTCAACAGCGTCTGCTTCGGCTCATCGACTCGAATTGACCGAGGAAGTCGATGGCTTGTTTCTTACAAATCTGAGCGAAGTGCCGAGGGTCGCATGGCCGTTTCGTCGCGGCGCTAAGGGTCCACGACGCGACCACATCTCAAAGCGAGCGTGGTCGCGCGCATCCGGATTTCGAAGCTGACCCTCCCGAACAACGCGCCATCGCGGCGGCATTGAGCGATGTGGATGCATTGCTGACGCGACTGGACCGGCTCATCGTCAAGAAACGGGACCTCAAACAGGCCGCCATGCAGCAGCTCCTCACCGGCCACACGCGCCTCCCAGGCTTCCAACGGCGAGTGGGAGGTTCACCGAGCTGGAGGGATTGGTGGATCGTCGGTCGCTGGCTCGTCCGAAAGGAACACGCCGGGTGAGATGGCGGTCCGCCTAGTGAACTACATGGATGTTTACAAAGATTTTGTGACCTCGTCGGATCTCTCGCAGCGTCGCAGAATCAGCCGTTCAAGCAAGGACGCTCAGTACATTCAAATTGATTGGCGCGTCGAGATCGGCCAACCCAGAAACACGTGACGACATAGGGCATCCGCTTTGGCCTAGAGGACCTTCATGAGATCGCTCTGGTCAGTCCCATGTAGTCGCATCCAGGGTCGCAGAGGAAGTGAATAGCTTCGTTTCGATCTATTCTGACTTGATTCGAACCGCCAGCGATTTTAGACTGCGACGAGTGCATCTGTGAGGGGCGACGCGGACAATCTCATCGCCCTGGCCGCATTCTCGGTCGATGACTGTGCAAATTGCCCACCAACGTAGGACGAACAAACTTCCATCGTCACCGTGCTGTCGGAAATGGAGCGGGAGCTCGGGGCCCTTGAAGCGGCGTCGCGACAAAACCCGCGACCTAGGCAAGGCGATGATGCAGGAGTGGTCGCTACAGGAAGACGCGGCTCGTCACTGGGGAGGTCGCATATGCCTGAGCAACATCGCTCCGAACGCACAGACGCAGAATCCGCGCTCGCCTCCCTTCACGGATGCGGCGCGGCCCGACAATCTCGGCTACCGCCATCTCGGGGACTGGCAAAAGCGTCGAGAACAATCGCGCCGATCGAGCCGGCGTTCCTCCGGAAACTTGAGGCACGCGGTTATTCCGCCGCCCAGATTTCCGCGGCCATCACAGAGTTGATGACGGCGGCGATTTCCACGGGCATCACGCTCTATCAGGCAAACCTCCGCACCTACCAGCTGCTGCGCTACGGCGTGCCGGTGTCGATCGCCGCGGGCAGGTCACGAGACGGTGCACCTGATCGATTGGGATCAACCCGTCGAAGAATGACTTTGCCTTCGCGAAGGAAGTGACGTTGAAAGGCGGCTACGAGCGCCGGCCCGAACATCGTTATCTACATCAATGGTCTCCGCCTTCGCGGTGATCGAGCTCAAGCGGAGCTCGGTGGAGATTGGCGAGGGTGTTCGTCAGCTCATCACCAATCAGGAGAGGTTCTTTAACAAGGGATTCTTTAGCACTGTTCAGATTGTGCTTGCGGGTAGCGATTTACAGGGGCTTGCTACGGCACCACCGGTACACCGGAACAGTTCTTGGTGGAGTGAAAGGCCGAATCGCCACCGGACTGCCGCCCGCTCGCCGGAGGGCATTCTCGACCGGCCATCGCCCAGGTGTGCAGCAAGCGTCGCTTGCTCGACATCATTCGCAACTTCGTCATCTTCGACGCCGGTCAGAAAAAGGTACCGCGCCCCCACCAGTACTTCGCCGTGAAGGCCGCGCAGGCAGCGATTCGCCAAGCGAGAGGGTGGCATTATTTGGCACACTCAGGGCAGCGGCGCGAGAGCATCGTCATGGTGCTGTCATCGCCAAGTGGCTGCTGGAGCACGATCCCGATGCCGCATTCTCGTCGTGACGGGGATCGAGACGAGTTGGACAAGCAGATCGAGGGGGTGATGAAGAATGCTGGGGTCTCGGCGCGATTCCCCGTCTCCGCGTATCACTTCTCGCGCGGAGTTCGCGGAAAAACTAGGGCGACCACGCCCGCGTTTCCTGTGCGCGCTGATTCACAAGTTCGACGTCGCCGACTTAAGGGCCCACCGCCACGCGTCCACGGTCGTTTCTATGTGTTCGTCGACGAGTGTCATCGCACGCAGGGCGGCGACGTGACAAGCAGATGAAGCGGTGGCTGGAGGGGGCGATCTTCATTGGCTTCACTGGCACCCCTCTCCTGCGCAATGACAAGTTGATGACGCGGGACGTTTTCGGCACCTACATTCACACCTACAAGTTTCACGAGGGTGTGGCGGAAGGGGTCAGTCTGACCTAAGTACGAGGCTCGTGATGTTGCCGCAACGACTGACCTCGCCGTCCGCAATCGACCAGTGGTTTGAGCAGAAGACCAAGGGCCTTAACAACTTCCAAAAGGCAGTCCTGCGCAGGCGTTGGGCGACTATGGAAGAGCTGATGAGCGCCGGGGAGCGCAAGCAGCGCGGCATTGCCGACATCATTGTCGATTTCAGTTTAAACCGCGGTTGAACAACGATCACGGGGACGGCGATCCTCGTGGCGGCGTCATCTACGACGCCTGCCACTACACCGGCTTTTGCAGAACACCAATTTTGGCCAGTTCTGCGGGATCATCACGTCCTACGAGCCGAACTTGCGACACGCGATCTCCAAGGAGTCGGCGAACGGTGACGAGACGCTATATGATTTGATACCTATAGCGCTGCTGCGAACGTCCGAAACCACGGCCGGGCAAGACGAAGTCAGAACACTACGAGGACGAGACAAAACAAGCGTCGTTTCATCGAGGAACCGGCGAACATGAAGCTGTTGATCGTCGTCAGTCAAGTTGCTGACCGGCTTCGACGCACCAAGTTGCACATATATCTATCTCGACAACGAGATTCACGACCACGATCTGTTCCAGGCCATTTGCCGCACAACGGCTCGATGGCGACGATAAGGACTACGGCCATATCGTCGACTTCAAGGAACTGTTCGGAGAGGTCCAGCAGGCGGTAGCCGTCTACAATTCGGATGAGCTGGACATCGACGTGGCAACGGTGGCGACAACAACGTCCACCTGAAGGATTGGCTGGACGAAGGAAAGAAAAAGCTCGACGAGGCCCGCGCGGCACTGCGCTACCTGTGTGAGCCGGTGCCGCCTCCGCGGGAGGTCGAGCTCAGTCCTGCATTACTTTTGTGGCGATGCTGCCGACCCGAACGCGCTTAATGAGACGGAGGCTACTTCGGGTTTCGCTCTACAAGGCCGTTGCGATCTTCGTCCGCGCGTTCGCCGATATGCGCAGAATCTCACCGAAGCCGGGTACTCCGACGCAGAGGCGGCCGCGCGTCGGAAGGAGTCGAGTTCTACGCCGACATCCGCTCTGCGATTAAGAGGCACTCGGGTGAGGAGTTCGACATCAAGCCGTACGAGAGCGGATATGCGGCATCTCCTCAACACGTACGTTCAGGCCGATCCGGCGGCTGACCTAGGCGAGCTCGGCGAGATGTCGTTGACGGAACTCATCATCGAGACTGGAATTCACGACCCCATCGCCGGAAAGCTCAACGAAAAGGGTAAGCTATCAAGGACACGCCATCGCTGAAGGCATCATCAGTAACGTTCGTCAAGACTATCACATTCGCGATCAACTCACGATCCCCGGTTCTATGTGGAGATGTCCGAGCTGCTCAACGACCTCATCAAGCTGAATCGGGCGGAAGCGGCTGCGTATGAGGAGTTCCTGCGGATGGCCGAAGCGCTGGTGAAGCGGCTGGTTGCGAAGCAACCCGACGAGGGCGCAACATCCGGCCCTGCACGGCAAGCGCGAGGGCAGCAGTGATCTACAACAACCTGCCGAGATCCTCGCGGTGGGCCGTCTCGGGGCCGACCAGGCAGCGGAGCCGCGCACCGAATACGAGGTCATACTTTGTAAGGTTGGCGTTCGAGATCGACCTGACGGTGCGCGAGCGCGCTCCCGCGGGGTGGAAGGGCGACGAGGCTCGCGAGGCGCAGGTGCTTAACGCGCTGTTCCCGCTTCTCGACCGCGACCGCGTCGCTACGCTCGCGCTGTTCGAACTGATCAAGAACCAGCCGGGGTACTAGTGGCTGAGACGATCCGGCTCGGCGAGATCTTCATCGCGATGACGCGAAAGGACATCAGGCACGTCCATTTGTCGGTGTACCCACCGAACGGGCGGGTCACGCTTGTCGTGCCGAAGGGCACGCGCTTCGAGGCAGCTCGTGCATACGCGCTGTCCAAACTCGGTTGGATCCGCGATCAGCAGGCAAGGCTGCGTGGGCAAGCGCGGGAAACGCCCCGCCAGTTCGTCGAGCGTGAGAGCCACTACCTCTGGGGAAGACGCTATTTGCTCTCTGTGAGAGAAGAAGAGAAGCCACCATCCGCCTCAGTCACCGCAGCATCTCGCTCACCGTGCGCCCGGGCAGCAGCAGGGCGAAGCGCGAGGTGGCGATTTATACATGGCACAAGGTCCTCCTACACGACGCGGTACCCAGACTAATCCACAAGTGGGAACCGAAGCTGGGGGTTGAGTGTGTTCAGCTACTTCATCCAGCGGATGAAGACCAAATGGGGCAGCAGTAACCACCGAGCTCGCAGCATTCGCTTGAACACCGAACTGGTCAAGAAGCCGAAGGACTTGCTCGAGTATGTAGTGGTCCATGAGATGCTCCACCTGATCGCGCCAACCCATAGCGAGAGGTTCCTCGCGCTGATGAGTAAACATTACCCAGCATGGCGCGAGGCTCAGGGCGGAGCTAAACGCACTGCCTCTGGGAGCGGAGGTATGGAACGAGTAGGAGGTCGTGTAAGTGCATCCTGCGCAAGGACGGCGAACCGCCCGAAAAGCAGGAAAAGGCGACGGCGACGGCGACCGTACTTGAGCAGGCAGAGGTCCCTGAGCGAGGGCGGGCAGTCCCGTGATGCATTCTTATGCCAAAATCGCGAGCTCCGTCGTGGGCACAATGAACGGCTGCTTGCGTAACGGCTAGCGCGAGTTTTCCCAAGGGTTTGGGGAGGGTCTGATGGAACGTACATTGTTCAAGGAAGTAGGCTATTCCCTGTCGGCACTTCTCGAGGACATTGATCTCGGCGAGCTCGGTCTTCCCGACCTGCAGCGGCCGTTTGTCTGGGATAACGCCAAAGTGCGAGACCTCTTCGACTCACGTACCGAGGGTTCCCCGTAGGATATCTGCTCTTCTGGGTCAATGGCCAGACGGAGGACCACCGGACCATTGGAGCAGGCGAGAAGCACAAAAGCCCCTCGACTTCTGATCGTCGACGGGCAGCAAAGGCTCACATCCCGATACGTCCTGCGCTAGGGGCGGCCTGTCCTAGACAAGGACTTCAGGGAAAGGCGAATTGACATAGCATTTCGCCCGAGAGATGCTCTTTTTGAGGTCGCTGATGCAGCCATCAAACGAGACCCCGAGTTCATTCCAGATATCTCGGTCCTGTGGTCTGAGGGTAAGTCGAGTTGGAGGGCGGTTGAGGACTTCCTAGCCAAACTCGAGGAAGTCTCATTTGATGACCGAGCCGGAGAGAGAGACTGTGGGGCACAATCTCGACCGGCTATTTGACCTTCAGAAGTACCCGTTCACGGCACTCGAGGTCCTTCCTTCTTGTCGACGAAGAGGAAGTTGCCCAGATCTTCGTTCGCATCAACAGCATGGGGACTCCGCTCAACCAGGCGGACTTCATACTTACTCTCATGTCCGTATTCTGGGACGACGGGAGAAAGCAACTCGAGGGATGGTGTCGCGAAGCAAGGACGCCATCCGTACGTGGTCCGTCACCATTCAACTACTTCATTGAACCAGACCCCGACCAGGTTCTTCGCGTAAGTGTTGCCTTGGGGTTCCGCCGTGCAGTCCTGAAGCATGTGTATTCCATTCTTCGCGGAAAAGACCTCGAAACCGGGGAATTTGCTCCCCAGAGACGAGACGTGCAATTCGAGATACTGAAGCAGGCCCAAGATTATGTGCTCGACATTGAACACTGGCACGAGTTCCTAAAGTGTCTACTGCGAGCGGGCTACCGCAGCAAGGCCATGGTCACTTCGTTCACCGGTCTCCTCTATTCCTATTCGCTCTTCCTCATCGGGAAGCGCGACGTACGGAACCTTGACCCGACCACCCTGAGGACATTGTTGCGCGTTGGTTCTTCATGACGTCGCTGACCGGGCGATACTCGGGCATCGCCCGAAAGCGCCATGGAACAAGACCTGTCGCGGCTTCGGGAGGTTCGAACGAAAGAGGAAATTCGTAGCACTCCTGGATGGTATTGTGGCCACTACTTTTACGGAGGATTACTGGGCAATCACTCTGCCGACAGAACTCGCCACCTCAGCGTCGAGGAGCCCGGCCCTGTATGCCTACAACGCTGCTCTCCAAATTCCCTCGATGCCAGGGTGTTGTTCTCTCGGGTGAAGGTGTCAGAGCTACTCGACCCGGGATTGAAAACCGCGAAATCCCGATCGAGAGGCATGGCACCTGTTCCCCAAGGGGTACTTGGAGAAGCGTGGGATCCGTCGAACGTCGTCTTACAGATCAGATCGCCAACTTCGCATTCATCGAGTGGGAAGAGAACATCGCCGTGAGCGACAACTCGCCAAAGAAGTATGCCCCAGCCCTCTCGAGTTGTTTCGACAAATCCGACCTGGAGAAGTTCAGCTATTGGCACGCACTACCCGAAGGATGGGTGGATATGGAGTATGGGGAGTTCCTTCAGGCGCGGCGCCCGCTGATTGCGAAGGTAATCAAGGACGGTTTCGCGCGCTGGCCACAACTCGAGATGCGACGCGAGGGCGGTCAGTCTAGCCTTACGACGCGTAGGCAAGTCTGGCTGGTTCGAAAGCAGCGCGGAACCCAAGTTGGGCTTGCAGGGGTTGGGGTTCGTTGGGTAAGTTAAGATTGTAGGAGCTATTGTGGTGTCAAGCATCGCGCAGGATTTCCACCACGCAATGGTCGCCATGTACGAGTTGCAGAAGGCGTATGGTTACAATGCGGCCTACTTCAAACAGATGCTCGACGAACATGGCGGAGTTGAGGCCGCAAGGAGACTGCTCGCGGCCCCTGCGCCGCAAGAGGGGCTTTTCACGCTCTGGGAGCTTGGTCGCCTCGGCGACTCAGTTGAGTCATTCGTGCTGAAGACGGAGTACCAATCGTTATTCACCGACGCGGAAAGAGATGAAGCGCATTGGCGGTTGGAGGGGGCTGGGGTACTTTCGGAAAGCCCGGCCCGGCCAGACGGCGCCCGGCTAGCGCTGCTGAAAGTGCCGTTCCGGCCCACAACGAGAGCAAGCCTTGACAACCGTTGCATAAAGGTGTAGTGTTGCGCATCATGCGCAACACTCCTTATTTCGGCAACATACTTCTCAATAGTGCCTTCGCCGCGCTCCGTGCACGCCTCCCGGAGGGCCTGCGATGACGCTCAGCAGGACGAGCCACGTCGCGGAGTTGCAGGTTGATGCCCAAACGACTGCGCGGGCACCCGACGGTAGAAGCGCAGTGGTGCTCGTGGTTGCCAAACGTCGTGTGTCGCCCCGCCAAGCGGCGGAGGCCGCTAACAAGTATGGGGACGTGGTCATGGGACTGCGAGCGAACGGAGTCCTCGATATTTCCGACTACTTGAGTGAGCTTTCGCGCAAGAGACTTCGAGCGGGAGGGGGCCGAACTACATTGACCTAACCGGAAACGCGAGGACTGTCATCAAACGTCCGAGTTTGCTAATCGAAACACAGGGATTGGACAAGGATCCTTCGCCGCTTCGTGGGGGAGCCGCTCCTTGAAAGGCGCAAAGGCCGCCCGAGTTGTGCGCGCACTGTGCGACAATCGCCCACCCATCGGGGTACGCGGACTCGCTCGTCTATCGAGGCAGTGACCCCGGCTATGTCAGCCGAGTTCCTGAGTTTGCTTGAGACGGAAGACCTGATCACGCGCGGGCAAGACGGCAAAGTTGCCCAAGTTGAATGGGAAGACCTGATACGGCGATGGGGCCGAGACTACTCCCTGACCAAGACAAACCGTCCCGTGCTCCGCCTTGCCCCGCGCGGCCTAGAGGCCTTCATCGGCCGGCTACGGACGTACAGGAACAGGTACGCCCTAACGGGCTCTCTCGCCATGCCCGGGGAGTTGTCGGTGGCAGCGGCTCGCCTGGCAACCTGCTATGTGGAAGATCCTGAGCAGGCTGGCGCGGTGTCAGATCGACCGACAGAAACAGGCGCCAATGTCATGTTGCTCGAACCGTTCGACAGCCTCGTCTTCGACCGAGTTCGAAAAGAAGACGGCATTACCAAGGTCGCCATGAGCCAATGCGCGGTGGATTTCTCGGGGGGGGCGGTCGTGGGCCGGCGGAAGCCGAGGCGCTCCCTCTCCTGGATGGGGGAGAATGAGGACGCCCTGGAGGTCCTCATCCACTTTACATCGCCGCGCGCCGCGTGCTGCTGGACGCATTGGCGGCGATCGAGCCGCACATCGGCGCCCTGGTGCTAGTGGGGGCGCAGGCTGTTTATATCCATGCGGGCGAAGCCGACCTCGCCGTCTCTCCTTACACAACCGATGGCGACCTCGCGCTTCATCCCGAACACCTGAAATCCGAACCGCTGATTGATGGCGCCTTGGAGCGAGCAGGGTTTGTATTGCGGAGGGGAACGGTCGGTATCTGGCAAGAGCAAACAATCGTGGAAGGCGTTCAACGGACTGTCGGCGTCGACCTTCTCGTTCCCGCGACATTGGGTGGGGGCGGCCGCAGGGCGGCGCGCATACCGCCGCATGCCGAGCATACCGCCCGCAAGGTCGTTGGGCTTGAAGGTGCCTTGGTCGATCGTGACACGTTCTTGATTGGTGCTATGGAGCCTGGAGATCAGAGGGCGTTCGAACTGCAGGTTGCGGGCCCCGCGGCCCTGATTGTGGCCAAGGCCCACAAGATTTCTGATCGGCAAGAAGACGCAGCTCGGAACACCGACAAGGACGCCCTGGACATATATAGGCTTCTCAGGGCAGTCCCAACCGAGGTTGCTGCAATCCGATACCGACGACTCTCTAGCCAGTCCATTGTCCCAAGCCGTGGCGCAGTCAACGCTACTACAACTGCGGCAACTCTTCGGAAAGACCACAGCTCCTGGGACGCAGATGGCAGTCCGAGCCGCTCGTCCACTTGAGAGCGAGGAAACGCTGGCAGCCTCGCTTGTTGCCCTGACGGGGGACTTACTTGGCGCACTTACGTAAGTCACGGATCACGACGCGAGTGAGGATCTATCGGTCGACATCACCGGCACCACCGCCGTCATCATCATCATCATCATCACCATCACCACCTCCATCATCAGCAGCACCAGCAGCATCACCAGCACCAAAAGCAGTTGCGCCGCCAGCACAACAACAAGAATGGCATTGGCAATCGCTATCGCAATGACAGATGTCCCAGATGGGAACTGCGGCGCTAAGTCTAGCTCGGGTGTAGCCAGGTCCTCCGCAGTGCCCTGACAAGTTGCGTGCGACCTGGGTGCGCGGTCGTCCAACTTCATTGATGATCCCATTCGCGACGCCTGGCCCATCGCCCGCCGCCCTCCCGCCGCCTCATCACAGGTCTCTTGCTCCTCGCCTTCGCCCTCGCCTGCAACCCCAAGGCAACATTCTCAATAACCTCGCCGGCCCTATGGATCCGCCCCCGTGCCCTTGAGAACCCGCGCTCGGTTTGAATAGTTACCGATTGTCTTTGGACGGATCCCCGGGCACCCGGGGCCCTCACCCTCGGCCCTCTCCCGAGGGGAGAGGAAACCCTTGATTGAACAGCTCCCTGAGTGTGTCAACCTAACGCCCAGGTTGTGACAGAAGTCGCCTGAGGGGGCAACGCGTGGCCGTTACGCCCCCTCCGCATTCGACCCTCCTCCGCCCCTCTCCCTCATCACGCCTCGCGGCGCACGGTAGAAATCGGACTCATCAACTCTAGACCACCCCGCCATTCTCCGGTAGAATGCGAGACCTCAGCTCAGGCGGCTGGCCGGCTGAGCGAGGAGCCTCCCGCGTGCCCCAGGTCTCCATCCAGAGTAGCGCCCTCACGCGCACCTACCGCCGGGGCTCCGAAGACGTCCATGCCCTGCTCGACGTCACGCTCACCATCCCGCCGGCGGCCTTCGCCGTCATCCTCGGCCCCAGCGGCAGCGGCAAATCGACGCTGCTCAATCTCATCGGCGGCATCGACCGACCCACCAGCGGCAAACTTACTGTCGACGGCCTGGCTCTCCCAGGCCTCACGGAACGGCAGCTCGACGCCTACCGCCGGGACACGGTGGGCTTCGTCTTCCAATTCAACAACCTGCTCCCCAACCTGAACGCGCTCGAAAACGTCGCCCTGCCGCTCATTGCTCAGGGTGGCGGCTGGGGCGAGGCGCGCCGTCAGGCCCGCGCTCAACTGGCCGCCCTCGGGCTCGATCACCGCGCCAGCCACCGGCCGGCGGAACTCTCGGGCGGCGAACAACAGCGCGTGGCCCTCGCGCGGGCGGTCATCGCCCGGCCCGCCCTCGTCCTGGCGGACGAACCGACCGGCGACCTGGACCACGAATTGGCCGAGGTGGTGCTCGACCTGATGTCGGCGCTCAACCGCGACCTCGGCGCCACGTTCGTCATCGCCACCCACAACCCACGCCTGGAGTCACGCGCCACGCATGTCTTCGAGCTCAGCGACGGCCGGCTCACCCGCCCGGCGCCGCCAACATGATCCACCTGGCGCTCGAGGACCTGCGCCGCGACGGCCTGACCTCCGCCTTCAGCGTGCTGGGCATCAGCGTGCTGATCTTCGCTTTCCTGCTCCTCATCCCGCTCTCGCTGGAGATCACCCGCCTGGGTGAAGCGGGCGGATTGCCGCAGAACCTGATCCTGATCGAGCGAGACGTCCTGCAGCCGGAGCTCAGCCGCCTGACCCCCGGCCTTGCCGACACCGCTGCCACGATCCTTGGCAATCGACTGGCCCGCCTCGACCCGGTCGTCTTCCGTATCATGCGCATCGAAGACCATCCGATCCAACTGCGCGGGGTCGACCCCCAGGCCTGGACGACGACCTTCCGCCTACAGCTCACCGACGGCGCCTGGCCGGCGTCGGACTCGCAGGTCGTCATCGGCCAACTGGCCGCCCAGGGCGGCGGATGGCGCACGGGCAGCGACATCGAGATCTACGGCCGCACGTTTCATGTGGCCGGCATCGCCGATGGGCCGGGTACGAAGACCCAGACGATCTGGATGTCCTACAGCGCGGCGTACGACCTCTTCGGCGCTGACAAGGGCGCGCAATTCCTGGTGGCCCATCTCGACCCGGGGACGGACCCCGTGGCGGCCAGGCAGGACCTCGAGGACGGGCTGCGCTCGATCGGCGCCGGATACGATGCGTACTTCGAAGACGCCCTCCTGCGCCAGTACGGTGCAGCGCTCAAGGACCTGCGCTCGCTCTCGCTGCTGACGACGATCATCGCCGTCGCAGCCGTCAGCCTGGGAGCGAACAACCTGGCCTGGCTGGCGGCCGAGGAACGGCAGCGCCTGCTGGGGATCCTGCGCGTGGTCGGCTTCGACCGCCGCGCCGTCGCCCGCTACCTCGTCTTGCGCCTCGGCGTGATCACGGTGGCGGCTTACCTGCTCGCGTTGGCGGCCGCCGTGGCCTTCATCCGCCTAGGGCTGGGCACGGACAGCTTCACGGTGGGCGGGACGCAGACCGATCTCAGCCTCAGCCCCGCCATGGCCGGAGCAGGCCTGCTCCTGGCCTGCGCCGCCAGCCTGGCCGGCACCTGGCTCTCCATTCGCACCGTCCTCGGCGCAACGCCAACGTCGCTCTTGGGCCGAGGGCCAGGAGGCGGCTTGGCATGAAGGCCGCGGCCTGGCTGGCGCTACGCGATCTCTCCGTCCATCGGCGGCAGGCCCTGGCCCTTGGCAGCGTCTTCGCCATCGCCGTCACAGCCTTCGTGGCCCTCGGCTCCTACCGCCAGGTGCTCGTGGACGACTACCCGCCGGCGAGCGCGGGCTTGCTCGTGGTCCAGGAGACCCAATCGTTCGGTGAGTTCTACGGCAGCCGCCTCTCTCCGCAGGTGGCTGGCATGCTCGCCAGCTACGGCGACGTTGCGCCCGTGCCCGAGATCCACGCTATTGTCGGGACGAAGCTGGAGAACGCCGTGCTGCTCAAGGGGGTCGACCTGGAGCACTACGCCGCGCTGGACGCGTTCGATATCCTCGCCGGGCGACAGCTCTCTCCCGGCGACGATCCCCGCCGGGCGATGATCGGCTCGCGCCTGGCGCAACGCCTTGCGGCCGGCGCCGGGGACACGATCCGGTTGCGCGGCCGCTCGTTCGAGGTGGTGGGGGTCTTCGCCACCGGCTCGTACAGCGAGAATGAAGCCTGGGTGCCGCTGGCCGGGGCGCAGGACCTGCTCGGCTGGGGTCAGGACGTGTCGCTGTACGTCGTCCCGGATAACGAGCGGCTGTCCCCAGGAGACGAACTGGCCGAGGGCGTGTCGGTGGCGCGACGGGGCGAGCTGTGGTCGACCTTTCCCCAACAGTGGGCGGGCCTCATGGCGCTCATCGGCACGGTGACACAGGCCATCGGGTTGGCGGCTGCGTTCTCACTGGCCGCCATGCTGTGGCGGCTGGCGTGGCGAGGCCGGCGCCAGATCGCCATCCTGCGCAGCCTGGGCTTCAGCCAATCGGTCTTCGCCGCCTACCTGGCCGTGCAGGGAACGACGATCGCCTTCGTGGGCGGCATGAGTGGAGTCCTGGCGGCGTTGGCACTGCTTCTCTTCGTCCGGCCCACGCTGGCCGGTGTCAGCCTTCGTCCGCACCTCACGGCTGGCGTACTGAGCACGGCCGGCCTGTGGGTGGTGGCGTTGACGGCGCTCAGCGTGCTCGTGCCCGCGTGGGCGCTGGGACGCAGACGAGTTGCGGAGCTCATCAGTGCTGAATGAAGTGCGCTGCGGTTCTATTGGATACATTAAGGAGGAGCAATGACATCGAGAAGACGTATGGTTGCCTTCGGGGTGATCGCACTGGTGGTCGGCACAGCCTGCAATCTGAGTTCGCTGGGCGGGACGTCGGGCGCGGGCGATGCCGGCGAGGCAGGCGCGGCGAATGAGGTGGGCCCGGCGCCCGCCGGGGCGCCGATGATCCCCGTTTCGATCAACGAAGGCCTGGCCAGCCTCAATTCCTACCGCATGACCTACACCACCGACAGCTTCGATTCGGTGACGCAGGAACGCACGGTGGTCACGGTCATGGTGGCCCGCGACAGCGCGACCGATGCCGACTACAACCGCACGGAGCAGCGCGTCACCGGCCCAGCCGGGGAGGTCATCTCCGAGAGCGTCGAGGAGCAGTATATGATCGGCAACCAGATGTGCTCCGTCTCCGAGGGCGAGGCCGAGGCCTCGACCCTCAGCGGCACGAACCAGGCGCTGTCGGACCTGATGGCCAAGGTGGTCGAGTTCCACCCGTTGATCGAGAACCCTGTGTACGTCGGACGGGGTGACTTAGTAGGCATCCCAGTGCGCAACTACACCTTCGAAGTGCGCAGCGTGGGCGCCGGCTCGGAGGTCGAGGCGACCCGCTCCGATGGCACCTATGCCATCGCCGAAGACGGCGACTACCTCGTTCACTACCGGCTGGACATGGAGCTGCGGACGGGGGTGGAGGGCGATCCAGAGGCGCAGGTCTCGATCCTGGCCATCGAGGTGGCGCTCGACGACGTCAACCAGCCGGTGGGCATCGTGCTCCCGGCGGGTTGCCAGGTGCCTGCGACGCCAGGCGCGTAAGGGCGGCGGTCGCCCGGCCGGCCGGGGATGCGCGCAGACAGAGAATTCTCGGCGCCCGCATCGCGGATAGCGAGTGAGGCGATCCCGACGTGATGACCTGCGCCGCCTCGGGTCCTCCGTGGGGCGGCCGCGCCAACACTCGAACGCCGGCCAACAGGCGGGTGGCAACGCGTCGGCAACTGACCAGCAGCGTTGCCTGATCGTCTCCAGAGTTCCCAGAATCCTCATCTCCCCGCCAACTCCGGGTGACTTTCTTGAGCCAAGCCTCGACTGTCTTCATCAGCGCCTTGGCCTCACTTAAGAGTTCATCGGCCTCGGTGTCGGAAATCCCTCCGCCCCGGTCGTACGTGCCGACATTGCGCTTGGTGCGGCAACTCTCGAGGTAGGTGGCCACGCCGGCAGCCTCCTCACCCCGGCTTGGCGAACACCACCACGAAGTACCCGCCGTAGTCGCTGTCCGCGTCGTACACGTACCCGACGCCAAGCTGCGTGTAGTTCGGGCTGAGCAGGTTGTTGCGGTGGGGCGTGCTGTTCTTCCACCAGTCGAAAGCCGTCTGCGCCCCGCCGTGGGCCGCGTAGTAGGTCTCCCCGATCCAGGACCAGGTGTACCCCTGCCTCGCAACGCGATCGCGTACCGTTGACCCATCGGACCCCGTGTGCGAGGTGAAATGGTTGCAGGCCATGTCGGTGCCCTGCACGCGCGCTGCCGCCGTCAGCCGGCTATCCACCGAGTAGGCGGCCAACCCCTGCGCCATGCGTTCGGCGTTGATCAATGCGATCACCTGGTCTTCCACGCTGGCATTGACGGACGCATTACAGGTTGAGACGGTCGGTGCAATCGTCGGCGCGGCGGTGGGCTGGATCTCAGAGGTGGCCGATGTTGTGGGCAAGGGCGGCGGGCTCGCAGATGAGTTAAACCGTGCGTTCTGCGTCCGTGTAGGCGTCTCGGTAGATGTGAAGGTCGCGGTGGGAGTCTCGGCCGCCAGCACGAGGCCGTAGAAGGCGATGACACACAGGACCGTCATCAGGCCGATGCCAATCAGGATTGGCCCGCACGAGGATCGGCTGCGTCGGGTCATGGACGAATGCAACTGCCGGCCGGAAAGGGAGACCATCCAAGGGTGGTGTCAGGCGAAGAGGGAGCCGCTCCTGCAGACTGGCGGCCTGTGCCATTGAGCGATCTGGAATGTATACTTTTCTTAGTCATATGTACACAGAATGTATACGTTACAAAGCGGGCTGCCAAGTGCAGCGCGCCGGATGTCTTGCGCCCTCACCCTGGCCCTCTCCCCGGGGGAGAGGAAACCCTTGATTGAACAGCTCACTGAGTGTGTCAACCTGGCGCCCAGGCTGTGACAGAAGTCGCCTGAGGGGGTGACGCGTGGCCGTTACGCCCCTGCGCATTCGGCAGCCATCCGCCCCTCTCCCTCCTCATGCCTCGCGCCGCACGCAGCGGTGATGCGCTTCACGGAACAGGCGAGGGCCCGGCTAGGCGGCTTCCAGTATCCGCTTGGCCACCTTCTGCGCCCCGACCATCACGTTCATCACGCCGCCCTGACTCTCACTCTGCGCACCGATGAACCACAAGCCCTCGATCGGCGTCTTGTGCGCCGGCGCCTTGTTGCCCATCACCGGCGGCACGCCGCCAAACGAGTGATGCTCCTGATGGGTGCGGGTGCGGAAGTCCTCCGGCGTGAGGATCAGGCGGGTCTTCGTGTGCGCGCGCAGCCCGGGCATGTGGCGCTCGGCCTCGGCGATCAGCTTATCGGCCAGCTCCTCGCGCCGCGCGCTCCACGAGCCCTCGGCTAGCGTATCGGGCGCCACGGTGTAGATGGTCACGGCGTGATGCCCGGGCGGCGCGAGCGAGGGCGAGTGCAGCGAGGGCACGTAGATCAGCAAGCCCTCCTTGCCCTCGTGGTAGTCGCCCGCTCCGCAAGCGTCTGCACCGCCCGCTCCAGGTCCTCGGTCTTGTAGTAGTAGCACAGCGCCGCCGGCTGGTAGCGGGTCGGGTCGAAGTCGATCCCCAGACTGGACCATCAGCACCGATTCCATCAGCCGGTTGCGCTCGATCTGGGCGATCAGCTCGAGCGGGCAGATGCTCGCGCCCGACCAGGTCGAAGAACACCTCCTCATCCCGCCCGAGGCGAGCACGAGATCGGCGGGCTCGAGGTGCCCGTCGGCCAGTATCCACGCCCGTGGCCCGGCCGTTCTCGATCGACGATCTTCTTCACGGTGGTCTTTGTCAGCAGCCTGCCGCCGTGCTGCGTGATGACGCCCAGGACGGCATCGACCATCGACTGGCAGCCGCCGAGGAGGTAGGAGTACGCGGTCTGTGCGCTGCGCGTGCCCGGGTAGGTGGGGATGCGCTTGTCGAACGCGGTCTCGAGGTGGAGTGGAGGGCACGCCCAGGGCGGGGAACTCGCTCGGCGCGGTGACGAAATCGGCGACGATGCCCAGGAAGATCGTCTTCAGCTTCGGGGACTGGAAGTAGTGATCCATCAGCTGACTGCTCGTCCAGTCGGCATACGCCTTTGACTGCCCTGGAAGGCGAGCAGCATGCGCAGCTTGAGCCACAGCGCCGAGCAGGCCCTCGGCGGTCTCCGCCTGACGGGCCAGCGACATCAGGCGGATCATGCGATCGTAGAAGCGGTAGTAGCGGTCGAGCGCCTCGGCCTCCGCCGGGAAGAGACTGCTTCAGCCGCTCGCGCCGCCAGTAGGGACCTTCATACTCCGGCGGTTTCCACAAGGCAAACTCGGGCATGGCCAGGCCGCGATCCTCGTGCACGGCATGGGACCGCTCGCTGACGCCCAGCTCCTCCAGGATCACGGCGGCCCTTGTCGCCCGGCGCGAAGCCCTCGATCAGGAGCGGGCCGATATCCCAGCCGAAGCCGTCCTGCCGGACGGTGGCGGTCACCCCGCCCGGGGTGGGGAACTGCTCGAACACGGTGACCGCATGCCCGGCCTTCGCCAGGTACGCGCCGGCGGTCAGCCCGGCCATGCCTGAGCCGATGATGGCGACCTTCATGCGGATCCTCACATCGGGCCGAGCCCGAGACGCGCCTGCGCGACTGCTAGGCCGACTTCTTGGCCAAGCCCTTGCGCGCCGCCAGTTCCTGCACCAATTCACCGTGCGTCTTGCGCGTGATCGGGATACCAGATCAGGAAGGGCAGGCTGATCAGGATGACGACGGCCGGCACGATGGCAAAGAACAGGCGGATGCCGAACAGGGCCCGCGCGGTCTGCTCCACGTTCGGGCACGTAGCCGAACAACTCCAGCGCCCATCCGCTGACCGCCACGCCCAGCGCGCCGGTGAA
Source organism: uncultured Chloroflexia bacterium (assembly GCA_963712475.1). Classification (GTDB taxonomy): domain Bacteria; phylum Chloroflexota; class Anaerolineae; order Anaerolineales; family RBG-16-64-43; genus RBG-16-64-43. Next base: position 21,775 of record CAVQIA010000006.1, read on the forward strand.
CTTGCCCAGGAAAGCCCACAGGCCGTAGTAGATGCCTTCGCGCCGTTCGCCGGTCATCTTCTCGTCGTACTCGACCACGTCCGGCAGCATGCTCCACGGGAAGACCCACTGGGCTGGAGAAGCCCAGCCCGGCCACGGCGGCCACCACATAGATGAGGGGCGTGGGCCCGTGCGGGAAGAAGAAGCTGGTCATGATCGCCAGCGAGGCGATGAACAGCCCCAGCGCGTAGGCCGGACCCTTGTTGATCCTATCCGAGACCATCTTGGCGGGAATGAGGAAGATCCCGATCATCAGCAGCATCACCAGGAGCACGAACGAGACCTGATCGCCCATGTCCAGTTGATACTGGATGAAATAGGGCACCAGGGCGGTGAGCACGGTGAAGCTGAAGCTGCTCAGGATGAAGGCGATCATCAGGATGACGAACGGCCTGTTCTTGAAGGAGGTCAGGATGGCCTTGAACGGCCGGCAGCTTGGAGGGTTCGCCCGACCAGCGTCGGGGTCGTTCCTTGACCGAGAGGGTGGTGACCAGCGTGGTGATGATGGCGATCGCGCCGAAGACGGCGCCGGTGGCGCTCCAGGCCTGCTGCAGGTTCAGGCCCGCGCCCTGGAAGATCCCCGCCAGGATGGTGGTCAGGGCCGCGCCCAGGATGTAGCCGACCACGCTGTAGACCATGCGGATCGAGGTCAGGCTGGCGCGCTCGTTGTAATCGCGCGTGAGCTCGGGGGTCAGGGCGTAGTAGGAGGTGGTGATCATGGTGTGGAAGGTATCGACCAGCCAGAAGGTTCAGCAGAACGGCCAGGAAGGCCGTCACGCCGGTCAGCCCCTTGGGCAGCGAGAACATGATCCAGGCGGCGATGCCCAGCGGCACGGCGCCGATCAGCATGTAGATGCGCCGGCGCCCGAAGCGGGAGCGCGTGCGGTCGGACCAGTAGCCGAAGAGCGGATCGTTGAAGGCGTCCCAGGTGAGCTTGCCGACCATCAGGGCCAGGCCGGCCAGGGCCGGGTTGATGCCGGCCACGTCGGTGTAGTAGAAGAGCAGGAAGAACTGCATGGCGGAGGTGATCAGGGCAAAGCCCAGATCCGCCAGGCCGTAACGGACTTTGGTGCCGAGCGTCAGTCGCATGTTCATGGGGGCTCCTTATCGGGGAACGGGTAGAGGTGCCGAGCGACAATAATACAGGCACACGCGGCGAGGCGCCACGGATGATGCAGCCCACTCGGGCCGGGGCATCTTGCGTCCCCGGCCGAATCCAAATGTCAATCACTGTGCCCAGGGTCTCTGATGCACCTTCAGCCCACATCCGATGACCGGACCTCTCGCCCAGCGCGGGCTGACTCAAGCGCTGCCAGCGAGATCTGCGAAACAGCCTTACCCGTCGGGTCGTCGAGCCGCGGTTGGCCCGACCTCGCCAATAATCCCTCACCCTTGCCCTCTCCCGAAGGGAGAGGGAACCTCGGCTGGACCTGTGGCAGTCGTCTGATGTCAATTGTCCAGATCGCTTTCCTCTCCACGTGGGAGAGGAAGGGCCTCGGCTTCACTCCGCGTGCGGGAGTGTCGTTGGCCTGACACCCCACACAGCGTCTCAACCCACTGCCCAGGCTGTGACAGAAACCGCCTGATCAAGCCTCGAGTGTCCGCCATGACCCAGCGACCACGATGCCCCTCCGCCCCTCCTCATGATCTGCATCTGATCTCTCCGCGTCGATAGTGCGCCTCGGCACAATCTTGCATAAGCGCTTGCCTCGCCTCCGCGAATAACGTATAGTTGCCTCGATCCGATTCCACTCAGGAGGGGAATGATGCAAACGCTCAAACGCGAGTTCACCACGATGACCCTGGTGATGATCCCCGTCGCTATCGCCATCAATATCGCCGTCGGACAACTGGCGCTCTTGGTCAAGGTGCCGCTGTATCTGGATTCGATCGGCACCATTCTGGTGGGTGTGCTGGCCGGGCCATGGGCTGGCGCCGTCACCGGCTTCCTCTCCAACGTGATCTGGACTCTGGCCGGGTGGTACACGCCGGCGATCGCCTTCGCCGGTGTGGCCGCGATCATCGGCGCACTGGCCGGTGTCTTCGGACGCGCCGGCTGGCCCAATTCGTGGTGGAAGGCGATCCTGGCCGGCCTGCTCACCGGCCTCACCGCGGCCATCCTCTCCGCGCCCATCGCCACCTACGTCTTCGGCGGCGTGATGGGCTCGGGCACCGATGCGGTCGTCGCCATGGCGCGCTCGATCGGGCTCGACTCGCTCGGCGCCAATATCGCCCAGGGCACCTTCTCCGACCCGATGGACAAGATGGCCTCGTACCTGATCGTGTACCTGGTGCTGCGCGCGCTGCCCCTGCGCTTCTTGGCGCGCTTCACCAACCTGGCCCCGCGGTCGAAGTAATCTGGGATCGACACGCCTTACTCCTCCCGGGGCGCGCAATCCACTCGGCGCGCCCCGGCCTCGCAGTGCAACTCATGAACATCCGGCGCGTACGTCGATGACTGGCGAGGTGCCTCGACGCCCGAGGGGCCATCACTCGGCGCAGCCGATGCATTCGGTGGCCTCGCCGCCGACCGCGGCGCACATGCACGCGCCCCACGCCTGGCATCCGCTCACCAAGCTCGCGCTCGCGCTGCTCGCCGCGCTCGCCGGCGCGACGCTTCCCCGCACGCTGTGGGTTCTCGCCGTCTTTGTCTTCCTGCTCACGCCGATTGCCCTCTGGGCCCGCGTGCTGCGCGCCTTCCTACGCGCGTGCGCGCGCGTGATCTGGCCCTTCGCGCTCTCGCTCGTCATCATTCAAGGCTTCTTCACGCCCGCGCCGGACGTCCTCTTCCGCCTCGGCCCATTCGCCTACACGCTGCGCGGCCTGAACGTCGCGCTGCTCTTCACCGCGCGCCTGCTCCTCGGCCTGGGCGCGGCGACGCTGCTGATGATGATCACTCGCCCCGACGCGCTGATGCGCGCGCTCGTCGCCCGCGGGCTGCCCAACCAGGTGGCCTACATCGTCGTCACCGCGCTGCAGATCGTGCCCACCTTCCAGGCGCGCGCGCGGGCCATCCTCGACGCGCAACGCTCGCGCGGCCTCGAGACCGAAGGACCGATCAGCGTGCGCCTGCGCGCTTTCGCGCCGCTCGTCGGCCCGCTGATCCTCTCCAGCCTGATGGAGATCGAGGAGCGCGCCATCGCGCTCGAGGCGCGCGCTTTCAGCCGCAGCGGAGCGCGCACCAGTCTCGTGACGCTGCGCGATACGCGCCTGCAGCAGGTTGCGCGCTGGGTCATGATCCTGGTGGGCGTGGCGCTGATCGCGCTGCGCGTGACCGTGTGGAGGGTCATGTGATCGAGGTGCGCGGGCTCACCTACCGCTACCCCTCGACCGAGCGCGACGTGCTGCGCGGCATCGACCTCTCGATCGGGGAGGGCGAGCTGGTGGGCGTCGTCGGCGCGAATGGCGCGGGCAAATCGACGTTGTGCTACGCGCTTTCAGGGTACGTCCCGCACTTCTTCGGCGGCACGCTCACAGGGCAGGTGACCGTCGCCGGGCACGACGTGCCGCGCTCCTCCGTCGGCGAGCTGGCTTCCGACGTTGGGCTCGTCTTCCACAATCCGTTCAACCAGATCTCCGGCGCACGCTTCACGGTCCTCGAGGAGGTCGCCTTTGGCCTCGAGAACATGGGCGTGCCGGCCGGGGAGATGCGCGCGCGCGCCGAGGCGGCGCTCGCCGCCACCGGCCTTTCGGACCTCGCGGAGCGCTCGCCCTTCGCGCTTTCGGGCGGCGAGCAACAGCGCCTGGCGATCGCCGCGGTCATTGCGATGCAGCCGCGCGTGCTCGTCTTCGACGAGCCCACCTCGCAGCTCGACCCGGCCGGCACGCGCGCGGTGTTCGAGGTGTTGCGGGGGCTTTCCCGTGAGCGCCGGGCGACGATCGTCATCGTCGAGCACAAGCTGGGCTGGCTGGCCGCCTCGGTCGATCGGCTGCTCGCGCTGCACGAGGGCCGGCTGGTCGCGGACGGCGCGCCGCGCGAGGTGCTGGCCAGGGCGCTGGGCGAGCCCTGGGGCGTAGGCGCGACCGAGTACACGCGCGCGGCGCAGGTGCTCCTCGAGCGCGGGCTGATCCCGCCGCCCGCGCTTCTTCCGGCGACGCTCGAGCAGGCGGTCGAGGTGGCGCGATGACGATCGTCGTGCGCGATGCGGCCTACGAGTACACTTCCGGCGTGCGCGCGCTCGACGGCGTCAACCTCTCGATCGCGCCCGGCGAATCGGTCGCGCTGGTAGGCGAGAACGGCGCCGGCAAGACGACGCTCGCCAAGCTGCTCAACGGCTTGCTGCGGCCGCTTGCGGGATCGGTCGAGGTGAATGGGCACGACACGCGCACGCGCACGACGGCGCAGCTCTCGCGTCACGTCGCGTTCGTCTTCCAGAACCCGGACGATCAGCTCTTCGCGCGCACGGTGCAGGCCGAGGTGGCGTTTGGGCCACGCAACATGAAACTGGCGGAGGCCGAGGTCGAAGCGCGCGTGACGCAAGCCATGGCCGATGCCGGCATCGCCGAGGAGGCCGAGCATCATCCGTATGACCTGGCGGTGCCGCAGCGCAAGCTGGTGGCGATCGCTGCGGCGCTTGCGATGCGCACGCCGGCCATCGTCCTCGATGAGCCGACGATCGGCCAGGACGCGCGCGGCATCGAGCGCCTGGGCGCGCTCGTCGAGCGGCTGCACGCGGAGGGGCGCACGCTGATCGCGATCACGCACGACCTGGATTTCTGTCTGGCGCATTTCGAACGCGTCGTCGTCATGGCCGGCGGCAAGGATCCTGGCCGACGGCCCGGCGAGGGAGGTGTTGAACCAGACCGATCTCCTCGCGCAGGCGCAGGTCGAGCCGCCGCAACTCGTGCAGCTTGCGCTGGCGCTGGGCTGGCGCGAGGTGCCGCGCTCGCCTGCCGAATTCGCCGACCTCTATGCTGAAAGGAAGGCACGATCATGATCCTCGTCCTGGGCGACCTGCTGGCCGACCTCTCCTTGCGTATCTCCGCCTTCCCGGTGCAGGCCGGAGGCATGCAGCGCGTCTCGTATTTCGAGTTGGGTCCAGGCGGCGCGGCCAACACCGCGATCGCCGCGGCGCGGCTCGGGCTGGAGGTGGGGCATCTGGGTGAGATCGGGGAGGACCGCGCCGGGCGGTGGATCCTCGAGGACATGCAGGCCGAGGGCATCGACGTGAGCGGAGTGATCATGCCCGAGGGCGCCGCGACGCCGGTGGCGGGCGTCGTCGTCGATGAGCGGGGTGAGCCGGGCTACCTGGGTTACCCCGGCAAGCTGCGATTGAACAGGCTGCCACGGTTGTGGGGCGCGCGCATCGCCAAGGCGCAGGCGTTGTTCGCCGACGGCTGGGCGGATCACGAAGGTGTGCCGGGCCTCATCCTGGGCGGGCTGCGTGCCGCGCGCGCCGCAAACGTGCCGTCGTTCTTCGATCCCGGCCCGGGTAATCCGGCGCTCGATAACTCCTGGCATCTCAAGGCCTGCAGGCTGTCGACGGTCGTTCTCGCGACGGAGGAGGAGGCGCGGCGCATCAGCGGCAAGCCCGATCCGCTGGATTCGGCGCGCGCGCTGTTGCGGCTGGGGCCGGCGCTCATCGTGATCAAGCGCGGTGTGGCCGGCTGCTTCCTGGTGCGCAAGGGTGAGGTGCACCTGGCGGGCGGCTATCCGGTCGAGGCGCGCGATGCGACCGGCGCGGGCGACAGCCTGGACGCGGCGATCATCTCCGCCTGGCTGCGCAAGATGCCGCTCGCCAAGATGGGCACGCTGGCGAACGCGGTCGGCGCGGCGAAGGTGCTCAAGCTGGGCACCGGGCGCAATGTGCCGACGCGGGCCGAGGTGCGCGCGATCTTCAAGCGGTTTGGGGTGGATGCGGCGGGACTTCTCGAGGGCTGAGCGGCTGCTGACCACAGCCCTCACTGATGCCGCTCTATCTGGCGGAAGAAAGTGGTCGCCTATCGCCGGAGAGGCTCCTCAAGTGGCACGCGGACCGGGATAGGCTTGGGCTCGCGGCGCCGCCGCGACAGGGACAAGATCCCGAGCGCGGCTGCGATCAGTGCTGCCAGAAGAAACAACCCAACAGTCATTTTCTCATCTCCCGAATTGAAGCCCGCTCGCGGGTGCGCTGTCGAGGAGCAGATGGCGGCCTCGAGATGGTTCATCGATCTGCCCTGTTGCCTCTAGCGACAGTCGCCGGCCGTTAGGACGGTTTGTGTCTCGGCCTACCGCGAGAATTGTGAGCGTTTCCTTCTCCTTGGCTGATTGGCTCGTGGCGTGAGTAGGGGATTCGTACCCCAGCACGAGCGCCGGCGGCCGGACGCACACCCTTGTTCGCGTCAACGAGGTGTGGTATTGGGCCGGGGAGAACCGGCCCTCGGCGCCGCGCCTGCTCGCGCCGTTTTTCACCCGCCATGATCAACCAGTACGCGGTCAGGAAGACGACCACCAAGAATGTAGACCCGTACGTCAATTGCGCCGCGGGCAGGGAAGAATCTGTGCCAGCCAGGAAGCTGTGCACGACGGCGCCCAGGTAGGCCACCATGCTGCTGACGTGAATCCAGCGGAAGGCGCGCATGCCGATCCGATTGCGGATGTAGAAGGTGATCGTGACCAGCAGGCACAGGTAGAACGCAATCACCCCGATCCCCACCCATACGGGCCGGTACGGGGAGAGGAACGGCACCAGGACTTGGGCGAGTGAATAGGGCAGATAGCGATCGGCCATCAGGACGGCCACATGCAAGAGGATGAACCCGATCGAAAGCAGCGAGATGAACTGGTGGAAATCATAGGTGAATGTCCGGTGCAAGATTGCATCGAAGATCTTGCTCGTGACAGCCAATCCCCATGCGGTCGAGAACCAGAGCAGCAAATACGCCACCAGCCCGGCTGAGCGGGTGATGTACCACATGAGCTGCACGCTGTCGATCGCGAAGAGCTGATTGAGGGATTTGCCCAAGAGGGTCCCCACGGGCGTGTAAGCCGCGAGCAAAATGGTCAACACCACCAAGGCTAAGAAGCCAGCTCCTAGCACGAGGGCCAGAAACCAGCCTGCAGTGGAAAGGCCCCTTCCGCGATTATCTGGCAACGATTTCGCTTCTGACATCGAAGTACTCCCGGCTGCGCTCTGAGCCCCACAACTGCCCGTTCCGATCGACGGCGATGAAAGCCAGCGGGCCGAAGCTCTCCGCGAGCTCATCCAGCCCACGGGAGCCGGCGATGAGTACCGCCTTGGCCAATACTTCGGCTGCGGCGGCCCGCGCGTCGACGACCGTCACGCTGAGCCATTCTGCCTCGGCGGACTTGCCGGTGCGCGGGTCGATCAGGTGGTGGTGCTCCTCGCCGCCCTGCCGCCAGCGGCGCTTGGTTATGGAGGAGGTAGCCACGGCCCCTGGGCCGACGTGAAGAACCGCCACGTTCTGCTCCGGGTCACGCGGGTCCTCAAGCCCTACTTGCCATGCGCCTTGGCCATGGGGCAAGCCGACGAGGACCATGTCGCCCCCGGCGTTGACCGCGCACGCAGGTGAGGACTGCGCGAGGATGTGGGCAGCGCGTTCTGCCACCCAGCCCTTTGCCAACCCCCCCAGGTCGAGACGCATGCCGGGTGGCAGATAAACCTCGCGCGTCTCCTCATCCAGCCGAACCTGGGCGAATTCGGGAATCAGAGGCGGCACCGGCAAGAGGTCGGTGCCACGTCGCGCGCGCGGATCTCGTCCATGCTGCGATCATATCCGGCTCGCTTCAAGTGCACCGAGTATCGCCGGGTTGAACAGACCGCCTGTGAGGGCATGGTAAGACGTTGCGACGCTCACCAGGTCGAACAACTCAACCGAGGCTCGGAACCACCGCCCGGCCGAACGGTTGAGGCCGGAAAGCTCGCTCGTCTCAGAGAATCGGGTGAGACGGCCTTTCGCTGGCCTCGATGAACGAGCGAGCCGCCGCGAATGCGGCCCGGGTGCTGCGCTCCGATCCCTCTGCCGCCAGGAGCATGTCCGTGTTCATTGCACGGAAGGAGTGGTATTCCATCAGGACCCCGACGTCCGCAGCAGCGGAAAGCCCCGCCCCGACCGAGTCTGAGGCATCAAGGGCAGCGATTGAAGATTGCTGGCAAAGCCTTCCAAGGGTGGCAGCGGCTCGAGGGTGGGCAGCGGGCTGAGTTGCATTGCGGCTGGCGAGGCGGTCGTCAGCGGCGCGGGTTTGCCGGCATGGGCCAGAAAGGCCCAACCCCCAACAAATCCAGCCACACTCGCTGAGGCGATCCAAACACGGATGAGAATTCTTCAGAGGTTTCATCTCGGAGACCCTTTCCTCAAACGATGACCGTGCAGGCCTGCGGCCTACCCGCGCGGGATGAGGACTCTCCCGTCCTGGGTGATCATGATGACCCCGCGCTGCTGAAGCTCGAACAACAGTTGCTGATAGGCCTGAAATCTGCGAGTTCTCCTGGTTCAACTGCTGAACGGCTTGGTCCAGTTGCGACTGATACTGCTGATCGCGCTGCTGATACTGTGAGATCAAGTCCTTGAGCTGTTGGATCTGGGCCGCATTGTCGCCGGCCTTTGCGCTGAGCAGGTCGTCCTGGGAGAAGCCCGAGGAGGAGCCAGACGGATTCGCTTGTGCTGACACTGGCAGGCAAATCCGCCAGGGGAACTGTGTTCTTGTTCAGCAAGGCATTCCCGCCAATCCCGAGCATCGCGGCGCCGGTTGTCCCGGCGATGAGCAAAGAGGCAAGTAGCGCTGTCAGATTCTTCATGGGTCCTTCACCTGGGTGCTCATTCAACGCGAGCGATCGGGAAGTCCTAGGTCAGTGGGACGTAATTCTCCTCGGCTCGCTATTGGGCGAACGGTTTGGCACCTTGGTCTATTCTCCCTATCGTCGCCATTGCAGGGCGAGCTTCCTGGAGTCCTGCGGGAAGCTCGCCTGCACTGCGAGAGCGACAGATCTCTAGCCTTGCACCTGGGGTATGACCCCCAAGGTCAGTTGTGTCGTCTGCGAACGGCCGTCACGCAGCAGCGTCAAAGCGACCGTCTGCCCTGGTTGCGTGTTGAGAAACACATAGCCCTGCAGGTCTTCGAAGCTGGAGACGGATCTTCCGTCCACTGCAGTAATGACGTCCCCGCCGACGGGAGTATCCATCCCATTGATCGAGGCCGTTCTTGTGCTGCCACGCAGCCCCGCCTTCGATGCTGGGCTGTTCGAGTTGACGCTATTGACTAGGGCGCCTCGCTGCTGTGGGCCGAGATTCATGGCCAAAGCCAAGTCGTAGGTGAGGCTCGTCCCGCTTATGCCGATCCACGAGTGATCGTAGCGGCCGGTTTGAATCAAGGTCGGCACAACCCGTTGCACGATCACCGCCGGGATGACGAGCCCGACCCCGGAATTGGCGTCGGTGGGTGATGTGGATGGCGGTGGTCACCCCGATCACCTGCGCCTGGTCGTTGACCAAGACGCCACCCGAGTTCCCCGGGGTTGATGGCGGCGTCGGTCTGGATCATCTCGGGATTGAGTACGTGGCGCCGGTCCCAGATCGCGAGCTGCCGGAGTCAACCGGGAGCGAGCGGGAAAGGCCGCTGACGATACCTTCGGTCATCGTGCCCGAAAGGCCAAAGGGGTTACCGATGGCGATGGCCAGCTGGCCGACCTTGACCTGAGTCGAAATCGCCGAGTTGCACCGGGTGAAGCAGGTCGGAGGCCACGTTGACCTGAATCACGGCCAAGTCGCTGTTGGGGTCCTTCCCCACCACTTTGGCGTCGGCCGTCGTGCCGTCGGCAAAGGTGACGCTAATGCGGGTCGAGCTGTCGACCACGTGATAGTTGGTCACGATGTGCCCTTGGGAATCCCAGACGAAACCTGACCCGAGCGCTTGCTGGGGTGCCGGGGAGGCGGGCGCGCCGAACCTAAAGGGCAAGCCCGGCAATGAACTCCCTGCGGCCGGTGCGATGCCCTGCTCCACAACCTGGATGTTGACCACTGAGGGCCCGACCTGCTGATAGATATTCTCGAGCGTGCTTTGGAAGTTGGCCAGCGCCGGGTCCACCGAAACTGGCGCTGAGACCGCGGAAGAAGAGGCCGGTACCGAGACCGGTGCCAGATTGAGAGTTGTGCCCAAGGCGGGGCTCGTCGGGCTGCACGCGGCAAGTACCAGCGCGGAGAGGGTGAGGATGGCGAGTGCCGACTTTGATGATCTCATTTCAGTGCTCCTTTGTGAACTACATCCCGCTTGTTCCAGTTGCCTTCCTTTTCATCTCACGGACGATTTCCGCCGACATCCCTAGGTGGCAGGAAGCGTCGGCTGTGCCATTTGTTTCCGGGGCAGAGTAAGGCCGTAGCATGACGCACAGATGAACGGGAGAGGACACTTCAACTCCTCTAACCTTCATCCGGTTGTCATCTCCCTTTCATCTTCGCGCGTTAAGCTGTCCACGCTACACAAGCGGCGGGTAAGGCGGGATTCGAGGAGAGGTACTCGTGCGGATTCTGATCGTTGAGGACAATCGCCGGCTGAGCAGCTCGCTGAAGATGAGCCTTTCGGATGACGGCTATGCTGTGGATGCCGCTTTTGACGGCGTGGAGGCCCTTGAGATTGCCCAGTCGTCTCCGTACGACTGCGTCATCCTGGATCTGCTCTTGCCGAGAATGGATGGCTTGGCGGTCTGCCGTGAGTTGCGGGCGCGAAAGGTGAACGTGCCGATCCTTGTGTTGACCGCCCGCGATAGCGTTGAGGACCGGGTTCAGGGGCTGGACAGCGGCGCGGACGATTACCTGGTGAAGCCCTTTGCACTGGAGGAGCTGCGGGCACGATTGCGAGCTCTCTTGCGGCGAGAATCTTCGGATCGGGGGGCGGGGCTCGCGGTGGGAAACCTGACCTTGGATCCTGCAACCCATCAGGTTGAGCGTCATGGCCGACCGATCCAGTTGACCGCCAAGGAGTTCGCCCTGCTGGAATACTTCATGCGCAATCCGAACCGTGTCATCACTCGGGAAATGGCCGAGAGTCACATCTGGAGTTACGATTTCCAGTCGACCTCGAATGTGGTCGATGTCTATATTCGCCGCCTACGCCGAAAGATCGATGACCCCTTCCCGGTCAAGTTGCTCGAGACCATTCGCGGGGTTGGCTACCGTCTGCATGAACCCGTCAAGGACCTTGCCTAAGATCTCTCTCCCGGGTCGCCTGCTCGAGGTCTTCCATAGCATCCGCTTCCGGCTGACGCTCTGGTTTGTCGCCATCCTCGCGCTCGTGCTGGTCCTCTTCGGAGGTTTCACCTACACCTTGCAGGCACGCGACCTAAACCGCATCACGCTGGACCGGCTGGCGGATGAGATCCGCCAGATGCAGACTTCAGAGCGGTTTGCTGATCGCGAGTACTTCGAGCCGCAGGTGGCGCTCCCAAACATTTCCCAGGATGCCAGCCCCTCTCTGCGCCCAGATGATGTGCTGGCCTTGACCGACCCCGCCGGACATGTTGTGCAGCAATACGGCCCCATGGACGACCAGGACCTCGGCAGCGTGGCGGCGATTGCGATCGCTCAAGGCAGCAACGGCGGTCCCTTCAGGTACGACGTGCGACCACCTGGCGCAGGCGGTCAAGGGTCGACCGGGGATTACGCCTTCCTGGCCGCGCCCGTCAGGTTGGGCTCCTCTTTGATCGGCTATCTGATCCTAGGGACGCCGGTGGACCCCGCGGGTCAACTCCATCGCCTGCTGTTCACCCTGCTGATCGGTGGGGTCGGAATGCTTCTGCTTGCACTGGGCGGCGGCTATTGGCTTGCGGATCGAGCCTTACGCCCCGTGGTGGCGATCACGGAGGCCGCGCGACAAATCAGCGAGTCGGACTTGAGCCGCCGGTTGAACCTGGACAGGCGCGACGAGCTGGGCCGGCTGGCGGGGACCTTCGATCAAATGCTGGCTCGCTTGCAGGCAGCCTTTGCGCGGCAACGTCAATTCACTGCCGACGCCAGCCACGAGCTGCGCACTCCGCTGACGATTGTCGACCTGGAAGCCAGTCGAGCCTTGGCCGCGGTTCGCTCTCCCGAGGAATACGCGCGGGTCCTGTCGGTCATCCAGTCCGAGAACGCCTACATGGCCGCCTTGGTCAACGACCTGCTGACCCTCTCCCGGATTGATGCGGGCCGATGGGTGTTGGATTGGGAAGATGTGGATCTGAGCGACCTGGCCTTGGAGGTCATCGAACGGTTGACCCCATTGGCGCGGCGGTCAGCGGTGGAACTATCGGCGGGCGAATTGCCGGAGCTTATGGTGAGGGGCGATCGACGCTACCTGATGCAGGCGATGACGAACTTGGTGGAAAACGCCATCAAGTATGTGCGCGCCCCAATGAAACGTGTTCGCCTCGAACTTGGTCCGGTGCAGGAGGCTGACAAAGACATTGGATCGGTGAGCGTCGAGGACAATGGCCCGGGCATTTCAGCCGAACATTTGGCGCGCGTTTTCGACCGCTTCTATCAGGTCGACCAAGCTCGCTCACGCAACCCAGACCAACCAGGGGACTCTCTCGCGCCCGATTCCACCACATCCGGGGCAGGTTTGGGGCTGTCTATCGTGCAGGCGATCGCCCATGCCCATGGTGGGGAGGTCATTGTGCGAAGCGAAGTTGGGAAGGGGACCACCTTCGAGCTGAGGCTGCCCTTGCTGAGCCGCCGGCGCGCCTGAGGCAAGCACAATAGGGCCGCATCCCGCGGTTCCGTCGAGCTTTTCAAAGGCCGACTCCACTTTCGCCAACCGGGACCTCTCCCAGTTGCGGACGAAATCCCCGCACAACCAAAAAACCTAGGTTCGAGATCGGAAATCGTGGAAGGGGGCTCGTACTGCGCATCACGTTTGCGTTCGCAAGGCGTTTGGATGGACAATAGGCCTACCCCTCGGGAGACAGAGAACATCGCTTCTTCCCCTGGGAAGGATGCACATCTCATCGCCTAGCGGCCGCGAGGGAGCAGTTCATGGCACAACCAACAATCGTCATTCTGGGTGGCTACGGCAACACCGGCCGGGCACTCGCGCGCCTGATGCTTGCCCACTCGAAGGCGCGGCTGACTCTCGCCGGCAGGAGCGCCCAGCGTGCCGAGGCGCTCGCCGCGGAGCTCAACCATGAGTTCCCCGGCAACCGGGTTCGCGGAATCGCGGCGGATGCCGCCGACCGCGAAAGCCTGTTGAGGGCGTTCAAGGGCGCCAAGCTGGTTGTGGCCGCCTCGAGCACCTCTCCCCTCGCGACGGTCGTGGCCGAGGCGGCGCTCGAGGCTGGGCTCGATTACCTCGACCCGCAGTTCTCGCGCGCCAAGGTGGCGGCGCTGCAGAAGATGGCCGCGCGCATCCAGGCCGCCGGGCGGTGCTTCATCACCGACGCCGGGTTCCACCCTGGCCTGCCGGCCGCGCTCGTGCGCTACGCCGCCACACGCTTCGACCGCATTCAAACTGCCAACGTCGGGAGTGTGATCCAGATCGATTGGCGAACGCTCGACGTCTCTGCCTCGACCATGGATGAGCTCGTCGCCGAATTTCGCGATTTCCAATCGCTGCACTACAGGGACGGAGGCTGGCGCCCGATGGGTTGGGCCAAATCCTTCCGGCCGGTGTGGATGACCTTCGGCCACGACTTCGGCCGTCGCTACACGATGCCCATGTTTCTCGAGGAGCTGCGCACGCTGCCCGACATCGTCCCGGGTCTGGAGGAGACCGGCTTCTTCGTTGGGGGGTTCAACTGGTTCGTCGATTGGGTGATCATGCCCCTGGGCATGGCATGGATGGCCGTTGCACCCAAGGCCGGAGCGCGCGCCTTCGGGCGCATGTTGGTGTGGGGGCTGCGCAAGTTCAGCGCGCCGCCGTACGGCACGCTGCTCATGCTCGAGGCGCGCGGGATTGCATCCGGGGGCACGCGTTGCATGCGCGTCTCGGTGTTCCACCCGGATGGCTACGTGCTCACGGCGGCGCCGATGGCCGCCTGCCTGCTGCAGATGCTCGACGGCTCGGCGCGCCAGCCGGGGCTCCACCTTCAAGGGTTGGCGGTCGACCCTCAGCGCTTGCTCGCGGACATGCAGCGGATGGGTGTCTCGGTCGACGTGTGGGGCCCGGCGCCGCCGCCCTTGCCATCGCCCGAAGACTCCGACGAGACTGATCGCGTCGGAACCGAGGGGAGGTCTGGAACCGTCAAGACGACGAAAGCGATACTCCCCCACTCAACTCGCAATACCGCAGGAGGCATCGGCATGACAGGCTACGTCGGACCCATCGAGAGAGAAACCCTCAAGAACAAGTTCTTTCGCCGCGTTCTCTTCACCGGCAAGCATGCCCAACTGGTCGTCATGTGCCTGCAGGGCGGAGAGGAAATCGGAAACGAAGTGCATGCGGATGTGGATCAGTTCTTCCGCATCGAAGAAGGCAAGGCCAAGTTCGTGTTCAACGGCAGCGAAGAACACACGGTGAAAGACGGCCAGGCGGTCGTGGTGCCTGCCGGCACGTACCACAACGTGATCAACGCCTCGAAGAGCGAGCCGCTCCGGCTCTACACGGTCTACTCTCCGCCCGAGCACCCGGATGGGACGATCCACAAGACCAAGGCGGAGGCCGACGCGGCAGAGCACCACTAGCGGAATGCGGATGTTTCGTATTCCACATCGCTCCTCCCTCGGCCGATAATCTCGCGGTGACACCTCAACTTGCCCGGGGGAGGGTCATGGGCTTGCCCTCGGAACAAGAATGGGGTCGCGAAGGCGATCGTCCGCTTGCAGCAGCCTGCTGATCGTGGGGGAGCTGCACTGACAGGATGCCCCGAGAGTGATGTGACTCCGAGCGTCGCTTAACGGGTTCTGCCATTCTGCGTCGCCTTGCCAGACGCGCTCGTGTCGAGGCGGGTGGCGCATCGCTCATTGCCCGCTTGCACCCCTCCCAAATTGGACACAAATGGGTTAGTATTCGCCCCCATCTAATCCAACATGGAGGGTCCTGTGCGACATATCGCTCGTAAGATCACATTCACCGGGGCCGTTCTTGGCGCTCATCCTGGCGGCCTGCAGCTCCGCGGCGCCCGCCACGCTTGCCCCCACAAGCACCCCCGAGGCTCACCCGACGTTGACGAGTGCGCGCTCCCGCAACCGAGGCGCCTGCCGCAACATCCGAGCCGACCGGTGGAACGGTCGACCTCCAGGTATTCGTCATGCAGCCCGAGACCTCGCAAGCGTTGTTTCAGATCGATGAGATCCTAGCCGGATCGCCGAACACCGTCGTAGGGACAACCAACAAGGTGGCCGGCGAAATCCGCCTCGACCCAACTCACCCGGAAGCCTCGCAGGTCGGCCCGATCACGGTTGAGACCGGCAGCTTGGTCACCGACAATACCTTCCGCAACCGGGCCATCAGCAGTTTCATTCTCAATAGCGGCACGTATCCTTTGGCGACCTTCGCACCCACCTCACTCGCGGGCATGCCCGCCTCGGTGGCGGTGGGCGAGACGTTCAGTTTCACGATTACCGGAGATCTGACGCTGCGCGACATCACCCAGCCGGTGACCTTCGAGGTCACTGTCACCGCCGAGACGGCCGACCGGATCAGTGGCAAGGCCACGGCCACCGTGCGCCGCGCCGACTTCTCACTCAAGATCCCCTCCGTCCCGCAGGTTGCCGGCGTGTCGGAGGAGGTACTCCTCGAATTCGACTTTACGGCGCTGCGCGCCGGGTAGCGAGCTCGCCGCTGTCGACGTGATCGCAAGGGTCAACAAACCGGGGTGCCTGCCAAGGCACCCCGGTTGCGTTCTCGCGAGGCAAGCGCATCAGGGCTCGGTCTCCGGCGACGAGGCCGAAGCCCGAAGACGCGGTGCACCCCTGTATGGATTATGTGTGAACTGGCACGAGCAATACAGGCACCGAAGAGCGGCTGGAGACTTTGGGCGGCACGCTGCCTGCCCAAAAAGCTTGCGTGCCGTGAGTTCCGTGCACCGCCATCACGATCAGCCCGGCATGCGTGCGCTCGGCCGCGCGGATGATCTCGGTCGCGGGGTCGCCGCGCGCGACTTCGGTTGTGACTGCCAGCGGGGAGGGCTCGAGCGATTTGGCATATCCAAGGAGCATCGTCTCTGCGGCGGCTTGGTCGAGGTCCAGCGCCGCGCGCATTGCACCTGGAAGCATGCGGGCGGTGGCGACCTGCTCCCCGGTCAATGTCGCTGCGGTCGGCACAACGGTCATCAGGTGCAGGGACGCGCTGCACGCCAGGGCCAGCCCGGCTGCGATCGGCAGGGCCCGCGCGTGCTCGGGGTCCGTGTCGAGCGGAACAAGAATGGTTGAGCACAGGAGATTCTCGGCCGGGCTGGGCGCTTCCGGTTGGACGAGCAGCACCGGAGTAGCCCCCGCGGCGACGACATCCTGGGCGATCGAGCCGAAGAGCAATTCGCGCGGCCCGGGGCGGCCGTGGGTGCACATCACGATCAGGTCGGGTGCGAATTCCTGCGTGTGCTCGACGATGCTGCGCGCCACATCGGTGACGGCCGCCGAGTGTACGTGCGTCTGGGCATGCACCTCACGCGGCAGCTTCTCCCGCGCCATTTGTTCGAGATAGGCGGCCGCCTCAGGGACAGTCGTCAGATGCCGCTGGCTATGGATCTGTTGCGGCGGATCCTTCTCGATGACGTGGACGAGCGTCAACGTGGCCCCGAGCTTCGAAGCGAGCGTCGAAGCCGCGGGCAAGGCCGCCTCCGCCAGGCGCGACCCATCCAGGGGGACCAGGATATGCTTGAACATCGCCTCACCTCCCCCACAACGTCTGGTACACCAAGAACCCGTTGAGCGCGACGATGAGCGCCGCGGCCGCCGATGCCGCGACCGTCGTCAGGCGTCCATTGACCAGCGGGCCCATGATCTGCTTGCTGCGGGTGAACAGGACGAGCGGGATGACGGCAAACGGCAGGCCGAAGCTCAGCATCACCTGGCTGATCACGAGTGTTCGGGTCGGGTCGAGCCCAATCGCGATGACAATGAGCGATGGCAGCATCGTCACCAGGCGCCGCAGCCAGGGCGGGATGTGGCGGTGCAGAAAGCCCTGCATGATGACCTGCCCGGCCATGGTTCCCACCGAAGCCGACGACAGCCCGGCCGCCAGAAGCGAAATCCCGAAGACCCAGCTCGCCGCCGACCCGAGCAGCGGCTCGAGGGTGCGGTAGGCCTCCTCGATGGAGGCGACGTGGGTCAGACCCTTGTTGAAGAAGGTGGAGGCGGCCATGATCAGCATGGCGATGTTGATCAGCCCCGCCAGGCCCATCGCCAGCAGGACGTCGACAATCTCGTAGCGCAGCAGACGGCGTTGCTCGGGCGCGTTCCGCGCAACGATGCGCCCCTGCGTCAGCGACGAGTGCAGGAAGATCGCATGCGGCATGACCGTCGCCCCGAGAATTCCGCAGGCCAGGAGCACGCTCTCCGTGCCCTGAAAGCGCGGCAGGACGGCATGCGTGAGCACCAGCCCCCACGCCGGTTTGTCGAGGACGGTTTCGATGAGATAACACACCGCAACCACGCCGACGAGAACGGAGATCACGGCCTCGATCGGGCGGAAGCCATAGCGCTCCAGGCTGAGGATGATGAACGTGGCCGCGGCCGTGAGCAGGCCCGCCAGCCACAGGGGGATGCCGAAGAGCAAGTTGAACCCGATCGCCGCGCCCAGGAACTCGGCCAGGTCGGTGGCCATGGCCACGATTTCCATGATGGTCCACATCGCGAGGACAAGCCAGCGCGGATACCTCTCTCGGCAGTGTTCGGCCAGGTTGGTGCCGGTGGCGATGCCGAGCTTGGCCGAGAGGGTCTGGATGAGCATCGCCATCAAGTTCGAGGCGACCACAACCCACAGCAGGAGGTAGCCGAAGCGCGCGCCCGCCTGAATGTTGGTGGCGTAATTTCCGGGGTCCATGTAGGCCACGCTGGCCACGAAGGCGGGGCCGAGGAACGGCATCAGGCGTGCGAGGCGCCCCTTGCCGGAGGAGCCGGAGAGGATATCGGTGGCGGCCTGGCGCGTGCCGCGATCGTCAGCCAGGCTGCTGCGGTCAGCGTGACTCTTCTCGCGGGGCATGATCGCTCAACTCTGTCACGTGAGCACGGGATTGCGGTTGAGTTTACCACCGACCTCTTGCGCTCGGATTGAAAGCCCGCTACCCGGCCGCACTCACGCTGGGCGAGAGAGGCGAACGGGCATCGCCAGCCGCTGGGCGGCGCGGAAGAGGACACCGCCGCCGGTTTCAGCGCGGACGAGTGCGGCCAGGACCGCGGGCAGCGCCGCGGTGCCCGGGTAGATCAGGTAACGCGGCGACCAGACGGGGTGGAACTTCTCCTTGAACTCGTGCAGCCCCTTGAAGTTGTAGAACTGATTGAGGTGATTGTAGATGAAGTGCAGCGCCCTCTCGAGCGCCGGGTCGCTGGGCATCTCACCGATGCCGGCCAGCCCGGAGAGCCCAAGGTTGAGGCGCGGGAACCCCTGATCGCGGGCCCAATGGATCAGCGTGACCAGCAACATCTCCATCGTGCCGGGCTCGGCATCCATCCGTCGGCGCATCAGGTCGACTGCCAGTTCGAGTTGCTGGTATTCGGGCGCCGCGCTGACGAAGGCGGTGACGCGTCCGTGCGGATCGCGGACTGTGGTGACGATGCTCTGGCGGATGTAGTCGTCGTCGAAACGCCCCACAGCGAATCCCATTTCGCTCGAATGACGCGCCGACAGCCAGGCATCGCTGATCTCGCGTAGTTCTGAAAGCAGGGCGTCGGAAATCTGCGGCGTGTTGACCGCGGCGGTGTGCTGCAGGCGCTGCATGCGATTGATTTGTGTGCGGAGCGGCTTGTTGGCATTTCCCTCAAGGCGGAAGGGGCCAACCTCCACAATGGCTTCGTGGCCGATGCACACGGCCTCCAGCCCGCTGCGCGAATAAAGCGGAAGGAAATCGGGCAGGGTCTGGTAAAGGGCGGGGAGCCAGCCATTGCGGGAGGCAACGTCGCAGAACCGGAGGATGGCCTCTTCGGCTTGAGGCGGCGGGCCAATGGGATCGCCAAGGGCGAGGGCCACGCCCTGGCTCGGCACATAGGCCACAAGCGAATCCGCAGCAAACAAGTAGGTCTTATCGTCGAAGAGGGTGAATCGTGCGAGCGAGGTGCGGCCATGGGCAGTGACAATCCGACGGGCACGCTCGCGCTCCGCGGGCGTGGCCGGGGCCCGGACCAGGACTGGTTGAACGAGCATGAGCAACGCGTAGCCGATGGTCACGGCGCCGACAATGTAGATCGAATCGGCGAAGTACTTCCCCAGGCTGGAGATCGGCTCGAGGCCGGGGTCGTAGAACTGGGTGAACATGACGAGGGTCTGCTCGATCGCAAGCGGCAGGCTGAAACGGGTGCGGAAAGCGTGCTCCATCAGATAGAAGCCGGCCGTACTATAGACGAGGGTGAAAAGCACGGCAATCGCCAGGACCTGCAGGCCGCGGCGTCCCGAAGGAGCGTCGGACCGGGCGTGAAAGAGGCGGCGCAACGCAAGCAGCATGGCCATCAACAGCAGCCCGATGCCTGCTTCTTCGTAATCGAGACCCTTGAGGAGATGGCTGACCACCGAAATGCCCAGAAGGATCAGCGCGAAGAACCAGGCCATCCGCTTGCGTCGCCACAATTGGGTGGCTAAGAGGAGCAGCGCGAACCCGGCCAAGGTGGAGGTGAGCCGTCCCCCGTGACGGACCTGCAGCGGCGATAACTGCTCGAGCAGGACGAGGCGATAGGCGACGGGGCGCGTGACGGATGAAAGCAGGTTGACGACCGCCATGGCTGCCACCAGGAGCGCGCTCACGCGGACGCTCCACTTTTCGAGGCGAGGCGAGAGCCAAATTCGTGCGGGCGTATATGCCTGGTCGATCTCGATTTCAGGTCTCATGGCCGGCTGTCTTGGATTGCCAACCAAGTTCGCGTGGGGAAGCTGAGCAGCATCGGGCCGGTGCGAGTGGAGACGCGACTCGAATCGGACCCACCATCCTGGACCCGGGCTTTGACCGCGGGTGGCCGCTCTGTGATGGAGGAAGGATGATAGCTCATCGCGAACACAATTCGCTAAGGGCCCATCGGCGTGAGTGGGCTATGAGCGATGTGTCTTGGCCAGCGCGAGCATCTTGCGCAGGTCGAGCTCGCCCGCCTGCCCCCAGCCCTTCTCGCCGCGTGCGACCTGAGGGCGAAAGGCTTGGTAGAGGTCGAAGGCCTGCGTCGCCAGTTGCTCCAGCGTATGCGCCCGGGCCAGCGTCTGCATGGCCTCGCGCACCGCAGGCAGCGCGTCGCCGAACTTGCCCTCGAGGTAGCGTGTCACGGAAGCGGGATCGATCGGCTTATCGAGCACCACCGCGCGCATCCCGCCCGGGGTGGACTTGACGGGAATGGACCGTCCGCACAACTCCACCCAGCCGTCCTCGCCGAGGCCGGCCTTGGGCTTGGGTTTGCCGCCCGGCCCGGGCTCGGGTGCTTTGTAGATGCCCAGCGAGCGCCCTTTGGATTGCGCGTTGAGCCCGGCCAGCGCCTTGCCGAGGGTCAGAGCAGAGTCCCAGTCGAATCCCAAGCGTTCAGCGACCACCGCGGCCCACAGAGTAAGCACCGGCGCGCGGTTGACCTTGACCGTTTGGATTGCCATTCCCATCGCCTCCCCGCCGACCAATCATAGCCCAGAGTGGCCCGCGGCAAGGGGCGCCCGCCGTGAGGAATTCGAGCCATGCTCCGGCTCTTCGATGTCCTCGTCAACTCCCCGCAGGGCCCCCTTGGGCCAAGGCCGCCGCAGCAAAGCACAAAGAGGGCAAGCGCCCCACATTGAGCAAGAGCCACATGCTGGTCACCGCGATGTAGCTCCGCGCTACGCCGGCCACGAGCGGCCTGCACTGCGCTTCTCTCGGCCGCTCGGAGTGCGCTAGAATCGGCTCACGGCGAGACGTGACCCAGTGGTGAGCACACGGGCGTGCGACTGCGCCCCTGTCGGTTCGCGCTGCAAGGAGACCCAAGATGAGCGAGACCATGCCGGAGGAACTCCCGCACTGGAACTTGGACAGCATCTACCCGGGGCTCGAGAGCCCCGAATTCGAACGTGCCGTTGCCGAACTCAAGGCGCACATCGATGCGCTGGATGCCACGATGGCGGAGCAGGGCATGCGGCGAGGCGCGGCCAAGCTGCGCACGGCGAAGGCCGTGGCCTCGCGCGTGGAGGCGTTTCTGATAGCCATGAACGCCAACGCCATGGCGTTCGAGACGCTCAAGACCTACATCACCGGCTTCGTCACGACCGACTCGTACAACACACTGGCTCGCCGGCGCCTCTCGGAGCTGGAATTGCTCGGCGTGCAACTGGAGACGCAGCAGACGCGCTTCACCGGCTGGCTGGGCGAGGCCTGTGCCGCACCCGGTGCGCTCGACCGGTTGATCGAGAGCTCCGCCCCGAGCCGCGAGCATGTCTTCTTCCTGAGGCAAACCCTCGAACAGAGCCGCTACCTCATGTCGGAGGCCGAAGAGGACTTGGCGGCCGAGCTCCTGGTGACCGCGGGCAATGCCTGGGAGAAACTGCAGAACACGGTGACCTCGCAGGTGTCGGTGCCGTTCGCCGAGGCCGGCGAGCCGCACGAGATGCCGATGGCTGCACTCCAGAACCTTGCGCGCTACCACCCCGACGAAGCGGTCCGGCGGCGGGCGTTCGAAGCCGAGCTGCGCGCCTGGGAAACCGTCCGCGAACCTCTGGCTGCGGCCCTCAACGGCGTCAAGGGCACGGCCAACACGCTGGCCCGGCGGCGCGGGCGGCCGGATGTGCTGCATGCGGCGCTTGAGCAGGCGCGCCTCGAGCGCACCACGCTCGATACGATGATGGGCGTGATGCGTGAGTCCTTCCCGATGTTCCGCCGCTACTTCGCCGCCAAGGCGCGCCGCCTGGGCAAAGAGCGGCTGGCCTGGTGGGATCTCTTCGCCCCGCTGGGAGCCAACGAGCGGCGCTACTCGTACGACCAAGCGCGCGATTTCATCCTCACGCGCTTCGCCTCCTTCAGCGGGCGGCTGGAGGGCCTCGCGGCGCGGGCGTTTCGCGAGGGATGGATCGATGCCGGACCGCGCAAGGGCAAGGTCAGCGGCGCCTTCTGCGCCGAGGTGCCGGGCCTGGAGCAATCGCGCATCCTGGCCAACTTCGACGGATCGTTCGACCAGGTTCAGACGCTGGCGCACGAGCTGGGGCACGCCTTCCACAACGAGTGCCTGGCCGGCCTGACGATGATCCAGCGCAGAACGCCCATGACCCTGGCGGAGACGGCCTCCATCTTCAACGAGACGCTGATCACGGAGGCCGCGCTGGCGACTGCCGGCGGCCGCGAGGAGCAACTGACAATTCTCGAGTTCTTCCTGATCAACGCCTCGCAAATCGTCGTCGATATCGCCTCGCGCTACCTCTTCGAGAAGGAGGTCTTCGAACGCCGCGCGCAATCCGAACTCTCGGCCGATGACTTCTGCGAGATCATCACCCGCTGCCAGCGCGAGACCTACGGCGAGGGGCTCGACGAGCACCACCTGCACCCCTACATGTGGGCCTGGAAGCCGCACTACTACAGCGCCACGCTCTCCTTCTACAATTTCCCGTACGCCTTCGGCTTGCTCTTCGGGCTGGGCCTCTTCGCGGAGTACCAGCGCCGCGGCGCCGCGTTCGCCTCGGTCTACGAAGGTCTGTTGCGCTCCACCGGCAGCGGCTCGGCCGAGGATCTGGCAGCGCAGCACGGCATCGATCTGCGCTCGCCCGAATTCTGGCGCGCCAGCATGCGCCTCATCGAAACGCGCCTGGAGCGTTACCTCGCCCTGTGAGTCATCGCCTCCGATAACCCGGAAGAGGGCACAGCTAGCATTACGCATGGTCGTCGCGGCACGCGGTGCGCAACGCAGCCCGTTGCGAGGCATCGCCTCGCGCAGCGCCGAGCCCGAGAGACACGAGTGCTTCCCTCTCCCTGTGAGCGAGGGTCGGGTGAGGGAAGCCGCCGAAGAGCCCGTGCGGTTCGCGGCATACGCTGCTCGCGGTGGTCCCTATGTTTGCACGTCTGCAGGGCAGCCCGAGACCGGTAGTCCACTGAGAGCCAACCGTTCCGCCCTGCGCCGGTAGGGGGCGATCACGATTGTCAAGGCGGAGAGCTGTTTCCTCTCCCTGTGGGAGAGGGCGGGGTGAGGGTCAGCGTTCACGCGCCCGCGCATTGCGCGGGCGCGTGCTTTCTCGCGGGCAGCATGTGGGCCGATGAGGTGCGGAACGCGCCCACTGCCGACCCCCCCGGGGCTCGCCGATTGACTTCCTGGGCCGTGGCGGTTTAGAATATGCGCCGCATATACTGCCCACCCAAATGGTTGCCTCTCTCGCCCTCCTCGGTCTGCTGCTCGACCAGCCGCTGCACGGCTATGCCATGCGGCGCGCCGTCGAGACCCACTTCGCCCCTTTCTGGCGGATCGAATGGGCGCGGTTGTATCGGTCGCTGGCGCGGCTTGAGGGCCAGGGCTACCTGCGCGTGACGGAGCAGGCCAGCCGCGATGGCCCGCAGCGCAAGATCTACCATCTCACCCGCGCCGGCCGGCTGGCCTTCGTGCGTTGGCTGAACGAAGTCTCCGGCGAGCCGGGCGAAACCTGGGTCAAGGCGAGGCTGGCCATTTCAGCCGGCCTGGATATCGACCGCATGCTCAGCGCCCGCGAAGGCGAGTTGCGCGCCGCGCGCGAGCGCTGGCGCGCGGAGTTGGTGCGGGCGCGGGCCTCGGCGGATTCCGGCCGAGTGCTGATCGCCGAGGCGGCAGTGCACCAGGCCGAGGCTGCGCTGGCTCCCCTCGAACTCGCTCGGTCCCTTTCTGCTCACGATCCTTCGCTCGAGGCAACCGGCCACGGGCCGCTGACCATCGCCGCGAGTGACGACCCGCTGCTTGCCCTGCTGGCCACGCTCACCGGCACGACCGTCGACCTGCGCGGCAGCCTGGGCGGTCTCACCGCGGTGGCACGACGCGAAGCGGATGCGGCCGGAGCTCATCTGCTCGACCTGCAAAGCGGAGAATACAACACCCCGTTCCTGCAGCGGCTGGCGCCCGAGGAAGAGACGCTCGTCATCGGGCTCGCGATGCGCGAGACCGGCGTCATGCTCGCGCCCGGCAACCCCCACCAGGTCCATGACCTGCGCGACCTTGCGCGCCCGGGGATCCGCCTGGTCAATCGACCCCTTGGAACGGGTACGCGACTCCTGTTCTTTGCGCGGCTGCGCCAGGCGGGGATCGATCCGTCCGCCTTGCACGGGTGGGAACGCACCGTCGCCACCCATGACGCGGTCGCCGGCTGCGTGGCCACAGGCATCGCCGATGCAGGGCCGGGGATCCGTGCGGCGGCGCAGGCCCGCGGGCTGGTCTTCATCCCGCTGGGCGTCGAGCGCTACGACCTGATCATGCCGCGGCGCGTCCTTGATTCCCAACGCGGCCGCGCGTTACTGGATAATCTGTCGAGCAAGGCCTGGACCTCCGTCGCCGCGCGCACTCCCGGCTACGACACCTCGCGCGCCGGGCAGGTCCTGGCCGTCATCTCTTGATCCAACGAGGAGGCACAGTGCTGAAGAGGTCTTTGTTTGGCGTTGCGGCATTCTGTCTGATTCTGGCTGCGTGCGCCGCTCCGGCGCCGGCCCCGGTTGAGCCGACGGCCGCCCCGCCGCCGACCAGCGCACCCGCTCCGACCGAGGTGCCGCCGACGGCGGCCCCCCCATGCCTGCTGCGCATGGCCACCACGTCCAGCACCGACGACACGGGTCTGCTCGATTACCTCATGCCGATGTTCAAGGCGGAATCCGGCTGCGACGTGGATGTGGTTGCAGTGGGCTCGGGCCAGGCGTTCGAGATTGGACGCGCCGGCGACGCGGACATACTGCTGGTGCATTCGCGCAAGTCGGAAGATGAATTCGTCGCCGCCGGCGAGGCGCGCGAGCGATTCGACGTCATGCATAACGATTTCATCATTGTCGGCCCCAAGGCCGACCCGGCGGGTGCCGCGACGGCCGCCTCCGCCGCCGAGGCTTTCACCGCCATTGCCAACGCCAATGCGCCGTTCGCCAGCCGAGGCGACACGAGCGGGACCAACATCAAGGAGTTGGCGATCTGGACCGCCGCTGCGATCGAGCCGACGTTTACTGGCTACAACTCGCTCGGCCAGAAGATGGGCGAAACCCTGCTCTATTCTGACGAGACCTCGGCCTACACTCTCACCGACCGCGGCACGTGGCTGGCCTTTGTCGACAAGCTGCCCAACCTGATCGTCATCTTCGGCGGCAACAGCATCGATGAGAACAAGGACAAGTCGCTGCTCAATCCGTACGGGATCATGGCGGTCAACCCCGACAAGCATCCTGGCGTCAACTACACCGGCGCCATGCAGCTCGTGGCGTGGTTCCTCCTGCCCGAAACCCAGACGCTCATCGGTGCGTTCGGCGTTGAGCAGTACGGCCAGCCGCTCTTCTACCCCGACGCGCTGCCGAAGTAGCCGATGGATTTGCGGCTCGACCTTTTCCCCAGGGGGAGGTTCCGGCGTGAGGATGCACTCTCACGCCGGCCGCCCCTGTGCCGCGAGGGTGCCGTGAGTCTCAGGTGCGATCGAGATGGATGATTTCTGGATATCGCTGGTTCAAGCGCTGCACCTGATCGCCACCGGCGATCCCATTCTGCGCGGCATCATCCTGCTTTCGCTCGAGGTGAGCGGCCTGGCGCTCGCGATCACGGTGGTCGTCGGCGTTCCGATCGGGGCCGTGCTCGGGTTGCGGCGTGTGTTTGGCCGCGGCCTGATCACGGCGCTGCTTTACACGGGAATGGGCCTGCCGCCGGTGGTGGTGGGGTTGGCCGTGTACCTGTTGCTCTCGCGCAGCGGCCCGATGGGGAGCCTGCATTGGCTGTTCACGCCGAGCGCCATGGTCTTCGCCCAAACCATCATCGCCTTCCCGCTGGTCGCCGGCCTGACGATGACAGCCGTACGCAGCGTGGACCCCGACCTGCGCATTGCAGTCGCGCTCGCTGGGCGCCACCTCGGTCCAGGAGGCGTGGGCCGTCTTGCGCGAGGCGCGCCTGGGCGTCGTGGCCGCGATCGTGGCGGCCTTTGGGGCGGTCATTTCCGAGGTCGGCGCGGTCATGCTGGTGGGCGGCAACATCGCAGGCAAGACGCGGGTGCTCACCACGGCCATCATGCTCGAAACCCGCCAGGGCGAATTCGAGCTCGCGTTGGCCTTGGGGGTGATCCTGCTGGCGCTCTCCTTCGCCGCCAACCTGGCCATGCTCAGCCTTCAAGGCCGGAGCCGCGAGTGAGCGAGAATATCTTCGAAGTGCGCGATCTGCGCCAGGATTACGTCGGGCGGACGGTGCTCTCGCTGCCGAGCCTCACCGTGCGCGAAGGCGAGCGGCTGGCGCTGGTCGGCCCCAGCGGCGCCGGCAAATCCACTCTGCTGCGGTTGCTGAACTTCCTCGAAGCTCCGACCTCGGGGAAGCATCCGATTCCGGGGTCAGGACGTGCCACGCGGCGCGGCGCCGATCGAGCTGCGGCGCCAGGTGACGACCGTCTTCCAGCGGCCGGTGCTGCTCGAGGCGGACGTGACGGCCAACGCGCGCTACGGGCTGCAATTGCGCGGGCTGCGGCGCGACGCGGCGGTGCGCGCCCTGCTCGAGCGGGTGGGGCTGGGCCCGCTCATGCGCGCTCCTGCCCGGCGCCTCTCGGCGGGCGAGATGCAACGCGTGGCGTTGGCGCGCGCGCTGCTCATCGAGCCGCGGGTGTTGCTGATGGATGAGCCGACCGCCAACCTCGACCCGTACAACATCGGCCTGATCGAAGAGATCGTGGGCGAGCATTGCCGCGAGCATGGGACGACGGTGATCCTCGTGACCCACAACATCTTCCAGGCCCGGCGCATGGCCGAACGCACCGGGCTCATGCTGGCCGGGCAGCTCATCGAGCTGCAAGCCACGCAGGCCTTCTTCGAACAGCCTCGCGACCCGCGCACCGCCGCTTTCCTGCGCGGCGACATCGTGGGCTGACGAGACTCGCCGCGGCCTCGGCGCCCCCCGCCACTGTGGCGGCTCGCCACACAACAACTCGAGCGGGTACCTCACGCGTGCCCGCCCAACCGATGGGGCCGGTGCCGGCGATGTAACCCCGCACCGAGTTGCCTCACTGCCTCAGATGCGGTACAACAGCCAACGTGGTAGCGCCCGAGCGGGAGGGCTCTCCTTCATATATGAAGAGACACGCCCACGCGCGGCGGGCGGTGCCGAACGCACCCGCCTGGAACGACAGGTAACCATCGAATGCTGCACCGGTGTGAGGTCCCTTAACCGTGCCCGGCTCCGCGCCCGCCCTCGGCGCTTTCTACGGCCTTCTCTCGGCGCTGGTGTGGGGCAGCGGCGACTTTGCCGGCGGCTTCGCGACGCGCCGCAGCAACGTCTTTCGCGTGCTCGCGCTCACCTCGTTCGTGGGGCTGGTCGTTCTGCTGGGCATCGCCATCGCGCTGCGCGAACCGTGGCCTTCGTGGGCCGACCTGGCCTGGGCGGCCGCCGCCGGCACTTCAGGCGCCATCGGCCTGCCCGCGTTGTATCGCGGCCTTTCGATGCGCACCGCGGCCATCGTTGCGCCCACGGCGGCCGTCGTGGGGGCGTTGTTCCCGGTGGTGGTCAGCCTCGCGCTCTCGGGTCTACCCTCACCGACGCAGTCGGCCGGCATCCTCATCGGCCTGGGTGGCATCTGGCTGGTCACACGCTCTGAGGTGCATGGGCAGGCCGAAAGGCGCGAGGGCTTCCTGCTCGCGATCGCGGCCGGCGTGTGTTTCGGCGGGTACTTCACGCTGATCAGTCGCGTCTCGAGCGCCGGCGTATTCGGGCCGCTGGCTGCCGCCAAGGCGGTGGCCACGCTGGTCGGGCTGGGCATCCTCGCGGTGCGCCGCCTGCCGCTCCTTCGCCCGCGCGAGAACCCGGCCGCCGTCGGGGCGGGCGTTCTGGATGCCGGCGGCAACGTCTTCTTCCTGCTGGCATCGCGCGTCACGCGCCTCGACGTGGCCGCGGTCTTCTCCTCGATGGCTCCGGCGGTCACGGTCATCTTCTCCGCACTCATCCTCCGCGAACGAGTCTCAGGGCGCCAATGGCTGGGCGTCGGCGTGTGCATCCTGGCCATCGCGCTGATGGCCATCTGACCCTTCCCAGCCATTCACGACCGCCTTTGCATGCGGGACCCTGCGAGCCCTCCACCTTGAGGAAGGGGGGCTGGGTGCGACGCGTGCGGAGGAATCGTTCCCCCTTCCTCAAAATGGAAAACGCGCGCCCGGCACGAATTGTGGAACGTGTGCTTTGCAAGGATTGCGAGAAGCGCCGCGCCTGCAAGGTTGACGCGGTTTCCGCTTGGATTCGGCTCGATTCCGGCGCCCGATGCCGCCGCTGCAAGCCTATTGCAACCACACTTCGTCCGATTACCTGAGGATAATGATGGTGCGGGCGGCAGATCGCTCATCTCGGAAAGGTATGGGAGCCTTCCTTCATTTTTGAGCATTGCCCTGCTGCCGCCCGCGCAGGACCCCGAGGAGAAAACCATGGACCTCTTTCTAGATGTGATGACCTTCCTCTCTCAACCGTTGATGGGCTACCTGCTGCTCATCCCGATTGGGATCCAGGTGGGATTGATCCTTGCCGCGCGCGGGCGGGCGGAGACGGCCGAGTGGGATCCGCTCCTGCACCCGCAGCGCGAGCCGTTGTGGCGCCCGGGTGGGCCGTTGCGCGAGGCACTGGCTGCGCCGGCGCTGGAGGCCACGCTCTTGTGGGTCTTCATTGTGGGCGTGCCGCTCTATACGTGGATGGTGTGGAACCCGATGTCGGCGTTCGATATGTCGCTGCCGGCTTTCGGTCTGACGCTGCTGGTTTTGGCGGGCTGGCTAGCGCAGGGCTACCTGTGGATCAAGGAAGCCGCCTCACCGGCTTCGAGCCAGGGTGTGTATCATTTCCGGCGCGAGCTCGGGCGTCTCTCTCCCGAATCCTTCAAGGTCTTCGCCGCCGTGCTCTTCCGCATGCGCGGCTACCAGGCCACGGTCGTGCAGCGCAGCGAGACCGGAGCCGATATTGTGATTGAGAACGCCAAGGGCGAGCGCGAGCTGGTGCTGTGCAGCGCGCGCAACGACCGCCCGCTGGGTGAGTTCGTGGTTCGCGATCTGCATGCCGCGATCGTCGCCGACGAAAAGGCGGTGCGCGGCTACGTATTCTCGGTGGCCGGGTTCACGCGCGAGGCGCGCTCGTGGGCCAGTGCGCGCGATATCCGCTTGATCGACGGCGTGCATCTGATGCGCGCGGTGGCGGCCACCAATCGGCCGGAGCCCACGGCGCCGGTGCCGGCGCTGGTTACGGTTCGTTCCTGATCCGCGCGGAGACCTAGACCTATTCTCCTCCTTCTCCTCCTCCAGGGTCCCACGGTACTCTCACCGCCCCGGTCCCCTCCCGGGGCGGTGGGATTCTGGGGACGGGAGCGCAATCCGTCGGCGGTGTGATCGCCGCGGAAGATATGGGCCCGCAGTACGGGCGGTGCGCGTGTGATAGAGTAGCCCCGGCGCGTGCATGCAGTGAGGTTCGGCCGTGCTCGGCATCACGGAGGCGGGCGTGGGTCGCCGGACGGTCTTCATCCCCTATCAGCCAAAGACGATCCTCAACAAGGCCAAGCGCGCCGACCACTGGTTTTGGTCACGCTACTCGGCCTACCCGTACATCGGTTGCCAGCACGGCTGCGCCTTCTGTTACTGCCGCGAACGCAAATACTCCCCCTACGACGACCCGCACGATTTCGCCTACCAGATCAAAGTCAAAGAGAACGCGCCGGAGCTCTTGGAACGCGCGCTGCGGCGAGCGCCGGTGGATGTCGTCTTCACCGGCGATTACCAGCCGGCTGAGCGCAAGTTCGGCATCTCACGGCGCATGCTGGAGGTGTGTCGCGACCTCGGCTTCCCGGTATTCGTGCTCGAGCGCTCGCCGCTCGTCCTGCGCGACCTGGACCTCTTGCGCGACATCCACGAGAAGGCGCATGCGGTGGTGGCGTTCAGCATCATCAGCACGGCCGATGCGCCGAGTGCAGCGCGCGTGCGCGCGATCGAGCACCTGGCGCCCACGGCCGAGAAGCGCCTGGCGGCGATGGAGAAGTTCGCTGCGGCCGGCATCACCACCGGCACGTGTGCCATGCCGCTCCTGCCCGAGCTGTGCGACGACGAGGCGACGCTGGAGCTCCTGGTGCGTGAGACGCGGGAGCACGGCGGGCAGTTCGTGCTTGCGGGCGGGTTGACGCTCGCCGACCAACAGCGCGACTTCTTCATGGGCGAGTTGGCGCGCGATCTGCCGGACCTCGCGGCGCGCTACGAGGCGTTGTACCCCGCGGGAAGCTATGGACCGAGCCAGGCCGTGATGCGCCGGGTGGCCAACCGCGTGCGCGAGCTGTGCGCGAGCTACGGCATCCGCGACCGGGTGCCGCGCCCGATCGTTGCCGGGGACAAGCGAACGCTGAACAAGCGGCTGGTCGAGTGGTTGGCCAACGAGGCCTACACAAGGGACCTGGCCGGCGACACGCGAGGCATGTGGGAGCATCGCAAGGCCGCCTGGGCGATCGAGGACTTGCCGCAGGAAATCGGGCTCGTGCAGCGCACGCTCGGCGCGCGCGGGCTGGCGAGCGTGCCAGGCGTAGGCGAGAAGATGGCGCGTGAGATTGAGGCGTGGATGAAGAGGCAGAAGGGAGAAGCGGTGTCCACGCTGGCTGGAGAGGAAGCGAATGAAGAATGAGCCACGCTCCAGGCACCGACCGGGGCAGCGGAAAGGCGCGTGGGATCAGGTACGCCTTGATCGCCTTGATCGTCGAGAAGATCGTTCAGCACGTCGTCGTGACGCTGGCCCTGTTCTTCAATTGGAAGGAGATCGCCTCTACGGTTGCGGTCAGCCCAGGTATTCTGATGGTTCTCGGGGCGATCGTGGCGCTGCTCTTCGTGCTCAGCCTCTGGGGAATGATCACCCGCAAGGCGTGGGCGGTGAACCTCGTGATCGGGCTGGCGCTATTCGACATCGTCGGCGAGTTCGTGGCTCAGGGGACGCGGTTCATCGTGTTTACCGTGTCCATCCTGGTGGCGACGGTACTGCTGATCCTGGGGCTGGTGTACCGGAGGCGAGAGGCGCAGTAAGTGAAGCGCCCGGTGGACCACGCACACACCCATCCGTTCCTCAGCTTGGGGGCAGTCTGCGGTCGCGGTCGGTCCCTACACGCCCGTCCGTATTTCCACGTGGAGGGAGCGAACCGTTTTCCTGGCTGGGTGTCCGCTTGTTGCTGAGAGCTGGGAAGCCCAGGCAAGCCCTCGTTCAATCGATGAGTCTGGCAAGGGCGATGGCAGCCATGTTAGGCGAGGAGTTACATCAGTCCTGACAGCACTCCAACTCAGCCCGGCCTATCGTCGCAGCAGCCCTTCGGCATCCGAGTGGATGACGATTCCTTTCGGCTTCAACAGCCTCCGCTCCTGGCGCACGATTTCCTGCGCAACTCGTAGATGGTCGGCCGGATCCGTGAATTGGGCCGTGAACTCAGGCGAGCCGAACAGGCGGCTGTCCTGTACGGCGTCGAATGAATGGTCGGGCAAGAAGTCGAGCGCGCCATCCTTCCCGAGATCGACTCGGTAATGCGTGAAGACCTCCTGCTCCAAATCGCCGAAGTCAACTCCCGCCGGAACGGCGCCTAACTCAAGCAGAATCCGGCAGAACCACGGCTCGAACTGCGCGGTGTAGCCCTTGCTCGCTCGCCCGAGGGTCAGCTCGCCAAAGGGCGTGTCAATGTAGAGCGAGGCAGGCGCCCTGCTTGTGTTAGAGCCGCACGCGATATCCAGGACGCTCTTCCCCCGGAGGAGAGAAAGCCGTCCGAAGGAATTGGCCAGCCGGCCAAGCAACTGAGCGAGAATCCCTTCGACCCCGCGCTCATTCGCCGTCTTCGTGCTCAAGGAGTAGCGTGTGTCGAGCGCGCGAATCATGTCGGCGAGCTGGATCCGATCGCGTGGATCTTTCCACGAGCGGCTCAAGTTGGCGGCCAGCCGCCCCAAGTCCTCGTTTCTTGGGTTTGCGCTCATCTGTGTGTCTTGCCTTCGTTGCATGCCGCATGCGCGGCACGTGTCGAAAACGCGGATGTTCAGCGGCGGTGAAGAATACCTCCCTTTGGGCGGCGAGTCCATATCGCGAGCGATTGGGATTCGGCATCGGCTGCCGCCGCCGCGGTCCGCCTCGGTGGGGAGCGGCACGCTTGCTGCAATCTCGCCTACAATAGGGCCGGCAGGCGATGCGCGGCGCACCTCATTCGCTCGTCGCAACGCAGGAGGTTCGATGCACAAGGGTCTGATTCTCGCGGGGGCATTGATCATCGCGCTGGCGTGTGCTCTGCCGCCGCTCGGAGCGGCCACGCCCACCTCGGCCCCGCCGCCGGCGACCGAGGCCCCAACCCAACCCCCGCCACCGGCTGCCACCGACACGCTCGTCCCGGCCGGCGCAGCCACTGTCATGCCCGGCTGGTTGACCTACACCAACGCGTTCCTGGGCTATCAGTTCGACTATCCTCCGGGGGCCGTGATCAGCGCGGAGGGTGTCACGGGGTACCCCACGGAGGAATTGCCGGCGGGCATGACACCCGACCAGTTCTTCGCTCAACTCGAGGCGACCTACCCGGACCAGTTGTGCGTCAACGTGCAATTGCCGATCGCCTTCCTGACCATTGGCGCGCCAGAGGAGCGCGGCGGGAAATACTCGTCGCCGTGCGGCGTGAGCGGTATTGGCGCCTACACACTCGTCAACAAAACGGAGACGGTCACCGTCGGCGGGCAGGCTTACAGCGCCGGCGGGATGGAAATCTACGATCCGCAGCAGAACAACGTCTTCAAGGCCGAGATCTACTACTTCACGCTGGGCGACGGCACGCGGTTCAACTACGGCGGCGACTGGCTGCAATCGGAGCGCACGCACGACGATTACCTAGTTGATCGCGAGAACTTGCTGCTCATGATTGGCTCGTACCGGCCGCTGGAACCGTAGGAGACTTGCAGTAGGGGGCCGGCCTTCGCGCAAGGGTGGGCGCGGGGGCAAAAGCCGGCGCGGAGAACGGTCGTGCCGGAAGGGAATAGGCTCAAGATCTTGAGGAGGTATTCATGACCGCACCCACCCCAACCCCTGAACCGCCTGTTCCAAGCGCCGAACTCTCACCCTTGGCGTGGATCGCTGCAGGCTTTGTGTTGCCGTGCTTCAGTGCGGGCTTCTACCGCCGGGGCGTGCGTCGCGGGTCAGGGCTGGCCATTGGCTTCTTCATGATCTTCGCCCTGGCGGTGACGTTGGTGCAAACGCTGCGCGTGGGGGCCGCGCTGGCCTCCGCCGGCGGCGATTTGCAGCAGGCCTTCGTGGCGGGGCGTGTACCCACACTGACCATCCAGGGCGGGGTCGCCTCCTCCGAACCCGCGCGTCCATTCATCATTACGGACGAGAGCGGCATGCTGGTCGCCATCGACACCACCGGCGCCATGCGCAGCATCGACCGCACGCGCTACGCGCAAGGTGTGCTGCTGACCCGCACCGAGGTGCACCTGCTCAACAACGGCGAGTATCAGATCGTCCCCATCATCCAGGCGCAGCAACTGCTGCAGGCGGACCCGATCATCCTGGATGCGCCGGGCGTGGCGGCCTTGTGGCGGAGGCTGACGCTGTGGGTGACCGGAATCGTCTTGGGGGTGATGCTCCTGGTGAACCTCTTGGTGTGGTTCATCTACATTGCGGTGCTCACCGGCTTGGTGCGCTTGCTGGTCGGCGTGCTCGGGTGGCGCGGGGGATACGGCGAGGCGATCACCGTGGGGCTCTACACCGTCGTGCCCGCAGTGTACCTGGCATATCTCTTGGGCCTCTTGGGATTCAGCTTCACCGGGCTGCAGTCGCTGCTGCAGATTGCGGCCATGCTGGTGGTGTTCCTCACAGGCGCCGGGGAGACCTCGCAACCGGAGGCGATGGCTCGAACCCCGCTGCAGGCATGGCGCGCACTTCTCGGGCTGCCATTCCTGGCGGCGCTTGTCCTGGATGCTGCATCCCCCTGGCCGTTTCGTGCCATGATGATGTGGGCTGTCTTGCTGATCACTGTGGTGGCGCTGGTCATCTTCTCGCTCGTCCCGCAGGAGAAGCCAAAGCCCGCCGCCCCCGCGCCGCCGGCCGGGGGAGCCCAGGCCTAGCGGCGCAGTATTCGATGAACCGCCCACCCCCAAGCCTGGCCGCATCACAGTGGCCCGCGGCTCGGGGCGGAGGGCGGGCTGCACAAGGAAAAACCACTTGACCCGTCCCGAGGGTGAGGCGGCCGTGCAATCTGGCTTCGTCCGAGAAGCGCTCCTGCAGACGCGCGAAGGGAATAAGGTGCGCTGCAATGTCTGCGCCCGGCGCTGCCTGCTGGGCGCCGGCGGGATGGGTTGGTGCCGCACGCGCGAGAACCGCGGCGGGGTTCTGGTCACGTTGATCTATGGCTCGATCTCCTCGCTGGCGGCTAACCCGATCGAGAAGAAGCCCTTCCACCACTTCTACCCGGGGACGTATGCACTCACCGTGGGTTCATGGTCGTGCAATTTCGGTTGCCCGTGGTGTCAGAACAGCGACATCTCCACGGCCCGGCCGCCAGTGTCCGGTGAGTATCTCTCGCCGGAGGCCTTCGTGCGGCGCGTTCCCCGTCACTTCTGCCAGGGCACATCCTTTTCCTTCAACGAGCCGACCCTCTCGCTCGAATGGGATCTCGACGCGATCCGCCTCGCGCGCGGACGCGGGTTGTACAACACCTTCGTGACCAACGGCTACCTGACACCCGAAGCATTTGACCTGCTGGCGGAGGCCGGGTTGCAGGCGATGAACGTCGACATCAAAGGCAGCGCCGAGGCGTTGCACCGCTACGCCAAAGGCGCCGACGTCGAGCGGGTGTGGGAGGTATGCCGGTTGGCGCAGGCTCGCGGCGTCCATCTGGAGATCACCACCCTCCTCATTCCGGGAGTGAGTGACGCGCCGGACGATCTAGGGGCGATCGCTGGACGCATCGCGAGCGAGCTCGGGCGCGAGGTTCCCTGGCATCTCAGCGCGTATCATCCGGCCTACCGCTTTCAGGCGCCGGCCACGCCGCGCGAAGCGCTCGACATGGCCTGGCACATCGCGGAGGCTGCCGGGCTGGCGCATATCTACCTCGGCAACCGGCCCGGATCGGAACGCGAGAATACCTGGTGCCCCGAGTGTGGCGAGCTCCTCATCCAGCGCTTGGGGTTCGAAATGCTGAGCAACCGGATGCGCGCGGGGCATTGCCCGCGCTGCGGTTCGGCGATCGCCGGGGTATGGGGGCCGGCGCGCGTACGCGCGGAGAGGCTGGCGTGACGCCTTTAGCCGCGCCTCGCCAGACGGTTCTCGTCTGCTCGCCAGGCTATTGGGCGCACGAGCATGGTGGGGGACATCCTCTGCGCGCCGAGCGCCTGCGGCGGACATTCGAATTGTTGCAGGCTTACAAAGCCCTCCGCCAGCGGACAACGCGCCTCGTCGCCCCGCGCCCGGCCAGTGATGACGAGTTGGCGCTTTTCCACACCCAGCCGTACATTGATGCGGTGCGCCGCCTGAGCGAGGGTGACCCCTATGTGGCGGCCCACCGGTTTGGATTCGGCCCGGGGGACAATCCCGTGTTCGAAGGGATGTTCCTCAGCGAGCGGCTGAAGGTCGGCGGTTCGTTGGCGGGCGCGCACATGCTCATGGGCGGAGAGGCCGACACCGTCTTCAACATCGGCGGCGGGCTGCATCATGCGCGCCCCGCGGAGACCTCTGGATTCTGCGTATTCAACGATGTGGCCATCGCCATCACCTGGCTGGCGGCGCAGGGCGCGCGCGTGGCCTACGTGGATATCGACGTCCACCATGGCGATGGCGTGCAGTGGGCCTTCTACGACAGCGATCACGTGCTGACGATTTCCCTCCACCAGGATGGGCGCACCCTCTTCCCGGGTACCGGGAGCCTGCACGAGGAGGGGCGCGATCGCGGCGAGGGCTACGCCGTCAACGTACCCCTGCCTCCCGGGACCGACGACGAGGTCTATCTGTATGCTTTCGAACAGGTCGTGCCCCCGCTCGTCGCGCGTTTTGCCCCGGACGTCCTGGTGACGCAGCTCGGTGTGGATACCCACTATCGCGACCCGCTGGCCGAGTTGAAACTGACCACCCTGGGCCAGGTGAAGGTCGTTGAGCGGATGAGCACGTTGTGCAACCGATGGTTGGCACTGGGCGGCGGTGGCTACGACCTGGAGGTTGTCCCGCGCGCGTGGACGCTCTTCTTCGGGGTGATGTCGGGACAGGAGTTCCCGGATCCGCTGCCGCGAGCCTACAGGCGCAAGTACGGGGGTGAGACGCTTCGCGATCGGCTGCCCGCCCCCGCGCCCGACCATGTGACGGGTCCGGTGCGGCGCCAGGTGGAGGAGGTGGTGGAGACAATCCGGCGCCGGCAGGGGCTGTAGCCGCCCGTTGCGAAGGAGCTCCACTCTGTACGATCGCGCCTCGATCGTCCCCGTCCGGCCGCCGGCCCCCGACAACCCCTCGCCGGGATCACACCGCCATTGGTGGCGAGCCGCGAGACTCCCTCCGCCTTCGCTCGTGCGCGCGAGGGGACGAATCCTTGCGCAGCGTCCGTGTCTTGCATCGCACGTTTCCCTTGAATGGGGGACGACACGCTTTCGCGCGTGCGGTAGAATCCGAAACCGCGCCCGACAGCCGAATTGCCGACCGATTCCTACTTGCGAGAGTTCGGCTCAACATCGATCGTCCGCGCTTGTCCGCGCCCAGCCGATGGATCTGAATGAGGTTCCGCGTTGAACGCGATTGAGGTCGAGCACCTGCACCGTGAATTCAAGACCCATATTGGTGTCATCCGCCGCAAGGTCAAGACTGTCGTCGCGGTGGACGACATTACGTTTGCCGTCTCCCCGGGTGAACTGTTCGGCCTGCTCGGGCCGAACGGCGCGGGAAAGACGACCACGGTCAAGATGCTGACGACGCTGCTCATCCCCAGCGGCGGCACGGCGCGCGTGCTGGGGCACGATGTGGATCGGGACCCCGAACCCATCCGCAAGCGCATCGGCTTCATCTTCGGCGGCGAACGCGGGCTGTACTGGCGGCTCTCGGGCATCGACAACCTACGCTACTTTGCCTCGCTTTACCACGTCGAACCGGCCGTGGCGCGCAAGCGCATCGCCTACCTGCTGGACCTGGTGGGTCTCGCGGACCGCGGCAAGGAGAAGGTGGAGGGCTACTCGCGCGGCATGATGCAGCGGCTGCACATCGCGCGCACCCTGCTGCACGACCCGGAAGTGCTGTTCCTGGATGAACCGACGATCGGGCTCGACCCGGTGGGGGCGCGCGAGCTGCGCCACGTGGTGCGCGACCTGCAGGCCGAACGCAAGACGATTCTTCCTGACGACGCATTACATGTTCGAGGCCGATGCGCTGTGCCAACGCGTGGCGGTCATCAACAAGGGGCGCATCGTCGCGATGGATACGCCTCAGGCGCTCAAGGGCCACGTGAGCGATCTCTCGGTGGTGGAGGTGGAGGTCTTCGGGCTGCCGCAGGCCGTGCTCGAGAGCGTGCGCGGGATGCCCTTTGTGGATACGGTCTCGCTCGAGAACCTGGACTCGCGCCAGTGGATGCGGGTGCAAACGCGCCGCGGCGCGGAAGCCGTGCCGGATCTCATGGCCGCGGTGAGCGGGTTGCGCGTGGGGCGGGTGGTTGTGCGCGAACCGACCCTGGAAGATGCTTACATCCGCCTGGTCGGAGGCGAGGCATGAACGCGGCCGACTGGCGGCACAATGCGCGCGTAGCTCTGGCGGCCTTCGAGGTGACCCTGCGCATGAATGCGCCGGACGCCTTCGTGTTGTTCACCATCATCGTCCAGCCACTGGCCATCGCGGTGTTGGCGATGTTCATGCTCGTCGCGCGCGGGGCAGCCAACGCTTTGTTCGTCGTGATTGGCTCGGGGATGACAGGGTTGTGGTCGGCGCTGCTCTTCATGGGCGGCAACAGCATCAATTGGGAGCGCTGGACCGGGACTCTCGAACTCATGGTGGGCCAGCCGACACCGATCTCGGTGGTCATCTTCGGCAAGAACTTGGCCATTGTTGTGCTGTCGATGCTCTCGATGGTGGCGAGCTACATCTTTGCGGCGCTGGTCTTCCATCAGTCGCTCGCGATCCAGCAGCCACTGCTGTTTGTCATGTCGCTCGGCTTCACGGTCATTGCCTACGTCACCTTCGGGCTGGTCATTGCACCAGTCTTTCTGCTCAGCCGCACGGTGCAGCAATTCCAGAATGCGATGGAATTCCCAGTTTACATGTTGTGCGGGTTCCTGTTCCCGATTGCCCTGCTGCCGGGGTGGACGACCCCCTTCTCGTACATTCTGGCTCCGTATTGGGCGGCGCGTGCACTGCACGGGACGACGACCGGCGCCGCGACGCTGTCGGAGGTCGTTCTGTGCTGGGGCATGATGATGGCTCTGGCCGCGGCTTATTTGTTCTTGTCGCATTGGCTGACGCGCATCGTGCTGCACAAGGCGCGGGCCGACGCGAGCCTGAGGCTGGAGTAGGAGGCGTGCATGCGGGCGCTGGCGACTGACGCACGTTTGTTCCTGGAAGGGGCGCTGCTCTCATACGTGGCGTTGTTCAGTTGGCTGCAGCCGGTGACTTACCTCGCCTCAAAGGTACTCATGCCCTTGGTACAGATTCTGTTCTGGACCATGCTGGGCACCTTCGCCACCGGCCGCGCCAACGCCTCGTTCTTCATTATCGGCAACGCCGTCCAGTTGGCGGCGGTCAACGGCATCTACGGAGTGACGATGAGCATCGGGGGCGACCGCTGGGCAGGCACCTTGCCGTATTTGTTCGGCACGCCGGCCAACCGCCTGGCGATGTTTTCAGGGCGGGCCTTCATGCACGTGATCGACGGGATGCTGACCGTGGTGATGGGCCTGGCGTGGGGGGTCCTGCTGCTGGGGCTCGACATGTCGCAGGCGAACCTTGTGGGCCTCACGCTGGCGATTCTCATCACCACTTTCTCCACTTCTGGGTTGGGCCTGCTGCTCGGCTGCGTCGGGCTGGTGAGCATCGAAACGATGTTCATCAATAATGCGGCCTACGTTGGGCTGTTGATCTTCTCGGGCGCCAACATCCCGCTGGCCACACTGCCAGGGTGGATGCAAGCCATCTCCTGGGCGCTGCCCCTGACGCGCGGCATTGCCGCCTCGCGGGCGCTGATCGCCGGGGCGAGCTTGGCGTCGGTGCTGCCGCTTCTCGGCGGCGAGGTGTTGCTGGGTGTGGTCTACATCCTCCTGGGCTACTCGCTCTTTCGTTGGGTGGAACGCCAGGCCAAGCGCAGCGGCAAGCTGGAAGGCTTCTAGAAGGAATGCGGAAAGCGGTCCACCGCATCCGCTTTCCCTGATCGACGATCGGGAATTCAGATCCTTGCGCGACGGGACAGCGTGCAACGGGCCGACCCTCGGAACGGGCCGCAGACGCGGGGCCACGGGAAGATCAGGATAGAATCGGCGCATGGCGAACATCGTGCGCGGCCTTCTGGCGCGGGTCTACCTCGATCAGTTTGCCCGAGACCTGGTGGCCATCTCGCGCGACGCACGCCACACCATTGCCTGGCGCGCCCGGCGCGACTTGGCGGGCGTCGATCGACGGCTGCGGAAGGATTACTTCGCCGCGGGGGGACCGCGAAAGCTGAACCTGGGCTGCGGCCGTCATCCGCTCCCCGGCTGGCTCAACTCCGACTACCATCCCGAATCCAACCATGAACTCTATCTGGATGTGCGCACACCGTTTCCATTCGAGACGGCCAGCTTCAAGTTGCGTCTACAGCGAACACATGATCGAACACCTCACGCCCGGCCATGCGGCCCAGATGTTGCGGGAGTGCTGGCGGGTACTGCAATCGGGCGGGCGCCTGCGTGTGGCCACTCCCAACCTTGCCTTTCTGGTCAATCTGTACGTGCGCCGAAAAGTCACCGCTGCAGGCGCGCTACCTGGAGTGGGCAGCCCAGGGCGCGGGCTTGCCGGCCGAGCATGCCGAAGACAGCTACATCATCAATCACTTCGTCCGCGCGTGGGGCCACCGATTCATTTACGACGAGAAGTCGCTGCGCCGCGCGTTCAGCCAGGCAGGCTTCGGCGAGATCGCGGCCTGGCGGCCGGGTGAGAGTTCGAGCGACGATCTGCGCGGCCTGGAGAACCTGCGCCAGATGCCGGCAGAATTCTATGATCTGGAAACACTGATCCTCGAAGGGACAAAGCCCTGAGGGGGGCGGCAGCGCCTGACGGCAACTCCCCGACGACAAGACCCCTTCCACACACGACAATTGACGCGCTGATCCTGGACCTGATTCAGGAATGCGGATGCAGGTACCTCCGCGCAACCCTGCTGAGCGAACACGCTGTGCGACGGAGGGTCCACGTGAAGCCAGGTGCGGCTACGGCAACGGGCTGCCCCGATCGGGGCAGCCCGTTGTTTGAGCACATGAACGGACGCGTGTTGCGGTTTCCGTCAACTTGCCGCGATCGCTAGCAGGTGCGGGATTGGGCGCCAACCGTGCGCGTGTGAGCGCATGCAGCGCGAGGAAGCCCGCGATGGCAACCGCCGAGATGCCGCCGCACAACACCCAGATGAGCCGCGGATCGAAGTTGTCGAGAATAATTCCGGCTGCCCACGGGCCGACAGCCGAAGGGACCTGCCAGGCCAACGCGAAGACGGCCATGTAGCGCCCGCGCATATCGGCGGGAGCCAGGCGAGAGACCAGCGCCTGCGAAATCGGCATGACGATCATCTCGCCGATGGTGATCAGCAGCATTCCCAGCGCGAAGAGCGGCAGCCCGGCGATGAAGGAGAACATGCCAAAGCCGACCATGTAAAAGAAGGTGCCCAGGGCCATCATGAGCATGGGTGCGTATCGCCGCAGCGTGCGCGTGATCCAGAATTGCAGCAGGACCACCGTGGTTGCGTTCATGCTCATCAGCATCCCGTAGACGCGCGGCCCGGCGCCGTGCACATCGCGCAGGAATACGGAGAACGTGCTGTAGAGCTGCAGATAGACCAGGTTCATGGCGATCGAGGCCAAAAGAAATCCGACATAGGCCCCGTCCCGCAATGCCACGCGATAGCCGCCGAAGGTCTGGAGCAGGGACTCCTGACGAGCCAGGTGAGAGGCCTGTGGCCGAGTCTCCGGAATGAGGCGGAACACGATGAGGGCCGTGATGATGCTGCACACGGCATCCAGGACGAACAATAGCAAGTAGGAGCGCGTCGCCAGCAGGCCGCCGATCGTCGGGCCAATGATCCAGGCCATGTTGGCCACAACGCGCAGCATGCCGAACCCTTCCGCGCGCTTTTCCTCAGGCAGCAGGTCGGCGACCATCGCCCCGTGGGCCGGTCCGGCCACATCGGAAAGCAGCCCAACGACAACGGCCAGCACGTAGAACACGCCCAGCTCGTTGACCAGACCCATTGCGATCGCGCTGACCGCCGAGAACACCAGCCCAAAGAGGATCATCGCCCGACGCCCCAGGCGGTCGGTGAGCGCCCCGCCGATCATGTTGCCGGCGAAGCCGGAGAGGGAGAATGCGGCCAGCAGAATGCCGGCCTGGGTCATCCCAACCCCGAACTTCTGAGTCACATACAGCGTGAAGAAGGGCATGATGAGCGTTCGCCCGACGACGTCGATGAAGCTGGCGCCGGCGATGACCCAGAACTTGGAGGGGTATTGGCGGTAGATCTCGGACGCGCGCCTGAACATTCGCGAGCCTCGTCAGCCTACGGATCAGAGGTGCAAGACGAACGCGCCATGGATGGGCAACGCACGAGGAGCGGGGCGCGCCGGTCGGAGCAGGCGCCAATCATAATCGATACGGTGGAGTTGCCGAGG
Source organism: uncultured Chloroflexia bacterium (assembly GCA_963712475.1). Classification (GTDB taxonomy): domain Bacteria; phylum Chloroflexota; class Anaerolineae; order Anaerolineales; family RBG-16-64-43; genus RBG-16-64-43. The sequence goes on from CAVQIA010000006.1 coordinate 63,798, forward strand.
GGGATTTTGGGGCGCGAGACAGCCCGCCCTCATTGTGGCAGGGACGTGCCTCGAGGAATGGCCTTCCGTTAGCTGCGAGGGTGCACGTGCATAATGAGCAGGACGCCTAAGCCGGGGATCACCCGGCCTTTTGCGAAGGATGCGGAACCCCAAGACGGATCACTGCATGGGGCTCCTCGCAATGAAAGCGGAAAGCGCGACGCCGGGCGCCTACCCGCTCTCTCGCCGCCGGCGAGATTTCTCGATCAACTCCTGAGCGGCGTCGGCGGCCTCAGAGGTTGCACGGCTGGATTTGATGCGTGTGACAAGCTGCTCTACGGTTGTGTCGTCGTCCGAATCCGAAAGTCTCTCGTTTCTCGAGAAGTGCGTCATCAGACATGCTGCCCTCTCCCGGGGAGCGCTAATTCGGAGCAGCAGGGACGGTTGCCCCAAGCTCTGCCGCCAAGCCGTTGACCGTTCCCCTCAGGTTGCGTTTGTCGAGGAAGTCGTTGAGCACTCGGGCGCCGCCCAGCCCGCTGATCAGGGCGGTGGCAAAGACGGCCGGCGACTCGGGGTTGGAAAGGCCGAGGGCCCAGAAGGCGAAGGCGGCCAGACTGCCGATGATCGCGTTGCCGATCCAGCCCAGGTCCAAGCCGCGGGTACCGTCGGGCAGCTTCACCCTGCGCGGACGGCGCAACACGCCGCCCATGAGGGCGTTGCCGATGCCTCCCAGAAAACCCGCGACGATAACTCCCGCCATCGTCAACAAGTCCAGGCGCATGTTTCACCTCCCTCGCCATGGTCGTGCACTCCCTTCCACCGTATACCGGAGCGGGAGGGTCGTCAATCACCAGCTGCCGCGTGGGCAAATCGGGATTGCATCGTGGCGCACAATCGGCGGTGCAGGGCTGGGCTTGAGACTCTGGATCGGTGCAGAGCACCAAGCGGGTGTAATATCGGCTGCACGCCGGAGGCCGGACCTGCGCGCAGCGACTCGCGGCCACACTCCCCATGCGGCTTGCGGCAATTCTGTTTTCGCGGAGTACCGATGTGAGCGAGCGCCTCTCTCGACGCGCCAAGTTGGTGTACGGTTCGGGCGACCTCGGTTTCAGCCTGACCTCCACGATCATCGGGGCCTTCTTTGCGATATTCCTGACGGATGTCGTGGGCCTGCAACCCGGGATCGCAGCGCTAGCGATCTTCATCGGGCGAACATGGGACTACGTGAACGACCCGTTGATCGGTCATTTCACCGACCGCACCCGCACGCGTTGGGGGCGGCGCCGGCCCTTCCTTCTATTCGGGGCACTCCCCTTCGCGGCGGCCTTCATCTCTGATGTGGGTGCGGCCGCCCTTCGCCAGCCCAGTGGCGCTGGCCATCTACTACGCCGTGGCCTATCTGCTCTACGATGCAGCGGCGACGTTCGTCTACATGCCTTACTTTGCCCTCACCCCGGAACTGACCAGCGACTATGATGAGCGCACCTCGCTCACCTCCTTCCGGATGTTCTTTTCGATTGTGGGCAGCCTGGTAGCCTTCACCGCGCCGCTGGCGATCATCGGCCGGTTCGCGCCCGAAAGCGCGCCACGGGTCTTGATCATGGGCGTGGTCGCCGGGCTGGCCAGCGCCATCCCGCTGTGGCTGGTCTTCCTCGGCACGCGCGAGCGGACGGGATTCATGGCCCAGGCGCAGCCCGCGTTGCGCAACTCGCTCCGCGCGGCGGCGCGTAACCGGCCCTTCGTCTTCAGCGTGGGGATCTTCCTGTTCACCTGGGTGGCCATCGACATCCTCCAGGCCACGCTGCTCTACTTCGTCAAGTACATCGCCGTGCGCGAATCACAAAGTGACCTGATCATGGCGACCATCTTCGTGGTGGCAATGTTCGCGCTGCCGCTCTGGACCTACGTCAGCCGCCGGTGGAACAAGAAGTGGGCCTACGTGGCCGGGATCTCGTTCTGGGCGGTCGTGCAACTCGTGTTGGTCTCGGTCGGCGCTCACACCAGCCTTGCGCTGATCCTGACCCTGTGTGTGCTGGCTGGGATCGGGGTCGGAGCGGCGCACGTCTTGCCCTGGGCGATCATCCCGGATGCGATCGAATGGGACGAGCTGCAAACCGGCGAGCGCCACGAGGGCATGTTCTACAGCCTGGTCACGCTGGCGCAGAAGGTCGCCTCCTCGCTGGCCATTCCGCTGGTCTTGCTGGTGTTGCAGGTCACGGGTTACGTGCCCAACAGCTCAGTCCAGCCGGCGGCGGCCCTGACCGGCATCCGCATCGCGGTGGGCCCGATCCCAGCGGCGCTGCTGTGTGGCGGCATCCTGTTTCGCTCTGGTCTACCCGCTCGGGCGCGAACGCCACGCGCGCCTCACTCAGGAGCTCGAGGAACGCCGCCAGGCGCGGCGCGAGGCACCCCATGGTTGACGTCGAGATTCGCCCGGTCGTGACTGCACGCGAACGCCGCATCTTTCTCACCTTTCCGTGGCGCATCTATCGCGGCGACCCGCTGTGGGTGCCGCCGCTTCTGCCGGAGCGCGCCAAGACCATCGACCCGCGCCAGGGTGCGTTCTTCTTGCGCGGCCAGGCGGAGTTCTTCATCGCCTGGCGCTCCGGCCGGCCGGTGGGCACGATCTGCGCGGCGGAGGACCGGGTCACCAACGTCCAGCGCGGCAAGCGCGACTGCATGTTCGGCTTCTTCGAGTGCATCGATGATCAAGCCGTCGCCTTTGCCATGTTCGACTATGTCGCCGATTGGGGGCGGGCGCGCGGGCTGGACTCGCTCTACGGCCCGTGGAACCTGGACTACGAGGACTCCTATGGTGTGCTGCTGGAGGGCCGCGATCGGCCGCCCGTGCTGCTGTGCGGGCACACTCCGCCGTACTACAGGACGATGCATGAGGCGTACGGGTTTGTGCCCGCGCGCGGCGATAACCTGGCCTATGAGATCCAACTCGACCAGGACACGCCCGCCCTGCAGCTCATCACTAAGCTGGCCGAGCGCATGCGGCGGCGAGGCACGATCGCGATCCGGCATGCCGACTTGGCGCATTGGGAAGAGGAGGTGGACCGCTTGGTGCCGCTGATGAATGCCGCCCTGGCCCATCTTCCAGATTTCATCCCTTGGCAGCCGGAGGCCTTGCGCGCCACGCTCGGCGGGTTCCGCCAGATCGCCGATCCGGAACTGGTACTGTTCGCCGAAGTGAAAGGGCGCGTGGTGGGCTGGTTTCCGGCGGTGCCCAACATCAACGAGGCGCTCATCCACGCCAACGGGCTGCGCTACCCGTGGGACTATGCACGCCTGGCCTGGTACATGCGCCGCCAGCCGAAGTGCGCCGCGATCAAGAGCGCTCTCGTCTATCCGGAATACTGGGACACGGGCGTAAGCGTGCTGCTCTTCGATGAGATGGCGCGCCGGCTGCATGCCAAGGGATACACCTGGGCGGACCTTTCGCTGACCTCGGACGACAACCCGTACACGCCGCATCTGATCACCCGGGCCGGCGGCAGGATCTACAAACGCTACCGCGTGTACCGCAAACCGATCGCCCTTTCACCAAAATAAGCAGCACAGCCCCTGCGCCTGCTTCGGCACATTCATGTTGTTGGTGATCGAGCTCTCGCCCCCGCGGCGCGGTGATTTGCCTGCGGACCAGGGAGTACAATGAGGTGCCGGTGCATTTGGGTGCGGCGCTCAAAGAGAAAGCGCCGGTCATTGTCCTTCATCTGACCCGGCGCCCCATCCTCATCCCCGAATGCCAGAAGCTGGACATGAACTCGCACCTCAAGACCGGTCGCGTCTCCGAATAGGGAGGCTGCGCCCTACAAAGCAGGACGTGCGCTCGCAATGAGCGCGGGCAGCGGGAGGTCATCTTGCGCGACGTTCTCCCCCAACTCCGTGAGTGGATCGGTCAAGGGCACCCGACGGCCCTGGCGACGGTCGTGCGTACGTGGGGCTCTTCTCCCCGCATTCCCGGCTCGAAAATGGCCGTGACGGCCGCGGGCGAGATGGTCGGCTCTGTGAGCGCGGGCTGTGTCGAGGGAGCGGTGGTCGAGGAGGCGCTGCAGGTGCTCAAGCGTGGGCGCCCGGTCTTGCTCCACTACGGCGTGGCGGACGATACTGCGCTGGAGGTCGGCCTGGCGTGCGGGGGCGAGATCGACATATTCGTCGAACCGCTCGCGCCACTGCTTGCGCCGGGTTCGCCGGGCGGGACCTCAGCCTTCGATCTTCTCGCGCACGCGATAGAGCGGGGGACGCCCACCGTACGCCTCACCGTCATCCGCGGACCTGAAGCATGGTTGGGGCAGACACTGCTCTTGCCGCGGGAAGGAACTGCCCTCGGCTCGGCGGCGGGAAGTCTGCGCGAGGCACTCCTGCCGCTGGCGCAGGCAGCGCTCCCAACCGTTGCCTCCGAACCCAAAACGATCCGCGTCGAAGGCCAGGAGGTCGAGGTCTTTGTCGAGACGCAATTTGCACCTCCGACGCTGGCCATCATCGGCGCCGTACATATCGCAGTCGAACTCAGCCAGCTCGCCAAAGTGCTCGGCTATCGCGTGGTCGTGATCGATCCGCGCCGCGCCTTCGGGTCTCACGAGCGCTTTCCGCACGTGGATGTGGTTTCGAACCTGTGGCCGGACAAGGCGCTGGCCGAGGAAGGGTTGACGCCGGCCACGGCTGTTGCGGCCCTATCGCACGACCCGAAAATCGACGACCCGGCGCTGATGGCGGCGCTTCCCAGCCCGGCCTTCTACGTCGGCGCGCTCGGCAGCCAGCGCACGCAGCTCCTGCGTCGCGAGCGGCTGCGCGCGAGCGGCCTCTCCGCGGAGCACCTGGCGCGCATGCGCGCGCCCATCGGGATCGACCTGGGCGGACGCGCGCCGGCCGAGATCGCGCTCAGTATCATGGCCGAGATTGTCGCCGTCCGTGCAGGGAGCCCCACCGCGAACAAGCCTCGCTGAATGCGAGAGACACATCGCTACAATTGGTCGGGCGCAGGATAGCGCAACCTCACTCCCTTCTTCCTCTCGTTTGTAGGTGTCCAGCCTCTGCCTCGGATCGACTCTCGCAGGTCGCGATTTCAACAAGCGGGCGGGAGGGGCGAGGGGCAGGGAGCGTCAAGGTTCATTCGTGCCGCACCTTACTAGAGTTCCAGGCGCGAGCATCGGCGGACTCGCTGCTGAGAACGGTCGCGGCAACATGAGAGGGACGCTAGCATTCGAAACGCGAGAGGCTGCCTGTCGAGGCAGCCTCTCGTTTAGCGAATCGCATGCGGACCCGGCTAACGCTGAATATCGACCACGACGCCGTTCTCGGCCCACCCATACAACCACTCGGCCGCGTCCAAGGTGAGGATGATGCACCCGAAGGAGGCCGGGCGGCCCAATACATCGGCCCACAGAGCGGCGGCCGCTCGAGAGCAGCGGCAGCCCGTGGATCCCGTTTTCAAAACCGGGGACGGCGTCGTACACCCCCAGGAAGTGCGGCATCCACAAATCCCACACCGAGGCGTAGGCATTGATGTAGTGCGACTTGACCTGGAACAACCCGGGCAGCGTCGGAGAATCCGCGATGCCGGTGGAGATGATCTCGGTGCGGATAAGGCCGCCGTTCTGATAGATGTACATGCGCTGTTGGTTGATGCTGATGACGATGCGCTTGCCGGGAACCACGGGAAGCGCAAGCATCGAATCGCGTGGCGGCAGCGTGAGGGTCTCTCCGGCTGCCGGTCCACGTGATCGTAGTGCCGGGTTGTACTCCTCCAGCTTCCACGCCGGCACGCCGATCGACGCCGCGATCGATATCTTCGTGTCGCGCGCCTTGACCGTGTAGCTACGTGTGGCGTAGCGAATGGGTACCCAATGGAGAGATGCGCCGCTCAGGCCGGAGAGCAGCTCGCTGCGTGTCTGTAGCGGGTCGAGCCCGCGGTCGCTTCCGAGCTGGCTCGAGAGCCCGGCAACGAATCCGTCGACGGCAGCCTCATCCACACGCACGCTCAGCGCATCGCCGTCGGGTTGAACTCGCAGCCAATTGAGAATGTCGTCCGGCTGGGGCACGAACGTACGCCATTCGTCGACCACGGGGTCATAGGCCTGCAGCGTCAGGTCGGTGTGCATGAGACGCTGGACCTCGCTCGTGGCGGGCGACACATCGTAGGTGCGCGGCGCGACGGGCTGCACCACGAGTGGAACGACGCTGTAGTCGATCACCGTCTGTGTGTTAGCAGCCAGCACTTCCAAAGTCGCATCCACGTCGAGGGCTTTTCCCGCAATGCCGGGGGCCTGGACGACGACTCCATTCTCGATGACCACGGCGCCCTCTTGCGGGGCGACATACAGCAACGGCGCCCACGCCTCCAATCCCCGACGCGCGGTCTCCGGATCGAAGCGGGTCACCAAATCCACTTCGCGTCCGCGCGACGCCGATCGGTAGTAGTCGAGCGGGGCGTCAACGAGCCCCTCCTCGCGTCCGATGGCGAAGGCCGTCTGCGCCGTGGCCAGGCTGTCGACCGAGACACCGAACTCGGCCGGGTAGGCGGGCCACGCACGCGCAGGGTCCGAGGTATCCGTGACAACGACCATCAATTCCTGATTGTAGGTGCGGGTCAGGGCCTGGCTGGCGTCCGAGAGTGACATGTCGCCGAGGGGGAGCGAGGTCACGTACACCCCGGGGGCGATCCGATCGCTCTGCATGAATCCAAGATAGGCGACGAGTTCGACGACGAGGGGGATGGCGACCGCCAGCAAGGCGAGGAGCGCGAATCCACCCGCAAGGGCTGGCGCGAGTCTCGTTGTACGCCGCGGCCCTGCGGCCGGTGCGCTAGGCGCAATGGGTTGCGTCGCTCCTACCATTCCCGGCTACCTGTTTGGATTCGGTCCGTTCGCATCTAGGCGGATGGTGCAAGAAGAATGCCCTGAGGCAATCGAGCCGGGGATTGTACTTTGCCCGCGCACGGCTGTGAAAAGAAGAGCAGCGTATCCTCAGGATTCGCCATTGGGAACCCGACCTCATTTGGAGGGACGGTCTGCTCCGGCTAGCGGCGCAGGTCCTGACCGACCCGTGAGCCACCGACCTGCCAGCCCGGATCCACTGGCCCTTTGGCATGGCTCGCAGCCGCCGAAAGTCACCAAACATCGGCGGCTACCTGTCGGACACTCTCAACGAAGCCGCTCCGCAAGGTAAAATGGCTTGCGCGGCGGTCTCATGCTGGGAGACCACCGCGGGCAAATGAAGATGAACGACGCGTGTCGATCAACACATGCCAGCAGCGATGTCCGTTTCATCATGAGACGCTACCCCCAGGCGGCCTGCCTGGTGGAGGCTGATATCAACTGAGGTGCAATCGATGTCCAGTAGAGTCAAGGCGATCCTCGATCCATCCCATGACGTGTTGCGCTACGAACGCCGGGCGCTCGACCCGATCTTCCAGCCCAGAAGCGTCGCCGTGGTGGGCGCAACAGAGTCGGCCGGCAGTGTGGGGCGCACCATCCTGTGGAACCTGATCAGCAATCCCTTCGGCGGCGTGGTCTACCCCGTCAACCCCAAACGCCCAAGTGTGCTCGGCATCAAGGCCTATCCGAATCTGGCGGGCGTGCCCGAGAAGGTGGACCTGGCTGTCATCGTTACACCGGCCGCCACCGTGCCGGGCATCATTGGCGAGTGCGTGGCAGCTGGCGTGGGCGGGGCAATTGTCATCTCGGCCGGATTCAAGGAAATCGGTGAGAAGGGCGTGGAGCTTGAACGTCAGATCCTGGCCCAGGCGCGCCGCTCTCACATGCGGCTCATCGGCCCCAACTGCCTGGGCGTGATGAACACGATGAACGGGCTGAACGCCACCTTTGCCAGCGTCATGGCGCGGCCGGGCAAAGTGGGCTTCATCAGCCAGTCCGGCGCATTGTGCACCGCGGTGCTGGATTGGAGCCTGCGCGAGAATGTGGGCTTCAGCGCTTTCGTCTCCATCGGCTCGATGCTCGACGTCGATTGGGGCGACCTGATCGACTACCTGGGCGACGACCCGCGCACGGAGAGCATCGTCATCTACATGGAGTCGATCGGCGATGCCCGCTCGTTCATCTCCTCGGCGCGTGAGGTCAGCCTCAACAAGCCGATCATCGTCATCAAACCAGGCCGGACCGAGGGTGCCGCCCGCGCGGCTGCGTCGCACACCGGCTCGCTCACCGGCTCGGATGAAGTGCTCGAGGCGGCCTTCCGCCGATCGGGCGTGGTGCGCGTTAACTCGATCGCCGACCTGTTTCACATGGCCGACGTACTGGCCAAACAACCTCGGCCGAAGGGTCCGCGCCTGACCATCGTCACCAACGCCGGTGGGCCCGGGGTTATCGCCACCGATGCGCTGATCACCAGCGGCGGCGAGCTGGCCGAACTATCGGCAGCGACGACGGATGCGCTCAATCAATTGCTGCCCGCGGCCTGGAGCCACAACAACCCGATCGACGTCCTGGGGGATGCCAGTCCCGAGCGCTACGCCCAGGCTGTGGAGGTCGCGGCAAAGGATGCCGAGAGCGATGGGCTGCTGGTGGTGCTCACGCCCCAGTCGATGACCGACCCGACCCGAACGGCCGAGGGGCTGACTCCCTTTGCGCAATCCACCGGCAAGCCGGTCTTGGCCTCATGGATGGGGGGCGCCGATGTGCAGGTTGGCCAGACATTGCTCAACCGAGCCAACATCCCCACCTTCGAATACCCAGACACCGCCGCCCGGGTGTTCAGCTACATGTGGCGCTACTCCTACAACCTGCGCGGCTTGTACGAGACGCCCGCCCTGCAAAGCGACGGTGAGGGCGAGCCGATCGACCATGTTGCAGCCGAGAAAATCCTGGAGGCGGTGCGCACGGGCGGGCGCACGATTCTTACCGAGTATGAATCTAAGCAGCTCTTGGCTGCTTATGGCATTCCTTCAGTTGAGACGCGTATCGCTGTGAGCGAATCCGAAGCGGTGAAGATCGCCGAGGGCATGGGTTACCCGGTGGTGCTCAAGATCTACTCCGAGACCATCACGCACAAAACCGATGTCGGTGGCGTCCAACTCAACCTGGCCGACGCCGATGAGGTGCGCCGAGCCTACCGCGCGATCGAGCATGCGGTGAAGGCACATCGCTCGGCCGCGGGCGGAAAGGCGGGAGCTAAGGACTTCATGGGTGTTACGGTCCAGCCCATGGTCGAGCGCGCGGGCTATGAGCTGATCCTGGGCTCGAGCATCGATGCGCAGTTCGGGCCGGTACTGCTCTTCGGCTCAGGGGGGCAGCTGGTGGAGGTCTACAAGGACCGATCGCTCGCACTGCCGCCGCTGACCACCACCCTGGCCCGGCGCATGATGGAACAGACCCGGGTCTACAAGGCCCTCATGGGTGTACGCGGGCGCACGCCGATCGACCTGGAGGCGCTCTCGCACCTGATGGTTCGCTTTGGGCAGCTAGTGGTCGAGCAACGCTGGATCCGCGAGATCGACATCAACCCGCTGATGGCTTCGCCGGAGGGTTTTGTCGCGCTGGATGCGCGGGTGGTGCTGCACGACCCGCAGCTCACGGCGGCGCAACTGCCCAAGCTCGCGATTCGACCTTACCCCTCGCGCTATGTCTGGAGCTGGACGGCCAAAGATGGGACGCGCGTGGTCATCCGGCCGATCCGCCCGGAAGACGAACCGGCCATGGTCAGCTTCCACGAAGGGCTCTCCGATCACAGCGTGTATCTGCGTTTCCTGCATCCGATGATGCTCAGCCAACGTGTGCAGCATGAGCGCCTGGCGCGCATATGCTTCACCGACTACGACCGGGAGATGGTGCTCGTGGCGGAACTGCAGGATCCGCCCAACGGCAAACCGGTCATTGTGGGGGCCTCGCGCGTCGACAAGATCCACGGCGCCGACGAAGGCCAGTTCTCAACCCTGATCTCGGACTCGTTCCAGGGGCGGGGCCTGGGGAGTGAGATGATGCGCCGCAGCCTGCAGATCGCGCGCGATGAGAAGCTCACCCAGGTGACCTCGGTGATTACGGAGGACAATCACATCATGCAGGGGGTTTTCCAGCGCATGGGGTTCACCGTCCTGCCGCCGGACGACAAGGGGCACGTCACGGCACACCTCAAACTGTAGCCCGGTGCGCAATCCCGGTCATGCCATGGAATCGCAATCGCGGCCACGCCGGCCGCGATTGTTCACGATTGGCGCGAAACACACGCTCAGGTCTCGAGGATATCGATCGAAGTGATCTTCGTGCCGGGCTCCTTGGCCCGCGCCGGGTCGCGATCGGGAATGGCCAAGACCACATCTATCCCCTTGATCACCTTGCCAAACACACTGTGCTTGTTGTCCAGGTGAGGCGTGGCGCGGTGGATGATAAAGAATTGGCTGCCATTGGTGTTCGGTCCGGCATTGGCCATTGAAATCACGCCCGGAGCGTCGTGACGCAACCCGGGGTGGAACTCGTCTGCGAACCGATACCCGGGGCCGCCGCTGCCCGATCCGGTCGGGTCGCCGCCTTGCGCCATGAAATCGCGGATGACCCGGTGGAAGGTGACGCCGTTGTAAAACCCTTCCCGCGCAAGGAAGACGAAGTTGTTCACCGTCTTGGGTGCCCGATCGGCGTAAAGCTCAACTGTGAAGTCGCCCTTCTCGGTATGGAAAGTGGCGCTGTAGCGCTTCTTGCTGTCAATTGTCATGGCCGGGGCGGAGTTGTACTGTTTGGGCACAAGGCCTCCTCGTGAACCTGGAATAGCGGAATTGTACTCGATGGCCCGTCGGCGGAGCGCCGAATAGGTGCTCCGATATACAATGGCTCGTGCCGGGAAGACGGACTGCGATGGAGGACGAGCGCACTTTCACTGAGCAGGAACTCCGCCGCCTCACAGGCGAGCGAGGCGCGCGCATGTGTATCGCCTACCAGGGAGTCGTATACGATGTGAGCGAATGCGCCAAGTGGCACACCGGCATCCACGAGGGACTGCACTTCCCCGGCCAGGACCTGACTTCCGAGTTTCCCGACGCGCCGCACGGCCTGGAAGTCTTCGGGCACCCGTGTGTGAAGCGGGTGGGCCGGTTGAAGGGGTGATGACGCCGTCGAAGTGGGCCTGGTCAAGCATCGAAAGCCGCCACCCGGCGGGTCCACCGCCCGCATGGGTATCGTGCCGATGGCAGCGCAATCGTTGATGAGCGATGCTCAGCTCGCCCGGCATCTGGGGGCGGACGAGATGCTTGGGCTCGAGGAACGCATGCAGGGCGCGCGACAGCGGCGGACGGGCCGCCGGATTGAGAGTTCGGCGACCAATCGATGAACAGCGTCTCTGCCAACCGCTCGAGCTCTATGACGCGCAAGGTGGAGAGCGGAGTTTGACCTGTTCCCGCTGGCGCCCGCCGCAGCGTGCCACCGCGATTTGGCATAGATCCACCTAACGCCTGGGAGCGCTTCGCAACGCGATGCCGAGCTTCTCGGGTTCCGCCTGGCGTATGCCGAATGCGGGATGCGGCGCCCGACATCAACAGGAGGTCGACCATGCAGCGTGAACTCATCCAAGCCTCAGCCCTCCTCGACCGGGATGGCCGTCTGTCGGCAGGTCGGCTGGTCGCGGCAGCCGCTGCTCGACTGCAACCTTGAAGCGACGCGCTTCTATCGCCTGCGGGCGTTGCAGTGGCTACGCCTCAAGCGCTGGGATTACTACGGCCTGACCACGCCCGAGTTCTATTTCTCGGCGACCCTGGCCCACCTCGGCTATGCAGGGACCGTTTTCGTCTACGTCATCGATTTTGCGACGGGCGCAATGCACGAAGAGACCCTGCTCGTGCCTCTCGGTCGTGGAATCCGACTCCCGCGCAACAGCGACAGCGGTGAGAGCTCATTCGCCGGCAAGGCCGCCCAGCTGCGGTTTTCGGCGGAGGGCGGCGCGCGACACGTACAGGTGACGTGGCCCGCCTTCAACCATGGCGAGGGCCTCGAAGCCGACGTGGAGATGGCCCTTCCGCCCGCGCACGAGTCGATGAACATCGTGATCCCGATCCCGCCGAAGCGCTTCTACTTCAACCGCAAGATCAACTGCATGCGCGCCAACGGCTGGGTTAAGCGTGGCCAACAAACGGTCACGCTCGCGCCTGAGCGCTGCCTCGGCAACTTGGATTGGGGGCGCGGCGTCTGGGATTACTCCAGCTTCTGGGTGTGGGCGAGCGCCTCAGGTTTCCTCGCGGATGGCCGTCGTATCGGCCTCAACCTGGGCTACGGCTTCGGCGACACATCGGACGCGACGGAGAATGCGCTTATCCTCGACGGGAGAATTCACAAGTTGGACCAGGTGGCCTTCGACTACAATGGGCAGGACTTCATGCGCCCGTGGCATCTCTCGGCTGTGGATGGCCGTTTGGACCTCGAGTTTGTGCCCTTCAAGGATCGCACGGCCCGCAGCGACGTCCTCTTCATTCACAGCGAAGTCCACCAGATGTTCGGACGCTATCGCGGCCACGTTCTGACCGATGGCGGTGAGCGAATTTCAATCCAGGGATTGACGGGGTTTGCCGAAGAGCACCATGCCCGGTGGTAACCGCTGACTCGCGATGAGGGCCGCTCGACTCCGCTGGCACGGTGAGGGGCCCTTCGTGGGAGAGGTGACAATGCTGCGACACCCGTTCGAAGTTGTGCCCGCAACCCGGCGCGTTTTGTTCTGGATCGCGGCGGCCTTGGGCACCGTGGCGGTCATGCTGGTCTTCAACGTGACCGGTGCACCCACGATCACGCCGGCCGCCCCCCAGGGCATCGTCTCCCTCGAGCTTGCGGGAAGCGCCGAGGCCGCCGGGAGCATTCTGGCCTCATGGAATGCGGCCGCCAGTCTGCGAGCGGCATTCGGGCTGGGGTTGGACTTCCTGTTCGCTCTGTTGTACGCGGTGACCATCGGCGCGGCGTGCGTCTGGGCGGCGAGGGCGTTTCGCCCCGTGTGGCCCGGCCTTGCGGCCGGCGGGGTCTTGCTGGCTTGGGAGATGGGCCTGGCCGCACTGTTCGACTACTTAGAGAACATCGCCCTGTTGGCAATCCTATTCGGCGGCGCGCATTCCCCCTTGCCTGAGATCGCACGCGCTCTGGCACTGCTCAAGTTCTGTCTGATCGGGGTGGCCCTGGTCTACGTCGCGCTGGGTGCCTTCCTGCGCGCGGTAAGCCTCCTGACGCGCCGCCCGAGGTAATCTTGTCGGAATTCATTCTTCCCCATATCCGGGGCACCTATAGCCAATCCTGAGCATCCGGGAGACCACACATGCTCGCCAAACGCATTTGGGTGGCAGTGATCCTGCTAGGTTTCTCAGGGCAACTGGCTTGGTCGGTGGAGAATCAGTTCTTCAACACGTTTATGTATGACCGGATCACGCCGGATCCGCGGCCGATCTCATGGATGGTCGCAGCCAGCGCCATTACGGCCACAGTGGCCAGCATTCTCATGGGCGCCCTCAGCGATCGCACACGCAGCCGGTGGGGAGTGCGCCGCCCCTACATCCTTGCCGGCTATGTTGCCTGGGGCCTCTTCACCGCTTTGTACCCGACGGCCGCATTCCTGCGTCCCATGGGCCTGGCCGTCACGATGGCGATTGTCTTCGACTCGGTGATGACATTCTGCGGCTCGACCGCCAATGATGCCGCCTTCAATGCCTACGTGGCCGATGTCACGACCGAGAAGAACCGCGGACGGGTGATCGGGGTCGTGCAACTCCTGACCTGGGTTGCGCTCCTGGTGGTATACGGCGGAGCCGGGCTGTTCATCCAGGCGCTGGGTTACGACCTGTTCTTCTACGTGTTGGGCGGTGTGGTGATCGTCTTCGGACTGGTGGGCGGGGCAGTGATGCACGAGCCCGCAGCCAAGGCAGTCCCGACGGGTTCGTTGGGCGCCCAAATCGCGGAGACCTTCCGTTGGCGGAGTCTACGAGAAAACCGCGACCTCTTCCTTGTGCTCTTGGCTATGGGGTTGTGGGGCGTGGCCCAGCAAATCTTCTTCCCGTACCTGATCATCTACCTCAACCACTTCTTGAAGCTGCCCACCGCCCAGGCTTCATTGCTGATATTCGTCGCGATCCTGGTGGGCGGAATCTTCGGCCTCCTACCCCGTCGGGTTGGCGGTCGATCGCTGGGGCCGCCGCCGGCTCGCCATCGCCACCGTCGTGGCCGAGATGGTGGGGCTGTTCCTTTTTTCGCTGGCGCGCTCGTTGCCCATGCTCGCGATCACTGCCATCTTGTGGCTTGCGCCCATCACGGCCTGGACGATTTCGATCGGCGCCTGGTCGAAAGACCTCTTTCCAGAGGATAAGCGCGGCCAATTTGCTGGCTATGTGATTCTCTTCTCGGTTGCCTTCACCATGGTGCCCGGTCCGCTGGTGGGCGGCTGGCTGGCTACACGCTTTGGGATTCCCACCGTTCTTGACGGCCGCGCCGGCTTCATCCCAACTCCAATCCTCTTCCAGGCTGCGGCAGCCGCCACGGTCCTTGCGATCCTGCCCTTGTTGGCGACGGGCCGACGGTCGTCGGTGACCCAACCCACGACCTGAGCTGCGCCTCGCCAGTGGGCGACGAAGGGGGGTGCCGCATGGCTGTTCCAGAGATCCTCGTCCGCAAACTGTATGTCCCGGGAAGCTTCGCCGAGCTCGAGGACGGGTTCGCCTTTGTGTTGCGCAACACCTTTGCGCCGGCTACCGTGCAGAGCTTCGCGATCGAGGTCGACGGGTCACCGGTCCCTGCGGGTGCGGTCGCATTGACCCTCGCGGCCGGCCTACCCATGACCTCGCAGATGTTGAGCGAAGCAGGGCCGCTGACTCTTCGGTGTGGGTGCGGACCTGCGGGTGCAGGTCCGCGGGGTCGCCCGCCGGCCGCGCGTCGTGCGCCTTCGCGCCATGACACGCGAGGTGGGTGAAATCTCGGCCCGCCTGCCGCTGCGCGAGAGGAAGCCGGCTCGAAGCACGGCGCGAGCCCGCGAGCGGCGCAGGTGGGTTAACTGGCCGATGCAGACGTCGGTCGAAGTAAGCACTGAAGATGTTACAGGTGAAATCGACCCGCGCATCTATGGCCACTTTGTCGAACACCTCGAGCGCTGCGTCTATGGCGGGATCTGGACCGAGAATGGGGAACGCTTGCGGCCCGACACCCTGCAACTGGTCCGCGAGTTGCGTCCAACGCTCATTCGTTATCCCGGGGGCAATTTCGCCAGTGGGTACCACTGGGAAGACGGTATCGGTCCGCGGTGGCAGCGTCCGCCTCGCTTCGACAAAGCGTGGCAGGCCTCGGAATCCAACCAGGTGGGCACGGATGAGTTCATCCAGTTCTGCGGCGACGTGGGAGCCGAGCCCTTCCTGGTGGTCAACGACGGCTCCGGCACGCCCCAAGAGGCGGCGGGTTGGGTGGCATACTGCAACGACCCGCTGAGTACACCACAAGGCAAACGCCGCGCCGAGAACGGGCACCTGGCACCCTACCACGTGCGCCTGTGGGGAGTTGGCAACGAAGTGTGGGGGCCGTGGCAGATCGGCCACGCGCCAGTCGAGGAATACGTTCGCCGGCTGCAGGTCTTCGCCACCGCGATGCGTCAGGTGGACCCTGGCCTGCAACTCGTGGCTGTTGGGAACGGGCCCCTGAGCGACGCGCCCGGCGACCCCGCCGCCACATGGAACGAGCAGGTGCTGCGCTCGGCCGGCAACTCGTTTGACCACCTCTCCTTCCACATCTATCAGCCGGAGAAGGAGGGATGGGGCGCGCCGCTCGACGCGGAGACGCTGCATCACACGCTGTGCGCTGCGCCGCTCGACGTCGAAGCGATCATCTCGCGCATGGCGCGTCAGATCCGCAGCCTCTCGCCGCGGCGGGCGATTTGCGTGGCTTTGGACGAGTGGAACGTCTGGCCGACCCCGCCTGAGGACGCCGCGACAATGCACCGGGTGGTGTATACCCTGCGCGATGCGCTTTACGTGGCGGGCATGCTGAACGTGTTTCACCGATCGGCCGGCGACCTGGCCATCGCCAACCTGGCCCAGCTCGTGAACGTTTTGCCGCTCATCGTGACCGACGCGACTCGCGCCATCCCCACCGCGATCTACTTTCCCTTCTTGCTCTATCGGGAGATGTATGGGCAGGCACTGCGCTCGAACGTCCATGGGCCGAGCTTCAACAGCCGCGGGCTGGCGAACATCCACGGGCACCACCGGGTGCCGTATGTTGATATCAGCGCCACCCGCGATGCGCCGGGACGGCGCATGGCAGTTGCCCTGCTCAACCGTCACCCCGCGCGGCAGGCTCGCATACGCGTGGTGCTGGACGGCCGAGGCTCGTGGACTGCGACGGGTGCGAGGCTGATGACAGCGCGCCATCCGCTCGAGGCGAACACCCTTGAGGTCCCTGACCGGGTGGGGATCCGCAGCATCGAGGTGCCGGAGGTCCGTGGCGGTCGTTTCGATTGCCGGCTCCCCGCGTCATCCCTGATGATGGTCACGCTCACCTCGCAGTGACGGGCGGCAGCCCGTTTCGAGCCTATCTGAGCCTGACCTATCTCCGCCAGGCAAGGACGACGCTCCGGGTGAGTTCGCCCGCCTGCCGGATGCGCAACGCGGGGGTTCGACGCAGGCTGCACGAGACGAGGGTCTTTCTGATTATCACTTCTCCGGGTGCCTCATGACCATGCGATTCCAAACACTGCGTGTTCTTCTGGTGCTCGTGCTTTGCGGCTGCAATCTGGGGTTGGGAGCGACACAGCCGGCGAGGACACAAGTGCCCGCAGAAGACAGCGCACTCCCAGGCCCGGGCGATGTCGCCGAGATGCTCGAGCATATCCGGGCGCTTGCGGCAATCGGTGCGCACCGCGGCTGGCGCACGGCTGGCAGCCCGGGGGAGGCACAAGCCCTCGACTACGTTGCCGGCCAATTGGCCGGGTTCGCCGGTGCCGCCGCCGCACCTGTCGAGGTGACGCGCCAATCGTACCGGCTGCCGGTTGGCTCGCAGATTCACGAAACTCGCCTGTGGGTGGACTCCGGCGCAGGCGAGGCGGAGATTCCGGCCGACTCGATCTGCTGCTCCCGTCGCGCGAACGAGGCTGCGCTCTACTTCGATTCGGACGGCTTGGCCGGCGATACCGTCCCCAATCCGGTCGAAGTCCGTGGCGCAGCTCTTGTGCTCCACGGGGCGGAGAGTGTCACGAGCCTGACGGGGGCCGATGCCGGCGGCCGGGTGCTGGTTGTCGATTTCACGTTGGTCGACTCGTACGTTCTCGGCAGCGATCTCGCGGCGGAAAACGCACGCCGGCTGTTGGAGGCCAGGCCGGCCGCGATTGTGCTCATCACCCAATTCTCGAACGTGGTGGGTGAGTCCCACGGCACGCAAGCGGCAGTGGGCTCGCCATTCTCGCGCATCGCGGGCGAACCCTGGCCCCCCATCCTGTTTGCGCGGCTGGAGGATTTGGCTCCGGCCGGCCTGGCCTCCTGGGAGGATCTCGACCGACTACAATCGATCCGCCTGCGGTGGGATGTCGACGTCCTCATGCCGGGGCAATCCGGGAACCTGATCTTGCATCTGCCCGGCGCCGACTTCGAGTCATGCGTTCATCCTGGGTGCGATGATCGACAGCGCCAACGTGCCCGGAGCCCTGGACGATGCTTCCGGCGTTGCGGTGCTGCTCACGGTGGCAAGGCGGCTGATCACCGAGCAGAACTCGACCGCCGTTCGATCTCTATCTTGTGTGGTTCGGCAGCGAAGAAGTGGGGCTGGTAGGTTCGTCCTACTTCGCCGCGACACACCAAGAACTTCTCGATCGCACGCTAGCCGTCCTGACGATCGATTGCCTGGGCAGCCCGCTCGACGGCCTGACACCTCTACTGACCTTCGGCTCCTGGCCCTATGGGGTCGCCGGCGAAATGCGTCTGCCGTGGGTCGAGCAACTCGTCGGTTTTGCTGCTCGTAATGGGCAGGGAGCCGCCACAAGCCTGAGCGGAGGCGGCTCCGACAACATGGCCTTTGTGGCCTACGACGTGCCGAATGCAAACCTTGTGTACATGAACGAAGACCAGATGAACGCGGCCGGCGGAATTCACTACTCGATCCATATCCACGACCCATACGACGACGTGCCACTGGTGGAGGTCGAATCATCGACTCTGGCGCGGATGTTCGACGTTGCCTACGCCGCTGTGCTCGGCCAGGTCGGAGAGATGACCGCGTTGCGCGTCTCGCCGCCGCCGGCGGCGCGGGCCGTGCTCATCGGCAGCCATACCGAGGCGGTCGACCTGCCCATCACGACTCTGACCTCTTTTGGGATCGCCCTCGCGATGGAGGGAATTGACCTGGACCTGCTGCCGTACGGCGAACCCGTGACCGAGGACGCGCTGCGTGGTGCCGACATGGCTGTTCTCCTGCCCGTGATGGACTACCCGCTGGAGGGTGAAGCGGCCGGGGCGTACGACGAATCTTGGTCGCCAGTGGAGGTTGACGCGCTGCAGGCCTATGTTGAGCGAGGCGGCCTGCTCATCCTGCCTGCTTCGCGGTTTCAGTTGGGTTGGAGCAATGCCCTTTGGGATGCGAATGAGGATTGGCCCGATGTCAACGCGGTGGCTGAGCGATTCGGGATCTCATTCGCGGATGCGGAACTGACCCTGCCGGTGAATGTTGTGCCGGGGACCTCTCCCGCGCTCGGGCTCACCAGGCTCGAGGCTACTGACGGCAACGGCCTCGCCGTCATTCATTCGGCCGGCGAGGTGCTGGCACGCGCCGGGCAGGCGGCGGCCGTCGTCTACGTGCCCGTAGGGACTGCCGGCGGCGGGGTGATGGCCTTGGGTGACCTGGGCATGCTCGGATCACAGAGTTACAACGCGCCCAACGTGCGCTTCTGGCGCGCACTTGCGAATCTAGCCCTCGGTCGATGAAGCTCAAGGGCGGGCCTTTCCCGCTCGTTCCTCGGCAACCGTGCGCGAGCGTGTAGCGTCCGCGCGCGGCTGCAACGACTCCCCGGCCACCCTCGTTTCGGGTTGCGGGGTTCGCTCTTTTCTCCCCCTTTCCGTTAGAATGGGTCGCTCGAGGTCGCCTGCCAATGATCGGCACCATCGCGCGGCTGGAGAAGATCTCTCACTTCTTCGGCGCGCAACACCTCCTTTCAGACATCTCCTGGGAGATCCACCACGACGCACGCGTCGGACTGGTGGGTCCGAATGGCGTTGGCAAGTCGACGATGCTCAAGATGCTCGCCCGCCAGTTGGAACCGACCCAGGGCAATGTCTTCGTCCACAAATCGATTCGCGTCGGCTATCTGCAACAAGAGATTACGTTCGATCCCGCGCGGCGTGTGATCGATGAGGCGCGCGATGCCTCGCCCACCCTGGCCTCGATCGAACGTGCGATGGACCAGCTCGCGTCGCAGATGGCCGATCCGAAGACGTACGCCGATTCGCGCCGCCTGGCATACGCGGCGGACCGCCATGCAGAGTTGATTGCCGAATTCGAAGAGAAGGGCGGACTCAACTTCGACAACCGCGTGCGCTCGACGCTGCGCGGGCTCGGATTTGCCGAGCATGAGTTCGACCTGCCGTTGGCCGCGCTCTCCGGCGGTCAGAAGAAACTCGTGGGGCTGGCCAAGCTGTTGATCGAACAGCCCGAGCTCTTGCTGCTCGACGAGCCCGACAACCACCTCGATCTGCGCGGCAAACAATTCCTCGAACAACTGATCGCCGACTACCCGGGGGCGGTGGTCATCGTCTCGCACGACCGGTACTTGTTGGATGTGGTTGTGGACGAGATTGCCGAGCTCGAGGATTGCCGTTTGACCCTCTACGCCGGCAATTACTCGGAATACGCCTACGAGAAGAACCAGAAGCTGGCCTCGCAGGAGAAGGCCTTCGAGGTCCAGCAGAGGGAGATCCGCCGCCTGGAGTTCGCCATTCGCCGTTTGGGTGGATGGGGGGCCGGGCAGAACGAGAAGTTCGTCCGGCGCGCGCGATCGATGCAGAAGCGGCTGGACAAGATCGACCGGGTCGACAAGCCGGTTATGGAGAGGCGCACGATCGGTTTGACCCTGGCGGCCGCCAGCCACGGGTCGAACAAAGTCGTCGAGATGCGCGGCGTGACCAAGGCTTTCGAGGATTCACACGGCCGGCCGCAGGTGGTGTTGCGCGACCTGGATCTCGTCGTGTGGCACGGCCAACGGGTCGGGATAATCGGGCCGAACGGCGCGGGCAAGACGGTGCTCTTCCGCTGCCTGTTGGGTCAGGAGGCGCCCACCCGCGGGCAGGTCGTGGTGGGGCCATCGACCACCTTGGGCTACTACGCCCAGGAGCATCAAACGCTCGACCCGGATAGCACCCTGGCGCAGGAGATCACGCGTGGACGGTGGATGAATGACCGCGACATGTACGGCCTCTTGGGCCGCTTTCTTTTTCGCGCCGACGACGCCCGCAAACGTGTGGGCGATCTTTCCGGGGGCGAGAAGGCCCGCGTCCAGATGGCACGCCTGATGATGGAGGGTGCCAACTGCCTGCTGCTCGATGAGCCGACCAACCACCTCGACATCCGGTCGGCCGAGGTGCTCGAGGCGGCTCTCGAGGATTACACCGGGACCCTCATCGTCATCTCGCACGACCGGTACTTCCTCGATAACGTCGTCGATCACATCGTTGAACTCGAGCAAGGACGCGGTGAGATCTTCACCGGGAATTTCACGACCTATCTCGAGGAGAAACGCCGCCGCGTGGAACAGGGGGTGACGCCGGCACGTGGGACGCCAGGGACCCTGCCGGGCCGCAAGGAGCGGGCCCGGCGCGCCTGAACTATCGCACGCACATCGGGGGCACTGGCCTCCGCTTACGCCACCCGGCCTGTATTACGTCTACCCTCTGTAGGAGGCAGCGGACCGCAGCAATCCATGCGACTTCTTCGTCAACCCCACTTCCTGCTCATCGCCCTCAGCCACATGATGGTGGACACGCTTTCGGGTCAGGTCGGCGTCCTGCTGGCTGTGTTCAGCGTGCCGCTGGCGCTCTCCAACGCATCCATCGGGCTGATCGCCATGCTCTACTCGATCGCCAACAATGCGACCCAGCCGGTGGTCGGCTGGATGTACGACCGCGCTCACGGCCGTTACTCGTTCGCCTTCGGGCTCGTTTGGATGGCCGCCTTGTTTTCGCTGGTGGCGGTGCTGCCGGGCTACTGGCCGCTGGTCGTGATGATCCTGGCCTCGCTCGGTTCTGGCGCGTTCCATCCGATGGGGACGAGCCAGGCAACGGACCTGGGCCATCGTCACATGGCCGGGCGAGTGGCCACAGCGGCTTCGGTCTTCTTTCTCTTTGGTCAGAGCGGGTGGGCGATGGGCCCTGCGCTGGGTGGGCTGATCATTGATCATCTGGGGCGTCAGGGCATCCTCCTGCTGACCGGACTGGCGATGATCGTCGGACTGGCGGGCACACGATGGCTGCGCCTCCAGCCGACGGCGGAGAGGCCTTCCCCCGAATTGCAGCACGAGGTGGCTGGAACAAGGCCAGCCACAGATGTGACGGCCTTCATCCTGATCCTTCTGTGCGGCGGTATCCGCAATTGGGCGGCAACGGCCGCCACCACCTTCATGCCTAAGTTCTATCTTGACCTTGGCTTCACCCCAACCGTCTTCGGTTTGATCACAGCGCTCTTCATGGGAAGCTCGGCCATCGGGGGCGTGATTGGCGCGGTGATTGCCGATCGCTATGGCAAGCGCCGCATCATCCTGGCGTCGCTTCTCCTGAGCGCCCTGCCTCTCTACTTCTTCCCGATCGCGCACGGTCCGGCCATCTATGTCCTGGTGTCGCTGGCCGGCCTGCTCAACGGCGCGCCGCACCCGATCCTGGTGACCATGGCGCAGCGCGCGATGCCGGGACGCGCCGGGTTTGCCTCCGGGTTGACGCTGGGGGTCATGTTTGCCGCAGGCGCCATCGGTGCCTACCTCTCAGGTCTGGGGGCGGATCAGCTCGGTCTGGCGACAGTGCTCCAGGCCAATGCGGCGATCAGCCTTGTCGCCGCGCTGATCGTCCTGGGGTTGCGCCGTGAGGCGAAGAACGGCCCGACCCCGCTGCTCACTGCGGAAGGGTGAGGGATTGACCCGTCTGACCTTTTCATGAGGGGCACCGCATGAAACGTATCTCGTTCCCGCGCCTGCTGGGGGTCACAATCCTTGGCTTCGCGCTGACCCTGGTCTCGAACACGCTCGAGCCGGCCGTCCTCGGTCGCAAGGTGATCGAGCTTGTGCCCGAGGGGCGCAATACAGCATTGGGCCTGACGACCTTTGCCGGGCTGATCGTTGCCATCCTTGTCCAGCCGATCGTGGGCGTCTTTTCCGATCGCACGCGGTCCCGCTGGGGACGGCGCCTGCCCTACATGGCAGCCGGCACGGCGATGGTTATCGCCTGTCTCTTTCTCATTGCCGGGGCGCCCGTCTTCTCCATCGTTGTCGTCGGCCTTCTGCTTATCCAACTTGCCTCCAACGTCGTCCAAGGGCCATGGCAGGCGCTCATCCCCGACAGGGTGGCCGACAGCCAGCGCGGTCAAGCCTCCGGGCTCAAGGCCATGCTCGACATCCTGGCCTTCGTCGCAGGGCGGTTGGTCGCGGGGCAGCTTGTGGGGCGCTTCGCCGAATGGGGGCAGACCGCGGTGTATGCCGCGGTGGCCGTGCCCTGCGTTGTGTACATCATTGCCCTGGCTGTCACGGCCTTTGCTGCGCGTGAAGGCCCTGAGGCGGCCGCCAGTGCGCCTCAGCGATCGGTCGGCGAGGCTCTGCGTGCGACGTTCTCGGTGGATTTCCGAGCGCACCCCGCTTTCGGGTGGTGGTTCGCCAACCGCACTCTCTTCTGGGCTGGCTTCCTCGCGCTCAACACCTTCCTGCTCTTCTATCTCATCGATGTCGTCGGCATGGCAGAGGGCGCCGCGCAGAAGTTCATCGGCACGCTCTCGACGATCCTTGGGGTATCGCTTGTGCTCGTTTCGCTGCCCTCCGGCTGGCTTTCCGATCGCATCGGGCGCAAGCCGCTGGTGGCCATCGCCGGCATCCTGGCGGCGATCGGCACCGGCGTCCTGCTTGCAGTGCGAAGCCAGGCGTTGCTCACCGTTGCCGGGCTGATCATCGGCGCGGCGGTGGGAACTTTCCTCGCCGCCAATTGGGCCCTGGTGACCGACATCGTCCCGCGCGATGAGGCGGCGCGCTACCTGGGCGTGGCCAACATCGCCACGGCCGGCGGCTCGGCCATCGCCCGCTTCCTCGGCGGCGCGCTCATCGATTTACTCAACCGTGCCACCGGGACGCACAACGTGGGGTACCTCACCGTGTTTGGTTTGGCCTTGGCGTTCTTTGTCACCAGCGCTATTGTCATCTTGCCGCTCCCTGTTCCAGGGGCAAAGCCTAGAGCGCTCTAGCACGAGAGCGACGAGAGGTCTCCCAGCGTTCTCTGCGGTCTGTGCGGCGAAAGAGGGATTCGATGCGCATCATTGAAGTCGATACGGATAACCGACGTCAGATCGCGACATTCCTCGACTTGCCGTTCCGCCTGTATCGCGACGTGCCGCAATGGGTGCCGCCGTTGCGCCATGAGGCGCGCTTGATGCTCGACCGCGCACGCCACCCATTCTTCCACCATTCGCAGGCGGCGTTCTTCTTGGTGGAGGGAATCCCCGGGCAGGCCATCGGGCGGCTGGCGGTGCTCGACAACCGCAACTACAACGACTTCAACAAAGAGCGCACAGCTCACTTCTTTCTCTTCGAGTGCGCAAAGGATAACCAGGCGGCCCAGGGTCTGTTCGACGCTGGATTCGCGTGGGCCCGCGGCCGCGGGCTGAACAAGATGCATGGTCCACAAGGGATGACTCCGTTCGACGGCCTGGGGATGCTGGTGCGCGGGTTCGAACACCGCCCTGCCTTCGGCATCCCGTACAACCTGCCTTACTACCCGGCGATGCTCGAGGCCTCCGGGTTTCGTGCGGTGGGCGGCATCGTCTCAGGCTATCTGAGCGGGTCGTACCATCTGCCGGAGCGCGTGCACCAGGTGGCCGAGGCGGTGCAGCGCCGACGCGGATTGCGTGTGGTGCGCTACCGCTCCCGCCGGGAACTCAGGGCGCTCGCGCCCCAGCTGCAATCGCTATACAACTCCGCACTGGGCGGATCTCCCGGAGGCGTGCCGCTTAATGACGAAGAAGTGAAGGCCCTGGCCGATCAACTGCTCTGGTTCGCCGACCCGCGCCTGATCAAGATCGTGATGAAGGACGACCAGCCGGTAGGTTTTCTCTTTGCCTACCCCGACATCTCAGCCGCGGTGCAGCGCACGCGCGGGCGGCTGTTCCCCTTCGGGTGGCTTGACCTGTGGCTTGAATTGCGGCGGACGAAGTGGATGAACATCAACGGCGCGGGCATCATCGAGAAATACCGCGGGCTGGGCGGGACGGCGCTGCTCTTCTCTGAGATGGAGAAGGGCGCGCACGAGGGCGGATATGCGCACGCCGATCTGGTCCAGGTGGGGGTGGAGAACGACAAGATGCAGCGCGAGCTCGCCGACCTGGGCATCGACTTCTACAAGATGCACCGCATGTACGAACGGGAGCTCTAGACCCCTCGTCCAACCTCATCCGTGCGCCATGGCGCGGAGCCCGGACCTCCACATCACGTTGCTCAGCGTGACGGCGGGAGGTTCCCCCTCCGGGAGGAGAGGGCAGGGGAGGGCCCCGCGCAATTCCGACTTCCAACTCGGAATGGCAGCGAATGTCGTTACGCGCCACCCTTGGCGCGAAAGGGTTGGCGCGGTAACATTGCCCCCTGCGGAACCCACACGACGCATAAGCGATCACTCGACGTGTTGCCCTATTCGTATCCCACTAACATCCGTCCAAGGAGGATCCATGGTCATCGGTAAGAGTTTGCAGGACGCCATCAACGAACAGATCAAGAACGAGTTGTACTCGGGCTACATGTACCTTGCGATGTCGGCCTACTGCGAGGCCAACAACTTCCCGGGCGCCGCCAAGTGGATGCGCATGCAGGCCGGGGAAGAGCAGGAACACGCGATGAAGTTTTACGAGTACGTGGTCGACCGCGGCGGACGCGTCACGCTGCAGGCCATCGCTCAGCCCCCGGCCGATTTCAAGGGACTGCTCGACATCTTCGAGCAAGCCTATGCCCACGAACAGAAAGTGACCGGCATGATCAACGGCCTGTATGCCGCGGCCACCAAAGAGAACGACTACGCGACGATGTCGATGCTCAAGTGGTTCATCGACGAGCAGGTGGAGGAGGAGAAGAACGCCTCCCAGGTCGTCGAGATGCTCAAGCTGGCCGGCAGCCATATCCCGGCGGTGATGATGATCGACGCCCGCCTGGGCGCACGAGCCGAGTAGGCCCGCCCGCCACGAAGGCCCGAGAACGACACCGGCGACCCGATGAGGGTCGCCGGTGTGCGTTATGGGATTGAGATTCGCGATCGCGCAATTGCACCCAAGCTCAAGCGAGTGCGACCTTGGTCAGTGAGTTGCGCGCCTGCATGGAAAGGCCATGTCGATCTTCTGAAGGAGGACGGCGGGTGGTGACCGTATCGATCCGGCCTGCGTCTCCACGGCTTACGCATGCGGCTGCTGCGTGAGCGCTCACGTGGAGGTTCGCGTCGAGAGGCGAAAGCGTGGCCCCGCGAAGGGGAGAGCGTGTCGCTTGCACCGGTGGACGAAGGTGGCCGGGTTCACCACGCGCGTATGTTCACCGCGCGCGAGCACGAGAAGAGAATCGCCTGAACGTGTGCCGAGTGACGGAGAATCCGGAGAGCTCTATGCGGGCCCGCTCCAACCGGCCAGGCGTGCCATCAGCCACCACCAGGCTTGCGCCTTGAGCTTGCAGAACAAGCGGGCCTGGGTGGGCGACGAGGTGTGGGCGCAATCGGCGGGCAGGCTCGCACAATCGGCAGGGTGGGCGGCGCACCACGCGACGCACCACTGACAGGTGCCCTCGCCGTTGTTGGCGTAGGGCCCGCTGCCGTCCGGCGCGTACGTTTCGATGTCGGCGAAATCGAAGAGAACCTTCTCGTGGGCGACGGCGTAGTTGCGGATCATCTGATTGTTGGTATGCAGCGTACTGGGCGGGGCGGTGCCGTCGGTGTGTCCGGTGAAGTAGATGAAACGCATCCCAGGGTAATCCTGTTCGAGCTGGGCGAGCGTATCGAGATAGAGTTGGATCTGGGTGGAGGAGTAGCTTGACGCCTGACCGCACCAGGTCCAGGTGGAGACACCGAACCAGTCGGTGTCGGCGACCGAGCGCGTATGCGTGCGGCCGTCTGCGTATTCCCAGTACATGTCGGGTGTGATGTAGGTGTTGCCGGAATAGTTGTTCCCATCGTAGAAACTGAGCGCACCGGCGGTGGTTGGGTTGACGACGACGCCGCTTGAGGTGATCTGAACGTTGTATGTCGCGTTTTGCGTCTCCAGCCACTGCAGACCGGAAAGGATCTGGCTGCCGTGCGAGGTGTGGGCATAATGAACGACAAAGCCCTTGGCCTGCTCGATCCAATACGCGGGCACCTGGCTGATATCGGTCGTCGTGTGATCGATGATGATCGCTTGAAGCGGGGCGTTGTTGAAGATCAGTGGGAAGTACACGGTGTTCCCGGCGCCCGCAGGCTGAAGCAGGCGCGGTGCGGAGGCATCGGGTCCTGCGCGAGACGGGTCCGCCCACGCAGAGGCCGGTTCGCCGCTGACGGCGACGAGGAGCATCGCGCTGGCCAGTGCTGCGACGATGGTCGAGTGACGGTGTGGCATGCGGCCCCCGATGGGTAGGCGGATCCTGCCGCGTGGACGAGTGTCCACGGAGATGGGACAAGCGTATTCCAGGACGGGACGGACGACTCTTGCGTCTGAGGCGCGGAATATCGGCAAGCAAGATAGGCGACGTGAAGGGCCCATTCTCCCCTTTGACCCGCATGGCAAAGGCTCAAACCTTGTCAATCAGAGTAAGCCAGTCCCAATCCTCTTCGGCCTTGAGAGAAGAGTCCTTATCCACATGTAGATGCGGCTCCACTCAGGGTGCGGGCACGGCGGGAGGTGTGGGGCTGTGCTATCCTCTACGGCAACAGCGGTGCACGCAGCCAACTCCGGATGAGCAGTAAAAACCCGAGTGAGCACAACGCCACGCCAGCCCGGTCGAGCCCTCCCCCTTGTCACCCCCCTTGGGCGGCACGCGCTACGTCTCACCTCGGCGGGCGACACCGGGGGCGGCGGCTCACCGGGCAGGCGATGGATCGACGAGGTGCTGCCGGGGCTTGCGGCCGTGGCGGGCACGCCAAGCGAGCTGACGGCGAGAGCCGGCGGCCAGGGTGTGCAGGTCGACGGGCCGGGCGGCCAACCCTTGTTGACAATTCGTGAGCTGCGTGAGGCTCTTCATGGAGCGATACGCCTCACAATCGCTAGCGAGCCCGGCGAGAAGTTCTACGGCTGGGGGGAACGATTCGACCGCTTTGCCCGATGGCAGGGCGTGGTACGCCTGAGCGCACGCGAATCACCCGCCTTCACTCAGCAGCGCCAGTCTTATTCGGCCATTCCATTCATCGCCAGCAGCCGCGGTTACGCGCTGCTCCTGCTCAATAGCCATGCGAGCACCTGGCGACTTCGGCCCGAGCGTGCTCGCCTCGAGGTGACCGCCGACGGCCCAGGGGCGGATTGTGTCGTGATCGCTGGGCCAACCTTCAAAGAGATCCTCACCACCTACACTGCGCTCACCGGCCGCCCCTCGCTGCCTCCGCGCTGGGCGCTCGGGCTGTGGGCAACCGAATTCCCACAAGAAGGCGAGCAAGCGGTGCTTGATCATGTCGAGGCGCACCGCGCGCACCGCATCCCCTTGGATGCGGTGATCCTCGACTACCACTGGGAGGAACACTTCCACAACTTTCGTTGGCGCTCATCGCTCTTCCCTTCCCCGGCGCGCATGATCCGGCATCTTCGGGCGATGGGTGTGCGCTTGGGTTTGATATTCACCCCATTCCTCAACACGCGGCACGGACGCCTCAAGAAGCGAATCTTCAACCTCTATATCCACAGCGTTCCGAGCGAGCGTTTGATGGACGATGAACGGGACCTCGCCGGCTGGGAGGAAGCGCGCCGCCAGGGATTCCTGGCGCATGAGAACACGCCGTGGTGGTTCGGCGGGGGCGGCATGCTCGACTTCACCAACCCGGCGGCGGCCGACTGGTGGAACGCGCGACTGCGCCCGCTCTACGACCAAGGCGTGGCCTTCTTCAAGAACGACGACGGAGAATACGTGCCGCCTGACGCGCGCTCGCATCTGGGGCTGGCCGGCGACGAACTGCACAATCTCTATGGGTTCTTCTACGGGCGGGCCGTTTACGAAGGCATGCACGCGCTCGATGACCGCCGGCCACTCGTGTACTCGCGCTCGGCATGGGCTGGCTCCCAGCGCTTCCCGGGGCTGTTCCTCGGCGACCAAACGCCGACCTTCCATCACATGCGTGCCACGTTGCGAGCCGGGCTCAACATGAGCCTGGCGGGCTTCACGTGGTGGGGAGCGGATATCTTCGGCCTCTCGGGCCGGACGACCCCCGAAACTCACATGCGCTACGCGCAGTGGGCGATGCTCAATCCGCTGGCGCGCTACTTCTGGCGGCCGGCCGCCCTCGACGATTCCCGGCTGCCCTGGTCGCACGGCGTGCGCGCCGAAGAGAACTTCCGGCGCATGGCGGAGTTGCGCTATCGTTTGATGCCGTACATGTATGCACTCGCCTGGGAGGCCTACCTCACGGGCGTGCCCATGATCCGGCCGATGATGCTGGAGTTTCCCGCGCAGGCCTCACTGCGCGAGGTGGACGACCAGTACATGCTCGGCGATGCCCTGCTCGCAGCGCCCGTCCTGGAATCGGGTGCGCGTTCACGTCGCGTAGCCTTTCCGCCGGGTGATTGGTATGACTTCTGGTCGGGGGAAGGCCACCACGGTCCCGAGGATGTCGTTTGCCCGGCTCCGCTCGAGCGGTTGCCGCTCTTCGTTCGCGGAGGCGCCTTGCTCCCGATGGGCCCGCCGCTCGGGAGTATCCCCGATTCGCACGTGTTCGACGAACTCTCACTGCATGCCTGGCCACCCTACACCGGCGCGGCGTCGGTGTACGACGACGACGGTCGAACGCGGGCGTACGAACGCGGCGACTTCAGCCGCATGCGCATTGAATGTTCGCAGGAAGAGCAGCATCTGCGGTTGCGCGTGCATCCGACTGCCGGCATGTTTGCGGGCCGACCAGCATCGATCAAGATGGAGGCGGTCTTGCATCGCGCGCGTGCCCCAATCACGGTGGGGGCAGGGGATCGGCCAGCCCGCGAGTGGGCGTATGACCACGCGAGCCAAGAGCTTCGCCTGAATTGGGAATGCAACCCCAACCTGGGTTATGAACTGATGATCGGCTGGCCGCCAGGGTCCGCATCGCCTGCTGCCGCATGACCGGTCGGGCGTGCGCCCAAGGCGTGCCACGAGACATTGAAAAGGAGGCCCACCATGCCCAAGCGTGTGTTGGTCCTGGTCGCCCACCCGGACGATGCGGAGTTCTTCGCCGGCGGGACGATTGCTCGATTCGTGGCCGAGGGTGCGCAGGCGCGCTACGTCATCGCCGCCGACGGCCGGCGCGGCTCATTCACCCAGCCGAGCGAGGCATTGGCTCACGTGCGCCAGGAGGAAGCGCGGCGCGCGGCACAGGTGTTGGGCGCGCAGCCGCCCATCCTGCTCGGCTTCCCGGACTTGGAGCTGGACCAACTGGCGCCGGGTGTGTTGCGCGAACGGTTCATCCACGCCATTCGCGGGTTCCGGCCAGATGCGCTCATCGCGGAGGACCCCTTCGCCCTGGGCGAACCGCATCCGGACCACCGTGCGGTTGCGATGGCGGCGGCCGAGGCGGTCTCCTTCTCTATGCTGCCGCTCATGCACCCTGAGCACGGCGAGGTGGGCCTCGAGCCGCACTTTGTGACCGAGAAGTACTACTACGCCGAGAGCGGCGGCGCTCCCGACAAGATCATCGATATCACCTCGACCCTCGAGCGCAAACTGGCGGCGCTGGCGGAACACAAGAGCCAGATGGAATTCCTCGTCGAAGACGTGCGGCGGCAGGCGGAATTGGCCGGGCTAGACTTGCGCACGCTGCTCGGTGAGGCCGCCGGTGATCCGATGGTGGCGGTAGGCTGGGCGATGCGCTCGCAGGCAGCCGAGGTCGGGCAAAGAGCCGGATACGCCTACGGCGAGGCGTTTCGCTTTGCGCGCTTTCACCCGTTTGTCGAGGGGCTGCTGGGTTCGGCCTCCTAGCCGGCGGCCGGAGCCCTCCGCCCGCCCGCGCGAACTCGCGGCGTTCGAGGCTATACTCTGCGCCAACGCGTCGCAGTCGCCTACCGATCCGTCACAGGTTTCGAGGAGGATGGCATGCGCAAACGCTCCGGCTATCGCTGGTTCGTGGTTGTGGTCTTCTTCCTTTTCATGTTCTTGCACCAGACAGACCGCCTGATGATCGGCTCGATGCAGGTGCCGATCATGGGCGAATTCAAGATCTCGGATTCGCAGTGGGGCCTGGTCAACACCGGGGCGCTGGTTGTCGCCACACTGCTCTATCCACTGTGGGGATACCTTTACGACCGCTACGCCCGTTCCAAACTGCTGGCCCTGGCCTCTCTCATTTGGGGCCTCACCACCTGGATCAGCTCCCTCGTCCGCGTGTTCCCGGCCTTTGTGGCCACGCGCGCCTCGACGGGCATCGACGACTCATCCTACCCCGGGCTGTACTCGCTCGTGGCCGATTACTTCGGCCCCGGCCTGCGCGGGCGAGTGTACGGGTTGCTGCAGGTGGCCCAGCCGCTAGGCTACCTGGCCGGCATGGTCCTGGCGCTGATGGTGGCGCCGATGATCGGCGGCTGGCGTTCGGTCTTCTACATCACCGGCTCGCTCGGGCTGGTGATCGCGGTGCTCATTTTCTTCGGAGTGAAGGAAATGCCGCGCGGCAAGGCCGAACCCGAGTTCGCCGGCATCCAGGAATACCAACAATTCCGCTTCTCCTGGGCAGAAGCCAAGCTCGCCGTGCAGAAGCGGTCGATGTGGTTTGTGTTCGCCCAGGGTTTTGCCGGGGTCTTCCCGTGGAACGTGATCACGTTCTTCTTCTTCGGATACCTGATCCGGGAACGCGGCTACGACAACAACTCGGTCCTGTTCACCATGGCCCCGGTCATCCTGGTCCTGGCCCTGGGCTATTTCGTGGGCGGGGGGCTCGGCGACTGGCTGTTCAAGCGCACCCTCAACGGCCGCATCATCATCTCGAGCGTCGGTGTGATCGTGGGGGCGGTTTTCCTGTTCCTCGCGATTCAAACACCTGTGGAAAACCGCAGCCAGTTCTTCGCGCTGATGCTCGGCACGGCCATCTTCATGCCGTTTTCCTCACCCAACGTGATCGCAACGATATTCGATGTCACCACCCCGAGGTGCGGTCGACGACCCAGGCGGTGGAGTACTTCATCGAGAACTCGGGCGCGGCCATGGCCCCGCTGCTGGCGGGCATCGTGGCGGATGCCACGAACCTGAAGACGGCCATACTGTGGATATGCATTTCCACCTGGGTGTTGTGCTTCGTCATCTACCTGGGCGCACTGTTCTTCATCCCCAAGGACATACAGGCTTTGCGCGCGGAGATGAAGCGCCGCGCCGATGTCGAGCGGGCGAAGCCGGCGGCGGGGTAAGAACGCGAGCTTCACCGTTGAGAACACGGGGACCGCAGATAACTCGGCGGGCGTAGACCGAGTCCCTCGGAGGTCGGGCGCTGGAGGTAACGACTGGCGCAGGGGCGGACCAGCCCCTTTCCCGCCCAGGAAGACCGACTGAACCGGTCTCGGTGTTCTCCTTGACCTCAGTGGTGAGGCTCTTTCCTCGGACTGTAGGAGTGGGGCTCGTTCATGAAGATCGCGATCCTTGGCGGGGGAGGTATGCGCACCCCGCTGCTCGTGCAAGCGTTGCTCATCCGCCAGGATCGCCTGGGCGTCGACGAGCTCGCCTTGATGGATACGGATGGCGAGCGGCTGGAACTGATGCGTCTCGTCGCGCAGGCCGCCAACGCGGCCAGCCCGCGCGCCCTGCGCCTCACGCACACCACCCGGGCGCGCGACGCTCTCCAGGACGCAGATTTCGTCATTACCACGTTCCGCGTGGGTGGGATCGAATCGCGGGTGATCGACGAGCGCGTGCCGCTGGCCCACGGTGTCCTCGGCCAAGAAACGACCGGCCCAGGCGGGTTTGCCATGGCGGTGCGCACGCTGCCGGTCTTGTTCGACTACTTGCAGTTGATGCGCGAGTTGTGCCCCCAGGCTTGGCTCATCAACTTCGCCAACCCCGCCGGCCTGCTGACCGAGGCCCTGCGCGGCGCCGGCGGCTGGGAGCGGGCGGTGGGGATCTGCGATGCGCCCAGCACCATGCAGCGCGTGGCAGCGGCCATGCTCGGCGCGACGCCCGAGCGAGTGCACATCGACTATTTCGGCCTCAACCACCTGGGTTGGGTGCGCTCGCTGACGCACGAGGGAAAGGACATGCTGCCGCAGTTTATCCGCATGCTGCGCGATGGCGCCACGCTGCCCGGCCTGCCCTTCGATTCGAATCTCGTGGCCGAACTCGGCCTGATCCCGAACGAGTACCTGTTCTACTACTACCACGCGCGCGAGGCGGTGGCGAACATCCTGCGCGGAGAAGAAACCCGCGGCGAATACCTGGTGCGCATCAACCGGGACCTGCTCGCGGCGCTGCGCGCTCACGCCGCGCGCGGCGAGCCCGCCGAGATGGTGGCCGCTTACAGGGCTTACATGCGCCAGCGTGGGCACACCTACATGGCCGGAGAAACCGGGCAAACCGATTGGCTTGCCAAGGTTGACCCGGCAGCCGCCGAGGCGCTGGCCTCCGAAGGCTATGCCGGCGTGGCGCTGGATGTGATAGAAGCCCTGCGCGGCACCACACCCACGCGTGATGGTGCTCAACATCCCGAACGCGGGAGCGATTCATGGCATGGGCACGCGGGATGTCGTCGAAATCCCGGCCATGGTCAGTGCGGACTCCATACGCCCATTGGCGGTGGGTGAGATTCCTGCGCACTGCCTGGGGTTGATGCTGCAGGTGAAGGCCTTCGAACAGGGCACGATCCGGGCGGCGCTTGACCACTCGTACAACCAAGCGGTGAGCGCGCTGGCCCTTCACCCGCTGGTGGGCGATGCCCGGCTGGCGCGCGTCCTGGTGGATGAATACCGGCAGCGTCATGGTGCGCTCTTCCCCGAATTGAAATGACCCCATCCTGCCTGCCCGAGGTCGATCTACGGTGAGCCGCGCACTGGATGCACTTGTGCTCGGAGATTACTCGCTGGACCTCATCTTCACCGGCGTGCCGAAGTTGCCCGAACTCGGCGTGGAGGTGGTCGCCGGCGGATTCGACTATCTACCCGGCGGTGGAGGCTTCACGTGCGCGGTGTCAATGGCGCGCCTGGGGCTCAACGTAGGGTGGGCCGTGGATTTTGGCGACGATCCGATGAGCGCCTTCGTTCGCCGGCGGGCGATCGAGGAAGGCTTGGATGCGTCGCTGTTCGTCGATCACGCCCGCCCGTTGCGCCGCATCACCGTCGCGGCCTCCTTCCCCGCGGACCGCGCCTTCCTCGCATTCTATGACCCCGATCCTGCGGTCCCGGCGGCAATGCGAGCGCTGGCCACCGCCTCGCCGCGGCTGGTGTTCGTCCCGGGCGTCTACCATGGTCCGCTGCTCCTGCCCGCTCGCAGCCTCATGCGCCTGCGCGGCATCAAGCTGGTGATGGATGGCAACTCGACCGAAGATACGCAACTGAGTGTGCCCTCGGTGCGCCAAGCCATTGGCTCGGCCGACGTCTTCATGCCCAACGCGCTCGAGGCGCGCCGCCTCACGGGCGAAGCCGACCTGGAGCGAGCAATGACGCGGCTCGTGGAGTTGTGCCCGTTGGTGATCATCAAGGATGGCGCGCAGGGCGCGTGGGCGCAAGCACGCGGCAGCGAGATGATCCACGCCTCAGCGCTTCAGGTCGAGCCGGTGGATACGACCGGCTCAGGCGACGCCTTCGACGCAGGGTTTCTGACCGCATGGTTGGAGCACCGCCCCCTGGCAACGTGCCTGGCTTGGGGCAACATCGTCGGCGGGCTCTCAACGCTCGCCCCCGGCGGCACCGCTGTGCGCACCGCTCGCCAGGATGTCGAGTCGCGACTGCCTCCGCATCGCCCCACCTGACCTCCCCTCAACGTATCGCATTCGCCTCAGCGTTCAATCTGCGGGCAGGGCCGCTTCTTCCGAGAGGGCATAGCACGCATTACGAGTGCCTGCATGCGCGGGGTACGCGCATGTGTCCCGCGCACCGCTCGAGGCCAGGCTGGGAAGGCATGGCGCCCCGTCGCCAACAGCCAAAAAGACCTTTGCCGCCGCTGAAATCCACCGCCCACATTAACTTGACAAAAAAGGCTATAATGCTACTAATAACATTCGAGCCGTCACTATTCTCAGAGAGAAGGTGCTGGATGTCTCGCAAAGGCAAGCTGATCGCGGTTGTCTCCGCAGCCGGAGTCCTCCTGATGAGCTGCAGTCTCTTGGGAGCACCGAAGGCATCCTCCCTCGACGCCGACGCATTGTTCGACGCTCCATCCGATCCGCTGAACCTCGACGTTTCGTTGGCGGAGTCGCACGCCGTCTCGCAGGTCTTCGCCTCCGACGGCGGCACCATCTCGACGACGGGAGAGGATGGCACGCGTTACTCGCTCGAGATTCCGGCCGGCGCCCTTTACGCTCCGGTCGAGGTCACCATGACGCCGGCCGCGAGCGTCGGCGGGTTGCCGTTTGGCGAAGGGTCGACGGTCGCCGTGCAGCTCGAGCCGGAGGGGCTGCGCTTCAGCGATGTGGCGATCCTGACGATCGAGACGCCCAACCCCATCCCGCTCGACCAGCAGGTCTTCTTCGGCTTCAGAGAAGGCGGCCAGGATTTCCACTTCGTCCCGATGGTGCTGGACACCGCTGAACTCAAGATCCCCATCACGCATTTCAGCGGCTATGGCGTGAGCAAGGGCTTGTTGGCGGATATCGAGCCCGTGCGCACGCGTATCGCCGGGGATGCGGAGGCGCGGCTCACCAGTGCCTTGGCACAGGAGCTGGCCGCGGAGCACGAGTGGCAAGCTCTCAAGGGAGACAAGGCGGACCCCGCCGGGTTCTACGATCTCGTGACCTCTTACAGTGTGAAGTACTACCAGGAGGTTCTCAAGCCGAGGCTGGACGCGGCCGGCAAATCGTGCGCGGCAGGTCAACTGGCACTTCAGACGTATTTGGGCATTGGAGCGGCAGTTGAAGCTGCTGGGTGTGACGGATGGCCTTGCCGGCCTTTTGCGCCAGGCAGGATTGGGCGCGGAAGCCAACCGCGTCGACAAGATCGACGATGTCCTGCTCGAGGTCGGGTCCGTCTGTCTGCAGGAGGAGTACGAGCTGTGTCGCGACGAGCACATCCTCCACCGCATTGTTCCGGTCGTGCTGGGCATCATGCGCCAAAGTGAGTTGCTCGGCAACAAGAGCCCGGCCATGGAGCAAGTCATCGAGAAGGGCAAGGAGCTCGCTGGCCGGTGCCTGAATTTCGAGCTCGAGTTCGAGTCGGAAGTCAAAGGCACGCTCGGCACGATGACCTACACTTCGAGTATGACTTCCAAGGTGCCGATCCACTTCAAGTGGGATGGGGTGCTGGCGGGCGACGCGCTCACCGGCAAGGCGCCTCAGAAGAATGAAGAATTCACGTTGAAGGACGCCATCTGCAGCGTGGTGAGCACCCAGCGAGGGGGAGCCGAATTCGAAGTGACGGCCCTCGGCTGGGACATCGACTATCGCGGCAAGGATGACAAGGTCGGGTTCGTGCGCGACATGGTGTTGAGTTACGTCTCGGGCGTCTCGACCGAATCCTATTCGATGCGCTGCCCGGGAGGTGGGACGGCCACCAGCGGCAAGAACAGCGCACTGTGGAGCGGCGCCTACGGAATGATCCACGCGGGCGCATGCATGGCGGGCCTGGACGTGCCCGCGCAGCAAGGCGACCCCTCCCAGGTGCAGAGTCCGGAACTGCCGGAAGAACTGGGCGACTTGATGAAGCAGCTTGAAGGGCAAGATCTTGAGTCGATGACTCCCGATCAGATTCTGCAGTTGTTGGCCGCCGCTCAAGAAGCCGGTGGCGACCAGGATCTGGGGGGATTGGAGTTGGCCCTCTCTGCGCTTCAGCCGGGTGCGGGCGCTGCCACGGTGGGCGGGCTCATCAGGCCGCCGGATCCGGCGGACTGCGCCTCGACGCGCGACTGGCAGGTCCCGGCAGGCGAGACCTATGCCACCAAGGAGTGGACACTCTCCAGCGGAGGCATGAAGGACGTGGGTTCCTTCACCCTAAAGCACACGCCCTCCTAGGTAGTCATCAGAGGAGCGCCGCAGCAAAAGGCGGCCGCCGGATAGGCGGCCGCTTTTCGTTGCGACGGGATACCCATCGGCTGCGTCAGGGGGCCTGGTCGTAGGGCCAGGTTGGGCAAGGTCGGCAAACCTGCAAACAGAATGTCTTCAGGCATGTCCGCAGCTGACCGTCGCTGTGACACTCCCTCGGCTTCTCCGGCCGCACGAGGCGAGCCTGTTCGCGAGGAGTAGCGCTCAGGAGATGCGGCCCTGACCTCGCAGAAGAAGAGAACCCGCCCCTAGGGGCGGGTTCTCTTCTTCTGGAAGTAGCGATCGAGCCGGAGACGTTGCGAGTCGCCTGCTAGACCAGTGACTTGGCCAGTGCCACGGCCCGGCTGGCGTCGGGGGCGTAGCCATCGGCGCCGATATCCTTGGCAAAGGCATCGGTCACCGGCGCGCCGCCAACCATAATCTTGACACTCTGCCGCACCCCCAGATCTTCCAGCGCTTCGATGACAGACTTCATGTTCTTCATGGTGGTGGTCAGCAGGGCCGACATCCCCACCAACGTCGCGCCGCTCTCGCGCACCGTGTTGGCGAACTTCTCGGGCGGTACATCCGTGCCCAGGTCGATGATCTCGAACCCGGCCCCCTCGAGCATCATGGCCACCAGGTTCTTGCCAATGTCGTGCAGATCGCCCTTGACCGTGCCGATCACGACCTTGCCGCGCATTTTAATGCCGCCCTCGGAGAGACGCGGTTTGAGGATTGCCAGGCCGGACTGCATGGCGCGGGCGGCGATGAGCATTTCTGGAACATAGAACTCGCCGCGTTCGAATCGTGCACCCACCTCGCTCATTGGAGCGATCAGGCCGTCGTTGAGGATGGACTGCGGGTCGAGGCCCGCCTCAATTGCCTCGCGAACTTTGGTCTCCACAACCGCGCGCTTACCCAGGATCACATGTTCGGCGATCTCTTTCAAGAGCGTTTGCATGGGCTTCTCCGTGACATGCCTTCAAGAATCTGGATTGTGGATCCAGTAGGAGTGACGACTAACAATGGCTGGGAGATCAGGGAGGTGATTCGGATGGGCGAGCGCACGCGGGGCAATAATCCGCCGCCGTGATCCTGATGGAACTCGCGCTCGCGCCAGGTAAGTTTGAAATTCGTTCCCAGCACCCAACGATCACCCGCACACACAGTCGCTTCGCATTGTGAAGGTGGTAACATTCTAGCATTGCGGCCTTGGGGAGTCAATGAAGCCACGCCGCAGATACGACGGCATGGTTCGTGAATCGCCGCCGGGGGTCTCGAGAATCTACCGCGCGAGAGTCGTGCGGTGCGTGCGTTGACACGCGGTAGTGCGTGTGCTAGCATCGAACGGCGCGCCGCAGAATCGACGTGCGCGACGATAGCAGGAGGCTTCCCTATGACGCGACCCAATGTGCATGCAGTCCACCGTTCGTGGGATCGCGTGTATCCAATTGTTGAACGAGCCGAAGGGATCTACCTCTTCGACCGCGAAGGCAAGCGCTACATCGACGGTTCAGGCGGCTCCGCAGTCGTGACTGCCATCGGCCACGGGGTGGACGAGGTTCCGCGGGCGATGTACGCCCAAGCTCAGAAGTTCTCCTTCTCCCCGGCGCATGCCTTCACCCATGCGCCGATGCTCGACCTGGCGGACCTAGTGGTTGAGCTCGCGCCGGGCGAGTTGAAAGGAAACAGCCGGGTGTGGTTCACGTGCACCGGCACCGACGCCACCGATGACGCCGTTCGCCTGGCGCGACAGTACTGGGTGGAGCAAGGCAAGCCAGGCAAGTATCAAATCATCAGCCGCTGGCAGGCCTTTCATGGCAACTCAATCTCGGGGGCAGGCTATTCAGGATTGGTCGCTCGGCGCAAGATGTTCCTGCCCATGTTCGTCGAGTCGCCTCATATCCCGCCCGCCTTCTGCTACCACTGCCCGTTCGAGCTGACTTTTCCTTCCTGCAAACTCAAATGCGCACGATCGCTCGAGACGGCCATCCGCCAGCAAGGTGCAGAGAACGTGGCCGCCTTCATTGCCGAGCCGGTGGTCGGCGCGTCACTGGGGGCCGTGCCGGCGCCCGAGGGCTACTTGGAAGCCGTGCGCGAGATATGCGACCGCTACGAGGTCCTGTTCATCGCCGATGAAGTCATGACGGGATGGGGGCGCACGGGCGTGATGTGGGGAGTAGACCACGCGGGTGTCACCCCCGACATCTTGACCTCGGCCAAGGGGGTCACCTCGGGCTACACGCCGCTGGCGCTGGTCATCGCCCGCGAGGAATTGTGGGCGGTTCTCGAGAAGGCGCACTCGCCCTTCCGCGCCGGCCATACCTTCAATGCGAACGCTGTTTCGTGCGCGGGGGCCATGGTTGCCATCCGATACCTGGTGGACCACAACTTAGTGCAAAACTCCCACGAGCGCGGCCTGCAGGTTCAGGCTGGGTTGCGTCACCTAATGGAGAAGCACCCCATCGTGGGGGATGTACGTGGGCTGGGGCTCATGTTCGGGCTTGAGTATGTGCGCGACCGTGAAACGCATGAACCCTTCCCGCCCGAAATACATGTAAGCGCCCTCATCGACCAGGCGGCCATGCGCCTCGGATTGGTGACCTACCCGTGCTCCGGCGCGGTGGAGGGGGCACTGGGCGATATGACGCTCTTCGCACCGCCGCTCGTCATCACCGCCGCGGAGGTGGACGAACTGTTGGCAATCCTCGATCGTGCCATCGGCGAGGTCGAAGCGCGCTTGCCCACGCTGTGACGGCCAAGTCGCGCCGGCATGCAACCGTCGCGACGATGTCTGCTGCTGCGTCAGGGGGACCCCCTGACGCCCTTTGCACGACTCATTCATGTCAAGGAAGGGAGCTCCTTAGTATGCAAACCGTCCTCAGGGGTAACACGCGTGAAGTGACCCTCGACACGGAGGGTCAGGCCGTGATCGTCGGCGAGCGCATCAACCCCACCGGGCGCAAGAAGCTTGCGGCGGCGCTGCAGGCGGGCGACCTCGGCCTGGTGCTCGAATTGGCCGCGGCCCAGATGGCGGCCGGAGCCGAGGTGCTCGACGTCAACGTGGGTGTGCCGGGGCTGGACGATGTTGCCATGTTGCCCAAGGTGGTGAGGATGGTGGCCGAAGCGATGGACGTGCCGATCTGCATCGACACGCCCAACCCGGCGGCGTTGGCTGCGGCACTCAAGGTGGTTCCCGGCAAGCCACTGGTCAATTCGGTCAACGGGGAAGAGGCTTCCCTGCGCTCGGTGCTGCCACTGGTCAAGGATCGAGGCGCCGCAGTCATTGGTCTCACCATGGACGACAACGGCATCCCAATGGATGCGGAGTCGCGAGTGAAAGTCGCGGGGAAGATCCTCGAGCGAGCAGCCCAATTGGGCATTCCGCCGGAGGACGTGATCATCGATCCGCTTGTCCTGACCGTCGGCGCCGACAGCCATGCAGGCGCAGTGACGCTGGCCACGATCGAACGTGTGCGCACCGAGTTCGGTGTGAGCATCAATCTGGGCGCCAGCAACGTCTCGTTTGGGCTGCCTGATCGCCACACGATCAACCAGGCCTTTCTGGCGTTAGCGGTTGGGCGCGGCGCGAATTGTCTCATCACCGATCCGGGCAAACTTTCGAGTATCATCCGCGCCACCGATCTGCTCATGGGCCGTGACGAGTATGCGGCGCGATACATAGCCAATTACCGGGCGCTACCGAAGGTGACGGTCTAGCCCCATGCCGGTTCGTCGCGATTGGACTCTGGCGCTGGATGCAGATCTCGTGTTGCGCGGGCAGGGGGCCGACCCTGCGGTGATCCGTGGACGCAGCCGGGCCCTCGTCGGGATTGCCGAGGATGCCCTGGCCGCGGCCCGACCGTTGATCGCCCCGGCTGTCCTCTACCGGCTTGTTGAGGTGGGTGGCCTTCGCCACGAGCGGCTGGCGCTCGAGGGAGGCGCTCACCTTTCCGGCGCGCTGGTGGCGCAGCATTTAGGCAGCGCGCAGCGCGTGGCGGTGGCGTTGTGCACGATAGGCCCTGCGCTGGAGGACCTCGCTGCGGATGTCATCCAGGACGATCCGAGCCTGGGCTTGGCGCTGGATGGGTGCGGTTCGGCCGCCGCGGAGGCGCTTGCCAACAGTGCATGCCGGTACTTCGAGTCGTTGGCTTCCGAGGCCGGCGAGCAGGCAACGCTGCCACTCTCTCCTGGGATGATCGGCTGGCCGGTCGAATCCGGCCAGCCAGAATTGCTTGCGCTCCTGGACGCGCAGGAGATCGGGGTTCGCGCGGCGGCTTCGGGCATGATGCATCCGCGCAAGTCGGTTTCGTTCGTCGTCGGGCTCGGGCCGGATGTCACCGCGGGCGGGCGCGCATGCGACTACTGCAACCTTCGCGAGACATGCAACTATCAGGATCACTACGCGTGATGCATATCGGACACCACTACTCGAGCCTGTGCGGCTCTCCCCTTTAGCCCGCGACTGCGCGCCGGAGGCGGTCCATCTCGCGGGAATGCACTCCTTCACAGGCCAGATTGGCTGTGAGACCATTCAGTACAAGTGCCTATTGCTGCGGGCTGCCTGGCTCTCTATACTATTGATGTCGGCTCGTTTCGCGTGAGAACAGGTGGCCTTCTCGAAATCCCATCACAATTGAATACGGGTATTTGCGGAGGGGGACACCCATTGTCGACGGGGCGAGCTCAGAGGGGGCGCCCCGTTGACTGTTTAAGTGGACGTGTGCCTACCTCACGCGGAAATCCGCCCTCGCCCCCCTGCCGGCCAAACAAGCGCTTCAGGGAGCCTCGGCCAGGACGGCACGGACTTTGCAGCCTCGACCTCTGCCTGAGAGTCTCCAGCTGCCTCGGAGGGTGCCGTGTCGTGGGTGGAAATTGCGGGATGGGCTGTGGCCTTGCTTGTCGGCCTTTGGCTCTTGCGTCACGTGATCCACTTTGTGGCAAGTTCGATTCGCTGCGTCGGCACGCTGCTGCTGATCGCACTGGCGCTCGGGCTGCTGGCCGTTCTCGGCCGCTACGTCTTGGGGTGGACCGGGCGAGGGTAGGTTGCCTTCGCTCTTGACTGCCATTGCACAACGACCACGTGGCTTAGGCCACGTGGTCGTTGCTTTCCCGGCCGCGTCGGTCGCTCTCGCCGGCTGCGATCGGCATTGTGGAGTCCTGCGGGTGACGGTATAGTTGAGGAGGTGCGCGCCGCCTATCCTCGTGACGCCTGGTTGCCGGATCCTCGGAGAGAGGCATGACCGAAAAGGACAGTGTGCTCATCACCGGCGCCAACGGCGAAGTCGGTCACGGTTTGATTGCGCACCTCAGCCGTGAGGCGCAGGTCTCCATCGTGGCCACCGATATTCAGCCTCTCGACCCCGCGTTGCAGACCATCCCCCTGACGTTTGTGCAAGGCGACATCCTCGATCCCTCCCTGCTCAAGATGTTGTTCGCGGGCCACGCCTACCAAACGGTTTTTCATCTCGCCTCGATTCTCTCCACCAAAGGCGAACGCAGCCCCGAGTTGGCGTTTCGCGTGAATGTG
This sequence comes from uncultured Chloroflexia bacterium, assembly GCA_963712475.1. Taxonomy (GTDB): domain Bacteria; phylum Chloroflexota; class Anaerolineae; order Anaerolineales; family RBG-16-64-43; genus RBG-16-64-43. Next base: position 105,746 of record CAVQIA010000006.1, read on the forward strand.
GATGGCACATTCGCTTTGCTGACGCATGCCGTGCAACAGGCGCGGGAGCAGGAGCGAACGGTGAGATTCATCTACCCCAGTTCGATCGCCGCGTATGGCCTGCCGGATCTGACCACCAAGCGCGCGGCCGGGCAGGTGACCGAGGAGGCGTGGTGCTTCCCGGCCACGATGTATGGCTGCAACAAAGTAGCCTGCGAGAGCCTGGGTACCTACTTTACCCGGCACTACCGGCGGCTGGATGAACCGCGGTCGAGCTTCGGGCTCGATTTTCGTTCGGTGCGGTTTCCGGGATTGATCAGCGCCCAGACGGTGCCAACCGGCGGCACGAGCGACTACGGGCCTGAGATGCTTCACCATGCCGCCCAAGCCCTGGCCTACGAGTGCTTTGTCCGCGAAGATACCTGCCTGCCGTTCATGGTCATGCCCGATGCGATCCGCGCGCTGCTGTTGTTGGAGGCCGCTCCGCGCGAGCGGCTTTCGCGCCTGGTCTACAACGTCTCGAGCTTCTCCCTCTCGGCGGGTGACATCTATCGCCTCACGCTGCAGGCATTCCCCGCGGCGAAAGTGCATTTCGTGCCGGACGTCAAACGCCAGAGCATCGTCGACTCCTGGCCGTGTGATGTAGATGACACGGCCGCCCGCCGCGATTGGGGCTGGCGGCCGGAGTACGACCGCAGGCGCTCCTTTGACGACTATCTGATTCCAGCCATCCGCGAGCGCTACCGCACCCTCTCGGGCTGACCTTCAACGCCAGCGCGCGACGAGGCGTACCGCGTGCGCGACCGGACTGCCCCTTCCCAGCGGACGTTTCGCTCGAAAGCGTGACGACCCGGCGCGTTGCATCGCTCGCCCCGTGAACAAGGAGGAGGACCTCATGGACGCCGACGGCGGACTCCGCATCAATCGCAGAGCCTTCTTTCAATCGCTGGCCATCCTGTTCGTTCTCATGATCCTGGCCGGCATCCTCACGCGCGTCATCCCCTCTGGGATCTTTGCACGGTCCACGACCGAAGGCCGGGAGTTGATCGTGCCCGGGTCCTTCGAGTACACGCCGCGACCCGACTATGCCGTTTGGCGCTGGTTCACGGCGCCTTTCGAAGTGCCCTTCGCCGAGGGCGGGTTGACGGTCATCATCATCATCGTGTTCATCCTGCTGGTGGGTGGCGCGTTTGCCGTTCTGGATAGCAGCGGGATCATCCGCGCGGCGTTGGCCGGGTTGGTGAAGCGCTTTGGCGGTCGCAAGTACGTCTTGCTGCTGCTGATCACCCTCTTCTTCATGTTGCTCGGCGCTTTCTTCGGGATCTTCGAGGAGGTCGTTCCGCTCGTGCCGGTCATGGTCGCGCTGTCGTATTCCCTCGGGTGGGATGCGTTGGTGGGGCTGGGCATGAGCATCCTGGCGACCAACGTGGGCTTCTCGGCCGCGGTGGCCAACCCCTTCACGATCGGCGTGGCACAAAAGCTGGCCGGGCTGCCCCTCTTCTCGGGTGGCGGGCTGCGTCTGCTGATCTTCATCGTGGTGTATGGCATTCTGGCCGCCTTTCTGGCGACGTATGCGCGGCGCATCGAGCGCGACCCCAGCGCATCACCGCTGCATGGTCAGGACGAGGCGGAGCGCCGCAGGTATCAACTGCCGTTGGGCGAGACGTTCTCCAGCAGCCGGCGAATGGGGAGAGCCATGGCGTGGTTCCTGGGAGCCACGCTGCTCATTCTGGTCGTTCTGATCGCCGGCCCGATCGTCCCGGCACTCTCGGATCTCGCGCTGCCGTTGGTGGGCCTCATCTTCCTCATCGGCGGCGTGGGCGCCGGGCTGCTCTCGGGAGCGGGCGGGCGACACGTGTTGGCCGGCCTGGCACGTGGCATGGTCAACATCCTGCCCGCGGTACCGCTCATCCTGATGGCCGTCTCCGTCAAGCACATCGTCGTGCAGGGCGGCATCATGGATACCATCCTGTTCGCCGCATCACGTCCCTTTGCGGCTGCGAGCCCCTTCGTGGCTGCGCTGCTGATCTACGGATTGGCGCTGATCATAGAGTTCTTTGTGGCCTCCGGCTCGGCCAAGGCTTTCCTGATGATGCCGATCCTGCTGCCGCTGGCGGATCTGATCGGGGTCACGCGCCAGGTCGCGGTGACCGCCTATTGCTTTGGCGATGGGTTCTCCAACCTCGTTTACCCCACCAACCCAGTCTTGCTGATCTGCCTGGGGCTGACGGTGGTCAGCTTCCCGAAGTGGCTGCGCTGGTCGCTGGGCTTGTGGCTGTGGATTTTGTTGGCCACGGTCGGGTTTCTCGGGTTGGCAGTGGCCATTGGCTACGGTCCGTTCTAGTGCGCGCGAGACCACATGCCGTGCGGCTCGGTTGCGAGGTGATCGATGCGAAGTGACCGGCCAATTCCGGAAGCCGATGGGAGGCCACGTCTCGACGAGTTCCTCGAGGCCTTCCGGCGCAAGTGGCCCGGCGCGAGGCTCGAGAGCTATAGGCTCGCCGCCGACGAGGACGTGACGATCCAGGTGCTGTGGGCCGAACCAGATCGGGCCGAACACTGGCTCGTGCTCACGGGCGGGCTGCACGGCATCGAGGGTTATCTCGGCGCCGAGATGTTGGATCTCTTCGTGCGCGACTTCGCGCCTCGTCTCGAGCCAAGGACAACGGGCGTCGTCCTCGTCCATCCAGTGAACCCGTGGGGTATGCGTCATCGGCGCCGGACGAACGCGAGCGGCGTCGACCTCAACCGCAATTTCGTCTGGGATTCGACGGGCAGCACCCCCGCCGAGCAATTGTTCGACCGGCGTGTCAACCCCGAGTACACCCACCTCGCCTTCCTCAACCCCATGCGACCGGTGCGCGGCGTATGGCAGGGCACACTCGAATTCGGGTTGGGGCTGGTAGCGGGGTTGCTGCGCATCGGGCCGCGCCGGCTGAGCCGCGCCACGTTGCTCGGCCAATATGTGAATCCGCGAGGCGTGTATTTCGGCGGCCACGAACGTCAAGAGGAGACGCAGCGCGTCGCCGGCATTTTCGAGTCGGCGCTTGCCCGGTCGAGTCGCGTCGTCGTGCTCGACATGCACAGCGGCTACGGTCCGCGTTATCAGATGAGCGTGGTCGCCTCGTCGCTGGCCGCCGAGCCGGCGTCGGAGACCGCCAGGCGGATCGGATACCCGCGGGTGGTCAAGGCCACCAGCGAAGAGTTCTACGCCATCAGCGGCGATATGATTGACTACGTTTACCGGCTGCACGACGCGCGCTTTCCGGACCGGCGTCTGTTCGCGGCCGCATTTGAGTTTGGGACCTTTGGAGAATCCTTCGCTGCCCTGTTGCGCAGCCTGCGCATCAGCATCCTGGAGAATCAGGCACACAATTGCGGAGCGTCCGACTCGGCGATGCGCTGGATCGAGCGAGAGTGGCGCGAGCTGTACTTCCCGGGCGAGGCGCGTTGGTGGTCGAAGGCGCGGGCCGATGCGCATCAGGCGTTTGAGGGCATCCTTCGAGCGGAGGGTTTGCTGAGCTGAGGAGGATGCAACGCGAAGCACTGATGACACGGCGACCTCGGCAGGGTCGCCGTGTGCATTGCGTGCAGGGTGGGTAGACGGTCGATGTGGTTTGGCCGGTTCGTGGCGAGACGCCCCTTGCGTCGAGCGTGATGGCCGGCCGTCGGGTTTGTGAGACAACGAATCCGCTCCGAATCGCACGACGTCGTGCGCAAATGCGGCCGGCAACTCCCCGGTCCGGCCCTTTGGCCCCTACAACGATCTGAGTCGTGCTGTTCCCTGTGCGGCCGGGAGGACCGCGCGAGACGCAGACTGCCGCGGGGCCAGCCGAGCGACGCAAGAGAGTCATCGCCGTCCGTCGGAATCCGACGGCGTGTCCCTGCGGAGGTGACATTCGTCGTTTGTCTCTTTGGATCACATTCCGTAGAACGACCGTGCGACTCGATGTCGGGGAAGGGCGGCCGACTTTTCGGCCGTGTCCGTGGCGGGGGGCAGGCCCTCGCGGCAGGGGCCGCAATCAGATCACCCTCGCGGAAGCGAGCTCGAAGCCCGGCGTCGGTTGCATGCGACGTTCGGCGTAGGACGGACCGCCAGGTTTGTCATGGAAGCTGCGCTGCGGATGATCCTCTGCACCCCCAAGGCCGCGGCCCCTGCTTGCTTTGTCTGTCCAGAATGGCATATACTCAAGCATCCCCAATCGATCTCGTCCAGAAGGAGAACCCAGCCATGCGCCTCGAGCCGCCCGTGCCCGTCTCACGCGAAGAGTACACCCTCAATGTCCGGGATATCGAACCGCTGCTCCAGGGCTACCCTATGGCGATGAAGCCATGGCCCCCGGCGACGATCAAGCTCCCGACCGGTGAGTTGATGTTCATTCGAGAGGCGAAGATCGAGGAAGCCAAGACACTTATGCAGTACGTCCGCAAAGTCATGGATATCGAGCACGACTTCTATGACATTGTCGGCGCCAGGGTGTACGCCGAGCTGCTCGGGTGGTACCGCAAGCGCCTCAAGGATCCGTACGTCATGATCGGGATGATCGACGGTAAGCTGGCCGGGCTGGTCAATGGCCGCCTGATGAACGAAGACATCAACATCAGCCATCACACGATGACCTTCCATCGCGGCGGCCGCCTGGGCGCCGCGCTCTTCTATTGCAAGGCGTACTATGCCTTCGAGATTCTTGGCCAGAAGGAATTCTGGTCGACGTATGAGAGCTACAATGGCTGGCGCATCGGCTTCTTGGGTATGGCGCAGCCCAGCTACCCCTGGCCCGATGTTCAGCACGAGTTGGGTGGAGCCCGGGTGTACTACGTCACCAAGAAGTATTGGGACCAAGCGATCAAGAAGTACTCCGAACAGCTGGTGGGCGCGCCGCTCAACTTCGATGTGCCGGAGAAGCTGATCAAGGCCAATGAGAAGTTCGTCGTGCCTGACGAAGTGACGGTCTAGCCTGCAGTCGATGCCGTGCCGCACGACCATTTCCCACCGAGCGCCGATAAGGTGACCCGGGGTTGCCGCCGGGTGGAGAATCGGGGCATGACCTGCGATTGCGGCCAAGCTCAGCTTGGACGCACGGCACGAGCCGGACGGGTTCACACCTGACGTTGCGTTGTGCTTAGCACCCCCCCTATCCTGAGCCGGGAAGGGGGGTAAGGATCGGCATCCCAAAAACCTGGACAGATCGGCCACCCATATCCAGCAGAAGAGAGGCCCGATGGCAGTAACCAAGGCTGAAGTTCGTTCGGGCGCCTATTACGACTCAGTCGTCCTGATGCAGTTGCAGCGCGACTTGACGGAACAACCCGGCGTCCTGGATGCCGGAGTTGTCATGGGTACCGGCGCCAACAAGGAAGTCCTGGCGGAGAGCAACCTGCTGGTCCCTGAAGCCGAAGCTGCGGGCAATGACGATCTCATCATCGTCGTGCGCGGCACAGATGAGACCTCGGCTCGGGCGGCTCTGGCAAAGGTGGATGAGCTCGTGGCCGCACGCCATGGACGGGGAGGGGACCAAGAGTACCATCCCCGCAGCCTCGAGACCGCGGTCAAGATGTTGCCCGAGGCCCAGTGGGTCCTGGTTTCCGTTCCAGGGCGATACGCTGCCGGGGTGACGCGCCAGGCCTTGGGTCTCAACAAGCACATCTTCCTCTACAGTGACAACGTCACCCTCGAAGATGAAGTCGCGCTCAAACAGGAAGCGGCCCGCAAAGGGCTCCTAGTCATGGGGCCGGATTGCGGCACAGCGATTGTGAACGGGATCGGCCTGGGGTTTGCCAACAAGGTCCGCAAGGGGCCGATTGGACTCGTGGCGGCATCCGGGACCGGCCTGCAGCAAGTCACGGTGCGCATTCATCAGATGGGAGGCGGCATCACGCATGCCCTGGGGACCGGGGGGCGTGACCTCTCGGAGGCCGTCAACGCCATCACCGCGCGTCAGGGGCTCGATCTGATGGCTCGCGACCCGGACGCCAAGGTCATCGTCCTCGTCTCGAAGCCGCCCTCCTCCAAGATCGCGGATACCCTGGTCCAGGCGGCGCGTTCGGTCGGCAAGCCCGTGGTGGTCGATTTCATTGGCTACGCCACCGCCTCACGTCGGGTGGACAACGTTTTCTTTGCCACGACTTTCGATGAAACCGCTGAGCTCGCCATCCGTCTGGTCGACTCGCCTGAGGACTTCACGTCGCAGCCGGACCGATCCAAATTCGCGCCCGGTCAGCGCTACCTGCGCGGCCTCTTCTCGGGCGGGACGTTACAGTACGAGGCACTGCTGATCCTGCAGAACTACGTTCCCGTGGTCTACTCGAACGCCCCGCTCGACAAGAAGAACAAGCTCGAAGAACTCTCTGGTCAGCAAAGCGCACACGATCATCGACCTGGGCGAGGACGAGTTTACAGTCGGCCGTCTGCATCCGATGATGGACAACGATCTCCGCATTCGGCGAACTCGAGAAAGAAGCCTCCGACCCGGAGGTGGCCGTCATCCTGCTGGACGTGGTTCTAGGCTTCGGCGCGCACAGCGATCCGGCGAGCGAGTTGGCTCCGGCGATCGCCGCCGCCATCCAGTCTGCACAGCAGGCCGGCCGGCACCTGGAGGTGGTGGCGATCGTCAGCGGCACCGATGGAGACCCGCAGGGGATCGAAGCGCAAATCAAGCGGCTGAGAGATGCCGGTGCCAAAACCGAGACCAGCAACGATGCAGCCGCTCGCTATGTGGGTCGATTGCTCCAAGCGATTGAACGCGCAACCCCGCCCGGCACCGGGCCGACGGCGATGCCGGTCGACCTGCGGGCGCTCAAGCAACCCATGGCGGGCATCAACGTTGGCCTGGAGTCCTTTGCGGAGAGCCTGACGGCGCAGGGGGCCCAGGCTGTTCACGTGGACTGGAAGCCCGTCGCCGGATCCAGTGAACGGTTGGTGAGTATTCTGGAGCGGATGAAAAAAGCGCAATAGGTCTATTCCCACCGGCGCCGAAGGTCACACGACCCTCGGCCCAGCCCTGTGCCACTCTGACCCAGGGTTCTCCGGCGGTAGCATTCCCGCTTGCGCAATTGCGGGCGAAGGGCCCTGCAGGAGTCCACGCGCAGGACGGACCGAAGGCCACCCCGCCGACGATCTGGAGGTGCTCATGGATATCGAAAAGGCGAACGCCCAAGTCACCCAGCGCATGATGGACTCCCGGCCGATCGCAACCACGTTGGCCAAGGCAATTGAGGTCGTGCCCGGGCTGCGCGAGAATATGCTCCTGCACGCGGGCCCTCCGGTGACCTGGGAGCGCATGTCTGGCCCGATGCGCGGCGCGATGATGGGGGCCCTGATTCTCGAGGGCAAGGCCAAGAGCGGTGACGACGCAGAGAAGATGCTCAAGTCGGGCAAGATCGAGTTCTCGCCCTGCCATGAGCACATGTGCGTCGGCCCCATGGCCGGCGTGATCTCGCCTTCCATGCTGGTGTATGTCATCGAGAATCAGACCTACAAGATCACGTGCTTCTCCAATCTCAATGAGGGCCGCGGCAAAGTCCTGCGCATGGGCGCCTACGGGCCGGAGGTCCTGGAGAAGCTGCGCTGGATGGAGTCCACTCTCGGGCCGACGATCAAAGCTGCATTGGAGGCCATCGGCGGCGTGGATGTCCGCTCCATCCTGGCAAAGGCGCTCCACATGGGCGATGACGGACACAACCGTCTGGACGCCGCCTCGGTCCTGTGGACCACTCAACTCGCACCGTTCATCGCCAAGACCGCCAAAGACTCCGCCACGGCGTTCGAGGTCATCAAGTTCCTTGGCGAGAACGCCTTGAGCATTCTCAACCCGGTCATGGCCGGCTGCAAGACGATGACCGCCGCCGGTCACAATGTGGAAGGCAGCACCATCGTCACCATCATGGCGCGCAATGGAACCGATTTCGGCATCCAGGTCAGCGGCCTGGGCGACAAATGGTTCACGGCGCAGTCCCCGATAGTCAAGGCGCTCTACTTCCCGGGCTTCACAGAGTCGGACGCCTGCCGCGACATCGGTGACAGTGTCATCACCGAAACGGCCGGCATCGGGGGCTTTGCCATGGCGGCCGCTCCCGCTCTGGTCACCTTCATTGGCGGCGTGCCGCGGGACGCTATTAACACGACCCTCGACATGTACGAAATCACCTATGCCGAACACAAGCAATTCACCATCCCTTACCTGGATTTCCGCGGCACCCCGACCGGAATCGATATCCGCAAGGTGGTGGAAAAGCAGATCGCCCCGCGGGTGAACACGGGCGTCGCGCACAAGGACCCAGGAATTGGTCAAGTCGGGGCGGGCGTCGTTTCTGCCCCCTTAAGCATGTTCGAAGACGCACTGGTGGCCTTCGCTGATCGTTACGGCTTCTAAACCAATCCTCAACCTGACGGAGGCGAGCATGGACCGCGAATCCTTCATCACAATGATGGCCCAGGCCAAGCTGCACGACCTGACCCAAGCCTGCAGCGTGTTCACTCCCCCTTGGCCCGGGGAGAAATCGCTCGAAGTGCACTTTTTCAAGCGCGTCACCGGCGCATACGGCGGCGGCCAGGGCGCCAACGGCCAGATCCTCAACTGGAGCAACACGGTCGGCACGCACCTGGTGGGCGAACGGGCATTCCATTCCGGCGGCCGCGCCATCGCGGATATTCCCCTGAAAGACCTATCCGGTCCCGGCGTGATCGTCGACATCTCGGACATGGTTTCGGATTACAGCATCATCACCCCAGAGATGATCACCAAGAAGGTCGAGGTCAAGAAGGGTGACATCCTGATCATCAACACCGGGTATCACAAGTACTCGTGGGACCAACCCCAGGTGAACAACCCGAAGGCGCAGGGCGGCGTGGAATCCATGGAATTCGGCTTCCTCGTCCGCCATCCGGGTCCCTCCATGGCCTTCTACAAGTGGGCCCTGGATATGAAGCTCAAGGTCATCGGAGTGGACTGCGGCGCCGCTGAGCACCCGATGAACACCCCGATCCGACGCATGCACGAGAACCACTTCAAGCTGGCCGAGGAGAAGCTGAAGCGGGAAACCGGCAAGACCTGGGACGAGACCTTCCCGCAGGGCGAGTACTACGAGCTCACCCACATCACCATGCCCAAGCAGCATCTCGTCTTGGCCGAGTGCATCGTCGGCGAAATCGACCAGCTGAAGAACAAGCGCGCCTGGATCCAGATCATGCCGATCCCCTTCATGGAAGTGGAGACCGCCTGGGCGCGTGTCTCCGCGCTGACCGCTCCGGCCGGCATGAGCGAAGATGCGTTCCTGACCGCGATGCAGGGCTCGGAGATGATCGACATGACCGTGCCCTTCAGCGTCCAGACCCCGCAGTGGCTCAACTACATTCCGCTGAGCGTCACCTTCACCAAGCGCGTGGGCGGGCAGTATTTCGGCATGGGACGCAACGGGTCGATCTGCAATGCCAGTATCCACCTTGGCACGCACATGGACGGCGAGAAGCACTTCTACCCCAACGGACGGACGATTGGTCAAGTGCCGCTCTCGGAATGGGTCGGCCCCGGGGTCATCGCCGACATCTCCACCTTGGTCAGCGACTCGAGTGTCTACACGCCCAAGATGATCCAGGGAGTGGTCGACATCCGCAAGGGAGACATCCTGGTCATCAAGACCGGCTGGAACAAGTTTGGCTGGTGCAGCAAGGATTCGGATGAGTTTCGCTATATGGTCAAGCACCCGGGTCCTTCGGCCGATTTCTCCAAGTGGGCGGCCGATCTGGGGCTCAAGTGGATCGGCGTGGACGCCGTATCGGCGGACCACCCGATGAACACCATCATGCGCCTGTGGCACCCCAAGACGTTTGCCGAGGCCAACGCCAAGCTGGTCAAAGATTTCGGCAAGGACTGGGACCAGATGTACCCGCTTGAAGGTTTCTATCAGGACATGCACCTCAACCTGTTCCCCAAGAAGATCGTACACGCCGAGAACCTTGCAGGAGATATCGCCGGCGCGCAGAGCGGCCGCTACTACATTGGCTGCTATCCGCAGAAAGCCATGGAAGCGGAGTCGATGTGGGCTCGCTTCGTGGCCTTCAAAGAGGGCCGGTGAGGCATCGTGCGGAAGGCCTTCGGCGAGGATCGGCTCGCGTGGGTCGGAGATGATTCTGATCACCGGTGCGGCCGGCAAAACGGGTCGGGCAGTGTTGCGTGCGCTGGCCGGCCGGGCGGAGCCTGTCCGGGCACTCATCCACCACCCCGAGCAGGCGTCATCGGTCCAAGCCCTGGGCGCCCAGGAGACGATGGTCGGAGACCTGCTCAACCGGGCCGACGTGCAGCGTGCCGTGGATGGGGTGCGAGCCATCTACCACATGGCGCCCAACGTGAGCCCGCACGAGATTCCCATGGGCCAGGCCGTCATCTCCGCTGCACGATCTGCCGGCGTCGAGCGCCTAGTGTTACACTCAGTGCTGCACCCGCACATCGAGGCCATGCCGCACCACTGGCAGAAGGCGCGTGTCGAGGAGCTGCTCTTCGCCTCCGGCGTGCCCTTCACGATCCTGCAGCCGACCGCCTACATGCAGAATGTCGCCGCAGCCTGGGATCAGATCCTGGCGCGGGGCCGGTATCCGGTGCCGTACTCGCCTGAGACGCGTCTGAGCTTGGTCGACCTTCCGGACGTGGCCCAGGCGGCGGCCCGGGTGCTCACGGAGCCCGGACACACGGGCGCCACGATCGAATTGGTCGGCACGCCGGGCATCTCGCCTCGCGAGATCGCAGATTTGGTGAGCGCCGAATTGAAACGCCACGTGACTGTTGAGGTGATATCGCTGGAGGCGTGGGAACGCGGGGCCCGGGCGTCCGGGCTGGGAGAGTATCAGGTCTCGGCGCTCATCAAGATGTTCGCCTACTATGAACAACACGGACTCACGGGTAACCCGCAGGCGTTGACAACGGTCCTCGGGAAGACGCCCACGTCCTTCCCGGCATTCGTCCGGCGCGTCGTCCAGGAACACGAACTTTGAGCACCGAGTTGGCGAACTACCTGGAACGAATCGAGGACCTGCGCGGACAGGTCTCGGCTCTCGTCGCCGGCTTGACGGCGGAAGCCATCAACTGGCGGCCGCTGCAAGGGACCGGGGCCCATGCCACCAATTCCCTGGCGGCACTGGCCGCCCATTGCGCCGGGGCCGAGCATTTCTGGATCGCGGAGGTTGTCGGCGGTCGTCCGGCGACCCGCAACCGGGAGGCGGAGTTCGAGACACGGGCGGCCGCCTCAGCGGACATCATCCTGCTGCTAGAGAAGGTGGGGGCGGAGACCCGGCAGGTCTTTGTGACGCTCAATGACACCGATCTGAATGAGACGCGTGAGACCGCGGGTCGCACGATGCCCATACGTTGGTGCCTGTTGCATGTGATCGACCATACTTCCCTTCACTTGGGGCACATGCAGGTCACTTTCCAACTGTGGGCAGGCGGCCAGAGCTTTCCGTCGCCGCACTGGTTCGAACGCTTGCCCCATCAACCCAAACGCGAGCAAAGCCCCACTCATGGCATGGCCGATCGTCCTGGAGATGAGAGTCTATGAAGCCAGCCCCCTTCGACTACTACGCGCCCACAACAGTAGAGCAAGCTCTGGCTCACCTGGCCGAGTACGGGGAAGATGCCAAAGTCCTCGCCGGCGGGCAGAGCTTGGTCCCGATGATGAACTTCCGGCTGGTCCAGCCCTCCGTATTGGTGGACCTCAACTCCATCCCGGACCTGGCGTACATTCGCCCCGACGAGGATGGCGGCGTGCGCATCGGAGCCCTGACCCGTCACTTTCAGGTTGAGATGGATCCTCTGGTTGAGGCACGGGTGCCGCTGCTGCACGAAGCCGTGCCCAAGATTGGCTATCCACAAATCCGACGGCGCGGCACGTTTGGCGGGAGCATTTGCCATGCAGATCCGTCGGCGGAGCTCGTCACTGTGAGCGTTGCCCTGAACGGGCGCTTCCGGCTGCGCAGCCCCAAAGGTGAACGATGGGTCCCGGCGGAGGAGTTCTTCATCGGCTTGTTCACCACGGTCTTGCAGCCGGGTGAGCTGATGGTCGAGGCGGCCCTGCCACAATGGCCGGCACGCACCGGAGAGTCCTTTATCGAGGTGGCTCGCCGCAGTCACGACTTCGCGCTGGTCGGAGTTGCGGCCGTGGTGACTTTGGACGCGAAGGGCATCTGCCGGCAGGTGCGAATGGTGTTCATGAGCGCCGGGGACCGGCCGATGCTCGCGCGACGAGCGGCAGAGGCGCTGATCGGGCAGCGGCCCACACCGGAAGCGATACAGGCCGCGGCCGAAATCGCCGCCTCGGACGACATCGACCCGAGCAGCGACATTCACGCCACAGCGGAATTCCGCCGCCATCTGGCAAAGGTCCTGGGTCAGCGTGCCCTCGAGCGGGCATGCCAACGAGCCGCGGAGAAGAAATAAGATGGCCACCACGGAGCCAACCATGCCCAAGCTGTTCGATCTGGCCCTGACCGTCAACGGCGAGCGTTATGAACGAGCCGTTGAACCGCGCCTGCTGCTCAGCGATTTCCTGCGTCACAGCCTCGGCCTGAGCGGGACCCATGTGGCCTGCGAGCACGGCGTGTGCGGGGCCTGCACCGTCCTGCTCGAGGGGGAACCGGTGCGCTCGTGTCTGCTCTTTGCCGTACAGGCGCATGGGCGCAGTGTGACCACGGTCGAAGGTCTCGGCGACATGGACCGGCTGCACCCGGTGCAGGAGGCGTTCCGGCAAGCGCACGGTGTGCAGTGCGGATTCTGCACGCCTGGGATCCTGACCACCGTGGTGGCCTTCCTGGCCAGGAACGCCGACCCGACCGAGGAAGAGATTCGCGAAGCCCTTTCCGGGAATCTATGCCGCTGCACGGGCTACCAACATATCGTGGACGCCGTGCAGCTGGCCGCCAAGAACATGAAGACCGCACAACAGCAGCCCGCCCGTTGATGGAGGCACCTTCCATCCGTCGTGGGGTGACCCCAGGAGCAGATCTGTGACCAAGAAACTCGTCGGACAGCGCGTGTTGCGCAATGAGGACCCTCGCTTGTTGACCGGGCATGCCCAGTTCGTCGACGATGTGGAGATCCCCGGTTTGCTGCACGCCGCCTTCTTGCGTAGCGACTATGCCCACGCTCGCCTGCTCAGCATCGATGTGAGCGCCGCCCGCCAACATCCGGGCGTGGTAGCCGTCTTTACGGCGGAAGATATGGGTGACGATTGGGAGCCAGGCCCGCCACTCGTCTCTCCCCCGCCCACGGCCAAGGATGTCCTGTTCAACTCGCGCCGGCAGGTTCCACTGGTCAAAGACAAGGTCCGGCATGCGGGCGAGGCAATCGCCGTGGTCATCGCCGAAAGCCGGTACATCGCCGAAGATGCGGTCGAAGACATCGTGGTGGACTTGGAGCCCCTGGAGGTGGTGGTCGATCTCGAGAAAGCCCTGCAACCGGGCAGTCCCCTGGTGCACGATGACCTGGAGTTGAATCTGGCTGCCCGCCTGTCGCAGAAAAAGGGCGACTATGAGGCCGCCCGGCGAAAGGCGGATCTGGTCCTCCAGCGTCGAATCGTCATCGACCGCGGGGCGGCGGCCGCCATGGAGAATCGCGGCATCGTCGCCGACTGGGACGAAAAGAGTCAGCATCTCACCATGTGGGACACAACCCAGGCGCCGATCCCGATCCGCAACGGAACGGCGGCGCGGCTGGGCCTGTCGGAGAGCCAGGTAAGAGTGATCGCCCCCTTCATCGGAGGCGGGTTCGGTCCGAAGATGATGATGTTCTACGCCGAGGAGTTGGTGATTCCCTGGGCGGCGGTAAAGCTGAAGCGCCCGATCAAGTGGATCGAGGACCGGCGGGAGAACTTCTACGCCACCACCCAAGAACGCGGGCAGATCCATGACGTCGAGATCGCCCTCAGCCGGGATGGGCACATCCTGGGTCTGAAAGACATGTTCCTGCATGACACGGGCGCCTATGACCCCTACGGCCTGACGATCCCCCTCAACACCCAGTGCCATGCAATGGGGGGGTACGACATCAAGAACTTCAGCACGGAAGTGAGCGTGGTATTCACCAACAAGACCCTGGTCACCCCCGTTCGGGGGGCGGGACGCCCTCAGGGGATCTACATCATCGAACGACTGCTCGACATCGCCTCCAAAGAGTTGGGAATCGACCCCGTGGAAATCCGTCGGCGCAACCTGATCCCGCCGGATGCCTTTCCATATGAACACGGGATCATCGACCAGGCCTTCGCGCCGCTCATTCTGGATAGCGGCAACTACTGGCCCGTCATGCAGAAGGCCTTGGAGATGATCGGCTACGAGAAGTTCGTCCGCGAGGAGCAACCCCGCCTACGCAAAGAAGGGAAGTTCGTGGGTATCGGCATCACGCCGTTCATCGAGTTGACCGGCGTGGGTCCCTACGAAGGTGCCCGGGTGACGGTCGAGACCAGCGGCAAGATCCATGTTGCCACGGGGGTCGGCACCCAGGGGCAGGGCCACTTCACCTCCTTCGCTCAAATCGTGGCTGATCAGCTCGGGGTGGCGGTGAGCGATGTGCGCATCGTGTCCGGCGACACGGCCGAGTTTCACTGGGGAACCGGCACGTTCGCCAGCCGCGGTGCTGTCGTCGCCGGCAATGCCTTCCACGCCGCCGCCTCGATCGTTCGTCGCAAGGTGCTGGAACTCGCGAGCAAGGAACTGCAGACCCCCCCGGAGGAACTGGAGCTCGAGGACGGTCTGGTGCGCGTCGCGGATATCCCCGGCAAGTCCATCAGCCTGGGCGAGCTTGCCGCGCTGGCCAACCCCTTGCGCGGCGCCGTCCAACCGGGCACCGAACCCGGCCTGGAAGCCACATCCTACTTCGGCCCCAGCTACGGCGCCACGGCCTTCGGCACACATGCCATGATCCTCGAGATCGACCCTGAAACCATGATGATCCAAATCAAGCGCTACGTCACGGTCGAGGATTGCGGTACGGTGCTCAACCCCTTGATCCTCGAGGGCCAGATCCACGGTGGCGTATCCCTGGGCATCGGCAACGCCTACTACGAGCAGCTCCACTTCGACGAGAACGGACAGCTGCTCAACGCCTCCTTTGCGGATTATCTGATCCCGTCGGCGACGGAGATGCCGCGCATCCAAGTTGGCCATATGGAAACCCGCTCCCCGCTGAACGAATTGGGCACAAAGGGAGTTGGCGAAGCGGGAACGATCCCCGTGCCTGCCCTCTTCGCGCAGGCCGTCGAGAATGCGCTGGCCGATCGGGGGTTGGAAATCCTTGGAGACTCCCCTCAGCCCGAACCGGCTGTATGAGCTGTGGAGCCGAAAGGAGGCTCGATGAAGATCGAAGGTGAGTACACATTCGACGGTCCGCGGGAAGTTCTGTGGGAGCTTCTGCGGGACCCGAAGGCCCTGGCTGCGTGCCTACCGGGCACGCAGAGCTTGCGCCAAGTCGGGGAGCGCGAATACGAAGGAGAAATCGGGGTCCGGGTCGGACCCGATTTCGGGGGCCTTTGCAGGTCAGCTTTCGGTCACGAATGAGGTGCCGCCCGCCAGCAGCACCCTGACCGTCGAGGGGAAGGGCAAGGTCGGGTTTCTCAAGGGGGTCGGGAATATCGCCCTGACAGATCAGGGCCAGGGCAAAACCTTGATGAAATACACCGGTGAAGTGCAGATTGGCGGAAAAGTCGCCAGCGTGGGCCAACGGCTGTTCGATTCGGTCAGCCGAGGCATGATTGAACAGGCCCTGGGCAAGCTGAATGAACAGTTGCAGGCGCGGGTGGCCTCGCGCTAGCGAGACCAGCTGGCATGGGAGGCTGCCTCGGAAGCCACGCCTCGATTGGCGCTTTCAGCGATAAGACTGTACCATCGTGGGCATAGCGAGTGGTCGTGCGGTTGGCAGCAGCCCAGGCACAACATGGTCCGATCCTGATCATGCTCCATCAGAACGCCAGATGATGAGACAAGCGAAGGGAGGTCAACGGCTTATCGACAACTAGCCCGGCTTCGAATCTCCACTATCCGGCTCCATTCTCAGATGATCCTGAGGGAGGAAGAGATGATGTCCAAGAAGTCCTTCGTATTCGCAGCGTTGCTCCTGGTCGCCAGCATGGTGCTGGGTTCCTGCGCACCCGCGGCGCCCACGGCTGCGCCCGTGGTCGAGCAGCCGACGGCCGCGCCTGCGGTCGAGCAACCCACGGAGGCTGTCGCCCAGCCAACCGCGGAACCAGTGAAGATCACCCTGGCGATTGAGCACTTCAGTGTCATCGCGGGAACCACCTGGTCCGGCGCCCAAGACCGCGCGGGCAAGCGCATCGCGGCGAAGTATCCGAACGTCACCTACGTCTACCGCGAGAATGTCGCTCCCGATCAGACCAATCCTTTCGCCGAAGAGATGATCGCCAGCGGGGCGAACATCGTGATCGGCAATGCCGAGTTCATGGGCCTGCCTCTGAAGGACATCGCCGATAAGTATCCGGATGTGTACTTCGGATCGGTCATCGCCAGTGACCTCGCGACCAAGCCGAATTTCATTCGGTTCTTCCCCAAGCAGGATCAGGCCCTGTACCTGGAAGGGCTGATCGCGGGGGCCCTGACCAAGACGGGCAATATCGGCATCACCTCCGCGTTCCCGTGCGTGCAGGTGATCCGGCGCCAAGCCGGCTTCATCCTAGGCGTGCAGGATGCGGCCGCGCTGCTCAACAAGAAGATCACCGTGTACGTCAAGTTCGCCGGCGACTGGTACCTGCCTGCCGATGAGCGCGCCATCGCCGAGACGCTGGTCGACACCTACAAGGTGGATGTCCTGACCCAGCAGACAGACTCCAGCTCCACCATGGACGTGGCCAAGGAGAAGGGCGTCTGGTTCGTGGGCAAGGACATGGACATTGTGGGTGAATACGGCTGGTCCGACTTGAACACCGTGGCCGTATCGTTCGACACGCGCTGGGAGGTCATCTACGAGCAGATGGTCAAGGAGTTCATGGCGGGCAATAAGGCGCCAGAGACTGTCATGTATCCAGGATTTGAGACGACGATGACCCTGGCCGACGGCACCGTGGAACCGACGATTGACCTGATGAATGCCGGCAAGATCGGTGTCGAGGCCATCAGCCCGGCGGCGCTGCCCTCCATCCCGCAGTCGATCCTCGACCTCGTCAAGCAGCGACGTGAGCAGATGATGGCCGGTACGTGGGACCCGTTCACGACGCACGAGTTCGTGAGCAATGGAACGGGCCTTGAGCTCCCGGGCCTGCCGATCCCGGCCGCGGGCACAGTGGCAAAGGCTGCCGGCGTGGCTCCAACCACCGAGTTCCTGCTGGCCCAGTTCAACTACGATCTCGCCGGCACGACCATCCTGAAGTAGCACGGCGTGTCGGTCCGCATGAAGTGTGACGTCTAGTCACCGACAGGTGAGGCTCTTGTCCTGGGGGAGCAAGCCATGGGACGAGAGCCTCACGCTTCGGCAGGGGTCGGAGACGCCCCGGCGGGTTCACGCGGGGCGGCCGCTCGTGCGCGGCCTGAGGTGCAGGTCCGCGTTTCCCGGTGAGTTTGTCGAAGGCGGCCAGGCAACACCACCGGCAGGCGACAGGTTGACAGCATGCCCATCCAACCCGTGAAGCGCGGCGATATCGTCCTCGAGGCGAGGGGAATCACCAAACGATTCCCCGGGGTCGTCGCCAACGACCACATCGACTTTGAGATCCGAGCCGGTGAGATTCACGCCATCCTGGGCGAGAACGGCGCCGGCAAGACGACCTTGATGAAGATCCTGTTCGGGCTGCTCCAGCCCGACGAGGGCGACATTTACGTCCAGGGGGAGAAGGTGACCTTCCGCTCACCGCTGGATGCCATCCACCTGGGCATCGGGATGGTTCATCAGAACCGCAAGCTGATCCCGGCTCACACGGTGATTGAGAACATCATCCTGGGTCATCCCAAGGCCGGGAGCATTCCAGACCTGAAGCGAACCCGCGAGGAGATTGCGGAGATCTGCGACCGATACGGCTTCAAGATCGATCTGAAGGCGAAGGTCTGGCAACTGTCGGAAGGCGAGAAGCAAGCCGTCGAAATCCTGAAGACCCTCTATCGAGGCGCCCGAATCCTCATCCTGGATGAGCCCACCTCCGCGCTGGCGCCCCCCGAAACCAAGAAGCTCCTGGCGTCGATTCGCATCATGACCGGCGACGATCTCGCTCTCGTGCCGTTCATCACCCACAAACTACCCATCGTGTTGACCATCAGTGAGCGGGTCACGGTTCTGCGGCGGGGCAAGGTCACCGCGCGTCTGCGGACTTCGGAGGCGACCGAGGACAGCCTGGCCAGAGAAATGGTCGGCCGCGAAGTCATCTTCCGCCTGGACCATGTGCAGGTGGAGCGGGGCAAGCCCATTCTCGAGGTGGAAAATCTCTCCGCCCTGAATGACAAGGGGCTCCTGGCCCTCAAGGACGTCACCTTCACCGTGCATGAAGGCGAGATCTTCGGCATTGCCGGAGTCTCCGGGAACGGACAGCAGGTTCTGGCTGAGGTGCTGGCAGGGCTGCGCAAGGCCGCGGCTGGCAAAGTGCTGATTGATGGGATCGACATCACTCGTTCCGGCAGCCTGGAACGCTGGAAGAACGGCATGGGCTACATCCCTTCGGACCGGATCGATGTGGGTTCGATCGGCGCCTACTCGCTGGTCGACAACGTCCTGATGAACTACTACTTTGACGGAGCCTACTCCCGCTGGGGGGTCATCGATTCCCAGAAAACGCGCAAACTGACCGAAGGACTTATTTCCGAGTACGACATCGCCACGCCCGGCCCGGACACGACGGCCAAGAGCTTGTCGGGCGGCAATCTCCAAAAGCTGATCCTGGCGCGGGTGCTCTCCCGCAAGCCGCGGCTCATCATCGCCAATCTCCCAACCCAGGGGCTGGATGTCGGGAGCCACCGAGTTTGTCCAGAACAAGCTGTTGGAAGCGAAGCGGCAGCACGCAGCCATACTGCTCATCTCGGAGGACCTTGAAGAGGTCTTGTCGCTGAGCGACCGCGTGGCGCCGATCTACGAGGGCGAGTTCATGGGCATCATCCAGGTCAAAGACGCCCGAATCGAGGACGTCGGCGCCATGATGGCAGGTTTGAAGCAGAAGGTCGAACAGCCATGAAACTCGGCAGCTATGAGGTCAAACTCGAAAAGAAAGTCAGGGTCACCGGCCTGGAGGCGACGGCCATCTCCGTGCTGGCGATCCTCATCGGCTTGGCGCTGGTGGGGTTGGTCTTCCTGCAGGCCGGGGTCAATCCGCTGACCGGCTACCGGGCCATCTTCTCCTACGCCTTCCTCAACAAGTTCGGCCTGCCCCTGACGATCAACCGATCGGTCTTCATCCTGCTGTGCACCTGCGCGTTCATTGTCCCCATGAAGGCCGGGCTGTGGAACATCGGCATGGCCGGCCAGCTGTACGGCGGCACGCTGGCCGCCTTCGGCGTGGCGCTGGCCTTCGGCGCCAAAGATCCCCAGGTGCCGACTGCGGCGCCGGGGATCGTCATCGCCCTGATGATGCTCGGGGCGATCCTGGGCGGCGCGCTGATCGGCGCCATCCCAGGCTTCCTCAAGGGCAGGTTCAACACCAACGAGATCGTCGTGACCATGATGCTGAACTCGATCGGCTTCTGGCTGATCGCATTCATGATCAAGGAAGGCGGTCTCTTTATGGGCGGGGGCGGGGAAGGCCAGGGGTACAAGCTATCCGAGTCGATCTTCGGGCCCATGCTGTTGGGAGGGACATTCACCATCCCGATTGCCCTGGGCGTTGCGGCGCTGCTCTACTTCATGTTCGCCAAGACGACTCTCGGCTACCAATTCAAGGCATTTGGCCTCAGCCCGTCGGCCGCCAAGTACTCGGGCATCAGCCCGCAGAACGTGCCGCTGCTGGTGTTCATCCTGGGTGGGCTCATTGCCGGCCTGGCTGGTTACCACTATTTCGCTGCTGTCCCCGGGGTGTACAAGATCCCCACGAACTACGGGGACTTCGGCGATCTGTCTTTCTACGGGATCATCTGCGGGCTGATCTCCCAAGGCAACCCACTCGCGGCCATTCCCTTCGCCCTGCTGTTCGGCGGGCTGACGAACGGGGGCCGGTTCGTTCAAGGACAACTCCAGCTGGGCTATGGCATCGACTATGCTCTGCTCGGGGTTCTGATGATTACTTTGGTCGCCTTCCAGTTCTTCTATCGCAACACCCTCGTCTGGAAGAAGATCGAAAGGAAGCCCTAGCATGTGGGAGTTTGCGGCGCGAAGCCTGAATGCCTCGACGGTCTTCACGATTGCGGCGCTGGGCGAGCTGATCGGACAGCGCTCGGGCGTCCTGAACGTTGGCATCGAGGGGGTGATGCTCTTCGGAGCCACGGTGGGGTTCATCGTGGCCAAGACCACCGGGAGCTATCTCCTCGGCTGCCTTGCGGCCATTGCCATCGGAGGCCTCATCGCCGCGCTACACGGTTTGTTCTCCATCACGCTGGGGGGCGACCAGGTCGTGAACGGCATGGGGATCTGGATCCTCGGATTCGGCCTGACGGCTTACATCGGCTACCCCTACACGGGACCGCTGGGCCTGGAGCGCATCCCCGGCCTGCTGGGGCTTTCGCCCTTCTTCTTCCTGGCCATCGGGCTCGTGATCCTGACCTGGTGGATGTTCTCCAAGACCAGCCTGGGGCTGCGCATCCGTTCGGCCGGGGAGAACCCCTCGGTCACCGAAGTCTCCGGGATCAACGTCACCCGGACCCGTTACCTGAGCGTCGTGGCCAGCGGAATGCTCATGGGCCTGGGCGGGGCGATCTACTCGCTGAGCTACAACCCGGTCTGGAGCGTCAATTTTCTCCTGGGGTGGGGTTTCATTGCGCTGGCGCTGGTCTTTTTCTCCATGTGGAATCCCTTCATTCTTTTCGCCGGGTCCATCCTGTTCGGCACTCTGTGGCAGCTCTCGCTCAACCCTCAGCTGGTTCTTCCGAACGTGCTGTCCCGGTACATCTGGAGAACCGTGCCGTTCGTCATCACGATCGCTGTCCTGGTGTTGATGTCCACGAAGTGGTTCAGTTCGCGATGGGGCGCCGCCAAGCCCCAAGCCCTGGGGCTGCCCCGCCAAGAGGAGTGATGCCGACGAATCGCTCGAGTGCTCGAGGTTCGGACCTCGGGTCATCCCTCTCGTTCATCCCGTCCCTTCGAGCGGAGCGCTGGATCCCCTGAGTGTGATGCAAGGGGTCACGTGCTCACGCCGGGGAGGAAGATGGCAGGATCATGACTACCCATCCCACTCTTCCAGAGTTTGACTATCTTCGCCCTCGGACGCTGGCCGAGGCCAGCGAGTTCCTTTCCCGTCACACCGGAGAGGCCCGAGCGTTCATGGGCGGAACGGATGTCTTCGTTCGCATGCGGGATGGATTCCTGACTCCCCGTGTTCTGGTGGACGTGAAGGGGCTGGACGGGACGGACGATCTGCGGTTTGACGCGAAGTCTGGCCTCACGCTCGGTGCTGCCGTCAGCATGAATCGGGTGATTGCCTCTCCCGAGGTGCGGACCCACTATCCACTGCTGGCCGAGGCCTGCCGCTCCGTCGCCAGCTATCCGCTACGCACTCGGGCGACGGTCGTGGGCAACATCTGCAACGCTTCGCCCGGCCGGGGACACCATCGGCGCTTGCCTGGTGTTGGGGGGTGTGCTCCACGTGCATGGAGTCAAGGGCGCGCGCCAGGAACCGCTGAAGTCCTTTTTCCTGGGCCCTGGCAAGACCACACTCGCCTCGGGCGATATCGTGACGGCCATTCACCTTCCTGTTCCACCCAAGGGGTGCGCGGGGATCTACATCAAGCTCGGACGCAACCAGCTGAGCGACCTCTCGATCGTGGGGGTGACCGTGTTGGGCCACCCGGACTCGAGCTGCCCGTCCGGCTACCGCTTTCGCCTGGCCCTGGCCTCGGTCGCCCCGGTGCCGCTCGTGCCCGTGGAGGCCGAGGGACACTTGGCCCGCCATCCGAGTCACGCCTGAGTCACTGCGCGCAGCGGCACAGCTCGCGGCCGACGCCTGCTCGCCGATCGACGACGTGCGCGGGAGCGCCAGGTATCGCAGGATTGATGGTGCGCAACCTGACCGCCAAGGCGTTGACCCAGGTGTGGAGCCAACTGACTGGCTGACGCGTCGGCCGTTGCGAAAACCAGTTTATTCGGACTTGTCATCCGTCTTTCGAGGGCCACATGACACTTCACGAGATCCACGTCACCATCAACGATGAGCCGGAACAGGTGACCGTGCCCGCCAATATGACTCTCATGCGCATGCTGCGAGAGAAGCTGGCGATGACCGGCACGAAGAACGGTTGCTCGGCCGGCGAGTGCGGCGCGTGTACCGTGTTGTTGAACGGAGAACCGGTCAATAGCTGCATGGTCCTGGCGGTTGAATGTGACGGAGCCCGGATCGTCACCGTGGAGGGGCTGGCCGAGGAACAACGGCTGGCGCCCGTTCAGGAAGCCATCCTCACTCAAGGGGGCGTGCAGTGCGGCTTCTGCACGCCGGGAATCCTGATCTCCTCGCACGCCCTGCTCGAGCGGAACCCGAATCCGGAGGAGGATGAGATCCGCGAGGCGCTGGTTGGTAACCTGTGCCGCTGCACGGGCTACACGCGCATTGTCGAGAGCGTCAGGGAAGCAGCCCGAATGCAATCGCCCGCCGGCTGACCTGCGGCTCGCGCAGGATCGGCCTGTCCGGGTCCGCACGGCCAGATGGGAGAGGATTGATGAAGAACGCAAGCAGGCAACCCACAGCCAGCCCCATCGGTGAGAATGCCCCCCGCATCGACGCCCGCCAGAAGGTGACCGGCGCCGCGATCTTTGCGGATGACATCCAATTCGGGGATTCGCTGCTGCACGCCCGCATCAAGCGCAGTCCCCATCCGCACGCCCTCATCCGGAAGATCGACACGAGCCGAGCCCGCGCCTTGCCCGGCGTGAAGTCCGTCGTCACCGGCGAGGACTTTCCAGGACACATCGGGCTGTATCTGCAAGACCGGTACATCTTCTGCCGCGACCGCGTGCGCTACGTCGGTGACCCGGTGGCGGGGGTGGCGGCTGTCAGCCCGGAGATCGCCCAGCAAGCGCTCGACCTGATCGACGTGGACTACGAAGTGCTCGAACCCGTGCTCGACGCCGAATTGGGCACCCGCCCCGACGCGGCGCTGCTGCATCCCGATCTGGGTCAGTATGTGGTTGCCAACTTCATCTTCCCCAAGGCGGGGACGAACATCTCCAATCACTTCAAGATCCGCAGGGGCGATGTCGAAAGCGCCTGGGGCCAGTGCGCTGCCGTCGTCGAGCGCAAGTACCGGATCCCGCACATTCAACACGTGCCCATCGAGCCGCATATCGCCGTCGCCAAGGTTGAAGAGTCCGGGGAGATCACCCTGTGGGGCAGTTCCCAGTCGCCCTTCGCACAGCGCAATCTCATCGCCCAATCCATGGGCATCTCCCAGAGCCGGATGCGTGTCATCGCGCCGCTGGTCGGGGGCGGGTTTGGCAGCAAGGCCGGGGTGAGCATGGAGTCCTTGGTGGTGGCCATCGCCACGAAAGCCCGCGGGCGACCGGTGAAGCTGCTGCTGACGCGTGAAGAGGAGTTCT
The DNA here is from genome assembly GCA_963712475.1 of uncultured Chloroflexia bacterium. Classification (GTDB taxonomy): domain Bacteria; phylum Chloroflexota; class Anaerolineae; order Anaerolineales; family RBG-16-64-43; genus RBG-16-64-43. Next base: position 129,373 of record CAVQIA010000006.1, read on the forward strand.
ACACGGCCTTCGTGCGCCAGGGGCTCATTGCCCACTTCAAGATGGGCTGCGACGCCAAAGGCCGGCTCCTGGCTATGGAGAACGTGTTCTACTGGGACGGCGGGGCCTACACCGAGTACGGCGTCAACGTCACGCGCGCCTCCGGTTACAGCAGCAGCGGCCCGTACGAAGTGCCCAACATCAAGACCGACAGCTATTGCGTCTACACCAACCACCCGGTCGGCGGCCCGATGCGTGGCTTCGGCATGCCCGAGATGCACGCCGGGTTGGAGCAGTGCATCGACGAGCTTGCCCTTCAGGTGGGGATGGATGCGGTTGAGTTTCGCAAGCTCAACTGCCTGAAGACGGGCAGCACACTACCGACCGGAAGCAAGATGCACCCGACCGGGCTGCCCATCTGCATCGAGAAGACCGCGGAGGCCATCGGGTGGGGGAAGAAGGCTCCGCCGAGCGCACCCAACAAGCGGCGTGGCAAGGGGCTGGCGCTGATGTGGAAAGCACCCGCCATGCCGCCCAATGCGGGCTCCAGCGCCTGGGTCGAGCTGGCCGAGGACGGCACGGTGACCGTGGGTGTCGGCGGGCAGGAAATCGGGCAGGGGGTTTTCACGGTGGCCGCCCAGATGGCTGCCGCCGCGCTCGGCGTCGAGTACGAGTCCGTCCGCGTTGCCACGCCGGTCGACACGCGATACAGCCCCTATGAGTGGCAGACGGTGGCCAGCCGCCTCACCTGGAGCATGGGGAACGCCATCGTCAATGCCGCCAAGGACGCGAAGCGTCAGATCCTGGACACGGTGGCAGAAGCGTGGGGAGAAACCCCCGAAGATCTGGAGATCGTCAAGGGGGTGGTGGTCTCGTACAAGAGCGAGAAGGAGATGCCCCTCAAGAACCTCGCCATCTACGGCCTGCCCAAGCCCGGGGACAAGGGTTGGAGGGGCGGCCCGGTCATCGGACGCGGAAATTTCATGCCCACCTACGTCACCGGTCTGGATGCCGAGACCGGGCAGGGGGAACGCGCCGTCGTACACTACACCACAGGCGCCCAGGCAGTGGAATTGGAAGTCGATCTTGACACCGGCCGAATTGAGATCCTGCGAGGAGTCTCGGCGTTCGACGTCGGCAAGGCCATCAACCCGGGACAGGTCAAAGCCCAGATGGAGGGCGGTTTCGTTCAAGGCATGAGCTCGGCCCTGTTTGAGAGCCTGAACCTGAAAGACGGCGTGGTGAGGAGCCCCAGCTTCGTCGATTACCGCATCGCCACCGCGGCCGACGCGCCCAAGGACCTGCAAGCCATCATCGTCGAGGAGGCGCAGGATGACGGGCCGTGGGGCGCGCGTGGGATTGGTGAGCATTCGATGGTGCCAACGATCCCGGCCATTGCGAATGCTATCTTCGACGCGGTCGGCGTTCGGCTCGAAGGGCCTCCCTTCACCGCAGAGAAAGTCTATCTGGCCATGCTGGAAGCCGGGGTCGTGAAGTGAAGGTCGGACCGGCCTCGCCCAGGTCAGGCGCGTCGGATGACGCGCTCCGACTGACCGGATGGAATCCGACCGCGGACGTACCACCCGGAGACCGTGCGCCGGCATGGTTAACCGATCGGGCACAGCATCGGTTGCGACGGTCGCGAGTTGGAAATGCAAGATCGAGAATCCACACAGGAGCATACCCATGAAGTACATTGATCTCACGATCCCGCTCGGTATCGCCACACCTCCATGGCCCACCTACGAGCCATTGCAATTGAAGTATTTCAAACGCCTGGCGCCCAACGGGGCCAACGGACAGGTGCTCACTCACTCCAACCATCTGGGCACCCACCTGGATGGCGAGATCCACTTCCACACCCCGGGCAAAGACATTGCCTCGCTGGATATGGACTTCCTTGTGCATGAGGCCGCGATCGTGGATCTGAGCGACGTGAGCGGTGACTACGACGTTTACACCAGCAAGATGGTCGACCAACGGGTCGAGGTGCGCGAGGGTGACATTCTCATCATCCACACCGGATACCATCATTTCGGCTGGGACATGCCCACCGCCGACGAGATCCGCTACATGGTCATGCACCCTGGCCCCGACCGCGAATTTGCCGAGTGGGCCAAGGCCAAGAAGCTGCGCTGGATTGGCGTCGACTGCGGCAGCGCCGACCACCCGATGAATACGATCATCCGTGACTGGATGCCGCGCCAGGCCCGTCAGGCAGAAAGAGTCTTCAAGAAGAAGTATGGCATGCCGCTGGCCGAGTATTTCGACGACAGCAAGTACCAACTGATGCACCTGGAGATGTTCCCTTACGGGATCATCCATGCGGAATGTCTGGGCGGCGAGATCGACTTGCTGCTCAACCGGCGCGTGACCGTCGGGATGTTCCCCTGGCGCTTCGTGGACGGGGAGTCCAGCATCGCTCGCTGCGTGGCGATGGTCGAGGACGACGAGTACAAGAAGCTGATGGCCAAGAAGGCCTCCATGCCGAAGACGAAGTTCGGCGATGCCTTCGATCCGACGCATGTCGAGAGGTTGAATGCGCTCAGCAAGAAGAATCTGGCCTAGAAGCGCTTGCGTGATCGCATAGCGAAATGCCACCCATATCACGTGCGCCTCATTGGCATGTCAGCCTAGACAGGAGAGGAAGCTATGCCCGTTGACATGGAACTCGAAATGGTCTTGCGGCCGCCGCAAATCCCGATGCCGCCTTACCCACCCAAGTGGATCACCCTGGCTAACGGAAAGAAGATGGTCGTTCGCCAGGCGGCCCGTGAGGATGTCCCGGCGATTCTCAAGTCAGTCCATCCCTGCCTTTTCATCGAGCGGGATTATTACGACATCGTCAGCGCCAGGCTATATGGAGAGCTGCTGGCGTGGTTTCGCTACCGCGTCAAGAGCGAGTACTGCCTCCTGGGACAAGTGGATGGCTACCTGGTGGGGATCGTCAATGGGCGTCTGGAAAACGAGAAGGTCGGGATGAGCTACCACACGCTGGCCATCGACCGCGGCCTGCGCATCGGCTCGCACCTCTTCGCCGCCAAGATGGAGTACCACATGGACTACATCGGGCAAGAGGAGGTCCTCATCGTGGCCGAGAGCCCGATCGGGTTCCGGCGCTGGATGGTCGAATACCCGCTTGAGCCGACCAAGATTCCGCACGAGCTGGGCGGTGGTGACTCATGGCGCCTGACGCGGGAGACCTACCTCAAGGCCAAGCCGCGCTTGGTGGTGGGGGACCGCCCCGTGCCCAAGTCCTTGCTGGACGTGGCCGAGGCGGAAATCAAGTTCGCCGACGACGCAACCATCCGTGAGCGCATCGCCGGACTGAAGGGGAGATGACACCATGAGAGACGTCGCCATTCTCGGCGTCGGCATGCTACCCTTTGGCCGGCGTGATGAAGACACCCTGATGGATATGCTGGCCGCCGCCTCGCTCAAGGCGCTAGATGATGCGGGCCTGGGCAACGAGTCGGTCGACGCGGTGTATGTCGCCAACATGGGCGGCGGCATGCTTCAACACCAGTCGTCCATCGCCAGCTCCCTGGTCGATCGCCTGAGCTTGCTCCCGGCGTCCGCAGAGACCATCGAGAACGGACCCGCCTCCGGAGCGTCCGCGATCAAGAACGGCCTGCTGGCCATCGCCTCCGGCTATTACGACACCGTGTTGGTCGCTGGTGGAGAGAAGATGCGTGAGGTCACGGGCTGGCGGGCGACTGATTTCGTAGCCACCATGACCCATCCACAAGCCGAATACCCCTACGGGATCACCTTGCCCGGCATGGCCGGCATGTTCACGAAGCTGTACATGGAGAAGTATGGTGTGACCCGCGAACACCTCCTGGCCATCTCCCTCAAGAACCAGGAGATGGGAACGCGCAACCCCTACGCCCACGTCGAGATGGCTCTGGATCGCGAGGGCATCTTCGACAGCCCGCATGCCGTCGTGAATAACCCCGTCTCCGCCGACCCGCTGCACCTCTATGACTTATGTCCGGTGAGCGACGGCGCCGCGGCCGTGGTTCTGTGCACGGTGGAAATGGCCAAGAAGCGCGGCAAGCCCTACGTCGTCGTCGCCGGTTTCGGTCAAGCGACGGATACGCACACGTTAGCTGAGCGCGAGGACCCCACCGATCTCAAGGCGGTCACCTTGGCGGCGCAGAAGGCCTTCGCCATGGCCAAGCTCAAGCCATCCGACGTGAATGTGGCCGAGCTGCACGACGCCTTCACCATCCTCGAGATCGCCGAGAGCGAACATGTCGGCTTCTTCAAGAAAGGCGAAGGCGGCAAGGCAGCGGCTGCCGGCAAGACCCGCCTCGGCGGGCAGATCCCGATCAACCTCTCGGGAGGCTTGAAGGCCCGCGGCCATCCCGTCGGCGCGACCGGCGTGGCTCAGGTTGTGGACATCGTCTGGCAATTGCGCCATGAGCTGCCTGAGAACCGGCAGGTGAAGAATGCCACGGTCGGCCTGACGGTCAACTTCGGCGGTTTCGGCAACAATGTCATCGCCTTCGTGCTGCAGAGGGTAGACGCATGAGTGACATCCCGATCACGGCCTACAAGTGTAAGAAGTGCGGCAAGATCCACTACCCATTCCATGATCGCTGCTTGAAGTGCAAGGGGCGCGAGTTCGAAAAGCTGCACCCGGCAGGGCAGGCCAAGCTGCTCACGTGCACCCAGATCTTCAACCTGCCGTGGGGATTCGACGAGCGCTTCCTCATCATCGGCATCGGGGAGTTCGAGAACGGCGTGCGGGCGATGGGCCAGATCAAGGCTGACGACATTGCCGAGCTGAAGCTCGGCATGAAGCTGACCCCCACCTGGGCTCCCATTCGCAAGATGCATGACGAGAATGTGTATGGGCTCAAGTTCGAACCCAAATAGCACGAGTCTCGACGCAACCTGATCGGCCAGGTGGCTTGGCGTCCCATCGAGTTACCGGGTTTTCCCTCGTAACTTGGCCGATTCGATGCCTGGGAACAAGACATCGAGGGTCCAGCGCAGTACGGTGTCAACGTGCCCATCGGGGGCGGTGTTGGACCCGGGCGCGTCTGCACGCACGCTGCGCGCTTTGTCGGATCGCGCGATCGGATGGCCGCCGTGCCTAGTCTACGTCCGTCCCAATCCGGATTTCGCGGCACCCGCGTGAGCGTGTGGCCGACGCCTCGCATTGCAGGAGAGAACCGGTGATGACCGGGCGCGCAGTCAATGATGAACTTCATTGACGGCGCGTGGGTGAGGCCGGAGGGCCGCGAGTCCCTGGAGGTCCTCAACCCGGCGACGCAGGAGATCCTAGGAACCGTCCGGCTGAGCGGAAAGGCGGAGGGCGACCAGGCTGCACTAGCGGCGCTGGCGGCCGTTGGCGCCTAGCGGCGCACGCTTCCCACCAGACGGGTGCAATTCCTCTTTCGGCTGAAAGCCCTCCTCGAGCGAGACCAGGAGGATCTCTCGCGCGCGATCACGTATGGAATGTGGGAAGACGCTGGATGAGGCGCGCGGCGAAATTCGGCGGGCGATCGAGAATGTCGAAGTGGCCTGCGGGATCCCAACCATGATGCAGGGGTTGAGTTCGGAAGATATCGCCCCGGGCATCTTCACGGGAAGCGGGCAGACGGCGCGTCTGTTCCGCCACGGGGCCGATGCCGGGAACGTGGGCGTCAACATTGGTGTCGTTGCACCAATGGCCTTTTTGCCTTTCAGCGGGTGGAAGGAGAGCTTCTTCGGTGACCTGCACGGGCAAGCGCACGATGCCGTCGACTTCTTCACGCAGAAGAAGGTCGTGATCGAGCGCTGGCCGAAGGCCTGGTCACGCACCTTCTGAAGTCCGTCGTCTTGGATGTCATGGCGTGCGATGCGGAGGGGCGAGCAACAATCCGGTGAGCAGGCCCGCGAGCAAGTCCCATCCCGAGCTGTGACCGATTTGAGTCAGTCGCAGTGCGGCTGCCAGGACTCGTGAGCGGTCTCCTCGGTGAAGGATTGCTGAGGCCAACTCGTGCAGGGGCTGAGGACCAAATCCGTAGACGCAGTCTCTGACAATCGTGTAGCTGATGCGTGTGGTTGCGGTCCGACTGTTTCTGAGAAAGCTGTCGATCTCTGGGCTCGGGCGGGCGACACGCGCTGGATCGAGCGCTTGGAGCTGGTGTGCGGCAAACAGCAGCCCGCCCATGTAGTCGTCCCCCGAGGGTGTGAGTCCCGGCCCAAGCCCCACCAGGGCCGTCCCCGCGCGAAGGACCTCGCTCAGAGCACCGGCGCGACATGCCCGCATCACATCCTCGATGGGCCCCCTCGCCGCGCGCCAGAGCAATTGGTCTGGGCGGTCCAGTCGATCTAAAGGCAGGTCCGCGGTGGATTTGTCCATGAGGCCGACGGCATGCCCAAGCCCACGGCGGTCTGGCAGCTCGGCGATCCAGCCAATTCTCTCGGCAACGGCAGGCGACAAACCTCCGGGTGGGATGTCACGGTGGCGCTTAACGGGCTCCGCTTTCCATGTCCGCGCGTGCAAGAGAGGGACCATCGGGGTGCCATCCAACACCAGCCAGTCCGACTTCACCTCGACGTTAGCGTTTACGCGCGCGCGGGATGCATCGTATCGAGCGAGGAGGGCCCTTCGATGCAGGACCGTTCGCGGATGGGCCACCCAAACGAGCCGTCCGCGCGATCCAAGAATGTAGAATGCGCCTCGGACCGAGGCAACTACTCGTCCCGCGAACCCCTCAGACCGTAGCAGCCGAAGGACGTAGTCCCCCCCAATAACGGTCAGCTCAGGCGACTCGACCATAAACTCGTGCCTATCTTTCATTTGCCAGCCTCGGTCAGCAACCAGTTCGGATCCCCTACGAAGTCCAATTCCGCCCCGTTCTCAGTGAATGGCACCGATCGATCGGGTCTCAATCTCGCCGCGACATAAGCCCTCGCGGCCCGGTGGTTTCGGGCTAGCGGCGTCGCTATGCCTGGGATCCTGCTTCGGAGAGCTTCCCCGAGAACCGGAGAGTCCGCTTCAAGCTTGCGTTTCCCATGGCGCGCTAGGCTGGGGAGACGTGGCGATGGGTATTGTAGTCAGTGGAGGGGATTCGCGCGGCAGCCAAAAGAAAGGACGAAACGGCTTCGGCCTGATTCCCGGACCTGCGGTGGGTGTTGGGGCAAAGGGCTGGGGTGGGTCAAGTCCTCTCCAATCGCCGAGTCTCTTGCTGAGCCGCCTTCCAGTTCCAAGTCCTGCCCCACGGTCCCTCCTTCATCGCTTCGAATGCGCCTGCCCCAGCCAGGCAGTCTGGCATTCGGCCAATCCCTCCCACCAGTGAACGCATCGGCAAGATCCTCGCAGCCTGATATCCGGATCCGCCCGCTCTATTCAGTTATAATTGCCCCAATTGCTCTACTACTCCACATTCGACAAACTGGGACAATTGATGACGGAACTCGAAACCCAATCTAAGAACTCCGGCACCACGAGACATCGCCTTCCGCCCACTCCGCAAGGGAGTGTGCGCGAGTTGGTGCGCGACCCGCTGAATTACTTCTTGTCCATTACTCGCGAGCATGGGGATATTGTCTGCTATCGCCCCGCGCCGGACACGGCTTACCTGATCAACCACCCTGATTACGTTCACCACGTACTGGTTGACAACCGAGCCAACTACAGCAAGGACACTTCATCGAATCAGGCATTCAAAACCGCGATCGGTCCAGGCCTGATCAACTATGAAGGGGACGAGTGGCGCGAGCGAAGGCGTTTGATGCAGCCCAACTTCCACATCGACCGGCTGGAGCCGTTGGATGGAATGATCGTGCAGGCTGCGTCCGACATGCTTGATCGATGGCAGGAGCGCTTCGACGCAGCTCGGCCCATAGACATCCCCCGCGAGATGGCCGCACTGACAATGCGAATCACATGCCAGGCCTTGTTTGGCGTTGATCTGCATGAAGAGGTCTACGCGATCGGCGAGCTCATCAACGGAGTTGCCACTCTGCTCGAGAAGCCCAACCACCCCCGCCTGCAATCGGCGATCCACGAGTATGCCGGCGTGGCCGATCGGATTATCGAGGCACATCGGCGGGATGCCGCCAACCACGATGACCTGCTGAGCACGATGATGACGGCGGGCGCCGAACACGGGGGGAGGGGGCTGACTGACGAGCAACTTCGAAATGAGGTCATGGGGTTGCTCCTCGCCGGTCACGAAACGACCGCAAATGCGCTCACGTGGGCTTACTATCTTCTGGCGAAGCACCCATGGGCTTCCGACCGCCTGCGCGATGAGGTCCGCCGAAACCCTCGGCGAGCGCCGGCCCTCCGCAGCCGATGTGGACAACCTGGGTTATCTGCGACTCGTTCTGGACGAGAGCCTGCGGCTCTTTCCCCCGGCGTGGATCATGGGCCGACGCGCCATCGCGGATGATGTTATCGGTGGATATGATGTCCCTGCCGGCACGGTGGTTGCCATCTGCATCTATGCTCTTCACCGCCACCCCGCCTTTTGGGAGCAGCCTGACCAGTTCGATCCGGAACGGTTCACTTCGGAGAGGTCGGCTGGCCGGAAGCGTTATTCCTATATCCCGTTCAGCCTCGGCCCACGCTCGTGCATTGGATCTCGCTTTGCATTGTTGGAAGCCAGCCTGATCTTGGCCTGCGTCGCGCAGCGATACGAATTGCGCTTGCCCCCGGGTGTGGAGGTCCATCCCCAGGCCCTGTTTGTGCTTCGTCCCAACCGCGATATGCTTTTCTCATTGCATGCGTGAGAGGTCTCCATCGCCCGCAGATCTCGCCTTCGTCGCAGCCGTGGTTGGGAGACACACACATTGACCGCGTGACCTGGATAGGCTGACGTTTGGCTCGGGTCCGCGGACTTGAGCGGGCGGCACCATCACCCGGTGCTCTCGCTGCGCGATGAGGGCCTGAGCGCGTTTCCGGCAGAGAGGTCATGACAAGGAATCCTGGCGGCACACCCCCTCGGCCTCGGGCCGCAGATTGCTCGTCCTCGGGCTCGGGACCAACCGGCGCGAATGTGATTCCGTGGAGAGTTGGGAGCCAGGGCATCCTGATGATCTTCCGCATCGGACGGTTTCTGGTTCGCCTGCTGTACCGATTGATCGCACGCATCGAGGTCGTGGGCGCAGAGCACATCCCCGCCGCGGGAGGCATCGTGGCGGTTACCAACCATGTCGGTCGGCTGGATGTTGGGCTGCCCTACTACCTCGTCGATCGTGCGGACATCATCATTATCGTGGCGGAAAAGTATCGCAAGTATGCTGTGGCCCGCGCGCTGGCCCACGCGGTGGACGGGATTTGGGTCGACCGATTCAATGCCGACCTGACTGCGGTGCGCACCTGTCTGCGGCGGCTCGCGAATGGTGGCGCGCTCGTCATCGCGCCTGAAGGAACGCGAAGCGCCACCGGGAACCTGATACGAGCCCGTTCCGGAGCGAGCTTCCTCGCGGCCAAGTCCGGCGTTCCGATCGTGCCCGTGGCGATTCGCGGGACAGAGGATGCGGTGGTGAAGGCTCACCTCAAGCAGCTTCGCCGCCTCGAGATTGTCGTGAGGATCGGCACGCCCTTCCACCTTCCTCCCCGCGCGGACCTCAGGGCGAGAGCCAGGCTGGAGGCATTTGACGACGAGATCATGTGCCGCATCGCAGCGCTCCTCCCAGCCGATCGTCGCGGCGCCTACGCGGAGCACCCACGCCTCCGGGAACTCCTCGAGGAGGGCTGACCTTTCCGGGCACCTCGGGCGGCGGTCTGGACTGCGACTCGTACGAAAAAGCGAACGCCGGGCAACGTCGCCCGGCGTTCGTGCGTCGCGATCTGAACCTGGGGCTAGTTCCCCAGGGCCACAGCCATGACGTCGTAGTAAGTCCCCGCTCCGAAGCCGTCGAAGAGAACGTGATCGCCGGACCGGATCTTCGGCAATTGCCGCAGAAAGGCGATCATGTTCGAGGCCGCGCTCACGTTACCGAATTCGCTGAGTAACCAGGGCATCGCGAATCGAATCCCCGCCTTGTCGAGTTGCTTGGCCTTGAGCTGATTGATCTTGAGGTTGGCGTGGTGAACGATCCCGACGGCGATTGATTTCTCCGGGGTGCCTCGCTGGCGCATCAAGTTCTGGTACTCTCGCATCACGTCGGACACCACCTGAACGCCTGTGCGGACGAAGAGCTTCACCATTCCGATCAGGCCGGCCATGACCAGCGGGCTGCCATCCTCCGGCTCATGCATCCGGCCGGCCACGCGCACATGATGGGGCGCTTCGTTGGAGACCTCCACCAGCGGCCCCCCCGGTTTCGATCCGGAGAACGGGTAGTACATGCGCACTTCGAGCAACCCTTCCTCGTCGAAGACCGCGTGGCTCTTGCCCACCAGGAATTTCATCGTCTGCCCGGGGATGATTCCGATGACGCCGGCTCCATTGCCAAAGAGCTGCAGCGCGCTCTTGTCTCGCGCCCGGCTGGTGAACCGACTCAGCCCCTCGATTCCGCCAACGAGGATCTTCCTGCTCCGTAATGTCTCAGCGATGTTCACTTGCCCCGCCGCGGAAAGGGCTGGGTTCAGCGCCAGGTGCAACGCGCCCATCGAGCTGTCGCACGCTTTGTGGACAGAAACCTTGAGCGCGTCGTCCGGGATGCCGGCCCGGTTGGCAATCTGAACGACGTAGTCATCGACGACCGGCCCGCTCATCCCGATCAGAACCCCCTCCACTTCAGAGGCCTGCCAGCCGTTGGCGTTGGCTGCCTCGCGAAGCAGGCGCGCGCCCACTTCGAGCTCCAGCTCGAGATGTTCACTCTCCGAGAGATCGGGAAGGTGATGCCGACGTTGAAAGCCCAACTCGGCGAGGTTCATCATGGGCTCGCCCTTCAGCGACTCGCCCAGCCGCCGTTCGATGAACTCGACGAGTTCGTTGTTGTCATAGCTTCGCCCCCACGAGCCGTACACGCCCCCAATGCCCAGTTCGGAACTGAAGACGCGTTCCAGGCCGAGGGGAATACCCGGGCCGATCGGCAGGACCTGCGTACTCACGCCGGGCCGAGCAAAGAAGGATGGCACAGGACCCTCGCCGACGGTTGCGTCTTGTTTTTCGCTCATTTGAGTACCCTCACTGGCAAGCATTGAGAATTGTAGTCTTGCGGATATAACCCCGAACTGGTACGCAAGCTTCTCTGGTTGACAAAGAGACGTCGCCCCTTGGTTTCTTGGGGCAATTGACGGACTCGACGACTGTATCCTGGCTAGGGTTGGGTGTCGGGGGCTATGTTGCAGCGCCTAATCGTATAGGCGATACCGAAGCTCGGCGCGCGTTAGTTGCTTGGGGAATGCCAGGAGCGGCAAGGGGATTCTACAACAATGCACCTTTTCCGCCTATTCCTGCCTCTTGGGGCCAGGATAATATTCGGGTTTCAGCAGAAAGCAAGTGCAGCGGAGCGCGCGATTGGATTTGGTAGCCCGCCGGTCGACCTGCCCCTGAACCTGCCCCCAGGGCAGGCTGAAGCTACACGCCGGGGTACAGCCGAAGCCGCGGCGGCCAGCTTGGGGACAGGCGGCCACTTGGAGAGCCGCGACCGCTTGCCCTTCCCTGAGTCGCTGCGATACCTCTCTCGGCGATCGGACGAACGTAGCGATTCAATCCGCTCCGCGTAATTGCGCCGACTCGGCAACCGTTCCAATGGCGAACCGACAGGATCGAGCTACGTCGGCCGTGAGCCAAGGGGAGGTAAACACTGGCACCCTGCGGATGAGGTGCGAGTCCAACTGGACCAACACTCTCACGTGATCGCGAGCTGGGAACCCTTGTCGAAGATGTGGATATTGTTCATATCGAAGCTCAGCGGCATTCGCTCACCAATGCGCGCCTTGGTCCGCGGATCGACGCGCGCCACGAAGGGCCGGTCTCCCGCCAGGAGGTGCAGGAACACCTCGTTCCCCATGAGTTCGGTGACATCGACCAAGGCTTCAACACGGGTCTCCACGATGCCCGGCGGCAGATAGCTCGGGTCATGGAGGTGCTCCGGCCGGATGCCGAACACGACCTCCTGGCCAACGTGCGAGCGGTACCGTGAGGCATGCGCCTCCGGTACTTGCACTCGAAACGCACCGCTATCGACGATCAGTTTCCCGTTGCTCTCGAGCAACCGCGAGTTGAAGAAGTTCATGGCCGGCGAACCGATGAAACCGGCCACGAAGACGTTGCGCGGTCGGTCGTAGAGCACCTGCGGGGTATCCAACTGTTGCAGGATGCCGTCGCGCATCACAACGATGCGGGTCGCCATGGTCATGGCCTCCATCTGATCGTGGGTCACGTAGATGAAGGTCGTCTTCAGCCGTTGGTGGAGCTTGGAGATCTCGGCCCGGGTCTGGACTCGCAACTTGGCATCCAGGTTCGAGAGCGGCTCATCGAACAAGAACACGGCCGGTTCGCGGACGATGGCCCGGCCCACAGCCACACGCTGCCTCTGCCCGCCGGAAAGCTGACGCGGCTTCCGCGAGAGAAGCTCCCCCAGAGTCAAGGATGTCGGCGGCTTCCTTGACGCGGCGCTGGATTTCCGGCCTTGCCACCTTGCGCAGCTTAAGCCCGAAGGCCATGTTGTCGAACACCGACATGTGCGGGTAGAGGGCATACGACTGGAAGACCATGGCGATGTTGCGGTCTTTGGGCGGGACATCGTTGACGACGCGCTCGTTGATGCGAATCGTGCCTTGACTGACTTCCTCTAGGCCTGCCAAACAGCGCAGCGCCGTGCTCTTGCCGCATCCCGAAGGACCCACCAACACGAGGAACTCGCCGTCTTCGACCTTGAGCGAGAAATCGTTGACGGCCACCACCTTGTCGAACCGCTTGGTTACATTTTCGAATGTCACACTGGCCATGGCACTACTCCTTTTTGAGTTCGTCTGGCGGGCGTGCCGTCTGTGTGTTGCCGGCCCCCGCGAGTGAGTTCAGGACAACTCCACCGGTCGGACGCGACACCGTCCGACTGAAACGGCGCCGCCTTCGTTCCTCGAGACCGCCTTCGTTCGAGTGCGTGATCCTCCCGCCGAGGCTCGACGGGTGCCGTCCCCGCAGACTACACGGACCTTGAGGCGTGAACAGCGTATGCAGATCGGTCGACCGCTAGAATGACGCCGCTCCGTGTATTACGTCCGGTACCGGTCGAAGCCAGGCTTGAGTGCCGGATACAGCTCCCGATACAACGGGTAGGCCTCTCGGTAGGCCTGCACCTGGGCCGGATCTGGGTCGGTGCTTGCCACCAACTTGACGGTCGCGGCGCAGGCCTCCGCAACGTCCTTCCACGTCCCCGCGCCCACGCCAGCCAGCAGGGCGGCCCCGAAGGCTGCGCCCTCGGTCGTCGTCACGGTGACAAGTTCGGCCTCCAGCACGGATGCGAGAATCTGCCGCCAAAGCTCGCTCTTTGTCCCGCCGCCCGAGGCGCGCACCTGCTGTGTCGCCCCAACCCCGGCCTCTCGTATCAGGGTGAAGCTGTCCTTGAGGCCGAAGGCCACGCCTTCGAGCACGGCACGTGTCAGGTGTCCGCGTCCGTGGCGCAAGGTCAACCCGACGAATGCGCCGCGCGCCAGCGGGTCGGGATGCGGCGTCCGCTCGCCTGAGAGGTAGGGCAGGAACTGAAGCCCCTCGCACCCGGGCGGCACGTGCTCGGCCTCCGCCAGCAATTCGTCAAAGCTCGTGTTCGGGGCGAGCGTGTCGCGGTACCACTGCAGGCTGCCCGCTGCCGAGAGCATCACGCCCATGAAGTGCCACATGCCCGGCACGGCATGACAGAAGGCGTGCAGTCGGCCTTCGGGTTCTATCAGCGCGGCAGGAGTTGTTGCGAAGACCACGCCCGACGTGCCCACCGAAAGCGCCACGACCTCCGGCCTGACCGCCCCCGTGCCGACGGCCTGGGCCGCCTGATCTCCGCCCCCCGCGGCAACCGGGGTACCGACTTTCAGCCCCGTGGTTGTCGCAGCCTCTTGCGTCACCCGTCCGGTGAATTGCGGTCCCTCGAACGTGGGCGGCATCCACGCCGGGTCGATGTCCAGGCCGGCGAGGATCTCGGGCGACCAGTCGCGTTTCTCCAGGTCGAACAGCACCGTGCCTGAGCCGTCGGCTTTGTCCATCGCGTACCCGCCGGTCAGGCGGTAGCGGATGTAGTCCTTGGGCAAGAGCACGTGTCGGGCCTTCTTGTAGACGGCGGGTTCGTTCTCCGCCACCCACAGGATCTTGGGCGCAGTGAAACCTGTCAGAGCCACGTTGCCCGTGGTTCGGATGAACTTCACCTTCCCAAAACGCCGGTGGATCTCATCACACTGAGCCTGCGTCCGTTGGTCGTTCCAGAGGATGGCCGGGCGCAGGACCTGCCCGGACTCGTCCAACAGGACGAGGCCATGCATCTGTCCGGTCAAGCCGACGGCCACCACGGAGGAGCCTGTGGCCCCGGCTTCTGCAAGCGCCGCGCGAATGGCCATGGCGGCGGCGGACCACCACTCGGCGGGGTTTTGCTCAGACCAAAGCGCTTTTGGAGTGGAGAGCGTGTGGGGTGCCGAGGCAACGGCGACGACCTTTCCGCTCGCATCGATGAGCAAGGCCTTGGTGGCCGTTGTGGAAACGTCGACCCCTAGGAGATAGTCCACGACCTACTCCAATCCGAGTTCATCGACGATGGCTTGCGCGGCATCTTCGTCCTGTGGGCAGTCAACGTCGCCGTATAACTCCCAGCTCTCGGTGTGGCTGGCGTCCGCGCCGGGTTCCAACGTGCCGATCGGCCCCAGCGTCTCCAGCTCAATGAAGCGGTGATTGCAGTAGCACTCGCTCGAGCTGCCCAAGTCGCAGTACTCCGCGCGCGCATCGAACGGCGCCCGTTTGACGAACAACGTCCCCTCCAGCCAGTACCCCATCCACCCGCGCGAGTTGGCGAATCCGATCTTGAAGGGGGATTGAGTTCCGGCACGTATCAGTATGAAGCGCTGTCCCCAGCTCACGTACGGCGAGGCCATATCGGTGTACGGCCAGAGAACGATCGCACGGCTGGGGAGGAGGTCGGAGGCGGAGTGATTCTGTGGCAAGATGGCCACGCCCCCGGTTCTGAACTGCGTGATGGCCCAGGGAGCGCAGCGCACCGACGCCGGGCCCCGGTTGGTCAGCCGGTGTTCCACCGCCACGTGGGCCTCAGCATCCGCCAGCGTGATGTGCATCGCTTTCGCGATCCCGCTTTCCTCCTCGACCGATTTCTCGACTGACAGCTCGCGCCCGGTTTGCGAGATGTTCACAGCCCGGTCGTCGAGGGCATAGGAGCGGATCGGATCCTCCGGCGCCAACCACAGGCGATGCCCTCCGTAGAAATGGTAGGACCGACCATCCGGCCGTCGAGTCACCGCATCCGGCAATTCGGCGAGCAAATTGGCGCCGCCGCGGTAGTTCAGGGAGACAATGCGCGGCCCGAGGGCGCACGCTACCCGCAGGCCGACACGATCATTGGCCAGGGGCACGCTGTCGACGATGAGGGACTCGCTTGCGTTCGGTGGCTGGTGGCTATCCATTCATGATTATCTCGCCCGTGCGATCGAGATTAGCGGACTCCAAGGAGCAGATCGATCGTCAACTGATCGAGGCGCTCGTACTTCCAGCCGCGGCGGCCGATTGTCGTGCGGTCAAACGGCTGGGCCTTGAGGCGCCGTGCACCCTCCGCGCTGTACCTGCCCAGAAAGGAGGCCATCGAGCCATCGTCGCGGTTGATTTCAGCCAACAAGGCCTGGATCTCCCTGTCGGCATTGAACCGGGCCGCTTTCTCCTTCAGGATGAGATACGTGCGCATGCAGCCGCGCGCGAAGTCCTTGACGCCCTCATAATCCTCGGTCCGGTAGGCGTGGGCATCGAAGTGGCGCGAGCCAGGGTAGCGCACATCTTCCAGGAACCTCACCAGGTAGAAAGCGGCCTTGATGTCGCGGGATCCGAATCGCAGATCCTGATCGTAGCGCCCCGGGTACTGATCATTCAGATCGATGTGGAAGAGCTTCCCGGCTTCCCACGCCTGCGCCACGCCGTGCATGAAGTTGATACCTGCCATGTGTTCATGAGCCATTTCGGGATTGACGCCGACCATTTCCGGGTGTTCCAATGTTTCGATCAACGCCAGCATATGGCCGGTGGTCGGAACGTAGATATCCCCGCGCGGCTCATTGGGCTTGGCTTCGAGCGCGAATCGCAGGTCATACTTCTGATCGCGGACATACTCACACAGGTAGTTCAAAGCCTCGCGCATCCGCTTGATGGCTTCGACGGGGTCCTTGCTGGAGTTTGTTTCTGTCCCCTCCCGTCCGCCCCAGAACACGTACGTCGTGGCGCCGAATTCGACCCCCAGGTCGATGGCATGCATCGTCTTGTGCAGGGCGTAAGCCCGAACCCTGGGGTCATTGGAGGTAAAAGCGCCATCCTTGAATATCGGGTCCCCGAAGAGATTGGTCGTAGCCATGGGGACGACCAGGCCGGTGTCGGCGAGCGCCTTGCGGAAGTCCTTCTTGATCGCCTCGGCTTCCGCGGGAGTCGCATCGATCGGGATCAGGTCATTGTCGTGGAAGTTAACTCCGTAGGCGCCCACCTCGCCGAGCAGGCGCACCAAATCGGCAGCGGTTTTCGGATCACGAGTCGGGCCTCCGAAGGGGTCACGACCAATCGAACCCACAGTCCAGAGGCCAAAGGTGAATTGGTGTTCGGGTTTTGGTGTGTAGTCGGACATAGATCGCTCCTCACCTTATGGTGCTCCCCTCGCCCCTCATGCACAAGGGGCTTGCGGGAGTGGGTCGACCAGCTTAGCCGATGGTCACAGGGCAGACAAACACTCTCTCGCCGATGGCCATTCTCGCCTCGCCCGTGACCATGAAGTCGCCTCTCAGCCGGATGTCGTCGGAGGAACTTCCCACGAACACCAGGAAGCGTCCGGCTTCCAGCATGAGATCCCGGTTGGGGCCTTGAATGGCCAGTTGATTGACAGGCAGGTGAAAGGTCACGTTCCTCGAGGCCCCGGCCTCGAGCGACACACGCGCATAGCCTCGCAACTCCTTCACCGGACGCGGTGTGCTGGCGGTTTCATCGCAGATGTAGAGCTGCACGACCTCCTCTCCGCGACGTCCTCCGGAGTTGGTGAGCTTCATCGAGATGTCGACAGTGGCGCCTCGCGGGAATTCCTTTCCGCTGATGGCCAGATCGCTGTACGTCATGGCGGTGTAGCTCAGGCCGTGTCCAAAGCAATACAGCGGCGCAGCCTTCTCCGACACGTAATCCCCGTACCAATGCGACTTCATCCCCGACGGCTTATGGTTGTAGAAGACAGGCAGCTGGCCGACATGGCGCGGGAAGGTGATCGGAAGCCTGCCGGCAGGGTTGAAATCGCCAAACAGGACATCGGCGACCGCGGCGCCGCCCTCTTCTCCGGGCAACCACGCCTCGAGGATGGCGTTGGCTTTCTCGTCCAGCCATGCAATCGCGTAAGGCCGACCGGTCACCAGCACCACCACAACAGGCTTGCCCGTGGCGAGGATGGCGTGAGCCAGGTCCTCCTGCACTCCGGGCAGGCACAACCCGGCGCTATCGCGAGTCTCGCCGGTGGTGCATGCAGGAGTCAATCCAGAAAGGTCTCCTAGAACAAGGACCACCGCCTCTGCCTTTCTCGCGACTTCGAGCGCCTGAGCAAATCCGCTGGCATCCTCGCCCAGATTGGCGCACCCTCTGGCGTACAGCACCTTGCAGTCTGGAGACACCGCCGAGCGGATGCCCTCCAGGATGGTTGTGACCCGGGGTTGGGCTCGGGTCGCGGCGGCTGCATCTGCTTCTGCAATGGCCGATTCTCCAAGAAAGGCGGAGCTCATCAATTCCACGACGGCCGGGTAGGAATAGTCGCCGAGCACGTTGCGCCGGTCATCCGCATTCGGCCCGATGACTCCCAGCGTGCGAATGCCCTTCTTGAGAGGCAGCACCCCATCATTCTTGAGCAGAACCATGCTCCGGCGCGCGATGTCGCGCGCGAGCTCTCGCTGATCGGGTGTTTCGAAAACCTCGAGCACGCGATCCTCATCGACGAAGGGGTTCTCGAACAGACCGAGTTCCAGCTTCTTCTGCAGGTGCCTGCGCACGGCCGTATGGAGGGTCTCCAGGTCCAGGTCGCCAGCCTCCAGGGCCGCTTTGAGAGCCTCGCCATAGCAGGCGGAGGTCGGCAGTTCGACATCGATGCCCGCTTCGAGTGCCATGCGCCCGGCCTCGGAGGGACCTGCCGCAGCATGGTGGAAGCTGTGGATCATGGAGATGGCGTCGTAGTCAGAGACCACCAGGCCTTCGAATCCAAGTTCGCCGCGGAGCAGGTCCGTCAGGATGCGGCGTGATGTCGCCACCACCTCGCCGTCCAGTTCGGGGTAGGAGTTCATGATGGCGGCAAGGCCGGCGTCGCGAATGGCCGCCTGAAAGGGAGCCACGAACACATCCAGAAGTTCTCGCCGACCCAGGCTGACCGGGGCGCAGTTCTGCCCGCCCTGCGACAGGCTGTGTCCGATGAAGTGCTTGCCGGTCGCCATGACGCCGTGCGCTAGATCGTCCCCTTGAAGGCCGCGCACGTACGCCATCCCAAAGTGGCTGACAAGCGTGGGGTCTTCGCCGAACGTCTCTTCCGTGCGCCCCCAGCGCGGGTCGCGCGAGACATCGAGCACAGGCGCCAGGGATTGGCGTGCGCCTATCGCCATCAACTGTTTGCGTATGACGCGGGTCATCTGCTCGGCGAGTTCCGGCTGGAACGTGCTGGCCAGGCCGATCATCTGCGGGAAGGCGCTGCCACCCAGGATCATGGCCCCGAGGCAGCTTTCCTCATGCAGGATGGCCGGTATTCCCAGGCGGGTCTCCTTCACCAGGAACCTCTGCAGTTGGTTCCCTGCCCTTGCAGCTTCTGGGGGGTTCAGAGTGGATGCGCCGGCAACGCGGGTGATCTGTCCAATCCCGTTGCCCAGCCGGGTCTTGATCTTGGCCGGGTCCAGTTGCGCCCGGGTTTGCAGCTCGAACACCCAGCAAGAGCCGATCTGGGCCAGTTTCTCGTCCAGGGTCATCTGGGTCAATAGGGCTTCCACTCGCTGCGAAATCGAAGTCATGCGATCCTCATCAGTCCTGCTCGAGACGGCCACTAAGCGTACCTGAGCAAATGCCAGATTCGCACCGGACGAACTCCGCGAACGACGAAGGCTTCACCAGGCCCGCCGGTGCCAGGCGCTTTCCCCCATGTATCGCCGGCGTCGGCGTTCCATGCCCCACATCCCCAAAGCGCGCGCGCATTCCGGGCGGTCGGGGAGGACCGCGAGATCTTGCTCTAGCCCGGCGCCTCTCGAGTGACCGCCGGTTATCACCTCTCGATACCAACGTGCGCTCGCCTTCGGAATGCGCTTCTGGGTCTGATAGTCGACGTAGACAATCCCAAAGCGTTTGGTGTAGCCAAACGACCATTCGAAGTTGTCGAAGAGGGACCAGACGAAATACCCCCTGACCGGACTCCCTGCATCCATCGACTTCCTGAACCGCCTCCAGATGGCGCCTGATGTAGCTTAGTCGGGCGGCGTCATCCACGGTCCCGTCGGGGCCGACCTGATCTGGATAGGCGGCTCCGTTCTCCGTGATGTAGATGGCGGGGAACGCATAATCCTTGTGAAGCCGCACAAGAAGGTCGTAGAAACTTGCAGGGTGGACTTCCCAACCCATCTCGGTCTGCTCGGCATCCGGGAAGACGGTTCGCGGTGCGTTTTCATCTTCGCTGATCTTGTCCGAGCGGGCAATGCCGCGGCTGTAGAAATTCACACCCAGGAAATCGATCGGCGAGGCGATCTTCTCCAGGTCCCCGGGGTGGACGAATGCCATCGCGTCCCCGTGTCCGGCGACGATGTCCTTCGGATAGCCCCGGCCCGCCAGGGGATCCAGGAACCATCGATTGAGAAAGCCATCCTGCCACGTTGCCTGGGCCCGATCCTCGGCGCTGGGTGACGCAGCCACCTGGGGGCTCAGGTTCAGGGTGATCCCTACCCGGCTGCCCGGGCTGTTCTCGCGAATGACCGGAAGAGCCAACGCGTGCGAAAGCATGAGGTGATGGGAGGCGGCCAGCGCTTCGTGAAGGTCTTTGTGCCCGGGTGCATGCCGTCCCCACTGGTATCCAACGAACGCGCTCACGAACGGCTCGTTGAGCGTGATCCAATTCCGCACTCGGTCGCCCAACGTGCGGCTGACGACTTCCGCGAATTCGGCAAAGGCTCCGACGACCTTGCGCTCCGGCCAACCGCCCTCGTCCTGCAGCGATTGGGGCAGGTCCCAGTGATAGAGGGTCACATACGGTTCGATGTGCGCCTCAAGCAGGGCATCCACCAGGCGGTTGTAGAAATCGAGGCCGGCCCGGTTGACGTGCCCGCGGCCTGAGGGCAGGATGCGCGCCCAGGCGATCGAAAAGCGGTACGCCGGCAGGCCCAGCTCTCTCATCAATTGGATGTCCTGGCGCCAGAGATGGTAGTGGTCGCAGGCCACATCGCCGGTGTCGCCGTCCTCGATCGTGCCGGGCGTATGGCAGAAGCGGTCCCAGATGCTTTCCCCTTTGCCGTCCTCGTTGCCACGCCCCTTCGATCTGGTACGCGGCCGTCGCCGCTCCCCAGACGAAATCCTTCGGAAAAGTAAGTTTCATATCGCTCACATGCCTCAACCCTGGGATGTTGTTCACTTGCGTCTTCACGGACAGTCCAACCATTCAATCGGCTGGCTGCCTGCCTCTCCCAAACCATACCCATAGGGGAAAAGAGGCGCCGAGCAACCGGTCAGGCCGGCGGAATTGTTCTTGTTGATGGGCAACTGGCTATTGAAACGTGGCCAGGTGTAGGGGAGTCTCCCCACGAAGGGAGAATCACCGAATAGAACATCGGCCACGCCCGCGCCTTCCGTGCCCGGGAGCCAGGCTGCCACCCAGGCATCGGCGAGCTGGAATTGGCCCGTAATGATGAGCGGCCTCCCGGAGAGAATGACGACCACGAGCTTTTGGCTGTGCGCTCGCATATTCGTGATCGTCTGAATGTCGGTCGTGCGTAAGCCGCAGATCACTCGCATCACCCAACCCTTCGGCATAGGGCTGCTCGCCGACCACGGCGATGCCAACCTCCGCCATGCCATCGAACTTACCAGCCGGGTTGTATTCCACCTGGGCCCGCTCGAAACAAGCCGGAAGCCTTCGAGGAGGGTGGTGCCTGTCTGAAGCTCACCATTTCCCTCCAGGTCCCCAGTGGTCCAGCCCCCGCACTGCATGCGGACATCATCTGCACCATGCCCGCCGACATAGATCAAACGTGTGTCCTTGCTGATCGGTAAAGCCGCGTTATCGTTCTTCAGCAGGACCAGCGATTCACGTACCGCCTGGCGCGCAACGGCACGGTGCTCTGCCGAGCCAACTTGCTTCGAGCAACTCAGGCTCATAGTAAGGGTGGCTGAACACTCCAAGCTCGAACTTGACCGTCAGAATTCGGCGCACGGCATCGTTGATTCGTTCTTCAGTGATATCGCCATTCCACACGGCTTGCCTGATCGTATCGCCATACTTGACGAATTCGACAGGGACCATGCTCATATCGATACCGGCATTGATTGCCGTGACAACCGCCGTGTAGTAGTCGGCGCTAATTCGCTCTATGCCACCCCAGTCGGAAACAACGAAGCCCTTGAAGCCAAGCTCGCCTTTCAGGACGTCCGTGATCCAGTACCGCTGGGCGTGCATCTTCGTTCCGTTCAGGCTGCTGTAGGAGATCATCACCGATCTGGCGCCGCTGTTCACAACTGCCTGATAGGGAGGTAGAAATAGTTCCCGGACGGCGGCTTCATCGTAGATGGCATTCCCCTGGTCAAGCAGGTACTTCTTGCCGTTATTGACATAGGTGGAACTGCCAAAGGTAGTGCCACCATCGCCAAGAAAATGCTTGGGTGTGGCCAGCATGAATAGAGCCTGACCTCGCGCAGGAACATACCCCTCTGGGAAGGACTGCATTCCCTCGACGTACGCACTTCCCAGCTCGCTCACCAAGGCCGTGTCCTCACCGAAAGATTCGTATGTCCGACCCCAGCGGATATCCTGCGGGACTGCAAGGATCGGAGCAAGATCCCAGACGGCACCGGTCGCCAACACCTCCTCGGCTGTTACCGATCCAATCTTGCGAACCAAGGCAGCGTCGCGCGTGGCACCCATACCGATCTCTTGCGGAAAGACAGTGGCTCCGAACAAGAAAGCATTCCCGTGGATGGCATCTACTCCATACAATAGGGGGATGCCGAGCCGGGTCGCCAACGCCTCCTCCTGGTAGCTGCTTATCTTTGTTGTCCAGTCTCTGTCAAAGATCTGGGCGAATACCGAGCCGAAGGAGTAGCGTGTGATATCACCCGGCTGGAAGCTCCACCAAACGACCTGAGTCATTTGACCGATCTTCTCCTCCAGGGTCATCTGCCCAAGCATGACTTCGACCTGGTCCGCGATGGCCGGCGTGCCAGTTGGGGGGATCGCGGTTGGGATGGACGGATAGACTGTTGGTTTGGCCGTGTCGATGGGGGATACCGGTGTCGGACTTGCCAAGCCGCATGCCGGGAGCAGGAAAACGAGCAAGGGGAGAATGGTCCGGATACGGCTCATGGGCAATCACTCCTTTCTTGTACTCAGCTCTGCGCGGAGAGCACGGACATTCACTTCACAGCAAACGTGTTCGCTCAGTAAGGACTATCCCCGAAGCGTTCACTGGTTCAGTTCCTGACCGTGGTCGGCCCCGAACATCACGAGCAGTCCCGCCATTCGACCGGCTGGCTGCCTGCCTCTCCCAAACCATACCCATAGGGGAAAAGAGGCGCCGAGCAACCAGTCAGGCCGGCGGAGTTGTTCTTGTTGATGGGCAACTGGCTATTGAAACGTGGCCACGTGTAGGGGAGTTTCCCCACGAAGGGAGAATCACCGAATAGAACATCGGCCACGCCTGCGCCTTCCGTGCCCGGGAGCCAGGCTGCCACCCAGGCATCGGCGAGCTGGAATTGGCTGGTGATGACCAGGGGGCGTCCGGAGAGAATGATGGCAACCAGTTTCCGGCTGTGGTCGCGCATTGCGGCGAGTGTCTGTTGGTCCGCTAGCGTGAG
The DNA here is from genome assembly GCA_963712475.1 of uncultured Chloroflexia bacterium. Taxonomy (GTDB): domain Bacteria; phylum Chloroflexota; class Anaerolineae; order Anaerolineales; family RBG-16-64-43; genus RBG-16-64-43. The sequence goes on from CAVQIA010000006.1 coordinate 152,496, forward strand.
ATTGAGATCCTTCGCATCGCCGACCCCTTCCGCGTATGGCTTCTCGCCGACCACGACAATGCCGACATCGGCCATGCCCGCGAACTGACCGCTGGGATCGTACTCGACCTCTGCCTCCGGCGACACGGATTGCCGTATCCCTTGCAGTATGGTGGTGCCTGGCTGGATGTTTCCGGACTTGCCCTGCCACTCAATGGTCCACCCCCCGCACTGCATGCCGATATCCTCCGCACCTTGCCCGGCGACGTAGATCAAGGGAGTGTTCTTTTCCAGAGGCAGGGTGGCAGAGTCGTTCTTCAGCAAGACCAGCGATTCGCGCACAGCCTGGCGCGCCAGATCGCGATGCGCTGTCGAGCCTACAGTCGCGAGCAGGTCCGGCTTGGCGTAAGGTTCGTTCGAATAGACCGAGCTCCATCTTGACCGTCAGAATGCGACGCACGGCATCGTCAATGCGCGCCAGTGAGATGTCCCCTTCGTGGACCGCCTGAGTCATCGTGTCGAGGAACCGTAGGTAGTCGTAGGGGACCATGTTCATATCTATCCCGGCATTGACCCCGGTCACGATCGAGTCGTAGTAGTCGCTACTGATCTGGTCCATCCCGCCCCAGTCGGAGACGACGAATCCCTGGAAACCGAGTTCGCCCTTGAGCACATCCGTGATCCAGTAGTCCTGGGCGTGCATCTTGACCCCGTTCCAGCTGCTGAACGAGACCATGACGCTCCTGGCTCCGCTTTCCACCGCGGCCTGGTAGGGAGGCAGAAACAAGCCGCGAATCCCGGCTTCGTCGAGGCGCATATCCCCTTGATCGAGCAGGTAGGGTTTGAAGATCACCTGAGTGGAGGTGCCGTAAGCTGTGCCGCCGTCGCCCAGGAAGTGCTTGGGTGTGGCCAGCACAAACAGATCCTGGCCCGCGGCGGCCGCGAATCCTTCCGGAATCGACTGCAGCCCCTGGATGTATGCCTGTCCCAATTCGGTCACCAAAGCGGCGTCTTCGCCGTAGGACTCGTAGGTCCGGCCCCACCGGATATCTTGAGTGACTGCGACGACAGGAGCAAAATTCCACGGGATGCCCGTGGCCAACATTTCTTCGGCCGTCGCCTGCCCGATCCGACGGACCAGCTCCGCGTCGCGGGTCGCTCCCAGGCCGATTTCGTGAGGGAAGATCGTTGCGCCATGCAGGTTGCCATGCCCGTGGACGGCATCAACGCCATAGAGGATCGGAATCGCCAGCCGAGTGGTCAAGGCTTCGCGCTGGAATGCATCGACCATTGAGGCCCAGGCTTCGGGCGTGTTCGGATCGGGGTACCCGCCCCCGCCACTCAGAATGGAACCGATGAAGTAGCGGGTGATGTCGCCTTCCCGGATGCTGTTCTTTTCGACCTGTGTCATCTGGCCGATCTTCTCAGCGAGGGTCATTTCCGATAGCAGCGCAGAGACGCGTTCCTCGACGGGCAGGGGAGCCGACCCGCCTGGCGCGACGATCCCCGCAGACCATGGAGACAGAGTCGCGGTCGCCTGGGCGCTCTGAGACGCGCCTGGCCCGCAGGAGGCGAGGGCGGCAACGAGCAGGAGGGCAACGGCACGGGTGCGGCGCATTGGCGTGAGCTCGATGGCTTGCCGTTAGGCTGATCCCAGCCGAACCAAAACGTCGACGGATGAGTTTCCCTTGGCGGGCGAGGGCACAACACGTCCCTTGATGGGTGCTCCGTCCACCTCGATCGCGGTTGCGTTTCCGGGTCCCTGTCGCACGACTCGAATCTCATACTGGACGCCGCGAAAACGACGCACGGCCGTGAAGCCCTCCCACGCGGCAGGGATGACCGGGGCAATCTCCAGGCCGTCGTAGGTCGGGCGGATGCCCAGAATCCATTGCGTGATGGCCACATAGTTCCAGGCGGCCGTCCCGGTCAGCCAGGAGTTTTTCGCCTCGCCGTGCGTCGGAGCATCGCGGCCGGCGATCATTTGGGCATACACGTACGGCTCGCACTTGTGTGTGTCGCTCATCGCCTCCCGCGCCGAGGGGTTGATGCGCAGGTAGTAATCGTGGGCCCTGTCTCCGCGCCCGAGCATCGTCTCGGCGATCATGATCCACGGATTGGTGTGGCAGAAGACGCTGGCATTCTCCTTGTATCCGGGTGGATAGGATGAAATCTCCCCCAGGTGCAGGTAGTACTTGCTGAAGGCCGGTTGCTGCAGGAGAATGCCGTGCGGCGTCGCCAGACGTTCGGCAACGGAATCCAGCGCTTGCGCAGCCCGGCCATTCTCCAACCCCAGGCCGGCCATCACGCACATGCCCTGCGGTTCGATGAAGATCTGGCCTTCCTCATTCTCCTGCGATCCGACAACGCGGCCGAAATCATCATACGCGCGGCGAAACCATGCGCCGTCCCATCCCGCCGCCCAGATTGCCTCCTCCATCTGCCGGGCTGCCGCGGCATAGGCGGCCGCCTCATCGGCATCGCCGAGTCTGGCGGATATCGCCGTCATCTCCTTGGCCGCCAGCACAAACAGCCCGGCGATGAAAACGCTCTCGGCCACCTCGCCATCCTTATTGGTCGTGGTCTGGAACGATTGCCCCGGGGTATCCGAGAAGCAGTTCAGGTTGAGGCAGTCATTCCAGTCTGCCCGGCCGATCAGCGGCAATCCATGCGGACCCAAACGATCGAGCGTGTACTTGATGGAGCGTTGCAAATGCTCATACAGCGGCCTCCTCCGTCCCCGGCTGGTTGTCGTAGGGCACGGCCTCGTCGAGGATGCGTCCAGTCGCCGGTTTCCTTGAGATAGGCCGCGACGGAGAGCACCAGCCAGAGCGGGTCGTCGTTGAAGTTGCCGCCGACATCATTGTTGCCCGTCTTGGTCAGCGGCTGATACTGGTGATAGGCGCCGCCGTCTGGCGAGTTGGGTGGCTGCCAGATCCAGGATGCGCTCGCGGGCCCGCTCCGGCATCAGGTGCACAAAACCGAGCAGGTCCTGGTTGGAATCGCGAAAGCCCATGCCGCGCCCAATCCCGGATTCGAAATAGGAGGCCGAACGCGACAAATTGAAGGTGATCATCACCTGGTAGGCATTCCAGATATTCACCATGCGGTTGGTGTGCTCATCGGGGGTGGTCACCTGCAGGGCTTGCTCAGCAAGTCGGTCCCAGTGAGTCGCGCAGATCCTGAAAGGCATCCTCCACAGTTGTCGGGTTCAAGGTAGCGCCGGATGACCGGCAGCGACGGTGCGCTTGTTGATGACTTGCGACCCAGGCGGATCAAACTTCTCTTCGACCGGGTTTTCGTGATATCCGAGCAGGAAGATGATCTTCTTGCTGTTCCCCGGCGGCCATGGAGGCTCTTGACGTGCAGGGCACCAATCGGCTGCCAGCCATGGGCGATGGAATTGGAGAGACTGGCCCGCTTCCACGCCTGCAGGCGAATCCCAGCCCCGATAGGCACCGAGGAAAGCTTCACGCTGGGTGTCAAAGCCGGCAACCGGCTCGGAACAGGCCAGATACGCAAAATGATTGCGCCGTTCCCGGTATTCGGTCTTGTGGTAGATCACCCCATCCATCAACTTCGACCTCTCCGATGGAGTAGTTGCGCTGGAAGTTGGTGGCATCGTCCAGCGCATCCCACAGGTTGAATTCCACCGCCGCAAAGACGGATACATGGGCCGGCTGCTCACGATGGTTGGTGAGGGTCAGTTCCCATATTTCCAGGTTCTCCCCCAGAGGGACAAGGTAGCGCAGTGGATGCCTCAATCCCCGCCTTCTGGGAAGTGATGATGGTATACCCCATGCCCATGACGGCATTCGTATTCATCCGAGTTGGGCACGGACAGGCTGCCAGGTGGGCGACCAGATCAGGGGACCGGCCGAACTCGCAGCCGGTGTTTCGTCACGCAGGTACAGGTACCGCCCGCCCGTGTCGAGCGGGGCGTTGTTGTAGCGATAGCGAATCAACCGTCGCAAGCGAGCATCTTGATAGAAGGAGTAGCCACCGGCCGTATTGGAGATGAGGCCAAAGTAATCGCTTCAGAACCCAGATAATTGATCCAGGGCAGCGGCGTATCGGGCCGTTCAGATCACATATTCGCGCCTCGTATCGTCAAAGTGACCATAGCGCATAAGACCTCGAATGAGGCATGGGTTATTCCTTCACGGCACCCAGGGCAATGCCACTGACGATGAATCTCGAGAAGAACGCGTAGATGATGATGATCGGCACAATGGTGATGGCCAGCCCCAGATAGATCGCTCCATACTCGGTGCGATACACATCGCCGCGCATCGTTTGCACCAGCATCGGCAGAGTGTATTTCTGTATGGACGAGATCAATATGAACGGCGTTGAAGAAGTTGTTCCAGGAGGCAACAAACGCAAAGATGCCCAGGGTGGCCGCGCCCGGGAACGGCCAGGGGCATGCATGATCCTGGTGAAAGATGCCCAATTCGCTGGCGCCATCGATCCTGGCGGCATCGATCAGGTCCTGGATCAACATGGATTCGAAGTATTGTTTGCCAAAGAATACCGCCGCCGGCATTGGCGATGAGCGGCAAGATGAGCGCGAGGTAATTGTCGGTCAGCCCCATCTTGGACATGAACCGGTAGAACCCGATGATGGAAAGCTGCAGGGGGATCATGACCAACACGATGATGAAGTTGGAGAATCAGTTTTCTGCCCTTTGAAGTTGTAAACCACCAGGCCGTAGGCGGTCAGCAGCGAGAAGTACACCGTGACCACCGTCGAAGCGACGGCGAGAAACAGGCTGTTGGCAAAGCCTCTCGGCATGTTCAAGTCCTCTGCCGATCAATATGTCGTAGTTTTCGACCATGTGCGTGCTTGGCAAAAGACTGATGCCCTGCTGGATCTCAGTTGTGGAGCGGGTGGCATTCACGATCAACAACCAGATCGGGACAATGGTGACGATCAGCAAGACGAACAGCAAGACATAGACAAAGAAGCGCATCACATAGGTGCCGAGCTTGTATCTGCTGATCATGATTGCGCCCTCTCTGTGTTCTTTTTGAAGAACCACTTTCTTTTTGGTTTCGCCTCACCCATATCTCTCTCGCGCAGGAAATAGAAGATGCCCAGGGCACAGATGCGTGGTCATGATGAAGATCATGACACCGACCGAGGAGGCCAGCCCCAATATGTCCTTTGCTGCTGGCGAACTTCATATACATCAGGATGTTGTTGGTCTGGATCGAACTTTGCGGGGAGCCTCTGCCATCCGTCAACAGGAAGGGGATGTCGAACATCTGCATGCCGCCCACCAGCGAGGTGACGAAGATAAAGATCAGGATGGGTTTCAGGAGCGGCAAGGTGATCCGCCTGAACATTTGCCAGACGCTTGCACCGTCCACCATGGCGGCTTCATATAGGTGCACGGGAATGGATGTCATGCCTGCCATGACAATGATGATGGTTTGCCCAAACCACATCCACCACTGGATGAAGATCACCAAGCCCGCGCGTGACCCAGATGTTCTCCAAGTAGCGCATGGCTTCACTCAGGAATCCAGCCCGGACCATGAATTGGTTCACCGGTCCATAGTAGGCGAACAGTGCATTGAACAAGGCCGCCACCGCGGCCGGCATCAGCAGGTTCGGCAGAAAGAAGATCGCCCGCCAAACCCCAATTGCCTTGATCTTGAGCCGGGCGCTCGTGAAAAGAACAGATAATAGCATTGCGATGCCGATCTGCGGGATGAAATTCAGCATCCAGATCAACCAGGTGTTCCCGACCGCCCTCAAAAACACGTCATCTTCAAATAGACTCTTGAAATTATCGAACCAGATAAACTTGCTGTGCGCTTGACATCAAGGTGGTATTGGTGAAGCTGAGCCCAATGGTGTTGAGGACCGGGTACAAGCCAAAGACGAGAAAGCCAATAACGAATGGTGCAAGAAACAATATCCGGTGGGAATTTTCTGTTAACCTTGGCAAGATTCATGCTGCCTCCGCGTAATGGATAAGACACTGCTGAGTTGCTCATCTAAGGTTGTGAAATACAGGGTGGGTCAGTGTATCCCCAGTATACACTGACCCACAGCAGTTTTCTAGAACACGATTACTGTACAGGGGGTTCCGGGATGGTCAGATCGGGGAATTCATTCCGAACTGCATCCAGCCATGCCAGCCCACATTTCGTGCTTCTGTCATGGTCCCGCTCAGGTAAGCGGCCAGCGGATCGTTGAGGGCGCGCTGAATGGCGTCATCCGAACCGGTCATCAGGGTGCCATTGACACTCGGGGCAGCCTTGGCAAAGGCGCCGTAGGAGTTCTCTCCACCCAGGAAGGTGGCCAGCGTGGAAGTGTCGAAGCTGCTCGTGATCTTCTCGACCACGACCTGGCTGGAGACGAAGTCACCGGCAGCCTGGGCCTGGTCATCGGGTGTGGTCGGGATCGATGGCTTTCAGGTACTCATTGGTGTAAACACCCGTGGCCCAGTTGGTCAGGTTCGTCTTCGTCGAGGGCAACGAATTTGACGAATTCCGTCGCCAGATCACTGTTCGGGCTGCCTTTCAGAGCGCCGACCCAGGTGCCACCCCACTGGTAGGACAGCGGCCCGTTGATCATGGCCCAGTCACCACCGGTGTCGGCGACCCGTCAGACGCCTTGGCAGTTGGGGCTCAAGACATAGGGCAGACCCCAGGTGGGCAGGAAGTAGCTGAAGACCTTCTTGGGAGTGCCGTCGGCATCCACCAGGGTGTCATTCATGCCGGCAAACCAACCTTCGGTCCATTGGGTGGCCCCTGATTCATAGCCGTTGTCGCGCATCAGTTTGGCGAAATGGACATAGTCCACGATCGCGGGGTCGATGACCAGGGTGTCATCAACGATCCAGGGCTGGGCGCGGTTGGACAGGAAGGGGGTGAACATTTCGCCACCGGTTCCAACCGTGAAGTAGTCGCCCGTACCGCAGGCCTTGATCTTGGCAGCAGTTTCAACGAATTTGGTCCATGTCGGCAACCATGGCCTGAACTGCAGCAAGGTCATCGGTGCCAAGGCATTCCTTGGCAATGCTGCGGCGATAGAAGAAAGCGCCCGGGGTGGCCTGATATGAGAAGGCCTTTTGGCAACGCCGTCGAACTGTTCCGACCTGAACGACGGCTGGGTAGGTCTTGAGGGTCTTGGTCAGGGGAACGAGCGAGTTCAGATCGGCCAACAGGTCGGACTCAACCCACTCTTTCACGAAAGCGGCTTCCAGGGCAACCACATCCGGGGAATCCGCGGTTCCAGCGGCTGCCTTCACCTTGGTCTGGTACTCACCGTTTGTCATCGGGATCATGGTGTAGACGACTTTCGACCCCGGGGTGCTAGCCCTTGAAAAGCGATCGCCATGGTCCGGATTTCATTGGTGAAGGACCATACATTCAGCGTGCCCTTGAGTTCGGCGGGTGCCTTCGGGCCACATCCCGCGAGTAGCAGACTGCCGATCATGAGCAGGCTAAAAGCATACAAAACAACCTTGCGCATTTTCACTCCTCCTTGTTCGGTTGTCGTGCAATGGACTGTGGTAGCGCTCGTGCCATGGTGCAGGTCTCCTTTGGTCTGAGGTACGACCTGAGAAGATGACCCCCTTGCCTGAGATCTCGCCGCAATCACCTCCTTCTACGTCAATGGGCGGCCCGGTGAGGGGACGCCATAAGGCTTGGGAACTTTCTCTTCCCGCTATTTGCTCCGCTGTGCAATGTTCGCGGCAGGAACTGCGAATCACCAGCCGGGTTGGCATTTGGTGGACCTGAGCGGCCAGAGGCTCGTGATTCACCAACCGTATGAGCATCTGGATGGCGACGTAACCCATCTCGGCCAGGCCCTGGTCGACGGTTGTCAGGCCGAGGTACTTGGCCTCGGTGATGTCGTCGAAACCAACGACCGACACGTCGTCTGGAACGCGCAGCTTGAGCTCCTCGACGGCCTGATACACGCCGATGGCCGATTGGTCATTGGCGGCGAAGATGGCCGTCGGCCGATCGCTCATGGTCAGGAGCTGTCGGGCGCAGACACGACCGGTCTCGGTCGAGAAATCACCCGAGGCGATCAGCGTGTCGTCGACAGGAAGCCCCGCTTGGGCAAGCGCATCCCGATACCCATTCATGCGCAGGAGCGCGCTCCCGATGTCGGGCCGGCCGGCGATGAATGCGATTCGCCGGTGTCCAAGCCCCGTGAGGTACTTCACGGCATCCAGGGCCCCCTGATAGTTCGATCCCTGGATGGAGGGGTAGGTCGGATTGTTGGCGTGCGGGTCCACGGCGACGATGGGCGAGTCGGTGTGGATCTCCGCTGCCGCCGAGGCCACGATGACAACGCCATCGGCGATGGAATTGTTCAACAAAGTGATGTAGTGCTGTTGCAGGGATGCCGTGCCACCCTTTCGAAAGTCGCCGGTGGTGAGCACCAGCAGGTCGAAACTGGATTCGGCGATGGCCCGGTTAACGCCCTTCATGACCTCGATCGAGTACGGCCAGCCGATATCTGGAACCACCAGCCCGAGCAGGTTCTTCCTGCGGCTGCGCATGCTGCGCGCCGCCAAGTTGGAGCTGTACCCCAGCCTGGCAATGGCTCTTTGCACTCGATCATGGGTACCGCTGGCAACGTCGGATTTTGCATTCAAGACACGGGAGACAGTGGTGACTGAGACCCTGGCTGCCTTGGCCACATCACGGATCGTTGGGGCACGCTTTTTGGCCGGCATGACGCTTTGGGCTCTGGGATGCGGGGGATCGTTGGTTACGATACCGGTAACGTTTCCGGTGAAGATACTATCGCACAGGAGTCAGTCGAAGTCAAGCATCTGCAATGTTCCCATCCCGCGAGCTGTAACCAGATAATTCCGGTCCGCATAGAATGCGGTCCTCTCGTGACGGGAGACGAGACAGTCCGTGTGGGAGAGCCTCCCTGCGGCGTCGCAAATTGCGCGAATCGCGCATCTCCTGGGAGCGTTCATGCCAACAGGCGATCCTCGCGTGGTAATTGCGCAGAATAGGTGACGATGTGCCGCTGTCCAAGAAGCGGGCGTCTTTGCGACAAAAAGCCAACGATCATGCCTCCTGTGATGGCCGGAGGCCTCGTCCGAGGTAGTTTGGGTCCTACTGGCGCACTCGAACGGTTGGCAGTTCTGCTTCGTTCCTTGGAGGACGACGTCTCCTTGCGAAAGCCGGCCCTGCGCATGACGAGAAGCGGGAACGCGCCGGGGAAGGACGCATCCATCGCCACTTGTGCAGGAAGGTGGGCCGGTGCCTGCCCCTCGAATTACCAGGAACCCGATCGCAGCCGCCACGGGCTTGCCACGCCGCGACCACAATCTCTCCACAATCTCCTGACAGACTGTCAGCAATACGGCACTGTCCGTGAGGAGGATACGATGAAGGATCGAACTGGTTTGCGGATCGTCCTGGGAATCACTCTGGTCGTGGCGCTGATCGCCGCTGCTGCGGCGCTCGGGTGGATGGCTTACAACGCCGGGCTGGCTCAGGGCGCGGCGCAGGTCGCCGGCGCTCCATCGAGCGTGGCACCGTACGGCATGATCCACCCGTACTTCATGGCGCCGTTCGGTTTCGGGTTTCTGGGCTGCCTGGTTCCTCTGGTGTTCCTGTTCCTAGTCTTCGGCTTGTTCCGCCTGGTTGTCTGGGGCGGCATGGGCAGGCACATGCACGGCGGCTGGGGACCGCGCGGCGGGTCCATGCCCGAGGGGATGCGCGAGCACTGGCGTCAACGGATGGACGAGTGGCACGAAGAGGCGCATGCCGCTGGAAGAGGTGAGCCGCCTGCCGGCAAGCCCTCCGCCTGATCCGAGGCCTACGGTTGGGCTCGGCCCTCGCCCGCACGTTCACCTGAGCGGGGGCCGAGCCGACCCTTTGCCTCGCCGGCGCGTTTGAGGTTCAATTAGCTCCGATGACGACAATCCTGCTGGTGGATGACGAACCCAAGATCGTGCAGCTCGGCCGTGACTACCTTGAGCGTGCCGGCTTTAGCGTGGTCAGCGCGGCCAATGGCGAAGCGGCGCTGGCCGCATTCCGCTCCCGCGCGCCCGATCTGATCGTTCTTGATCTTGGGTTGCCGGCCCCTGATGGTTTGGAGGTCACGCGCCAGGTCCGCCGAGCGTCGGACGTCCCCATCATCATGCTCACGGCTCGAGGCGAGGAGAGCGACAAGCTCGTCGGCCTCGAGCTGGGCGCCGACGATTACATGGTCAAACCCTTCAGTCCCAAGGAGTTGGTCGCACGCGTGCGGGCGGTGCTGCGCCGGGCCGAGGGCCGGGCCGGGCCGGCCGCCGACGTGCTGCGGGTGATGGACCTGACGTTGGACCTGCCGCGCCAGCGCCTGACGGTTGGTGACCGCCCGATCGAGCTCACGGCGACGGAGTTCGAGCTCCTCACGGCGCTTGCGCGCCAGCCCGGGCGCATCTTCACCCGGGCCCAGCTGCTGGATGCCGTGCGCGGCGTGGCCTTCGAATCGTACGAACGCGCGATCGACACTCACATTAAGAACCTGCGTCGCAAGATCGAGCCCGACCCTCATCTACCACGCTACATCCAGACGGTCTATGGCGTCGGCTACCGGCTGGCGGATACATGAGGCCAATGGAAGGTTCGCGTCGCTGGCGACCTCGCCCGCATCAGCGCCCGCCTTGGTGGCCGGAGGGCGAGCCCTGGCCGCCATCCGCGACGGAATTTCGCCCGCACTGGCGTCGCAGCCGCGGCGGATGCCTGTTGCGCGCCATTGTGGCAATGATCGTCGTCTGGCTCATCGGGTCGGCCGGTTGCGCCGGGACCCTGTGGCTCGTCGGTGTGCTCAGGGGTCAGAACCCAAGCAGCCCAACCTGGGCCGTCCTGGCGCTGGCCGGGGTGCTGGCCTTCATCATCCTTGTCTCTGGGGTGAGGATGCTGGCGCTTCCGCTGGGTGACCTGGTCGAGGCGGCGCAGAGCGTCGAGGCGGGCGACCTCGAGCCGCGAGTGCGCCCACGTGGGCCGCGGGAACTTCGCGCTCTTGCGCGCGCTTTCAACTCCATGCTCGACCGACTCCGTCACAACGAGCGCCAGCGGCGTCAGTTGTTGGCCGATGTGACCCACGAGCTGCGGACGCCCGTCGCAGTGCTGCAGGGCAACTTGGAGGCGATGGTCGACGGCGTGTATCCGGCCGACGCCGAGCATCTGGTCCCGCTGCTGGAGGACACACGGCTGCTTTCGCGGCTGATCGACGACCTGCGCACGTTGTCACTGGCTGAGAGCGGTGTGCTGGAACTTCACCGCGAGCCGACCGACATGGGTGTGCTCGTCGGCGAGGTGATTGTGGCATTCCGCGCCCAAGCCGAGCGCGCCGGCGTTGCGCTGCGCTCCGATGTTCCCGACACCGTGCCGCTGGCCGAGATCGACCCGCTTCGAGTGCGCGAGGTTCTGATCAACCTGGCCGCCAACGCACTCCGCCACACTCCGCCCGGTGGCGAGGTGTGCATCTCCGTTGCGGCAGAATCTGGGATCCTGCGCTTCTCGGTGAGAGACACTGGAACGGGGATTGCCCCGCAGGACCTGCCGCACGTATTCGAGCGCTTTTACAAGACCGCCGACTCGACCGGCAGCGGGCTGGGGCTGGCGATCGCCCGCAATCTGGTGCTGGCGCACGGTGGGCAGATCGAGGCCGAGAGTGCCGCCGAACATGGGACGACGATCCGCTTCACGCTTCCGCTCGATCTGCCGGCTGGCCCTGCGGTTGCGGAATAGTCCTCTCGGGTGCGGTGCTACCCCACCTCGCCCTTGCTTCTCTCGCCGAACAGAATAAGGAAAGGCGAGGAGCAGCGCGACTCTCGCCGTGGAGTTGACTTCCTCAGGGTTGGCTCGTTCTGGGTGAGGACTCATTCGAAGCGGAATTGCGAGGTCGTGAGTTCTCGCCCCCCGAATGGTTCCCGGTAAGGTAGGAGAGTCACAAGCCATCCGGCCTCCGATCGGAGGCCCGGATGTGCTTTGCTTTCGCTGTCTGAGCGGGTGACGGGATTCCCTGGCCTGCGATTGGCCCGTCCCCTGGACCTGCCCCCAGGGCAGGCTCGACCGACAGGTCAGGGTGCAGGCGCACCCGCGTACGGTTCTTGCAAGTTGATGTATAATGATAGTTAGTCTCTACTAAAGATTAAATGTCCAGAAGACACCTATGCCTGACCCCCAGGTCCGCTTTGATGAACTAATCGCCGCGCTAAAGGAACGCGACTTCCGCCTGACTCCCCAGCGGGTGGAGCTGGTGCGGTTGATCGCCTCCAGCGAAGGACATCCAAGCGCGGCCCAGCTTTACGCCAGGATCAAGCGCCGGTTCCCCACCATGAGCCAGGCCACCGTCTACAAGACCCTGGCGCTGCTCAAGGACATGGGCCAGGTGCTGGAGATCGACCTGCACGACGACAGCCATTACGACGGCAATCGCCCGCAGCCCCATCCGCACCTGATCTGCATGAAATGCAGCAAGATCGTCGATGGGGAGGTGTCTTTCGAGAAAGGATCGATCAGGAAGCTGGAGAACCTGTCGGGTTATACGATCCTGCGATCTCAGATTTCACTCTACGGACTATGTCCCGATTGCCAAGAACAGGGTTGATTGTTGCTCCTTGCGAACAGAGAGTCACTCGAATCCCGACTCCCCTCGCCTCAAGACGTTCTGGGCCAGACAGCGCATCTTCTGGGACCGCTCATGAGGAGGTGCTACCTCAAGAAAACAAACACAGTCTCTCTTTCGGCAAACGGGAGATCATTGCCAGACAGTTGACGGTTCAGACAGCGTGTCCTTTCCCCGCTTGACGTGATGGGCAGAGTCATCAGTTGGGCGCTCGACAATTCAGCCAACGAAAGGGGCAACTACCATGAGCGAAGAGAGCAAGCCTCCGGTTCCCAAGCAGACCGCTGGCGGCGGCACGACGAACCAAGACTGGTGGCCGAACCAGTTGAGGCTCGAAATCCTGCACCAGCATTCCCCCAAGTCCAACCCGATGGGCGAGGATTTCAACTATGCAAGAGAGTTCAAGAGTCTCGACCTGGAAGCGGTGAAGAAGGACCTCCGTGAACTGATGACGAAGTCGCAGGACTGGTGGCCGGCGGACTTCGGCCACTACGGCCCCCTTTTCATCCGAATGGCCTGGCACAGCGCCGGCACCTACCGTGTCGGCGACGGCCGCGGCGGCGCAGGCAAAGGCAGCCAACGCTTTGCGCCCCTCAACAGTTGGCCCGACAACATCAACCTCGATAAGGCGCGCCGGCTGCTTTGGCCGATCAAGCAGAAATACGGCCGGAAGATCTCCTGGGCCGACCTGATGATCCTCACTGGAAATGTCGCCCTGGAATCGATGGGGTTCAAGACCTTCGGTTTCGCCGGCGGGCGGGAGGACATATGGGAACCAGAAAAGGACATCTACTGGGGTTCCGAGGGCAAGTGGCTGGAAGACAGGCGCTACTCTGGCGACCGGGACCTCGAAAACCCGCTCGCGGCAGTGCAAATGGGCCTGATCTACGTCAACCCGGAGGGCCCCAATGGCAACCCAGATCCGCTGCTTGCTGCGAGAGACATCCGCGAGACGTTTGCCCGCATGGCAATGAACGACGAAGAGACGGTGGCACTGATTGCCGGCGGACACACCTTCGGCAAGACCCATGGCGCGGGCGATCCGGCGCTTGTCGGGCCGGAACCCGAGGCCGCCAGCATCGAGGAACAAGGTCTCGGCTGGAAGAGCAGATTCGGCATGGGCAAGGGCGATGACACAATCGGCGGCGGCCCGGAAGTCACCTGGACATCCACACCAACGAAGTGGAGCAACAACTTCTTCTGGAATCTGTTCGGCTATGAATGGGAACTGACCAAGAGCCCGGCCGGAGCGTATCAGTGGATACCGAAGGGTGGCGCAGGCGCCGATACGGTACCGTTTGCGCATGATCCGTCGAAGCGTCGTGCGCCGGCCATGCTGACCACGGATCTGGCCCTGCGCTTCGATCCCGCTTACGAAAAGATCTCCCGGCGCTTCTACGAGAATCCGGATCAGTTTGCCGACGCGTTCGCCCGGGCGTGGTTCAAGTTGACACACCGTGATATGGGCCCGCGCGCACGCTATCTCGGGCCGGAGGTTCCAGCCGAAGAGCTCATCTGGCAAGACCCCATCCCTGCCGTCAATCACAAACTGATCGATGCAAAGGACATCGCCTCCCTCAAGCGCAAGATCCTGGCCTCAGGCCTGTCTGTGTCGGAGCTGGTTTCGACCGCCTGGGCCTCCGCCTCCACCTTCCGCGGCTCCGACAAGCGCGGCGGCGCGAACGGCGCCCGCATTCGCCTCGTCGCCGCAGAAGGATTGGGAGGTCAACCAGCCCGAACAACTGGCGAAGGTGCTCGAGACCCTGGAGGGCATCCGGAGCGCGTTCAACCGCTCTCAGTCTGGCGGCAAGAAGGTCTCGCTGGCCGACCTGATCGTTCTGGCCGGTTGCGCGGGCGTCGAGCAAGCCGCGAAAGAATGCCGGCGACGAGATCACGGTTCCGTTCACGCCGGGGCGCATGGACGCCTCGCAGGAGCAGACCGATGTGGCCTCCTTCGCCGTGCTCGAACCCAAGGCGGATGGCTTCCGCAACTACCAGAGGGCCCGCTACGCCGTTTCGGCTGAGGAGATGCTGGTTGACCGGGCGCAATTGCTGACGCTGACCGCGCCTGAGATGACGGTTCTCGTGGGCGGGATGCGCGCCCTGAACGCCAACTTCGCAGGCTCCCAGCACGGAGTCTTCACCAAACGGCCCGGGGCGCTCACGAGTGACTTCTTTGTGAATCTGCTCGACATGGGCACGGTCTGGAAGGCCGCATCGGAGGACGCGGACGTGTTTGAAGGTCGTGACCGCGCAACCGGCGAACTCAAGTGGACCGGCACCCGTGTTGACCTGATCTTCGGCTCGAACTCCCAACTCCGAGCCTTAGCAGAAGTCTATGGATGTCGGGACTCCCAGGAGAAGTTCGTTCACGACTTTGTCGCGGCGTGGAGCAAGGTCATGAACCTTGATCGTTTTGACCTTGCCTGATCGCCGCAAGATCCTGTTTGGTTCGCGACACGGCGGATTCGACGCGGCGCTAGCGCCGATCGGCGCGATGCGAACCTGCGCACAGGCGGAAATTCGGTACGGCCCCAACTACGAACCACGTAGCCTTGGGGGGCCGGAGGAGGATCGGAACTTCCATACAGAACCAGCAGGTGATCGAGGCATTCACTCCTCAGGCTCCCCAGAAAGGGTCCTCAGATCACGACCGCCATTGGAACGCGAAAGGGCGTTTTCGGGACCTCTAGGGGACTTCGCTTTGCGACGCCGTGAAGACGTCCCCGTACTCGCTGTCCCAGTCGCGGACTTAGGAAACGCGGGGTCGGGCCTTAGGGCGCTGCCTGCAGAAGCAGTCGCGCCTGTGCTAGCCGAAAACCCCATCCGAACATGTCAGCGGTTGAAGGAGTCGATCATGGGCGGACAAGCACGGGCCTAGCGGGTTGAGGATCGGGGGATATCGCTCTTGGGAGACGAACCTGGGAGCCGTAGTTGTTGGCCCGGCATCCAAGATCCGAATCGAAACATCGCGATGGCGCGCAAATCGGAATGAGAACGCGCGAGTTGGCAAAGACAGAACCGGACGCTCGCAGGGCCTCGGTTCTTCTTTCGATAGATCCGAGGAGTGGTTGTCACCACCGGTCGGTGCACGGTCAAGAGGGTCGAGAGTCCAGGTATGGGCAGGAGCCAGCATTCGCCCTCGCGCCCTTGACTCGCCGCTGGTCCTGAGGTATTCTGGCCCCAACATGCATCCGACCCTGACCTCCTTCGTTCGCGCCCGTCTTTCCCGCCAGATGCCCGTCTGGCGATCGGGGTAGGCTGCCTGATCCCTCGAGCGACTGCTTTCCGCCCGCCAGACCTGTGAAGCGTCTGGCGGGCTTTTCTTTGTTCCCACTCCAGTGACTATCCGTCGTGGGCTGTCATCCAACTCAGCAGGAAGCGAAGGGAGGGTTGCAGCAATGCCCGAATTCAATAGTCCGCAAAGTCGTCCTAGCCTACTCAGGCGGCCTGGATACGTCGATCATTGTTCCGTGGCTGAAAGAAAACTATGACTGCGAAGTCGTCTGCTTCTGCGCCGACATCGGCCAGGGGGAGGAACTCTCGGGCCTGGAGGCCAAAGCGATCGCCAGTGGCGCGACCAAGTTGGTCCTGAAGGACCTGCGCCAGGAGTTCGCGGCGGATTTCCTGTTTGCGATGCTCCAGGCGGGCGCGGTGTACGAGGGGCAGTATCTGCTGGGAACCTCGATTGCCCGTCCGCTCATCGCCAAATGGCAGGTTCGCGTTGCGGAGGAGGAGGGGGCCGACGCGGTTGCCCACGGCTGCACCGGCAAGGGCAATGACCAGGTACGCTTCGAGCTCACTTACAAGGCCCTCAATCCTGCGCTCAAGGTGGTCGCCCCCTGGCGCCAATGGTCCATCCGCTCGCGGGAGGATGCTCTGGCCTATGCCGAGAAGCACCGCGTGCCTGTCACCGCAACGCTGCGCTCCATCTACAGCCGCGACCGCAATCTCTGGCACCTCTCGCACGAAGGCGGACCGCTGGAGAACCCGGCGCAGCCCCCCGCGGAGGCCATGTTTCAGTGGACCACGGCGGCGGAGCAGGCGCCCGATCAGGCGGAGGAAATCGAGATTGGATTCGAAAAGGGCATCCCGGTGTCGCTCAACGGACAGAAGATGGCGGCCGCCCAACTGGTGGAGGCCGTCAACGCCCTTGGGGCACGGCATGGCATCGGGCGTGTCGACCTGGTTGAGAATCGTTTGGTGGGGATGAAGTCCCGGGGTGTGTATGAGACGCCAGGGGGCACGATCCTGTTCATCGCGCATCGCGAGCTGGAGAGTCTGTGTCTCGACCGGGACGTCGCCCATTACAAGGAGCACGTGGCCCTCGACTATGCCGAGTTGGTCTACTACGGCAAGTGGTTTACCACGCTGAGGGAGTCGATGCAGGCATTCATTGCCGAGACGCAGAAGATCGTCACGGGCTGGGTGCGGTTAGGGCTGTACAAGGGGAAGGTTACGGTGAGAGGACGCGCCTCGACGGAAAGCCTGTACCGCGAGGATTTCGCCACCTTCGGGCAAGATGAGGTGTATAACCAGCGCGACGCGGAAGGGTTCATCAATCTGTTCGGTCTGCCGATGAAAGTGCGGGCGATGCGCGAGCAGACTGAATCGGGGCGGACTCGCTATGCAGCGGTCGAACCCGTGCAGACTCAGCGCGACTGACCCGGGCTCCCCACGGCGTCGGGCTTGGCCGGTCGACGGAGGCTGGTCATGAAGATGTGGGGCGGGAGGATGTCGAAGCCGACGGATCCGCTGGTAGAGCGTTTCAACGCCAGCGCGTCCTTCGACAATCGCCTGGCGATGGAGGACATCCGCGGCAGCCTGGCTTGGGCATCGGCGCTGGGCCGGGCTGGCATCCTGAATGAAGAAGAAAAGACGGCGATCCTGTCGGGCCTGATGACGATCCGCAGCGAGTTCGGCTGATGGGACCTTTCCCGCGGAGGCCTCCGACGAAGATATCCACAGCGCCGTGGAGCGTCGACTGACCGAGTTGATCGGTCCCGTGGCTGGGAAGCTGCACACCGGCCGGAGCCGCAACGATCAGGTGGCCACCGACTTCCGGTTGTGGATCATGGGGGCATGCTCGCTGCTGACGGGCGAGGTGACTTCATTGCAGCGGGCGCTGGTCGATAGCGCGAGCGGCGGACCTGCACGCGCCGATGCCTGGCTACACCCATCTGCGGCAGGCCCAGCCCGTCACCTGGGGGCACTGGGTGCTATCGCATTTCTGGCCGCTCGATCGGGACCTGCGCCGGCTGGAGCAGTGCGCGCTGGAGGCGTCGGTCCTTCCCCTGGGCTCGGGCGCGCTGGCGGGCACTTCGGTCCCGGTCGATCGAGTCGATCTTGCGGCGCAGTTAGGTTTCTCCGAGGTCTCGCGCAACAGCCAGGACGCGGTTGCTGATCGGGATTTCGCCGCCGTTTTCCTTTTCGACTGTGCGCTGATGGGGGTGCACCTGAGCCGCATGGCTGAGCAACTGGTCCTGTTCAGCGCGGAGGAATTCGGCTTCGTCGAGCTGGACGAGTTCTTCACCACCGGATCAAGCCTGATGCCTCAGAAGCGAAACCCGGATCCGCTCGAGTTGACACGGGGCAAGACCGGCAGGCTGATCGGCCATCTGGCCGGGACTCTTGGCGACACTGAAAGGGCTGCCTTCCGCTTATGACAAGGACTTGCAGGAGGACAAGGAGCCGGTGTTTGATGCAATGGATACGTTGATGGCGGCGGTGCCGGTCATGACCGGAGTTGTTCGCTCGATGCGGGTCAACCGGGAGCGGATGGCCGCCGCCATCGCGCCGGAGGCGTTCGCCGTCGACCTGGCCGACTACCTGGTGGCCAAGGGTCTCCCCTTCCGCCATGCCCACGCAGCGGTGGGAAAAGCAGTACGCTTGGCCGAAACGAGAGGGGTTCGGTTGAATGCGCTGGCGCTGGAGGAATGGGCATTGGCCAGTCCGCTGTTTGAGGGCGATGTGGTCAATCTCTTCGATGTCCACGCTGTGCTCAATCGCCGGGACGCTTCGGGCGGCACAAGCCAGCGCGCCATGGAAGAACAACTGCAGGCGGCGCATGACCAACTCATGTTGCACGGGGGAGGGCAGCCAGCACAAGAACGGGGAGGCAGCCTCCCCGAGTGACGAGGAACATGCAACGCGTCGGCAAGGGCGGCTCCGCTCAGGGCCGAGTCACTCCCCCTGGGCGTAATTGGTGGCTCGTGCCCAGGGCGAATATGCAGCGAAGAAGGAGCACCTCCGGCAAGGGGGTCTGAGTAGACCCCTCCCCTAAGTGACCAACATCGGATCATCATGATCGCAGCGCTATTCGACATTGAGGGGACGCTCTACAGCCAGCCGATGGGGCGCGGATTCATCGAGTATGCCCGGCGGGACGGGCGACGGCTGAGGGCATTGCTGTACTACGCTTTGCTGATGCCCAAGTACGGCCTCAACAAACTCGGTATCCTTCCGGAAGAATTGCTCTATCGGTCGGCGATTGCGCGAATGCCCTGGTTGGTCCAGGGCTACGATCTTCAACAGGCCGCCAGAGCATTCGACTGGGTTGCCAAGAGCTTCATACTGACATCGGGCGTAGAACCCGTGCTCGGCGCTGGGAACGACATCGCCAACTCGGTCACCTGCTGTTGCTCGTGTCCAGTGGACTGTCACCATGCGTGGAGCGCATTGGTTCCCACCTGGGTGCGGCGGGCGTCGTTGGGACAGACGTGGATGCGTTGGATGGCCGCCTTACAGGGCGGTTGGCCTCGCCCGTCGCGATTGGCCGCGAGAAGGCCAAACGCGTTGCCATGCTCATGTCAATACTGAACGTTGACGTTGATTGGGAGGCGAGCTACGCATACGCCGACTCGATTCACGATCTGCCTGTGCTCGAGCTGGTGGGGCACCCGGTCGTGGTCCAGCCAGGCCGAGAGCTCGCGCTCATCGCCCGTGAACGAGGGTGGGAAGTTATCCAACATCGGAGCGCTTAGGCGTTCTGCGAAACGAGAACATCGATCGAGGTTGTTCTTGGAGACACTCAACTCTACATGGCAGACCTCGAGGACAGGAACTGCAAAGGGGCTTCCTGGCTCCGGCCAGGCTGGCTGGGGCCTGATCCCCCCGGGAATCCTCTGCCCAATACCCTGGTCTGGCCATGGGTCCCAAGGACTGAGGCAAGAGCATGATGAAGTGACGAACGAGTTGAAATCGGCGTAAGCGAGGGGGTCAGAGCTTGTCCTCGGACCCTACAAAGTATGAGTGCGCTTTTCAGGTTGGCCTTCGAAGGCGGAGGCTCGGCCGCCTTGCAGTCTGTGAGAGAAGGTGACGGGATTCTCCCAACATATCCTCTCTTGGGGAGAGCCCAAATCCAGGGTTACCTGCTGGCGGAGCAAGAAGGAGGATGCCTGCAGCGGTCAGTTGCGGGTGTTGGGTGCGATGTAGGCAAGAGCGGTCGAGGGAGGATGAGGCGCACAGTGACTCTCGCCTGGGGTCTATTTCTTTGGGGTTGCGTCAGTTGCAGGCGTCAGCCCATTCGAAGCGGAATTACGATGTGATAAGGTTTTGGCTTGCGCATCCTTGCCTGCAAGGCAAGTGCGCTTCAATCATCCGGCCTCCGATCGGAGGCCGGATGTTCCTTGTTCTGGCTGTGCGCGCGGGTGACGGGATTCCCCGGCCTGCGGTCGGCCTGCCCTGGACCAGCAGGCCAGGGGAAAGGCGAACCCGCTGATGCTTGCTTGAGAATAGGGCGACTCTCAGATCACCCGCACGCCTTGGTTTTCCCTGATTGCTCGCGATCACGCCGTCGGTGTCTGGACGAATGAAGCGTTGACGGTGGAGCCGCAGGGGGACAGAATAACAAGATGGACGAGTGCGCTGGAGGGTGGTGTGTCATAACGACAACCATCCTGAGTACATGCGTCGAGTACGCCGTGCGACCAGGGAAAGCATGCAGAAAAGGCATTCGAAGGACAATCAGCTCCGGTCGATGGAGTAGATCGCATGTCCGATCGAGGTCTGTTATTGTGCCGATGTGGTTTTTGGCCAAGACAGGTTTCAACGGTCACGGAGGCAAGCCCTCCGCGCGTACAGCAACAGTGCACAACTTGTGGATGGCCCTTCGAGCCTCCGTGGTGGCAAATTGGCAGGGCGTGGCTATAATGTAGGCATCGCCAGCAGCCTTCCGGCCGTGACCTCGGAGGTCGGCAAGTGCTCAGGGGGGGCAGTCGCCATCCCGAGAGGCGAGACCCACGTACAAGCTTTAGCTTCTCAGGGCCAGAATCAAGGGCGGGGTTGTTCGGGGGACGAGCAGGGGAGCCCCGAATGCCTCGTGCCCAACGGCGACATCCTGCAGGTTTCGAGCGTCATCGATGATCGCATCGCCACGAGCTCGGATGCCCAGACCCGAAACGAGCCAATGCTTATCGAGGTCCGGTGTCAGGACGGACCCAGGAACGCCCGTGGACTTGGAGACAACTGAAGCTGCCGGTGATCCCGGTGATGGCAAATGCCAGCCAAGGGACGGTCGGGCCTGGCAACGGTGCCCGGACCTCCGGCGTGGAGGGCGTGTTCTCGGCGCGCACGGAAATCTGGAGTCGTCGAGTGAGCTTGCCCCGCCGGCTTGGGGTTGAAGTATTCACAGATCACAATCTGCGTCCGACAATTGGCCGTTGGGGAGGAATGCTATGCCGCAATCGTTCGAGATCCTGATCCGACATGCCGCGCTGCGCGGCCAACCCGGCCGGCAGTTCGACCTGGGAGTTGCCGGCGGGCAACTCGCTGCCATCCGCGAACGGATCGACGGATCAGCGAAAGTGGAGATCGAGGCGCATGGGAACCTGGTGACAGAATCGTTCGTCAACCCACATCTGCACCTATGCAAGGTCTACACCCTGCAGATGATGGATGTGGACGCGATGCGCGTCTACCAGGGCGCCGACATGGGCAAGGCCATGACGGCCATCGAGCTTGCCGCACACGTCAAGGAGAGCTACGACGAATCATGGATCCTCCCTAATGTGCGCCGGGCAGTCGCCTTGGCGGCAGTGTACGGCTGCACACACGTGCGGGCCTTTGCCGATGTAGATCGCAAGGCGCGGCTGGAGGGGGTCAAGGCGCTGCTGCACGCCCGGGAGGAGTTCCGCGGGATCGTCGAAATCCAGGTGGTTGCCTTTGCCCAGGATGGAATCGTGCGCGAGCCGGGCGCGGCCGACCTGGTGCGCCAGGCCATGAAGCTGGGCGCCGACGTGGTCGGCGGGATCCCCTGGATCGAGTATACCGACGCCGACATCGCGGCGCACGTCCACGAGTGCTTCGAAATCGCCGTCGAGTATGACAAGGATGTCTCGATGCTGGTGGACGACGCCGGTGACGCCGGCCTGCGCTCGCTGGAGGTGATGGCCCTGGAGGCCATCCGGCGCGGATGGCAGGGGAGAGCTTTGGCACATCACGCCCGCGCCATGGCCCTCTATCCCAAGCCGTACTTCCAAAAGCTGGCGGCCTTGCTCAAGCAAGCCAGGATGGGCGTGGTGAGCGATCCACACACCGGCCCGCTGCACGCCCGCGTGCGCGAGCTGCTCGAGGAAGGGGTCCTGGTGTGCCTGGGCCAGGACGACATCTCCGACGCCTACTACCCCTTCGGACGCAACAACCTGCTGGAGGTGGCCTTCCTGGCCTCCCATCTGCTGTGGATGACGACCTCGGCTGACATGGAAACGCTGTACGACATGATCACCGGGCGCGCAGCCGAGGCGATGGGGCTGACCGATTTCGCCCTGAAAGAAGGGGCCACCGCTAACCTGGTGGTACTCTCCGCTCCCAACGTGCTGGAAGCGCTGCGAGAGCATGCGGCCCCCTCGCATGTGATCAGCCACGGGAACCTGGTCGATCTTGAGAAAGTGCGGTCCATCGCAGCCACCCCATAGCGCTCTGCCGCCCCCGGGGGGCGGAGCCGGGTCCGGAGGAATAGGGTGCCCAGAACACGTTCGGAAAGCGCCGCACATCCAGTGGTCGTCAGCCTGAGCGTCAACGGCCGGCAGATGATCGTGGAGGTGCCTGCCGATCTGAGTCTCATGCAGTTCTTGCGCGAACAGTTGAATCTGTGCGGCACGAAGAATGGCTGCGACAGCGGCCATTGCGGGGCCTGCACCGTCATCCTGGACGGGAAGGCCGTTCGCTCGTGCCTGGTGCGCATGTCGAAAACGGTCGGCGCAAACGTGCAGACCATCGAAGGACTGGCGAGCGGTGGCAGGCTTCACCCGCTACAAAGCGCCTTCATCGAACATGGCGCGGTGCAATGCGGCTATTGCACCCCCGGCATGATCATGGCCTCCAAGGCCCTTCTGGACGCGAACCCGCACCCGAGCCGGGAGGAGATCCAATCAGCGCTGACCTCCAATCGAAATCTGTGCCGCTGCACCGGCTACGTCAAGATCCTCGAGGCGATCGAGGACGCCGCTGGGAGGCTGGCCCTGCCCTCCGCCGGGTTGGCGCCGCCCGTTGAGCAGCATCCTCGCAATGCCCTCCTGCCCAAGGAGGCCGAGGCCTTGGTCACCGGAGCGACGCTCTTTGGTGACGATCTGCAGCGCCAGGGAATGCTGCATGGGCGGATCTTGTGGTCGGCGTACCCACATGCCGAGATCCTCAGCATTTCAACGGCCGAGGCCCAGGCCCTGCCCGGCGTTGCGCTCGTGCTCACCGCCGGCGACATCCCCGGCAAGAACCAGGCGGGGGTCATCATTCGAGATCAGCCGGCCATCGCCGGAGACAAGGTCCGCTTCATCGGGGATGCGGTCGCGGCAGTCTTCGCTGAGACGCGCCAGGCCGCCGGGGCCGCACTGGGCAAGATCCGAGTGGCGTATCGGGAGCTGCCGGGTGTCTTCTCGCCCGAAGAAGCGGCCAGGCCAGATGCTCCGAAGGTGCATGCCAAGGGCAATCTACTGCACCATGCGCGGATCACGCGCGGCGATCTCGAGCCCGCCTTCGCCCAGTGCGCCGTCGTGGTGGATGAAACCTTCGAAACCCCCTGCATCGAGCATGCCTTTCTGGAACCCGAGGCGGGCATCGCCTATCCCTCGGGTGAGGGCGGGGTAACGGTCGAAATCGGCACCCAGGCCGCGTTCGATGACCGCACCCAGCTAGCCGAGATCCTTGGGCTGCCAGAGGACAAGATTCGCGTCGTACAGCTGCCCATGGGCGGCGCCTTCGGCGGGCGGGAAGACCTGATCCTGCAACAGTTCCTCGCCCTCGGGGCGCTGCGCAGCGGCAGGCCGGTCAAGATGGTCTTAGACCGCGAGGAGTCGCTGCGCGCGCACCCCAAACGCCACCCCGCGCACATGCACTACAAGCTGGGGGCGGCGGGCGATGGACGGGTGCTCGCCCTCCAGGCCCGCATCACCCTCGACACGGGCGCCTACGCTTCGCTGGGCCTGGACGTGCTTGAAAACACGCTTGTCTTCGGCGCGGGGCCATACTTCATTCCGAATGTGGATCTGGAGGGCTGGGCCTGGTACACCAACAACGTACCCGCCGGCGCCATGCGGGGATTCGGCGTCAACCAGGTGGCCTTCGCCCTGGAGCAGCAGATGGACGCGCTCGCCCGGGCGCTGGGGGTCGATCCCTTCGAGTTCCGGTTGATCAACGCCCTCGACGTGGGCTTGCCGACGGTCACCGACCACATCCTGGAACCCGGCGTGGTCACCATCAAGGAAACCATCCGAGCGGCGCGCGATGCTCTGGCGGGAATGCAGCTTCCCTCCCCGGGCGAGAAGCGGATCGGCGTGGGCGTGGCCTCGGCCGTGAAGAACATCGGTTATGGTCACGGGTATGACGAGAGCGCCGGGGCCATCGTGGAATTGGACTCGTCCGGCTGTGCACGCTTGCGCGCCAGCCAGCACGACTTCGGCCAGGGAGCCAGGGCCGGGCTGGCCTATCTAGTTTCGGAAGAGCTCGGGCTGGCGCTGGAACAAGTCGAGATCATCGGCCCCGACACCGCCCTTACTCCGCTCACCGGTCCCACCACGGCCTCGCGTCAAACCTTTCTCACCGGCAATGCCACCGTGATGGCCTGTCGGGCGCTCAAGGAGGATCTCTTGGCGCACGCGGCCGATGCGCTCGGCGCCGAGCCGGCAGGGCTCCTGCTGCGAGGCGACCGCGTGGTGGACCCACGTTCGGGGAACGAGATCCTGCTGGCAAGCCTTGGCAAACGTTGGACGGTGGAACGCCGCTACACGGCCCCTCATTCCACTCCGCTGCTGGAGGCGGGGGCTCCAAGCCACTTGGCCGGGGGCGAGTCGCGGCCCACGCACTGGTGTTATGCCTATGGCACCCAGGTCGCCATTGTAGAAGTGGACACCTCCTCGGGCGAGGTGAAGGTAAGGACGATCATCTCCGCCAACGACGTGGGCAAGGTGATCAACCGCCAGGCGGCAGAGGGCCAGGTTCATGGGGGGGTCATGATGGGCCTGGGATATGCTCTCTCCGAAGAGTTCGTGGTGGAACGCGGGATCAACTTGACGGACTCGCTTCACAAGTGCCATCTGCCGACCGCGGCGCAAACGCCGGAGATCGTGCCGATCCTGCTGGAAGTTCCGCACCCGTTTGGCCCGCAGGGCGCCAAGGGCTTTGCCGAGGCTCCCTCGCTGGCCACGGCCCCCGCCATCCTGAATGCGATCTATGATGCGATCGGCGTCCGCATCACCCGCCTTCCCGCCAACCGAAGCGCCGTTCGCTCCGCCATGCTCGCTCGAGGTGACTAGGACACATGGACCCGTTCATGGAAGCCGCGATCGAGGAGGCACGCCTGGGGCTGCAGGAGGGGGGCATCCCGATCGGCTCGGTACTGGTACGCGAAGGCAAGATCATCGGACGCGGCCACAACCGACGCGTCCAGCAGGCTGACCCGATCCTGCACGCCGAGATCGACTGCCTGCGCAATGCCGGCCGCATCGGAACCTACCGAGACACGACCCTCTATTCCACGCTGATGCCCTGCTACCTGTGTGCGGGCGCCGTGGTGCAGTTCGGAATCCTCCAAGTGGTCGTGGGAGAATCGGAGAGCTTGGAGGGAGCAGCCGAGCTGATGAAGGCCCACGGAGTCCAGCTGCTCAACCTCGACCTGGACGAGTGCAAGCAGTTGATGCGCCAGTTCGTCCACCAGAATCCGAAGCTCTGGCTGGAGGATATCGGGCAATTGTGATCCGCTGCTCAGGAGATGGATCATGCAGGAAGGAGGGAGGTTGGCCAGTTGAACCCGCTTGTCGCAATTCCGTGCAAGCATTCGCTCGAAAGGGAGGAGAAATCATGACTAAGCTGCGCGCGGTTTCCCTGTTCATGGCCGTGGCGTTACTCGCTGGGGCATTGGCGGCTTGCGCTCCGGCCGCTGTTCCAACCCCTCAGACCATTGTGCAAACCGTAATCGTTCCAGGCCCGGAGGTGGTCGCCACTGCACCCCCGGAGACGCAGAAGACGCTGGTCGTTTTTGGCGCTTTCGCCGCCCCGGTCGTGGAGCCGTGGGATGGCGTCATCCATGCCGCGCTGAATAAGGCCATGGATTCGGGACAGATCGAGTACACCTTCACGGAGAACCTCGGATACGCCGGCGACCTGGAGCGTGTGTTGCGCGAGACTGCCGATCAGTTGAAGCCGGATATCATCTTTGGCGATGCATTCGGGAATGAAGAGGCGGTGCGCCGCGTCGCGGCGGATTATCCGGAGATCGCTTTCGTCTTCGGCTCGGGTCTGGGGCCGTCAGATCCCAACGTGTCTGTCTTTGACAACTGGATCCACGAACCGGCGTACCTGAGCGGCATGCTGGCCGGCGGCCTGACCAAGACGGGCAAGATCGGCGTGGTTGGCGGGTATCCGGTTCCGGAAGTGAACCGGCTGATCAATGCCTTCACCGCCGGCGCCAAGGAAGTCAATCCCGGGGCCAAGGTCCTGGTGACCTTCATCAACAGCTGGTTCGATCCGGCGGCCGCCAAGGAAGCGGCACTGGCCCAGATCGACTCCGGGGCGGACGTGCTCTTTGCCGAGCGCTTTGGCGTGATCGAGGCCGCCGCGGAA
Organism: uncultured Chloroflexia bacterium; assembly: GCA_963712475.1. GTDB lineage: Bacteria > Chloroflexota > Anaerolineae > Anaerolineales > RBG-16-64-43 > RBG-16-64-43. The sequence goes on from CAVQIA010000006.1 coordinate 179,140, forward strand.
AACGGCCTGTTCGCCTTCGGGAACATGAGCGACCAGAACTCGCTCGCCCCCGACTTCGTGGTCAGCGGCCCGGTCTGGAATATGGATCCGACGGTGGCCTACGTCATCAACCAGATTCAAAGCGGTGCCTACACCGCCCAGGACCTGAAGGACTTCAGCATGGTCGGCAAGGGCGGCGCGAGCCTCGCCCCGTTCCACGGCACCGAGAGCAAACTGCCCGCCGATCTCGTGCAGAAGGTCAAGGACAAGGAACAGGCCATCAAGGACGGCCTCTTCCGAGTCGACATCGATGAGCAACAACCGGCTGCGGTGAACTGACCTGCCGCCTATCGTAGAGCTCGCAGGTGCGAGGTCGACCTCGCACCTGCGAGCCTGCCCGCCATTCGAGGAAACGCATGCTTGCCGTTGAGATGAGGGGCATCACCAAGCGATTCGGGCCCGTGCTCGCCAACGATCACGTCGATTTCGATCTGGAGCCGGGCGAAGTCCACGCCCTGCTGGGCGAAAACGGCGCGGGCAAGACCACCTTGATGCGCATTCTCTACGGCCTGTACCATGCCGACGAGGGATCGATCCGCGTCGCAGGGCAAGTTGGGCGCATTCTTTCTCCTCATGACGCAATCGGCCTGGGAATCGGAATGGTCACACAGCATTTCACGCTCGTGCCTCCACTGAGCGTGGCGGAGAACGTGGTGCTCGGGCACGCCACCGGGTTTCGCATCAGGCCCCGCGAAGCCGAGCGACGCGTGGCCGAGGCCGCCGAGCGATTCGGCCTGGAAGTGAAACCCAGGGCGCTGGTACGGCATCTGTCTGCGGGTGAGCGCCAGCGGGTGGAGATTCTCAAAGCGCTTTACCGGGAGGCGCGCGTGCTCATCCTGGACGAGCCGACCTCGGTCCTCGTTCCGCAGGAGGTCGAACTCGCTCTTCGAGACCCTCGAGCGTCTGTGCCGCGACGGGCTATCGATCATCTTCATCAGCCACAAACTGCGCGAGGTCATGGCGGTCTGCCAGCGGATCACCGTCCTGCGCGACGGCCGCGTGGTGGGCACGGTCCACAAGTCGGCGACCTCGCAGCCGGACCTGGCGCGCATGATGGTGGGCCGCGAGACCTTCGGCGTGGCGCGGCAGGGCGAGCGGCCGCGCGGGGAGACCCTGCTGCGTGTCCGCGACCTGGCTGCGCTCGACCGCAAGGGGATGGCGGCCCTGCGCGGAGTCTCTCTGGAGGTGGGAGCGGGCGAGATCGTGGGCGTAGCCGGGGTCTCGGGCAACGGGCAGGCCGAACTGGCACGCGTGCTATGCGGCACCCTCAAGCCCACCCACGGTGAGGTGAGCGTGGCAGGAGAGAACCTCACCGGCGCTTCTCCGAATCGGATGTCGGCCGCCGGCGTGGGGCGGATCCCCGAGGAGCGGAGCGAGGGCCTGGTGGGCGACCTGAGCGTGGCGGAGAACCTGGCGCTGGAGCATCTCGGAGACTTCTCCCAGAGCAGGCAACCTCGATCGCCGGCAAATCCGACGGCGGGCCGAGGAACTGATCGCCGAGTACCAGATCAAGGCCTCGCCCAGGGACCGCGCCCGGACGCTTTCCGGGGGCAACATGCAGAAGGTGCGTGCTGGCGCGTGCGCTCTCCCGCAAGCCCAAGGTGGTCATCGCCTCGCAGCCCACCCACGGCCTGGATGTGGGAGCGACCGAGTACGTGCGCAGCAAGCTCCTCGAGCAGCGCGACCGAGGCGCAGCCGTCCTCCTGCTTTCCGAAGATCTTGACGAAGTGTTGGCGCTCTCCGACCGGATCGCGGTCATGTACGAGGGGCGCATCGTGGGGCAAGTAACTGGCTCCGAGGCGCAAGTGGAACAGCTCGGGCTGTGGATGTCGGGCGCGACGAAGGGACTCCATGTCGATTCGGATTGAGCGCGTGCCGGCTCCCTGGTGGATGCGGCTGGCCATCCCGCTGGTGGCGCTATTGGCCACCTTCGCGCTCACCGCCGTCCTGGTGGTTTCGGCCAAGGCCAATCCCCTGGAGGCCTATTACTATTTCCTGATCGCCCCGCTCTCGTCTCGGGTCAGCGCCATCGAGGTGCTGGTCAAATCCACGCCCCTGCTTCTCACGGGTGCGGCGGTGACCTTCGCCTTCTCAGCCGGCTACTGGAATATCGGTGTGGAAGGTCAGCTGTATGCGGGTGCCATTGCGGCCGCTGGGCTGGGGACGGTGCTGGGCGGCCTGCCTCCGATCCTGGCGCTGCCTCTTATGCTCCTGGGTGGCTTCCTGGCCGGCATGCTGTGGGCGCTGGTGCCGGCCCTGCTGCGGGTGAAGCTCGCCATCGACGAGGTCGTCACCACCCTGCTCCTGAACTCCGTTATTCTCTTCTTTGTCAGCTTCTTGCTGAACGGGCCCTGGCGGGACCCGGTCTCGGGTTGGCCGCAGTCCCCGCAGATTGAACCCAGTACGGTGCTTCCCCAAACTCCTGCCGCGTTCTCGGCTACACCTGGGCTTCATCGTGGCGATAGCGGCCGTGGCCTTGCTCTGGTACGTGCTTTCGCGCACCCCGCTGGGACTGCGCATGCGCGCCGCCGGCCTGGGCCGCGAGGCGGCTCGATTTGCCGGGATTGATGTCGATCGGACGGTGCTCGTCGCCGCGCTCGTCAGCGGCGGAATCGCCGGGTTGGCCGGCGTGGGCGAGGTGGCGGGGATCCATTTCCACCTGATCGATGCGATCTCGCCGGGTTTCGGCTACACCGGAATCATCGTGGCCACCCTGGGAGGGCTGCATCCCGTGGGAGTGGCCGTGGCGGCGCTCTTCATCGGCCTGATCGGCACCGGCGCCCAGACGGTGAGCCGGGCGCTGGGCGTGCCCGTATACCTTGGCGACGTGGTACAGGCGACTTTGCTACTGGTGACGCTGGGGATGTTCCTTCTCATGAATTACCGTATTCGAATCGTGCATGGCGTGCGAGGAACGCAGGAGGTCCGGCCTGCCGAGATGGAAACGCCAGGCGATCTCCGCTAGGCCGATCCGTTAGGGCCGGTGACGTCGGAACGACAGCAGGCGAGCGGCTTGGGCTGTCCACTTGAGTAGTCACAGTTGCGAGGCGCAGGAGCGGGGGTCATTGACCTCTTGCTTGGCGTGCGGGTCTGGAGCGCTCTGATGGAAGTCTTTCTGAGTCGGACTGGTGGCTGCCACGTTGCGGGTCGCAACGCCCCTGATCCTGGGGACACTCGGAGAACTGTTCTCCGAGCGCGCGGGCGTCCTCAATTTGGGCATCGAAGGGACCATGTTTCTCGGCGCCTTCGTCGGCTTTGTGGTAGCCGACCTCAGCGGCTCACTCTGGCTGGGTGTGCTGGCCGCCGTCGTGGCCGGCATTGCCTCCGGGCTGCTCATGAGCCTGCTGGCGGTGCGACTGGGCGCCAATCAGCACGTCTCCGGGCTGGGGATCACGCTGCTTCTCACCGGGCTGTCTCTATTCGCTTATCGGCTGATCTACCCCGAGCGACAGGTGCTGGCTTCCATCCCGCCTTTCGGCAAGATCTCACCCTTCGGCGCAACTCCGATCCTTGGGCCCATCTTCGAACAGTACTTGTTGACCTACCTGGCGGTTCTGCTCGTTCCCCTCGCCTGGTGGGTGTTGTATCGCACCAACTTCGGGCTGCAGGTGCGGGCCGTGGGCGAGAACCCGGAAGCCGCCGACGCGGCCGGCGTAAACGCGTTCCTGGTGCGCTACCTCTCGCTGGCCATCGCCGGTGGCCTGATGGGCGCGGCCGGTTCGTTTCTCTCGCTGGCGCAGCTGGGTGCATTCAGTTTCGGCATCGTGGCGGGGCGGGGCTGGGTGTGCATCGCATTGATCGTCTTCGGGAATTGGGACCCGGTGAAGGTCCTGTGGGGTGCATTGCTCTTCGGAGGTGTCTTTGCGCTGCAGCTGCGGCTGCAGACCACCGGCCTCGCTCTGCCCTACGAGTTCTTCCTGGCGCTGCCTTACCTGGCGACCATCGCCGGCCTGGCCCTGGCGGGCCGGAATGCGGCCTATCCGGCGGCGCTGCTCAAGCCCTATCGGCGTGAGTAGGCTCAGAATCCAACGCATGACCGTTCGGAGTGCCTGCTGTGCTGGCCGAAAACGCCATCCGAACATGTCGGCGATATAGGAATCAGTCGACGCGTAACTGGCGCGAGCCAGTTGGAGGATGGTTGGGGCAGTGACGCTCTCCGAACTCGAACCCGGGATCAGCAGATGATCAATCCGAATGAGAAGAACCGAGGCTCAGAGGGCCTCGGTTCTTCGTTTGGGTGGCGGGAGGCGGACTCGCCCGTCCTGGCGTCCGGGCCAGGAAACTACTGGCCTCCGGGTTGTCAAGTTCCATTCTGAAGCGGGGGCGCCAAATGGATCCCATGAACTTCCCGAACAAAGTGACCTTCACGCATGATTCTCATTGCCCGAAGGGCACTCACGTGCGAGATTCAGGCTGAGGGAAGCGAAGGTGCTGAGTATCGGGACCGGATCCCAGATACTCCTGACGATTGGGCAAGTGACCTTTGCGCCATCCGGCGTCCCATTGAAGGCCGGATTCCCTTTCCATTGGCTCTGTGAGCGGGTGACGGGATTCCCCGGCCCACGGCCGGGGAAGGCGACCCCGCGAATGCTCACTTGGGAATAGGGCGATCCTCAGATCACCCGCATGCCCTGCTTTTCCGTGATTCTCTGCGGGAACGCCATCGGTGATGCGACGAATAATGTGACTCAGTTCATGGCCAATCGCGCGTTGTCTTCCTCCCGGCCAATTCCCTCGCTGGTCACAATGGAAACTCGCTGACCATTGCTAACGGCACTCGCCATCGCTTGTAGAAACATCGGCGGATTGTGGGAGGTCTCTTAGGCCATGCGCCCATGTTCATGCTAGCTCATCGTAACCTGCAATGGACGGGGATCAAAACCGTGGTAGATGGCGTACCCGTCAAAGGACTGAAGATTGGCGATCCCCGTCACGGAGCTTCTACACCCGACACCCTCGGGGTTGCTCCTTGGACGCGAGGATGACATTGGGGACACGTATATCTCTTCCTGAGGCGTTCGGGGCCCGATCGTTGACAAACTACAGGAATCGGGTCCTTTCAGGTGTATCTCGATTGAGCAAATGACAATAGACCCAACCGGAAGGGACTTTTGTCATGTCCGCACAACGTTAGGCGTCGTATTCTGATGCTCAGGGCGCGATTGTCTGACAATCTGCTTTCCTATTGAGTGCTGGGACTCCCTATTATCCATCTCGCGCTGTGGGTTCGGGGAATATGTCAAGGCATGCGGGCGATCAACCATGCATGACACGACCGGGGCCGCCTTGAACGGTTGGAACCGCAGAAGCGGGGGTGGCCGACAAGACCACTCGTTCAGAGGGGGGTGCACCAGTGTCTTCTTCTAGTCTTCACAAAGTCGAACCTGTGCGGGTGTTCGAACAAGCCGTCAAGCAGCTGCGGCAGCTCATCCTTGAGGGAAGCCTCGTCGTCGGCGAAAGACTCCCCACCGAGCAGGAATTAGGGGTCAAGTTAGGGGTTGGGCGCTCCTCCATTAGGGAGGCGTTGCGAGTCTTGGAGGCAGAGGGGTTGGTGGAGGTCAGGCGCGGGGCCGGCACCTTTGTAGCTTTGCCAAGCCTTTGGCGAGGAGCAAGGGGAGAAATCGTTCGATGGCTCGGACAGAGGAAGGAGTCACTTGAGCAGTTGCTGCAGGTCCGAGAGAGCATCGAAGCGCTAACATCGTCTCTGGCCGCCTCCTCGGCCACCCCAGAGCAGATCGTCGAGATTAGGAAGATTCTGACTGCACAGGAGAATGTCAGATCAGACACGGTCGAGTCCCAGGCAATTGACCGAATGGCAAAACTGGATCTTGAGTTCCATCTCGCGATCAGCAAGGCCAGTGGAAATGATATTGCTGACGAAATCGTGACCCATCTCCTGCCTGCCTTTTACGAAGGCAACGAGGCCGTTTTGTATGTAGCGGGACGTCTGGAAAGGCTTGTCGCCGAACACCGGGATATCTTAGCGGCGATCGAGGCATCGAACGCAGAACTTGCCGAAAGCAGGATGAGACAACACGTCGCGCGGGTTCACTCCGACATCCTGAGTTTCTCGGACGCGCCGACTGCAAGGCAGGATGTGGGCGGGGGAAGGGGGAGTTGACTCGCGCCTTCCCCCGGATTCACCTGGAGGCACCGAGCAAGTCGACTCCCATCAGGTGCGTTGTCGGAGGCAGGAGGACCGAATCTCCTGAGAGGCTGGGCAACGAGTCCTTTGGGCGCAGTCATTGGTCTCCGCGTCCGGCGGGGTACTGGCCGACGACTCGACCGAGAGATAGCCGCAGCTCGGGAGCGATACGATGTGCTCCTGCTTTCCCTTTCGCCGACCCCCGAGGGCCAATGGGGTTGTGTCAAGTTGGACGCAGGCAGGTTGGCTCGCACGCCGCCGAGAGGCAACTAGGCGTCTGGGCTATTGAGCTTAGATGCGGCTAATTGGAGCGTTGTCTTTCGCAGGCTGCCTCTTTTGAAGGCCGTGTGCATCCGGTCAATAATCGCCGGTGTAGCGTGCTTGATGCGTGGCCTGATGCAGGGCGTTGATCATTGTGATGAAGTCGAAAATCGGGAGACCCGTGGCATCCTGAATTGCACGAGAATACGGGGGAAGATCGGCACACTCGAGGACAAGCGCGTGCACGTTGGTGCGCTTGGCACGCATTTGGGTCACCGCCTGCACAACTCCGTGTTCGACTTCGTTGCTGTCAAGCACGCCGGAATGCTCGAGGATGGCCTCTCGGAACGATGGTACTTCTTCCATGCCCCAGACCTCGACTCGATCGCCTTCTTGCACGCCAGCCAATGCCAACAGTTCGGGGGTTACCCTTTCTTTGCTGGCGGCAAGGACCGCCACGGAGCCGCTCGCCCCGACCGCACGCAATGCGAGGGGCAATTGCAGGAGGCTCGACAACAGGACGGGGACTTGAACTGCCGTTGCGACCGCGGACTGGAACCGGACCATCAGGCCGCAGTCGCTCGAAATGGCCCGGACACCCTGGCGCTCAAGGCGGCGTGCGGCGTCGGCGACTTCGGCCTCGATCGCCTTGTCGTGGAAATCGCGGACTCGCTTGCTAGTTGCTCCCTGCACTACTGAGTAGAGCACAGGAAAATCAAAGGTGGAGGCATTGCCCACATCACCCGGGATGAGCGGAATCGTGCAGGGGATATGTATTATCCCGATGCTTGTGCCATAGACATCAACGCCTTCGCGAACCGTGTAGCGGGTCATGGCCAACATCCTCCATCGCTCTGCGACGGCCGAAATCGGGCCTCTACGTCTGCCGCTGACCTTGTTGGGGTTGTTGAAATCGATTTGGTAGGCATGATGCGAATGGACTCCAAAGAGCCACTGCGTTTGGCCATTCTAGCATGAGTAGTATGGAGTGCAACCAAAGTTCGACGAGGCGGGTCTTCTTCTTTGCTGGCTCGCCTTGTGCCGAGGTTGCTTTCGGGTGCGGTCGCGTGTGTTCTCCTCCCAAGGCCGGTTGAGTTGATGAGGCGCCCGACGGTGGGACACGGCCGAAACGGGCCAAACGAAGCGTGGCCCGGACACGATGCGTCGGACCGATTTCCTGTCGAGAGCGAATCACACAATGGACTGCCTATCGATTGGGCTGTCAAGGATCCGAATGTGAAGGGAGCTTCTGATGATCGCAATTCGAAACGGATACCTGCTCACTTTGGACAAGGAGGATCGTCGAATCCCGCGCGGGGATCTTCTGATCAGCGCGGACAGGATCGATTATGTAGGGCCGCGACTCGACTCCGTCCCGGAAGATGCGGAGGTTATTGATGCCAGCGGCAAGTTGGTGATGCCGGGCCTCGTCAATGTGCACGCGCATACGAACGAAGTACTGAATCGTGGTCGATTTGACAACATGATTCTGGAGACATGGGGTCTCTACGCCTACCCCACATCGGACTATGGACCGTTTTCCCCGAGGCTGATCTACTTGCGGACACTGTTAGCAGCGATCGAGATGCTGAGGGGAGGTGTCACGACTGTTCAAGATGATGTGGCCGAGGCCCCACGATTGACGATGGAGGGCACGAGTGCAGTTCGCCAGGCCTATGCCGACATCGGCATGAGGGCAAGTGTGGCATGCAATCAGATCAACCGCCGTCACTTTGAGCAGTATCCATCATTGCGAGATCACCTTCCTCAGCAAGTGCTTGATCGCATGATGGCATCCACACCACTGACCGTTGACCAGATTCTCTCGACATATCATGAGATCGCTGACAGGTGGCACGATGTGGCAGATGGACGCCTGCGGGTCACCCTGTCGTTCTCCGCCCCGCAGAGATGCACGCCTGAATATATGGCCGCGTTACTGGCCCTCTCGACCGACCGGAATCTCCCCTTGCATATGCACGTTCTTGAGACAAAGACCCAGCGAGTGAACAGTCAAGCGTTGTTTGGTAAGTCGTTGGTCAAGTACGTCCATGACCTGGGTCTGCTCTCGCCACGGGCCACAGTAATCCACGCAGTCTGGGTCGACGCCGAAGACATCAGGCTCCTCGGAGAGGCCGGTGTGAATATCGCCCATTGCCCAGTCGCGAACCTGAAGCTTGGGGATGGGGTAATGCCGCTGCGGCGCCTGCTCGACGCAGGCGTCACAGTGGGCCTTGGGACTGACGGCCCGAGCAGCAACGATAGCCTAAGTCTTTTTGAGACAATGAAGATTGCGGCAATTCTTCATAAGAACACAGGCCGACCTCCGACTACGTGGCCCGCGGCGCGAGAGGTCCTGGAAATGGCGACGATTGGGGGAGCCCGATCGATGTTGCTGGATGGGACGATCGGCCGACTCGCCTCGGGTTTCAAGGCTGACGTCATCCTATTGGATACCCAGTCGCCCAGTTTCACGCCGTTCAACGAGCCAGTCAACCAACTAGTGTATTGCGAGAACGGCTCGTCAGTTGAAACGGTGATTGTGAATGGTGTGGTTGTCATGCGAGAAAGGGCCTTCAAGCTCATCAACGGCAATGCGGCCATGGATGAGCTTCGGGACATGTACGGGACTTTCGCTGCCCAGTATGAGCGTGCCAGCATCAAGAGCGATGAGCTCCTGCCAAGCTATCGGGAACACGCGGAGGATAGATTGTCCCGGGACGTTTCGATGAGCAGGTGGTTTGCAGACACCGAATGACCATCGCAAGATCGAGATCGGGGGGAGTCAAGGTGCGGACGTTCCGTGGCAAGATCTGGAAAGGAAGTCGGAGGTATCGTCATGTCAGCTGAGAATTCCGCTAGCCCTGTGAGTTTCGTTCCCGGGTGTCGGGCGGTCCTTCGGCCATGGGAGTACATGATTCTGCCCGAGGACTCGCGATGCACGATTTTCCAGCCGAACCTCAAAGGAGGAAAGGCGCAAATCCTCGCCACTCCGCAATTGGGCGCCCGCTTCACCGCCTATGAGCTCCGCATCGAGAGGGGAGGGGGAACCATAGGGCCTGTCCTGGATGGCCTTGAGCACTTCTTCTTTGTGCTTCAGGGCAGTGTTGAGATGACTGCGGATGGGGGAGGCAGGCCACTTGGGGCTGGCGGCTTTGCCGCGCTTCCATCCGGGATGTCGTTCGAGTTCCGAGGGACCGAGGACGCGACTCAACTCTTCTGGTTCAGACGCCGGTACGAGAAACTGGACAATGTTCCATTGCCAGATCCGATATTCGGGGGAGAAGCATCTGTACCTGCCTTGCTCAGCGGCGACCTCAATCCCGAGCAGCAACTCATCCCACGGAATCCATCCTCTGACATGGCGTTCAACATCATTCATGTCGAGCCAGGTTCCTCGTATGGGATGGTTGAGTCCCACGCTTGGGAACACGCCATGTACATGCTTGAGGGAGAGGGTGTGCTCACCCTCAATGGATCGTACCACCACGTCAAGCAGAACGACTTCATCTACATTGCTCCCTACTGCCCGGAGTTCTTTTGCGCCTTGGGCGGTCAGGGGACGCGGGCGCGCTTCTTGTTGTACTGGGACACGATGAGGGAGTACTCTTTCGGACTTTGACCGCCTCGGAGTCTCGGGGAGCTCGGAATGAGGGCGGCAGATTAGTGCTCATCGTTATCCATCGACTCTGCCGTTTGGATCCACCGGCTGCGCCAAAGGTGTTTGTGACTTGATGCTTCTTTGACCTTCGCTTCGGGGATTGAGGACCGCGACGAACGGGGACTGCACCTGGGCCTCGCGGTCGTCCCGGTTGGAGGCGTGGATGATCGTCTGTCTATTTGGCTGAGGGCGGGTGGGACCGCAAGGTCCTGCAACTCAGCAGAGATAAGAACCCACGTTTAGGAAACCAGGATCGGGTCGCCGCAAATTCGGTCTCTTGCGTGAATCGCAGCTGAATGGCTCAGGTCGACGCTGGGTCAGAGTCGTCACGATTCCATTAGCTAGGCCTGGCCAATGAGCTCTCCAGACACAGACTGGCGGGGATTGAGGACCGCGACCTCGTGACTGCGCTCGTTAGGCGCACTGAAGATTCCCCGAATGTGCCGGATGCCGAGCTTCGCCCCCCATAGATCTGCCCGCCCCAGGATAGTCCCGCAGGGCTGACACGCCTCATCCTGTGCCCGCTGACCAAGGTCAACTGATCAATTGTGGCAGTCCATGAGAATGGGCGAATCTCGGGACGCGCTCACCCCGAGGGTGAAATTATCATAACTAGACCTATCCAGTTTAATTATCCGTTCTGCGACTGCTCATTGGGAGTTTGTGAACTTCTTCCTATTGACGCGCGCTTAGAATTCTCTGTAGATTGTGTTAGATCAGGTAAGCAGACAATCCGATCTGCTGGCTGTCAGAGCCAATGCGTTCCAATTGTCACAAGCAACGCGATCGAACTGGGACCCCCGACGACAAGAGAAGGAGGGACTATCGAGTGAACGCTTGACGGCCTCTGTCGCGTGATTTCGAACCACTCGCCGCGCTTACGTCACAACAAGGAGAACTAAATGGCCACTCAGGCTAGTACTGGCACAGCCGGGTTGTTTCTGAGAAAGGCCACCGGGCTTGTGCGCGAAGTCTCGGGCCTGGACCTGGGCGTAATGAATAGCGCATCCATGAACCTGGGCCTGGGAATCGCGACAACCTTCATTTGGGCACCCTACCTTCTGAACGGTGGCAACATCCTGCTCTCCATCGTCCTGACGACCGTGCTTTTGGGGCTGACTGCCGCCTACTCCTATGCCTCAGCCGTTGGTGCAATGCCTCGCTCGGGCGCCGACTATGTGTTTGTGTCGCGAGTGCTCGGGCCCGTGTACGGTTTCATGTTTCTTTTCCAGTGGATGATCTGGAGCTTCTTCTGGATGGGGTTCAATGCGTGGGCGGTAGGCAAGTGGACACTGCCTGGCTTCTTCCAGGTCCTGGGTGAACTCACGCACAACCCCGTGTTGACTGATTTGGCCGTCAAGGTCAGCAGTACTCCGGTGATCATTGGCCTTGCGATTCTCTTCCAGATCATCTTCGCCCTCGTGGCCATCTGGGGGACAAGGCCCTACTTCTGGTACCTGAAGGGCTCTTTCATCTTCAGCGCCATCAGCATCGTTATCGTCATCCTGGTCCCCCTGTTCATAGGGCAGACCTTTGTCGAGCGATGGAATGCATTCGTGGCCAGCACAGGGACAGGGCTGCCCTACGACAAGGTGATATCCACCGCAATCGGCGCAGGCTTCAATCCCGATCAGCCTTTCAGTCTGGCCAAGACGCTCGCAATGGCTCCGTTGGTCTTCTGGGTCTGCGGCTACTTTACGGGATCTGCGCATATCAGCGGAGAGGTCAAGAAGCCGCGCACGTCGCAGTTTGCAGGGATGGTGTGGGCGATGGTCGTGAACGGAGCGGTATTCGCGATTGTGACCATCGTCGTCGAACGCTACTTTGGGACTCGGTTCCTCAGCTCTTTGGGCTACCTCTACTATGAGCAGCCGGCTCTACTCAACATGGGTCACGAACCCAACCTAAACTTCCTCGTGAGCGTGCTGTCTCGAAGTGCTCCGCTTGTAGGGTTGATCGGTATCGGGTACTTCTTCTGGGACCTGAACGGGACCCCCAATTTCATGATCAAGCTGCCACGCGCACTGATGGCTGTCGCATTCGACCGGATGGCACCGGAATGGTTGGGCGACGTCAGCGAGAAGACCCACACGCCAGTGAAGGCCACCATCTTCTCTGCCGTATTGGGAGCTGTTGCCATCGTCTTCTTGATCCTTTGGGGAGAACGCGGTCTACCAAGCACCTTGTACTCGAAGATGTTTGAGCTGGCGCTTGTTTCTGTAGCTTGCATTGTCTTCCCGTTCAAGTTCCGCAAGCTATGGGAGTCTACGACGCCGGGAAGGAAGATCTTCGGGATTCCCGATCTCGTTATCACTGGAGTCTCGTCGATTGTGGTTGTCGGAGCCATCTCCTATTTCTTCACGAATAGGAAGATGTTCGGCGCCAGCTCGCCGGTGTCTCTTGGTGCTGTGGGAACGATGATACTTCTTGGCGCTGTCTATTACTACGCTTACCGCGCCTATCAGAAGCGGCGCGGCATCAACGTGGATCTCGTTTACAAGGAGATCCCACCAGAATAATGGCTTGACGAGCATCGTTTCGACCGAGCCGGAGCCAGAAGTCCGTTGTCGCTAGCAGTATCAAACTTGGCTCCGGCTCGTCTTGTCACCCTTGGGTAATATCCTCGGGATTGGAGGATGCAACGGCAACACCGGCGCCGATTACCCGATGCCTCAATGGGGTCGTAAAGATAGAACGTGCTTCTAATCGGGGAGACGATTAGAGTATGACAATCTGGCGAGCATATTTCAGCGGAGATATCCATGGGTCGGAAGTCTGCTTTCGCAAGTTCTTGCGGGCGGCAAAGTTCTATGATGTCTCCACACTGATCTTGGCAGGCGACCTTGTCGGGAAGGGGGCGGTTCCAATTGTGCGAGGGAAGGGGAACTACCGAGCCGAATATGGTGGTCAAACCTACACAATGGGAACGGATCAGGAGATGCAAGCTTTTGGGGCAATGATCGACGACGTCGGACTGTACTCCTTTGTTACGAGCGAAGATGATTTCGAGGCGCTCTGTGGCGACGCGGAATGCCGGGACAAGCGCACTGAGGAGTTGATTTGCGAGAGGATTAATCGCTGGTTGTCGAGTCTCGAGGAAGCAAGTGCCAAGGCGGGATGGACTTTTTATGTCTCCCCAGGAAATGACGACCCCCTGTTCATCGATGCAATCATCGGGTCCCATCCAGGCGTGAGAGATCCAGAAGGCAAGATCGTGATGATTCACGATCAGATTGCCATGCTGACCTACGGCTACACCAACCCATCGCCCTGGAATACGGAACGGGAGCTGGCTGAAGAGGAACTCTACAACCGACTGGATGGGCTGGCGGCCCAGGCCACATCGCCGCACCGCACTGTCTTCCTCCTCCACGCACCTCCCCACGGGATGAAGATTGATATGGCTCCTGCCCTCACCGACAACCTCCAGATCAAAGGAGGCATTGGCGGGACACCGATGCGGCACGTGGGCAGCACTGCGGTTAGAAGGATAGTAGAGAAGTATCAACCGCTCGTTGCGGTTCACGGGCATATTCATAAATCTGCGGGCGTTGTCAAGATCGGCAATACGAAGTGCTTCAATCCCGGGAGTGAGTATGCGCAAGGAATCTTGCGCGGCCTGCTGCTCAATTTCGAAGTGGGCTCGCGGGTTGGCCTACTCAGTCATCTTGCGGTGTCAGGATGACTCCCGGAGACGAAGGGGGGGAAGACGGGTGGCGGCGGCCATAAGTCTTCGGCAGGGGTGGCTGTGATGGATGTTGCGCTCTTGACTCGAACTCGCTGGTCCGCCACGGCTGACAAATGGTTCGGCGTTCGCCCCTTGAGATACCAGGTCCGACTGAGATCGGGAGTAGCCGCGATGGCCGACATCGTTGATGAATCCCTGCAACTCCTTGAGGCAGCTCGAGACACAGGGATAATGCTCCGGGCAATCGGAGGTGTGGCTGTTCGCATTCACTCTCAAGATGCGGGCCGCGTTCCATCGTTGCGCCGCGAATACGGAGACATGGATTTCGTCACCGTATCCAAGCACAGCCCGCTACTTCGGGGCTTCTTTAAGTCGAGAGGCTATGCAGCGGACAGACGATTCAATGCCTTACATGGGCGGCGGCGCATGATTTTCCATCATGAGCGAGAGGGTTGGCACATCGACATCCTGGTGGATGTTTTCAAGATGTGCCACCTGATCGTGTTCCATGAGCACCGACTGATTGCTGACCCGCTAACAATCCCGCTAGCAGAGCTGCTCATGACCAAACTTCAGGTGGTCGAGCTGAACGAGAAGGATGCAAGAGATGTTGCCGCTTTGCTCCTCGAACACCCTCTGGGCTTGGGAGACGATGAGACGATCAACGCAAGACGAATCGTTGCGATGACAAGGGACAACTGGGGGTTCTTCATGACGGTGAGGAAGAACATTGACCGCCTCCCTCCATCGTGCAGGCGCTCGGCCTCGACCCCATGCGATGCGAGCTCTTCGCAGAACGATTGGGTGAACTGGGCCTTCTGCTGGATACATCAAGGAAGACACTAAGGTGGAAGACCCGATCATTGATTGGGGAACGCATGCCTTGGTATGAGGAGCCGGAGGAGGCTGCGCGCGGGGCCATTCCTATGGAACCGGGCTAGCGGCGGGTCAGCATGACCATCTCACAGGTGCCGCATTCCGGTCCGCGAAGGCCGGGTCTTCAGGCAGGACGTCGGGTGGCTGGCATGGAAAAGCAGAAACTCGGCGGACGTAGCTAAGAGACGTCGACCACCGCAATTCGCCGGCCCAACAGGGATCCGATTCCCTGCAGGTCCCTTGTTGAGGGGCTGCGAACAGGATGGTCCCGAGAGAGTCGGCATTCCGATGGATCGAAGTGTGTCAGCGGACGCGGTATGGAGGGCAGGACAGATAGCCAATGGATAGGGGAATCGCAGTCGTCGCGGTCGGCGGGAACTCCTTGATCAAAGACAATCGACATCAAACGATTCCGGACCAGTATGAGGCGGCGGCGGAGACGATGAGACACGTCGCGTCGATGATCGAGGCGGGGTGGGAAGTCGTCATTATGCATGGCAACGGCCCCCAAGTTGGATTCGTACTCAGAAGGTCGGAGTTGGCTCTGGGTGAATTGCACCCAGTCCCGTTTGACGACTGCGGCGCCGACACGCAGGTCGCAATTGGCTATATGTTCCAGCGAGCTCTGTACGACGAGTTTCAGAGGCGGGGCATTCGGAAGCTTGCGGCTACAGTTGTCACTCAGACGCTGGTCGACGGAGGGGATCCTGCCTTTCGGAATTCGAGCAAGCCGATTGGCTCTTTCATGGATGAGGGACTTGCGAGAGCGCGCCGCACTGTAGATGGCTGGACAATTGTGGAGGATGCCGGACGCGGCTGGCGGCGAGTTGTTCCATCCCCCGAGCCCGTTCAAATCGTTGAGCAGGATGCCATGCTCGAGCTGATCCGCGCGGGCTTCGTGGTCATTTGCGTGGGGGGAGGGGGATCCCGGTCTTTGCGGGCCCCGATGGGTTTCTCGGGGGCGTGGAAGCTGTCATCGACAAGGACCTGGGTGCCTCGATATTGGCCTCCGGCGTCGGCGCGGACCTGTTTCTCATCACAACAGCGGTCGAAAGGGTCGCCGCGAACTTCGGCAAGACGGACCAGAAGTGGCTAGAGAGTGTGACGCTTGATCAGGCAAGGCGGCTCTTGGCGAATGGTCATTTCGCGAAGGGCACCATGGAGCCAAAGGTGCGTGCTGTCATCAGGTTTCTTGAGAGGGGGGCACGGAGGCATTGATCACCGATCCTCGCAACATCAAGCGGGCGCTGGCGGGAGAGACAGGGACGCGATTCCTGCAAGGGTAGGACTGCCGCATTGCAGTCTACG
This sequence comes from uncultured Chloroflexia bacterium, assembly GCA_963712475.1. GTDB lineage: Bacteria > Chloroflexota > Anaerolineae > Anaerolineales > RBG-16-64-43 > RBG-16-64-43. The sequence goes on from CAVQIA010000006.1 coordinate 195,118, forward strand.
TTGAGTACTCGGCGTTCCCAGCACCGGCGCCCGTCATGATGTGCCTCCCGCCTTCCGGACGCAGTGGACCGTTCGGAGGTTCGCTTGCTGCAGAGTGGCCATTCGGGTTGTCCTCAAGTGTACGGCGGCTTCCCATTCTGCTCGTCTCCCGGAAGGGGTCGGAGGAGGCGCGCGGACTGCGTCGCCACTGACGATTCAAGGGCCGCCCCTTGGGGTGTGCCATGGCTGGTTTGGAGTTCACGCGTTTTTCAGAGAGAGCCGAGCAGGGCGGCAAGGGAACGATCCGTTCCTGCATCTGTGGTTCGGGTGACCGATCCTGGAGATGGTGCAAGGAGGTCAAATGATCACTGAGGGGCTTAAGGGGCGCGACTTCATCACATTGAGGGACTTCACCAAGCCAGAAATCGAAACCATGTTGGATGTCGGTCTTAACCTCAAGGCGGAGTACACCACTCGGCGACCACACGCCGACATTCTGCCGGGACGGACGCTCTTCATGATGTTCTTTAACCCCTCGCTGAGAACTCGAAATAGCTTCGAGGCGGGCATTTTCCAGCTTGGCGGGCACGCACACTTTCTGCAGCCGGAGGCAACGCGGTTACCGACGCTTGAGGGGGAGGATGTCCCTATCAATCGGAACGCATTTCTGACGTTGCGCGAGTACTCTCCAGGATGGGTGACTGCCTCGCCATTCGCATCCTTGGCGACAAGGTGTCATGGGAATACGACAAGAGCCTACGTATCATCAAGGAATTCGCGAAATGGTGCCAGAAACCGGTCATCAACATGGAAGACAACATTTACCATCCCTGCCAAGGGATGGCGGATGTCGATGACGCTCAGAGAGGCGTTTGGGCGTGACTTGAGCGGCCGGAGGCTTGCCGTGAGCTGGACCTGTTCGCCCAGCACGAAGAAGCCGATCGCGCCTCACCACGACTTCATGTACGCCGCAAGCCTGTTCGGGCCGGATATTGTCTTTGCGCATCCACCAGAGCTGCGGATCGACCCAGAGATTGAGGATGGCGATCAAGAGGACGGCCGAGTCCAACGGCGGTTCCTACGAAGTTGTGGCGACCATGGAAGAAGCGTGTCGGGGGGCGGACGTTGTCTACGCCAAGAACTATGTGTGCCTTGATCTGCTGCCTCCGGTCGCGAAGGAGCCGAAGCATGACGAGATGGCCAAGCTGTTCGCAAAGTACAAGGGGTGGATCGCCGATGCTAGGAGGATGGATCTCGCCAAGCAAGGGGCCCATTACATGCACTGTCTGCCATGTGAACGTGGATTTGAGGTGACCGACGAAGTGCTCGATGGGCCTTGGGGCCAGGCGGCGTTCGACGAAGCGGAGAACCGATTGCATGCCCAGAAAGGCGTCATGGCTTGCATCATCCCTTGATTTCCCTCGCAGGGATCGATCTCTGAGGGATGAGTAGATCGGGGTTTTGCCGTACGCCATTCAAAAGGGGAACGAAGCCATGACAAAGAAGCGTGTAGGGATCATTGGAGGGGGGATTGTTGGTACCACATTGGGCTACAACCTAAGCCTGTACGATCACATTGATGTGACGCTCTTTGAGAAGGACCAGATAGGCTCTGGTACAACCTCGAAATCGGCAGGGACCGTCTGCCTTTTCGATCATTCGGTCCCGCATTGGCTTTGGGAGGTCCGGCTTTTCGGATTCCAGACCTACACGCAATTGGAACGCGAGGAGCGAGGCTCCGCAGGGTTTGACAACACCGGCACCCTAGCGGTCGCAACCGACGAGAAGGTGGAAGCTTACACCAAGACGGGGATCGCTTTGGCGAGGGGGGCCGGGTTTCGCGCCGAGTA
>CAVQIA010000007.1:0-220218 GCA_963712475.1 uncultured Chloroflexia bacterium
GTTGGCCGTGGGAAAGTCGTGCAGGATCATGTTCATGCGGGCCAAGCCCGCGGTGGTGACGTCCTTCTCTTGCCCTTCGAGCGTGATGTGCTTGCCCGGCCTGGGCGGCCACCTTCAGGAGCAGCGAGCCCGAGCCGCAGGTCGGGTCGTAGGCGGTGGTGGACGCCTTCGTGTTGTCCGGCGAGATGCCGATCACCCTGGCGATGACGCGGCTGACCTCGGCGGGGGTGTAGAACTGCCCCTTGCTCTTGCCGCTCTCGGTGGCGAAGTGCCGCATCAGGTACTCGTAGGCGTCGCCGAGGATGTCGTCGTGGTCGGCGCGGTTCTGCGAGAAGTCGAGCTGGGGGTTCGCGAAGATGTTGACCAGGTTGGTCAGCCGCTCGACCTTCGCCTGTCCTTCGCCGAGCTTGTTGGAGTCGTTGAAGTCGGGGAAGTCGCTGCGGGCCAACCGGTCATTGGCCTGCACGAGCGGCGCGATGATCTGGGTGTTGATCTTGTCGCCGATGTCGCTCTTGCCGCGGAGCGCGAGCATGTCCTTGAAGCTCGCGCCCTTGGGGATCGTGACCGGCGGGGCGAAGTCGGTGCTGTTGCCGTACTTGTCGGTGATGTACTTGATGAACAGCATGAACAGGACGTAGTCCTTGTACTGGCTGGCATCCATGCCGCCGCGCAGCTCGTCGCACGAGGCCCAGATCGAGGAGTAGAGGTCGGATTTCTTGAGGGCCATCCGAAGTCCATCCTATTCACGTGCTCGAATCCCCTGTTGGCATGCGCCGGGCAGCATTCGACCGTCCCAAGTGGCTCTCTGCCAACTTATGCGAATGCTTCAATGCCTCCTCCTGGTGCACGGGTGTTGCCCTCGCACTCCAAGGTCGCGGGCCGGGGCGCGCAAACAGCGCACATGACCGGTGCCAAGAGCCCCTACTGTCATTCGAAGTAACGTCAATTCTGGCCGAACAACCAGGCGGCAGGAACCAGGATCGGGAAACACCCCCTATTATCGTCCCCTCTGCAGTCGAATTCAACTGATGGAAAGTGTGCGGGGCAATTGGGTGCGCTTGTCTGATCAGCGGTTTGGCCGGGCGACGATCGTAATTAGAAGTGCGCCCCCACGAAGGTTGCACTTCCGTCGCCATACTCCCATATGCTCTGCCCCATAGGCAAATGTACTACCTCTTCCTCCCTCCCGCCCCTCCCGCCTCGCCGGCCAGGCTCCCCGGGTCTGGTGCTTCCCCCGCCGAACGGCGTGGCGCACTCCCGGCTACAATAGCCGGCACGCTCCAACATCCCCATCCTCCCAAGGGTGCATTCGATGAACGAACCCATCATCCACGTCAAGGACTTTCGCAAGACCTACGGCCCGGTCGTCGCCGTCGACGGCATCTCCTTCGAGGTGCAGCGCGGCGAGATCTTCGGGCTCCTCGGCCCCAACGGCGCCGGCAAGACCACCACCCTCGAAAGCCTGGAAGGGCTGCGCCGGCCGAATGCAGGCACGCTGCGCATCTCGGGCGTCGACCCGAGCCGCCAGGCGCGCCAACTGCGCGCCCTCATCGGCGTGCAACTGCAAAGCTCGGCCTTGCCGGAGAGCTTCCGCGTGGATGAGGCAATGCGCTTCTTCTGCGCCTACCACGGCGTGGCCCCGCGCGACGATCTGATCGATCGCGTCGGGCTCGGCCGATAAGCGCGCCGCGCAGTACCACGAGCTCTCGGGCGGGCAGCAGCGACGGCTGGCGCTGGCGCTGGCCGTGGCCCACAAGCCGCCGGTCGTCTTCCTCGACGAGCCGACCGCCGGGCTGGATGTGGCCTCGCGCGTGATGCTGCACGACCTGATGCGCGAGCTGCAGGCCGAGGGCACGACCATCCTCCTCGCGACGCACGATATGGCCGAGGCCACCGAGATGGCGAGCCGCGTGGCGATCCTCCTGCGCGGCAAGATCGCCGCCACCGGCACGCCGCTCGAGCTCACCGCGGCCGGCGCCGGGCTGACCAAGATCTCGGTGCACACCGAAGGCGGCTGCCTGGCCAAAGCCAGCACCGGCTTCCCGGCCGTGCGCCAGGCGCAGCGCAACGAGGATTACTTCATCTACTACAGCACCGACATCGGGCCGACCATCTCGGCGCTCATCGCCTACATCAACGCCCAGGGCGATCCGCTGGTGGACCTGCGCGTCGAGCGCCCGACGCTCGAAGATCGCTTCCTCGAGATCACAAGCAAAGGTGGGGCCCGATGAACGCCTTCGCCAATCACTTCGCCTTCGAGTTTCGCGTCGGCATCCGCAACAAAGCCTTGATGCTGATGAACTACCTCTTCCCGCTCGGCTGCTACTTCATGTTCGGCGCGTTGATCGGGCTCGCTCAACCCCGGCTTCCTGCAGACGATCGTGCCGGCGATGTCGATCTTCGCCGTCCTCAGCGGCGCGCTGCTGGGCATGCCCGATACGCTGGTCAGCGCGCGCGAGGCGGGCATCTTCCGCTCCTACAAGATCAACGGCGTGCCCGCGCTCTCGATCCTGGTCATCCCGGTGCTCACCAGCATGCTGCACGCGCTGCTGGTGACGGTGGTCATCGCGCTCACCGCGCCGGCGATCTTCCGCGGCCTGGCGCCCGCCAACTGGGCGGCCTTCTTCCTCGTCTTCCTCGTCGCCGCCTTCGCCTGCGCCGGCATCGGCGTGCTCATCGGCGTGATCTCGACCAACACGCGCATGACCGTGCTCTTCTCGCAGTTGGTCTTTCTTCCGTCGATGATCCTCGGCGGCCTCATGCTGCCCTTCAGCCTGCTCCCGCCCGCGCTGGCCAAGGTGGCGCTCGTCCTGCCCACGACCTACGCCATGGACGCCTTCGGCGGCCTGGCGATGGCGCAGGCCGGCACGCGTCCGTGGCTGTCGCTCGCGATCCTCGCAGCGGGCGGCCTGGTGGCCTTCGCGCTGGCCGTCTTCCTCTTCAGTTGGGATAGCAAGAACGCCACGCGCCGCGCGCATCCGGCGTTGGCCGCCCTGGCCTTGGTCCCTTATCTGGTGGGGTTGTTGCTCTCGCTGTAGGGTGCGGATCCACTTTCCGTTTGAGGACGAAAGAGGGTGGCCATTGCGGCCACCCTCTCGTTTTCCATTCGTGCATCCCTCAAGCGACAGTTGAACAGCGCGCACAATCGGCATTCCGATGCGCGTGAGCCTCAGGTCGGGTTCACCCTCACTGCGTGGTTCTCACGCGATTCGCCGTGCCGGTACACAAGGACTTGTTCCCTCTCGCGCACCTCATACGTTCCATCCGAGACCTCCACGCGCGCGCCGCGCGGGTAGTGCAACCTGGGGAGGAAGATCTCGGTGGGCGCCGTCGCGCGCGCGTCGTGACGGAACTCGAGCACGAATTCGCGCGAGCGCATGTCGAAGCTCATGCGCAGCGGCTCGCCGGCCACGGCGCGCGCGTACGGGCGCACCGCCGCCTCGAGCGCGCGGCCGCCCGAGTCCGGGTCGCGCGGATCGCGCTGCTGGTCGCGGCTGAAGAGCGAGAGGTCCTCATCGTTCCACTTGTCGCCGCGCGCGTTGGTGTTATCGGCGGTGTAGTTCCACAGCGTCCCCGAAAGCAGGTTGGCCTCGAAGGCGCGGAAGGTGCGGTCGAGCGCGCCGCGCTGCGAGCCGAAATCGCGAGTGCGGTAGGCGCGCTTCTCGTCCATGTCGAACGGGATGCCGAACTCGCCGATGAGCACCGGCGCGCCGCCCAGGTTCTCGCGCGCGATGCGCGTGAGGCGCGCAAGCTGCGCCTCGAATGAGCGGCGTACCGCCCCGCGGCCGAAAACGACCTTGCCCGTGAACATGTCCGCGCCCAGGTGCGAGGAGAAGCTCTTCGTGTACAGCACGTAGCCGTCGTACCAGTGCGGCGCGTAGACGACGCGCGGCGCGTCCTGCGGGCCCCAATCGAGCCTGGGCTGGATCGGGTCGCTTTCGAGGAAGATGAGCGCGCCGGGATGCACACTTCGAATCGCACGCGCAAAACGCACGGCGAAGGGTTTGTAGTAATCGCGCACGAAGTCGACCTGGCGGCCGTCCACGACCGCGAAGTGATCCGGCCGCAACAGGCGCGGCTCGCCCTTCGCGTCGAGATCCCACACGCCGTTCGCGCGCCAGATGCAGTCGCGACCCGTGGCCCACGCGCGCAGCCCTCGCGGGTTGAGCACATCGGCGCCGCGCCGCTTCGGCCCGAACACGGTCGTTTCCCAGCGGTCGACCTGCTGCGGGACGCCCGAGCCCAGAAGCATGGACTGCAGCGGCGAGGGCATGTGCCCGGCGCGCAGCTCGCCGCTCGTCCCGGTCAGGTCGCGCCAGCCGATCCAGCCGCACGAGGGCTCGTTGAGCGTGTCGTAGCCGACCACGTTGGGCAGGTCCTGCACGCGCAGCGCGACTTGGCGCACGGCCTCGATGTAGTGCCGCTGCAAGAACTCCTGCGCCGGTTCGCCCTCGATGCGGGTCTTCGGCGCGAAGTCGTTGCCGCCGAAGAACAGCGTGAACATCGTGGCCGCGGCGAGCTTGGTCGCGTTGGTCGGCCAGATCATGCGCGGGAACGGGTCGCCGTGCATCTGATGCACGATGGCCGCGCCCGAACTCATGCAGGTTGGCCAGGTCGAAGCCGACCGCCTCGAGCGTCCAGCCCGGCGCGCCGTCGCCGCCGGAGAAGCGCGACCACACATCCTGGTGCGGGTCGATGAACAGGCTGAGCCCGTTTCGGCCGGCCTTCTCCACGATGGCCCGCACGTAGTCGAGGTAGGCCTGGTCATAGTTGCCCGGGCCGGCGTGCTCGATGGCCTCCCAGGTGACGAGGAAGCGCAGGAAGGTGAAGCCCCAATGGGCGAGGCGGTCGAAGTGCTCGTCGGCCTCGGCGAGTGGAAAGGGGCGGCCGACGAAGGAGACCGTTCGATGTTCGAGGAATCCATCGCGGATGTAGGTGGCGCCATCCGGCGTGAAGGGGACTTTGCTGCTCCCGCCGAGGTTGACGCCGCGCAGGATCAGCGTGCGGCCATGTTCATCGGTGAACCAGGGACCGGAGGTTGTGATCATGCGATATGCCCTCCCGACAAGGTTGCCCACCCCCTGCCCCCTCCCAAAGGGAGGGGGAGGGATTCTAAATTCTTGGAAGTGGGGAGCTTCGCTCCCCACTTCCAATGCCTACACCCCTGAGGTTATCGATTCCCCAGTCGGCGGTGCTCCCCATCCCGCTGCGCGGGACAAGCTCCCAACGGCCCACACCCATAGAGATCTTGTTCGGGCACGGCATGCCGTCCCCGCGGGATCGCATCGGGCGGTTGGCCGATTGCAGACGCCGGCCTCGCAGGGGCGGTTCACGAACCGCCCGATCCGCGCGGTGCAGGTAACTGGGCCGCCTGGAAGGAACGACGGTCGAATTGGATTCTAGGTTGGGTTGCGTTCGGGGGCAACTGCAGGGAAAGAGTGACGGCGATTGCAACTGGGTGAACCACGGCCCATGAAACCGCGGCTTTGCCTATCGCCCACCGCAGGGCATGCAAACTACGGTCTTCTCTGCGATCTCGGCGCTCTCTGCGGTGAAAGCTCTTGAACTCTCTCGTACGCCGGCTGACGGCGCAGGAGCAGCGGCCCGAGGAAGTCGATCAGCCAACCCACCGCCGGCTCGACCCACTGCGAGAGCGTCAGCACGCGCGGGATGTAGATCACGCGCCGCGGACGTTGCACCAGCCCCCAGATGCGCTCGGCCACTTGCTCGGCGCTGATCGCGAATCGCTCGGCCGGGATGCGCCGCCCGGATCCATCGCCGGCGTTGGCGTCGAAAAACTCGGTGCGTACCGGGCCGGGTTTGACGAGGCTGGCATACACCCGCGTCCCGCGCAGCTCGCGGTGCAGCGCCGTGGTGAACGAATCGAGGAACGACTTGGTGCCGGCGTACATGGCTGGGATGCCCTGGTTGGGCAGGCTGCCGGCAATCGAAGAGACGTTGATGATGTGCCCGCGGCCGCGCGTGACCATGTGCGGGAGGAGGCCGAGGCTGAGATCCACCGCGGCGCCGACGTTGAGCGCGAGCATCTCGCGGGCCAGCGGCAGCGGCATGCGCGATCCGTAGCCGTACCAGCCGAAGCCGGCGTTGTTGATGAGCAGGTCCAGCGGACCCAGGTCGTGCGCGGCGGCCAACACCTCGGCGCGGTCGGCGTCGTTGGTGAGGTCCGCCGCCAGCACGTGCGCCTGGCCGCCGGCCGTCTCCACACGTGAGGCCACGGCCTCGAGTTTCTCCTTGCGGCGGGCGACGAGGATCAGGCGCAAGCCCTCGCGCGCGAGGCGCAGCGCGGCGGCCTCGCCGATGCCGGAGGAGGCGCCGGTGATGAGCGCCAAGCGGCCTCTGAAATGGTCTGCGTTCGAAGTCTGGTTCATTCTCTGGGCTCGATCCCACCCTAACAGTTCACCGAGCCCGCACCACCAATCATCTCTGTTCGGGCACGGCATGCCGTGCCCCCGGGGCCCGCACTATGGGTCCCTACGCTCGTCTCCGTGTACTCCCTGGTGATGTACTGGCTCTTACCGGCACGGGCTTCAACCGGCGATACGACACCATCCACGCCACCGCATCCGCAATCGACTGCGCCAGCGGCCGCGCTTTGTAGCCCAGCTCGCGGCGCGCTTTGGCAGCCGAGATGTGCGAATTCGAGAGCACGGTGTGGATCGAATACGGCGTGAAGCGCGGCGTGCGCTTGGCGGCGCGGTACCACACCGGCGTGAAGTAGGCGATCGTCTTGGCGAGCCAGGTGGGCACGCGCAGCTTGGGCGCCAGGCGACCGGTGAAGGACTCGACGGTTTCGAGGATCTGGCGCACCGTGATGCGCCCGCCGGAAAGGATGTAGGCCTCGCCGCGGCGGCCCTTCTCGGCCGCCAGGATGTGGCCATGCGCCACGTCGCGCACGTCGACGAAATCGTACGCGCCGTCGATGTACATGTGCGGTTTGGGGCTCGCGCAATCCATGAGGAACTCGCCGAACATCGAGCCGCGGTAGTCGTGCGGGCCGATGACGCCGGTCGGGCACACGATGACCGCGTCCAGCCCCTGCTCTACCGCGCGCTGCACTTCGAGCGAGGCTTCGGCTTTGGTCTTGTCGTAGCGCCCCCAGGCGCGGTTCGGCGAGAAGGGCTGGCCCTCATCGATCACCTGGCCCTGCGGCGCCTCGGCGATGGCATGGATCGACGAGGTGTAGATCAGGCGCCCCACGCCGGACTCGCGGCAGGCGGCGATCACGTTCCTCGTGCCCTCGACGTTGACCTGGCGCATGGCCTCCTGCTTGCCGGGCATGATCGAGATGATGCCGGCCAGATGGAAGACCCGCCTCGCGCCGCGCATCGCACGGCGCAGCACGTTGCGATCGAGCACGTCGCCTTCGACGATCTCGACCGCCAGGCCCTCCAGCGCGCGCCGGTCCTCGCCGGGGAAGAGCAGCGCGCGCACGCGCTCGCCGCGCGCGAGAAGCTCACGCACCAAGACGTTGCCGATGTGCCCGGTCGCACCTGTGACGAAGTTCATCCGTTTCTCCCATCTGCCTGGCCCGCCCGTGTGGACGGGCGCGCAGGAATCGTTAATGCGTGTGGCGGGTCAGCCTCACGCGCGATGAGCGCGCGTGGCTCGCTTCACGCCGAAGGCGAGCCCGGCGGCGGGCGGATGCCGTCCAGCACGATGCCCACGCCTTCGCGCGCCACCTTGCTCCAATCGGCGCCCTGTGGGTCGAGCGCGCCCTGCAACAGCAGGCCGACCGCGAGGGCCACGATCACCTGCGCCACCACGTCCGGGTCGACGGCGCGCAACGAGCCCTCGTGGATGCCGGTCGCGACCAGCTTCTCGAAGAACTGGTGATAGCGGCGATAGGGCGCGGTCGTCGCGCGCCAGACCTCCGGGTCGCGCGAGGCCTGGCGCCAGAACTCGAGGAAGAGCGGCACGCGTCCGCGCGCGTCGGCGAAGATCGAGGGCGCGACCTCGGCCATGCGCAGAAGACCCTGGGGCACATCCGCAGCCGCGGCCAAGAGGCGCGCAAGCTCCGCGTCCACGCTCGCCAGCCAGGTCTCGATCAGCTCGAGAAACACGGTGTGCTTGCTGACGAAGTGATGGTAGAAGGCGCCCTTCGACACGCCGGCCGCGGTGCAGATCTCCGACACGCCGGTCGCGTCGTAGCCCTCGCGCGAGAAGCAGTCGATCGCCGCTGCCAGGATGCGCGCCCGCGTTTCCTGTGCCCTCTTCTGTGTAGGTTCTTTGGCCATAATCATACCGACTGGTCGGTTTTATGGAATCGTACCTAGGATTAGGCCGAAAGTCAAGGAATGGCCATGCCCGCAACCCGGGCGCAATTATCAGACACTTAGCTTTGCAGGCGGCTCGCGCACGTAGAATTAGGAGAGGGTTGGTCTAGGTTCTTCCGGCCACCTGGGGGAAGCGGGGTGCGGGCCCGACGGCGCGCCAGGCGAGTCCCCGCCTTATGCCTGCAACTTGGCCGGCGCGGCACATGCCAGGTGGTGGCGTCGAGGTGCATCTGAGGGGTCATCAGTGCCCGACGCCTCGAGTGTCCTCGCCCGCGAGGAGCAGGCAGGAATCGTCAGCGCGCGCCAATACGCTCGCGATGCCAGATCATCGTCGCTTCGTCACAACGATTTGGAGATTGAAGTGAAACGGTTGCCAGTTGCCATTCCCATCCTGCTTTCACTCGCATTGACCGCGTGTGCTGGACCAGCGCTGCCGGCGCAGGACGCTCCACCGGCTGCGACCTCATCGCCCATCACGCAGGCCCCTCGCTCCACCGACGGAGGCCACAGCGCCGGATGGCGAGTCGACTTTGCCCGCCGCTTCGGGTTCGCTCCCGGCCTGGATGAACGGACCATTCATCGAGGTCACCAGCGGGCGCCAATTGACCGCGGCCGATTTCGACGGCAAGGTGGTTCTGGTCGAGACCATGGCCATCTGGTGCACGACCTGCCGCGCGCAGCAGCGCGAGGTGCGCGCCCTGCACGAGGGGCTCGGCCCGCGTGACGACCTCGTGAGCCTGGTGCTGGATGTCGATCCGAACGAGAACGCCGAGGCGCTGCGGGATTACGTGGCGCAGCAAGGGTTCGTCGGGCTGTATGCCGTGGCGCCCGCGGATGTGGCCGCCGCGCTGGCGGCCGAATATGGGCCGCTGCTGCTCAACCCGCCCTCGGCGCCGATGTTGATCGTCGATCGTGCCGGCGCGGTGCAGCTCTTGCCATTCGGGGTGAAACCACGCGACGTGCTCGAGCGCGCGCTCGAGCCACTTCTGTAGGCGGGCCGGGATCCACCGAATGGACATTGCAACCATTGCGACCTCGTTTTCGGTCGGACTGCTGGCCACCGTCAATCCGTGTGTGCTGCCGCTCTACCCCGGATTCCTGGCGTACCTCGCCGCGCGCGGCGGAGAGCGCACGCATGGCACGGCCCGCTACCTGCTTGGGCGGTTTTGTGCTGCTGGGCGTGCTGACCGCGATGCTCGTCCTGGGCGTGCTGATTGCCGCCCTGTCGATCTCGATTGGCGACGCCTTGACCCGCCTGGTCCCGCTCGCTGACGGCATCCTGATCCTGCTGGGCGTGCTATTGCTGTTGGGGCTCAATCCCTTTGCGCGGCTGGCCCAGGTGCAGGTGCCGTTGGTCTCCAACCCGTTCAGCGGAGCCTTTGTCTACGGCCTGATGTATGGCCCGATCACCATGACCTGTTCGGGCCCGTTGGTGGTGAGCATCTTCGCGCTGTCGTTGTCGACCGGGCAAGCGTTGACCCAGCTGGCGGCGTTTCTCGCCTTCGGCTTGGGGTTCGGGCTGCCGCTGCTCGTGCTGTCGGTGATTTCGGGCGCGGCGCAGCGCAGGATCACGAGTGTGCTGGCGAGACACGCAATGTGGGTCAACCGCATCGCCGGCCTACTGCTCGTGGGCGTGGGTGTGTACGACATCGTTCTGAACTGGGATTTGCTGCGTACTCTCTGGGCCTAGCCCGGGCAGCCGTCGAGCCAGTGGCAAGATGACGACCCGCGGCTCGCGCCCGGGAGGCACGAGAGCCTGAAGTCGGGTTTCGTTGGGCAGCGCGAACAACGGCTCACGCGCCTGCCGGGTGTTCACTGAAGAGGTGCCGAATGAAGAAGATACTCTCGTCCGAGATCACTCCGGAGCACATCTATTTCAACCGCCGCGCGTTTCTCAAGTCGGCCGGCGCGCTGCTGGCCGGCTCGGCGCTGGCCGCCTGCGCACCGGGCCTCGCCGGATCCAACGAGAGCAGCCCGACGCTCACGCCCGGCTCAACTCTCACGCCCGGCCCCTCCAACCTGGGGCTCACCGACGAGTTGGGCGACCCGGCGACTCCCTTCGACACCATCACCCATTACAACAACTACTACGAGTTCTCGGTCAGCAAGGAGGGCGTTGCCTCTCCCGCCCAGAAGCTGATCACCGATCCGTGGGCGGTGGAGGTGACCGGCCTGGTGCGCAATCCGAAGACCTACGCGGTGGATGAATTGATCACGCGCTTCACACCCGAGGAGCGCATCTACCGCTTGCGCTGCGTCGAGGGCTGGTCGATGGTCATCCCGTGGCAGGGTTTCCCGCTCGCGCAAGCTCTTGCGCGAGGTCGAGCCGATGACCTCGGCCAAGTACCTCAAGTTCACCACGTTGTATGATCCGGAACAGATGCCCGGCCAGGGGGATGGTTTCTTCTCGTGGCCGTACGTCGAGGGGCTGCGCCTGGATGAGGCGGAGAACGACCTGGCGATTCTGGCCACCGGCCTGTACGGCCAGCCGCTGCCCAAGCAGGATGGCGCGCCCATCCGGCTGGTGACGCCCTGGAAGTACGGCTTCAAGAGCATCAAAGCCATCACGCGCATCGAGCTCACCGAGGAGCAGCCGGTCTCGTTCTGGACGGATGCCAATGCGCGCGAGTATGGGTTCTATTCAAACGTGAACCCGGAAGTGCCGCACCCGCGCTGGTCGCAGGCGAGCGAGCGGCGCATCGGCGAGTTCGGCCGGCGCCCGACGCTCCTGTTCAACGGCTACGCGGACGAGGTGGGGGAGCTGTACGCCGGAATGAATTTGGTGGCAAACTACTGAGACGGCGAGGTGCTGTTCGCGGAGCGCTGTTTGTGCCTGGCAGGTGCGCAGTGAAATCTGTGACCCGAGGCCCAGGGGCCTGATGGCCCGAGAACGGCTTATGCTGGGCCTCGGTGCAGTGTGAAGTATGACGGTGAAATCGATAACTGCCGAAGCGCCTCGCAAGCGGCGCTGGGGCTTCCCCGCAGTCCTTCAGGTTGCGGTTCACGTGGCCGCATGCGTGCCTCTGGCGGCGCTCGCGCTGGATTACGCGCGTGACGGGCTGGGGCCCAACCCCATCCAAGCCATCACGCTGCGGACCGGAAAGACAGCCCTCGTCCTGCTCGTGCTCTCGCTGGCCGTCTCGCCGCTGGCCACGTTGGGCTGGCGCGGCGCCGTGAAGTTGCGCCGTCCGCTGGGCGTGTACGCCTTTGTGTATGTCGCGCTGCACTTCCTCACCTTCATCGGGCTCGACTACGGGTTCAACCTGGCCTTCTTGCGCGACGGGTTGATTGAAAAGCCCTTCGCCCTGGTCGGCTTGGCCGCCGGCCTGCTGCTCCTCCCGCTCGCGGTCACCTCCACTCGCGGCTGGATGCGTCGCATGGGCCGCAACTGGAAGCGCCTGCACCTCTTGGTGTTCGTCGCTGCACCCCTCGCGATCGTGCACTACCTCTGGCAGGTCAAGGCGGATTACCGCAAGCCTCTGGCCTACGGGCTGGTCCTGGCGCTCCTGCTCGCGTTCCGAATTCCGGCAGTACGCCGCTTCGCAGCGCAAACAGCCGCCAGACTGCGCACGCTCCTGACTCAGCACAACGACCCCACGCGAGGGCGAGCCGCGGCCGCCCAGCCCCTTGCCCTCCCGCTCCGCGGGAGGGGCTCCCAGAGGAAGAGACTGATCTGCTTTCCCGGGAGGTGGTGAGCGACGCTCCCCACTTCCACAGTCCCACACTCCTTTCTCGTTCGGGCGCGGCGTGCCGCGCCCGCGCGCATGCCGGCAAGGTCGTGCTCATGCGACCTGCAATGCTCGGGGGACACACCCGTGCGCGATCAGGGCGCTGACCTCGCTTCTTCCTGACGCCTGCCGATAGCCGGACCTGCGCGCCCTCCGCAAAACCGCCCCATGTTGGGTATGATGGGGGCCAGATGCCGCCGCAGGAGGACTCATTCGATGGCGAAGAAGACCCTTGGCTACGTTGAACTGATATGGACCTGCCCGCGTTGTTCCACCAGGAACCCCGGGCCGAACAAGTTCTGCACGGCGTGCGGTGCGCCTCAACCCGAGAACGTGACCTTCGAGCAGGCGCCGGACGCGAAGCTGATCACCGATGCAGACAAGATCGCACGGGCCAAGGCCGGTCCCGACATTCACTGCCCGTACTGCAACGCGCGCAATCCGGCCGGAAGCAAGTTCTGTGGCGCGTGTGGCGGCGATCAATCGGGCGCCAAGGCGCGCGCCCGCGGCGGCGTCGTGGGAGCATTCAGCCCGGGTGCGGCGGCCAGCGCACCCATCATTTGTCCATCGTGCGGCACGAGCAATCCAGCCGGCGCCAGCACCTGCAAGCAGTGCGGCACGGTGCTCACCGGCGCCAAACCCGCGGCGAAACCCGTCCCAGCGGCGACGCTCTCCCCCGAAGCGCGGCGCAAGCTCAACGGCGTCATCGCCGGTGTCGCGCTGGTCGTCGTGCTGATCACGGCGGGCATCGCCTTCCTCGCCTCGCGCACGCGTGATGTGGCGGCGAGTGTGGCGCATGTCGAGTGGACGCGCTCGATCGAAATCGAAGCCCTGGGACCCGTCCAGCGCGAGGCCTGGTGGGATGAGATTCCGTCGGGCGCGCAGCAGGGCAGTTGCTCGCTCAAGTACCGCTACACGCAGGACCAGCCGGCGGACAATTCGCGCGAGGTGTGCGGCACGCCCTACACGGTGGACACGGGCACGGGCGTGGGCGAGGTGGTGCAGGAGTGCGTCTACGAGGTGTCGGAGGACTGGTGCAGCTACACAGTGATGGATTGGCAAACGGTGGAAATCTCGAGCCAGGCGCGGCCGACTTGCAGCCCGTTTGGCCCGAGCGCACGCTCGCGGCGGACCAGCGCTTTGGCGATCGCGAGGAGTCCTACGCCGTGACCCTGGAGGCGGGGACGAAGACTTACTCGGTCGCGCCGGAGAGCGAGGCGGAGTTCCGCCGCTACACGCCGGGCAGCGAGTGGCTGCTCAAGGTGAACACCTTTGGCAGCGTGGTGAGCGTGGAGCCGGCGAACTAGGGGGGCCACGATTGATCGAAGGCGCAATGAGAGGCAACACAGCGCGGCGGAAAACCCCGCCGCGCTGTTGCGAGTGATGGCGATGGCGCGAGATGCTCGGGCGGCGGGTCTGCGGCGTATGTCAGGCGCGGGAAAAGCAGATCCCGGTCGAGACGCAGGCCAGGACAGCAAGGCAAAGTCGTGCGTCCAAGGTCCCCCCTCCTCGATGAACGCGTGCGATCTACTTCATTGTCTGAACATCCCGGGCCGAGTCAATAGGCAGGTGGTTGCATCGCTGGCACAAACCCCAGGGGAGAATCGCGCCAGCCGCGATCCCCGCTTCGGGCAGGGATCGCGGCCGCACGCGGGCCGAGCGAGGGAAATCGTGAACCACTACTTGCTTGTCGCCTGCCTCAACCGGCGCAGCTCACCCATCGTGGCTGTGGCCGCCAGGATGACCAGCACCACGACCGCCGGCCAGGTAATCACCGTCAGGAGCGGCGTCCCCGCCTGCTTGATCGCGATGCCGATGTAGGCCCACACAAACACCAGCACATACGCCGCATCGTGGCGGGTGAACGCCACCGCCGCGGCAAGAATCACGCCGATGCCCAACATGATCGCGGCCCAGGCCGCCGCTTCCAATCCCCAGCCATTCCAGCCGACGAAATCCAGCACGTCGGTGACATTGGCGATGGTCGCGACGCTGATCCAACCCAGGTATACGCTGAACGGGACCTGCACTGCCCAGCGTTCGCCCCGCGACACGACGCTACGCCCAATACCCAGGCCGAGATAGATGCCGATCAGGCTGGCCAGCAGCGTTAGCATCGCGACCAACGTGAGCAGGAACAGGTTGTAGTGCCAGAAGAAGAGCCAAACCACATTGGCGACGCTGGCAACGATGAACAGCGAGTCGACCCGCGCCAGGCGAGGGTTGGAGCGCTGCGCCGGCATTGCCTGATAAACCGCATAGGCCAGCAGGCCGATGTAGATGAGTCCCCAAATCGAGAAGACGTAGCCGGCCGGGACGAAGAGCACGTTGAAGCGATCCGAGATCTCACCTGTATTCTGACCGTTCAGTGGGAGCGCATTCGCCAGGATATTCATGACGATGGTGCCAACCGCCAGCGCCACATTCAACCAGATGATGAGAGCATTGCGTTTCATGGAAGCCTCCTTGGCGATCAGGGCCCGCCCGGCGGCGGGCCTCAGAACGAACCTAGGCCGCGCGGCGGCCCATCCAGAACCGGCGCCAATCGCCGCCACTGCTGTTGAGTGCGAGCAACGTGTAGAGCGCGCCGGTGAAGAATCCCAGCACCATCATGAGGAGAACCCATACGCTCGAGCGAGCGATCGACTTCTCGCGGTAGACAATCCACCCCGAGAACAGGATGAAGCCCACGTATACGTCCACCAACGAAACGATGCCCCACGGCATCGCCAGCAAGCGTGCACCCTCGCCCATGAAGTCGCCGACGGTGAAGCCGTAGATCAGGATGCCCGTCATCGCCAGCAGGCCGAGCAGGGCGATGAGCTTCGCCATTCGCATGATACCTCCTCCTTGTGCACCCCGCCTAACGGCGGGGGCGCCTCGGAATCCACGGGATGAAGGCGCTGGTGCTTTCGACGTAATCGCGATAGCCGGGCTTCGTCTCCGCGAGGGACTTCTCGAGCAGGCTGACGCCGGAGACACGCAGGAGCAGCAGTGTCATCAGCAGCGGGCTGAAGACCGTCCACCAGCCGCCGGCCGCGAGCGCGAGCAGGTAGTAGACCCCACCATTGAGTTGCGTCGCCGAAGTAGTTGGGATGGCGCGTGTAGCGCCACACACCCGTGCGCAGCACGGTGCCCCTGGTGGTCGGATCCGCACGGAAGCGAGCCAATTGGAAATCGCCGGCCGATTCGAAAATGAACCCGATCAGCCACACGCCGAGCGCAATCCCGTCCAGCCAGGTCAGCCTGTCCGCCGCCGGTCCAAGTTGGGCGGCCAAGAGCGGCGCCGAGATGATCCACAAGAGTAGCCCTTGCAATAGGAAGACCTGAAAGAGACTCTTCCACCACCATCGCCCGCCGGATTCGCCGCGCCATTTGGCGTAGCGGAAATCCTCCGGCTTCCCCCAGTTGCGCCACAGAATGTAGAACGAGAGTCGCAGACCCCACATTGTCACCATGGCGAGCAAGAGCCAGGCGCGAGCTGTGACCTGAACAGCCAGCGCGTGGTACGCCCAGGCTGCAACGACAAAGCCTAGCCCCCAGAAGATGTCGACGATGCTTGAGTTGCGCAGGGCGAGGCTCACCAGCCACAATGTGATCATGTAGATCAGGATCACTGCCCCAGCGACTAGAAACGGTCCCACGAAGGACATGGTGAACTCCATTGAGTACCTTGGCATCCCGAGGCGCGTCATCGCGTGCACCCGGCGCTTAGCGCACCTCAGGTGGAACCCTCCCGGACCTCACGCGCCAAAGGTATTATCGCTGCATGCCGGAGTACCGACAACAGGCTGTATTAGGTCCGTAGCGCGCGCAATGTGCTGCACCGTGACGGTCGATGGCGGCTTGGTCCCTTACCCAAGCCGCCTCAGCGATTCCTGTCAGGCGACACACCCTCACTCACCCCCGCACAACCCGCGCCAGGCATCCAGTTCTCGATTCTTCAGCATGACCTCGAACCCCAGCGCACGCGCCTGCGAACATGCGCCTGCCCAATCCACCTCACAGTCGGTGTACTCCACTGCGACAACCTGCTTGGCCTGCGCCGCAAATGGGATCAAAGCCTCGCACCACCCCTGAGCGAAGCAGTCCTCCGCAAGCGCCCAATCGAAATCGTCGACCAGCTGCACGACCTGCTCAGGATCATTCTTGAGGCCGATGGACAAGCTCCGCACGTGCGCTTGATCGGCCAACCAGCGGTTGAATCGCAACTGATCCTGTGCGGCGAGCGGAAACCCCGTGTCCGCCTGATACGCATCCAGGTTGTCGGCCTCGACACCGTCGAAGCCCTTGGCGTGGCACAGGTCAAGGCGCGCCTCGAGCAGCGGGCCGAGCGACTCCACGGCCCGAACATCGAGCCACCACTCTCCAGGCCAGCCTTCATCGGGGCGCCCGATCACGCTGCGGGGAAACAGATCCGCATCCGGTCGCCAGTCTTCGAAGGTTCCGGCGCTCAGGTAGCAGATGACGTGCGCCCCACGTGCATGAATCGCTTGAATGAGTTCGGCCGGTGTTTCGAACAGATCAACATCGTAGATGTCGGCCTCAACTTGCAGATCGACTGGCGTGCCCGAGAGCTGCCACTGCCAAATCTGGCCGGGGGAGGGCCGCCAGTCTGGGGCGTCGGAGGCAGGCGAGGTGGGCCCGAAACGCAGCGGTTGCGAGGCCGTTCACAACGGCATCCTCGGGCGCGGGTCCCGGCGCGCACGCGGCGACTCCGGCCACGGTCAGTCCCCATGCGGCAACGACGGCCCAGTGTGACGCATGGCGGCCTCGGAAGGCGCGTCGCGCGACGCACACACGCATACGACTAACCTCCGCCCCTCATCCCCAAAAGGCACGAGGCGACCAGGCGGCCGCCTCGTGTTAACGGAATACGCAGGACCTTAACCTTGGGCGGGGACCGCCGCCCAGTTGGAGCCGAACGTGGCGGCGCGCGCCAGGTTGCTTTGCGACCCGGGGGCAAAGCGCAAGTAGTCCTCGGTGGCCGCCTCGAGGTTGGAGTAATGACCGCGATACGCCGGCGGAAGAATGGCGGCGAGTTGGTACATGATCTCGCTCGTCATGCGATAGCGCACTTCGCGTGTGACCTTCTCGCCGCGCGGGTCAAGATAGAAGGGAAAACCCACAGTGATATTAAAGTCGGTGCGTTGCAGGCGACGGATGTTGCGGTGGAAGCGCTCGCTGCCATAGTAGGCCACGGGCTGCAACGGCGCACCGCTCTTCAATGCCAGCACCACCACACCCGGTTTCCCGTGGCGCAGGCGGCCGTCATTGCTGCGCGTGCCTTCCGGCGCAACACCCAAGATGTCGCCGCGTTCCAGGACCTCGAGCGCCGTGCGAAACGCGCGCGGATCCGGTTCGTCGCGGCGCAGCGGGATGGCCTGGAACACGTTGAACAGCCAGCCCATGGCCGGGTTATCCCATGTCTCACTCTTGGCGAATCCGGTGATATGGCGCGGCCGCAAGTGGGAGTACATCAGCGGCACTTCGATGAAGTTGACATGGTTGACGACCAGAATCAGCGGACCGCGCGGGGGGATGCGCGCCATTTCGCGGTCGTCGACCCGGCACAGAATGCGGGTCACGCGACGTAGGGTGCCGGTCACGACCCATTCAGTCACGCTCATGCCGTTCCTCCGGCGGGCGAGGTGATGATGTCGATCGGATGGGGCACGATCTCGACCACCAGCCGCGTGCCCTCGGTCGAAAGCGTCTCGCCGTCGGCGTGCGCGGGCAACACACCTTCCAGCGCGGTGACGGTGATGCGCTGGGTGCGGGCAGTGAGGATGGCCGGGTGCGATCCCTGTGTGCCGTTCATGAAGCGAGGGATGAGTGCGAAGATGCCCGCCTTGCTGACCTGCCGTGCAATGCACAGGTCGAACAAACCGTCGTCAATCGTGGCGCTGGGCGCCATCATGAACCCGCCGCCCATGCGCCGCCCGTTCATGATCGAGACCATGAGCGCCGAAAGCTCGAGCGGGCCGCTATCGGTTTCCACGCGCACCTGCGGCGCATGGAAGTAAAGGAAGATGGTGCGCAGGGCAGCCACAATGTACGAGGGGAACCCTGTCAGGCGTTTCAGTTTGACCGCTTCGAAGCCGACGACCGCGTCGAAGCCGATGCCCACCCCGTTGCCGAAGTATCGCCCCTGCGGGAAGAGCCCACCCGAGACCCGCCCCACGTCCATGGGGACTCGCCGGTCGGCGCGCAGCGCGGCCAGGCCGGCCGCGACACCCCGCTCAACGCCCACTCCAAACGCGAAGTCGTTTCCGCGGCCCACACTCACCACACCCATGACTGGCCGTAGCCGCGGGTTGGCCTCCCGCGCCAACATCAACCCATTGAGCACCTCATTCGCCGTACCGTCGCCGCCGACCGCCACCACCACCTCGTAACCCGCCCCCGCAGCTTCACGCGCCAATTCGGCCGCATGCCACGGGCGCTCGGTGCGCACCAAATCGAAAGATAGACCGCCCTGCTTCAAACCCTCTTCCAGGGCCGGGACCGATTCGCCGCCGACGCCGCGCCCTGATGTTGGATTGACGATGATCTTGTAGCGGGCCATGGTGTCCAACTCCGTTTCCAAGGTGTTCGACGGATTTCGCCTCAGCGCGCGGTCCCGATGCCCGGCCGAGGTTCCCCGCGGCGCGCGGGCTGCGGCGCGCCTGGAGGGGATCGAGAGGTTTGCCCGAAACCGCGGTCAGTCGTGTGTGGGCAGCGATGCAGCCCGCATCCGCTTACCGAACTGCCTTCCGGCCGAGGCTTCGATGCATGCGCTCAACCTTGGCGATCCGGCAACGGGTCGACTTTCTAGTGGGTCAGATCGTTCAACTCGTCGCGGGCATCCAGCGCACGCCCGAAGACATATCCCAAAGCAACCAGGAAGAGGAGCGCAACGATCCCGACCAAGTAGGCTCGGCCGTCGGCCCATAAGACCGGCAGCACGATGATCACCAGCACTCCCAGCACCCCTCCGAAGAGCGCCCAAACATACTTGTGCGGAACCTCCGCGAGCATGCCGACCGAAAAACGCTTGACCGTCCTTCGCCGGCGGGCGGCGACCTTGGCCTCCACCCTGCGCACCTTGGCCTGCGGGTCGCGGGCGTGGATTTGCTTCTCGCGCAGCCGCTCCAGACGCTCTCGCTCACCCGGTGAATTCGACATCCATCATCCTCCGCGACGGTGCGAGGCGTGCGCTGCCGGGCGCACTCCCCCCGCATTCCATCACCGCTCGTATGGCCTCAGCCAATCCCCGATCCCTTGGCCCTAAGCGCTGCGCTAGTCCTCAATATGATACTTGAACGAAAGTTTGACCTTGGCGCGGTAGGCGACCACCTTGCCATCCTCGAGTTGAAGGTCCAACTCGGAGATCTCGGCCACGCGCAGATCGCGAAGCGATTTGGCCGCCTGGTTGATGGCGACCTGGGCCGCCTTCTCCCACGATTCTGGGCTGGTCCCGATCAACTCGATGACCTTGTAGACGCTCTCACTCATCTGCGTTTCTCCTTGACGTTTCAGGCGTTGCGGCCCGGCGTCACCCGGGCTTACTCCATGGAGGTCAGTGGCGTAGTCGACATAGAGGCCGACTTGGGCCGGCGCGACTCGACCAGGCGTACGACCTTCTGCACGAGAGACGATCCCAAGACAGCACATGCGTCGATCGGCAAGTAGTGGCCGGCCGAGGCGTCGAATAGCACCGAACCTCGCGCCTCGAACTCGTCATCCGCCTGCCACAGGATCGCCATCAACGGGACGCGCGGCAGCGGCAGGAAGCGATATGCCGCATCTCCGAAAGGCTCGCCGTCACCACCCAAGGTCTCGGCGGCGTACTTGAAGGCTGCCACTTGATCGCCCAGCGACTTGGCGAGACGGTTGCCCGTGTATCCTTGGAAGGCGTTGTGATAGAAGGTCCCGCCGGGGACATCGCGAAAGGCCACCCATTTTCGCGTGAGGGGTGCGCCATCGGCCGTGTGAAGGTAGTAGAGCAGCAGCGCCAGCGTGGCCGGTGGGCAGTCACATTCATACCCCGGCACGCGCACCGCGTACTCAACTCCCCAGTAGGGCACCCGTATCGCACCCTCGCGGTACACGGTGCCTGCGTTGAACGCCGTCTGCTCGGGCGATCGCTGCGTCAGTTCGCGCTGCAGATCACCAATCGGCCGGTTGAGGCTCTCTTCCCAGGCCGCGCGGGCGGCGGGGACGTCATGAACCTTCTGCGTCATTGATTTCCTCCCTCAGCCACATGGAGAGGCCTCGATGAGTGTACCCGGGAACGCCGCGCGCGGTTCGCACGGGGTTAGCTGTGCACGCTTGAAGATGCTCCCGATCGGGACGAGAAGTGCATCGCGGGTAATCGGCGCAAAGCATCCGCTGCGGTCTCTGGTGTCAGGTCGCGTTGCGGCATGGCCAGCATCTCGTATCCCACCATGAACTTGCGCACCGAGGCCGAGCGCAGGAGCGGCGGATAAAAATGCGCGTGCAGGTGATCCGCCTGCGGATGCGGCTCGCGCCAGGCACCCTGGTGGAAGCCCATCGTGTAAGGGAAAGGATACCTCAAATAGATTGTCGTACAAGATGGTCAGCGTGCGCAGGATCTCGGCCAGGTCCTGGGTTTCCCCAGGTTCCAGATCGGGGAGGCCGGCGACGTGCCGGCGTGCAAGCACCAGTGTCTCGAATGGCCACACGGCCCAGAACGGGACGATGGCAATGAAAGACGCGTTACCCGCGACCACACGCGTGCCGCGCGCGGCCTCCTCGCGGGCCAGATCGCACACGAGACAGCTCCCCGTTCGTGCGAGGTACGCCTGCAGGGCCGCTGCCTCTTTGGCCGGCTCATTCGGCACGTGGCGCGAGGCCCACACTTGGCTGTGCGGGTGCGGGTTCGAGCAGCCCATCGCCTCACCTTTGTTCTCAAAAACCTGGACGTGGTGAATGAAATCCAGTGCGGCCAGCTCGAGCGTCTGGCTGCGCCAAGTCTCAACCACGGCCCGCACCTGCTCGAGGCTCAGCTCCGGCAAGGTGAGGTCGTGGCGCGGTGAATAGCACACCACACGGCACAGGCCGGGTTCGGCTTCCTGCGCAAAGAGCGGGGACGGATCCGACGCATGGCCGGCCTGGCTCTCGGGTGGGAGCAACGCTGGATAGTCATTATCGAAGACGAATGTCGAGGTGTAATGCGGGTTGCGCCAGCCTCCGGCACGGGAGTTACCCGGGCACAGATAGCATTGGGCATCGTACGCCACGCGGTCAGCCGCCGCCAATTCGACGTGGCCCTGCCACGGACGCTCCGTCCGTTGAGGGGAGACCAGGACCCACTCGCCGGTCAGGGGGTTGAGCCGACGATGGGGAAGCTCGGCGGGCATCTTGGTATTGTTCCTCCGGACGCAGGCGAGCCGCGGGGCCGCCGCCGCTCAAATCAGATGCGATCGGTCAGTTCCTCGACCTCTTCGTACCACTTGACCTTGTCCCCAATCAGGCTGCGCGTCTTCCAGGCCAAGCTCTTGGGCGCCTGTTCGATCGCCGCCAGCAATTGATCGATGCGCTCCACAACGATGCGCCGGTCCTCTCCGGTCAGCTGCGGGTAGCTTCCCAAGTGCAGGTGCACGGCCTCCAGGTTGGCCGTCACCGTGCGCCAGATGCCCCAGTCCTTGGCCAGCAGCCCGGTAATCACGCCGCTGTGGATGGTTTCTGCATCGCTCGGGCCAACCGGATGTTCGCGCAGCAACATGATCGTATCGATCAGATCCTTCTCATTGAGGCGCACGATCTGCATCTTCTCGAGGAGCAGCTCGGCCAAAGGCAACGTTTCTTGCTCGGCCTCCAGGCGGCCCTTGAGGGGCAGGACATGCGAGAACTTCATCTGGTCGAAGAAGACGTCGATATGTCGGCCGTGGGCCGGGTCGTGATACACCAGGCGCTGGTCGCCGAACAGGCGTGTCACCCACGCGTCCTCGCTGTAACCCAGGTCCGTCAGTAGGCGCCTCACGCGTTCGCGCTGGCGGCTGTAGCCGGCGAAGTCGATATCGGTGAAGACCCGGCCCAGCTCATCCTGCAAGTGACCAAACTGCGGGCAGTGAGTGCGGAAGGCCAGCGCTCCCACCAGGCGCAGGACCACATCCCGGTTTTCCTCGCGCGCCAGGGTCTCGAGGAGGCGTGTGCGCTCGGGCATGAATTCGGCGAGCGGCGGCCCGTACACCGGCACGGCCATCGACCCTCTGGGGGTCATGCCGAGAGCGGCATGTACCCTTTGACCTTATCCTTCTCGACGTTGATGAGCGCTGCGCGCATGATACCTTCGGCGTATTCGCTGCCGGCATTGACCATCAGCGTGCGCCCCATCCGGCGGAAGCCTGGGGACTCGTGAATGTGACCGTGCAAGGTCAACAGCGGCTGATACTTCTCGATGACGGTGCGCATCGCGGCACTGCCGACCGGCCGCAACAGCACCTGCCCGCCGCCGGCCTCGATCTTCAGGTCCTTATCGAGCGCGGGAGCCATATCCAGTTGCGAGTCGTAGGGGGGCACGTGGAAGACACACACGGCTTGGGCCGGTCTTTCGACCAAGGCCATGACCGCCTCCAGCTGCGCCAGCAGGACCGGGTCCTCGACATCGCGCGGGCACTGCCAGGGAGTGGTGTTGGCCGACGCCAGCCCCACCAATTCGTGGTCGTCGTCGAGCATGTAGCGGCGGGCATCCGGGTTCTGCACAAAAGCGGAGGCGTTGATCGCTTCGTCGATCTCGAAAGGATCGTCATTGCCGGCCATGAAGAAGAAGCGGATGCCCTTTGGCTTCCAATGCTTCTCGGCCAACTCGAACCATTGATGGATGCGTTCTTTCATCAGGCCGATGAAGGCCGCTTTGAGCTTGGCCGGATCGCTCTCGAGCGCCTGCGCCTCATCCGGCTCGAGGACGAGCGGGTAGAAGCCGACGTTCGACATGCGCTTCTTCAGCGCCTCAAGTTCCGTGGCTCCATGGGCCGTTTCGCGCGAGCCGAAGAGGAACCCTTCGTAGTATTGCTTACCGTGATGGATGATGGGCGTGATCGCCTTGCCGGTCACGTCGCCACCGACGATCCCCACCTGGGCTTTGTAGGTGACTGCCGCGCTCACGAACTTGCGAAAGAAGCCTTCCGACCCGTGCAGATCCGAGGCATACACCAGCGTCGTATGCGTCATGCACAACTCTCACCGTATGGTGTGCTGACCGGAAATCATGTTACCACCCTTCTTCCTCCCACCGCGGGGAGGAAGAAGGGTGACGACGAACGAGTGCCACCGCAGCCGGTCTAGACCGGCGGCACCGACTTGAAGGTCAGGGCGATGTCGATGCCTTCCCTCTTCATGCGGTACCAGCGCGCCCCGTAATAGATGAGCAGGCCGCTGGCGAGCATGCCCAGAAGGATGGGCACCGTGCGGGCCGGGTTGACGACGCCCACCGCCGGGAAGAGGAACGAGGCGACAATCATCCAGATCAGGTAGAGCATGGTGATGGCGCCGACGATGGTGATGAGCGGGACCTTGCCGATGCGCCGCTTGACGATCGCCGGACTCTGCTCGAAGAGCTCCGGCTTGAGGAAGGGGAACAGCGTGATGGCGCACACAGCCACGAGTTGCGTGACCACGGCGAAGAAAGCGAACGTCAGTTGCGTGCCCAGCGGGCCGCCGACGGCGGCATCGTACACGCCGTATTCCGCCACGAGTGCGATGAGGGTGATGGCCACGATCGGGCTGCCCCACTTCGGGTGGACGTAGGCGATGGCGTCGGGGATGATGCGGTCGAAGGCCCAGGCGAAGATGATGCGGCTGGCATAGAAGAAGTAGGTCTGCGCCAGGTTGATGAGCGTGTAGATCCAGGCCACGGCGGTGATGAACACCAGCCAGAAGTTGGGTTGCAGGATGCCGGCGTAGAACGTGATCCATGGCATGGCCATCACCGGCTCGCCGGCCGCCGCGGTCACCGCTGCGCCGTTGTTGGCCAGGAAGCCCTCGGCCGAGATCCACTCCAGCGGAGTCAATCGCTGCAAGAGCACGACCGCGAACGAGAAGATCGCCCACGTGACGATGATCGACGACCAGCTGCCCGTCAGCAGCGTCCGCGAAGCTTGCTTGACTTCCCCGGCGAAGAAGGTCGGAATGTAGTAACCGTAGAAGATCCAGAAGCCCATGATCAGGCCGGCCAGAGTCATGGTCGCCATGTTGCGGTTGATGACCATGCCGGCTTTCTCAGCCAGGGGTATGCGCTGATCGTACGCGCCGAACGTGCTGGTGGAGGCCATGAACTTGTTCCAGGCGTCGACAAAATCCTGCGGGCCCTTGGCCGACAACAGCTGGATGTAGATGATCACCCAGGCCACCACGCCCAGGAAGAAGCCGATCTCCAGGATGCGCACGATCGAGCGGGTGGGCATGAGCATCGTGACATAGGTGATCAATACGCAAATGGTGCCGATGATCAGTTTGCCCTGGAACGATGTGGCATACGCCGCCCACTGATTGAAGGTGTCGTTCTGGAAGAGGATCGCAGCCGGCTGCAGCAGGGCTGGAAAGGCCGAGTTGGGGATCCATGCGATCAGGCCGCCGGCCACGATGCCGCTGAAGATGACGAGAGTCCACGAGGCGGCAAACGCTAGGGGCGCGTTGAGCACGCGGCTAGCCAGGGTGTAGTCGGCGCCCGAGCGCGGCA
Organism: uncultured Chloroflexia bacterium; assembly: GCA_963712475.1. GTDB lineage: Bacteria > Chloroflexota > Anaerolineae > Anaerolineales > RBG-16-64-43 > RBG-16-64-43. Next base: position 24,708 of record CAVQIA010000007.1, read on the forward strand.
TCGCCGCACCGATCACAGCGTAGGTATAACCATGAAAGAGTGAGAGGAAGGCTGCGATCGAGAGCACGCCGATGATCGAGGCGCCGGGCCACACGGAGGCCACCCACGAAAACGGAATGAAACCGGACGATGAAAGGCTGATGCAGTGCACGCCAAACACCATCGCGCCGAACGAGCCGATGGTGCGAATCAGCCCGGAACTGCGGCGCGCGTACAGTCTCATGCTGACAACTGTACCTTCCATGAGGTCATCTCCTTGACCAGTAGGTTGAGACTCCCACGCGGGGGTCCCAGGTGCGCGGGTCAGACCATGTGCACCCCTCACCCAGGTTTGGCCTGAAGAGCCTCACCTCCTTTCCTCGGGCCTAATTGTCGTGGAAAAGTTGGGTAGCTGCAAGCGCCCGACGCCAGCGCTTCAGACGGCTCTCGCGTTCGTCCTCGCTGACCAGGGGCGTGTAAACGGCCTGCGCCCGCCAGTGCGACGCAAGCCCGGCCAGGGGCAGACCGAGCGCCGAATGTCCGGCCAGGGTCGCGACGCCCACGGCCGTGGCCTCGCGCTCAGCGGCCACACGAACCTCAACCCCGGAAAGATCCGCCAGCGCCTGCATCATGTACGGGTTGGCGGAGGGACCGCCGTCGACCCGCAAGAACTTCGCCGGCCGCCCGCTATCCTCTTCCATCGCCCGCACGACTTCGATCACGCGGCAGGCAATTCCCTCGAGGGTGGCTCGCACAACGTCCTCCCGCGAGGTGGCGCGGCTCAGGCCAAAGACGGCGCCGCGCACGTCCGGCTTCCAATGTGGCGCAGCCAACCCGGCCAAGGCCGGAACCACAACCACTCCGGGATCGCGGGAGGCCCGCGCCATGGTGGCGCTGTCGGAGACGTTGGGCAGCAGTTTGAGACCCTCCGCCAGCCATTGCACGGCGGCGCCGGCCACAAACACGCCGCCGTCCAGGGCGTAGGTTGTGTGGCCTCCTATTTGCCAGGCGATCGTTGTCAGCATGCCGTGGCTCGAGAGCCGGGGTTCGGCGCCCACATTCATGAGAAGGAAGCTTCCCGTGCCGAAGGTGCACTTCATGTTGCCCGGCTCGAAGCACGCCTGGCCAAAAAGCGCTGCCTGCTGATCGACTAACAACCCGTGCAGTGCTAAGGATCGCCCACCCAACTGGATCTCGCCGACAAGCCCGGCGGAGGGCCGAACCTCCGGGAGCATGCGACCGTCAACCCCGAACAGCTCGAGAAGCGTTGGGTCCCAACGCAGGTCGTGGATGTTGTAAAGGAGGGTGCGCGAGGCCGTCGAGGGGTCGGTGACGTGGAGCCGACCGCCGCTGAGTTGCCACAACACCCAGGACTTGGTTGTGCCAAATCGGATGCGGCCCTGAGCGGCTGCCTGAGCCAGGTCCGGGCGGGTATCCAGGACCTGTCGAAGTTTGGGTGCTGAGAAGTAGCTGTCGAGCAAGAGACCCGTGGCGCTCCGTAACCACGCGAGATCGACGCGCCCAGCGAGCGCGTCGCACACGGCCACTCCGCGTTTGTCCTGCCACACTATCGCCGGGGTCACCGGTTCCCCGCTTGCGGCGTCCCAAAGGATGAACGTTTCGCCCTGATTGTCAAAGCCGACCGCCTCGATCGGGTAGGCCCGGGCTAGCGGTTCCGCGGTTTCACGAACTGTGCGCAACAAATCCCACGGGTCTTGTTCAACCCAGCCCGGTTGAGGAAAGGAGACCGGAACCTGAGCGGCCCGCGAGGCGACGACGCGGCCGTTCTCATCAATCACGACCGCGGTGGTCTGAGTGGTTCCCTGGTCGATGCCCAGCAGGTAGCCCATGCAGCCGATCCTTTGATGAAGATAACCCCCGTCGACCGGCGGCGTGCCGCCGGAGGCGGGCGTCTATTCGCCGCCTCCTAGTTTACTCAGGCGAGGGATTGTGTGCATGATTGCTGGGTGTTGAAGCCGGATCCGGAGAGTTGCCACTCTTCCTTGGGGTTTGCCCGCCCATGCACAACCGGGCGTATCGCGGACATGAGAGATCTTGCGGATAAGTCGAACTTCCGCATGTGAACGTGTCGCAGAATGAGGACGAGACGCCACCTCAGGGCTCTCGAACGACTCTCGAGGGCTCGCTGCTCGCGACTATGGGATAATCGCACACCGAGGGCTCGGATGGAGCCACCTCTCGATCTGCAACCGTCCAAGGCACCATCTCGGCCAGTCCCAACTCGTCTCGCCTAATGGCAGGTCGCGGTATGCCCGACTCCTCTCGCCTGATCGCACCCTACGGAGATGCGCTGGTTAACCTGATCGTGGAAGGGGAGGCCCGGGCCGAACTGCGCGCCTCGGCCTCGCGCCTGCCGTCGCTCCAAATCAGCGAACGCAGTGTGTGCGATCTCGAACTCCTTGCCGTCGGGGGTTTCTCGCCGCTAACCTCCTTCATGGGGAGGGCCGATTACGAGCGCGTCTTGGGCGAGATGCGTTTGGCGCGCGGGCTGCTCTTCCCCATTCCCGTCACGCTTCCGGCCGATCCGGCGGAAGGCATTGGGCTCGACCGCGACGTGGCGCTGCGCGATTCGAAGAATGATCTTCTGGCGGTCTTGCACATTGAGGAGATCTACCCCTGGGATCTGGAACAAACCACTCGTCAGGTATTTGGGACGACCGATCCCAAGCATCCCCTGGTGGCCGAGATGCACCGCTGGGGCAAGCTCAACCTGGCAGGCACGCTGCGCGTGCTGCGTCTCCCCGCGCATTACGACTTCCGCGAATTGCGCATGACCCCGCTCGAAACCCGACGGCGGCTCGAGACCCTGGGCGCCGCCAACGTCGTCGCCTTCCAGACACGCAACCCGCTGCATCGCGTGCACGAGGAGCTCACCAAGCGCGCCGCGGATGAAGTCGGCGGAGTGTTGTTGCTGCACCCGGTGGTGGGGCTCACCAAGCCGGGCGACGTGGACCACTTCACGCGCGTGCGGACCTACCGGGCGCTGGCCTCACGTTACTATCAGCCAGACCGCATTCTGCTCGCCCTCTTGCCGCTGGCCATGCGCTTGGCCGGCCCGCGTGAGGCGCTGTGGCACGCGCTCATTCGCCGCAACTACGGAGCCAACTACCTCATCGTGGGCCGTGACCACGCCAGCCCAGGCAACGACTCGAAAGGGCGCCCTTTCTACGAACCGTACGCCGCCCAGGACGTGATGCAGCAGTATGCAGGCGAACTGGGGATGGGGATGGTGCCCTTCCGCGAGCTCGTCTACCTTCCGGACGAGGAACGATACGAGGAAGTGAGCAAGGTTCCTCCCCAGGTCTCCACCGCCTCCATTTCCGGGACGCAGGTGCGCGATCAGTTTTTGAGCCGAGGCAAGCCGTTGCCGGCGTGGTTCACTCGCGCGGAGGTGGCCGAGATCCTGGCCGAATCCTACCCGCCGCGGCATCGCCAGGGCGTGTGCGTGTGGTTCACCGGACTGAGCGGGGCGGGTAAATCCACAACCGCCGATGTGTTGACCGAATTGCTGCTGGAGGCCGGGCGCCAAGTCACTGTCCTCGACGGGGATGTCGTCCGGACGCATCTATCTCACGGATTGGGGTTCTCGCGCGAAGACCGCGATACCAATATCCGGCGCATCGGGTTTGTCGCCTCGGAGATCGTGCGCCACGGCGGAGTGGTCGTGTGCGCCGCGGTAAGCCCCTACCGCGCGACGCGCGGCGATGTCCGCAATATGGTGGGGTCGGGCCATTTCGTCGAGGTGTTCGTCGATACACCGCTCGAGGTGTGCGAGGCCCGCGACACCAAGGGGATGTACGCGCGGGCGCGGCGCGGCGAGATCAAGGACTTCACCGGCATCAATGACCCCTATGAGCCCCCCGAGTCACCCGAGATAACACTCAACACGCTGCAGGCCACTCCCGAGGAGAACGCTCAGCGCATCCTCGAATTCATCAAATCACGCGGATTCATCCGCCCCGAGAACGGCGAAGCCGTCGAAAGCTGAGTGCGGTGCGGCCCGGCCCCCCACGTCAGCCGCGCCGATCGCATCAGACATCGCCGCGCGAGGTCCAATCCTTCGGATCCGCCCGCGACGGTCTGATCGGCTCCGGCTCGCGACGAGGAAGAACCTCCAAGGTTGGGCGGCATGCCTCATGTATAATCCGAAGAACCCAGGGTAGACTTCAATCGTTCGGCAACGTCGAGCCTGCTCACGGGAAAGCGCCAACCTCTCGTGAATCGAACACCCTACTCATGCCCACCTTCTGACGGCCCATGATGCGACCGCGTCTGGTCATCCTCAACAACGAAATCCTGCCTTACCGCATTCCGCTTTTCCGAGCGCTGGCCGTTGACTCCCCGTTCGACCTGCACGTTCTTTACTGTGCCCGCCGTGCCTGGGATCGCCAGTGGAATCTCAAAGGTGAGGCGTTGGCGTTCGAGCACACGGTGCTGCCCGGCTTCAGCCTGCGCCTGCGCAAACCGAAGTACGGTGAACGGCGCACCATCTTCATCAACCCGACTCTCTTCATGCAGCTCGCACGATTGCGCCCGCAGGTGATCATCGGCTACGAATACTCGGCCCCTGCGCTGACGGCCATGACATATGCACGTGTGCGTGGCGCGCGCTATCTCGTGTGGACCGAGGGCACGGCGCACAGCGAACGGCATCTCACACGCGGCCAAAAAACCACTCGCCGCCTGATCATCCCTCGCGCGCAAGCCTACCTCGGCACCAGCCCGGCCGCCTGCGAGAACCTGGCGCGCCTTGGGGCAGCCCGAGCGCGGATTGTCGAGGCGCCGCAGAGCCACAACGTGGCCTGGCTCAGCAACGAAGCCGATCGCTTGAGACCCGCCGCGGCCCCGCGGCCGCCAACCATTCTCTACATTGGCTTCCTGAGTGAGCGCAAGGGATTGCGCCAGCTACTGGAAGCCTTCGAGGACGTCCACCGCGGGCTGCCCGAGGCGCGCCTCGTGCTGGCGGGCCGCGGGCCGATGCAGGCCGAATTGGCGGCGCTCGCCGAGAAACTCGGCGCCCCGGGTGCGGTTGAATTCCGAGGGTTCGTCGAGCCGCAGCGTGTGCCGGAGGTCTACGCGGGCGCCGATGTGTTCGTCTTGCCCTCGCTCGAAGACACCTTCGGCGTGGTGGTCGTGGAGGCGCTGGCCAGCGGCGTGCCGGTGGTGTGCTCGAAGTTCGCCGGCGCATCCGGCTACCTGCGCGAAGCGCACGACGGGCGCGTCGTGGACCCCACTCGGCCGAGCGAGATGGCACATGCCCTGCTCGAGCTCCTGAGGCAGCCAGAGCTGAGGCGCGCCATGGCCGTGCGCGGACGCGAGATCGCCCGCCAATTCGATGCTCCCCGGGTGGCTGAGCGATTCCGCGAGGCAGTCGCCATCGCCTGCGCGGAGCCGCCGAGCCGGTCATGACACGTTTCACCGTCATCATCCCAACCTACAACCGCCCGCTCCGATTGCGGGCCTGTCTTGAGGCCCTGGCGCAGTTGACCATGCCGCGCGAAGCGTGGAATGTCGTCGTCGTCAACGACGGTGGCCAGGATCCGCGGCCGGACTTGCCGCGTGCGCTGCTCACCTCCTTTTCGCTGGGGTTTCTGCAAGCACCCCATCGCGGGCCGGCAGCCGCCCGCAACTTCGGTGCGCGCCAGGCCGGCAGCGACTTCCTGGCTTTCACCGACGATGACTGTCGTCCGGAAGCCGACTGGCTTCATCAATTCGAGCGCGCCTTTCAGGGCGGCCCGTGGGACGCTGTGGCCGGGCGCGCGGTCAATGCGCACCCCGCCAGCCCAGGCGCCCGAGCGCAGCAGTACTTGATCGACTTCATGCAGACTTACTCGCGATTCCCGAACGGGGATGTGTATCTGGCATGCAGCAACAACGTGGCCTACCGGCGATCGGCCTTCGAGGGCCTCGGCGGCTTTGACGAGTCCTTCCCTCTCCCGGCCGCGGAGGACCGCGAACTCAGCCACCAACTCCTGGCGCGAGGACTGCGCCAGGCCTACTGTGGCGAAGCGCGAGTAATCCACGACCACCCGATGAGCGCGGCGGATTACGCGCGGCTGCAGTTTCGTTACGGTCAGGGAGACGAGCACTTTCGCCGGGCGCTCGACCGCCTCGGGCTCCCGCGACGCATCGGCCAGCGACGGCGCCCGCAATTCCATCTGGCGCTCGCTTCCGCGCTCTGGCGCGATCGCGAGCCGGCCTGGATGTGGGGGTTGCTGGCCGCGACCCAGCTCGTTCACCTCGCGGGCTCGCGCTATGAACGGGTCAGACGGTGACCATGGGGCCTTGGGACACGCATGTACCTTCCGCCCTCGGTCGCGCCCGCGTCTGGCGCTTGCCTCAACCCACCGTGACTGTGGTGATTCCGACGTACAACTCCTCGCGGTTCATCCTCCAGGCGCTCGAGAGCGTGTTCGCCCAAAGCGTGCCCCCGGACGAAATCGCGGTCGTTGACGACGGCTCAACCGACGACACCTTCGACAAGATATCGCCCCACCTTCCACGCATCCGCTACCACCGCCAGGAGCATCGGGGTGCGGCCGCCGCCCGCAACGCAGCCATCGCCTTTTCCCGTGGCGACCTGATCGCTTTCCTCGATGCGGACGACTGGTACCTGCCCGACCACTTGGCAAGCCTTGCACGCCGGATGGCTCGTGACCCGAGTCTGGGCCTGGTGGCCTGCGGTTGGCGCCGAGTGAACGAGCAGGGTCGGCCCATGGCGGACAGTGAGCCCTGGCGCCGAGCGCCACGCCTCGATCTGAAGACGTGGCTGCTGCACAAACCCATCTTCCCCGGTGCGATGATGGTTCGCCGCGCGTGGCTAGAGCGAGTCGGTGGATTCGATGAAAGCTTGGCCATCTCCTCCGACGTTGACGTGGTGCTGAGATTGGCGTTGGCTGGGTGCCGCGCCGACTGGGTGCATGAGGTGAGTGTGTGTTACCGCCAACACGGACCCACGCTGAGCAGCGACACGCGGCTTGTCGCCGCCGCCCTTGAGGGGATTCACACACGCTTCTTCACCCAACCGGGCCTGACACGAGATGTGCGCAATCTGGAGCCGAGTGTCCGCAGCGGCGCCGCCACCTGGCTGGCCTGGCGTGCGTTGCGCAACGGAGAGATCGATCTCGCGGATGCCCAGCTGCGCGTTGCGCGTTCGCTCAAGCGCTGGCCGGCCCTCTCGGTGGCGATGGCCTGGCAGGCGGACTTCGTGCGTTTCGATGACCACGCTGGAGGCACGCCCGTGCCGCTCCATACGATGTGGACCGCGTTCGAGCGTGCACTGGCCGTCTCACCGAATGAATGGGGGGAGATCCGCAATGCGCTGGCAGCCTGGTCGCTGGCCTGGCTCCCCGTTCAGGGTGTCGGGCAACCCGCATCCCTTGCCGAGGTGCAACGCGAGGGCGCAGCCGAGGGGTCGGATCCGGTGCAGCACGTCAAGCCTGGAATGGCTGCCATGGCGCCGCCGGTGACCACTCGTATGGTCGCTGCCTGGTGGCGTTCGATGCGGCTCCAGCGGAATGTGCCCGTGGCGACTCGAAATGGAGTCACAGCGCTTTATCTCGAGGCGATGCACCAAGCGCGCTGGCAACGGCGCTGGGGTGGCGTTCTGGCGGCGATGATCATGGCGGCTTCGACGGCTTGGCAACCAGGAGGTTGGGACGCCTGGCGGCGTTTCGTTCGCGCTGCCTGGGAATCCGTGAGGGCAAGAAGCCATAACCGCCGCCCGCGAGCGGCTCGAGGCTGATATACTGGCGGATGTCGTTCGGGGAAACCAACCCGGCCCCGGCGAACGATTCCTGAGGGGGACGGGAATGAGGTGGGGACGCAATCTGGGCGTCCGGGCGCCGAACGTGGCCACGTGCTGAGTCGCTTGTGAGTGCTCCCATCCCGGCCGATGTCGCCCCGGCGCGTGCCGCCGGACCTCCGTTCGCCCTCACGGTCAGTGTTGTCATACCCGCCTACAACGCACTCGAGTACGTTGGCGACGCCATCCGAAGCGTTATCGGCCAGTCGCGTCCTGCATTGGAGATCATTCTGGTCGACGACGGGTCAGAGGATGACATCTCCCGCAAGGTCAGATTGGATTTCCCTCAGGTGCGGCTGCTTCAGCAGCCGCATCGTGGTGTCGCTGCCGCACGCAACTGCGGATGGCGCGCGGCGCGGGGCGACGTGATCGGCTTCCTGGATTCCGATGATCGCTACCTTCACGACAAACTGGAAGTCCAGATGGGCACGCTGGAGAGGGATCGGCGGCTCGGCCTGGTCCACAGCGGTTGGCGGCTGGCCGATGCTGACGGAACACCGACCGCCGAGAAACTGCCCTGGGGCGATGTGCCCGAGCTCGTCCTCGAAAGCTGGCTCCTGTGGAAACCTGTCTTCCTCGGGGGGATGCTCATCCGCCGTTCCTGGCTGGAGGTCGTCGGAGGATTCTCGGAGGACCTGCTCCAGGCGGAGGATGTCGACCTCATGCTGCGTCTGTCGCTGGCAGGATGCCGCGCGGAATGGTGCAAGCAGGTCACCGTCGTCAAGCGTCAACACGAGCAAAACATTACTCGGCGCGGGGCACAACAGGTGCTCAGCCTGGCCGTGGTGCTGGAGCGGTTCTTCGCCCAGCCGCGCCTTCCGCGCCGGATCCGGCGGATCGAGTCGAAGGTGCGCTACTACACCGCCGTCTGGTCGGCATGGTACACCTTTCAGCTTGGCGAGCCGGATGTCGCGCGCGCATGCCTCGCCGCCTCGTTGCCATGGAGCCCTCGTCCGCTCGACCTGACGGTGGTCGAATGGCAAAGCGAGTTCGCACTTCGCCTGCCTCCCCCGACGCGCGACGCGACGCTGCGGTCCTTGCAGCCGATCCTGCAAGAAGGCGCCGGTATCGACCCTCCCGCTTGGCGCGAGATGGAGGGGCTGCTCGACTGGACAATGGAAACCTGGTATCCCCTGATCACGGGGGATATGGCCTCCAGCCTGGGCGCCTTACGCGCTGCCGGTCCCACCACCGGGTCGGCGCTCGCTAGGCGCGCCCGATCCGCCATTCTCGCTGTGAACTCCGCGCCGGAGGCTTCAGCGGTGGGGGCCTGGTGGAGTGCGGCGCTGATCGAGGGGCTGATCCCGCGCTCGCAAAGATATGAGGTCACGACGCTTCACCTTTCTCTGATGGCGGAGGCCGTCTTCCGCCGCCAGGCGGCTCGTGCCGCACGGGCGCTCGGCTATGCCATTGCCAGCGGCTTCTCGCTGGCCGCCCTCCCGGCGTGGGGATGGTTCGCACGCGCAGTGCTCCGGGCTGTGAAGCGTCGCACTGGCAGCCGATGGGCGCAACCTATGGCACACGCGCAGATCGTTGAGGGTCTTCAATCGGACGGGCAACCGAATCGATGAACAGGCGCAGCGAGACCGAAGCGGCACTCTCGATCAAGGACCTGTGGTCCAACGCGCGCTGGTCGATGGCCATCACCTGGTCCACCAACCGCATGCTGTGCGCGGGCATGGTCATCGCGACCTTGTTGGGGAGCCTGATCCCGGCCGGCTCGGCGCTTGTCGCGCGCTCGCTGGTCAACGAGGTGGTGGGTCTGATCAAGGGCTCCACGCCCGACGTGAGCGTGGTCCTGCCGTGGCTCGCGATGGGCCTGGGCCTGGCCCTGCTTGATGCCTTGGTCGGCCTGGGCGATGCGTTCATCCAGCAGGCGCTGTACGACGATCTCAACATCCAGGTCACCCTGCGCATGCTGCGCCATGCCTCCAACCTCGACCTGGCCACGTTCGAAGACCCGCGCGTGCAGGACATTCGCGATCGGGCTGAGCAGAATACCGCGCGCCACTTCATTCAATTCGTCAGCTCCAGCCTCGATGCGGTCACCGGCGTGGTGCAGGTCGTCTCGCTGACCGCGGTGCTGGCGGTGATCGAACCGGTCCTGACGCTGGCGCTGCTGCCGCTCTTTGTGCCCTATCTCATCTTCCAGTGGAGGCTCTCGCGCGCCCGTTATGGCGAGGAGTACTCACGCACCACGAAGCGCCGCTGGACGCGCTACTACGTCTCCCGTCTGACAAGCCATCAAACGGTCCCGGAGGTTCGCCTCCTGGATCTTGCGCCGCTCCTGATCAAGAGCTTCCGCGAGTTGATGGACGAGTTTCGCACGAAGGATCGCCAGCTCTACCGCCGGGGTCTGGTGGGCGGGATCGTGTTTGCGATCCTCACCACAACGGCGTACTACCTGGCCTTTGCCAGGGTCGCGTTGCGCGCCGCCGCCGGTGTGCTCACGGTGGGCGATGTGGCCGTGTACGGAGGGGCGGCCGTTCGCCTACGCAATACGCTCGAGTCAGTGGTGCGTTCGGCCAGCCTGGCGCTGGAGCAGGCCCTGTACATCTCCAACTTGCGCGAGTATCTGGCGATCACCCCGGGCCTTACGAGCACAGGGACCAAGCAACCCAGCCACTTGCGCGGCGAGATCGTGCTCGAGCAGGTATCCTTCACGTATCCCGGGAGCACACTCCCGGCGGTGAGCGATGTCTCCTTCCGCATCGACCCGGGGGAGACGGTGGCGCTGGTGGGCGAGAACGGGGCCGGCAAATCGACGCTGGCCAAGCTGATCTCGCGCCTTTACGACCCGGACCGGGGTCGGATCCTGTTCGACGGGACCGACCTACGCGATTGGGACCTGGACTATCTCTATCACCAGATATCCTGCGTGTTCCAGAACTACGGGCGTTACGAGGCGACAGTTGCGGAGAACATCGCCTTTGGCGACTGGAATGCGATGCTCGGAGATCGCGCACGCATCGAGGCGGCGGCCCGCATGGCCAATGTGGACGACATGGTGCGGGCCATGCCGCAGGGCTACGACACGTTGATCGGACGCATGTTCGGCGAGTACGACCTTTCGGGCGGGCAGTGGCAGAGGCTGGCGGTGGCGCGTGCCTTCGCCCGCGATGTAGCCCTGCTCATCCTCGACGAGCCCACCTCCAACTTGGATGCACGCGCCGAGTACGATGTGTTCTCCCGCTTCCGCGAACTGGCCCACGGGCGCACCACGGTCCTCATCTCCCATCGCTTCTCGACCGTGCGCATGGCAGACCGCATCCTGGTGCTTGCCGCGGGACGAATTGTGGAAAGCGGGACGCACAAGGCCCTGATGGCTCAAGCCGGCCACTACGCCAGTCTGTACAACCTCCACCGGAGCCAACTCGACATTCCTTCGGGGGAGGCATAGCTTGACCTCCGTTGTCGTTGGCGGGCATCAGCGATCGGGAACGACCATCCTGGCGAAAGTCCTGGCCCGGCATCCACAGGTGGGTCTGACTGTGGAGTTTGCGAACTTCCGCGGGCTGGATCGCTCGATGCGTGAGAATTACGACCTGATACTCGAGCGCTGGCGAATCGTGCGCTATCGCAACGACCTGCTGCCGCCTTCGATCCTCAAACGCGCCAACTTCTTGCGCAACAACGTCTTCATCCCGGTGTATTTGGCAGGGCTCCTCACTTCGCGCGGCCGATCGGTCGGGCTCCCGGCCATCGAGCGCGCGATGCGGCGCTGCTTTCCCGGCGCTCGGGTTGTGGGTGACAAGTATCCCGATTACGTCTTCCAGCTGGGGCGCTTGGCCCGCGCACCGGGCTTGGAGTGCATCGTGATTTACCGAGACTGCCGCGACGTGGCAAGTTCCTCCCTGGTGCAGGCGCGCACGAAATGGCGCGATAAGCGTTTTGTGACCCATTTCGACACCGCCGAAAAAGTGGCCGCGCGCTGGGTGCGCGCCATCGAGTTGATGGAACGCCACGCGGCTCGTGTCCACACCGTGCGCTACGAGGATCTCGTCCACGATCCCAAGCGCGGGCTGGCTGCGCTTGCGAGCTGGCTCAACATCGACCCCTCAGGGTTTCCTGCTGACTTGCTGCGAGATGACCGGGTGGGCAAGCATCAGCGCGGGTTGACGCCCGAGGAACTCGAGATCGTGATGGGGATCGCGGGGCCCACCATGGAGCGCCTGGGATATGACTAGGCCCGGGCACGGCTCGGCTGCATGTCCAGCGACGAAGAGGAGGATGATCGCATGGCGCTGATTATCGGCGGTCATCCACGTTCGGGCACGACCCTGATGACCAAATTGTGCAACCGGCATCCGGATATCCGGCTGACCATCGAGTTTCAGAACTTCATGAAACTCAATAGCTCGTACCGGACGCACCTAGCGACGATCCGCAAGAATTGGTACGTGCGCGGCATGGTGGGCAATGGAGGACGCGGGGCTCCCTGGCGGGTCCGGCTCCACAGCGCTCGTTTCCTCGCCAGCTACACTCTCCGGCTGGTGCCCTACGCCGCCCGCCCGATCGGTGTAGTCGAGATTGAAAGGGTGTTGCACCACCTCTTTCCCCGAGCGCGCGTGGTCGGCGACAAGTATCCGCGCTACGTTTTCAACCTCGACGCATTGACCCTCGAACCCAACCTGCAGCGCATCGTCATCTACCGCGACGGACGGGACGTGATCAGTTCCATGCTCGTCAAGATTCGCGGCGACTGGCGTCGCTTGCCCGTGGCCAGGGAGTTCGACACAGTCGAGAAGCTCGCCGAGGCTTGGGTTCGTGCCATCGAGGCCATGGAAACTCATCGGGCCAAGTTGTATTGCATACGCTACGAGGACCTCATTCGCGAACCGCGCGAGCAGGTTCGCGCCTTGGCGGCCTGGCTGGACCTGAGCGCGGGAGGTTTTCGCTACCAGATGGTTCGAGACACAAGTATCGGCAAGTACCGCACCGGGTTAACAGGCGACGAATTGGATCAAGTGATTGCCGTCGCGGGCCCGACGCTCGCCCGCCTGGACTACCTATAAGATGATCGATGCCGAATAGTCGTTTGCGCGGCGGCGCCCCATGATGGAACCCCGAGATCGCGCCCAAGCGTGGGAGCCTGGCGGTGCCTATCTGGCCATGAAATGGCCCGCCGGACGCCGTCTCGGATTCGCCCTGCTGTGGCTGATCCTGCTCGTCGGCACGGCGGAGGCCTTGGTGCGCGTGCCGCGAGTTCAGGGCCGGGCTGGGCGCGCCAAGCTACGGTCTCCCCAACCGTCAGTTCGAGTTGACCTGGGCCCGTCTCAAGGCCTACGTGGCCGAGCAGGGGCAGCCCGACTGCATATTCATCGGCAGCTCCCAGGTGCTGCGTGGCATCGAACCGCTCACGCTCGCCGCCGCCTACCACGAGAAGACCGGCCAGGACTTGCGTTGCTTCACCTTCGGTGTGCGCGGCCTGGACGCGAAGAATTCCTACGGCGTCGCCCGCTTGGTGCTGCAGGATTATCACCCGCGGCTGATCGTTTTCGGCACCGACATTCCGAGTTACTCGCCGCAGCGCGCGGAGGGCCTTCGCGGCGACCTAGGCCGGCATGCCTGGATGCGCTACCGCCTGGGAGAAGCCTCGCTCGACGGTTGGCTCATCGATCACTCGGCTGCTCTCCGGGCCTACCTGCCATATCGCTTCTGGTACTCGCCAGCGTTTGCCGAGATGCAGGCTGAAGACGAGAAGTTCGAATACCAGATCACCCGCGAAGGGTTCGGCCAGCTCGAGCGCACAGCCCAGAATATCGATGAGCCACCCCAGCCGGGAGACACCCAGGAGGAGTTCTTCGACTTGCTCCGCGATTTCACCCTCTCCGCTGAACAACTCGAAAGCTTGGATCGCATCCTTGCGCTGCAGTCGAGCGTGGGGGTGATCGTCGTTGAAGCGCCGCTTCACCCAAGCTTCTTCCATTTCTTCGGCAACGGCCGGGCCGACTACGATCGCGGGTTGGAAGCCGTACGCGAGCGCACCGCCGCCGCCAAGGTCGAGTTCATTGAGACAACCGACGTGCAACTAATACCAGACGAGGGGTGGGCCAACCGCAATCATCCCAACCCGCAGGGCGCGCTCATCTTCAGCCGCTGGCTGGGCGAGCAGATGGGAGCGCTGGCTCAAGCCGGGCGCCTTCCCGGCATCGCGCTGGGAGGAGCCCAGCCATGACCCTGACCTCCCTTAGCTTCGCGGGCTTCGTACTGCTGGCACTCGCGCTGTACTACGCGATTCCCCGTCGCGCGCAGAATTCTGCTGCTGCTTCTGGCGTCCTATCTTTTCTGTGGTCTGCTGGGTTGGCAGTTCCTGGCCGTCCTGCTCCTCGTCACGCTGGCCGGCTACGCGGCATCGTTTGGAGTGACCTCGGGGCAGCGCGGGCGCAAGTTGTGGTTGACGCTGGGGATTCTCGGTTCAGCTTGGCGCCCTGGCCTTCTTCAAGTACAGCGACTACTTCCTGCCCAGGGCGCTGAAGCTGCTGCGCCTGCTGCATCTGCCCTCGCCCGAGATCGGACTCGAACTGCTTCTGCCCGTGGGGCTCTCGTTCTACACGCTGCAGGCCATCGCCTATCTGGTCGATATCTATCAGGGCAAGAGCCAGCCGGCGGCCAGTCCGCTCGACTTCGCGCTCTATATGGCGTACTTCCCACGGCTGGTGGCGGGGCCAATCGAGCGCGCTGGAACCTTCATGTCACAGCTGCACAAGGAGCGCCGCATCGACAACGCTGTTGTCGCGCGCGCCCTGAGCCTGATCGTCATCGGCCTTGTTCGCAAGACGCTCGTGGCCGACATCCTCCGGCCGTTGACCGACTACCAGGCCTTTCGCCACCCAGCGGAGTTTTCGGGGCCGCAGCTCATCGCCACCCTTCTTGCCTTCGCAGTCTACGTCTACAACGACTTCGCGGGCTATACCAGCTTGGTGCGAGGGGTGAGCGCGCTGTTCGGAATCGAGCTCGCCTCCAACTTCAACCTGCCGTTTTTCTCCCGCAGCTTCACTGAACTGTGGACGCGTTGGCACATCAGCCTGTCGAACTGGCTGCGCGATTACATCTACTACCCCCTCAGCCGGGCCTTCCTGCGGCGCGATCCGTCAAGCCGCGGGTTCGCGACCCTCCTCGTCCCGCCCCTGATCTCACTGGCGGCCAGCGGCCTGTGGCATGGTGCCAGCTGGAACATGCTCGCCTGGGGAACGGTCAACGGCCTCTTCCTGGCCGGCGAACGCATGCTGACCTTGGCGCGGCCGGCCGTGCCTGCCGATAGGCAGCCTCAGTGGCGGCAGTGGCTTGGTCGCGGGGTCGTGCTGGTTCTGGTGCTCATCGCCCTGGTGCCCTTCCAGGCCTCGCTGCCTCACGCCCTTGAATACTGGCGCGGCATGCTTCTCTGGACCTCGGCCGCGCTGCCCGACGCGCGCCTGTTGGTGCCGATCGCCCTCGGGAGCGCAGTGGATTGGCTGCAGTTCCTCGGCCGGGAGGAGCTTCCCTTCCTGAAATGGCCGCGATGGCTGCAAGGGCTGCTTCTGGCGCTGGTCGTGCTGGCGATCTTCCTCATCACGCGGGTCGACGCCCAGGGACCCTTCGTGTATCAGGAATTCTGATGCCGCCGCAGCAGTTCGCATCGCTCGATGCAGCGATGAAGGCACGCGCGACTCGTCAACCGCAACGCGCAGGCGCTGCTCTTCGTGGCGGCCGATGGATCGGCGAGCGGAATAACCTGCGCCGGTTTGAACGAGCGCGCGCTACGGATCGCCCAGGGGCTAGTCCGGACGAGGCCCGGTCCGGGCGAGGTCATCGTTCTCCTGCTGCCCCACTCACCGGATCTGGTAGCCGCTTTTTGGGGAAGCATCTACGCCGGGGCGCTGCCCACCATCCTGCCCTACCCTGCAGCGAACGTCACCCCCGAAACCCAGCGCGCACTGTTGACCACATTAGCCCATCGCGCGCCGGTGCATCACCTGCTCACCACCCCGGAAGTGCGCCGCAACCTGGAACCCGTGGCAGCCAGTGTGCATTGCACGCTGCACGACTTGGAGTCACTGCTGCCAACGGGCGATGCGCCAGTGGGTCCCCTTCAAACCCCGGCCGCGCCGGGCTCGCCTGCCTACGTTCAATTCAGCAGCGGGACCACGGGCCCTCAGAAGGGGATCGTCCTCGCGCATCAAGCGGTGCTGAACAACATCGCCTCGATTGCGGGAGCCGTGGACCTTCGTGCCGAGGATACGATCGTCAGCTGGCTACCGCTGCATCACGACATGGGACTCGTCTCCGGCGTTCTTCTCCCGATCGTGACCGGCAACCTGGCCGTGCTGATCTCACCCCTGGATTGGGTCAAGGACCCTGCCCTCCTTTTTCGCGCCATTCATGAACATCGTGCATCGATCTGCTGGATGCCCAACTTCGCCTTCAACCACTGTGTCAACGGGCTTCGCGAGAGCGAGCGGTCCCACCTGCACCTCGAAAGCATGCGCGCCTTCTACAACGCCAGCGAACCGGTGCGCCTCGACAGTCTGGACCTCTTCTATGAGCACTTTCACCCGGCCGGCCTGCGCCGGTCGGCGTTGGGCACCTCCTACGGAATGGCCGAAGTCACGGCTGCGGTTACGATCAGCGCGCCGGGTCAGGCGGCCCCCGTCGATTGGGTGTCGATCGATTCCCTGCAACGCGAACGGCTGGCCGTCGCGCAGGCGCCTCTCGCTGGCGGCGCGATGCCGCTGGTCAGTTCCGGCCGCCCCGTGGCAGGCGTTGAGGTGCGCATCGTGGACGAACAGGGTTCGACGCTCCCCGAACGCCACGTCGGCGAGATCCTGGTCCTAAGCAACGCGTGCATGTCCTCCTTCCTGCCGGCGCTGGATTCGCCCTCCGCCACCGCGTGGGTGCGTTCGGGCGACCTGGGGTACCTGGCGCAGGGCGAGCTCTTCGTGACCGGGCGTATCAAGGATCTCATCATCAGCGGCGGCCGCAATATCCATCCCGAAGACATCGAGGCACAGGCCCAGGGAGTGCCGCAGCTCCGCCCGGGGCGTGCGGCCGCCTTCGGAATTGAGGATCCGGCATCGGGGACCGAACAGATCATCCTGGTGTGCGAAATGCGTTTGCCGCTCGCGCCGCGCGACTACTGGGCCGTTGTCCGGGAACTGCGTCACCGCACGCAGCAATCGCTCGCCGTGGCTCTGGCCGACGTGCGCTTGGTGGAACCGGGCTGGATTATCAAGACCTCCAGCGGTAAGATCGCCAGAAGCGCGAACCGCGGGAAGTATCTTTCATTGATATCGACCTCGGGCGGCGCCCAGGAAGCCGGGCACGCCCCCTAGCTGGCAACGGCGGGGGCGTGACGCTTCCCTCGCACGCGGAGGCACATGAAGGCTGACGACATCAAACCACGGTTGCGCAACTTCCTGCTCAAGGACCTGATGCGCAATCCAACATACCCGCTAACCGACGATGAGCCGCTCATTACCGGCGGCTTGGTCGATTTGTTCGACCTGGCACAGATTGCCGTGTTCGCCGAGCGCGAGTTCAAGATCTATCTTCCCGACAGCGACTTGACCGTGGAAGCGATGGACACGCTGGATCGAATGGCCGAACAGATCGCGCTCCGGGCCGGCCCATGAACCTGACCCAGTACCCGACTCTCGTCGCTGCCTTTGAGGATCGCGCCGCAGCCGCGCCTGAGATGCGGCTGATCACCTTCCTCAATGAGGACGGCCGCATCGAGCACCTCACCTACCGCGAATTGCTCGATCAGGCACGGTCCTACGCCGCCGCCTTCGGCCGGTTAGGCGCTGGACCTGGCGATCTGGTGATCTTGGTCATGAACCACGCCCTGGAGCTGCTGCCCGCCTTCTGGGGCGCACTGTTGGCGGGTGTTGTCCCCAGCATCTTCCCTTATCAAACCGAGAAGCTCGACGCCGACATCTATCGCCAGCGGGTGCGCCGGCTGGTGGAAGGATCGGGCGCGCGATTCGTCGTGACCTTCGCCGCCTTTCAGCCGGCGCTGGTCGAGCTGTTCGCCGGCATGCCGATCACCATCGTGCGCGCCGACGAGCTGGCTCACCTCGCCGATCGATCCGCCACAGCCGCGGTGCCTGCGCTCGATCGCGACCAGACGGCCTTCATTCAATACAGCAGCGGGACCACGGGGCTGCAGAAGGGCGTGGTGCTCTCGCATCGCGCCGCGCTCAACAACATCCAGGCCATTGCCCGGGCCGTCGAGCTGCGCAGCGATGACGTCGTGGTGTGTTGGCTGCCGCTGCATCACGACATGGGCCTGATCACCGGCATGATGCTTCCAATTCTGGCGGGCATCCCCGCCGTGTTGCTCTCACCCTTCCAGTGGGTGCGCGACCCGTCGCTCCTGCTCAAGGCGGTCCACCGCTATCACGGGACGCTGTGCTGGATGCCCAACTTCGCCTTCAACCACTGCGCCCGCAGCATTCGCGAGCGCGACCTGGAGGGGCTCGATCTACGTCATTGGCGCACGCTCATCGATGGGGGCGAACCGGTGCGCCTCGACAGCCTGCACCTGTTCGCCGAGCGCTTTGCTCCGCTGGGCTTCCGCGAGCAGGCGCTGGGCGCGGGCTACGGCATGGCCGAGATCACCGGTGCCGTATGCATTACCCCCATGGGCCGCATGCCGCGCGTCGACTGGGTCTCGCTGCGCACCTTGCAGGAGGCGCAACGCGCGGAACCCGCCCCGCCCGAGCAACCCGGCGCGACGCCCATCGTCTCCTCCGGGCGGCTCGTCGAGGGAGTCGAAGCTCAAATCGTCGGCGCCGGCGATACGCCGCTGCCCGAAAGACACATCGGTGAGATTCTCGTGCGCAGCAACGCCATGCTCAGCGGCTATCACAACCGGCCGGACCTCACCGCAGACGCGATGCGCCTGGGCTGGCATCGCACCGGCGACCTGGGTTATCTCAGCCAGGGCGATCTGTTCGTCACCGGCCGGCTCAAAGATCTCATCATCAGCGGGGGTCGCAACATCTACCCCGAAGATATCGAAGCCTTGGCCTCGACCATCGACGGCGTGCGCCCCGGCCGGGCCGTGGCTTTCGGGTTGCCCGATGCCACGCTGGGCACCGAGGCGGTCGTGATGGTGTGCGAGCTGCGGGAGGAGGGCAAGGCCGAGGCCCAGATCGCCGTCGAACGCGAACTGCGCCGGCGCGTGACCCGCCATTTGGATGTGGCGCTGTCCGAAGTGCGCTTCGTCGAACGCGGCTGGGTCGTCAAGACCCCCAGCGGTAAGGTGGCGCGCGCCGCCAATCGCGAAAAGTATCTTCGGCTGCCCGGGCGGTTGACACCCTCGCAGGAGGATTGATCATCAGCCCATCGCATCGACACGCGTCTCACACGGCTGTCGAAACACGGCGGCGAGGGGCCGCTGGTGCTCGCAGGGTATGTTGTGGCTCGCTCCGACTCGTTGGGGGACTCAATCGCCTGGGGAGGGTTGACCGATGAACTCGTTGAACCTGGTTATGCTGCTCGAGCACCGCGCCCGCCTCGACCCGCAGAAGGTGTGTCTCATTCTGGGTGCCGATCGGCGCACGTTTGCTCAGGTTTATGAGGAGGCGCAGCGTTGCGCCGGCGCGCTCGCCGCGCTGGGTATTGGGGCTGGCCAGCGCGTGGCCATGCTGATGTCGAATGAGCCGGCGTTCTTCTCAGCGCAATTCGGCATCCTGCAGTTGGGCGCGATCCCTGTGCCGATGAACGTCACCTCGCCCGGGCCGGAGGTGGCCTACGTCTTAGGCGACACCCAGGCGGTGGCAATCATCGCCTCCGCGGCCGCGATGAACGCCGCCGCCGAAGGCCTCAAGGCATCCCCGGCATGCAAGAATCTGATCGTCGCCGGCGGCGCGGGAAACCTCCCCGCCGGTGCGCTGGAATACGAACGCCTGCTCGCCCAAAGCAACCCGCTCAGGCTGCCCGCCGCCAAGCATCCCGATGATGAGGCTGTGGTGCTCTATACAGCCGGGACCACCGGGCGGCCGCGCGGCGTTGTCTTGACCCACTTCAACCTCTACTTCGCAGCCCAGTTTGTCGCCCGCGACTTCTGGGAAGTGTGCAGCGATGACGTGATGCTGATGGTCGCGTCCGGCGCGCACATCTTCGGCCAGACTATCCTCAACGTGGCTTTGGTCACCGGTGCCGCGCTCAGCCTCCTGCCGCGATTTCGAACCGGAGGCCTTCCTGCGCACGATCCAGAGCGACCGCGTAACCTTCTTCGCCGGCGTGCCGACCTTGGCGCATTTGATGCTTCACTCGCCCGCGGTCAAGGCCTTCGACCTGACCTCGCTGCGGGCGGTGATGTTCGGTGGGGCCCCTTTGCACCCGCTGGTCGCAACCCAGTTTGCCCAAACGTTCGGCGTGCGCCTGATCACCGGCTACGGCATGACCGAAGGCGTGCCCATGGTGTTCCTCACCGCCGATATGTTCGCAGCCGCGCCGAGCGGTGCCGTCGGCCGCCCCGCTTTCGGGACCGAAATCCGAGTCGTGGACGAGGGCGATCGCGATGTCCCAGCCGGCGAGTTGGGTGAAATCATCGTCCGCGGGCCGCAGGTCTTTCGCGAATACCTCAACCTGCCCCAGGAAACGGCCCAGGCCATGCGCGGAGGCTGGTTCCGCACCGGCGATGTGGGTCGCCTCGACGAGAAAGGGTACCTCTACATCGTCGACCGTCTCAAGGATATGATCAAGCGCAGCGGCTACGCCGTCTCGCCAGCTGAGGTCGAGCGGGCGCTGCAGGCCCACGCGGCGGTCGCCGAATCGGCGGTAGTGGGCATCGCGGACCAAGCCTTGGGCGAGGAGATCAAAGCGTTCGTCGTCCTGCGCCCCGGAGCCGGCGCCACGGCCGAGGAACTGATCGCCCATTGCCAGGGGCAGCTGGCGGCCTACAAGTACCCGCGTCAGATCGAATTCCGCGAGTCACTGCCCAAGAGCCCGGCGGGCAAGATCCTGCGTCGTGTGCTGCGCGAGCAGGCCAATCCCTGATTGCGCCGTTTCGAGGTATACCTTGGCATTGGGTAGAGAGGCAAGTGGTATGCGCGCGGTCTATCGAGGCTTGTCCCTTTTAGTGGCCGTCGGGCTCCTCGCGGGTTGTGGCTCGCCGAGCGCGACGGCATCGCTGCCTGAGACGTCGGCCTCCTCCACTCCGTTGGTCGGAACTCCCGCCACCTCGGTCCCAGGGTCGACAACCGCCGTGACGCCTGGGACGACCGGGACGCCTCGCCGAGCACGCAACCTGGAGTTCCCTCCCGGGCTCTCCACCTTCGGTCGGGCGGTGCGTGCCAGTGGCGTCATCGCCCGCCTGCGCGAGGAACAGAGCATGACCATCTTCGCGCCGACGGACGAGGCCTTCACGAAGCTGCCCGAGGGGGAGTGGCAGGCCATTCTGAGCGACCCCCAGCGCCTGACGCAGGTGATCGAGTACCACATCGTCGAAGGCATGTGGACAACCGGCAACTTGCCGCAGGTCTCGAACTTGACCACGCTGCAGGGCGGGACCCTGACTGTCCACGAAGAAGAAGGCAAGCGCTTCGCAATCAATGGCGCCCTCATCCTCGAGCCGGATTTCCAGACCCGGCGTCTTGTAGTGCACACCATCGACAGCGTGCTGATGCCTCCGCCGTGAGACCCACGGCCCTTCAGGGTAGCGGCTGGTCCTTGGTAAAGACCGCGGGCCACCTATCCGGTGGCCCGCGACTCTTAATCCGTGGCCCAAGCACTGGCTCGCCAGGCAACTACCCGGCTGGTCGAACGTGGATGACATCACCGGCGAGGATCCGCCGTTGCGCGCCCGCCGGCTCCCGGACCCACAAAGCCCCGCTTTCATCCGCGCGCTCGGCCCGCCCGCGGATCTGCTCGCCGCCCAGCTCGACGACCACCTCTTGACCGACCGTCGTGAGCGCCTCAACCCAGCGCCCGTGCGGCGAAATGCCCCGGCGCAGCTGGGCGTATTCTTCATCCACGGTTTGGAGGATGCGGCGCAACAGCGCGCAGCGATCCACTTCTCGCCCCAGCGCCTCCAGCAGGCTCGTCGCCTGGGCGGGGATGCCAGTCACATCGCGGGGGTAGAAGTTGACGTTGAGCCCGCACTCCCACCACCATGAACTCCGGAAGCGCGCCTTCTGCCTCGCCTTCGGCCAGCAGCCCACCCGCCTTGCGATCATCGAGCAGCACGTCGTTGGGCCATTTGAGCTTCGGTCGGAGGCCGGTTTCGGCCACGATGCCACGCGCGACGCCCAGCGCCACCGCCATGATCGTTTGAAAGGGCGGCGGTCCAGACGGCGGGCGGAAGACGATCGAGAATAAAAGGCTGGTGCCTGGCGGGGCGAGCCATGCCCGCCCCAGTCGTCCACGTCCTGCGCTTTGAGCATCGGCCACCACGAGCGTGCCTTCCAGGGCTCCTTGGCGCGCCAGATTGAGCGCCACGTGATTCGTGGAGCTGGTCTCGACCAGGCAGTAGATCTCGCGCCCGGCGATCGCGCAGGCCCAGCCTTCGCGCAACGCCTCCTGATCATCCCGGCGAATGAGTATCGGAGAGTCGATCAGCCATGCAGGTCCTCGGCCCGGGCGAGGTCAGCCCTCCCCGCCTGCGCTCCCATTATATGAGGCGAGAGCACGGATTGCCCTGGGCCGCCAGGCGTCCCGAACCGCCCCACAAAGATGGCCGACTGCACACGTGCAACCGTATGCTCTTTATCTACGTAAATGGGAACGGATGTCCCATTTCGAGCGTGAACGCGCTGCAGGATTGGCAAGTGGTGATAGACTAACCGCACACGGAGGACCTCATGAGCGCTGGGAAGATCATCGCCTACATCGCAGCCGCCATCCTGCTCTTCTTCGGGGTCATCTTCATGTGGGGTGCCTTCAGCCCCAGCGGCCAGGCGGGGTGGATCCTGGTCGGCTTGATCAGCGTCGCGATCGCCTTCGTGCTGATCTACTTTGCGGCGCGCCGACCGGCCGCCGCCCCCGGAAGCCAAAACGTGACCCTCAAGGTGGATCTGCCGGGCAATGTCAACCTCGACGCCCTCAAATGCCGCTCCTGCGGAGGCGCCCTGACGACCGACAACATCAAGATGGTTGCCGGCGCGCCCGTGGTCACCTGCCCATTCTGCCATACCACCTATCAACTGACCGAAGAACCCAAGTGGTAGGTTCTGCCTGCGCGGAGGACCGATGAAAACGAAGCGCCTCACCCTCTTCGGCCTGGTTGCGCTGCTGCTCCTGGCCCTCCCCGGAAGCGCGCTCGCCCAGACCTACTCGTTCAGCCTCGACCGCGAAGTCGTCAACGTGTACTGGAACGCCGACGGCACCCAGTCCATCGACTATCTGTTTACCTTTAGCAACGACGTCGGTGTGTCGCCGATCGATTTCGTCGACGTGGGTGTGCCGAATTCGAACTACGATTTGAGCAGCGTGACAGCCGATGTCGACGGGCGCGCACTGGGCGATATCTCCCCTTCGCAGTACGTCTCGCCGGGGGTGGCCGTGGGTCTCGGGAGTCTGGCCATCCCGCCCGGGAGTGCCGGCAATGTCCACGTGGTCATCGGCCGGGTCGAGCGAGTCGTCTACCCCGATACGGACGACCAGAACTACGCCAGCGCGGTCTTTGCGCCCACCTTCTTCGACTCGCAGTTCGTTCATGGGAGCACGTCGCTGACGGTGACCTTCCACTTGCCGCCGGGCGTGCAGCCGGAGGAACCCCGCTATCACATCCCCGAGAACTGGCCGGGGAGCCAGGAACCGCAAACCGGGTTTGACGACCAGGGGCGCATTACCTACACCTGGTCCAGCTTGCAGGCCGACGGTTCGAGCCAATACACCTTTGGGGCCTCCTTCCCGGCCCAGTACATCCCGGCCGGCTCGATCGTGCGCACCTCGCTGCTGGCGGCGCTCGGCACTTTGCTGGCGGCGCTTGCGCCCTTTGCCGTATGCGGCGGGTTCATCCTCTTCTTCGTGCTGATCGTCGCGCTTTCGGCGTGGTCGAACTCGCGCCGCCGCCTGCAGTATCTGCCGCCCAAGATTTCCATTGAGGGCCATGGCATCAAGCGCGGGCTGACCGCCGTCGAAGCGGCCGTGGTGATGCAGAAGCCGCTGGATCAGGTTCTGACGATGATCATGTTCGCCGTGATCAAGAAGGAAGCGGCCAGCGTGGTCACGCGTCAACCGCTCAAACTGGACGTGATCCAACCCGTCCCCGAAGGGTTGGAGCCCTACGAGCGCGACTTCCTGCAGGCATTCCTTCTACCCAGCGAGCGCGAGAAACAGCGCGCGCTGCAAGAACTGATGGTGCAGCTGATCAAGACCGTGGCAGAGAAGATGAAGGGCTTCTCGCGCACCGAGACGGTGGCCTACTACGAGGACATCATCAAGCGCGCCTGGGCCCAGGTGCAGACTGCCGAAACGCCCGAGGTCAAGAGCCAGAAGTTCGACGAGGTGATGGACTGGACCATGCTCGACCGCGATTTCGGCCAGCGCTCGCAAGACGTGTTCCGCGGCGGGCCGGTGCTACGTGCCGATGTGGTGGGGCCGCTACGACCCAGGCTTTGGACGCAGTGCGACGCCCGCCTCGGCGGCGCCCGTCTCGTTCGGCGGAGGGGGCAAAGCCTCGATGCCTCACCTGCCGGGGGCCGACTTCGCCGCCTCGATCGCCAACTCGACCCAGACTTTCGCCGCGGGGATTCTCGGCAACGTATCCGCCTTCACCAGCAAGATCACCGACAAGACCAACCCCGTTCCGCCGCCATCGCGTTCGAGCGGGGGCGGCTTCCGCGGCGGAGGCGGCGGTTGTGCGTGTGCCTGCGCGTGCGCCGGCTGCGCCTGCGCCTGCGCCGGCGGCGGCCGCTAGTGGAAACCTCGCCAGGGGCGGAGGCCGAACGTGGGTTGGTTTGACCGCGTGAGCACCAAACCCGTGCCGCGCCCGCCGGATCTTCCGGCGCCCGGCTTGTATCACTATGTGCACCAGGCCGAGGCCGAGCGCAGCCGGGTTCACTTGCGAGTCGACTCCGACGGCAGCGGTGTGCTGATCATCAACGCCAACCGCGTGATGCATCTCAACCCGATGGCCGTGCACATGGCGTACCTCGCGCTTGAAGAACGCAGCCAGGCCCAGGCCGTCGCGGAACTCACGCGTCGCTACCGCGTCCCAGCCTCACGCGTGCGCCAGGACTGGGCGACCACCACCGCGCAAATCCGCGAACTGATCCGGCCCGACGGCGCCTGCCCGGTGCACGAGATGGACTTGGAGGTGACCGCGCCCTTCAGCGCAACGCCCTCGGCCCCCTATCGCATGGACCTGGCGTTGACCTACCGCTGCAACGACGACTGCGCTCACTGTTACAACGCTCGACCACGCACCTTCCCTGAAATCGACACCTCCGCCTGGCAGCGCATCCTCGACCGGGTCTGGCAGCTGGGCATCCCGCATGTCGTGTTCACGGGCGGCGAGCCGACCCTGCGTCACGACCTGGCGCAGCTCATCCGCCATGCCGAGCAGAACGGTCAAATCACGGGGATGAACACCAACGGCCGACGGCTGGGTGACCCGGACTATCTGCCGACTCTGGTCGACGCCGGGCTGGACCACGTGCAGGTCACCGTGGAATCGCACTCGGCGGAGATACACGACCACATGGTTGGCCGCCGCGGCGCATGGCAGCAAACTGTTGCGGGGCTGCGTCACGCCGTCGACAGCCCGCTGTACGTGATGACCAACACCACCCTCTTGCGCGAGAACAGCGCCCAGCTTGGCGAGTTGCTCGATTTCCTGGCCAACATGGGCGTGCCCACGGTCGGGCTGAACGCGCTGATCTACTCGGGTAGCGGTCTTTCGGTGCACAGTGGATTGACCGAAAGCGAGCTCCCGCCGCTGCTCGATCTGGCTCGCGAGCGCACCCAGCGCCACGGCCAGCGCCTGGTCTGGTACTCGCCCACGCAGTACTGCCACTTCGACCCGATGCAGCTCGAGCTCGGCGTCAAAGGATGCACCGCGGCGCTCTACAACATGTGCGTCGAACCCGACGGCAGTGTGCTCCCCTGCCAGTCGTACTACCAGCCGCTGGGTAACCTGCTCGACAGCCCATGGGAGTCCATCTGGAATCACGAACTCGCCCTGCGGCTGCGCGAGCGGCGGGATGTGCCCGCGGCCTGCACGTCATGCGCGCTGCTGCACGAGTGCGGCGGCGGCTGCCCGCTGGCCCGCGACGCCGGCAAGCAGCATCCCGTTCCGCTGCCGTTGAGTTCAGCATTGGGGCGTTCCGCGGAGGCCCTCCTCTAGTCCCATCGTTCCGTCGAGGTGATGCCGATGTCCAGCCTGCGCTATCTACTCCGCAACCCGTTCGCCCACATTCACCCGCTGCCGGCCGGCACGTACCACTATCAGAACTCCATCCGACGCGCCGCGCCAATACCGGCTGCACCTGCGCCTCGATCCGGGCGGCGCGGGCCTCCTGATCGTCAACGCCTCCACCGTGCTGCATCTCAATCAGACGGCGGCCGAGTACGCCTGGCACCTGGTGCGCGGCACGCGCGAGAGCGAGGTGGGGCAAAGCGTTGCGGCCCGCTACCGCATCGCCCCCAAGCTGGCGGCGGCTCACTACCGCGATCTCAAAGAGCGAATCGAAACGCTCATCAGCACACCCGACCTCGACCCCGAGACTTACCTCGAGTTCGAGCGGCAGGCGCCCTACGCGGTACCCCTCTCCGCACCGTACCGCCTGGACTGCGCGTTGACCTATGAGCTTCCGTATGTCCCCGAGCTGTATCCGGAGGCCGTGCGCCGCGTGCGGCGCGAACTCTCCACGGGAGAATGGGAAGCCATCCTCGACAAGGCCTGGGCGGCGGGCATCCCGCATGTCATCTTCATGGGCGGCGAACCCACCCGGCGCGGCGACCTGGCCGACCTCATCGGCTATGCCGAGCGCCTGGGCCAGGTGACAGGGATCATCAGCGACGGGGTGCGCATCGCCAACTCGAAGTATCTCGAGAGCTTGTTGCAGGCCGGGCTAGACCACTTGACCCTCCTGCTGCAGCCGGAGTCCAAGGAGGCCTGGAAGGGGATTGAGAATGCCGTCGCAGCCGATCTCTACATCACAGTCCACCTGACTCTCACTCCGGACCTTGTGCCCAGCGCGCTCGGCCTCTTGGACCGATTGAAAGGCATGATGGTTCATTCTGTGTCTCTCAGTGTCAGCGAGGACCGGTTGGGCGACGTCCTCCAGGCTGCCCGCAACCACGCGGCGCAACTCGGTTTGACGCTGGTGTGGGATTTGGCGGTACCCTTCTCGCGCTTCAACCCTGTGGCGCTTGAGGTGGACACGCCCGCCGAGGGCGCCGGCCGCGCATGGCTCTACCTCGAACCGGATGGCGACGTGCTCCCGGCCCAGGGCCACAACCAGGTGTTGGGCAATCTGCTCAACGACCCGTGGGATGCGATCTGGCAGAAGGCCCAAGCCTCGGCCGCAAAGTAAGGGGGCACGGTGGCGCTGGATCTAGCCACCTGGCATGCGCGCTTCCGGCAACAAGCGGGGTGGACCCGCGAGCTTCGCCTGAACCTCCTGCGCCGCGCGGGCATGGCCCAGGCGCGGAGCGTGCTGGAAGTCGGCGCCGCAACGGGCGTGCTCACGGGTGAACTCAGCCTCGATTGGCAGGCCCGCGTTTTCGGCCTCGATCGGGAGTGGACGCACCTGGCCTTTGCGCGGTTGGGCGACCGGCGCACCAGCTACACGCAAGCCGACGCCCATTCCCTTCCCTATCGAAGCGGATCGTTCGACCTCAGCCTCTCCCATTTCTTGCTTTTGTGGGTCCGCGACCCGGTGAGCGTGGTCGCCGAAATGCGCCGCGTCACGCGCCCGGGCGGATTCGTGCTCGCCTTGGCGGAGCCGGACTACGGCAGCCGGATTGATTTCCCCAACAGCCTGGCCGAGATCGGACGCGCGCAGCGCGCCGCGCTCATCGAGCAGGGCGCCAACCCGGATATCGGCCGCGAGTTAGGGCGCCTCTTCTTGTTGGCCGGTCTGCACGAAGTGGAGGTCGGTGTTCTCGGCGGGCAGTGGGCCGGGCCGCCTTCACGCGCAGATTTCGACATGGAATGGTCCGTGCTTGAAGCGGACGTGCGCGCGGGCTTGCCACCCGACGTACGAGACCGGTTGCGCCTGCTCGACTGGATGGCGCGCGAGCGCGGCGAACGCGTGCTGTTCGTGCCGACATTCTATGCCAGCGGCCGGGTGGACTAAAATGCGCCCCGCAACTCGATTCGCGCACCGGGCAATCCCCGGCGACTCCCGTCGAGCCGACAGATGGCGTCGGGCCCGCATGGTGGGCGCATGTTGACAATCTTCGTCGTTTCGGATGCCAGCGGGGAGACGGCCGAGCGGGTCTTACGCTCCGCCCTCGTCCAATTCGAAGACGCCCCCGCGACGATCATTCGCCGCGGAGGCGTGCTGACCGAGGCGCAGGTGCGGGCCGTGGTGCAAGAGGCCGCGCAACAGTCTTCGTTCATCCTGCACACCCTGGTCTCCGATGACTTGCGCCGGGTGATACTTGAAGAATCGCGCCGCCGCGGGGTCGACGCGCTCGACCTGCTCGGCCCGGTTCTCGATCGTCTGGCCACCCATCTGAAGCTTACGCCGCAGGAGAAACCCGGGCTCTTCAAGCAACTGAGCGAGGCACGCCAGCGCGAAATCGAAGCCGTCGAGTTCGCCTTCCGCCACGACGACGGCCAGAAGCCCGAGGAACTGCAACGGGCCGAGGTGGTGTTGGTGGGCATCTCTCGCACGATGAAAACTCCCACCTCGCTCTTTCTGGGCTATCGCGGGTGGTTCGCGGCGAATGTCCCCATCCTCGAGCAGGTGGAACTGCCGGAGGCGCTGACCCGCGTGCCGTCGGAGCGCGTGTTCTACATGACCATGGCGCCCGCGCGGCTGCATGAGCTTCGCCGGGCACGCGCCGAGCATCTGGGCGTTCCGCCCGAGCCCTACGCCTCACTCACCACCATCCGGCGCGAATTGCATCACGCACAGAAGATCGCCCTCGAGCGCGGGTGGCGCACGGTCGATGTCACCGGCAAGTCCGTCGAAGAAGCGGCGCGCGAGATCCTGCTGCTGCTCCCCGGCCGCGACGAACCCGGCGCGGCTGGTCCAGTCGACTAGCCCGCGCGCCGGGTACGGTAATCCTCAGGGATCACAAACAAGCCGTCCGCCCAGGCCTGGGCGGACGGCGGCGTATCGAGCCGACGAGTCGTCGGTGCGCGATCTCAGCGCAGGATGATTTGGCCGAAAACTCCCTCGGCCGTGAGTTCCACCTTGTGCGCCGCGCTGTCGTAGTTGGGCGAATAGTAGTATTCGCCTCGATCCACGTAGTCCGCAGGCACCTCAGAGGTCCCGATCACGACCGTCACCTTCGCCTTCACTCCCAGGTCGGCCGGCACCGTGATGATCGTTTGGCCGAACACCCCGCTGGCATGCGCCCTGAAGCTGCTGCCGGAGGGCAGGGTCACCTTGGTCTGACCGAAGACCGAGGTGGCGTCCAGCGCCTCGATCTTCAGTTGCGAAAGGTCGAGCAGTCCTTGCCCGGCGATCACATTGAAGCGCAGGTCGAGCGGCACGTCCCGATTGAGATCGAGGGTCCACTTCATCGAATCATCCAGGTTGAACGTCGGGCCGAATGACGACCCTTCCATTCGCAGGATGAGCGTGGCTGTGTTGCCGGACACCGAGGCCTGCTGCGTGACGTGGGCTCCGGGTGGCAGCGCGATGCGGCCCTGCGCCAGGTTCGGCGAGCCGGCCTCGAGCGCGCCGACATCCAGGACTCCAATCGCCGGGTCGACCGAGACCACACCCCGCGAGGCCGAGCCCAACGGTTGGGTCACCGTCTCGCCCTGCAGGGCTTGCCCGCGCTGGACCTGACCGATGCGAACACCCCCGAGATACAGACCGCCGGCCAGGACCGCCAGGATCAGCACCAAGGCCAGCAGGCGTCCCCACAGCGAGCGGCGTCCGATCAGGAGATCGATGCCCATGGCGATGAGAATCACCGGCCAGACTCGCAGCAGGACTCCCCAGATCGACATCGAGAGCATGCCCAGGTTGGTCAGGAGGAAGACCAACCCCAGGCCGATCAGCAAGATGGGGCCGACCAGGCCGCCTCGATTGTGATGGTTCTCCATAGATCACTCTCCTCTCATGTAGCGCACGATGACCAGCACCCCCGCAGCCACCAGCACGAGCGGCCACAGCAGGTCTACTTTCAACCAGGCCAGCCACGGGACATCCAGATTGTTAAGGAAGATGATCGCCCCGACCAGGACCAGGCCCGCGCCGACAACCATCAAGCCGCGGCGATTGGTTCCGGAGTCCGGCGAGCGCAGATCGGCCCCCAGGGTGCGCGCACGCTCGGCCAACTCTTCGGCGCCGGCGCGAATGTTCGCATCCAGGCTGGTCGTCGCAGCCGCCCCTTCCGCGGGCAAGACGAACCACAGCACCACGTAGATGAAGACCCCCGCCCCCGACCCAAGGGCCATCAGCACAAAAAGAAGGCGGATGATGGTGGCGTCGATCCGCAGGTAGGCGGCCACGCCGCCACAGACACCTCCCACCATGCGATCCGTTCGACTGCGCATCAGACGAGATTGCATTTCACACCTCCAGCATGCGACGCGCCCTTCAGCGCGGCCGCGCCGTACGCAAGATGAGATACAGGCCGGCTCCGACCAGTACTAGCGCGAAAGCGATGCCCGTCTGGTCGATCCCGGCCCCGATCATGAGGATACCCATCAGGCCGAGGACGGCCGCCGGGATCCACGGCCACTTCATGCGGCCCTGCCCGGTCGAGACGAGCGCCAGCACCGCGAACGTGAGCCCGAGCCCCAAGAAGAGCACGCCCGGCACACCAACGTCGTCGACGAATACTCGCTCGGCGACGGTCACCAAGGCGAGGCTCAACATCGTGCCGGCGGGGATGATCGCCCACCAATAGTCGCGCCGGGCAAGGTAAATCAGCAAGAAGCCGAGCCCGATGCCGCCCAAGACGAACATCCCGGTCAGGAAGTCGAGCACGGGGAAGAGTGAGGCGAGCAGGATCCCCACGCCGATCCCTGCCAGCGTACAACCAGGAATGAGCGGCCACCATTGTTCGCGGCGAGTGAAGTACACGTACAGGAACACGGCGCCGGCCGCCATGAAGGCCAGCCCCCATAGCCAGTCGCCGATCACGATCAGGTGCAGCGCCTCCAAGAGAAAGAGCACGCCCCCCAAGATAAGCAGAATACCGAATACCAGACGGAACTCGAGTTTGCGCATGATGATCTCCTTCGTACCGTCCCGTCGACTGAGCCGCGCTTAGCGGATGTCGACCGACCCGGCGCCCATGGTGATGTCGAAATCGACTTTGTTGGTGGCGCTGTCGAAATCCGCCGACCGATACTCGTCGCCCGAGCGTGCAAAACGCGCGCTATCGACCGTCGTGCCGGTCAACCCCGTGACGCGAAATCGTCCTGCCACTCCCGAGGGCACACGCAAGGCGAGAGAGGCCGCGCCGGCTTCGACTTTCCCGCGGACGAGCCCGGCCGCGGCCGGCAGGGTGATGGTGGTGTTGCTGGCGCCGGACTTCACGCGCAGATCGGTGACGCGCAGGTCCTCCAGGTTGAGGCGCGCGTCGTTGGCCCCGGTCTCGAGCTCGAGCGTCAGCGGAACTTCCCGAGTGAGCTCGAGGGTCCAATCCAGCGGCCGGCCCGGGCCCCACATCCACGGCGAATGGCCAAAGACTTCCGACGGAACAGACAGGTCCGCCTCCAGCAAGTCCCCCTGGCGTGACTCGCGGTGCGAAAGGCCGCCCACGAAGGTGCCGCGCACGAGTTCACCGGGTGCCGCGCCCGAACCAACCGTCAGCCGCCCGGCCCCGTGGCGTAACCGGATCGCGGCTCGCGCGCTGCCGCCGAGCGGGATGGAGGTCGTCTCGCTCGCCACCTCCTTGCGCAGTAGCCCTCCGAACAGAAACCACACGCCCAACACGATCAGCATCACGGCGGGCACAAAGGCCCACACATTGACCGAGATCACACCCAGGTTGTCCAAGAACAGCAGACTGCCGATCACGATCAGGACGATCGCCCAGAACATGGCTCCCCAACGCATTGATTCCTCCTCCGGTTCCTCGATATGGAGTTGACGCCTATTGGCGTCTGATGAACGATCGCAGCAACACCACCACACCCAGGCCGATAAGCAGCACCGGCCAGTACGGACCGAATACCCCCAGCCCGCCGAACACCGATCCAAAGATGAAGAAGAGCACCAGGCTGATGAACATCAGCCACAGGCCGCCGGCGATCGATTGGCGCGGCCTCTCGCCCAGGATGCCCATGAGCAGTGTCCCCACTCCGACGAACCCCGGGATAAGTGCCCATGCGTAAGACCAGCTGCCCCAATTGCCGGTGGCATTCTGCCAATACAGCAACCCGCCGATTCCAGCCACGATGCAGGCGGGCACGGCCAGGCCGGGAGCACCGGTCATGAGCCCCAGGACGAAGAGGAAGGCACCCGAGCCGATGACCCACAGGGGCCATGAGTACTCGATGCGCATCCATCGAGAGAGCCCGGGCACGACTTGCCCGGCCAGGAAGATCACACCCAATGCAATAAGGATGATCCCACCTGCGAGAGCGGTTCGACGTTGCTGAGCCATGGAAACCTCCTGTCGTTCGGATGAAAGGGTAGCCGACGAAGGATAACCCCAGGATCGATCCGTTCCTCGATAGTGTAACCCGCGCGCGGCGGACGGGTTGCCGCGCGGATGGTTTTCGGCCGTGGCCACATTCTCACATACGTGGGCCGCAGGCGCTGGTTGCGGGCTTCTTGGGAATGACGTCCCGCGCCCCCCTTGTAATGCGTGGACTTGCAGAAGCGGTCTTTTCCGGCGCCGGGCCCTGCCAGGCCGGCAAACCGAGGGCTGCCCCCACGGCACGATCCGGCCGGCTACCTGTTCTCACGGAGAATGTCGGCGCTTCTCTGGTCTACCGTTTTGGCCGTGACCCGAAATGGGCTCGGCGGACTGACCGACCGGTTACCTCAACTAGATGACCGCCCCGACGACTGCCGCACGTGACGCAGGACTGTGCGCACCCCCGATGGATCCCCGCAGCCTGAGACTGGGATTCGATGCTCCGCACATCCGGCCTGGCCGCGCCGATCCGCCTAGTTCGACCGTCCCCCGTATTGCGGGAGACCAGCTCTCACCGCTGGCACTCCACACATTTGTGCGGCGCCCAATGAACGATGCGGCCGCAGCAGATCACAGCCGGATCTTCCGGCAAACGCTTGCCCTCCCTGTCTCTCTCTGAGGGAAGTCCTGTCCGCCGTTCTCGACGACGAGGGCAATGGGGGCCTGACCACTCCTGCGCGGGTTGGGCCCGCAGATCCCATCTTACTGCGTGCCTGGCAAGCCTTCCAGAGACAAAAGGTACTTCCTGCGGATCACCTCGGGATGACTCCGCATGGCACGCTCCCGTCAAGTGATCGAGGAAGGAACAGCCTGTCTCCGAATCGAATTGATATAATTATGGCCGAAATTCGCCAAGAATTGCACCCAGTTTGCGTGAGGGACGAATGGAGTGACCTATGATGCGAATGAAGCTGTCTGCGGCCCTTGCAGTCACGCTCCTCGTGACGCTAGCTTGCAGCCTGCCCACTTCTCTCCTCGGCGGCAACCGTCCAGCCGACAAGTCAACCGAATGAACCTGCCGGTCAAGCACCCTCAGGCGCGAGCAGCTCCGGCGCGGCGTGCCTGGTCGGGACCTGGCAGTTGGCCGACCTGTCGGAATTCATGGCGTCGGTCCTGCCCGCCCAAGGCGACAACACGCTCACCTACACCGGCACGACCGGCTCGGCCCGCTATACGTTCAACGCGGACGGGACGGCCACCGTCGTAGCGGACGAACTCAAAGTGAGTTACCAGCTCGGGGGCGGAGTGGACCTCGCCATCGAGGTCGCGCTGAATGGGACCGGCACAGCGGACTATAGCGTCGCCGAGGGCGACATGCTTTCGACAACCAACGTCAATGTCGACGATCTGGTCATGGCCCTGACCATCGGCGGTTTGCCGGCCGGCGACAGTACGACCTTGGGCGACATCGTCCCCTTCTTCGGTGAAGGCGGCGGATCCACTCCCTTTACATGTAGCAGCACGACCTTGACCTACATACCCGCCGCGGAAGGCGCACAGGCGGTGGTTTTCACCCGCGTTGGTTTCTGAACACAGCGGGCAGTGATCGCGCGCGACAGGTCAGAGATCTGCCCCGCGCTCTTATGTGCAGAGAAGGACCCGGCGGCGGGCTCTGAGGCAGGTCCCATGTCCTGCCTGAGGGGTTCACCCGTCACTCACAACGCGATGACCCTATCGGCCTTCCATTGCGCGTCGAGGATATCGCCCATCCCGCCGATCACGCCGACCTCAATCGCGTCCGCGATCCCGAAGAAGTTGGCACACGTGGAACATACCACCAGGCGTACGCCCCTCGACTCCAACGCCCTCAGTTCCTCGATCGCGGGAGAGGCGGGGCCGACCTGCTGAACTCCGGCTCCATAAAAGCAAATGACTCGCGGGAGCATGTCATTCTCCAGGAGCAGGCCGAGGTAGCTCTTGATCAGCTTGTGACGCAGCTCGCCGGGTGCCTCCCCCATTCCATCCCGCGCCACGACGATCACCGTGGCCACGTCCTTGTCGCTCGCCGGCATCGTGTCTCCTCCAACCCAACGGATCTCATGCATCGAGTTGCTCCCGGCAGTGGTGAGGCTGGCGGTCTTCCATCTTCATGGTGAGGCGTCACCGCCGGGGTTACGGACGAGTGGGGCGGCCATGGCCGCCCCACTCGCATCATCCTGTGTGTGCCGCGCGACCCACGCCGGGAACTCCTAGGCGGGAGCGAAGTGGCGGATGTCGTTGATCGATCCGCTGCGTTCCTTCGCCGGACGAAACACCGCTTTCACCGCGAGGCCTGCGCGCGCGTTCTCCTGGGACACCCCCTCCAGGTTGTGCATGAGCACTCCGGAGGCGCCGCGTAGCCGGACCAAGCCAACCCAGCGCGGCGGGGATAGCGGGTGCCCGGAGGGGTCGATATGCACCTCCGTGTATGAGAGCAGCTCGCCCTCCGGCCCGACTTCGATCCAGGCCTGCTCGCCCAGATGCGCTAGGCAGCGTTCACAATACAGCCGCGCAGGCACGTAGACGTAGTTGCAGTGGGCACAACGCGTCCCGAAGATCTTGCCGTCCTTCAGCCCACGTAAGAAGCGCTCGCCCGCGACTCCCGCCGTGTAGCGATGCTCGAGCGGAATCGAGCCATGCCACACGCTTGCGTCCACCGAATGCTCGAGCGAATTGAGTATGCTCATCGGGTCATCTCCCATTCCGCCGCCAAGCTCAGCCGATCGGCCTGAAATATCGGATATCGGTGATCGAGCCCTCGCGCTCGGCGGCCGGCTTCCACACGGCCTGCACGCGCATCCCGATCGCCACCGCTTTCGGCGCCACCTCCCCCAACATGTGCAAGATCCCCATGCCGGGCGAGGCGCCGTCAATGGCGACGACGGCGGGCATCTCAGGCTGTTCGAGGCGCACCATGTCCCAGCGCACGTTCGAAAGCGAAAAGGTCTTGACCCACCCGGTGTTCTGAAGTTCCACCCAGTCATCCGTCGGGCGGAAGCACTCTTCGCAGAACATGCGCGGCGGGATGAGGGTTCGCCGGCAGCGGTTGCAGCGGCGGGCGAGCAGCTTGCCTTCCTTGAGCCCCTTCAAGAATCCGCCGATCGCGACGCCGGTGTCCCAGGCATAATC
The DNA here is from genome assembly GCA_963712475.1 of uncultured Chloroflexia bacterium. Taxonomy (GTDB): domain Bacteria; phylum Chloroflexota; class Anaerolineae; order Anaerolineales; family RBG-16-64-43; genus RBG-16-64-43. The sequence continues at coordinate 60,337 of CAVQIA010000007.1, forward strand.
GGCCTTGAGGGCCCAGTGTTCGACGAGCACCTTGTGCTCGCTGAAATCCTTCTCGGAGAGCCCGCGTGTCGGGAATACGTGTTGTTCCATCGCATCCTCCCTCAGCGCCCCATGACCACGACCGTGCCGACTTGCATCAGATCGCCCCAGGCCTGGGCTACGCCGCGGCGCGGGTCACCCGGCACCTGACGCGCACCGGCTTCGCCCCGCAGCTGCCAGAACAGTTCGGCCACTTTCATCATGCCGGCCGCGGCAATCGGGTTGCCCACGCCCAACAGGCCGCCCGAGGGGCATACCGGCAGGTTGCCGGTGCGCTGGGTGACACCGGAAGCCGTGGCTTCGGGGGCCTTGCCCTTGGGGAAGAGCATCAATCCTTCCAAATGGTGCAGCTCTTTATAGTCGAAGGGGTCGTAGGGTTCGGCGATCTGGATCTGCTTGTGCGGCTCGGTGATGCCGGCCATGCGATAGGCCATGCGCGCGGCTTCCTCCACATAGGTGGGGTAGGCCAGGTCGCGGTCCGTCCAGTAGGCGGTATCCAGGTTCCAACCCACGCCCTCGATCCACACCGGCTTGGGGGTAATGCGCCGGGCGACGGCCTCCGAGGCCAGCACTAGCGCCACCGCGCCGTCGGTGACCGGGCTCACGTCCAGGCGCTGCACCGGCCAGGCCAGCACTTCCGAGTCGAGAATCTCCTTGAGCGTGATGTTGCGATCGCCCAAGAGCGAGGCCGGGTGGTCGGCCGCATTGCGCTTGTTCTTCACCGCCACCTGGGCGATGTCCTCTTTCTTCAGCCCGTAGCGCTGCATGTAGGCGTTCATCTCCAGGGCGAAGATCCACAAGAGGTTCGGCTGCAGCGGACGTTCAGTGAAGTTGTCGAAGATGGTGAGGAAGGCACCCTGCGGATGCGGCTGCACCGGCGACATCTTCTCTTCGCACACCACCAGGCAGATGTCGAACAGGCCCGAGGCCACGTGATACCAACCCTGAGCCGGAGCAAAGACTCCCGTGCCGCCGCCCACGTAGCCGCGCATGTAGGGTTTGCCCCACGCCCCGGCGCCATCCGCGAGCCACTCGGCCTTCATGTGCACGCCGTCGAATGCATCCGGGGCGGTGCCCATGACAACCGCCTCGACCTGATCCAGCGTAAGCTCGCACAATTCGAGGGCCTTGCTGGCGGCCTCGAAGGCAAGTTCGCGTCCCGTTTCGAGCGCGCGGCGGACGAACTTGGTCATCCCCGCGCCAACTACTGCCACTCGTCGCATTCCCATGCGTCCCTCCCGTGATGTGCCTCAGTGCTCTTCACCCCAGAGACCGCAAAAATCACAGAGAGCTAATTGTTCCATTCACAAAGTGGAACCGGCCCGGCAACTTTCACATCGCGCTGTCTGAGTTCGTGAGCCAGACATGCCTGATAAGCAGATTCGAGCACGCCCGGCCCCAACGCGCGATGGACTTCGAGTGCGGCTCCGATCACCTCGTGGGTGATCGAGTCAATTTCCTCGCGTTCATTCACCGCACATCCCCCCACAATGCGAGCCGATCAACCCCCACGGATTCTGGCGACGGCCCGGAGCCGAATTGCCGATCTCGATTGGTGAGGCGTCCATGTGAAAGTGAGCGCTAGAATCCCCTGCGTGTGCTTTGTGATCTCAGTGGTGAGGCCCTTCACCCCTCAAGAATGACCGCCGCCCCGCTGGTGGTGGGCAGGCCGCGCCAGGCAAATGCCAGACCCGTGTGCACGCCCGCCAACTGCCGCGACCCGGCCTCGCCGCGCAATTGCAGCACCACCTCCAGCGCACGTGCCAGACCGGTCGCATCCAGCAGTGCGCCCTCTCCCAGAGCTGCCTCCGGAGATGTTCACCGGCAGCGAGCCGCCCAGGGAGGTTGCCCCGCGCAGCGTCTCACGCCCGGCTGTGCCTGCGGCCATGAGCCCCAGCGCCTCGAGGTGCAGCAGTTCTTTGTGGGCAAACGTGTCGTCCACCTCGGCGAAATCGACCTCCTGCTGCGGCGCCTGAATTCCGGCAATGCGGTAGGCCATCTCACCCGCCAGACGCGCATAGCGCGCCTCGCCCCAGGCGCGCGAATCCAGCGCCGGGGTATCGTTGGCCCAACCCACGCCGCGGACGCGCACCGCCTTCCCCTTCAGGCCGCGTGCCGCCTCACTCGAGGCCAGCACAAAGACGATCGCCCCGTCGGCGTGCGGCGCGGCCATCAGGCGCGTCAACGGCGCGGCCAACATGTCCGCGCGCAGCACATCCTCCACGCCGATCGTCGCCCCGTGCGCCGCGGCCGGGTTGGCCAGCGCATGTCGCTTGTTCTTGACCGTCACCGCGGCGCACTGTTCCGCGCTCAACACGCCGTGGCTGACGAGCCATTGCATTTCCAGGCCCGCCAGGGTCGCCGGGTGCAGACCCAGTGGCCGCTCGTAGGTCGGGTCTTCGGCGAACGCGGTAATCTCGGGCAGGGTCAGGACATTGGAGGCTTTTGAATGCGCCTCGACCACCGCCACCTCCATCAGGCCCGAGGCAATCTGCATGTAGGCCGCCGCCAGGGCGTGCAACCCATCGCCGCCGATGGTGTGCATCGGGCGCAACGCGCCGCCTAGTTGGTCGGGGGTGTACTCGTCGAAGATGCTCGTCCCCTCGTGATAGTCTTCGGCCGCGGTGACGAACCCGTTAACATCGCGACGCGGGTCAATGCCGGCATCGGCATAGGCCCGCGTCGCAGCCTCGTAGACCAATTCCTTATACGAGAGGTCCGGCGTGATCGAGCGAAAGCCGCTCCATCCGACGCCGACAATCTCTACTGTGCGGTTCATCCGCCCTCCTTTCGATGATCGAAACGGTGAGGACGCCGAACGCGTGCGTCAGAGCCCCGCCGGGTTCCTCACCGTTTCCGCTGTCGTTCGGCTACGGCGGCGAGGCCGATGCTGAGGAAGTAAAGCAGGATCATGGGCGCCATGACCAGCGCCATGTTGACCGGGTCCACCGTCGGCGTCACCGCCGCCGCAAGGACCGCGATGGCCACGATGGCGATGCGCCACTGCTGCCAAAGCTGGCCCGCCCGCACCACTCCCAGGCGCGCCAGGAAGTAAATCACCAGCGGCATCTGAAAGGCCACGCCGATCCAGAACAGGAGCCCGGTGACGAAGTTGACGTACGAGGAGGGACGTACCTTGACCGGGATGTTGAGGAAGTTGACCAGGAAGGGAATCGCGGCGGGCATCATGATGTAGTAGGCAAACGCCATGCCGACCAGAAAGAGCAGCGTGGCCGAGGGGATGGCCAGCGCCACCATCATCCGGCTGCGCCGATGCAGACCCGACTGGACGAAGGCGAAGAGTTCGAAGGCGATGTACGGAAAGGCCAGCGCGAACCCCGACAGCAGCGAGACCCGCATGAAGACCCCGATGTTCTCGGTGACTTCGATCGACTGCAGGTTCGAGAGCCCGCCCAGCGGGCGGGTCAGGAACTCGAGCAGTCGTTGCGCGAAGGCAAAGGAGAAGGTCGTGGTGATGGCCAGGAAAAGGATCGCCCGCAGCAGGTGGCGGCGCAGCGCATCCACATGTTCGAGAATCAGATTCGGGCTTTGTACGGCGCCGGCGAAGGTGTCGGCCAGCGGTGTATCTTCGGGCTCGTAGGTGAAGAAGTTCCGGACGGCTCGTGCCAGCGCGCCCGCGGCCCGGAAGGGTGCCGAGAGCACGCGCCCGATCGCCCGCATGGCTTTGCGCATGCGCCGACCTATTCCAACGCCTCGGCCGGCGGGCCCGAAGGCGCGTCGCCCGATGCGCTTGTGGAAGCCGCTGGCGAGGAGTCCGCTTCGCCCTTGCCCGAGTCCGGCTCCGGGGCTACAGGCGGCGCGGGTGGGATGTGTGTGAGCGGTGCCGCGCCCTGCTCAACGTGCGCGGCCCACGGCGCAAAGGCGGTCGTCTTCAAGTCCGGCAGAGCCATCTCCTTCTCGATCGAATGCAGTTCCTCCAGTTGTGCTTCCCGCGCCAGGCGGCTTGGCAGGTTCTGGAGCTCGCTCGAGGCCTGACGGAAGATGCGCCACGAGTCCGAACGGAACATGCGGTTGAGGAAGCGCCCGATCGAGCGGCCGACTTTGCCCAACTGGTTCGGGGGGATCACCAAGAGGGCAATCACCAGCACCAGCAGCAGCTCGAGCGGACCGACGCCTAAGAACTCCATGGCCTTACACTCCGCCGCGAGGAGCGCGGGCGGCCTCGTCCACGTGGTCGGCCAGGCTGCCCAGCACACCATTCACGAAGCGCGGCGAACTTTCCGATCCGAAGACTTTGGCCACTTCCACTGCCTCATTGATGGCAACCCGCACCGGGGTTTCGCGCCCGATGGCGAACTCCCACAGCGCCAGTCGCAACACATTGCGGTCCACCAGCGCCATTTGTTCCACCGGCCACTCGGGGGCGAAGCGGCCGATCATTCGATCGAGATCGGCGCGATGCTGGAGCACACCGAAGATCAGCCGTTGGGCGAAACCACCCAAGTCCTCCGTCAGCGGCGAGGCCTCGAGCCGCTGCTCGAGCACCGCCCCCGGAGGATGGTTGGAGCTATCCACTTCGAAAAGAACCTGCAGCGCCAGTGCGCGTGCTTTGCGACGACCCTTCATGCATCCTGTGGCCCGCGACGCGGCGGGCCCTTCCCTTGAATGTGGATCAACCCTCAGCCGCCGGCGGTCCGGCCGGTGGCAGGTCGATGTCTTCCAGATGGATGTCGAGCCGGCCCACCTCCAGCCCGATGAGATCGCGGATGGCCCGGGCCACCTCACGCTGGACCTGGCGTGCCACTTCCCGCACGTTGACATCCTGTTCGACCACCAGGTACAAATCGGCTGACACGGTCTCGGCGTCGGTTTCCAGGCGCACACCATCGGCCCTTCCGCGGCGGAACAACTGGTTGACCCCGCCCGGCACCGGGCTCATGCGGGCCACACCCGGCACACCGAGGGCGGCAAGCCTGGCGACCGTGATCAGCACCCCCGGCGAGATGAACGTCTTGCCTGCAGCGGAAGAATTGTCCATGGTCCCTCTCACATCATCGCCATGCCGCCGTCGACGCCTAGCACTTGCCCCGTGATGAAGGCGGCTCGGTCGGAGGCCAGAAAGGCGACCGCGTAAGCCACTTCATCGGCCGTGCCCGTGCGCCCCAGCGGGGTGAGCTTGATCATGCCCTGGCGAATCTCCTGCGGAACCTTCGCCCAGATGTCGGTCTCGATGTATCCGGCCGCCACCGCATTGACCGTGATGTGGCGCGAGGCCACTTCGCGCGCCAACGATTTGGTGAAGCCGATCTGCCCGGCCTTGGAAGCGGCGTAATTGGCTTGACCCGCATTTCCCAACTGGCCGGAGACCGAGGTGATGTTGATGATCCGCCCCGACCGGCGGCGGATCATGCTCTTGATCGCCGCGCGTGAGCAGTTGAAAGTACTCTTGAGATTGGTGCGCAGCACCTCATCCCAATCGGCTTCGCTCATCTGCAAGAGCAGCATATCACGCGTGATGCCGGCGTTGTTGACCAGGATGTCGATTTGCCCGTGAGCCTGCACGACGCCCTGCACCATGGCCCCGGCTTGGGCGAAGTCCGACACATCGGCTTGCACCGCGGCCGCTTTCGCGCCCAGGGCCTGGATCGCGCCGACCACTTCGGCGGCGGCCTCCGCGCGCGAGTTGTAGTTCACCGTCACGTTCGCACCGCAACGCGCGAGTTCGAGCGCGATCGCTCGGCCTATCCCGCGCGAGGCGCCCGTCACCAGCGCGACCTTGCCCTCCAGCATCCGCTCCACACCGTCCTCCATACCTTGGGTATGCGAATCCGGCACCATGGCGCGCTTCATTCTAAACCACACGCCACCCGGGCCGCAAACAAGGCCTTCCGGCTCACTCCGGCTTGCGGCAGGCCAATCGCTTGTACTTGAGTTTCTGCTTGACGGGGTTCACGTCCAGCCCGGCCTTCTGCAAGGCGTCCTCGCCTCCGGTGTCGGGCCGGACATCGATGATCAACCAGGCTCCCGGCCGCATGGCCCGCATCACCGCCGGGAGATAGGTCTCCACAGGAAAGTCGAACCCCCACGCGCGCAGTGAAACCGCCAGGTCTACATCCTGGACGGGGACGACATATTCCTCCTGGGCGGGGATCAATCGGATTCGCTCAGCTAGAGACTCCGTTGGCGATCAGCAGCTCGCGCGCCACCTCCAGGCTGTTGTAGAAGTCGCCGTGGCCGGCAAATCCATAGCGCAGCCGGGGATCGATTTGCGTCCGATCCAAGAGAGAGAAGCGCAGGGCCGGATCGCGCCGGTAGTGCTGATGGAGCAGCGCATCGATGCCGGCGATGCCGCAGCCCACATCCAGGATGTGGATCGCGTGCGGTGGCAATGCGCTGGCGAGAATGGCGTATTCGCGCCGCATCAACGCGACGTAATTCCTACGAATGTCTTCCGCCCATACGCGCGCCTCGAGGCGCGCCAACCAGGCAAAATACGGCTGGCGAAAGAGGTCGGTGATGCCCGACAGCCGTTGCAGGCGCGTGCGTTGGAGAATGGCGAAGGGCAGCGCGCGATCCGGGACAACCAGGTCGAGGGCTTCGGAGGCGAGGGATAGGTTAGGGGCACTGGCCATGGCACGATTTGGATGGAGGATAGCGTGAGCGGCGCAAGGCCGCAACCCGCTCAGGCAGCCGCGTCGAGCGCTGCCAGATCCTCAGGGGTGCCCAGGCTTTGCGCGGAGGCGTCGGGGAGAATGCGCCGGATGAGCCCGGCCAATACGTCCTTGGATCCCAATTCGATGAAGGTCGTGGCGCCCAGGGCGTGCATGCACTGCACCGACTCGGTCCAGCGCACCGGCGAGGTGAGTTGCGCGGACAGTTCGCTCTGGAGGTCGGCGGTCGTGGTGATCGCCGCCGCGCTGGTGTTGGCGACCAGCGGCACGCGCGCCGATTCGATCGGCGCCTGGCGCACGGCCTGGGCGAATTCCGCGGCCACACTCTTCATGAGGGGCGAGTGCGCGGCGATGCTCACGGCTAACCGCACGGCGCGCCGCGCGCCGCGCTCACGTGCCAGAGCCATCGCGCGCTCGAGCCCGGCGACGCCGCCCGAGATCACGAGTTGGCCGGGGCAGTTATCGTTGGCGACCACGACCACCTCGCCCGTGGCCTGCGCGGCTTCCCGGCACACGTCCGCGGCGGCGGCCGCCTCGAGATTGAGAATTGCGGCCATGCCCCCGGGCGCGGTCTCTCCGGCGCGCGTCATAAGCCGCGCGCGCTCGAGGACCAGCGCCAGGGCGGCCTCGAACTCAAGCGCACCCGCGGCCACCAGCGCCGAGAATTCCCCCAGCGAATGACCCGCCACGCATCGCGGCACGAAACCCGGGTGCCGCTCGAGGAACGCACGCCACACCGCAACGGAGTGTGTGAGCAGCGCCGGTTGGGTGTGCAGCGTCTGATTGAGCTCGGTCTCGGGCCCCTCCCAGCACAACTTCGAGAGCGGATAACCCAGCGCTCGGTCGGCGGCGGCAAACGTCGACGCCGCAGCCGGAGAGGCCTGCGCCAGGCTGCCACCCATGCCCAGTTGTTGTGAGCCTTGACCAGGAAACACGAACGCGGTCTGCGCGGGGAGAAGCGGTGTGGTCATCGCCCTACATAGATGGAAAAGGCCGTGCTGCCACGGCCTTTGCGCGGGGTCTTAGGTCGACTTCTTCTTCTTCTTCTTCGGCTCAAAGACTTGGCGCCCGTCGTAATAGCCGCAGTTCGGGCACACGGTGTGCTGCGTCACCGGTACGCCGCAATTGCTGCAGTTGATCAGTTCGGTCGGCACGAGGGCATCGTGCGCACGGCGCCGGTCTCGGCGGCCGGATGAATGCTTACGTTTTGGATGAGGCGGCATGGCCCAGCTCCTATGGATGTGGTACGCCTGCCCCGGCTCGAGCCTTCTGGCCGCACGGGATGTGCCCGGAGGTAAGCCTGCGGATTATACCTGTCGGGGGTGATCGGGTCAAGCAAAGCGGTCACGTGCTGGATTCGACGCTCGTGCGATGGGTGCGGGCACTCCCGCTCACCCCGCCGCCACAATCGTCTCGAGCAGGCCTTCATCCGAGCCGTGAAGCGAGCCGGCCTCGTCGGTGAAGATCAACCGCTCGCGGGTGAAGAGCAGCGCGGCCCGTTCTAGCCCGAGCGCCTCGGTCACCTCGTCCGGGCGTCCCGTCGCGCCGGCCTGCAGCCTGAGACGCATCCCCAGGCTGGGCGGCGTCTCCTCGCGCACCTCAAGCTGAAGGATCAGCGGACGCAAGTCGTAAGCCTTCTCTCGCCGCTGGCGAGGCAGGCTTTCGCAGGTGAGCACGCGGCTCACGCGTGCTCCGAGATCAACAGGAAGCCCACCCGCCACGGGCACGCCGCTGTAATCGCCCGCCACGAGCCACTGGTCGAAGTGCGGTTTGCCCGGCGGCATGTGCGCGACACTCCGCAGCCGTAAGCCCGGCGGCAGCGCGGCACCCAGCCGCTCGCGGAGCGCATCCGCTTCCAGTTCGACCTCGAGCCACAATTCCATCATCTCCGCGTCGGCCGTGCAACCCAGCGGCAGGGCAGCCGCGATCTGAATGCGAGGGTGCGCATGGAAGCCCTGGGTGTAAGCGAGCGGCAGCTCGGCCCGCCGCAACGTCCGTTCCCACGCGCTGAGGAGGTCCAGGTGGCCGACATAGCGCATGGCGTGAGTGATGGCAAAGGTGATGCGGTAACGTTCCGGCTCAAGCTCGTTCACGAGATCCTCATGCCACAGAGACTACTGCAACTTCGATGGAGAAACCAAGACCCACATCGAAATCTTGGAAGGACGTTGGTTGTGTGGCGGGGGTCGACCAGGGGTTGTCACACACGCATGCGGATCAGTCGATGCCACCCGGGATAGTAACTTGAATTCTCTCCGTGCTCGATGCGGGCTCCGGGTTGAGAAGCTCTTTTGGCACATGCCTCTTGGCCACCGGGCAGAACCACGCCTCGAGCGGCTGCTCCCCGCGCAACCCAGCGAAGGCTGGCATGATGCCGCAGGCATAGCAGCGCGTGCGGCAATCGATGCGTGGGCGGCCTTCCAGGCTCCACAGGTAGTCCTCGGTCAGGAAGCGCTTGCGCAGCCCGCTATCGATGTGCTCCCACGGCAGCCGCTCATCGATCGGCCGCTCGCGGTGGAGATAGAACTCCGGGTCGAGGCCGCAGTCGCGGAAGGCCGCCAGCCAGGCCTCGAACTGGAATTGATCCTGCCAGGCATCGAAGAGCGCCCCGCGCCGCCAGGCCGCCTCGATCACGCCGCCCATGCGCCGGTCGCCGCGCGAGAGCCAGGCTTCCATTTGAGTCGCCTCGGGCGGGTTCCAGTTGAGCTTCAGCCCGCGTCCGCGCACTTCATCCATCAGCAGCCGTTGCTTGGCGCGGATGCTCTCCACCGAATCGAGCGGCACCCATTGGAAGGGTGTGTGCGGCTTGGGCACGAACGTGCTCACCCCGGCGTGGACTTCGGCTCGGCCGCCGAGCGCCGCGCGCCCCTCGCGCAGCACGCGTTTGCACAGCTCGGCGATGGCGTGCACGTCCTCCAGCGTCTCCTGCGGATGGCCGATCATGAAGTACAGCTTTACCGTGGGCCAGCCGCGGCGGAAGATCTCGCGCGTCACGCCCAGAAGCGCCTCATCCGAGATGGATTTGTTGATGATCGTGCGCATGCGCTCGGTGGCCGCTTCCGGCGCCAGGGTGAAGCCCGAGGAGCGGTTGCCGCGCAGCGCTTCCATGAGGTCCACCGAAACGCTTTCGATGCGCAGCGAGGGCAGCGAGATGCGCAGGTGCCGCCCCGCGTAGCGCTCCGCGACAGCCGTCACCAGTTCGCGGATGTGCCGATAGTCGGACGAGGAGAGGGACAGCAGCGCGACCTCTTCGTAACCGGTGTGGCGCAACCCCTCGTCGATCGCCGAGAGGATCTCCTCGACGCTGCGCTCACGCACCGGGCGGGTGATCATGCCCGCCTGGCAGAAGCGGCAGCCGCGGGTGCAGCCGCGCATGATCTCCACCGGGAAGCGGTTATGAACCGTGTCGATGTAGGGCACGATCAACCGGGTGGGCGGCGGGGGCAGCGCGCCTACGATGCGCTTGAGCACGTGCTGCGGCGCGGCCGCATGCGTGCGCTCGACCTCGCGCAGCGTGCCGTCCTCGTTGTAGCGAGGCGTGTAGAAGCGCGGAACGTAAACGCCGGGCAGGCGCACCAGCCGTTCCAGAAGCGTCTGGCGCGAGAGCTCCTCGCGCTTGGCGACGCCCACCGCCTCGACGATTTCCTCGATGACCTCTTCGCCTTCGCCGATCACGAACGCATCCACGAAATCGGCCAGCGGCTCCGGGTTCATGGCCGCGTGCCCACCCGCAATCACCAGCGGCAAGCGCTCGCCACGCTCGGCTGAGCGCAGCGGCAGCCCGGCCAGGTCGAGAGCGTTCAGCAAGTTGGTGTAGAGCTGCTCGTAGGGGATCGAGAAGCCGATCAAGTCGAAATCGCGAAGCGCGTGATGCGTTTCAAGCGAGTAGAGCGGGACCCCGGCCTGGCGCATCTCGCGTTCCATGTCCGGCCAGGGGGAATAAGCGCGCTCGGCCAACGCCTCCGGCCGGCGGTTGACGATCTCGTACAAGACCGCCAGGCCCAGGTTCGACATGCCCAGGTCGTAGAGGTCCGGAAAGACGAACGCCGTCCTCACCGGTGTGCGCGCCCAATCCTTGACCACCTGGTTGAGCTCGCCCCCGGTGTAGCGTCCGGGCTTTTCGACCCGCGGCAGTATGCGCGCCAGCGCCTCGTTGATTTCTTCCGGTGTTCGCATCATCCCGCTGTTTGCCTTTTCGGGTAATGTGTGTGAGAATTATAGCATTGCCGGCAAGGCCTTCGGTACCTTGCCTCTGATCCGGCAGCGTCCATTGTACGGCGCGCGCCGGAACATGGTTCTCTCATTCAGCTCAGGAGGTGAGGCGTGCAGGAGCAAGCTGGGCGCGGCGGATTCCAAGTCAGCGATCCGCCCTTCATGCAGTCGTCTGTTCGGCAATACGCGCTGGTCCTGGTTATGGCTCATCATCCGCCTTTATATGGGTTACACCTGGATCACCTCGGGCTGGGGCAAGGTCACCAACCCCGCCTGGGTGCAAACCGGTGAGGCCCTCAAGGGTTTTTGGGCGCGTGCGGTCGCCCTCCCCGAGGCGCCGGCGCGGCCCCTCATCACATTTGGATGGTACCGCGTCTTCCTGCAGGCGATGCTGGACAGCGGAGCCTACACCTGGTTCGCCAAGGTGATCGCCTTCGGTGAGCTGCTGGTAGGCGTAGCCTTCGTCCTGGGCGCGTTCGTCGGCATTGCCGCGTTCTTCGGCGGGTTCATGAACTGGAACTTCATGATGGCCGGGTCGGCTTCGGTCAACCCGGTGCTGTTTACGTTCGCCATTCTGCTCATCCTGGCGTGGAAGACGGCTGGCTGGTGGGGCCTCGACCGGTGGCTATTGCGTCTGCTCGGCACGCCGTGGCAACCCGGTAAGGTGTTTGCTCGAAGCGGTAACAAGGTGTAGCAGTGGAGAGCTGTTCCTGGCGTGATGCGGAAGGCAGGGCGAGGCATGGGCCTCGCCCTCGCCACGACTGGTGCGCACTCGCCCCTCGCTGCCAATTGGCTTACATTCTCAAGGAGCGATCCAATGGTCTACCTCAATCTAGTCTTGCGCGTGCTTCACATCGGGGCCGGGGTCGTCTGGGCTGGCGGGGCCATCGCCTTCGCCGGGTTTGTTGAGCCCACCGCCTCGGGCCTTGGGCCGGCCGGCTTCCCATTCATGCAGCGTCTGGCGGCCTCGAGCGGTTTTTCAAAATGGATGGGGCTGGCCGCCATCGTCAACACGCTGGCGGGTGTGTGGCTGTTCTGGCTGAGGTCGGCGGGATTCTCACCGGCGTGGTTTTCGACCGGCTTCGGCCTGAGCCTCACGCTGGGCGCCCTGACCGGCATCAGCTCGGCGCTGATTGGGTTTCTCGTTCAATCGCCCATCTCGGCCCGCCTCGGGCGCATCTCGCGCGCCGTGGCGAAGGCCGGCGGCCCGCCGACGAAGGAACAGGTCGCCGAGATCTCAGCCTGCCAGGTTCGCTTGCGCAACAGCGGCCGAAGTCACCGCCGTGCTGCTCGCGCTCACCGTCGTCTTCATGGCCGCCGCGCGATACATGTTGTTCTAGGCCGGCCACGTCCTGCGCCGCTGCGTGCCTGCCAGCAGCGCCTTCAATTCGCTCCTCGCCTGCCGAGGGAGGCTTCGCCATGTCGTTCAAACCGCAATTCGAAACACAATTCGCCTTCCATTTCGACATCACTCGCCGGCTCATGGACAAGGCCGCGCTTCTGACCGACGGTGACTATCGCGAGAACCCTGGGTACAGCCGCGGCTCGATTCACGACACGCTGTATCACGTGTTACGCGCCGACCACGGATGGCGGACGAGCCTTAAATCTGGGCGCCAGGCCCCTGCACTGCCGCCCGCTGAATACCCCGACCTGGCGGCGTTGCGCGCCCGGTGTGATCTCGAGCAGGCCGCCTGGACGCGGCTCCTGGCGGGGCTCGACGATGCAACCCTCTCAGCCGATATCACGCTGACTCGAATGAGCGGCGAGACGCTCGTCATGCCGCGATGGCGCGTGATGCAACACGTGCTGATGCACGGGATGCAGCACCACGCCGACCTGGCTCACATGTTGACCACCAAAGGTCAGTCTCCCGGAGATATCGACTTCCTGTTCTTTCACTAGGGACCCACGCTGGGGCCATCGCCGAACCGGCCCTTGCGGCAGGTTCGTGCCGGACAAATAGCGTGGGTGGGTGATTCGAGGAACGATCGGGAAGATGAAGCCGAACACAGACGGTAACCACGCGGCACCCGTGCGTACACGAATGGATCTTGGAGGCAATATGCTCACGCGCATATCTCGGTCCTTGACAGCCCTCGCGGCGCTACTCTTCCTGCTCGTTGGGCTGCCCTTGTTTGGGTTCCCTGCTCAAATGGCACCGATCTTCCCGTGGAAGGTCACCCCCTTTGTCGCCATGACGATCGGAGCCTGGTGCCTCGGCAACGCCTGGCTGGCGGGCGTGACCGCCCTTCGCCGCAACTGGCGGCTGGTCTACTCGGCATGCCTCTACCTGTGGTTCTTCGGCCTGATCGAGATCGCAGTCCTGGTCGCATTCCGCGAGAAGCTCGTCCTCGTCGGCCCGCTCGCCTGGGGCTACGTGGCCGCCCTCGCGACCTCGGTCCTTGGCGCGCTGGTCGGTGTGGCCGACTGGCTTCGGCTGCGCCCCTCGATGCAGCCTCTCGGCCCCGCGATCTCCAAGGGGCCGCGAACCGCAGTGGCTGCATTCGTCCTGTTTGTCGGTTTCCTGGCGGTGTACGGCATGCTGGCTCAACCTGGGTCGACCGGCACCAACGGAGGCATCTTCCCCGAACTCATGTCAGCCTTCACGCTGCGCAGCTTTGCAGCCTTCTATCTTTCTCTGGCCCTCGCGGTGATCCCCTTCCTTTGGGAGCGAAGCCTCCCGCCTCTGTTGCATCACTCCTACGCGTCATACGGCCTCATTCTCATGATCACGCTGGCCGCACTCGCCAACATCGCGGTTTTCGATTTCGCGAGCCGGCCCGGGGGCCTGCTCTACATCGGCGCTTACCTGGCCGTCGGGATCCCGGTTGGGATTGCCCTGCTCAAGAGAGGCACGGGCGGACGCACTTCAATGGAAGACGCAGGCAGCTCTCGAAAGGCGTGATGCCGGCCAACGACTCGGTCGCCTGCCTCCCGGGAGAGGCAGAAACAGAGGAAGGGTCGCCATTGCCAGCAGCACCAAGAACCGTCTGGAACCGAGGATGACATTCGAGACCGGGGCGCGGCACTGGCCCAGCCCGAGGAGGTTGAGTGAGCTTGTATCTGGTTATTCGGTTTCTGCACGTGGCAAGCGCCATCGTACTGGTGGGCGGAGTGATCGCCAGGCAACTGACGCGCTCATTGGCCGAGCGGTCTGAGGACCCCAAGGCGATCGCGTTGATCTTCCGGGCGGCAGACCCGATCGAAAGATACATGGTGATCCCTGGAAGCATGCTGGTGATCGTGTTTGGAGTTTTCCTCGCCCTCGTGGTGGGCGCCCCCATACTCGGGTTTCTGCAGGGCGCCTCCCGTAATTGGCTGCTGGTCGCAAATCTCCTGATCATCAGTTTCTTCATTCTCGTCCCGACGGTTTTCCTTCCGCGGGGGAAGGTCTTTGCCCGGCACCTCGAGCAGGCCATTCAGAGCGGAGAGGTCACCCCGGCGCTACGGGCTGCCCTGAACGACAGCGTTGTCCGGTTCTGCCACGCCTATGAGATCGTCGCGATCATTGTTGTCGTCGTGCTGATGGTGTTCAAACCGTTCTAGGTCCGTACGCTCCGGCCTTGGATGGGCCGGAGGTCGAGCGGGCCACGCAACGGCCCGGTCTGGTGATCGGGTCGGAGCTGCTCGACGGATACCTGGGGGACCAGTTCGGCCCCGAGTAGCTCGATGGGGTAGGCCGTGTGCCTACTGGAGGTAGCGCAATGAGTGGAGAAGTTGCGATTGTGACCGGTGCGACGGGTGCGGTGGGTGAGGCGACCGCCGCGGGTCTTGCCCAACGCGGGTGGACCGTCATACTGGCGTGCCACGACGAAGCTCGCGGCAAGCTGGCTCAATCTCGCATCACGGCGAGTTCCCCCAACGCTCGAGCTCGCGGTTCTTCATCTCGACTTGGCTTCGCCCGACTCGGTTCGCGCCATGGCGGAGCGCTTTGCCGCACGCTACACCCGCCTCGACGCGCTGATCCACACTGCCGCTCGCTTCTCCGCTACTCGCCAGGTCACCCCGCAGGGCTGGGAGTTGATGTTCGCCACCAATCATCTCGGCCCGTTCCTCCTCACCCGGCTCCTGCTCGACGCGCACAGGACCCGCACGCCACGCCGCGTGCTGGTTGTCACGGCGCCTTCGACCACCCCCGTGGCCTTCGACGATCTACAGAGCGAGAGACAGTTCAGGGCGTTGTGGGCGTTCGGCGCAACAAAGACGTGCAACCTGTTGTTCACCTACGCTCTGGCACGGCGCCTCGAGGGGATCGGTGCGACGGCCAACGCCTACCACCCGGAGTTGGTCAGGTCCGGCCTGATGAGAGAAGCCCCGGCTGCTTTGCGCTTCATGACGAACATCATGTCGCGGCCGCCCGAGCGCGCCGCAGCCGGGTTGGTGAGCCTGGCCACGAGTTCGAAGTATGCCTCGGTCTCGGGCCGCTTCTTCAAGGGCGAGCAGGAGATTCGATCGAGCGCTTTCTCGCAGGACACAGCCAACCAGGAGCAACTGTGGGAGATGAGCTCGCGCCTTCTCGGGCTCACGCCCTGAGCCTGATCGGGGCGCGCTGGACACATGCGGCCACCCCGCTGCTCTCCGCCCGCTCGCCGTGCGCCGTGCGGCGGCCCCCGCCGGAGGATCCGCATGGCGCTCTCAACGGCGGCGACGCCGGCGGATCGCCAGGGCGACAACACCCATCACAAGGATCGCTCCCAAGCACGGGACCGCCCACACAACCAGCGGCAGTCCGCGACTTGCCTGCGGCTGCGCCTCGATGGCCAGGAAGGCCGATCGCTCGATGAGCGTCCCGTCCGGGGCGCTGCCAATCGCCGTGAGGTCGACGCCGTAGAGCCCGGCACTTTCCGGGCGCAGCGAGATCTTCGCCTTGGATCCGCTCACGCTGAGGGGAATGCTTTCGGAACTCCCATCGGGATGGCGGATGGATGCGCGGGCTTCGCGCAGCGGCAGGTCCTCGCTTCCCAATCGCAAGCTTGCCACCAGTGCAACCTGCTCGCCCATCGCCGGCAGCAAGGTGCTGACATCCGTCAGCAGTTGCGCACCACCGACGAATCGGGCCGTCAGCGCGTAGTCGGCGCCCTCGGGTGGGGTCAGCGCGGAGCTCTCGAGGCGCACTTGCCACACACCGGGCTTCGGATCTTTGAACCCATAGCCAAGGTAAACCAGCGCCTCGGGATCCTCCACGATTACCAGGCCGTTCTTCTCCGCACTCAACTCAATGGTATTGCCGCTGGCGCCGGTCACGCTCACTTGCAGCGAGCGCGACGTGTCGTACAGCGCGAAGCTTGCCACGCTGATGCCCGAGTCAATGGGGATGCTCATCTGCGTGCTCGAGCCCGCGTCGACGTGGCCCGTGAACATGCGCGAGAACTGCTGCGCGTCCGCCTCCGGTGCCGGCGCTTGCGGGTCGGGTTCGTCGGCGAACCCGCCGGCGGGTGTCTGCAGCAAGGGCTTGACGAACTCCTCGTAGACCTGCGCCGACGTGTTGAGGTCGTTGTGCAGCACGGGCATCTGGCTCGCATGCACCGGGATTGCGGTGACGCTGGAGAGCGAGACCGCGATGTCGGTGGGCACATCCGTGCAGGGCGACTTGAAGGACTCGATGATCGGAATCCCCGCCAGCGCGTGGAACGAGACGCCGCGGCGGTGGGTGATCTGGGGGTTGAAGATATCGCGCACGTAGCTCGGACGGATTTCGAGCGTGGCCGGGAGGTACAGCCCGAGCGAGGCGGGTAGGTCGGCGCAATCGCTGCCGGCCATCGGCGAGCCGAGCATGATGAGCTGCGCCACATCGCGGGTGGTCATCACCCGGTCGATGTACGCGCGAGAGATCAAGCCGCCCATGGAGTGACCGAGCAGGTCAACGGACTGTGCGCCTGTCACCTGCTTCACATGAGCGATGTACTCGCCGAGGATCGCCGCGTTCTCGGCAATCGTGTTGGTGCGGCGCGCGGGCTCGGCGATGTTGCCGGTGTTCATCGCCCCGGGAACCTGTCCGTCGCCCACGGCAAAGCCCGGAATGCCGCTCTGCGCCAGGTAACCCGCGGGCCCGAGGTAGTTGGCCCACGCGTCCCAGGTGGAGGAGAAGCCATGCACCATCACCACCGGACGCGGCGCGACCTCGACGGTCGTCTCGGCCAGGCTTCCCAGCGCGTCCCCGGCTTGCACACTCAGCGAGCGGGTGCCCGCAGTGGAGTCTGCCGCGGTCCAATACCAGCCGAACGCAAACAACGGCTCGGTCTCACACGCAGTCGCATGCTGAAGGATCGTGCACGAGGCCACGCGCGTGGTGCCCGAGCCGAGCGAGAAGTCCACAGAGAGGTCCTGATCGGGGGCCTCTGCAAGCGTGAGGCGCAGTCGAAGCGTGTCACCGTCCGTGAGGCGGTTGAGGACCGAGCCATCCCTGCCCATGCACGTCCGAGCGTGCCGCTCGGGCGAGGCCGAATACCGGGCGAGGCCATGGTGCGAAGGCGCAAGACATCAGGGTGAACGTCAACACAATCAAGGTTCGGATGGTTCGGATGATCATGGGTGCTCCTCGGCGACGATGAACGGCCCACGGCAGGTATTTGTGAGATATTGGACCGCAATAGCAATTATATCTCCCGGTGCGCTGGCATCCACTCGCGATGCACGGGGAGACAGTTCCCAAGATCGCCTTTGGAACAGCCGAATTGGTATTTATGCTAGAATGCGTCCGCAATGTCCTTATTCTCTCGCTTTGCCCTTCGCATTCTGATGATTCTGTGGGCCGGATACACGGCCCTCGCACAGCCGGGCCTTCCTGCATGCTGGCTTGAGGCCGAGGCGTGCGAGGTCCATCCGCACTTCGGCCCCTATCAGGCGACGCATCCTCACAGCCACGGCTACTTGCTCGACCAGGCTAAGGCAACCGCCGCCCAGGGGCTGCCGCACCTGCTTGCCCCGGTGAGCCTGCTGATCGAGATCCTCTTCCTCAGCCGGCTCCTGCGGCCGGTAGCCGGTCTGCCCGTCGTCGCGCGGGCGTGGACCCCGCTCCCGGAACCTCCCCCGCCGCGTATTCCTTCTTCCTCCTGATCGGTTCGAGACCCAGTCCCAATATCATCTGTTGCTTAGCGACCGCCTCGGCGGCCTGCTATGACGTGCCTTGAGGAGGAAGACCATGAGAATGTAGATTCTTGGCCGCAATCGTGGTTGTCTTTGCGTGCGTGTTCGCGTTTCACCAGGATGCGCTCGCCCACGGACAGACCGAGGTCGGCGACTACGAAATCGAGATCGGATTCCACAATGAACCCGCGATCCAGGGTGAAACCAATGGTCTGGATTTGTTCGTGACCAACCAGAAGACCGGCGAACCGGTCAATGGCCTGGAGGAAACGCTCCAGGCGGAGATCATCTTCGGCAGCTCATCCAAGGTGTTGTCCATCGAGCCTCAGGAGGAGCTGGACGGCGCGTATACCGCCTACGTGATACCAACCGAGGTTGGGGACTACACTTGGCATATCTTCGGGACGATCGAGGAAACGCCGGTGGATATCTCGATGACCAGCAGCCCGGACACGTTCGGGTCGGTCGAGCCAAAGGTCCTCGGTGTCGTTTCCCTCCGCGGAGGCTTCGACAGCCTCGGTGGCTCGTACCGCTCAGACATCCCTGATCGTCGGGGGCATCGGGGCCGTCCTCGGGCTGCTCGGCCTCGTTTTCGGAGCGCTCGGGTTTGGGGCAGCGCGGAGACGCGCGGCGTAGGACGTACGCTATGGGGAAGACCGGCTGATGCAACGAGCGTGGCCGGTCTTCCCCTTCATCGAAATGGATCGAACATGACACGCACTGGACGACGAGTTACACGATACCTTCTCACCGCTTGTCTGGCGGTCCTCCTCGGCCTGGTTATCTCGCCCATTCGCGACGTTCTGGCGCACGCCAACCTCGTTCGCTCCGACCCTGAAGCCGGCGCGGTGCTGCCCAGCTCACCTGCGACTGCGACGCTCGTGTTCAGTGAGGCACTTGACCCGGACTTCTCAAAGGCCCGGCTGGCGGACGCCAACCTCACGTCTTGGTCGAGGGCCCAGGAACGCTCGATCCGAATGACAGCCGGGTTCTGAGGCTCGACCTGCCCACCTTGCCTGACGGGGCGTACAACATCATCTGGCAGGCTCGCTCCCTGGTCGACGGTCACATCACCAACGGAGTCGTCGCCTTCTCCGTCGGTCAGTCAGTCTCCGGCCTATCCCTTCTGCCGCCGCCCGGGGCGCCCAACCCCGCCACCGCCAGACCGCCCCTGGTCGATACGCTCTTGCGATGGCTGAGTTACATCGCGGCAGCATTGACCGCGGGCAGCGTTCTGTTCGGCGTCTTGGTCTGGCGGCCGGCCTACCGAGCGTGGGAGGCGCCCAACCCATCCAGCGATGACGTCGCCGCGCGACGGCTGAGGCGGCTGGCGCGGATCGGCATCCTCAGCCTGGCCGTTCTCTCATTGGCGTTCCTGATGTGGCAGGCATGGGAGGCTGCCCGGGGAGCCTTTCAAGTCCCTTACCTTCAGGCGTTGACCACGTTGGTTGAGCCCGCCAGCGGTTGGGCCTTCTGGCTGCGTGTGGTTCTGCTGGTCGTCACGGCCCTCCTGGTTGGCCGGCTCTCTCGCCCAGGCCAGGGTTCCGCGGCGTGGTGGTGGATCGCAACGATCCCCGTGCTTCTCGTGCTGCTCACGTTCAGCCTGCAAAGCCACGCGGCGTCCCTCAACAGCCCGCTCGCCGTCGCGGTGGACTGGATTCACATATCGGCCATGTCGGCCTGGTTGGGCGGGTTGATTCCGGTGTTCTTGCTTCTGCGGGAAGCGGGGATCCCCGCCCATCTGTTGATACCCAAGTTCTCTCGGCTGGCGTTGACCTGCGTGTCGACCTTGGCCCTCAGTCGGACTCTTCAGCGCCTTCACTCAAGTCCGCACACTGCAGGCTCTCGTCTCGACGACGTATGGAACGGCGTTGGCCGTCAAGTCCGGGCTGTTCGCCATGCTGGTGGGACTGGGAGCCCTTAACCTGCTGATACTGTCACCTGCGCCTCAAAGGATCGGTGGAGAGGGCCACGCACTGGATGCGCAATAGCGTACGCACCGAGCTGGTGATCGGTTCGCTCGTCCTGGCGATGGTCGGCCTGATGACCGGGGTCGCTCCCGCGTTCGAGGCGATGCAGGCGCGGCAGCGCTTGGGGTACATCGGCGGATACAAGGACGGGCAGACGCGCATGGAGCTCTGGATTGCACCCGCCCGCGTCGGCGTGAATGAGATCGCGGTGGACGTGCACGGCATGCCCGCCGGCTTGAGCGAGTATCGGCCTCAAGTGCTTCTACGTCTTCAAGCGATGGCCGTCGATCTGGGAATCACGCAGGTCGAAGCGGCCCCCATCGGCGACTCGCGCTATGAAGTCACCGGCAGCTACTTGAGCGTCGCGGGGACTTGGCAGGTGGAGGTCATCCTGCGCTATCCGCGGATCGAGGATATTCGCCACGTGTTCACGGTCGAGGTTCAACCCAATCCCATCGCCTCCGGCTTGACCAACCCGATCCCCTCAACGGAAGGCTCGCGAGGATCGGGCAAGGCCCTCTACGACCGGGATTGCCTCCCCTGCCATGGTCCGCACGGCAAGGGCGACGGTCCCGCCGGACGGCTGTTGCGCCCCCCACCCGCGGATCTGACGATCCACACCGCGCCCGGAGTGCATCCGGACGGCCAGCTCTTCGAATGGATCACCAATGGCTATCCAGGTTCGGTCATGCCGGCCTTCGCCGAGAGGTTTACGGATGTCCAGCGCTGGGACCTGGTCAACTACATCCGGACGTTCGGTAGAAAGTAGTCGAGCATGACTATGATGAGGATCAGGACCTCGGCCCTCGCAGGTTTCCTGGTGGCCCTGGTGGCCTGCTCGCCGATGGCCGTCCAGCCGCCGACCGTGGTCGCGACGCCACGCTTGGCACCTCCACCCATAACCATCGTCCCGGGGCCGACTGCGGCGGCTACGGCCACCGCCCTCGGGGACCATCCCTGGCATCGCCCAATTGGGATTGACCGGGCGGCTGGTGATGATCGAATACGATCCCAAGGGCAACCGGGTGTTCGAGCTCGACCTGCAGTCGGGCGAGAAGAGGACGCTCTTTCAAGCCCCAGAAAACAGTTGGCTGGGCGAAGCTGTGGTTTCACCCGACAACCGGCAGATCCTGCTGACGTATGCGCCTCCACCGCCCAGCGGCGAGACACAGTTTGGCTACTCGGACCTGTATCTCATACCCTATGATGGCTCAAGCGCGCCCCAACCCCTTCTGACCCGCAGCGATCCAATGGAGTCCTACTACTTCACGACCTGGGCGGCCGATGGTCAATCCATCTACTACACGCACTATCACCGCACGGATCCAAACAGCCAGGTCCCGACCTACCAGAACGATTTGGTCAGAGCTCCGTTGGGGGGCCAGGCCACGACAATTGTTCAGCACGGATTGTGGCCGGCTCTGTCGCGCGACGGCACGAAGCTGGCCTATCTCTACGAAGATCTGGTCACGTTCAGCTACGATTTGTACGTGGCCAACGCGGACGGCAGCAACCCGGTCCCCGTCTTGCAGCCGGCGGCCAATCCGCCCATTGATGCGCATGTGTTCACGCTGGACGGGAACGATCTGATCTTCAGCATGGTCAACTTCCAGCCTCAGCCGACTCGCACCTGGCTGGATAGGCTCTTGGGCGTGCAGATCGCCTCCGCCCATAGCGTGCCCTCGGATTGGTATCGCGTGGCCCTCGGCAATCAAACCCCCCAGCGCCTGACGAATATGGATGCCATCAACCTCAATGGCGCGCTGTCTCCCGATGGCCGCCAACTGGCGTTCATCGCCGCCTTGGGCGTGTATGTCATGAACGTCGACGGGAGCAACTTGAACAAGCTCTCGGACGACATTATGATTGGGACGCTGAACTGGATTCCGTGAAATCGGAGGCTGTACATGTGCATGTTTTGCGCTGCGATTCCGGCAGCCATGGCGATCGGCGCATCGCAGCACGCCAAGCAAGCCCGCACCAAGCGAGATGCGCACGTCCGCGGAGAAGCTCCTCGTAGACCAGCCATCGCGGCTGGACCCGTGACTGGAGCGGTCGTGGCTCTCCTCGTTGTCGGTTCCGCTCTGGTCCACACCCGGTTCACTGGCTGACCGATACGCCGAGGGGCTGCGCACCGACCTCGCCCCTTGGGGGAAATGCGAGGTGAGCCGCGGTTGCGCGTTTCGGCCCACAGCCACAAGTCCGCTCTCTCGCCAGCGAGGCCCAATACCAGTGGTCGGGCGACGGCTCGCTGATCGTCGTGACTCTTTTTGCAGGCGATACCTGAAGCACCGAGGTCATCCCGGCCGACGGATCGGGCATCACTCGATCGAGTACTTTAGCTCCATGAGCCCATGGCCCTAGACGATGAACAAAGAAGAAGCGCGGGGGCTGCTGGCTGAGCACTTGGATCGCATGGCGGGGGCGGGCTACGCGGCGCTTGCCGCTCGCGTCGGCGAGAACGCCGTGTTGGAAGCAACCGGCGCCTCGGGCGCGCGATATCAGATCGAGATGCAGATCGTGTGGGACGGTGCGCCGCGCGGCTCGCTGCGCCTCTTGGGCGGGATCGATGACGGGGGAATGCGAGCCTTTGTCCCGCTCACCGATTCCAGGCTGCTTGCCCCGCCCGGCGATTGAGGGCAGGGCGGGCCCAGAGACACGCATCTCCTGCGCAACGATCTTCGCCGGCACGTTAACGCCAGGTTGGCGTCGCTGGCGTGAGCGGGCGGATGGCAACCGAGAGGGTCCCGCAGGCCGCGGTAGAGTTAATCCCGCGCTGTCATTGGAAGGGACCCCCCTATGTTCTCCAAACCCCTCTTCGCCGGTTGGGGAGATATGGACTTCAACTCCCACATGCGCAACACAGCCTTTCTCGACAAGGCGGCGGATGTGCGCATGCTGTTCTTCGCCGAGAATGGCTTCGCCATGCAAGAGTTCTCCCGCCTGGGCATCGGACCGGTCATCTTCAAGGACGAGATCGAATACCTGCGCGAGGTGCGCCTGCTGGAGAAGTTCGAGGTCACCCTGGCCGCCGCGGGCGGTGCCGAGGACGGCAGCCGCTTCCTCTTGCGTCAGGAGTTTCGCCTTGACGGCGGGCGTGTGGCCGCCAGGGTCCAAAGCCTGGGCGGCTGGATGGACCTCGCGCGCCGCAAGCTGACCCTGCCACCGGACTCTTTGCTAGAATCTATGCGCCGGCTCGAGCGCACCGAGGACTTCGTGGTGCTGCCTTCGAGCACGCGCGACGAGAAGCATTGACGGGACTACGAGGCGCCCCATGATCCGCAAACTCACCCTACTCATCCTGGCTGCGCTCATGGCCTCCTGCGGCGCGCTGTGGAATTGGGGCAATCAGGGCGCGCTGATTGCCGGCATGGTTGATGTGTTGAGCCCCATCCAGGTCACCGCCGACGACCTCGAGTGCCAGATGGTCGGCAGCACGCGCACCGGCTACTGCCTGCTCGCGACCACGCCGGAAATGGTCATGACGATCGCCACCTCCCTGGCGCTCGATTATCGCCTGGCGAATCCGGACGATCCCATCACATTGCCGCCGATCGCCGGCGAAGGCCGGACGGGCTGCCTCTCGAGCGAGGTCTTCGGTGAGGTGCGTGGATTGCCCGCCTACTGGATCGCCGGCCGGCCGAAGCAGCTCGAGATCACGGGGGGAGGGCAGTTCGAGTACATGCTGCTCATCTTCAACCCCGCGACCGGGCAGAGTTGCATTCAAGCCTCGTACGCGTACGGATAGTCGTCGCGCGACCAGCCGAGCGATCCCGAAACGCCCAACACTATGGTGCTCGAGTTCCGGCCGGAGGCGCCGCTCGCGAACGCGCGCTACGTCCGCGTCACGACGCGGGTGAGCCCGTCGTGGATCCGTTGGAGGGAGATCGAGGTGGTTGCACAGTGAACGAGGCGGGGCCTCCCCCTTCAATCCAGGCTGCGCACGCCCGGATGCAGGTAGGCCAGGAGCGTCACGAGCACCGTGAGGGCTCCGCCGAACACGAACACCAACACCGGGCCGAAGCGGTCGGTGAGCACGCCGGCCAGCGCAAAGCCAACCGGCATCAGCACGAAGGATCCGAGCGCATCGATCGAGGTGACTCGCCCGAGTTGCTCCTGCGGCACCATCTCCTGCAGGGTGTTGGTCCACACGGGCGACCCGGCTGAGAAGGACAGGCCGTAGATGAAGGCCGCGCCCAGAAGAAACCCGAGGTTCGGGCGACAGGCCGTACATCACGATCATCACCCCGCACAGCCCTACCCCACCGTACATCCAGCGCGCCCGCCGGCGCAGCCGCTTCACGCGGCCCAGCACGAGTGCGCCGACGATCGAGCCGATCGAAAAGAACGAGAACACGAGCCCCAGCGCCTTCACCTCCAGCCCCAGGTGATCGTGAATCAGGAACGGCAGGGCGACGGCTCGTGGCCCGGCATCGGTCACGTTGATGAAGGCGAAGACCAGGATCGACACCCACAGCCAGGGGGAAGCCATCACTGTGCGCAGTCCATCGCGCATGTCCGCGAGCGGCGTTGCCTTCTGCTCCGCCGGCGCGGTCGTGAGGCGGATGAAGCGCAAGGGAATGAGACACGCCGCGGAAATCAGGAAGGAAAGGCTGTCGAGCCCAAAGGCGAGCGAGGTCCCGCCCGCCGCGACGATGATCGCGCCGAGCGTCGGCCCGATGACGCCGGAAAGCTGCCACGACAGGCTGGTGAGCGAGTTGGCGCTCGGCAGGTCCTCGAGCGGCACCACTTGCGGGACCGACGCGTTGTAGGCGGGCAGGAAGAACGCCTCGGCCAGACCGAAGACCACGCTTACGGCGTAGATGTGCCACAGCGCGAGCCGGTCGGTGTAGGCCAGCAGCGTCACCAGCCCGACCACGCCCGTGCTGACGACGTCGGAAGTCAGCATGATGCGGAAGCGCGGCAGCCGGTCGACGACCACGCCGCCCACAAGCAGGAAGAGCAGCATCGGGACAAGCGAGAAGACGGCCAACGCGCCCATCGCAGCCGCCGAGCCTGTCTTCTCGAGGATCCACCACGAGAGGGCGATGTGGTACAAGGCATCGCCCAGGCGCGAGATGGTCTGCCCGGTCCACAGCAGGGCGAAGGAACGGATTCGCAGTGCGCGCAGGAAGCTCATGGGGGCCGATTGTATCGCGGGCGAGGCGATCCCAAACGTGCGGGTCGCCTCCTGCTGTGCGACGCTCAGAAGAGGAATCCTTCCGGCAGGCCGATTCGATTCCACGCTCGCCCGCTGAAAATGTAAAATGGGCCCGGCGAGTGCGGCGCCTCCGCGCCTGAGTAGCGCGGTCGGGCGCAAGTCCTGAGTCGTCAAGAGGGGTCCTTTCCGTGAATTGACCTTCGGCGCTGTGGTTGCTGCTCTTTTTCCTGGTGTTCCTCGGGGCGGGCGGGTTCTACGGCGGCTTGTCGATGCTCGCCGACCCGAGCGGAAACTCGCTGCGAATGGCGGAGGTTCTGCCCCTGCTGCACATTCCGGATTACCGTTTGCCAGGCCTGTTCCTGATCAGCGTGATGGGCGCGCTGCCTCTCTTCCTCGTCTATGCCCTGCTCGCCGCGCCCGCCTGGCCGTGGCTCGAGCGTGTCTTCGCCTGGAGCCGCCATCATTGGGCGTGGACCGCAACCCTCGGCCTGGGGGTTGTGCTTCTGCTGTGGTTGGCCGTGCAGGCCGTGCTCATCGGGTTGCGCTGGCCGATCCAGTACATCACCGCTATTTGCGGGGTTCTCATCATCGCACTGGCGCTCCTGCCCTCGATCGAGCGGTACTACCAACTGGACCGACGGTAAGCGCAGCCCATCATGCGCATGGCGCGGCGCCCTCTCCGCGATCGGCCCGGGTTGGCTTCTGGAGAACCGCGGCAACGGCCGGGCACACACATCGGGAAGCGCCGCTCGCGTGGGGCCCTTGCACCTGTGAGCCTGCACAGCGGATGGATCGGAGCGTGCTGATGAACCGTCCCTACGTCCGCATCAACGTGGCCATGAGCGCCGATGGCAAGATCGACAGTGCGGCGCGCCGCGGCGCGAGCATCTCCTCCCCCGCGGACCGGGCGCGCGTCGATAAACTGCGCGCCGACTCCGATGCGGTCATGGTCGGCGCACGCACGCTGCTCGGGGATGACCCGCAGCTCACCGTGAAGTCGCCCGAGCTGCGTGCCGCACGCCAGGCGCGCGGCCTGCCGGAGAACCCGGCCAAGGTCGGGCTAGCCTCGCTGGCCGAAGTTCGCCTCGACAGCCGCTTCATGACGAGCGGGCCCGCGCGCCGCCTGCTTTACACCACCGCCCGCACGGGAGCGGAGCAGATCGCACGCCTCACCGCTGCGGGCGCCGAGGTCTTCATCCTGGGCGATGCTCGCGTCGACCTGGCAGGCGTGATGGCCTCGCTCGCCGAGCTCGGGATGCGCCAGGTGTTGGTCGAGGGCGGCGGGACCCTCATCGCCGAAGTCCTGCGGCTGCACCTCGCCGATGAATTGACGGTTTACGTCGCGCCGCGAATCTTTGGCGGGGCCTCCGCACCGACCCTCGCCGACGGCCCGGGCTTCGCAGCCGATGGGGCGCCCACGCTGCATCTCGAATCGCTGGAGGCGATCGACCCGCAAGGGAGGAGCGTTGTTGCACTACCGCATCCAACACACGGGCTTATGATGACTGCGCCCGCCGAACTGCGCCGCCGGCAGCTCGACTCTTGCACCGATTGAGGCTTGTGGATGAGAATCTCCGACTGCCCACTGGCTCGCCAGTGGATGGACTGGGATGTGGACACCGAGAAGCGTTTCCGCCTGCAGGGGGCGGACGAACGCCGTCAGGCTGTCGAGGCGCGCGAGGCGCGGCGCGGCAAGCAAGTGCGCCGCATTCGGGCCGAGTGGGAAGTGGCTGAGGATGATGCCTCGCGCGGGGCGCCTCCCGAAGACATCGACTTCGAGCCGGGGTTCCCGCATCACCTGCATGCCCAGTTCGACGTCGAGACCAACCTGGTACACGTCGACTACGTGGAGGCCGAATTCGTTTCTCCCCCGCGCCGCTACGTCGAGATCCGCATCTATGTCCGCGGGCTGCTGGCCGGGCGCGGCGGCTCCTCCTCCACATCCATGGGCTACGCCGAGAGCGCCGAGCTTCCGGCCCTGGCGCTCATTGGCACCGAGCTCGTGCTCGGCGTGTGGGACGACCGTTCGATCGTCTTGTGGCAGCGGCTGTAACCTACACAGATGCCGCGCCCGCGCGGCGCAGAGAGAGGCATGTGGCCAATCCTTCCGGTCCGGGTGAGAAGTTCGTGATGACGGGATGGATTCTCTTTCTCGTCGGATGCGCCATGTTCATCGTCGCCGGCGTTCGGGCGCGGGATCTGATCTCGACCCTGGCGAGCGGGCTGTTCTTCCTGGGCTGCGTGTTCTTTCTGATCCCGATGTTCAGGAAGCGCTAGGCCGTGCCCTGCCCGGCAAAAGGTCGGGGATGACCTTCCTGGCCCTGGCCGTTGCCTCGGTCGTTTGCCTTGCGCTGCTGTGGCGGCTCGGGCGGACACTGGTGGTCGGGTTGCGCTCCGGGCGAATGCCCCACACCAACTCGGCTCGAACCACGGACCGGCGCACATCGCCCATCTTCTTCTGGTTCCTGACTCTGGTGTTCGCAGCATTGTTCGTGATCATCGCTGCAGTGTGGCTCGACGCGCTACTCCGTTGGCTGGCGGGCGCCTGACCGGCGTTATCGCGCCGGCGTGGTCCACAATCTTGATTCGTCCGGTCGCATAGGCTGAGGATGGTCCATCTTCGCGCATTCACGTCCGCGGATTTTCCCCGCCTGATCCAGGCGATCGAGACGCCGCGCCTCATGGTGCAATGGGGCGGTCCTGTTCAGTTCACCTTTCCCCTGAGCGAAGCTCAACTGGCCAACTACCTCTCGACGGCCGCAGGTTCGCACGCCTACGCGCGCATCTACACGGCCTGTGACGCGCAGGGCACGCCGGTGGGACACATCGAGCTGGGCCTCATCGACATGGACAACGCAGTTGCCGCCGTGTGCCGGGTGCTGGTGTTCCCGACTGCGCGGCGCCAGGGAGTGTGCACGCCCATGCTGGAGAGCCTGCTCGAGATCGGGTTCGGCGAGCTGGGCTTGCGCCGCATCGAGCTGCGCGTGTACGCCTTCAACACCTCGGCCATCCGCTGCTACGAGCGCGCGGGCTTCGTGCGTGAGGGCGTGCTGCGTCAGGCGCAGCGCGTCGGCAACGAGGTGTGGGACCTGGTCGTCATGGGGATTTTGCGGGAGGAGTGGAAGGCTCGAGCCGCGAGGTGAGCCGCGGCGATGGCCACGCGGGTATATAATAGAAGATAGGTCACATCGCGATCCGCGCTCATTCGGCCGAAGGGGGACTGTCACAGGCCGTGCGCGCACCCTTTCGTTCACTCCTGCTCGCTTCAACCTCACTCGCCCTATGGCTGGTGTACGCTGCACTTGGCCCGGGCGAGGACTTCCTCGGCTACCAATCCTTCGCCCTGCATCCTGCCGATTACGCCCAGGCGCTCGGTATCTTCTCGCCGCCGTGGCTCGGCCCGCTGATCTCGCCCCTGGCCGTCCTTCCCGGGCGCTGGGGGTTCGTGCTTTTACTCGGCCTGACGCTGTTCGCGGGGCTGTTTGCCGCGCGCACCCTGGGCGGCAAGCCGCTTGTGCTTCTTCTCTCGGCGCAGATGTCGTGGGTGTTGTGGTGGGGACAGATCGACGCCCTGCCCTTGCTCGCCCTGGCATTGGCGTTTCTCGGATACACGCGCCATTCATGGCGGTTGCTTGCCGTGGCTCTCGTACTGGCGGCCGTCAAACCTCACGTCGCGGGCATCCCGGTTATTGCGTTGTGGTGGTGGAGCACGGGCTCACGCAGCAAGTCGCTGGCTGCGGCCGCAGCGCTTGTGGCTCTCAGCCTGGCGGTGTGGGGCAACTGGCCTGCGGCGCTTGCCGAACGCCTGGTGCCCTTCAGCCAGAGCACGAGCTACCGCCCGTGGAACGCGACCCTCGGGCCGCTCGCCCTGCCTCTCATCATCCCCGCGCTGCTCGTGCCACTCGAGCGCCCGCAACGGCTATTGGTCCTCACCGCAACCGCCATGCTCGTTTCGCCCTACATGCCGTACTATTCCACGCTGCTCCTGCTCGCCTTCCCATTGCCGTGGCCATTGCTCGGGCTTGCCTTCCTCGGGTACCTGCCCAGCCTCATCGGCACCACCCTGGCCTGGAAGGGCGTGGTGCTCTTGCCGCTGGGTGTGCTGGCATGGGTTTACCTCAGCGCGGCCCGCTCCACTCGCACGTCCGAAGCCCTGCGCTCAGTGGCAGCCGCAAAGTAGCTCCGCCCGGATCGATCTCCGCCCAAAGGCTGCGCGCCCGAATCTCCACGCTGGTCGCCGCGAGCTCCGCGCCGTATGCCGGGCCTATCACAAGGCGCCGGTGTCACTCAACGCAGGCTGCCCGCGCGGCGGTTTCCACCCTCCGGCGGAGGCTTATTCGCCGCTGCGTCGCGAACCCGCTCCCTCGCCCGGGTTCACCCTTCGATAACGTGCGAGCCTCGCATGCGCCCGAAGTCAGCGCGCACAGGGCACCCAACGCACGCCACCGGAACTCGTGCGCGCCTCGAGCGTGCCGGGTCATCTTGAAGGAATTGCCCTCTCCCCCAGAGCGCACGTGAGCCCGCCGCTCAAGAGCCGTGTAGAATCAGCGTGCCACACACCCGCGGAGGCTTGCATGGATTTTGCTCTCACCCCAGAGCACGAGATGGTGCGCCGCACGGTGCGCGAATTCGCGCAGGCCGAGTTGGCCCCGCTGATCAAAGACGCCGACCGCCGGCAGGAACCGCCCGAGGCGATGCTGCCGCGCATGGCGGCTCAAGGGTTGCTGGGCATCTGCGTGCCGGCGCGCTACGGCGGACAGGGGCTCGACTATCTCGCGCTGGGCCTTGCCTGCGAGGAGTTGGAGGCGGTCGACACCTCGCTGCGGGTGGTGATGAGCGTGCACGTGGGGCTGAATTCGCTCGGCCTCTTTCAGTGGGCGAGCGAGGCGCAGAAACAGGCCTTCCTCGTCCCGCAGGCGCGCGGCGAACGCATCGCCGCCTTCGGCCTGACCGAGCCGGGCGCGGGGTCGGATGCCGCGGCGATCCTCTCCAGCGCCCGCCGCGAGGGCGAAGAGTACATCCTCAACGGCGAAAAGATATGGATGTCACTCGCCACCCGCGCGCACCACGTGCTATGGTTCGCACGAACCAACCCGCGCGCGGCCGACCCGCACGACGGCCTCTCGGCGTTCGTGGTGGAAACCGACCGGCCGGGGGTCACGCGCGGCGACCTGCACGGCAAGCTGGGGGTGCGGGCAGGCTCGACCGGCTGGGTGCACCTCGAAGAGGTGCGCGTGCCGGCGGCCAATCGCATCGGCGAGGAGGGCGAGGGCTTCGCGATTGCGATGGCCTGCCTCGACAATGGGCGCTACACCGTCGCGGCCGGCGCGGCGGGGCTCATCCGCGCCGCGCTCGAGCTTAGCGTAAAATACGCTCTCCAGCGTCGCACCTTTGGCAAGGAGATCGCGCGACATCAGCTCATCCAGGAGAAGATCGCGCGCATGGCGCAGCAGTACGAGATCGCCCGACTGCTGTATTTGCGTGCCGGCTGGATGAAGAACCAGGGCCTGCGCAACACACGCGAGACCTCGCTCGCCAAGTGGACCGCCACCGAGGCGGCCTTCGAAGCCGCGCACCAGGCGCTGCAGATCCACGGGGCGTACGGCTACAGCGACGAGTACGAGGCCGAGCGCCTGCTGCGCAACGCGCGCGGCGCCACGATCTACGAGGGCACGAGCGAGATCCACACGCTGCTGCAGGCCGGCTATGCCCTCGGCTTCCGCAGCGATCGCCCGCTGCGCTGCGAACTGCCGGCCTATCAACCGGGTCTGTGACCCTGCCCGCCGCGGCTGCGGCGCAGGGCGAGCACGAGAACCACCCGCACTCAACGCACGTGTCGTCACTCCACGCACGAAGAGGAGGTCACTTTGAACATCGTGGTATGCATCAAACAGACGCCCGACTCGGCGGCCAAGATCGCCGTCGATGGCGGGCAAGTCACCTGGGGCGACGCGCCCCTGGTGGTCAATCCGTGGGATGAATTTGCCGTCGAGGAAGCGCTGCGCACGAAGGAAAAGCACGGCGGCAAAGTCACCGCGGTGTGCATGGGCGCCGAAAGCGCCCGCGAAGCGCTCAAGACCGCACTGGCCATGGGCTGCGACGAGGCCGTGCTGGTCAACGACCCGGCGCTCAAGGGCTGCGACAGCCTGGGCACCGCCCGCGTGCTGGCCGGCGCGATCCGCAAGGCGGGCGAGGTGGACGCGGTCTTCTTCGGCCGCCAGGCGATCGACTCCGACACCGGCCTGACGGCCGGCCAGGTGGCGCGCCTGTTGGGCTGGCCGGCCCTCACCTTCGTGGCCGCCATCGAAGAATGGAAACCGGCCGAGAAGAGCGTGCGCGCCCAACGCATGATCGATGAGGGGCGCCAGGTCGTCGAGAGTTCGCTGCCGGCGGTGATCAGCGTGGTCAAGGAAATCAACGAGCCGCGCTATCCCTCCTTCATGGGCATTCGCAAGGCCTCCAAGGCCACCATCCCGGTCTGGTCGCTGGCCGATCTGGGTGTGGCCGCGGACCAGGTGGGCGAGAAGGGCGCACGCATCCGTTGGGCCGAGATGTACGCCCCACCCGTGCGCCAGATCGTGTGCGAAATCATCAAGGGCGAGACGCCTGAGGAAACCGCCGCGGCGCTCGTCGACAGACTGATCGCGGAGAAGGTGCTCTGATGGGCAAAGAGATCTGGGTCTACATCGATCAATTCAAAGGCAAGCCCCTGGCGGCCTCGTGGGAATCGCTTGCGGCGGCGAAGACCCTCGCCGGCCCGCTGGGTGGATCGGTCGTGGCGCTGGCCCTCGGCCCGGGCGCGAAGGCGCTGGCGGAGGAGGCCTTCCACTTCGGCGCCGACGCCGCGCTGTGGGGCGACGACCCGACGCTGGCGGAATTCCGACCCGAAGCCTACGGGCTGACTGTGGCCAAGCTGGCCAAGGAGAAGGCCCCGCAGCTCGTGATCATTCCCGCCAGCACGCGCGGCAGGGATCTGGCGGCGATGGTCTCGGCCGAACTGGGCTGCGGCGCGGCGGCAGATGCCACGGCGCTCGAGGTCAAGGACGGCACGCTGCGCATCACTCGCCCGGTGTATGCCGGCAAGTTGTTCAGCGTCATCACCTTCACCGGCGCCGACACGAACGTGATCTCGCTTCGGCCGCGCTCCTTCCCGATGCCCGAGGCGGATGCCTCGAAGAGCGGCAGCCCGAGCCAGGTGTCCTCGGCCGTCGCCGAAGGCGACCTCAAATCGAAGGTCACCGGCTACGCGGCCGCCGAGGCCGGCGTGAGCCTGACCGACGCCAAGATCATCGTCTCCGGCGGACGCGGCGTGGCCAACAACGCGGCCATCACGCCCCCGGCCGAGATCACCGATGAGAAGCAGAAGGAAGTGTGGAAGGCGCAGCAAGGTTTCGCGACCATCCGCGAGCTGGCGACGGTGCTCAAGGCGGCCGTGGGTGCAAGCCGCGCCGCCGTCGACGCGGGCTACATCCCCTACGCCAACCAGGTGGGCCAGACCGGCAAGGTGGTCTCGCCCGACCTGTACATCGCCTGCGCCATCTCCGGCGCCATCCAACACCAGGCCGGCATGCGCACCTCCAAGAACATCCTGGCCATCAACAAGGACCCCGAGGCGCCCATCTTCGGGCTGGCGCGTTTCGGCGTCGTGGCCGACATGCACAAGTTCGTCCCGGCCTTCACCGCAGAACTAAAGAAGCGCCTGGGCAAGTAGGGAGGCACCACCCGTTAGCAAAGGGCGCGGCTGGGCCGCGCCCTTTTGATTCGCAAACGGCCCGTTGCGTCCCGGCCCGTCATCCTTCAGAGGGCACAGCATGCATGTCGCATTTTCGCGGCGCGCGCTCTTCGCGTGATCTCCGTGGGCGGCGCACCGCTCTTGCGCCGCCGCGACACGAGGGGAGGCAGGTGCCTGGCGGTGAGGTCGCGCGCGTTTCTGGTGATGGAATCGCGCGTCGAGCCCACGCGATGGGCAGAACGAGGGACACGGCGACGCCGTGCCCCATCAGATTCGCAGCTATGTAAGAGTTGAATTCGAGTTTTCTCGGCGCTCTTTGCGTTCTCAGCGGTGAAGATCTGCCCCCACTTGTGCTAAACTAGGCCCATGCCTGGGTCCATCCTGGTTGCCGATTCAAACTTCGGCTTCGCCGGCATGCTGCAACAAGCCATCGTCGAGGCGGGCTTCACCTGCCAGACGGCGGCCACCGCACGCGAAGCAATCAACATGGCCTCCTCGTCGCAGATCAGCCTGGCCATCATCGCTCTCGACCTCCCCGATGCGGTGCCGGCTGCGCTCGTATCGGAACTGCGGCGTGCTTCTCCCGGCATCATCCTGCTTGGCATCCTTCCGGAAGAGGAGTCCAAAGCCCGCGAAGTTCCCAGCCTCGGGCTGCAGGGCACGCTTACCAAGCCCTTCTATATGCCCGATTTCATTCCGCAGCTCAAGACCCTGCTCAGCGAGCCGGCGCCGGCGTTCAAAGAGGCTTCCGCACCCGAGCTGCTGGCCGCCGAAGAGAAACTGCTCGAGATGCTCGGCATTGGCGGCACCGAGAAGCCGGTTGTGCCCGCCGCGGCTGAAATGCCTCCGACCTCGGAGGGGTCCGCGCCGCGCGAGTTGGCTTTCCCCAACGCAACTCAAGCCTCGGCGGCGATGGCGCGGTTGATGGCCGGAACGGCGACGCGCGCCTCGCTCCTGGTGCTGGAAGATAAGTTGTTCTCGTTCGCCGGAGAGCTTCCGAGCGAGCATGCCGCGCAAGCCGCGCGACTCGTGGCGGGAGGCTGGAGCCGGCATGAACGCGGCGTGTGGTTGCGCTACTTCCGCTTGGCCGGGACCGAAGAGGACTTCCTGCTTTACTCCACGCCCGCCGGAGGTAAGTACATCCTGGCCTTGGTTTTCCCGAGCCCAACGCCGGTACGCGAGGCGCGCAGCGCCACCCATGCGGTACTCGAAGGCTTGCACCGTGTCGGCCCGGCTGCCGGGGAAGAGCCGCGCATGGATGCGATACGCCCCGGCAAGACGGCGGTCCTGCGCTCGCGCGAGGACGAGCCGGTTCAGTCGGTGGTGGTGCCCGGCAAGACCCGCCGCCTCGATGCCCGCAAAGCGGCGCGGGCAACGGCCGCCGCTCAGGCCGCCGCACCCGCCGCCCCTCAAAGAGCCGCGAGTGCTGCGCGCCGTGCGCCCGAGGCCCCCGCCGCCGCACCCGCGAGCCCGCCCGCCTCTGGGGAGGCGGCCCGCGTTCGGCTGAACTACAACATCGTGCTCACGCCGGCCGACCCGACGCAGCGCCTGCTGCCCGAGATCGCCTCCGACCTGGAGGGCTTCGTGCGCAGCCTGATCGCGGGTCGCGGCTGGCGCGCGCAGCGCATCACCGTGCGGCCCGATCATTGCCTGATCTCGCTCTCGGCCCCCGCCTCCAGTTCACCCTCCGACATCATCCGCGTGTTGCGCGGCGAGACCTCTGCCCATATTCTGGCCCGATTGGCGCCGGCCGGCGGCGCGCCCGCCGGCGTGGATTTCTGGACAGCGACCCATCTGCTCACTACGCAGGAACAGCCGCCGACCCCCGGGCAAATCGCCAACTTCATTGCGCAGACGCGCAAGTCGCAAACCCCGCCCTCGGCGCCGGCCGCCGGCTGAGGCGCGCCCACGCACTATGTCCCCACGACTTTACCTGATCGACGGACATGCGCTGGCCTACCGCGCGTACTTCGCCTTGAGCGCAGGGGGTACGGCGCCTGCACGCTGGATCACTTCCGCCGGCGAGCCCACCGCCGGCGTGTTTGGCTTCACCTCCATCCTGCTCTCGCTCATTGAAAAGGAGCGCCCCGAATACCTGGCCGTGGCTTTCGACACCGGCCGCACGTTTCGCGACGACCTGTACCCCGAGTACAAGGCCACCCGCGAGAAGATGCCCGAGGATCTCGGCCCGCAAATCGATCGCATCCGTCAAGTGGTGCATGCGTTCGGGCTACCGATCCTCGAGGCGGAGGGGTTCGAGGCCGATGATGTGCTGGGGACGATCGCCAAACGAGCCGCCGGCGAGGGTTGGGAGGTCGTGATCATCACCGGCGACCGCGACTTGCTGCAACTGGTGGATGACCGAATTCGAATCCGCTTGGCGGGGCGCAGCCTGGCGGAGGCCGCCGACTACACGCCCGACATGGTGCGCGAGCAGTACGGGGTCAGCCCCGAGCAGTTCGTCGACTACAAGGCGCTGGTCGGCGACAAATCCGACAACATCCCGGGCGTGAGCGGCATCGGCGAGAAGTCCGCGGTGGAGCTGTTGCGCGGGCACCCGACGCTGGATTTGATCTACGCCAACCTCGAGCAGGTGGCGCCGCGATACCGCACGAAGCTCGAAGCCGGGCGCGCCAGCGCCGAACTCTCGCGCACGCTCTCGGCCATCCGCTGCGACGTCCCGCTGGCCCTCGACCTGGAGCGCTGCCGGGTGGGTCTCTCGCGCCGCGAAGAGGTGGTCGACCTTTTCGGCCAGCTCGAATTCCGTTCGCTGCTTGCGCGCCTGCCGGCCTCGGCCTCGGCCCCGGCTGCGCCCGGCCCGCAGATGGCGATGTTTGCCGAACCCGCGCGCGGCGCCTCCCAGCCCGCGACCCAGACCCGCCTGGTCTCGAGCGAGGCCGAGCTGGATGCGCTGGTCGCGGACATGGCGCATGCCCCGCTCATCGCCTTCGATCTGGAAACGACCTCCACCGACCCGATGCGCGCGGAGGCCGTGGGGATTGCGATCGCGATCCAGGAGGGGACGGGCTATTACATCCCGCTGCGCCATGCTGGCGGCCCCAACCTGCCCGAGGCGCTGGTCGTCGAGCGGCTGCGCGGCCCGCTCAGCCAGGCGAAACTGCCCAAGACCGGTCACAACGTGAAGTACGACTACACGATGTTGCGGCGCATCGGGGTGCAGGTCGCACCCTTGTCCTTCGACAGCATGCTGGCCGAGTGGCTGTGCAACCCGGCCTCGCGCAACCTGGGCCTCAAAGAGCTGGCCTTCGTCCGGCTGCGAGTGGAAATGACGCACATTGAGGCGCTCATTGGCAAGGGCGCCAAGCAGATCACCATGGAGGGTGTGCCCGCCCAGACCGCGGCCGATTACGCCGCGGCCGACGCCGACATGTCGCTGCGCCTCGTTGCCCCGCTGCGCGCCGAACTCGAGAGCAAGGGGCAGCTCGCGCTGCTCGAAGAGCTCGAGATGCCGCTGGTCCCCGTGCTGGCCGACATGGAAATGGCCGGGGTCAAGCTCGACCTGCCCTATCTCGACGGCTTGCAGGCGCGGATGCAGGCCGACCTGAATGCGATCGAAGTGGAGATCCACCAGACGGTGGGCTACGCCTTCAACATCAACTCGACCCAGCAGTTGGCCGATGCGCTTTTCGGCAAACTCGGCCTGCGCCCCCCGGACCGCTCGCGCAAGACGGCCGCGGGCAAGTTCTCCACCGCGGCCGACGTGCTCGAATCCCTGCGTCACGAGCACGTGGTGGTCGAGCAGGTGCTGCGCCATCGCGAGCTTTCCAAGTTGCTCTCCACTTACGTGCTGGCGCTGCCGCTGGAGGTTCACCCGCTCACCGGCCGCGTGCACACCTCCTACAACCAGTGCGGCACCGTCACCGGCCGCATCTCGTCCTCCGATCCGAATCTGCAGAACATACCCACCCGCAGCGACGACGGAAGGGGCATCCGCCGCGCCTTCATCGCCGAGGCCGGGCATGTGTTGGTGTCGATCGACTATTCGCAGATCGAACTGCGCATCGCGGCGGCGATGGCCAAGGACGCCGCCATGACCGCCGCCTTCGAGCGCGGCGAGGATATTCACGCGGCGACGGCCGCCGCGGTGTACGGGGTGAAGCTGGAAGAGGTAACCCCGGCCATGCGCCACCATGCCAAGGCGGTCAACTTCGGCCTCCTCTACGGGCAAAGCCCGTACGGTCTGACGCGCTCCACCGATCTGACGTTGGCCGAAGCCGAGGCCTTCATCAACGCCTACTTCGAACGCTTCCCGGGAATTCGCTCCTACATTGAAGAGACCAAGCGCAGCGCGGCCGAGCTCGGCTATGTGCAGACCCTGCTCGGCCGGCGGCGCTACTTCCCGGAGCTGCAACCCGGTGCGCACCTGGATGTGGCGGCACGCAACCGCGCCGAACGCGAAGCGATCAACGCGCCGATCCAAGGTACGGCGGCCGACCTAATCAAGCGCGCGATGATTGCGCTGCCGCAGGCCATCGCCCGGGCCGGCCTCACGGCGCGCATGATCCTGCAAGTACACGACGAGTTGGTGTTCGAGTGCCCGACCGCGGAGGTGCGCGAGCTGGCGCGCGCCGCACTGGCCGTCATGGAAGGGGCATACCCGCTCAGCGTGCGCCCGCGCGCCGACGCTAAGGCCGGCAACAATTGGGAAGAGATGGAGGCGGTTTCGCTCGCATGAGGCACTCCCTGGCTCACCATCACCCACGCCAGGCGCTGCAGGTGGCCCTGGCATGTGCCATGCTCGGGGCGTGCGCGAGTCCGGCCGCCCTCCCGACCTCCACGCCCGAGCCAACCCAGACGCCCCTGCCCTCCGCGACTCCCACCCCAGCGCCCACGCCGGTGTGGATCGACCCGGCCGTACCGGCCGAGGTGCGTCAGGCAATCACGTTGCCCGCGGGATATGTGGCCGCCGCCGAGAGCGCGGCAGCCTCCTTACGGATTCACCTCGGTGCGGGCGAACCCCTGGCGCAGTGGGTGTATGCCCTGGTGGCACGGTTCCCGACCGTGATCGACGGCCTCACTCTCGACGAGTTGCGCTCCGCATGGCGCGGCCAACCTCCCGCCACCATGAGCGGACAGCCGATCGTGCTCGACCCGGCGACCTTGCAGACACTCAGCGCGTTGTGGGACGCGCCTGCCGCCGGCGCGACCCGAAGCCTCCCCGCGCAGGAATTGCTCGATGAGGCATGGGCGCACCCGGGATCGCTCGCGCTCATCCCGTTCGAGGCCCTCGACCCACGCTGGAAAGTCCTCACGGTTGAGGGACAATCACCCCTGTGGAAAGCATTCGACCCGGCCGCCTACGCGCTCACCGTGCCCATCGCGATTGAGGGCGAGGGCGCCCTCGCGCATGCGCTGGCGGAGGCGCTGCATGGAACCCTGCCCCTCACCAACCGCGACCCCGGCAAACTCACAACGGTCGTGATGACCGGCGTGACAGCCCTGGTGCGCGCCACAGCCTGGACGATGGAACAAAAAGGTCTCACCTACCCCGCACGGGATATCGGGACGTGGCTCTCCGAGGCGGACATCACCCATATCAGCAATGAGATCGCCTTCTCGCCGGATTGTCCCGCACCCGACCCCAGCCAGGAGGCGATCCGCTTTTGCAGCGACCCGCGCTATATCCAACTCCTGGAGGACGTGGGCACCGACGTGATCGAGCTCACCGGCAACCACATGCAGGATTGGGGCTCGGCGGCGATGCTCTTCACCCTCGATCTGTATCGCCAAAAAGGGTGGCAGGTGTTCGGCGGCGGCGCCACGCTCGACGCGGCGCTCCAACCGGCGCTGTTCGAGCATCACGGCAACCGGCTGGCCTTCCTCGGCTGCAACCCGGCCGGCCCCGAAAGCGACTACGCCACCGAGGCGCAGCCCGGCTCGCTGCCTTGTGACTATGTCTGGATGCACGCCGAGGTGGCACGCCTGCGCGCCCAAGGCTACCTGCCCATCACGACCTTCCAGTATTTCGAGTACTACACTATGCCGCCGCGCCCTTGGCAGGAACGGGACTTCAAGGGCATGATCGATGCCGGCGCGGTCATCGTCAGCGGCAGTCAGGCGCACCATCCGCAAGCCCTGGCGTTTGAGAAGGGCGCCCTCATTCACTACGGTCTGGGCAACTTGTTTTTCGACCAGATGATGTACGTCAACCAGTTCGATCAAGTCGTTCCCGGCACGCGCTGGGAGACGATCGACCGGCATGTGTTCTACGATGGGCGGCACATCAGCACCGAACTCCTGACGGCGATGCTGGAAGACTATGCCCGCCCACGGCCCATGACCGCGGATGAAAGAACAGCCTTCCTGACTCAGCTCTTCGCCGAGAGCGGATGGTAGGGGTCTCGCCAAGTCGGTGCGATGTTCGCTAGGCGCGGCTGTGGGGCCCGCCGCGTGATAGCACCCTCGACGATTGCTTTCTTCTCTGGCACTGAGGCCCGCCCCCCTGGTCACCCGCGTCCTTCCTAGCTAGCGCCCCATCGCGCTGCCAAGCGTGCCTTGGCCCCACTGCGATGGGGGGCCAGATGAACCATCTCCGGACTATCGAACTGGGGAGAGGTGCAGGATTCTCGGTCGCGGACGTCGCTGCCCCAAAACGGGGGCGGGTTATCTGGCCTGCATGTGCGCAAAACCCAACCCGACAACTCGCATCAGTTTAGGAATACTTCACGAGGATATTCGTAGTGGCCTCTCGTTAGTTTCGTCCATTGATGGGCCAATCTCGCCATGATAGCCTGAACGAAGCCTGACAAATCCAGCCTAAATAAGAGGTCTGTCCCCATGGCGATGAAGATCAACGAAGAGTGCATCTCCTGCGGCGCATGTGAGCCGGAGTGCCCGACCAAGTCCATCACCGAAGGCGACACGATTTATGTCATCGATGCGGCGACCTGCGTCGAATGCAAAGGCCATTACGACTCGCCGCACTGCAAGTCCGTGTGCCCGGTCGACTGCATCCTCCAGGCTTGAGATCACATCCCCCTAAGGTTCGGGTGAGCCCCCGCGTGCGGGGGGATTTTGATTCGTCGGTGCGAATGAGCAGCCGCAGGGCGCCGAGTGACAGGCTGGCGATCGCCCCAGGGCACGGGTTCGCCCAAAGGAGAAGTCACATTGAAGAAGATGACCCAGGCCAACGTCGAAGCCGCCTTCGCGGGCGAGAGCCAGGCGCACATGAAGTACCTGAACTTCGCCGAACGTGCCGAGAAGGAGAAACTGCCGAACGTGGCGCGTCTCTTCCAGGCCACAGCCTTCGCCGAGCGGGTGCATGCCAGCAATCACTTGCGCGCGCTCGAAGGTATCGCCGCAACGGCGGCCAACCTCGGGGAGGCTATCGCCGGAGAAACCTATGAGGTGGAGGAGATGTATCCGGCCTTCACGGCGGTCGCCGAGCGCCAGGAAGAAAAGAAGGCCCTGCGCTCGATGAACTGGGCGCTCGAGGCGGAGAAGGCGCACGCCGCATTGTACGGGGCCGCCAAACGGCTGGTCGAGGGCGGCCAGGATATCGCCGCCACGGAGATCTGGGTGTGCAGCACGTGCGGCTTCACGGTGGAGGGCACGGCCCCGGATGTGTGCCCGGTGTGCGGCGCAAAGCGCGAGATGTATCGCAAGTTCTAGCGTACGATCGGTGCCACGAAGTCATCCGCGCCCGGCCTTCACGCCGGGTGCGTCGCTTTAGAAGACGCCCTGCATGCTCCGCTCGTAGCCCGTCATCTCCAGGTATCCCAGGCCGTTGATCGGCGCGCCGGCACTCGTCCCGCTCACGCGCACCGCACCCTCCCAGTAGGGGAAGCTCACGCGCATCTCTTGATCCGCCAGCCGCGGCTCCACGCTGAGCTCGAGCTGTTCCCCGGGGATGACCACATGCCAGCGCGCCGGGTAGCGCGTGCCGCTCGCGGGGCTGCGCCACCACGTCTCGACCGTGAGCTGCATTTGGTCGCGGCGGATCGGGAGCGTACGGCCATCCGCCTCGATCAGCGTTCCACCCGAGACGGGATCCAGGCTGCCATCGGCGTTGCGAATCTGAAAGAGCATCAACTCGCGCTCGTCGCTGAGCTGCACGCTGAACCAATCCCACCCGACGGCCTGCGGGCCGAGCGCGCTGGTGCTCCATTCGTGGTCGAACCAGCTTTCGCCGCTCACCGGAACGGGTTCCCCCTCCAACGCCACCTGGCCGACGGTGTGCAAGCGCGTCCCGCTGAGGTAGTAGGAAGCATTGCCGCGCGCCTCGCTCTTTGGGCTCAAGCCTCCCTGGCCGTGCGCGACCACCGGCTTGAGCGAATCGAGGGTCAGGTCGATCGACCAGCCACCCTCGCTTGCCGTGAGCCGCAGGCGCTCGCCCGTCGGGTCAAGCGACTGCGCCTCCCAGTCCTCGAGCCAGACGCGAAAAGGGTCTCCGCTCGCGCCCGCCAGGCCGATCGCGTCGCGGCTGAACCGTTCAAAGAACGCATGCCGCCCACCCGCGATGTCGCTGACTGCAAAATGGGCGAAGTAGATCTCGTTCGCCGCCAGATCCGAAGCGCGTGCGGGCGCCTGCGGGGTGAGCCCGCGGCGAAAGAAGGTCAACTGATAACCCAGTGGGGCGCCTTGGTCCGTTTCCAGATTTCCGGTGTAGTACCACCATTCCGTCTGATATTCGAGGTGGGGCCCGTGGTCTTGGGGGAAGTCGAATATGCGCGGCTCGAGCGCGCGGGCGAAGGCCGGGGCCGGCGCAGTTGATTCAGCCAGATCGAGTGTGAAGGTCGCCTGCGCTTGGGGGGCGGTGCGGCGCTCCAGCGCAAACCAGAAGGCCAGCACAGCCAGCACAAGACCACTCAACCCCAGCCACGCAATGCGCCGGTGCGGTGCGCGCTCTCGTCCACGCCCTGTCGAATCGTATGATGCCCCGGGCTTCATTCTCGCCTGCTCACTCCAATCGCAGATGCTCCGCCACCGGCGATCGGTTGAGCGCGATGGCCGGGTAAACCGCCGCCAGGAGCGCCGCCGCCAGTCCCACCCCCAGCGCTTGCAGGTAGACCTGTGGCTCGGCCACCATGCGAATGGTCCAACCGAAGGCGCGCAGGTTGATGATGTAGATCAGAACGGCCGCAAGGACGGTCCCGGTGGGCCAGGCGAGCAATCCAGCGGTCAGCCCCATCAACCCGGTTTCTGTCAACGTGAGCGCCCACAGGCCGCGCGGCGTCAGCCCAAGCGCCTGCATCGTGGCCAGTTCCCGTCGCCGTTCGATCTGCAGCGCCAACAGCGCACTCAGCACGCCGATAAAAGCCACGACCACGGCGAGTATTCTGAGCGCGGCGGTGATGGCGAAGGTCCGATCGAAGACCTCCAGGGCATCGCGACGCACGGCCGCGTTGTCGCGAACCTCGAGGCCCGTGCCCTGCAACTCGGTCCGGATCGCCGTCACCACCTCGCCCGAAGCAGCTCCTTCGATCAGGAACACGCCCAGAGACGAAATCGCACGGTCATCCCAATATTGGGTATAGACCTCGCGCACCATCAAGATCGTGCCACGGTCGGTGCCATAGTCGTAGTAGACCGCCGCGACCGGGAAGGTGTGCGGCCCGCGGTCGGTGATGAGCGTCACCTGCGCCGCGTGAGCCGGCATCGCATGCCGGTTGGCGAAGGGCTCGCTGACGATGACCGCTCCTGCGCGCACCGACTGCCACACGGCCTCGGCGCTGCCTGATGCCAGCCGGTATAGCCTCGCGTCGCGCGTGCGGCGGCCGTCGACCACTGTCAGCTCGACCTGTCCGTACTCGCTCTCCACCTCCGCGGCGCGGAAGGGTTCGACGTGCTCCACGCCCGGCAAGTGCGCGAGCGTCGCCTCCAGGCCGGGGTCAAGCGCGGCGGACGGACGCGCGCCGCCCGACGCCGGCTCGGCGACGTAGATATCTGCCTTGAGCATGAGATCCAGCCAATTGACGACCGTCGCGCGGAAGCTGGAGATCATCAGGCTCACGCCGATGGTCACCGAGAGCGCCACCATCAGGGCGGCGATCGCGACGCTGGTACGGCTGAGGGCGTTCACCACGGTGCGCGCCGCCATTCGCCCGAGGCTGCCCATCAACGCGGTCAGCGGCCGCGCGCTGAGCTTCATCGCCGCGGACGTCGCGGCCGGCGTGAGCAAGGCGATGCCCAGCACGATCGCCAGGATCCCGCCAAAGGCCGCGATCAGTGAGCGAGACCCGATGAGCGAAAGCCCGCCCGCAGCCATGAGAACCACGCCGGCCGCCGTGAGCGCGGGGACATGCCGACGCATGCGGTCTTCGAGCGTGCTGGCCTGCATGGCCGTGATGGAGGGAACGCTCGCGGCCTCGTAGGCCGGGCCGAGCGCGGCCGCCGTGCCCGCGGCAAGCCCAAGTCCTACTCCTTTGAGCGCCGACACGAGGCTCAGGCTGGTCTGGCGCACCGTGACCACGAAGTACAGATCGTTGATGGTCTGGGAGATCAGGCGCACGGCGGCTTGCGCCAAGAACCATCCCAGCCCCAGGCCGAGCAGCGACCCGAGCAGCGAGACCGCCGCCGCCTCCACAAGGATGAGCGCCAGCACTTGTTCGCGCGTGACACCGAGCGCTCGCAGAATCCCGAGCACACGCCGACGCTGGACCACCGCGAAGAGCACCGTGTTGTAGATCAGGAACATGCCGACGATGAGGGCCAGGAGGCTCAGCGCGCTCAGGTTCAATTGAAAGGCTGAGGTCAACTCGGCTGCGGTCTGGGCCTGCTCGCTTGCCGGGCGCAGGCTCAGGCCCGCAGGCAGGCGAGTGGCAAGCTCGGCGGCCGCTTGGGGCGTCAGGATCAGGTCGATGCGCGTCAGGCGACCCGCCGTCCCCAGGACTTCCTGGGCGGTCGCGACGTCCGCGAGCAATACATCGTCCATGCCGGCCAGCGGCGCCTCACCGGCTACGGTGTATCACACCCAGAACGTGCAGAGTTGCGATGCGTCCATTGACCTGCAAGCGCAAGCTGTCGCCCGGACGCAGCTCGAAGCGATCGGCCAGCGATTGATCGACGATGATCGCACCCGGCTCGGTCAGCAAACGCGCCAGGCCTGCTCCGCCGAGCATTGCGCGCGAGAGCGCATCGCGAAAGGGCGCTTCCGCGAGCGGGTCGATCC
The DNA here is from genome assembly GCA_963712475.1 of uncultured Chloroflexia bacterium. Classification (GTDB taxonomy): domain Bacteria; phylum Chloroflexota; class Anaerolineae; order Anaerolineales; family RBG-16-64-43; genus RBG-16-64-43. The sequence goes on from CAVQIA010000007.1 coordinate 104,303, forward strand.
CTAGAAGATGCAGCGGCGCGGCTCCAAAGTCGGCGGCCAGGCCTATTCCTTCGACGACCGGCGCGCTTTCGTGAATCCCCCACTCCACGCGCAGCGTGCGGTAGATAGCCTCCGGCACTCCGCTCGGGCCGCCTCGCACCTGGTGGGTTGCCCGCCCGACGACCGATTCGGTGCTGAGCTGGAACGCGCGCTGGGCACTCGCGTTCGCCGAGTCGATGGCGATGACCACCGCCACACCCAGCGTCACGCCCACCAGCATCAACCCGCTCTGCCAGCGCCGGCGCACCAGGTCGCGCATTCCCAAACGGAGCAGCGATCGGGTCAGCACGTCGTCAGTCCCCAGCCAGGTGCCCGGGCAAGAGGTCCGGGTCGGGCATGAACTTCCCATCCTCGAGCGAGAAATGCCGATCGGCGAGCGAGGCCACGCGCCGGCTGTGCGTCGCGACGAGCAGCGTCGTCCCTTTTTCGCGCGCCAGGCGCATCAGCATCGCCATCACATCCTCGCCGGTGGCGCGGTCCAGGTTGCCGGTCGGCTCATCGGCCAGGATGAGGCGCGGCTCGTTGATCAGAGCTCGTGCCAGTGCCACGCGTTGCTGTTCGCCGCCCGAGAGGCGGTCGGGGAAGCTTGGCCCACGGTCGGCCAGGCCCACCCGTTCGAGCAGGCTCCTCGCGCGCCGCTGCGCCTCCACCGCCTGAATGCCCGCCAGCTCTGCCGGCAGGAGGACGTTTTCCGTGACCGTCAAGCTGGGGATGAGATTGAAGAACTGGAAGACGAACCCGAGGCTGTCGCGCCGAAAGCGGGTGAGTTGCGAGGAAGTCAGGCAGCTCAGGCAAACGCCGCCGACGAAGATCTCGCCGTGTGTGGGTCGGTCGAGCCCGGCCAGGAGATTGAGCAGCGTGGATTTTCCGCTGCCCGAGCGCCCGCGAACCGAAACAAACTCCCCGGCGGCGACTGTCAGGCTCGCACCGCGCAACACGCGGCGCTCCTGCTCTCCTTGCAGGTAGACCTTGCTCAGGTTCTCAAGGCGGATGAACTCATCCATAGCCTGCGCATTATAGCGTCCGCCTCGGCCGCAGGGCGCGGGCGCAGCGGCAGCGTTAGAATGAATTCCCGCAAGCGGCCCGAGCCGAACCTGGAATCTCTGAAAGCGCCTCCGGCCGCCGCGGATTGCCATGGGAATGCCTTCGCCCCAGGCCCTCAAAGAGAAGGTTCGCGCGCAGGCAAAGCAACTCGGCTTTGCGTTGTGCGGCTTCACCTCGTGCGCGCCTCCCGCCCACCTCTCCGTCTTCGAGGACTGGCTGGATGCAGGGAGGCATGGCTCGATGGCGTACCTCGCCAGCGAGCGCGCCCGCGCGGCGCGCGCCGACCCGCGCAGGCTGATGCCTGCCTGCCGCACGATCATCGTTCTAGGTTGTTCGTACTCTCCGCCGATGCCGCTGACGGAGGATGCGCTGGGCGGCCGCGTCGCCGCCTATGCGGTGGGCGACGATTATCACGATGTGTTGCCGGCCATGGCACGCTCGCTGGCCGAGTTCATTCGATCTCAGGCGGATGCAACCCTGCAGTGGCGTGCCGTCAGCGATGCGGCGCCTCTCCTCGAACGAGAGCTTGGCCAGCGCGCTGGGCTCGGGTGGATCGGCAAGAACAGCATGCTCATCTCGCCCCAGCGGGGGTCGTACTTTGTGTTGGCGGAGCTCTTGATCAGCCTCGAGCTGCCGCCGGACACGCCGTTCGAAAGCGACCGCTGCGGATCGTGCCGGCGCTGCCTGGATGCGTGCCCCACCGCGTGCATCCTCCCCGATCGCACATTGGACGCGAGCCGCTGCATCTCTTTCCTCACAATCGAAAACCGCGGCGACACTCCGCAGGAGTTGCGTCAGGCGAGCGGCCGCTGGGCCTTTGGGTGCGACATCTGCCAGGAGGTGTGCCCGTGGAACGTACGCTTCGCCGCCCCCGCCCTCCACCCCTGCGCTGGCCGCGCGCCCGCACTTTCCGCTGCGCGATCTGGGCGCAGAAATCATGGCCGATGAAGCTGCCCTGGGCGCACGATTCCGCCGCAGCCCGCTGCGCCGGGCCCGGCGCGCGGGATGGAGGCGCAACCTGATCGTCGCCCTCGGGAACACGGGCCGGCCCGAGGCGCTGCCCTCACTGGAGCGTGCGCTCGCGGACTCCGATCCATTGCTGCGGCGTCACGCAGCCTGGGCCATCGGGCACATCGGGGGAACGTCCTCCGGTCGCGTATTGCGCGAAGCGCTTCAGGGCGAAACGGATGACGAGACGCGCGGGGCGCTGGAGCGCGCACTGGATCGACTTCACCTCGACGCCGGGCACTGAGGCGCAGCCTGCCGGTGACGGGTTCAGTGTAGAATAGAAAGTCGCGAGGCGAAATGCCGTGCGCGGCGAGATGAGCGCGGGGGCACTCTCCTCGCGGGGGAGGCATGCATGTCCAACCCGATGCAGCATGATATCGGTCACACCATTGAGAGTTATCGCCGGAGCCGCGAACGCATCGGCAACATCCTCATCGGTGCCGTCGCGGCCATTCTGGCCTTAGCGGGAATCGGCCTGATCATCGTCTGGGTCGGCGGTCCGCTGCAAATCCGCCTGCCGTTCCTCTCGACGGCCACACCGACCCCCACCGCCACCTACACGCCGAGCTTGACGCCGACCATCACGCCAACCCTCGAAAGCACGCCGACGCTCTCTCCCACGCCCACCTGCCCGGAGAGCTACATCGTCCAGTCCGGGGACTTTCTCGCGACCATCGCCGAGAAGTGCGGCGTGAGCGTCGTGGCGATCATGGCCGCCAACCCGGTGCTCACCGACCCGAGCACGATCTTCATTGGCCAGAGGCTGATCATGCCCGCGCCAGGTGCCGAGTTCACCCCGACTCCCTTGCCCACGAACATCAAGCCCGGCGACACGATCACCTACCTGGTGCAGGTGGGTGATTCGCTGCAAACCATCGCCTCGCAGTTTCGCTCCACCGCCGAGGACATCCAGCGCGTGAACGCCATCACCGATGCCAACACCATCTTCCCCGGCACCTACCTCAAGGTGCGCTACGGGATCGCGACGCCGACGCCGACGGTGGCCACCGGCACGCCCAGCCCGGTCGCCACGGCGACCCGCACGCCGACCATTGGGCCGACCTCCACCCGGGCCCCCTGAGGCTGAACCGACCGAAGCCATGAAAACATCCCGCGGCGCAGGCCGCGGGATGTTTGTTTCGGTACCCAGTGGGTCGAGGTTTAGTACTCGGGCATCGGCGGGGCTGCCGGCGCCCTTTCCTTCTCCGGCTTGTCGGTCACCAGAGCCTCGGTGGTCAGGATCATGGCCGCGATGGAGGCCGCGTTCTCGAGCGCTCCGCGCGTGACCTTGGCCGGGTCGATGATGCCGGTGGCCACCATGTCCACGTAGGCTTCTTTGATCACGTCGTAGCCGACGCTCTTGTTCTTGTCCTCTGCCTGCTTGCGGCGCACGCCCTCGACGATCACCGCGCCGTCCTTGCCGGCGTTGGAGGCGATGCGGCGCATCGGCACTTCGAGCGACTTGCGCACGATCGACACGCCGATGGTCTCATCTTCGCCGTCCATCTTCACCTTGTCGAGCGCGGCCATGGCATTGATCAGCGCCACACCGCCGCCCGGGACGATGCCCTCTTCCACAGCGGCACGCGTCGCCGAGAGTGCATCCTCGACGCGGTGCTTCTTTTCCTTGAGCTCGGTCTCGGTGGCCGCGCCCACCTTGATCACCGCCACGCCGCCGGAGAGCTTGGCCAGGCGTTCCTGGAGCTTCTCCTTGTCGTAGTCGGAGGTCGACTTGTCGATCTCGACCTTGATCTCTTCGATGCGGCCCTTGATCTTCTTGGGGTCGCCCTTGCCGGCCACAATGGTCGTGTCGTCCTTGGTCGCCACGACCTTGTCGGCGCGGCCCATGTCGGCCAAGGTGGTGCTTTCGAGCTTCTTGCCCAATTCCTCGGTGATGACGGTGCCGCCGGTGAGCACGGCGATGTCTTGCAGCATCGCCTTGCGCCGATCGCCAAAGCCCGGGGCCTTGACCGCCAGCACGTTGAGCATGCCGCGCAGCTTGTTGAGCACCAGCGTGGCCAGCGCCTCGCCGTCGATGTCCTCGGCGATGATCAAGAGATCGCGCTTGCCCGTTTGCACCAGCTTCTCGAGCACCGGCACGATGTCCGTGGCGGCCGAGATCTTCTTGTCATGGATCAGCACGTAGGGCTCGGTGATCACGGCTTCCATCGTCTCTGGCGTGGTGACGAAATAGGCCGAGATGTAGCCGCGGTCGAACTGCATGCCCTCGACGTACTCCTTCTCGAACTCGAGGCCCTTCGATTCCTCGACCGTGATCACGCCGTCCTTGCCCACTTTGTCCATCACTTCGGCGATCAGGTTGCCGATCTCGCGGTCGGCGGCCGAAATGGCCGCGACATTCGCGATTTCTTCTTTGGTCTCGATCTTGGTCGACATCTTGCGCAGGGCTTCCACCGCCGCCTGCGTGCCGCGCTCGATGCCCAGCTTGAGCAGCATCGGGTTGGCGCCGGCGGCCACGTTCTTCAGACCCTCGGTGACAATGGCGTGCGCCAGAACGGTCGAGGTGGTCGTGCCGTCGCCGGCAATGTCGTTGGTCTTGGTCGCGGCTTCCTTGAGAAGCTGCGCGCCCATGTTTTCGTAGGGATCTTCAAGTTCAATTTCCTTGGCCACCGTCACGCCGTCGTGGGTGATGGTCGGCGCGCCGAACTTCTTGTCGAGCGCAACGTTGCGGCCCTTCGGGCCCAGCGTCGTGGCTACGGCTTGCGCAAGAATATCCACCCCGTCCTTCAGGCGCCGACGGGCGTCTTCGCCAAAAGCAAGTTGCTTTGCACCCATGGTTTCTTCTCCTTGTTCTCTTTCGCGCAGATGAAATGTGATGAGTGAGGGTCCGCTGCGGACCTCAGCCCTCGACGATCGCCAGGATGTCGGTTTCCTTGAGAATCAAGAGCTTCTTGTTCTCGACCTTGATCTCCGTGCCGGCATACTTTGCGAACAGTACGGTGTCGCCCGTTTTGACGTCCATGGCGATGCGCTTGCCGTCCTCATCGCGCGCGCCTGGGCCGACCGCCAGGATCTTGCCCTTTTGCGGCTTCTCTTTGGCCGTCTCGGGCAGAACGATCCCGGACGCGGTGACCTCTTCTTGCTCAAGCGGTTCAATGACCACTCGGTCACCTAGCGGTTTGAGGTTCATTGCCATTGGTGCACCTCCGTGCGTAGGTTGGTTGGGGATTTTGAGCACTTAGCACTCCGATTGGCGGAGTGCTAACCAGAGGTCAGTATACGCAACTCACCTCATCGTGTCAAGGGAGGGCTCCGCCCAAATCGCCTGCGAATGCTCCAAAGGTATAATCCCCTGCATGCCGCCCACCTCGAGGGGCACGCTCCCCAAACCCGCAGACCCTCCTCGGGATTCTTCATTCCTGCAGCCAACTCCGCGCGCGCTACGCGACCGCCCCTGCGCCGGAATGGCCCCGGGCCAGTTGGCCCTATACGGGTTGGCGTTTGGGATCTTCCTTTCGGGCTGCGGCGGGAATGCCCCGGCGAATGCATCCACCGCCACCCTGGCGGTTTGGACGACCCCGACCCCCAGCGCGACGCCCACCGCCGCGCCTGTGTCTTCGCTCACTCCCGCCCCGCCCCTGCCGAGCCCCACGCCCTTTACCTACCTTGTGCGCGAAAGCGACACGTTGATCGGCATCGCAGTTCGATTCGGGGTCAGCCTGGAGAGCCTGCGCGCGGCAAACCCGCAAGTCAACGAGCGGTTTCTCTCTATCGGCCAGGCCTTGATCATCCCCTTGGCCTTGGCCGCCACTCCCGAGGCCGCGGCGGCGACGCCGTTCCCCCTCGAACTCGGAACGCCGCGCTGCTACCCGCAACTCGGGGGATCGGCTTGGTGCGTCAGCCAGCTTCACAATCCGGGAGGGGCGCCTGTCGAAAGCGTGCTGGTCGAGATCAGCGTGACCGACTCCCAGGGTAAGGCGCTGGCTCTCCAGCAGGTGACCCCGCCCCTCGCCCGTCTCGCGCCCGGCAGCACACTGCCCGTGGGGCTGCGCGTCGAAGGTCTCTCCGCCGGCACGCTGCGGGCCGAGGTCCGCCTGGTTCGGGCGGTGGCGCTCGCCCAGTCCACAGAGGACACGCCCTCGATCGAGGTCATGCAGGCCACCTCGGCCCCCCTCGAAGACGGATTGGAGGTTCGCGTCCGCGCGCGGGTCGCACCTCAGGCCTCCGGCCCGGCCACCGCGGTGCGCGCGCTGCTCGTGCTATACAATAGCCAGGGTCAGGTGGTCGGCTGGCGCACGCAGGACCTCAGCGGCGAGTGGGCCATTGGCGCGATCCACGATGTCCTATTGCGCGCCTTCAGCCTGAGCGATCCGGTGGCCCGCTTTGAGGTCCTTTTCGAGGCGCGTCCGTAACACGGCACCCGCCTCCCACATTCTTGTTGTGCGGAACGGATGATGTACGAACTCTTGCGAGCCATCGTTACTGTGCTGATGCGCATGTGCACGCGGGTCCACATTCAAGGGCAGAGCCATGTGCCGGCCCGCGGCGCCTTTCTCTTGGTCACCAACCATCTCAGCCGCTTCGACATTCCGCTGATCTTCATCGGCATCAGGCGCAAGATGGTTGTTTTCATCGCGCGCAAGTACCACGCGGTGTGGCCGCTGCGGGTGTTGGCAGAAGCGGCAGGCTGCATCTGGGTCCGTCAGAACGAACCGGATTTGGGGGCCGTCAAGCAAGCCTTGGCCCACCTGCGAGGCGGCGGCGCGTTGGGGTTGTCGCCGGAGGGAACCCGCAGTCAATCGACCCATGCCATGATCGAGGCCCGCGACGGCGTGTCGTTCCTGGCCGTGCGCACCGGCGTGCCGATCCTGCCGGTGGCCGTGTGGGGCACCGAGACCATCCCGCATCGGCTGCCGCGCCTGCGCCGGGCCAAGGTGTACCTGCGCATCGGAAGTCCCTTCAACCTGCCGGCCAAGCCGCACGCACGGGGTGAGGAGCTCGAGCGCTACACGGACGACGTCATGTGCGCCGTTGCGGCACTCCTGCCGCCCGCCTATCGCGGGGTGTACGCCGGCCATCCGCGCTTGGCGGAATGGGAGGCGAGGCTGGCGGCGTGAAGATCGTGACGCTTGCTGCGGATGAACGCCTGCGCCTGCGGCGGCTGCTCGATGAGCACGACGCCGGCGACGCCCTGGCCTGCTACTACGCGCTGCATCACCCGGCCGCGCGCGTGCATCTAAGCGGCGCCCTGTCGGCGGAGGGCGGGCTGCTGGGCTTCCTGGCCCGCGCTCAGACGGGGCAGGATCTCTTCCGCCCGCTTGTCACGGGGCGCGCTCCGGACTTCCCCACTCTCACCGCGCTCGTGCACGCCTCGCTCGCCCCGGGGCAACCCCTGTACTTCTCAGTCCCGATGGTCAACGCCTCGTGGGCCCGGGCCCTGGTGGACTCGGCAACCCAGACGCGCCTGCGCCTGTATGTGCTCCACCGCGAATCCTTCTCTCCCATCGTCAATGTCCTGGTCACCCGGGATCGCTCCCCGGATGGGTTGCCCCGCTATGAAATCCGATTGGGGGACCACCTGTTGGCCGCCGCCGGCGTGAATTGGCGCTCGCCGGCATTCGCCGAGGTCTTCGTCCATACCGATCCCGCGGTCCGCGAACGCGGCCACGGCCGTTCGGTGGTCGCGGGCCTGTGCCTGGAACTCCTGGAGGCAGGCTGCACGCCGCTGTATGCCGCCGACGAAGCCAGCCCGGGGTCGCAACGCCTGGCCGAATCAGTCGGCTTCAGCGACAGCGGGCAACGGGAATTCGTGTGCAGCGGCACCCTGCGCCCGCCGACGGCCGCCGCCTCGATCCCACCCCTCGCCGAAGGAGCCGCGGATGGTTGACGCCGCATTCCACTTCCCGCCGAACTTCCTGTGGGGTACCGCCACCGCAGCTCACCAGGTGGAGGGCAACAATACGGGAAACGACTGGTGGCAATGGGAGCTCGAGCCCGGGCATATCAAGAACGGGGATCGCTCAGGGTTGGCCTGCGATTGGTGGGGCGGCCGATGGCGCGAAGATTTCGACCGCGCAGCCGAGGCCGGGCAGAACGCGCATCGCCTCTCCGTCGAATGGGCACGCATCGAGCCGCGCCCCGGAGTATGGGACGAGGCAGCGCTGGCGCATTACCGCGAGATGTTGCGCGGCCTGCACCAGCGCGGGTTGCGCCCGATGGTCACCCTGCATCATTTCACGAACCCGCTGTGGCTCGTCGAGCAGGGCGGCTGGGAGCGCGAGAGCGTTATCGGGCGCTTCGAGCACTTCACGCGCAAGGTGGTCGAGGCCCTCCACGACCTGGTGGATACATGGTGCACGATCAACGAACCCAACGTGTACGCCTACTCGGCGTACGCGGAGGGCGCCTTTCCCCCGGGGCAGCACGACGTGCGCACCGCGTTCCGGGTCATGCACAACATGCTGCTGGCGCACGCCGCCAGCTATCATGCCATCCATGCCATTCAGCCCGCGGCCCAGGTGGGCATCGCCCAACACATCCGCGGCATGCAGCCTGCCAGCGCCTCGCCGCTCGATGCCGCGACCGCCCGCTGGCAATCCGGCATCTTCAATGAATCCTTCGTCTTGTCATTGTGCGATGGGCGCCTGCGCTTCCCCTTAGGGCGCGGGCGCCAGCGCTCGCTCGCACGGACGCTCGACTTCCTCGGCATCAACTACTACACGCGCGACCTGGTGCGCTTCGATCTGCGCTACCCGGGTCAGCTCTTTGGCAGGCGCTTCTTTGCCCCGGGCGCCGAGGTTAGCCCGACCGGCTTCATTGCCAATGAGCCCGAGGGACTGCACGCCACGCTGCGCTGGGCCCACCGCCTCGGCCTTCCGATCTACATCACCGAAAACGGAATCGAGGACGCCGCGGACCATTTGCGCCCGCGTTACCTCCTCCAGCACCTGCACCAGGTGTGGCATGCGGTCAACTTCGCCTGGCCGGTCAGGGGCTACTTCCATTGGTCGTTGGTCGACAACTTCGAATGGGAACGGGGCTGGACCCAGCGCTTCGGCTTATGGGCGCTCGACCCCGACACCCAGGTGCGCACCGCCCGCCCCTCGGCTCATCTCTACGCGGCCATCTGCAAGGAAAACGGATTGACCAGCGCACTCACCGCGCGCTACGCCCCTGAGCTTCTGCCTCGCCTGTTCCCCGGCTGATGCCCGCACCGCCCCCACCTGCGGCCGAGGCCCACCCGGGCGCCCCGCTTTGATTTCCCTTTAAGCGTGCTCTTGTGAGATTCTTATGCCGCCGCCCTAGAATGCCGGGCAGTGCAGTCGATTCACGGTACGCGATTCACAAGGAGGCGAACCATGAGCAATATCATTCGTTGGGATCCGTTGCGCGAGATGACCGACATGCGCCAGACGATGGACCGCCTTCTCGATGAAGCCTTTGCGCGGCCTTTCGCGTCGGTTTGGGCCGATGGCTACCAGGCGGGAGCTCCGGCGCTGGATGTCATCCAGACCGACAACGAGATCGTGGTCAAAGCCACCCTCCCCGGCGTGAAGGCGGAGGACGTGCAGGTTTCCGTGGCAAACGGAGTGCTTTCGATCCGAGGCGAGATGCGCGAAGTCAAGGACCAAGAGCAGGCGACCTACCATCTGCGCGAGCGCCGCGACGGATCGTTCGCCCGCTCGATCAACCTGCCCACTGAGGTGGACGCGGATAAGGCGCATGCCGACTTCGAAGACGGCGTGCTGACCCTGACCCTGCCCAAGTCGGAGCAGGTCAAGCCCAAGACGATCGTCGTCAAGGCGCGCAAGTAACCATGGTCCTTGCCTGCCGGCGGAGCGTTGCTCCGCCGGCTTGCATTGCGAACAGACATGCCACGCTTCGACTTTGAGTGTCAGATATGCGGGTTGGTGTTCGAAGCCGAGCTCCCCACCGGCGCGCGCACGGTCGAGGTCACCTGCCCCCGCGGCCACGCCACGGTGCGCAAGCGCTTCTCGCCGCCGGCCATCGTGTTTAAAGGATCCGGCTGGTACGTCACCGACCACCGCGCGGCGGGCACGAATCGCGATCGGTCGGATTGACCGGTGTTTGTCGGGCGCCGGCGCATCGTGCTTGACGCCGGACCCAACTCACCGCCAGCCCTCTTCCATCCCGGTTCTCACGTTGAAAAGCGCTGGGCTGCCTGCAGGCAGCCCAGCGCGTCTCGTCTCTTCTCGCTAAGCCGAAGGCTCAAGGGTAAATCGCTTCGCACCGATTGAACGAGTCGCTGCCGCCTCCGGAATAGCACGCGTCGCCCGTGCCTGCGCCCCCATCGATATCGTCATCGCCCGGGCCGCCCAGGATCACATCATCGCCCTGGTTGCCGTTGATCGTGTCGTTTCCGCCGCCGCTCAAAATGCAGTCGCGTCCTTGCCGGCCGGTGATGTCGTCCGCGCCCGCACTGCCGAGGATCAGGTTGTTGGCATTGGTCCCGTTGATGGTGCCCGACCCGACAATCAGGCTGGTGACGGTGAACGCGCTGCACGCCGAGGGTTTCTTGTTGTCGGGCGTGACGGCCCGGGACGAATTGCCGAGGCGGGTGCCCGGGACGGTGTTGGCCGCCGCCACAGCCGTGGCCGCCGCCACGAAGATCAGCACCGCCATCACCACGAACGCCAGGCGCATCGATTTCCACATCATGATGTCCCGTCCTGGCTCTTGCGCCGTCGCCGCGCTGGGGCGAGAGCCACCGCCCCCTGATCAAGGACCAGCTCCACCTCCGACGCCGGTGCCGGCCGCCCGAAGAAGTAGCCCTGCGCGCTGTCGATTTCGGCCGGCCTTGAGAAACGTCACCTGCTCCTGCGACTCCACGCCCTCCGCCACCACCTGCAGATGCAGGCTATGCGCGGCCGAAATGGTGGCGTGAGCGATGGCGGCCTCGTCCGCATCGGTCGCCATCAATCCGATCGAGGTCCGATCGATCTTCAGACCGTCAATCGGCAAGCGGCGCAAAGCCTCCAGCGAGGTCTTGGCGGTGAAATTGTCGATGGCCACGTGCACGCCCATCGCGCGCAACTCGCGCAATTGCTCACCGATCTCCGGGGGCGCGTCCATCAGCAGGCGCTCCGACACCTCCAGGTAGATGCGCTCGGGGTTGACCCCGGTCTCGCCCAGGACGCGGCGGATGGTCGCCGGACCATCGCCGGCGAGCTCGCGCGGCGACAGGTTCACCACTAATCCGAGTTGGGCGTGTCCCAGCCTGTGCCATGTGGCCAGCTGATGGCATGCCTCGCGCAGCGCCCATTCCCCGATCGGAACGATCAGCCCGCTCTGTTCGGCGGCGGCGATAAAATCGGCTGCCGAGACGAGCCCGCGTTCGGGGTGACGCCAGCGCAAGAGCGCCTCGACGCACGTGACCAGCCCCGACTCGAGCGAGCGGATGATTTGATAGTGGACCTCGAATTCCTTGCGCTCGAGGGCCTGCGCGAGTTCGCGCACCAGCACGCCCGCGGGGCCGGAGGGGATGGCCGCGGGAAGCGCGTGGAGCACATAGCGGTACACCGTCTGGCCGTCTTGGACGAAATACCAATGCCCCTCCGGGCCGGCGCGGTGCAGGATCATCAAGCCGTGGTGCTGGGCCAGGCGCGCCAGGTCATCGATCGAGCGCACGTCCACCAGCCGCCCGCCGCTCGGGTCGGCGCCGCGACCGACGCCCACCAGCAGCGGGCCGTACTTCAGAGTCACCAGCGAGGTGCGGTCGACGCGCGAGGCGCGAATCACAACCGCCGCGAAGGTCCCCAGGCCGCAGGCCGCAAGCAGCAGGCCGGCCAGGGCGATCCAGCGTGCGCGCACGACGTCGATCTTCAAGCCAAGAATTGAAAGCGTGCTGGCTTCGACACGCGTCCCTTCCAGGACTCCTTCTTCAACCGGTTGCAGTGGATCGACCTCCGGATCGCTGCGCAAGAGCTGCGCCTGGGCGGGGTCGAACTGGAATGTCAGACGCGGCGTGAAGGTGTCGTCGAACAAGCGCCCGCCCAACGTGCCTTGCGCCTCGACCTGGGGAATGATCGCGAGCTCATAGACTGAGCGTCGGATCCCCGTCTGCTCCTCCATGGTCTTGATGAAGCCCTGCATGTAGCACAGGTTGAGCGTGCTTTGCGTTGACAAGTGGGTGCCGCTGAAAGGCGTGCGGGGGTGCAGGGCCAGCGTGCGTTTCCAGCCGCTGGTGTCGCTCACCTCGGCCACGACCGAGTAGTTGCCGCCCAACTGCGCCGGGAAGTCCGACACGAGCTCGTAGTCGAAATCCACCCGAATGAGGCAGGTCAGCGGAGTGAAGAAGGGTTCGCCGGACTGCACCTCCGGCTGGTCGTACAGGCCGGGCGGCGCGGCCGCCGTATATCGGAAGGCGCCCTTGTGCGAGTAGCCCAGGTCGTCGGCCACCTCATGGGTGAGCGGCCGCAGGAGCGAGGCCACACCCAGGAGCAGGGCCGCCAGTCCGATGGCGGCGGATACGAACAACACGACTTCTTTGTTCTCCGTCAGGGATTTCATTTCAGGACTCGCAGTCTGCGCCGGCCGCGGTCGGCGACCGCCGCGCCACGTGGGGCGCGGACGATAGCGCAGGACCAGGGCCAGGCCCACCCCCACCAGGCAGGCGGCCAGGGCCATATTGAGCGGCAAGCGCAGCCACAGTATCTTATCTCCAACGCCCGCCAGTTGCAGCCAGGAGCGGCCGATGATTTCCGACTCGCGCGGGCTGTAGGAATCGGTCCACCCGTTGTTGTCCCCCTTCATGATGAAGCGGGACCCATCGCGCGCCAGGATGCGGTGAAACACGGGCCGCCCCAAGTCCGCGTCGTGGAAGGCCACCACGTCTCCCACGTTGTAGGGCGGATCGCTGCGCACGATGACCAGATCGCGGTTGTGGTAGCCCGGCTCCATGCTGTTGCCGGTGATGATGACATAACCGGCCGTGCCGCCGAATTGCTGCGGCGCGAGAAGCAGCCAGGCCGTGCCTGCCAGGACCAGGGCCGCGGCCGAGATCACCGGCCGCCACCACCGCCGCCATCCGACCATAAGCTCCTGAGGAGAGGCTCCTCTCACAAGCAACGAGCCTGCCCGCGCCGCCCCGGCGGCCGTCTGGCCGCACAGGGCTCCTCGCAAGCAAGCTCGGGCGCCGGCCGCTGCGCGCGTTTGGGCGGCCGGCGTTCATTGAACGCAGCCAGCTGACCGGCGCGCTTACTGCGCAGCCACCACGCGCAGGCTGGTCGCCGCCAGGGCGGTCAGGCCCGTGGTGGTGCAGCTGACGGAGCCTGCGGTGTTGGTGCAGCTGTACCAGGTGCTGCCGTTCAGCTGCACGCGCACCACGCCGCTGGTCGGTGCGATGGTGAACGACACCGAGTTGACGTTGCCAGGGTTCGTGGCATTCAGCGCGTAGGACACGTTGCTGACGGTGTAGCCGCTGATCGCGCCACTGCCGTCGCCGGCGGTGGTGTCGGGCACTGTGTTGGTGGCCGCGAAGGCGAACGCCGCGGTGGCAAACACGAGCGAGACAATCAGCGTGGTGAAGATGGTGATCGCACGACGAGTAAACATATTTCCAAACCTCCTTCAAGATAAGTCAGCTTGATCAGTTACGTTTCAAGATCTGCTTGACAACATTATAGGAGAGAGGCTGACCCAAAAGACCGCGGCCATCATTCGGCAAGAGAAGCGTTAGGGGACACCGCAACGACAAGCCGTGTGAATAGGTTGTCACTGCACAATCACCGTCACGCGCCGGTCATGTGCGGCCCGCAACGTTCACACAAGGCGGCTGCACACTCCATGCCAATCCTGCAAAGTGAGGCAAGGGGTTCTTGAGGGCTCTTCCGAACGGGCAGGCTGCGCTCAGGCTCGCGAGGGAGATGAATCGCGCGCGGCCCAGAGCACGTTGCAACCACCTGGGTGACCAATAGAACACAAGTTCTTCAGTCCTTTCATTTGAGTGCGCCGGCTTGGGTCTCTCAAAAGCTCTCACTCCTGCGCGCTCATCGAGGTGGGAGAGAGCCTCCGAGCGTGATAGAGGTTGGCAGTGCCGGCTGAGTACCATTCGCATGCCCAGCGGCCCAAGGCGCAGCACGCTCTCGTGCGGCTTCCGCCGGCACAAACCGATGCCCAACTCGCGTCTTCCCGGGTTCTACCGCAAGTCTTGGCAGGAGCGCTTGACCCTCCTGGCCGAGAGAGTGCGCCTCACGCCGGAAGAGATCGAGTCACTGCGTCTGGGCGGCCTGAGCCCGGATGCCGCCGACCGCATGATCGAGAACGTGGTCGGCCTGTACACCTTGCCCTTGGGCGTGGCGGTCAACTTTCTGGTCAATGGGCGCGATGTGCTCGTGCCGATGGCGGTTGAAGAGCCGTCCGTTGTGGCGGGAGCCTCCTTCATGGCCCGTTTGGCGCGCGAGGGCGGAGGCTTCGTCGCCTCCACCAGCGCCTCTGAGATGATCGGCCAGGTGCAGATCCTCGATGTCAGTGATCTGCCCTCTGCACGGATGGCGCTCCTCGAACAACGCGAGCGAATCCTCGCCGAGGCGACGGCTGCGGACCCGGTGCTCGCCCAACTCGGCGGCGGGGCGCGCGACCTCGAAGTGCGCCTCGTGCCCGCCTCACCCGCCGGGCCCTTCCTGGTCGTGCACCTCGTCATCGACACGCGCGACGCAATGGGCGCCAACGCGGTCAACGGCGCCTGCGAAGCGATCGCTCCGACACTGGAGGAAATCACCGGCGGGCGGGTTCTGCTGCGCATCCTCTCTAACCTGGCCGATCGCCGCCTGGCCCGAGCACGCTGCAGTATTCCCTCGCGCGCGCTGAGCTTCGAGGGCTACAGCGGCGACACCGTGCGCGATCGAATCATCGAAGCCTATGCCTTCGCAGCCGCCGACCCCTATCGCGCGGCCACACACAACAAGGGCATCCTCAACGGCATTGACGCGGTGGCCATCGCCACCGGTAACGATTGGCGCGCGGTCGAGGCCGGGGCGCATGCCTACGCCGCTCGCTCCGGCAGCTACACCTCGCTCTCCTCGTGGGGACGAGACGCCAAGGGCAGCCTGGTGGGAACACTCGAGATGCCGCTGGCCATGGCCACGGTCGGCGGGTTCACGCGCGTGCACCCGCTCGCCCGCGTCGCGCTCAAGATCATGGACGTCCACTCGGCTCGAGAGCTGGCCGAAGTGGTCGTATCGGTCGGCCTGGCACAGAACCTCGCCGCGCTGCGCGCCCTGGCCACCGAAGGCATCCAGCGCGGGCACATGACCTTGCATGCGCGGCAGATTGCGCTGGCCGCCGGGGCGAGCGGCGATCAGGTCGAGCGCGTGGCCGCTCAGCTTGTCCGCGAGCAGGCCATCCGCCTGGATCGGGCACAGGCCATTCTCAAAGAGATCGGCGCGGCGCGCGTCGAGCCCAGGGAGCGCGAGTGACGGATCGAGCGGAGCGACCCGCCGCCCCCGGTGAAGGCGCCCCGGCGCCTCGCCCGCCGCGCGTCATGCGGCCGGCCCACGCTGTCGGGCTGGTGGGCTATGGCGCCTACGCGCCCCGCTTGCGCCTGCCGGCCAAGGAAGTGGCCCGCGTGTGGAGCGATGGGGCGGCCCTGCTGCCCATTCGCGAGAAGTCCGTCCCCGGGCTGGATGAGGACGTGATCACGATGTCCATCGAGGCCACGCGCAATGCGTTGGCCCGAGCTCAGATTCCGGTCGAGGACATTGGCGCCCTGTGGGTCGGGTCGGAGTCGCATCCGTATGCGGTCAAGCCGACCTCGACCGTTGTCGCCGAAGCCATCGGCGCTGTCCCGTACGTTCTCGCCGCCGACTGGGAATTCGCATGCAAGGCCGGCAGCGAAGCATTGCAGGCCGCGATCGGCATGGTCGGCGCGGGAATGATGCGCTACGCCATCGCCGTCGGCATGGATACTGCTCAGGGGCGCCCCGGCGACGCTCTCGAGTACACGGCCGGCGCGGGTGGCGCCGCATTCATCGTCGGTCCGCAGGATGAAGCCCTGGCCGAGATCGAGGCCAGCCTCTCGTTCGCAAGCGATACGCCCGATTTTTGGCGCCGCCCGGAAGCGAAGTATCCCCAGCACGGGCAGCGCTTCACCGGCGAACCGGCCTACTTCCGGCACGTGACGACGGCCGGGCGGGAACTCATGCACGCCCTCGGCCGGACCCCGGCCGACTATCGCTACGCTGTGCTGCATCAACCCAATACGAAGTTCCCGCAACGTGCCGCGGAGATCTTGGGCTTCAGCCCGGAGCAGATGCGCACGGGCCTGCTGGTTTCCGAGCTTGGCAACACCTATGCCGGAGCGGCGCTCATCGGCCTGACCGCCATCCTGGATGAAGCCGAGGCCGGTGATCGCATCCTCTTGGTGTCATTCGGCTCGGGCGCCGGGTCGGATGCCTTTTCGCTGCGCGTCACAGCGCGCATTGCGGAGCGCCGTCGGGCGGCGCCGAGCACGCGCGATTACATTTCCCGGCGCAAAGAAATCGACTACGCCGTCTACGCGAGGACGCGCGGCATTCTAAGCCTATAGGTCTGGGCGGCGGCCGATGCGGTACAGCCCGGCCCGCCACTGAGGAGAAAACGCGATGGAGATACCCCGCAATTGGAGATTGAGAGCCCAACGCTACGCCCTGGTCGGCGAAGAGTGCGACCACTGTCACACCAAGATCTTCCCCCCGCGCGATATCTGCCCGGACTGCGGGCAGGAAGCCAAGGCACACTACGCCTTTAGCGGCAAGGGCGAGGTCTATTCGTTCACGGTGGTCCACGATCCCCCGACCGGTTACGAGGATCAGGCGCCGTATGCCATCGCTCTCGTCAAGCTGGAGGAGGGTCCGATCGTCACCGCGCAATTGACGGATGTCGATAGCGCGCAGGTGGCCATCGGCATGCCGGTGGAAATGGTCACGCGCAAGCTGCGCGCCGAGGGCGAGGAAGGCGTCATTCACTACGGCTACAAGTTTCGGCCGACGCTGGCACGCGCGTGAGGCCACCCCGAGCCGGGCTGCGATCTGGGGCGGATTGAGACCATGCGTCCGGTGGCAGTTCTCGGAGTTGGCCAGACCGTCGTCGGCGAGCACTGGGAGCGCTCGCTGCGCGACTTAGCCACCCAGGCCGGGCTGGCGGCGATGCGCGACGCCGGCCTCGAGCACGTGCAGGCGGTGTACGTCGGCAACATGCTCTCGGGCCTCTTGACCCGACAGGAGAATCTCGGGGCGCTCGTCGCGGATTGGCTCGGGCAGCGGCCGGCGGAAGCCTTCAAGATCGAAGCGGCCTGCGCCTCCGGCGCAGCCGCTTTTCGGGTGGCGCACATGGCCGTCTCCTCCGGCGAGGTGGATGTGGCCCTGGCCGTGGGCGTCGAGAAGATGACCGATACCAGCAGCGGCGAAACAACCGCCGGATTGGCCACCGCCGCGGATGCGGACTACGAGCTGGTGCATGGGGTGACCTTCGTCGGCCTGAACGCGCTCGTGATGAGGCGCTACCTGCACGAGTACGGCTGGAAGCACACCGACTTTGCCCCCTTCTCGATCAACGCCCACGCCAACGGAGCACGTAATCCCAACGCGCGGCTGCAGGAGCCGATCAGCGAACGCGATTACACCCGTGCGCGCATGGTGTGCGATCCGATCAACTTGCTGGATGCCTCGCCCATCGGCGATGGTGCAGCGGCGGCCGTGTTGGTTCCCGCCGAACGGGTCTATGACCGCCCGCGCGCGCGCGTGCTCGTGGCCGGCTCGGCGACCGCCACCGACACGCTGGCCGTTCACGATCGCAAGGACCCGCTCTTCCTCTCGGCCGCCTATCACTCGGCGCGCAAGGCCTATGCCCAGGCCGGGCTCGAGCCGGGGCAGATCGATTTCTTCGAATTGCATGATGCCTTCAGCATCATGAGTGCGCTCTCGCTCGAAGCCTGCGGCTTCGCAGAACGCGGCCAGGGACCCCGCCTGGGACTCGAAGGGCGAATTCGCCTGCAGCAGGCATTGCCCATCTCCACCCAGGGCGGGCTGAAGGCCCGCGGCCACCCCGTGGGAGCCACCGGGCTCTATCAACTGGTGGAGGTCGTGGGACAACTGCGCGGCGAAGCCGGGCCCAACCAGCTCGATCGCGCGCGAGTGGGCATGGCCCAGAACATCGGCGGCTCGGGAGCCATCATCGCCACCCACATTCTGCGCGTCGCCTGACCCTCCCCACCCGACCTTTATCGCTCCGCGCCCTCTCTGGCATGCCTCGTGCACCACTTCTGCACGGGGCCTCCGGCGCGTCTCCTCCGCAACACCTCACCTCGGCGGGCGTGGCCCTGACCATACTCGCTGTAGGACCTCATGGGAGCCTCACGGGAGACGCGCCTCGCCCCCCGGCCGCGCGCGACCGATTGGTTGCGGCGCGATAGTGCTTGTGCTAGGATTGGCGGTTGAACTCGCGCCGTCCCGCGCGGCGGCAGGTGATCCGCAAGGATCCGGGGAGGAACTCGATGTCGAAAGCCATTCGCCAAATCATTCTGCTCGCCGCCGTCGCATCTCTCGCGGCGTGCACCCGTTCGGTCGGGCTGGGAGGGCCGACCAGCGCGCCAACTTCGGCGCTGGGCGCCACCTCGCCCGCAGAAGCCACGATGAACGCCATCCGCTCGGCCTTCCTGACCCAGACGGCTCAGGCCCACGGCGCGACTCCGCTCGTGGCCGCGACTCCCACGTTCATGTCGCTGGCCACTTTGCCTGTGACGCAGGCGGCCACCTCGGCTGCGACGACGGTCGTGGGCGCGTCGCCGACTGTGCGTCCACTGACCACGGCCACCTTCCCGGCGATTGCCACGGCCACCCCGGGGATCCCGACCTCCTACACGCTCAAGGAAGGCGAATTCCCCTACTGCATTGCGCGCCGCTTCAACGTGGACCCCGAGGAACTGCTGAGCCTCAACGGATTGAGCAGCACCTCGCTCTATTTCGAGGGCCTGGCGCTGCGCATCCCGCAAAGCGGTGTCAAGTTCCCGGGCTCGCGCGCGCTGATCGCGCACCCGGCCAACTATGTCGTCAAGTCGGGCGAGACGATCTACTCGATCGCCTGCATGTACGGCGACGCCGACCCGAATGCCATCATCCTGGCAAACAGCCTCACCTCGCCGTATTCGCTGACGCCCGGCTCAACGATCCGCGTTCCGTAGCCTCCGTCCAGGGGCAAGGGCAACCTTGCCCCTTCTTCTTTCGTCATCCCGCAGAGCCGGCGGCGGCTCGGGAGGGGCTCCGTGGCGATCTCCGTGCTGTCCTCCGACACCCTGTTTGAGGGGCGAGCCCTGACGCTGCGCGCCGATCGCATCCGCCTGGAGAACGGCCATGAGACCGTGGTCGAGATTGTGCGCCATGCCGAACTCGGTGGTGATGGTGCCGGTCGACGATCAGGGACAGGTGTGGTTCGTGCGCCAATATCGCCACTCGACCGCCCGCGAGCTGCTGGAACTCCCGGCGGGGACTTTGCGCGAAGGTGAAAACCCGGGTTCCTGCGCGGCGCGCGAGCTGCGCGAGGAGACCGGTATGGGCGCGCGCGATCTGTTCTCGATCGGGTCCTTCTTCCTCGCTCCCGGCTACGCCACGGAATACATGCACGTCTACCTTGCCCGCGGCCTCTACCCCGACCCGCACCCGCCCGATGAAGATGAGGTCATCGCGGTCGAGGCCGTGCCGCTCGAGAAGGCGCGCACCTGGATGCACGGCGGCACGCTTCAGGACGCCAAGTCCATCGCGGCCCTGGCCATGGCCATTCCCTATTTGACGGTGTGAGCGAAGAGCGATGATAGATCCCGCACTCGTCCGCGCACGCTTCCCGGCATTGGCCTCCGGCGAGGTCTTCTTCGACAACCCGGGCGGGACGCAGATCGCCCAATCGGCCCTCGAGCGCATGCGCGAGTACCTGGAGCACATGAACGCCAATCACGGCGGCGCCTTCCGCACGAGCCGGGACTCGGATGCGCAGGTGCAGGCGACCCGGGCGGCTGCGGCCGACTTCCTGGGCGCCTCCCGGCCGGAAGAGATCATCTTCGGCGCCAACATGACGACGCTCACCTTCCACATGAGCCGCAGCCTGGGCCGGCGCCTGGCCCCGGGGGATGAGATTGTGTTGACCCAGCTCGACCACGACGCCAACGTCTCCCCGTGGCGGATCATGGCCGAGGAGCGGCAGGCGGTGGTGCGTTGGGCCGAATTGCGCACCCAGGATTGCACGCTCGACATGGACAGCCTCGCGCGTCAGATCACACCCCGCACGAAGATCGTGGCGCTGGGCTATGCCTCCAACTCCGTCGGCACGATCAACGATGTGGCCCGCGCCGTGGAGTGGGCGCATGCGGTCGGCGCGCTGTGCTACGTGGATGCTGTCCATTACGCTCCGCACGGGATCATCGACGTCGCAGCCATCGGATGCGATCTGCTGGTGTGCTCGGCCTACAAGTTCTTCGGCCCGCACCTCGGGCTGTTGTACGGACGCTACGACCTCTTACAGGAATTACCCGCCGTCAAAGTGCGGCCTGCATCGGACGAACCGCCCGACAAGTTCGAGACCGGCACCGGCAATTTCGAAGCGATCGCCGGCCTGCGCGGGACCCTCGAGTACCTGGAATGGCTGGGTCGAACGTTTGGTCAGGAGCACGAGGAGGGCTTCTCCGGCCTGCCCAGCGGACGAGGCCGCCGCCTGCGATGCGCACTCTCGGCCATTCGCGCCTATGAAGTTGAGTTGGGAGGCTGCCTCATCGAGCGCCTGCAGGCCATTCGGGGCCTGCACATCTACGGCATCCAAGAGGCCGGCCGGCTCGACCGGCGCGTGCCGACGGTCTCCTTCACCCTGCGCGGCCATCGACCACGCCAGGTGGCCGAGCACCTGGGGCAGGCGGGCATCTTCGCCTGGGACGGCAACTACTACGCGCCCTCGGTCACCGAGCACCTCGGGCTGGAGGCCAGCGGCGGCATGGTACGCGTCGGCCCGGTGCACTACAACACGCGCGAGGAAATCGAGCGCCTGGGGGATGCGCTTGAGTTCGTTGGCCGGCGCGTAATCCCGCTCTCCAATCGAAGTGGGCGCGCCTGCAACGATTGACGTAGAATCCCAGAGAACGCTATTCATCGACCGGCGGAGAAGGAGTTGGTGGGAGACCACCGGCCCAACCACCAAGTGCCTGGATGAGCCCGACCCGCAAGACGACCGCTGAAGCTCCTGCGCTTGCTCTTCGTGGGCCCGGCCGCGGCCCTCTCGCCGAAGGCCTCGCGCTTGCTTGGCCAGAGCGGGCACACGTTGCGCGTGCTCGCGCCTGCCCGCTTCCGCCAGCGCGTGAGCCCGCGTCCGGGCGGCAAGGCCGCTGCCCTGCCTCGCCAGAACGCGGGAGACGCGCCGGCCCTCTCGCTGTATGCCCCGCCTCCGATTTCCCGTGAGAGCATTCAAGCGGCGCTCACCGGCCAGCGACGCCAGCTCGGAGTGGAACTACGGCGGGCGACCGAGGTTGGAGCCGGCGTGCGCCTGGCGGCGGTTGTGTTGAGCGAGGCGGAAGGCACGGCGCACCAGGTGCTGGCCGTGCGCGGCCCGGCCGCCAAGGCCTTCCCGGCCGACGTGACCCAGGAGGCGCTGCCGGCGCTGGCGGTCGCCGAAAGGCTCGAAGCCGCGTTGATTGTGGCCGACCTCGAGCGCGATGCTCCCTGCCCACTGGCGACGCGTCTGGGCGCGCGCGCGTTGTTGCTTTTCCCGATCGATCTGCATCGCAGGCTGGGTTATCTGCTCATCGCGTGCCAAGCGCCCGGACTCCCGGAACCTGCTCACCTGGGTGCCTTTGTGCAACTGGCCGTGTCGTTGCGGGCGATGACCGACGCCGCTGCGCTCTCCATTCAGTTGGCGGCCACCCAGGCCCGCTACCGCAGCCTGCTCGAAACGATCCCCTTCCTCATGGTGCTGATCGCAGACGATGGGCAGGTGCTCGAGCTCAACCCCCACATGACCGCCGAGCTCGAACGCCAGGGGCTCGCGGCGGCTCAGGTGCTTGGGCGTAACGCGCTGACCGATCCCAACCTACCCGAAAGCGTACGCACCCTGCTGCGGGATTCCATGGAGCGGCGTGTACCCCTCTCGGCGGAAAAGGTCGAGCTGGCCATGCCGCGCGGGCAGGAGACCCTGCGCATTCATAGCGTGCCCCTGCCCGACCTGGCACGCGCCAACTGGGGCCTGATGGTCATCGCGGAAGTGACCACGCGCTATTCGCTGGTGACCGCCGAGGCCGAACGCACCGAACGCCTGGCGGCCATCGGCCGGGTGGCCGCTTCGCTGGCGCATGAGATCAACAACCCGCTGCAGTCGCTGCGCGCCCACCTCGAACTCATCCGCCGCTATCGCCTGAGCCCGATGGAACGCGAGCAGTCGCTGCGCATTCTGGAAGGCGAGGTCGAGCGCCTGGATGAAATCACCCGGCGCATTCTGGGCTTTGCCCGCCCCACGCCGGAAGTCCTGCAGCCGGTGTCGATCCTGGGGGTGATCGAACAAACGCTGGCCCTCAGCCGGAATTATCTGCAAAACCAAAACGTGGAGTTCGTGATCACGGCGCCCAACTCCCTGCCCCCCTGCATGGCCGCCCCGGGGCAACTGATCCAGGTGTTCCTCAATATCATTCTCAATGCGGCGCATGCCATGGAGGGCGAAGGCAAGCTCGAGATCCGCGTGCGCGCCCGAGGCGAGATGGTGGAGATCACCTTCACCAACAGCGGGCCGCCCATCCCGGCCGAGTCCCTGCCGCACCTGTTCGAGCCCTTCTTCACCACCCGCGCCGAAGGCACCGGCCTCGGCCTGAGCGTATCCCACACCATCCTGCAGCGGCATCACGGTACAATCCGGGCTGCCAACCTGCCGCAGGGACGCGGGGTCGTCTTCACGATCAATCTACCGTTGATCCACGAGAATCCGCCAGCCGAGTGAGACCATGGAACAACCTAATGCAGCCCCCTTGCTCCCTGAAGCCCGCATCATCCTGGTCGACGATGAGCCGCACGTCCTTCTGGCGCTGGGTCGAGGGCTGCGCCTGAAGGGCTACAACTACGTCGACGAAGCCCGCTCCGGGCAGGAGGCGCTCGACAAGCTGACCCGCCTGCCCTACGACTTGATGATGCTCGATATCCGCATGCCGGGTATGGACGGGCTGGAGGTCCTGCAGAAAGCGCAGGCCCTGCGTCCGAACTTGCTGGTGATCATTCTCACCGGCCATGCCGCGCTGGATAGCGCCGTGGCGGCCCTCAAATCGGGGATGGTGGTCGACTATCTGCTCAAGCCGGCCTCGCTCGAGCAAGTCGACAGCGCGATCCACAAGGCCCTGCGCAAACGGGTGGCGGAGATCCAGCAACGGCATTCGCTGGATGCGGCCATCGCCGCCCTGGAGCAGCTCAAGACCGACAAGCCGGTCGCGCAAGCCAAACCCGCCCCGCTTCCGGCGGAGCGTTTCCAATACGCCGGGCCGTTCTCCCTGGATCGCGAAAAGCGCACGTTGACCCTCAAGGACGACACCCAGACTCGTTCAATCACGCTCACGCAAAGCGAGGAGAGCATCCTGGCGCTGCTCATGGCCCATCCGGGGGATGTGCTCTCCTCGCGGCGCATCGCGCGCGAGGCGATGAACTACGACCTGAGCGAGAGCGAAGCCAAGACCATCGTTCATCCCCACATCGTGCGCCTGCGGCGCAAGATCGAGAAGGATGCCAAGCGTCCCACCTTCATCCGCACCGTGCGTGGGCGCGGGTATCTGCTGGCGATGCCGCCGCCCACTCCAGCTGCAGGATAGCCCTTAACCCCATCTTGTTAAGCAGCGGGGCCGTCCCAGTGGGACGGCCCCGTTACATTCCGCGAAGCAACCAAGGCGGTGCGCGACCAGCTCTCGCAGGGGATTATTCGAGCGCCCGAAGCTGCGGGACGCGAAACCACAGCGCAACCCCAAAGAGCAGCAGGACGACGCCGCTCGCCAGAACCGTGAGAGGCTCGCCCACCAGGGAAGCGGCCGAACCGGCGAGGAGCGAGCCGAGCGGCACCAGACCGAAGAAGCTCAAGCTGTAGATGCTCAGCACCCGGCCCCGCAGGTCGTCCGGGACGGCGGACTGGATGAGCGTGTTGAGCATGTTGAAGAGCGACATGAAGGCCCAGCCCGCGGCCATCAGCACCAGCAGTGCCACAGGCGTCGAGCGCACGAACGAGAAGAGGATCAGCAGCACCGGCAGGGCCAGCGTACCGGCGGTAAGCAGGCGGCCTTTCCAACGGAAGCGGCCGAGCGAGGCAATCATCAGTGCGCCGGCCAGGGAGCCCAGCCCGCGTGCGGATTGCATCCAACCGTTGGTGACCGAGTTGCCCCCCAGGACCTGCACCGCCCAGGCGGGCATCAGCGCCACGTAGCCTAAGCCGAAGAAACTCACAACCCCGGCGACGACAATCAGCGTCCGCACGGTCGCCTCGCGGCGCACGTAGCCCAGGCCGCGCCGCAGCTCGATCAGTGCACTGGCGCCCCGCGGGGGCGCGGCGCGTGGTGCCAGGTGCATGCGAGCCAGCGCGGCGATCACCGCCAGGAACGATACCCCGTTGATCATGAAGCACCAGGCCGGGCCGATGACCGCATAGGTGATGCCGGCCACGGCCGGGCCGACCACCGTCGCCGAATTGAACATGGTGGAATTGAGTGCGATCGCGTTGGTCAGGTCCTCGCGTTCGACCATCTCGAGGACAAACGACTGGCGCGCCGGCGCGTCAAAGGCGTTGGCCACGCCCAGCAGGAACGCCAGGACGACAATGTGCCACGGTTGCACGAGATGGGTGAAGGCCAACCCGGCCAGGATGAACGCCAGGATCATCATCGCCGACTGGGTGCAGATGAGCACCGTGCGCCGCGGGAGGCGGTCGGAGACGACACCGCCGTACAGGGTGAAGAGCCAGGAGGGCACGCCGGCCGCGAAGGCGACCACGCCCAAGTAAACCGGCGAGTGGGTCAATTCGTAAACCAGGAACCCCTGCGCCGTGGATTGCATCCACGTGCCCACCAGCGAAGCCAGTTGCCCGACAAACCATAGCCGGTAGTTACGGTAACGCAACGAGGCGAAGGTTTGCGAGAGGCTGAAGCGCAGCGGGCTGTGCGTGCGGCCGGTCGCCGCGCGACGCGCAGGAACGGCCGCCGCGATCGGGTCGGGCTCCTGAGGAGTCGACGCGGCGTCTGGGGTGACTTGTTCTCGATAGTCCATACGGGAATGAGCTCCAGGGCCCGAGTCTACCGCGAATGGACCGCCTCCCGGAAGGCCTATCTCCTGCACCGCCAGTTGCGCGCCTGGGCGATCGGAATATGATTGTGGCGAATCAAGGCGTGGTCAGGTCACATTGCGCGCGGGCGCCCTCTCGAAGGCGACCGCCTGGCCCTCATCCCGAAGGAGACCTGCGATGCCCACTCGACGCCTCCTCGCGCTTTCCGTTCTTCTCGTGTCTCTATCCCCCTTTGCCGCTTCGCTTCCCCTGGCCCACGCCGCCTCGAATACCTGGTATGTTGCGCCCGGAGGGGACAATGGCAACGACTGCCTGAGCGACCTCACACCGTGCAGGACCATCCAGGCGGCGATCAACAAGGCCACCGCCAACGACTTCATCCTGATCGCGGCCGGAACCTACTCGCCCATCGGCAATGGAGAAACCTTCCCCATCACCCTCAACAAGACGATCATCTTCCATGGCGCATCCATGAGCACGACGATCATCGATGCCGCCAACAGCGCCCTGGACGTATTCAGCGTGGAGGGCTACATCTCCCTCTACCTCGACGGCGTGACCATTCAGGGAGGCAACCACGGACTGGCGCTCAATGGTTATGGCGCGGCGGGCATGCACGGCATCATCAGCGACAACACCATCACCACCAACGTGTACGGCATCGATGCAACCTGGTTCAGCGGGTCGATCGAAAACAACGACATCTCGGGCAACACGCACTCGGGCATTCTCACGCTGTACGGCTCCCCGGAGATCGGACGCAACATCTTCGGATTCAACGGCAGCGGGCTGGGAGACGACGCCGCGATCCACAATGACCATTCCAGTCCAACCATCGTCAACAACCTGATGGGCTGGAACAACGGCAGCGGCGTGTTCAACACACACGCCAGTCCGACGATCACCAACAACACCATTTCCATCAACTACGGCGGTTGCGGGATCGCCAACTTCGATTCCAGCAGCCCGACGGTGACTAACAACATCATTACCGCCAATGCCGTCTACGGGATTCACGCCGACGCCACGAGCTCCTCGACCAGTACCTACAACGACGTGTGGGCCAATGGTTGGGGCGACTACTTTGGCACGAGCGGGGGAGCCGGCTCAATCTCGGCCAATCCCATGTTCGTGACCATCCTGGACGCCCACCTGCTATGCTCCTCGCCGGCCATCAACCACGGGAACAATGCGGCGCCCGGTGTTCCCGGGATCGACTACGACGACAACCCGCGCCCGGTGGGCGGCACGGTCGATATGGGCGCCTACGAATGGCAGAGTCCGTTCTTGTGCGCGGTTTGTTTGCCCCTGGTCATCCGCTAGCAGGCTGGATCGAAGCCCGAGCAGACGCCGCCTGTCTCGCGCGGCGGCGCCTTCCTTGATTCCGCGCTCGCCACGGTTGTCGACAGCCCGCGCGTGATGGACTCGCCGCGCCGTCGATTTGCCCGTTCCATTCCCCTTCGTCAACTTTCCCCCAAAAGCTCAAACCACAGCCATTCCGGGCCAATTCGTCGTGTGCTTGACGAGGCCCAATTCCCATGGTATCATCCAGCCTAGTGTCTTAGCACTCACAAAGCGAGAGTGCTAAAGAGGTGAACGGTGCCGGAACTGTCCAATAGGCAGGAGTTCTTCCTCGGGCTGATCGTCCGTGAGTACGTGCAGGCCGCCCAGCCTGTCGGCTCAAAGACGCTCGTGGCCCGCTACCGGCTCGACTTCAGCCCGGCCACGGTGCGCAATGAAATGGCGGCCCTGACCGAGGCCGGCATGCTGCGCCAGCCGCACACCTCGGCGGGCCGCGTGCCCACCGACGACGGCTACCGTTACTTCGTCCAGCGTCTGACGGCGGATGCGGACTTGCCGTCGGCCGAAAAGCGCATGATCAGCCACCAGTTCTACCAGGCCCAGGGTGACGTGGACCAGTGGCTGCACCTGGCGGCCTCGGTCCTCGCGCAGCACTCGAGCGTGGCCTCGGTCGTCACCGCGCCCAGTGCCGATCGCTCGCTGTTGCGCCACCTCGAATTGATATCGGTGCAGGCGCGCCAGGTGCTTGTGATCCTCGTCCTGCAAGGGGGCGAGGTCCTGCAACAGATGCTCAGCCTGGAGCAGCCGGTGCCGCAGGAGTTCGCTGAACTCACTCGCGGCGCAGATCACTACCCGCTGTCAAGGGGTGGATGCCGCGGCGGTGGAACGCATGGATCCAGCCCTCGACCCGCTCGCACCCGAGGTGCTGCGCATGGTCGCGCGAGATGATGCACCGGGCCGACAGCAGCCCGAGCCCGGATGTGATCTACGACGGGCTGTCCAACGTGCTCAACCAACCCGAGTTCGCAGACCGCGAACTCGCGCAGCGAGCGATGCATCTCATCGAAGAGCACACCCTGCTCAGCGGATTCCTCGCACGGGTGCTCGCCCCGGAAATCGGCGGCGTGCAAGTGGTCATCGGCGGCGAGGGCCAGTGGGAGGATCTGCGGGATTGCTCGATGGTTGTGGCGCGCTACGGCGCGCCGGGCCTGGCCACTGGCGCCTTGGGCGTGCTGGGTCCCGTGCGCATGGCCTACGACCGAACCATATCGGCGGTGCGCTACGTGGCCACCGTCATGAGCGAGTTGGTCACCGAGGCCTTTTCCGAATGAGCGCGAGGGCTGTGGGAGTTGGCATGACGGATCTCAACCCGAAGCCCGAGGCCGAACCCGCCGCCGAAGCGGAGGAGACCTCGGAACTGGAAACCCTCAGGGCCCAGGCCGAAGAGTACCTGGATGGCTGGCGCCGAGCCCAGGCGGAGCTGCAGAACTTCCGCAAGCGCATCGAGCGCGAACAGGCGGAGGCCCTGGCGCGCACCACCGGGCGCGTGCTGACGCGCTGGTTTCCGGTGCTCGACGATTTCGAGCGCGCGCTGCGCGAGCCGCGCACGCCCGAGGTCATTGAGCGCTGGGTGTCCGGCGTGGACCTCATCTATCAGAAGTGCCTGAGCCTCCTGCGTGAGGAGGGCGTGCTGCCGATCGAGGCGCGCGGCCAGGCGTTCGACCCGGCCCAACACGAAGCGCTGAGCTACGAAGTGAGCCGCGACCACCACGAGGGAGAAGTCATCGACGTGGTTCGTCCCGGCTACCGGCTCGGCGAGACCGTGCTGCGACCGGCGCTGGTGCGGGTGGCCCGTGCGGTCCCCGACGAAACAGACGCGTCCGCCGCCGGGAGGTAGGCGGCGCGGTCTCAAAGGAGAGAATGTCCCATGGGAAAGATCATTGGCATTGACCTCGGAACGACGAACTCCGTGGTGGCGGTGATGGAAGGCGGCGAACCGAAGGTGATCCCTTCGTCCGAAGGTTCGCCCCTCGTCCCGTCGGTCGTGGCGATCAACCCCAAGACCGGCGAGCGCGTGGTCGGGCAACTGGCACGCCGCCAGGCGATCGTCAACCCCGAGAACACCGTGTTCTCGATCAAGCGCTTCATGGGCCGCAAGTTCAGCGACCCCGAAGTGCAGCGCGCGCTCAAGTATGTGCCCTACAAGGTCTCGGCGGCCCCCAACGGCGACATCCGGGTCAACATGGGCGGGCAGCGAGTACTCGCCGCCGGAAATCAGCGCGATGATGCTGGGCAAGCTCAAGGCCGACGCCGAGGCCTATCTCGGGCAGACCGTCACCCAGGCGGTCATCACCGTCCCGGCGTATTTCAACGACTCGCAGCGCCAGGCCACCAAGGACGCCGGACAGATCGCCGGGCTGGAAGTCCTGCGCATCATCAACGAGCCCACCGCCTCCTCGCTGGCCTACGGCCTGGATAAGAAGAAGGACGAGACCATCGCGGTGTATGACCTGGGCGGCGGCACCTTCGACATCTCGATCCTCGACGTCGGTGACGGCGTGTTCGAGGTCAAGTCGACCAACGGCGATACCTTCCTGGGCGGCGACGACTTCGACAGCGCGTGATCGACTGGATCGCCGACGAGTTCAAGAAGGCGGAGGGCATCGACCTGCGCAAGGACCGTCAGGCATTGCAGCGCCTGAAGGAAGCGGCCGAGAAGGCCAAGATCGAGCTGTCCACGGTGATGCAGACCGAGATCAACCTGCCCTTCGTCACGGCGGATGCCACCGGGCCCAAGCATCTGACGATGACGCTCACCCGCTCCAAGCTCGAGCAGCTCACGGCCGACCTGATTGAACGCTCCGTCCAGCCGGTGCATGCGCGCCATGGAAGATGCGCATGCTCAAGCCTGCGGATATCAACGAGGTGGTGTTGGTGGGCGGCATGACGCGCATGCCGGCCGTCCAGGAAGCGGTGCAAGCAAGTTCTTCGGCAAGGAACCGCACAAGGGCGTCAACCCGGACGAGGTGGTGGCCGTCGGCGCGGCGATCCAGGCCGGCGTGCTCGGCGGCGAGGTCAAGGACATCCTGCTTCTGGACGTGACCCCGCTGACCCTCTCGCATCGAAACGCTGGGTGGGGTGGCCACGCCGCTCATCGAGCGCAATACCACCATCCCCACGCGCAAGAGCCAGATCTTCTCGACCGCCTCGGATATGCAGACCAGCGTCGAGATCCACGTGGTGCAGGGCGAACGCCCGATGGCCAACGACAACAAGAGCCTGGGCAAATTCATCCTGGATGGCATCCCGCCGGCGCCGCGCGGCATCCCGCAGATCGAGGTGACCTTCGACATCGACGCCGACGGCATCCTCAAGGTGGAGGCCAAGGACAAGGCCACCAGCCGCAGCCAGCACATCACCATCCAGCCCTCCTCGGGCCTCTCGAAGGATGAGGTGGAGAAGATGACCCGCGATGCCGAGACGCATCGCGATGAGGACCGCCAGCGCAAGGAAGAGATCGAGGCCCGCAATACGGCCGACTCGGCGATCTACACCACCGAGAAGAGCCTGCGCGAGGCGGGCGACAAGGTGCCGGCGGCGATCCGCGAGGAGGTCAACCGCAAGGTCGAAGCCCTGCGCACGGCCCTGGCGGGCAAGGACCTGCGCGCCATCCAAAGCGCGACCTCCGACCTCTACCAGGCGGCGCAAACCATCGGCTCGGCCATGTATCAATCCGGGCAACCCGGGGCGGGCAGCCCTCCGCCGGGAAGCGAGGGCGGCGGCGGTCCGGGCCCCGGCCCCTCCGGAGATGACGTGGTCGAGGGCGAGTTCAAACAGGTATAGCGCGCACTGCGTCGGGCTCGCCGCCCTGCGCGACGGCGAGCCCGACGTTTGCGACACCCTCTTATGGTCGGCGACCCACGAGACTACTACGAAGTGCTGGGCGTGGCACGCACGGCCAGCGCCGACGACATTCGCAACGCCTATCGCGCGCTGGCGAAGAAATATCACCCCGACCTCAACAAGCAGACCGGCGCCGAGGAGACCTTCAAGGAAATCAACGAGGCCTACGGCGTCCTGTCGGATGATCAACGCCGGGCGGCCTACGACCGCTTTGGCCGCGCCGGGCTGAACGGCATGCCCCAGGGCTTTGGCAGCGACTTCGGCGGGCTGGGGGATATCTTCGAGGAGTTCTTCCGCGGCTTTGGCATGGGCACGGGCGCGGCTCGCCGCTCTCCACGCCGCGGCCCCGATCTACGTGTCGAGGTGAGGCTGCCCTTTGCCGAAGCCGCGGCCGGCGTCGAGAAACCCATCGAAGTCACACGCCACGAAAAATGCCCGGCCTGCCACGGCAGCGGCGCTGAACCGGGCACGACCCCTGTGCGCTGCGCCACCTGCCACGGCAGCGGCGAAGTTCGCCAAGTTCGCGAGACCTTCCTGGGCTCGATGGTCAACGTCGGCACCTGCCCGGCCTGCAACGGCGCCGGCGAAACAATCCCCACGCCGTGCACCACGTGCCGCGGGCGCGGCCTCGAACGCCGCACGCGCACGCTGGCCGTCCCGATCCCGGCCGGTGTGGACGAAGGCACACAGATCCGCCTCGCCGGTGAGGGCGAACCGGGGCTCTACGGCGGACCGCACGGCAATCTGTATGTGCTCATCCACGTCGAAGCCCACGCATTCTTCCGGCGCCACCGCGACGATCTGCTGGTTGAGGTCGGCATCAATGTGGCCCAGGCCGCCCTGGGCGCAGAGATCTCGATCCCCACCCTCGACGGGGAGACCCGCACCACCCTCCCGGCCGGGACGCAGACCGGACATGTCGTTCGCCTCAAAGGCAAGGGCATTCCTCACGTGCAGCGCAACGGTCGCGGCGACCTGCTGGCCGTCATCAACGTCCAAGTCCCTACCCACCTCTCCGCCGACCAGAAGCGGCTGCTGCGTGAACTGGGGCAGGCGCTCGAACTCGACCCCTCAACCTCTTACCGAAAGCTTGTACGAACGACTGAAGGGCCATCTGGGTGAGTGAGCCCGGCCGGCCGACCACCTCCGCCCGCTGGCTCGAGGTGACCCTGGTCCTCGACGAAGAACTGGCCGAGCCTGTGGCGGACGTTCTGGCGCGCTTTGCCCCGGGCGGAGTGGCTCTGGGCTACGACAGCCTCGACCCCGACTCCGAGCTAAAGCCCTCCGGGCCGTTCCGGGTACAAGCCTACCTGCCGGCCGATGAGAACCTGCCTGCCGTGCAAGCCGCCCTCACCGAGGCCTTGTGGCATCTCGGCCAGATCCGCGCATTCCCTGAACCGACACTGCGCTTTATCGAAAACCAGGATTGGTCGGAATCATGGAAGCGGCATTACCGGCCGCTCCGCCTCGGCCGGCACCTGGTCA
Source organism: uncultured Chloroflexia bacterium (assembly GCA_963712475.1). GTDB lineage: Bacteria > Chloroflexota > Anaerolineae > Anaerolineales > RBG-16-64-43 > RBG-16-64-43. The sequence continues at coordinate 136,310 of CAVQIA010000007.1, forward strand.
TCGTGCCCTCCTGGGCCACCACGGCCCTGCTGCCGGGTGACGTTACGGTGCTCATGGATCCGGGCATGGCCTTCGGCACCGGGACACACCCCACCACGCAATTGTGCCTGGAGTTGATCGAGGAGAACCTGCGCGCGGGGATGACGGTGATCGACCTTGGTTGCGGCTCCGGCATCCTCGGCCTGGCGGCACTGCGCCTGGGGGCTGGCCAAGTCCTCGCGCTCGACACCGATCCGGAGGCCATCCGCGCAACGCAGGACAATGCCCGCCTGAATCAGATTGACGTCAGGCTGCACACACATCTTGGGTCGCTCCCCGACGTGCTCGCGGGCACACTGCCGCTGGGCCGGGCGGCCCTAGTGGTCGCGAATATACTGGCCGGGACGCTCACCCGCATGCTGGGCGAGGGACTGCCGCGCGTGATCGAGCCGGGAGGCAGGCTCATCCTTTCGGGAATCCTGCGCGAGCAGTCTGCAGATGTCGAAGCGGCCATCGCAGCCAGCGGGATGGAGCTCGTCGCACAGCGCGCTCGGGAGGACTGGGTCGCACTTGTGGCGGGCCAGCCCGCCTGAACCTCGCGGCCGCTGAGCCGCTGTTCGCAACGGATCGGCCCCCTTCCGCCAATTGCGGCACTTCACCCATAGTTCGGCAGCCACTTCGTGGAGGTGGCAGATGCGCTGCCCGCCGGGGGCCCGCTGTTGTTCGGGGCCCACGCCAGGACGCCCCGACTTGCGCGGCCACGATTTCCATCTAGAATCGGCTCGGGCGGCGGTCCTGCCGCCGCCCTCCCCGCTTGCGCAGCTCTCTCTATTGAAAGGGGGACAGAGATGCGCCTCCCGCCGTTCGAGATCCCGCATCCGGCATACCGTACGCACCCGCGCGCGACAGGCGCCGCCCGCACGGCGTCGTGCCGCCTCATGGACAGCGAAGGAGGACCAAAATGAAGGCCACTGTCTGCGCCCTGGTCGCTGCGGGTCTGCTTCTGGCCTGCGCCTCGCAGCCGACGCCGGTCGTTGTGACACAGCAGGTCGTTGTCACCTCGGCGCCGGTCTTCGTGGAGGTCACTTCGGCCGTGACCAAAACGCCTCGCCCAACTCCTTCACCGCGCCCCACTGAGGTTCCCCCATGTACTCACGCCTCGGACGTGACCCTCGATGAGGTTGGCCAAACCATTGCGGTCTGCGGTCGAGTCACCCGCGTTGGCAATGCCGATTGCGCCAACTGTAAGTACGGACGATACTGGTTCATGGTGCTCGACAAGACCTTCACTATCTACGCCTACGATTGGGAGTTTCTTTCTGACTGGGTGAGCGATGATTGCATGCAGTTTACCTATGAGGTCGAGCGCATTGGCAGCCACCCCGTGTTCAATATTAAGTCGGGCCAGATCATGGGCTCTGGCTCTCGATGCCACTACGAGAATGGAGGCATCATCTGTTCGGGTGGCATGGACGTTGAGCGGGTCAACTCGAGGTACTGTAACTCCTCCTGACCCCCCGTCCGGGGACATCGCCGGGTACAGGTGCCCGCGCAGAGGCGGACCCACGGGCCCGCGTTCGCCGCGCCCTCGCGTGACTGATAGCGCTCGGGCACCATAAATCAAAACGGGGCTGCCCCTCTTGTCTGGGCAGCCCCGCGGCATTCTCGATCCACATACGGCTCAGGTCTCTTCGACCGCAGGCTCCATCTGGTTGCGGCGGAAGCGATAGATGATGCGGCCGCGGGCCAAGTCGTAGGGCGAGAGCTCCACCTTGACCCGGTCACCCAGCAGGATGCGGATGTAGTTCTTGCGCATCTTGCCTGAGAGGTAAGCCAAGATGGCGTGCCCGGCATCGAGGTTGACGCGGAACATCGTTCCCGGCAGGGCTTCGATCACCACGCCCTCGACCTCGATCTTCTCTTCGGTTTTAGTCATACGTCCTCCGAGGCCGGCCCGCCCGCGCCGCGCTGCCTCACTTCGCCACTATTCGCCCACCTCGTACTTGCGCTCGCGGCGCTTGAGGCGACGGATGGCTTTCTTTTTCTGAATGCGGCGCAGTTCGCTCTTCGAGACGAACCAGCGCTTGCGGCGCACCGTGCTCAGAATGCCCGCGCGGGTCACTTTCTTGCGGAAGCGCCGCAGCAGGCTTTCCTGGCTTTCGTTGGGTCGTAGGGTCACGCCCGTCATCCGTATCACCTCCCTTCTGTTCACGGGTGGGCGGCTTGTCGCCGCTCGTGCAACAAGAAACCCGGCACGTTTCGCGCCGGGTTTCGGGACTGCGAGACACAGAGTGCAACGTGCGGGCTGCTCCTCTGAGGTCACCTCCGTTGTAGTGCCCCGGACGCGCCGCGTTCTGGCATGCGTGCCTGAGCCAAAGGCCCCCGTCCACAGGCGCAGGACGGGGGTTCGGCTGCAATAACATCGAGTTTGGATTATACCGCCCGCATGGCGGGCTGTCAATTTGACGGTTCAGGTGGCCGGCGATCGGCGCCGGCTCCCCGCCACGGGCTTCTTGGGTTCGGCGGCGCGCAGCCGGGCGTCCACCATATCCGGAGCAAGGCCAAGCACAGCGACGATCTTGTCGCGCCCGGCGGCCCCCGCCACGATTTCGATCGCCGCCGCCCGCACCTCGAGCACTCGTGCCAGGAACTCCACCAGCGCGCGATTAGCTGCGCCCTCGACGGGCGGAGCAGTCAGGCGCACCTTGAGCCGACCGTCGGCCATGAAGCCCACCACCTCGCTTCTCGTTGCACGCGGCAGCACATGCACCGCAATCGCCGCCCCCGCGCCACGCGGGCTGAGGCGCTCAAAGCGCCGCCGTAGGTCGTCGCGTGTCATTCACACCTCGATTGTCGCAATTATACCTGCTCGACCGGTGGTCCCTTTCGGGGGGACGGCATGCCTAGACTCCCAAGTCACCCCAGGGCACCTCTGCGCCTGCGTCTTCCTCACAGGCCTCGCCGCCTCACCGGCGTGTGTCCGGGAGGGCGCTCAGCGTTCAGCGGGCGGGTGCCTGCGCCTTGCAAAACGAACGGCGCGCCCACATCATGCTGTAGCGCGCCACGTATCATGACGATGATTGTTCTTTCAGGCCAGCAGGTTGATCAGAACAACCTCGATCACCTGCACGAGCACAATGAGTATCATCGGGCTGAAGTCGAGCATTCCCGCCGAAGGGATGATGCGTCGGATGGGCGCCAACATCGGTTCCACCAAGCGGTGGAACTCCCTGACGGAAGGGATGATACGGGTTGGGCAGTACCCAACTGGCCAACACGTCCACAATCACGAGCAGCGTCAGTAGATTGGCTAGCGCACGAATGACCTGAACCATGTCATGCCCCTGGGGGGGAGGCCACGCCTCCCGGCCACCACCCTTTTGCTTTGGATGTGCTGCCGATTATAGTGCAGGCCCTGCTCGCGGCTGCAGCGGTCACGATGGGGTCTGCCTCAGCACAAATCCTGCGCGATCGCCGCGTTCTCGGCGGCACGCGGCGGGCGCCTCACGGGTTGGGCCGCGGCCCAAGCAGGGCCGTGCCAATGCGCACCAGCGTCGCGCCCTCCTCCACGGCCACTTCGAAATCGTCGCTCATGCCCATCGAGAGTTCGGGCCAGGCTGGCAGTCCGAGTTCGCCACACAACCAATCCCGCAATCCGCGCAATCCGGCAAAGACCGGGCGCGCAGCCTCGGGCGAGCCCCCCATCGGCGCCACGGTCATGAGCCCCTGTACCGCGAGGTTGGGCAGACGCAGGATTTCAATGACCTCGGGCAGCATGTCCGCCCGCGCACGGGTCGAGTGCGCGGCGAAGCCGAACTTGGAGGCCTCTCCCGAAACGTTGCATTCGAGCAGCACGGCCAGCCGTCGCCCGCCCTCGCCCGCCATGCCGTCGAGGCGCTGGGCCAGCGCCAGGCTGTCGAGGGAATGCACCATGGCAAAATGCGAAGCGGTCTCGCGTGCCTTGCGCCGCTGCACGTGCCCGATCATGTGCCATTCCAGGTTCGGTCCGCAGGCAGCGATCTTCTCGAGTGCCTCGGCCACGTAGCTCTCGCCCAACCGGGTCAGGCCGGCTTCGATCGCCGCCGCCACGACCGGCAGGGGTTGAGCTTTGGTCACCGCCACCACCCGCACCGACTGCGCCGGACGCCCGGAACGCTCGGCCGCGTGTGCAATGCGTTAAGCACGGCCGAATGCCGCTCACGAATCTGGGCCGCCGACAGCCCGGCCACGCGCCTACCCCGCCCTCAATGCAATGAGCGCGCCGAAGCGGCCGGTGCGTCCCTGCTCCGCGCGGTGCGAGAACCACTCGTGGGTGTGGCAGGCCGTGCACAGCCCGGCGACCTCGATCGACAGCACTCCGGCCTGGCGCAGGGCCAAGGCATTGGCCTGCCACAGGTCGAGGCAAGTTTCTTTACCGCGGCGGGGCAGCAGGGCGGCATGCTCATGCGGGAACGCGCGCAGAGTCTCTTCCACGACCTCGGGACCGACCGGATAGTGATCCGGCCCGATCGCGGGGCCGATGGCAGCCAGCACATCCTCCGGACGCGTGCCGAAGGCTTCCTGCATGCGCGTCACCGCGCGCGCCGCAATGCGCGCCAGCGAGCCTTTCCAGCCGGCGTGGACGATGCCGACCGCGGGCCGCCGCGGGTCGAAGAGCAACACCGGCACGCAGTCGGCGAAGCGCATGAACAGGGTCAGGCCCGGGTCGTCGGTCACCATTCCGTCGGCCTGCGGCGGGCGCTCACCCGCCGCCCGCGTCGCGCGCATCACGAGCACATCCGCCGAGTGGACCTGCCATACATCGGCGATCGATTCGGGAGCACGCCCGGCCGCGCGAAATGCGCGCTGGCGATTCTCGATGACCCGTCCGACCTCGTCGCCGACGCCGCCGCCCACATTGAGCGACTCCCAGGGCTTGGGGCTCACTCCGCCCTGGCGGCCGAAGACCGCATGCGCAAGGCCGGCAAATGGCTCGAAGACCTGGAATTGATACAGGTGTAGGCCCTGGCTGGTTTGAAAGGTCATGCCGGGGAAATCCTCGTCCCCACGTCGCTGCCCTCGACGGCCTGCAGGTTATCCTGCATGCTCTCTTGAACGTTCGGGTAAGCGAACCATACGCTCATCACTCCGAACAGCGCCCCGGTGATCGTGCGCAGGAGAGCCGTGCTTTCACGGAAGGGCAGCAGGCCGAACGGCAGCTGGCTCACCAATTGGCTCCCGCCATCCAGGGCAATGGGCACGACCCCCAGCCCCAGCCACAGCATCCAGTGCAGCGGTTTCAGCTTTGGGCGCAGCAGGGCGTAGACCAACCCGGCCAGCAGGATGCCGAGATACATGGCCACGTCCCGCTCGCACAGGGCCACCTTGAAGCCGGTGGCGGCGTTGCCGACAAACAGGCGCACGTGCAAGAGGTCGTTCGGATCCACGCCCGTGGCGGCTTGGAGAATGTCCCGCGGATAGGTCGCGCGTGGGCCGAAGAGGAAGAAGGAGCGAAAGGGGAACTGGTGGCACACGAAGCTGTAGGCGAGGTAGATCCAGTGCGCGGGCCGCTCAAAACCTACCCGCATGAGGACCGGCGCAAGGAAGGGCAAGCCGACGTACACCCCGACCACCGAGTTGAAGAGCGCCAGCCAGTGCCGGGAAATCCAGCGGGTGGTGCGGTCGGCGGCCCTGTGTGTCGACGCTGTGGGCTGGGCATAGGTCCGCTCGATGGCCTGCGCCACCGCCAGCGCGCTGGAGAGCAACTCGCGAGTGATCCCGGAAGTGAGGCGTCGCCCGCCGATCTCGACCACCGGCGCTCGTGCGCCAAGCTCGGCCCGCAGCCTCGAATCGGAATTGACATCACGAAGAGTCAGGCGGTGCGGAAACGAGGCTGCCAGGTCCGCCAGCAGCGCCTGCGCCTCATCGCACGGTGGACAATCCGGCTTGACAAAGAGCGTGACGTCGATCATGGGACTCCTACACCAATGTCCGCGAGGAACGCCTCGAGTTCCGAGGCGTCCATCGCTCCCACCTTGTGCCCACGGATGACCCCGCGCGCATCCACGAAGAATGTGGTCGGGTATCCGCGCACGCGGTACAGGTTCTGTACGTACGCACCGGGGTCGAGCAAGACGTCGTAGGTCAGATCCAGCTCATCCACGAACGAACGCACAAGCGCCTCCGGTTCGTCGAAGTTGATGGCCAGGATGCGCAGCCCGGCGGAGCGCCCGAGATCGACATAGGCCTCGAGCAGGGGCATCTCCGCGCGGCACGGCTCACACCAGGTCGCCCAGAAGTTGAGGACCAGGGGTGCCCCGCGCATGTCGCGCAGGTCCACGCGTTCGCCACTCAGTGCCGTCAAGGCGAAGGAGGGCACCGTCGCCCCGACCACCGGCGCCGGAGCCGGAGTAATGATGGGGGTGCTCGTCCCCTCGCGAGGGGACGGGCGCCTCGCCCTCCACCGGGCGCAGCCACAAGACGGCCGCACTGGCCGAGCCCAGCACCAGGCCCAACAAGACGAGCGCCGCCGTACTCAGCCTGCTTGGTTGCCGTGCGATCATAGTCCGGTATTAATGAAGAAGCCGAAAGCCGCCAGCCGCTGGAAAACACCCAAGAGCAGCATGACGCCGATGATCACCAGCACGACGCCGGTCACCCACGAGACGTAGCGCAGGTATCGCGCGTAGCGACGCAGCCATTCCGACACGCGGCCGATGCCCAGCGCAGCCAGGAGGAACGGCACCGCCATTCCAGCCGAATACGCAACCAGTAAGACCACTCCGCGGCTGAGCGAACCGCTGTCGAGCGCCAGGGTCAGCACCGCCCCGAGCACCGGCCCAACGCATGGCGCCCAGCCCGCCGAGAAGAAGACACCCATCAGCCCGGAGGAGAGATAGCCCCAACTCGGGTCGGGCGCCGCTTGGCGCCGCGTGTCGGCGTTGAGGAACGGCAGGTTGATGAGACCCATGGTATGCAGGCCGAAGATGATCACGATCACGCCGCCGATCCGGCCCAACCAGAGGCGCATGTCGAAGAGTATCTGACCGACAGCCGAGGCCGCGGCGCCAAGCCCGATGAAGACCAGGCTGAAACCGAGCACGAACGCGACACCGTGCGAGAACACGCGCCAACGACCGGGCGTTGCTCCGTCGGTGGAGCGGGTGGCGATTCCTCCGAGATAGCCCACGTAGGCCGGGACAAGCGCGAATACGCAGGGCGAGAGGAAGGAAGCCACGCCGGCCAGCCATGCCAATCCAATCGATACCGAGCGTGCATCCACGCGCAGGGTCTCCCGCTCTATTCTCTGACGACGACCGTCGTGCCGCCGGGGAGTTCAGGCACAGCCTCGCCCGGCAGGTAGCTCACATACGGCCGGGTCCAGCGGAAGACCCACTTCGCATCCTGCGGGCGCGCGTTCACACAGCCGTGCGACTTGGGAATGCCGTAATCGTTGTGCCAGTAGGTGGAATGGATGGCGACACCGTTTGAACTGATGAAGATGGTCGGCCAACCCACTCCGGGCAGGTCGTAGCCGCTGACCGCATCGCCGGCGGCCATGCGCACGCCGATCCACTTGCGCTGCACCCGATAGGCCCCGGGCGGCGTGGTCCACTTGCCGCCGTCACTCTCGAGCTTGGCCCCGGAGGCGATGCGCGCGTGGAATACCTCCACCTCATTCTCGAAGGCCGAGAGCGATTGGCGCCCAAGGTCGACAATGATCTTCTTGTCCTCGACCTCAGGCGAGATCGGCGAGAGTTCGTCCGGCGCGATCGGGCGCAGCGCCTCCGCCGGAACGTAAATGCCGGTGTACTTCTCCTCGTCGAGGTGATACCAGGCCGCGCCCAAGCCTCGTCGTGAAGGATCTCGCTCACCGGGTAGATCGACGCGTAGTACAAACGCTCGCGCAGTGCGGCCTCGGCGCGCGGTTTGGCGCGGCCGTCGGCGTACGGGACGCTCACCTCCACCCAGATGCGCCCGCCCGCGATCACCTCCAGCGGCGAGTTGGGTTGGTACACGATCGGTTGCACGTCCGGCGCGTAGAGAAAACCTTCGGGGGTTTCCATCCAGACGTGGTTCTGGTATTGGGTGCCCTTGCCCACCACCTCGCGCAAGACCTGGCTGACCTCATCCAGGTACTTCCAGCCCACCTGCGGGCTGTCGGGGGTCGGGCGCGCGTGGAGCGCCGTGCGAGCAATTGTCACCCGGCCGAGATGCGCGCCGGGCGCGAAGCTCTGGCTCCACTCGTCGGGCCGAACGCGGCGCGGCATCCGCCCGCGCGGGCCAAGCCACGCACTCGTCAATCCCAAGCCGCTCAGTTTGAGGAAATCCCTGCGGTTGATCTTCATGGGCCTCGGTCCGCGTGGGGGTGAGCATACCGTTTGGAAGCGCTTTCGACAAGCCCCATGCTGAAGAAGAATACCAATTGGGCCGGACTTCTTATGATACACTTATCGCGCTTGTCCCTCTTGTTCCCCCTCCTTGGCCAACGGAGTCTCCCATGTCAACCACGCGTGAGGACGCCCTCGAGTATCACCGTCAGGGCCGTCCGGGCAAGATCGAAGTGATCCCAACCAAGCCTGTCGCCACCCAGCGCGATCTGGCCCTGGCCTACACGCCCGGAGTCGCCCAGCCGGTGCTCGAAATCGAGCGCGACCCCGAGACCGCCTATGACTACACCGCCAAGGGCAACCTGGTGGCCGTGATCACCAACGGGACGGCCATTCTGGGGTTGGGGGACCGCGGCGCGCTTGCGTCCAAGCCGGTCATGGAAGGCAAGGGCGTGCTCTTCAAGCGCTTCGCCGACATCGACGTATTCGACATCGAGGTCAACACCCACGACCCGCAGGAGGTGATCCGGGTGGTCGCGGCCATCGCGCCCACCTTCGGAGGCATCAACCTGGAGGACATCCGCTCGCCGGAGTGTTTCACCATCGAGCGCACGCTGCAAGCGCAACTCGACATCCCCGTTTTTCACGACGACCAGCACGGCACGGCCATCATCGCCTCTGCCGCACTGCTCAACGCGCTCGAGATGACCCAGCGCTCGCTGGGGGCCATCAAGGTCGTCTTCTCTGGAGCAGGCGCCGCGGCCCTGGCCACCGCGGAAATGTTTGTGGCCCTGGGCGTGCCGCGCGAGCACATCTGGATGGTCGACATCGCCGGGCTGGTCTACCGCGGGCGCCGCGAGGAGGCCTTCCCCGAGAAGATGGCCTTCGCCCAAGGGCAGAAGCGAGGCACTCTGTCGGAGGTGTTGCGCGAGGCCGACGTCTTCGTCGGTCTGTCGGCCGCCGGTGTGCTCGCGCCGGAGATGCTGCGCGACATGCGCCCCAACCCGATCATCTTCGCCATGGCCAATCCGGACCCGGAAATCGGCTACGCCGCCGCACGCCAGGCACGCCCCGATGCGATCGTCGCCACCGGGCGTTCCGACTTCCCCAATCAGGTCAACAATGTGCTCGGCTTTCCCTTCATCTTCCGCGGCGCGCTGGATGTACGCGCACGGGCGATCAATCAGGCCATGAAGGTCGCCGCGGCCCACGCGCTGGCCGCGCTGGCCAAAGAGGACGTGCCCGACAGCGTGCTGCGCGCATACGGGATCTCGGCTGCGAAGTTCGGGCCTGAGTACATCCTGCCCAAACCGCTCGACCCGCGCGTGTTGCTTTGGGAAGCCCCGGCGGTGGCCGAGGCCGCGATGCAGAGCGGCGTCGCGCGGCACACGCTGGATTTGTCTGAGTACCGTGCGGCGCTCGCCGCGCGCCAGGGGATGGCCCAGGAGATCCGCAGCTTCCTGATCAACAAGGCGCGCTCGGCACCTAAGCGCATCGTGCTGGCAGAAGGCGAGGAACCCAAGATCATCCGCGCCGCGGCGCAAATCGCGAACGAAGGCATCGGGCGCCCGATTGTGGTGGCGCGGCCGGAGGTCGTGCGGCGCACGATGGACGAACTCGGGCTGGCGGGCGAGGTGGACGTTGTGGATCCCGCGCGTTTCCCGCGCCTCGAAGAGTATGTCGAGGCCTACTACAAGTTGCGTCAGCGCAAAGGGATCACCCGAGCCCGTGCGCGTGAGCGCATGAGCGAGCCCAACGTACTCGCGCCGATGATGGTTTACATGCGAGATGCCGACGCCTGCCTGTCGGGGTTGGCGCACGACTATCCGGACGTGATCCGCCCGGCGTTGCGCATTTTCCACACCCGTCCCGGCACGCGGCGCGCGGCCGGCGTCTACCTCGCACTCATCCGGCGCAAGGTCTATTTCCTGACGGACGCCACGGTCAATATCGAGCAGGACGCAGACGACCTGGCCGAAGTGGCCATCCTGACCGCCGATTTCGCACGTCAGCTCGAGATCGAGCCGCGCATTGCTATGCTCTCCTTCTCCAACTTCGGCAGCGTGCTCCATCCACTGGCCGACAAGGTCCATCGCGCGGTGGAGCTCGTGCGCGCGCGCCGTCCGGATTTGGCGGTAGACGGCGAGATGCAAGCCGACACGGCGGTCGACCCCACGATCGTCGCCGAGCGCTATCCTTTCAGCGCCGTGCGCGATGCGAACGTCCTGGTCTTCCCTTCGCTCGAGGCGGCCAACATCGCCTACAAGCTCTTGCACCACCTGGGAGGCGCGGAAATCATCGGACCGATCCTCTTGGGCATCGGCGCGCCAGCCCATGTGCTGCAAACCGGCGACGACGTCGAGAGCATCGTGCGCATGGCGGCGGTGGCCGTGATGGACGCGCAGAGCCGGGGAACCTGAGCCACTCCTGCGCGATCGGCACGGCTTCGCCGCACCCTCCCGGCGTGCCCCATTCCCGGCTCACGAACTTCCCTCTTGACATTAACGTAACGTCATAGTCTATACTCGCGCCATGCTCACCGTGAAGCAGGTCTGCGATCTGGCTGGGCTGACCCCCCGCACGCTGCACTACTACGACCAGATCGGTCTCTTCAAGCCGTCGCGGGTCGGCACGAATGGCTATCGCTATTACAGCGAGGAGTCCGTGGTGCAGCTACAGCAGATACTCCTGTATCGGGCCATGGACATGCCGCTCGAGGAGATCCGTCGGATCCTCAAGCGCCGCGACTTCGACGCCTTGAGCGCGCTCGAATCGCACAGCCAAGAGCTTGGCAAGCGCATGGCCCGGCTGGCCCGCCTGCGCGACACGGTGGACAGGACGATTCTGCACCTCAAAGGAGTTGCACCGATGAGCCCGAAGCAGTTTTTCGAGGGATTCAGCGAGGAACAGCAAGCCCAATACGAGAAAGAGGCCATGCAGCTCTACGACCCCGAAATCGTGAAGGCCTCCAACAAGAGGTGGAAAGCCTACACGCCTGCCGAGAAACAGCGCATCGGCGAGGAAGGCAATGCCGTGTACGCCGGGTTTCTCGAGGCCCTACCGCGCGGTGCCGCCTCAACTGAGGCACAGGCGTGCGTCGAACGCTGGCGGCGTCACATGGAGTACTTCTGGGTGCCCAACGAGGCGCAGCTGCTGGGTCTGGCGGAAGGCTACAACAGCGACCCGCGTTTCAAGGCCAGCTTCGACAAGATCGACCCGCGCTTGGCCGAGTTTGTGCGCGAGGCAGTGCGGGTGTATGTGGACGCCCGGGCGAACCCGCGGCGATCTTAGGTCGAGATCCAATGCTCGACCGGCTGGGCAAGAAACTGCTCCAGAGGGATTCCTTCCCCGCCAACTAAGAGCGACCGGACACCGGGAAAGGTCCGAGCGAACGCTTCGAGCCCCGGGGGGAACGCGCGCGCCCGGGTGCTCTTCACTTCGAGAGCCATGAGCGTTCGCCCCCTCCGAATAACGAAGTCGACTTCCAGATTGCGTTCGCGCCAGTAGAAGAGTTGGATCTGGTTCAGCGCCGCCGCATTCGCCAAGTGGGCGCCGACCGCTGACTCCACCATCCGGCCCCAGAGTTCATGATCGCCACGGGCCTCTTTCAATGTGATCCCTGCCTGGGCGGAGGTGAGCGCGGTGTTGAGAACCTGCAGTTTCGGACTCGATCCCCGTTGGCGGACCTCCTGGCCCGCGAATTTTCTCAATCCCGTGAGCATCCCCGCCGCAGCCAAGAGGTCCAGGTAATGCGCCAGGGTGACCGTGTTGCCCGCATCCTGAAGCTGACCCATCATTTTTGTGTACGAGAGGATCTGGCCGGAGTAAGCACATCCCAACTGAAAGAGCCGGCGCAACACAGCCGGTTTGTCGACGCGGGTTAGGAGCAGCACGTCGCGGGCCAGGGTTGTCTCGATCAGCGAATTGAGAATGTAGGCCGCCCAGCGATGCGGATCATGGATGAGCGGCGCCGCGCCCGGGTAGCCGCCGTAGAACACATACTGTTCGAGGGTCCAGCCGAAGGCATCCCGCATTTCAGCGAACGACCAGTGGGGAAGGCGCACGACCTCGAATCGTCCAGCTAAGCTCTCGGTGAGACCCTGCTGCATGAGAAGCGGGGCCGAGCCGAGCAGAACCACCTTGAGCCGGCGCTGGCTGCGCGTGTCCTCATCCCACAGGCGCTTGACGGCCTCCGACCAGCCGGGGATCTTGTGGATCTCGTCCAACACCAGGATCGCGCCTTGCCTCTGGGCCCGAGCGGCTTCGAGGCGGGCCGCTTCCCAGTGCTGGTCGATCCACACCGCTGACCGCAGTGTCGGCTGGTCGGCGCTCACGATGCGGGCGGAGAGCCGGCTGCGCTTCACAACTTGCTCGATCAGGGTGGTCTTGCCGACCTGACGCGGTCCGGTCACCGCCTGGATAAACCGGCGCGGTTCGGCCAGGCGACGTTGAAGGATCCGGGCGTAAGGGCGGATGTAGGCCATAGACAATCTACTCAGTATATTGAGTAATTTTACTCAATATACTGAGTAGAGTCAAGGGTGATCCGGCGCCACCCGAGGCGGTCCGAATCTACGTCGCGGCACGAAAGTAGCTGGTCGCCGACGCGGCCCAGCAACTCCCCGGCAACTCAATCCCCTGCAAACGTCAGCCTCACGCCGCCGTAGAACACGCCTCCACCGGCGCGCGCGCAGGCAGGCGCGCGCACTCCGGCGACCGGCAACGCCAGGCCCGGGATCTCCACCTGATAGTCGGTGTCCGGGTCCATGGCGAAGTCCCCGTAGCCCACATCCATCGTGGGGATGAGGCCGGTGAAGAAGTGGTCGCTGCCTCCGGCCCAACGCACGCGCACCTCGACCCCGGCGGCCGGCACTCCGCTGCGCGTACGCACACGGACCTCCAAGCGCAGGCCGACCGATGGATCGCAGGCCTCGTCGCGGGAGACCAGGTGCAGGCTGGCGATGGCGGTCGCAGCCGGCGGCACACGCGTGAAGGGAGCGGCCGTCGGGAAGGGCGACACCGTGAGCGGGAAGGTGGCGAGCGGCGTCTGTCGGGCGCGGACGGTCGGCGTTGCGGAACTCGCCGCCGCGGGCGTTGGCTGGCCCGATTGGATTGCCGCAAGCGTCGCCAACCCGCGCACGGCCGAATCCTCTCCATGCACCTGCGCGCGACGAGCCGCGAGCGCCGCCAGGTCATCGATCGCGCTGCCCGCAAAGAGCGCCAGACGCGCTTGTGCGCGCGGCAGATCACCGCTGGCCCGGAAGGCGGAAGCGATCAACGCCACGTATTCGTCGCGGAAGTCGGCACGCAGGCTGGCCGGCGCCGCGTCGGCCAAGCGCGCTGGGCGCACCAGCCAGGCATAACCGACGCCCAGCATGAGGCCGGCCACGCAGGCCGGCCGACAGAGCGAGCCAGCGCGACCTCACGGCCCGTCTCCCGCGCTGCCGAAGGCGGTTTCGAGATCGGCCGCGAGGCGATAGAGCCTTGTGCAGGTCCGCTTCGCCGTACCCGGCGGAGATGAAGCGTGCGGCGGCCGCGCGCACTTCGGCTCCCATCTCGGCCCCACCCAATCGAGAGAGTTGTTGCGCAGCCAGTCCGAGATCGTGATCGGCGGCGTAGCCTCGGCCACCATGAGCACATAGTCGTCGCGATAGTCCTGGCGCAAGAGATCGGGGGTGGTGCTAACGTAGCGCACGGGGCTGACCCGCCAGCCGTACCACAGGCCGAGCCACACGCCGAGGACCAATCCGCATGTCGCGAACAAGGCTGGGTGAATGCGCTTCATGGTTTCACAAGAGGAGCAGGCGTCACGGGCATCGCGTTCGAGTGCACGATGAACAAGAAAGAGGCGGAGGAAGCGCCTCTTTGCCATGTTATAATCCCGCGAGTGCCGAAGGAGGGAATCGAACCCTCATTCCCGCAAGGGAACACGATTTTGAGTCGTGCGCGTCTGCCAGTTCCGCCACTTCGGCGTGCGGCGAGAGTATACGCTAGCCTCCCCTCAGGGTCAAGGACAACGCATGCGCCTCGGCATTCTCGGCCTGCCTCAATCCGGCAAGACAACCATCTTCAACGCCCTCACCCGAGGTCATGCACCCACCGGTACCATGATTGGCGGCGGACGCTTTGAGGTCCACGCCGGCGTGGTGAGCGTCCCCGACCCGCGTGTGGATAAACTCGCCGCCCTCTTCAAGCCGCGCAAGACGATCTACGCCCAAGTCACCTACGCCGACATCGCCGGCTTGGAGGCGGGCACCGGCAAGGGCGAGCTCTCCGGCTCGCTGCTCGCCGAATTGCGCCAGATGGACGGGTTGCTGCTCGTCGTGCGCTGCTTCGAAGCGGACACGGTGCCGCACCCCTCCGGCAGCCTCGACCCGCAACGCGACCTGAGCGCCATGCAAGCGGAGCTCCTGCTCAACGACCAGATCTCCCTCGAGCGCAAGATCGAACGCCTGCGCGAGGAACTGCGCAAGGGCGGCACCCGCGACAAAGCCCAGGCCACCCGCGAACTCGAATTCTTCGAGCGCCTGAACACGGCCCTCGCGGCCGAGCAGCCGCTGCGCGATCTGGACCTCTCGCCCGACGAGGGACGCGCGCTCTCGGGCTTTGGCTTGCTGACACAGAAGCCGTTGCTGGTGGTGTGGAACCTCGGCGAAGGGCAAGCGGCGCCCCAGGTCTCGGATACGCCCCCGCACATGGCTTTTGTGGGGCTGCAGGGCAAGATTGAAATGGAAATCGCCCAGCTCCCGCCGGAGGAAGGCCTGGCTTTTCTGGCGGAATACGGCATCAGCGAGCCGAGCCTCAACCGCGTCATTCGCCTCTCCTACGATCTGCTCGGGTTGCTTTCGTTCTTCACCGTGGGCGAGGACGAGGTGCGCGCGTGGACCGTGCGCCGCGGCGCGCTCGCCCCCGAAGCCGCCGGCGAGATCCACACGGATATGCTCAAGGGATTCATCCGCGCCGAGGTGGTGCACTATGACGATCTGGCGGCACTGGGTGGCATGGCCGAGGCGCGCACAAAGGGCAAGCTGCGGCTGGAAGGCAAGGACTATCTGGTCAAGGACGGCGACATCCTGACCATCCGCTTCAACGTCTAGCGCTGCGCACGGCGGACCGACGCGCCGCACAGGATGAGGGACGATGAGTATCTCGAAGCGACTTGAAGACGCCCGCCAAGGATTCGCTCACGGCGACGCCTCGTTGTCCGCCTCCGCGCATGATCCCGCGCGCATCGCGCAAGCGGCCCAGGAACAACACGGCGGCGCCAGCCACCAGTACATCGGCGACATGGTGTACGGCGGGTTGGACGGCATCATCACCACCTTCGCCGTGGTGAGCGGGGTGGCCGGCGCCAATCTGGGCGCGCACATTGTGCTGATCCTCGGGCTGGCCAACCAATTCGCCGACGGGTTTTCGATGGCCACCGGCGCCTTCCTTTCGGCGAGGAGCGAGAAGGAATACTACGACCGCGAACGCCAGCGCGAGGCCTGGGAGGTGGAGCACTACCCGGAGGGCGAGAAGGCCGAGCTGTATGAGCTCTACCGCCATCAAGGATACGCGGACAAGGACGCGGCGCGCATGGTGGAGATCAAGTCGCGCGATGCGAAGCTATGGGTCGACGCGATGATGGTGGAAGAGCTGGGCCTCCTACCGGATGAACGCAAGCCGCTGCTGAGCGCCTTGGCCACGTTCCTCTCCTTCGTGGTCGCGGGCGCCGTGCCGCTTCTGGTGTACCTGGTCGGGCTCTTCCTGCCCATCGCGCCACAGGCGAGGTTCCTGATTTCGCTCGGCATGTCGGTGCTCGCGCTCTTTGGGCTGGGCGCGGCGAAGGTCCTCGTCACGCGCCTCAATCCGCTGCGCAGCGGGTTCGAAATGCTCGTGGTCGGAGGTTTGGCCGGCGCCGTGGCCTACGGCGTGGGCTCCCTGCTCAAGGGCATCGGCGGCGGATAGCGTGCTCGTACGCGACGCACGCATTGGCGGTCGATCCTCGCGCCGCGCGACCCGAGGCCACCCATGAGCCCCGTCGCACGCGGCGCAGCCCCCCTGGCACGCGACTTGCCGCTCGATCAGGTGTTGCAGGGGGATTGCCGCGAACTCCTGCCACAACTCCCCGCGGAATTGGTCGACCTGGTCTTCGCCGACCCGCCCTACAATTTGCAGTTGCGCCAGGAGTTGCGGCGACCCAATAACACGCGCGTCGAGGGCGTCACGGATGCCTGGGACCAGTTCCCGGATCTGGCGGCCTACGACGAGTTCACGCGCGAGTGGCTGCGCGCCTGCCGGCGGGTCCTCAAGCGCAGCGGGACGTTGTGGGTGATCGGTTCGTATCACAACATCTACCGGGTCGGGGCGATCCTCATGGACCTCGGCTTCTGGATTCTCAACGACGTGGTGTGGGTCAAGACCAACCCCATGCCCAATTTCCGGGGGGTGCGTTTCACCAACGCGCACGAGACGCTGCTGTGGGCGCAGAAGGAAAAGGGCGCGCCCTACACTTTCGATCACCACGCCATGAAATCGCTCAACGAGGGCCTGCAAATGCGCTCCGACTGGCAATTCCCGATCTGCTCGGGGCGCGAGCGGCTGCGGGTGGAGGGCGCCAAGGCGCATTCGACCCAGAAGCCGGAAGCGCTGCTGTATCGCGTCCTGCTGGCCAGCTCGAGTCCGGGTCAGATCGTGCTGGATCCCTTCTTTGGCACCGGCACGACCGGCGCCGCTGCGCGCCGATTGGGCCGGCACTGGATCGGCATCGAGCGCGAGGCAACCTATGTCGCCATGGCACGACGGCGTCTGGCCCGTGTACCGTCGACGGCCCTCCCGCCCGCTGAGCTATCATCCCCCAACCCACGTACCCAGCCGCGCATTCCTTTCGGCGCGCTGGTCGAACACGGATTGCTGCGCCCTGGCGCCACGCTTTATCTCGGTCCGCTCGGCACCGCCTCCGCGCGCGTCTTGGCCGACGGATCGCTGCAAGCCGGAACGCGGCGCGGCTCGATACACCAGATCGCGCGCGCTTTGCGCCGCACGCCGTGCAACGGCTGGGAGGTGTGGTACTACCGTGATCCGCGCACGCGCCGCCGCGAGCCCATCAACCGGCTGCGGGAGAGACTGCGCAAGCGCGGCTACCCAGGTTCATCCGCGCCGCGCGCCACGCGCACCCGGCGCACTTTCGCCACAGGGAGGTAGAGGGACATGGCAAGCACGTACATACAGAAGCGGTGGTCGCTCACGGATCTCTTTCCCGGGCAGGGCTCGCCGGAGATGCAAGCGGCCCTGGCGGAGCTCGAGCAGCGCGTTTCCGATTTCGAAGGCACACGCTCGCGACTCACGCCCGAGATCGAGGCGCCTCTGCTTCTCGACCAGCTCAAAGCGCTCGAGGCGATCACGCATCTGATTCAACGCATCTCCGGCTTCGCCGAACTGTGGTTCTCCGAGAACACGCAGGACCAGGCGGCGCAGGCGTTCCTCTCCGCCCTCGAGAATCGCCTGGCCGAAGTAGCCAACCGCGTGCTCTTCTTCAGCCTGTGGTGGAAGGGGCTGGAGGAGCCACCCGCGCAGCGGCTGCTGAAGGCCTCCGGCGTATACCGCTACTTCCTCGAGGAGATGCGCCACTTCCGCCCGCACACGCTCAGCGAGCCGGAAGAGAAAGTGATCAACCTGAAAGATGTCACCGGGGCGCGCGCATTGCAGACCCTGTACTCGATGATCACCAACCGCTATCAGTTCGAGCTCAGCGGTGGCGGGCGAGAAGAAGCAGCTGACCCGCGGCGAACTGATGGTTCACGTGCGCCAATCCGACCCGGAGGTGCGCGCCGCGGCCTACCAGGAGCTGTACCGCGTGTACGCGGGTGACGGCCCGCTGCTTTCACAGATCTACGCCGCCCTCGCGCGCGACTGGCACAACGAGCACCTCAGCCTGCGGCACTTTGGGTCGCCGCTGGCCGTGCGCAACCTGCACAACGATTTGCCGGATACGGTGGTCGACATGCTGCTGGAGGTGTGCCGCGATAACGCGGGTCTCTTCCAGAAATTCTTCAATCTCAAAGCCCGGTGGCTGGGCCTCAAGCGCCTGAGGCGCTACGACATCTATGCGCCGGTGGCCGTCTCCGACAAACGCTACTCCTTCGCCCAGGCCATCCAGCTCGTCCTGGGCAGCATGCAGCGCTTCGATCCCAAGGTCGCCCGGCTGGCCGAGCGCGTCATGGCCGAAGACCATCTCGATTCGGAGGTGCGCGCGGGCAAGCGCTCGGGCGCCTTCTGCGCCTCGACCGTCCCCGGCCAGACGCCGTGGGTGCTTGCGAACTTCCAGGGACGGGCCGACGACGTCGCCACCCTGGCGCACGAGCTGGGTCATGCCATCCACTCGATGCTGGCCGCGCACCACCCGGTGTTCACCTTCCACGCCTCGCTGCCGCTGGCCGAAACGGCCTCCACCTTCGCCGAGATGCTGCTCATCGACCAGTTGCTCGCGGAAGAGGCGGACCCCGGCGTCCGACGCGACCTGCTCTTCCACCAGCTGGATGATTCCTACGCGACGATCGGGCGCCAAGCGTTCTTTGCCTTGTTCGAGAAGGAAGCTCACCAGCGGGTGCAGGCGGGTGCAGCCACCGACGAATTGTGCGCGGCCTACATGGAGAACTTGCGGGCCCAGTTTGGCGAGGCGGTCGAAGTGGCCGATGAGTTCCGCTGGGAGTGGGTCTCGATCCCGCACATCTACGATGTGCCCTTCTACGTGTATGCCTACGCCTTCGGCCAACTGCTGGTGCTCGCCTTGTACCGCCAGTATCAGGCGGAGGGGCGGGCCTTCATCCCGCGCTATCTGGATTTGCTCTCGGCCGGCGGCTCGGCCAGCCCGAACGAAATCCTGACCCGTGCCGGGCTGCACATGGAGCAGCGCGCCTTCTGGCAAGGCGGGTTCGACGCACTTGCGGCGCGCATCGCGGAACTTGAGAAGCTGCCCGTCAAGAGCGGCTGAGCGGGCCGGTCGCCACGCGCCGTTTCACCCCTTCGCACAAAAAGGAACAGGGCTGCCCGAGGTGGGCAGCCCTGTGTTCTTCCGGTTGTGGCCGATGTTACTTGATCGAGTATGCGACCGAGACCTGCACCGTGACCGTGAGCGACCCGGCTGAAACCGGCACCGGAGCGCCGCCTCCGCCGTAGCCCATGGCCTTCTCCGTGGCGAAGCTGGTCACCGGCATGGCATACGACTCATTGATCGAGATCGGCTTGCCCAAGGTCACGCCGGCGCTGTCGGCGAGCGCCGTGGCGCGCGCCTTGGCGTCTTCCATCGCCTTGAGACGAGCCTCGGCCATGGCCGCCGTCGGGTCCTCGATGTTGAACGACACGCCGTTGACCGTGTTGGCCCCGGCCTTGAGCGCCGCGGAAAGCACGTCGCCCACCTTGGGGATATCGCGCGCGATGAAGGTGACGGTGTTGCTCACGACGTAAACGCGCGCGCCCGTCGGCTGGCCCGTCTGATCGAATTGATCCTGTGCGTAGACGCTGAAGCCCGCGGTCTGGACATCCTTCTCGAGGATTCCGGCCGCCTTGAGGGCGTCCACCACAGCCTGGGCGCGGGTGATGTTCTCACCCACGGCCTGGGCCACGTCGACATTGCGTGTCTCGACGCCCAGGGTGGCGGTGGCCACATCCGGCGTGACCTCCACCTTGCCTTCGCCCATCACGTTCAAAGAGTGCTCGGGGACGAGACCCCCCGCCGCCGGCGCGCCCGTGCAACCTGCCGCCAGGGCCAGGACCACCAGTCCTAGCGTAAAGAGATAAGTCGTGCGTTTCATGTTGTGCTCCTCCTTGGAGTTCGATGCGTGCAGGACCTCCGCGGCCCATTGTAACCGCAGTCGCCCGGCAAGCCCTCAGTTATGTGTCCTACCCATGAGAGACGCTCGAGTGAGGCGAGGAGTTCCCACGGCCGCACCGGGCCACTTCCCCGGCCGGCCCGGGCCGGATGGACTAACCGCCGATTTCGCTCATGACGCGGTTGGCGGCCACGACGTTGTGGGCCAGCCCATGGCCCCAGGGCTTGTGCCAGATGGCCTCGCCCACGCGGGCCTCGATCTCTGGCATGGGCAGCCCGGAGCGCAGCAGCGAGAGCACATCCAATTCCTTTTCGCGCAGCAGGCACAAACGCAGCCGGCCGTCGGCTGTGAGCCTGGCGCGCGAGCACTGAGCACAGAACGGCTGCGTCACCGAGGCGATGAAACCGAGTGTGCCCGTCGCACCGGGAATGCGGTACAAGCGCGCCTCCCCGTCCAGGATCGGTGCCGGAGTCTCGGGCCGCGCGCTGACCGGCTCGAGCGGGCCGTAGACCGCTTCCAGCCGGGTCATCATTTCCTGCGTCGGCACCACCTGCGCTTGCTGGAAATCGCTGATCGAACCCAGCGGCATCATCTCGATGAAGCGTACCTGCCAGTCGTTTTCGAGCGTCAGACGCGCCAACCCGGGCAGGTCGTCCTCGTTGTAGCCGCGCACGACGACCGCGTTGATCTTCATGGGCAGCAGGCCCGCCCGCTCGGCGGCGTACACGCCGGCCCACACCTTCTCCAGCGCCCCCCAGCGGGTGATGCGGTGGAAGCGTTCGGCGTCCAGCGTGTCGAGGCTGACGTTGACCCGCTGCAAGCCGGCGCGAGCCATGGGCTCGGCCAGCTTCTCGAGCAGCATGCCGTTGGTGGTCATCGAGAGCGAGCGCACGCCGGGCGTGGCCGCGATGGCGCGCACGATCTCCACCACGTTCTCTCGCGCGGTCGGCTCGCCGCCGGTCAGGCGGAACTTGCGGAAGCCCAATCGCGCAAACATTTGGGTCAGCGCAATCAGTTCATCATCCTGCATCAGCTCCGCCCGCGGCCGGAAGTGCATCTGCTCCGGCATGCAATACACGCAGCGCAAGTTGCAGCGGTCGGTCAGGCTGATGCGCAGATAATGGATGCTGCGTCCGAAACGATCTTCTGGCACAATTCCTCCATCTCAGATGCATATTCTACCAATTTTCTCCGGTATTCGTCAAACTGCTTCTTTTTGGCTTTGAATCCTTCATGCCTGCAGCCAAGCCACGTGGGCAGGCACGAGCCGGGCGATCGTAACTTCGGGGTTGGGCTTGCCCATAGGGTCTGCCGTGGATGGACGCCTCGCGCCGCGCCCGGCCTCAGGCGATGGGGTAGTGGCGGCCTGGCGCAGCTCGCGCGCGCCATCGCCGACGCGGGCGGCAATATTGTCGCCATGGGCCTCTTCCGCGGCGAGGATGCAGGTTCGCGCACGGCGACCGTCAAGGTGGGTGGAATCTCGGCCGAGGCGCTGGAGAAGGCGATTCGCCCGCACGCGCTGCGCATGATCGACGTGCGCACACTCTAGGCACACCCCGCCAAATACGACAGGCGCCCGCGCGGCGCCTGTCTTGATTCATGTGGAGGCTCGTCATTCCCGCGTGATCCCGACGGGAATCCACGCAACGCGGCCTCGCAAGGGTCCCCGCCTTGTGCACGTGGGGACGAAAGGCGGTCCCCCCTCTAGCCCCGCCTGCGACGCGACCGGCCGCGCGCAGGCGGACCGATCTCCGCGCCCTCGGGCGAAAGCTCCTGGCCGCTGCCAGCCCGCGCCACGCGCCCTTCTTCGAGCGCGCCGCGTAACTCGTACACCTGATCGCGCAGCAAGGCGGCCTTTTCGAACTCCAAGGACTGCGCCGCCGCGCGCATCTCCTTCTCGAGTTCGTGCACCAGGCGTTCCATCTCCGCCCGCGGCAGTTCGCCCCGCGTCACAGCCAGCTCCGCCTGGGGTTCGCCTTCGCTGCGCACGCGCTGGGTGAGATCGTGCACCGCCTTGACGATGCTCACCGGCTCGATGCCGTGTTCTTGGTTGTAGGCCAGCTGCTTGGCCCGCCGGCGATCGGTCTCGCGCAGCGCGCGCTCCATCGACTCGGTGCGCTGGTCGGCGTACATGATGACCAGCCCTTGCACGTGTCGCGCGGCGCGGCCGATGGTCTGGATCAGCGCCGTATCGGAGCGCAGGAAGCCCTCTTTGTCAGCGTCGAGGATCGCGACCAGCGACACTTCCGGCAGGTCGAGCCCCTCGCGCAGGAGATTGATGCCCACCACCACGTCGTAGGCGCCCAGGCGCAGGTCGCGCAGTATCTCCACCCGCTCGAGCGTCTCCACCTCCGAGTGCAGGTAGTGCACCTTCACTCCCGCCTCATGCAGATAGTCGGCCAGGTCCTCGGCCATGCGCTTGGTGAGGGTGGTGACCAGGGTGCGCTCGCCGCGCGCCACGCGCGCCCGGATTTCCGTCAGCAGGTCGTCCACCTGCCCCTGCACCGGGCGCACCTCGACCTGCGGATCGACAATCCCGGTCGGGCGGATGATCTGATCCACCACGCGATCGGCGCGTTCCAGTTCGTAGGGGCCGGGGGTGGCCGAGGTGTACACCGTCTGGCCCATGTGCTCTTCGAATTCCTCGAAAGAGAGCGGCCGGTTGTCGAGCGCCGAGGGCAGGCGAAAGCCGAACTCGACCAGCACTTGTTTGCGCGAGCGGTCACCGCCCCACATGCCGCGCACCTGCGGCACGGTCATGTGGCTTTCATCCAAGACCAAGCAGGAAATCGGGCGGGAAGTAATCCAGGAGCACCCACGGCGGCGAGCCCGCCGCGCGCCGGTCGAGGTGGCGCGAGTAGTTCTCGATGCCGGCGCAGTAGCCCACCTCGCGCATCATTTCCAAGTCGTAGCGCGTGCGCTGCTCGAGGCGTTCCGCTTCCAGCGGCTTCTCGTGCGCGCGGAACCAGGCCACCCGCTCGGTCGGCCTCGGCTTCGATATCCACCACCGCGGCGCGCAGCTTCTCGTCCTCGGTGATGAAATGGCGCGCCGGGTAGATCTCCACCCGTTCGAGATCGGCCAGGATCTCGCCGGTCACCGGGTGCAGCTCGGTCATGCGTTCCACTTCGTCGCCGAAGAACGACAGGCGCACCGCGGTATCGCCGTAGGCCGGCATGACCTCCACCGTATCGCCGCGCACACGGAACGCGCCGCGCTTGAGGTCCAGGTCGTTGCGCTCGTAGTGACTTTCCACCAGCTGACGCAACAGGCCCTGGCGCCGCACCGCCTGCCCTTTTTCGACGACGATGACCACCTTGCCGTACGCCTCGGGGGACCCCAGGCCGTAGATGCACGAGACCGAGGCCACGATCAGCACGTCGCGCCGCGAGAGCAGCGCCGTGGTGGCAGCCAGGCGCAGGCGCTCGATCTCCTCGTTGATCTCCGTTTCCTTCTCGATGTACAGGTCGTGACGCGGGACGTAGGCCTCGGGCTGGTAGTAGTCGTAGTACGAGACGAAGTACTCGACCGCGTTGTCGGGGAAGAAGTCGCGGAATTCGGAGTAGAGCTGCGCCGCCAGGGTCTTGTTGTGGGCGATCACGAGCGTCGGCCGCTGCAGTTGCGTGACGACGTTGGCGATGGTGAAGGTCTTGCCCGTCCCCGTCGCGCCCAGCAGCACCAGGTTCTTCTCTCCGCCTGACAGGCCCTGAATCAACTCCTCAATGGCCTGCGGCTGGTCGCCGGTGGGTTTGTAGGGGGCATGCAAGACGAAGGGTTTGGGGACCATGCTTCACCTGCCGCGCGAATCGTGCGCGTCCGACCATTCTACTCAATCCATCTGCGGCTGCGCAGGGGGATTTTGCCGCTCATGAGGCAGGGGCCGCACTGTGAATGCAGCCCCTGCATGTGGTCCCGCATGTGCCGTCCGATGTGGACCGAAGTATCCCCGATCGAACTCGCAGCCTGCGTTCTGGCGGGCCCTCGCCGTACACCTCGCCCCAACGCAGCATTCAGGCGAGTTCATCGCGCCCGCGGTCAGAGGGCATGCGTGCTATGCCCTCCTCCTGCCGCTGTGTCTTAGCGAACGGCCCAGATGATCAAGGTGCCATCCGTCGATGAGGAGGCCAGCAAGCGGCCGTCGGGCGAGAAGGTGACGCTTTCAATGAAGGAACGGTGTCCGCTCAAGCGCGTCACAGGTTGGCCGCCCGCCAGCGGCCAGATCCAAATCGTCTGGTCGTCGCCCCCGCCGGCGACGAGTTGTCCGTCGGGCGAAAGGGCCACGGCCTGCACTCGGCCGGCGACGCCCTTCAACTCCAGCATGCGCACGCCATCCGAGACGCGCCAGACCCAGGCCTCGCCTTGCGTGCAGGCGAAGCTAGGGGTGGACTTGACGCACAGGCCGGCAGCCACCAGCCCGCCATCGGGCGAGAACACGACGTTGCCGCCCTGCCCGCCCAGCGAGAAGGTCTTGACTGCACCGGCCTCGAGGGCACTGGTGATCCACACCTTGACCGTGCGATCCACTGTGCCAAGCGAGACGAGCGCCTCGCCGTCCGGCGAGCGGGCCAGCGAAGGAACGCTGTACGCGTGGGCCGCGAAGCCTGAGGAGAGCGTGCCGCTCGCCACATCGAAGACGTAGAGCAGCCCATCTTTGCCCTGCGCCACGCCCACCACGAGCTGCGTGCCGTCGCTCGTGAAGACAACGCTATTGGCTGGGCCAGGGAGTTGGGCGACCTGCGCCAGAACACCGGTCGTCACATCCCAAAGGCGCAGGGACTTGTCGTCCGAGACCGACGCCAGCCGACGCCCGTCCGGGGAGAATGCCACATCCCACACGATGCCGGCGTGTCCCTCAAGCGTGAAGACCAGCCTGCCATTGGCCGGGTTCCATAAGCGCACGGCATAGTCGGTACTCTCCGAACTGCCGCCGGAGGTTGTCGCCAGGAGCCGGCCGTCGGGCGAGAATGTGATGCGCTTGACGTCGTTGAGGGAGGCCGGGATGACATACCGCGGCGCCAGGCCCACGGCATTCAGCGCGTCGATGACCGGCGCGATGGGCGTGGCGGTCGGCGGGGGCAGGGTGGGCAGCGGCGTCGCTGAGGGCGCGACCGTCGGCACAGGCGACGGAATCGAGGTGGGCGTCGCCGGGACCCCACCGACTTGGCAGGCCAGGGCAGCCATCGCGGCGGCAGTCAAAACGACAGGCAGCGCATGTCTCATGGAAAACCTCGCTCACTCTGGCATGGGAGGGAAGGTGCCCTCCGGCGCGTACCAATCCTGCGGATCGATGCCGGTCACCGCCTCGCCCGATCCGACAACGACCGGTAGCAAGCCATGATCGTCGCAGCCGAAGCGCAGGCCGCAGGCCACCGCGTTTGAGTAGCCAGCCGCCAGCCCGATCGGCATGCCTGCCGGCGCGCCGGGCGCGACGTAGGCCACGACGTGATACAGGCCCGCAGGCACATCGCCGATGATGTAAGTGGAACTTCCCTGGGGCACCTCGACTGAAAACCGCGGCCCGCCTTCGCCGCGATACGCAACGATGCGCAGCGGCGGGATAACCGACCCAGGGTAGGACAGCGAGCCGGAGATGCTGCCAGGGACGAGCACGACGGGAGTCGGCGTGGATTGAACGTCGGTCGGGCCGACAGGGACAAGCGTGGGCGGCGTTGAGGCGGGCGACGTGGGCGGCAGGCTGATGCCTTGCGCAGCCAGGGTGGCCTCGACCATCTTCGCCAGATCCGCGGTCGGCGGCACGGGCGCAGGCATGAAGGTGCAGGCGGACATCAACCCAAGCCCGATCACCGCGATGATAACGATGACTCGCGTCGTTCGTGCCACAGGTGAGTGTCTCCTCGGGAGTTCGTGCAGGCCGGTCTCAGAACCCGGCCATTCTATCAGAACGGCTCTCTCGGCTGCGAAGGCAGCGCGCGTGATGGATCCCGCACGAAGGGTGCATGCTATACTGCGCGGGCCGCGCTCGTTGTCCGCCTCTCTGTGTAGGATCTGATGTCGACCACACGCTACCTGCGCATCGTGCTCTTCTTCGTCCGCGTGATGCTGGTCGTTCTGGTGTGCGACGTGCTGCTGGTCGCCATCGGAATGCGCCGCTGGTCACGCGCCACGCGCGCCGCGCGCCTGAGCGCGATCGCGCGCGGCTACCGCCGCCTGGCCATCCGCCTGGGCGGCGTGATGATCAAGGTGGGTCAGTTCCTCTCGTCGCGGGTGGATGTGCTGCCGGTGGAGGTCACCGCCGAACTGGCCGGCCTGCAGGACGAGGTGCCGCCCGAGCCCTTCGCGGCGATCCGCCTGCTCGCGGAAGCCGAACTCGGCGCGCCGCTCACCTCGCGCTACGCCTCCTTCGAGGCTGAGCCGCTGGCGGCCGCCTCGCTGGGCCAGGTCCACCGCGCGCGATGCGCGAGCCCGAGGTCAGCTCGCCGTCGGGCCCGCAGCGAGTCGTCGTGAAGATCCAGCGTCCGGGGATCGAACGCCTGATCGCGACCGATCTCGCGGCGCTGCGCACGGTGGGGCGCTGGGTCCAGCGCTATCCACCCGTGCGACGGCGCGCCAACGTTCCGGCCCTGCTCGAGGAGTTCGCCCGCACGCTCTACGAGGAGATCGATTACCTCGAAGAAGGACGCCACGCGGAAGCGTTCGCTGCGAACTTCCAAGGCGAGCCCAGGCGTGCGCGTGCCGCGCGTGTTCTGGTCGCACACCACCCGCCGCGTGCTCACGCTGGAAGACGTCTACGCGATCAAGATCACCGATTACGAATCCATCACCGCGGCGGGCGTCGACCGGCGCGCCGTGGCGCAGCGGCTGTTCACCACGTACCTGAAGCAGATATTCGATGACGGATTCTTCCATGCCGACCCGCACCCCGGCAACCTGTTCGTCACGCCCGGGCCCGGGGATGGATCCACCGCTGCAGCCGGCTGGCAACTGACATTCGTCGACTTCGGCATGGTGGGGCGAGTGCCCTCGAGCGTGCGCGCCGGCGCGCGCGAGCTGGTCATCGGCATCGGCACGCGCGACGCGGCCCGCCTGATTCGCGGCTACCAACTGCTGGGCGTGCTGCTCCCCGGTGCGGATCTGGAACTCCTGGCGCGCGCCGAGGCCCACGTGTTCGAGCGCTTCTGGGGGCGCAGCATGTCGGAGTTGCGCTCGATGCACCGCGAGGAGATGCAGCAATTCGCCGACGAATTCCGCGAGCTGCTGTATGACATGCCGTTCCAGGTACCCCAGAATCTCATCCTGGCCGGGCGCTGCGTGGCCATCCTCTCGGGGATGTGTACCGGGCTCGACCCCGAGTTCAACGTATGGGAGGGCTTGATGCCAGTGGCGCAGAAGCTGATGGCGGAGGAAACCCAATCTGGCTGGCAGGCGTGGCTCGACGAGGCGCTCGAGTTCCTGCGCACGCTGCTCACGCTGCCGCGTCAGTTGACGGGGCTGGCGGCACGCATCGAGCGCGGCGAACTGGAGATGCGCGCGCCCGAACTCGAGCGGCGGGTGGCGCGGCTCGAGACGGCCATGCGCAAGACAGCCGGAGCGGTTGTGTTTGCAGCCCTGTTGGCGGGCGGGGTCCAACTCTACCAGGGCGCCTCGCTCGTGCCGTCCTACATTCTGTTCGCGGGCGCGGCCCTGGCGTTGGGTTACGTGGCCTTCGGGCGCTGAGGCGCCCCGCGCCTCGGCGTCAACGCCCGATGGGCCTGCGCGGTATCCATCGCGGGACTTGTCTCAGGTACTCTTCGTACGGCGCTCCAAAGCGCCGCGTGAGCTGCGGTTCTTCCAGCATCACGGTGAACGTGTGCAGCGCCGCCCACAACCCGGCGGCGTAGGCAAGAACCCACAGCTGAACCGTAGAAGATGACCACCCCCACGATCGCGAGCAGCGCCCCAACGTACATCGGGTTACGTACCCAGCGATACAGCCCGTGCGAGACAAATTGCTTGGGCGGGTCGATCGGCACCGGGGTGCCCCGCCCGTAACGCACAAACGAGAACGAGACCCACACCACCATGGCCACTCCGAGCGCCGCCAGAGCCAGTGCTAGGACCTGGAGGATCCCGAGGGTAATCAGCAGCGGCTCATGCGTGGCCCGCAGAATGAAGTACGGCACAACAAAGCAGAAAACTCCCGGTACCGCGAGCGTAGCCAAAGTTGTCACGAGCGCATTCATCGATCGGACCTCCGCGGAATCCGTGGACCCGGCCGTGCGCTCCGCCGCCCTAACGATGGCGGCCCCTTGGCGCTAGGGTTCTCGAGCTGCGGGCCGCGCAACTGCACGGGCACGGCCTCATGCGCTCGGACGCGCATGTTCATCAGCTCAACGAACAACGAGAAACCCATCGCGAAGTAGATGTACCCCTTCGGAATCTCGAAATGAAAACCCTGCAGCAACAATGACAGGCCGATCAGCAGCAGGAAGCTGAGCGCCAGAACCTTGAGCGTGGGGTGTTGATTGACGAAACGGCTCAGCCCGCCGGCGGCCGCCATCATGACGACCACCGCCGCGATGATCGCCGCAACCATCACCCACAGCTCCTTGGCCATGCCCACGGCGGTGATGACCGAGTCGAGTGAGAAGATGATGTCCATCAGCCCGATCTGCACCACCACACCCCCCAGAGATCCCGCGGCACGGGTCGTCCGTCCGTGTTCGAGTTCCTCCAGTTTGGCGTGGATTTCGGTCGTGGATTTGGCCAGTAGAAACAGCCCGCCCGCGCCCAAAATCACATCGCGCAAGGAGATCGCTTGCCCAAGGACGACGAACAGCGGCTGGGTCAACCCGATCAACCACGCGATCGAGAAGAGCAGCGCGATGCGGGTGAGCATGGCCAGACCCAGCCCGAGCGTGCGCGCGCGAGGCTGTTGGGCGCGGGGCAGCCGGTCCGCCAGGATGGTGATGAACACGATGTTGTCGATGCCCAGCACGATCTCAAGTGAGGCCAGGGTGAGGAAGGCGATCCATATCTCGGGCTGCAACAAGCGCTCCATGCGAGAGCTCCGCGCATCCAGGATTTTGAACTGGCGTCGTTCGAGGTCACTGATCGAGTTTCGATTCTAATCGAATCGGCGGGCTCGTTTGGCCGCCCATAAACAAAAAGGGCAGCCTGAGCGCTGCCCTTGAGCCTCGAGCGTCCAATCCTCTTAACCGGCTGGAGTGATCAGGGCCACGATCAGGATGAGCGGCGAAACGAGCAGCAGGCCGATCAGGAAGAGGCCGGCGTAGATGCGCGCGTCGTGACGCAGGTGCATGAAGTACAGCACGACCAACATCGCCTTGACCAAGGCGAACAACGAGGAGCAGGGGCAAGCGCACGCGCGGCGGGAGGTAACTCGCGCCCACTTCCAACCCGGTCAGCGCGACCAGCGCCGCGAAGACCCATGCATACCGCGGGGCGGCCAGATGTGGCTTAGGCTCGCTCATGGCATCCCTCTAGATGAGATAGAAAAGCGTGAACAACACGATCCACACCACGTCGACGAAGTGCCAGTACAAGCCAAACGTCTCCACACCCAGATGGCCGGAAGGCGAGTAGCGCCCACGCAGCGCAAGCACGAACACGTAGACCAGCCACACCAGCCCCACCAGGACGTGCGTGCCGTGCAGCCCGGTGATGGTGAAGAAGGGCGTGCCGAAGGGGGACTTGACGCCCACGCCCTCCGCAAAGAGGGTCGACCACTCCAGCGCCTGCCCGCCCAAGAACAAAGCGCCCAGCCCGAAGACTCCGGCCAGGTGCCAGCGCAGGCTGCGCTGACGCCCCGCACGAATGGCGGTCAGGCCTCGCACGACCAGGAAGCTGGACAAGATCAGGATGAACGTGTTGAGCCCCACCAGCGGGATGCTGAGCGCCGCCCGCGCTTCGGCGAAAGCCGCCGCCTCGCGCGTACGAAAGACAATCAGCGCAAGGATCAGCGTGCCGAAGAAGACCACCTCGCCGCCGAGGAAGGTCCACATGGCGAGCTTGGGGTTCTCGCGCTGAGGCACAAACGCGGTCTCGGCCTGCAGCTCAGCCATGATGAACCTCCGCCTCCCCCTCGCCCTCGGTTTTCGGCGACCCAGCCGCCGATCGATACGAGCAGAAGCACCAGGCCTACCAGGCTGACCCACAGGCTGGAGATGACTCCGCCGCAAGCAGCGTGGCGCCCAAGGCGAGGCCCAGCGGCCAGAAGCTGGGCTTGGGCATGTGAAACTCGGGCAACGGGTCAGCCATGGACCACCTCCACCTCGGTTGCATACTCGCCGAGCAGCGCATCAGGCTCCGGTGCGCCCTCGTCCCCAAACCAACGCAAGAAGACAATCGTCGCCGCGACGAAGTAGACCATCGCCCCGGGCATCCACATCAGCAGCCCGCTCCACATCTGATCCGCCTGGACGCTGATGCCCCACACGCGCGGCGCCGCCACATAGAATCCAATCAGCGGGTTCGGGGCGAGCGTGATCAGTGCCGCCAACGCCGTGGAGGGGAACCCCTGCAGGAAGAGGTAGATCACCTGCACGCCGCGGCTCGGCCGCGGGGCCGCGCTCGGCATGTTTCCCAACACGGGCCACCACCCGATGCCTGCGGCCACCAGCAGCGTCATGTGCTGCAGAATGTGCACGTTCGGGTGCACCAGCGCCAGCCCGTAGAAACGCGGCAGGTGCCACACCCCCAGCGTGAGATTGAAGATCAGAAAGGCGGGGACCGGTCGCGTCAGCCACGACCAGAGTCGCCGCGGCCAACCACGCGGCAGGAGCTGCGTGTACATCCAGCCCGGCAGCCCCATCATGATCAAGGGCACGGCAACCATCATCAGCAGCAGATGCTGCGCCATGTGCGCGCTGAACAGGTAGCTGGCCGCGAGCCCGTCCAGCGGCGAGACCAGCGCGATGAATATCGCTAACAGGCCCGCGTAGAAACTGACCGCCTGCCACCTCGCGCGACGCGCGGACGCGCGCGGCCCGATCATCCCCGGCCGCGCGGCCGCTCCATAGAACAGGGTCGCCAGCGCCAGCCCCAGCAGCACGCTCGGCTCCCACACCCAGCCGATCCTCGTCAGATGCAGCCCCGGCCCAAACACGCGGCCTCCCCTACACCAGATACAGCGCGGCAAACATGGCCAGCCACACGCCGGTGACGTAATACCAGAACCATGCGCCCATCGTCACCGCAACGTGCCGCGCGCGCGAGAAGTCTCCGAGGCGTCCCCGCACCCCATTGATGGCCAGGATCACGATGCCCGCGAGGACGTGCACCGCATGGAACCCCATCAACGTGAAGAACACGCCGCCAAACGCCTGATCCCCAGGGCGCATGCCATTCGAGGTGAACTCCATGAACTGCCCGCCGATGAAGACCAGCCCCAGCGCCAGCCCGAGAAACAGCCCCAACCCCAGTCCACGGGACGAGCCACGCGCCACGGCGCGCTCGGCCAGGGCCACTGCCACCGCGCTCGCCACGAGCACCGCCGTGTTCGCCAGGGGCAAAGCCATCCGCGGCCAGGCAAAGCCGGCCAGCGGCCACCCCGGTTGATCGAGGCGCATGAAGAAGTAGGCCGAGAGCAGCGTGCCGAAGAAGACCGTTTCGCTGGCCAGCGCCGCGAGCAGGCCGGTGCGCGCGACTCCCTGGCCGCGAGCCTCGGCGGTCGCCACCGCGGTCATCGGCGCACCTTCCAATCCGCGAGATCGGGGTGCTTGAGGTCCCAGTACGGGCGCGTGCTGCGCACGGTCGGGATCTCGGCGAAGTTGTAGGCGGGCGGCGGCGAGGTCGTCGTCCACTCGAGAGTGTTCGCGTCCCACGGGTCGGCCTCATGCGTCGCCGGCCGGCGCAATGAACGGATCAGGTTCACCACGAACACCAGCATCGACAGCGCCACCACAAAGGCCCCGATGGTCGCGACGCATGTTCAACGCCTCCCATCCCCTGCCGGCGGCGTAGGTGTAGATGCGCCGCGGCATGCCCAGAAGCCCCAGGACATGCATCGGCATGAACACCAGGTTCATGCCGACAAAGGTCAGCCAGAAATGCACCTTGCCCAGCCCCTCCCCCAGCCGGCGGCCCGTCATCTTGGGGAACCAGTAGTAGGCCGCGCCCAGGATCGCAAACACCGATCCGCCGAAGAGCACATAGTGAAAGTGCGAGACGACGTAGTAGGTGTCGGTCATTTGCCAATCCACCGGGACCACCGCCAGGGAAATTCCGCTCAGCCCGCCGATCACGAATAGCGCGATGAAGCCGATGGCGAAGAGCATGGCCGTCGTCAACCTCAGCTCGCCCGCGCCACATCGTGGCCAGCCAGCGAGAAGACCTTGACCCCGGTGGGCACGCCGATCAGGAAGCTGTCGGCCGAGAAGACCAGCAGCGCGGCCGCCGGCAGGCCGGTGGCGAACATGTGATGCGCCCAGACGGTGAACCCCAGGAAGCCGATCGCCACCGAGGAATAAGCCACCACCCGGTAGCCGAAGAGCGGCTTGCGCGAGAAGACCGGAATGATCTCCGAGACCATGCCCATGGCCGGCAGGATCAGGATGTACACCTCCGGGTGGCCGAAGAACCAGAACAGATGCTGCCACAGCAGCGCATCGCCGCCTTGCGCCACATTGTAGAAGTGCGTCCCCAGTTGCCGGTCGAGCAGCAAGAGCAGAATGGCCACCGTCAGCGAGGGCAGCGCGAAGACGGCGATCATCGAGGTCACCAGCATCGTCCAGGCGAACATCGGCATGCGGTTGAGGGTCATGCCCGGCGCACGCAGTTGCAGGATGGTCACGATGAAGTTGATCGAGCCGAGGGTGGTCGACAGGCCCAGCAGCAGCACGCCCAGGATCCAGAAATCCACGCCCGTGCCGGGCGAAAAGGCGCGCTCGGTAAGCGGCGCGTAGGCAAACCAGCCGGTGGAGGGCGCGCCGCCAAAGACGAAGCTGGAGTTCATACAACAGCCCGGCGAAAAGGAACACCCAATACGAAAGGGCGTTGAGCTTGGGGAAGGCCACATCCCGTGCGCCGATCATGAGCGGGATCAGGTAGTTGCCGAAACCGGCCGCCAGCGGCATGACGCCCAGGAAGATCATCGTCGTGCCGTGCATGGTGAAGACTTGGTTGTAGACATCCGGGCTGAGCAGCGTTGCGCCCGGGCGCGCGAGCTGCAGCCGGATGAGCAGCGCCTCCAGCCCCCCCAGCAAGAAGAAAAGCAGCGCCGTGCCCAGGTACAAGAGGCCGATGCGCTTGTGATCGACGGTTGAGAGCCAACCCAGCAGCCCCGGCCGTTCAGGGCTGGCCGGGGGCGGGCTGGCGTGGGCCAGGGCGTGTGTGTCAGCGGTCATGGGCATCCCTTACTTGAGAACTTGCAGGTAGGCGAGAACCGCCTCCAGGTCGTCGGGCTTGAGGTGCAGCACCATCAGGTTGCCGGGTTTCATCTCTTGGGTGTTGGAGAGCCAACGGCGCAGGTAGCTTTCGCTCAAGGGGTACATCCCGCCGGCCATGGTCGACCGCGAATCAAGATGCGTCAGGTCCGGCCCGAGCGTGCCCTGGGCATGCGTGCCGCGCACGGTGTGGCAGCTGGAGCACACACCCGAAACGACCATCTCCTCCCCGCGCCGCTCGAGCGCGGTCACCCCCTCCGCGGGCGGGGCTTGCTGCGCGCGCACCCAGGCCTCGAACGCCTCACGCGATTCGACAATCACGTGGATGCGCATGCCGGCATGCTGCGTGCCGCAGAATTCGGCGCACTGTCCCTCGTAGGTGCCGGGTTCATCCGCACTCAGCCACATGCTGTTGGTCGTGCCGGGAATGACATCCGTCTTGCCCGCAAGCTGCGCCACCCAGAACGAGTGAATCACATCTGCGCTCACCAGTGTGAGATGCGCGTTGCTGCCCAGCGGGATGTGCAATTCGTTGGCGGTCGTGAAGCCGTAGTCGGGGTAGGCGAACTCCCACCACCAGCGGTGCCCGACGACGCGCACATTGATGTCCCCCTCGCGCGGCGCAGGAGCGGCCACGGCGCGCATCGTGTCGATGGTCAAGCCGAAGAGCAGGATGACCAGGAGCAGCGGCACGACCGTCCAGATGATCTCCAGTCGGGTGTGGCCGCGGACTTGCGCCGGCTCGCCCGCCTCATTGCCGCGCCGCCGATCGCGCACGACAATCAGGATGATCAGCCCCTCGACCAAAACGAACACCACCGCCGCCATGGCGAGGATGATGTAGAACAACCACGTCTCGCGTGCCGCCACTGGCGACGCCGGGCGCAGCATCGAGGGCGCACCCGCGCAACCCGCGAGCGCCAGCCCCATCAGCGCGATCGTTACACGCCTGAGAAAAGTCATGCTTCCAATGCCTCCGTGCCCCGCGACGGATAGGCGACAATTATCACCCAAAGTCACCATTTTGTCCATCTGAAAAGTGTCAAAATCCTACTTGGAGCTCGTATTTCATTGGGAGAGGCCGTGCGAGGCGTCACAAGCGAGATGGCCCGTTTCTCACACGCCTTCCCATTTCCACGTGGTTCGAAGCTGAGCACTCTCGTTTCGTGGTTTGTGGCATGCGCTCCGGTATTCGCGATCTCGGCGGAGAATCCTCCGGGCCGGCGGTTGCCGGCCCGGGGTTGTTTTCGATTGGGAAGCATTGGTTCAGGGCTTTTTCTCGCCCTCCTCGAAGCGCTTGAGCATCGCGTCGATCATCGAGCGCGCCGCGAGCAGCGCTTCGCGCCGCGCGGCGCGGCGGTGCTCGCCCACCCCCGGCGGGAACATCGCCTCAAACCCCTTGCGCATCTCATCCCGCGCGGCGCGCATGTGCGCGCGCGCCTCCTCCGGGACCAGGTCCTCGAAGTGCTTCCATTCATCGCGTTCGGTGTCGGTCATCCTTCCACCTCCGGCGCGCAGCACCCAGCCGCTGCGCATGGTCCCAAGATTATAGATCTCTTTCCGCCCCTCGGCGCCGAGCAATCCGCGGGCAGCAACGCGCACGCCAGCCTGCAGCCTCATGTCCTGTGCCCAAACCCCTACCGGGCGGCTACGAAACGCACACCCCGCAGCCCCTCGAAGTGGGCGTCTTGCGTCCACAGCAGCGCATCATGCTCCCAAGCCGTCGCCAGGATGAGGCTGTCGGCCATGGGCAAGTGCATTTCTGCCGAAAGTTTCGCGGCGCTCAGCGCGAGTGCGCTGCTGAGTTCGACCACCACACCTTGCTGCATCAACGCGGCCGCCTGGAGAGCCAGAACTCTCACCTCTTTGGATCAACACCCTCTTGAAGACCTCGAAGAGGCTGATGGTCGGGACGACCAATTCGCTCGTCTTGAGAATGGGGGTCGCGAAGAGGCCTGCCGCCGGGCCGTCGGCGAAGTACTCCAGCCAGCCAGAGGAGTCGACCAGGTTCATGCTCGGTCGGGTTCGCGTTCCACGCTTGTGTCGAGGCCGGGCAACAGCCCGCGTGCTTGCTTCATCGGCCGCAGCGGGACCAGGACCACGTGCCCGTCAAATGGAATCACTTGCACCTTCTGTCCAGGCCGAATGCCCAGGAGCCTTCGAACGCGCAGAGGAATGACAACCTGATACTTCGGAGAGATGGTGGACGTGTCCATACGATATCCTTATCGATCATATCATCGTAAAACGCAGCCTAAGGATAGCAGGAAACGTCCCACATGTCAATCACCTGCCTCGGCGGAGTGCTCCGGTTTGCCCCCGGGGCTTCAGGCTCCCAGCGAGCCCACGCGCTGATACCTTTCAAATAGCCGCCCCCACTCTGTCTCGCGCCTCCACCTCGCCGCCAGCCCGCGGTATTTGAGCGGCCAATACATGTAGTCCTGCTCGATCTCCGCGATCAGAGTCGGAAGGATGACCAGCGGCGTACGCAGCACCAGCTTCTGAAACACGCGCGTCGGGCCGTACCAGGCCAGCCAGGCCAGGAAGCTGTGCGAGTTGCGCCCAACGTGGAAGGCCCAGTTCTCACCCGAGAGGTCGTCGCCCACGAGTTCGATCTGCCGAGGGTCGCCGGTGCCGAGCCCGCGCTCGTGCGCCAGCCGGATGTAGCGAATGGCCAGCGGATCGAATCCCATGAGCCGCGCGGCCACCGCGTCGATCGCCACTTGATCCGCCGAGGCGAGGATCACGTTCTTGACCACCGGCTTCACCATGCGCGGGCCGGCCCCGTCGCCGGCGGTCGTACCGTCCATCACCGCAAACAACCCCGGGTGGATCTCTTTCTGGATCGCCAAGAGATCCACCAGCGTTTCGTGGATCCAGGAGTGTGTGTAGTGGCGATGCTTGGTGAGCAGCCCTCCGAACGCGTTCTTCATCGCGCCGGTCGTTGTTGTGTACATGTGGGTCTTGACCGTCGGCAGGTGAACGATGTTCTTGCCAATGAAGAACTCCGGAATGCGCAGCCCGTCCGGGTAGATATGATCGAGGGCGAGCATCTTGGCCTTGGGTGTGAAGGGCACCCAGCGCATGTCCTGCGCCCGGAAGTTGTAGCGCACCGGGATCTCATAGCGGCGGAAGATGGGCACGTAGCCGTTCAGGTCTTCGCCCTTGAACGCATTCGTGACCACCGTTTGATTCTGAACACAGACCAGGTTCTTCAAGCCGGCCTCGCGCAGCGCGAGGATCACGCCCTCCAATTGCCAGGGCGTGGTGTTCGCCGCGGGCATGGGGAAATGCCAGGTGATGTTGTCTTTGAGAATCGTCGCGGCCCCGGGAGCCAATGCGCGCCGGCCGCCGGCCAGCGCGAACAGACGTTGATAATCTGGAAGAATCGTCTCGGGGGTGGTACGTAGGACGGCAACGATGGAACGAGCGGGCATGGATGTGTCCTTGGACAGTCGGGCGGGCAGCCCCTCGGCTAAAGCGGTCCGCACTCCACTCCGGCGAGCCGCTTGGCTGCGTTCACCTTGGTCGCCATGTCCGACAGACGCGCCAGCATGATGCGTTGGGCTTGCGGTGATCCGGCGCCGTGCATCGATTCGGTCAGATAGGCGGCCGCGCCCGGGCCCATGGTCAGGTTCTCGACCAGCCGCAGCATCCGCATGCGATCCTCGGCGGGGCCTGCCTCCGCTGCGCGCAGGTACTTGCGCAGGCGCGGCCCGGTCACCTCGCTCGCGAGGTCCTGTTCGGAAGGCAGCGTCGCCAGCAGGCCGCCCGCGATGTCTTGCGCGAGCCGCGCGATCTCAAACGGCGCGCGGGTCACGTTCAGTTTGCACACGTTGGCCAGCAGCGGATCGACGAGGTAGGTGCCCGAGGCGGCCGGGCGACCCTCGGCTGAACAGGCGATCCCGCATGCATAGAGTGTCTCGTTGAGGTGGATCATCTCGACGATCTTCTCGCGCACATGAGCGGCCTGCGCCACGCCCTGGTACTCGGCCAGCGCCTGAGCGGCACCGATGAGCACGTCGCCCACGCCCACCTTGCATCCGCCGTAACTCTGGCGATGGTAGGCGGCGAATCGTTCGACCAGCATGCCTGCAAACGACGTTTCACCCGCCATGAACACGCGCTCCCATGGGACGAAGACGTCCTCGAAGAGGATCAGCGCCTCGTGCCCGCCGTATGTCGGGTTGCCCGTGTCGAAGGCCTCCGGCTCCAGGCGCCGCCCGTCGGAGGGCTGGCGCCCGAGAATCATCAGCACGCCGGGCGCATCCGCAGGGATCGCGCAGGCCACGGCGTAGTCGCTTTCGGCATCGGTCAGCGCCAGCGTGGGCATGATCAGGATCTCGTGCGAGTTGACGGCTCCGGTCTGGTGCAGCTTGGCCCCGCGCACGAGGATGCCTTCCGCCCGGCGCTCGGCGATGTGCGTGAAGAGATCCGCATCCGCCTGCTGAGAAGGCCGCAGGTGGCGGTCGCCCTTGGCGTCGGTCATGGCGCCGTCCACCACCCAATCGCGCTGCTGCACCAGCTTGAGGAAGTCCATGAACCGCG
Organism: uncultured Chloroflexia bacterium; assembly: GCA_963712475.1. Classification (GTDB taxonomy): domain Bacteria; phylum Chloroflexota; class Anaerolineae; order Anaerolineales; family RBG-16-64-43; genus RBG-16-64-43. The sequence continues at coordinate 174,300 of CAVQIA010000007.1, forward strand.
CGTGATAGCTCGTGCCGAGCCCGCGGTCCATTTCATACGTAACCGATTCGAGCGCGTTGAGCGCGTCCATCCCCACGCAGCGCTGGAAGCAGCAGCCGGTGGTCCGGCCGAGCAGGCGCAGCATCTTGACCTTGGCCACGAGGTCGGCCGGGCTGCGATGCAAATGGGTGAAGCGGTTGACCGCCGTGCCGGTCACGTCCGAGGCGGCCGTCATCAGCGCAGCGTGCTCGGGCTGCTCGGCGAGCGCGTAAGTCATCGCGCAGGCGTTGAGCGAGGGCCGGATCAGGGGATGGCGCGAAGGTCCCTCCGCCCGTTCGCCGCGGATGAAGACCTGCTTCTCCATTCGTTCGAGGCTGGCAATATACTCGTCGCGTGTCATGAGTGACATAACCGGCTCCGGACCAGGCGCACCGACTAGCCAGCGGATGTGGGGATCCGCACTTCATGCTCCAGGCGTTGACCAAGCGTGTCCGTCGCCACATCGAGGTCATAATCCATCTGCAGACCGAGCCAAAAGCGGGCGGAGGTATCGAAGTACTTCGCCAGACGCAGGGCCGTATCGGCTGTGATCCCGCGCTTGCCAAGGACGATCTCATTGACCCGACGCGGGTGGACACCGATCGAGAGCGCCAATCGGTTCTGGCTCAGCGCCATGGGCTTAAGAAACTCCTCCGCCAGGACTTCACCCGGGTGTACGGGGGACAACTTGCGATTGGACATGATCCACTCCTAGTGGTAGTCGACGATCTCAACCTCGTACGCGTGGTCGTCGTGCCATTCAAAACAGATCCGCCATTGTTCATTGATGCGAATGCTGTGTTGACCCGCGCGCCGGCCCGAGAGCTTCTCAAGTCGGTTGGCCGGAGGAATGCGCACATCAGCAAGCGTCTGGGCGTTGTTGAGCATTCGCAACTTACGATAGGCTGTCTGCTGAATCCCTGGGGGCAGGCGCGCTGAGCGCTCACGATGAAAGATCTTCTGCGCCTCGGGATCCTTGAACGAGCGGATCATACGTCAAGGATATAACGGAATCCGCTAAGCGTCAAGCGTGATTACAGTATGGGCGCAGGAACAGGGCAAATCAGGTCGCAGTGACCTCTACCTCACCTCGCGCTTGCGCAGGCTCCCGGCCAAACCGGTCATCACGACTCCGGCCAGCAGCATCGCGCCGGCGCCCGCCTCGACCCACAGGACGAAGGTCGTCACCATTCCCTGCCCCACCTCGCGCGCCAGGCCGAGCAGCCCCGTTGGCCCCGCCGCGCCCGGCGGCATGGGCACGGTGGCCGCGAGGATTCCGAAGCCGAGGTACAGCGCGAGCCCAATCAGCGCGCTGAGCAGGCCGGCCGCGAGCAGCGGCCAGCCCAGCCAGCGCAGCGCAAGGCGCGCCGTCCGCGCTGTGAGCAGCGCGATGATCGCTAAGAGGACCAGCGGCAACAGAATGGAGAGCTCGGCGATGCGCTTCGCGAGCCGTAGCCAAGCCAGCACCTGCTCCAAACTCTGCATGAAGGGCAACGATCTTGCTCCAGGTCCGGCTGCGCCAAAAGGCTGCGCCAGGCTGAGTTGATCGGGCAGCATGTGACCGAGCATGCCCTCGATCGTCACCTTGGCGGAGGCGATGGCCAGTTCCTGGAAAGCCTCCGGCGGCTGACAAGCGGGGATCATCGCCGTCTCCCCGGAGAAGAGGTCGCCGCCGAAGGCCAACAACTGTTCGGCGCTGCACGGCGGCAGGGTCGCCATCACCTCGCGCAGCGCGCTCTCGAGCGCCCCCTGATTGAGATTGGCTTTGATCTCCGCCAACGATATCGTCAGCTCGGGCGTCCCCTGGCCATGGTCGAGGTAGGCCACCACTTGGTCGATCACGCCTTCCACCTGCGCTTGCATCCACACCGGCGGGACCAGGCGCACGATCAGCGTTTCGATGAATTCTGGCGGCAACGCACCCAGGATGACGCCCAGGCCCACCTCGCCCTCGGGCGCGGTGGCGGTCTCAGGCTGAGATTCTCTGGCGGTGGAGGCCACCTGCTGCGCGATGACCGCCGGAAGGTCGTGGTAGATGTCGGCCGCTGTCAGCGCACGCTTGTAGAAGCCTGGGCTGAAAAGCAGCGCGCGCGCCACCAGCGCCAACACGACCAGCGGCGTCGTGACGGCAAAGAGCAATCCACACAGGAGGGCCAGGAACCTGGCGAACAAGCCCGGAGCAGAGGATCGTGTCGCGGTCATGGAACCTCGCACAAGCGCGCTCGTCGCCGGAGGCGCTACGGCGCGGGAGTGATCCAGGTGAAGAAGTTCGCGCCCCAACAGCGGATGTCGGCGCCGCCAAAGGCTTGGCCTGCCTCGAGCTTGACCAGGACCAGCGCATGCCCGCAGGCATCCTGCTCCTCGACGCTGGCCGCGGCCAGGGTCAGGTCCGAGGTGTATCCGCCGGCGACGCCTTGCGGCGCATACCAGGCCACCACCACATACGTGCCCGCCGGGAGTTGACCGATCGTGTAGGTCGGCTGGCCCTGCGCCACCTCCACCGAGTACACGCGGCCGAGCACCACCTCCCGCGCGAACAACCGCAACGCAGGTCGTTCCGCCGTCGTGGTGAGGATCTCGCCCGAGATGCTAGCCGTCTGCGGGTCCGCCAAGGGCGGAGGGGGTGTGCCCGTTGCGGGCTGCTCAGTCAGCATACGCGAGAGGGTCGCCTCGGCCCCGACGATCGCCGTCCCCAGAAGGCTCGTCGCCTGGGCCTCGAGCGTGCCCCAGGAAGTGCCGAGTGCCCCAACTTCCCCCAGCGCGCTTGTCGCACGGGCTACCAAGCTTTCGGCGGTGGCGCGCATGCCGGCGGTCGAAGGCACGACGCACGCCAAGGCCAGCAGCCCAAGGCTCAGGAACACCATCACTGACACACGCGGCCGAGGGGTCATGGATCTTCGCTATTCGGTGAGGTAGATGGGGTTGGAGAATATCCACCCGCGTTCGCGCCCGCGGAAATCCCGCCAGGCTTCGAGGCGATAGGCGCCCGGCAGGCTTGCCCGGAAGTCGACTCGATCGCCGGTCCCCTCCCAGACCACCGCCTGACCGGCGCGCACCAGCTTGATATGCGCCGCGCGGGGCAGGCTGGCGAGAATCTGGGCGCCGCCCTTGGGCAACCGCCCGGCCTCGCCCATCTGCAATGTGCGCCCATCGGCGTTGGCCCACAGACGGAAGTTGCGCGTCGGCGCCGACAAGTCGTAGCCGACCCAACCGCGCCCAAGCCGCAGCGCATCGAGCACCGAGGCCCGGTCACGCGCGAACTCCGCCGAGAGCGGCTGTTCGAGCAGCAGGTGCGTGTTGACCGCACGAAAGAGATATGCGTAAGGGAAGACCACCCGCCGCAGCGGGCCGGCCGAATAGGTCTGGCCGTGCGCATCGGAGCCCCCGAGGACCGCCACCCGCTGCCCGCGGGCCAAGAGGTCATCCCACAGCGCCAGAGTTTGCGGGAACGGTCCACGGATGCCGCGTTCCGGGTTGAAGGTGTAGAACAGCATGCCCGGCAGGTTGTGCAGAAGCGATTTGAACTCGCTCATGTAGTTCCACAGCTCGATCCCTGCGTAGCCGTGGATCTGCCAATCCACCCATCCCAGGTCCTCCTCGCCGATGACCGGCGCGGCCCGCTCGATGGGATGCGCAAGAAACGCGAACCCACCCGCCGCGCGCACACCCTCCAGCAGGCGCTGCGGGTCTTGCGCCAGCGTGGATAGCTCGCGATCGATGCCGAAGGTCAGTAGATGATTCTTCTGCGGTTCGCGAATCTGGTCGTGGATTTCTTCGCTCACCAGGAGCAGCAGGCTGCGGCGGCCATCCGCCGAGGCGTAGTAACGTTCAACCCCCTGCACATAGACGTTGTGGTCGGTGACACAAATGAAGTCGAGCCCGGCCTGCAGTGCGACCTGCGCCAAATCGGCGTGATACAATGCGCCGTCGGAATAGGGCGTGTGCATGTGAAGGTTGCCGACCACTTCAATCATCGCATGGGCTCCGAAGCGGCAAGCATAGCACACGCATACCCCAGGCGCAATCATGAAACTCGATAACCGCGCCGTCGCGCAGCTCTTCGACGACCTGGGCTCGCTGCTCGAGCTGCAGGGCGAGAGCGCTTTCCGCGTCAACGCCTATCACCGCGCGGCCGAGACTCTGCGTGGGCTCGGCCGGGACCTCGCCGAAATCTCGGCGGCGGGCGAACTGCGCACCATCCCCGGCGTGGGCGAAGCCATTGCCGCCAAGATCGAAGAGATCCTCGCCACCGGTCAACTCCCAGCCCTCGAACGCGAAAAGGAAAAAGTCCCCGCCACGTTGCTCGACCTGCTGAAGGTCGGCGGCGTCGGTCCGAAGCGCGCCGCACGCTTCTGGAAAGAGCTCGGCGTCACCGACCTGGCGGGCCTGCAGGCGGCCGCGAACGAAGGGCGCGTGCGCACGCTGAAGGGCCTGGGCCCGGGCGTCGAGGCCGCAATCCTCGCAGGCATCGCCGCCCTCGCGCGGCGCACCGACCGCATTCCCATCGGCCAAGCCTGGCCGTTGGCCCAGGCGGTGCTCGAGCGGCTGCGCGAGTTGAAGAAGGTGCGCGCCGCGGAGGCCGCGGGCAGCCTGCGCCGCCGCAAAGAGACCATCGGCGACCTGGATTTCCTGGTCGCCTCAGCGGATCCCGAGGCGGTGATGGACACCTTCACCGCCGATAAGCGCGTCGCCGAGGTGCTCGCCCGCGGCCCAACCAAGCTATCGGTCGAACTGGCGGGCGGCGTGCGCGCGCAGATCTGGGTTCACCCGCCCGAACGCTTCGGGACGGCCCTGCAGTACGCCACCGGATCCAAGGAGCACAACGTCCACCTGCGCGAGATCGCGCTCAAACGCGGCCTCTCGCTCTCCGAGCACGCGCTCACCCGCGAGAGCGGCAAGGAGATCCTGTGTGCACGCGAGGAGGAGGTCTACGACCGGCTGGGCCTGCCGTGGATCGCGCCCGAGCTACGCGAAGACCACGGCGAGATCGAGGCCGCACAAGCCGGCCGGCTTCCGGAACTGCTCGAGCTGCGCCAGATGCGCGCGGACCTGCACACACATTCCACCTGGAGTGACGGCCACGCCTCCATCCGCGAGATGGCCGAGGCCGCCCGCGACCAGGGGTTGAAGGTCCTGGCCATCACCGATCATTCACAAAGCCTGGGTGTGGCGCGCGGGCTCACGCCCCAGCGCCTGCGCGAGCAGCGCAAGGAGATCCAGCGCGTGCAGCGCGCGCTCGGCGACTCGATCCTCCTTCTCCAAGGTTCGGAGGTCGAGATCCGCGCCGACGGACAGATCGACTACGAGGACGATGTGCTCGCGCAACTGGATGTGGTCATCGCCTCGGCCCACACCTCGCTGCGCCAACCGCGCGAGAAGATCACCGCCCGTTTGGTCGGTGCGGCGCGCCATCCGGGAGTGCATTTCATCGGCCATCCCTCGGGGCGGCTCATCCCCGAGCGCGAGCCGGCCGACATCGACATGGAAGCCTTGTTTGCGGAGGCCGCGCGCCACGGCGTCGCGCTCGAAATCGATTCGCATCCGTCGCGGCTGGATCTCTCCGACGCGCACGCGCGCCGCGCGGCCGAGCTTGGATGCTTGCTGGCCATCAACACCGATGCCCACAGCCCGGAGGAATTCGCCCTGCGCGAGTACGGCGTGGGCGTGGCGCGCCGCGCGTGGCTCACGCCGGCCCAGGTGATCACGGCCTGGCCGCGGGCGCGGCTGGTCGCATGGCTCGAGAAGCGTAAGAAAGCGAGAGCTTGACGCCGCATGCCGGATCCCACCTCCACCTCCCCTCCTGCCCCGCGCCCGATCATTCGTTGGTGGACCTGGGTGCTGGCGCTCGTCCTCGCGGTGAGTGCTATCCTCATCGGCTGGGCCGTTATCGTGGGTTGGCCGCTGCCCACAACCAGCGCGAGCGTCCCGCCCCTCTTCACCGTGCTGCCGCCCCCCACGCTCACCCCACAGCAAACCGTGGTGATCCCGGGTGAAGAGACGGCCACCCCGATCCCGCCAACTCCGCTGCCCGGGTTCTTCGGTGTGGGCGGCACGGTCTCGGTCGTGGGCACCGGGCGCGACGGACTACGCCTGCGCGAGGCGCCTTCCCTCGGCGGGCGGATACTGTTGGTCGCGTTGGAGAATGAAGTCTTCGTCGTGCGCGACGGTCCACGCGAGAGCGACGGCTACACCTGGTGGTACCTCGAGGGATTGATCGACCAATCGCGCAAGGGCTGGGGCGTGCAAAACTACCTTGGCCCGGGCGGCCCCTGAACCTCAGCATCTCCCCGCATAAGCCCTGGAGAGGGCACAGCACGCATTACCGTTGACCGCGCACACACGAACTCCGCGCGAGCCGCCATGTTGGGACGACGTGGTCCGGGTTTGTCCCTTGCCGCGCGCTGCGCCGTGGATCGCCCGGAGCGCTCTTGCGAGATGCGGCCGTTGACGAGACCGGGTGGCCACATCTGAGGCTTGCGGAAGGCCCCTTTGTGGTCCCCTTCGCCGCTGAGAGGCACCTTTCGGCAGGTGGGTGTGTGGCCGGGGTGGAGTCAGGACGACAAGGAGACGGGGGCCGCAGGCCCCCGTCTCCTTTCAAGAACCTCGCCCACTCCGCGGATCGACTCTCGAACTTGGCGAGAGCATCCCAGATGTCGCCATCCGCGCTCAAAGCGGCTAAGCGCTTTCGATGGCCGCTGCTGGCGCAGTAGGACGCGATCGCGCGCGGCCGCGCACGAGAAACGCAGCCACCGTGATCAAGAATCCAAAATACGAAAGCATCTCGCTCAGCGAGGGGTTGCCGTTGTATCCGAACATCGCCTTGAGCGCCTCGCCCAGCGGGCTGTTCTCGTCGAGCAGGCCATTGATGTTCCACAACGGATCGACCAGGCTTGGGATCCAGCCCACCTCGTTGAACTCATGCACTCCGTGGGCCACGAGACCCGCAGCGAACACGAGCAGAAATGCGCCGGTCAGATCGAAGAAGCGGCGAAGGTTGAGGCGTACGGTCGAGGCGTACACGCCCCATCCGAGCAGTGCAGCCAGCGCCACCCCCGCCAACCCGCCCACGGCGGTCATGGCTTCGGAAGTCGAGAGTGCCGCGGCGGTGAGGAAGAGCGCTAGCTCGAGCCCCTCGCGCCCGACGGCGACAAAAGCCAAACCCGCCAACCCCCAGCGTTGACCGGCGGTCAGCGCGCGGCGCACATCGCCTTCGATCTGGGTGCGCTGGACGCGCCCCTGACGCTGCATCCAGAAGATCATCCAGGTGAGCAATCCGGCGGCGAGGAACATCATGAGGCCTTCAAAGACGGGCTCGCCGGTCCTTCCAACCCGCGCCCGAGCCTGAGCAGGATGGTCGCGGCCGCCAGGCTGAGGGCGCTGGCCGCCGCCGCGCCCGCCCATACGAAGCGGGCGTAGCCCAGGTTTCCGGTGCGGCGCAGAATACCGAACACAAGGCCGAGAATCAGGGCGGCCTCCAGCCCCTCGCGCAACCCCAAGAGCAGGGCGGGCGCGAGCGCCGCCCAGGATATCGATTGAACTGGCAACAGCTCTCTCCTCTATTGCGAGTAGTTTTGTCAGATTATATCTGTCGAGACTGGCCTCCCCCGAGACCAATTCCATGATGAGGAGGATCGGGCCCGCTCGACGCGGGGGCCCGCCTTGATGTGTCCCTGCGCGGGGACATTCCCGACCAACTCGGCATCCGCGCCTCGACAAGCGCGAGGTCGGTGGTTTTACCATTGATGACACCCGGGCCGGTGAGTCTCGCAGATACACGGCTTGCCTCGCGAACCTGGTAGCGGATTCCGAGGCACACATTTCAGGAGTGAGCCTCATGACCTGGAGAGCCCAGATTCTCCCGCCAGTTGGCCCAGGATGGGCAGCTCGAGCCAGCTGGGCGCCACGAGTCGTCGCGACCACAATGTCATTGCAGAGATTGCCAATCGGACAGACGAGAGGGTGTGCGGAGGGCGGATCGTCATCAGCCACGAAGGGACAATCGCCATGGCATCTCATTCGGACTGCGACGCAATCATCGTTGGGGCGCGAGTTGCAGGGTCAACACTAGCCGCCCTTCTCGGGGAGGCGCGCCATCGGGTACTCCCGCTCGATCGTTCAAGATTCCCGTTTGTTTCACCCGTTGGAGCGGGTGACGGGATTCCGTGGCCCGCGGTCGGAACAGGCGTGTCCCGGCCCCGCGACCCAAAACAAGAACCGAGGCTCGCAGAGCCTCGGTTCTCTTTTCATCAACAAGCTGGCCGTCGGCCGATTCCGCCCCAGTTAAGGACCGAGAGATCTCTCTCTTGTGTCTGGGCCAATAGCGGCGCGATCCCAGGTTCGTCTCACGATGTTGCTCGGGGTGCTCAGTTGTTCGGGGTCCCGGCGTCGATCCAAAGGATGATGTTCTGGATGCGATTGGGACTCAGCGGGCGCTGGGAATGCGGCATGCTAATCTGCGGGGCGGCCAACCCCTGGATCACCCAAACGAGTGTGCTGCTGGTGGCCGAGCCCGGGCTGATGACGGCACCACTGCGCGTGCCCCGCATGGCTCCCTCGTAGCTGTCGAGACGGAGTCCATTCTCCGCGACCTCTGCGCCATGGCAGCGAACACAGTAGGCATCAAAGATGGGCTGAACGTCGCGGGCGTAACTTCCGGTCCACGTCAATTGCCCTTGAACGGTGACCTCTGTCGGCGTCGCCTCCGGGGCGGCAGCTCGCGCGCCGAGCTGGCGCACATAGGCGATCAACCCGACCAACTGAGAGTCGTTGATGCGAGTGCTGGGAAAGCCGGGCATGCCCGGGGTCCCGTTGCGGATGATGGCAGTCAGCTTCACGTCGTCACCGAAGTTGGCGTCAAATGTTGGCCCGATCAAGGCTGGCCCCGCACCCGCACCCCCGCCAGGATGGCAAGCATCACAGAATTGCCCGAAGGTTGTCTGGCCGAGTGATTGCAGATCGCTGGCCGCCAACGCGGTCGCTTCGGGCTGCGGAGAGCCCGGCACGCCGGTCTGGGCGAAGGGCGGGAGGGTGGCCAATGCGACTCGGGTGTCCGCGCGCTTTGCTCCCACCGCAGCAGCCCAAGGCCAACCAGACCGCCGGCGAGGATGGCCAGCGTCAGGACAAGCGCGCCCAGCGTCAACGTCGAACGATTCATCTTTTCCTCTCAGATCAGCGAGCGGTCAGCGTCAGGTGAAGTCCGACGTCGCCGCCCGTCTGGCTTGGGTCGATGGCAATTGGGTACTCGCCTGCGGTGGCCGGCGTGAACTCGAACGTCGCGCTTCCACCGGCAGGCACCGCCTGCTCGAGACCGAAGGCTGCAATCCTCACCGTGTAGGCGATATCTTGACTGACGAATGTCAGGCGCACCGGAAACGCAGCCGTCACGATGATCGTCTCCGGGCTCACAAGGGTCTGCGAGATGGTCACCACGTAGTCTTGTTGCACGGCGGGGAGAGCTGTTGGAGCTGGCGCTGCATGCAGGCTCATCAAGTAGCTGGTGATCATCTCCGCCTCCTGGTGCGACAGTGGCGGGATGAAGCCGGGCATCTTGGCGGAGGGATTGACCGCGGCCGGGTTCTCGATGTAGTTGTGAACCCAGGCGGCGTCGTGGGCGAGGGACACGCTGCTCAGATCCGGTCCAACGCTTGTGCCCGATCCGTTCACGGTGTGGCAGCTTGAGCACGAGCGGCCAAACAGTGAACGGCCAGCCTGTTGCACAGCCGTCAACCGGTCTGCGATCCCGCGTTCGGGCGAGGGAGGCGTGGAGCGGACGGCGCTGTAGGTGAGCCATGTGATTCCAATGACCACCAAACCCATAAGCCCCATGGAATAGGGTCGGAGCCGGGCATGCCGGGCAGGACTGCGGTCGATGAACGGCCAAAGCACGAGGGCCAGCATCCCGAGTGCAGGCAACCCGATGGCGACCAGACCTTCGAACTCACCGGGCACATGCTTGAGCAACTCGAACAGGAACATGAAGTACCACTCGGGACGTGGGACATAAAGGGTGTTGGTTGGATCCGCGGCGGCTTCGGTGGGGACACCCCGCCAAAGTATCAGGCCGATCAGCACGGCAAGCACTCCGACAGCGACAATAGCGTCCTTGACGAGGACGTCGGGAAAGAAAGGCTCGCCTGTGCGTTTGAGCTCGGCGTACTCTTGCTGGGCGGCCGCACGCACTTCCGCGCTGGGAGCAACCCACGGCCAACGGAGTCTGCGGTCCGATCCGGCGGGACCTTCCATCGCTGCGTGTTCGGCTTTGGCGTTGGGGGGTGCGGAGATCCCATTGCGAATCACCAAGTAAAGGTGAACGAGGAGAATTCCAACGGTGACCCCTGGCAATATGAGCGTGTGGGCCGCGAAGAACCGTGCCAGGGTCAGCGCCCCAACCTGGCTGCCCCCGCGTGCGATGCGCAGGATCCAGCTCCCTATCCCGGGGGCGAGGCCCATAATGTTGGTCCCGACGGTCGTGGCCCAGTAAGCTTTCTCGTCCCAGGGCAGCAAGTATCCGGTGAAGCCGAAACCCAACACCAATGCGAGCAAGATCACCCCAACCACCCAAGTGATTTCACGCGGGTACTTGTAGGCCCCCATGATGAAGACCCGCAGCAGGTGCAGCGCGACGAGCACCACCATCGCGCTCGCACCCCAGTGGTGCAGCCCGCGGATGATGCTGCCGAAGGTCACGTCGTTCATGATGTACTGAATGCTGTCGTAGGCGTGGTCGGGGCTGGGCGAATAGTACATTGCCAGGAACATGCCTGTGGCCACCTGCAGCAGGAAGACGAATAGGGTCGCGCTGCCCAGCGTGTAGGCCCAGCCCAAACGGGCCGGCATGTGCCGTTTGAAGACCACCTCCCAGATTCGGCCTACTCCGGTGCGCTCTTCGATTGCGCTTTGAAGCTTCTGCCATCTGGTCTCTTGGTTCATGCTGCAGCCTTGTCCGGAACGCCGAGATGGAAGTCCTGATAGACGACGCTAAGTTCTCCTGCCTCGACGCGGCTTTCCAAGCGGTCCAACGGGCGCGGCGGCGGTCCCCCGATCACTCGCCCGTCCGGATCGAATACTCCGTCGTGACAAGGGCAGAAGAAACTGTCGCGGTGCGGACCCTCCGTCACCCAGCTATATGCGCAGCCGAGGTGGGTGCAGTGACCGTTGTAGACAATGACTTCCTCTTCCGACTTGCGCCATACCCAGACCGAAAGGTTCTCCTGAGTCTCGATCCAGCCGTCGCGACGAAAACGGGTGAAGGAAACCTGGTGGGGCGTACCGATCGGAAAATCACTCAGGGCACCGAGGCGGGTCCACGCCGCACTGGTTCGCTTGAGCGCAGGAGATAGGGCATACCCCAACAGAGGCACCGCCAGCGCCGAGGCGATAAACGCGCTCACGCCCGCAATGGCCAGGGTCAGGAAATTGCGGCGCGAGAGCCCAGTCTCTTCACGTGACGATTCTACTTTTCTGTCATCGGGCTTCATATCTGCCTCAATCTCAAAAAGATTCCCCGGGAGGTGCGGTCATGCCGGTAGGTCCCCTCCCGTCGTGCGGACTTCCCCTCAACCTCACCCTCGAATCTCGGTTGGTTCGGGAGGGCATCCTGACCCAGGTTGCCGCACGGCCCCGCGGGCTGCCAGAAGGGGTCCCCAATCCTAGCCCAATTCGGGCTTGGGTCGGCGTGCAGCCGGCGAACGGATTCTGGAAAGCTGAGGCGATCCCGTCGAGATTGCGTGGCGGGCATGCTGGCCGTCTGCCTCGACCGAAAGGATTCTATGGTCGATGGCATGCTTTGCCCATCGGGGAGGTCGCCAAGTATGCGCAATCGACCGCCAGAAGGTCTGGCGGTTTCTGCGGGGCTGGGTGGGGATCAGGTTTCTTCAACATTGCCCAAGAGGCCACGGCGTCGAGCGAACTGGATGAGCTCGTGACGGCTGTTCAGGTTTAGCTTCTGCATGAGATTGGAGCGGTGGGTATGAACGGTGCTGGGGCTGATGACCAGTTTCTCGGCGATTTCGTTATTGCTGTAGCCCTCAGCCAGAAGGTGCAGGATCTCCTTCTCTCGTGTGGTCAACCAAGGATGGTCGGGGTCTTCGGCTTCCTTGACCCGGCTCAGGTAATCGGACAGCAACTGCTTGACCATGCTAGGGTGAAGAAACACCTCGCCGCGGGCCACGGAGCGGATAGCGGCAATGACCTCGTTCGTCTCAGCCGCCTTGAGCACGTAGCCCGAGGCCCCTGCCTTAAGCACCTCGAAGAAGTATTCATCGGAACGGTGCATCGTGAGCACCAGGACCTGGATTTCAGGGTGCCGCGCCTTGATCTGGCGCGTGGCCTCCGTGCCAGTCATTCCGGGCATGGCGATATCCATCAGAACCAAGTTCGGCCGCAGCTTCTCGGCGAGGGCGACGGCCTGATCACCATTGCGAGCCTCCCCCACGACTTCCATGTCCTCCTGCGTTTCCAACAGCAGCCGCACCCCTGAGCGAATGATGGCATGGTCGTCAGCGATGAGGACGCGTATCTTATCAGCCATCGGAACCGCTCCGGATTGGCAGGCGGATGACGATTCGGGTTCCGTGACCTGGGCGGGATTGGACATCCAATGTGCCGCCGATCTGCTCCGCACGCTCGCGCATTCCGAGCAGTCCCATCCCGCGCAAATCACGGCCACTGGGGTAGGCCTGATCCAAATCAAACCCGATCCCGTCGTCGAGGATTTCCCCCTCGAAGCGCCCATCCTGGATCTCGAGCGAGAGACGCACATGCTGGGCACGAGCATGCCGCGCGATGTTGCTCATGGCTTCCTGAAAAACCCGGAACAGTGCGGTTTCGGAATCCAGTGGCAGCCGTCGCGTCAATCCATGAGTGTGAACCTCGACCTGCAGGCCCGCCTCTCGAAGGGTTCGCTCCGCCTGCGCGCGTACCGCGGCCTCCAGCCCCAGGTCGTCGAGGGCCGAGGGGCGCAGGGAGAAAATCATGGCGTGCACGATCTGTGAAATCCGCGCGATAAGAGCCCGGGCTTCGGTGAGCTTCGTCCGCGTTTGTTCCCCAACCTCCCCCCAAGTCTGTTCGGCCGCCTCGAGCCTCATCCCTAGCCCGGCAAGATCCTGTCCCAAGTCATCATGCAGATCGCGGGCGATGCGTCGTCGCTCGTCCTCTTGAGTTTGGATCAGGCGTTTGAGCAACTCCTGACGCTGCCGACTTTGGCGGGCCACATCCTCCGACAGGTTGCGGATCTCCCAAGCCTCGGACTGGATGCGGGCAGCCATGTCGTTGAACGCCCCGCCGAGTTTCCCGATTTCATCGGCCGGTTCCGCAGGCAGCCGCACTGCAAGTTGCCCGCGGCCGAATTCGCCCAACGTCTCGACCACATTTCCAAGTCGCCTCAGCACGAATCGGCTCATCACCAGGTTCACGACGATCACCGCCACGAGAACGGTGCCCACCCACCACCATATGTTCTCTCGCAGATCGGAGGCCAGCGGGCCTTCCAACGGCGCCAGATAAATGTCGGTGAGCAGGAGCCCGATGATGGGCTGACTGCTCGGGTGACAGGCCTGACATTCCGGCTGGTTGCGTACGGGAGTCATGCTTCGAAAGACCCGTGTATTGTTCTCCACAGTGACCACAACGCTGCCAGGCCGTTCGGCCGGGGGCAACTGGTGGCACGGTTGACAGGTGGGATCGCGGTTGTCGATCACAAGCCCGACCCCACTTTGGCCCGGCGCATACACCACTCGACCGCGTGTGTCGAGAAGATAGACGAGGCGGAAAGACGCATCCTTGCCGATCGAGTCGAGCATGTCCTGGATCCCCTGCGGATCCTGCACCAGCATCGCGTGACGCAGGCTGTTCTCGATCACGCTATTGGTCTGGGCGGTCAGGAAGGACAGATCTCTGAGAGCAGCCCGCTGGTGGCGGTTGTACTCGATGAAGGTAAATAACCCTAGAACCAGGACGAGTGGCAGCACGACGCCGAGCGTCACCTTCGCACGGAGGCTTCGGTCGATCGGGTTGCGAAGCAGGCGAGCGGCCAGTCTCTTCAGCGGATAACCCATCAGGGGATGCGACTCTGAAAAACCGAACCGATCGACGACGTTCGTCGCGGCTCACATCCTGCCGGCCCAGGTGCTCCTTGGGCCGTGGTCAGCGATCTCGATCGAAGGCCTACTTGCTCCTTCCACCAAAGCCCCCCAAGTATCACACTGAGGCATGTGCAGGGCAAGGCGGCCGATTTCTCAAGAATCCGCAAACCGCCCCAGGTCTGCTAGCTGCCGGTTGAACTCGTGCCCGAGGGGGTGGGTCAATGGGCAATTGGTGAGCGTGCATCGAGTCTGCACAAGTGCAGATACCGCCCTCTCTGCCGCCGGGCCTCAAACCGAACGACCAGGATCCGGTTCGCTGAGCCGTTGCCCGAGCTGCGACCATCCGGCTCCTCTCGGGCATTGAATGCCAACCGGCCCGCAGGTTTCTGCGGGCCGGTTGGTGAGTCGGTCCTATTTCAGCCCCGGGGTTCGGTGCGCCGAGAGGCCCCGTTTCCGTACGACTTGCCTTTCACCGTAGACCCCATTGAGGTGCGCCCTTCGAGGACGCCGCTACTTCAAAGCCTCAAGCGCCTGGGTGAGTAACGCCTTGGTCAATCCCGAGTTGTGTACACCCATGCTCTGGTCTTCGACCACGAAGGTGTAATTCCACATTGCGTCAACCTCCGCCTCCGGGTAGGTCGCGGGCACGATCCACAGCCCCGTTTGCGCGTCCATCATGCCTTTCTTGATGAACTGGGCCTTCAGCTCGTCCACCATCGCCCGGACTTCAGTCTGCACGCCGTCCATGTCGAAGTTCTTGGCATCCGTATGGCAGCTCTGACAGCGCGCCACGACGGGGGTGTAGGTATGGTTGAACTCCTCACCCATGTGGCAGGCGACGCAGGTGTCCTTGACCGCGGAGTAGTGGGGGCTTGGGCTGCCAGTGACGCCCAACCCACCTTCCCCGAGCAACATCGCAGCTTCGACCCCGTGGTGAGTGCCGAACCGGTTGGATGTGACTTCGAGCATCCCGTCCTTGAATGTGGGCTGTGCGTTCCGGATCTGGTGGCAATTGGCGCACAGGTTGCCGGCACCTCCATCGAAGGTACCGCCGGTCATTTCCAATTTCACCGGCGCTTCACCGCCCGTCAGGGCGAAGTCGGCCTTGGTGTACGTGGTGTGGATGTTGTGGCAGGTTCGGCAGTCAAACGGGGATACGTTGGTCACGCCCACAACCGACGGATCATGCGGGGGCAGGCCGGCATTGATACGCGCCTTGGCGCCCTCGGTGCCGTGGCAGCCGGCGCAGTCCGTGCTTTCACCTCTAGTGAAGGCCTCGCCCGTTCCGTGAACGGAACTCTCTCGGAACTGTGCTTCTTTCGAGACGATCAAAGTGGTGTCGTTATGGCATTCTGTGCACGTCAGATCCGCCGCAGCCGGCGGCGGGCCGGGAGGGCCAGCCGGGCCGGCAGGTCCCTGGGGGCCGGCGGGGCCCGCCGAGCCCACCTGACCTGCACAGGCCGACAGAGCCACCGCGCCACTCAGCAATAAGACGAGAATGGCCAGGTTCTTTCTTGTCATTGAGCACGCTCCTCCGGTTAGATCACGCATCATTCTTCACTCAAAAAGGAATGCTGTGACTGTGCCCGTCCTCACCTCCTTCTTCCTGCAAGTTGTGTCCAACCCAGTTTTTGAGATCCCTCTTCTGTCCAAAGGCGAGCCGAGGGTGAAGGGTCATGGCCTTCGTCTCCGTCGCTCCGGTTTCTGGAGGATCCGCAGCAAGTCCTCGGGGTCGGCCACGGTCCGCTGTTCGCGGCGATAGACCTGCAGTTCGTTGTTCTCGAGATTCAGGCCGAGGATGAGCATCTCCGCCGGTCCCGCCTTCAGGGCCTGAAGCGCCTCACCGGAATCGCCCGACGGATCTTCTTCGGCAATGACAACATCCGGCTGCATTCGGCCGATCTCCTTCAGCCCAGCCGCAGGGTCGGAGCTGGCTCCGATGATTTCCACCTGCGCTCCTCCAAGCAATCGACCTACCGTCTCAGAGAAGAGCGGATGCGTCCATAGGATGAACACGCGATGCTTCGCCATATACACCTCGGCGAAGGACTAGTTCGTGCCCGATTCTTGGCTTCAGTCTAGCGGTGTTTTCGAGGGGCGGGAATCGGGCAGGTTGCCAGATTCCTCCCGCAAATTGCCAGTTCTGCCTGGCGATTAGGCGGCGTGGAGCCATTCTTCCCTTCCTCCCGCCCGGAGCCCAGGCGAGACGCTGGGTGCGGGGCACGTCTTCCCGTGCCCTTTGACCGCGCAGCCAGCGCCGCAGAGGTCGGCGCGCGCCTGTGGCCGCGGGCCGGCATGTCCGGGGCTGGCCCAGGTGCGGACAACTCCCGAACCCCCGTTCCTCCGGAGCTCGGATTCCGGGTGGAATCCGCTATTTGACCGAGGGCGGGCCCTGTTCGTATAATTCCGAGCACCCCCGCAGTGCCCCCGCTGCGCCTGAAAAGAGGTTGGTATGTCGGATAGACCAATGCCGCTCATCCGCATCGGCGGAACGCCCACCGAGATGGGGCTCGAGTTCGGCCGCCAACGCAAAGAAACGATCCGCCACATGGTGGCGGATACGCGCGCGTTCCTGGAGGCGACCTACGACCAGATTCAGCTGACGTGGGACGACGCCGTCCTGCAGGCGCGCAAGTACGAGCCCTACATCCAGGAGCATACGCCCAACCTACAGGAGGAACTGCAGGCGATGGCGCGCGGCGCGGAGGTGGCGCTGGAGGACTTGATGGTCCTCAACTGCCTGGAGGCGATCACCACCGACGCGATGCATCTCATGAAGTGCACCTCGATTGCGGTCAATGACGAGCACAGCCTGAATGGGCACACGCTGGTGGGCCACAACGAGGACTGGATGCCGGAGGACGAGGACGACGTGGTGCTGGTGCACGCCGAGCCGGAGGGCGAGCCGGCCTTCCTGGCCATGACCTACGGCGCGCTGCTGCCGAACATCGGGTTCAACGCGGCCGGCATCGCCCAGTGCTGCGACTCGGTTTATCCGACCGACGTGCGCGTGGGCGTGCCGCGCATCTTCGTCTCGCGCCAGGTACTCGCGGCGCGCACCATCTCAGACGCGATCTACTCGGCGCTCATCCCACAGCGCGCGGCCGGGTACAACCATCTCATCGTCCACTCGAGCGGAGAGGCCTTCAATATCGAGGTCTCGGCGCGGCACTTCTCGATGGCCTACAGCACCAACGGGCTCTTGGCGCATACCAACCACTTCCTCAGCCGGCACATGTCGCGGCTGGAGAAGAATCCGGATCTCTTGATCTCCTCGCGCGTGCGCTACTTCCGCGCGCTGCGCCTGCTGCGGCGCACGCCGCGCCACGACGTGTCCTCCTTCCAGCGCATTCTGCGCGACCATGTCAACCACCCCAATTCGATCTGCTCGCACGCGGTCATCGACGACAATCCGCTCGACCGCCAGAAGACCATCTGCTCGATGGTGATGGACCTGGACGACCTGCAGATGCACATCGCCTGGGGCAACCCGTGCCAGGCGCAGTTCTACACGTACCCGCTCGAACCCTGAGCTGCGCGATGGGCGGACAGGCGGCCTGGGCGGCGCACGATCGCGAGGTGGTGGATTGCCGGCGCTGCCCGCGCCTGGTGGCCTGGCGCGAACAGGTGGCTCGTGAAAGGCGCCGCGCCTACCGCGAGTGGACCTATTGGGGTCGGCCGGTGCCCGGGTTTGGCGACCACGCGGCGCGGGTGGTGGTGGTCGGACTCGCGCCGGGGGCGCACGGCTCGAACCGCACCGGGCGCATGTTCACCGGGGATGCCTCGGGCGATTTCCTCTACCCGGCCTTGCATCGCGCCGGGTTCGCCGACCGCCCCCGCTCCACCACGCGTGACGACGGGTTGACGTTGCGTGACCTCTACATCACGGCTCTTTGCCGCTGTGTCCCGCCCGCCAACAAACCGACCGCGAGCGAGATTGCGAACTGCCGCCCGTTCCTGACTACCGAGCTCGGGTTGTTGCCCCGCGTGCGCGTGGTCGTGGCCCTCGGGCGGCTCGCGTTCGAGGAGGTGTGGCGCATGTATGCCCTCCAAGGGAATGCGCTGGAGCGATTCGCGTTTGCCCACGGAGCGCATGCGCGCATGGGCCAGGGCCTGCCCTGGCTCATCGCCTCGTATCATCCCAGCCGGCAGAATACGAACACCGGGCGGCTGACCGCGCGCATGTTCGACCGCATTTGGAACCTCGCGCGAAGGCTGGTCGAATCGGGTGGATGATGCGGTCTTGAATGGGCGGGGACGAACGTAGATGGATCATCGGCCTCGGGGTTTCCCGAGGCCGATGGGTTTCACTCCCGTTGCAGGGTCATCTCCGCCGGCGTCAGTCGGGGCGCGGGGAGGTGCCGGGGGTAAATGCAATCATGCAGTCGCCCAGATTCTCCCGCAGCCAGCGGGCGAACACATCCGCCGGCGGCGAGCCGGGCGCCCGGGGCGTGGGCGCGAGGCCACGCAGCGTTTCGATGCGCAGCATGGCCTCTTCCAGCGGCACTGGGCGGCCGCGTTCCTTCGATATGCGCCGCACGAAGAGCGCACCCTGGGTGCGGTGGCAGCGCGCGGCGGCCAGCTTTGCCTCGAAGCCGGGCGAGATATCGAAGACGAAGTCGGCCGGGTCATCGATGTTCGAGAGGCGCGGCCGCGGATGCTCGAGGTAGTCTGCGCTGAATGTGTAGAGGAGCGGCGCCCCGGGTTCGAGAAGCTGCACCGCGGCGTGGGCCGCGCGGTTGACCAGGCGATGCGCGGGGTGGCCATACTCGCCGTTCGTCCCGTGGCAGAGGAGAACCTCGGGCCGCCGCGCGCGAATGACAGGGGCCAGCCGCTGGGCGACCTCCTGCGGGCCATCTGCAAATGCGAAGAGCGTCTCGTCCGGACCGACATCCGGATCGCGGTATCCGAGGAAGTCGAGCGAGGCGGCGCCCAGCGCCCGCGCGGCGCAGCGCATCTCGGCTTCGCGCACTGTGCCCAGTTCGCTGCGCGAGCAGAGCGGCGGCTCGCCGGTCTCGCCGCCTTCGCCGCGTGTCGCCGAGAGGATATGCACGGCAGCACCGCGGGTCGCCATGAGGGCAATCAGCCCGCCGGCGAAGATGGTCTCGTCATCGGGATGGGCGACGAACAGCAGGATGTCCATGCGGGTGATGGTATCGCAGAATGAGGGACGAATGCGCTGACCACAGCTCTTGGCCATCCCAACCGTACTCATGTCTGGGGTCTGAGTGGTTGTGAAGCGCGGCTCAAGCGTCAATGCGGTTGACTCCGCCCGGCGCTCATCCACTGCTGGCATTCTAGGCGTATGTCTAGGCAGGCTACGATGCGACCAGGCGCAGCCTCAAATAGGTGTCGTGCATGAAGAGCAGGGCTAAGACGCTTGGCATACTCGGGATTGTCGGACTCGCAGTGGCGGGCGGACTTCTAGCCTATCCCGTTTCGCCCGCGACCGCCGCGACCTCGCATGTCGTGACCTGGCCGAGCCATCACACTCACCTCGGTCGTCGGCGGGCTCAGCCTGCCCGTCCATATCACCCACGCCGGTGACGGCTCGGGGCGCATCTTCATTGTCGAGCGCGCCGGGCGCATTCGGATCGTCTCGGGTGGCAGCCTCGCGCCTACCCCGTTCCTCGACATCACGAGCATCGTCCGCGACAACGGCAGTGAAGAGGGCCTGCTCTCGGTCGCCTTCCCGCCGGAGTATGCGACCAAGGGTTACTTCTACGTGTACTACACCGATGACCGAGTCGCGAATCGTGGCAACAACGTCCTTTCACGATTTCATCTCGGCGCGGATGCCAACACGGCCGACCCCGCGAGCGAGGAGCCCCTGCTCACATTCCCGCACCCGACCAACGATAACCACAACGGAGGGCAGCTCGCCTTTGGACCCGAGGGCTACCTGTACATTGGCACCGGCGATGGAGGCGGCAGCGGTGACACGAGCAACAATGCCCAGAACACGCTTTCGCTGCTGGGCAAGATCCTGCGCATCGACGTGGGCGACCGGCCCCAGGCACCGATCCCCACGCTCGGGCCGTTTGTCCTCTACATTCCGATCGATGTTCAATGGCAATTCAGGCCCCTACACCATCCCTGCCTCGAATCCGTTCTTCGACAACCCGGCCTACCGCGGCGAGATCTGGGCGCTGGGCTTGCGCAACCCGTGGCGTTTCGCCTTCGACCGTGCGACGGGCGATCTCTACATCGGCGATGTCGGGCAAAGCTTGCGCGAGGAAGTCGACTATCAGCCCGCGGCGAGCACAGGGGGGCAGAACTACGGATGGCGGTGCAAAGAGGGCAGCCTCAATTACAACTTCAGCGGCACGTGCGCGAGCCTCACGCTGGTCCCGCAGGTGGCAGAATATGACCATGGATCCGGCAACTGCTCGATCAGCGGTGGGTTCGTCTACCGCGGCCCGGGCAACCCGCTCATGCAGGGCGTCTACTTCTACGCCGACTACTGCACCGGCCGCATCTGGGGTTTGCAGCGCGATGGGGCGCCGTGGGTGACGAGCATGCTGCTCGACTCGCCGTACAACGTATCGACCTTCGGTGAGGATGAAGCTGGCAATTTGTATCTGGCCTCTTACAGCACAGGCGTGATCTATCAGGTGAACCAGGCGCCGTAAGAAATCGAGCCCAACGAAGGACAGGCTTCTTGGGCAGCCTGCCTACTCCCGACACCTCTTGGCGGACTTGCGCATACTCACTCAAGAATCCAACGGGGCGGACACTCGATCCGCCCGGTTGTCTTGTGGGTCAAGCACTCCACCCTACCCCACCCCGCAAAGCTGTTTCGGCGCGACACCTGCACGGATGGGGTGTGGCCAGGAGTCGCCCCTCTCGATCCTGCCGCGGTGCATCGAACCGGCTAATCCGATTGACGCCCTCCGCAGTTGTGCTAGAATGTAGCTATCCCGCTTGGCCCTTCGGGGGCAAGCTGCGAGACCGTGCTCCCGCGAGCGCGGTCTCTGCGTTGTGAAGGGGGCTGCATGCCACTCACGACCCGCGTGTACATTGACGGCTTCAACCTTTACTACGGAGCGGTCAAGGATACCTCGCTCAAATGGCTCGATGTTCGTCGGCTTTGTGCTATGCTCCTTCCGGGCCACGCAATCACCACGATCAAGTACTTCACCGCCCGAGTCAGCGCGCGCCCAGACGACCCCGGAAAGCCCACTCGCCAGCAGATCTACTTGCGCGCCCTTCGAACGCTCCCTGAAGTCCAGATCATCTACGGCACGTTTCTTTCCCATGATGTCAGCATGCCTCTCGCCGAACCCCCGTCGACCGGTCCTCGTTTTGCGCGGGTCGTCAAGACCGAAGAGAAAGGCTCCGACGTGAATATTGCGGCCCATCTTGTCAATGATGCGCACAAGCGCGCCTTTCAAGTGGCCGTACTCGTAACCAACGACTCCGACCTTGTAGAAGCCATTCGGATTGTGCGAGAGGAGTTGTTGCTTCCCGTCGGAATTCTCAACCCCCACGAGCAGACACCAAGCCAGACACTGCTCAAGCACGCGTCCTTCGTCAAGCAGATACGGTCGGGCGCCTTGAGGGCAAGTCAGTTCCCGCCCGTCCTCCGCGATGGCAAGGGAGAGTTCCACAAACCGGAGACATGGGGCTAGCACGCAGGTGCGGCCGCCTCTCCCTTTCTCCTCGTCTCCTCGATCCGGCCCTCTGAATTGGCGGTCTGCATGCGCCAGGGCCCGGCCGTCCGGGATGCAGAGAGTCCGAGGAGAAACAAAGGAGGGCGGCCTGCGGTCCGCCCTCCTTTGTGGTCGCGTGAGCGCCGCGCCCTACTCCATCCCATACACCTGCCGCGGCGCGAGCTGCTCCGGGAAGCGATTCTAGCAGCGCGCGGCGCGCCTGATAACAAGCGTGGCAGGCGTCGACGTAGCCCGCCTCGTGCTCCAGATCGAACTCCCTCATCAACTCCGCCGGGCCACCACGCACAAGCGGAGCAACGATCGGATGCGCGCTCGGCGTGTAGGCCGGCACCAGCCGCTCGAGCGGCGTCTTCCAGATGTTGCCCATCAGTAGCCCTTGGCACAGGTGCACGTTGCCGTAGGGATCCAGATGGACGCGCCCCGGATCGGCTAGATCCTCATGCGGGCACTCCGTGAAGGACTCCCACGGCCGCCGCGGCAGACCGGCCGTCAGCTTCTCCACCGCGCGCCCGCGAAACATCACCTCGCCCGCAAGCTGCGGCCCGCTCGCGGTGACCTGCACGCACGGCGCCGCCGTGGACAACGTATCGGCCGGCAGTCCCAGCGCCGCGGCGGCCGCCAGCGCGCGACGCGCCGGCGTCTCGCTCACTTCCCCAAAGTGCAGTGCGTCATCGCTCAAGGTGATATCGGTGAGCCCCGCGTCGGCCAGCGGTTCGAGCGCCAGGCGAGCATCCTCACGCGAGGTGGCGAAATAGGCGTTGGAGACAATCCCCACCTCGAAACCTCTGCTCCGGGCGTCGCGCACGGCTTGCACCAGCAGCGGGTAATAGATGAACGGCTCACCGCCCTCGAAGAAGACGCGCGTGATCGTCCCCAGGCGCTCGGCCTGATCCAGCGCCTCGCGAAGCTGGGCCAGCGTGAAGGTGCCCTCGGCGTTCGGACCGCTGTAGACGAAGCAGTGATCGCATTCCGAAAGGCACCGGTAAGTGAGCAGGATGTGCAGCCCCGTCAGCATGCATGCCTCCGTGCGCCGTTCTGCCTACCTTATGCTACATCTCTTTTGCAGCACGCCGGCCCCTCTTAAGAAACGAAAACGCCTGCCGAAGCGCGGGAATATGCGTTCCGCACCGCCTCGGCCGGCGCTCCGCTGCCGGTTCCCGTTTGGCTGCCCGCGGCTCCCTCCTGGGGCAGGGATGGGCTTGCGCGCTATTTGACGTCCGCGGTCGCCGAACCGATCACGACGGGGATGTTCGGATAGCCCTCGACGAAACGCAGAAAGTCCGATGTCTCCTGACTCTGGAAGGCGCTAAGGTTCTCCGCCCAGCGGAAGGCAATGCTCTGATACAGCAATTCCACGCTCAACCTGAACGGCCCACGCGCCTGACCGACATCGATCACGTAATGCACGACATCCCCGCCCGCCAGGAAGTCGGCATCCTCCTTGGCCTCGCCACGCACGGCAATGGCCGCGGGTGCGCCGGACTTGTCGAACCCCGCCGGGAGCAGGCGATTGTCTTTGACCAGGGTTGCCGCGCGCAGCAGCGTCGTCGTGACCTGACCGTCGGTATTGTGGATGATCGCCTCGTAGATTTGTACTTCGTCCGCAGCCTCGATTTCATTGTAGTGAGGCTCGAAGCGAGACGGATCCACGTCGTTGTCGTTTCCGTCAATCGCGCCGCGCGCATCGAAGCCACCCGATTCGAAGACCACCCTCCCCTGGGCGTCCTGCACGACCAGATGGAGCCATGCCCGCCGCGAGGGGTAGGAGGTGGGGAACTTGTGGCCGGCCGTGTTCGTCAGGGCGATGTCGGCGATGAGGTGGGTCCCCTGCAGCGCAGCCTGCTGCACCGCGATGATGCCGCTCGCCGCCTGCAGGTAATCGACCGTGCGCTGGCGCGAACCTTCCATTTGCATTCCAGAGGCGCTCAGGCCCAGCTCCTGGCCGAAGGTGCCAAGCAACCCGAGCATGTAGGCATTGCCGCCGATGAACTCGTGTTGGTTGAAAGGCTCGCGCAGGGGGCCGCCGGTTGACGAGAGGCGCACCTCGCCCTCGGCGACCGGCATGTGGCAGGTCTGGCACGTCTCCTTGGCCGAGACCGAACTGGCCTGCCATTCCAGGTAGACCATCTGTTCGGGGAATTCGCCGACGACCTGGCCCTGCGCGTCGACAACCGGCGTGTACAGCATATGGCATGTGGCGCAGAACTCGGACTGGCTCACATGCAGCCCCTGCACCGGACGGAATCCAGAGGCGGCCTGCATCACGGTCACTTGCGCTGGATCCACGACATACGGTCCATACATCGCCCGCGCGCCGCGCGGCGTATTGATTTCAACCTCATAGCCGCCGCTCGTGCCCGCCTTGGTGCCGAAACCGGCCTCGGTGATCTGGTGGCACAACGAACAGGAGACGCCATCGAGCGCCGCCGCGTGCTGCGGGTTGTCGGGGTTGAGATAGCCCGCGTCGAAGAGGTGAGGCTTTACGCCTCGCCGCAGTGTCCGAGGTGTTCGCCATGGGCGCATGGCAGACGGTGCAGGCGTTGTTGATCTCCTCCTCGAGCGCCGGGTTGGCCATGAGTTCCTTGCGGACCGAGGCCATCCAGTACGGATCTCGGGTGGAGTTGGCCATCGTCGAGGCGCGCCAGTCGGAGTCCAGCGACACATCGGCCCCCGTGGTATCGACCATGTTGGCGTGGCATGCCGAGCATGTGCCGGATCCTGAGAAGAGGGCATCCTGGAAGATCTGCAGAGGCTGACCAGGATAGCTCGCGGTGACCGGGTGCGGGGCTCGCGCTGGCGGCGCGGCGGCGGTCACAGCGATTGGCACTGCTGTCGGACGGGAGACCTCACGCGCAAAAGTGGGGATGGGCGTGACCGCCGGCAGGGTTGGGCGTTCGCCGCACGCGACCAGTATCAGACCCAGGAATCCAGCACAGGGGAGCAACCAAGAGGGTCTCACCGTGACCTCCGTCTTCGATGGAGCTGCATCGGCCAAGCACTGCCCCGCGCCTGGGACGGCTGGTTTGGATTCTTTTCCGGGCGCGTTGACGGGCTGCCTCATGCCGCGTGACGCCGCGCACCCGCGGCCCACGTTCGGCACGACACGGCGTGGATTCTAGCATGGACAGCGTAGGCCTTCTGCGCGATCCGACAGGAACGGCCGCGGTCATCCGCTCATCGAGCGCACGGCATGCGCATCCGAACACCCCGGAGGCAGGGCGCGGCCAGGCCGCTTCATGAGGTTTAGGGTTGGCCTAGTGCGGAGCTGTCGTGTTGGCAGTTTGCGGCCGGCTGCGCACGGCCGAGGTCAAGCCGCCCAGGAGAGCGACAACCGCCGCCACTCGAAAACTGGCGGCGATCGCGGGGAAGAGAGGCAGCGCGAGGCCCGCGGCCTCGCCGCGCGCGAGCACGGTGGAGAAGACGGCGCCGGCCAGGCCGACCCCAAGCACCATTCCTACGTTGCGCGCGGTCGCCAGCACTCCGGCACTGATGCCCTGGCGCGCCATCGGCGCACTGCTCATCAGCGCGTTGCTGTTGGGCGAGACAAACAACCCGATACCCAACCCGGCGATTCCGAGCGCAATGGCTACCTGCAGCATGGAGGCGGAAGGGCCCAGCCCCGAGAGCAGCCACGCGCCGATCGCCAGGATGAGCATCCCCAAGGTGCTGGGCACCCAGGCGGGCATGCGATCGGACAGCGAACCGGAGAACGGTGCCACGATAGCCATGATGAGCGGCTGCGCTGTGAGCAGGCTCCCCGCCTCGGCCGGCGAGAGCCCGCGGCCCTGCTGCAGATAGAAGGGCATGAGGAAGATCAGACCATAGACGCAGATGTAATTGAGCGTGGCGCTCGAGACCGAGGCAGAGAAGACGCGGTCGCGGAAGAGCCTCAAATCGAGCATCGGAGAGCGCGAGCGGCTCTCCACACGCAGGAAGACGGCCAAGACCCCGAGCGCCGCCACTCCGAGGGTCAGGGTCCACGGCGATCCCCAACCCCACGCCGGCCCCTGGTTGAGCGCGAGCAGCAGCATCACCAGCCCGGTCGTGAACAGCAGCGCGCCGGCCGCATCGAATCGCTCATTCTCGCTATGCGTCGAATCGGCGGGAATGAACCGCCACGCGAGGACCATCGCCACGATCACAATCGGCACGTTGATGTAGAAGACCGCGCGCCACGAGAAACGCTCGGCGAGGAACCCGCCCAGCGACGGGCCAACCGACAGGCCGAGGTAGGTCATCGTGGCCTGCAGGCCGAGTGCGCGCCCGCGTTCCTCGCGCGAAAAGGACTTGGTCAGGATGGCCGGCGAGTTCGCAAAAAGCATGGCCGCGCCCAGTGCCTGCAGCCCGCGGAAGAGGACCAGCATGTTGGTCGAGCGCGCCAACCCGCACACCACGGAGCCGGCCAGGAAGAGCCCGAAACCGGCCAGGTAGAGGCGTTTGTGCCCGCGCAAGTCGCCCAGCCGGCCGAAGGACAGCAAGAGCCCGCTCACCACGAGCAGGTAGACCGTGATGACCCACTCGACGGTCGCAAGATCTGCGCCGAAGGCCTGCGCCACGACCGGCAGCACGACATTGACCACACTGCCGTCAAGCGCCGACATGAAGGTCCCGACGCCGATCGCAACCAGCACCCACCACTTGTTGGGCACGGTGGAGGGCTTCACAGCTGTCGCTCGCAGGGGCGGTGTTGCATCAACACCTCACGTCTCGCCGCCGACCTCGCCGGCAGGGCAAAGTCCGCTCCGAAGGCCAGCAGTCGCGATCGCAAGACCGACGCGATAGACCGGAGGTTGTCATGAGGACGTGCCGGCTCAGGGCGCGAATGGAAGGCGCTGTGCCTAGGTGCCTTCCTGCCAGGAGGCCAGGTATTTGCGCTGCGCGTCCGAGAGCGTGTCGATCATCACCTTCATGCCCGCCAGCTTGAGACGCGCGATCTCGCGGTCGATCACCTCGGGCAAGCGGTGGACGCCCTGGGTCAGTTCCTTGGCGTGGCTCGCGATGAATTCCAGCGCCAACGCCTGGTTGGCAAAAGACATGTCCATGACCGAGGCCGGATGGCCTTCGGCCGAGGCCAGGTTGATCAGGCGCCCCTCGCCCAGGAGATTCAGGCGCCGGCCATCCTTGAGCGTGTACTCCTCCACGAACTCCCGCACGCGGCGCTTCCCGCTGGCCATTTCCTCCAGCGCCGGGATGTCGAGTTCGACGTTGAAGTGCCCGGAGTTGGCGAGAATGGCGCCGTCCTTCATCACCTCAAAGTGCTCGCGGCCAATCACGTTGATGTCACCGGTGACGGTGCAGAAGATGTCGCCTACGCGAGCGGCTTCGGCCATGGGCATGACCCGGAAGCCGTCCATGACCGCCTCCAGCGCGGCCAGCGGGTCGATCTCGGTCACGATCACATTCGAGCCCATGCCCCGGGCGCGCATCGACAACCCTTTGCCGCACCAACCGTAGCCGGCCACCACAAAGGTCTTGCCCGCCAGAAGCACGTTGGTCGCGCGCACGATACCGTCCAGGGTGGATTGGCCGGTGCCGTAGCGGTTGTCGAAGAAGTGCTTGGTCATCGAATCGTTGACGGCGATGATCGGGAACTTGAGCGCCCCGTCGGCGGCCATGGCCCGCAGGCGGATGACGCCCGTGGTGGTCTCTTCGGTGCCGGCCACCACCTCGGGCAATTGCGAGACGCGTTCTTTATGCAGTGTGGAGACCAGGTCCGCCCCGTCGTCCATGGTGATGTGCGGATGATGATCGAGTGCCGCACGCAGGTGTTGATAGTAGGTGGTGTTGTCTTCGCCTTTGATGGCAAATACCGGAATCTCGAGGTGCGAGACGAGGGTCGCCGCCACATCATCCTGCGTGGAGAGCGGGTTGGAAGCGGCCAAGACCACGTCCGCACCGCCCAACTGCAGGGTGTGCATCAGGTTGGCAGTTTCCGCGGTCACGTGCAGACAGGCGGACACGCGCAGCCCGGCCAGCGGTCGCTCGTTGCGGAAGCGTTCGCGGATCAGGCGCAGGACGGGCATTTCCAGTTCGGCCCAACCCATGCGCAGCCGACCGCCTTCCGCCAGCTTCGGATTCTTGATGTCGTGATCGTGGGTCATGCCGTCTCCTTCGGCGCGGCACGTTGCACGCGCAGCGGGACTTGAGATTCTACTGCGGCTCTATCCCGAAAGCGCCTGGCGCACTTGGTCGTCCGCACCAAAGTTGGCTTCATAGCGGGCGAGAAACGCGGCGTGGGTGAAGTGATGGTTTTGGGTACCCTGTTCTTCGAGGCAGTAGGTGGCCGCCAGCGACCCCAGCCGACCGCAACGCTCATACATCCAGCCCGCGCACGTAGCCCTTGAGGAAGCCGCCGCGGAAAGCGTCTCCGACCCCGGTGGGGTCGACGATGCGCTCCTGCGGCACCGCCGGAATGCGCAGGCTGCGGCCCTCCGCCTGCAAGCGCGAACCCTCTCGCCCGAGGGTCACCACCACCAGGCGCACCTGGCGTGCGATGTCCGCATCCGAGAGACCGGTCTTCTTCTGAATCAGGCCGTACTCATACTCGTTGCAGATGAGCGCGGCACAATGCGCCAGCCCGTGGGCCAGTTCCGCTCCATCCACGCGCGCCACCTGTTGGCTGGGATCGTAGAAGACGGGCACCTTCAGCGCGGCGGCCTCATCCAGATACTTGTGCATCGCGCCCGGATCGTTGGGGGAAACGACGACCAGCTCCGGCCGCGGGTCAAGCTCGCGGATCGAAAGCTCCGCCGCGCGCGCCATCGCGCCGGCGTAGAACGATGCGATTTGCGAATTCGAGCTGTCGGTCGTGGCAAAGAAGGAGGCGGTGTAAAGGTCCGGAATCTCGCGAATGGCCGAGGTGTCGATGCCCTTGGCCTCGAGCCACCTCCGGTAATCACCGAAGTCCTGCCCCACCGTGGCCATCACCCGCGGCCGTTCGCCCAGCAGCGCCAGCGTGTAGGCGATGTTGGTGGCAATGCCGCCGCGGTGACGCACCAGGCCGTCGACCAGAAACGACAGGCTGAGCGTACCAAGCTGGTCAGGCAGGATTTGATCGCGAAACAGCCCCGGAAACCGCATCAGGTAGTCGTAGGCGACGGAACCGGTGATGACCAGGTTCATGCGGGTTCTCCTGGGCCGATGAGCCGCGCCAAGTTCGCTGCGAAGGGCGCGCGTACGATCCCATCGTTCGGTCACCCAGCCCGTGACCAGCGTATTGGGCGTCACGTCGAAGGCCGGATTGCGCGCCCGCGCCCCGCGCGGCGTCACGCGCTGACCGTTCACATCCAACTCCAGGACCTCGCGCGGGTCACGCTCCTCGATGGGAATAGCCGATCCGTCGGGGCAACTGCGATCGATCGTCGAGAGAGGGACAACACAATAGAAAGGAATTTGATTCGCCTGCGCGGCGAGGGCCAGCATGTAGGTGCCGACCTTATTGGCCACGTCGCCGTTGGCCGCCACTCGGTCGGCGCCGACCAGCACAAGCTGCGCCTGGCCGCGGTGAAGGTAATGGCCGGCCGCGCTGTCGGTGATGATCTCGTAGGAGATGCCCAGCTCGCCGAGTTCCCACGCCGTGAGGCGCGCACCTTGCAGCCGCGGCCGGGTCTCATCCACCAGAACGTGCACCCGCTTGCCTTGCTCGTGCGCGGTGCGGATGACCCCCAGCGCCGTGCCATAATCCACCACGGCCAGCGCGCCGGTGTTGCAGTGATGGATGATCGTGTCGCCCTCGTGGACCAGCTCGGCCCCGTAGGCGGACATGCGGCGGTTGGTGGCCACGTCCTCATCGGCCAGGCGCTGGGCCTCCTCCAGCGTGCTCTGTCGCATCTCCTCGGGCGAGCGTGTGGCGGCCTCGCTTGCAACGCGCAGGGTTCGATCGAGGGCCCACCCGAGATTGACTGCGGTCGGGCGCGTCGCACGTAGCAGAGAAGCGGCAGACTGGAGTTCACTGAGAAGTTCGCGGGTCGACGTCGCCCGGCTATAGTGAGCGGCCAGCGCCAGGCCAAAAGCCGCCGCCACACCGATCGCCGGCGCACCGCGCACGGTCATCTCGCGGATCGCCTGCGCGACCGCGTCCGCCGACGTCAGTTCGACGAAGCGCAGCTCGGCCGGCAACGCCCTTTGATCGATCAGGCGCAACGCACCGCGTTCGGCCTGCCACTCCAGCGTTCGCATTGCCTCACCGTCCGCGGCCGCGACCGGCCTGCCACGATGCAGAAAAAACGCTCTCCTCGCGAGAGCGCCAACGATGAGTATGGTAACATGCGCAGGTATGTTTGTCAAAAAGAAAACAAACTCCATGCGCAGAATCGCACGCTCCTCTCTCACCGCGCAGCCTCCAGTGGCTCGCGGCCGGCCTCGCCGCGAGCCTTATCACGAGCTGCAACCTGCCGCTCGACGCGATTCTCGGGGCGACGGCGACGGCACCGGCCGCGACCCCGGTCGCGCCGACGCTCATCCCGCCTCAACCCACGCCGACTCCCGTCCCCACCCCGGTCCCGCCGCTCGAGGCCGCCGATCACGCGCGCTTCATCGGGGACTTCGAAGGCGCCGAATCCTCGTATCGCAGCGCCGAGAGCGATCCTGCCACGGCCGAACACGCGATGCTTGGGCTCGCGCTGATGCAGATCGAGGCCCAGGACTTCGAGGCGGCGCGCACGACGCTCGGCGCGTTGATCACCTCCTATCCGCAAGGCACAACGGCCGGCGCAGGCGCAGTTCCTTCTGGGCGAGGCGGCGGCTGCCATGGCCGATTGGCCGGCGGCCATCGCGGCCTATCAGGCGTTCCTGTTGGCGCGGCCCGGCGAACTGGACTCGTATGTGCAGGAACGCATTGGCCAGGCGCTTTTCGAATCGGATCAACCTGGCCCAGCGGCGCAGGCCTTCGCTGCCGCGGCGAGCGCGCCGCGCGCCGGGGACGTATTGTATTTGGTGGAAGCTGAAGCCGACGCGCTCGAGAAAGCAGGCTCGCTCGAGGCCGCACTCGCGCTCTACGATGAAGTGGCGGCCGGCGTGACGAGCGACGGCGCGCGGGCGCGTCTCGACTACAAGAGCGGCACCCTGCTGCTGGTGAAGGGCCCCGCGCACGACGGATACACGCGTTTCGTGCATGCGGTGGCCAACTACCCCTCCACCTCGTTTGCCTATTCCGCGCTGGTGCGACTGGTCGAGGCCGGCATCGCCGTCGACCCACTCCAGCGAGGCATTGTCGACTACTACGCCGAGCAATACGAGCCGGCGCTCGCGGCCCTCAACCAGTATCTCTCGGGCACGCCGAGCGATGCGCCCCAGGCCCTCTACTTCCGCGGGTTGACGTACGCCGCGCTGGGCAACACGAGCGACGGCCTGGCCGATCTGGAACGGGCCAGCCAGGCGGCCGACCCGACCTCAGAGCTCGTCGCCCAGGCGTGGTTCGCCAAGGCGGAGCTCCTCGCCGGCGGCGAGGACTATCCGGGTGCGCTGCAGGCTTACCAGCAATTCGTCCTCGCACTCCCCGCGCACCCGCGCGCCGCAGAGGCGCTCTTTACTGCGGCACGCTTGGCCGAACAGGCCGGAGAACTCGCGACCGCCGCAACGTTGTGGCAGCAATGCGCGCGCGATTACCCGACCAGCGAGGAGGGTCCGGAGTGTGCGCACCAGGCGGGCATCGCCTTCTTTCGAACGGGCGACAGCGCATCGGCCGAGGCGCAATTCGGCGTGCTCTCAGGCTCGACCGACCCCGCGCTCCTCTCACGCGCCTGGTTCTGGGTCGGCAAGGCGCGCGCGGCGCGCGGCGACACCGGCGGAGCGCAGTCGGCCTGGAGTATCGCCGCCGAGGCGGATCCCACCGGTTTCTATTCGGTGCGCGCGGAAGACCTCCTGGCGGGGCGCGCGCCCTTTACCGCCAGCGTCGCTCCGAGCTTCGCCTTCGACCTGCAGGCCGAGGCGCGTGCAGCGGAAACCTGGGTGCTAGCCGAATTCGCGCCGCCCACCCCCGAGCCCACCGGCGATGTGCGCGCGATGCTCGATGCCGATCCGCGCTTCGTGCGCGGACGGGCCTTGTGGGATCTCGGGCTCTCCGACGAAGCGCGCGCCGAGTTCGACAGCCTGCGCCGCGCGCTCATCCAGGATGGACCCGCCTCGTTCTATCTGAGTGAGAAGCTGCTGGAAATCGGCGAGTACACCGGGGCGATCTTCGCCGCGCGCCAGGTCCTGGATCTGGCCGGCATGGATGACGCGGGGACCCTCACCGCGCCGGCCTACTTCAATCATGTGCGCTTCGGCCCGTACTTCGCCGAGATCCTGCTGCCCGAGGCGCAAGCCTACGAGCTCGACCCGCTCTTGCTGTTCGCTGTCGTGCGCCAGGAGTCACTCTTCGGCGTGACGGCGGTCTCGACCTCCTCCGCCCACGGGCTGATGCAACTCCTGCCCTCCACCGCCGAGGACGTGGCGCGCTCGTTGGGCCTGACGGATTACACGCAGGCGGACCTGTACCGCCCGCTGATCAACGTCAAGCTCGGCAGCGCGTATCTGGCGCGCCAGCGCGATGCGTTCGACGGGCGGATCTTCGCGGCGCTCGCCGCGTACAACGGCGGGCCTGGAAACGCAGCGGCCTGGCTCGACCTGGCCGGCGCGGATGACGACCTGCTGGCGGAAGTCGTGCGCTATTCCGAGACGCGCACCTATGTGCGGCGGATCTACGAGTTGTATGCCATCTACCGTGGGGTGTACGCGGGAGGGTAGATGCGCTGCGCTCGGCGCAAGGCCTCACCTGTGCCAGCCTGAAGCCTTCGTCAAGACAATGATCCCGCGGATCACTCACGGACGTCGCGCTCT
Source organism: uncultured Chloroflexia bacterium (assembly GCA_963712475.1). Classification (GTDB taxonomy): domain Bacteria; phylum Chloroflexota; class Anaerolineae; order Anaerolineales; family RBG-16-64-43; genus RBG-16-64-43. Next base: position 206,890 of record CAVQIA010000007.1, read on the forward strand.
CTTCGGCAGGAGGAGGAATTTAGGGTCGGTATTGCGGAGCGAAAGACCTAGGTGGCTTGGCCGCCAAGAACCCTCCTTTCCCACCGCGTGGCAAAGCCACGATTGACAATCAGTGATGATATGGGGGATAATGTCCCCCATAACGCAATGAAACGTCAAGTGACTCGTGAGTTCCTGCAGAGCCATCCGGTATTCTCCTTGGATGAAGCCACCTCCGCACTTGCAGCTCCAGGCGGCAAGGCGGGGACAGTCGAGCGGCTCAAATACCACCTCCGGTCCGGGCGGCTGATGTCGGTTGCACGTGAGATCTACGCGGTAGTTCCACCAGGGATGTCGGCCGGTCAATTCCTCCCGGAGCCATTCCTGGTCGCCGTCGCGATCAGGCCGGGCGGCGTCTTCTCGCACCACAGCGCATTGGAACTCCTCGGGGCAGCTCATTCCATCTGGGGTCAGGGCACGCTCTATGTGGACAGCCGGCGCAGACCCCTCGTGCTGGGGGGAGCCACCCTGCGATTCCTTGACCATCCCAAGCCCCTGCGATCCGAACGGGATAAATACTTCGCCACGCGCATGATCGAACGCCGGGGCCACATGCTGCGCAGCACAGGCCCGGAGCGGACGCTGGTGGAGGGGTTTCGCCAGCCGGCCCTGGCGGGCGGGCTCGAGGAGCTGGTCAATTCAGCCGCTGGCTTCCCAACTCTGGATCTCGAACTGCTCATGGAGGTCCTGCGCCGATACGACGTGCGCAATCTCTGGGCGGCGGTCGGATGGTTTCTTGAGCGCTTCCGGTTAACCTTTCATGTCGATGAATCGCACCTTCGCCGGATTCAACCTCACGTTCCCAAGTCTCCGCATTACGTGATACGCCGTCGGCGGGGCGGGGATTCTCTCACCTCGCTGGAACCTGATCGTTCCCCGTGAACTCTCCCGCCTGGGCGAACCGGATGAGCCCTAGCCGGGAGTACCTCGACCGCTGTGCCGGCCAGACCGGGTACCACGTCACGACACTCGAGAAGGTTGTTCGGCTGGGCGAGCTGGCGGGGGATATTGCCCGGCACCCCTTCCTGGGGAAAGCACTGCTCCTTAAGGGCGGGACGGCCCTCAATCTGTGCCTTGGAACTCCATACCGCCTGTCCGTCGACCTCGACTTCAACTACGTCGCCCACCTCGACCGAGAGGACATGCTGGCCGACCGGCCGCGTGTCGAGCAAGACATCGCACAACTCGCGCAACGCCACGGCTATCGGGTCCAGCATTCCGCGGACGCTTTCGCTGGGCGCAAGCTTTATCTGAGCTATACCTCCGCTCTTGGACCGCGTGAGCGATATCGAAGTCGATCTGAACTTCCTCTTTCGGCTCCCCATCGCTGGCGGCGATCTCCGAACGATGTGGCAACCCGGCGAATTGGAGCAGCCGCACGTGCGCGTCGTCGGACTGCCAGAGGCCATGCGCGGGAAGTCGTTATACTCCGCCCCGATGAGAGTCGTCGGAGGCGGAGGACCTGCGAGTGCCTCCCGACTATCGGCGGGACTTACGCGAGACCTTCATGCCCATCCGCTCGGTCGTCGTTCTGATCCATCGCAACGATCACCGCTATCCCAGTATCCATTACCTGGTTAAGCCGCTGATCGAGGCGTGGAAGGCGAGCGGCATCCAGGTGGAGGAGGTCCGCGGTCTCGGCCGTCGGCCGCCTGCGGACGTGCTTTTCCCCCATATCGATCTGACCATTACGCCGCGTCCCTATCAACGTTTCTTCGATCACTATCCGCTCGTCATCAATCGCCGTCTCGTCGATATCTCCAAGTCGCGCATCAGCACCCAGCTCGTCGGCCCGGGCGACTCCTATTCCGGTCCTGTCATTGTCAAGACCGATCGCAACTACGGGGGGCTGCCCGAACAGCATTTGAGGCCTGCCTCGCTTCTCGCTCGAGTGTGGCGTGCGCTCGCGGGCCGCCGGAGCCCGTCGAGTGCATCGGCCCCGGTGGAGAGCACAGGCTGGAGGTATCTCGAAGCGTTGGAGCCCAGCGCCTACCCGGTGTTTTCATCGATCGGCGCTGTGCCGCGCGAGGTGTTCGCCAACCGGCGCCTGGTCGTGGAGAAGTTCATCCCCGAGCACGACGACCAGGGCTACGCCATCCGCTACTTCTACTTCCTCGGTCGGGCCAGCGTATGCTACGTGTTGCGCTCGGACGAACCGGCGACCAAGTTCGCCAACGCGCGCACAATCGATCGCGTGGCCGCTCCCGAATGGCTTGATCAGTACCGGCGCCAGCGCGGGATTGACTTCGGCAAGATCGACTTCGTGATGTGGGATGGGCAGCCGGTTGTTCTGGATGTCAACCGCACGCCCGCGCTGCGGCCCGATGCTCAGAGACTGGCCGCGGAAATCGTCGCAGCGCTGGCGGGCGGGCTCGAAACGCTGGCGGCACCGGGTTAGTCCTCCACCTCGACCCACGCGTCCCAGCCGCCACGCGAGCGGCGATCCCAACCCCAGGCGCCCGCCGCAACCCACGCCTGCCTGCCATCCGCGACGAGCACGCCTCACTCGACAATGAGCGACGCGCCGCGGCCCCCTCTCGAGGGATTGCCCGGTCACCCTCCAGGCCTGGATGGACGTTCGCCGTCCGGGTCGTGCGCGGTTGCCGCGACGAAGAGCGGACGCGACCCAACGCTGCAGTGGCGACGCGAAGCGGGGAATGACTCGGGCGAGCGGCTTGTCCGCGGGCACGCGCTATGGGTCCTTTGCCGGCGTGGGTCCATGCCCGAGGGAGGAGTTTGCGCGAGAGGCGGCGGACCAGCCCGGCGAGCCATGCCCCTTGCGGACCCCTTGGACGCGGCTCTTGTGTTTGGTCGACCTCAAAGGGCGGCGATCCTCGATTCGCAGGACCAGCTCACCTTTGAAGAGCCTGTTCAGTTCCGTCACGACGCTCGCGTGAATGGCAGCGCGTGCCCGATTTGTACCAGCCGTAGTACCCAGAGTCCGTAGGCGGAAAAAGCTCGCACTCTGGCACAGCTCCGCGCCCCGGGGTCGGGCACCTCCAACTCTTGCAGGACGTGCAGTAGCGTCCCCTCGTGACGAAGCCAGCCACTGCAACCCGGGAGGCTCAGCCGCGCGGGCAGCGGGTGGCGATCGCCCACCCACACCTCGTAGGCCGGCCACAGATGGCGCGCGACGAAGAGTAAGGCGCCTCCCAGAACGCTCGGTTTGTATCGACCGCGCACACGATGGATGTGGATCCCTGACTGAGCGGCGATGAACCGGACCAGGACCTGCGGCGGCTCGTCCTCCGTGGCCCCAGGCGAGCGCGCCCGACGGATCGCTGCAAGGATCTTAAGCGCGCTGGCGTCGCTCAGCGCCCCGTCGCCCACCAGTTGCGGGTCCGGCACGGGCGAGGCCAGTTCATCCAGTAGGTCGCCAAACCCATCGGCTGTCAGAAGGTAGTCTGCGAGAATCACAGCATTGCCCCCTCTTCAACAAAACCGCATTGAAGAAATCATTGAAATCGCGAATTGTGGCTGGAAACGGAGGGCGCCTCCCGGGTAGGCTGAGGACATGAATGGAGATTGGACGCACCGCTGGGGCACTGCCCAAGTCCAGGAGAGCCGGCCCGGCCAGCGCTCATCGGCTGAGCGCGAGGGCGGCTTTCCCGGTCCTGAACATCCAGGGCCGAGGGCGCCGCGGCATCGCTCACAGCGTGCGACTGCCAGTCTCCCTTTCTTTCCAGGAGCCGTCGCTCCTGTTCTCGATGGCAGGCGGATGAACAAAACGTTTGCTGGCGAAACCACACGTTGGAAATCCGACCTGATCGTTCACCGACCCGCGCAACGTTTGAAGGCGGTGTTCCTTTCCTGCGGGTCCCACGTCTCGCCCCATGCAGGGCTAGAAGGAGATCTATCGAGGAAGCGATCGCCGTGGGCACGCGCATGGCCCCCCAGGAGGCAGGAGCGCCCGGCACCTGGGGCCATCGACGGGGAGTTTCCCGCTTCCCCCGTTCGTGTGCTTCTCCGAAAGCGGAAACCGCGAGAGGATCGCGGTCCTTGCGGACAGCAGGGAGCAGTCGAGCCGAGACTGTCTTGTGGAAGCAGGGCGCTGCTTTCATCCCTTCATTCGTTTCGACCCAGGGGGTGCCATGTCTCTCAACGGAAGCCTTGGTTACCAAATGATGTCGGCCTTGCAGCAGGTCTTCCGACCTGGCCATAGCCGCTTTGAAGACAAGCGCTATGGGCGCAAGGACAGAATCCGCGGCATCCGAACCATGCGGTGCATGATCGAGGATGCCTTCCAGTTCAGCCGCTACGTCCGCCAACGCCATCCGGCCACCCGCAACCTGGGCGAGGTCACCCCGGAAATGGCGCGCGACTTCATCCAGGACCTGGCCGACGAGGACCGCAGCAGCGGGTACCTGACGCGCAAACGCGCCGCGCTGCGCAAGCTCGATCGCGCCTGCCGACTGGTGGGCATCTTCTCGCCTGAGCATGCCGAGCTGCTGCCGCTCGAGGATGGCCCCGCGCCACGCGAGGCCAAGCCCCGGCAAACCCCCCAGGCCTACACGCCCGAGCAGGCGCAGCGACTGATTGCCGCCATTGCCGAGCGAGATCCGACGATCGGGGACGTGCTGCGTGTGATGTGGATCAGCGGGCTGCGGGTTTCGGAGGCGGTCTACCTGCGCGCGCAGGACATCCTGATCGAGGAGGGCTGCATCCTCCTGCAATCGAATGCCAATCACACCAAGGGCGGTCGACCGCGTCGGGTGGTCGTCCCGGCTGCCGATCTGCCGCTGCTGGCCGAACTTCGCGCGCGCGGGGCCAACGATCCCGAGGGACACCTTTTCGACAACCGCCGCAACCTGCGCATGCGCGCCAAGGACCTGGTGCGTCATACCTGCCCCAAACTGGGGATCCCGAACCTCGGCACGCACGGGTTCCGCCGCGCGTTTGCCGCGTCCGAATACCTGCGCGCGGTCCGCGCCGGCGCCACCGACCGTCAGGCCCTGCTCACCGTATCCCATCAGTTGGGTCATAACCGCATCCAGGTCGCGGCCTATTCCTACGTCCCAGCCGAGATCCGCATTGACAAGCTGCGCCGCGGCCGGCCGCGGAAGAACCGTGGTACCGCAAGCGAGAGCTGACGCGCACCAGGTTTCCCTCGGTTTCTTCGACTCGCCGCCAACTAACAAAAAAGCGCCATGCAAAATGCAGGGCGCTTCCGAGCGACCAGCGGACGTTTAGTCCCAACCCAAACTGAAAGGGAGTGACGTGGCTGCCTGGGGGCAGCCTCATCCCGCCATCAGTCGCGGGGTCTTGGTTTCCAACGTGTGCGCGCTTGCCAACGTATGCTTACAGGAGTCATTGTAGAGGAATGCGGTGTGTTGTCAATAGGCAGAGGCAGTCACCGAAGATCGGCAAGTCGATACGACGCACTCTTTGGAAAAATAAAGTGACTCATCACCCGCCTCGGATACGGGTCCCCGACAACATTGAGCCAGCGCTAGGCCCTGGATGAGATTCGTTGCATTTCTCGCGCTGCCGATCGCGTTGCTTTCGATCCCTAGTACGCCCCCTTACGGCTCACGACCGCGCCCAGGGTCATGAACAGGATGCGCACATCCAGCCACAACGAGTAGTTCTGCACGTAATACAAGTCGTCCTCGGTATGCAAATGCATCGGCTTGTCGGCGCGGCCGTGTACCTGCCACCAGCCGGTGAGCCCTTGCGGCACCGCGAAGCGTTTGCGCTGCCAGGGCACATAGCGCTCGACGAGATACGGCAGCTCGGGCCGCGGCCCCACCAGGCTCATCTCTCCGCGCAAGACGTTCAGGAGTTGCGGCAGTTCATCCAAACTCGTGCGCCGCAGAAAGCGCCCGACGCGCGTCACCCGCGGGTCGTCATAGGCCTTGTGGAGAAGCTCCCCCTCCGCCCCGGTCTGCTCCACCGTGTGCCGCAGACTCTCCGCGTCCGCGACCATCGTGCGGAACTTCAACATTTCAAACAGCCGTCCGTTTTCACCCACGCGTTTCTGGCGAAAGACCACCGGCCCACGGCTGTCGAGACGGATCACGAGCGCGATCACGAGACCCAGGATGAGCGCGAAGGGCAACCCCAAGAGGGTCACGACGACGTCGAACACACGCTTGAGCATGCGTTGGTAGTCGGACAGCGCCGGCGCACGCAGGTCGAGCATCGGCAGGCCGGCGAAATCCTCGACTACGGCCTGGTGCAGGGCGAGCGAGAAGTAATCCGGGATGAGCCATACTCTCACCGGCAGATCGTGCAGCTCGACCACCAGCTGATTGACTCGCTCGTAGGCGCGGCGCGGCAGCGCCAAGACGACGTCGCTCACTTCGCGCGCCTCGACCACCTCGCGCAGCCGGGTCGAGCGGGCCCAGCACATCCTTGTGGAGCCGGGCCTTCTGCTCGTCATCGTCGAGGAAGCCGACCGAGACCAACCCCAGACGGCGGTTCTCCACCACCCGCTGCAGCATGGCCTCGCCAACGATGCCGCGTCCGACGATCAGCACCCGTCGGGTCACGGGCCCTCGGAAGAGCGCACTGCCCAGGGTCAGGCGGAAGATGCCCCGCCATCCCACCAGCGCGAGGAAGGTGAGCGCGATGAAGAAGACAAACAGGAAGCGCGAAACGTTGCGGGAAGAGAGATACAGGAGACCCGCGAGCACAACCGCCGCAATGCCCGCGCCCAGCACGAGCATGCCCAGCTCACTCCACCAGCGCAGATGGCGGCGCGGGTCGTAGGCCGAGAGCAACGCGAGCGAAGCCACCCACGCGATCGCGGCCGCAGGATACATGAGCAGCGGCACTTCGACCGGGCCGAGCATGGTGCGGGCGATGGGCAGCGGATTGAAGAGCGGGCGCAGGTAAGCGGATATCGCCAGACAGGCAACGGCCAGGAGCGCGTCGAGCAGCATGGCGATCAGTGCGAAGTCGGTCGAGAAGCGGCGGAACATGGAGGCCGATCTACCAAGGATGAGAGTGTGTGGCGCACCGCAGTATAGCCCGACCGACGAGGCGAGGCAATGGCCTAGGGCACCGCCTGCGCAACGCGTTGCGCTCGATCATCGGGATGGCGGATGGGATCGACTCAGGGGCATCGCCGTGCGGGCACTGACCCGCACCAGGCCGAGCGCCTCGGCGGCAACGAGCAGCACGAAGAGCGGATACTGCCGATATCGCCTCCACAGCCGGCGCGGCTCGGTCGCGAGGCGAAACAACCACTCCAGGCCGCTGGCGCTGAACCCAGCTGCGGCGCCTGAGGCTTGCGGCCTGAGACGAAAGTCAAAGGCCGCCCCGACCGCGATCAGCACCGGCGCCGAAAGGCGATCGCGGTGCTCGGCCATCCAGCGTTCCTGCTTGGCCGACGAGAGACCCACCCAGACGATATCCGGTTGGGCACCGTTGATCGTCGAGAGTGCCTCGGCGTCCTCTGCCTGGGTCAGCGGCCGGAAGGGCGGCGTGGCCGTGCCGACAACCGTCAACCCAGGAAACCGATCGAGGAGACGTGCCGCGAGGGCCTGCGCGACGCCGGCCTCGCCGCCATAGAAGTAGTGGCGCCAACCGGCCGCGATCGATGCCTGGCACACCGCCAGCATCAGATCCGGACCGTACACGCGCCGCACACTGCGATGTCCGTGCAGCCGCACGAGCCACACCATCGACATGCCGTCTGGTGTCGTCAGGCCGCTGCGGTTGAAGACCTGGCGCAGGGCGGCATCATGCCAGCAGTCGAGCACGCCATGGGCTGTGGCCAAGCACACATAAGCCCGCCCGCGGTCCTCGATCCACGAGCGAATCCGAGCCACCGCCCGCGGCATATCGACGGCATCCACGCGCACGCCGAGGATGTGCACAGGGCGGTTGACCTGGCCTACGCCATTGAGTGAGTGTGTCCCGGGAGTGGTTTGATGCGACGGGGCCATAGGTAGGGCAACAGATTCTGGATCAGCAAGTTCACCGGCGCGAGGTGAGCCGGCCATCCGGATAGCGAGTGCGAGGCGCCGCCATGCCGGCCGCCCTCCAATCGAATCTCAATCCGTGGTTCGGATTCTGGAAGCTCATGCTGTAACGGCCGCACGAACGGCGGGCGCCCCGCGCCCGGCCCCGGCCTCCTCCAGCAGCCCGAGATACACAACCAGGACGGTGAGGAAGATGAGGCGCGGCACGGCCTCGTGCAAGTCGAGCGAGACCGCCCCCTGAACCAAGAAGAAGGCAAGCATCGCGCTCCACAGCGCGCCGGCCAAGAGGTGCTCTCGCAGGCAATCGAAATGTCGCCAGCCCATCCACGCCTCCATCGATCCTGCCCGATCATCGCCAGCGCACCCGGCAGGCCGTACATCCGAGCCCCAACAAAAACAGATTGTCCGCAAGATGCCAGGCGTCACTCAGGCCGGACCACGCGCCTCGAGAGCCAGTGGACAGGACGGCCAGCTCGCCATTGACGACGCGCAGCGCGCGCGTCCTCGAGCACCATGAGATGGAACCGGCCGCGAAACATGGGTCACGGTTGCAGGGCCGCTTGAGGGCTGCCGAGGGATGAAACGGTCTCCCCAGCGACGGCTCGCCTCCCCTCGAATCCGGCTGCGAGCAATCCCAGCATCACCGCTGAGAGAACCACCCACTCGGAAGAGGTGAGATGCGAATCCATGAGTCCGGAGAACATCCACACGATGCTGGCGATCCACATTGCGCCGAGGACCGGGCGATCCAGGAATCGATCCCGACGGTACTCCCGCCATCCCTGACGAATGACCTCAAGCCAGGCCCCCAGGAAGACAGCCAGTCCCGGAAGGCCAAAGTGCATCAAGGTGTACAGATAGGCATTATGCGGGTCAATCCGCGACCGGGCCACTGCCAGGGCAAGGTCCGGACGGTAGCCGGATCCCCAGGCAAGGATTGCCGGGTTCGATACGATCAGTCGCCCCGCTTCTCGCCAGAGTTCAACGCGATACCACAGGTTCTCAAAGAAGGAGAGTTGGGGAGCCACCTGCAGCGCGATGGCGCTCAGAGCAACGGTCCCAAGCAGGGCAAGTGCGATCATCCAGGCAAGGGAGGCTGGGCGAACGCGTAGTCGCACCAGAATAAAGAGCCCGATTGCGATCATCACACCCAAGATGAGCGTGCGGTAGTACGAGAGATACAGGCTTCCCAGGAAGAAGACGAACCCGGCGATTCCGGCCAGCCGCCAGCGACGATGCGCGACCAAACCCAACCCGAGGCTCATCGGCCAAAACACAAATCCCCCATAAGCATTGGGGTGACGGAAGAGACCCACGGCGACGGACCGCAGAAGACCACTCCCCGATGAGAGTTCGAGGTACTTCGCAGTCTCGGCTGCGAACGGCGGAACAAATGCCCCTGTCGCTCCCTGGATATCTGCCACGAGAGCGGCGACGATGGAAACCACCGCAAACAGGGCGAGGGAGCGGGCCATGCTCTGTCGGCACGCGACATATGCGACGTGGCATGCCAGGCAGGCAAACGCCAGCCAGCGGATCTCGTTCAGGTTGTAAAGCCAATCGCGTCCCAGCAACCATAGCAGCGTGGCCCAAAGTGCCCAGGCTACAAGCCAAACCATCAGCCGACGCATGCCAACCCCATAGCGAACACTCGCGCCACCCGGCCCGCCCCACGCATGGGCTCCCAAGGCCAGCACGAGGACGATCTCGACAAGTGCGATCTCCAGCGGCCACGTGTGGAACACCGACAGTTGAACGGTGACCCCCAAAAAGACCAGCCCCAGCAACATGTCAAGGGCCGTGAAGGTCCCGCAGGCCGCAGGGATGAGCCTGTACCAGCGATTGGGCTTCCACAAGTGGTCGGTTAGCATATGCCTTTAGATGAGTTTCGCGTGCCCACTGCGCCGGGAATGCCACAGCTCATGCAACCAGGCACCAAGATAGGATCTTCCGGAAGATCTGCAATTCTCAATTCTCGTGGAAGGGGTGGTCGCCGCCGGTCGATCACGTGTTACTCCTCGGCGGGCTACCTAGCGAACCCAGGCCGTCTGGCCGCGGCGGTTCTCGCCTGCACGCCTCGAGCCGACAGCAACCGATCGGGCGAGCGCCGCAAGAGGTAGGAGTGCCAGCCGCGGCTGGCCGAGCAGGAGAGCCGGCAAGCTGCTCGCCACACGGTCGCGCGGCTGGGTTTCAAGCCAGCGCAGTGTGCGCGGCGCGAGCCCGCCCAGCAGACGGTCATAGTCGGCGTCCGCGAAGCGATCGAGCGCCCAGCGCATCCCATCGTGGATGAGCAGTTCGCGCTGCAGCGGCGCGAGGGTCTGCGCATACGGGCGCCCTGTGATCACCGCCTGCGCGGCCGCGCGCGCGCCCGCAAGGCCCGAAACCAAACCACCAACGGTCGTGACCTTCACGTGCGCCGCCGCATCGCCCACGAGCAAGGCGCGCGCCGCGCCTGCGCGCCGCTCGAGCCGGCGAGACGGCATGTGCAGCGGGATGACCGCGCCCTGATACTCAATGGGCCTGATCGCGTGCGGTCTGGAGAAACGCGTCCAGCACGGGCCGCGCCGGCTTGCCGTGCTCGGCAACCAGGCCCAGGACGGCGGTGGTCTGCGAGTCGGGAATGAGCCACAGGAAGTAGTTGGTGAGCGCCCGGTCGAACCAAATGCGCACATGCGAGGGATCAAAGCCTGAGGGGAGCGCGATACGCGCCTGCAGAAGAGGCGCGGCGCGGACCGCCCCAAAGCCCAGCGCGCGCGCCACGTCGCTGCGCACGCCGTCGGCGCCGATGAGCACCGGCGCCGCGAGGGGGAATGACAGGCCTTGTCTCGCGGCGGCCGCGTTCGCCGCACCCCCCTCCAACCGCACGTCCATCAGCGCGGTGCCGAGCGCAATCTCGGCTCCGGCCGCCGCGGCATACTCGAGCAACAAGCGGTTTATCGATCCGCGGTCGATGATCCAATCTGATTCGCGCAGGGTCACGCTGGCCTGTCGCGCGCGCGAGTGCATCTCCATGTGCGCGACCTCGTGCACGATGGCCGCGCTCGGGCGGAAACCCAATACCCGCTCAAGCTCGCGCGTGACGATCAGGGTGCGCGTGGGCTCACCTACATCGTTCGCCCGCTCGAGCACGATCACCCGCGCCCCGGCCTGCGCGAGTCGCGCCGCGGCAAAGAGGCCAGCGGCCGACCCACCGGCCACGATCACGTCGTAGCGCGCGGCGGATGCGCTGGTCATTGTTGAACTCCGCCTTACTAGACATGTGTCTGCCATTGGGGCTGTTGGCCTCGCGCGCAACGCCGACCCGCGCCGTGTCACCCCCGGACGACGGATCTCGGCTCAGCTTGGTTGTCTGCGATCGGCTTGCGGGTCGAGCAGATTATACCTTGCGCGTACGTCTTTCCCAGCGGCCGAGGAAGCTAATGAGGAAGGAGAGCACGACCAGGCGCAGGTCGAGGCCGAAGGACCAGCAACGAATGTAGAGCAGGTCGTAGGCGAACTTGCGGCGGGGAGAGGCATCGCGGGGGACATAGACGGTCGCCAGGCCGGTCAGGCCCGGGCGCACGGCCAGCCGTTCTCGGAAACCCGGCACCTGCTCGTAGGAGCGGTAGCGCCCGTCGATTTCGGCTACCACTTCCTCGACCGCCAGGGCGCGCGGGCCGACGAAGGACATCGTGCCGCGCAGGATCGCCAGCAGGTTGGGCAGCTCGTCCAGTCCCGTCCGGCGCAGCAGACGTCCCAGGCGCGTCACGCGCACATCGCCCTCGCGCGCCAGGCGCACGCCGTGCTGGTCAACCGATCCATGGCTCATGGAGCGGAACTTGAGCACGTTGAATCGCTTGCCATCCCTCCCCCAGCGCTCCTGGGTGAAGAAGACCGGCCGCCCATCCTCAAGCAGGATGAACAGCGCGATCAGCGCCCACACAGGCGAGGAGAGGATGAGCATGAACAGCGCCAGCGCGACGTCGAAGGCGCGCTTGAGTAACGATCGCGCGGCGGCGGGAGGGGAAACGGCAGGCAGTGTGGCGTGCGGCATCGATGACAATCGTACCTGCAGGATGGTGGAACTGCAACCAAGGATGAAGTGCCCCAGCACGGGGACCACAGAGAGCGCAGAGAGCGTCTTGGTGCAGCCCCAGAAAACCGCCTCTCGGTCGGTGACCCACGAGGCATGAAGGCCCAGTCTCGTGGTTCGTCATCCCAGCGTGTCGGTAGCCGGCAAGCCCGAGTTGGGCGACCACGTGTTCTCGTGGAAGATGTAGGGGGTTGCGGGTCCGTACGGCGCGATCAATGACAATGGAAGACCGCTGGATTCCCACTGCGGCTTTCAGCCCAAAGATCACGCGGAAATGACGAACGAATCCGAACAGGGTCTCGTATGAACCGGCAATGCCTGAGGCATCCCAAGTCGCCCGAACGAACGCGAGGCGAAGAGGTAAGGCATGCAGCCGGTTACCATCCGCGACACGGAAGCGGAGCGGATTCCCACCAATACAAGCGCAAACTGCCCCTTTACAGACCGCAGAAAGCATGTTATCGTTACCGCCGTTAGGTAGCATGCAAGTTCTGTCTGGATCATGTAACGCCACGACCTGAGCTGCAGTTGCTCAGGCCGTTCTTGTTTCATCGCCGGCTGTGCCGGTTGGCCGACCCATGAAGAACTGTGGCTCCTAAACACTTTTCTTGCCTAGGAGGCAAAATGACGGAACGGATTCAGGGTACGGTCAAGTGGTTCAACGGCAACAAGGGTTACGGTTTCATTTCGCGCGAAGGTGGTGAGGACGTGTTTGTGCACTTCTCCGCCATCCAGGGCGATGGGTACCGCAACCTGGAAGAGGGACAGCGCGTCGAGTTCTCGGTTACCAAGGGCCCCAAGGGCATGCAGGCCGAGTCGGTGCGCGTTCTCTAACCGGCGAACGCACGAGATCAAAGAAGCCCCCGCTCACGCGGGGGCTTTTGATTCCACTAGCGCCGCGACCGACCCGGCCCTACCGGCCTCTCCCGAAGCGGAGAGGAAATAGATGGAGCGCACGCGTTCCCTCTCCCTGAAGAGGAGACGCATGATGGTATCGCGCACTTCCTCTCTCATCAACCACGTAGAGGATTCGGTAGCCGCGCGTGCCCTTCCCGCTCCCTGGGGAGAGGGCTAGGGTGAGGGCCAATCCCGCGCTCGGGACGATGGTGCCCACCTCGACCGCGATGATATACTCGACGCAACCTGTCCTCGGTACGAGGGCCTGCCCTGATGGACCCCATGGCGCGATGAAACTCATCATCCAGATCCCAAGCTACAACGAAGCCCAGGCGCTGCCTGAGACCCTGCACGCGCTGCCGCGCAAGATCCCCGGCATCGAGCGCATCGCTT
>CAVQIA010000008.1:0-17626 GCA_963712475.1 uncultured Chloroflexia bacterium
ACGCCGGCGGTTATCGCCGCGTCGACCTAGGCAAACAAGTCAACCTCGTGTAGAATTGAAAGATACCAAACCACGTCCGGAGGGCAGCATTGGCAAATACCCGCTCGGCGATCAAGCGCATTCGCAGCAATCAGCGCAAGCGCGTTCGCAACCGCACCATCCGCAGCCACGCCCGCACCGCCGTCACCTCGGCGCGTGCAGGGATCGAAGCCGGGCGGCAAGGAATTAGAGGCCACGGTGGCGGCGCCATCCGCCAGCTCGACCGCGCGGCGGAGAAGGGCATCATCCACAAGAACAACGCGGCACGGCGCAAGAGCCGCCTCATGAAGCGGATGCACAAGGCGGGCGGCGCCAAGCCGGCGTAACCGGCCGCCGCTCGGGTCCCACGATCCGCAAGTCCTGGGCATGGCAAGCCCCCGCTCTCGGGGGCTTTTTGACGCATACGGCGATCCGGAGCGTGTTGTTTATAATCTGACCGGTGGTCAGGGTATGTTCGAGACGGAACTCAGCCAAGTCGCGCAGGTTGTGCACGCCCATCTCCAGGGCCGAGGGCTGGCGGAGCCACCGGCTGTGGAATGGGCTGCCTTGCCCTTCTCCGGCGAGTGGGGCGCAGCCACGTCGGTCTGCCTGAAGGCGGCCGCGGCCCTCGCTCGCCGCGAAAAGTCCAGCGGCTCGGTTCCCGCGCTCGCGCAGCAGATCGCTGAGGAAATCACCGTCTCGTTGCGGCTGCCCCCGGTCTTCATTCGGGCCGTCCCCGTTCGCGGGTATATCAACCTGCACTTTGACACCCAGCGCTACGCCCAGGCTGTTGTCGAGACCGTTCTGCGCAGCGGCGGAGATTTCGGGCGAGGCGCCCCGCGCGACGAGCGCGTGATGGTCGAGTACGCGCAGCCGAACACCCACCATTCCTTTCACATCGGCCACCTGCGGACGGCGGTTCTGGGCGAGGCACTGGCACGCCTGGTTGAGTTTGCGGAATTCAACACGATCCGCGCCAGCTACCCCGGAGATATCGGGCTGGGTGTCATCCGCTGCTTGTGGGGATATCAGAAGCTGCACGCCGGCCAGGAACCCGAAGGTGTCATGGAGCGCGGGCGCTGGTTGGCCCAGATCTATACCGAAGCCACTGCGCTTCTCGATGAAAAGCCGGGGGAGACACCTGCCGAACGCGAGCACAGACTGCGCTATGAGGCCGAGGTCAAGGAGCTTTACCGCCTGTGGGATACCGGCGACCCGCACGTTCGCGAATTGTGGCGGCGCACGCGACAGTGGAGCCTCGATGAACTGGCCGCCATCCTCGAGATGCTCGATATCCACATCGACGTCTTCTTCTATGAGAGCGAGGTGGACGAGCCGAGCAAGGCCATCGTGGAGGAGCTCATCGCGCGAGGAATAGCGGAGGACGAACGACCCAGCGGCGGGCCGGTCATCGTTCGAGTGGACGAGAAGCTCGGACTGCGGACCGAGACTTACCGCACGGCCGTGATTCTGCGTAGCGACAGCACCAGCCTCTATCTCACCAAAGATCTTGCCCTCGCCAAAACGAAGTTCGAGCAGTATGCCGTCGATCGCTCGATCTACGTCGTCGATGTCCGTCAGAGTCTTCACTTTCAGCAGGCCTTCAAGATCCTCGAGCTGTGGGGCTTCCCGCAGGCCGCCAAGTGCTTCCACTTAGCCTACGAGATCGTCACCCTTCCTGAAGGGACCATGTCGGCGCGCAAGGGACGCGTGATCTACTTCCAGGATGTCGCTGACGAGGCGATCCGCCGTGTCGAGGCGATCATCACCGAGAAGAATCCGGACCTGGCCGGCGCGCAGCGCCGGTCGGTGGCGAGCGCGGTGGGCTTGGGCGCCCTGCGCTATGCGATGCTGAGCGTTGACAACCTTAAGCAGATAACGTTCAATTGGGAAAGCGCGCTGAGTTTCGACGGCCAGGCCGCGCCTTACATCCAGTACGCCCATGTGCGCGCGGCCAGCATCCTGGCGCGGGCTGCCGGGGCTCCGGCGGCGTGGGCGGAGCACAACTTGCACCCTGCCGAGGTGAACCTGATCGAGGCAGTGGCGCGCTTTCCCGGCGAGGTACAGCGCTCGGTTCAGGACTACAAGCCGCTGCATATGGCCAACTACGCCTACACTCTTGCCAAGGCGTTCACCGATTTCTACCAGCAATGCCCGGTGTTGCAAGCGGAACCGGCGACCCAAGCCTCGCGGCTGGCGCTCGTGTCGGCGGCCAAGCAGGTCCTCGGCTCCAGCCTGACCTTGCTTGGATTGCAGGCACCCGATACCATGTAGGGCGTGACCCAGCGCCTAACGCGCGCGGGCAGCGTCCTATTCGTCACCTGGAACAAAGAAGGAGAAGGATGATCAAAAGGCGTGTTCTTATCATGGGCGCGGCCGGACGCGACTTCCACAACTTCAACCTTGCTTCCGCAACAACCCGGATGTACGAAGTCGTGGCGTTCACCGCGACGCAGATCCCGAACATCGAAGGCCGTCTCTATCCGCCCGAACTGGCAGGCAAGTTCTATCCGAAGGGCATCCCCATCCACCCCGAAGGCGACCTGGTGTCGCTGATCCGGTCGCATGGCCGTCGACCAGGTGGTCTTCGCCTACAGCGATGTCTCGCACGAGACCGTGATGCACAAGGCCTCGACGGTGGTCGCCGCGGGGGCCGACTTCCGATTGTTGGGCGCTCGCGCCACACAGTTCAAATCCAATCAAGCCCGGTGGTTTCGATCTGCGCCGTGCGCACCGGTTCGGGCAAGAGCCAGACCACGCGGCCGTGTCGTCCGTCCTGCGCGACCTGGGCTACAAGGTCGCCGCCATCCGCCACCCCATGCCTTACGGCGATCTGGTGCGCACAGGCCGTGCAGCGCTTCGCCGAGCTACGACGACCTGGACGAGCACGAGTGCACGATCGAGGAGCGCGAGGAATACGAACCGCACATCGATCGCGGCGTGATCGTTTACGCAGGCGTGGATTACGAGAAGATCCTGCGCCAGGCCGAGCAGGAAGCCGACATCATCGTGTGGGATGGCGGCAACAACGACCTGCCCGTTCTACGTGAGCGATCTGCACATCGTGGTGGCCGATCCGCATCGCCCCGGCCACGAAGCTGAGCTATCACCCCGGCGAGACGAATGTGCGCCTGGCCGACGTGCTGCGTCATCAACAAGGTCGACACCGCCGATCGCGCAAAGCACGTTGACCGTGCGCGAGAACCTGCGCCGCCTGAATCCCGCGGCGATCGTGGTGGAAGCCGCCTCGCCGATCTTTGTCGACGACCCGGCCGCGATCCGCGGCAAGCGCGTGCTGGTCATCGAAGACGGCCCCACGCTGACCCACGGCGAGATGGCTTACGGCGCGGGCTTGGTGGCGGCGCGCCGCTTCGGCGCGGCCGAGATCATCGATCCGCGCGCCGTATGCCGTCGGCTCCATCGCCGCGACGTACCAGAAGTATCCGACGACCGGCGCGGTGCTGCCGGCCATGGGCTACGGCCGAAGCAGATGCGGGAACTGGACGCAGACCATCAACAACACGCCGTGCGATCTGGTGCTGATCGGCACGCCGATCGAT
Organism: uncultured Chloroflexia bacterium; assembly: GCA_963712475.1. Classification (GTDB taxonomy): domain Bacteria; phylum Chloroflexota; class Anaerolineae; order Anaerolineales; family RBG-16-64-43; genus RBG-16-64-43. The sequence goes on from CAVQIA010000008.1 coordinate 3,579, forward strand.
CTGCGCCGGTGATCAAGATCAACAAGCCCTCGCAGCGTGTGCGTTACGAGCTGCAGGAGATCGGACAGCCGACCTTGCGGGAGATCCTGACGGAGAAGTTCGGACGCAAGGGTGGGACAACGAAATCCACCAAGTGATCGGTATCGAAGGGACCGTGGGCCGGCGTGACGCAGAACAATGCTTCGGTGCGACTCGAGTGGGATGGCAAACGTGCTCCCGTACCGCCGGACGCCCGCCTCGAGCGAACCGGGGAAGTGCGTCGGGATCCGGATGAGGTGCTCGGGCCCGACCCCAACCGACTAATCCTCGGGGACAATTTGCTGGCCATGGCCGCCCTTCTCCCGCAGTGGGAAGGGCGGCTGCGCTTAATCTATGCCGACCCGCCCTTTGGAACCGGCAAGGGATTTCCACGGCGGGTTGGAACTGGCGAAGACTCACGCCGACCGCAGGAGTGGTTGCTGGCCCAAGGCTACTCCGATTCGTGGCAAGGTCCGGACGAGTATCTGGAGCACCTCTACCCGCGTCTTGTCCTCATGCATCGGCTGCTTGCCGATGACGGCTGCCTTTACCTGCACCTGGATTGGCGCGCCGTGCATTACGCCCGTCTGTTGCTGGATGAGATCTTCGGCGCGCAGCAAATCCTCAACGAAATCATATGGGTCTATCACGGCCCCTCGCCGGTGCGGACCTACTTCAACCGCAAGCACGATACGTTGCTGGCCTACCGCAAAGGACGCCGCCACGTGTTCAACGCGGATGAGGTGCGCATCCCCTACGACGAATCCACTCGGCGCACTTTCGCCTCCTCGGCGCGAGCCGGGTTTGGGCGCCAGCCGGATCTTGAACGCGGCAAGGTGCCGGAAGACTGGTGGTACTTCCCGGTCGTCGCACGGCTGCATACCGAACGCACGGGTTACCCGACGCAGAAGCCGGAGGCACTGCTCGAACGCATTCTGCGCGCCTCCAGTGAACCCGGCGATTGGGTTGGGGATTTCTACTGCGGATCAGGGACGACCTTGCGGGTGGCGGAAAGCCTCGGCCGCCGGTGGATTGGCGCGGACCTCGAGCCTCAGGCGTTGCAGGTTTGCCAGCGGCGGCTGACCTTGGCCCACAGCCGCGGGTATGCGGTGGAGCAGGCGCGCAACCCTCAGACGCCCCCCGCGACCTTTGCCGCGAGGTCTGCGGGTGCGGTTTTGCGAGTACGCAGCGAGGTGGATGGCGCGCAGGTCCAACTCCAGCTCGAAGACATGAGCGTCTGCGAGCCCCAGGGCTTTCCCGTTTCGCTCGACTACTGGGAGGCCGATTTCGACCATCAGGCGCCGGTCTTCCGCAGCACGGCCCAGGCGGCGCGCCCATGGCGCCGGGGCCTCGCACCGCTCAGCCTGAGCCACCACTACTCGCAACCCGGCGTGCACCATTTGCGCGTGCGTGCGGTGTCTGCTGCGGGCGAGACCGCAGAGGTGGATATCTCGATCGAGGTTTCGAGAATCGATCAGGCTTTGCGGCCGGTCTCGGGGACGTCGAGCCGGTACCCCATCCCGCGGATGGTCTTGAGGTAGCGCGGGTGCTCAGGGTCGGCCTCGATGGTTTGGCGCAGCCACGAGATGTGGACGTCCAGCGTTCGCGTGTCGCCCGTGTAGTCCGTATCCCACACCGCTTTGAGCAAGAACTTGCGCGTGAGAAGCTGCCCCGAGTGATGGAGAAAGACATCCAACAGGCGGGCCTGCTTGGGCGTTACGCGCGCCTCACGCCCGGCACAGGCCACCTTGCGCTGCATCAGGTTGAGTTTGATCGGGCCCACCTGCTGCCAACTGTTCTCATCACCGGGGAGCAGGCGCTGGACGGCGTTCAGCAGTTTGCGAGGGGTGAAGGGCGGCGTGAGAACGATGCTCGCACCCGCCTGGGAAGGATCGTCGATTTCAGAACGGGTGATCAGCACGATGGGGCAGCCATCGAGCTTGGTGTGAAGCGTGCGCGTCAGCCGCACACCGCTTGTGCGCAGGGAGATCGCATCCAACACGACCACATCGGGCATGGTGGCATGTGCGCGTTCAATAGCCTTGCGCGGGGCATTCTCGACCATGAGCGCGAAGCCCTTCTTCAAGAGCGCAGAACCGTGCGAAGGCACAGTTGTTCGATCGCTCTCAATGAGGAGTATCTTGGCAGAGCTCATGGTCGCATGTTTGAGTGAGGCCCGTGGCGCCTGTTCACCGCAGCATCTCAGGCGTGAACGTGGGACGCATTATATACTGACTTTATCCATGGCCGCAAGTCACACGGACGCGTGAGATGTCGGAATGAAACACGACTCGCCGCAAATGGTCTTCATTGGGCCGCTGCAACAGGATTACATCATCGGCCCCCTCAAGGATATCTATTTCGCACAACCGGGCGGGGCTGCGATGTACGCGGCGGCAGGCGCCCGGGTGTGGGTGGACGAGCCGCTGGCCATCGTCAGCCGGATCGGCGAAGATTTCCCTCAGGCTTGGCTGAAACAACTGCAGTCAATCGACATCATGTGCGAAGCGGTGCACGTGGTCGAGGGCACAGCCGCGACGCGCGCCTTCTACGAATACCGCAGCGACGGGGAAGTCAACCAGCGCGAACCGCGCCTGGCCTGCGCGCGGGCCGGCGTTGAAGTGCCTAAGGAGCTGCTTGCCTACACCCCTCCGGGCGCAGACGAGGAGGTTGGCGATCGATTCGCGCCTCTCGCCATTCGACCGGAGGATCTGCCGGGCGTCTACCGTCAGGCGCGCGCCGCCTACCTGGCGCCGGCGCATGTCGTCACTCACCTGACCTTGCCTGCGCCGCTGCGCAGCAGCGGCACGACGACGATAGCGCTTTCTCCTTCCGCGCGCTATCTCCTACCCACCTCCCTCCACCTGCTGCGCCCCCTGCTCCGAGGCATCAGCGTCTTTCTGCTCAACGAACGGATGGCGCGCGGTCTTTTCCGTGAATTCAACGCGCGACCTGGCGGTCATCGCGCAACGGCTTGCGGATTATGGGTGTCCGTTGGTCGTGGTTCTCGAGGACACCGGGGGTCAGATCCTCTATCGAACCGAAGATCAATCGTCCCTGTCCATCCCCGCTTATCCCGCCGAGCGGCGCAATCCTGTCGGTGCCGAGGGCGCCTTCGCGGGCGGATTCTTGGCGGGCTGGCACCGTACGTACAATCCCCTCCAGGCCGCACTCTACGGCAACGTATCGGCATCGCTATGCGTCGAGGGGCCGGGAGCCTTGTTCGCCCTTTCGCGAATGAAGGGATTGGCCGAAGCGAGGTTGGAATGGCTGAAGGCGAGAGTCGAATGTCGCCTAGGCAGGCGGAGAGGCGCTCGTTCTCTCCATGAAGGAGGCCTGATCCAGGCTGAAGCGGACATCCACCGCCCACGCCTGGCGGGGGGTGACAACCAACGGGTTCACCTCGAACTCACGCAGCTCCGGATGGGCTAGCATCAATTGCTCGACAGCGGTCAGCGCGTGCAGAACGGCGTCGCGCTGTGCCGCCGGTACGCCGCTCAGGCGGTGGCCAGCCCAGGTTCGGGCGAACAGCGCCTCGGCGGCTTGCGTGCTCAATGGGGCGAGAGCGAACGATACATCGCCCATGCCCTCGACTTCTTTTCCGCCGCTCCCGAACGCGATGAGCGGTCCGAATTGCGGATCGCGGACGGCGCCCACGATCACTTCTTGGCCACCAGGCGCCATCGCCTGTACCAGCGCCCCCTGCCACGCGTCGTTCCCGGCGAACGCCTCAACCGCGACCCTCATCCTGCGATAGGCTTCTCGCACCTCGTCTTCACTGACCAAGCCGAGTGCAACACCGCCCGCCTCGGATTTGTGTATCAGCTTATGGGAGACGGCCTTGAGGGCAACAGGGTAACCGACAGCTTTCGCCGCGGTGACGGCCTGCGCTTCATCCGCGGCGAATTGCCAGGTTGGACAGTGCAGGCCGATCGCTTGCGCCAGTTTGAACCCCGCGCCAGGCTCCCGCGCCATTGCTAACGGGCGGGCAAGTATCGCTTGAGGCAGACCCCCGACCAATCCCAACCGCGCCGCCAGGAGTCCCCCTCCCGACGGGTGGTTGGATGACCGCCGCCACGCCGCGGAGACGGCCAGCACCGCCCGTGACGGGTAAGTGCACTCCATCACCCCCTCCTCACGCAGGCGGTCGCGGGCCTTGGCAGCCGAGGCCCCGCCCATGATGCAGACCGCGACGGGCTTGGCCGCCGCACGCAACCTGGGTGCCAGCGCTGCGGCGACGGCGACGACGTCGTGCATCGGCGGCGGAACGATCGTCACGATCAACGCGTCCACACCACTGTCCTCGAGCAGCACGCGTGCACACTCCGAATGTTCATCCGCGCCGGCTGAAGCCAGCATATCCACCGGGTTGCCGAGTGCAGCCGCGGGTGGAAGCCTCTCAGCCAACTTCCCGCGTGTGGCCGCGGAGAGGTTCGCCAACTCCAGGCCATGCTCGACCAGAAGGTCCGCCGCCATGACGCCCGGCCCTCCTGCGTTGGTCAAGATCGCCACGCGCGGCCCGGCGCAGGGCTTGAGCTGCGCCAACCCGAGCGCGAGAGCGAACGTCTCTTCGAGCGTATGCGCTCGCAAGATCCCGCAACTCGCAAAGGCCGCTTCCACTACACGCTCGCTTGTCGCGAGCGCGCCGGTGTGCGAGCGCGCCGCGCGCTGCCCCTCGGCCGATTGCCCCACCTTGAGCGCGACGATGGGTTTGAGCCGGGCGGCAGTGCGCGCGGCCGAGAGAAAGCGCGCGCCGTCTTGAATGCCCTCCAGGTAGAGGGCGATCGCCTGCGTATGCGGGTCATGGGCGAGGCAGAGCAGCGCGTCCGCCTCGCTGACGTCGGCTTGGTTGCCCAGGCTGATCACTCGCGAGAAGCCCCAGCCTTCGACCAGCGCCTGGTCGAGCATCGCGGAGCACGTGGCGCCCGAATGCGAGACGAACGCTATCGTTCCTGAGCGGTCGTCACGAGAGGGCAAGAAGGTCGTGTCAAGCGGCAGGTGCGTGTCGACGACACCAATGCAGTTGGGGCCGATGACGCGGACTCCGCACTCGCGGGCCACCGCCTTGAGTTCTTCCTCCAGCCGTCCGCCCTCAGCGCCGCTCTCGCGGAACCCGCCCAATTCGACGATGGCGGCGCGCACACCTGCCTTCGCACATTCGCGCAGCGCCCCGGCCACCTTGTTGGCCGGCAGCAGGATCAGGGCAAGATCCACCGGGAGCGGCACATCACGCACCTCTCGAAACAGCTTGCGCCCTTCCCACTCCCCGCCCTCCGGATGGACGAGGTGCACAGGCACCGGCGAGGTGCGCACGACGTTGCGTGCCAGGCCGTACCCGAGTCGAGTCGCATCGCGCGAGACGCCGATCACGAGGATGCCGCGCGGAGCGAAGAAGTCGCGCAGGGGGTCCGGCGGGAGCGGGCCCACGCTATTCATGTTTCATCCCTGGGTCTCCGGAAGAGGTGATGCAAGACGCACTCACCACCTCACCTCGAGATGAGCAGTACCGGTCAGGGTCACATCGAAGCGATGAAGGCCATGGCTATGTGCCTGCCACACGACCGGCGACCCGTCGAGGGTCGCCGAGCGTGGTGGTTCCGGCAGTCGCAGATGGAGCTGCCCGGCCGCTCTTCGCGCAAGCTCGATTTCGAGCGCCAGGTGCCGCGATGAAACATCGAACGCGGCGACCTCGCGGCCCTGCGTAAAGTGCAGCGTGCTCCCAACGAAGGTGGGTCCATCGCGGAAGGCGCGCACGGCGACAAGGCACACGCCGTGGGCCGGAATCCCCTCCGAGCGGAAGCGTTCGGGTGACGGCGGATATGTGGCGTTGATCCCAAAACGAAAACGCTTCGGCGTGTTCCGGCAGCCCGAGCGCAGGCAGGTCGAGCGCCGCTTCAATGGCCGTATCGCTCAGGTTGAACCGCGCCACGACGAACCACTCGCCCAAAGCCCCTCGGCACGAGAGGACAGCCGTCTCCGGATCGCGTGTGTGTTCCCATCCGATGACGCGGGCCGCATCTGCATTGGCCGGAACCAGCGCCTGAATGAGGCGCAGGCTCTCCGGCGAGAGTTGGGTCAGATCATCCGAGACGAGCAGCGCGCCCCCCGAGAGTGCGATGGCGGTGGCCAGGCTGTGCCTCTCATCGAGGCTGAGCTGTGTCTGTGCGTCGCGGGCCAGCAGACAATCTGGATCGTTCCACCACCAGCGTCGGTGCAGCATCGCCCGGGCGAGCGTGCTGCGTATCGAGTTGCGCGCCGAAGGGAAGGTGGGGTCGTTGCGGATCCAGCGCGAAATTGGGCGAAAGGTCGGATGCCAGCGGAAGTCGACGTCCGGCCCGATGCGCATGGCATCGAAGATGCCCACGCCGGAACCCAGCGGGCAGCCGCAGCCGAGCAAGAAGGTCTCATCGCCTGCCGCGGCGCGCATGGCTTCGAGCGCACGGTGCAGGGCCTGGGCCCGAGTCACCGAACGATCCGCCCTGCGTCCATCGAGCGCCGACGCATACAGGAAGTCGAGCTTGAGATAGGGAAATCCCCATTCATGTGCCGCTGTGTGAATGAGGTTGGCGGCGTGCTCGATGGCCTCAGGCTGGGTGGGGTCGAGCCCCCGCCCCCACCTGAACCACACCAATCCGGCGCTGGCCGGCCCTCTCCCGCGGCCACGCAGCCACCAGCCCGGCCTGCTGCGTGCGATGCGCGCGGTCGGCTTGGCAATCAGCGGCGCCAGCCAGAGCCCAGGAACGAATCCTTGCGCGCGAATGCCGTCGGCAATCGCGCGCATGCCGCGCGGGAACTTGGCGTTGCGATCCTGCCAATCTCCGACGTCGGCCTGGAACCCATCATCGAGCTGTATCAACTTCACGGGCAGCTGATCGCGCAGATGGGCGGCTGCGTCCACGTTCTTTCGAAGATCGTCGTCGGTGACGCGGGTGAAGTAGTGGTACCACGAACACCAGCCGAAGGGAGGCTCGCGCTGTGTACGTGCGTGGTTCTCGCGGCCGACCAGCTCGAGGTACTCGTCAATCGCTTCGCCCCCGCTGCCGTGCTGCAACCCGACGTACGCCCAATCGCTCGCGATGTGATCGCCTGGGTTCAGATCGACTCCGTCGAGTTCGGCGCTGATCATGAAGCTCGGCGAGAGACGATCGAGCCACGCCTCGATCGCCCCAAACTGCTCGCGCTGTGAGAGGAAGCCGAGAGCCAGTGTGCTCCCCGTGACCGGGCTCGAAAGAAGCGCGAACATATCCGAGCGGAAGTGACCACGATCCTTCGGCCAGGGAAAGGCCGCCCCGGCGTGCATCGGAATGGTGACCGGTCCCAGGCGTGGTCCGGGTTGGCGGTCCTGCTCGCCGAGCGCGCCGGCGAAACTCCAGCTTTGCCATCCGTTCACGTAGCAGCGTACAGCGCCCGGGTCCGGGTCGAGACGCACGGCGCCTGGAGCGACCGCATTGACGGGCGCACGAAAAAAGTCGAAGGGGCGGAGGCGCTTTCCGGCAGTCATGGCGGCCGGCCCGGCACGCCCAACGACGAAACGCTCGCATTGGATCGTGCGGGTTGAGTCATTGACCAACGTCAAGCGAATCAGGCACGCCGCATGTTCTGCGTGGAGCGCAAACTCGCCGCGCAAGACAACTCCCGATTTGTCCAGCGGGCCTTCGACTCGCAGCCCGTCCAGGATCTCTCCGGCCGGTCCGTCCACGCGCACCGCGTCCACGTGATGGGTCGGGAGCCCAGCGTGCCGATAGACGGCTCGTCCCCGCAAAGTGAACGCAGCACCCCACTCCGCACCCTCTATCAGAGGTGCCGCCGCACGCCGTAAGCCCAGGTTCCACCGCCCGCGTGGCACATCCAGAGCGAAATGAATTCGGGAATGCTCAAGCGTGTTTCCCATCAGCCATGGATCTCCGCACCGCGGACTGAATCGGTATTGGGCCACGATCCTAAACAAGGCTGCCCGTCACGGGCTATTGGGCGTATGATAATTGATTATCATACTCTGACTCCTCGGGAGAGGAAGCACTCGCCAAGGGTGGCCGTTCTCTGCGTGCTGGACGGAGCATTTCCAATCTGGAGAGGGTCCCTCACGACCCTGGAGGAGACACGAAGGAGAAGCGTATGGGCAAGAAGCAAAGGCTGGGCGTCCCCACTCTCCCGGTCGTGGCGATGCTGCTCACCGCATGCGTGGCCCTGACGGGTGCACCCGCGCCCACCACAACCCCCGAGCCCACACTGCCTGTGCCGACCGCGCTGCCTGAACCGACCGCCACTCCGGTTCCGCCGCCGCTAGGCACTTCAGATCACCCGATCATCATGGGCTACGTGCCCTCCAGTAACGCTCAGGAGATTCTTGCCGCAAGCGAGGCCATCGCGACGCAGATCTCGGACCTGACCGGTTATCGACTCCAGATCCTCCAAGCCACTACCTACACTGCGCTGATCGAGGCGATGGGCTCCGGCACTGCGCAGATCGGCTGGCTGGCAACCTTTCCTTACACCCTCGCCAAGCAGAACGGGGACGCTGACATCGGGCTCGTCACGCTTCGCGGCGGTTCCGATCGCTACGGCTTCCAGATCATCGCACACGTCGATAGCGCGTTCACGCCGAGCGATGACCCGGCGAGGGCCTTGGCGCAGCTCAAAGACAAGAAGCCGTGCTGGGTCGACGTGATCGACGCCTCAGGCTATGTCGTCCCCCTAGGCTTCTTCGCAAAGTACACGGTGCCGATCAAGTCGGGCGCGGCTGCCGCCTTCCTCGGGGGCCACCCGGCCGTTGTCCGCGCGGTTTATGCCAAAGGCATATGCGATTTTGGCGCAACCTTTGTGGATGCCCGTACGAGCCCCGCCATCCAAAAGGACTTGCCGGACGCGATGGATAAGGTGATGGTCATTTACACGAGCGCGCCCTTCATCCCCAAGGACACCGTCTCCTTCTCACCGGACTTGCCGATGGACATGCGAACCAAGATCATCGAGGCTTTGCTCAAGATCGCCGACACGGATGTCGGCAAGAAGGCGCTGATGACGGTCTTCCAGATCGACGGCCTCAAGGCCGCCGACGACACTCTCTTCAACGAGTTTCGTGACTACCTCGCCGCCTCCGGCCTCGATGTCGCGACCCTATTCAAATGAGAACTCCCCGAATAGGCACACGGGCATTGGCTCCGCTGCGCTTCACGTCGCTCACCCCGAGGTGGAGACTGCCCCTTTTCGGCGAGTCAAGAGACCGACCATGATGTGCCCCACCGTCAGGATCGGACGGGCGGAGATTGTCTTGGGCCACGCGCAAGGCAAACTAATGGTGGCGATCGGTTTCTCGGGAACCCGCAAGTCTGCCCTCTTTCGCCAGACTCTCGGGTGTGATCCGGCTCAACTGCTCGCCAAGTCCGTGGGTTTCACACAGGATTGCTCGCGTTGAATGCAAAACGCCGCGGAGATCAGCGACATATGCACAAACCGCAAAGGCAGCCACCCTCGCCGCGCCGACAACACGCGGTGGGGCAACACGACAAATGGATGGTCCCCACCATATGCCGCAGAAGTCGAGGGCCACACTGACGCGTGGATTCTCTCGCGGGAGCGGCATCGGCCAATGGCCTAAAACGAGTGATCTGCAAAGCAGTGGATTGCCGTCGGCACATACTTGCGGCCATTTCGCTTGTGGAGTATGATGCTGACATCTCACCCCACAAACATCACTGAAGGGAGGTGGTCGCCAAAGGGCCTTGGACCCCTGAGCATTGCCCTGTCTTTGTCTTGTCCGGGAACGTCCCCATGAGACCGTTGAGGAGAAGAAAAGGAGATACGTATGAGCAAGAAGCTGCTTCTTTCGCTGGTCACCTTCACCGTGCTCGCCACGCTGCTGGCCGGATGCGCGACCCCCACCCCCGCCCCCGCTCCTGTAGCCACGACGGCCCCTGAGCCGACCACGCCGCCAGTTCCGACGGCCTCACCCGTCCCGCCTCCGCCGCTGGGCACCGCCGACAACCCAATCATCGTTGCCTTTGAGCCTTCAGCGACATCGCAGGAGATCACCGCTGGCGGGAAGGCGCTCCTGGATTTGCTGTCGACGGAGACCGGGTTGACCTTCAAGGGTGTGATCCCGACATCGTACGCCGCCTTGACCGAGGCCATGGGATCGGGAAATGCCCAGATCGGCTGGATGGCAACTTTCGCATACATCCTTGCGCATCAGAAGGGGTACGCGGACGTCGCCTTGATCACCAACCGCTTCGGCTCCGACCACTATGGCGCCGAGTTCATCGCCCGCGCTGATGCCGGCTTCACTCCGGCAGCCAACACTCCTGCATCGGATGCGGACATCACGACCCTGCTGCAATTCAAGGGCAAGCGGCCGTGCTTTGCCGATCCGCAGTCGACCTCCGGCTACGTCATCCCGCTCATCTTCCTCAAGAAGGCCGGCCTCGCGGATGCGGACCTGAAGCCCGCCGTCATCACCCAGGGCCACTCACAGACCGCCCGCGCCGTGTACGCGGGTGGCATATGTGACTTTGGCGCCGCCTTTGTGGATGCGCGCACCGGTGTGACCAAGGACCTTCCGGACGTAATGGACAAGGTGGTCGTGGTCTTCCAGACCAAGGCCCTGATCCCTAATGACAACATGTCCTACGCGCCCGACATGCCCGCGGATCTCCAGACCAAGGTCACCGCGGCGATGCTCAAGCTTGTTGACACAGAAGAGGGCAAGAAGGCGCTCAACGACCTGTATCAGATCGGTGGGCTCGTCAAGGTGGATGATACAGTCTACGACGAGTTCCGCTCCTATCTGCAGGCCTCCGGCGTCGACCTCAGCAATTACGTGAAGTAGCACACCATGCTATTCTGAGGGGAGAGAAGGCAGACTTCTCTCCCCTCTGCTTTGGCAGGAACTGAGGAGGTGCCTCCTTGCTGCGCGTCGAGCATCTGACGAAGGTTTACCCCAGTGGAACGGTGGCGCTCAAGGATGTGAACTTCACCGTCAAGGACGGGGAGTTCCTGGTGGTGATCGGCCTCTCCGGATCCGGCAAGTCCACGCTCTTGCGCTGCATCAATCGACTAATCGATCCGACGGAAGGCCGCATCGTTTGGGATGAGACGGACATTACCCAGGCCTCCGGCGCCGACCTAAGGAAGCTGCGACGGCGCATCGGTATGGTCTTCCAGCAGTTCAACCTGGTCAAGCGCAGCAGTGTGGCGACCAATGTCCTTTCGGGGCGCCTGGGATACGCAAACCTCTGGCTCAGCCTGTTGGGCATCTGGCCCAAGGCAGACCGCGAGCGGGCCGTTCGGGCGCTGGATCGAGTGGGGATCGCCGACAAGGCCCACACCCGGGCTGACACCCTGTCTGGCGGGCAGCAACAGCGGGTGGGGATCGCTCGCACCCTGATGCAGGAGCCCAAGCTCATCCTGGCGGATGAGCCGGTGGCTTCGCTGGACCCAGTGCTCTCGCACTCCATCCTGCAATACCTGGAACAGCTCAACAAGGAAGGCATTACGGTCATATGTAGCCTGCATTTCCTTGACCTGGTCCATCGTTATGCCACGCGCGTGATCGCTCTCAAGGACGGCCTGAAAGTCTTCGAAGGCTTGCCCAAGGAGATCAATCGGGCGAAGTTCAAGGAGATCTACGGGGAGGAAGCCCAGGAAGTGCGAGCCACGACCGTTGAGGAAGGCTAGGTATGCGCGGCAACGAGTCCAAGCAGAATACTACCGGCCGGTCGCGGCTCGTTGCAGCTCTGCTGTCGCTCTTGGTACCTGGTCTGGGGCAGGTCTACGCCGGGCAACGCTATCGGGGTGTTGCGCTCTTCATTTGCACTCTCCTGACCCTGTTGTCGGCTATCTGGTACAAAGTGCCGGGCTGGTTCGCGATCCCAGGCGTGATCTGGCTGTGGAACTTGTGGGATGCCGCCAGTGTGGCCGCAGGGAAGACCCGCGCGGCCACCCTCCCGGTGATGGCCATCCTGGTGATGGGCTTCGGTATCGGCTGGCAGGTGACCCAGATCGATACCTCAGCACTGACGAGGAATCTCGATCGGGCCTCGTCGATTGTCCGCCCCATGTTTCACCCCGACTTCATTTCCCATCGCCAGGAAGAGCACTCGGCCTGGGCCGCGGTGCTTGTGCCCTGCGGGCCCAATCCGCCACCGCCCTCCAACACGGTCAACGGGATCACCATGAGCCTGTCGCCCAATTGCGCCAACGTGAGCGACATGCTGATCCTCCAATCCAAAGGTCTGTGGGCGGACGCCCAGACGGAGATCTACTGGCAGACCCCGATTGGCGATCGCTTGCCCCTCGGGGAGGGGCACATCACGCCCCTCACCATGGTCTCCGACCCCCAGGGCGGGTTGAACGTGGTCGTGCAGGTTCCGCCCCAGGCCCTCTCCGCGGCTCCGGACCCAACATTGCCCCTTGAGCACCGGGTGTACCTACTCCAGACCCGGCCGCTGCCAGGATACCAATTCTCAAAGAACGGTGGCTACGTTGTGCAAGGCATTTGGGAGACGCTCTTCCTCGCGTTGATCTCAACTACCTTCGGAGCACTCGCTGCTGTTCCGGTCAGCTTCCTGGCCGCGCGAAACCTGATGGGTGGGAATCCGGTCACGCTCGTGCTTTACGCCCTCACGCGGACGGTCCTCAACATTGTGCGCGCGATCGAGCCACTGATCATCGCAATTGTCTTCGTCGTCATCGTCGGTCTCGGCCCCTTCGCCGGGGCGATCGCGATGACTCTGCACACGGTTGCCGCGCTCGGGAAGCTCTATTCCGAAGTCATCGAAGGCATTGACCCGGGACCGTTGGAGGCCATTCGCGCCACAGGCGCCAACTGGACCCAGGTGGTTCGCTACGGGGTCATTCCGCAGATCGTGCCTCCCTTCTCCTCCTTCACCATCTACCGATGGGATATCAACGTGCGGACCTCGACGATCATCGGCTTCGTGGGCGGCGGGGGGATCGGATTCTACCTGTATCAATGGATCATCAAGGGCGACTTCCGGGCGGTTGGCTCCTCCTTCATCGCGATCGCCATCATCGTCATGGCGCTTGACTACCTCTCTGCAAGAATCCGCGCGAGGCTGGTCTAGCATGGGTCCGAAGGTATCTGGCCTTCGCCGCTGGCTGGTGACTGGTTTTCTTGTGGTCTTGGCGGCCGCGGCCTACATTCTCGGCTGGCGGGTCACCCAAATTGATCTGGGTAAACTCTTCACCTCCCTGCCCAAGAGCCGATCGATCCTCAGCGACCTTGTCCATCCGGATCTGGTCACTCAGAAGACCATCGACACGACGCTCGACATCGTGTTCCCCGTCCCGTGCGGCTCGGCGCCAGCGGCTCGACCCGCTGAAAGCGGTCCGCGGATCGTCACCAGTGTGTCGTGTGCCAACCCACGGGAGACCATCGGCATCCAGGGCTTCGGGATGGCCGCCAACTCCCAGGTCAAGATCAGCTGGCTCCTGCCGAATGGCAACCTGCTCTTCTCGAAGCTCGCCCACACCGATGCCCAGGGCGGTTTCCTGGCTGAGGTGGAGGTCCGCCCGATCAACGTTACAACGGATGATAAGCCGAGCCACGTCGTAGCCGAGACCTCCGTCCCTTACGGCGGCTTTATCCCAAGCCAGGCCCTCAAAGACGTCATCGACTCGATTGTGGTGACTGTCTTCATGGCCCTGCTGGCTACGACGGTCGGCACGGTGGTGGCCGCCCCCATCAGCTTTCTCGCCGCCCGCAACATCATGGGCCGCACCTGGTACGGGACCATCATCTACAACCTCACGCGGGCCTTCCTGAATATCACCCGCTCCTACGATTCGCTTGTCTTGGCCACGGTCTTCGCTCTGTGGGTCGGCTTTGGGCCCTTTGCCGGAGTCCTTGCTCTCACCATCGCCACCGTGGCGTCGCTGGGCAAGTTGTTCTCGGAGGCCGTGGAGAACATCGACCCGGGTCCCCTGGAGGCCGTCGCCGGCACGGGCGCTACCCCGACCCAGGTGGTGCGTTACGCCGTCGTGCCTCAGATCGTGCCCGACTACATCTCCTA
>CAVQIA010000009.1:0-9328 GCA_963712475.1 uncultured Chloroflexia bacterium
CCAGCGAACACAGACTCACGCAATTCGGCCTGCTTCAGGGGGATCTGCGCACCGCCCGCCTCGCGTGCCCGCACAACTCAGGGGGACTGAGATGCTTGCCTGCGTGCTCTCGTGCGCCATTCTTGGATTGGATGGGGCCATCGTCCACACCGAAGTGGACGTGACCAACGGCCTGCGCTCGTTCATCGTGGTCGGGTTGCCCGACACAGCGGTGCAGGAAAGCCGCGAGCGAGTCCAGGCCGCCGTCAAAAACGCCGGACTGTCGTTCCCTCACCGGCGAGTAACCGTCAACCTGGCACCGGCCTCGCTGCGCAAAGAAGGCCCCGCCTACGACTTGCCCATCGCTCTGGGTGTGCTGGCCGCCTCCGGTCAGGTGCCGGTGGCCGGGCTCGAGGGCTCGATGGTCGTGGGCGAACTCTCGCTGGATGGGAGCGTGCGCCACGTGCGGGGCGTCTTGCCGATGGTCGCTCTGGCGAGGCGCGAAGCCATCCCGCGCATGTACGTGCCCGCCGTCAACTCGCGCGAGGCGGCGCTCGTGCCGGTTGTGGAAGTCATCCCAATCGAGGACCTGGCTCAATTGGCCGCGCATCTGAGTGGGCGGCTCACCATCCCCGCGCTGCGCACCGAGCCCGCGTTGATCGAGGCCGATCTCCCGCCGCTGACCGACTTCTCCGAAGTGCGCGGCCAGGAGCACGTCAAGCGTGCCTTGGAGGTCGCTGCCGCCGGCGCGCACAATGTGCTCATGGCCGGTCCGCCCGGAGCGGGGAAGACCCTGCTCGCACGCGCGCTGCCTTCGATTCTGCCGCGCCTGACGCTCGACGAGGCCCTGGATGTCACCCGCGTCTACTCTGTGGCGGACATGCTGCCGGCCGAAATGCCGCTGCTCACCCGGCGGCCTTTTCGCGCCCCACACCACACGATCTCGCATGCCGGGTTGGTCGGGGGCGGCAACTGGCCGCGCCCCGGGGAGATCTCGCTTGCCCATCGAGGCGTGCTCTTCCTGGACGAATTGCCGGAATTCGGCATGCGCGTCCTGGAGGTCCTGCGCCAGCCGCTGGAGGACAAAGTGGTGACCATCTCGCGGGCGCACGGCACACTGACCTTCCCGGCCAACTTCATGCTGGTGGCGGCGATGAACCCGTGCCCGTGCGGCTACGCGGGTGACCCCGTGCGCGCCTGCACCTGCGCACCCTCCTCTATCACCCGCTACCAGAAGCGCATCTCGGGGCCCCTACTCGACCGCATCGATATCCACGTGGAGGTGCCGCGGGTGGAGTACGCCAAACTGACCGATCCGCGCCCGGCGGAGTGCTCCGCCACCACTCGTGAGCGGGTGCAGGCCGCGCGTGAGCGTCAGCGAGCGCGATTCACGGGAACGGATCTTGCCGCTAGCGCGGACATGCGCCCGGCCGAGGTGCGCCGCTTCTGCAAGCTGGACGAGGCGGGCACCGCTCTGCTGCGAACCGCGATGGCCCAGTTGCAGCTCACCGCCCGTTCGTTTCACCGCGTGCTCAAGATCTCTCGCACCATCGCCGACCTCTCGGGTGCGGAGGTCATCCGCCCGGCGCACCTGGCCGAGGCGCTGCAGTATCGGCCGCGACAAGTGGGATGAGTATGCCTCAATCCACTTCACACCCCAATTCCTCTTGAGTATTTTGGTCGACGAAGTCGCATTGACCTCGACCAGTCTCACACTACGATTGCCCGACGCTTCAATTACATCGGGCACATCGAATGTACAGTTACCAGTCGAGTAGGAGTATCGTACATTCGCACAATCTAAAATCATGCCAACCGCTAAGGGGCGATTCGGGGTGAAAGCCGCAGCACACGGGAACCCTCGAGTTCGTCCTTTTTGTTTCCCGGCCCGCGCGAACCATCGAACCTCGTATCCGGACTCCTCACATCCCAAAGGAGAAACGCATGTCGCGCCATCGCCTGCCACTTGTCTTGATGATCGTCGCAACACTCCTGCTCACGGCCAGTCAAGTCGGCGCGTCCGGGTTGAGCGTGCCCGTGAGGCAGCCATTAGCCGCTCCCATCGGAACTGGCTTCACGTATCAAGGGCAACTCAAGCGCGCCGGTGAACCGCTCACCGATGCCTGCAACTTCCAATTCTCGTTGTGGGATTCGTTGAGCGGAGGGGATCAGGTCAGCGTGACCGACACCCGCCTGAGCCTGCCTGTGACGGGAGGACTATTCACGATCGAGGACCTCGATTTTGGCTCCGGCGCCTTCGAGGGTGATGCACGCTGGCTCGAGATCGCCGTTCAGTGCACCGGCGACGCGGACTATGTGCCCCTTGCCCCGCGCCAGCCGCTCACCCCAACGCCTTACGCGTTGTACGCCCCCGAAGCGGGAGAGGCGGAGTCGGCCTTGGTCGCCGAAAGCGCCACCTCCGCCGATTCTGCACTCAGCGCTCCATGGTCGGGCCTGACGGGCATGCCAGCCGGCTTTGCCGACGACACCGACGACGAGGGAGCCGGCACTGTGACCTCCGTGGCAACCGGCGAGGGGCTTCTCGGCGGGCCGATCACCGTGAACGGCACGATCAGCCTAGCCCCCGGCGGCGTGACGAGCTCGCACATCGCGAATGGGACGATCCAAGCCGAGGATCTGTTCGACGGCGCAAGTTTGGCCGAACTCCTCAACAACGATGGCCATCTCTCCGAGCTGGATGCGGACTTGATCGATGGGCATCAGTATGGCGATCTGGCGCCCGCCCTCCATTCGCATTCGGAACTCGATGCATCGGACGGCACCCCTTCCAGCGTGATCTCGATCGACGCGAACGGGCGCACGGGCATCGGCACAAGCAGTCCATCTGTTGCTGTGCAGATCGGCTCGGCGGCGACCGGCGATGAGACACCTACCATCTTGGTCCAGGGGACAACCGTCGACCGCAATTTCACGGGAAGCACTCCCGACCCGGCTGCGTTCGCCACGTTCGACTATCCGGCCCATTTCACCCGCTACGGCATCGGGCAGGTGATGGGCGGGCTGGGGCTCATCGGGTTTGAAGGGCCAGGCGTCGGCACCTTCGGCAACATCCAGTTCTACACGGGGAACATCAACTCGGGCTACGCATCCGCCGAGCGAATGCGGATTGCCTACAACGGTCATGTTGGGATCGGAACGACTGCACCCGGGCAGCTGCTCGATGTGGCGGGCGGAAACGTCCGCACCAACGGCCAGTTCATATCGACCGTCACCACCGGCACCTCACCGCTGGTCCTCGCCTCGACCACCCTGGTGACGAACCTGAATGCCGACTTGCTGGACGGGCAGGAAGGAAGCGCGTTCGCTCCCGCCTCGCATGCGCATTCCGCGCTCAATGCTTCGGACGGGTCGCCGACCAACGCTGTGTACGTCGACAGCGAGGGGCACGTCGGAATCGGGACAACTTCCCCAGGGGCAGACATGCTCTTGGTCAACGGCTCGGCCAAGGTGAGCGGGCTGCTCAATCTGCCTTACATCTACAACTTCAGTGACGTCCTCAACGGTCTAGCGCCGGGCAGTTACCTGGACATCCCCATCGAAACCGTGACCGGCTCGGCCTTCTACCTCGCCACGACCTACAACTCCTACGCCAGCTCAAACACCAAGCTCCGGGCGTGGATCTGGGCCGAGGCACTCGACGCACCTGCCCTGAACTCGAACAGGTATTGGGTGCGCGTGGAGAACATAGGTACAGCCACCTGCACCAATTACGACTGGGTGCAGGTCATCAAGTTCGGCGGGTCCGCGCCCTAGACATGGCGACAACTGAGGAGAGTGAGGAATGAGAATCACGAGGAGACTCACCCCGGTGCTCGCCATCCTGGTCGTGCTCGCGTTGGTCGTGCCTGCGCTGGCACAATCCGGCGGCGGCTATGACCTGACCTGGTCCACGATCGATGGCGGGGGCGGCGCGAGTGCCGGCGGGGATTACTCGCTCGCCGGGACCATCGGCCAGCCGGACGCTGGGCACATGAGCAGCGGCCCCTACGAAATCGGGGGCGGTTTCTGGTCGGCCTTCGGCGAGGTGATCTATCGCATCTTCCTGCCGCTCGTGCTACGCAACAATCCGTAGTCGCGCGATCGCCTCGCGGCCAAGTTACCAATTGGGGCTGCCCATCGATGGGCAGCCCCAATTGGTTTTGATTCTTTGAGATCAGCGCAGCCGGCGTTATAACGCTACGCCGCGATCCTCGTCATCCGTGCGCGGGACGAGCGCGAGTGCCGCTCGCATGCGCGAAGAGGTAATGCGTGCTACGCCCTCTTCCCGATCCCGCTCGACGGGAGCATCTGCGCCTCAGGGCGCAACGGTCTTGGGCTTGAGGATCATCCAATCGTGCCCGCCGTCTTTGGATGCGACGAAGGCGTAGTCCTCATCTTCGTGCGCCACCGCCCAGCCCAGCATGTCGCTGACGAAACTGAACTGGCCCTGCCACGTCACTTTGCCCATCTCGCTCCAAGTGCGGCCGGCATCGGTGGTGCGTCGCACAACAGCGCCCACGGCCCAGCCCAGGTCCGGCGTAAGGAACACCGCCTGTTCACCCGGGAAGCTCATAGGCAGCCACAAGCGCCCGCCGTTGTCGCTCACGTACAGGTAGTACGCGTCGCGCCAAGGCGTCTCGCTATACATGCGGCAGAACACGACCATGCGCCCGTGCTGCGCGTCCGGGAACGTGAGCGAGTTGGCGCCGCAGGCCGCCTCCGAGCTCTCGAAGAGGCCGGGGGTCTCGGGCGGCGGTGGCAAGCGCGCCAAATCCCAATTCTCGCCGCCATCCGATGAATGGAAGAACAGCACACCCGGCGCCACGCCCCCGCAGTCGCCCGTCATCCAGCCCTCGAGCGGCGATGTGAAGAGCAGGCCGGTCTTGTAGCAACTCTGCACATTGTCAGTGATGAAGGGATCGACGATCTTCGACCACGCGCGGCCGCCATCCATCGAGCGATAGATAGCGATGTAATCGTGATTTATTCCCGCGCCCGCATGAACGAGCAACCAGCCGTGGTCCGCGTCGGCGAAGAGCAAGTCGGAGGGCTGGTAGATGCCCATCAGAGGGTCGATGTCGAGCGGCTCGCTTGCGATCCACGTGGCCCCGCCGTCTTGGGTGCGCCAGACCAACGCCACCTGGGGCGTCTCTCCCGGGTTCGCAAGCGAATAGGCCACCCAGGCCGTGGACGCGTCGTGGAAAGCGCCGACGGCCATCATGCGCGTTCCGGTTTGTTCGGCCTGCGGCGGTGAGACATCGCGCCAGGTGACGCCCGCATCGCTTGTGCGCAGGATGTGGTCGCTCGCGGTGGCCAGCCCGCCGATGGCCCATCCGCGGGTGGCATCCACCATGCGAACGGTGCGCACTGTAATCTCGAGCCCGGCCTGGAGCTTTTCGAGGGGCGGGCCGACGGGTGCGGGCGTCGAGGTGGCCGTGGATGTGGGTTGCGGAAGCGTAGCGGTGGGAGACGGCGTTGCGGAAGCGGCCGCGCTCGCCGTCGTTGCGGTCGAGGTCGGCACGGCCGGCGGAGCGACATTGACCCCTGGGAGATTCAAGGTGCACCCGGCCAGGAGAATCCCGGACACCAGCATACCTCTGAGGGCCACCAGCTTTCTCATACCGCCTCCCTGCTCACGCGCGGCCCACCCAGATGTTCGCGGCGCACGCAGAACTCGGCGTGACTCTACCACCAGATGAGAGGCAAGGGAATACGAAACGGGGGACGATGGGCTTAGTGCTTGCTGAGCCGGGGCAAGGGGATGTGCCAGGAATCCGCGACAAGGGCGGGCACGATGCGCTGCGCCCCACGCGCGACCGCCCAGCTCATGAACTGCGGGTCGCGCGCCGCATCGGTACACAGAAACTCGGGTCGCGGCTGAATGAAGACTTCGCGCCAGGTCGAGCCGATCCGCATCCCAGCAGGTTTGCACCGTCACCTCGGCTGCGGTCAGGCCGTCGGTGTGCAGCGCGCACGCCTGGTAGAGCAACTCGAAGTCCGCATCCGGAAGATCAAACCAGCCGCCGCGCAACGAGGTGGCAAAGTCCGCGCCGCGCCGGCCGTGCAGGTGATCCACGGCCTCATTGACGCGACGCGAGTCGTGCAACACTGCGAAGAGGCGCACCACGTCTTCATTGGCACCCGTGCGCGGGGCGAGTGCCAACCCATTCTCGAGCACCCGCGCCCAATGCGCCACCCCGTGATACCCGAAGGCCGGCAGGGCGTAATCCTTCAGGATGGTCTGGATCAGTTCGGGCAACTCAACGCTCACCGCGTGTCTCCCACCCGCTCGGCGGTCGGCGGCTCCTTGGCCGCCGCAACTCCGCGCGCGTCCACGGCACACACGCCGCCCGGCTGTGCGACGAGCGGGTTGATTTCAACCTCGCTCAATTCCGGATGCTCTGCAACGAGGCGGGAGAAGTCGAGTAAGGCGCGCAGCAGCGCGTCGCGATCAGCCGCCGGCCCTCCGCGCACACCTCGAAGCAGGGGCGCACCGTGCAGCTCGTCCAGCACGTCCTCAGCCTCAAGCCTGGTCAATGGCGCCAGGCGGATTGCCACATCCTTGAAAACCTCCGTGTACACGCCGCCCATGCCCAGCATGACAACCGGCCCGAAAAGCGGATCGCGCTTCCCGCCGAGGATCAGCTCCACGCCGGGAGCCGCCATGCGTTGCACCATGAAGCGTAGCGGTTCGTCCTTCGCTGCCCCAGGTCCCAGGCGCTGGGCCATTTCCTTTGCAGCGGCCTCGACCGCCGCCCGGCTGCTCAAGTTGAGAACCACGCCGCCGCAATCGGTTTTATGCACGAGCCCGGGCGAGATGGCCTTGAGCGCAACCGGAAACCCGAGGCGCGCCGCCGCCCGCCCAGCTTCATCGGCGTTTGGCACGATCTCGTAGACGGCGGCCGTGATGCCGTAAGTCTGGCACAGGGCGAGGGCTTCGGGAGGCAGCACTAGCCCTTCGCGCGAGGCACGCACGGGCGAGGCCGGCGCACTCGGCGCGGGCGCCAGGGGTTGGCCGGCGTGGCGGGTCAGCCAAGCCTGTCGAGCGCGTGAGGCAGCCAGGCCAATCAGTGCCTCTTCCAGGTCGTTGTACACCGGCAGTCCGAATTCGTCTTGGATCCGATCACGATCGTCGGCGCGCGAATAGGCGCAGAAGGCGACTGGCCGACCTGTTCGCTGCATCAGCTCTTTCACGCGTCCGGCCAAGGCGTGCGCGCTTTCCGATTCGGTTTCTCCGTAGGTGTTGATGAGCAGAACCGCGTGCGGAGAGAGCACTTCCAGGCAGCGCGCCACGATCTCAGCATACAGGTTGAAATCGAAGATCACTCCCAGGTCGAGCGGGTTCGTTGGCGCAATGACGTCTGCTCGGAACATCGCGCGCACGGCGTCGACGAAATCCTTAGGCAGCGTCATGAGGCGGAAGCCCAAGCGTTCAGCCATGTCCGCCGCGATCACCGCGTGACCGCCGGAGCGGCTGATGATCACCAGGTCGTTCCCCCGGACGGGCGGCAGCGCCAGCGCCTGCCCGATGGCAACCGCCTCGCGGAAGCTCTCGGCGCGCAGGAGGCCTGCCTGGCGCAGCGCGGCATCCACAACCCGGTCGTCGTCCGCCAACGCCGCCGTGTGCGAAAGGGCCACCGCGCGCGCCGCCTGGCCCCGGTTGGCCTTCTGCACCACCACCGGCTTCGAGCTCGAACGCGCAAGATCCAGCAGACGCCGACCGTCGCTGATCGAACTCGAGGTACATGAACACCATGCGGGTGCCTTCGTCAGCCAGCAGGTACTCGAGGTAGTCGCCCTCATCCAAACTGGTCTTGTTGCCGATGCTCACGCCCTTGTTGACGCCCACGCCCGCCGCCGAGAGGCGCGTGAGGTAGGTCACCGAAACCCCGCCACTTTGCGAGATGACCGAGGCCGGCCCCAGCCGAAGATCGGCCGACTTGAGTTGTGCGAAGGGGAGGCAGACGCCGGATTCGAGGTTGACCACGCTGATGCAGTTGGGGCCGACAAAGCGCATCGCGTTTCGGTCTGCGATGTCGACCAAGCGTTGCTCCAACTCGCGTCCCGCGGCCGAGAACTCACTGAACCCGCCGGATTCGATCACTACGCGGCGGGTTCCTTTGCGAGCGCACGTTTCCATAAAGCCAGGCACAAGGTGCGCCGGCGTGAGGATGACCGCCAGTTCGATCCCCTCCGGCACTTCATCGAGGGAGGCTACGATGGGAACGCCATGAACTTGACCAGGTTCACGACCTACAGCATAGATCGCCCCTGCGTACTTGAAGGCGCGCAAATTGCCCACGATATTGCGGGCCAGGTTGTCGGGTTTCGCGGAGACGCCGATGACGACGATGCTCTTGGGGTAGAAAATAGACCGCATATCCCTCCCGCCTCAGGTGTGATGTGGGCTGCAGCGCACCGCCGGGCGGCTCCGCCCAGAGAACCGGGCATGCCGCCTCTTGCGGTGAAGGTGGTTTGCTGATTTCTAGACCCGAATCGCATCATCCGTTCATTCGGGGTGCCGAATGCGCCGCCCCTTCTCGGCGTGGCCCGCGCCCCAGCCTGTAGTAAACTTCGCAGCACACCGCACTCTCGCCGCAGTCATTTCGAGGCAACACATGGTCGTGCACCGGGAAGATGAGCCGCCGCCGCGCGTGCTGGCGATTGGCGCCGCGGGCGTCGACATGGTCGGGCACGTCAAGGGCGCCCTTGAACCCCGCGACCTCCAACGCCGCGCGCATCCGCCTCGCCTGCGGTGGTGTGGCGCGCAACGTCGCCGAGAACCTCGCCCGCCTGGGCCAACCCACCGTCCTCATCAGCGCCATCGGCAGCGATTTCTTCGGCCTGCATCTCCGCCAGCAACTGGTGGAGGCAGGCGTCGACACGTCGGCGCTTCTGCCTCTGGATGACCGCCCGAGCGGCGCCTACCTGGCGATCGTCGACTCCACCGGCCAGCTGCACTTGGCCCTCGACGACATGCGCGCGCTGGAGGCCATCACACCCGAAGTGCTCGAGGCTCACGCGCCTCTCTTTGCCGGCGCGAGCATGGTATTCCTAGATGCCAACCTGATGCCGGACGCAATCGCCGCCGCCGTGCGGCTGGCCCAGCAGGCCGGCGTGCCGATCAGCGCCGACCCCGTTTCCCGCGGGTTGGCGGGCCGCCTCGTGCCTCACTTGGAGGATTTGTTCCTGATCACACCCAACGCCGGCGAGGCCGAGGAGTTGCTCGGTCGGCCGCTGCCCAGCGGCAACTCGGCCCAGGCGGTGATGGCTGCTCGTGAACTTGTTCATCGCGGAGTCGATGTAGCCCTCATCGCACTGGCCGAATTCGGCGTGGCCTATGCCACCG
>CAVQIA010000010.1:0-22738 GCA_963712475.1 uncultured Chloroflexia bacterium
CTGAGTGATCGCACGCGCGCACGGATGCTTCACCGATTGGCCATCGCCCACATGCATTACCTTCGCGACGGCGACTGGGGCCTTGAGAAAGAGGTGTGGCGCCGATGACGGTGAGCCACCGCGAACGTCTGCAGGCCGTGCTGCGGGGTGAGGCCCCGGATCGAATACCCGTGGCATTGTGGAGGCACTTTCCGGTGGACGACCAGCAGCCGGAACTCCTGGCCGGTGCCGTGTTGGCCTTTCAGCGCGAATACGATTTCGACCTGATCAAAGGTGACCCCGGCCTCGAGCTACTCGGTGCGTGATTGGGGGGTCACGGATGCCGGGGAGGGCGATGCGGAAGGTGTGCGTCGCTACACATCGCGATGTATCACGACCCCTCGCGATTGGGAGCACCTGCCGGCTCGACCCCCGGCGTGGGGCACTGGCCGCTCAGCTCGAGGGTCTGGAAACGATCTGCCAGTCGTCGAGCCCTTCCACGCCTGTGCTGCAGACACGATCTTCAATCCGCTTGCGCAAGCGCGCCATCTGGCCGGTGATGAAACTCTGATCGAGCACCTCCGTCGATGGCCGGACTTCGTCCTGGCTCGGACTGGAGGCGATCACCCGGGTCACGAGCGAGTTTATCGGCGCCTGCTTCGAGAAAGGGATTGATGGCATCTTCCTGGCGACGCAGCATGCCTCGTTCAAGGTGCTGTCCGCCGTGGAATACCAGGTATGGGGCCGGCCCTACGACCTGCGACTGATGTCCGCAGCCGAGGCCGGATGGCTCAACATGCTTCACCTGCACGGTCGGGCTGTGATGTTCTCTGAGCTCAGCGACTACCCGAGCCAGGTCGTCAATTGGCACGACCGCGAATCCGGACCGCCGCTCGCCGAGGGCGCGCGCCTCGCGCGCAAGGTCGTGTGCGGTGGTTGGGAGCAGTGGGAGACGATGGTGCGAGGGGATCCCGCACGCGTGCGCGAACAGGCGCGCGATGCCATCCGCCAGATGGCGGGACGCAACTCGATTCTGGGCACCGGATGTGTTGTACCGATCGTCGCACCACGTGCCAACCTCCTCGCAGCCGCGAAGGCCGGCGGAATTCAGGGTCCAGATCCTCCCCATGACGCGCGTCGCGAGACCCTCGCCTCTCTGGCGCGATTCAGTCGATGGGCCCGACGCCTCGTGGGCGTGCGCAACACATGAGCCGTTGGGGTCGCGGCGCTAAGATGCCGATAAGGGTTTCGGTCGTCGGCGTGCTGATTGCATTGCTGCTGGGGGCATGCGCCTCAACCAATGCTGTCGGCTCCCCTTCGCTCAGCCCCATCGAATCGACGCCCACGCCGCATGAACCATCGCCAACGCTAGCGCCGGAACTCCGTGCGGATCCAAGTCCGACGAGCAGCTTCGGGCAAGAGCCTGCCGGATGCCGGACTCCGCCCGAGGACTACACCCGGGTGAAGGTGAATGGCAAGTGGATCAACGGTCGCACGCTGGCCATGTTGGAGTACGCCCAATCGCTCTACGCCGGCCCGATCGACGTGCGCGGTCCCGCGATCACTCAAGGCAGCTACAGCAACAACGGTCCCGCATCGTTCGGCACCACCTTGGAGGGGGCGCGATCGACATCTCGGTCATCCGCCCAGGTGGGTTGGACGTCCTTTACGGCGAGATCGAGCGGCTGGTTCGCGCCCTGCGCGTCGCCGGCTTCTGCAGCCTGGCTGCGCGATTGGGGAGAGCTGGGCGAGGGCTCAGGGATTCACATCCATGCAATTGCCATCGGCGATCGCGAACTTTCAGACTTCGGCGCGGGAGCAGCTCGACGGCCCCTTCGGGTACTTTCGAGGCTACCGGGTGTTCCGACGGCCAACGGGGTTCCCGTACTCGACCACCACGGCGGGCCCGTCATCTGCCAGTGGATGCGCGGGCTAGGATACAACGATCTGCCTGTGCAAGTCGAAGCGTGGCCGGTCGACTGGCCTCGTCCCGGGTGGCGAGAGACACTCCCCGCCGTCGCGGCAACTTACCTGGCTGAAGACCAGGCACAGGCCCAGGCGCAAGCCCGGCGCATCGACTTCCTGCAGGGCGACGATGAGGACCCCTCCAACATGTGCGGTCCGCTCGCCGCGGCAATCCTCCGTGACGCGGGATTGCTTCCCTCCCGCATCGGTCCCGTCGTCGACGTCCACAACTACTGGCTGGCCAATCCCTCCACCAACAAGAGGCCGTGGTCGCTTTTCCCATCTCAACTGTTCGAAGTGTTCTCGTTCCACGAGAGCATTCGCACCTTTGACTTTGGCGCATGGCCGCTCCAGGCTGGGGACTTCGTTTACACACACGCGGGACGAGGCGAGTACGACCACATGTTCATTGTCACCGATGTGGATAACATCGGCCGCGCCTACACGGTCACCAACCAGCAGCAGTCCGATGGCACCTATCGCATCGAGCGGCTCATGCTCTACGATCCGCAGGACGCACAGGCGGGAGTGATGCGAGGTCTGTGGGTGCAGAGCGCCCGGGTCGGGCGCACGGGTCTGGCGGGTTTCGAAGTGCTGCGCCGCGTTGGGGTGAGTCAGGTGCGAGGCTCGGCTTACCGCTACACCGTCGAACCTGGAGACACCTTGGCTCTGGTTGCCGCGAAGTTCGACACGTCTCTGCAAGCGGTCGCGGGTACCAATCCCGGCTTGGCCACTCCCTTGCGAGTGGGCCAGTCGCTGACGGTGCTGGTCGGGCTCGGCGGGTGAACGGAGCAGCTCGCCCAGGCGAGGTCCATTGTGGCTAAGCCGTGAAGGAGAGAGGTCATCCCGGCGTCCGTCCCACGAGTCGCGAGCCGCAGTCTGTGTAGCACCCTGAACTTCCCTCGGCGTGATACCTTGCATGGCCGTCGGCGACAATATACACTCCCAGCGCCGCGCACAACCGTGCTAGGCTCACCAGAGGGCGCGAGCGCGAGTCCCTCACCGTGGGCCTTCGAACCAGGGACTGATTCCCTGCCTACGTGCGGTCATCGGTCGCGTCAAGGAATTTGAGAACCCCACGTATTGGTCCGAAACCCTCTCGACCATCTGAGGAATACAATCAGGAGGCAACATGACTGCGAGCATCATAGATGGCAAGCTGATCGCGGAACAGGTCCGCGGAGAGGTTGCTGAAGAGGTAGCCAAGCTGACCGCGGCAGGAATGCCTCGCCCCGGTTTGGCCACGGTGCTGGTCGGCGACAATCCTGCGTCGCACGTCTATGTGAAGTCGAAGCGCAAGTCGTGCGAGGAGCTGGGCATTGAATCGTTCGGGTTTGAGCTGCCGGCGACCGCGACCCAGGAGGAACTGGACAAGCTGTTAGCGAAGCTGAATGCCGATCCAAAGGTCAACGGAATCCTTGTGCAACTGCCGCTGCCCGGCCACCTGGACGAGGAGCGCGCCCTGAGCCTGATCAGCATCGACAAGGACGTGGATGGGTTCCATCCCGTCAATGTCGGGCGCCTGGCCATGAAGCGCCGCGCCCCGATCTTCGTCCCGTGCACGCCTGCGGGCTGTATCGTCCTCTTGGAGCGCTCGGGCTGCAAGTTCGAGGGCAAGCGCGCGGTGGTGCTCGGCCGCTCCAACATCGTCGGCATGCCGGCGGCGCTGCTCTTGGTGCGCGAAAACACCACGGTGACGATATGCCACTCCAAGACCCAGAACCTTCCGGATGTCGTGCGCGAGGCCGACATCCTCATCGCGGCCATCGGGCGAGCACGGTTTGTCAAGGGCGGTTGGGTGAAGCCGGGAGCTTACGTGATCGATGTTGGCATCAACCAGATTGAGGATGCCACGAAGAAGAGCGGCCACCGTTTGGTCGGCGACGTGGACTTCGACGAAGCCAAGGAAGTCGCCGGCGCGATCACCCCGGTCCCGGGCGGAGTTGGCCCCATGACCATTGCCATGCTGATGCGCAATGTCGTGCGCGCGGCAAAAGCGGCATCCAAGAAGTAAATCGCGAGCTGACCACCCAAACACCCCGGCTTGGGCCGGGGTGTTTTTGATTCGCTAACGATTAGGAGGATCGTTTCGGCAGGGCGACAGGGCTCAGGCCTTGCGCGCGATCATGGAGATGCTTCGGCCAGCATGCGGAACCCGCCCGCCAGGTTGCCAGGCTCGAGCCAGGTGAGGGCCTCGGAGAAGTGGTTGGTGCACGGCAGCGGGGTGTCCCAACACTCGTCCTCGTTCGTCGGGACGTTCACCGCCAGGCCGCCGCGCGTGACTTGTGTGGTGTATTCAGGCACTTGCCAGTCCCGCCGCGCGTCGAGCAGTGTGCGGGCACTGAGCGAGAGCTTCCACGGAGCCAACGGAGCAACCCAGATGAAGAAAGCCAAAGCGATGGCTGCAATTGCGATGGGACCCCTCTCGCCGCCTGCGAGCCCGGCAATGAGCATGAATCCCAGGATCAGCAAAGCGACGAGCGCCCAGAAGGCGGCGCCTGCAAAGCGAGGTGAGGGCGCGGTGACCAGCCAGAAGCCTATTGCGACGATCGGAACGCATGTCACCGCAAGAACGCGAAGGGCATCCCGCTGCGCACCGGCGCGGCCCGGCCATAACGCGAAGATGAACAGGAGCAATGCGGCCGAAACTTCGGCAGGCTTTGTGATTGAATTCGGAAGGTTTCGCAGCCAGTTCGCCACCCACGGCATCCCCGGCACGATCGCGCTGATATCGAGGCCGGGGTTACGCGCGCGCATCACGATCCAGTTCAACTCGCCGAGCGCCATGTCGCCTGGCACGAGCCATGGGACCCGCAGGCCAAGCGCCGTCGCCGGAAAGAAGGGAAAACCGCTCAGCACGATCCCCCTGATTAGCCACGACCCCGCAACGAGTATCCCGAGTGTGAGGGCCGGCCACACTTCGAGCAGGCGTGCCCGCAGGCCCAGCT
The DNA here is from genome assembly GCA_963712475.1 of uncultured Chloroflexia bacterium. Taxonomy (GTDB): domain Bacteria; phylum Chloroflexota; class Anaerolineae; order Anaerolineales; family RBG-16-64-43; genus RBG-16-64-43. The sequence continues at coordinate 4,893 of CAVQIA010000010.1, forward strand.
TTCGGTTCTGCCATATCCATGCGACCCAAACAATCAATGCCGTTGCAAACCCGAAGGCTAGAAACGATTGCTTGCTGGCGACGCCTGCCGCTCCGAGCAGCGTCACCAAGGCTACATCGCGGGCCCCCACGCCTGGATCGCGACGCAGCAGCACGTGCAGGCATTCTCCGAGAATGACGATTCCGAGGAGGAATGATGCCGTATCGGGCGATAGGCTGAAGAACCGCTCGTCGTTCATTTGATGCAGGGCGGGAGCCAACATAAGTGCGTAGAACATCCAGCGCGGCGCGTCGTCCCGAGGCGCGCTCACTGCCTGCCGCAGCGACAGAATTCCCAACGCGACGACGTGCAGAAGCAGCAGGCCGTTGGCGAGTTGATAAGCGTTGCCCACGAAGGGGCCCACATCCAGCATGGCGGCATACAGGAAGAAGGACTGGTTGAAGGCCAGGCGCGGCATGAGGTTGCCGAGCCCTCGCACCAGCGGGTAGGCGTTGCTCCAGGCTACGGCGCCAAGGTGGTACTCCCCTGAGTCGCCTTCGACCAGAGGGGCGGTGGCGCGCAAGGCGATGAAGGCGGCGAGCGCGGCGATGACGAGGAAAACGATGAGTGGCGGCCGCCGTTGCCGGGCGATGAGCTGACGCAATTCCTGCCTGCGCCATGTCAGCCCGAGCACGCCAAGGGAGATGACGAGCAAGGCTCCCCATGGTCGGAGGGGCAGGGCGAAGTGGATGAGTTGCAGCAGGAGGATGGCCAGGGCCCACCCGATCCAGAAGGCAATGGGCAGATCGGTCAGGGAGGAGAGAGGGCGCCCCAGCCACCGCCGAGGCAGCAAACCAAGGCCGATGAGGACGAGGCTCCAGAACGCGAACCCAACCAGGATGAGCAACATCCGCACCTCACTATCGATGCACGCCAAGCGGATCCTCAGTGCGAGGGCGAACGATCCGCGCGCGGGAAGCCCAGCGATTCTAACCCGTCGGGCGTCTTGTCTGGCAGGTGGCTGCGCCGCGCCGGCCGCCGTCAGGCACGAACTTGGCGATTCGGCCATTCTATTGTAAGATGTCAGACAATATGGCCCATCCAACACGAGACCATCGTGCGCCGGGAGCGATCGGATGCCCACCCTGCTGATTCGTCATGCCGACGTACTGGTGACCATGAATGACCGCCGCGAGGAAATCCTCGACGGCGGCTTTTTTGTCCGCGATGGGTGGATCAAGCAGGTCGGGCCGAGTTCCACGCTGCCGCAGAACGCTGACGAGGTGCTGGACCTGGCGGGCCACGTGGTGATCCCGGGCATGGTCAACACCCATCATCACCTCTACCAAACTCTCACGCGCGCCGTGCCCGCGGCCCAAGATGTGGATCTCTTCCATTGGCTGACGACGCTCTATCCCATCTGGGCGCGCATGACACCCGAGGCCATCCGCGTATCGACTCAGGTCGGGCTTGCCGAGCTTGCCCTTTCCGGCTGCACCACGGCCTCCGATCACCTCTACATCTTCCCCAACGGCGCACGCCTCGATGATGAGATTGAGGCGGCCGCGACCATCGGGTTGCGCTTCCACGCCTCGCGCGGTTCGATGAGCTTGGGAGAATCGAAGGGTGGCCTGCCGCCCGATCGTGTCGTAGAGCGCGAAGAGGACATCCTACGCGACACGCGGCGCCTGATCGAGGCCTTTCACGATGGACGACCCGGCGCCATGCTGCGCATCGTCGTGGCGCCATGCTCGCCCTTTTCGGTGAGTGAGGGGCTGATGCGCGATTCCGCCGAGCTCGCGCGCAGCCACGCCGTTCGGCTGCACACGCACTTGGCTGAGACGAAGGATGAGGAGCGCTTCTGCGTGGAGCGATTTCGGCCGCAGGCCGGTGGGTCTGGCGGAGGATTTGGGATGGCTCGGTGGGGACGTATGGTACGCCCACGGAGTGCACATCGACCCAGCCGAGGTGAGCCGTCTCGCTGCAACGCACACTGGAGTTGCCCACTGTCCCTCCTCCAACATGCGCTTAGCGTCGGGTATCGCTCCGGTGCACCGATTTATCGGGCAGGGGGTGCCTGTCGGGCTGGGGGTGGACGGCTCGGCCAGCAATGACGGGTCGCACATGTTGGCTGAGGCGCGCCAGGCCATGTTGCTCGACCGTCTCGCCGCCTCGCTGGAACCGGCGCCACGCGCGCTGCTCAGCGGCCGTCAGGCGCTCGAGTTGGCCACTCGAGGAGGTGCCTCGGTGCTCGGGCGTGACGACATCGGCGCGCTGACCCCGGGTCGATGCGCAGATTTTGCTGCATTCGACCTGCGCAATCTGGCCTACGCCGGTGGCTTGCACGACCCCGTGGCGGCGCTCGTGTTTTGCGCCCCCCAGCCCGCCGATCACGTGTTCGTTCATGGACGGTGCATTGTCAAGGAGCGGGCCCTGCAAACGGCGGAAGTGCCCGTCCTCGTCGAGCAGCACAATCGAATTGCGGCAGACATGCTGGGCTGAGGAGAGACCATGTCGCAAAACCTCTCGCCAGATATCCGTCGCGCGCTGGTCGATTGCGCCATGGGGCGCCGGCCCGCCGAACTGGTCATCCGCCAGGGGCAGTGGGTGGCGGTCCAATCGGGCGAAGTGATACCGAACTCCGACCTCGCCGTGCTTGCCGGGCGGATCGCCTTCATCGGCGAAGACGCGCGGCATTGCATTGGGCCCGCTACCCGGGTGATCGAAGCCCACAAGCGCTTCCTTGTGCCCGGCTTGATCGACGGCCACGTGCATGTGGAATCCACGATGCTCACGGTCACCGAATTCGTGCGCGCGGTGGTGCCGCATGGCACGACCGCGGCCATCATCGATCCGCATGAGATTGCCAACGTTTTCGGCCTCGCGGGAATCCGCCTGATGCTCGATGAGGCCGTCGGCCAGCCAATCTCCATTTGGATCGAGGTTCCGTCGTGCGTGCCCTCCGCGCCTGGCCTGGAAACCCCGGGGGCCACGCTCTCGCCGGAGGACGTGGCCGAGGCCCTGACGTGGCCGGGGGTCATCGGGTTGGGTGAGGTGATGGATTACGCCGGAGTAGTGGCCAACTCCGAGAAGATGGTGAAGGAGATCGCCGCGGCTGGGCGGTTGGGAAAAATCGTCAGCGGCCACTACCCGTCGCTCGACCTCGGGCGCGCGTTCCACGCCTACGCGGCGGGTGGCATCGATGACGACCATGAGGGCACGCGGCTGGAGGATGGCATCGCTCGCGTGCGCCAAGGGATGCGCGCCATGCTTCGCTACGGATCGGGGTGGCACGATGTCGCCGCCCAGGTGCGGGCGGTGAGCGAGGGCGGTCTCGATCCGCGCCGTTTCGTCCTGGTTACGGACGACTTACATGCGGAGACGCTGGTCGAGGAGGGCCACATGGATCGCGTGGTGCGGCATGCCATCGCCAGCGGGTTGAATCCCATGGCCGCCATTCAGATGGCGACACTCAACCCGGCCGAGCACTTTGGGCTCTCCAACGAGATCGGCTTGCTCGCGCCCGGTCGGCGCGCGGATGTGCTGCTTGTCGAGTCGCTCACGGGCATGCAGGCGCAGGTTGTGATCGCCGGAGGGACTGTTCTGTTCGAAGAGGGCGCCTGGAGCGTCGCGCTGGAGCCGCGTAAGGTGCCTGCCGAGTTCGACGGTTCCGTCCACCTTCCGCGGGCGATCACCGCGGAGGATTTCGTCGTGCGATCAAATGGCAACCCCAGCACTCAGGCCAACGTGATCGGGGTCGTGGAGAACCAGGCACCCACCCGCTGGCTGAAACGATCGGTCCCGGTGCGCGCATCCGCTGCCCAAATCGACCTGCATCAAGATGTGGCCAAAGTGGCTATCATCGATCGGCATCACCGCTCCGGCCGATTGCAGACAGCGTTTGTCTCGGGGTTCGGATTCGGCCCGCGCTGTGCCGTCGCCTCCACGGTGGCCCACGATTTACACAACCTGCTCGTAGTGGGGACGGACGAGGGCGACATGGCAACCGCGGCCAACGCGCTGGCGCGCGCCGGCGGAGGCATGCTGGTGGTGCGCGAAGGTCGTGTGGCGGCGACCGTCGAATTGCCGGTCGGTGGGTTGATGTCGAATCAGAACGCAGGCACTGTGGCGGCGGCCGCCGGGCGGGTGCTTGAGGCTTATCGGGCATGTGGCTGCACCATGAACAATCCGAACATGCAGCTGAGCCTGTTGGGGTTGGCCGTCATACCCCGCTTGCGCCTCACCGACCTTGGCTTGGTCGATGTCGAGAAGGGCGCCTTCGTGCCGGTGGTCGAGGCGTAGCCCATGACTGGCCGACAGGACACCCCCGTTCGCGTATTGCCGCGGCAGCCGAAAGTGCGCTCCGATCCGCGGCCGCTCTACCAGCGCGCCGAGGAGGCGCTGATCCGGCGCGTTTCGCGAATGGCCGCGGGCGAGCAGCTGCCGCCCGAACCGGAGCTCGCGCAGCGTATGGGCATCTCACGCGCCACGCTGCGCGAAGCGATGCGCTCCCTGGCTCAGCAGGGGCTCCTTGTGCGCCGCCAGGGAATCGGTACGTTCGTCGGTGACGAGCACCCCGTCATCGAGAACGGGCTGGAAGTCCTCGAAAGCCTGGACACGCTCGGACGGCGGCTCGGGCTGCGCATGGAAATGAACGAGCTGCACGTCGAGCAGAGGAAGATCTCCGCCGACGAATGCACGCCCCTGCAGCGGTCGGCGGGGGATCGCGTCTGGTCTATCGCGAGGGTGATCCTCGAGGAGCGCGTCCCGATTGCGTATCTGCAGGACATCGTGCCCCTCGAGTTCATCCGGGCCAGCGACATGAGGGAGTTCTCAGGATCGGTGCTGGACGTCCTGCGCGCGCGCGGAGGACCGGACCTTTCTCACTCGATGACCCAGATCACCGCCGTCTTGGCCGACCGCCGGTTGCGCGATCTCTTGGATCTGGCGCGGGGCGCCGTCCTTCTCAAGCTGGAGGCCTGCCTGACGGCCTCGGGCGGATCCGTCGTGGACTATTCGAACAGCTACTTTGTGCCTGGCTACTTCCGATTCCACGTGGTGCGCCGCGTCGGCGGAGAACGAACTGTGCGAAACGGCAACGACCGCGCAGGATAGGCCGAAGCCGAGAGGCACCCTGGGATGGGTGCAGGAACCACCCTCGGCAGAATCATCTCGACATTTCTGGAGGACACAGCAATGCGCAGTTTCATGGGACGTGACATTCTCTCACTCAAGGATTTCGAACGCGAAGAGTTCTACCGGGTGTTCCAGGTGGCAAAGGACCTCGAGCCGATCGCGCGGGATCGGCGCAACAGCGACTTGCTCAGGGCCAAGACGCTCGTCACCGCGTTTTACCAGCCGAGCACACGCACGCGACTCGCTCACGAAGCGGCCATGCACCGTTTGGGCGGACACGTCACCGGATTTGCGGATGCCAAGATGACCCGCGCCGGCGACTTCTACCAAGAGTCGATTAAGGACACGGTCAAGATGCTGGAGTTCTACGGCGACGTGATCGTTATGCGCCACTTCCAGCAGGGCGCACCGCATGAGGCCGCCAAGTGGGCTTCGATCCCGATCATCAACGGCGGCGATGGCTGGGGCGAGCACCCCACCCAAATCCTCACCGACCTGTACACCGTGCTCAACGAGAAAGGGCGCATTGACGGGTTGAGATGGGTCGCGGTGGGCGATATGCGCATGCGCACCATGCACTCCCTGGCCTACGCCCTGACGCAGTTCGACTGCCCAATCACCTTCGTCAGCCCGCCTGAGATGGGGTTGACGCCGGAGTTCAAGGCTGAGCTCAAGCAGTTCAGCCTGAACTTCGCCGAAGTCGGACCACGTCGAGAAGGTCATCGGCCAGGCGGATGTCATTCTCGTCGAGCCGGTGGTCCAACCCGATTACACGAAGTCGCGCGATGAGCGCAAGGGCGAGGTCGGCATGACGCCGCCGAACTTCAAGATCACTCGCGAACTCTTGGCCGGGAAGGCGAAGAGCGACGCGATTCTCCTGCATTCGCTGCCGCGCATGGATGAAATCCCTCCCGATGTGGATATCACCCGCTGGTCGCGTTACTGGCAGGAGGCCTTCAATGGCGTCGTCATGCGCATGGCCCTGCTGGCGCTGGTGCTGGGCGCCGTCGAGTGACTCGGGAGAGACGACGATGCAGACTGAACTTCGCGGACGCGACCTGATCGGGGACCTCGACTTCAGCAAGGAGGAAGTCGAAACCGTCCTGGATGTGGCCTTCGATCTCAAGCGCAAGCGGGCGCTGGGCGAGGCGCATGCTTACCTGCGCGACAAAGTGCTGGCGATGCTGTTCTTCTTCTCCAGCACGCGAACCCGCGGATCGTTCGAGGCGGGCATGGCCCAGCTCGGCGGGCATGCGGCGTTCATCGAGAGCAAGACGACGCAGATCGCCCACGGCGACACGCCCAAGGAGATTGGCGAGATCTTCGGACGCTACTTCGACGGCATCGCCATCCGCCACGTCGACTGGGGCATTGGCAACGCTTACCTCAATGCTGTGGCGAGCAACTCACGCGTGCCGGTTCTGAACATGCAGTGCGAGGTCTACCACCCGTTCCAGATTCTGGCGGACCTGATGACGATCATCGAGAAGAAGGGCCGCGACTTGCGGCGCAAGAAGATGGTCGTCTCGTGGGCCTACGCCGCCTCATACCAGAAACCCATGTCGGTGCCACAATCGCTCGTGCTGCAAATGCCGCGCTTCGGGATGGACGTGGTGTTGGCGCACCCGCCGGAGTTCAAGCTGATGCCGGCGGTGATGGAACAGGCGCGCGAACAGGCGCGTCGCTTCGGCACGGGGTTCGAGGTCGTGGACGACATGAGCGCCGCTTTCAAGGATGCGGACATCGTCTACGCCAAGTCGTGGGGGGCCATGGTGCACACGCCGGATCCAGAGGAAGGCGCCCGCATCATCAAGAAGTACTCGAGCTGGATCACCGATGAGAAGAAGATGGCCCTGGCCAAGCCGGATGCCATCTACATGCACCCATTGCCGGCCGACCGCAATATCGAGGTCACCGATGGTGTCATGGACGGTCCGCACTCTGTGGTTTACGACGAGGCGGAAAATCGCATGCATGCGCAGAAGGCCGTGATGGCCCTCACCATGCGCTAACCCGAGGAGACGGAGCATGGCAGAGAAGAAGGTGGCCGTTGTTGCGGTCGGGGGCAACTCCCTGATCCGCGACGAGTTACACAAGACTATACCCGATCAATACCAAGCGGCCGAGGAGTCGATGCGTCACATCGTCGACATGATTGCCGGCGGCTGGGAGGTTGTCGTGACGCACGGCAATGGCCCGCAGGTCGGGTTCATCCTGCGCCGCTCGGAGCTCTCGCGCAAGGAGTTGCACGAGGTGCCGCTCGACTACTGCGGCGCCGACACGCAGGGCGCGATCGGCTACATGTTCCAGCAGGCGCTGCACAACGAGTTCCTGCGCCGCGGCATGCGCAAGCAGGCGGCGACGGTGGTGACGCAAACGCTCGTGGATCGCAGCGACCCGGCTTTCTCCAAGCCCTCCAAGCCGATCGGCTCGTTCATGGAAGAGTCGATGGCCAAGGACCGCGCGGCGAAGGAGAAGTGGTCGGTGGTCGAGGACGCCGGCCGCGGCTGGCGAAGGGTGGTGGCCTCACCGCTTCCCAAGCGCATTATCGAAGCGGATGCCATCCGGTCGCTCATCCAGGCCGGGTTCGTCGTCGTCGGAGTGGGAGGGGGCGGGATCCCTGTGGTCGAGGACGAGCACGGCAATCTCGTCGGCGTCGAGGCGGTGATTGACAAGGATTTTGGCTCGTCGCTGCTTGCATCGATGATCGGGGCGGACTTGTTCCTGATCTCGACCGCGGTCGAAAAAGTGGCCCTGCACTATAATAAGCCGAACCAGCAGTGGCTCGATCGAATCAATCTCGCACAAGCCCGGCGCTACCAGGCGGAAGGGCACTTCGCCAAGGGGAGCATGGGGCCGAAGATCGAAGCCATCATCGCTTTCCTCGAACGCGGAGGCAAGCAAGCGCTCATCACCAACCCCGTGAACATCGGCAAAGCCCTGGCTGGTTCAACTGGAACGTGGATCGAACCCTAAACGACGACCCCAGAGAGGAGGTGAGCCGCCGCGGCTGATGCTTGACGGCACACGCACGGAACCGACAAGGATGTGAGTTTTCCAACATTAAGGAGGAGGATCATGAGCGTACGACGTCTGTGGACGTTGCTTGGCGTGCTCGCAGCGCTGTCGATAGTGGCATCGGCGTGCGGCACTCCTGCTGTTGCCCCTACCGAGGGCCCCGTGGCCGCGGAGACCGAAGCGCCCGCTGCCGGGTCTTCATTCACGATCCCCGACATCGAGACGGGGAAATTCAACGTCGCGATGGTCGACATCGGCTACGCCAATGATGGCGGGTGGTCGCAAGCCCATACCGAGGGCGCCTTGTGGTTGGCGTCCCAGGACTCGACCATTGCCGTGAAGTACCTCGAGGCCGTCCCCCCAGGCCCAGATGCTGAAGCGGTAATGCGCTCGCTCGCGCGCAAGGGCTTCGACCTGATCATCGGTTCCACCTTCGAGTACGGTCCGACGATGGAAGCCCTGGCGACGGAATTCCCGAAGGTCAACTTCCTGCACATCTCGGGTTACCGCAGCAATGGCACGAACTACGGGAACCTGTTCGGGGCCATGGAAGACATGAAGTACCTGGCCGGCATGGTAGCTGGCGCCCGCGCCAAGGCCGACGGCAACACGAAGGTCGGTTATGTGGCTCCCTGGCCTTTGCCGGAGGTCATCCGCTTGGGCAACGCCTTCATGATCGGCGCCAAGGTGACATGCCCCGAATGCACAATGGAAGTGCGCTGGATCAATACCTGGTACGACCCAGACAAGGAAAAGCAGGCCGCACAATCCCTGCTTGACGCCGGCGTCGACATCGTCCTGATCGGCTCCGACACCCCGGGGCCCTTGGTCGCTGCCGCGAACGCAGGCAAGTGGGCCTTCACCTACGACTACGTGCACTCCTGCACCCCTGCGCCGGAGAAATGCCTGGGCACGCCGTACTGGAACTGGGGTCCGGTCTACCTCAAGATCGTCAAGGAGATCCGCGCCGGAACGTGGACACCTGGCAACGACTACCAGGATGCAGCCACCGGCATCGTCGGGTTCTACGGTTTCATGGAAGGGGAGACCCCTCAACCCGGTGTTCCAGCGGATGTGATCCCGCTCGTCCGCGCCAAGCTGGCCGAGATGCAGGCGGGCACCTTCACCCGCTTCGACATCTTCAAGGGCCCGCTCAAGGACAACACCGGCAAAGAGTTGCTCCCGGCCGGCGTTTCGCTGACCCAGGAAGACCTGGAAGGGATTGACGCGGGAACCATCGCGGCTTTCACTCTCACCGATCGGACGGCCTGCACAGTTTGCATGAACTGGCTCGCCGATGGCATTCTCGGGACGATTCCCGCGATGCCGTCGCAATAGGCCCGTCGCTTCAAGATCCACGGCGCAGGGGCGCAAGCCCCTGCGCCTGTCTATCGGCCATTCACAAGCGAGGCACTCTTGAGCGCCACTCCAATCGCATTCGAAATGCAGGGAATTGTCAAGCGTTTCCCAGGCGTATTGGCCAACGACCGCGTGGATTTCTCCTGTCGCGTTGGAGAAGTGCACGCGCTGCTGGGCGAGAATGGGGCGGGCAAGAGCACGCTGATGAACGTACTCGCCGGACTCTATCGGCCGGAGGCAGGCGTGATCCGCGTCCGCGGCGAGCGTGTAACCTTCAGGTCGCCTCAGGATGCGATCGCCCACGGGATCGGGATGGTCCATCAACACTTCATGCTCGTCCCACCGCATTCGGTGGCCGAGAATGTTGTGCTCGGGTTGGAACGCCCACGCTTCCTTCTCAACCTGCGGACGGTGGAAGAGCAGGTGGCGGCGCTTGGGGAACAATACCGGTTGAAGGTCAACCCGCGGGCGAAGATCTGGCAGCTCTCTGTCGGCGAACAACAGCGTGTGGAAATCCTCAAGATGCTCTTCCGCGGGGCACGGGTGCTCATCATGGACGAGCCCACCTCTGTCCTAACCCCGCAGGAGGTTGGCTCGCTTTTCAATACATTGCGCGAGATGACTGGTCGCGGACACACGATCGTCTTCATTTCGCATAAGCTGGATGAAGTGACCGCCATCGCGGATCGGGTGACCGTTCTACGGCGCGGGCGGGTTACGGCCAGTGCCCTGCCGGCAAAGGAGGCCACCAAATCCAGCTTGGCCAAGTTGATGGTCGGGCGCGAGGTCCTTTTTCACATCGACAAGAAACCCGTCGAACCCGGCCGCGTCATTCTCGAAACCCAAGCGCTGTGCGCGCTGAATGACCGCGGGTTGCCGGCGCTGCGCGACGTCTCGGTGCGCGTGCACGCTCGCGAGATCCTCGGTCTGGCTGGAGTCGCGGGAAACGGGCAGCGAGAGTTGGCCGCCGTGCTCACCGGGTTGCATCCTTCAACCAGCGGGACGGTCATGTTTTCCGGCATTCCGCTGGGCCGCTCGACCCGCTGGTTCGAGGTCGGTCAGCGCTTGGCCCACATACCAGAAGACCGCGGTTCAGTCGGCACGATGCCCGGCCTGAGCGTGGCCGACAATCTCATCTTGCGCGCGTTCAAGAGACCCCCGATCGCGGCGGGGTGGGCCATCAATCGAGCGGCTGTGCGGCACATGGCCGGGAAGCTCGTCGACGACTACCATATCGCGACTCCCACAATCGAGACTCCGACGCGCATGCTGTCGGGCGGCAACTTGCAAAAGGTGATTCTGGCCCGAGAAACGTCTGGTCGGCCCGAGCTCATGATCGCGGTGCATCCAACGCGAGGTCTGGATGTTGGGGCGACGGAAGCCGTTCACAACCTGCTCATCGCTCAACGGGACGCGGGGGTTGCCATCCTGCTCATCTCCGAAGACCTGGACGAACTGCTCTCCCTCAGCGACCGGCTGGCCGTCATTTACGAAGGGCGAATTGTCGGGGAGATGCCCACCCGGGGCGCCGACATCAATTCGGTTGGTTTGATGATGGCCGGCACCAGGGTGGAGGCATGACCGCCTTGCGAATTCCCTATCGCCTTCGGTTCGAGTCCCGCGCCGACAACCCGGCGTGGCTGGGGATCGTCTCATCGATCACCGGCGTGGCACTCGCGCTGCTCATGGGAGGCGTCTTGCTTCGTGCCGCGGGCGCTCAGGATGCCATTGGCACCTATCGCGAGATTTTCAAGGAAGGTTTCGGGACTCCGGCAGACTGGCGGGCGGGATTGGTTGCGTTGTTCAGTGGAGGCGATTGCCCAAAGGGGCTCTTGTGTTTCGGACCTCTGTCGGACACGCTGGTGAAGGCCTCGCCCATCTTGCTGACTGGCCTGGCGTGCATCGTCGCCTTCCGCATGAAGCTGTGGAACATCGGCGCCGACGGCCAGATGTTTCTGGGCGCTTGGGCGGCGACAGCCGTCGCTGTGTTCATCTTGCCCAAGACGACGGACCGCTGGGTGATGCTACCCGCGATGGCAATCGCAGGGCTATTGGCCGGGATGGCCTATGGTGCGATTCCCGGCCTGCTGAAGGCCAAGCTGAACATCAATGAAATCATCACGACCTTGATGCTGAACTACGTCGGCTATAAATGGTTGGAGTACTTCGTGGTCGTCGGCCCGTGGAGCATCGGCGATTTTGAATCGACAGGGCGGTTCCCAGTGCCGGCGACGTGGCCGCGATTAACCGAATACGCTAACCGCATTCCCGTGCTGAGCGGCCTCACGGTTCATCCCGGGATCCTGGTGGGCATCGGCGCGGCCATTCTGCTGGCATGGATCCTCTTTCGCAGTCGCTGGGGATATGAGATCCGCGTTATCGGGGACAACCCGAAGGCGGCGCGCTACGCGGGCATCAGCCTCAGCCGGAATATCCTGCTCGTCATGATGCTCTCTGGGGCGCTCGCCGGGCTGGCCGGGATGAACGAGGTGGCAGCTCTACGCGAGTTGAACGGCCGCTTCACGAGGGGATTTGGATTCACGGGAGTCATTGTTGCCTGGCTGGCGCGCCTCAACCCGTTGGCCGCCATTCTTGTGTCACTGCTCTTCGGCGGTTTGCTGGTAGGCACCAAGATGATCATGCCCCAGGGCATCGCCTCCATGCTCCAGGGTGTGATTCTGTTCGTTGTCGTCGGGACCGAACTTCTCTTCCGCTATCGAATGCGCATCGAGAAACGGGTCGACGCGCCGGCGAGGACTTCGGAGGCGACGAATGTCGGGTAGTGAACTGCTCGTGTTGGGTTTGACGATCGCCTTTGGCGCTCTCGTCAGCGGCTCTCCACTCCTGTTCGCTACGATCGGGGAAATCCTCTCCGAACGATCGGGTGTCATGAACCTCGGATTGGAAGGCATGATGCTCGTCGGCGCGATGGGCGGGTTCGCCGTGTGGTCGCACAGCGGCAACCTGATCTTTGGCTTGCTGGCCGGAACGCTTTTCGGCGGATTGCTGGCCCTGGTGCACGGTTACATCACGATCTCACTCAGGGCCGACCAGGTGGTCAGCGGCCTGGCGGTCACTTTCCTGGGGACGGGACTCTCCAGCATCCTTGGGGCGCCGTATGTCGGTTTGAGGGTCCCCGCACCTGCCACAATGGTGGTCCCTGTGCTTCAGCGCATCAGCGGGCAGCAAGTGATCCTGGTGCTGCTCGGCTTGGTCTTCGCGCCGTTGGTGTGGTTCTTCGTCAACCGCACGCGGCCGGGTCTGAATTTGCGCTCGGTCGGGGAGTACCCTTCCGCAGCCAACTCGCTAGGTATCAGCGTGTACCGAACACGATATCTGTACGTGGCTGTCGGCGGGTTGCTCTCCGGCTTCGCCGGAGCGACGATGAGCCTGATCACCGATCCGGGCTGGGTGGATGGCAAGACGTCGGGCCTGGGGTGGATTGCGGTCGGGCTGGTGATCTTTGCGGCGTGGGACCCGATGCGCGCCTTGCTGGTCTCATACTTCTTTGGATTGCTGCGGCGTCTGCCCCTGGATCTTCAGAACCCCGCCTTGCCGCTCATCTCCACCGCCAACAATCCGTCCCTCGGCCGAATCATGGACATGTTGCCGTACTTGGCAACGATCTTCATACTCATCCTCGGCTCGCGCGAGGCCATCCGCAAACGCATGGGTGCTCCGGCCGCGCTCGGCACGCCGTACGTTCGCGGCGAACGAGGAGTCTGATCGCACTCGGCCAAGACGCTTGGGGCGGGCTTGCCGCGGGCGCACGGGCGCTTTCGCGCCGGCGGCCTGGCTCTATGGCAATCTCGGGAAGGTTGGGCCAGGTCATGATCGGTTACACGAACATCGACCTACGAGTCCGCTATGACTAGAACGCTCATCCTGCATGGGACCGTATTAACCGTTGACCCTCAACGCAAGATCATCCCTGACGGAGGGATTCTTGTCGATGACGGCCGCATTGTGCGAGTGGGGTTCGCACGCGAGCTGAGTGAAATCGCGGCCGACAGGGTGATCGACGCCCATGGTCAGGTCGTCATGCCGGGTCTGGTGAACGCGCACACGCACACGGCGTACTACATCATGCGCGGGCTGGGGATGGACCGCATGCTGCTGGATTGGCTTCAGGAAACCGTCTGGCCCTGGCTCAAGATGCTCGATGAAGATGACGCCAACACCGCCTCGTTGCTGGGTTACGTGGAGTGTTTGCGCAGCGGTACGACGTCCTTGGTCGACAACCAAAACTATCCGACCTATCACTATCCCCACTACGATGCGGCCGCACGCGCCGCTACCAAGAGCGGGCTGCGCGTGACCTTTGCCTGCGGCTTCTCGGACATTCGCTTCGTCTCGCCGCCAGACTTCATCGATGTTCCCGACAAGATCGAAGCGGAGTGCCGCCGCATGATCAGCGCCTGGCACGGCAGGGGCCGCTTGAGCGTCACGGTGAGTCCCATCAACCTACTCTACTGCAGTGATGAGTCCATCCAGCGGGCGCTGCGCATCATGGCGGACACCGGGGTGGGGATGCACAGCCACGTTGCGGAGTCGAAGAAGGAATACGAAGCGATCGTGAAGCGATTCGGCAAGGGTTATATCGAGGCCTTCGACGAGATGGGCGCGCTCGGGAATCGATTCCAGTCGGTCCACTCGGTGTGGATCTCCGACCACGAGATCGATCTGCTGGCACGGGCGCGGGCCTCTGTGATGCACAACCCCGCCGCCAATATGCTTTTGGCCTCCGGGATTGCCCCGATCACCAAGTTGAAGTCGGCGGGCGTTAACGTCGCCCTGGGGACGGACAATCCGAACAACAGCAACGACATGTTTGAGGCCATGAAATTTGCTGGGCTGCTGCAGAAGGTGGGCACACTCGACCCGTTGGCCCTGCCGGCGCCCGAGGTCCTCGAGATGGCCACGATCAACGGCGCCCGAGCGCTTCACATGGAAGACAGAATCGGGTCGATTGAACCGGGCAAGCAAGCAGACCTGATCCTTGTGGACATGCGCCGACCGCACAACACACCACTGCACGACCCGGTGGCGGCGGTGGTTTACTCGGCCTCAGGGGCCGATGTCACTCACGTCATGGTCGGGGGCGAGAGTCTCCTCGATGAAGGGCGGGTCACATTCCTCGATGAGGCCCGTCTGGTCTCGGAGGCGCAGCAGCGCGCCGAGGCCTGCGCAGAACGGGTTCGCGTGGCGCGCAGCGCGAACGGAGCGTCGGCCCGCCAATGACGATTCTCGCCCGCGTCCTGCGCAACGAGTACTTCGATTCGCTGGTGCTCATGTACCTTTCGAACGAGATATCGGGATGGCCCGGTGTCCGGCAGGCCGTTATCCTCATGGGCACCGAGAGCAATCGGCGGATTCTCGCACAAGTCGGGCTGCTCACCGAAGCGGCACAAACTGCGTCGGCGGGTGACCTGATTATCGCTGCCGACCTTGACCCCGGCCTCGCAGAGTCGGAATTCCTTTCACGGCTTGATACGCGTTTGAAGTCTCCCCCGGGAAATGCGACGCCGGTCGGTGCATTCAACGCGCTCGCTGAGGCTCTCGCGGCCCGGCCGGATGCGCACCTGGTTTCGATATCGATTCCCGGTAAGCATGCAACTGCCCAAGCGAAGCTCGCGCTGGAAAGCGGTCGCCACGTCTTCCTCTTCAGTCACCACGTTTCACTGGAAGACGAGTTGAGGCTCAAGGAGTTCGCCCTCAGTCGCGGATTGTTGATGATGGGGCCGGATTGCGGCACTGCAATTCTTGACGGATGTGGCCTGGGCTTTGCGAATGCGGTTCGGCAGGGCAGCATCGGGTTGGTCAGCGCATCGGGAAGCGGCCTGCAAGAGGTGGTCAGCCTCATCGACCGTTCAGGCGGCGGCATCACTCAGGCCATCGGGGTGGGTGGTCGCGACCTGCGAGATCCGGTCAACGGGTTGATGGCGGAGCACGCGGTTCAGATCCTCGCCGAGGATCCGCGAACACAAGTCATTGTCATCCTCGCTAAGTCTGCCTCGGCCGTTGCCCGGAAGCGTGTGCTCAGGGCGGCCGTCGCCTCGGGACGCCCCGTGATTGCAGATTTCCTTTCGGCGGAAGACGGAGTTATCGAAGGGAGCAGCGTCTCGCTTGCGGACACCTTCGAGCGCGCTGCGTCAATGGCCGTGGCGCAGGCGGGCCTCGAATGGCGGCTCGGGCGAGACTCGCCTCTCCAGGCCGAGCAGATCGAGAGCGGGGTGCGCGGCCTCGCGAAGAGTCGGTGGACGGTGCGAGGGCTTTTTGCCGGCGGAAGCCTGTGTGCGGAGGCCGCCCACATTCTCCGACAGCATGGAACCCTCGCGGCGACCAACCTGTACCAGCCTCTGGATGCCCCGACGGCCGGACACATGCTGCTTGACCTGGGGGCCGAGGAGTACACCCAAGCGCGCGCCCATCCCTTCATCGACCCTCGTTTGCGAGCCCTGGAGATCTCCAACGCCTTTGCCGATGACTCGGTGGCGGTCGTGTTGATGGATGTCGTCCTGGGGTGGGGCTGCCATCCAGACCCGGCCGGCGCGGTGTGCGCAGCCATCGGGCAGGCACGCCGGACATCTGGAGCGGGGCCGCTCGTCATTGCATCGCTTTGCGGCACCTCTCGCGACCCGCAAGGGTTCGACGCGCAGAAATCCGCGTTGCAGGCGAGTGGAGTCACGGTGGCTGAAAGCAATGCCGATGCGGCGCGCCTCGCGGCCAGAATGCTCTCGCGGATTGAGGAGGGACGTGCCTGACACCCCGCAAGTCTCCGCCCGCTCACAGTTCTTGGGCGAGCCGAAGGTTGTCATCAACATCGGTGTCTCGGTCTTCGAGGAGTCGCTGCAGAATCAGGGCGTTGAGGTCGTTGTGGTGCGCTGGTCACCCGCGCCGGAGCTGCCAGAAGATGTAGCCCACTTGCTCGAGGTATTGCTCTAGGAGTTGCCGTGGCCAATATACGCGATGACATCGAGCGTGCCAATCGAAAGGTCGTCGAAACGCTCAACGCAGGGGAACCGGTATGGATCGGTTGCCGGCCGGCGCTGCAAGTCATTCCGGGGATGACGCGCGAGACGATCTTACACGCGGGGCCCCCGATTGAATGGGGACGCATGTGCCAGCCGATGCGCAACGGCATCGTCGGCGCCATTCTCTACGAGGGTTTGGCTGCGGATGTCGGGGCTGCCCAGGCGCTTGCCGCCTCGGGCAGGCTGACCCTCGCACCGTGTCACCAGTATGGTGCCGTAGGTGGCATGACGGGCATCACCAGCGCCTCAATGCCGGTTCACATCGTTCGCAACGAGGCCTTCAAGAACCTTGCCTACTGCGTCCCGCATGAAGGCGCTGCCCCCAGCGGCTTTGGCTGGGGAACCTACGATGAGAGCAGCATCGGTCACGTACGCTGGATGCAGGAGGAGTTGGGCCCAGTTCTGGACGCGGGTCTTAAGGCGGCGGGTGGCATCAACATGCGTCAGATCATCGCGCGCGCCGTGCAGATGGGTGATGAAGACCACGGCCGGTGTGCTGCTGCGACCTCCCTGCTCACGCGTGAGCTGGCTCCGCATCTGGTGCGCTCCGACTTTCCCAAGCCGGTCTTGGGGCGGGTGTTCGATTTCTTGCTCTCCGCCGATATCTTCGCCCTGCATGTGATCATGGCTGCCGCGCGCAGCCTCGTCGACCCGGCCAAGAAGGTTCCCTATTCGACCGTCGTGACCACGATGGCTCGCAATGGGGTCGACTTCGGGATCAAGGTCAGCGCGCTGGGCGACACGTGGTTCACCGGTCCCGCGCAGCCCATCAAGACGGTGTTCTTTTCACCCCAGTGGAACGACGACGACGCGACGCCCGACATCGGCGATAGTGCAATCGTTGAGACTGTGGGGCTCGGAGGTCTGATTCATGCGGCAGCCCCCGCACAAGAGGCTGCACTTGGCGGGACGTATGCCGAGGCGCTGCGCAAGACGGAAGAAGCCTACGCCTTCTGCGCCGGGACCCACGAGGCGTGGACCATCCCCAGTTTGGATTTTCGCGGACTGCCTCTGGGCATCGACATTCGCAAGGTGCTCAAGACCGGAGTCATGCCTATTCTCGATACGGCGACCGTGCACAAAGAGGGGGGTAAGATTGGCATCGGCGAAGCGCGCGCACCTCGGATTGCGTTTGAAGCCGCTCTGCGTGCGTTCGCCGCGGCTCACGAAAAGCATTAGGGCACAATGGAACTCTCGGGGCTGCCGCTCCCTCATTCCTTAACTCGTGCAAGAGACTGACGATGGGCACCTTCCTCGGCTATCGTTGTTCGCTGTGCGCAACCGACTACGGCCCGCGCGATGTGACCTATACCTGCCCAA
>CAVQIA010000011.1:0-123993 GCA_963712475.1 uncultured Chloroflexia bacterium
ACCTCGACCGACTCCAGTCTGCGACGCCGGATGCGTTGCAGCAGGTGGGTGGCATCGGGCCGAACATCGCAGAGGCCGTCGTGGATTGGTTCAAGCGTAAGCCGAACCGGCGCGTGCTCGAGAAGTTGCGTACCGCCGAGGTCTGGCCCACGGCCGAGGCGCGTGCCGCAGGAGGCACACTCGCGGGGCTGACCTTCGTCGTGACCGGCACGTTGCCCACGCTCTCGCGCGAAGCGGCCAAGGCGCTCATCGTCGAGAACGGCGGCAAGGCGAGCGAGTCGGTATCCAAGAACACCAGCTATGTCGTCGTGGGCGAAACACCCGGTTCAAAGCTCGACAAAGCCCGATCGCTCGGCATTCCGACATTGGACGAGGACGGCTTGCTGAAGTTGGCCCGCCGAGGGCGGAAATAGAGATCGCCTCCGGGCGCCTGCATCCATCCCGCTCGCGCAGCACATATTCTTACGAAGGTGAAAGTCGATGCCCAACCAATTCGATAACTCGATTTCCAAGCGCATTCAGGTTCTGGGCGAACGCGTTGCCGGGCTGCGTGCGGCCAACCTGTACTTCTACAACCGTCCCGTGACGGAGTTGAGGGGCGGGGCGCGGGTCCTGGTCGACGGCCGCGAGATGGGGATGTACGCCTCCTACGGCTATCTCGGCCTGTTGGGCCACCCGCGCATCGGAGCCGCCGCGCGGGCGGCTATCGAGAAGTACGGCACCGGCACGCATGGCGTGCGCATGCTGGCCGGCACGCTGACCTTGCATGGCGAGCTGGAAGAGACGATTGCGGATTTCAAGCACGCGCAAGCGGCCATCACCTACTCCTCGGGCTATGCCACGAACCTATCGGTGGTTTCGACCCTTGTCGGCCGGCACGACGTCGTGATCTGCGACAAGCTCAATCACGCCTCGATCGTCGACGGCTGTTTGCTGTCGGGCGCCGAGTTCTGGCGTTTCCGCCACAACGACATGGAGGACCTCGAGCGGCTCTTGGAGCGTGCCGACCGCGCGGTCGGCAAACTGGTGATCGTGGATGCGGTCTTCAGCATGGACGGCGACATCATCAACCTGCCGGCCGTGGTCGAACTGTGCCGCAAGCACAAGGCCTGGCTGATGGTGGATGAGGCGCACTCGCTGGGCGTGCTGGGCGCGCAAGGGCGGGGGATCGAGGAGCACTTCGGGTTGGGCGACGTGGTCGACATCAAGATGGGTACGCTTTCGAAGACCATTCCCTCGGTCGGCGGCTACGTCGCGGGATCGAAGGACCTGATCGGCTACCTGCGACACGCCTCCCGCGCGTACATCTTCTCGGCGGCGCTTCCGCCGGCCCAGGCCGCGGCAGCGCTGGAGTCGTTCCGCGTCATTCTCGACGAGCCGGAACGCGTCGCACGCCTGCGAGAGAACACCGAGCTCTTCCTGGGCGGCCTGCGCGGGGCAGGCTTCGACACGCTGGCCAGCGAGACGGCCATCGTTCCCGTGCTGTGCGGGACCGACGAACGTGCCTTCGAGATGACGCGTGCTTGCCAACTCAAGGACATCTTCGTCCTGCCCGTGGTATCCCCGGCGGTGCCGGAGGGGCTGGCGCGCTTGCGGGCAACGGTCACGGCGGCGCACGAGAAGGCCGATATTAAGAAGGCGATGGACGTGATAATCCAGGCCGGACGCGAACTGGGAGTGTTGCGCTAGACGAACACGCGATTCGCCGAACCGACCTGCTTTCTCTCCCCAACTCCATGGCAAACGCAGTAGTCGTCCTCAAGCCCGGGCGGGAGAAGTCCGTCCGCCAGCACCACCCGTGGGTGTTCTCGGGTGCGGTACGCGAGATGCGCGGCGAGCCTGAGCCGGGGGCGACGGTCGACGTGGTGGCGCACGACGGCGCCTGGCTGGCACGCGGCGCGTTCAGCCCCGCCTCGCAAATCCGCGTGCGATTGTGGACGTGGTCCCCCGAAGAACAAATCGACAGCGAATTCTTTGAGCGGCGATTTGCGCGCGCTGTGGATGCCCGATCGGGGCTCGCGCAATCGACTGACGCCATGCGGCTGGTGAATGCCGAGAACGACGGGCTGCCTGGCTTGATTGTCGACCGCTACGCGGAGTGGGTCGTCGTGCAATCGCTCTCCGCCGGCGCCGAACGCTGGCTGAATGCGGTGGTCGAGCAGGCCATGCGGCTGCCCGGCGTGCGTGGGGTGTACGAGCGCTCGGACGCCGATGTCCGGGAAAAGGAAGGACTGGCGGCGCGAGTCGGAGTGCGAGCGGGCGAGGAGCCGCCGCAGGAGATTATCATCCGCGAGGGCGAATGGCGCTTCGCGGTCGATGTCCGCGGTGGGCACAAGACCGGCTTCTACCTCGACCAACGCGACAACCGCCGCCTGGTGAGGGATTTGGCCGGGCGATGGGCGCGAGGCGGGCGAGTGTTGAATGCGTTCGCCTACAGCGGATCGTTCGGAGTGGCCGCGCTAGCGGGCGGTGCCGGCGAAGTGGTCAACGTTGACTCGTCTGCGGAGGCATTGCGGCTCGCCAGACGCAACTACGCGTTGAATGGCCTCTCGGGAGATGAGGCGAGCTTCGTCGAGGAGGACGTCTTTCACTTTCTGCGGCGGATGCGCGACCTAGGCGCATCATTCGACATGGTCATCCTCGACCCGCCCAAGTTCGCACAATCGACCGCGGACGTGATGCGCGCGACGCGCGCGTACAAGGACATCAATTGGCTGGCGTTTCGCCTCGTCCGCCCAGGCGGGTGCGTGGTCAGCTTCTCGTGTTCAGGGCTGGTCTCGGCGGACCTCTTCCAGAAGGTCGTGTTCGGCGCGGCGGAGGATGCCGGCCGCCAGGCGGTGATCATCGACCATCTGGCGCAGCCGGAGGACCATCCGATCCGGTTGAGCTTCCCCGAAGGGGCATACCTCAAAGGGCTGGTGATGCGGGTCGAGTGATCCGTAGCCTGGCTCCACAACTCCCTTGACTGAAGGCAGCTTCTCGACCCCTACCCTCGTACCGAGGGCAGGCCCCCAACCCCTCGGCCGGCGAGCAGAACGGACAACCGCAATTGCCTCGGGCCGGGGGAGGGGGAATGAAACTCAAGGAGACGGGGGCCTATGGCCCCCGTCTCCTTGAAGACCTCGAACTCCCTGCGCTCCATGGCAATGGCCAACTCCGTGTGACACGCCAAACACCCCTCACGCTCGTTGTGGCACGCCATGGCGTGCCCGAACAGGGTAGCTTGAGATGAGGTGCACTTCGGAGCGAGGGCGGCGCTCTCGGTTCCGCACGCGCAGGGGCATCCCACCTGCGCCGGGTCAACCGGAATGCATGTCGCGGTGAGGGTTGGGCGCGAACGTCGTCAGCGGCTCGCTTCCTCCCGAGAATCGAACAGGGGCGCGAGCGCGCCCCTGCAGGTGGAGATGGCGGGAATTGAACCCGCGTCCGAGTTGACTCGACCGAGGACCTCTACAGGCGTAGTCGTCCTTTGTTTCTCGCCGCGAGGCATCCGAACGACGGGGTGGCCCTCGCGGCCAGCCGCTGAGGCCCGAAAGCCTCTCTTTCGCGGGTGTAGCGGCGTGACCCGCGGCACTTCGCCATTGTGGCGTCTGCTCCCATCCGGGCGAAGACGAACGGGGCAAACGTGGCTCCGGTTAGGGAGCCAGGCCCTATCTCACGGGTTAGGCCGCGAGAGGAAGAGCCGCGTAAGTGCGGTTGGCACTTGAGTTGTGCGCTGAGTTAACGAGGTCGGCGCCTCTCGGCCTGCCATCCGGGGTCAGCCTCAACCGTCGAAGCCATTCATCCCCGTGACGCGCATTATACCTCACCACACGCCGTCGGTGAAGGTCGAGATGCCGGCGTGTTTGCCGACCATCTTGTGCATGTGCACGCCGGTGAACGGTTCGTTGAGCACGCCGTCGTGAATCGCCCAACTGCGACCGCGGATAGAGAGGGCGGCCCCCGGCTGGCGGAAGACGGTCGAGCCATCCAGGCGGCGCAGCAGGTCGCCATCTTTGCGGAAGCGCGTATCGATGCTCTCCATCCAGCGCCGCCCCTGTTGATAGGTGAAGCCGTATTGCTCGAAGACCACCGCGTTGTGATATGAGAGCGGCTCGGCGAAGAACATGCTCAGGCCCAAACTCGAGGCGAAGTGTTCGAAGCACTCGATGGCCGGACCGAGCACGCGCAGGCCGCGCCGTACCTGGCCGGGAGTGAGGCCGGCGTGAAAGGCCGCCTCTTCCGCAGGCAAGTTACGCCGGAACACGCCGAACTCGGTCGGCGTGCCGTCGGGCATGCGGTCGGTGTCGAAGCGTTGCGAGTGCGGGTCGTTGATGATGTAGAGCATGATCAGGAGCTGGCCGTTCATCGTGTCGGTCAGCTGGGCATACAGGATGGGGTCTTGGGCGTCTGGCGCGTGGCGCAGCTTGACCTCGACCGCGCTCGAACCGGGCGGGCCCTTCACTTCGAGCACGCGCTGGCCGGCCGCGTTGCAGTACGTCTGCGGATCGATGGCAAAGCGCTCGAAGATGCCGGGTGCGATGACCTGCGCGTAGAGGCGGTCGCGCTCCGAGGGGGGCAGCGCGTTGAGGCCGGCAATCGACGAGGGTGTGGGCATGGGCACTCCTGCGGCGGAGGGGTTCAGCCGCGGCGGTTCGCCACGCGCCGGATCTCGCGCTCGGCGTCGCGCTTGGCGATGGCCTGGCGCTTGTCGTACTGCTTGCGCCCGCGAGCCAGCGCGATCTCGAGCTTGGCCCGCCCTTTGCGCAAGTACATGCGCAGCGGGACGATCGCCAGGCCCTTCTGCTGCTGACCCTCCTGGAGGCGGATGATCTCCTTCTTGTGCAAGAGCAGCCGCCGCTTGCGCAACGGGTCGTGGTTCATCCGGCTGGCCGGGTCGTAGGGTGAGATGTGGGTGTCCATGAGCCAGGCCTGCCGGCCCTCGACGAAGACGTATCCCTCACGCAAGTTGACCTGCCCGGCGCGGATAGACTTGATCTCGCTGCCGACCAACGCGAGGCCCGCCTCGAACCTATCGAGGATCTCATAATCGTGCCCGGCCTTGCGGTTGCTGGCAACAACTTTGACCGCGTCGTCTGTCACGTGAATACCAAACGGGCCGCGAAATGCGGCCAGAGATAAGGTGCGAGGCATGATAACATATCGCGACTTTGCTCCGGGAGGCGATGCGTGTCGCGAGTGATCAACCCCGAGAATGCCGGACGCAACCGGACGCGGTTGCTGCAGTGGATCGCATTGGCGTGCGCGCAGGTGATGAAGCAGCGCAGCCTGGATACACGCTCCGACGAGCTGGCCTTCATCGCCGCCGCGCTGGAGGAGATCGCTGCGGGAGTCGAGGTGACGACCACGGCGTGGGAGAAGCGCGACTACTGGCTCAAGGCGGATCAATTCCGCAGGCAGTGGGAATGGACCGGGCGCTCGGCGCAGCGCCTGCGCGCGGCGATCGAGCGCGGAGACGCCTCGGATGCAATCCCGGCGTTGACGGATCTTGCGCCGCGGTTGGCGGGGGTGACGCTTCCCAAGCGGCTGCCCAAGGAATTGCCATGGAAGGGGGCGCACGAGAAGCTGACCTCGGTGCGCTAGAAGACCTTGCAGCGAGGCCCATTGCCTCCCCAACCCCCCCTGGCAGGGCAAGCTCTCCGCCTCTAGGACCTTTTGGGCAGGATGGGAGTCGGGCGGAGAGGGGGAAGAAAACTCAAGGAGACGGGGGGCCGAAGGCCCCCCGTCTACTGGTTGACCTCGACCCTCGCGGGCAGAGCATCAAGTTATCGGGAGCAGGGGTACGGCCACGTAACGTCCTGCCATTTCGAAGGCTGTCGGAAAGATTTCAAGGGGTTGGCGAGGGCGTCGAGGCGACGAGAACGGGCAATCCAGATCGGAGTTCGACCGGCTGCCATGAGAACGACTCGACGCCATTACGCGTGAGGACGACATGCAAGATGGCGCTTTCTGTGGCGTCGCCATCGAACTCGTCAAAGACGAAGTTCCCCAGGCCATAGGCGATGAGCGTGCCCGCCTTCGTGGCATCGGTGGCCTGGATCAGGTGCGAGTGCGCCCCGAGGACCAGTGACGCGCCGCCGTCGATCGCAGCCTGGGCAAGCACGCGCTCATCGCTCGAGGGCGCGACGTACATCTCCCATCCGGAATGGAGCAGCAGCACCACCACATCCGCCTGCGCCTTCGCCGCGCGCACGGCGGCCTTGACCTCGGCCGCCTCGCCCCAGGCGACGCCCGCGTGCCCGCCTACGGCCGCCCAGGAGCGGGTATCGAACGTGGTGAGTTCCACGGGGATGTTGACTCGGCCCAGGAACGCGATGCGCAGCCCGTTGACATCGACGACGATTGGGCCGTAGGCCTGCGTCTCGGACAGGCCGGCGCCGACCGCAACCATGCCATTGCCTTTGAGCAGACCCAGCGTTTCGGCCAGCGTCTCTGGGCCGTAGTCGAGCGAGTGGTTGTTCGCCAGATTGATGACGTCCAGGCCGCCGAGTTTCAGTGCCTGCGCGCCTTCGGGCGGCGCGAGAAAGGTGTAGTACTTGGGGACCGCGCTTCCGCCGGAGCCCATCGCACACTCCAGATTGCCCACCGCCAGATCCGCCCTCGTGAGCACCTCCGCCACGCCGGCAAACGGCACCGATGCGCCCTGCGCGAGGATGCGCTCGCCGATAGTCCGGCCAAGCATGATGTCGCCGACCGCGGCCAGCTCCACGCGCCCGGAATTGTCCGGCGTCTGGTAGGGCTTGGGCAACGGAACAACCGGAGTGATGCTCGGGGTCGGCGTGAGGGTCGGCGGGAGCGGAGTGGCACTTGCCGGGAGCGGCACCAGTGAAGGTGCTACCTCGGTGACGGGGTCGGACGCAGCCTCGGTGATCGGGTCTGGCGCAACGACGATCCCCGAAGGGGACGAGCAGCCTGCAACCACAAGCAACGTCAACAGGAGCAGCGAGGCCGCAATTGCAGGTCGGGCCCATCGCGCGCGGGGTGTTACCTCGCGCACGGGCACGCGGGTGCCTTTCCGCGGAGCGGCCACTCAGGCGGCACTCCGTCGTGCCGGACGCTTCGGCGCGACCTCATAGGGACGGAATACCCCGAGCAGGTAGCCAGGCAGCCGGCCATTGATCGTCACGCCCGAGGATTGGTGCGAGATGCTCTCGACGACGCCGTGTTCGTGATACAGGCTGATGAGCTTGCCGTTCTCATGCGGAAGGCGGACGCGAAGCGGCAGCATGGCCTCGAACAGGCGCCGCTCGATGGCAGCCAGAAGCTGCTCGAGACCGTGCCCGCGCAAGGCTGAGATGACGACGGCCGATTCGAAATGCTCCGCGAGAGGCGAGTCCGCTTGCGTCAAGCCGAGCGCGTCGGCCTTGTTGAGCGCGGTGACGACCGGGACCTCAGGGATATCGAGCGTCTTGAGCGTATCGTGGACCGCCTGAGCCTGCTCGAGCGCGTTGGGATGGGTCAGATCCACCACGTGCAGCAGCAGATCCGCCTCGGCAATCTCTTCCAGCGTGGCGCGAAACGCGGCGACCAGAGAGGTCGGCAGCTTCTGAATGAACCCCACAGTGTCGGTGAGCAGCACGTGATGGCCGCCGGGCAGGCGAACCCGGCGCGTGGTGGGGTCGAGTGTGGCGAAGAGGAGATCGGCGACATAAACGCCGGCGTGGGTCAACGCGTTGAGCAGCGTGCTCTTGCCGGCGTTGGTGTAGCCCACCAGGGCAACGACCGGCGTGCCCGAACGTCGGCGCTGGGCGCGATAGCGGCCGCGGTGGGCGCGCACCTTCTCCAATTCATTCTTGAGACGCGTGATATGCCGGCTGATCTCGCGCCGGTCGATTTCGAGTTGCGTCTCGCCAGGCCCGCGCAGACCCACGCCGCCGGTGCCTCCGCGCCCAGAGGCGCCTCCGGACTGGCGCGCGAGGTGAGTCCAGGCGCGGGTCAGGCGTGGCAGGCGGTACTCGTACTGTGCCAACTCCACCTGCAGCGCGCCTTCGCGGGTATGCGCGTGCTGGGCGAAGATATCCAGGATGAGCGCGGTGCGGTCCAGGAGGTTCAGCTCCTCGCCCAGAGCATCCTGCAGCTCGCGCAGGTGGCGCGGGGAGAGCTCTTCATCGAATACGACCACATCCGCGCGCAGTTCTTCGACCCAACGCTGCAGCTCGACCACCTTGCCCGAGCCAATCAGCGTATTCGGGTCGGGTCTCCCAATGCGCTGACTATCCTGGCCGACGACCTCCAGGCCCGCGGTGTGCGCAAGCAGAGCCAGCTCGGCCAAGCTGTCGTCGAGGCTGAGCAGCCCGGGGCGGTCCTTGTGGTCGACACCGAACAGGAAGGCGCGCTGGCGTGGAG
Source organism: uncultured Chloroflexia bacterium (assembly GCA_963712475.1). Taxonomy (GTDB): domain Bacteria; phylum Chloroflexota; class Anaerolineae; order Anaerolineales; family RBG-16-64-43; genus RBG-16-64-43. Next base: position 8,347 of record CAVQIA010000011.1, read on the forward strand.
CGCGCGTGGGAACGGAAGGGCGTGGCATAGAAGAGTGGGGGGATTGTATCGGGGAGGAGGGGAAAGCGTCAACCGATCATGATGTAGGTCGCGGGGTCCGCAGCGGGCCCCGCGACTGGTTGAGAGAATGTGCGGCTGACATGGAGCGATACCCCAAGGCGCCACCTGGCCCGTGGGGCAGGGGATCTAGAGCCGAAGGCAAGGAGCCCAGCAGTCGTTAGCCCATGGCCGGGCGGAGGATCGCCCTCCACCGCCAACAGGGGAGAAGCGTTCCCCCATTCCTTATGGAGCATTCATGGCCAAGGGCAGGAACACGGTGGCCGGGTCGGTGCTGAAGCGTATCGGCAAGGCTCCCTGGTCCGCGCGCGGATCCACGGTGCCTGTGCCGCCGTTGTAGACGTAGTAGCCTTCCACCTTCACGCCCTTCGGCAGCGAAAGGCTGGCGAAATAGGTGAAATCTGTGAAGTTCGTGATCACAGGGGCAGGTGTCGACCAACTAGGCGGGGGAGCGGCTGCGATGGAATCGCTTGACAGGCGCAAAAGGCTACTCGCTGCGACATTGATGTTGAGGGAGTATCCGAGAACACCATTGTAGCTGTAGCCCCGCAGCGCGACAGTGTGAGCGACCGAATCGGTATTGAGCAGATACAGAACGGTGGCGGTGGCATCACTGTCCGTGGTGACAAAGTAGACCAAGGTCTCACCTGGAGTGGGAGGAGGGAGGACGGCCTCCATTCCCTCGCTCAGGTCGCCAGGCGGCACCTCGTCGCTGCCGGTGTCCTGCAGCGGATGCGATCCCGCAAAGTCCGCCCGCGAGTTGCGGACGGGGCCGATCATAAGAAGGATCAATGTCAGGAATATCCCTGTGACCAGACCAGCCAACAACAACTCAGCCTTCTTCATTTCAACCTCCTCGCATTAGTAAGGTCGAACTACCCAAGGAGCCACCTGACTAACTCACGAAGTGATGTGGGTCACCGCTGCTCTGCCGTTTCTTATCCGCACGACGGACGAGAGCACCCGCGTGAACCAACCCCCGATTGTCACTCGAGCCCCCGACGGGACGGGCCGGCCTGCCGTTCCCGCATGAAGGTGGGCCCAGCCAGACTCAATCTCAACCTCGCAGCGCTAGGTCAACCCACCCTTCGGCGCAACACAGGAAGGCCATGGTGTTGGGCGCGTCGGCAGACGGTTCCGGCTCCGAAGCGCGGGATTGTAACGAGGTGGATTGCCGCCGTCAAGAGGAGCGACGGGCGTCGCATGCTTCTCCAGCGGCGGGAGCTCGTGTTGCCCAGCAAGCTCGCCCATGTATACACAAGCGAAAACAAAGCCGGCACTCGGGTTCGTGCCCCGAGCGCCGGCCGTCGCGAAGCTGAACCGTATTGGGTGATCCTGGCGCGCGGTTGCCTAGATGTCGAAGGCCCAGTTGCCCTTTCGCATGACGGGCTCCGACGCGCCCGAAGGCAGGATGCCCTCCACCGACATCTCGGCCGAGCCGATCATGAAATCGACGTGGACCGAGCTGGTGTTGCCACCTGCCTTCTGGAACGCCTCGTCGGAGAGGTTCATGCCCCCCTCGATGCATGCCTTGTAGGCCGAGCCGAAGGCCAGATGCGAGGCGGCATTCTCGTCGAAAAGGGTGTTGTAGAAGACGATGCCCGAGCGGGCGATCGGCGAGGCGTGTGAGACGAGCGCGATCTCGCCCAGGTGCGCCGCGCCTTCATCGGTGTCGATGAGCCCGCGCAGGACGCCCTCGCCCTGCCGCGCCGAGGCCTGAACGACCTTGCCCTCGGCGAAGGTCAGCGCGATACCGCTCACGATCGATCCCTGATACGAGAGAGGCAGGCTCGAGACGACGGTGCCGTTCACGCGGGCGCGATGCGGCGTGCTGAAGATCTCCTCGGTGGGCAGGTTCGCGACGAATGGGATTCCGTGCTTGCTGACCTCGCTCCCGCCGAGCCACACCTGATGCTCCGGCATGCCGACCGTGAGGGCGGTGCCCGGGCCCGAATATCGGAAGGCGGTGTACTGCTTCTGATTGAGGTAGCGGCAGCGGGCCGAGAGATCTTGGATGTGGCGCTTCCAGGCCGCGACCGGGTCATCCGCCTTCAGCCGGCAGACCTCGAAGATCGCATCCCACAGCCGCTCGAGGGCCGCCTCGGGCGCGAGGTCCGGGAAGACCTTCGCCGCCCAGCCTGGGGTTGCGGTGGAGACCAGCGACCAGGCGATCGCGTTCTCTTCCTGGAGCGAGAGGACCGGATTGTACGCCGCCCAGGTCGCCTTCGACATCTGCGACTTGAGGGCCGGGTCCTGCCCGTCGAGCAGGCCCGGCGAATCGCCGGTGATCTGCAGGTAGGCATCCCCCTGGCGGATGCGTTCGGCGACGCCCTCCAGGATCCAAGCGGGCGCCTCGCTGAACGAGTTCGCGCGGCGCGTGCTGCAGCCTGGCCAGGGCGAGCATCTCATCGCCGAAGATGACCGTGACCAGCGGGCTGCCGAGCTGGTAAGCGCGTGCGGCGATGAGGCGCATGAGCGGCGCGCCGTCGATCCCGGCGCGGACGATGAGCCGTTGGCCGGGTTGGAGGGCCAGCCCGACGCGGACGGTCACATCCGCGTAGCGCTCGAGCATGGTGGTCAGGTCGGTAGGCATAGAGGGGGAACTCCTTATGGAAGATGACGTGCTGGCAGGGGCGTCGGGCTTCGCCTCGGCCCGAAGGGCCAGGCGCGCCCGCATTCTACGGCCAGATGGATGGCATGGTAGCCGGGCCGAAGCGAAAGGTCAAGATCAGGGTCGATGTCGAGGCGAACGGAGGCTGAGCACGGCTGTGGGTGCTCAACTTAGCCGAAGCAAATCCTCGGAGGCGGGTCGCGGAGGAGGATCCAGCGTTGCTGTGGCGGCTGTCCAGCCCGCGCAACCGCATTCAGCCATAACGCTAGATGTAGCTGGCCGTGTCGGCTCCCTCGAGTTGTTAGGAGGCCCCTAGCCTGAATTCGACCCATTTCAGGTGCGCCCGTCTGTAAGCTTGAGGTGCACCTGGATGGGCCAGGGGAAGTAGATCTAGGGATGCACCCTGCACTTGTAGTTCGTAGATTCGACCGTACGCTCTGTCCGCTTTGAGGGCAGTAATAGGAAGCTCCGCGCCAAGCATTTTGCCGAACACAGTGAGCGCTGCGTTTCCGAGAGTGATGATGTGCTTCGGTGCGCAGGTGGCGAACTCCGCACGAAGTCTGCTCAGTTGGGCTTGGGCAATGATCTGGTGAGGTGATGGATGTGATGGGAGATTCCTGTTTGGGATGCCGAACTCGCCGAGCATTAGGCGCATCGTTGGCTCATTGAGGCGGTTCGCCGCTCCGCCGCTCTCGTGGTACAGGTCAAGGCAATCCGTGATCCAGGTCTCGTCACGGCTGAGACCGAGCGGAACCAGAAGGAGATCGCGGACCCAGAACTCCGGATGAGCCGTTGAATCTGCCCGCCGATGAGACATTTCCCCATGCGGGCCTACAGGGGAGCGAGGTAGCCCACTGCTCAATTCGGCTGTCTTGGTCGCCGCCGTCCCAGAATGGCTCGGGCTCGTCGGCCACAGCGACTGCGGAAATCGATTTGCCGGATGGCGGGATCCATCGGACGTGAAGTGCGCTTGGATACGCGCCGAGAATGAACCAGTCCTTGTTGGAGGACGCGGATGGCGATCGTGGGAGAGCAGGTGCCCCGAAAAGATAGTTGTTCATGGGATCCTCAAAGGCGAGAGGTGAGACGCCAAGCCACGTGGGCATGCCACAGGCCAACATACCCGTCCAGGCGTGCGCCCGGTGTTGCCGCGCGGCGATGTGGGTACGATTGCAATTCCATGACCTCTAAGCTGGCAGGCAAGAGCAAGTTCCCCGTGCGGCGAAACCCGCGTCGGGCCCATATCCTTGGGCCATTCGGTAGGATGAGTGGGTGGTTAGGTGCCAGACGCACGAGCAGGTAAGGCCATGTGCTCCCTCATAAAGCGATCGAGTGGCGTGATGCGCGTCCAATCGTTGACAAGTAGTGTGATTTGGCCTTGCTCAGATAAGGCAGCCGGGCGAACCATGTCGACATCTCCCGCTCCAACTAAGTACATCCAAAGACAACCGCCAAAGAGGAACATATACATGCGGTTTCCCCCAAGGTGCGCCTTCATCGGGCCGCAGATCATGCCTTCTAGGATTTCTCTTGTGCCTGGGAAGAGGACGGCTGTCGCAATAATCTGGTACCGCGATGGTGGGCCGGGATCCTCTGCCAGGATCATTTGGCGGATGGTCTCGGCGTGGGGGCCTAACGAGACGATGCGAAATGGAGCGAGACTAGAGACATGCGCTCTCCATAAGACCGACAGGTGAAAGAGCTTGAACTTGGTATAGTCCAGTTGGGTGAGCAAGATGAGGGACTGTGAGGTAGTGGGGGGATGGGGCTGGCGAGAGTACCACAGATCCGCGAAGTAATTCTCATAGCGACTAGAGAGAAGTCCCTCACATTCGGCGCAGAGGAGTTGCTCTCTGAACCCCTTCTGGATGACGGTTATCTCGGGGGAGGCGCGACGAATGACCTCCATCCTGTGCTTCTCGTCATAGCCGGGGCGGTAGAGGAACTCAGGAATGATATGGGATGCGCACAGATCGCGCTCTTCGAGACACAACCGACAGAGCATACTTGACGCCAGAGCCTAAGGTCTCCCAGGCATGCAACCTGGGCAGGGGAATTGCCTGCCCTAGCCCGGCAGGCCAGCCCGCCCCCCGGAAGGCCACCAGGGCATGCCGGGCGCGGGCCGGATGGTGCCCGCGCGGCGTGACGGGCACGACTACCATTCTATGAGCTCTGAGATGGCTGGCAAGTACACACTCCCCCTGCGGCGGAAGCCCGCACGGGCGTCAGCGATGAATATGGTTGAGATGCCCAATCTGGATCGACGCTCAACGGCTCGACTGAATGTGCTCTCGCTGGTTGGGGGTTGGGCTTGGGAGGGGGCCGATCTATTAGCACAACATGATCCGTTGGACTGAACTTCATCGATCATCACCTAGGATGAGAGGAACTCTCCAGCATGCGAATCAGCGCTTGCTCAAGTCGGATTTCGTGCTAAGGGGCATCCAGCCAGCATTGACCCTTGACCCAAAACAAAGCCGGTGACATGCCGAATTCATCGAAGTAGACCAAGAAATGCTCCACATACTGCTTGTTATCACTCCTCGATGTATACATGACAGCATGGATCTTCGTCTCGGCATTTGACCAGATAGTATCTCTGTAAGTGCCATTTGTGCTTTGAACGTCGGGTTGCCTCGCCCACCATGCCATGAGAATTGTGGACGCGTCGGGGATGTTCTCGTATTTCATGTCCGGAATCTGATCTTCGCAAAGGAACTTCTGAACCTGGAGGGAGAGGTTTTCCGCTTCCCTCCTTGCTTGTGCATACTCCTTGCTTACTTCCGCTTTCTCCGCATTCAGACCGTCATACTTGACCTGCAGATCGCTTAGTTGATCCGTTGTCGTTTGAAGTGCAACACTTTGCAGTGAGAGCTCGGATTGAGCCTGCGTAGCCTTGGCGGCAAGGGCAGCCACCTGCGACTGGGCTGCTTTGAGTTCGGTGGCGGACGCGCAGGATGCAAGGCAAAGCCCTAGGAGGGCGAGACAAATGGTCTTCATAGAGGCCTCCGAACTATGCGAACTGATTGTCCCGATGTGTGAACTAGAAACGCTGTGCCCCGCTGCGTGCAGCCACGACTTCTGTATTATGTGCTCTAAGTTGGCTGGCAAGTGCGCGTTCCCCATGCGGTGGGAGCCGCGTCGGCACTAGTGAGTGGTTAGGCAGATTGCAGTCTTACTTGGGAAAGGCTGCTTCCACCCGGGCGACGAGGTCTTCTACGTACTGGATCCATTGTGCCACTTGGTTTTGGCTGATTGAGCGGAGCTTCTTGCCACTTGTCCTTGAGGTCATTCTGTCCCCCTCGTGAGAGATTTGGTTGCGACGAATGACCAGAAGGTTGAGGTCTTTGAGGAGTGCATCGCGCTTCTTCTTGTCGGGCTCAATAGTATCCCACACTGCGATTATGCCGGCGAGTTTGAGTGCGTCGGATATGGCTGTGGGGCCCTGGAGAGGACGCGTTGAGAGTCGATCGACGACCCAGTTGCGGAGAACATTTCCCTTGCGCTTGGCCCCGTCCCACGACGCGAGCTCTCTCAAGGGAACTTCGAAGCCCGCGAGTTGGGGCGGCATGTTCTCGAGATTGTAATGCCCGACCTTGTATTTCACCTTGTCATGAAAATAGGTGTCCAAAGCGGACACAGCAAAGACAACAGCTGATCGCAGAACCCATGCCATGTTGACGCCTTGGGGCTTGAGCTTGACGATGGCGTCATAGAGGGCAAGGCTATCTTTGGCACTCTGGATGTTGAGGGTGAAGAGCCCTTTGGCAGTGTGAAGCGTCACTCTGACCCCCTTGGCGGCTGGCAATGTGCCTAACGGCCTCGAGATGAGCCGCCCGGCCAGCTCAAGGATACTCCTGGATGAGCCCAAGCCGCAGCCGGCCGGGGCGGCCCCATCGAGTTGTTGGACCGCCGATAAATGGAGCATCTTACTCGAAGGACGATGGATAGCCAAGGACGAGGCGGTGGGAATCCTGACCATCGATGACGCCGTACCAGATTCGCCTTCCAGTCATGAGTGACTTTGCTATTGCGAGCTGGGACATCAGCTGCGTGACGCTCTCATCAATCGCACCATGGTACTGGACTAGGAACACTTGGGCCGGACTTTCGAAAAGCCTCTGAATCTGGTCGCCGTTCGTGCCTAGTTTCCCTGGGGTTAGCTTTCCCTTGGTAGCAGGTCCCTTGAAGGCGAACGCGGCTGGGAATCGCTTCTGGCCTATTCTCAGTCTTGTGGAGAACAGGTCGTTCTTCTCACCACCCCAATCCTTGAACGTGCCTTGTTGGCCAAGGATCTGTTGGATGCCTCTCTTGAATTGCTTTTCCGCCATGGGGGGCAGGTGCTGAGTTGTGTCTTTCTGCCACGCCCTCCGGAATGAGTTGATGTCGTCGATGGTGATGAACTGGGCGCGTGCTCTTTGCGGGATCATGCGGACGAGAACCGTGGAAGCCCTTGAGCTGGCGGGATTCCGCTTGGTGGGTAGAGCGTCAAGTCGGGTTTTCGACCCGGCAAGGGCAATGATGCGTTTCTTGTGGTGGTGGAAGAAGTCGATCTTTTCGTAGGCTACTTGCCCATCCTTCTTGCGCTGGTTTACAACCTGATTGGCGACCAGCTTCTTCCCTTCTTCAAGGACGCGCTTTCTGGAAAGGCCTGTCGCGTCTGCGATCTGATCGACGGTCTTGATGCGCCTTCTTGCCTCTGTACACAGCCTCGAAAACTCGCCGGCGATCGTGGGACCTTCCAACGGCGATTGCCGCGTGGTGGATGTTCTCGTTCGCATTAGACGCGAGGTCACTGACGGAGACTGGCATTGATGGCTGATTCCCGCCCAACTATCGCTTCTTAGCTTCTGGCGCCAGAAGCCTGCTGACAGTGCTTTGGTTGACGGCGAGTGCTGCGGCTATCTTCTCTTGAGATACTCCTGCCTGGAGAAGTGCGAGGATCAAAAGCTTCTTGATGTCCTGCAGCTCTGAGGAGACTTGATTGTCGGGAGCCTCGCCTTTGGTTGCCATTCCTCACCGTTTCCTAGTCGGCTTCGCTTCGCCTTCCACCGTCTGTGGGGGCTTTCCGTAGAGTGCAAGTAAGTCGGAGAGCGAGTAGCGGGCACGAAACTGGCCGCGTTTGCCAGCCTTCTCAACTATCTTGGAGACTTCGTGCCAATGGCGCCACCAATTGGACACGGTCTTTTGGTCGACTCCCAATTGCCGGGCGATGTCTCTTGTGCTGCGAACTCCGTCGGAGAGTTCGTACGCGAGCAATTCCCTTCCATTCTTGAACAAGTCGGTGAGCCACTGCATTGCGATCACGTACGCCTGGATGCGGACAAATGGCTCTATTGCGCGGACAGCGTCGGCCGATGGGTTGGGAGCCGCTCCGACGTGATCTTCGGTCTTCTCTTGTGGTGTTCTTCTTCGTGTGCCGGGCCGAGACTGCTTCATGGATGGCCCCATTTCATCTAGGCGGTTAAGTATTCGCGGACTTCGTCGGCGCGCCAGCGACGGCCCAACGGCCTCGAGCTAAGCTGCCCGGCGGAAGCGGGCAGCCCCTCCGTACTCTAAAGCACGCCGGCGGGCCGGACAACCTCCAATTGGGGCCCAGCCCGCCGGGTCAGCTTCAGCGGGTTGTCAGGCCGCTCGAAATGAGAACAGGGCAGGTCCAACCTCTAGAGTTTGGTGTTGATGTGGGCCGCGAGGGTCTTGATCTCGCGCTTCGCTACGTCGCAGTCGGACTTAGTAATGCACGGGAACATGTGAGTGTAGAGATTCCGGACGCGTTTGATGACTTCCATGTGACCCAGGAAGAACTCGAGCGTAGGGAAGAGCTGAGGGATGCAGTCGGAGCGATACTTCTTGACAATCTCCTCTAGATGGCCCAGGGTAACGAGGTGAATCCGCAAGACCGGGACCCGGGCAGAAGTCACCGATCCATGGCATTGCATTCATCTTGTTGGTTTGTTCGTCGGCATAGTCCCAAACCGAGGCGAGCTGCGCCTTCAGCTTGAGATCCCACCACAGAGGGCCATAGCAAGTCACGAGGTAGTTGTGGATAGCCAGGCGAAGCCCGTTTTCGAACTCATAGAGCTTTGGAAACAGGACATTCCCGAGTTCAATGACCTCGAGGTAGGCGGGGGAATCCTGACCGTCCGGCGGTACTTGGCCCTAGCCATGCTACTTCCTCTTGGGCTTAGCCTTCTTTGTGGCCGACCCCTTCTTCGCCTTGAGGCGCGCGTCGCGGACAGACTGCACGGAACACGCGCACACCTTCGCTATCTCAGCGTCGGCCAGGTCGAAGCGGTCTAGGATCTGGACCTTTCTCACGAGAACTCGCGGCTGGCTCGTTTGCGATGCAAAGATACGCGAGCATGAGGCGGCTTGCGTTGTCCTCGGCCATGGTTCACCTCCCCTTCTTGCGCGGAGCGGGTGCCTTCTTTGCTGGTTTCTTGGAGGGTCTTTTCTTTGATGGCTTCTTCTTGGCCACGGACTTGATTGTGCGGACTGTGGCGGGGGTAGTTCCGCAGATCTGAGCGATCTCGGAGTTGCCATACCCCAGCTGAGCTAGGACCGTGATCCGATCCTCCAGCCTCTGTAGTTCCTTGACTGCGATGTAACCGAATACGAGGGAGAGGGATGGCAAGCCGTGTTCATCGGGTCTTGACGTAGCGGGCATTGACGCACCTCCTGTGTCTGTAGATGTTAGCGCCAGATGGCAGAGCGGCCTAACGGCCTCGAACTGCCTCCCCTAGACCGGCAGGCCAGGGTGCCTGCGCGGCGTTGCAGGCGCGACTTCCATTCTATGACCTTTGGCATGGCTGGCAAGTGCGCGTCCCCCCTGCGTCGAAGGCCGCGTCGGTCGCAGATCCTGGTGCCCTTCCAGGGCGCTAGTGAGCGGCTGGGCGCAATTCACTAGAAGGGAGCGGTGGGAGTATCCTTACTGCTCGAATTCGAGGCCATTGGTGGATTGCAGGTGGCCCATCTACTGTGATGGCAAGTCAAGAGTATACGGTCACTCAGGTCCTCAACCGCCGAGAGCGCGGCGGCGCGGCAGAGCATGGAGACGGAGTCCCTGCATTTGAAGACACAGCCCGTCGGGGGAGGAGTAGAACGGCATTTGTGGAATGTCCTGGAATGGTAGACGAGAGTTATGCCCTCGGGAAGACGTACCGAGCCTGGGGCGGGAAGCGAGTGTCGCGACTTGAGCGACCGAGGTGTACTCGGTGAATAGTCGATATCCGCATTGGCGTCTTCCAGGATGGGGAAGAGAGGACTCCGCCCATTGTTTGGGTTTGGCGGATGCTCGTTGCACGGGTGGTTCGCCAGTTGGTAGGAGACCCCCTCCGCCAAGTACGGGCCGAGGACAACGGGTGCTCGCGGGAGCCTGCGCATCTTGTCCTCCCTATCTGGCGTTGGTGCTGGAAGCCCTTTGGACTGGCGACCGATGCGCTTGACAGAGATGGTACACGGTATCAACGTCGATCGGATTGCCTTCACATTGCACTTCGAGTGTGCCAAGAGGATAGTACGAGGACTTGGAACGAAAGGCAAGAAGTTCGTCGAGGCGACTTCGAGGATCACACCCAGTACAAATGCCTATGCCGGATTGAGGTCAAGCCTTCACGCCCTAGGCTCGTGCCCGCCGCGGCCCGTTCAGAATCGACCCACAGCCCGTCTACCCGACAATCTCCAGAAACCGTCCGACAACGCGCGGGTCAAACAGCGATCCCGCGCTCGCCTTGATGTGAGCAACGATCTGCTCCGCGGGCCACGGTGGCCGGTAGGGCCGCTCCGAACCCAAGGCGTCCCACGTGTCGACAACGGCGAAGATGCGAGCGAGCAGGGGGATCTCGTCTGCCTTCAAGCCTTGGGGGTATCCGCCTCCGTCCCACCGCTCGTGGTGACTGTAGGCGACGCATACCGCGGGCTCGAGAAACGGAACGCCGGCCAGCATCTCCATGGCGTAGGCCGGGTGCTTCTGGACGAGCTGCCGTTCTTCCTCCGTGAGCGGGCCGGGCTTCAAGAGAATGCTGTCGGGGATGGCCAGCTTGCCGATATCGTGCACCAGCGCTCCATGCCTGAGGTGGCCGATATCTTCCTCGGTGCATCCGAGGGCGCGCGCCAACCGCACACTGAGGTCCACGACCCGCCGGCTGTGGCCTTCGGTCTCGCGATGGCGATACTCGAGAACGCGGGCCCAGGCCTCGAGGGTCAAGAAGTATGTTTCACGCAGTTCGGCGTCGGAATCCTCTACGTGGCGAACGTACCGCTCCAGATTGCGCACGATGACCCAGTTGATCGCCGCGGCGATCAAGAGCAGGATGATCATCGGCACGAGCACGTCGTAGGTGGTGACGCCGATCGTGGGCTGGACCTGACCATTGACCTCGAGGACCGCGACCGTCACCAGGGACCCGATCGCCGCAAGGGTGAAGGCCAGGGTCGATCGCGTGCCGAAGAACAACATGCCCATCAGGATGAAGATGGGATAGGCCAGGATGCCGAAGTCGCGAATGCCGTCGCCATCCCACAGGTTGACGGTGATGACGATCAGCGCCACGGCGCTGAGAATGGACGCGGCAAGCATGGCGCGTCCCCGGCTGTTCAACCACATCAGCGGCAGGCAGATCAGCGCCAAGGCGAACAAGGCGATCACTGAATCCCACGTTTGGAATTGGAGGCTGTACAGGCCAAGCGCCGAGGTCGCAACCAGAACGATCCAGAGCACGATCGAGAGGGCCAGCTTGCGTTGGTCTGTCACGGTGCGTATCGGGTTGGGTATCATGGTGGCGCCCTATAGGTTGCCGACAGATGCCATGCTGCGTTATGAGGTGGGAGGGGAAGAAGAACTGGGCCGACGCTTGATGCCGCACATCAGGGGTTCGGGTGAAACGGGCTGAGTTACCTACTTGACCGCGATTCCGGATCCCGGGACAACTTGCCCCACGACCCAGGCCGGCTGCTCCATCTCCTTGGCGCGCTTCTCGAAGGCCGCGCGCTTCTCGGAGGGCACACACAGCAGCAGCCCGCCGCTCGTTTGCGAGTCGAAAAGCAGCATCAGGTCGGAGTCGGCGATGCCCGCCGCAGCCGCTACGCGCGGGCCAAAGTACCTGCGGTTGTCATGCGTCCCGCCCGGGAAAGTCCCGGCGGCCGCGTACTCCTTCGCGCCGTCCATGAGCGGCACGGCCTTCAAGTCAATCTCGAGCCCGACCTTCGAGGCTTCGGCCACCTCGAGCGCGTGGCCCAGAAGCCCAAAGCCGGTGATGTCGGTGCCGCCGCGCAACTCGAACTCGCGCGCGAGTTCGCCGGCCTTGTCGTTCAGCCGCTGCATCCAGCCGATGGCCTCGGCCAGGTGCTCGGCCTTCGCCTTCTCCTGCTTGGCCGCTGTGGTGATGACGCCCGTGCCCAGCGGCTTGGTCAGCACCAGCACGTCGCCCGGGCGCGCGCCGGCTTTGGTCATCACGCGATCCGGATGCACCAAACCGATCGCCGCCAGCCCGTACTTGGGTTCCTTATCCTGCACCGTGTGCCCGCCGGCGATCACGACGCCGGCCTGGCGCGCCTTCTCGGCGCCGCCGCGCAGGATCTCGGTGAGGATCTCGGGGGGCAAATCCGGCGGGAAGGCGACGACGTTGAGCGCGAGGATCGGCCGCCCGCCCATGGCATACACGTCGGAGAGCGAATTGGCCGCGGCGATCGCGCCGAACTCGTACGGGGTGTCGACAACGGGCGTGAAGAAATCCGTGGTGACGATGAGCGCTTGATCCGGCGCGAGGCGATAGACGGCCGCGTCGTCGGCTGGATCCAATCCGACGAGCAAGTTTGGGTATTCACTTGGGGGAAAGATCCCCCGCAGAGGCCGCAGAACCTGCGCCAGCGTTTCCGCGCTGTACTTCGACGCTCAACCTGCGCACGAAGAGAGCGTCGTCAGGCGGATCTGCTTGCCGGAGGTCGCACGCGGTGCATCGCTCATCGCATCGCTTCCTTCTGCGCCGGGGGCGGATTTCGCTCGGCGCTTCTCCATTCTATCAGCGGGGCATCGCGCGCGCCACGGGACGAAGCGCCGCGTCTACCCTTGGGGTGCGCAGCTTGCTGACGGAGGCTTCGCGCTGGCTCCTTCTCCTTGAGGACCATACCTCCTGCCAAGACCGGAGCGAGGTCAAGCGCCAATGCATGGCAGTATTCCGGGCGGAGGGTCGAGTTCGTTTGATCGGAGACGGGGGCCGAAGGCCCCCTTATCCTTGATTACCTCACGTCCTCTTCGCGGTCGTGCGGAGAGTCTCACAGGGGTGCTTCGCAAGGGGCAGGGGGTGAGGCGCGATTTCTCTCCACGACCTTTGAGAAGGCAAGCGGCCCGTGTACACAGCGCCGCAATGCGCGCGCTACGCACGCCCGGGCAGGCGGCGAAAGGACCGCCGTCGGAGGACGAGCTGCCGTGCGCGAAGCGTCGCACTGCGCGGTGGCGAACTTGAACAGCGCAAGAAACGCAACCGGCCCGCACGCGTGTACGGGCCGGAGGATATCGATGCAAGCCGGTGCTACGAGGCAGGCGTGGGCGCCGTGAGGCCGCCGCTCCAACCGAAGATGCGCGGGTCGCTGCGCGGGCTGCCGGAGGTGTAGATCGGTTTGCCGTCGGAGGTGGTGCCGGTCTGGCGCGCGACCTCGACCGTCCAGCGGAAGAGGTGGGTGCTCGTATCGCTCGGGCGCAGCGTGCTGGGAACGATGTACTTGGTCTCGTTGGTGTAAGCCTGCGTGCGCCGGCCAGTGCCCTCGGTGATGTCTTCCACCGTCACCAGGTAGCTCTCGTTGTCGCGCAGCGAGGCGACCGCAGCCCATTGCAGCGCAACCAACTCGTCGCTCAGCCCGAACACCGAACCGTCACGCGGGCTGAGCAGGTTGGGCGCGGGGTAGGGAGGCGGCGGCGTCGCGGTGGGCGTGGGCCCGGGTGTGGGCAGGCGGCGGCACAGCGGCACCTGGACCGTGAGCCCGGTGAAGACGGTGTCGCCGAAGATGTTCTGGTTGAATTCCTTCAGGCCGTCGGTGGAGACGTTGAAGTTGGCCGCGATGCCCGCCAGGGTATCTCCCTCTTGGACCGTGTAGGGGAAGAGCTCGCAACTGGTGCGGGTCGATTCGAGCGCGGTGAAGGTGGCGGTCGAAGGCGGCACCGGGGTGGGCGTCGGCTGCGGGATGAGCAACTTCTGCCCGATCGTCAGGTTGTTGCAGGCGGGCGGCAGGTTGTTGAGCTGCAGGATCGAGTTGACCGAAACGTTGAAGCGGATGGCGAGCCCGACGCAGGTGTCGTTGGAGGCGATGACGTACTCGACCGGCGGCAGCGGGGTGGGCGTGAGGGTCGGTTCGGGAGTGTTGGTGGGCGGAAGGGTCTCACTCGGCGCGGAGGTGACCGTGGGCGTCAGGGTGGCCGCCCCCGGGGCAAACGCGCGCCCCGAGCGCGCGATCAGCGCGATGATCACGGCGCCGATCAGCATGAACACGGCCGGCGTGGCGATCGCCACCGGCCAGGGAACGCTCAGGGCCGGGCCGCGGCCGCTCATTCGCGAGGGTGCCGCGCGGCGCGTGCCTCCGGGGGTGAGTTCGGTTCCGCATACCGCGCAGCGCGCCGCGGATTCGGCGACGCGCGTCCCACAATTGGGGCATACGCGGCTGGTATGAGGTGGCTTCTGTGTATCAGGCATGCTTGACAGATCCTGCTCCTGTACAACTCGCCGATTATACCAAAGGCATTCGGGCCTGGTCCGCTCGGAGTGCTCGCATTGCGCATTCGATCAGCATATGCAGGGCAGGAGTCGGGTGCGTATCGGGGAATCGTCGGGAAGCGCCACGCGTGCAACCCTCACGCGCAGCGCAGATCGGAGCTACTCGGGGCTCGCCTCGCCGGCAGCCTGAGCAGGGAAGACCGGGGTCTTGTACCAGCGCACCGAGTCTCCCATGCGGGCACGCATTTGCCAGCGCACGCTCTTTTGAGCGCGCTCGATCGACTGGTGCAGGCCGTCGATCCGCTCGCGCAGGGAGCGTGGGGCCTGCAGGCGCTCCCACGAAGCGAAGGAGCGCAGCCGCTCGAGGTTGCGCAGCGCCGTGCGACACCAGCCCCAGTCCTCGGCGCACAACGCGGTGATGAGGGTCACGTCAATGGAGTCAGGAACGGGTCCGACACTGACCTCGTGATCTGCCAGGAGGGCAGCCAAATCGCGCAGGTCGGCATCGTTGATTTCGACGGTTTGCAGGCGCATGAGGAATGTATGGGTGGCCGGCAACACCAGCTCTTCCTGGGTGAGCACATCCTCGAACTCCACGCGGTGATACATCTCGTAAGCCCCGCAATGGACATCGGCCCACAACTCCTCGTTCGCCTTGCGGAAGACGAAGCGCCGCCCGCCCATGCTCTCGTTGAACTTGGACACAGGGATGAATTCCAGCGACTGGAGGACCTCGATCAGCGCAGGTCCGGCGGTGCTGGATGCGCCCAGTTCGAGGACATTCTGGGAGGGTGGCAGCATCCATTGCCTGCTCGATCCGCAATGGAGCGCCGCGCCCGCGCTGCCCAGAATGCGCATCGCGAGGCCTTCGTATTCCGCCGCCCGCACGATCAATTGAGCCTCGGTGATGTGATGCTTGAGGAGAGGCGGAAGCTCTATCGCGGCTGAGGATTCAGTCGCTCAGCCTCGGCAGGGCGCCGGCAGGTTGCGACGCCTCGGGCGCGTTGGTTGGGGCGAGGGGCGTGGGCTCCGCCTCGGCTCCGGCGGGGGCGGGCTTGGGCTTGAGTTCCGCCGCGATCTTCTTGGCGATCGGGCCCAGGCTGAGATCGATGAGCGGCACGTTGGCGTTGCGTTGGCAGAGCAACACCAGGTAGCCGGGCTTCACGGTGCGCACGAGCAGGCGCAGATCCGTGAAGGTCAGGTCGAGTTCGGTTGTCTTGCGTTTGGAGGGCTCGAGCGCCCCGAGCGAACGCGCGATGTGGCGGGCCATCCCGCTCAGCTTGGCCAGGTCCACCGAGGCGGGCATGGCCGCCGCCAGGACCTCGCCCTCGCCGGAGACGAAGAGCGAGCCCTGGACGCCGACAGCGCGGTTGGCTTCGTTCAGATGCTCTGTGAGCGGCACGCCAGTCCCCCTTGTGTGGATGATCCCGCTCTACTCGTCGAGGGTGATGGCCTTGGACGCCGGCGGATGATCGCGCGCGTGTTGCAGCGCCTCACGCGAAAGGGCAAGGAAGAACTCCTTCACGCCGCGTCCGTCGACGCAGCTCGTTTCGAAATACGGCGTGCGCCAGGCGCCGGCCAGGGTTTCGGCTTCCTCGCGAGAAACGACCCGCTCCAGGTCCGCCTTGTTGCCGAGCAGGATGACCGGAATATCTCCGAGGAGCTCGCGCACTTCGCGCCACCACGCGGCCAACTGATAGAAGGAGGTGCGGTTGTGCAGATCGAACACCAGGGCCACGGCCGAGCTGCCGCGGTACATCACCGGGCGAACCGGGGCAAAGCGCCCTTGCCCGGCGATGTCCCACACGATCAGGCGCAGGTTCTCGCCCTCCATTTCGATCGAATAGATGTGGAAATCGACGCCGATGGTCATGTCGCGCGCAGGCTCGAAGACGCCGGTGGCGTAGTAGCGCATGAGCGAGGTCTTGCCCACACTGGCTTCGCCGCCCAGGATCACTTTGAGGGAGGTCGCCGGACGCCGCGCGGCGGGAGCGGAATGCTCGACGAGCGATAGGAGCTTGCCGTCGTCCGGAAAGCGATCGACCCACTCGTCGACCCGGCCAAGGACATCCTCACCGATCTGATCGGTCTCCGGATGGACGGCAACGACATGCGCGTGTGGATAATGTTCTCGAACGCGGTGGGTCAGGAAATCGAGCTGCAGAGGGCTGAGCCCGCCATCAATGGCGACCAGATCGACGGGTGGTGTAACCCAGGCCCGGGTAATGTCGATATCGGGCGCGGCGGCGTGGATGTCGAAGGGCAGATCGAGGTGGTGTGCAGAATCGAGCCAGTCGAGGAGGCGCTGGCCTTCAGTGATAAGAAGCACCTGTTTGCGTAAGTCCGACATTTGGTCTCGCCACGTACGATAGCCAGGCGCGCTGCAGGCCGCACTTCACTGCCGGCGGAATCCTCTCCGGCGTCGCATCTGCCCGACATCCAGCCCGCGATGCCGCGCATAGGTCATCCCCTCATCTCTCGGCCGGCGAATCCGGCGCGCGGGCTACTCGCCAGCGGGCGCCGTCAGATCCCGGATCGGGGACTGATACCAGCGTACCGATTCTCCAACGCGTGCCCGCATCTGCCAGCGAAGGCTCTTGGGCGCGCCCTCGATCGACTTGCGCAAGCGTCCGATTCGATCTCGCAGCTTCTCGCGATCCGGCAGGTCGTTCCAGAAGGGGAGCACCTGCGTCAGCATGTCGAGGTTGGTGGTCGCGGTGCGGAACCAGCCCCAGTCTTCGGCGCAGATATCGGTCACGAAGGGTGCGTCGAGGGCTTCGGGCTGAGAGCCAACCCCCAGATCATGCTCGGAAAGCAAGGCGCCCACCTCGCGCAAGACCATCTCGTTGGCGTCGACGACCTGCAGCGAGGAAAGGAGCAGGTGAGTCGGGGGCAGGGTCAGCGGTTCGCGGGTCAGGACGTCGAGGATCTCCACGCGATGGAAGACTTCGTAGGCATCAAGGAAGACATGCAGGACGATGTCGCTCTTGGCCTTGTGGATGATGAAATGGCGTATGCCGCGCATTTCGAAGAGACGCATGCGCGGCTCGTAGCCGAGGCGGGCCAGCAGGGCGACCAGCGACTCACCTTGGTCCTGGCGGCCGACCAGTTCGATGACGGGCACGCTGGGTGGCACCATCCACGAGCGGCTCTTGGCGCAGTGCATATGGACGCCCACCGACCCCGTCACGCGCAGGTCGAGCGCTTTCTCCTTGGCGGCCTCGATCACACGTTGAGCCTCCGCCATCATGGAAAGGAGCAGCGCGTTATCAGCAGAAGGCGCAGCCTCTTCTTCGATCGGAGCGGGGGCGGGGCGGGCCGCAGGCGGCGGCGAAACCGGCGCCGGCGCAACAACGGGAATCGGGATGGGGGGCGCCGCGACCGCGACCGCAGGTTGCGGGGCGGGTGCCTCGGCGGGTTGGGCGACCGGTTGAGGCTTTGCGGCCGCGGCCGCCTTGGCTTTCAGTTCTGCCGTGATGCGCTTGACGGTCGGCGTGATCGAGAGGTTGAGCAGCGGCAGGTTGACGGTGCGCGCGCACAGCAGGCTGAGATGCCCCGGGCGAATACTCTTGATGATCAGGCGTCCCTGCTGGAACGTCAGGTCGAGCTCCTGCACGCGGCGGCGCGAGGCCTCCAGCGCGGCGATCGACCGGGCGGTGTTGTGAGCAAGTGTGGCCAGCGCGGCCTCGCCAAACTCGCTTGGCATGGCCGCAGCCAGCACCTCCCCCTCAGCGGAAAACAGGAGGCTGCCGCCGACACCGGGCGCGCTGTTCACCTCGTGGAGCAAGTCGCTGAGCGACATCCTGCCTCCTTTGCCTTCCGCTTCCAGCTAGCTCAACGCGGCGCGGGCCGCGGTAAGAACGATGGCCGGGGAGGCCTGCAGGTCCAGTATCAGCCCGATGAAGCGCTCGCCCTGACGAATGACCACCATGCGCTGGTTCGGCTGGCTGACGACGCCCTGTTCGAAAAGGCCCACCGGAATGCTCTCGGAGATCTGCTCGGCCAAGGCGCCGAGGAAGACCGTCACTGCGGCTTCGGCCTCGCCGTTGCCCTCGGGCACGCTGGCACCCATCACTACCCCATCGCGTCCGGCGGTGATGACGCCGGTCACTCCTTCGATGGCTTTGAGCTTCTGGATCTCATCTGCGGGCATGGGGGCCTCCCGAGCTTTGTCGCTATTCCAATCCGCCTGATGCAGCATGGCGTTGAGTAGGAGATCGGACCACGGACGGTCGATGGAGCGCTCTGGAGCGGCGAACTCGTTTTCGAGGACGAAGGTGCCCTCGGTCCATTGCATGAGTTGCCACAAGGCAGGCTCACCGCGGGTGCTGCCGGTCGCGGCGTGCACCACTTGGCCGTCCGAGAAGTAAACCTCTCCCTCCTGGTCGCGATGGGAAAGGTGCAGCCGCGCCGATTGCAGCGCGCGACAATTGGTCTCAATGAGACTCGGAAGAGGCATCTCCTTGAGGTTGCCGACAATCGGCATGTTCGAGTCTCCAGTCGAGGAGGGAGTAACGCAAGTGCCATCATCGCCTGCAAAGAGGCGATGCGCGCGGATCTGATTGGATGTTAAACCGGAAACGGAGGTGTGTCAAACCCCGCACGGATTATGCAATCGGCTCGCCGGTCGGCGCGTGGCCGTGCGCCTCTTGGCATGATGCGACAAGCCGTGCACGTCCCGTGCCCGTGGCCGGCAGGATGGGCGCCCATGCCACGGCGCGCGCGTTGTGCGCGACGGCCTTCGAGGGTCTGGTCCGAATCTCGAGCGGAGGAAGGGTCAGGGTTGGCGAGGGTCGAACCCGGGGAGCGTACCGGCGAACTGGCACCCAGGGCGGTCGAGCATGTTGCAGGAGATACCCAGCGAGCAACGCCGGGCGCCGACGTGAGGCGGCTGATCCGGCAGGAACTCCGCGGGATAGGTGCGATAAACCTCAAGCGAGGCCAGCTGGCCCACACGATCGCACATTTCCACGCGAGTGATTTCCCACGCTGCTTCGGCCATGGAAGGCGTCCTCGACAAGCCGCGGTGTGGAACCAGTCTATTCCGCCAGGCCGCCTCCGCCCAAGTGCCAACTGTCATACCCGAATGTGACTAAGCGCATCACCTTAGGGGGGTCACTGCGCCCGCAGCCCTGGGATTACAGCCGTCTTCCGACCACGACCGAAACGCGGCTGCCATCGACCTCCTTCTCGATGCCCACCGCCTCGAAACCGCTGCGGGACACGGCCTGTCGCAGCGGATCGATCCACGCGGGCGCCTGGCCGGTGATGGCGAACAAGGCGCGGGCCGCCCTCTGCGGAAGACTTCCCCCGATGAACATGGCACTCGGAACAATGATGAAGCGTCCCTCCGGCCAGATCACGCGGGCGGCTTCCCGCAGGACCTGGTCAGCGAATATGTACTCGGTCGGGAAGGTGCTCACGACGGCCCCGAAACACTCCCGTTTGAAGGGCAGGCTGCCTGCCTGCGCTCGGACGAACCGAAGCGTGGGAGTGAGGCCGCCTTTGGTGGATCGACGCAATCGCGACTGCGCGCTGCGCAGCATCTGCGGCGATCGATCCACCGCAACGACCGTCCTTCCGTGCCGCGCGATCTCGATCGACAGGACTCCGCTCCCTGCACCGATTTCAAGCACTGGGTCTCGCGCCGGAAGGTACTCGAGGGCCGCCTCGCGCCATCGCTTCCACAATCCAAGTGAAACCACCCAGGCCACGCCTTCGTACGTCCACGCCAGTTCGTGATACAGCAAGCGGAAGGCCAGGCGCAGCACCGCGATCAGGAGCCGCCGGGAAAGCCGCGGGCGCGCGCTCTCAGGCATCTGGCAGGTCCGCGCAGCGGGACAAGAGAATGCCGCGCCCCTCAATTGCCTGGCGCACATCGCTGTCAATGAGGCAGCTCAGCTCACCCGCGCGCACATCGGCGTACCCACTGGCATTCCGCAAATCCTGATCCGCCAGGCCCGGGTGGCACATGATCTCGCTGGTGCCCTCCGGCAGAGAGGCGATGATGCCGAGCAACTGCTCGCGGGTCGCGCTTTTGTCGAAGAATGAGACGTACACCCGGTCGGCATGTTTGACCGGAGTGGAGCGCATGGCGGCGAGCGCGTGGGCTGCGTCCTCGGGCGCGAAGCTGGGGATCATCGCACATGCGAGGGGCACCGCCTCCTCGGTGACTGCGGGCCGGATGCCGCACCCGTAGCGCTGCGCCATTTCCAGCATCAGGTCCAGCAGGCGCGGGGAAAGGTACGACGTGTGATGGTGGCTGTCGAGGTGATCGAGGTGGATACCCAAGGCAAGAAAGGCCTCGATCTGGGCGATCCATTCACGCTCGACTTCCTCCATACGCAGACTCTCGAGGCGTGAGATGAATTCGGGTGGACGCAGGAACGCGCCGGAAGAGTCCAGCAGGCTGGAGACGGATCGTGCGGACGAGAGCGGCGACACCAGCCGTGAGTGTCAGGTGGACTCCCAGCCCGAGGGTGGGAACCTCCTCGTGCGCGCGCTGAAGCTCGACGGCCGCGTACGGCATGTTCATCATCGCGGTTGCGGTCGTGACAATTCCCTCGCGATGGGCTTGACGCGTGCCCAGGCCGACACCCGGGGTCAGTCCGTAATCGTCAGCGTTGACAATCAGGCGGATCACAGCCGGGCTCCCTCCGCGAGCTGCTCAAGCGCTTGTCGAACCCGAACAGGTCCCCACGCTAATGCCGGATGCCAGGACCCAGATCCGATACCGTCACGGGTGCAAGGTTAGGGTCGATCTCCATCTGGGGGCGACGAGCGGCCACGCAGTCCGATCGCGGTGAACTCTGGGGAGGCCGGGGCGCGGATCGAGCCGCAACGGCCGACTACGCCCCAGGTTGGGGAGTCTGGCCCAAGTCGTTCTTCGCTGATGGGGCGGGGCGGTTCACCACACGAAATGCCACGCCACCCACGGCCAATGGAATCCAGTACGTGATGCCTCTGTAAGCCAGGACGAGAATGGCGGCACTCTCCAGCGAGTACCCAAACGAACGCAGGAGCAGCGTAGCGGCACCCTCCACGAAGCCGATGCCGGCCGGGGTCGGCGAAACAATGAGGAAGAGGTACGAGATGCTGAAGACAGAGATCAATGTACCGGGCGAGACGGCCTCGCCGAAAGCCAGGAAGACAACCAGCCAAATGCCGACGAGAAGCGCCATCGAGGCGGTTGCGTACACGGCCGGTGGCAGCAAACGATTCGGCGAGAGGCGCAGGGCCTGGGCGCCTTCGCCCAGGTCATGGACGAAATCACGCGCGCGTTGCTCGGAAAGGTAGGGCCGTCGGATGATCGGCATGAGCATCCGGTTCACCGCGTGCGCGGATCGAACGAGCAGGCGCTCGAGGGACGCGGACGAACGCAATCCGAGCCATATCAACATGCCAAGCCCGGTGGCGAGCAAGGCCAGAATGACCCCGGCGGTGATTTCAGGTGCGCTCAGCTTTCCACGACGGATGAGGACGATGATGCCGAGGGCGAGAAACAAGAGCACGGCCAGGTAGTCGTACAGCAGGAAGAGGGTCCCGGCCACCATGACTTTGGCCGGCGAGTGACCGCGCCGGCGCGCATCGCTGATGAACATCGCCATCCCCCCCACGCCGGCGCTCGGGGCGATGGTGTTGACGAACAGGGCCGAGGCCCACAACAAGAATAGCCTACTCAGTCTTTCCTCGACGCCGAGAGCCTGATAGACCGTTTGGAAGCCGCGCGCGACGGTCAGGAACTGGAGCACCTGAAGGACGAAGGCGAGGGTCAGAAACCCGATATCCGCGCGCGCCAGGACGCGTTGGATCTCCTGCAGTTCGGAGAAGTTGGATATGACGAAATAGACGCCGAGGACGAGTGCAACCGCCAGCAGGAAGTTGCGCATGGGTTTCGATTATACATTGGGGGCGGCACAGCCAGGTTGGTGCGCGCGGTGGCACTTGTCTGCACACCGACCACGTCCGAGGCTGCGACCACGGGCCAATCAGCCGCGGAACCCCTCGAGGCACCACCGACCCTGTCCTGATTGAGACCGATCGGCAAATCGGTGAGGCTGCTCCGCGAGGGCCGGGGTACTGGGCCCCGACAGCCTCACCTGGCGCTCGAGTGCGCGTGTATCTGTCGGAGTTCCCACTGAGAGTTGGCAGGCAAGGAGGACGCCCACTCTGACCCGTGGTTGCGGCTCAACAGGCCGAGTCCTTGAGCGAGGCTGGCGTTTCCAACTGCGGAGTTCTGATCTCGGCACCCCCGAGTGCGATCGAGGTTTCTGGAGCGGGGATTGAGACGGCCTGATGCGCAGTATCTAGATGTAGTCTGATCTACGGTCGTTCCGGATGGGCAGCACGTCGCAGGCGGTCGTTGATCGCCGAGCCGAGCCCGTGGGCAGGCATGAGGTGACTGAGGATCACGTCGACAGGGGCTGCTTCGAGTGTGCGCAAGCCGAGGAACAAGCGCCGGGCGACGCCCAGCATGTCCGCTTGAGCGCCGAGGTCGTAGGCCGGGCCGAGCGAGGAATCCAATTCCCGATGGACTTCACTCACGGCGAGCACTCCCGCCGTGCGGCCGCTGGCGAGAATGTGGCGCGCACGCTCCTCGATGGAGGCGGCGATCGCTCCGGCGCTTTCACCGGCGCATAAGATGAGTTCCGCGCGTGGAGCATAGTGGCGCGGCAGGCGGCCAGGCGAGGCGGCCTGCCGCTCGGCGGGCTCGGCAAAGCGCACGGGTCCAATGACGGCCTCGAGCTGCTCGCGAGTCACACCACCCGGGCGCAAGATCACCGCCGGGGTCGGGCGCACGTCCACGACGGTCGAACTCGATTCCGACCGGTGTCGGTCCGCCATCCAGGATGACCTCGACCGCGCCCTCGAGGTCCTCGCGCACGTGCGCCGCGGTTGTCGGCGATGTGTGGCCGAATCGGTTCGCGGATGGAGCCGCGATCGGCACGCCGCATGCGGCGAGCAATCCGAGGGCCACGGGGTGGCTGGGGATACGCACGGCGACGGTGTCGAGCCCGGAGGTGACTTCCATGGGTAACGCGCTGTGACGCGGCAACAGCAGCGTTAGGGGCCCGGGCCAGAAGTGTGATGCGAGGCGCTCAGCCAAGGGCGGGAAGCCGGTGGCGACCATTGCCACGTCCTCAACGGCGGCGATGTGCACGATGAGCGGGTCGTCGAACGGTCGCTGCTTTGCATCGAAGATGCGGCGCACAGACTCCGCATCGAATGCATTGGCCCCGAGTCCGTAAACAGTTTCGGTGGGGAATGCGACCAACTCGCCGCGCATCAGGCGTGCCGCGGCCTCGGCGAGTATCTCGGGAGAGGGGTGAACGGGGTCGACACTCCAAACGACGGTTGAGGTTGGCATGCGCATTGGATTTCGATTATACGCTCGCCATGTGTCGCCAGCCGCGCGTTCCGGTGTTTGCGGGGCACGAAGTGTGGATGTTCGTCATCGGCTAACCCGGCCGGTTGCCACGGGGCGGGGTGACCGGCAGTGTGAGAAGCTCTTCATGGACGTGACGAGGCGCGATGCCGGTCGCCCGCTCGACAGCGAGAGCGGCGGTGGCATGCAACTTGCATTACGCACGTATGCCGCGCTCACTCGCCGTGGCGGGGTGGTCGTGCGCGCCCAGCGACGACCAAACTCCCGTATATGGCGGTTCACGAGCGGGATAGGTCAACCCTGCGGATTGCGCAAGTGTGCGAGATCGGTACAATCCTCTTGTGAGTGTTTTCCCGTTTCCAGTGGGGACGGGGCATCATGGCTCGCGTCCCTCCCGGTACACGGTACCGCGTACGCCGCCGGACCTGCTTGAGCGTCCGCGACTCCTCGAGTTCCTTCAGCGCCACCTCAATCGGAAAGCTCATCCTTGTCTGCGCCGCGCCCGGTTACGGGAAGTCGGCGTTGGCGGTGAACTTCGCTCATCAGGCGGACTTCCCGCTGGCCTGGCTCTCCCTCGACGAAACCGACCGCGACATTGTCACGATCGTCAGTGACCTGTTCCAGGCACTCCATCGCGCGTTGCTCGATTGGCTTCCTCCTCCGCCGGAGACGTTGGGCCTGCCAAGCGCCGCGAGCCAACCGGTGAGCCTGGGACTCGCTCTGACTCAAGCTCTGGATCAAGCGGCAACCGACTTCACCGTGCTGGTGATCGACGACTTCCATCTCGTCGACGATTTACCCTCCGTCGTCGAGTTCTTCGATTCGTTCATCGAAAGCCTGCCGCCGCAGTTGCACGTCATCTTGCTCAGCCGGCGGATCCCGCCGCTCAAGATCGCCTCGCTGGCCGCGCGCCAGGAGATTGCGGGCCTCAGCGAGGAGCACCTGCGGTTCACCGCGGCCGAAGTGCAGGCGCTTCTGCAGAAGCGCAACAACCTCACGCTGCCGAGCAACGATGCAGAGACGTTGGTCTCGCACACCGAGGGTTGGATCACGGGCATTCTGCTGAGCAGCCAACTCATCTGGCGCGGCCTGCTGAGCAACGTGGGCATGGGCCGTGAGCAATACGGCATGGTCTACGACTACCTCGCGGAGGAGGTGCTCGAGCAGCAACCCCAGGACCTGCGGCTCTTCCTTATGGAGGCGGCGGTCTTGCCGGAGATGGACCCCGCCTCGTGCGACGCGATCCTGGAGCGCAGCGACAGCGCCAAGATGCTGGACCAGGTCGAGGCGCGGCGCTTGTTCGTGACCGCGGTTGGAGAGCCGCAACCCTCCTACCGCTTTCACAACCTTGTTCCGCGAATTCCTGGGTGCCCGGCTGCGTCAGCGCAACCCGTTGCGCTTACAAAGTCTCCAGCGGCGCGCTGCCGAGTGGTACGCCCAGAATGGACTGCCCGAGGCCGCGTTCAATCTCTTCATCGCGGCCGGTGACAAGACCAAGGCTGGCGCCCTGGCCGATGCGCAAGCGCTCAAGTTCTGTTCGAAGCCGGGCGCCGGGAAATTCTCTTCAATGGGCCATCCAGTTGAAGGAAATCGCGCTGGATGTTCCTCGCCTGCACTATGGTTGTTACCGATACCCTGATCGACCGCGGTGACATCGACAGGCAGAGGAGGCGGCGGCCACTTGCGCAAGCGGGATTCGAGAGGCGGTTGGATCGAGACGGGTCTGGTTCGAGTCGAAGTCCGCCGAATGCTTGGCTGTGCGTGCAGCGGTGCAATTTCGCAGAAGGGTTGCGTGGTGCGCTTGGCAGTGCTTGGCAAAGCGGCGAGGATGAGGTTGCAACTCGCGGACCGAGCACTAGCCGCCCGCTACGCCGGCAGATGCGAGCTCGAATTGAATCGCCCGCGCGAGTCTCTCGAGCACTTGCGCCAGTCGGCGAATTGGTTTGCAGAAGTCAACCATGAATTCAACCACGCCTTGGCTCTCACGGATCTTGCCTTGGTGCTTACGGGTGCTCGGGCAGACCGCAGAAGTGGCGCAAGCGCAACAGAAAGCGCTAGGCATTTGGCGGAAGATGGGTGTCCCGGGTCCGATCGCGCGCGTGCTAAACAATATTGGCTACGACATGCACATGCTCGGCCAATACCAATCGGCCCGCGCTACTTACCTCGAGGCGATCGATTGGGCACGTAAGGCCGGCGAGAGACAGACACAAGCCAACATCCTTGTCAGCCAGGCCGATCTCTTGCGGGACCTGGGGGAAAACCAGTGGGCGTCCGACTTGTACAGCAATGCTCTCAAGATCGCCCAAGAAAGCGGCGACAATTCCCTCCAAGCCTACGTCTTCTGGGAAATGGCCGACCTCAATCGGACCGCCCGGAACTTCCCGGCCGCACTCGAGTGGCTGCGGCGTGCGGATCTTGCGGTAGGGCAACCGGGTTTGACGCCCTCCTGCGCGACACGAGGGCCTTGAACGGCGCAATTCTGACCGAGATGGGTGATATTCAGTCCGGTCAGACTTGAAGCTCGAGGAGGCGCAAGGTCGATTGGAGGCTAGCGAAGGTTCCTACTGCTGATGTGGCTTGGATCCTTTTGCTCCTCGCGCGATGTCAATTCCGACTGGGCTGGCTGGAGAAGAGCGAGAGCTCTCCCTGCTCGCGCCCTCAAGCTGGCCCGGGACCTCGGGTACGACCAAATGCTGGTGCGCGAGGCCGAGGCCTGCCGCGATTTGCTGGAGGGTTTCTCTGAACTCTGCCGAGCTCGGACCGCAAGTTCGAGCACTTCTCGCGCGCGCACGTGCCATGGTTGCACAGAAGGACGAACTTGTAGCCTCCCTTCAACCTGAGGTTCCCTCGCCGATCCAGATCCATGCTCTTGGACCTGCCCGGGTGGTGGTCAAAGGGCGAGAAATCCAACGGTCGGAGTGGGTCTCACAACGCGCCCGCGAGCTGTTCTTCTTCCTGGTCGACCGGGCGCCGGTGAATCGCGATGAATTGCTGGCTACCTTCTGGCCGGATATTCCTCAGGGGCGTGCCCTCACAAACCTCTATCAGACCCTCTACCGATTGCGAAGAGCCTTGGGCGAAGAGGTTGTTGTGCTCCGCGAGCAATCGTGCAACTTCAGCGAGAACCTTGAGATGCGCTATGACGTCGCCTCTTTCGAGGGACTGGCGCGTGCAGCGATCGCAATGCCCTTCCAGGACCTGCGGCGTGTGGGTGCACTCGAAGGCGCAATCCAAGCCTACACTGGAGAATACCTGGCCTATCTCCCGGTGGATTGGGCGCGACAGAGACGGGAGGAACTCTCGGAGGAGTTCGTCCACGTCTTGCGCGAGTATGCCGATGAGCTGATCGCCGTGACTCGCTACGCCGAAGCGCGTGCTGCGATTACGCGCGCTCTTGCCGCCGAGCCGCTGCGCGACGACCTCCACCAACGCATGCTCAGAGTGCTCGCCGCCCAGGGCAGGATCCATGAAGTGGTCGACCATTACCAGCACTACTGCGAGGCACTGCGTCGCGAAATGGGCCTTGACCCTCCTTCGGAGACGCGCTCGCTGTACGGAAGCCTGATTTCATAGGTCGTCCGAGCGCGTCCGCACGGGATTCTCCGAGCGGGCGCGTTTGCTTTAGGGGTGAAATCAAAGGGCGGTCTCCAAGGCTAGTCTCCCACGAGATCTTCGGACGACGCCTTGGGCGACATCCTTTGTTTGGATGCATCACTCATCAGTTGTCGGCAGGTGAAAGGGACTCAACGGAGACACACCGAGCGAGTTAGAACGGGTGTTCTATATCCGAACATGACCGCGTAAGGGGTCTGTCGAACACATGCCGGCTAGAGTACTAGCATCGCGTTCCACATTAGCAGCCAGGAGGCTCCCATGAAAGGCATGCTTCAACCGTCGTTTGTTCCCCCATCGGTGGCGGTTCCGGCACATACTGCCCGCCCATCGGTGGCGGCTCCGGAACGCACCATCCGCCGATCGGCGGAGGCTCCGGCACTTATCATGCCACCGATCGGTGGAGGTTCGGGCAGCTTCATGCCGCCTATCGGTGGTGGGTCAGGAACATACTGCCCGCCAATCGGCGGCGGTTCGGGTACCTAAGGAGGTATCTCATGTCGGCCACAGCGATGCACAAACTGATTGGTCATGCGGTAGTGAGCGAACGGTTTTGCGCCGGTCTGCTCAACGGCCGCCGGGCGGAGTTGCTCGAGCGCTTCGAGTTTGCACCCGATGAAGTCGAGGCGCTGATGGCCATTGAGGCCCGTGAGCTGCCTACCTTCGCCGCCGCCGTCGAGCGCCTGGTCGCAACCAGCGTTCCGATGACCGCCATGCCGAAGTGGCTTCCGAGCCAGGTTCCTCCGGTGTGGGCGATGGTCGAAAAGGCCAGCGTCCGGCCGCAATAACCAAGCGCTGTCCGCTTGCCTCGTGCAGGGTGACGCTGGGTCTTCAGGGGGATCCGGAATCACTCACGTGGGGCCCGGGGAGAGCGGAGCTCGGGGGGCGCGCCGGAGGGGGCGGCGCGCCCATCGGACGATTGTTGCATCTGGAGGGTGAATCACAGAGCATGGCCTCCCACACAACTTCCATGACCTCCCCTGAGACAAAGGCGGCTCGCCCGCCTGCGGCGCTGCAAAACGCCGCGAGGTCGGCCGCCCACGGCGATCCGTTGGGCGGCGTACTCAAGTTGGCCTGCAAAACCGTCGGCGCCGACTTCGGCCAGATCTACCTGGCCGAAAACGAACCCCGATCGTTGACGCGTGCAGCCAGCTACTCGCCCTGCGGGGGCGAGGTTGACGTTCCGCAGGACGTCGAACGTCACCTGTGGCGCGTCGTCGAATCTGGAACGCCTCTGCGCCTGACCTCCGGAGAACTGGGGCCCAGCTGGGCCGCCACCTCCGTTCGCGCCGCGTTGTTCTTGCCGCTCCTTTGGCAGGAACGAATCTTTGGCGGGTTTGCCTTTTTCTGGTCCGATCGCGGGAGTCTGAGCGCGGACGGATCGCTCCACCTGGGTGCGGTTCTGGGTGGGCAAGTTGCGCTGAGTCTCGAGAATGCGGATCTACGAGATGCGCTGGCGAAGTCGGGCAGCGACCTGCGCACGCAGGTCCAGGAGTTGCAGAAAGCTCTGCGACGCGCCCAACAGGAGATGCACGAGTCCTCGGAGCAGATGCTTGTCTTCGGTCACCAACTGCGCACCCCGCTGACAACCCTCGAACTCTATCTCGACCTGTTGTGCACTCATCCCGAACGCAGCCGCGACTATTCCGATGTGCTCGGCCGCGAGGTCAAGCGCATGCAGGAAATGGTCGAGGAGATGCTGATACTCGGCCAGGTCAACATCGAGCGGCCAAACCCGCGCCGCGAGCTGGTGGATATGCCGGCGCTCGTACGCGAGCTTCTTGAGTCCTCGTCGCTTCTCGCATCCAATCGAGGGATTGGCGTGAGCCTCGATGCACCCGATCAATGCCCGCTGGTGGATGCGGATGCCCACATGCTCGAGCAGGGACTTTCCAACATCATCCAAAACGCTCTGACGTACACTTCGCGCGGGGGCAGGGTGAGCATCGAAGTTGGACCGCGCGAACGGAACGGGGAGTCCTGGGTGGTGGTCGAGGTTCGCGACACCGGCCCGGGCATCCTCGCTGAGGAACTGCCTCGCGTCTTCGACCCGTTCTACCGCGGGCAGGCTGGGCGGCTCTCCAAGACGCAGGGAACCGGCCTGGGCCTCGCCATCGCTCGCAAGGTGGTCGAAGGTCATGGGGGGTTGATCGAGGTCCAATCCACGGCTGGAATGGGGACGAGCTTCTGGGTCTGGCTGCGCGCGGAGGGAATCCCCTTGCCCCTGTTCTCGTTTGCGCGCAACTCATCCTCGGCCAAACACCGGTCCGAGCCGGAGGGCTGCTAGCGCCCAGCCCTCCTCAACGTGCTCGTCAAATGGAATAGGACACGTGGCCCCGCATCTCGCGGGGCTACGTTTGCACGGGTGCGACTCGCGAGGTGGGCGTAGATGGTCCCGCCAGACGGCGCCAGGCGCGTTGAAGTCGCAGGGCATCCTCTTCGAGTATTGGACTCTCGCACAAGATGCGGCCGGCACATGCTCGATCACGCAGGGCGGTGAGCAGCTCGCGATAGCGCAGGTCGGCCTTGGCAAGTGGCAAGTGGTTACGTTCCCCCTTTTCGTTGTACTCAATCCCCGAGAGATGTATGTGCAAGCGCCGCAAGGCGGCCTCGCCCAACCTCGCGGCGATGCGATCGAGCATCGCCAACCACTCTGCATGTGAGTTGCCGCTTCCGTCGCCGGTACGGGCATGCAGGTGAGCGAAATCCAGGCAGGGTTCGACGCCAGCGATATCTCCAGAAAGCGAAAGCACATCTTCGAGGCTGCCCAGCATCGCGCTCTTGCCCATCGTTTCGGGCCGCAACACGGCGGTCACCCCCATAGCCGTTCAATTCCTCGCGGCACGCGCGCAGCCGGGGCAGGGCGACTTGGAGAACAAGCGCAGGGATCCCGCCCGAAGTATGAACCCGGGTGAAAGACGATGTCGCTCGGCGCCGGCCAAGTGACCGTAGTAGGCCGCGTCCATCAGGCGCTTGCGGCTCTTTGGCCACTCGGCGGAGTCTGCGTTGAGGTTGATGTAATAAGGGGCGTGGACGCTCAGGCGGATGCCAGCCTGGTCCGCGGCTTGGCGAATCGCCTCGCAGGTGGTCGGCGTCACCCGCACCGACTGTACCCACGCCAATTCGAGCGCCCCCAACTTCAATTGCGCCAGGCGCCCGATCCCTCCGATCGTTCCGCCCGGGTTCTTTGGAGTCGAAAGGGGGCTCCCCACGGTGCCAAAAACGAAGTCGGTCGCACCCATGATCCCGCCTACGCCGGAGTTAGCGTACCAGCAGCCGCAGGCGGTCGAGCAGCGGCGGGCCAAGCACGAAAAGCCCGAGCAGCACGGCACCTACGACGGTCACCACGACCCCGGCGGCGCAGGCATCCTTGGCAGCACCGGCCAACGGGTTGGCCTCTGGGCTCACAAGATCCACCAGGGCCTCAATCGCTGTATTGAGAAGCTCGGTCGTGAGCACGAGGGCAATGGCCGTGATGAGCAGCGCCCATTCAAGCGCGCCCACACGGAGCCACGCGCCGACAAGAACTACCACCAACGCCACCGCAACCTGGATGCGTACGTTGCGTTGTGTGCGCCACGCGTAGCCAATCCCGCGCAGGGCAAACCCGAATGCGGCCACGAGGCCCTGAGCTCTCATGAAATGGCAATCCTCTCCAGGCGAACGGACAACGGGTTCAGTCGGCGTCGGGCCACGGGATGCCCACCGTGCCCAGCACACGGGCTTGCAGCTTCCACATGCGCGACCTCTCAGCCCGCGAGCGGTGGTCGTGGCCGCAGAGGTGGAGAATGCCGTGGACAGTGAGGATGGCCAGCTCGACTTCCAGCGAATGGGCTGCAACCTTCGCCTGGCGGCGGGCCGTGGCGACGGAGATGACCACCTCGCCCAACGTTCCATCCGAGGGAGTGCGCGGCGACCGCGAAGCCGGAAAGGCTAAAACGTCGGTGGGACGGTCATGCGCGAGGTAGCGCCGGTTCAAGCGGCGCAGCAACGTATCCCCGCCCAACACCAATCCGAACCCGGCCCGCCGGCCGCCGCACGCGCGCAGGGCCTCTGCGGCCGCCCGCCGAACAAGGCGCAGGCGCGCGCTGCGCAAGCTGCGCACGACGTGCGTGACGACGATATGCCCGGAGGCGGGCCGCTTACCGCGCGCCGAGTGCGGGCGCGGTCGCGTCCGATTGCGGCTTGGCCTGCTCGTCATCCGGGTACCTCAAACGAGTGTGGAGTGAACCGCGCAGCGTTTCAACGAACGACCTGCGGATAAGCTCGACGTCGTGCAGAGTGAGATCGGTCTCGACAAACTGCTGTTGATTGAGACGGTCGTCGATGACACTGCCCACCAGCGCCTCGATTTCTTCGGGCGATCTCGGGCCCACGGCACGGAACTTAGCCTCCACACCGTCTGCAAGCATGAGCAATGCGGCCTCACGCGAACGGGGCCGCGGACCGGGATAGCGATAGAGCGACTCGTCCACCTTGGAGGCATCTCCCTCGGCCAGCTTCAGTGCCAGGCTGTATTGAAAGTTGGCCCGCAGGGTGCCGTGGTGCTCGGGGATCAAATCGCGGACGCGGGTTGGCAGGCGGTACTTGCGCGCCAAATCGAGCCCATCGCGGACGTGCTCGATGATGAGTTTGGCGCTGTCTACAGGTTCGAGATTCTCGTGGGGATTGCCATCCGGCCCTTGGTTCTCGACGAAGTAATTCGGGCGGGCAGCCTTCCCCGCGTCGTGGTAGAGCGCGCCAACGCGTACGAGCAGGGTGTTGGCACCAATGCTCTCAGCGGCATGCTCCGCCAAATTCGCCACCTGCAAGCTGTGCTGATACGTGCCGGGCGCATTACGCAGCATGAGCCGAAGCAGAGGGTGGTCCGGCCGCGAGAGTTCGAGCAGTTGCAAGTTGGTGGTGATGTCGAACAAGCTGCCGGCCAGAAGCAGGATGCCAATCGCCAAACTCCCTGAAAGGACGCCGTTTCCCAGGCTGGCGGCCGTCAACGTGAGAATACCGATGAGGTCGCTGGTCGGCTCGAGCAGCCGGCTGAGCAGGACAGTGGCGATGCCCGTCAGCGCACTGGCCAACCCGGCAAAGAAAAAGTTGAGCGGCCTTTCGGCTCGGCCCAGGGTGAGGACGGCCATCAGCGCACCCAAGCCCGTGAACAAGGCGAGTTCGAGCCTGCCACCGGCCACGACACCCGCCACGCTCGCAATGATGAAGCCGCCGACAATGCCCAGGCCCGGGTTGAAAAGGCCGGCCAGGCACAAGCGAGAGGGAGGCTGCCGGAAAGAGATACGGCAGGACGGTGTGGCTTGGAATCATAAATCGAGCGCCTGCGACGAAGATCAGAAACAACAGTGCCATCAGGACCGCGTGACGGAAGCGTGTCTTTCGGCCAATCGGGAAGCGGCGCAGATAGAGGAGGAGCAGGGTCGTCAGCAGCACGACGTTGAGCGTCGTGCTGAGCGTCTCGCGAAGGTTGAGCGGGCCGGGGGTCAGCCCCAGCGCCTGAACGGCCTCCATATCGCTCGGGGTGACTGGACGTCCGCGGGCAACGACGACCTGGCCGACGACGAAACTGCGCGTGATCGGCGCCACGGATCGGGCTGCCTCATCGCGCAAGAGCTGGGTGCCCTGCTCGTTGTACAGGCTATTGGGAACCACCAGAGGCCCAAGCAGGTCCGCCACCAGTTGCGCTCGGCTCTCGGGCAGCTCCAGGCTGACGTGGGCCGGCAGCGAGCCGCGGATTTCCTCCACCAACTCGGGACGGATCTCGCCCTGCATCACCTGCTCGAGCACAGCCTGGCTTTCGTCTTGGATGAGCTGCCAATCCAAATCGGTGAGCTGCAGAAGTTGCGTCGCGCTATCGATCGAGATCGCGATGTCACGGGTTGCGCGCAGGTCGCCCAGCTTCTGCTCGGGCGTGGCGTATGGGTCGGTGCGCACGGCGGAGATGTAGGCCAGGCTGCCGCGCAGTTTCTCCGCCTGTTGGCGGGCGATGCCCGGATCGGGCGGGTCGTAGACAGGCGTGATTGCGTCGGAAGCAACCTGGCGGGCTTGATCCGTGAGAACTGCGCTCACGAATGTGACCGAGCGGGGGGCGAGGATGTCTTGAGGGGCCACTTCGCCCAGGTTGAGGCTGACGGAGGTCTCACCCGGGAGGAGGGGCATCGACAGAACGGCCACGGCGAGGACCGCGCTCGCAATGACCAGCGCCGCGAGCGGGCCCCATGTGCCGATGCGGTGCCAGGAGGAGGCGGAAGGGTCTCGGGTGGCGTCCACAGAATGGGTGCGGGTCCGTGCCCGCTACCCGCCTAAGAGCCGGCGTACGACGAGATTGACTTCTTTGCCGTCGGCCCGTCCCTGGATGCGCGGCATGAGCGTCTTCATCACCTTGCCCATATCCGCGGGAGCCGAGGCGTTGACCTCGGCCATCGCCTGGCGCACCAGCGCCTCCAACTCCTCAGCCGGCATGGCCGCGGGCAAGTAGCTCTGGACGATTCGCATTTCGGCCTTCACATCCTCGGCCATCTCGGCGCGTCCGGCGCGCTCGGCGTCGGCCAGAGACTCCTGGCGGGTTTTGACTTCGCGCTGCAAGATCGCGAGCATGCCGGCCTCATCCAGCGCTCCGCGCTTCTCGACCTCGGCCAGTTTGATCGCGGATAAGATCATGCGCAGCGTGCGCTTGCGAGGTTCGTCGCTCGCCCGCATCGCGTCTTTGAGCTGCTGCTCAAGTTGCTCGCGTGTAATCATGCGTCGGATTATACGGTCTCGGAGTGGGCGGGTCAAACCAGCCGGGCGCAGGCGGCAGGAAGGGGGGATACACCTAGCGCGTGTTTGAGCGCGCCTTCACGCGTTCGACTTCTTGAAGCAGCGCGGTTGGATTTCGCTGGAATTCCGCGCGGCGTGCGTTCTCACGTGCGAGGCGCACGAGCGTTTCCGTGAGCGCGGCGTTGACGGGGGTGCGGAACCCGGCACCTGCGCCCGCCCGCACGATCGCCCCGTTGAGCCACTCCACCTCCGTGCGGCCGCGACCGGATTGAAGGTCAAGGTAGAACGAGGGCATCTTGCCACCGCGACCGCCGCCTACCACGCGCGCCAGGGCCACCTGCGCCAGCCCTTTCGGCAAGCGCTCTACGGCGAACGCCAGCGCGCGCACCGGCGTGCGCGGCAGGTCGACCACGGATAGCCGCAAAGCATGCATCACCTGCAGGCACTCGCGCATCATCTCCACTTCGAGCGCAAACAGCGCCGCATTGCGGAATATCTCCTCAGGCAACATATCGAGGATGGCGGAGGAGGCGTTTGCCATCAGATTCGTCAGCAGCTTCGACCACTTCATCGCAAGCGGGTCGGCGTACAGGCGTGGCGCCAGCCCGGCCTCGCGGAATGCCGAGGCAAGGGCAGGGCTCAGCGGATGATGCGCCTCGAGCCCAACCCCGCGCGCTTTGGTCACCACGACTCGCCCCGGAGCCGGTCGGCCAATCGCGCTCGTCACGGTGGCATGCAGCACGCGGTCCGGGCCGAGCGCGCCCGCGATCATGCCTTCATTGTCCACGCCATTCTGCACGCAGATCAATGGCGGCAGTTCGCGGGCAAAGGCAGCTAGTTGATCCAACGCTGTTCGCGTGTCGTATGATTTCAGCGCGAAGATGCCCGCATCGAACGGCCCCAACCGAGCCGCCTCGCGCCATGAGGATGCAAAGACATCCGCCGGCAGTTGGGTCGTCCGGCCGCGGTCTTCGAGCACGAGCCCCAGGTGTCCGATTCGCGCCACGGTCTCGCCCGTGTCAACGAAGACGACTGGGTGGCCCGCCCTGAGAAGACTGCCGCCAATATAAGTCCCGATAGCACCAGCACCAAATACGACGAATCGCATGTTTGCTCTCTCAGGTGTGAGGGTGAGGCTGGGTCCGAAGTCGACCGGGGCCAGGATCAGTGGGGGTCGTGATTCAACGCTTCCAAGACCTGCAGGACAATTCGCGCGGTGGCTCCCCAGATGGTGTGGCCTTCGTAAGGTTCGTAGAACGCGGCAAGGAGGTGCTCCCCCGTCAGCGGATGCTCACGCTCTATCCATTCTAGATGGGACGCATCGGCCAGCCAGCCCAAGGGTGCACCGAATACCTCGCGCACTTCGACGGGCGCAAGTCGAAAGGGCTGCGGCCAGTTGAAGGCTCCCACAACCGGCGTGACCCAGAAATTCGTGACCGTGAGCATGGGGTCGAGCAACCCGAGCACGCGCACTTCGCGCGGCTCCAAACCAATCTCCTCCGCGGCTTCGCGCAACGCCGTCGTCGCCAAGTCCGCATCATCAGGATGACTCTGTCCGCCTGGGAAGGAGACCTGGCCTTTGTGATCCTCGACCTCTTCGCTGCGTTCGGTGAACAACAGATGCCACTCACCCCCATCGCGATAGAAAGGCACAAGGACCGCGGCGATCCGCGGTGGCGGACTTCGATGGGGAGCGATCGCGGGTGCGGAGACCGCCGACGAGAGCTGACGACGAATGTCGTCTTCGGACAACGATCGTAAGGCGTCGGGCTTGAGGCCGCTAAGCGGCCCGGACGGGGCTGCCACAGTAACCACACTCGGCGGTGTGCGAGTTCGATCCACTCCACTTCGCCGGAGTGCAGCGCGCCGCCACACTGCGGGCAGTGGGTCGGGAGCAACGGGGGGCGGGCGGCCTGGGCGGGGGGAGTGCGCAGCGGCCTCGGGAGGTGCGCCGGCGAGCGTGGCGTTCAACCAGGCCGCCACTTCCTCGGCCTGCTGAGTCCATCCGCGTTGGTGAAGTTCGTCCACCGCCCGCTGCCCCGCCGCCCGCAGGATGCGCCAGCGGCCCATATCGGCGAGCATGGCCAAGCCCTCACGGATTTCGCCCAGGGCCGTCTCCGGTTCTCCGGCCAGCATGTAGGCGCGCCCCGCCTCGAGCGCGAGCTGGGCGGCGCGCGGGTGCCCGGCCTCGCGCGCCTCGGCCGCGAGCTGCGCGAGCAGGGCGGCGGCATCGGCGTAGCTTGCGGTCCCAAAGAGCGCGTGGGCACGTGCCAGCCGACGGCGAGGCGCATCGGGCATCAACGTGCCGAGCGGCATTCGAATCGGCGAGAATGATCGGCGCAGAGCACGGCGCATTGCACGTCGTGGTCGTCTGAACATCATGCCTCCGAGGTGGAATCGTCGCTCGCGAGCCCACCCGCGCTTTCCGGCACCTCGTCCTGCGCGGGCTCGGAATCGAAGGGCTCAATGACGGGACGGGCGAAGACCAGGTAGCCGGTGTGGGCCACCATGCGGTCGGTTGGCCGCAGGCGCTCCGGTACGGGCTTGAAGTACCGCAACCATATCTCACACACTTCGACAAATGCGAAGGTGTGACGTTCGAGCGCGCTGAGCAGGGTTGTGATCTGATTGGTGGTCGGAACAATGGCGCCGAAGAAACCGCCCGGACGCAGAGCTTCGCGCACCTGGGCAATGTAATCGTGAGGGTTCAAGGACGTCGAGGAAGAGCGCCGGGACATCGCGCGCCGGGAACCCTTGCCCGATGTCGTGCTGAACGAAATCGACTCGATCGGCCAGCCCAAGCTGGGTCAAATTCCGCCGTGCCAGGTCCTGCATGTCCTGGCGTATGTCGTAGGAGATGACCCGGCCCCGCTCGCCGACCGCCATGGCGAGAGCCGTGGTGAACCCTCCTGACCCCGTGCCGGCTTCCACAACGGTCTGCCCGGGCACGATCGACAGCTTGAGCAGGATGTAGCCGATATCCTTGGGGAAGATGATCTGGCTGCGGCGGCGGATGTCGCGCAAGATGTCGCTGGTCGCCGGTGGCAGAAGGTAGAACGGTCGGCCAATGTGGCTCATGACCTTTGAGCCCCACGGCTGGCCGATCAGATCGTCGTGGCGCAGTACTCCACGATGCGTCTGGAGCGTGGCCTGGGGGGTCAGGCGCACCATCATGTACTTGTGGTCGCGTCCAACGAGCTGGACCAGATCTCCGGCTTGGGTCAGGTTCACAATCGGCCTCGGTCTTCAGTCTATCCGGCGATTGTAACCTGAGGATGATAGCACGGTAAACCCGCGATGTAGCTGTGCAACTTGGTCACATTGCCGGGCGGCTCGGGCTGGACTAAACTTCGCCTGGCGGAGAACTCATGACCATCGATTGGACACAGGCTGGGGAAGAGGCGGTATCCCACTTGCGCGCAATGCTGCGCCTCGATACGACCAATCCACCTGGGCAGGAGATGCTTGCGGCGGATTACTTGGCCGGCGTTCTGCGCCGTGCGGGAGTTGAGCCCACGATTGTCACCCTCTCGCCTGGACGCGGGAACCTCGTCGCGCGCCTCAAAGGTTCCGGAGGCGCCGATCATCTGCTGCTGTACGGACACACAGACGTCGTCCCAACCGAACCGGCCAAGTGGACCCATCCTCCGTTCGGCGGGGATGTGGCTGAGGGCATGATCTGGGGCCGGGGAGCGATCGATATGAAGGCGATGGTCGTTCAATCGCTGATGGTCATGCTGCTCCTCAAACAGGAGGGTCTCGCGCTCAAACGTGATTTGATCTTCGCCGCAACAGCCGACGAGGAGGTGGATGGCGCGGGGATCTTGCAGCTCGTGGCACAAGCGCCGGAATTGATTCGCGCCGGGTGGGGGATCACCGAAACCGGCGGCTACCCCATCTATGTGGGTGGGCAGGCGGCTGTATCCGATCAAGACCGCCGAGAAGGGAGTGCTGTGGCTCACGATCCGTGCGCGAGGACGGGCCGGGCACGCCTCACTGCCGACAGCCGACAACGCCGTCGCCCGATTGAGCACAGCCCTCGCGCGGCTGGCTCGCCGCGACTTGCGTTTCTCGCTTACCGAGCACAGCGCGGGCTACCTGCACGCCCTGGGGGAGGTCATCGGCGGCGATCTGGGGCAAGCCGTCGCGAACGTAAGCAACACGCGCGAGGTCAAGCGCGTCATGCGGCGCCTGGGCGACTCGCAGCTCAGCAGTCACCTGTATGCGGTGCTGCACAACACCGCGGTCCCCACGGTCGTTCGTGCGGGCCAGAAGACCAACGTCATTCCATCGGAGGCCGAGGCCAAGGTGGACTGCCGGTCGTTGCCGGGGGTGTCGGGGGAAGACCTCCTGGCCGAAGTCCGGGGTGTGCTCGGTCCGCACATCGAGACCAGCATCGACGACTCATCGCCGCCGCTCGAGGTGTCGACCGAGACTCCACTCTACGGCATCCTGGGCGCGACTCTGCGAGCGCACGACCCTGAGGCCATTGTGACTCCCTACATGCTGGGCGGCGCGACCGACGCCAAGCATGTGGCCGCTCTGGGTGTGCGCACCTACGGGTTTTCGCCGCTCTTCCTCGAACCGGGTGAGCCCTACACCGAGCTCGTTCACGCCCATGATGAACGCATTCCGGTACGCGGCTTCCTGTGGGGAATGCGAGTTCTCTACGATGCGGTGCGAACCTTCTGCGTGTCCGAAGCGTGAACTCATCGGCATGAGTTGCCCGACACCGGTCGCAACGACCGGCGGGCTGCGTTCAAAAGTCGGCGCTGTTCGCCTTCGTTAAGGGGGGGCCGTGACGGCAACGATTGCTAGCGCACCATGTGGATGCTAGCGTCAGCGGAATGCATATTGCAATTCGGGCGGCGTGGGGAGGTCGAGGCAAGCCTCTCCCAACGTGAACGCGCGTGCGGGCCGTGGAGGGTGGGGATGACGTCACCTACGTCTCTCGACGAAGTCGCAGCCCCGCTCGCCTGACCGATGTGTCGCCCGCTTGGCGCCGCCGAGCGCGCTCAATTCTGCACAACACGGCGTGTCAAAACTGCGATGCAAACGAAGGGTCGCCCGTGCGGGCGACCCCTGCGCATACTCGGCGCAAGCAGGAAGAGGTAAGGCGTGCTGTGCCCTCTCCGGAATCATGAGGGACAGTGAACAGGTTGCGGTACCTGGTGCCTAAACGAGCAGGCCGTGGCGTTCGATCGCCAAGTTCAGAATCTCGTTGATCAGCACCGCGTAGTGCATCCCCTCCGCGCGGGAGATGATGCACATGTCGCTGACCTCAGGGTTGAGCCCGGGCAGCGTGTTGATTTCCACGAGGTTGGGATGCCCCTCCGCGTCCAGACGAAAATCGACGCGGCTGCAATCGGCCGAGCTGATCGCGAGGAAAGCGGAGCGCGTGAGGCGCTGCATTTCCTTCTGTAACTGGGGCGGGATGTCGGCCGGGCACAGGTATAGCGGCGCGCCCTCCTCGCCGGGAGTGATCAGCTTTGCTTCTGCACCGTACACGCCACGCCCCTTGCCGACGTTCGGATCGATCTCGAGCACCGGGAAGTAGTGAAAGCCATCCTTCTCATACAGGTCCGGGTTCGATCGG
Source organism: uncultured Chloroflexia bacterium (assembly GCA_963712475.1). Lineage (GTDB taxonomy): Bacteria > Chloroflexota > Anaerolineae > Anaerolineales > RBG-16-64-43 > RBG-16-64-43. The sequence goes on from CAVQIA010000011.1 coordinate 48,078, forward strand.
CGCTCGGTCGAGCCCGGGTTGCCGAGAATGCCCACGGTGAACTCGCGGCCCGGGAGATAGCTCTCGACGAGCGCCGGTTGACGATACGCGGTGAGGATGTGTTCCACCCGTTCACGCAACTCCGCCTCGGTGCGCAACACCGAACCGGGGCCGACTCCCTTGCCGGACCCTTCGCGGACGGGTTTCGCGAAGAGAGGGAAGCGCAGCGTAGAGCGCAGCGGAGCAGTGGATTCCGAGAACACCTGGAACGGCACTGTGGGCAAGCCGCGATCTCGCCATATGCGTTTGGTGATCATCTTGTCGAGCGAGATGGCATTGGCCAACACGCGCGAGCACGTGTAAGGGATGCCGAGCATCTCGAGCAGTGCCGGAACTTGCGCCTCGCGCGAGTCGCCACGCCGGCCCTCGCACAGGTTGAAGCAAAAATCCGGACGGAGCGCACGCAGCGTATCCACCAGGCTCTCGTCGCCCTCGAGAAAACTCGACCGGTGGTCCGCGTCCTGAAGGGCGGCGCAGATCGCCTCGACCGTTTCTTCGCGATCGTATTCCACCGCGTCGTCGCTTGGTCCAGTTTCGGAGTGTGGATAATTCTTCTTGAGGTTGGCCAGAACGGCCACGGTCATGGGCGGGGAAACTCGACGGGGGATGGCGCGGCTGGCAGGCGTGCTACGAGGTCCAGGGGGGTCGTCCACGGCCCGTTCTTCCATCATGCATCACCTCGAGGCAAAATGATATTCGGCCAGGTCAATGTCGGGCCAAGCAGTTCGGCACGAGGCCGCACCCTCAATCAGTCGACCTTGGGAGGATTATAGCGGGATTCCAACGTCGCGGCGGTTCACTTTTCGCCTTTCAGGAAGGCCGCGACGCGGTCGCGCACCTCCAATGGAGTGAGTGAATCCGTCGCCAGGTAGAAGTCGCAATGCGCGCGCGCATGGGCCAGGCGGCGTTGCTGCTCGAGGTAGTCGCGCTCGAGCCATTTGAAGTGTTTGCGCAGCGTGCAGGTTTCGAAGCTTGCGTCGAGGAAGATGAGTGCGTCAGGGGGCGTGCCGCGGTGCCAGAGATCCGCTACGAAGGAATGTTCCTGCGCAATCTGCCGGATTTGGAACCCCAGCGCGAGAAGTGACCCGGCGAGCGTCGTCTTGCCTGCGCCGCAGGGCCCGACGACGAGGACGCGGGCCTTTCCGCCTGGCGGGGTCAGAGGGGCAGGTGCACCCACAATCGTCGCACCTCGTCGCCCTGGCGGGCGTCGACCGAGACCACCAGAACGCTGATGTCGTCCGCTGGGCGCCCCTCTTCAAGTGCCATGGCCTCCGCCAACAGGCGATCCGCCCATTCGGCGCACGGGGCGCCTTCGCGCAGGAAGCGGGCAAGCGCCGAGCGAATGTCGTATCCGTCGCCGCGGCGCTCGCCGGCATGCGGCAACCCGTCGGTGAAGACGACGGCTGCCAATCCTTCGGCCAGCGGCGCCTCGGTTATCACCGGCCGGGTCGTGCGGCGGGTGCCCACTGCCTGCGAGGGTTGATCGAGGATCTCGATCGATCCCCCCGAGATGAGAAAGGCGGGCTCGGGATTGTTGCGGGTGACCAGCAAGGTGCTGCTGGCCATGTCGACCGAAACGATGTTGAGGGTTGCGGTCACCTGTCCGGATCGCTCGGCAAACAGGTAGTCGGATGCCGCGCGCGCTGCCGCGCCGTCGCGCACGCCTTCAGCCAGCAAGCCGACGGCTTTGCGGGCGACCAGATTGGCGATGGACTTGGCCGCGAGCCCCGAGCGTTGACCGTCGACCAGCACCCACGACATACCGCCGCCGGGGCGCTCGATCATCTCGAGGGTGTCCCCGCTCTCGAGGGTGGCGTATTTGCGGACTTTGGCGACGACGGCGTGAAGATCCATGGTGTGACCGTGTGAGCGGGCCGAGCGCATACTCGCGATGGAATTCTAGCACACGTGCTTGCTCCGCCTCCTCACTTGTGGTATCATCGACGCGTCCTGGCGCAGCCACAATCATTGCACACGGGGACCCACATGGCACCCAAGTCGCGGGTAGATCTCATGGTGGGCCGCCTGCGAGATTTGCAGGCAGGCACGCCGGACGTCGAAGCCTCGGCCATCGTCAGTGTGGATGGCCTGATCATCGCCTCCTCATTGCCCGCGGGTGTCGAGGAAGATCGCGTGTCGGCCATGTCGGCGGCCATGCTCAGCCTGGGCGAGCGCATCTCGGCCGAACTCGGGCGTGGGCAGCTCGACCAGGTGTACATTCACGGCAAGCAGGGGTACGTCCTGCTGATGTCGGCTGGAAGCGATGCCGTGCTGACGGTGCTCGCCCGCGAGGGTGCGAAACTCGGGCTGGTCTTGCTCGAGATGCGCCGCGCGGCTGAGGACGTTTCGAAACTCGTGGGGTAGCCGTGCAGGAACGATCTCACACGTTGGAACTCAACCCAACGCCAACGAACCGTGGGGAGGTGGCAAGTGCAAACCTCCCCACGGCCTTTTTAAGGAGGACGTCATGACGCGCTTCGTTTTCTTCACCGGCGGGGTGGTGAGTTCGGTGGGCAAAGGAGTCACTGCCGCTTCGGTCGGCCTGCTGCTCAAGGAGCGCGGGTTCCGGGTCGCGGTGCAGAAGCTCGACCCATACATCAACGTGGACCCGGGCACGATGAGCCCCTACCAGCATGGCGAGGTGTTCGTTCTCGATGACGGGGCGGAGACGGACCTGGACCTGGGTCACTACGAGCGATTCATCGACACCAGCCTGACCCGCGTGTGCAACGTCACCTCCGGCCAGGTTTACGCCGAAGTGATCGCCAAGGAACGGCGAGGGGACTTCCTGGGCGGCACAATTCAAGTGATCCCGCACGTGACCAACGAGATCAAGCAACGCATCGGGCTGGTGGGCAAGGCGCTGAACGCCGAAATCGTTTTGGTGGAAGTGGGCGGGACCGTGGGCGATATCGAATCGCTGCCGTTCCTCGAGGCCCTGCGCCAGATGCGATCGGATCTTGGGCGAGCCAACACGGTTTATGTCCACGTCACGTTGCTGCCGTACATCGGCGCGACACACGAGTTGAAAACCAAGCCCACGCAACACTCGGTGCGAGAGTTGCGGTCCATCGGCATCTCACCCGACATGATCGTGGCCCGCTCCGATTACCCCATGAACGGCGACTTGCGAGCGAAGATCGCGCTCTTCTGCGATGTTGAGCCGCGGGCGGTTGTGCCGCTGGTCACCGTGCCCGAGATCTACCAAGTGCCGCTGGAACTCGAGCGGGCCGGGGTCGCCGATTACATCCTCGAACGCCTGGGCTTGGAGGCGCGCCGCAAGCCGGAGTTGCAGGATTGGGAAAAACTCATCGAGCGTGCCGCACTCACAAAACCGGTGGTGAAGATCGCTCTGGTGGGCAAGTACGTCGAACTCAAAGACGCCTATATGAGCGTCCGCGAAGCGCTGCGTCACGCGGGGCTCGCACTCGGGCATGAGGTCGAGATCGAATGGATCCACTCCGCCGAACTCGAAAAGGACAAGGGCTGGGAGGCAGTGCGCAGCTCACATGGCATCGTCGTCCCGGGTGGCTTCGGATCGCGAGGCATCGAAGGCAAGATCGCGGCGGCACGCTACGCGCGAGAGAACCGGGTGCCCTACCTGGGCCTGTGCCTGGGGATGCAGGTCATGGTGATCGACTTCGGCCGGTTTGTACTCGGCAGCGAGGCAGTCAACTCCACCGAATTCGACCGAGCCACCCCTCATCCTGTGATCGACCTGCTGCCGGAGCAGCGGGCCATTTCCGATATGGGCGGTACCATGCGCCTGGGGCTCTACCCGTGCCAACTTCTCCCCGGCAGCAAAGCCGCGCAGGCCTATCCACAGCCCGTCGTCGAGGAACGCCACCGCCATCGTTTTGAATTCAACAACAGCTATCGCGAGAGTTTCGCGAAGCACGGCATGGTCTACTCGGGGGTGTCGCCGGATGGGCGGCTGGTGGAGATCGCCGAGCTTGCGGACCATCCCTTCATGGTCGGAAGCCAGTTCCATCCGGAATTCCTCTCGCGGCCCAACCGGCCGCATCCGCTGTTCCGCGCCTTTGTCGAGGCGGCGATTGCGCGCAAGGCCCAATTGGGATAGCCCTCAACCCGCCGTGCGCCGAGGATCGGAGACGGAGGGGTGGGCGTAGAGGGTGCGCACATGAGAAAGCCGATCATCGTTGTTGGAGCTGGATTCGGAGGCCTGTTTGCCGCGCGGCGTCTGGCGCGTCGCGGCGCGAACGTAACCGTTGTTGACAGGCGCAACTTCCATACCTTCACGCCGCTGCTGTATCAGGTCGCCGCGGCGGAGCTCGAACCGGAAGAAATCGCCTATCCGGTGAGGACGATATTCCGTGGGAGAAAGAACGTCCGCATGGTGTTGGGCGAAGTCGAAGGAGTGGATCTGCTTGCGCGTACCATTCAGGTCGACGAGCGCGTTCTCGAGTTCGAAGACCTCATCCTCGCGACTGGCTCGACGACCAGCTTCTTCGGCGTATCGGGAGCGGCTGAGAACACGCTGCCGCTGAAGACCCCTGGCGATGCGGTTCGCCTGCGCAGTCATATCCTCGGCTGCTTTGAGCGGGCGACGCTCGAACCTGAGATGACCCAACGCCGGCGGCTGATGACGTTCGCCATCGTCGGCGGCGGACCGACGGGGGTCGAGTATGCCGGCGCGCTGACCGAGCTCATCCGAGGCCCTTTGGCACGGGATTTCCCGTCCCTCGACCTCCGCGAATGCAAGGTGATCCTCTTGGAAGCCTCGCACGTCCTCTTGGGCAGTTTCCCTCCCCGTCTGGGAGCGTATGCGCGGCGGCGGCTGGGTCAGATGGACGTAGATGTACGCCTTGAGGCGCGGGTTTCGTCGATCGCGCCGGGAGCGGTCAAGTTCGATCAGGACGAACCGCTCGTTTCTGCGACAATCGTGTGGACCGCAGGCGTGCGCGGCGATCCGATCCTGGCAGGGTGGGGGTTGCCCGTGGGCCGCGACGGGCGTGTGCGGGTGGAACCCACCTTGCAGGTGAAGGGTCATCCGCATGTGTACGTTGTGGGCGACGGCGCCTTTATCGAGCAGGAGGGCACACCCGTTGCCGATGCTCGCTCCGGTCGCCATTCAAGCTGGCGAGACAGCCGCCGATAACATCCTGCGGAGTGCAGCCGGCCAACCTCTGCGGTCGTTCCACTATCGGGACAAGGGCACAATGGCGACGATCGGGCGCAACGCCGCCGTCGCAGTGCTAGGCGGCCGCGCGTTCAGCGGATTCGCCGCCTGGGTGATCTGGCTGGCGATTTACATTTCCAGCCTGATCGGATTCCGCAATCGCCTGCTGGTGCTCACCAACTGGGCGTGGGACTATTTGTTCTTTGAGCGAGGCGTGCGGCTGATCGATCCCAAACCATGATGGCATTGCGTCTCACCATCCATCGATGGTCGACATAAGAACGCGGTGGAGTTCGTGGCGGCTGGAGGCCGAAGAACTGTTATGACGGAAACACGCGCCTTATTTCTCGACGTGGGCGGTGTTCTTCTCACAAACGCCTGGGACGATGGGGCGCTGCAACGTGCTGCGGCCGAGTTTAGCCTTGACCTGGGCGAACTCCGCGCCCGGCATGCGATCGTCCATGAAACCTATGAACTGGGCAAGGTTACCCTGGCGGATTACATGCGGCTCGTTGTCTTTCACACGCCGCGCGAGTTCAGCCCCGAGACCTTTGCCGCGTTCATGCGATCTCAATCCCTACCCTTGCCTGGGATGATCGAGCTGTTCGCCGGGCTCAAGCGCACGCACAGGTTGAAGGTGGTCGTGGTCAGCAACGAGGGACGCGAGCTGATGGACCATCGAGTGCAGCAGTTCCATTTGGATGCGCTGGCCGACGTCTTCGCCGTCTCTTGCTCTCTGCACGTGCGCAAGCCCGACCTGGACTTCTACCGCGCAGCGCTTGACATGGCGCACGTTCAAGCCCCCCAGGGGATCTATGTGGACGATCGCGCCCTGCTAGTGGAGGTCGCGCGCGAGATCGGCTTTCGGGGCATCCTGCACACCTCGCTCGCATCGACACGGGCCGCGCTCGCCGAATTCGGCCTGGTGGCATAGACCGCGGGCACCATCGCTCTCGAGAGCTCGGGCTCTCCAGGTTGTGGTGAGCGCGGTCGTAGGCTAGAATGATCTGCAAGGCTCAGAGGTGTGATGTGCCGACGGCAGCGGTGCGGCGAGCCTTGCGCGAGGTCAAACGGTCATGGTGAAGATCGCTCCATCGATCCTATCGGCAGATTTTGCTCGCCTGGGTGATCAGGTCCGCGAAGCCGAGGCGGGTGGCGCCGACTACATCCATGTTGATGTCATGGACGGTCATTTCGTCCCCAATCTCACGATTGGGCCGCCGGTCGTCCGGGCACTTCGGCCGGTCACTCGCCTTCCGCTGGACGTCCACTTGATGATCGAATCGCCGGAACGGTACCTCGAGGACTTCGCCAAAGCGGGGGCCGACCTGATCACGGTGCACCAAGAGGCGTGCGTTCATCTGCATCGCACAGTCGAGCAGATAAAATCGCTCGGCAAGCGGGCGGGCGTATCGGTGAACCCCGCCACGCCTGCCAGCGAACTCGCCGAGATCCTGCCCTATGTGGACCTGGTGTTGGTGATGACGGTGAACCCTGGTTTCGGCGGCCAGTCCTTCATCGAGACCATGCTGGCGAAGATCCGCGCCATTCGCGAGCAGTTGATCGCGCTGCGTTCGTCTGCCGAACTTGAAGTAGATGGCGGCATCAACTACGAAACGGCGCCGCGCGCAGTCACTGCCGGGGCGAACGTTCTGGTGGCGGGGTCGTCTATCTTCGGTGCGAAAGAGGGAATTGCCAAAGCAATTGCGGGGTTGCGCAGGCGGGCAGGGGAAGGCAACTGACTCGCGAATTCGGTTTCTCGCATGTGTCAATCGCGTCGCAATGCATCCAACCGGAACCCCCCAGGAAATACTCCTGGGGGGTTCATCGTTGTCGGCTGATGCCTACCGTCACCCCAGCTAGTGCAGCCGGTCAGTCAGATCGACCAGTGTTCCGTTCGACAAAGGCGGCCGCGGCTTCGTCTATGGAGGTCAGGTCCGTCACGAACGGGCGGATGCCACGGGCCTGCATGCTCTGGTATGCCCCACGGCCCATACCCCCGCACAGAAGGACCTCGCAATCTGAAATCGCCTCGGACATCTGCACGTGGCGGTCGTTCGCCTGCGGGCCGAATCCATGCTCGTGGCCGGGTTCATCATGGTGACCCTCACCGCCAAACTGCCCGTGACCCAGCTTGTCGCGCATCTCGCGCTGAGTGATCTTCCCGTCTTCGATCGTGAGCACCAGATAGTGCTGCGCCCGCCCGAAGTGCTGGCTGATCTTCTGTCCATCATCCGTTATGGCTGCGATCTTCATGCGCTTCTCCTTAACATCACCGAAAGTCTGCTGGCGGTCCGCCTTGCCTTCGCGTAAGGCAATCGAACCTCCAGCAGCGATACGCGAACACCGCTAGCCCGACCATCGCCGCTGCGAGCATTCCCAACGCGACGCGCCGCCCGGCTTCGACAGGAGGCGAAACAGAGGCCCCAGATGTCTGAACCGACAAAGCGGCGACCGGTACCGGCACCGAGGTGTCACCGACCCCCGTGTGGAACGACCGCACTCCGGCGCGCGTCGCAAATGCGGCGATGCGTTGGCTCGAGTCCCCGGGATGGCATTCGGCGCACGCGTGCGACTGCGCCCCGATTGGCCGAACGACCATTCCCAGGTGGGCCTCCTCGGCGGTCGCTGCATCCGGGTCCCCCTCGTGGCAGCAGGTGCAGGCCATTTGTTCCGTGCACAGGCAAAACCACTTCCCAGTGTCGTGCAACAAGTAGAGCGGTTCATGGCATGTAATGCATTCTCCACCGGGCGGAGGGGGAGGAGCGGCTCCCTGGCGGGCGGCGAGTGCCTCCGATTGCTGCGAAAACCAGAATCAGACGCCAGCCAATACCGTTGCCATGCCTCATACCCCACCTCCAGTCTCACGCAGCACGAGCGCAGGGCGAATGCGCAAGTCAACCTGAGGCGAACTCGGTCGACGCGAGCACGACCTCCGGCGGGCACATGATGAGTAACGAACGGGCCAGGCGATCCGACTCATTCATCCATCGGTGAGGCAATGTCCCTTCGAACACCAGGCTGTCGCCCGAGGAGAGCTTGTACGATCGCCCGCCCACGAGGTAGGTGAGACGACCTTCGATGCAATAGATGACGTCATGACCCGGATGAACGATGGGCGTCTCGCCGCTGTCAGCGCCGGAGTCCAGGGCAACCAGCAGGACCTGGCCGCGGCGCATCGTCGAATCCGCGCACAGGTCCTCCAGAGTGCCGTTGCGAAGAACACCCTTCGTCCGGCGATCCTTCTTCTGGAACACGACCGCGTTGCGTGCCTCGTCCGCATTGAAAAAGGCGGCCACTGGGACGTGTAGCGCGCCGGCGAGTTGTTGCAGAGTGCTCACGCTGGGCGAATTCTTTCCGTTTTCGATCAGGCTCAGCGTATTGAAACTCAGCCCACTCATGTTGGCCAAAGTGCGAAGCGAGAGACCCTGCCCCGTGCGAAGTTGCCGGAGTTGTGAACCTACTCCGGAATTGGCAGGCGGGGAAGGTACCGTTTGGGCCGTGCGGCTGCCTGTTCTAGTGCGTCGACGGTTCGCGCTCATGGCTCCATGCTCCAGATCTACAGCGCATATGTACCACTATTATAGTACAGATATCGCAAGAAGTCCATAGAATGTACTTATTTCTAGTTACACCGTGGTGAGGTCCGTCCTGGACTTCGTCTGCGGTTGCCGCCTAGCACCCGATTCGCACGGTTCCTCGAGCAGATTAGGGGGGATGGAACCGTGACGGCAGCCGACTGGATCGAGGCAGACCCTTGATGGTCAGGCGCGTTTGGACATCCCAACTCGGGTGGAGGGCCCACCGCGAGGCTTCTCGGCCAGGGGGCTCTGGACGGCAGCGAAGATCAGCGGACCGTTGAGCGGATGTCAGTCTTTCGTCATCTGGACTGCGGGTTCGGTGCTATTCCGGGGCGGGTCGACACCTGCAATGCGTTCGCCAGGACGGGGGAATTGCCACTGGATGGCGCAACGCCCTGGATAAAAAAGCCCGCATGCAGCGGGCTCCCAGGAGTGGCGAGAGGCGGAGTTGAACCGCCAACCAAGGGCTTATGAATCCCCTGCTCTGCCATTGAGCTACCTCGCCGGGCGAGCGAGATTCTACCTTGATTGGCCTGTGCCCGTCAACTTACGTCGCGACTTGATGTCGGCCCACTCACTCGAGGGCGGGCAGGCTTCTGCCGAGTCGGCGCTCGCGCCGCACAGCAAGTCGCCGCAGTCGAGCAGACCTGCGGCGACGGACACTCAATTGACCCCAAGCGTTAGCTTGGAAGCGGTGGGAAATCGATCATGTCCTGAAGAGCTGCCGGTGTAGATCTTCCGCCTCCTCCACGGCGACGGCGACGCCGACATCCGGACCGTTAGCCAACGTGCTCACGCCCACAAGCCTGCCGCGCGCGTCCACCAAGGGCCCGCCCGAGTGGCCCGGCCGCAGGTGCAAGTCCGCAACAATGACCGCCGGCAGGCGCCGCCCGCCCTCCTCCCGGCGAGGTTCGACTGCGATCACGATGCCGGCCGTCGCAGATCCTGGCACGCCCCACGGATGCCCCAGCGCCACGACCCAGTCGCCTGGGCGTAGCCTGCTCGAGAGCCCGCGTTCGATCGGCGTGACCTCTGCAAGGGGGGCTCTTACCAGTGCCAGGTCTGCTTCCTCATTGGAGCCGACGAAAGTCGCGGAGGCGGAGCTGCCTGAAAGCGAGGTCAAGGTCAACGGTCCCCGCTGGGCCACATGCGCGCTGGTGAGGACGAGCCCGCTTTCGTCCCACGCCAACCCGGCACCCTTCCCCTTGCGGCTGTGCACGTGCACGAGGCTCGCACGCACCTTTTGCGAAAGGTCGGCCAGCTCCGCGTTGAGATTCTCGAAGAGCGCTTCTTCTTGATCGGCCATCTGTTGATCCGTCATCGTCGGCCCACCGTCACGCGAATGGTGCGCGTCTCTCCGCTTCGCAGCACGGAGATCGAAACCTCCTGGTCGATGCGGTCGCCGCCGAGCTCCGCCACCAAGTCATCGACGTGGCGCAGGGGATGGTCGCCCATGGCGAGCAATGTATCGCCCAGCATGAGGCCCGCGCTCTCCGCTGGGCTCTTGGATTCGACCGATACGATGAGCAGGCCAGTCGGTTGGCCAAGACGGTCGGCGACTTGCCCGGGCAAACGAACCGTTTGGGTGGTGATGCCCAGATACCCACGGCGGACCTGGCCGTGGGCCAGCAGTTCCTTGGCCACACGCTGGATCGTGGCCGCAGGGATCGTCAGGCTCGCGCCCGGGAACAGGGCGGAGGTGTTCAACCCGATGAAGCGGCCATCGGCCGACACCAGCGGCCCGCCCGAAAACCCGGGGTACATGACCACGTCGCTTTGCAGATAGCGGTCGATAAATCCGCCCATGGACGTGCGCCAGCTCTCGCCGACGGCGCTCACGATACCTAACGTGGCGCGGATGGTGGCGCCTGGGCGCCCTAGGGCGAGCACCAAATGCCCGACCCTTGGCGCTGTGGAGTTCGCCCATGAGACGGCGGGGAGTTTGCCCTCCGTCTTCAGCAGGGCAAGGTCGGTTGCGGGGTCGCGCCCGACCAGCTTGGCGGCGATCTTCTCGCCCTTGTCGACGCCTACGAGGATCCCCTCATCCTGCTCCAACACGTGATGGGCGGTCAGAATAGCGCCGTCGCTTGAGAACGCGATGCCGCTCGCCGCAAGCCTGGCCCGGCCCTCGACCCGCAAGACCGACTTGGCCGCAGCCGCCACGGTCTCCGCGAGCGCATCCGAGAATTGTTCGAGTCGTTCCGCCATGCCGTCCTCCTCCTGAATCGAAGCCCAACCTGCACCAATGCGCCCATTGTGCGTCCGCGAGGCTCGGGCGGCTACTGCCAAACCGGTTGGGGACTGGAAGAAAGGCTAGGTCAGAGCCGGACGAGCCCTGCCCGAGTGGCCAGGACCAGGGCCTCGGTCCGGCTTTCGGCACCGAGCTTGGTGAGGATGGAGTTGACGTGGAACTTCACGGTGTGTTCGCTGATGCGTAAGCGCTGCGCAATGGACTTGTTCGGGAGGCCCTGTGCCAGAAGCCCGAGCACCTCATTCTCGCGCTCGGTGAGAGGGGAGGGGAATCTCCGGATGTGGGCGCGCCAGGCCGGAGGAGAGAACGCCCCAAGGTTGGACTGAGGACGATCAACCCGGAGGCCGCGGCGGCGATCGCGCTGCCCATATCGGCGGCTGAGGCATCGCGCGCGAGTATCCCGCGTGCTCCGCTCGCCGCGTAAAGCGCGGCTTGGTGTTCTCCATCGGCGAGGGCCACGACCGGGACGTGCAGATCCCTCAAGGACTGCGTGAGCGCCACGACCGCTTCGGTCCATTGCACGGCAGCCAGCAGCACAAGTTCCGGGCGGAAGAGGTCGACCAACTCCTCAGCCTCCTCGACGATCTCGGCTTGGCCGATGATCTGCACCTGCGGCTGATCGGCAAGGAGTGCAGCCATGCCGCCCCGCGTGAGTGGATCGTCCGAGATGATGAGCACGTGAACTGGCGCCATCCTGGTCTGGCCTACAATTCTTCAGTCTCGCGGATTGGGGGCTCTAGGGCCCCGCGCCCGCGAGGCATCGCTTTGCGAGAACCGCGGGCCCCTTCGAGCGTGCGGCCGGGTGAGGTGGATCCTTCGAAGAGTGACGTCGAAGTAGAACGCCCGGCAGCCCCATGCAGAAAGCGTAACACAGGCCGGCGCCCCGAGGTAGGGAGGCTTCCTTCGGTCAGGGCGGCCGGTTATAGAGGCACTAAAGGTGGAGAGGGGCGTACTAGTCGTGAGGGTGCGGGGCGGTTCGATGCGCGGCGATCCGCATCAGCGACTGCAATTCCTGCGCGATGGCGGCGCACACGCGCGATGCAACGCGTGCCGGCATGTGGCGGGTCGGATCGGACCGCTTCAGCCGGAGGTGGGCACGCCTCTTCCCGTTTGAAGGAACAGCACGTAAGTCGCGCGAGCTACAAGTACCGCGACATCCACGCGTCCATATCGCGCACGACGCGTGGGAATTCAAGATCGTTGTGCGGTTCGTGATAGCCGCCGGAGTAGAGGCGCATCTCCTTTTCGGGGAATGGCACCAAGTCGTAGAAGACCTGGGCGCCGTGCTGCGAATTGATTCGATCGGCATCGCCGTGCAGGATGAGCACCGGCACTTTCCACTCGGGCGAATGGGCCCTGACCCACTCGATGGATTTGAGCGACTTGGTGCCAAAGCGCGGCGTGGCTTTGTGATGGACGAGCGGGTCGCGTTCGTAAGCCGTGACAACCTCTTTGTTGCGCGAGAGGGCTGCAGTGTCGAGGCGCAGGTCCATGGGCATGGTCGGGATGATGTTCGAGAGGAGTTTCGCAGCGGCAACCAGCGCCGGTTTGGCCGCCCCAACCGGTTCGAATAAGATGCCGCTCAGGATGCAACCGCGCAGGCCCTCGGGATAGTGCAGGACGAAATCCTGCGCGATGAGCGATCCGAGGCTGTGGCCGAGGAGAAAGCGGGTTTGGTTCTTCTCGTGCGCCGAGACATAGCGCATGAAGCTGGCCAGGTCCTCGCGGTATTCGCGCCAGGCGCCGATGTGCCCGCGCTGCCCCGCCGATTGCCCATGGCCGCGCTGATCGAAGCCCCACACGGCATACCCGCGCGGGACAAGCCCCTGGACGACGTTGGCGTAGCGACCGATGTGCTCGCCGAACCCATGCACGATGACCAATACCGCGCGCACGGCAGCCTCGGGCCTCCACACTTGGAAGGCGAGGTCGATGCCGCCGAATCCTTTGATGCTGCCCGCTTCGTGGTTCATGTCTGCTCCCCGTAGGAATTGCGGATCGTGGTCCCCCTTGCGACGTACATGCTGCGCAGACGCTACGGATCGCCCGGGTCCGGTGGCCGACCACGAACGGGCTGCCAGTTTGCCAGCCAGCCGCCGGCGCCCCCCATGATCGCCGAGAGGGGTATGGCGAGTGCGAGCCACCACGTGGGGCCGATGATGTAGCCGAAACCGACCCCGCCCACAACGCCGCCCAATGCAAAACCGTACATGACGCGCTCGCGGCCTGCGAGCGTGGCGCTGAGATAGCCGCCGGCAATGAGCGACAAGCCGGTGACGATGATGAGTGTGGCCAATCGGTAAATGCGATTCTCGCTGAGGGGCAATAACCAAGCGAGGGCCAGAAGCAACCCGAATGCCACCAGCGCCGAGAGGGCGCCGAGCACTACCGCCAGTGCCGAACGGCCGCCGCCGCGTAGAGTCTTCATCCTCTGCCTCCGCCCGAAAGGTCCCGAGAATTGATCATGATGGCGTGCGAGAAGATAGGCGGGATCGGAGAGCAGATTGCGCTACTGCGAGCAGGCGTGCCAGAATGAGGATCAGCCCCCAGTATATGACATATTCGAAGAATGCGAAAACAAGCACCGGTTCGGGAGTCACCCCGGCAAGCATCGGCACCTTTTCGAACAGGCCCGCGCCCCAAATGGCAAGCGAGTGCTCGATGAGAGACTCCACGCCACCCAAAAACAGAAAGGCCAGCGCCGGCGGTCCGGGAAGCCGGCGTGCGAGCCGCCACAGGAGAAGGGCGATGCCTGCGTAGAGAATAGCGGATAGCGGGGCGAGGGGACGTTGCCAATCGGGTGCAAAGAACGTGTGATAGGTGTCCCACATCGTGAGAACGAGCGAGGTCGCCAGAACTCCCCAGAACAGCGCCGCAGCCAGCACGACCTCCGGGCCCAGGCGGCGAAATCGGTCGCGTGGGAGAAGGCGAGCGACGAGCAACTGTGAGCGGGGCGGCGAGCGCGGCGGCGCCCTCCGCGCTGAGCCAAAAACCGGAGGAGGAAAGAGCGGTGGGCAAGGAGGAGTCGGCGAGGGTTTCATGCTCATGATAGCCGCGGTTTCGCCGCTCGGCAAGCGAAGGGCCGCCCTGCGATGGGCGGCCCGATGTGACTTCGAGAGGAGGTCCGGCGAGCTATCCGCAGCCGCCGCCGCTCGGGCTGCGCTTGCGCTGCAGCTTCACCTTTGGTTCGTAGTCCAGCTGCCACTCGATCGCGTTCGGATTCGCCGCCTCGTAGCGCGAGCCCAGCGCCGCCGGGAAGAGATAGGCCAGTTGGTCGGAGCCTGCGGGCGTCGCCGCCGGGGTCACCTCGCTCTCACCTGCACCGAAGACCTTGATCCAGTTGTTGATCCCGCCCTCGAGAATATACACGTTGGAGACGCTTTCGGCTTGCAGCAGCTTCCACGCCTCGGTGGCTGCGGCCTCGTCGTTGCTCATGAGCACAGTGACCGTATTCTCGGCCGGCTGCTGGAGCAGGTCGGGGACGATTCCTCGCTAGCTGGTCGAGAGGGACGTGACGCGCACCATCCAAATGGAAGAGGTTGTAGTCGGCCTCGGAGCGCACATCCAGCATGAGCACGACCAGCTTGTCATCGGCGCGGCTCGTAAGAAGCTCACCCGGGTGGATCTGTACTTCGCGCGCGGCGAGTGCGGCTTCCTTCTGCGGGGCGACCCGCGCCCAACGCTGTGCGGCGCCCGGTTGGCCGATGACGAGCACGATCAGGGCCACCACGATCAGCGCGCCCGCACCGGCATAGCGCAGCCGCGGTTCTCGTTTGAGGTCGCGCTTGCCGATGAGGCGTTCGAGTTGCTCGGCTCCCCAGAACATGAAGAGCGCCATGAGCACGACTAGTAGGACCACCACACCCGTGGGCAGGTGGAACACATCCATCAATGTCAGGCGGCCGAAGTAGCTCGAGTGCCAAAACGCGTCGAAGTACTGCTCGGTTTCGCCGAAGGCGAAGACGCCGAACAGCGCGCCCAGAAGAAACAGGATCCCGTCGATCTTGAAGGTGGCAGCTGAGACCACCGAAGTCCCGGGGCAGAACCCGCCGATGATGAAGCCGAAACCCATGATCACGCCACCCAGCAACCCCGGCCAGAGATACGTTTCAGGAACATAAACCAGATTGAAATCGAGAATGCCGATGGCCGACGACAAGAAGATCAGGACCATAGCGGTGACGATGGCCCCGAACATCACCTTGAGCACGGTCAGGTCCTTGAAGTAGAACTGGGCGGCCAGCTTCTTGGAGTTGCCGAACCCCGAGAGTTCGAGCACGTAGCCAAAGCCAAACCCGATGACTCCGAAGACCAGGTAAGTCCACGGGTTTTCACTTAGCGGCAGCAGGAAGGCTTGCAGTGGGAATATGGGCATGGCGGCCTCCTAGTTCCAAACCTTGCGCAGGAAGTACGCCAGCGCATAGGCTCCGCCGAAGATGCACATCATGAGCGCCCACGAACCGGCGGAGAGGGTGGCGCCTCCAGAGAGCGCCTGCCCCGAGGTGCAGCCGCGGGCCATGCGCGCGCCGTAGGCCATGATCGTCCCCCCGGCAAACGCCAGGATCAGGCGCGTGCGGTTGCTGATGCGCGGTCCCTTGTTGATCTCAGGCTTGAGCCTGCCGTTGAAGAAGCCCGAGACCAAACCACCCAGGAGCGCCCCCGTGATGACCGGGACACTCCAGTCGTCGAGCGGGTTTCGGGCGCCACCTGCGAGCTTCAGCAGGTAGGGCGTGCGGTCGATGTGGCCGGGCGAGAGGGCGTCTTCGACAAGAGCCACGTAGCGGTTCATGCCGCCCGACGCGCCCAGGCCATTGCGCGTGAGCAGGAACGCCAGGAAGAGGACGATCCCAAGCAGTGCCCCGCCAAGGTAAGGATGGATGTAGGCCTTCTCGGGGCGCGAGAAGAACCTTCGCAACCCCGCCCGCGGTTTGAGTTCGAGCAGGCGCAATGGTCGTCATGGAGTCTCCTTGTCGGCGGGATGGCTCTCGGCCGCGCCGGCTGTAGCGTGAGCTTCGACTTCTTCCCATCCATTCATCATGGCACCGATCGACGTCAGCGGCCGGTGCCCGGTCGTGGTGAGGTACACATGGCCGACGATGAACGCGGCAAAGGTCCAGGCCACCAGACTATGGAAGGGGGCGAGGAGCGGTAAGCCTCCGAACCAGGCGGCCACCTGCGGGAATTCCTGGACGCCCATCATCAACGCTCCCGAGACGATTTGCAGCGGCAGGAGCACGTTGAGAATGCCGAGGTAGGTCACCTGCTGCAATGGGTTCAGTTTTGTTTCGGGCCGCTTCTCGAAGGGGTGTGCCTGGCCGCGGAAGATGCCGCTCAGGTAGTACCTGGCCTGCACGATTGCATCGTCGAAGAACCCGTACGGGTGAGGCAGGTACTGCCGGATCCCGCCGCTGACCAGATGATAGAACAGTGACAGCCCGGCGTTGACGACGAGCAGGATTGCGAGAACGTTGTGGATGGTGACCACATACGGGAAGCTGAACACGCCAAACACGTCCGGGCGGTGAATGATCAGGCCGGTGAAGAGCAGGATGAGGATGGCGAAGGTCTGCAGCCAGTGCCAGAAGCGCTCGTAGACCGCGTACATGTAGACGCGCTTGAGCTGCGTCGTGGGCCGGGGTGCCTTGAGCGCGACGAAGAAGCGCACGCCGCCGTGAACGGCCACGGCGCCCAGGACGCCCAGGAAGAATAGCCCGCCGGCCCAGTCCACCCATGGCACACGATTGTGGCCGAGGACATACAAGTGCTGATCGCGCGTGGCCGGTGTGTAGGTGAGGCCCACCGCCGGCCGAGCCCAACGTGCCGGAGGTGGTGGTGTTCGAATCCTTGACGAACTCGGGCAGCACGCCGCCCGGGAGATTGGGGGCGAGCGTCACCGGTTGCGTGAGACGCGAATCGTCGCTGTGGCAGGTCTGGCACTCGCGGATAGCCCATTCGCCGCCGACCACATTGTGGTTGATGCTGTATGGTTGGATTTCGCCCTCGATGCGCGGGTTGGCCAGGCCGATCCCTTCGAGGAGCGAGGCGATGAAGGCGGTCTTGGCGGGTGTGTCCAGCCGCAGTTCTGAGTCGCTCAAGCTTCCATCACCATCGGAGTCCAGCGTCTTCACGACATCGGGCCGGTACGTGCCGCCATCGAGATAAGCGGCCTCAAGGTCTTGCAGGCGGACGGGGCGCGGGCCGTTTGCATCGTCGTAGACCCAGTACCAGGCCGTGACCAGGTTATAGGGTGCGAGTTGATTGGCGCCATCGGTCGTTGTGCGGGAGAGGAGCACAGGGGTGAAGGCGGTCACCAGGTCTGAAAGGGAACCGCTCGTGCCTGCCACGCCGCGGCAAGTGCGGATTGCCTCGCCGCTTGGGCGCAGCACTGTCCAATCGTAAGATTGGACGGCGGGCGCGTAGAGCTCGGGTGTGTGGCAACTCTCGCAGGCAAGCTCCTGCATATGCCGGTCGGCATACGGCAGCCAGGTGTGCGAGCCGGTTGAGTCGTGACAGCCCTCGCAGCGGCGCATCGTGCCACGGAGTTCGGGCGCCAGGGTGGTCTGCGCACTCTCGCCGCGGGCCAAGTTGTGATCGGGCCGCTCGAGATACTCGCCAATCTCCAACCGCCGGGGATCGAACTCGAGGTGCGTGGGTAATTGCTCTTTCACGGCGTAGGCCGGGTTGTTAAGCGAGTAGTGGCAGTCGGTGCACTCAACCCCGCGCTCGGCGTGGACATCCCATGCGCGCGTGAGGCTGTCCTTGTTGGCCAGGTTCATGCCCGAAAGCGAAATGTCATCGCCAGAAATGACCTGGCCGGAGGTAGCAGTCTGCCAGTTGGTCAGATCGCAACCGGTCAGCGTGAGCGGAGTGTCGCTGGTGTGTACGAGGCCGTGGCACTGTGCACAATTCTCGTTGGTCGGATCCTGGATCGTGACCGTTGCCAGCAGACCGGCCTCGGTGAAGGCCGAGCGGTTCCAAGTGAAGCTGCCACCACTGGATACGACTATCCCAGTGCCGGCCAGAGATGCGGTGGCGGCCCCGCGAAAATCCCCAGACTGAATGGCGTTGACGCGAGCCCCGTTGTTCGGGTTGGGCAAGTGGCACAGGAAGCAATCGACCTCGAGCACTCCTGACTTTGTCCAATCCCATTTCTCCGGGTTGGGGTTCCCCTCCGGGAGCGCGGCCCCGCTCGAGGCCAGCATGCCTGGCCCCCCGCCGACAAAGCGTGCGGCGTTTGCGCGGATCCAATCCGAGGTACCCAGGTCGAGCCGGCTGTCTCCCGTTGAGGAGAGGCTGCGGTAGGTGAGGGGGTTCCACTCGCCAAATGGGCCGTTGCTCAGATCCCACGCGCGCGCCACGTCGGACCCACCATAGGCGCTCAGCCCCATGTCGCTGTGGAAACTGTGGCTGGTGATGAACTCGGTGTCGTGACACTGCCCGCAGGTGCGCTGCGGCGAGACGGGCGCCCCGCTCTCGAGAACGTTCACGCCCTGTTCATCGAGGAAAGCAAACTGCGGGTGGATCGGCGAGGGTTGGGAGGCGGGCAGGGCGGTACCGTGCGCAAAAGCAATGCCCACGAGGCCGGCGCCGGCCAGCACGGCGAACGAGCTGAATGCGATCAGGCTCTTGCGTTTCATTGAGGGTCAAACCTCCCGCCCCATTCCATGGGATCGCCAGGGTAGCCCAGCGCCTCCCAATCCAGGCGGCCGTTGGAAGAGTGGCAGTCGTCGCACTGCAGCGCGTTCTCCTTGGGTTGGACCATGTGAGTCGTGGGCCAGTACATGTAAGTCTCGGTGAAGCCGTAGCTGCCCGAATACTTGAGTCCCATGATGGTCTCGGCCAGGCGGAAGGAGTTGTCCCAATCGAAGTTGGTCCAATAGCCGTTGTCACCGGCTGTGATCGGTTGAAGCAAGTAGTTGTAGATACGGTCGTAGGGTTGATTCGCGACGTGAAGCTTGAACGGAAATATGCGTGAGGTCGGGTCGTCGCGGCTGCCCGCGGGCTGGTCGATCACTGTCGGGCGGATGGGGTCGACCTTATCGCCCAACAAGTAGCGGTAGGAGAGGTTCCCATCGAACCACATGTAGGTGGGCTTGAAGTCCTTCTGATAGACGAAGGTGCCTTTGATCTTGAGGTAGGTGTAGTGGTCCTCGGGTCGGTCCTGCCCGGCGGTCGACCAATCCCAGTAGGTCTTGGTTGGGTCCTTGACAGCCATGGCCGGGATGTGACAGGTCTGGCAGGCCACGCTCGTGACGTGCGAATTCAGCCGCTCGTCCTCGTGCGGTGCCGCGGCATGGCACTGCGTGCACGATACTTGTTCGGACGGCTCGATGGTGTAGTTATCGGGGACCAGGCGGCCGAGGATCTGATGATCGCGGGTTGTGTGGCACGCGGTGCACTGCATGTCGAACTTCCCCATGTGCACGTCGAGTTCATCGCTGGGGAAGATCAGGCTCTGATCGAGGTCGCCATGCTTGACCCCGTTGCCGCCTCCACCATCGAAGTGGCACTTGCCGCACATCTCGCGCGTGGGAGCCTTAACACTCTGCGCGGCTGCGAGCAGGTCGATCCCTTCAACGGGGTTGCCGTAGTCGCCCTTGGCGTAGCTCGAGGGATCTGCATGACAGGCCAGGCAATCCACGTTCTCCTGGACTTTGAAGTCGTACGGGGCATCTTCTTGCCAACCGTAGCCGGTGTGGCACGACATGCACTGCTTCTGATTGCCTTGAGTTCCGATGCAGAAGTTGTTGATCTGATTGGCTTTGCCGATCGTCACCGGCTCGTCGCGCCAGGGAACGTCGAAGGGCTCCGATTCCCAAGTCCAGTGAGTGGTCTGCATCACCTGCCCCGCGGCATCCGGATGGCACGTCAGGCAATTGCGAGTGACCTCTTGGGGGGAGGTGAAGGGCCCCTGGATGATATCGGCGTGGGAGGTATGGATGGGAGTTGGCTGGATCGCCGCCTGCGGATCATCTGCCGGCGGCGAGGTCTTGGGCCAGAACAGCGCGACCGGGATGAGGATGACGGCCAGGGTAACGATCAGGCCGATCAACCAGATTGGGATTCTCTTTCGCATAGAGGCTCCTACGTTTCGGCTAGGCTACTCCGGGATGAGGCTGGCGCGGTGAGCGAGGCTGTCGCGCAAGACGGCGCGCAGCAGGTCGAGGGCATCGACGATGCGGTGATCGCACAGGGTGTATTCGATGTTCTGGCCTTGGCGCTCCGCGCGCACCAGCCCATGCTCGCGCAGCACGCGCAGGTGGCGGGACGTGGTGGACTGGCTGATGTTCACATCGGCGGTGAGTTCGGTAACCGTGCGCGGCCTGTCCGCCAGGGCATAGATCAGGAGCAGGCGGCTGGGGTCGGCAAGGGCCGAGCACATGTCAGCGTGGAGATGAATCACTTCCTGGGAAAGCTGGGCTTTGTCCATTGTGTGACCCATTGCGGATATGCGGTAATCCGCATACTCGCGATGACATATGAATACAACCCGGGAAGTAGCTGGCAAAGTGACGGCTGTCACATGCAGCTGCGAGAAATGTAACGTGAAATATGACGCTATGGAGGAATGACTGTCAAGTGGGTACGTGCGTCAAGTGACAGCGCCCGATTCGCGGCTGGATGTTACTTTCGGTGCACGGGGCATCCTACGGGTCGGCCCAAGTTTCATCTTTGCTTCTCGTCAGGGGCGAGCGTGATGCTGGCGATCGGCCTGAGCGACGGGTTGCCTGGCGCATGTTGACAATCTGCCTTGATCACGCAGCCTCTGTCCGCGAACGCGCCACGGAGCGATGCGTCCGGGAATGCGCTTTCCTCCAACGTCGGATCTATCCCGCGGAGATCAATTGGCGAGACGGGCGATCCCGCTTTGCCTGATCAGGATCTCGCAGCGCGATTTGCAGCGCCAGCACCCTTGGCTCCCCGGTTGATGTTGGGGGAGTTGGCAATCCGCGGCTGAGATTGGTGATGATCATGCGAGCCTGTTGCGGCGTGGAGGGGTTGGCCGTCGACACTCGGGTTGGCGTTTGGTCGTCGCCCTAGCTTGGAGATCAAGGGCCATGCGCGCGGCTTCGCTTGACTCCTCCGCCATTCGACGTATCATTGCATTCGCAGCACCCCGCAGACATCGGAGGCCAGTTGGCCATGGACCTAACCAAAGTCGAGCACCTGGACGGACTAGGACAGATCTTCCTCGAGGGCAAAGCGATATGCCCCGTGCGCTACGACCTCGACCGTCAAGGATTGGATTCTTCGGGTCGCCCAATCCTCGAGGGCATGGCGGTCGTCCCATCGAAGGAGCGTTTCAACCAACAGGTGCTGGCGGTTCTTGGGAGCGGCGTCGAGTTCGTGTTGCGCCTGTCAACCGGCGACGAGGTTAAGGTCAAGCTGACCGAGAATCTTCCACCGCCTCCGACAGGCCGCTACAAGATCACCGTTTCGCCGCAGTAGCGATTTGTCGGCTGGCTTCACGACAAATCAGCAGTCGCATCTCTCGCCGAACGCATTCCGCCTATACCCGATAATCAAGAAGACCCGCTCGCTGGCGGGTCTTCTTATTGTTGTGGTCCACGGGCCGCTCCAACCTCCATACCGCCCGCTTCACTTGAGCCCAACGCCAATTCAACCGGCCGATTGTGCCAAGTGAACCTCCTCAAGTCGTCGATCGTTACTGGCAACTGATCCTCAGCTTGGCGAATGCCGTGGCCAGCGTCCGTTGCGTCTTGTCGAAGTAGCCATCGGTCATCTTGTCAACCAGGCCGTTCTTCCGATACACCCCATCCGCATGGTGGTAGTTCATCCTGTCGAGCAACACATGATCGACCTTCCCCGCGAGCATGTCCGGGAGAGTTTCCGCGCCCGGAAGGATGGGTGCGATCATGGCAAAGGTGCTGATCCCGGCCTGGTGCAGGACCTCAAGCGCCCGGATCCTCTCCTCGATCGGAGGGGCCTTTGGCTCGAAGAGTTTGCGGATACCGTCATCGGCCGTGGTCACGCTCAACCCGACCTCGAAATCGCTGCCTCTTTCCAGAACGTCGATATCTCGCAGGACTCGAGGCGATCGGGTTTGAACCGTGACGGGCCAGTTGTTACGCGCGAGGATTTCCAGGCAACGGCGGGTAAGCCTGTACTTCGCTTCCAGCGGTTGATACGGGTCGCATACTCCGCTGATCCAGACTCTTCCCTTCTTCTTCCTGGCGACCTCGCGTTCGAGAAGCTCAGGCGCATTCACCTTGACATCCACGAATTGACCCCAGGGTTCCTGGTGTCCGGTGAACCGCTTCATGAATCGAGCGTAGCAATAAGAGCAGGCATGCGCACAACCCGTGTACGGATTGATGACGTAGGGGAAGACCTTCGACACGGACAAAATCGTCTTGGGCTGAGTTTCCTTGATGACCATGCTCCTATTATAGGCGCGTCGGATCGAGATAGCCTGAGCCCCAGAGCATGGGCAGTCACGCGATAAGGTGATGCCTGTTCCTGCACAAGGGAATGTGAACCCGCACATGTGCGGGCTTGCGAGGTGAGCCGCGGGCAACTCGGACGAACAACAGCGCTATTCGCACAAACCACTGGCGCCTCGGCCGCGGTGTGGCCCTTTGGACGAGCGTGACGCCGAGGAGTGGGAACCGCGCTGGGGGTCGCCAGTTGCGGCGAGCGATTCCGATCAGGCCTGGCGGCCCGCGATCAGGTCGTTGAGCCCGTCGCCGAGGAGATTCCAACTGATGCCGAAGAGCAGCAGTGCGGCAGTGACCGGGCCGTAAACCCACCAGTAGGCGAGCAGGCTGCCGCCCGGGCCGATGATCCAATCGCGGCCGATTGCAAGGAGCTCGCCCCAGGGCAGATCGCCGCCAATTCCGATGAAGGAGAATGCGGCCGCCAGCATCACCGTCCCACCCACGTCGCGCGCGGCAAGGACGATGACCGGTGCGACCCCGTTCGGGATGATGTGCCGAAGCAGGATGCGGGACCTGCCGGCGCCGAGGGCCCTTGCGGCCTGGACATACTCGATCTCCCGCAGGTGCATGGTGATGCTGTTGGTGATCCTGGCGTAGGGCATCCACGAGAAGAGGATCAAAGTGATCATGAGGGGGTCGAGCCCAAGCCGGTCGACGACGCGCTGGGCGACGGAGGCCACCGCGTACGGATTCGCCAACCAGGGACGCAGGAAGTCGTATCCCCCGAACGGGAACAGGGCATAGCGCACAACCCAGTAGCCGGCAATGGTTGGAACGGCCAGGAAGGCGTCAGTGAAGGGAATGGCGATCCGCTGCAGCCACCCCCCGGCGTAGCCGCTGGAGGTGCCGATCAGGACCCCGATCGCGGCGGACACTGCGGCGACGATGAGGCCGAAGCGCAGTGCACTGCGCGTGCCCCAGATGAGGGTGTAATAGACGCTGTACTGGCCGCCGAGCGTACCGAGTGGAGCCTCGGCACTTGGCGGATGCGGCACTTTGTCGATGTAGTGACCGACCCGCGAGAAGTACGGCGGGAGGAGTGGATCATCGTCGAAGGGCGCCAGGGCGGGAGCCGCGAGGGCAACGGCGAGGAAGGCCAGCACGATGAGCAGGCCGACAAAGTTCTGGGGCACGAGGACGAAACGCAGCAGGGGCTTCATTCGCCGACAATGCCTTCGCGGATGCGCGGATCGAGGATGGCCTGAGCCACATCCAGAATGAACATGATTGGCAGCACGAGCAAGATGCTGAAGACGGCGAAACCGACAGCCATGAACAGATCCGGCGTGTAGGTCAGCGAAATGGTGATGAGCTCCGACATCCCGTGCAGACCGAAGATCGAATTCGACGACGAAGACACCCGTGAGCATACTGGCCGTTGACAAGGCCGTGCTGTTGAGGGCCGGGACGACGGCGTTGCGCAGGGCATGTTTCCAAACCACCCGGTTCTGGGAGAGACCGCGGGCCCGGGCGGCGGTGACGTACACCCGGTCCAACTGATCGAGCACACTGGCGCGTGTCAAGCGGCCCAGCGTGGCCCAATGCGAGAGGCTGAGCGTGACGACAGGCAAGGCGAGATGGCGCAATGCGTCGAGAGTGATGTCGGGCCGGCGGTTGAGCAACCCATCGATGGTGTACATACCGGTCACCGTGTGATACTTCGACGAGTTGACGAACGCAGAGCTGTCGACCCCGAGGCGCATGGGCCCAAACCAACCCAGGCCCACGTAGAAGACCGCCAGGAGCAGCAGCCCAAGAACAAACGGCGGGAGCGACGTGGCCACGAACGCCGCCGCGCGAAATGCATGGTCGGCCGGGAGGCGGGAGCGGCGGGCCGCGTGGACGCCGGACAACACGCCAAGCGGGATAAACGTGAGGACCGAATAGAGGGCCAATTCGGCCGTGACTGGAACGCGGGCCACCAGCACAACCAGGACGGGCCGCTCCGTGATCGGGCTGTATCCCCAATCCCCGCGAACCAAGCTGCCAAGCCAGCTTGCGTACTGGATTGGGAAAGGATCGTCCAGATGGCGGGTGCGGATGATCCGCTGGATCATGCGTTCGATGTCTTCTTCGGTCACGCTTGGAGCGAAGTTTTGTGGCATGTAGAGCATGGCCCGCTCTTCGGCCGGAGCGAGCATGAGCACGGCATAGAGTGAGCCCGTGACGATCAAGAATGTAATTGGGACCATCAGGAGTCGGTGGAACAGGTACTTGAGGATGGCCGGCATAGTCGGGGCTCCCAATCGAGGCCGAGCGCACTCGCTCAATGGTCGATGTGTCCCTGTGCCTGCACGGGTTCATGGAGAGCACAGAGACGTTGGATTGTCTGCCGTCGGCAGAGGTTAGCGCGAGTGCATGGCGGCGGACTCGGCGGGAGAGTTGCGCGATTGTAGCACGGTGAAGTAGTCAGGATTTGGGGGCGAGCCGCTTGACGTTGTTGCGCCTCCGGCAGCGGGGTTAGCGTTGATGATCGCGGACCCACATTCGGGCGTGGAAAGGTGCGCGCACGCATGATTGGCAGGTCGAGCCCGCACGCTTACGTCGTGGCACCGATGCTCAATGGGGGATGGCCACGCTGACGGAGATGCTGGTGACCAGTCACATCCTGGTCACATAGGAGTCAAATCCAGTCATAGGGGGTGAGGAGTTCAGGGCCTGGCATGAGTAGTTCGGCCCGGTGGCTCCATTGAACGGGGGTGGTTCGATCAATGGGCGCGCGTGATCAACTTACGATTCCGCACATCGTCATGCCTACGAAACAACGAAGCCCGCACATATGCGGGCTTTCGAAGGTACGCCAAGGTGAGCCGCAGGCAACTCGAACGCCCGACCAAGTGCCCAAACGGCACTTGGTCGGCCTCGATGCACGGCTTGCGAGATTGGCTCAAGACCTCCAGTGGGCCCGGATTTGCTCGAGGCCGACGGCGTTTCCGTCTTGAGTCAATTCGTACGTGTCACCCGCGCCGTACAAAGGTCCCACCTGATAATCCATGTAGAGCTCATCACCCTCGGGTGAGAGCGCAAACTCAGCCTGTCCGAACTCGTAAAACCTGTTATTCCCCAGGGGATCACTGCGCATTGAGGCTTCTACGGCTTCGACCTTCTCTTGGATTTGGCTGAGTACGTCATCCGTGCAGAGTGCAACGTGGTCAGCTGTTACGATCCAACGCCCAACAAGCTCGCCGGATGTCAATCTCGGGAAAGGATGCTTGGTTCGTCTCCTAAGCCTGGTCGTATTTCTGCCCTCATAGCGGTCAAGAAGGGAATGGTATGTCTCCCACTTGCCGTCCGGAGAGACCTCTCCGGGGGCGTCCAGATAACTGGTGAGCGCATCTGCGGGGGCGATGTGCAAGGTGTGTTCTGCAGGAGGGCTCTCCTCCGCGGGGTTGAACGAATACCTGCTGAGAACGATGGCTCTCAGAATGACTTTGAGGGGATGCGAACTGCCATCCTGAGATGACCCGGTGATGATCTTCTGCAAGCGTTCGGAGACGACACGAAGCACCGGGTCCGTGTCGGTCGGGGTGGGTGAGGTGTCCTTGTTCTCCATCTTGTTGAGCGATCAAATGCCATGGGCACTGGCCATTATGCAACTCAAGGGAGTAGAAGTTGCGAACCCTTGCCCACGTCGCAATGATGTGTGAACGAGACGAAATCGCGTAAGGGATGTGCCCTGGGACAGATGGAGAAAAGGGGTGTGTGCCTGAACCATGGGCAGTCAACAAAACCAACAAAGCCTGCAGGTAAGCGGGCCTTCATGGCACTTTCGAGGTGAGCCGCAGGCAACTCGAACGCCTAACCAAGTGCTTAAAAGGCACCTGCTCTGCCAGTTGAGCTAGCGGCCCACGCCCGGGATTCTAGCACGCGCGGACACCCGCCGTCAACGAATCCTGATGCGACGCGACCCGCCCGCAATTGCTTGTCCACGCCCCGCGCCTGGCTTATACTTGCCGCAACTCGCGCCCCTCACCCGGAGCCCCAGCAATGGCCTCGCCAACCTTCTCGATCGTCGTCCCGGTCTTCAACGAAGCCGAGAGCCTGCCCGAACTCCATCGCCGCCTCACACAGGTGATGGATGCGCTGGGCGAGGCGTGGGAGCTTCTGCTCGTCAACGACGGATCCACCGATGCTTCGGCCTCCGTGATGCGCGACCTCGCCGCGCGCGATTCACGCGTGCGCGTTTTGCGTTTCGCGCGCAACTTCGGACACCAGATCGCCGTCACCGCGGGGCTCGACGCCTCGAAGGGACGCGCGGTGGTGGTGATCGACGCCGACCTGCAGGACCCACCCGAAGTCATTCCCGACCTTGTGGCCAAGTGGAAGGAAGGCCACGAGCTGGTCTACGGCGTTCGCCGCGGCCGCGAGGGCGAGACGTGGTTCAAGAAGGCCAGCGCATCGCTCTTCTACCGCGTGATCTTCCGCATCACCGACGTGCGCATCCCACTCGACACCGGCGACTTCCGCCTCCTGGATCGAAAAGTCGTCGACGTGCTCGGGCACATGCGCGAGCGGCACCGCTTCTTGCGCGGCATGGGTGCCTGGGTCGGCTTCCGCCAGGTGGGCGTGCCCTACGACCGCCAGGCGCGCTTTGCCGGCGAAACGAAGTACCCCTTCCGCAAGATGCTGCGCCTCGCGCTGAATGCCATCACCGGTTTTTCGTACCTGCCCCTGCAGTTGGCCACATACTTCGGGTTCGTCAGCGCGGGGCTCGCGGCGCTGGCCATCCCGGTGGTGATCGTTCTGCGCATCGTGGGTGTGCATGGTTTCGAAGGCCAGGCAACGACGCTGGTTGCGGTGCTGTTCCTGGGCGGCGTGCAGCTCATCAGCCTGGGCATCCTGGGTGAATACGTGGGCCGCATCTACGACGAAGTCAAAGGGCGGCCGCTCTACATTCTGGACGAGCCCGCGCCGGCGAACGATCCCGGCCCGGGAGCGCCAACTCGCTTTGAATAACGGAGGCATTGCGTGAGCAAGCTCGTCATCGGCCCGACCTTCGAGGAAATGCTTCACCCCGATCGCGTGGATGCGGCCACCCGCAAGCGCGCACTGGCGATGCGCAAGAAGGACCCGCTCGACCCGGTCAACCTCTACAACATCACCTGGCGCGATCCCGAGAACAAGATCATGTTCGAGGTCATCCCGCCTGAGCTGACCGGGGTCGAGGCCCCGATCGTCGTCTTGTACGGGCGCGACTTCCCGACCGGCTCGCACAAGGTCGGCGCGGCCTACTCGTGCCTGATCGAGAAGGAGATCTTCGGCGAGGTCGACCCGGCCGTGCACACGCTGGTGTGGCCCTCCACCGGCAACTACGGCATCGGCGGCGCGTGGGTGGGCTGCCGCATGGGCTTCAACAGCATTGTCGTGCTGCCGGAGCTCATGAGCAAGGAGCGCTTCGAGCAGATCGAATCCTACGGCGCGCGGGTCATCAAGACTCCCGGCTCGGAATCGAACGTCAAGGAGATCTACGACAAGACCTGGGAGCTGCGCCGCGACCCGAAGATGCGCGTCCTCAATCAGTTCGAGGAGATGGGCAACTACCGCTTCCACTATTACGTCACCGGCAACACGATCGTCGAGCTGGCGGCCGTGCTCAAGAAGCAGCGCATCGGCGTGGGACGCATCGCGGCCTATTGCTCGGCCATGGGCTCGGCCGGCACCATCGCCGCGGGCGACCGCCTCAAGCAGGTCTGGCCGGAGGCGCACGATCGTCGGGCTCGAGCCGATCCAGTGCCCAACGCTTTACAACAACGGCTACGGCGCGCACGACATCCAGGGTATCGGCGACAAGCACGTCACCTGGATCCATCACGTGACCGAAATGGATGCCATCGTGTGCCTGGACGACATCGAGTGCAAGAAGGGCCTGCAGATGCTCACCGAAGAGGCCGGCTGGAAGGTCATGGCCCGCACGCTGAAGATCCCCTCGGCCAAGATCAAGTCGCTGGCTTCGATCTTCGGCATCTCGGGCGTGTGCAATGTGCTGGGGGCGATCAAGACGCGCGAAGCACTTCAACTTCGGCGCCGACGACGTCATCGTCACCATTTGCACCGACACCATCGACCGCTATCACTCGACGATGAAGGACATGACCCGCACCTACGGGCGGATGGACGAGCGCGAGGCCTATGCCCGACTAGTTTCGATCTTCCACGGCCAGAGCACCGATTGGATGAAGGACGGTACGCCCGATATGCGCCGCCAGTGGCACAACCTGAAGTATTACACCTGGGTCGAGCAGCAGGGCAAGACCGTGAAGGAGCTCGACGCACAACTCAGCCCTGAATGGTGGACCATGCACCAGTCGCGGGTCAGCGACATCGACAAGCGCATCAAGGAGACGCGTGGAAGCTAGCGCCATGTCGCCGGATGCTCTGGCCGCGGCCAAGAAGGGGCTGCGCGCGCGAGCGCAGACCCGGCGGGATGGGCTCGATGAAGCCCAACGCCTGGCCGCAAGCCAAGCGATCGCGACCGCGCTCGAGGCGTTTCCCGCTTTCCGCGCGGCGAAGGTCGTGCTGGGATTCATGGCCATGCGCGGCGAAGTAGACCTGCGCCCGCTCATCGAACGCCACCCGGACAAGATGTGGGGCATCCCGCGCATTGTGCGGCTGCCGGGGCCGCACATCGTATTCCGCGCCTATGACTCGCGGCAGCTCGAGGTGCACCCATACGGAATGCTCGAGCCGCGAGAGAGCCAGCCGCGCATCGAACCCGAGTCCGTGGACCTGGTGCTCGTCCCGGGAATGGCTTTTTCGATCGAGGGCCACCGGCTTGGGTACGGTGGCGGGTACTACGATCGCTTCTTGCCGCTGGCCGAGCGGGCGACCCGCGTGGGTGTCGCCTATCGTGCGCAGCTCGTCGACTCCATCCCGCATCACGCGGCCGACCAGAAGGTCCAGTACCTGGCGACAGAAGTCGGTATCTGGACGTGTGCGTTGGCCCTCAAGGAATAGCGGCCATCTCGTTGGCCCGAGGGGTCTCACTGCGCAAAGCGATGGAACGATGGGTGACACGGGCTGTCGCCTTGCCGCGCAGACGGATCAGGGGAGGGGGATGCCGGAGGAGCAACACCGGAGCACAATGATCATGCCCTCGTGATGAGGGCAAGTACTTGAGGCCGCGCACAGCAAAGGGGGACTGCGATGGTCGAGGATACGGATATCGTTCTGGTTGCCGTGATGAACAACCCACGCGACCTGGAGGTCGCGCGGGTGTTGGGCTGGTATCGGATCCCGCTGCGTCATGCGCCCAAGATGCCCGACGTCGACTGTCTGGCCTTCTATCAGACAGGACGATTCGGGGCTGAGCGTTGGGCCATCCACCGCGCGGCCCGCGTGCGCGGACATGAACTCGTGACGCGGGCGGAGCTCTTGGGCGAGGAGCAGGACCATCCACGGGCGAACGAGGAGTACTACAAGATGCTCCTCGGCCCGCTCGAGGCTCTACCGCGACCGATCCCCTCGCGCCGCTGGCGCCGACTCACCTTCCTCTACACCACCGGCGAGCGGTTGCTCGCAGCGCAGGAGATCAACGAGCTGGTCATCCAGACGCGCGAGCGCGAGCTTCTGTGGCGTGCCCTGCGCGAGCGAGGGCTGCACGCGGAGCGCGAGTACCATGCGCCGCGCGGGGCGGAGATCGATCTCGCGTTCTTGTGCACAAGGGGTAACCTGGGCGTCCTGGTCGACGGCCTGCGCGGTCGACGGATGCCGGGCAAGGCCTGGCAGCAACTGCATCTGACGAGCGCAGAGATCGATCGCGACCTGCCGGGTTGCGTGGAGAAGGTCGAGAATGAGGTGAACAGCCTGGGCGGGGTGATGCCACCGGCCGGGGCGGGGTCTCCCGGGTAGAATGTGACTTCGCACGACATGAGGGCGAAATGGGACGCCTGATCATTCGCAACGGAACGGTGCTCACTGCCAGCGACACGATGGCAGCCGATCTGCTCATCGATGGCGAGCGCATCGCGGCCATCGGCCAGGGGCTGCCGGCCGCAGATGCGCGCGAGATCGATGCCACGGGGATGTTGCTCATGCCCGGAGGGATCGACCCGCACACTCATTTCGACCTGCCGATGTTCGGCACGGTCTCCTCGGATGATCACTACACCGGGCACAAAGCCGCGGCCTTCGGTGGAACGACGACTGTCATGGATTTCGTCCCACAGGACCCCGGCCAATCGCTGCTGGCGGCGCTCGAGGGTTGGCAGCGAAAGGCAGCCAAGGCGGCGATCGATTTCTCGTTTCATTCGAACGTGAGCTGGGTGGGCGATGAGACGCTCGCGGAACTGCCCAAGCTGGCGAGCGCCGGGGTCACAAGCATCAAGATGTTCACCGCCTACAACAAGCGCATGCGGCTGCAGGACGGGCAGATCTTCGTGGTCATGCGAGCCTGTGCCGAACACGGGCTGCTGCCCATGCTGCATGCCGAGAACGGCGACGTGATCGACATCATGGTGGGCGAAGCGCTCGCGGCCGGCCGGCTCTCTCCCGAGTGGCACGCCTTCACGCGCCCCGCTTGGGGCGAGGCCGAGGCCACCTACCGCGGCATCGCGCTGGCGGCCACGGCCGGCGCGCCGTTGTACGTGGTCCACATGACCTGCCTCGGCGCGTTGGAAGCGGTGTGCCGCGCGCGCGAGCAGGAACTGCCGGTGATGGGTGAGACCTGCCCGCAATACCTGTTCTTCACGACGGACGATTTGCGCAAACCCGACGGCGCCAAATGGGTCTGCTCGCCGCCGGTGCGCACGCCCGAGGACAACGCGGCACTCTGGCGCGGCCTCGAACTGGGTTGGCTGCAGGTCGTCGGCACCGATCACTGCGCCTTCTTCTTCGACGGGT
Organism: uncultured Chloroflexia bacterium; assembly: GCA_963712475.1. Classification (GTDB taxonomy): domain Bacteria; phylum Chloroflexota; class Anaerolineae; order Anaerolineales; family RBG-16-64-43; genus RBG-16-64-43. The sequence goes on from CAVQIA010000011.1 coordinate 79,386, forward strand.
CGCGTCCCATCCAGTACGAGGGCACGCCGATTGCGATCCCCGGCAAAGAACTTGGCCGAGGCGATTTCACCAAGATACCCAACGGGCTGCCAGGCGTCGAGGACCGCATGCAGATCCTGTGGACCTACGGCGTGGGTCAGGGCCGCATCACACCTCATCAGTTTGTGGCGCTCACCTCCACCAACGCGGCCAAGGCCTTCGGGCTGTATCCACAAAAGGGAACCCTCGCTCCGGGCGCGGATGCCGACATCGTCATCTGGAACCCGACGCTGCGCCGCACGGTGAGTGCGGCACGCTGGCACCAACGAACCGACTACAACTTGTACGAAGGTTGGCAACTCACCGGCGCGCCCGAAAAGGTCTTCCTGCGCGGGCGCCTGATCGTCGACGGCGACACGTGGTTGGGCGCCTCCGGTCAGGGGCGGTTCTTGCCTCGGCGCAGCGGCACCCTCGTCTAAGTCGCGAGGCTGCCCTTCGCAGTTCGTTCCCCCATTCTTCTTTGGAATCCACGCCTTACGGTGCCGGCCCGGCGCCGCGTGCCCGACTGCGTTGGGACCAATCCACTCACGGAAAACGTTGCGCGCATGCGCCGAGTGTAGGCGTGAGCGGATCATCGAGGATCGCCTGCGACCTAATTGCCCCGCGATTCCCTTGAAAACCAGGTTTCTTGCGAGGCTGCGTGCCGGTAGGGGATGCCCCGCGGACCAAAGGTGAAACGACCATTGCAAAGTGGACAAAAATGGTATACTTTCGTCTCCAGGGGGACGGAAGAGGCACGACCACCTGCCAGTGACATTCAAGAGCTAATGGAGGACGCATGCGGCACACAACCAACAAGGCAGTTTTGGTCTTTTCGCTCATTGTTATGCTCAGCATGGCGTGCAGTCTGGGATCGGGTCTCACCTCGGGGGCAATTCGATAATAAATGCGACGGAAGCGCCCGCGGATGTGGCGCCGGCAGCCTCGAACACGCCGCCGCCGACCGAGCCGCCGACCGCGGTGCCCCCGACTCCCACGATCGAGGTGGTGCACGTGGCTACGCCGGGTACACCCGGCGGCGCAGATCGCTACATGGAAGACTACGATTCGTCGCCGACGGCGGCCGAGCATCGCACCGGCGGCGGGGATGACTATCCGGTCAACAAATTCGAGCGCCCGTTCACGACCCAACAGATGGACTACCTGGCGGCGATCGACCTCAAGCGCGGCGAAGTGGATGCCGACCCGACCTGGTACTACTTCACCTTGTTCCTCAAGGGCGAGGCCAACACAGCGAGCGCCGACACGCGCTACGCAGTAGAGATCGATACCGATTTGGACGGGCGGGGGGACGTGCTTATTCAGGCGCTGGCCCCGCTCGGCGCCGACTGGACCTCACAGGGTGTGCGCGTCTACGACGACAGCGACAACACGGTGGGCGGCGTAACCCCGGTGCTGGCGGATGAGGCCAAGGTCACAACGACCGGCTACGAGGAGGTCCTCTACGACCAGGGGATCGGCGACGATCCAGACACGGGCTTCGCGCGCGTCTCGCCTAAGGCGGCGACCGAAGTCGAGTTCGCCCTCAAGCGTAGCTGGCTGAACGACCAGGGCGGCTTCTTGTGGTCGGTCTGGGCGGCGCAAGACCAGCTCGGCCCGGCCTACTACGACTACAACGACAACTTCAGCCTGACCGAGGCCGGCTCACCCTTGAGCGGTGCCGATTACCCGCTGAAGGCGGTGGCCGCGGTCGACAGCACATGCCGCATGTCGTTCGGGTTCTCGCCCACCGGCAGCGAGAAGGGCCTGTGCATCATCCCTGGGCGCGTGCGCAACTGCACCCCGCACCCGATCCTGATGAAGCCCGGCGATAAGGAACTGGCGCCGTACTTCGAGGCCTCGGGTTCGATCTTGAACAACGTGACGCCGGGTGTGTACAAGTTCTACGACATGAGCGTGCAGTACACGCTGGTGCTCACTGCCACCCTGCGGCCGGGGGGCCAGATCGACATCACCAAGACCGGGCTGGGGAATTCGTACCCCTGCAAGTAGCCTGGTCCTAATCGTGGGGGAATCAGATGCCGCACGCCGCCGCCCCCGATGTTTGGGGGCGGTGGCGACCGTGTATCGCTGTCCGATTCGATTTGCATTTCGAATTGGTTGAGGTGGATGGAAGCTCAAGGCAGGCCTTGTCGCTGCCAGCCAAGAGGACTGAGTAACTCGCACCTTAAGCAGGATGTCAACCTTGGGCTGGAGGCTGTTTGTCGTTCAAGAAGCGTACATGGTCTTGCGATCTCTTCCTGCGAGGAAGATATGGGTGACAGATCGGGAGGTTCTCAATGGAATACCGTGAGTTCGGCAGAACCGGGTGGAAGGTGTCGGGGATTGGAACCGGCACCTGGGCGATGGGGGAAGCGCATGGGGTCCAGTCTGATGGATCATCAATCCCTTGCGGCGCTGAACGGGCAGTGGATCTCGGGGTGACTTCTTCGACACGGCGGACGCGATAGCCGCGGCAGCGAGCCTCGTCGTGGGGCAGCTGACGCCGGGACAGCTGCGCCATGGGTCGTCAACATTGGGCAGGCAGGCTTCCGGGATGGGATGAACGCCGACCCTCGGTGATCGGCTGAACCGATTCGCGGCAGTAAAGCATCACGAGGGCATGTTGAGGGCAAGTCTCAGTGCGTCGAACCTCGGCGTCGGATGTGATCGAGCTTGCTTCAAGTGCGCCAATACTCTGCCCTCGCTATTGCCAGGGTGCTGCAACCACGAGGTGGCCGGAATCCTCGATGATCTCGTCAAAGAGGGTAAGAATGGATTCGGCATGGCGCCAGCGTTGAGCGGCTCAAGGAAGACGCCTTGGATTTGCGCGTCGCATGATGGCGTGGAAGGCTGCCGCAGAAGATCTACGTGAGAATATTGGAGGAACGATGTACATGCTGAGAATCGAACACCCGGTCGCCGATTTCGCCGGCTGGAAGAAGCTCTTCGACGGTGATCCGGTCGGGCGCAAGAAGTCCGGCGAGCGCAGTTCCCAGAACCTGCGCGGAGACGCATCCAAATTGTCTATCAACATCGGTTCACGGCAAGCCAATCGAGGACTTGCTGGCCGCGATGCGCGAGGCGTGGGGCGTGTTCAAGGGACGGTCATGTCGGACCCCAAGGTGCGCATCGTGGAGGCCGTGGAGACGACCGCGCTCTGAGGTGCCCCGTCCTCGACGGCCATGCGGCGGCTTGGCGTCTCGCCAGGCTGCGGGGATGGCGTCGGCCGGGCAACAGGCGAGTGGCGGGCCAAACGAAATTCGCCAGAGATGTGCCCCACCGCAGTTTCAATCGTGATGGAACCGCGTTCGACCGCGGAGAGACTTTCGGGGGAGTGGACTTCGAAGTGGGGTTAGCCGCGGTGGATGAGCTGCGGCCCCTCGTCCCGCAGGGTTGGAGCATGGCGCAGATGGCCTTGCGCTGGATTTCATGTTCGACGCCGTAGGGTGCACCATCCCCGGAGCCAAGGGCCCTGCGCAAGTGGAGGACAACGTCCGAGCTGCGAGCTTGCCGCCCCTCACTGACAACACAATGGCCGCAGTCCGCACAATTTACGACCGCCGCTTGCGCAAGGAGGTCCATCCCATGTGGTAGCCCGCGGCAGGCGGGCTTTACGAATTCGACTGGAGGGAAAGTGTACATTCTGAGAATCGAACACCCGGTCGCCGATTTCGACGGCTGGAAGAAGCTATTCGACGGTGATCCGGTCGGACGCAAGAAGTCCGGCGTGCGCCGCTACCAGATCATGCGCCCGGTTGACGACCCCAAGTACGTCCTCATCGATCTCGAGTTCGACACGGCCAAGCAGGTGGAGAGCCTGCTGGCCGCGATGCGCGAGGTGTGGGGGCGTGTTCAAGGGACGGTCATGTCGGACCCCAAGGCGCGCATCGTTGAGGCGGTGGAGACGGTCGCGCTCTGAGACGCCCCGTCCCCGACCGCCTAGCGGCGGCTGAGGCAATCTGGCCCTGCTGCGTGGGTGCCGTCCGCTGTGGGCAATCAGCGCGCGTAGCGGCCCATGAGCTGCGTCTGCCCCAGGATGTGCCCTTGCAGCGCCTTCTCGAGATCTGCCGCCGTCGGACCACCGGCGGGCGCGAGTTGGGCGTCGAGCGCGTAAAGCTTGAAGAAGTAGCGGTGAGTGCCACCCGGAGGGCACGGCCCCGTGTAGCCCGTCTGGCGAGCGCCGTTGACACCTTGCTCTCCCAGGCCTTGCACTTGCCGCGTGCGCGCCACGGCTTCGGGGAGCGTACGCACTTCGCCTGGGATGTTGAAGAGCACCCAATGGACAAAGGTGCCCATGGGCGCATCCGGGTCGTCCATGATCAGGGCGAAGCTCTTCACGCTGGCCGGCGGCGCCTGCCACTCCAAAGCCGGCGAGAAGTTATCCCCGTCGCAGGTGAACTTCTTCGGGACGTTGGTGCCTTCGCTAAAGGCCGGACTGGTTAGTTGGAATGGCATGGCGATGCCTCCTTCTTGCGCGAGACTCAGAGTTCGCGGCATCTTGGATGCCGCTCGCAGCGAGTGTGGAGACTGCCTTCGCCGCCGGTGCGGGGGCGCCGCACGCCGCTACGGCGAGCGCGATCAGCACAATTGTGACCACGTGCAAATCACTCGCGGCGCGCGAGTGCGTTCTCACAAGACCCAATAAGGTTGCCGATCGACCCATCGTCTTCCTAATTCCGTCGCGGGTGGGGACTCCCCTGGGGCTTAGGCCATTCTGAACTTGGCTAACCCTCGCTCTTGCGTGTAATACCCTGGACGAGGCGCGCATGGGTGAGCGCCAGGAGATCCTTCGGCGCCAGGCCGACGCTCGCGCCGCGCTCGCCCGCGCTCACGTAGACCTGCGTCTGCTCGTTCGCCTGAGAGGCGACGACCATATCATAGCCGCGGTTGACCAACGCGAGTGGCGAAATCGCACCCACTTTGAAGTTCGTTGCCTGTTCGGCTTCGGCCTGCGTGGCCATCCGCAAACTCGAATCCTCCAGCGCGCCGCGGAGCGCCTTGAGATCGAGCTCGCAGTCACCGGGAATGACCGCCAGCACGGGACGGCCCTTGCCGAGGCGCAACAGGACCAGGGTCTTGTAAACCTGATGCGGCGGCAGCCCGGCGCGCTGCGCCAACTCGACCGCGCCCATCTTTTCTTCGGTTGGGATGTGGACGAGCTGATAGCGAACATGCCGGGCGTCGAGCAGGCGAAGGACGTTATTGCGGAGTGGCGTGGCGGGCATGTGGGTTGGGGCGCCGGGCATGGCCTCCCGGCGCGGTGTACGGAGGAAGCGGCGCGCGCCTAGTAGTACAGACCCCAATCGGCGGCGGCCTCTTCGTCCATCATCGAGGGGTTCCACACCTCTGCGCCCAGTTCGACGTGCACCGGCAGACTCAGCGCCTCTTCGGCCTTGCGGCGCGTGGCGTCGATCATGGCCGGGGCATACGGGCAGAAGGGGGTGGTGAGGATCATGCGCACCTGCGCGCGATCCGATTGGACTTCCACCTCGCGGATCAACCCGAGCTGAATGATATTGAGCCCGATCTCAGGATCAACGACTTCCGCCCACATCTCGCGCAGCTTGGCCGCCTGATCTGGATGCGTGCCGTCGGCGGACCAAGTGATCTTGGGCGGCTTCGCACTCGCGGCAGAATCCGGGGCCGGGGCGGTCGGTGGAGGGGAAACAGGTCGGTCAGACATAGGCACCTTGTGGTCAGGCCAAGCTCGCCGGGGCGGGGGCCGGGGTGGGCATATGCACACTGAACGTGCAGTTGCGGTCGCCAGACAGAATGCACGACTGGCGGTGGACACTTGCGTCCAGCGCCTGCGAAATGATCTCCGCGTCGATGGTGCAGACCTCGGGATGGCGCAGGCTGATGCGATAGTACGGGCAATTCAGTTCGGTCACGCGATAGTCGCCCTGCTTATCGACCTCGGCCCGCGCTTCGAAACCTTGGTCCGAAAGCAGCTGCAGCAGCCGGTCGACGCGCTGCGCCATGGGCAGCCCCTCGATCTGGGCCGACATCTCCGAGGCCATGTTGGCGGCCATGTCGCGGAAAAGCTGCTCGACGACCTCCTGAGGCAGCCGTCCCTTGATTTCGGAGAGCAGGCGGTTGGTGAGCGCCAGGTATTTGGTGGGGAAGCGCTCAAGACCGGCCTCGGTCAGGCTGTAAAGTAAGCGGGGGCGACCCACCCCACGGCGTTCCGGAATCGCCGTGACAAAGCCCTCCGCCTGCAGTACCGCCAAGTGGTGGCGGACGGAGATCGGCGAGATCTCGGTGAGGTCGGCCAATTCCGAGACCGAACACTGACCTTTTCGGCGCAGGTTCGCCAGGATCAGGTCTCGAGTGCTGGTTTCCTTCACGGTTTCCATTTGGCGCGTATTCTAGCACGCAATCCGCATACAGTCAATATTCTTTATATTTATCACAATTATTGACGAATCTGGCCTAGCGTGCTATAATGCCCGACAAGTTCCGGCTGGAGAGCCCACATTCCCGGAGGTCAAGCCAGCCGGCGGGAGAATGAGAGCAGGATGGCATCCGTCCTCGAAATCAAGAACCTGCATGTCAGCATCGGTGAGCGCTCGATCCTGAAGGGCGTTAACCTGGTCGTGTCTCAGGGCGAGACGCACGCGCTGATGGGGCCGAACGGCACAGGCAAGTCGACGTTGGCCTACACCTTGATGGGTCACCCCAGCTACACCGTTACGGCGGGTGAGGCTCTTTTCAAGGGTGTGAACATCCTGGAGCTGGCCCCGGACGAGCGGGCGCGCTTGGGGCTGTTCCTGGCGTTCCAGTATCCGGTGGCCATCCCCGGCGTTTCGGTGGCCAACTTCCTGCGCGCAGCGATCAACGCCCGGCGTCGCGCGGCGAACCCGCAGGACAAGGGCATTACGGTTCCCGAGTTCCGCAAGCAGCTCAAGTCGAAGATGGAACTGCTCGAGGTGCCGCCGGATTTTGCCGCGCGCTACCTCAACGATGGGTTCTCCGGCGGCGAGAAGAAGCGCGCCGAGATTCTGCAAATGGCCGTGCTCGAACCGGAGATCGCCATCCTCGACGAAACCGACTCAGGGTTGGATATCGACGCGCTGCGTGTTGTGGCCACGGGTGTCAACACGCTGAGCGGGCCGACCATGGGCGTTCTGGTCATCACACACTATCAACGCATACTCAACTACATCAAGCCCGACGTGGTGCACGTGATGTACGGCGGGCGCATCGTGGAATCCGGCGGCGCAGACTTGGCCCTGCGCCTGGAAGAGCACGGGTACGACTGGATCAAGGAGCGTCACGCGGAACTGGCCAAGGAGGGATAGATGGCTGGCAGCGACTCTCGCCTGCTCGAAAAGCTAGGCGAATATCGGTATGGGTTCAACGACCCCGAGCAGTACGTCTACAAGTCGGGCAAGGGCCTCAGCCGGGAGGTGGTGCAGGAGATCTCCTCCCAGAAGGGTGAGCCGGAATGGATGCTCGCCTATCGCCTGAAGGCACTTGAGCACTTCCTGCAGCGGCCCACGCCCACTTGGGGCGGCAACCTGGCGGGGTTGAATTTCGACGAGATCTACTACTACGTTCGGCCGTCGGAGGCCTCCAGCGGCACTTGGGAAGATGTGCCCGATACCATCAAGAAGACATTCGACCGGCTAGGCATCCCGGAGGCTGAGCGCAAGTTCCTGGCGGGCGTCGGCGCCCAGTACGAATCCGAGATGGTCTACCACAGTATCCAGGAGCACCTCGAGAAGCAGGGGGTCTTGTTCCTCTCGAGCGATGACGGGTTGAAGAAGCACCCCGAGATCTTCAAGCAGTACTTTGGCACGGTGGTGCCTTACAGCGACAACAAGTTCGCGGCGGTCAACAGCGCCTGCTGGTCGGGCGGTTCGTTCGTCTATATCCCGGCCGGGGTGCACGTGGACCTGCCTTTGCAGGCTTACTTCCGCCTCAACAGCCAGAGCATGGGCCAGTTCGAGCGGACGCTGATCATCGCCGAGGAAGGCTCGTACGTCCACTACGTGGAGGGCTGCACCGCGCCGATCTACTCCAAGGACTCCTTCCACAGCGGGGTGATCGAGATCATCGTTAAGAAAGGCGCGCGTGTACGTTACACGACCATTCAGAACTGGTCGACGAACGTTTACAACCTGGTGACCCAGCGGGCCGTGGTTCACGAGAACGCGACCATGGAGTGGGTGGATGCCAACCTGGGCAGCAAGCTGACAATGAAGTATCCCTCCTGCTATCTGGTTGGGGAGGGGGCTCACGGCGAGATCCTCTCAATGGCGTTTGCGGGCGACGGCCAGCATCAAGATGCGGGCGGCAAGGTGATCCATGCCGCGCCTCACACGACAAGCAAGGTCACTTCGAAATCGATCAGCAAGGGCGGCGGGCGGGCGAGTTATCGCGGGCTGCTCAAGGTCTACAAGGGTGCGGTGGGCTCTAAGTCGAACGTGGTCTGCGATGCGCTGCTGCTCAGCCCGGAGGCCCGCACCGACACCTATCCGACGATCGAGATTGATGAGGACGATGTTTCGATCGGGCACGAGGCGACCGTGAGCAAGGTGGGTGAAGAGCAGCTGTTCTACCTCACCAGCCGCGGGCTTTCGAAGGAAGAAGCGACGACCATGGTGGTCTCGGGCTTCATCGAACCGCTGGTCAAAGAACTCCCGATGGAGTATGCCATCGAGATGAACCGGCTGATCCAGCTCCAGATGGAAGGATCGGTCGGCTAGTTCACGTCGGCTCGAGGCCCGAGAGGACGACGAATGCAGGAACGGGTTGTCATCCGCACCGACCGCGCGGGGCCTCGCACGCCCGCCGCGGCCAAAGATGCCGCCTATTCAGTGGCGCAGGTCGAATCGATCGCGCGCGGGCAGGGCGAGCCTGGTTGGTTGGCGGATCGCCGGCGTGAGGCGCTGCGTCAGTATCGCGAGCTGCCCTTGCCCTCCGCAACCGATGAGGCTTGGCGGCGCACCGATCTGGCCGGGCTGCGGCTGGATGAGCTCGAGCTGAACGCGCTCGGCGTTCCGGGGCGCACGAAACGCGCCCCCGCCGACTTGCTGAAACCGCTGCTGGGCAAAGCCCACGGCGGGCAAATCGTCTTCGGGGATCTCGAGCCGGCGATGACCCCCCTGGCTCCCGAGCTCATTGCGCAGGGTGTGATCTTCCTGCCCATGGCCGAGGCGGCACGGACGCACGGCGAGCTGGTACAGAAATACTTGGGCCAGGTGGTCAAGCCGGGTGAGGGCAAATTCGCCGCACTGGTTGCGGCGCTGGGCGATGTCGGCGCGTTTGCCTATGTCCCCAAGGGCGTTCAAGCGGAGCTGCCTCTGCATTCCGTGTGCTGGACCACTCCCAACGGGTTGCGCGGGTGGCGGCTGTTGGTGGTGGTGGATGAGGGCGCTGCCCTGACCTACGTGCATGAGAACGCCTCGCCGGATGGGCGCGACGCGAGCCTGCGCGCCGGAACGGTGGAGCTCGTCGTGCACAAGGATTCCACATTGCGCTTCGTCGAGTTCCAATCGTGGGGCAGCAACGTCTGGAACATCACGCACGAGCGTGGCCAGGTGCACGACGGTGCGACGCTGGAATGGATCTTCGGCGGCACAGGCAGCCGCCTGACGAAGACCTTCACCACGCTGGACCTGCTGGGCACGGGCGCCACCGGGCGCATGTCCGGCTTCTACTTCGCCGACGGCGTGCAACACCTGGATCATGACACGCAGCAGAACCATTACGCCCCGCACACCACGAGCGACCTCTTGTTCAAAGGCGCCCTCAAGGGGCACAGCCGCTCGGTGTGGCAGGGGATGATCTTCGTGGCGCATGGCGCAGAGAAAGCGGATGGGTACCAGGCCAATCGCAACCTGATCCTCTCCAAGAACTCCCGCGCCGATTCGATCCCGGGCCTGGAGATCCTGGCGGACGACGTGCGCTGTACGCACGGAGCCACAGTCGGTCAGTTGGATGAGGAGGAAGTGTTCTATTTGATGACGCGTGGGGTGCCGCGACCGGAGGCCGAACGCGTCGTCGTGGATGGTTTCTTCGACACGATCATGCAGCGTATTCCCTTCGAGGGCGTCCGACGCCGACTGCGCTCCGCTATCGATGCTAAAATGGGCGCTTCGGTTCGGGGCTAGAAGGGGGGAGAATGAATTCTCGTCGCGAACCTCATGGCAAGCCGGAAGCCCCGGCCAAGACGATCGTATCGACCTTCGCCATCGGTGAGACGGTGGAGGTCATGTGCGATCACAAACGCAGCGGGCGGCGCGTGCGCGATTGGGTGGAGGGTGTGATCGTCCACGCCGATGGCCGCATGACCGCCGTCCAGTTCCGCAGCGACGTATACCTGACGGACGGCTGGATGGTCCCCGACCGCATCCTGTGGTTCACGCGCGGCTCAGAGAAGATCCGCTCGGTGAGGCGCCGCGCGCGTGCGCGATTGGTGCGCACCAGCAGGCGCCGCAACTGAGCGGCGCCTTGGCCCGCTCAAGGACATCATGACCCAGGCCACTCGATCCCCCGCGCTGGATGTGCTCCGCCTGCGTGAGCAATTCCCAGTTCTCGCGCGCGAGATGAAACCCGGCGTACCGCTGGTGTATCTCAATTCGACGGCCACCTCGCAGAAGCCGCTGGCCGTGATCGAGGCCATGCAGGATTTCTACCGGAACCGCAATTCCAACATCCACCGCGGAGTGTATCAATTGGCCGAGGAAGCCACGGCCATGTATGAGGCTGCCCGCGCGCGCGTGGCCGCCTTCATCGGCGCCGCGGAACCCGCCGAGATCATATTCACCCGCAATACGACAGAGTTGATCAACCTGGTGATGCGCACCTGGGCCCAATCCACCCTGGCCGCAGGCGATACGATCGTCCTCACCGAAATGGAGCATCACTCGAACATCGTGCCGTGGCAGATGCTGGCGGCGGAGAAAGACCTGGTGCTGGAATTCGTGCCGGTCAGCGACGAGGGGCTCCTGGTGCAGCCGATGTATCAGAAGTTGCTCGAGCGCCGCCCCAAGCTGGTGGCTCTGGGGCACATGTCGAACGTGCTGGGCACGATCAACCCGGTGGCTGAGATGGCCCGCCAGGCCCACGCGGTTGGGGCGGTGGTACTGGTCGATGGCGCGCAGTCGGTGCCTCACATGAAAGTGAATGTGCGCGAATTGGGGGCCGATTTTCTTGCGTTCTCCTCGCACAAGATGTGCGGCCCGACCGGTGTGGGCATCCTGTACGGCCGGCGCGAACTGCTCGAGAAGATGCCGCCTTTCCTGGGCGGGGGCGACATGATCCGCAGAGTGCGGCTGCACGAGTTCAGCACCAATGAGATCCCACATAAGTTCGAGGCCGGCACGCCGGCGATTGCGGAGGCCATCGGGCTGGGCGCGGCGATCGAGTTCCTGGAAGCGGCCGGTATGGATGCGATCCATGCCCACGAGCAAGACCTGATCGCCTACGCCCTGGACCGGCTGAGCGAGGTGCCAGGCCTGCGCGTGTACGGTCCCGCGCCGGCGCTGCGCGGTGGGGTGGCCTCCTTTGTGATGCAGGCGGCCCACCCGCACGACATCGCCCAGATCCTGGATGCCGACGGGGTGGCGGTGCGCGCCGGGCATCATTGTGCCATGCCGCTGCACGAGCGATACGGAATCATGGCCACCACCCGCGCCTCCTTCTATCTTTACAACACGCGCGAGGATGTCGACCGGCTTGTGACCGCGGTCCAGAAAGTCAACGATATCTTCGCCTGAAGCGAGAGTACGCCAACCCCATGGACGACCTGTATCGAGAGCAGATCATCGATCACTACAAGAATCCCCGCATGAAGGGGACCCTCGACCCGCACGACATCTCGTACGAGGACGACAACCCGCTGTGCGGCGATCGTCTGCGAATCGATGTGCGGATCGGGGCCGACGGCCGTGTGTCGGAGGCGGCCTTCTCCGGGCAGGGCTGTGCGATCTCGCAGGCCTCGGCGGACCTGCTCACGGAATCCATCATCGGCAAGTCGCTCGACGAGATCCGAGCGATCGGCAAGGACGACATCCTGGAGATGCTTGGTATCGAACTCTCGCCCGTTCGCCTGAAGTGCGCGCTACTTTCGCTCAAGGTGCTCAAAGCGGGAGCGTACGGACTGGCCGAAGTGCGCGACCTCGAGTAGCCCATCCTCCCACCCCGCCATTCATCGAAGGCTACGCATCATGTTCAACTACCTCACATTGAAACACGATCAAGTGCAGTACGTCTCGATCGGCCCGCTCGCCGATTTCACCGAGGGCGCGCGGTGGCTGTTCGAGATCGACGGACAACCGATTGCGCTGCTGCGTATCGCCGGCGAGTACTACGCCATCGCCGACGTGTGCACGCACGATCAGGGCCCCGTGGGAGAGGGCGATGTGGAGGGATTCGAGATCGAGTGCCCGCGCCACGGCGCGCGCTTCGACGTCCGCACGGGCAAGGCCCTCTTGCTGCCCGCAGTGGTCGACATCCCGGCCTACCCCGTGCGCGTGCATGAGGGCCAATTGCAGATCGGGCTGCCCACGGGCTGACGCCCGGTGGCGCTTTCCTTCCGCTGGTGAATTCATGCCGCGTGGCTGAGCTACGCGGCATGTCATTTAAGTTCACGCTGGGAGGAAAGCCTGGCGAGGGGTTACATCACGCGTGATGCGGGAGTGACGCGTGTCATCATGTCTCAAGAGGGTATCATGGTAAAATCTCGCGATTCGCTCCGGGACGCAAGCCATCATAGATCTCAGAGAAGGAGCACAGGCATGGCCAAGGTCACGCGAAGGAAACCGATTGTGAAGCGCGCGGCGTCGAAGGCGACCGCGAAGAAATGGGTGTACCTGTTCAACGAGGTGAACGCGGCCGAGCGCTACGCCAAGAGCTGGGACGGCGTGCGTGGATTGCTGGGTGGCAAGGGTGCCAACCTGGCGGAGATGACGCGGGTGGGGCTGCCCGTGCCGCCGGGGTTCACGGTGACCACCGAAGCCTGCAACACCTACCTGGCTCGCGGCGGCAAATTCCCCGCGGGCATGTGGGAGCAGGAGCTGGCGGCATTGCGCCGCATCGAGAAAGAGACCGGCAAGAAGTTCGGCGACGTCAAGAACCCGTTGCTGGTATCGTGCCGTTCGGGCGCCAAGTTCTCGATGCCCGGCATGATGGACACCGTGCTGAACATCGGCCTCAACGATGAGACCGCCGCCGGGATGATCGAGCTCACCCGCGACGCACGCTTCGTCTACGATGCCTACCGCCGCTTGGTGCAGATGTATGGCTCGGTCGTGATGGGCGTGGCCGATGAACCTTTCGAAGAAGTGCTGGCCGGTTACCGTGCCAAGCGCGGCGTGGCGAACGATGCGGACCTCAAACCGGAGGACCTGAAAGCCATCACCGGCGAGTTCAAGGCCATCGTGCGTAAGGAAGCCGGGCGCGACTTCCCGGTGGATGCGCTCGAGCAGCTCAAGCTCGCCACCGAGGCGGTCTTTCGTTCGTGGAACGGCAAGCGCGCGATCGACTATCGCAATGCGGCCAAGATCGCACACGATCTGGGCACCGCCGTCAACATCGTGACCATGGTCTTCGGCAACATGGGCAACACCTCCGGCACCGGCGTGGTCACCACGCGCAACGTCTCCGACGGCAGTAACGAGATCGAGGGCGACTACCTGACCAACGCCCAGGGCGAAGATGTGGTGGCCGGTATCCGCGCCACCAAACCGATCGCCGCGCTGGCGCAGGAGATGCCCAAGGTCTACGCCCAATTCGCGCGCATCTGCAAGCGGCTGGAGCGCCACTACCGCGAGACGCAGGACATCGAATTCACCGTGGAGCGCGGCAAGCTGTGGATGCTGCAAACCCGGGACGCCAAGCGCACGGCGCAGGCCGCGATCCGCATTGCGGTGGATATGGTCGGCGAGAAGCTGATCACCAAGAGCGAAGCAGTGAAGCGGGTGAAGCCCGAGCACGTGGACTTCTTCCTGCATCCGCAGTTCGACCCGGCCGAGAAGAAGTCTGCTTCCGCACGCGGCGATCGCATCGCCTCGGGGTTGAACGTCTCGCCCGGCGCGGCGGTCGGCCAGGTGACTTTCGACGCCGACACCGCCGAGCGGTGGACGAAGGCCGAGAAGAAGGACGTCATCATGGTGCGGCCTGAAACCAAGCCGGATGACGTGCACGGCATGCTCGCGGCCAAAGGTATTCTCACCAGCCGCGGCGGGCGCACGAGCCACGCGGCCCTGGTGGCGCGCCAGTTCGGCAAGCCGGCCGTGGTGGGCGCGTCGGCCATCGACGTGGATGTGGAGAAGCGGCGCTTCACCGTGGGCGGGCGTGTCTTCAAAGAGGGCGACTACGTCTCGATCGACGGCACGACCGGCGAGGTTTTCGCGGGCAAGATCGCGACTATTCTGCCGGACTTCAAGGACCCTTACCTGATCAAGCTGCTCTCGTGGGCGGATGGGATCCGCCGGCTGGGCGTGTGGGCCAACGCGGATTACCCGCGCGATGCCGAACGCGCGCGCAGTTACGGCGCGGAAGGCATCGGCCTGTGCCGCACCGAGCACATGTTCTTTGAGACCGAACGGCTGCCGATCGTTCAGCGCATGATCTTGGCCAAGACCACCGCCGACCGGCAGGAAGCGCTCGACAAGCTGCTCCCGTTCCAACGTTCAGACTTCGATGGGCTGTTCCGTGCGATGGACGGGCTGCCGGTCACGATCCGCCTGATCGACCCTCCGCTACATGAGTTCCTGCCCTCGCACACCACGCTGCTTCAGGAAGTGACCGAGCTGCGCGTGCGCGGCAACAATGCCTCTCTGCTCAAAGAGAAGGAACGCATGCTGGCGGCGGTCGAGTTGATGCACGAGGCCAACCCGATGCTCGGCCTGCGCGGCGTGCGTCTGGGCATCCATATCCCCGAACTCACGCGCATGCAGGTGCGCGCCATCTTCGAGGCGGCATGCACCTGCGCCAAGGAAGGTGTTGACGTCCATCCGAAGATCATGATCCCGCTCACGGCGCACGTCAACGAGCTCAAGCTGCAGCAGACCGAGCTCGAGGCGGAGGCCAAGCAGGTCATGGCCGAGAAAGGGATCAAGGTGGCGTACCAGTTCGGCACGATGATCGAAATCCCGCGCGCGGCTCTCACCGCCGGATCAGATCGCGGAATACGCCCAGTTCTTCTCCTTCGGCACCAACGATCTCACTCAGACCACCTACGGCATCTCGCGCGACGATGCCGAGACGGGCTTCCTGATGGAGTACCTGGAAAAGAACATCCTGCCGGAAAACCCGTTCGCCTCGATCGATGCGGACGGGGTCGGCAAGTTGATGGAGATGGCCGTGCGCCTGGGGCGCGCGACCCGGCCTTCTCTCGAGGTGGGCATCTGCGGCGAACATGGCGGCGACCCGAAGTCGATCGCCTTGTGCCACAGGATCGGCCTCGACTACGTGTCGTGCTCTCCGTTCCGCGTGCCGATCGCCCGCCTGGCCGCGGCCCACGTGGCAATGGAAGACAGAAAGTAGACTCTGGCTGGGACGCAAAGGCCCCGACCGTCGGTCGGGGCCTTTTGATTCCCAGTCGGCGCGAGTTCGCGCCGTTACCAGCCGTTCAGGTAGTCGGTCCACTCCTGGTTATGGTCGAGGTGGCGGCCAAACAGGTAGCGTGCCGTGGCCGGGGGTTCACGCGGAGCGCGCTGCAGGCGCATGTGAGCCTCGTCGATCGTGCGGCCGCCCTTGCGCCGGTTGCACGGAGGGCAGGCCGCCACCAGGTTGGCCCAGGAGTGGTTGCCCCCCTTGTGGCGCGGAATCACATGGTCGATCGTGAGATGCACGGTTTGCCGCCCGCAGTACTGGCAGGTGAACTCATCCCGGCGGAAGACCTCGCGCTTGGAGAGGCGCACGCGCGGGTGGGGGCGGCGGATCATCTTTTGAAGTTGAATGACAGAGGGGCGCGGGTATGAGAGACGAACCGTATGCACGTAGCCGCGGCCGTTGGCCACCAAGCGCGCCTTGCCGCCGACGATCAGGTTAAGCGCACGCCGCGTTTCACACACATGCAGGGGCTCGAAATTCGCATTGAGCACTAACACCAACCCGTTCACGCCCGCCTCCGGTATTTCGCGGGAGTATAGCACTCTCGGCAACTGGCCGACAAGAGCCTCCCCCCTGCGCGGCGCGCGGCGGCCCTCGACCAGCCTCCCAGGTGATCACGATCGTGGCAGAGTGGTTCGCGGGATGAGCCGCATGCGGCTAGGTGTAACGCTTGCGCACCTCGGCGCTCAGGAAATCCAGCGCCCACACGACGATGACGATGGCCCAGATGGCTGTGCCTGCCTTTTGATACTCGAGAACGTTGATGCGCTGGCTGAGGTAGTAGCCGATGCCGCCGCCGCCGACGAAACCGATGATCGTGGAGATGCGCACGTTGATGTCCCAGTGGTAGATGATGAAGGAGAGGAAATCCGGGATGATCTGCGGCACGACGCCGTAGACGCACCACCTGGGCGGGGTGGCGCCGGTGGCCGGCGATGGCCTCGATCGGGACCCGGGTCGATGCTCTCCACGGCCTCGGAGAACATCTTGCCCAGCGAGGCGATGGTGACGATCGTCAGCGCCAGCACTCCGGCAAAGGGCACCGAAGCCGACGATCAGGGCGAAGATCGTGGCCATCACCAGCGGCTCGTAGGAGCGGATGATGTTGAGGAAGGAGCGCGTGAGGTAGTAGATCGCCGTCCCGTAGCAGGCTGCGGCCCGGTGATGTTGCTGGCGGCCAGGAAGCTGAGCGGCGCGGCCACGATCGTGCCGATCGTGGTCGCCAGCAGGGCCATGAAGATCGTGACCAACATGGCGTTGATCACGTCGCTGCAGGGCCTGGCTGGGCGTGGAGCGGCCGACGGGAGCGAGCGTCTCGACCTGCAGGCGGCCGGCATCGCCATCCTTGGTGGCGGCGATCGGGCGAGCCTGGATTTCGCCGGGAACGAGCCCTGGGCATCGGTCTGGGTATGCGCTCGATCGGTCAGCGTGTCCCGTCGGCAGGCGCCAGCGCATGCGCGACGTTGCTGCTTGGCCGCCAGGTCGATGCCCCTCGACGCTGAAGGTCTCACGTGGCTTCGCACGCACGGCCTGGTGCAGCTGACAGACGGACCGCTGGTGGCCGGGTACGCTTCCGGCTCGGCGACTGCCGCACGGGATGGGGAAGGCGCGATCTCGATGCAGCGTGATCTGCGTCTCGCGTTCGACCAGATCGGGCCGCAGAAAGTCGCGGAGGATCTGCTCGCCTTGGGCGCGGCGACGATCAGCTTGAGGAAATCGGGCTGGGTCACCCGCCAGCTCAGACCGTAGGCGGCCGCCAGGGCCACGAGCACGAAGATCCATCTCAACGCGTGCCAGCAACGAGGCGAGGAGCTTCGCGGCTTCATGCTAGACCAGCCTTTCGCGCACGCGTGGCGCTGAGGAAATCCAGAGGATCATGACGACGACGGCGATGGCAATGAAGCCGCGCTGACCGCCCGGTAATCGCCTGAGCACGATCCACTGCCACAGGTAGAAGCCGATCCCGCCGCCGCCGACGAAGCCGATGATCGTCGAGGAGCGCACGTTGATGTCCCAGCGGTAGATGGTGAAGGCGGTGAAGGGCGGGACGATCTGCGGGATGACGCGCGTAGCGCACAACCTGCGACCAGTTGGCGCCCGTGGCGCGGATCGGCCTCGATCGGGCCCGGGTCGATCCCTTCGATCACTTCGGAATACAGCTTGGCCAGCGCGGCGACCGTGTGCACGGTCAGCGCCAGCATGCCCGGCGAACGGGCCCAGGCCGACGATGACCACGAAGACAATGGCGATGATCAGGGCTTCGATCGAGCGGACGATGTTGAGGATCGTCCGCACGATGACGTAAATGGCACATGGTGACCGGGTTGCCGCCCATCAGGTTGCGGGCCGCCAGGAAGCTGATCGGCAGGGCCAGCAGCGGCGCCCAGGGTGGTGGCCATCAGCGCCATGGCCAGGGTCTCGTAGATCCCCTGGACGACGTAGCGGCCGTTACGCGAGATCTCGATGCCGCCGATCTGGCCGCGCTGGTCGAAGTAGATGCGGTGGCTTGAGCGGCATGGTCGGATCGGGCATTGCATCAGGCGCGCTGGGCACGCGGATGGCGCCGTGATCATGCCCGCCTGCGTCGGTGGTCACGATCAGCATGGCGTTGTTTTCGCCGCCCAGCGAGCTTGATCGTCGCCGATCGGGGTCTCCCAACAGATCTCGGTGGACGTCGTCGGGCCACAGCCCGTCGACGGAGACGATCAGCGTCTCGCTCACGCCGGCGCAGTCCGGGGTAGCGAATGCAGGGTGACGCCGTCCTGACCGTGTGCTCGGCCGCGGGCGGAGCCTGAGTCGAGCAGGGGACCGGTGATCGCGCACCCAGCCCTGGCGGCTCATTCGGTGCGGGCGGTCAACGAAGTCGGGATGCAGCATCGGGCGGAGCACTGAGCGTGGCCCGCTCGGAGTTCTCGATGAAGGCGCTGAAGTCGATCTCGACCACCTGCCAGCCGATGCCGTAGGCCGTCGCCAGCCCGACAGCAAGGCGGCCACCAGAACGGACGCCGCCGCGCGGCCAGTGCGCGGCATCCCAGATGTTCCAGAGCCATAGATCGCAGCCGGCGCGAGACCAGCCGGATTGCCGTACCAGAGCCACCATCCGGTCGTCACCAGCAGTGGCCGATCAGGATGACGCCCGCGCGATAGCCATTGCCGGGCGCAGACCTGCCCCAGGCCGGGGATCAGCGCAGACAGAACCAACGGCCAGCGAGGCGCGAGCGTCCTGGCGGACGTTGCTCGGCGTCATGCCGCCTCCAACGAGGTGGCACGCACTTCCTGAGCCTCCTCGCCGTAGATCTCTTTGAATTGCGCGCGGTCGATCTCCTGCGGCAGGCCTTCGAAGACCTTGACGCCGTCCTTGAGGGCGATGACGCGCGTGGCGTAGCGATGGACGAGGTCCAGGAAGTGCAGGCTGCAGATGACCGTCATGCCGTCTTCTTGTTCAGCTGTTCGAGATACTGCAGGATGGAATGCGACAGGACCGGGTCGAGGCTGGCGACCGGCTCGTCGGCCAGGATGCATGCGCGGCTCCTGCATCAGGGCGCGCGCAATGCCCACACGCTGCTGCTGGCCGCCGGAGAGCGCATCGGCGCGGCTGTCCGCCTTGTCGGCGATGCCCACTCGCTCGAGGGCACTGCATGGCGCGCTGCTTCTCGCTCGGCGGCCAGATGCCCGAGCATGGAGAGCCAGGGGTTGGCGTATCCCAGCCGCCCGCTGAGCACGTTGGTCATCACGCTCGAGCGCTTGACCAGGTTGAACTGCTGGAAGACCATGCCGATGCTCGCGGCGGATGTGGCGCAGTTCGGCCTGGAGACGCCGCGGTGACGTCGACATCGTCCCAGAGGATCTTCCCGGAGGTCGGATCGATCAGCCGGTTGATGCAGCGCAGGAGGGTGGACTTGCCCGATCCGGACAGGCCGATCACGACCAGGAACTCGCCGTCGGTCACCTCGAAGCTGACATCCTTCAGCGCCACGGTCCCGCTCGGATAGATCTTGGTCAGAGTTCTGGACTCGGAGCACGGGGCACTCTCCCGGGGCGAGGGCGGGATGAGAAGAGAGGGAGGAACTCCCTCTCTCCTCGGTGGAACGGATCTACTTGAAGAGCGTCGCGACGTCGACGCCGGAGGCTTCGAGGTAGACACGGAACTCATCGTAGAAGGTGTCGTCATGCGCGACGAGCCCGTCGATCTGGTACACGGTCTTCAAGGCCGCCTTGCCCTCTTCGGTCCCGGCGATGCTTCAGCAGCGCCGCGACGATCTTGGCGCGCATGTCGTCTGGGACATCGGGGGCGAAGGAGACGGTGTCGTTCGGGATGAACGGCTCGCTCTTGTAGATCACGACCACCTTGTCCATGACATCCGGCAGGTCCTTCTGGATGGCGGACGAGGTGCGGGCGTCGATGAAGACGGCGCCGAAGTCGCAGATGCCCTTGGCGTAGACGGCGCGCACGACAGCCGGGTGGCCGCCAGACGAAAGCCGCCGCACTACCGGACTTGATCGGCACTCCGTACTTCGCGAAGAACCCGACCGGGAGCACATAGCCGGAGGACGAAAGCGGGTCGGTCCAGCACGGCTTCTTGTCCTTGAATTGCGGCCAGGGCCGTGGCCGCATCGTCACGTTGGCGTGAAGTGCGCTGTCGACATGCGAGCATGATCTCGAAGCCGTAGTGATCGGAGCCGTTGCGGATGGTCACCAGGCTGACGTCGGCATAGCCCTTCTGCGAGGCCACGACGTACGAGAAGGTGGCCAGCCAGCCGATCTGCGCATTGCCCGAGCCCATGGCCTCGATCAAGGCACTGTAGGAGGTCGGCCTGGAAGAGCTTGATGGTGTAGCCGGTCAGCTCGGTGAAGCTGCTTGGCGATGGCCTCGCCGCCGGTCAGGATCTCCTGGGATGTGCCGGAGGGCACAAAGCCCATGATGATCGGGTTCTCGGCGGTGCCGAGCATTGGCGGCGGAACGGGGGTGGCCGTCGGAACTGGCGGTGTCGTCGGCTCAGGGGCCATTGTGGCGACAGGAGCGGGGGTGGGGGTCGCGCATCCGGCGAGCAGCGTCGCGACCACGGTGAAGGTTACCAGCGGAAGATAAGTCTTTTGCCCATGCGTGTCTCCTATTCTTCTCCTCTGCGGTCTCTTGCGGATCGTTCCCGGACAAGACAAAGACAGGGCAATGCTCAGGGGTCGGACCCTTTGGCTTGACCTCCTCTCGAGATTCGTTCGGTTGGTTCCGTCTTATGATTCTCCACAACCGGCTGTCGTTCGACTCGAGCGGGCCGGATACCGTGCCGGTGGACGAGGGAGCACACAATCGATACGGCCGCCGTCCTCGGAGTCCCCAGGTCCACCTCTCGCTCGATGCCCTCCAGTGGCCGCTGGAGCATGGCCTTCGCCACGCACCCGCCCCCTTGGTCGATGGCGCGTGGCGCTATTGACAGCGCCGAGTCGGACGTTCTATCGGCACGGCGGGCTGCTCTCGGCTCGTGTCGCCCCTGTTTGGGTGCGCGGTCCAGCTGGAGGCGGACCTTGATGCGCTGCGTGTGAAGCCCCGCTTGCCGAGGAGTTGTGTTGCGCGGCGACTGGCTGCCACGCTGCACATCCGGCGATTCATCCGGCTGACGTTAGTCGACGACTCCGAACGCCACGATCCAATGCGAACGGTTGGTCGTTGGACGATACCAGCCGGCCGCCCTGGACTGCGGCAAAGCACTGCCCTCGACGTGTCGTTCGCCGGTCGATGCGGTCGCTCCAGGCGCGTGCGTCTCGACCCGACCCACGCCATACGCTGCTACGTAAATGGATGGCGAGGTTCGAGCTTCGCCGCGCTCTCGGCGAGCAGGACCGAAGCAACCCGGTCCACGCCTCGACAGTCACGGTTCCGATGCACGCCGGGGCAGACCTTTCCCTGGCAAAAGGACCGAGGTCACTTCCGCTCGACATGTTCGCGCTGCTTTCGGGCCGGGTCCGCAGCACACTGGCTCTCGGCTTCCTTTCCCAGCGCGGCAATTTGGTGCGGTCGAGGCGTCGCTCGATCGTCTACTCGCGAGCTTCATGATGAGCGCCGCAACGACGAAGTCGATCTGATCCAGGCGCTTAGATCGCAGCGATTCGGCGTACATCGGGTTGCAGCACCGGCGGCGGGGACGACGCAATTGACGAGTACATCGGCTCGTGGCCGCGGAACCACGCGCGTAGGCAGCGCGAGCCTCCTGGCTGGTGTTCGTGGTACCACTACTTCACGCGTCACCGACGACGATCTTCGAAGACGTCGACGCAGCTTCCATCTGCGCGATCAGCTGCCGGGTGAAGAACTGATGGCTCGATGATGGGTTCCAGGCCGACGTCGAGATCACGAGCGCAACGCCAGTCCGCGCGACATGCGCGCGATTGCGATGGCATTCGCGCGCAAGATTCGTTCCAGGGCTGTGGTTGGTGCCGCTGATTGCCTCGCGCGCGCATCGTCGCAGCAGACCGCGAGAGGTCGCTGCGAGGTCCGCGGGAGGGGCCGGCCGCGCGGCTCGTGTGGTTCAAGTGGGGCCGGGGGCTCGACCCCACCCGGCCTGAGGCAATCGAGCACGCCGCCAACCTCGTTCACACGGCGGCACATGAATGGGGTTTCCCTATGTTAAGCTCGACTCCTGTGCGCGTCGGCGCTCGATGCACGCAGGCGGATCGATCGGTGAGTCGGCCCGGCGCCTGCACCCGTGCTCGAAGCCATGCGCGCCGCGGCAGGCGACCTTTTTGCTCGCTGCGGCTGCCCGCTGGGTCCGGCGTGGGCATCTTCGACGCCATGCGCGTGGCGGACGTCGACTTCCGCTGGCGTCCGACCTTTCGCCCGATCTTCGCGCTGGATCCGCAACGATCCCACCTTGCCCTCGGCGCGCAACTGAGTCGCAGCACGCTCGCTCGGCGATGCTGCACCGACGCTGGTCGTTCAACGATCCAAACTGTCTGCTGACCCGCGACCACAGACGCAGCTCGCCTGGATCGAGGCCACAGCCTGGCCAGCCATCGGGCTCTCGGGACGCGCTGCTCGATCTCGGACGATCTGACTCGACTCTCGCCGAAGAGCCTGCGCCTGGTTCAGGCCTCGTTCCGGCCAATGGCGATGCGGCCGTTGGATCGGGATACGCGCGATCCGGAGACGGCCGTCCTCCCTTGCCGAGGGGCTTTGGGTGAGTGGTTCGTCGTTGCGCGTTTCAACCTGAGCGATACGGCCGTGGATGCGGCGCTTGACCTGCACGCGCTCGGGCTGCCGGACCACGTTGAAGCGTTTTCGTTTTCGGGATCAACGCCACATATCCGGCGTCACCCGAACGCTTCCGCTTGGAGGGATTCCGGCACACGGCGTGTGCCTTGTCGCCGTGCGCGCCGTGCGCGATGGACCCACCTTCGTGGGGAGCTCGCTGCACTTTACGCAGGGCCGCGAGGTCGCCGCGTTCGATGTCTCATCGCAGCACCTGGCGCTCGAAATCGGGCTTGCGCGAAAAGCGTCGGGCCAGCTCTATCTGCGATTGCCAGAATCGCCACGCTCGGCGACCCTCGACGGGTTGCCAGTCGTGTGGCAGGCATATGGCTATGGCCTTCATCGCTTCGATGTGACCCTGACCGGTCCTGCTCATCTCGAGGTGACATGGTGAGTGCGGCCTGCATCACCTCTTCCGGAGAGCCGGGGATGAAACATGAATCAGCCTGGGTCCACTCCCGCCGGACCCCTGCGGGACTTCTTTGCCCCGCGCGGCATCGTCGTCATCGGCGTCTCGCGCGATCCAACTCCACTCGGTACGGCCTGGCACGCAACGTCGTACGCACCTCGCCGGTGCCTGTGCACCTCGTCCATCCGGAGGGCGGGGAGTGGGAAGGGCGCACGCTGCATCGGGAGGTGCGCGATGTGCCGCTCCCGGTGGATCTTGCCCTGATCCTGCTGCCCGCCGCCAAAGTGAGCGATGCGTTGCGCCAATGCGCGCAGGCGGGAGTACGCGCCGCCATCGTCGAATCCGGTGGCTTTCGCGAGAGCGGCGCTGAAGGCGGACGGCTCGAAGAAGAACTCAAGGTGGTGGCACGCGAGTGCGGAGTCCGCATGATCGGCCCCAACTGCATCGGCGTCGTCGACACGCACGTGCCACTCGACACGACCTTCTTGCCCGCGCGTGCCGACCGCTCAGGAACGATCGCGTTCGTCTCGCATTCGGGCGCCACGTGCTCCGCGATGCTCGACCTGGCGCTGGTCGAAGGCTGGGGCTTCTCGCGGGTGATCAGCCTGGGCAACCAGGCCGACGTCAGCGAGGCGGACGCGCTGCTCTGCCTCGCCCATGACCCGCATACGCAGGCGATCGCCCTCTACCTGGAAGGCATTCGAAGACGGCGCGCGCCTCCTCTCGGCCGCGCGCACCGTCGCCCGGCTCAAACCCATCGTCGCGCTCAAGGTGGGGCAATCGGCCCGAGGGCAGCGCGCGGCGCGCTCGCACACCGGCGCGCTCGCGACAAGCGGACGCGTGGTGGAGGCGGCCTTTGCGAGTTGCGGGATCTTGCGAGCGCATACGCTAGAAGAGACGTTCGCTCTCGCGCTCGGGTTGGCGCAGCTCAAGCCCTGCGCCGGGCCGCGCGTCGCGATCTTGACCAATGCGGGAGGTCCGAGCGTCATGGCTGCGGACCTTCTGGTCGAGCATGGCCTGGAGTTGGCGAACCTCTCCGCCGCCACACGCGAGAAGTTGGCTGAGAGGCTTCCACCCGCGGCTGCGCTCGGCAACCCGGTGGATATGCTGGCTTCAGCCGGCGCGGATGAACATGCGGAGTGTGCAGGCGTGCTACTCGAGGACAGTGGTGTGGACGCGTCGATCGTGACGATCGTCCCGCCGCCGATGCACGATGTCGTCGCCGTCGCCGCGGCGCTGGCGCCCGCGTTGCGTGCGGCGGCCAAACCCGTGGCGGTCTGCATCATGGGCGGGACCTCGGCCGCGAAAGCCCGAGAACGCCTGCGTCGAGCAAGGGGTGATGGAGTGCACATACCCGTCGCGGGCAGTGCTGGCCATCTCCGCCGCGTGGCGGCGGTCATCTATCCACCCGTCGGGCGGGGAACTGCTCGCGGCGCGGATGGGATTGGCGGGGTCTTCCTCACGCGATACTCACCCGCCGGCTGGCGATGGCGCGGAGCCTGGCGCGGGGTTCGAACTGGCGCAAGCGATCGGTCTGCACTGTCCGACATGGCAATTCGCCGCCGATGAAGCGCAGGCCGTCACCGCTGCGAATGCCGTCGGTTACCCTGTTGCCCTCAAGGCCGTCGCCCGAAAGCTGATACACAAATCCGAGGGCAGGCGGTGTTGCACTCGGCTTGGTCAGTGATGACGAGGTGCGAGAAGCCCATCGCAGGATGAGGGTCGCCGTTGAGGCGTTCGCCGGGAAGGACGCGTGGCAGGGGGCGCTCGTACAGGCGATGGCGCCTGGTGGCCAAGAAGTGATCGTGGGCGCCGTCCGCGATCCGCAATTCGGACCGCTGATCGCGTTCGGGAGCGGCGGCAAGGAGGTTGAGGGCATGGGCGATGCTATCCTTCGCCCTCGCCCCATTGAGCACGCATGCCGCCGAGGCGCTGCTCGACCGAACCTGGGCTGGCCGCCGCCTGAGCCGCGCACCGGCAGCCCATCGCGACGCTGTTCTGCACGCGCTGACCGTTGTGGAGCAGATCTGATGCTCAGCCCATCCGGAGCTAGTTGAGTTCGAGGTGAACCCGTTGATTGTCACCCCCCGCGAGGCGTGGGCGGTGGACGTCCGCTTCAGCCTGGATCAGGCCTCCTTCATGGAGAGGTCGAGCTCAGCGCCGCCTGCCTAGGCAGCATTGACTCTCGCCTTCAGCCATTCCAACCTCGCTTCGGCCAATCCCTTCATTCGCGAGAGGGCGAACAGAGCTCCCCGCCCCTCGACGCACAGCGATGACGATACGTTGCCGTAGAGTGCGGCCTGGAGGGGATTGTACGTGCGATGCCAGCCCGCCCAGATCCGCCTGCGAAAGCGCCCTCGGCACCGACAGGATTGCGCCGCTCAGCGGGATATGGGGGGATCGACAGGGTACGAATGATCTTCGGTTCGAAATAGGATCTGACCCCGGAGTCTTCGAGCACCACGACCAACGGACACCCATAATCCGCAAGCCGTTGCGCGATGACCGCCAAGTCGCGCGTTGATTCACGAAAAGACCGCGCGCTATCCGTTCGTTGAGCAGCAAAACACTGATGCCTCGGAGCAGGGGGCAGCAGGTGGAGGGAGGTGGGCAGGAGATAGCGCGGTGAAGGAGAAAGGGCAATGGTCGTCGTGCCGCTGCTGCGCAGCGGCGCAGGCAAGGTCAGGTGAGTGACGACATGCGCCGGCGCCAGGTAGGCCGCGCGCGCCTGGCGGTGGACACTCGGCAGATCCTCCGGCCGAATGGCGAGAGGCGCGAATCGATCGCCCACGTCCTCGTCTGCGCCCGGGGGCGCGTAGGCAAGAAGCTCCTTAGGCACCTCAATGCCGGCCCGTGCGCAGGCCAGGCGCGGCTCACGCCGTTGATTTCCCCGTCACCCCGGTACTCGTAGAATGCGCGCGTCGCGGCGGTGCCCTCGACTACGCGCACCGCTTCGCACATGATGTCCACTGATTGAAGGTGCTTCAGCCAGGCCTGAGGGAAATCTTCGCCGATCCGGCTGACGATGGCCAGCCCGGCTCATCCACCGCACACCCGGGCGCCGACCGCCGCATACATCGCAGCCGCCGCCCGGTTGTGCGAGGTACATATCCTTGAGGGGCCGATGACGTAATCCTGTTGCAGCGGCCCAATAAAGACCATTTGTGGCGAGTGGTATTTCATCCGAACATCTCATACGGCCGCGTGACTTGCGGCCCTGCACAAACTCAGTATATAATGCGTCCCACGTGCACGCCTGAGACGCTGCAGTGAACAGGCGTCACCGGCCTCACTCAAACATGCGACCATGAGCTCCGCCAAGATACTCCTCATCGAGAGCGATCGAACAACTGTGCCTTCGCACGGTTCTGCGCTCTTGAAGAAGGGCTTCGCGCTCATGGTCGAGAATGCCCCGCGCAAGGCCATCGAACGCGCGCATGCCACCATGCCCGATGTGGTCGTGTTGGATGCGATCTCCCTGCGCACGAGCGGTGTGCGGCTGACGCGCACGCTTCACACCAAGCTCGATGGCTGCCCCATCGTGCTGATCACCCGTTCAAGAATCGACGATCCTTCCCAAGCCGGTGCGAGCATCGTTCTCACGCCGCCCTTCACCCCTCGCAAATTGCTGAACGCCGTCCAGCGGCTGCTCCCCGGTGACGAAAACAGTTGGCAGCAGGTGGGGCCGATCAAACTCAACCTGATGCAGCGCAAGGTGGCATGTGCCGGTCGTGAGGCGCGCGTAACGCCCAAACAAGCCCGCCTGTTGGATGTCTTTCTCCATCACTCGGGGCAGCTTCTCACGCGCAAGTTCTTGCTCAAAGCAGTGTGGGATACGGACTACACGGGCGACACGCGCACGTTGGATGTCCACATTTCGTGGCTGCGCCAAACCATCGAGGCCGACCCCGAGCACCCGCGCTACCTCAAGACCATCCGCGGAATGGGGTACCGGCTCGACGTTCCCGAGACCGGCCGCAAAGCCTGATCGATTCTCAAACTTCGATCGAGATATCCACCTCTGCGCCCTCGCCCGCGGCAGACACCGCGCGCACTCGCGCATGGTGCATGCCAGGTTGCGAGTAGCGGTGGCTCAGACTGAGGGGTGCGAGGCCCCGGCGCCATGGGCGCGCCGCCTGGGCCGTGCTGCGGAAGACCGGCGCCTGATGGTCGAAATCGGCCTCCCAGTAGTCGAGCGAAACGGGAAACCCCTGCGGCTCGCAAACGCTCATAGCTTCGAGCTGCAGGCGGACCTGCGCTCCATCCACATCGCTGCGCACTCGCAGGACCGCACCCGCAGGCCCCGCGGCGGCAAGGGTCGCAGAGGGCGTCAGCGGGTTGCACGCCTCCTCCACCGCATACCCGCGGCTGTGCGCCAGGGTCAGCCGTCGCTGGCAGACCTGCAGCGCCTGAGGCTCGAGGTCGGCGCCGATCCACCGGCGGCCGAGGCTTTGCGCCACCCGCAGCGTCGTTCCTGATCCGCAGTAGAAATCCCCAACCCAATCGCCGGGTTCGCTGGAGGCGCGCAGAATGCGCTCGAGCAGTGCCTCGGGCTTCTGCGTCGGGTAACCCGTGCGCTCGGTATGCAGCCGTGCGACGACCGGGAAGTACCACCAGTCTTCCGGCACCTTGCCGCGGTCAAGATCCGGCTGACGCCCAAACCCGGCGCGCGCGGAGGAGGCAAACGTGCGCCGAGTGGATTCGTCGTAGGGGATGCGCACCTCGTCCGCGTTGAACACGTGGCGGCGCCCTTTGCGGTAGGCCAGCAACGTATCGTGCTTGCGGTTGAAGTAGGTCCGCACCGGCGAGGGGCCGTGATAGACCCATATGATCTCGTTGAGGATTTGCTGCGCGCCGAAGATCTCATCCAGCAGCAGACGGGCGTAATGCACGGCGCGCCAATCCAGGTGCAGGTAAAGGCAGCCGTCATCGGCAAGCAGCCGATGCATGAGGACGAGGCGCGGGTAAAGGTGCTCGAGATACTCGTCCGGGCCTTGCCACGAATCGGAGTAGCCTTGCGCCAGCAGCCACTGCTCCGGTCGGCGTGAGTCTTCGCCAGTTCCAACCCGCCGTGGAAATCCTTTGCCGGTTCCAAAAGGGGGATCGGCATAGATTAAGCGCAGCCGCCCTTCCCACTGCGGGAGAAGGGCGGCCATGGCCAGCAAATTGTCCCCGAGGATTAGTCTGTTGGGGTCGGGCTCGAGGACCTCATCCGGATCCCGACGCACTTCCCCGGTTCGCTCGAGGCGGGCCTCCGGCGGCACGGGGGCACGTTTGCCATCCCATTCGAGTCGCACCGAGCCACTGTTCTGCGTCACGCCAGCTCACGATCCCTAGGCTGTCGATCACTTGGTGGTCTTCGTTGCCCCGCCCTTGCGTCCAAACTTCTCAGTCAGGATCTCCCGGAGAGTGGGCTGTCCGATCTCCTGCAGCTCGTAACGAACGCGCTGCGTGGGTTTGTTGATCTTGATCAGCCGGCCCAGATCGATGGGCGTGCCGATGAGCACCAGGTCGGCCGGTGCGTTGTTGATGGTCTGCGCGAGTTCACGGATCTGTTCGGCCGAATAGCCCATGGCAGGCAGCACCGCGCCGGTCGTGGGGTACTTCTCGTACGTGCGGGCAATGGAGCCCACGGCATACGCGCGCGGATCGATGATCTCGGCCGCCCCAAAGCGGCGCGCGGCCATCCAGCCCGCGCCGTAAGCCATCTCGCCGTGGGTCAGCGTCGGGCCATCCTCGATGACGAGCACTTTGGCGCCGCGGATCGCGGCCGGGTCGTCGACAAAGAGCGGCGAGGCCGCTTCCACCAGGATCGCCGCGGGGTTCAGGCGGCGCAGGTTCTCGCGCACGGTCAACGTGCTTTGCGCGTCGGCCGTATCTACTTTGTTGATGAGCAGCACGTCGGCCGCGCGCACGTTGGCCTCACCGGGGTGGTAGCGGGTTTCGTGCCCCGGGCGGTGCGGGTCGGCCACCACGATCTGAAGGTCGCTGACGACGAAGGGCAGGTCGTTGTTGCCGCCATCCCACAGGATGATGTCCGCTTCTTGCTCGGCCTGTCGCAGGATCTTCTCGTAGTCGACGCCCGCGTAAACGATCACCCCTTGCGCCAGATGCGGTTCGTATTCCTCACGCTCCTCGATGGTGCAGTTGAACTCATCCAGGTCGTCCAAGTCCGCAAAGCGTTGGACGGCCTGTGCCACCAGGTTGCCGTAAGGCATCGGGTGGCGGATGGCGGCCACCTTGTAGCCCAGGTCGCGCAGGACGGACGACACGGCACGCGTGGTCTGGCTCTTGCCCGAACCGGTGCGCACGGCGCAGATCGAAACCACCGGGCGATTGGATTTCAACTGCGTGGCGCGAGCGCCCAACAATCGGAAGTCGGGCCCGGCGGCGACCACCGTCGAGGCATGATGCATGACGGTCTCGTGCGAGACATCGCTGTAGGCGAAGACAACCTCGTCGACGGCCAGCGACCGGATCAGCGACACCAGGTCGCCTTCGGCGTGGATGGGGATTCCCTTCGGGTAGAGCTTACCCGCGAGCTCCGGAGGATAGACACGGCCTTCGATGTTCGGGATCTGGGTCGCGGTGAACGCCACGACTTCGATATCCGGGTTGTTGCGATAGGCCAGGTTGAAGTTGTGGAAGTCGCGCCCCGCCGCGCCCATGATAAGAACACGCCTTTTGGCCATCCTTCTCCTTCTTTGTTCCAGGTGACGAATACGACGCTGCCCCCGCGCGGTAGGCGCTGGGCCACGCCCTACATGGTATCGGGTGCCTGCAATCCAAGCAAGGTCAGGCTGGAGCCGAGGACCTGCTTGGCCGCCGACACGAGCGCCAGCCGCGAGGCTTGGGTCGCCGGTTCCGCTTGCAGCACCGGGCATTGCTGGTAGAAATCGGTGAACGCCTTGGCAAGAGTGTAGGCGTAATTGGCCATATGCAGCGGCTTGTAGTCCTGAACCGAGCGTTGCACCTCGCCCGGAAAGCGTGCCACCGCCTCGATCAGGTTGACCTCGGCCGGGTGCACGTCGTGCTCCACCCACGCCGCCGGAGCCCCGGCAGCCCGCGCCAGGATGCTGGCCGCGCGCACATGGGCGTACTGGATGTAAGGCGCGGCCTGGCCGTCGAAGCTCAGCGCGCTTTCCCAATCGAAAGTGATCTGCTTGAGGTTGTCGACGCTCAGCATGGCGTAGCGCAAGGCGCCCAGGCCCACCGCGCGCGCGACCGCCTGGCGCTGCGGTCCGGCCAGGTCCGGGTTCTTCTCGGCAATGATCGCCTCGACGCGGCGCACCGCCTCGTCGGCGACATCCTGGAAGTAGACGACGCGACCCTTGCGCGCCGACATCGTCCCTTCGGGTAGGGTGACGATCTCGTGGGCCAGGTGGTAGCACTTGGCGGCCTGCGGGAAGCCCCACAGCTCGAGGATCTTGAAAGCCTGCTGGAAGTGCAAGCTCTGACGCACGTCGACGACGTAGATCGAGCGATCGACGGCATACTGCTCGAACTTCGTTTTGGCGAGCGCCAGATCCTTGGTGAGATAGAGGCTGGTGCTGTCGCTGCGCAGGATCACGGCCGTGCGGTAGGTCTCGTTCTTCAGTCCGAGCTTTTCGTCCACGCGGACGATGACCGGCCCGCCGCTGAGTCGTTCGTCCTCCGCTATTCCTCGCGCAATGAGCTCCTCCACGATGGCCTTGCTTGGCTCGTCCACCTCGCTCTCGTAGAAGAAGACGTCGATGTGGATATCGAGCAGCTCAAGGATGGCGGCCAACTCGTCGAGACTCCACTGTCGCGTGCGCCGCCACAATTCGCGAACGTGCGGGTCGCCGGCATCCCACAGGCGGTACAGCTCTTTGACCTCGGCCTCATAGCGCAGTCTGTGCTCGCGCTCGGCAGGTGTCTCGCCCGGCTTTTCATCGAGAAGCGCGGTGGCTTCGGTATAGATTTGGGCCAACCACCGCCCGCGCTCCATGACGCCTTCGGGTTCCTCACCGGCGTGCAGCTTCTGGTAGCCCCACATGCAACGGATGACTCCCAGGCCGATGTCGCCGGGGTAACAGGCGCGAATGGTCTCGAACCCGGCAAACTGCACCAGGCGGGCCAGCGCTTCGCCCAGGACTGCATTGCGCAAGTGACCGATGTGAAACGAATGGTGGGTGTTGGGTTGCGCGTACTCGACCATCACGCGCTCCCCCTTCGGGGCGCCCCGCCCGAAGTCCTTGCCATTGCGCAGAACGGTCTCGACCACAGCCTGAGCATAGCGCTGCGTGTCGAAGTGCAGGTTGATGTACCCGCGAACGGGGACGGCCCGAATGAAGACCGGGGGCAGCCCCAGCGAGGCGGTGATTTCCTCAGCGATCTTCTGAGCTAGCGCGGGAACCGAGCCGCCGGACTGCTCGCGGCGAGCGAGAGCCGCGGCCGCCTTCAGGCAGACCGACGTGGCCGCGCCCCACTCGCCGGAGAAGGGCAACGCAGCCCATTCGACAGCCGGCGGCTCCGCCAGCCCTCGGCCCTGGAGATGGGCGTGCACAACCTGCGCGACTTGGCTCAGTTCCGTCTCGAACATATCCTGACCACCGGTCAGATTATAAACAACACGCTCCGGATTGCCGTATGCGTCAAAAAGCCCCCGTGTGCGGGGGCTTGCCATGCCCTGGACTTGCGCATCGTGGGACCCGAGCGGCGGCCGGTTACGCCGGCTTGGCGCCGCCCGCCTTGTGCATCCGCTTCATGAGGCGGCTCTTTCGTCGAGCCGCGTTGTTCTTGTGGATGATGCCCTTCTCAGCCGCGCGGTCGAGCTGGCGGATGGCCTCGCCCACCTTGGCCTCTGATTCCTTGCCGCCGGCCTCGATCCCCGCACGCGCCGTGGTCACGGCGGTGCGGGCGTGGCTGCGGATGGTGCGGTTGCGAACGCGCTTGCGCTCATTGCTGCGAATGCGCTTGATCGCCGAGCGTGTGTTTGCCAAAGCGGCCTCCGAACGTCGTGTGGTATCTCTCGATTCTACACGAGGTTGGCGTGTTTGCCTAGGTCGACGCGGGATAACCGCCTTGCCGCATGGATCTAGCGCTTGCCCGTGTCGCTTCTCTCCCCGAGGAAGAAGGCTTCCACTCTGCGGCGCGAGGCGTCGCAGCACGGAGCGCAGCCAGGCAAATGCGCGGAAGATGAAGACCCCGGAGACCCGCCAGCGTTCCGCAGGTGCAGGCGCATGGGCCACCCACTGCAAAAGGGCTGCGCCCCAAGTGAGCCCGGCGCCGAAGCCGACCACCACCACGCGGTCGCCGACGTGCAGGCGTCCAGCCGCGAAGGCTTCGCAGAGCGCGATGGGGATCGAGGCCGTGGAGGTGTTGCCGTAGCGCTCGACGTTGACGAAGAAGCGATCCATCGGCAAGCGCAATTGCTTGGCGGCAGCTTCGATGATGCGCTGGTTTGCCTGATGCGGAACGATCAGGTCCACTTCGCCCAGAACGTAGCCGGCCTTGGCCAGCACTTCGCGCGTGGCCGCGGCCATGACGCGAGTGGCGAAGCGATACACCTCGCGCCCGTTCATGGTGACGAAGTGCAGGCCTTGCTCCACCGTCTCGTGGGTCGCGGGCATGCGGCTGCCGCCGGCGGGCAGCGCGAGCAAATCGCCGCCCGAGCCGTCGGAGTGCATGCTGAAAGCAAGTACACCGCCCGGGCGCGAGTTGGACTGCAGGACGAGCGCGCCAGCGCCGTCCCCAAATAGCACGCATGTGGCGCGGTCTTTCCAATTGACGATGCGCGAGAGCGTCTCGGAACCGATGACCAGCGCGTTCTCGTAGGCACCGGTCTGGATGAGCTGAGAGGCTACGCTGAGCGCATAGACGAAACCGGTGCAGGCGGCCGAGAGGTCGAAGGCGCCGGCCGAGACCGCGCCGATACGATCCTGCACCAGGCACGCGGTCGCCGGGAAGATGTGCTCGGGGGAGGAGGTGGCCACGATGATGAGTTGCACCTGGCGCGGCGAGAGGCCGGCGGTTGCCAGCGCCTTGAGTGCAGCATCGGTGGCCAGCGACGCGGTGGTTTGTTGCGGTGACGCCACACGTCGTTCGCGGATGCCCGTGCGCTCGACAATCCACTCATCCGTCGTGTCAACCGTGCGAGCCAACTCGGCGTTGGTGAGCACGCGAGGTGGCAGGCTCATGCCCCAACCGGTGATGTGAGCGTAATGGGCCATGATGGGCTAGACCGCCTGCGGTGCGGGGCCGAGGACGAGGCACGCGTTGTGCCCGCCAAACCCGAAGGAGTTCGACATGGCATAGCGCACCTTGGCACGTCGAGCCTGGTTCGGGACGTAATCCAGATCGCATTCGGGGTCTGGCGTTTCATAGTTGATGGTGGGCGGCAGCACACCGTCACGCAGGGCGAGCAGGGTGAAGATGACCTCGATCCCCCCGGCTGCGCCCAGCATGTGCCCGGTCATCGATTTCGTCGACGAAATCGGAATGTGCCGCGCGGACTCGCCGAAGGCGCGCTTGATGGCGGCCGTCTCACTGCGATCGTTGAGCGGGGTGCTCGTCCCATGCGCGTTGATGTAGCCGATCTCAGATGGCGAAAGCTCGGCATCCTTGAGGGCCAAGCTCAGGCAGCGCGATGCGCCTGTGCCATCCTCGGAGGGGGCGGAAATGTGGTACGCATCGTTATTGACCCCGTAACCGAGGACCTCGCCGAGGATCCTGGCGCCACGGGCGCGCGCATGCTCGAGGAACTCGAGGACCAGCACGCCGGCGCCCTCGGCCGCGACAAAACCGTCGCGGTTCAAATCGAACGGCCGCGAGGCGCGCTGCGGCGCATCGTTACGACGCGAGAGCGCGGTCATGGCGTTGAACCCGGCCATGGCCACCCGCACGACCCCCGCCTCGGCCCCTCCGGCCAGCATCACTTGCGCGGCGCCGCGGCGGATGACCTCCACCGCTTCACCAATCGCATTGGCGCCGGTGGCGCAGGCCGATACGACGGCCATATTGGGCCCGCGAATGCCAAGATGGATGGCCACCTGCGCTCCGCCGCTGTCGGGCAACATCAAGGGAACGGTGAAAGGGCTCACCCGCCGCGGACCGCCAACGCGCATCGTTTCGATGCCCTCGATCAGGGTGGCCACCCCGCCGATGCCGGTCCCAATGTAGGCGCCGACCTCATCGCGATTGGCGTCCGTTATCTCGAGTTGCGCGTCGGCCAAGGCTTGCAGCGAGCTCACCAGCGCGAATTGCGTGAAGCGATCCATGCGCCGGGCATCCTTGCGCCCGAAGTGAGCCACCGGGTCGAACCCCTTCACCTCGGCCGCGAACCGGGTTTCCAGGTCCGAGGCGTCGAACAGCGTGATGGGTCCAACACCCGACTGCCCTCTACACACAGCCTCCCAGGTCGAGGCAACGTCGTTGCCCAGCGGCGAGATGCAACCCATACCCGTAACGACCACTCGTCTGCGCACGCGTCCTCTCCTTGGGGCCGCACCGGCGCCAATCGGCCGGGGATTTCTAGGGGAATTCGGACTGCCCGGATGAGGTTTGAGAGTATAACACTCGCAGTAGACTCGGGGTTCGAACGATGAGTCTGGCAAGCGATGCCTGGGTGAGCCCGGGTGGTCGAGGTGGCCTTATACTCTCACGGAGAACGAACACATTCCGGGCTGACGCTTTCGGTGGAGGAGTGGCGAACGATGGCAAGACCCATCCGCGGCGACAAACGTCGACGCGCGCGCCCGGGCACCTTTCCCGCGGGTCGGCTGTCCCGCGTCGTCTCGCTGACACATCCCTTGCACGAGGCCATACCAGTGTGGCCGGGAGATCCACGCCCGTCCATCGAATCGGCGGCATCTTACGCCGCTAACGGATTCCTCGTGCAGCGAATCGCGCTTGGCGAGCACAGCGGGACTCATCTGGTGGCCCCTCGGGCATATGATCCGCGGGGCGCGTCGATGGACCAGTTTGCCGGCAGATATGTTTGTCCTCCCGTCCGTCCTTCTCGACAAGGCGCGCTCCGCGAACCAGAATGCCGATTATCTTCTCTCCCTTGGCGACGTTCGAAGCTGGGAGCGGCGGCACGGCCGCATCGGCCCCGGCGTGCTCGTCCTCCTGCGTACCGGGTGGGACGTCCGCTGGCCCGAACCCGAGGGATTCCTCAATCGGGACGGTTCCGGACACATGCATTTCCCCGGGTTCTCGCTCGAAGCGGTCGAGTTTCTCGTCGGCGCCCGCGCCGTCGCGGGGTTGGGAATCGACACCCATGGGATCGACGGTGGGCTCGACGCGAGCTTCGCAGCGAGCCGCCGGGCTCTCGATCGCCCGCGGGTCGTGCTGGAGAACCTGGCCAACCTCGGCCGGCTTCCCGCGCGAGGTGCGATGGTGTTCGTGGGCGCGCTGCCGATCGTCGGCGGCGGAGGATCTCCCGCTGCTGTGCTGGCGCTCATCCCGTGAGAGTTGACTGTGTCCGCCATGCGTGATCACCCTCGGCGAACACGACTCGATCTGTTGATGGTCGAGCGCGGGCTCGCCGCGACTCGTTCGCAAGCTCAACAACTCATCCGCGAGGGACACGTGCGCGTGGACGACGAGCGCTGCATGCAACCCGGCGAGCGGATCGACGAGGGGAGGCGGATTGACCTCGAGCAGGGCCCGCGGTTTGCCTCGCGCGGCGGCGAGAAGCTGGATGCGGCCTTGACGGCTTTTGGGGTGGAAGTGCGTGGGCTCGTGTGCGCGGACGTCGGCGCCTCCACCGGCGGATTCACCGACTGCCTCCTGCAGCGCGGGGCGAACAAGGTCTATGCGATCGATGTCGGGAAGGGGATTCTCGATTGGCGTTTGCGCACCGATGCGCGGGTGGTCGTGATGGAAGAGACAAACGCCCGCTACCTCGAGCGTTTGCCCGAAGCCATCGACCTGGTCACCGTGGATGCCTCCTTCATATCGCTGCGCCTGCTTCTGCCTGTTGCGCGTGGGTGGCTGGCGTCTAAGGGGCAGGCGGTCGTCCTCGTCAAACCGCAGTTTGAAGCCGGGCGCTCGCAAGTGAAACGCGGCGGAGTGGTCCGCGATGCGGCGGTTCATCAGTCCGTCCTGGTCGAGGTGCTCAGCGCAGCCTCCCAGGCAGGGCTGTGGCCGCATGGCGTCATGCGCTCCCCGCTGCGCGGCCCGGCCGGCAACGTCGAGTTCTTGACGTGGCTTCGGCAGGAGGCGGGACCGCGATCGCTCGCAGACATCATCGCCACTCTTGAGCTCAACCCACCTCCGACCTGAGGAGAGAGGACCAAACTCAGGTATACTTGATGCACGTCCTCTTCCTCCCGCCGCTCGGCGGGAGAATCGTGTGCCGCCGAGGCTCATGGACACCGCGCACATCCGCAATTTCTGTATCATCGCCCACGTCGACCACGGCAAATCCACGCTGGCCGACCGGCTGCTGCAGTTGACCGGGACGGTCAGCGATCGCGACATGACCGAGCAGGTGCTCGACAGCATGGACCTCGAACGCGAGCGTGGCGTCACGATCAAAGCCTCCGCCGTGCGAATGGCCTACTCCGCACAGGATGGGCGCACCTACGAGCTGAACCTGATCGATACGCCTGGGCATGTGGACTTTTCGTACGAAGTCAGCCGGGCCCTGGCTGCCTGCGAAGGGGCCGTGCTGGTCGTGGATGCCACCCAGGGAGTCGAAGCGCAGACTCTGGCCAACCTATACCTGGCGCTCGAATCCGATCTCGAGATCATTCCAGTTCTGAACAAGATCGACTTGCCCTCGGCGCGCGTCGAGGAGGTCGCAGGAGAGATCGTGCACCTGCTGGGCGTGCAGCGCGAGGCGGTCATTCCGATCTCCGCAAAGAATGGGACCAACGTGGCGGCGGTCTTGGAGGCCATCGTGCGCAATGTGCCGGCGCCCACGGGATCGGCGGAGGCCTCCACTCGAGCCCTGATCTTCGACTCGCACTACGATGCCTACAAGGGCGTGGTCGCCTATGTGCGAGTGCGCGAGGGTGAACTCAACCGCGCGCATTCTTTCCGGTTGATGTCCACCGGAGCCGAGTTCGAGCCGATCGAAGTGGGTCACTTCTCACCCGGGAT
The DNA here is from genome assembly GCA_963712475.1 of uncultured Chloroflexia bacterium. GTDB lineage: Bacteria > Chloroflexota > Anaerolineae > Anaerolineales > RBG-16-64-43 > RBG-16-64-43. The sequence goes on from CAVQIA010000011.1 coordinate 116,697, forward strand.
GCTTGCGAACACCAGCCTGAGTGCAGGTGAGGTGGGTTACGTGGCCACGGGGTTCAAGAGCGTGCGTGAGTGCCGGGTCGGCGATACGATCACGTCCAAGGCCAATCCGGCGCACGAAGCGTTGCCTGGCTATCGCCAGGTGAAGCCGATGGTCTTCGCCGGAGTGTATCCCGTGGAGGGCGAGGACTACGCTGCGCTCAAGGACGCACTCGAGAAGCTCCAGCTCAATGATGCCTCGCTCGTTTTCGAGCCCGAGACCTCCCAAGCGCTCAACTTCGGCTTCCGCTGCGGTTTTCTCGGCCTGTTCCATATGGATATCTTTCAGGAGAGGCTCGAACGGGAGTACGATCTGGATGTCATCGCGACGGCCCCTTCGGTCGAATACGAAGTGCTGTTGCACGACGGACGCGAAGTCCGTATCGACTCGCCGGCCCAACTGCCGCCTGAGGCAGACATCGCCGAAGTCCGTGAGCCGTGGATGAACATCGAGGTCTTCACACCCGACACCTACTACGGGACGGTGATGGATCTCGTCACCCAGCGCCGAGGCACATTCGCGAGCCAGGAGTACCCCGCGCCCGGCAGGGTGCAGCTGCGCTTCGAGCTCCCGCTCTCGGAACTGATCATCGATTTCTACGACCAGCTCAAGTCTCGCACGCGCGGTTACGCTTCGCTCGACTATCATTTTGCGGGCTACCGGGCCGATGACCTGGTGCGCTTGGATATTCTGATCAGCGATGAGCCTGTCGATGCCCTGGCCTCGATCGTCCACCGCGACCAGGCCTACAACAAGGGTCAACGTCTGGTGACGAAGCTCAAAGAGATCATCCCGCGCCAGTTGTACGTCGTGCCCATTCAGGCTGCGGCGGGCGGGCGGGTCATCTCACGCGCCAATGTCAAGCCGCTGCGCAAGGACGTGCTGGCCAAGTGCTATGGCGGCGACATCACCCGCAAGAAGAAGCTCCTCGAAAAGCAAAAGCGTGGCAAGCGGCGCATGAAGATGGTCGGCAACGTCGAAATCCCGCAGGAGGCGTTCATGGCCATCCTGCGCATCGAAGGCGAATAGTGCTCCCCAGAGCTCACTCTCGTGAGGTGCGCGAGCGAGGGATGCCGGGGTGAAGGCGCGGTCGTCACTGGGTCCGTGTTGTGCGCTGGGCGCCGGGGCTGCTGCTCAGCCTGCTGGCGGTCACCCTCCTCCTGCGGGTTGTCAGCTGGCAGCATCTGGCCACGGCTTGGCAGCGGGCGAACGGGTGGTATTTCCTCCCGGGCGCGGGACTCTTGCTGCTGGCGATGGTCGCGCGCGGCTACGCCTGGCGCGTGTTGGCGCGCGGGCGCATCCGACCGCAGCGGGCTTTCTGGGTGCTCAACGTCGGCTACTTGGTTAACGCTGTTCTGCCGCTCCGCATGGGGGATGTGGCGCGCGCCGTACTGGCGGGATCACCCCGCAACGACGACACGCCGGCGATGCCTGTCAGCAGCGCACTGTCTTCCGTCGTCCTCGAGAGAGTGCTCGACCTGGTTTGCACATTCGGGCTGGTCCTGCTGGCGTTGCCCGTGGTTGCGGGTCAGGTGTGGGGTGGGCGGACGGTGGGATGGACTCTCGCCACCGCGGGCTTAGGTGTGTGCGGAGTCCTCGCGGCCGGCCTCCTGCGCGGTCCATTGATCCAATGGCTCAACCGGCGTGTCAGCCCTGGCACCCGAGCCGCTCGCTGGGTCGAGGGCCTGGAAGGGTTCATGCGCGGGCTGGAGGCACTTCGCGATTGGCGTATTGCGCTGCCGGCGATCCTTCTCCTGGCGGCGACATGGTTTGTGTGGTTGCTCGAGTACACGATCTTGCTGCGCGCCTTCGTGCCCTCCGCGCGCCTGGGGGACGGACTGGTCGCGCTGGTGGGCTCAGCCTTGGGCATGATGATTCCCTCTTCGCCCGGCGGAATTGGTGTGTACGAGGCGGCCGTGGTCGCGGCCTTGGGCGTGATTCACATCGATACGGAAACAGCCCTAGCCTATGCGGTGTCGGTGCATGTTTTGAATTCGGTCGGGGTGGTTGTGTTGGGTTTGATGGGCCTCGGGCTCGAGGGACAAACACTCGAGAGATTGATGCAAGAGGTCTGGAAAGTCTCTGCGGCACGCCGCCCGCATGAGAAGCCGCCAGCTGAGGGCTCGTAACCGCTGTGCATTGTCGATGCGCATCCTGATTGCCCTCACCTACTACCGCCCACATGTCTCCGGGCTGACGATCTATGCAGAGCGTCTGGCGCGGGCGTGGGTGGCGCGCGGCCATCGTGTCACCGTTCTCACTTCGCGCTTCGACGCCCGCTTGCCTCAACACGAGACGCTCAACGGCGTGCAGATCATTCGGCCCTGGGTGATGGCACGCTTGAGCAAGGGCGTTCTCATGCCTACCATTGGCGCGTGGGCCTCGCGCCTGGCCGCCACCCACGATGCATTGAGCATCCACTTGCCTCAGTTCGATGCCCCGGGTCTCGCGGTGCGCGGCCGCTTTCTGGGCCGCCCGACCGTGCTCACCTACCATTGCGATCTCAGCCTGCCGCCGACACCGTTCAATCTCGTCGCTAACCAAGCGGTGCACTTGGCCAACCATCTCGCTGCGCGCGTTGCGGACCGCATTGTCTCGTACACTCTCGACTATGCGGAACATTCACCCTTCCTCTCGCACTACTTGGGGAAGGTGCATGTCATCCCGCCCCCGGTAGAAGTCGCCAGCGCGGGGTTGGCCGAGGTGCAGGCCTTCCGCGAGCGTAACAAGCTGACCGGCCGAACGGTGGTGGGGATGGCTTCGCGGCTGGCTACGGAGAAGGGCGTGGAGTATCTTCTGGCGGCGCTGCCGGCGGTGATGAGCAGGTTTCCCAATCTCAGTGTTTTGTTTGCGGGTCAGTATCAGGATGTTCTGGGTGAGGAAGGCTACGCGCGCCGCATGGCACCGTTGATCGACGCGCTCGGGGACCGCTGGCGATTCCTGGGGACGCTCGACCCGCGCGAGATGAGCGCCTTCTTCAAAGCATGCGCCGCGACCGTGTTGCCGAGCATCAACAGCACCGAGAGCTTCGGCTTGGTGCAAATCGAGTCGATGATGTGCGGGACCCCGGTCGTGGCTTCGGGGCTGCCCGGCGTTCGCCAACCCGTACTGCTCACCGGGATGGGGCAGGTCGTGCCGGTGGGATCGCCGGGCGAATTGGCCCGGGCCTTGATCGATGTCTTACAATCGCCGCAACGCTATGCCCATCCGGCCATTGACCTGGCTGCGACCTTTGCGCCCGCAGCCGTGGCTGCCCAATACGAGGAGCTATTCGCCGAGATCACGGCTGCACGTGGCGCCGACTCGAAGCGAGGCCGATAGGATGGCGGGACCTGCGTCGCGCACTGTTCTTCGCCGCCACCTGCATGCGCTGCCCTACTTCCGAGCGCTGGTGCGTGCGGTCGAGGATCGGTTCTATCAAGGGCTGCCGATGCCGCGCCCGGTCCTCGACATTGGCTGCGGTGACGGCCATTTTGCATCCGTTGCGTTCGACCCTCCGTTGGACGTGGGGTTGGATCCCTCGCCAATCGTCCGCGAGGCGGCTGCCCGAGGCGGGTACCGGCAGGTTGTGCAGGCGGACGGCGCGCGCCTCCCGCTCAAGACGGGGTGCTTCGCCTCTGCCATGAGCAACTCCGTGCTCGAGCACATTCCACAACTCGATGCGGTACTGCGGGAAGCGGCGCGGGTGCTTCAGTCGGGCTCACCCTTCATCTTTTGTGTACCCAATCCCAACTACCTCGGCTTTCTTTCGATCGCCCGAGGGCTCGAGGCGCTGAGGCTGCGCAGCGCGGCGCGCACCTACCGCGAGTGGTTCCGCCGCATGACTCGCGTTGAGCACTTGGAATCCGAAAGTGGCTGGCGCGCGCGGCTGGAGGCGGCGGGGTTCAGGCTCGAGCGCAGCTGGGAGTACTTCTCGATGGGTGCGCTGCAGGCTCTCGAATGGGGTCACCTGGGCGGCCTGCCCTCCCTCGCGACCCACCTGCTCACGGGGCGCTGGATCCTGGCTCCTTCGCGAGCCAACCTGGCGATCACCGAGCGCCTCGTCGCGCGGTACTTCGATGAGGGGCCGCCGGAAGCCGGCGCTTTCACCTTCTACGTGGCGCGGCGGCAATGAGCGCATTCGACGAGAACTACTTCCGCACACACACCTACGCGCGCGTGTCGTTCGCCCGATTCTCACAGTACTGGTGGTCGAATTGTTTCTACGCGTTGCTAGCGCGGCGCCACGGGCGGCGCGGTGGCAGGCTGCTGGAGGTCGGCTGCGGGCTCGGCCATTTGGTTGGCCAACTCGAGGATTCCTTCGAGACCGCGGCGGTCGACCTCAACCCACATGCGCTCCGCCAGGCGCGGACCGTGGCGCAGCGCACTCGGCTTGAGGTGGCATCGGCCGAACATCTGCCGTTCCCGGGCGGATCGTTCGAGGTGATCCTCATCAAGCACATCATCGAGCATCTGCCGCACCCGGAACTTGCCATCGCCGAGCTTGGGCGAGTCCTGCGTCCCGGCGGTTTGCTGATCTTTTCGACTCCCAACCTGGATTCGCTGCTGCGTCCGATGAAGGGCGATCGCTGGATCGGCTATCAGGATCCGACTCATATCTCGCTCAAGCCGCCTGACACGTGGCTGCGACTCTTGCGCGAGGTGGGCGAAATGAGGATCCTGCGCGTCTTTGCAGATGGATTTTGGGACGTGCCTTACCTTCCGATGATCCCGGCGATGCTGCAGAAGCTGTTCTTTGGTGCGCCCGGCGGCCTGCAGGCCGTCGTGGGGGTGGCCGTCTTGCCTAGGCGGTGGGGTGAAAGCATAATCGTCGTCGCTCGCAGACGGGCATTGGAGGAGACGACCGAATGAGAGTTGGCCCCTCGCTTCTGGATGGGTGGCGTGCGCTCGTGACCCACCCCACGTTCAAACGAGGCGTCCGGTTAGGGGTGTCGTTGGCGGCCCTGCTGCTGGCCGCCGGCTACTTCGTGATGGAGGGTGTGCGATCCCCGAACGCTTGGTTTCTCTGCCTGGTGGGCGTAGCGTTCCTGGCATGGTTCTTCCGCTCACCGCGTGGTGCGCGCGCGTTGGGCGCGATTGCACCCGAGCCGGGGGTTCAAGGCCTCCCGACGCCCCTTACGATCGAAGAGACCCACGAGGTCAGGGCCCCCGCCGTCGCGGTCGATTGGGGCGCCAGGCTGCGCATCCCCGGAGCGCTGCTTCTCGCAACACTGGGTCAGCTCACCTTGGATTTTCGCCCGGCCGGATATGAGCGCAGCCCTGCCCAAGGTGCCATTCTCTATGGATTGGCCCTCATGCTCGTTGTGCTGGCGCTGCTCAAGGGCGACGTGCGTTGGGCGGAGTCTCCTCGCTCATTGATGGCCGAGATGCATTGGAGACCCTCGCTCGTATCGGTCCTTCTGGCGTGGGCCGGGTTTGGATTCGGCGTGGCGTGCTTTGCCACCCTGGCGGACCACATCTTCACCGCGCGCAACCTTGTTTTCTGGGCCGCAGCCTTCATCTGTTGGTTCATCGCGCTAACCCCTGCAGCCTCGGAGGGCGTGCTGGGTGCATGGTCCTGGGTGCGCGAGGCAGGCAGCCGGGTTCGCGAATGCACACGTCGCCTGCAGGCCGGAGTTCATCTTTCGGGCTGGACTCTGCTCGTGCTCGCGGCGTTTGTCAGTGTCGCCGTCATTCGCCTGATTCGCCTCGACCTTGTCGCTCCGGAAATGACGAGCGACCACGCCGAGAAGTTGCTCGACGTGATGGACATCCTTAGCGGAACGTTCCCGATCTACTTCCCGCGCAACACGGGTCGCGAGTTTATCCAGTTCTATCTGACGGCCTTGATCGCGCGCCTGGGCTTCGGCGTTTCGTTTACATCACTCAAGCTGGGCACGGCTTTGGCCGGTGTGGCCACACTGCCCTTCATCTATTGGCTCGGCCGCGACCTCTTCGACCGCCGGGTCGGACTGTTGGCGCTGGTTCTGGCGGGCATCGGCTATTGGCCCAACGTCATCAGCCGCATCGGCTTGCGCTTCCCGCTTTACCCGTTGTTCGTTGCGCCGGCGATGTATTTTCTTCTGCGTGCGTTGCGCGGCGGGCGTCACAGGAATTTCCTGTGGGCAGGCATCGCCTTGGGTCTTGCGCTCAACGGCTACTCCCCAGCGCGAGTGCTGCTCTTCGTGATGGCCATGGCCGTCGCCGTGTTCTCGCTGCACGAGGCGTCGCGGGGCCGTCGAGCGTGGGCTTGGGGCGGGTTGGCGGCCTCGGTCATTCTGGCGGCTGTGATTGCCCTGCCGTTGATGCGCTATGCCTTCGACTATCCGGACTTGTTCTGGGGTCGGACCATCACGCGTCTCGGGCAAGAGGAGCTACCATACGCTCAGAACCCGCTCCTCATCCTGCTCTCGAACAGTCTCCACTCGGCGCTCATGTTCAACTGGGATGGCGGCAATGCATGGATCCTGGGCATCCCAGGGCGGCCAGCCCTGGATGTCGCGAGCGCAGTGCTGTTTGCGTTCGGTGCCTTCTTCCTGCTTGCGCGCTACGTGCGTCGACGGCAGTGGGAGGATTTGGTGGTGATGTTGGCCATCCCCATGTTGCTGCTGCCCTCCACGTTGGCGCTGGCGTTCCCCGTTGAGAATCCCGCGCTCAATCGCTCGTCTGGAGCCATACCCTTCGTTTTCTTGCTGCCGGCCTTCGCCGTCACCGTTCTTTTCGATTCGCTCCACCGTCACTTCAATCCCAAGAGACTCGGCTGGGTAGCCGGGGCCGTTCTCGCTCTTGTTTTGGCCGGTTCACTCGTCCAGAACACTCAACTCACATTTGTCCGCTACGTCGAGCAATACCAGCATGCGGCGCAGAACGCTTCGGAGATCGGCGCCCTGGTCAATGATTTTGCCCACTCAGTGGGCAGCTACGATGAGGCGTTCGTCGTGCCGTACACCTTTTGGGCCGACACGCGGCTGGTCGGGATATACGCGGGCGATCCGACCCGCGACTACGCGATCACCGTGGAGGCCTTGAGCGCCCTCGAACCCGCCAACCAGCCGCTCCTCGTCGTGTTCCATCGTGACGACACAGGAACGCAAGAGCTCTTGGAATCGCGCTTCCCAACCGGACGGCTACACCGGTATACTTCGCGCATTCCCGACCACGATTTCTTGTACTACTTCGTGCCGGGAGCACCCGTCCCGTAGGCGGGTATCCGTGGGCGGTACCTTGCGGCCTGCCGGACAGTGTCGCCTTGAACGTGTACTAGAAGTCCTGCCGTTGCAT
>CAVQIA010000012.1:0-8483 GCA_963712475.1 uncultured Chloroflexia bacterium
CCGCCTCGCGCCATCGCTTCCACAACCCAAGTGAAACCACCCAGGCCACGCCTTCGTACGTCCACGCGAGTTCGTGATACAGCAAGCGGAAGGCCAGGCGCAGCACCGCGATCAGGAGCCGCCGGGAAAGCCGCGGGCCCGCGCTCTCAATCATCCGGCAGGTCCGCGCAGCGGGACAGTAGAATGCCGCGCCCCTCGATTGCCTTTCGCGCGCCGCTGTCAATGAGGGCAGCCCCAGTTCACCCGCGCGCACATCGGCGTACCCACTGGCATTCCGCAAATCCTGATCCGCCAGGCCCGGGTGGCACATGATCTCGCTGGTGCCCTCCGGCAGAGAGGCCATGATGCCGAGCAACTGCTCGCGGGTCGCGCTTTTGTCGAAGAATGAGACGTACACCCGGTCGGCATGTTTGACCAGAGTGGAACGCATGGCGGCGAGGGCGTGGGCTGCGTCCTTTGGCGGGAGGGCGGGGATCATCTCGAATGTGAGGGCACCGCCTCCTCGGTGACTGCGGGCCGGATGCCGCACCCGTAGCGCTGCGCCATTTCCAGCATCAGGTCCAGAAGGCGCGGAGAAAGGTACCAGGTGTGATGGTGGCTGTCGAGGTGATCGAGGTGGATACCCAGGCAAGAAAGGCCTCGATCTGGGCGATCCACTCGCGCTCGACTTCCTCCATTCGCGCACTCTCAAGGCGTGAGATGAATTCCGGTGGACGCAGGAACGCGCCGGAAGAGTCCAGCAGGCTGGAGACGGATCGTGCGGAGGACAGTGGCGCACCAGCCGTAAGTGTCAGGTGGCACTCCAGACCGGAGGGTGGGGACCTCCTCGTGCGCGCGCCGAAGCTCGACGGCCGCGTACGGCATGTTCATTATCGCGGTTGCGGTCGTGACAATTCCCTCGCGATGGGCTTGACGCGTGCCCATGCCGACACCCGGGGTCAGTCCGTAATCGTCAGCGTTGACAATCAGGCGGATCACAGCCGGGCTCCCTCCGCGAGCTGCTCAAGCGCTTGTCGAACCCGAACAGGTCCCCACGCTAATGCCGGATGCCAGGACCAGATCCGATACCGTCACGGGTGCAAGGTTAGGGTCGATCTCCATCTGTGGGCGACGAGCGGCCATCACATCCGATTGTAGTGAGCCTCGAGGAGGCCGGGGCGCGGATCGAGCCTCAGCGCCCGACTACGCCCCAGGTTGGGGAGTTCGGCCCAAGTCGTTCTTCGCTGATGGGGCGGGGCGATTCACCACACGAAATGCCACGCCACCCACGGCCAATGGAATCCAGTACGTGATGCCTCTGTAAGCCAGGACGAGAATGGCGGCACTCTCCAGCGAGTACCCAAACGAACGCAGGAGCAGCGTAGCGGCACCCTCCACGAAGCCGATGCCGGCCGGGGTCGGCGAAACAATGAGGAAGAGGTACGAGATGCTGAAGACAGAGATCAATGTACCGGGCGAGACGGCCTCGCCGAAAGCCAGGAAGACAACCAGCCAAATGCCGACGAGAAGCGCCATCGAGGCGGTTGCGTACACGGCCGGTGGCAGCAAACGATTCGGTGAGAGGCGCAGGGCCTGGGCGCCTTCGCCCAGGTCATGGACGAAATCCCGCGCGCGTTGCTCGGAAAGGTAGGGCCGTCGGATGATCGGCATGAGCATCCGGTTCACCGCGTGCGCGGATCGAACGAGCAGGCGCTCGAGGGACGCGGACGAACGCAATCCGAGCCTTATCAACATGCCAAGCCCGGTGGCGAGCAAGGCCAGAATGACCCCGGCGGTGATTTCAGGTGCGCTCAGCTTTCCACGACGGATGAGGACGATGATGCCGAGGGCGAGAAACAAGAGCACGGCCAGATAGTCGTACAGCAGGAAGAGGGTCCCGGCCACCATGACTTTGGCCGGCGAGTGACCGCGCCGGCGCGCATCACCGATGAACATCGCCATCCCCCCCCACGCCGGCGCTCGGGGCGATGGTGTTGACGAAGAGGGCCGAGGCCCACAACAAGAATAGCCTACTCAGTCTTTCCTCGACGCCGAGAGCCTGATAGACCGTTTGGAAGCCGCGCGCGACGGTCAAGAACTGGAGCACCTGAAGGACGAAGGCGAGGGTCAGAAACCCGACATCCGCGCGCGCCAGAACGCGTTGGATCTCCTGCAGTTCGGAGAAGTTGGATATGACGAAATAGACGCCGAGGACGAGTGCAACCGCCAGCAGGAAGTTGCGCATGGGTTTCGATTATACATTGGGGGCGGCGCAGCCAGGTTGGTGCGAGCGGCGGCGCGTGTCTGCACAACGACCACGTCCGAGGCTGCGACCATGGCGTCGGGCCAATCAGAGGGCCTTCGAGCCTGTTACCTCCCCAGCGGTGTCGTCACCAGAAGGGAGGCAAGCGCACTCCGGCCCGTGGTTGCGGCTCAACAGGCCGAGTTCTTGAGCGAGGTGGGCATTTCCCACTTCGGAGTTTGATCTCGGCACCCCGAGTGCGATCGAGGTTCTTGACGGGGGGATTGCGACGCGCGGGTGCGCGGCATTTGGATGCCGAAGGCACTACGGTCGTTCCGCTTGGGCAGCGCGTCGCAGGCGGTCGTTGATCGCCGAGCCGAGCCCTTGGGCAGGCATGAGGTGACTGAGGATCACGTCCACAGGGGCTGCTTCGAGTGTGCGCAAGCCGAGGAACAAGCGCCGGGCGATGCCCAGCATGTCCGCTTGAGCGCCGAGGTCGTAGGCCGGGCCGAGTGAGGAATTCAATTCCCGATGGACTTCACTTACGGCGAGCACTCCCGCCGTGCGGCCGCTGGCGAGAATGTGGCGCGCACGCTTCTGGATGGAGGCGGCGATCGCTCCGGCGCCTTCACCGGCGCATAAGACGAGTTCCGCGCGCGGAGCATAGTGGCGCGGCAGGCGGCCAGGCGAGGCCGCCTGCCGCTCGGCGGGCTCGGCAAACCGCACGGGTCCAATGACGGCCTCGAGCTGCTCGCGAGTGATGCCACCCGGGCGCAAGATCACCGCCGGGGTCGGGCGCACATCCACGACGGTCGACTCGATTCCGACCGGTGTCGGTCCGCCGTCGAGGATGACCTCGACCGCGCCCTCCAGGTCCTCGCGCACATGCGCCGCGGTTGTCGGCGATGTGTGGCCGAACCGGTTCGCGGATGGAGCCGCGATCGGCACGCCGCATGCGGCGAGTAATCCGATGGCCACAGGGTGGCTGGGGACACGCACAGCGACAGTGTCGAGCCCGGAGGTGACTTCCGTGGGTAACGCGCTGTGACGCGGCAACAGCAGCGTTAGGGGCCCGGGCCAGAAGTGTGATGCGAGGCGCTCAGCCAAGGGCGGGAAGCCGGTGGCGACCATTGCCACGTCCTCAACGGCGGCGATGTGCACGATGAGCGGGTCGTCGAACGGTCGCTGCTTTGCATCGAAGATGCGGCGCACAGACTCCGCATCGAATGCATTGGCCCCAAGTCCGTAAACAGTTTCGGTGGGGAATGCGACCAACTCGCCGCGCATCAGTCGCGCCGCGGCCTCGGCGAGTATCTCGGGTGAGGGGTGAACGGGGTCGACACTCCAAACGACGGTTGAGGTTGGCATGCGCATTGGATTTCGATTATACGCTCGCCATGTGTCGCCAGCCGCGCGTTCCGGTGTTTGCGAGGCACGAAGTGTGGATGTTCGTCATTGGCTAGCCCAGCCGGTTGCCACGGGGCGGGGTGCCGGCAGCGTGAGAAGCTCTTCATGGACGTGACGAGGCGCGATGCCGGTTCGCCCGCTCGACAGCGAGAGCGGCGGTGGCATGTAACTTGCATTACGCAAGTGTGCCGCGCTCACTCGCCGTGGTGGGGTGGTCGTGCACGCCCAGCGACGACCAAACTCCCGTATATGGCGGTTCACGAGCGGGATAGGTCAACCCTGCGGATTGCGCAAGTGTGCGAGATCGGTACAATCCTCTTGTGAGTGTTTTCCCGTTTCCAGTGGGGACGGGGCATCATGGCTCGCGTCCCTCCCGGTACACGGTACCGCGTACGCCGCCTGACCTGCTTGAGCGGCCGCGACTCCTTGAGTTCCTTCAGCGCCATCTGAATCGAAAGCTCATTCTTGTCTGTGCCGCGCCGGGTTACGGGAAGTCGGCGTTGGCGGTGAACTTCGCTCATCAGGCGGACTTCCCTCTGGCTTGGCTCTCCCTCGACGAAACCGACCGCGACATTGTCACGATCGTCAGTGACCTGTTCCAAGCACTCCATCGCGCGTTGCTTGATTGGCTTCCGCCGCCGCCGGAGACGTTCGGTCTGCCAAGCGCCGCGAGCCAACCGGTGAGCCTGGGGCTCGCTCTGACCCAAGCGCTGGATCAAGCGGCGACCGACTTCACCGTGCTGGTGATCGACGACTTCCATCTCGTCGACGATTCACCCGCCGTCGTTGAGTTCTTCGATTCGTTCATCGAAAGCCTGCCGCCTCAGTTGCACGTCATCTTGCTCAGCCGGCGGATCCCGCCGCTCGAGATCGCCTCGCTGGCCGCGCGCCAGGAGATTGCGGGCCTCAGCGAGGAGCACCTGCGGTTCACCGCGGCCGAAGTGCAGGCGCTTCTGCAGAAGCGCGACAACCTCACGCTGCCGAGCAACGATGCAGAGACGTTGGTCTCGCACACCGAGGGTTGGATCACGGGCATTCTGCTGAGCAGCCAACTCATCTGGCGCGGCCTGCTGAGCAACGTGGGCATGGGCCGCGACAGTACGGCATGGTCTACGACTACCTCGGCGGAGGAGGTGCTCGACAGCGACCCCAGGACCTGCGGCTCTTCCTTATGGAGGCGGCGGTCTTGCCGGAGATGGACCCGCCTGGTGCGATGCGATCCTCGAGCGCAGCGACAGCGCCAGATGCTGGACCAGGTCGAGGCGCGGCGCCTGTTCGTCGCACGGTTGGAGAACCGCGACCCCTCATACCGCTTCACAACCTTTTCCACGGGTTCCTGGGAGCACGGCTGCGCGGCGCAACCCGTTGCGCTTACAAAGTCTCCAGCGGCGCGCTGCCGAGTGGTACGCCCAGAATGGAATGCCCGAGGCCGCCTTCAACCTCTTCATCGCGGCCGGTGACAAGACCAAGGCCGGCGCCCTGGCCGATGCGCACGCTCAAGTTCTATTCGAGGCCGGTCGCCGCGAGATTCTCTTGCAGTGGGCGATCCAACTCAAGGACATCGCGCTGGAATTCCTCGCCTCCAGCTCATGGTCACCGACACATACGTTGACCGCGGGGACATCGACATGGGCGAGGAGGCGGCCGCCCTTGCCCAAGGCGGTTTGAGCGAAGGCTCGATAAGACCGAACTCGTCGAGAGTCGAATTACGCCGCATCTGGCAGTTCGTTCAACGGATGAATTATGCGGAGGGTTTGCGCCGCGCCTTGGCAGTTCTTGAGAAAGCGGATGCGGAAGAGGTTGTGCTCTCCGACCGCGCGCTCGCCGCGAGATACGCCGGACGGTGCGAGCTCGAGTTGAACCGCCCTCGCGAGGCTCTGGAGCATCTGAGACAGGCGGCCGAATGGTTTGCAGAAGTCGATCACGGGTCCGACCATGCGTCGCATTGACTGATCTTGCGCTCGTGCTCAGGGTCCTCGTCAGACTGCGGAGGTTGCCCAGGCTCGACAGAGAGCTCTTGGAATATGGCGCAGATGGGCGTCCCCGGCCCGATCGCCCGAGTCCTTAGCGATCTGGATACGACCTGCGCATGCTTCGCCGTACCGATCGGCACGGGCCACATTTCAAGAGGCGATCGATGGGCACGCAAAGGCGGCGAAGGCAGACGCAGCCAACGTCCTGGTCGGCCAGGCCGATCTCTTGCGGGACTTGGGGGAGAAGCCAGTGGGCGTCCGACTTCTGCAGCAATGCTCTCAAGATCGCCCGAAAGTGGCGACAATTCCCTACAAGCCTACGTCTCTCGGAGATCGCCGACCTAATCGGACCGCCGGAAGCTCCCGGCCGCCCTCGAGTCGCTACGCAGGGCGGACTTCGCGGTCGGCCAGCGCTTCGTCGCCGTGACTCGCCGTATCGCGTTCCACGGTGCAATTCCTCCCCAAATGGGCGATATAGAGTCCCGCCACGAGAACTCGACGAGGGCGCGGGTCAGCTCGGAGTCGGAGAGGGTCCGTTCGCCGTCTGGCTTCGATTCCTTGCTCCTCGCCCGTCGCCATTCCGCTTGGGTTTGGTCGAGAAATCTGGCTCGTCCCTCTCGCACTCGCTCAGGTTGGCGAGGGATGTGGGGTACGACCGAATGCTGGTGCGGGAGGCGAGGCCTGCCGGATTTGCTGGAGGGTTTCTCTTCATTCTGCTCAGCTTCGCCCGCAGGTTCGCGCACTTCTCGCGCCGGCACGCGCCAGGTCGACAGAGGACGGCTGGTCGACCACTGATGCCGGACGTGCCCTCGCAGTTCGGGTCCATTGCCCTCGGACGGCTCGTGTAGTCGTAAAGGGTCGGGAGAACCCAACGATCAGAATGGGTCTCACAACGCGCCACGGGAGCTGTTCTTCTTCCTGTCGACCGGGCCCCAGTCAACCGCGATCAGCTGCTCGCAGCTTTCGGCCGGACATCCCACAAGGGCGTGCCCTCACGAACCTCTATCAGACCCTTTACGGGTTGCGAAAGAGCCTTGGGCGAAGAGGTTGTCGTCTTCGGAGCAAACCTGTCATTTCAGCGAGACCTTGAGATGCGTTATGACGTCGCCTCGTTCGAGGCATTGGCGCGTGCTGGAATCGCAATGCCCTTCCAGGACCTGCGGCGTGTGGGCGCGCTTGAAGCGGCAATCCAAGCCTACACTGGGGAATACCTGGCCTACCTCCCGGTGCATTGGGCGCGACAAAGGCGTCAGGAACTTTCGGAGGAGTTCGTCCACGTCTGCGCGGAGTATGCCGATGAGCTGATCGCGTGACTCGCTACGCCGAAGCGCGGGCTGCGATTACGGCGGGGTTGCCGCCGAGCCGTTGCGCGATGACCTCCACCAACGTATGCTCAGGGTGCTCGCCGCCCAGGGCAGGTTCCATGAAGTGGTCGACCATTACCAGCACTACTGCGAGGCACTACGTCGCGAAATGGGCCTCACCCACCTTCTGGAGACGCGGTCGCTGTACGGTGGGCCTAATTTCTTAGGTTGTCCAAGCGCGTCCGCACGCGGTTTCCGAGCGGGCGCGTTTGCTTCAGGCGCGAAATCAAAGAGCGGTGCGAACTCCGCGAGATCTTCGCACAACGGCTTGGGCGACGTCCTTTGTTTGGACCATCGCTCATCAATCTCGACAGGTGAAAGGACTAACGGAGACACACCGAGCGAGTTGAACGCATGTCTATGTCCGAACATGACCGCGTAGGGGGTCTGTCGAACACATGCGGCTAGAGTATTAGCATCGCGTTCCACATTAGCAGCCAGGAGGCTCCCATGAAAGGCATGCTTTGGAACTGTCGTTTGTCCCTCCCATCGGAGGCGGGTCCGGCACTATGCGCACCCACGGTCGCGGATCCGGCTCGCACCATCCGCCGATTGGTGGAGGCGGGACTGATATGCCACCGATCGGTGGGGGCTCGGGCACATTCATGCCGCCTATCGGTGGTTCGGTTCAGGAACGTGTTGCCGAGCCCAGTAGCAGCTTATCTCGTACCTATGGAGGTCTCTCACCTCGACCACAGCGATGCACCGGTTCGTTTGGTTGATGCGGTAGTCGGGCGACGGTTTTCCGCCGATCTGCTCAACGGCCGCCGGGCGAGGTTGTTCGAGCACTTCGTTTTTCACCTGATGAAGTCGAGGCACTGCCATTCGCGGTCGAGGCCGATGGTGACTCCCTCTCCTGGCCAGCAGGCCGTTCGGCGCCCTCGTCCGCGACCGCATTGCCGATGACCGCCATCCCGGAGTGGCTTGGGCCCATGTACCTGCAGTCCAGGGCGATGGTCGAAAAGGCCGGCGACCAGCCGCAGTGGCTGAGCGCTGTACCGCTTGCCCTGGTGCAGGGTGACACTCGGTCTTCAGGGAATACAGAATCGCTGCACATGGGGCCCGGGGAGAGCGGAGCTGCGGGGGCGCGCCGGAGGGGGCGGCGCGCCCATCGGACAATTGTGACCTCGAGGGTGAGTCCGCAGGGCGTGACCTTCCCACACAACTTCCATCAACCTACCTGAGACGAAGGCGGGCTCGCCCGCCTGCGGCGCTGCAAACGCCGCGAGGTGGAGGGGCCCACGGCGATCCATTGGGCGGCGTCCTGCAAGTCGCCTGCAAACCATCGGAGCCGACTTCGCACGGTGTGTTGGCCGAGCACGATCCCCGATCGTTGACACCTCATAGCCAGCTCTTCACCCTGCGGGCTGGGTTGACGTCCCCACAGAACGTCGAACGTCACCTGTGGCACGTAGCCGATCTGGACACGCCGCTGCGCCTGACCTCCGGTGAACTGGGCCCGGCTGGGCCGGCCTAGGTTCGCGCCGCGTTGTTCTTCCCGCTCCTTTGGCAGGAACG